>OZ241899.1:0-2825851 GCA_965203545.1 Tepidiformaceae bacterium
GTGTGCGTTGAAGGGACGCCAGCGACGTGACCCCGAAGAGCTGTTGGACTTTGTGGCGGCGTGGTTGGAGGGGGGTGACGAAGACCAGGAAACGGGAGGTATGTGATGCCGCTCGATGAACTGGAGGCGTGGCTGTCCGAACAAGATCAGGGGCCGGCCGTACTGTGGGTGTTGAAACGGCTTTCCGCCAACGACACACAAGCAAACGGTTCCCACCAAGCTGGCCCCTACATCCCGAAGGCAATCCTCTTTGACGTCTTGCCCTCACTTCATCGCCCCAGCGAGAAGAACCCCGACGTGTGGTTCGATCTGATGATCGATAGTCACCCTGATGCTCGTCAGGTGCGGGCCATTTGGTACAACAACCGGCTCCACGGCGGCACACGCAACGAAACCCGCATCACGGGCTTCGGCGGGGACTCATCGGCGCTGCTGGACCCCGAGAGTACTGGAGCACTGACTGTGCTCTCATTTTGGCGGGCGACCCACTCGCAGCATTTCAAGTGTCACGTCTGGGTTGCTCGGGATCCTCTCGAAGAGGATTGCATCGAGGAGCGCACCGGTCCCGTTTACCCTGGCGAGTGGATCACCTATCCCAGCCCCCTTGCCCCTCGGTCGCGAAGGTCGGGATGCGGACTGAGTCCCGAGGAGATACCGCCCGAGTGGCTGGAGCGATTCCCGAAGGGTGAAGCCTTCATCGAGAAGAGCATCGAGATGCGTTCTGCGGACTCTGCAGACGTCGATCATCGCCTCATGACGCGACGAGACTGCGAGTTCGATGTCTATCGCAGCCTTGAAGCTGCGGTGTACATGCCCCGGATCCAAGAGGGATTCAAGGACGTGGACGAATTTCTGGCCGTGGCGCAGCCCATCGTTCAGCGGCGCCGTGCGCGTGGTGGTCGCTCCCTGGAGTTGCATCTCAAGACGATCTTCCGTGAGGAAGGGCTGGACTTCACTTGGCAGCCTGTCGTGGACTCAGGGAAGCGTCCGGACTTTCTGTTTCCGGGTGTCGCAGCCTATGAGGACACGAGGTTCCCCTCCCGGCAGTTGCGAATGCTCGCCGTGAAGTCCACGGTCAGGGAGAGGTGGACGCAGGTGCTTGAGGAGGCGGCTCGGATCGAGAAGAAGCACTTGTTGACCCTTCAAGAGGGCGTCTCGCAGAACCAGTTTGATGCCATGCAGGACGCTGGAATCCAATTGGTAGTTCCGAAGCGACTGCAAAGTAAGTACTCCCAAGCTCTTCGCCCCTACCTTCAGACGCTTGAGAGCTTTGTCGGAGACATACGTGCCCTGCGCCGCTAGCCCCTACCCCTCGACCGCCAGCGCCAGCCCCTCCACCACCTCCACCCCCGGGACGCGCCTGAGCGCGTCCGGCGCGACCGCGATCTTCGAGCTGCGTACCCCGCTCCCGAGGATGACGCGGTCGAGCTCGAACACGGCCGCATCGACGTAGATCGGGAGGCCCCCCGGCAGCGCGAACGCCGTCACGCCGCCGATGGCCATGCCCGTGTGCGCGACCGTGTCCTCCGCCGACGCGAACGACGCCTTGCGCACGCCCATCAGCTTGCGCACGCGACGGTTCACGTCGAGCCGCGTGTCCGCCCGAACGACGCATGCCGCGAACTGCCGCGGCTCGCTCCGCGAGGCGATCAGGATCGTGTTCCCGCACTCCGGCACCGGGTAGCCGTACTCGCGGCAGAAGTCCGCGGTGTCCCCGAACGCCGGGTCGATCGCGATGCGCTCGTACTCGATGCCGAGTGCGTCGAGCGCCGCGAGCACGGCCCCCTCGATGTCCGCTATCGCCTCACCCTCCCAGCGCCCGCCCGAGCGCCGCCAGCTCGTCCGCCGCCCAGCGCCGCGACAACACCGAGGTCGGTACCGCGCCGTTCGACCCGTGGTACGCCCCCGGGTACACGTGCAACTCGACCGGAACGCCCGCGTCTCCCATCGCCCGCGCGTAGGCCACGTCTTCGTCGACGAACAGGTCGAGGTCCCCCACGTTGATGTAGGCCGGCGGCAGGCCCGCGAGGTCCGTCGCCCGTGCGGGCGCCGCGTACGGCGATACGCCGTCGCCGCCCGCGTTCCCCGACAGGTAGGCGTTCCAGCCTGCGTCGTTCGCCTCCCGGTTCCAGGTGCGACCGTCCGTCACCGCGTAGCTGCTGCGCGTCTCGTTGCGGTCGTCGAGCATCGGGTAGACGAGCAGCTGGTAGCACAGCGAGATCTCGCCCCGATCACGCGCCGCCAGCGCGACGCCCGCCGCCAGCCCCCCGCCCGCGCTCGCACCGCCCACGGCGATGCGCTCCGGGTCCAGCCCGAACTCCTCCCGCGACCGCCACAGCCATGCAAGACCCGCGTAGCAGTCCTCCAGCGGCGCCGGGAACGGGTGCTCCGGCGCCAGCCGGTACTCCACCGAGGCGACCAGCACGTTCAGCTTGTCGGCGACGTTCGCGCAATAGGGGTCGTTCATCTCGACGTTCCCCATCACCATGCCGCCGCCGTGGATCCAGTAGAGGGCGGCCGCTGGCTGCGGCAGTCCCTCGGGCCGGTAGAGGCGCACGGGAACGTCGGGATCGCCCTCCGGACCCGGAACCATCCGGTCCTCGATGGCCACGTTCGCCGGCAGGACCGGCTGCGGCAGCGACGCGCGCATCTCCGCCATCCGCTCCCGCGTGCCGGGAATGTCCGCCCAGTCGCGCTCCGGTCGCGGCATCCCCTCGAAGACGGGCCGGTGCTCGTCGTCGAGCCGGCTGGCGATGTCGATCGGCGCTACGTTCATGGCGTCCTCCTCGTGCGTCGCGCGGCGAGTCTACGCCGCCCGCCCGCCGCCCCGCTCGCGTACGATGTCGCCCGATTCAGCGGGAGGGTTTGCCATGGGAACGCTCGACGGCAAGGTCGCGATCGTCACCGGCGCGAGCCGCGGCATCGGCGAGGACGTCGCCGTCGCCCTGGCCGCCGCTGGCGCGAAGGTCGCCATCGCCGCGCGCACCGAGGAGGTCCGTGACAAGCGCCTCCCCGGCACCATCCACACCGTCGCCGAAGGCATCCGCGCCGATGGCGGCGAAGCCCTCGCCGTGCGCATGGACGTGCGCGATCCCGAGAGCATTACCGCCGGCGTCGACCGCGTCGTCGAGGAGTGGGGCCGCGTCGACATCCTCGTGAACAACGCCGCCATCCTCGTGCCCGGCTCCATCGAGACCGTACAGCCCCGCCACCTCGACCTCATCTGGCAGATCGACCTGCGTGGGCCCCTCCTCCTCATGCGCGCCTGCGTGCCCCACATCCGCGCCGCCGGCGGAGGGCACATCGTCAACGTCTCCTCACGCGCCGGCGTCTTCCCCGGTCCCGGCCCCTACCCCGAGACGCGCGCCAGCGGAGGCTTCTACGCGATGGTGAAGTCCGGCCTCGAACGCTACTCGCAAGCCCTCGCCATGGAGCTCCAGGGCGACGGCATCGCCGTCAACGTGCTCTCCCCAATCGGACGCATCCGCACTCCCGGCAACATCTGGGCCGAGAACGACCCCGAGAACCCAACCCTCGAATTCGAGCGCGCCCCCCACATGGCGAAGGGAACCGTCTGGATCTGCGAGCAGCCCCCCGCCGAGTTCACCGGCCACATCCTCTTCGACGAGGACCTCTGCGCCGAGAAGGGCCTCTAGCGCCCGCCTACCGCGTCAGCTCTGAGATATCCGGCCCGCCCTCGGTCGCGACCACTCCCGCCTCGCGCAGTGCCTCTACCTCCTCCGCGCTCATCCCCAGCAGCTCGCTCAGCACCTCCGCCGTGTGCTCCCCCATGCTCGGAGGCGGCCCCGCAATCCCCGACTCCGACCGCGACATCCGCACCGGCGTGCCCGCCACCGGCAGCGTCCCCGCCACCGGGTGCGTGACCTCCTGGATCATCTCGCGGTGCTGCACCTGGGGGTCGTTCACCACGTCCTCGATCGTGTTCAGCGGCCCGCTCGGGATATCCGCCGCCAGGAACTCCTTCAGCCAGTGGTCCCGGGACTGCTTCCGGAACGCCTCGAACAGCAGCGGCTCGAGCGCCGCGTGATTCGCCGTCCGCTTCGGCCCCGTGTCGAAGCGCGGGTCGTCGATCAGGTCGGTCACGCCCAGCAGCGCGCACAGGATCGGCCACTGCTCGTCCCGGAACGCCAGCGCGACCACGATCCAGCCGTCCGCCGCGGGGAACGCCTGGAACGGCGTCGCGCTCGGATGCCGCGTGCCCAGCGGCTTCGGCGCCTCGCCCGTCACGAAGTACCGCATGATCGCGTTCTCCAGCACGCTCACCTGCGCGTCCAGCATGCTGATATCGATCGCCTGCCCCTCCCCGCTCTTCCCCCGCTCGTGCAGCGCCGTCAGGATGCCGATGGCCGTGTAGAGCCCACCCACGATGTCGCCGTACGACACGCCCGGACGCACGGGATCGCCGTCCGGCTCGCCCGTAATCGACATCACGCCGCCCATCCCTTGCACGATGATGTCGACCGCCGGGTGGTCCCGGTACGGCCCCGTCTGCCCGAACCCGGACGTGCTCGCGAAGATGAGCCCCGGGTTCCGCTCCCGCAGCGTCTCGTACCCGATCCCGAGCCGGTCCATCGTCCCCGGCGTGAAGTTCTCCATGACCACGTCGACCTTCTCCGCGAGGTCGAGCAACAGGTTCCGGCCTTCGTCCCGCGTCAGGTCGATCGCGATCGACCGCTTCCCCCGATTGATGCTGAAGAAGTAGCCGCTCCAGCCGTTCTGGTAGGGGCCGCTGGTCCGGGCCACGTCCCCCCACGGCGGGCGCTCCACCTTGATGACGTCCGCCCCCAGGTCCGAGAGCACCATTGCCGCGTAGGGCCCCGAGAGCACCCAGGTCAGGTCAAGGATTCTGATGTCGTCGAGCGGCTTTGCCACGGCACGCGAGTATACGTGCGCGCTTGCGCGGCCTCGCGTTTGTACCCTGTGTTGCGTGCGACGCCCGACCCCGCCTCGCCTGGCCGTTCTCGTTCTGGCACATGCCCTGATGGCCGCCCTGCTGGTTGCCTGTGGCGGCGACTCCATGCCCGAATCCGCTCCTCCCGCGACAGCGAGCGACGAGCCCGGTCCCGGCGTCGTACGGGCCCGGCCTGACGGCAGCACGCGGGTTAACGTGACGCTGCGCGAGTGGGCCATCGTTACCGATGTCGAGGAAGTCGAAGCCGGAGAGATCTACTTCTTCGTCGAGAACGTCGGCCCCGACGACCCGCACGAGTTACTCGTCATTCGCATCGGCGATGCCGAGCTTGGGGACATCCCCGTCATCGATGGTCGCGTCCCCGAGGACGAGATCGACTTCGTCGACGATATTGAGCCATTTGCCGTGGACAGCGTGGCGTCAATCGTGATCGACCTGCCACCCGGCAAGTATCTCCTCCTCTGCAACATCGCTGAGATCGAGGACGGCGAGCTCGAAAGCCACTACGAGCTCGGCATGCGTACGCGCTTCAACGTGAAGTAGCGCGGTTGCCTACCGCTGGCCCCGAAGCCTCGGGTCGAGCGTGTCCCGCAGCGCGTCCCCGAACAGGTTGAAGGCGAGCACCGTGACGCTCAGCGCGAGGCCGGGGAAGATCGCGATCCAGGGCGCCCGCACGAAGTAGGTGCGGTTGCTCCCCGAGAGGTCCGCTCCCCACGACGGCGTCCCCTGCTCCACCCCCACGCCCAGGAAGCTCAGTGCCGACTCGGTCAGGATGGCCGCTGGCAGCGTCGTGCTCATCACGATCAGGAGCAGCCCCACCAGGTTCGGGAAGATGTGGCGCCACATGATGCGCACCTCGCTGGCCCCGATGACCCGTGCGGATTCGACATAAATTGCTGCGCGCTGCTCCAGCACGTTCCCCCGCATGATGCGGAAGATCACCGGCGTGAACACGATGCAGATCGCGACCACCAGCAGGAACTCCTCCGCCGCCAGCACCTGCCCGAGATTCGGTAATTCGTCGCGTAACGACGCGTGCAGCGTGAGCGCGAACAGGATCGACGGGAACGCGATCAGCACGTCCGCCACGCGTCCGAAGGCGAAGTCGACGACGCCCCCGAGGTAACCCGCGATAAGCGCCAGCGCGGTGCCCCCCAGCGCCGCCACGATCACGGTCGCCAGCCCGATCTTGAGCGAAACGCGCCCGCCGTAGAGCACCCGTGACCAGACGTCCCGCCCCTCGCGGTTCGTCCCGAAGAAGTGGCTCCCGCTCGGCCCTTCGAGGATCGGCGCCACGCCGAAGCCCTCCGGGTCGCTCGTGCGGAGCACCGGCGCCGCGACGGCTCCGATCACCATCAGGATGATGAGAACCGCTCCGATCGTGCCCAGCCGCTGCTGCTGCAGGAATCGCAGCACGCCCGCGCCGCGCCGCGCCTGCGGGCGCATCGCTTCCTGGCTCAGGGCCGCGGCCGCTTCCGTCGTCTCCGTCATCAGTACCGGATCCTCGGGTCGACGAACGTGTAGATGACGTCCACCGCGAGATTGATGATGGTGAACATGAAGGCGAACACCATGATCGCCGCCAGCGCCACGGTGTAGTCGATGGAGACGACCGACTCGAACACGAGCAGCCCCAGCCCGGGGATCCCGAAGATCTGCTCCGCGATCACCGAGCCGCCGAGCACCGCCCCCAGCTGGATGCCGATCACCGTGATCACCGCGATCATCGAGCTGCGGAACACGTGCCGCAGAACCACGGCCCGCTCGCGCAGGCCCTTTGCCCGCGCCGTCCGCACGTAGTCCGAGTACAGCGTCTCCAGCATCGAGGAGCGCACGATGCGCGCCACATAGGCCGCCGTCGCGATCGCCAGCGTGATAGCCGGCCAGATTACGATCTTCAGGTTGTTGAGCGGGTCATCCTCGAAGCGGACGTACTCCCACAGGGGGGTCCAGGCCCACCAGATCGCGGGTAACGTGATCACCAGCGTCGCCACCCAGAAGTTGGGCACGGAGATCCCCGAGATCGTCACGATGCGTAAGGCGCCGTCGAGGAACGTCCCCGGTCTGATGGCCGAGATGATCCCTACCGGTATCCCGATCAGCGCCGTCAGCAGCACCGTCAGCAGCCCAAGCTCAGCCGTCACCGGCAGCCGCGACCTGATTTCCGGCGTCACCGGGCGGCGGTTCTTCAGGGAGATGCCGAAGTCGCCCTGGAGCGCGTTCCAGGCCCAGTCCCCGTACTGCACGAAGAAGGGCCGGTCGAGCCCGAACTCCTCCTCGAGGCTCGCGATCGCCTGCTTGTTCTGGTCGGGCGATACCAGGCCGAACCCCGTCAGCGCGGCGTTCCCCGGCCGCAGGAAGAGCAGCCAGAACAGCAGCAGCGACATCCCGAACAACATGAACGGGACGGCAATCAACCGGCGGGCGATGTAGGCCTGCATGTTCGGCGGACTCCACGGCGCCGGGCCGGCCGTTCCGCCCGCCCGGCGCCCGGTGTGGGGCTCCCTAGCCCTTGATGTACATGTCGTGCGTCCGGTTCAGCAGCCCACCGAGGAGGGTGTCGTCCTCCGGGAAGTTCCCGACCCGGGAGTTGTACACGACCCAGCTGTGCCCCGGCACCGGCAGGTTGATTCCCGGCACCAGCTCATCGAGGGCGAAGAGCTGCATCTCCTCCATCTTCTGGAGGCGAAGATCCGGGTCGACCTCCTGCGCTTGCGCGGCCGTCAGGTCGATCAGCTTCTGGGCGTTCGCCACCAGGCTCGCGTCCGGCTGGTCCACCCCGAAGCTCCACGACACGCCCGCGAAGGCGTCCGGGTTCATCATCGTCATGTTGTAGATCTCCGGCGTCGTGCTCGCGTTGTACGGCACCACGAAGAGCTCCCACTGCTTGATTGGCTCGCGGGCCCGCGCCACGTACGTCGTGACGTCGTGGATCAGGGGCTCCGCTGTGACTCCGAGGTTTTCCTCCATCTGGCGCGCGAGGAACTCCGCCATCGTCGAACCGCGCGGGTCGATGCTCGACTCGATGCGGATGTGGTCGACTTCGATTCCTGATGCCTCCCACAGCTCCCGCGCCTTCTGCGGATCGAACACGCGGTACGACTTCAGCGTTTCCTGGTCGAGCGCGAAGCCCGGCAGGGCCTGCCCCACGGGACCGTCGTACACGCCGTCACCCGCGTACAGCGTGGCGATCATCGCGTCATAGTCGATCGCGTAGGAAACCGCCTCGCGAGCGCGCTTGTCCACGAACTTGATGTTGTCGTACGCGAGGAAGCGCGCCTCCGTCGAAGCCACCTCCTTCGCCACGAACCGGTCGTCCCCGGTGAACTCCTCGAATTCGATGCTGTCCGCGATCGCCGGGATGTAATCGATGTCTCCCGCGAAGAACGCCGCCTTCACCGCCGCCCGGTCCACGATGATCCGTGTCTCGTGCCGGTCGATGTAGGGAGCGCCTTCCAGGAAGTGCGTCGAGGGGTTCTCATGCGCGTAGTAGTCCGGATACCGCGCCAGCGCGACGCCCGCGCTGTCGCGCTGCTCGATGACGTACGGACCCGCGCCCGCGTCCAGCTCCTGGACGTTCCCGTTCGCCTGCTGGTCCAGCAGCGCTTTCGAGACAATGCCGTAGGCCGTCGAGGCCATCAGCACCGGCGCCGATGCCGCGGGCGCCTTCAGGTCCACCCGGGCCGTCGACTCGTCGACAGCCGTGATCGTGTCCATGAAACCCCAGTTCGCCTCGTTCACCTGCGAACCCTGGTCCGCCAGCAGGGCGGGGAAGCGGCTCCACGTGCTCGCGACGTCCCCCGCCGTCACCGCGCTGCCGTCGTGGTGGAACGTCATGCCCGAGCGCAGGGGGAAGATGATCGTGACGTTGTCCGGCTGCTCCATCGCCGTCGCCGCATCGAACAGGAACTCGTTCGTCGAGACCTTGTAGAGATGCGTGTGGTTGTAGATGCGAGCCAGGATCTCGTTGTTGTTGATGACCTTCAGACCCGGGTCGATGCCGTCGTCGACCTGCGTCTTGCTCTGCCGGAACGTGCCTCCGGGCGCCGGTCCATCCGCCGGGGCCGCGGCTGCGGTCTCCTCGGCGGGCACTTCCGTCGCTGCCGCTGCGGTCTCCTCTGCGGCCGGCTCCGGCTCCGCCGGCTCGTCGTCATCGTCGTCGTCGCCGCACCCGACGGCCACCAGCCCCGCCGAGCCCGCTGCCAGCGCCGCGCCTCCGATGAGGAAGCTGCGCCGTGATCGTCGGCGCCTCCAATAGCGCCCCCAATAGCTCTCTCGCATGGTGCTCTCCCGGGTGCTGAATCGTCGGCACTCTAACTCAAAGCCGGTATGGCCGTCAGCAAGATTTGTGATTCTGGCTGAGCCCGTCCCGCGCTATCATCCAGCCGTGGTTCAGGTCGACTGGCACCGCGTCGCCGGCCTCGACGACCTCGAAGAAGGCGACGTCAAGACCGTTCTCGCCGGACGAAACGTGCTTGTGCTCACGCTGCACGAGGGACGCTACGGCGCCCTCGACAACCGCTGTCCGCACGAGAACGCCCCCCTAGGAGAGGGCTACATTGATCGCGGCTGGCTCATCTGTCCCCTCCACAACTACGAGTTCGACCCGCACGACGGCCATCCCTCCCCTACCTACGAGGAAGGCCCCCCCTCCTACCCCGTCGAGGCCCGCGACGATGGCGTCTACGTCGCCATCGAGGACCTCGCCGCCAGCTACGAGGAGGCCCGCCAGGGATTCTTCGCTGCCACCGAGGCCGCGAACGCTCTCGTCAATGCCACCGAGGGCGCTCGTGCCGTCCTCGGTGACTGGCGCCGGGCCGCCGTCGTCGGAACCGAGATCGAGCCGCCGCAGGGAATGCCCCGCACCGTCGTCGCTGGCGACCTCCCCAACGCGCTCGCCATCGCCCGCGCCCTCCGCGCGTGGCACGACTCCCACGAGGCCATGCGCGTCGCCTTCAACCGCATCCCCCGCGAGGAGCGGCCAACCGTCACGCGTCCACCCCAGAAGTACCCTGCCCCCTCACCCAGCTCCGTCCCCCGGATGACCTTCGGCTAGCCTTCGTGAGTGAGCTGAAGCGGCGCAGGCTCGGCCGGACCGGCCTCATGGTCCCCGAGCTCGGCCTCGGCGCCATGGACACCCCCACCTCTCCCGAGGGCGATGCCACTCTCCGCGCCGCCATCGAGGCCGGGGTCACCTTTATCGACACAGCCCGCGAGTACGCCGGCAGCGAGATGCTCATTGGCCGGTCACTGCGCGAGACGGTGCCACCCGCCGACCTCTGCCTCGCCAGCAAGACCTTCAGCCGCACCGCCAACGGCGCCCAGTACGACATCGACCGCTCGCTCCGCGCCCTCGGCCGGGAACGCATCACCCTCTACCAGCTCCACGATGTCTCCACCCCCGAAGCGTGGGACGACGTGATGCACGAGGATGGCGCCCTCGCCGGCCTCCAGGCTGCGCGATACCGCGGTCTGATCGACCACATCGGCATCTCCTCCCACACCGCCGGAGTCCTCCGCAAGGCCATCACCTCGGGCGAATTCGACACGGTCATGCTCGAGTACTCCGCCTTCTACCCTGTGACCGCCTCTCTCATCGACCTCGCCGCCGAGCACGACGTCGGCGTCATCGTCATGCGTCCCGTCGGCGGCTCGGGGCGCACCAGCGCCATGCGGGGCCGCATCGCCGAGGGCTACGACGGTCCCCTCACGCCCGCCAACCTCCTCCGCTACGTCTGGTCGAACCCGGGCGTGTCCGTTGCCATCCCCGGCGCCCGCTACCCCTCCCGAATCCAGGACAACGTTGCAACTGCGTCAGGCTGGCTCCCCATGGATGAGACCGAGCGACGGGCTCTCGAAGCCGAGGCCGCCCGCCTCTACTAGCGCTCCGCTCGTCGTTCACCCCGCGCCCTCGGCGGGCCGGTATCGTGCCCCCCGACCGCTCGCCGTGAACGCATCCAACGCCACCCCCGCCCCTGGACACGGACCCCTCTGGGACACCGTCGGCTACTTCCTCCGCCTTGGCGTTGTGGCTTTCGGCGGCCCGGCCGCCCACGTCGCCATGATGCGCCGCGACCTCGTCGAACGCCGCAAGTGGCTCACCGACCAGGACCTCCTCGACCACCTCGCCGTCGCCAGCCTTATCCCCGGCCCCAACTCGACCGAACTGGTCATGCACCTCGGCGCCCGCCGCGCGGGCTGGGCTGGACTCTGGCTGGCGGGCGCTGCCTTCATCCTGCCCGCCTTCGCCATCGTCCTGGTCTTCGCCTGGGTCTACGTGGAGTACGGCGAGACGGACATCGGCCTCGACCTGCTGCGCGGCGTACAGCCGGTCATCCTCGCGATCGTCGTGCAGGCCATCTGGGGTCTGCGCACGACCGCCGTCCGCGCCTGGGATACCGCCCTGATCGCTGGCGCTGCCGTCGTCCTCGCCGTCCTCGGCCTGAACGAGGCGATCGTCATCATCGGGGCCGGGGTTGTCCTTCTCGCCTGGCGGCGGCTCGCCCCCGAGCCCCTCCGCAAGCCCCTCGCCTCCCCTCTTCCGGACCCCCGCCTCGCCTGGCGGGCGGCCCGCCGCTGGCTTCGCGTGACCGGCCGTCGCGCCGGTAGCCTCGTGCTCCTCGCCAGTCCGGCCGGGTTCGCGCTGCCCGAGCTCTTCTGGGTGTTCCTCAAGATCGGCGGCACGCTCTACGGCAGCGGCTACGTGCTCGTCGCCTTCCTCGAAGCCGATTTCGTGACCAACCGTGGTTGGCTCACCGAGCAGACCCTCGTCGACGCCGTCGCCGTCGGCCAGTTCACCCCCGGCCCCGTCTTCACCACCGCCACCTTCGTCGGCTACGTCTTCGACGGCTTCCCCGGCGCCATCGTGGCGACAATTGCCATCTTCCTGCCCTCGTTCCTGTTCGTGGCTATCACGCACCCCCTCGTCCCGCGCCTCCGGGAGGCGCCCTGGGCCTCCGGCTTCCTTGATGGCGTAGGCGCTGCCGCCGTCGCCGTCATGGGCGTTGTCGTCGTCTCCCTGGGCCGCATCGTTATCGACGATGCGTTCGCCGCCGTCGTCCTCGCCGTGGCCGCCGTCGTCCTCGTGCGCTTCTCCCCGAGCACCGTCTGGCTCGTGCTCGCCGGCGGAGCTGCCGGCCTCGTCGCGGGCGTTGTTCCCTAGGCGTCTTCGAACCACGTCCTTCATCCAGACGTGCTAGCGTGCGCGCTCGATACGCCAGCGCGCTGGCGCGGAGGGTCCCGTGGACGTCGGCCTCGTCTCCCTTGGCGACAACCTCCCCCATCCGCACACCGGTGAGCGGCTCAGCCCCCAGGAGCGTTTCCGCCAGCTTGTCGACCTCGGCGCGCTCGCCGAGGAGCTCGGCTTCTGGTCGTTCCACCTCGGCGAGCACCATTTCAGCGAGTACATCCTCTCCTCCCCCACCCCCATCCTCGCCGCCGTCGCCGAGCGCACCGAGAAGCTGCGCCTCTCGACCGCCGTCTCCCTCCTCCCCCACCACGATGCCGTCCGCCTCGCCGAGGACTACGCCACCGTCGATGTGCTCTCCGGCGGCCGTGCCGAGCTCGTCGGTGGCCGCGGCGTCTACCGCGCCCACTACGCCCAGTTCGGGCAGGACCAGGAACGCTCTGCCGAGATGCTCGCCGAGTCCGTCGAGCTCCTGCGCCGCCTTTGGACCGAGGAGCGCGTCAGCTGGTCCGGCTCCTTCCGTGCGCCACTCGAGGCCGTCACCGTCCACCCCCGCCCCGTCCAGCGGCCCCACCCGCCCATCTGGCTCTCCGCCAGCTCCCCCGACTCCGTCGACCGCGCCGTCGCCCTTGGCTGCCCCATCGTCATCCCGACGGTGTCCGTCGGTGTCGACGCGCCCCCTGCCCTCGTCGAACGCTACCGGACAGGCTGGCAGCGGTCCGGTCGCGACCCCGAGGAGGGCCGTGTCGCCCTCCACATCCACTGCCACGTCGGCGCCGGCTCGACCGCCGAGGCCGTCGACTACTGGCGCCCCTTCCAGACCGGCTACCTCTCCTGGGTCCTGCGCGACGTCGCCGGGGCCGAGGGCCCCCTGCCCCCGCACTTCGAGGCGCTGGCCTCGCCCGAGGCGCAGGCCGTCTGCGGCAGCGTCGACGACGTGCTCGGCGACATCGAAGGGCGCATCCGCGCGACCGGCGGCGTCGAGCTGTTCCTGGTCCAGATGGATCAGGGCGGCCTCCCCCCCGACGAGACCGTCGAGACCGTCACCCGATTCGCGACCGAGGTGCTTCCTCCGCTCCGGGAACGCCTTGCCTCCGCCTGAGACGGCGCGCGGTTCGTAGACCGTTAGCCGTCCCCTGTCACCCTTCACGCCAGCGAAGGAGCCGTCCGTGACGAACACCCAGGCCATCAATCCGCGCGTGCTCGACGCCACCGTCGAGGGCGCCGTTAACTTCCGCGACCTGGGTGGCTACCGCACGGCCGATGGCAGCGTCGTCCGCAGCGGCCGCATGTACCGCTCCGGGATGATGCACACCATCACACCCGCCGGCCTGACAACGCTGCGCGACACCCTCGGCCTCCGCACCGTTGTCGACCTCCGCAACGCCGCGGAGCTTGCAGCCGACGGCGTCTCACCCTTCGCCGACTACGGCATCGCCTGGTGCAACGCCCCCATTGGCGGCGACACCGTCATGACTCCGGAGGAGCGAAAGGAGCGGTACGAGGCCTACTCCGATGGTCGCGTCGATTGGAGCGAGTCCTACGTGAACATGAGCATCCGCAGCGCCGCTTCCTTCCGGACGCTCTTCGAAGTCGCAGCCGATGCCGCCAGCGCCCCTCTCGTCTTCCACTGCGCCGGTGGTCGCGACCGCACTGGCATCAGCGCCGCCCTCCTCCTCTCCACCCTCGGCGTCGACGACGAGACGATCGCGCTCGACTACGCCCTCACCGGCGACCTGCTCCAGCCCCACGTCGATCGCTTCGGCAGGCAGATGGAGGCTCTCCGCATGACCCGCGAGAGCTGGGCGAAAGTCCTCGAAACATCGGCCGACTCCATGCGCCGCTTCCTCGTCTATCTGCGTGAGGAGCACAACGGCGCAGAGGCCTACTTGCGGGACGTCGGTGTGTCCGCGACCGCGTTCGCGGCGGCGCGGCAACACCTCCTGCAACTATCCGGAACATGACATAGCTTGCTCACCATTCAGCCCCCTGGCGGGTATCATCAAGGCACCGATTGGAGGGACGGCATGTATTCCGCTAGAACGCTCTCGTATCTCGCCCTCGTCTCAGTGCTGGCGCTCCTGACGCTGCTCGTGGTCGCCTGTGGCGACGATGAGGATGAGACGCTCAAGATCGGCGTCGTCCTTCCGGAGACCGGCGCGCTTGCCGCCTACGGCGGCCCCATGATCGTGTCCGTCGAGCTGGCCGAGGCAGACATCAAGGAGGGTGGCGGCGCCATCGAGGTCATCTACGCCGACAGTGGCACCGACCCCGATAAGGCAAACGAGTCGGTCAACCGCCTGCTTGGAGAAGGCGCCCACGTCATCGTTGGCGCAGCCGCATCCGGTATCTCCCAGGCCATCATCCAAACGCTCTACGACGAGAAGATCCCGCAGTGCTCGCCGTCCAACACGTCGCCCAACTTCACTGGTCAAGGCAACGCCGGATACTACTTCCGCACCGCCCCGTCCGACGCAGCAGCCGCCCCCGTGATCGCCGACACCGTCGTTTCTCGCGGCGGCACCCGCGTCTCCATCGTCGCCCGCGCCGATGACTACGGGCAGGCGCTGGCTGCCCTGCTGGCCGACCGGCTCGATGAGCTCGGCGCCGAGTCCGACACCATCACCTACGACCCGCAGGCCGCCACCTTCGATGCGGAGGTTGCCGGCGTTTCCGACTACGGCCCCGATGCCATCGTCCTCATCGTCTTCGACGAGGGCGTCAACCTCATCCGTGGCCTCCTGGAAGCGGGCTTCGATCCCTCGACTATGTACGGCTCGGACGGCATCTACCGCCCGGATCTGAACACCTCCGTCAACGAGAGCGATCCCGACGTGCTCAACGGCATGACCCTCTTTGTCGCCAGCGCGCCGGGCAGCGATGCCTACGACAGCTTCAACATCCGGCTGGAGAACGCCCTTGAGCAGGAAGGCAACCTCGCCTTCGGCGCCCAGTCCTACGACTGCACCGTCATCCTCGCCCTGGCCGCCAAGGAGGCGGGCAGCACCGACGGCGACGACATCATCGCCGCCGTCGCCGAAGTCACCGGTGGCGGTCGGGAGTGCACCAGCTACGCCGATTGCGCCGAGGGCATCGACGATGGCGAGGACATCGCCTACGTCGGCAAGGTCGGCCGCCTGAAGCTCGATGCCGGTGGTGACCCCACGGTCGCGACCTACACCGTCAGCCGCTTCGAGGGCGGAGAGCTCGTTGAGCAGTCAACCCAGGTGTTCGACTTCTCGGAGTAGGGGGACGCCGCAACCGGAATTTCGGGGGGCGCCTCAGGGCGCCCCCCTCGCGTGTCTCAGTCGCGTGCCCTGGCGCTGAGCGAACCCAGGTACAGCTCGACCACGCGCTCGTCGTTCAGGAGCTCCTCGCCGGGACCTGTGTAGGCGTTCCGCCCCTGGTCGAGCACGTACCCGCGGTGCGCGACCTGCAGGCAGCGGCGCGCGTTCTGCTCCACCATCAGCACCGAGACCCCCGCCCGGTTCACCTCCAGCACCTGCTCGAACACCTGCTCCTGGTACCTGGGCGAGAGGCCGGCGGACGGCTCGTCCAGCAGCAGCACCGAGGGGTTCATCATCAGGGCTCGCCCCATCGCGAGCATCTGCCGCTCGCCTCCGGAGAGCGCCCCCGCCCGTTGCCCCGCCCGCTCCGCCAGCAACGGGAACAACGCCGCCACCGTCTCGAACCGTTCCTCCCAGGCCCGCGGCTTAAGGAACAGGCCCATCTCAAGGTTCTCCTGGACGCTCAGCCGGGGGAACACGTTCTCCGTCTGCGGGACGTATCCGATGCCCTCCGTCACGAGCGAGTGCGGCTTCAGACCCAGAATCGAGCGGCCCCGCAGCAGCACATCCCCCTCCCACACCTCCACAAGCCCGAACGCTGCCTTGAGCAGCGTCGATTTCCCCGCCCCGTTCGGCCCCACGATGCCCGAGATCTCGCCCTCGAACAGGCCCAGGCTGCAGTTGTTCAGGATGGGCACGCCCGGCAGGTAGCCCGCCACCAGCGACCGCGCCTCCAGCAGCGGCCTCGCCGCCTCAGGCATCTTCCGCCTCCTCTCCCCCCGCCGCGTCGCGCGGTCGCCCCAGGTAGGCATCGATAACCTCTTCGTTCGCGACCACTTCCTGCGGCGGCCCCTCCGTAAGGATTCGCCCCGCAGCCATCACCACCACCCAGTCGCTGATGTCCATCACCACGTCCATGTTGTGCTCGACGAACACGATCGTGACGCCCTCGGCGTTCAGCTCGCGGATGTGCTCCAGGAGCGACTCCGTCAGCGCCGGGTTCACGCTCGCTGTCGGCTCGTCGAGCATCACCAGCGTGGGGTCCGCCATCAGCGCCCGCGCCATCTCCAGCAGCTTGCGCTGCCCGCCCGAGAGCGTCCCCGCCTGCTCGTCCACCATGTGCGCGAGCCCGAAGCGCTCCAGTAGCGCCTCCGCCCGTTCCCGCACACGCGCTTCCTCTGGCTGCCAGAGCCAGCGCAGGAGCGCCCGATCGAGCCGCTCCCCGCGCTGCGTCTGCGCTGCTACCGCCATGTTCTCCAGCACCGTCAGCCGCGACAGCGACTTTGTCAGCTGGAATGTGCGCACCATCCCCAGCCGTGCAATGCGATATGGCGGCTGACCCCCGAGTGACCGGCCGTCCAGTCGCCACGAACCCCGATCCGGCCGATCGAATCCTGTCAGGAGGTTGAAGAGCGTCGTCTTCCCCGCCCCGTTCGGTCCGATGATCGCCGTGATCGTCCCGCGCTCGATCTCCAGGTGGTCGATGTCGACCGCGCGGATGCCCCCGAACGTCTTCAGCATCCCGAACGTGATCAGGATCGGGTCGTCCTTCAGCCTCCCCGGTGGGGCCGCTTCGAGCGCCGCTTCCGTCAGCTCTGGCCGGATCGTCGTCACGTCGCTCATGTCCCTAAATGCAGGTTCCTGCGTCTCCCGAAGATGCCCTGCGGGCGGAGCGCTATCAGCGCGACCAGCCCGATGCCCATCAGCGCGATGCTGATGGCTCCCTCCGCCCCGTCAAGGAAGTCCGCGAGGATGTCCGGGAGCCAGCCCTGCTCCGATAACTCGCGGATGAACGACTCAACCCCCTCCCGCAGGAACCAGAACAGCACCGCCCCCACTACCGGCCCCACCGTCGTTGCCAGCCCGCCCAGGATCAGTGCCGCCCAGGCAAAGAACGTCACCTGCGGCTCGAAGTTCTCCGACCCCACGCCCGACTGCTGCAGTGCGTCGATGACCCCCGCCAGCCCCCCGATCACGCCCCCGATCACGAGCGCCTGCAGCTTGTAGGCCACCGTGTTCTTGCCGAGGCTCAGCACGGCGTCCTCGTCCTCCCGGATCGCCCGCACCACCCGCCCCCAGGGGCTGCGGATAAGCGCCAGCACGAGCGCCGAGCAGAGGACCACCAGGATCCACGCGACGATCATCACCCACAGCTGGTTCGACGAGTAGCTGAACGTGCCCCAACCGAAGCGCCCGTCGGGAAGGAAGTTCAGGTCGAAGAAGCTGTTTGCGATCGCCTGCAGCCCGAAGGGCCCGCCCGTGATGTCCGTCGCTGGCGAGGATCGGATCAGCAACCGCAGGATCTCGGCTGCCGCGATCGTCGTGATGGCGAAGTAGTCGCTGCGCAGCCGCAGCGTCGGGATGCCCAGCGCCAGCGCGAACGCGACGCACAGCCCCAGCCCGAACGGAATCCCCAGCCAGAGCGACCCGCCCCATGTCGCCACCACGATCGCGGTGCCGTAGGCGCCCAGCATCATGAATCCGACCTGCCCGAAGTTGAGCAGGCCTGCGTAGCCGAAGTGGAGGTTCAGCCCGATTGCCGCCAACGCGAAGATCGCCGCCTGCGGCCCCAGCCCCGCCCGCGCAGCGTTCCCGAAGATGATGTCGAAGTCCATCTAGCCGATCCGTTCCCGCTGGCCGAGAAGCCCCTGCGGCCGGATCAGAAGCGCCAGCACCAGCACGCCCAGCGCGAACACCGCCTTGATCTCCGGGCTTGCCCACACCGTGCTCACCTCCGTCACCAGCCCGATCAGGAGTCCGCCCACCATCGCCCCGTAGGCCGTCCCCAGCCCGCCCAGCACGACCGCCGCGAACATGAGCAGCAACAGCCGGAATCCCATCAGCCAGTCCACCGCCTCCACCGACCCGAAGAACACGCCCCCGACCGCCGCCAGCGCCGCCCCCGCGACCCACACGATCAGGACAACCCGGTCGACATCGATGCCCGACGATTCCGCCAGCTCGGGATTGTCTGCGACTGCCCGGATGGCCTTCCCCGTGCGAGCCCGCTGCAGGAACACCGCCACCGCGATCAGGATGACGGCCGAGAGCGCCATGATCGTGAAGTCCCGCGGCGTCACCGCGAACGGCCCGAACGTCCACTCCGCCTGCAGCGCGTAGTCGATGTAGCGTTCCCGGTCCGGCCCGAAGAACAGCAGCATCACGTGCCGCGCGAGCAGCGACAGCCCGATCGTGACGACCATGAACTGGAACATCCCGAGCCGGCGCGCTCGCAGGGGCCGTAACAGCGAGAACTCGACACCTCCGCCTGCCGCCCCCGCGACCACCACCGCCAGCACCCCCGCCAGGATGAGCGGCGCGCCGAACGTGTCCGCGTTGAAGTACCACGCGAGGATCGCGCCGAGCGTGACGAGTTCCCCGTGCGCGAAATTGATGAGCCCGGTCAGCCCGAAAATGAGCGAAAGCCCGATCGCGCACATCGCGATGATCAGTCCGAACTTGACCCCGTTCAGGACCGCCTGCGCGAGCTTTTCCCCGACGTTTGGTCCCCGGCTCACCGGCTCGCCCAGCGCGAAGATGAGCGGCCGCGAACGCCCCGCAGTGACCGTTACCTCCAGGGTTTGCCGCTCCGGGTCCCTGAGCGTGACTCCCTCCGGCAGGGTGTCCGTGTCGATCGTCGCGCGGTAGGTACCCGGACCTGGCAGCTCGATGCGCCAGCGCCCGTCCGCCCCCGTCACCGCCTCCCCGACCGCCTCGCCGTTGGCGTCGATCACGGAGATCCGTACGCCCTCGACCGGTTCGCCGCCGAAACGCAGCGTGCCCGAAAACGCTTCTCCCTCGCCGTCCTGGGCCTGCGCCGAGCCAAAGAGGAAGAGCGAAAGGACCGCCACCGCCACCAGCGCAACCACACTCCGCAGCGAGCGGGCGTTCGACAAGGCGCACCCCTTCCGATTGCTGCCCTGCGGGCGTTCTGTCGCTGCGGAGTATAGGTGGCTCGCCGGCGCCTCGGGCCGTGAGGCCGCCTACGCTCCTGCCCATCGACCATGCCAACTGGCGAATTGCCCCTCGCGACCCGCTAGCATGGAAGGATGGCCAAGTACCGGTTCCGTGCGCTCGGCGCGATCCTGCTGACCCTCGGCGTGGCCTCCCTGCTGCTTTCGCAGTGGGCGGCGCCGACCCAGGCCAGAGGCGACTACATCGGTGTCGCGAGAATAGACGGAGCGATCGACGCGATCAGCTCCCGCTACCTCTCGCGCGCCGTCGGCAAGGCCGAGAGCGATGAGGCGGTCCTCATCGTCATCGAGCTGGATACCCCCGGCGGCCGCCTCGACTCCACCCGCGACATGGTTTCGACAATCCTCGAGTCCCGCTCCCCGGTCGCCGTCTACGTCACCCCCTCCGGAGCGCAGGCCGCTTCCGCCGGCACGTTCATCACCGCTGCCGCCAACTTCGCCGTCATGGAGCCGACGACCAACATCGGCGCCGCCTCGCCTATCAGTGGCTCGGGCGAGGACCTTCCCTCGACCCTCGAGCGCAAGGTGATCGAGGATACCCGGGCCTTCATCCGGGCAATCTCGGAGCGACGCGAGCGCAACGCCGAGGCCCTCGAGGCCACCGTGACCCACGCCAGGGCCTACTCGGCAACCGAAGCGCTCGATCTGGGCATCATCGACTTCATCGCCCCCGACCTCGAAGACCTGCTGGCCCAGGTTGACGGCCGTACCGCGCAGACCGCATCTGGCCCCGTCGTCGTGAATACGGAAGGCGTCCGCGTCCGCGATATCAACATGAGCTTCCTGGAGCGGTTCCTGGCCGTCATTGCCGACCCGAACATCGCCTTCACCCTGATCTCGCTCGGCAGTCTCGCGCTCATAATCGAGTTCTGGGTCCCGGGATTCGGCCCCGGGATCATCGGCGTCATCATGCTGGCGCTCGCCTTTGTGGCCTTCGGCCAGCTTCCCGTCAACTGGGTTGGCGTCGGGCTCATCCTCTTCGCGATGGGTCTCTTCTACTTCGAGATGGAGGCGCCCGGCATCGGTGTCTTTGGCGCCGGTGGCCTTGTGAGCTTCCTGGTGGGGGCGCTCCTGCTCTTCGGAGGCTTTTTCGGGTCGTCCAACCCCCTCGACCTCACCGTCGACATCAGCCTCTGGCTCGTTGTCGTGATGGGCGTGTTCGTGGGCAGCACGGTGCTCGCGTTCTACTTCCTCGTGCGTGGCGGCGGGAGCTCCGACGCATTCGGTTCCCTCGACGGCGACCTCGTCGGAACACCCGCCGTCGCCATCTCCGACCTCAATCCGACCGGCAAAGTGCTTGCCAGGGACC
This sequence comes from Tepidiformaceae bacterium, assembly GCA_965203545.1. Taxonomy (GTDB): domain Bacteria; phylum Chloroflexota; class Dehalococcoidia; order Tepidiformales; family Tepidiformaceae; genus UBA2991. Next base: position 20,690 of record OZ241899.1, read on the forward strand.
GTGAGTGGTCGGCTACTATGGAAGAGGGGCAACGAGTTCGCGCCGGTGCGAACGTTCACGTCGTTGCCGTCTACAGTGGCAGGACGCTCAAGGTGTCCAGCGGGCCCGCGCCGATAGGCCAGCGGGCGCGTCGGCCCCTCTCCGCGTTCGCCGGACGACTTAGAAGGGCGTTTAGGAGGTAGTTCATGGCGCCAATTATCCGAGTAGCAGGCCCGAACGAGGCGTTGATCAGGTCAGGTGGCGGATCCCGGCCGAAGATCACCGTCGGCGGCAGGGTCATAGTCATTCCCATCTTCTTCAGGGCTCAGATGCTCTCCCTCGAGGTCATGACCCTCGCCATCGAGACCGCCAAGGTCTACACCAAGGAGGGTGTCGCCGTGACCGTCGATGGCGTCGCCCAGGTCAAGGTCGCGCGCGCCGAGGAAGCCATCCGTACCGCCGCCCAGCAGTTCGTGGGCAAGCCCGAGCGCGAGATCGCCGAGGTCGCCCTCCAGACCCTTGAGGGCGCCCAGCGCGCTATCCTCGGCACGATGACGGTCGAGGAGATCTACCAGGACCGTGAGTCCTTCGCAGCGAGCGTCAGCGAGGTCGCCGAGCCCCACATGGCGAACATGGGTCTGGAGATCATCAGCTTCACCATTCGCGACATCCGCGACGACCAGGGCTACCTCGATGCCCTCGGCAGGAAGCGCACCGCCGAGGTCACCCGCGACGCCGAGATCGGCGAGGCGGAAGCCCAGCGCGACGCCTCCATCAGGCGCGCTGAGGCCGAACGCGATGCCAGGGTCGTGGAAGCGCAGGCCAACCGCGACCAGGAGACTGCCAGGTACGACGCCGACACCCGCATCGCCGAGGCCGAGCGCGACTTCAAGGTCGAGCAGGCCAGGTACCAGCAGGAGACCAACGCCCGCCAGGCCGAGGCCGAACTCGCCTACGCCCTCCAGGAGGCCGTGACCCGCCAGGAGATCCGCGAGCAGGAGGTCCAGATCGAGGTCGTCGAGCGCACCAAGCAGATCGAGATCGAGCAGCAGGAAGTCCTGCGCCGCGAGCGCGAGCTTGAGGCCAACGTCAAGCGCCCCGCCGAAGCCGAGCGCTACCGCCTGGAGACCATCGCTGCCGGCGAGAAGGCCCAGGTCGTGGCCGGCGCCGAAGCGGAGGCCGAGTCACTTACCCTCAACGGCACGGGTGAGGCCAACGCCATCCGCGCCCGCGGCGAGGCCGAGGCCGACGCCATCAAGGCCCAGGGTCTGGCCGAGGCCGAGGCCATGAGCATGAAGGCCGACGCCTGGAAGCAGTACGGCCAGGCGGCCATGATCGACACCCTCCTCGAGTCCCTGCCCGAGGTCGCATCGTCCGTCGCCCAGCCACTCGCACAGACCGACCGCATCGTCATGATCAGTGGTGGCGACAACGGCTCCATCGGCGCCAGCAAGCTCACCAACGACGTGACCAAGGTGGTCTCGCAGCTCCCCGACCTTGTCGAGAGCCTAACCGGTATCGACATCCTCGGGACGCTCAAGAACCTCCCGCGCGTCGCCACCACCGACGGCGGCAATGGCTCCGCGCAGGCCGCTCCGGCGGTCGAGGCCGCGGCGCCGGCCGAGGCGGAAGCCTCCGACGACGGTGACTCCGGCGAGGAGTCACCCGCCTAGCAAGCTCACCCACAAGACGGGGCGATGGCGTCATCTCGACCCATCGCCCCGTTTCTGATCTCGCCGCCGGGCTGCGCCTGAGGGTGAGTTCGAGGGCGGCTAGCCCTGAGCCGGGACCTCTTCCGCAGCGGCCGCGGTCTCGGCCGGCCGCTCCAGCGGCAGTTCGATGATCATCTCCGTGTGCTCACCCGGAACGGAATCGACCCGGATCGTTCCCCCGTGCCGCCGCACGATGTCGCTCGAGAGCGACAGGCCCAGCCCCGTGCCCTGGTCCGTCGGCTTCGTCGTGAAGAACGGGTTGAAGATCTTCTCGACGACCTCCGGCGGCATGCCCGTGCCGTTGTCCTTGATTCGAACTTCGACGTGGTCCTCCAGGCGCTTCGTGCTCAGCCAGATCGTCGGCGTGTAGGGACCGCCGACCACATCAGCTCCTGGAGTCGCCGCGCGCCGCTCGTTCGTCGCGTAGCACGCGTTGCTCACCATGTTGAGGAAGACGCGGCCCAGATCCTGGGGGATGACTTCCATCTCGCCCGTATTCGGGTCGTACTCGTCCTTGAGGTCTAGCTGGAAGTCCGAATCGGTTGCCCGCGCACTGTGGTAGGCCAGCCGCGCGTGCTCATCGAGCAGCCCGTTGATATCGGCCATCTGCCACTCCCCGGAACCCCGCCCCATGCGCAGCATGTTCTCGACGATGCGGTTCGCCCGCTGTCCGTGCGACTGGATCCGCTCGAGGTTGTCCGTCAGGTCTCCCGTGATCTCCTCGATATAGGACTGCGTCTCCTCGCTCAACTCCACGCCATCCTCCTCCAGCGCTTCCTGCAGCTCCGTCAGAAGCTCGCCCGAGACCTCCGAGAAGTTGTTCACGAAGTTCAGCGGGTTCCGGATCTCGTGGGCCACGCCCGCCGTCAGCTCACCCAGCGCCGCCAGCTTCTCTCGCATCACGATCTGGTCCTGGGCCTTGTTCAACTCACCCAGCGTGCTCTCCAGCTCCACATTCTTGTCCTGCAGCTCGTTCGCGAGCTCCTCCACCAGGTTCAGCCGCTGAACCTCGAGCGCGTGCCGGCGGAAGACTTCCAGTGCGGCCGCCATGTCCGCGACCTCGTCCCGGCCCTCCATCTCGATGCCGGTCTCGATGTCCCCGCCTGCCATCCGCCGCATCCAGTCCGAGAGGACATTCAGACGCCGCAGCAGGATCCTGCCCAGATACAGCCAGATGATGAGCACCGCGCCGGCGACGCTTACGGCGCTAATGACCAGCAGCAGGGTCCGCCCTGTGAAGAGCGCTGAGGCGGAGGCTTCCGTGGCCTCTTCCGCGCTCGCCTGCGCCGCCATCACCAGTCCGTCCACCTCGGCCACCGTATTGATCGAGAGGTCGCGGTTGCTCGCGAGCAGCTCCGACTGGCGCGCTTCGATGCGCAGCTCCTGCTCGAAGAGGCCGAAGACGCTGTCCTCTCCCTGCCCCAGCGCGAAGAGCCGGTCGAACGTCGGGCTCGCCGCCTCGTGGAAGTCCGTCCCCGCCAGCGTCCCCAGGTTCCGCTCGATGCGGTTGTTCGCCGCCTCGAAGCGCTCCCGCAGTGGCTCGATCAGGGAGGCGTCCGACAGAGTGAATGCGTTCGCCAGGAGTTCCGTCGCGATGTTCACGTCCCCCTGCAGCTCGCTCAGCCGCCGGTAGCGCACGATCTCCTGCTCCGTGAAGTGCTGCGAGCGCGGCGCCGCCGCCTCATCAATATCGGGGTACCCCGTCAGAATGAAGAAGAGCTGGTCGTCGAGTGCCGGCGCCAGCAGGTCATCCAGCTCGAAACGCACCTGGGTCAGCTCTTCCTGGAGCCCCTCCAGCCGATCGCGCAGCTCGAACACGCCCGAGGTCTCGCTCCTGAGCGCCTCGATGTTCGAAATGAGGGTGTCGGCCAGCATCCGGATGCGTCCCACGCGCTCCTGGTCGGTCGCTTTCTGGGCCTCCAGGGTTGCTAGCTGCGCCTCGAAGCCCGCATAGGCCTCGTCGATGTTCGCCACGACTTGCGAGAACTCCTCGGGCGTCTTCGCCGCCGTCAGGTTCGGCGCGGCTGCCACGAGGACGCCGGTGTACTGCAGCACGCCCGACGATGCCGCCAGCTCGGGCACGCTCCCCTCGTTTACCCGGTTCTGCACCGTCCCCATCCGGTCGAAGGAGAACCAGCCGACGAAACTCGCTGCCAGCGTGAGCACCACCGCTCCCCCGACCGCCAGGTAGAGCTGGGTCGAGATACGGAACCTGCTGTCCAGTATGCGCTTTAGTCGTTCAACCACTCTGTCTCTCGCAGCGCCTCGATCTCGCGCAGTGATTCAATGGCATGGTACTGCTCGCCGGGCCCGATGACTGTCAGGAATACCTTGTCCGACCCCTGGTTGTCATCTGCCCCGTACTGCAAGGCGAACCCCTCGATGTCGAACGCATCGGCTTGTCGGAGACTACTCAGGAAGCACTCCCGGTCCAGATCGCGCCCGCAGCGCTCAAGCCCTGCGATGGCGAGCCGGCCGGCGAGATAGCCCTCAAGCGAGACGAACCCCGGCGTCACGTCGGGCGCGTACGCCGCCAGTGCTCGCTGGTACGCCGCCACGACTGCCAGCGAGTCATCCTCCGGGAAGGGCACCACCTGAGTCACCAGCACACCCACGCCGTCGGACCCCAGCTCCTGCGCCAGGGCGTTGCTGCCCACGAACGAGACGTTCAGGAAGAGGGCGTCGGACCCAAGTCGCTTGGCCCACTTGATGAACGTCGCCATCGGCTCGTAGGCGCCGATCATGATCACCGCCTCGGGGTCGTTCTCCAGCAGGTCGAGTACGGCTGCCTTCACTGCCGAGGTGTTGCGCGTGTAGCGCCCCACCGCAACCGCTTCGCTGCCCCGCCGGGCCAGCGCCTGCTGCACCCCGTCGTACCCGCTCCGCCCGTACGAGTCGTCCTGGTACAGGATCCCGATCCGCTCGATGCCGAGGTCGGTCCTCAGGCGCTCGACCATTTCCTCGGTCTCCTGCGCGTACGACGCGCGCAGGTTGATGATGTTGCTCCACTCCGGATCCCGCAGGAAGCCCGCGCCCGTGAACGGCGCGATGTACGGAGCGCCCGCCGCAAAGGCGATCGGTGTGGCCGAGCGCGACGTGGGCGTCCCCACCGCGCCGATCAGGGCGAACACGCCCTCGCCGATGAGCTGCTGCGTGTTGGCGATCGCCGCCTCGGGCTCATAGGCGTCGTCCAGCGACGTCAACTCGATCCGGCGTCCGTGCACGCCGCCCTTTTCGTTCGCCTCGTGAAACGCAGCCTCGATCCCGAGGCGCATGTTCGTCCCGAGCGCCGATGCCGGTCCGCTGAACGCCGCCGACTGCCCGAAGAGCACCCGGTCATCGAATACTCCCGGCGTTTCCGTGTCGACCACCTCGGTCGGGTCTGATACGGGCGTTGCGGTTCCATCCACCGCCACCCCGTCCCCCGAGCAGCCCGCCAGCAGCGCGACGCCGAGGAGGGTACAGAGGCCTGCCAGCCAGGCGACTCCCGCGGGCCGCCTCCGCCTCATCGCACCTTGCGCGTGACGATGTTCAGCCGGTTCCTGCCGTCCTCGTGTGAGTAGCGCACGTCGTCCATCAGCGTCTTCGTCAGATGGACCCCCAGACCCCCCACGCGCCTCTCCTCTACCGCCCCCGTCAGGTCCGGCTCGGGCGCCTCGGTCAAAGGATCGAAGGGCCGGCCGCTGTCACTGAGGTCGATCGTGATGGAGTCACTCTCCGACTCGATCTCAAGGGAGATATCGGGGTCGCCGCCCTCGGCCCCGTAATCCATGATGTTGAGAATCAGCTCCTCCAGCACCAGGTTTACCCGGAACACAAGGTCGTCCGGCCAGTCGTCTTGCTGCCCCAGCTCCTCAATTGCCGCTGCAATGCGCTCAAGCTCATCGCGGGTCGTCGTGATCGCCATGGAGAGCGTGGCGCCCATTGCTCAATCCCGGTGGAGTGTCAGGCAGGTGATGTCGTCGTGTTGGGGGGCTTCACCTGTGTACTCCAACACCCGGTTCAGCATGCCCATGCAGGACTGCTCCGCACCCGTGGGAGGTGCCGAGGCAAACAGCTCCTGGATCCCCTCGATCCCCATAAGCTCGCCCTGCTGATTCGTCGCCTCGGTAACGCCGTCCGTGTACAGGCAGACGGTGTCACCTGGCTCCAGCTGGAACGAGTCCTGCCGGTATTCGAAGCCCCCCAGGACTCCCAGGGCAATGCCGCCTGTGAGCGGCTTCAGCTCCGACGTTCCGTCGGCGCGAACCACAAGGGGCGGGTCGTGGCCACCGCTCGCGTACGTAAACACGCCCGTCGCGGGGTCGTACACCGCGTACAGCATGGTGACGAACATGCCCGTTGTCTCGTCTTCGTTCAGGAGGTTGTTGACTTCCGTCAGAACATCGCCGGGCGCCTCGGTTCCGATTGCCGAACCCTTGAGCAGCGTGCGGCTCGACATCATGAAGAGCGCCGCCGGCACTCCCTTGTCCGAAACGTCCGCGATCGCGAGCCCAACCTTGTCGTCTGCGAGCCGGACGATGTCGAAGAAGTCCCCGCCGACATCTTTCGCCGGGTGCATCGTGCCGAAAATCTTGTAGGTAGGGCCACTGGGGAACACCGTCGGCAGGATCGACTGCTGCATCTTGCTGGCGACGTCCAGCTCGTTCTGCAGCGCCACCAGCTTGTCGCGGGTGCTGAGCGCGTCCCGCCACTGCTCGATGTGCTCCAGCGTCCGGTCGATCGTGAACTGCAGGTCATCGAAGTCCACGGGCTTCGTCACGAAGTCGAACGCGCCCCGGTTCATGGCCGTGCGGATGTTCTCCATGTCGCCGTAGGCGGAGACGATGATCGCACGGATGTCGGGGCTCACGTTCGGGATCTGCTCCAGCAGCGTCAGGCCGTCCATGCGCGGCATGTTGATGTCCGAGACGACCATGTCGATCCCGGGATCGGCCTCCAGCTCCTCAAGGGCCTCGATGCCGTTGTGCGCGAAGACAAACTCGTAGCGCCCGCGACGAATGTGCCGGCGCATCCGCTGCAGAACGAGCGGCTCAAGGTCCGGTTCGTCGTCGACTACGAGGATCTTGTATGTCATCGACAGGGTGCGGCTCGGCGAGCCCTCACTTCCGGTTGTCGGTGCAAGCTAGCCGCTGATGGCCGCGGCGGCCTCGGCCTGGGAGTCGTGAATCGGGATGATGTTGTCGAACCCGCTGATGCGGAACACCTCGCGAATCGGCTCCGAGAGGGAGCACAGCGCAAGCTTCGCGCCGTTCCCTTCCAGGGTCTTCGCCGTGAGCAGCAAGACCCGCAGGCCGGCGCTGCTGATGTAGGAGACGCTTTCGAAGTCCAGGATGAGCGCCTGGTCGCTGTCCTCGATCACCGCTTGCAGGTCCGCCTGGAACTCGCTGGCGTTGGAGCCATCGATTCGTCCATCGGCCTTGGCTACGACGGTGCCGCCTTCCCGTTCGGCGCTGATTGCCATGTGGTCCGTCTCCTCAACCGTGCTTTCGACTCGTGATTGCGCAGTGTACGGCTTACGGGTCGCTGCGTCTCCCTCTCTCGCTCCAGTCGGAACGAAGCTGGAGAAGGAGCGGCGGTCCGCGGCGACGGAGTATACACCACCGCGCAGCGTGCCCTGTTCATGCCATGCCCCGTGTCCGCTGGTCGTTCCCGTCCCCGTCCCTGGCTCCGGGGTCGGCTCGCCTTTCGCGACCCCTTTCCGCCCTCGGGGCGTGAAGCAATTTGAGACCTATAGTCAAGACGAGATTCAGGAGAGACCTCCTATCAAGTCGTCTTGTTGTGCTGATGTATAACGAGAGCTAGCTACCAATAGATAGGAGTTCTGCATGGCACACGACATCCACGAATGCGACGAGCACGAGCACCACGGCGGTCCCGGTCACGTGCACGATCCCCACGAGTGCGACGACCACGAGCACCACAACCATGAGGGTGGCGAGGACGTCGGCCACGTGCACGACCAGCATGAGTGCGACGAGCACGAGCACCACGGCGAGCCGGGCCACGTGCACGACCCGCACGAGTGCGACGAGCACGAGCACCACGCCGCATAACGCTTCGTCCCCACCATTGGGTGGGGAGGACAGTCACCACAGTGTGCGGTTAGGGAGGCGCCCTCGTCAGGGGGCGCCCCCTGCCGTCACTAGTGGCGATATGACTTTGTACCGTTCTGAGGATTCCCGGAGCGGGCCGTCTGTGAGGTGAGCGGGCATGTCTTCTGCATCAGGTTCGGCAGCTGGCGGGCACGACGCTCACGCTCACGACCACGACGAGCACGACCATCATGATCACGAGGCTCATGCCGAGCATGACCACGACGCTCATGACCACGACGAACACGACCATGACGGGCATGACCACGATGAGCATGACCACGACGAGCACGGACACGAGGGTCATGACCACCATGGCCACGACCATCACGATCACGCCCACGACCTCCGAGGCCTCAGCCGCCGCAGCCTGGCCTTCGCCCTCGTCCTGATCGCCAGCTACATGGTCGCCGAGGTCGTCGGCGGCATCCTCTCCGGCAGCCTCGCCCTCCTCGCCGACGCCGGCCACATGGCGACCGACGCCGCCGCCATCGGCCTCGCGCTGCTCGCCATGTGGATCGCCGAGCGCGCCGCCTCCGCCGAGCGCACCTTCGGCTTCTACCGCACCGAGATTCTCGCCGCCCTGCTAAACGCCATCGCCCTCTGGATCATCGTCGCCTGGATCTGCTTCGAGGCCTATCACCGCTTCGGCGCCGAAGGCGCCCACGTCGATGGCTGGCCCGTGCTCTTCGTCGGTCTCGGTGGCCTCGCGGTGAACATTGCCGCCGCCTTCATCCTCCACCGCTCCTCCGAGCACAGCCTCAACGCCGAGGGTGCCTTCCAGCACGTCATGGCCGACCTGCTCGGTTCCGTCGGGGTCGTCATCTCCTCCGTCCTCGTCATCACCATGGGCTGGCACGTCGCCGACCCCATCATCAGCATCGTCATTGGACTGCTCATTCTCGTGAGTTCCTGGGGCCTGATGACCAGTGTGGTTCACGTGCTGCTCGAAGGGACGCCCGATCACATCGACGTCTACAAGCTCTGCAATGACATTGAGGAACTTGAGGGCGTCACCCTCGTCCACGATGTCCACGCCTGGACCATCACCTCACAGAGTGACGCCTTCACCGCGCATGTCCTCATCGATCCTGCGTATGGGGGCGACAAGGACGCGTTGCTCACCGCCATGAAGCAGATTGCCCACGAGGACTTCGGCATCGCCCACGTCACCATCCAGATGGAGGAGTCCGTCAGCGGGTGCGACGAGGACCACCACGTCGATCATCTCCTCCAGCGGTCACGCATCGTCGGACAGCGGAGCACCTGGGGATCGCTGCGGTACCTGCTGCCGGGCAACTAGCCGGTCATTCCACTCCCTGCCCGCCCGCGCGTGTGATGACCCGCGCGGGTAGGATCGTGCCCGCACCACAGGGGGATGTCATGAGCACCGTCGAGTTCATCCAGCGCAGCCTCGAGTTCGCGCACGCCGCCCTCATCGACGCCCGCAACGGCACCGACGAGCAACTCCACTTCGTCCCGGAGCAGGGCAGCCACTCCATCGCCTGGTGCCTCTGGCATACCTCCCGCGTTGAGGATCTCATCATCAGCCGCGTGAGCGACCAGCCGCAGGTCTGGAGCGAGGAATGGGCCCGGGATACCGGCCTGCCCTTCGACGGCTTTGGAACGGGCATGTCCGACGAGGACGCCCAGCAGGTCCACGTCGCCGACATCGACGCGCTCGCCGGTTACCAGGATGCCGTCTTCGAGCGCACCGCCGGGTTCCTCGCGGCCGCCACCGATGAAGACCTCGAACGCGAAATTCCCGCCCGCAATGGCACCGAGAGCGTCGGCGAGGCCATCTCCCTCCACATGATGGGTCACTTCAACGGCCATCGTGGCGAGATCAACACGCTCCGGGGCATGCAGGGCATGCCGACGGTGATGGCCGCCCAGGGCACCCACTAGAGGAGCCGGACCAGCCCCTCCGAGCCGTCCACCTCGATCAGCGCGCCGTCCGGGATTGCGCGCGTGCCCGTCCGTGTCCCCACGACCGCCGGAATGCCGTATTCCCGGGCGACCACGGCCGTGTGTGAGAGGGCCCCGCCCGCGTCCGTGACCACCGCGCTGGCCACCGCGAAGTACGGCGTCCAGGTCGGGGCGGTCACGCCGCACACCAGCACCTCGCCGTCGCCGAGCCGCCCTGCCTCCGCCAGCGACCGGATGACTCGCGCCCGGCCCCGGTAGACCCCCGGCGACGCTCCTGTCCCCCGCAGCACCCCCGCCTCCCCCGCCTCGGTGGCGAGAGGCTGCCCGAGGACCGGCGGCGGCTGTACTGCCCGGAAGGCCGCCTGCTCTCGCCGGCGCTCGTCGATGGCCCGGCTCCCGGGAGCGCTCCCGCTCTCCAGCGCCTCCCGCAGCTCCTCCAGCGTGAAGTAAAAGACATCCCCGGCGTCCCCCGCGAGGCCGCGTTCTACCAGCAGCCAGCCGATGCTCATCCAGCGGTATCGCGAGGCCGCACTCAGCCGCTGGTCGCAGAGCGTGTTGTGGTCCTCGCGAACCGGCAGCAGCTCCTGTGCCGCCGGGAGTGCTTGCAGCAGGTCCCGTGCACGCTGGTCGGTCTCCGCCAGCGCCTCCAGCTCCGCCTCCAGCTCCTGCCGCCGCGCGACCTGCGCGTCGGCGGCCCGGGATGGCGACGTATCCTCGGGGTTGTCGGCGTAGCGAAGGACCAGGTCGAGCGCCGGACGCGGGTCCTCCCGCCACGTCGGCGCATCTGGAACCTGCGCATCGATCGTGTGGCCGAACTCCTCGAGGAAGCCTTCAAGGCGGCGGTCGAATGCGGCATCCCCCACGCCCGTCCCCCGCTCGACCGCGCCCTCGACGGCTTTCCGGGTCTCCGGGTCGGCGCGGACCTCGCGCCCGAGCTCCCAGAGAGCGATCGCGCGGTCAAGGGTCTGGTTGGGGAACCCCTGAAGGATAGCGTGGCCGTCCCCGCGCCGGTCTTCGCCAACGACCTCGCAGTACGCATCGACGAAGTCGCGGGCAAGCTGCCCGGAGGTCAGGACGCACTCGCCGTGAACCCCTGCGAACACCCGCCGGAACTCGGTCGCCTGACGGTCGAGAACCTCCTGCCACTCCCCCTCCCCGACTACGCTGGCGTCGAACCCGCACAGCTCGTCGAAGAGCGCGTCCACCTGCGGCAGCCACTTCTCATTCCATGTCTCGAGCGCGCTGGTGCCGCCGAGGTCTGGCAAGTCGAAGGAGGTGGGCATCTCCCCCGTCGGCCCGGAGCGGAAATAGCTGTACCCGTTGATGATCAGCCGCGAGGGTGGGGCGCCGGGTTCCGGGGGCGGGCCAAAGCCGACCTCACGGGTGAGTGGCGGCTGGGACGCCGGCCCGTGCTCGTTCTCGTACACCCACGTGTACTGCTCGAGCTCCGGATCGGGCAGGACGAACTCGACCTCGGTCATCTGGCCATCATGCTCCCGTTCCCCGACTCAGAACATCGGGCCGGCGAGCGCCTCGTACAGGGGCGCTTCCCGCTCACGCTGGCGAGCGAAGTAGCGACGGATCGCCCCAAGCAGTTCCTCGTGAACCCCATCGCCGAGGGAGTCCCGGTCTTCGTGGACCACGCGCACGAGCCGCTCCATCTGTTCGTTCAGAAGCCTGCTCGCTTCCTCCAGCAGCTCCACCGTCGCCACGCCCTCTGTGCCCCGCGAGCCTACCTCCAGGAGCAGCGCCTCAATGTCCGCCCGCATCGAAGGACGGCTGGGCGTCGCCCGGCCTTCCAGCCGGTCGCAGGCGTCCGCCAGCACCTCGCGAAGGTCGGCGTTCCCTTCCGCGAGGATCGTGAGCTCGCTCTCGACGCGGACGGAGAGATGATTGAGCAGCGTGCCGATGCTCCGCAGCGAGCTCGCCGCCCACGGGTCGGTCACCGTAGGAGTCACGCGCGTGTCCAGCGCTTCCGCAATCGAGTCGAGCAATTCCTTCGTGCTGGGTCTCACGTTCGTTCCCCCCTGATATACGGGCTGCCGTCCGGCCCACGAGGCGCGAGGGCGCGGGCCGCCTCCTCGAGCTCCATCCCCACGACGGATGCGAGCCGGCCTGCGGCGTTCCTCGGGCTCGAGATGCCCATCACTGCAACGCCGGGACGGCGGTCGCGACCGTCCATGAACCCCCGCAGCGCGCTGTTCAGGCAGACGGTCGACTTGAAGGCGATGAAGAGCTGGCTGAACGCCATCGTCCGTGGCGAGAGCTTGAAGCCGGCTGCCTCCTCGTAGTGGGCCAGGGTTTCGTCGGGATCCCAGAGCCCGAGCATCCCCTGCGAGAAGGCCCAGTCCTGGGCCGCGTCTCCCAGCGCTGCCAGCTCCCAGTCGCTCATCGCCACGATCTTGCCGTCGCGCCAGATCTCCTCGCCAATGCCGTTGTTCCCCTTGATCAGCGAGGTGCGCGGGCTATCCGTCGGAATCAACTCCTCAAGCCAGTAGAGGGCGTCGGTGATCTCCGGGTACGGCGCGGAGCGGCACTCGAACCAGATCGCCTTCCACATCTCGAAGTCCTGCCTGATCGCGTCTGCCGGAGATTCGGGCGCGGCCAGCACTTCGTCGAGCCCGTACTGTTTCCAGTCCAGCGAGTGCACCAGGGCCAGCTTCTCGGCGTGCTCGAACGCCACGCTGCGGCGCAGGGCGTCCCCCTCCGGCCCTGGCTCCATCAGGTCCGGAATACTCGTGGCCCCATCGACAAGCTCGCGGACCATGTGCGGGCGTCCCTCGGCGAACGCAAGCCCCTCGTCGTACCAGAGGGGCTCCGCCACGGGAACCGGCGACGGCCACAGCCGTACGTAGACCTCCCACTCCGTCTTCAGCGGCAGCGGCACAATCCCCCCGCTCGGCAGGTCGATCCGCAGCACGAGGTCCCGGTGGCGCTTCGCGGACCCCTCCCCCACCTCAGCGCCCACGATCCACGTCTCCCGCGACATCCCCGGGAACGTCTGCTTGAGGGAGCTGATCGTGACCGCCTCGTCGAACCGTTCGGCGAAGTAGTCCGCCACCGCCTCTGCTTCGACCATCGCTACGTCGCCTGGAGTCCGTACCGCTGATTTGGCCCCATCACCATGATGGGCAGGTGACCGAAGCCGGGCTTCCCGTTCACGGAAAGCCGCGCCGGCTGCTCGCGGTGCCCCGACGGGATCGGGTCACCGTCGAGATTCCGCACGATCTCCGGGTGGGAAACGTCGTACACGTCCGTCTCCTTGAGGAACTCGCCCCGATACGCACCGAGCCCCTTCTCGTCGTGGTAGCCCGTGCCGTAGCCCGTCCCCTTGTAGGCCCAGGCGGTGAACATCGGCTCCGCCTCGATCTCCCAGCGCTCCTCGTCCTCGGTCGTCAGGACCAGCCGCGCATGGCGGAACGCGCGCGTTCCCTCGTGGAAGGTCAGGTCGTGCTCCATATCGACGACTCGAAGCTCCGGCCGCCCCGCCTCCGCGGGCCAGACCAGCGCGCCGTCGAGCGACTGTCTCCGCCCCAAGTGGTCCTCGTGTAGCTGAACATAACCGCCAAGCTCATCGACCCGAAACGCGAGCCAGATGAACAGGCGTCCCCCGGCCCCGCCTACAGCGCTACCCGTAACCGGTTCGAAGCCCCCGACGCCCGGACGCACGCCCCAGGAGTGGTCCCTCGCCCCGAACCAGTCCGCCGCCGCGAAGTCGCGACCGTCGATGCTCAGCGACCCGCTCACCGTCCCCACCTGCGCGAAACGGTACATGTCGGACACGACGCGGCCCTGCGCACGGGAGAAGCTGTGGTCCTCCAGCCGCGCCGGGAGGCTGCCCGTCCACGTCAGATCGCAGGAGAGGGGGTGGTCTCCCTCCTCCAGCCGGAGGCGCAGCACCTCCAGGGGCTTGACCAGCGAGACGCTCAGACCACCGACCTTCGTCTCCGCCACGGCGGGCCGCAGCTCCCGCGAGAAGCGGACGTTGTACTGCTTGCCCTCCGTCTGGGCGGTCACGAAGCCGTCGAGCACGTTCATGTTGGGGTAGCGCCCCATGCTCACGAGCACGCCCGCGGAACCGTCCGGCGCCACCGCCTCGAACCAGTAACGGTCGTAGAACCGGTGGTCGCTCGTGCCAACGAACGCAAACGGGAGCGGGGCCTGGTGGAGGAGGGTGTCGTCGAGGTCGGTCAGCACGGGACGCTCCTGCTGGGGCTTGCTTCGGGGAATCTTCTACCAGAGTCGCCCGGGCCTAGCCGATCGGCGGGAGCCCCTCGAGGCGCCGGACTTCGTTCAGGGTCTCCAGCACGCGCTGCCGGAACGGGGCGTACTCCACCTCGAACTCCTCCACGAGACGCGAATTGTCCATCAGGAACAGCCCCGAGGAGTCGCGACCGCCCTCGTCCTCGTCGAACGCGATCTCCGCGTCCGGCAGGAACTCCCGCACGATGCTTGCGAGTTCGCCCATACTCGTCGAAACGCCACCCGAGTTGTAGATCGGGTAGTGCGTCTCCTCCGCGAGCGTCACCCGCAGGAACACCTCCGCGATGTCCTCGACGTTGAGCGGCAGCGTCATTGTGTCCCGGTAGGGGAAGCTGACGGGCTCGCCGCGCGCCGGCAGCACCTGGCACTGCACGTGGTTCATCGAGCCGCGCTCCTTGTCCGGCCCCGTGATGTTCGCCGGGCGCACGCCCGTGATCGCCATGTCGAACGCGGAGTTGTACCACTCCGCCTGGTGCTCGTTGAAGATCTTCGAAACCGCGTAGATCCCCGTCCCGAGGCAGAGGTCGTCCTCGGTCACCGCGCGTTCGCCGTGCAGTCGCTGCGCCCCGTACACCGCAAGCGAGCTCGCGTACACCACCCGTCGAATTCCGAGGAGGCGCGCCGCCTCGAAGCAGTTGTCCATCCCGAGGATGTTCAGCCGTACCTGCGGGTGGGGGTCGGAATCGCCTGCCCCCAGCGCGTAGGCGAGGTTCAGGATGCGATCCGGCTTGCTCAGCGTGAGCGCTTCGACCACATCGTCCATCAGCGTGATATCGCCGCGCGTGATCTGGATCCGGTCGCGTAGCGGATCGAGCGCTGGTGCCTCCGGCGCGATGTCCATGCAGTGGACCTCGTGCCCGTGCTCCACCAGCCGCCGCATCACGCGCGGTCCGATGAACCCGCTCCCGCCCAGCACTGCTACTCGCATCCCGCTAACCCTCCGCTGCCGCTGATCGCGGCGAAACTACAGCGCCCTCCCGAGGAACGCGCCCGTGTGAATCGCGTTGCGAATACTGTTGCGACCCTGCGCGTCACCAACCTGGTGCACCTCGATGCCCTCGGCTTCGAGCTCGGTGGCCAGGTACCGGTTGGGTTCGTGGTGGGTCACCATGATCACCGTCTCTGCCGGGATCGTTCGCACGCGGTCCGTGTGCAGCACGCCGATGTCGACCTCGCCCGGGCGTATCGCTTGGAGGTAGTGCCCGCCGATCAGGTCGAAATCACCCGACATCAGCCTTTCGCGCGCCGCGCCCACCGTCACTGGCGGGTAGGGCAGGTTCTCGCCGAGGTCTTTCAGGCGCGAGACCAGCGTCACGTGGACCCCCGCCTCCAGCAGCACGTCCGCCGCCGAGATCGCCTCGAACGAGCCCGTGTCGTCGAAGACGAGCGCCGGCCCCTGGATGTTGACGGGCTCGCCGTACCCCATCAGGTCCTGCGCGTTGTACACGTGCGGCAGGTCGTGTCCCGGGAGCGTCACCGCCGGCGTCGCCACCTGGAACCCATCCGCGCGGGGACTGGCCCCCGCCGCCAGCACCACCACGTCCGCATCCGCCTCCAGGACGGTCTCGATGTCCACCAGCGAGTTCAGGCGCACGTCCACCTGGAGGCGCTTCAGCTCTTCCCCCAGCCAGTGGGTGATCGCGCCGACGTCACCCCGCCTGGGAGCGCTCGCCGCGATGTTCACCTGGCCGCCCAGCTTCGGTGTCGCTTCGTGCAGCTGCACGTGGTGTCCGCGGATCGCAGCCGTCCGTGCCGCCTCCATGCCCGCCGGTCCGCCCCCGACCACGAGCACCCGCCTCGGCTCCTCCGCGGGAGCCTCGGGCTCCTGCGTCACCGTCGCCTCCTGGCCGGCGGCCACGTTCACGACGCAGCTCAGCCCCTGCCCGCTCATCAGGCGCCCAACGCACCCCATGTTCGTCCCGATGCAGGGCCTGATGAGGTCCTCGTTCCCGTGCTGGGCCTTGTTCACCAGCTCCGGGTCGGCGATCAGCGCCCGCACCATCGAGACCATGTCCGCCTGGCCGGACTCCACCAGCGCATGGGCGTGGTCCACCGTCAGGATGCGCCCGACCACGATCGTCGGCTTCGTGATCACGGGGCGAATCGTGGCGTTCGGGGCCATCTCCACGCCCAGCGGATCGTCCGTCGGCGCGATCAGCTTGTGGAAGCGCCAGTACGACCCCATGTGCAGGGAGACGTAGTCGACGAGCGGATCGACGGTCTCGGCGATCTGGCGGTTCAGCTCCGCCGTGAGGCCACCGGGCACGTAGTCCTCGTTCGGGAGGCGCACCCCCACGGCGAAGTCGCTGTCGCCAACCTCCCCGCGAATCGCGTCGATCACCTCCAGGACGATCCGCATGCGGTTCTCCGGAGAGCCGCCGTACTCGTCGTCGCGCTGGTTGAGCGCCGGGGAGAGGAACTCGTGCAGCAGGTAGCCGCTCGAAGCGTGAATGTCGACGCCGTCGAGACCCGCTTCGCAGATGCGCCTCGCCGCCCCCGCGAAGTGCTCCACCAGGTCGCCGATCTGCCCCTTGCTGATCGCCACGGGCACCACCGCGCCCCCCAGGAAGTTCGGGATCTCGCTCGCCGACCACGCTTCCGCCCCACCCACCATCTCCGCCTGCGAGGCGCCCGGATGGTAGATCTGGTGGAACATCTTCATCCCGTGCTCGTGCACGGCGTTCGCCAGCTTCGACAGGTACGGCTTGCAGTCGTCGGACCACACCGGGATCGCGCCGGGAGCGTTCGGGTGGACGCTCGTCGCCGACACCGTCGACATCCCCACCCCGCCCTTCGCCCGCGCCACGTGGTAGGCGATGAAGTCATCGCCGAAGAGGCCCGTGCCGTGGGGCGACCGCACGACCCGGTTCTTGATGGTGACTCCGCCGACGTCGATCGGCTCGAACAGCTTGTCGTACATGTCGCCCTCCCTCGGAGCGTTATGCCGCGGTCAATGTGTAACGGATCGGCAGGCTCTTGATGCCGCTCACGAAGATGGCCGTCGAGGTCGTGACCTCGCCCGCGATCTCGACGGACTCGAGCCTCGGCAGCAGGTGGCCGAAGAGCGTCGTCATCTCCAGCCGAGCAAGGTGCGCGCCGAGGCAGAAGTGCACGCCGTAGCCGTACGCGATCTGCTGGTCGGCGGCCTCGCGCGTGACATCGAACCGGAGCGGGTCCTCGAAGGTTCGCGGGTCGAGGTTCGCCGCCGCGTACGACAGCAGGAGCCACTCGCCCTTCGCGATCGGCTGTCCCGCCACTTCCGTGTCGTCCTGCGCGGTACGCATGAAGTGCCGGACCGGCGAGGAGATGCGGACCAGCTCCTCGACCGCGTTCGGAATGAGCTCGGGCTGGCGCTTGAGGAGCGCCAGCTGGTCCGGGTTCTCCGCCAGCAGGCGCATCCCCTCGGACATCGCCGCCGAGGTCGTGTCGTGCCCGGCGGTGGCCACGATCAGGTAGTAGCCCATCGTCTCGAGGTCCGGCATGGGCGCGCCGTCGATGAGGCCGTTGGCGATGCACGTGGCCAGGTCGTCGGTCGGATTCGCGCGGCGGTCCGCGCTCAGCTTCGCGAAGTACTGGAAGAAATCCCGCAGCACGGCCAGGACGTCCTCCGGGTCGCGATCCTTCGGGATGAAGTCGGGATCGCCGGCCCCGAACATCTCCTGCGTGAGCTGGAGCATCCGTGGGTAGTCCTCAACCGGCAGGCCGAGAATCGTAAGGATCGTCTCCAGGGGGAACGGCAGCGCGACTTCCGTGTTGAAGTCAATCTCCCCGCCGCCTGCCTCCATCGTCGCCAGGGCCTTGCGGCTCAGCTCGTCCAGCCGCGGCTGAAGCTGGCGCACGCTGCCGGGCTTGAACCAGTCGTTGGTGAGCATGCGGTACTTCCGGTGCTCCGGGTCGTCCATGTGGATGAGCGTCTTCGCTCGCGGTCCGCCCTGCGCCCGCAGGGCGATGTACGCGTCCCTGGTCAGGATCGGCTCCGGCCCGTTCGTGAAGAGCTCGTGCTGCGCCTCGATCTCCAGGATCTCGTCCCGGCCGATGACGGCCCGGAAGGGGCTGAACCCTTCCGCCTCGACCGGGTGAACCACACCCTTGGCGTGAAGCGCGAGCGCTCCCTCGCGCCACGAGGTCATGTCTCCGGACCGCAACGGGTTGGTGAACAGGTCGGTCGTCACACGCCCTCCTTGCCCGGTCGGCGGATCGTCGTGACCGGTATCCGCCGGCCCAGACTGTCCAGAGTGCGCGCAGTCTACTGGCTGAGCCACCCCCGTTGGTTCCCTGATGAGCGCCTCCCCGATCACGAGGCCCCTGCAAAGGACTAGGCTTACCGCATCCCCACCCGGCGCGACCGGAGGAGGGTCCGAGATGCAAGCAATGGTATTGCGGGGAACCACGCTCACCGTGGAGGAGTGGCCACGGCCCACCCCCGGCTCCGGCGAGGTGCTCGTTCGCGTGCTGGCAGCCGGGATATGCGCCTCCGACGTTCACGCTGCCGCCCACCTCGAAGCCATCATCGAGGAGACCGGCCACACCTCCTGGTACGAGAAGGCCGACCTGAACCAGGGCATGGTGATGGGCCATGAGTTCGTCGCCGAGGTCGTCGAGGCTGGTCCCGACGTTTCCGACTGGTCCCCTGGAGACCGCGTCGTGAAAGCCCCCGCCGGAGAGACCGCCCGCCCCCTCCCGCCGCGGATGGCCAGCGCCTACAGCTCCGAGCTGAACGGCGCCTTCGCCGACTACATGGTGCTCTGGGAGCCGACCCTCCTCCCCGTCCCCGACAACGTCAGCGTCGAAGTAGGGGCCACCACCGAGCCCTGCTCGGTCGCTCGCCACGCAACCCACGAGGCCGAGGCCGAAGCGGGGGATCGGGTCCTCATCATGGGCGCCGGCCCGATCGGGCTCATGGCCCTCATGTGGCTGAAGCACGACGGCGTGGAGCTCGTCGCCGTCAGCGATCCCGTGGCCCTCCGGCGCGATCTCGCAGCCTCACTCGGCGCCGACGTCGTCCTCGATCCTGCCGCCGCTGAATTCGACGCGGACCTCGAAGCCGGCCTCGACGGGGGACCGGACGTCGTCATCGACTGCGTGGGGATTCCCGGCATCATCCGGCAGGCGATGGACGCCGTGAAACCCCGCGGCAGGATCATCGTCGTCGGTGTCTGCATGGAAGAAGACACCTTCATGCCCGTCGTCGGCGTCAACAAGGCTCTCACCATCAAGTTCTCGGTGGCCTATACCCGTGAGGACTTCCAGGAGACCCTCGCCGCCTTCGGAAGCGGCTCCATCGACACCACCCCGCTCGTCACGCGGACCGTCGACCTGGGGGAACTGCCCGAGGAGATTGCCCGCATCACCCAGGGCGACCAGCTCAACTGCAAGGTGCTCGTCGACACCGGCGGTAGCGCCTGAGGGGAGGACGAAATGCCGCCTGAACTTTTCACCGTCGCCATCCCGGATGAAGCGCTCGACGACCTCCAGGCCCGCCTGCGGCGCATCCGGTGGCCCGCCGATTTCAACAACGAGGACTGGCGCTACGGCGTGCCCCGCTCCTATCTGGAGTCGTTCGTCGAGTCGTGGAGGGAGTACGACTGGCGTGAGACCGAGGCCGAGATCAACAGCTTCGGCAACTACCGCGTCACCCTCGATGGCATCCCCATCCACTTCATGTACGAGCGGGGGAAGGGACCGAATCCGCTCCCCATCATCCTCACCCACGGCTGGCCCTGGACCTTCTGGGACTGGAAGGAGGCGACTCGTCGGCTCACCGACCCCGCCGCCTTCGGCGGAGACCCGGCCGATTCCTTCGATGTGGTCGCGCCCTCCCTCCCCGGCTTCGGCTTCTCCACCCCCCTCACCGTCGACGGCGTCCAGACCCAGTGGACCGCCGACCTCTGGGCGACGCTCATGTCCGACGTGCTCGGCTACGACCGCTTCGCCGCGGCGGGAGGCGACTTCGGCGCCGGCATCAGCGCCCAACTCGGCCACAAGTACGGCGACCGCGTCGCCGGCGTCCACGTCAGCATCGCCCCGATGCTCGGCGGGTCGGCGGGAAGCGGCACGGGCGGCCAGAAGCCGGGCAGCCTCCTCGGCCTGCGCCGCACCCTGGACGGGCCAACCTCACGGCTCAGCCGGGACGACTTCGAGCTCGACGAGCAGTGGTGCTGGGACATGATGGACGACCGCTGGACCACCGCCCTCGCCCACGTTGCCGTCCACACGACCGATCCCCAGACGTTCGCCTACGCCCTGCACGACTCCCCCGTCGGGCTCGCCGCCTGGCTCATCGAGAAGCGCTACAACTGGAGCGACAACCGCGGCGGTCCCGACCAGGTGCCTTCGCGGAAGTTCCTGCTCGATCTCGTCAGCATCTACTGGTTCACCGAGAGCTACGTCACGTCCGCGCGCTGGTACTGGCACGTCTTCCGCACCCCCTGGGATCGCGCCCACGACCGCACCCCCGCCATCGAGGTGCCGGTCGGCGTCCCCGGCTTCCCCCGCGAGATGGTGTTCGCGCCCCGCAAGATGGTCGAGGCGAACAACAACCTCACGCACTGGGGCAAGCAGGAGCGCGGCGGCCACTTCCCCGCCGCCGAAGAACCGGACCTCTTCGTCAAGGACCTCGTCGAGTTCTTCAGGCCCCTTCGCTAGTCGACGACGACCGGCGTCAACGCCCCGAGCACCCAGCGCGCGATCGCGGTCATCGCCGCGTCCTCGTGCTGCTGCCCGGAGACCTGGACCCCGACGGGCATCCCGCCGACGCTCATCAGCGGCATGCCGACGGCCGGCGCGAACAGCATCGAGCTCGGGAAGTTGAACACCGGGTCCCCGGTCGGGCGGGGCGCCAGCGGCTCGCCCGGCTCGTCGCCGAGCCAGACGTGCGCCGGCCCCGGACACGAGAGCGTGATGATCGCGTCGGCCGACCCGGCCACGGCGGCGTGCGCCTCCTGGGCGGCCTCCCGCGCGAACAGTAGCGCCCGGTAGTCGTCCACGGTCATGGCCTCGGCCGCCTCGAGCACCGCCTTCGCACGCTCGCTGACCCCGTCCGGGTGCTGATCGACCAGATTCCGGGTCAGCCAGCGGTTCTCCCAGCCCGTGATCGCATTGCACACCTCGCGCGCGTTCCCGACAGCGCCCTCGAGCGACTCGACCAGCGGGTCGTGCCGGCGGTCCAGGAGCTCGATGCCGAGCCCGCGAAGCTGGTCGAGCACGGCCGCGAAGCCCTCCTTGCTGGCGGTGTCCAGCTCCTCCCAGCCCTGCGTCTCCAGCACGATCAGCCGCTCGGGCTTCACCGGCTCCGGCGTGGTCGAGGGCCCCTCCAGCCCCCGCGACCCCCGGTCGCCGCCCGCCCGCCGCGCGATCTCGATCGCGACCTGCCACATGTCCTCGATGCACCCTGCATGGACGCCGTGGGTGCTCATGCTGGTCACCTGCCGCTCGCCGCGGTTGATGCCGCCCTGCGTCGGCTTGAGCGCAACGTTCCCGCAGTACCCGGCTGGCCGGATGATCGAACCGCCGACCTGCGTGCCGAGCGCCGCCGGGAACATGCGCGCCGCCACCCCCGCCGCCGAGCCGGAGGAGGAGCCCCCCGGCGAGCGCCGCGGGTCGAACGGGTTCGTCGTGGGTCCGGGATGTGAGCCCCCGAGCTCGGCCGTGACCGTCTTTCCGAGGATCACCGCGCCCGCCTGCCGCAGCGCCCAGACAGCGGCGTTGTCCCGCCTCGGGAAGTTCCCGCGGAACGCCTCGCAGCCGTACTCGGTCGGCATGTCCTTCGTCTCGAGCAGGTCCTTGATCCCCACCGGCATGCCGTCGATGGGGGAGAGCGGCTCGCCCGCGGCCCAGCGCGCGCTGCTCGCGTCCGCGGCGGCCCGAGCCAGGTCGACGTTGAGGTGCGCGAACGCCTGAACGACCGGTTCGCGCGTGTCGATGACCGCGAGGCAGCGTTCGAGATAGGCGCGCGGAGTGTCGTCGCCCGATCGGAACCGCCGGGCGGCGTCGGGAAACGTCAGGGGCTCGTACGTTCGAGGGTCGTAGCCCGTCGCCGTGGCTTGCGTCATCACGAAGCCTCCGATGTCCGCACCCTAGCCCCGCTGCCGGGACGTGCCAAGCGTCCACAAGGCCGCGAGACACGTGGCGAGCGTCCGGGGTATCGTCCCCACCGAGCCGATACCTCGGGATGGAGCCGCGTGTGGGCCGCCACGCTGACCTGTTGGCGCGACATCGGGGCGTGATGCCCTCCTGGATGACCCTCTACTACGACGACCCCATCGCGCTCGTCGATGGCGAGGGCCGGCACGTCGTCGATGCCGAGGGGAATCGCTACCTCGATTTCTTCGGCGGCATCCTCACCACCATGACCGGCTACCGCGTTCCCCGCGTCGTCGAGGCCATCCAGGCCCAGGCGGCCCGCATGCTCCACACGAGCACGCTCTACCTCATCGAGCTGCAGATCGAATTGGCCGAACGCATCGCCGAGCTCTCCGGTATCCCCGACGCGAAGGTCTTCTTCACCAACTCGGGCAGCGAAGCCAACGACGCCGCCCTCATGATGGCCACCCAGTTCCGCTCATCGGACCAGATTCTCGCGCTGCGGAACAGCTACCACGGCAAGTCGCACTCGACCGTCGCCGTCACCGGAAACGCCTCCTGGTCGGCGACCGCGCTGAGCCCGTTCAACGTCACCTACGTGCACAGCGGCTACCGGCTGCGATCCCCCTTCGGCGGCCTCCCCGAGGACGAGTTCGTGGAGGCCTGCGTCGACGACTTGCGTGACCTCCTCGCCGTCGCCACCGCCGGCGATGTGGCCGCGATGATTGCCGAGCCCATCCAGGGCGTCGGCGGCTTCGTCGTGCCCCCCGACGGCTACTTCGGCGCGCTCAAGCAGGTGCTGGACGAGCACGGCATCCTCTTCATCGCCGACGAGGTGCAGACGGGCTGGGGCCGCACCGGGGACCACTTCTGGGGCCACCAGGCGCACGGTATCGTCCCCGACCTCCTCACCTTCGCGAAAGGGCTCGGCAACGGCGTCGCCATCGCGGGCGTCGTCGGTCGCGCGGACGTCATCGACTGCCTACCGGCCAACTCGCTCTCCACGTTCGGAGGCAACCCGCTTGCCGCGACGGCGGCCCTCGCGAACCTGGAGGTGCTCTTCGAGCAGGACCTCCAGGAGAACGCACGCGTGCAGGGTCGTGCCCTCCAGGACGGGCTTCAGCGCCTCGCCGAAGCCGTTCCCGAGGTCGCCGAGGTCCGCGGCAAGGGCCTGATGATCGGTGTCGAGTTCGCCGCTCCCGGCTCCCTCAATCCCCTGCCCGAAGTGGCCGACGGCGTCCTCCAGGCGGCGAGGGCTGAGGGCTTGCTTGTCGGGAAGGGTGGGCTGCACCGCAACGTGCTCCGCATCGCCCCTCCCCTCTCCATCACCCCCGGGGAGGTGGCGGAAGGGCTGGCCATGCTCGACCGGGCCATCGCCGCCACCACGGGGCCGGAGTAGCCCGCGTCGCAGGCCCCCCCTGCGCTCAGGGCCGGTCGGCGCCGGCGCCCAGGCCACTCCGGTGGCTCGCGATTCGCCGGGCCAGGTCCGGGAAGGCGGGGTCGATCTCGTAGCGGTAGCCGTCCCAGTAGCCGTCGCGGCCCGGGTCGAAGTGGCGAGGGGGCGTCTTGCTGACCAGCGCAAGCCGCTTCATATCCCGCTCGACGGCTGGTTGCCGGGCGACGGCGTCTTCCGGCGCGACCGGAGGGAGAACCGTGACGCTCATGGATTGGTCGAGGCGAAGTGTGGGAGTGAAGGGATGCTCCCAGACACGGTGCCCGCCCGTGACCACGACCGGGAGAAGCGGGCGGCCGAGGCGGCGCGCGAGGTGGAACGCCCCCGGCTGGAACGCGAGCTCGATGCCGAGGATCGAGCCCTGCGGGAAGAGGAGGATGCTGTCGCCGTCGTCGACCGCGGTGCGGGCCTCTCGATTGAGCGTGCGGGCGCTCTGCAGCGGGCGCTCGGGCCGGACCAGGAGGTGTCGCCCCCTCACGAGCTGGGGCCCGAGGAACGGGAAGGTGGCGAGTTCGTCCCGGGCGACGGCGGTGAGCGAAAGGGGAAGGTGGAGCAGGGCGATGCTGTCGGCGAAGCCTTCGTGCAGCGAGGCGACCACGTACCGCTCGCCCGGTTCGATGTGTTCGAGGCCGCTGACATTGATACGCAGGCCGAGCAGTCGGCCGGCCAGCCTTGCCCACCAGCGTTCCGCTGCCCGGCAGGCGACCCTGCCGCGGATGCGCGCCGGGCCTCGCTCAGGCAGCAGGGCGGCTAGCTGAAGCACAAGCCTTGCCGGTCCCAGGAGGATGAGAGCGGCCAACCACGCCCGGAGCCACTCGCGCGCGGACGAGACGCTGAGAGAGCCGCCGAGGAGCGTGTGGGGAGCCCGCTCGGCCCTGGTCGCGACGGCGCCGGCCGCGTCAGCCCGCATCGGCGCGGTCCGGCGCCGTCGCGAGGGCGCGCCGCAGCGATTCCTCGTCTGGCACGACTCCCTGCGTCGAGACCTTGCCGTCGATCGTCACCACGGGCGGGTGCCAGCCCCCGCGCCGCAGCGCGTCGAAGAGGTTGTTGAACCAGGGCTTGATGCGCACTTCGACATGCGGGAGGTCGGACGCGACGCGCTGGACGAGCCGAACGGTGAGGTCGCACTCCTCGCAGATGGCGTGCGGCACGGTGATGAAGAGCTGCCGCCCGGTCATCGGGTAGACGGTCACGATGGTCGCGGCCCTCGCTTCATCGCTCATGCTGTCGAGGGTACGGCAGGAAGCCGCCGCGTCGCACGTCCGGAGGTAAAGGCGCTCGCCGCCTCGCTAGCTGTTCGCCAGGAGAGTGCGCATCCGGTCCACACCTTCGACGATCTCCTCGAGCGAGGCGGCGTAGCTGAAGCGCAGATAGCCCTCTCCCAGGTGCCCGAAGCTGGTCCCCGCGATCACCGCGAGCCCAGCCTCCTCGAGCAGCCGTTCCTGAAGGGTGCGGGCCTCGATCCCGGTCCCCGAGATGTTCGGGAAGGCGTAGAACGCGCCGCCTGGATCGACGCAACTGACACCCGGCACGCTGTTGAGCTCCCTGACGATCACCTTGCGCCGCTCGTCGAACGCCGCCGTCATCACATCGACGGCCTCCTGCGGACCTTCGAGCGCTTCGACCGCCGCGTACTGGGTGGCCGCGTTGGGACAGCTGTAGCTGTTGATCGCGAGGCGTTCGGCGAACGGGAAGAGGTCGGGCGGGAACAGGCCGTAGCCCAGCCGCCAACCGGTCATCGCGTAGGTCTTGCTCCACCCGTCCAGAACGATGAGCCGGTCGCGAAGCTGCGGGTAGTTGAGCCACGAGACATGGCTGCGTCCCCCGTAAAGGATGCGCGAGTAAATCTCGTCACTGAGGATGACCACGTCGGGCCATCGCTCCAGCCCCTCGACGAGGCGCTCGACCTGCTCCCGCGTGTACACCCCGCCCGTCGGATTCGCGGGACTGTTGAGGATGATGAGGCGGGTACGCTCGTTGATCTGCCCGAGCACCTGGTCCGGATCGAACGTGAAGCCGTCGGCTTCATGCAGCTCGATCGGGATAGGTGTCGCGCCGGAGAAGCGGATCACGGACTCGTAGATGGGGAAACCGGGGTTCGGATACATGATCTCCGCGCCGGGCTCCCCCAGGAGCAGGGCGGCGAAGAACATCACCGGTTTCGCCCCCGGCGTGATCAGCACCGTCTCCGGGTCGACCTCGGCGCCGTGACGGCGCTTCAGGTCGCGGGCCACGGCCTCGCGCAGTTCGGGGATGCCGGCGCCCGGGGTGTACCCATGCTTGCCCTCGGCGAGGGCTCGCTTCCCCGCCTCGACGATGTTGCCGGGCGTGGCGAAGTCGGGCTGGCCGATTCCGAGATTGATGATCGAGCGACCCTCGGCGGCGAGCCTGTTCGCCCTCGCCAGCACCTCGAACGCCGTTTCCGTACCGAGGCTGCGCGCGGCGGCAGTTGGAAGGACCATGGTCAACCTCCGAACTCTGCGATTCGCTTCGGCATCGAGGGTACTCTGCAGCGCGCCGCGACGGCATCACCGCTTTCCTTACTTCCGCCGCCGAGGCCCGTCTGCGCGACTTCGAGGAACGGGTTCCCCGCCTCTCCCTCGGTGACACCGGCAGCTGTGACGCGTGCCCTGAAGAACGACGTGGCGATACCCTAGTCCGGCGCGCTGGTGGTGAAGGTGAAAGCGATGCCTACCCTGGACTACGTCGGTAACGGCCCCTACTGCTACGCCAACTCGGCGGCGATGCTGCTTGAGAGCGCCGGCGAGTCGATCGAGCCCCGGCTGATGGAAGTTCTGTCCGGCGTCGGGTTGGGTGCATTCTGGCTCGCGGAGTGGCAGGCGCGGCAACTGGGGCGCGCCCAGGCGGCGGCCCGTTGCGACTGGGAACCGCTTGCTGAGCACCTGACGCAGGTGGCGCATCTTGAACGCGATATGGAAGCCGCCCTTGTGAAGGCTGGAGATCACGGATGAGCTTGTCCACGCACCCGCAGTTCCTCCAGAGGCATCAACCTGATGCGCGCTGCGGCGGCTGCTGGACCGCGTTTCCCCGGCCCTGTCGGTGCGGCGGGCAGATCCACGCCGAGCGTGGGGACGAAAGCGCGAGCGGAGACGTCTGGCTCCGGCGATGGTGCTCGGAGTGCGGCATTGACTGGGACGAACCCATTCGCGCTCGATCGTAGCTAGCGCGGTCGGGCTCCCGGACACCGCCGGCCGACCGGTCAGGCCTCCGACTGGAAGTGGGGGTGAGCCACAGCCTCATCGGGCCAGAGGAACTCGAACCCTGCCGCGAGCGCGTACTGGCGGTCGAGGTCCTCGCGGTCCCCGATGTGCACATACACATCCGCCTCAAACTGGGACTTCACGTCCGGCAGCATGTGCTTCGAGACGACAAAGTCAACCTCAATGTCGTGCGCGGCCCAGATGGCCCGTTGACCGCTCAGCGTTCGATCGGAACAGCTGCCGATCAGGAACCCCTTGTCGCGTACCCGGCGGACCATGTCCATGGTCAGAACGCCGGGCGGATCACCCACTTCCAGCGTGCCGTCGATATCGAAGCTGATCAGAACTACCAAAGGGCCACTCCTCGTCCTTGATCGTGATTAGTCGGGGCTCGCGCTCCAGACGGTGAAGTTCCCCCCGAGTGGCATCGGCCCGCCCGAGACCGCCACCTCCGGCTTGACGCCGGTCACCTGTCGCGGACCGGCGCGGCCTTGCAGCTGCTGGATGCAATCCGTGTGCATCCAGACCCGGCTGCGGCCGCTGCCGACGTTGCCCCCGCTGGGGGACACCGGGTTGGGGCCTTCGATACTGATGTCCGTCTGGTAGAAGTCCAGCGCGTCCCCGAACCCGATCCCGCGATACCCCAGGCCTTCCAGGTGGAACTGATGGAAGAGCGAAAAGCCGTCGTACATGTTTTCGAACGAGAGATCGTCGGCGGTGATGCCCGCGCCTTCGTAGATCTTGCGGGCGGTGCGTGCAGTCTCGGCTTCCACCTCATCGAGCGTGGGCGTCAGGCTGCGGGGCCGGGCGTTACTGGACGCGTGATTGAGGATGTAGACCGGCTTCTGCTTCATGTCCGCCGCGCGCTCCGCCGTGGAGAAGAGGTAGGCGCCGGACATCATGATCGGGATGTCGTTGTCGAACAGGTTGGCGGGCTTCGCGATCCAGCGCGCCGCCAGGTAGTCCTCTCGCCCGAGCTCCTCGGGCCGGTGCTGCGCCCAGTAGCCCTCGGGGAACATCAGCCCGTTGCGGCGCGAGTTCTCCATGAACGGCGCCATCATCTCGTGCGTCTTGCCGTACTTCC
Source organism: Tepidiformaceae bacterium (assembly GCA_965203545.1). Classification (GTDB taxonomy): domain Bacteria; phylum Chloroflexota; class Dehalococcoidia; order Tepidiformales; family Tepidiformaceae; genus UBA2991. Next base: position 48,508 of record OZ241899.1, read on the forward strand.
GGCAGTACTCGGCGAATTGCAGGGCCGTGCCGTACGAGGCGGGACCTCCCCACAGCCGGGTGATGGCGGCGGTGCCGGGCAACGTGTCCTGGACGTTGGCTCCACTCTGGTAGTAGCGCCCCTCGAAGTTGTGCCAGCTCTTGACCACGAGGCAGGTGTGGGTCCGGCCGTCGCCTATGGCCTGAGCCGTCACGTTGAGCGCGTTCGACATGCAGCCGGGCCCGTACATCGTGAACTGGACGTTGGTGAGCTCCGGCATGTTCGCCAGCAGCCACTCGGCACTGAGCTTCGCCACCCCGTCCAACGGGTCATCCGTCTGGTTGAAGCTCTCGATCACGTCCATGGGAAGGGGCTTGCCCTCCTCCCAGAACGCGCCCGTCGTGGTGACGGGGACCACCACCAGGCCATCGATCTGTTCGGGGGCGACGCCGGCGTCGGCGATCGCCTTGCGGAGCGCCTGGATGGTGATGGCGCCCACGCACGTCTCGGGGCGGCCGTCCCAGCGCCGGGACGTCGGCCCGTGGCCGACGCCGACGGCGGCGACCTTGCCGCGGTGCTCCCAGATGCCAAGCCCTTCGTCGTTGCGGTACATCGCATCCGGTGCGGTTGGTGTCGTCATTGCGGGCACTCCTTGCCGTACGGCCGTCAGTGGATCGGAATCAGTCGCCAACCACGCGCCACTCGGGCACGAGCTGACCGTTTGCCGTGGGTTCGAACATCACCTCGACGGCCGCGCCCACAGGCACGTCGTCCACAGGCACGCCCGGGAGGTGCGAGAACATCTGGATGCCCGGATCGTCGTCCAGCATGATCACGGCAAGGTTGAAGGGCTGATCCTCCTGGAGCAGCCGCACCGGACAGTCATGCACCACGCCGTAGTTGTAAATGGTGCCGCGCCCACTCATGGGCTTCCACTCGAATGAGTCGCTGGCGCCGCAATCGCGACAGGTTTCAGCCGGTGGATGCTGCAACTGGTCGCATTCGAGGCAGTTCTGGATTACGAGGCGCTCTTCGTTCGCGGCGTCCCAGAACGGTTGACTGAAGCTATCTGGCACGACTCCTTGCTTCATCGGTTCCCCCTGCCGCTGCACGGCCTGCTCTGCCGCCCGCGGCGTTGGTGCAGAATAAGGGGCCAGAGCATTGTCCGTCGAAGCAGAAAACGAAAACGTCCGCTACGAGCCCGAGGAGCGTCCTCCGGGGCTCGTCACCGTTGGTTCGGGGTTACAGGCGGCGATGGTCATCGTCGCCCCCGTGGTCCTGACCGTCGTGATCGTGGCCCGCATCGCGGAACAGCCCGACTCGTACATCACCTGGGGCGTCTTCGCCGCGTTGGTCGTGAGTGGAGTGACGACCGCCCTTCAGGCCGTCCGTGTCGGTCGCGTGGGGGCGGGGCACGTCCTCATCATGGGGACATCGGGCGCCTTCATCGCCGTGTGCGTCGTGGCGATGGTCGAAGGCGGGCCTTCCCTGATGGCGACCCTCATCGTCATTTCGGCGCTCTTTCAGTTCGCGCTGGCGGCGCGGCTCTCGCTGTTGCGCCGCATCTTCACGCCCGTCGTCTCCGGGACCGTGATCATGCTGATTGCGGCCACGGTCATGCCCATCGTTTTCGACACCATGACTGCCGTACCCGAAGGCACCTCAGGGGCCGCCGCCCCGATCGCGGCCGCGGCCACGATCGTGACGGTAGCGGCCCTGGTCCTCAGGGCCCCGCCCGCCTGGCGCCTCTGGTCGCCGATCATTGGCATCGCCGTGGGGTGCGTGGTTGGAGCGCCCTTCGGCCTCTACGAGGTCCAGCAGGTAGCGGATGCAGCCTGGGTTGGCGTCCCCGCCAGCTCTTGGCCCGGCATCGACGTCACCCCGGGTACGGAGTTCTGGGCGCTCCTGCCGGCCTTTGTGGTCGTGACCATCGTGGGAGCGGTCGAGACCATCGGCGACGGCATCGCTATCCAGCGGGTTTCGCGCCGTCGACCGCAGGCCACGGACTTCCGTGTCGTCCAGGGAGCCCTCAACGCCGACGGCGTGGGGAACTTCCTTTCGGGGCTCCTCGGGACCCTACCGAACACCACCTACTCCTCCAGCATCTCAATCGCCGAGGTAACCGGCGTCGCGGCAAGGCGCGTAGGTGTGGTCATCGGCGTCACGTTCGTAGTTGTAGCCTTCTTCCCCAAGATCGCGGCGCTCCTCATCGCCATTCCCGGACCCGTCGTCGGCGCCTACATCACGGTGCTGATAGGGCTCCTGTTCGTGCAGGGGATGCAGCTCATCGCCCGCGACGGCGTCGACCACCGGAAAGCGCTCGTTGTGGGCGCGGCGTTCTGGATCGGCACGGGCTTCCAGAACCAGTGGATATTCCCCGACCTGATCGAAGGGGGATTCCTCGAGGTGTTGCTTGGGAATGGCATGACGGCGGGCACGATCGTTGCAGTCATCATGGTCGGGTTTCTGGAGCTGACGGGCTCCCGTCGAAGGCGCCTCAACCTGGCGCTCGACGCCAAAGCCCTGCCGGCCCTCGATCAGTTCCTTCGCGCCTTCGCCGCGAAGGCCCGGTGGGACGCCGCTTCGACAGAGCGCCTGACCTCAGCGGGCGAGGAGACGCTGTCCATCCTCCAGCAGGAGGAGGCCAACACGTCCGACGGCGAGTCGCGCCGGCTGGCCCTGACCGCACGGATGGATGGGAGCACGGCGGAGATGGAATTCGTGACGGTCCTGGAGGGCGAGAACATGGAAGACCGCCTCTCCTACCTCACCGAACTGCCCCCCGTCCCCGATGAGCATGAGGTGTCGTTCCGGCTGCTGTGGCACTACGCCTCGGATGTCCGCCACCAGAAGTACCACGGGGTCGACATCGTGACGGTGACCGTCGAAGGCCACCGCTAGCTTCGTTGCCCCGAAGCCCCGCCAGCAGCACCTGGCTGGCCTGTTATGGGAACAGGCGCCGTCAACCCTCCGCGGCGCGTGCCAGGGGAAGGCGGATGACAGCCGTGACACCCTGTCCCGGCCCGGCGCTCTCCACGGTGACAGCGCCCCCGTGCGCCTCCACGATGGCCCACGTAATCGCCAGCCCCAGACCCGTACCGGCGCTCCAGCCCCTCACGCTTCCCGTGGAACTGGCGTACGAGGTCGGACGAGATGGAATCGGCGAAGCGGCGCAAGCACAAGAGGCCCGGCCACCGGGGTGGCCGGGAGCGGCGCGCGTTCACGCTCTCGACCGACTGGCGGACCGGGCCGCGTACGCGCGCCTGGGACGAACTGTGGCGCTGGCTCCTCGCCCCGGACGAACGCGATCCCTCCGGCTCTGAAGAAACGCGCGCGGACAGCGACCCAGAGCGGCGGCGGGCCCACTAACCAGTCCCTCCGCTGCCTTGTCCACCCCCCACCGTTCGCTTGCCTCGACCGGTAGGCTGGAATGAACGAAGTCGACGACTCACATCCCCGACCCCACGGAGACTGCCATGCGAGCAATCATCTACTCCCGCGTCTCGACGGACGCCCAGGAACGCGACGGTACGTCGCTCGACACCCAGGAGCGCGCCTGTGACGAGGTAGCCGCCGACCGCGGCTGGAGCGTGGTGCGCCGCATCCGCGAAGCCGCGAGCGGTGGGGTGCTGGAGCGTGACGGCCTCGACGAACTGCGCGCCGCGCTGCGAAGCGGGGAAGCCGAGGTTGTCGTCGCATTCGCCGTCGATCGCCTCTCGCGCAGCCAGAACCACATCGGCATCCTGTTCGACGAGTTCGAACGCGCCGGTGTGCGTCTGGAGTTCGTGACCGAGCGCTTTGAGGACACGGCCGTGGGGCGCTTCATCCTCGCCGCGCGCGCCTTCATCGCCGAGGTCGAGCGGGAGAAGATCGCCGAGCGCACGATGCGTGGCAAGGAGGAGCGGGCGCGCAGTGGGCGCATCCCGCAGGCGACTGGGGTCGGCTGCTACGGCTACATTTACAGCCCGGATACCGGGCGCCGTGAGATCGAGCCCTTCCAGGCGGCGGTCGTGCGCCGCATCTTCGACCGCTACGCCGACAGCCGCAGCTTCTCGGCAGTGTCCAGCGAACTCAACGACGCCGGCATCCCTGCCTTCTCCGGGGGGCGCTGGTACCCGATTACGGTGCGGCGCGTGCTCCTCAACGAGGCATACATCGGACGCACGGTGTACCGCCGCACCAGGCGGGTGCCGGTCCGTGCGCCGGGTGCGCGACGCCGCACCCGCGTGGTCGAACGGCCCGAGGACGAGCGCATCGAGATTCCCGGCGCGACGCCGGCCATCATCGGCGAGGAACTCTGGGGGCGCGTGCAGGCGATCCTGAACGACCCCGAGCGCACGAGCCGCCGTCCCGTGGCAAGGCGGCATTATGCGTTCCGGGGACGGCTGCGGTGCGGCGTCTGCCAGAGTGCGATGGTTGGGCAGACGCTCTCCTCGAAGGGTAAGAGCTATCCCTACTACCGCTGCCGGCACGCGTACACCAAGAGCACGTCGCGCGCCTGTACGGCCCGCTACATCCCGGCCGAGGCGCTGGAACAGGAGATCCGGGACGAGGTGCGCAAGGTGCTGACGGCACCCGAGGTGGTTCTGCACGAACTGCGGCGGCCCGACGACTCCGACTCCGCCCGAGAGGCAATCCAGCGTCTGGAGTCAGAGCTGGCGACGCTGAAGAAGCGCGAGGAGCGGCTCGTCCAACTCTTCGGCTATGACGAGGTCGACGGCACCGTGGTGCGGGCCGAACTCCGCGAGGTCCAGCGACGGCGCGAAGCTCTCAGCGCGGAGTTGGAGACGCTTGCCCGTCCGGCCTCGGCGATTGCGGCCGGCGTCGACGAGGCCGACCTCCGGCAGGTGTGCGCGACCATCGCCGCGCGGCTCGACCGTGCCGAACCCGAGCAGTACGAGCGCGTGATGGAGGCGGTTCAGCTAAGCGTGGCTGCCACCCGGGACGAGGTCACGGTCGAAGGGCTGCTCCCGACCGAACAACCTCCAGAATCGGGTAAATCCCCCAATTGTCCTCCGGAATCTACCGAATCTGCCGCCAGTTTATCACCATTGAACAAACATTGGCATGACCACGTGCACGTAGCCGTCTTCCTCGGCCGGGCGGAAGACGCCCTGGCTTGAAGGGCTCGTCGTCTCGAGCCGGACCTCGCCGTCGAGGACACCCAGGACGTCGGCTAGGTAGCGGCTGTTGAACGCGATCTTCGCCGGCTCGCCGTCCACCTTCACGTCGATCTCGCCCTCGTTGTCGCCGACTTCGTCTGCGCGGGCGCTGATGACCAGCTTTCCGGCGCCGCCATCGCCCGACGGCTGCACCTGCAGCCGGACGATGCCGCTCCCGTCCCGCGCGAAGATCGCGGCGATGCGCGCCCCGCGCATGAAGTCGTCGACGTCCACCACCGTTGCCGTGTTGAACTCTCCGGGGATCAGCTGGTTGTAGTTGGGGAACGTGCCCTGGATCAGCTGCGCCACCAGCTCCACGTCCGTCATCGAGAATTGCACCTGTGTCTGCTTGTCGTTCACGCGCAGTTCCACCGGCGCCGCTCCGTCCCCGATCAGCCGGCCGACTTCCCGCAGTGCTCGTGCCGGGACGATCAGGTTCAGGTCGGTCACCGGGAACGCCTGCTTGGCGCCCAGCTCGATGTCCGAGACCGCCAGCCGGAAACCGTCGGAGGCCGCGAAGGTCAGCTTGCTCTCCTCGCCCTTGATGCTCACGCCCGTGATCACCGGCCGCGAGTCATCCGTCGCCGCGGCGAACTCCACCCGGTCGATCGTGCGACGCAGCGTCGCCGCATCCAACTCGATCGACGGACCCTCGTCGATTGCCGCGATGCGCGGGAAGTCCTCGGCATCCATCGTGTTGATGGTCGACTCCGTGCGCGCGCACTCCAGCTTTGCCTGGCGCGTTCGCTCCGGGACCTCGATCGAAACCGTCGCCGGCGGCAGCTGCCCCACGAAGTCCGTGATCAGCCGCGCCGGGATCGTCGTCGCCCCCTCCTCCTCGATCTTCGCCCCGATCCAGGTGCTGATGGAGATGTCGAGATCGGTGGCGGAGAGGCGCAGCCGCCCGCCGTCTGTCGCCATCAGGACGTTCGAGGTGATGGGGAGCGTCGACCGGGCGGCGACCGCGCGCCCGACGATCGCGAGCCCCCGCTGGAGGTTCTCCTGCAGGACTTGAACCTTCATCCGTTTACTCGCTTGTTCGGTGTTGGCCGGGATTATACCCCCAAACGCCGAGGGCGTAGGCACGTAAGCAGTTCTCTCCATGCCTTTGGCCGATGGAAACATAACCTCCTAACGTAAGGGCCTCTATACTTGTCGTTCGCTGGCCCTGCGGGGGGCTACGCTGGATACGTCGTGTACATCACCGATCTCAACCTCGCCAACTTCCGAAACTATGCGCAGGTCGAGCTGTCCCTCGATCGCGGCCTCAACCTCTTCGTCGGCGAGAATGCCCAGGGCAAGAGCAACCTGCTCGAGGCCATCTACCTGCTCTCCACCCTCCGCTCCAGCCGCGCCAGCAGCGATTCCGACCTCGTCCGCCGCGATGTGCTCGACTCCGAGTTCCCCGTCGCCCGCCTCCAGACCGAGGTTCAGCGAGCCGCCGGACGCCTCAACCTCGAAGTCGCCGTCGTCGGCCGCAGTGGCGAGGGTCAGCGTGCCGGGAAGCGCGTCCGCGTGAACGGCCTCGCCAAGCGCACCTCCGATGCCGTCGGTGAGCTCGCCGCCGTCCTCTTCACCACCCTTGATATCGAAGTCGTCGCCGGACCGCCCATCCTCCGCCGCCGCTACCTCGACATGATGGCCTCCCAGGTTGATCGCGGGTACCTGCGCGCCATGCAGCGCTACCAGCGCGTCCTCCAGCAGCGGAACGGGCTGCTCAAGCGCATCCAGGCACGCGAGGCGTCGCCCACCGAGCTCGGTTTCTGGAACCAGGAGCTTGCCCACGCGGGCGGCATCATCATGAAGGGCCGCGCCGACGCGCTCGGCCTGCTCGTGCCGTACGCCCGCGAGCAGATGGGCCGTCTTAGCGACGACGCCGAGACGATCGACCTCACGTACAAGCCCGCCCTCGGCGACTCGGTCGAGGACGACCTGCCCATCGACGAGGCCGAGTGGACCAGCCGCATGCTGCAGGCGCTCGGCCAGGGCCGGCCCCGCGAGATCGGCGCCGGTGTGACGCTCTTCGGTCCCCATCGCGACGACGTCGAGGTGCTGATCGAGGGCTTCTCCGCTGCCTCCTTTGCCTCGCGCGCCCAGCTTCGAACCGCCGCCCTCTCCCTGCGGTTCGCCGAAGCGGCCTACCTTCAGACCTGCCTCGGCGACGAGCCCGTCGTCCTCCTCGATGACGTCCTCAGTGAACTCGACGAGCAGCGCCGCCGCGGTGTGCTCGATTCCTTCGAGATCTTCCAGCAGGTCATCGTCACCACCGCCGACCCCGACCGTGTCCGCGATGTCCTCACCGGCGCAGCCGGCCGTTTCGTCGTTGCCGGCGGGAGCATCGGCCGCTTCGAGGGCGAGTAGCTGCTTCTAGTCCCAGAGCACCGGCGTCAGCGGTCCGGACGGAACGCTCATCCTGAGCGCTCCCCGTTCCACGGTCAGCGTCACAGGCGTCTCACCGACAACGTCTCCGTCCAGCTGCACCGGCAGCCCCGGCGTCGTCACCTCGAACCCCGGCGTTCGGAGCTCGCGCACACCCTCGGCCCCCGGGTGGCGCCGCACTACCACCCGCAGGGCCTGGCCAAGCGCCTCCGCCGCGGTCCTGGGCGTGAAGATGCACGCGTCCAGCTGTCCGTCCCGGGCGCTCGCCCCCATCGAGAACATGAGGAACCCGCCGTAGAGCCGCGTGTTGCTGACCACGATCAGACCCGCTTGCTCTTCTCCTGACTCCCCCTCCGCCGACCATGCTATCTCCGTTGTCCGCAGCCTCGGCAGCATGGGGATGCCGTGCAGGACGTAGGCGAGCACGCCCAGCTTCCGCTTGAGCGTGGGCGTCACCGTCGCCGCGATCTCGGCGTCCCAGCCGATCCCGGTCATCAAGAGAAACGGTTCGTCGTTCGCCCGTCCCAGATCCATGGCGACCTGCTGCCCGTCGAGGTGGGCGTCGAGCGCCCGCATCAGGTTCCGGGGGATCCCCGCCTCCTTCGCCCAGACATTCGCCGTGCCCCCCGGCAGGACCGCCAGCGCCGACTCCGACCCCGCCATCGCCCCCGCCGCCAGCCGCACCGTCCCGTCCCCGCCCAGCACGAACACGAAGGCGTCCCCGCGTTCCGCCGCGCGACCGGCGGCCTTCGCGGTCCCTTCCGGCGAGTCCGGCAGCTCGAGACGCGCCTCGTAGCCGCGCTCATCGAGCCGGCGCAGGGCCTCCTCGGTGTCGAAACGGCGCATCCCGCGAGCGCGGGGGTTCGCCACGATCGTCGCGCTCTTCGCTCCCATCGTTGCCCGGCGGCTCCTGCCTTCCTACCATACCGGCCCACACTCCTCTCCCCGGGGGCTCCGTGCTCACCCTCACCCGCTTCGACCACATCAGCATGGCTGCCCACGACTGGCGCGAGCAGCGCGACCGCTTCGAGCGGCTCTTCGGCTTCCGCTTCCTGCGCCAGTTCAACGCCCACCCCGGCACGCCCTTCGAGGGCTGCGTCACCCGCATCCGCAATACGCAGATCGAGTGGGAGCTCCTCCAGCCCGACGGCCCCGAGAGCTTCGTCCAGCGCTTCCTCGACCAGCGCGGCCCCGGCCTCCACCACCTTACCGTCCAGGTTCCCGACATTGAGGAGGCCGTCGCTGAGCTCGAACGCCTCGGCGTGACCCCCTTCGGCGGCATCAGCCAGGACACCATGTGGTGGATGGCCTACATCCATCCCCGTGACAGCGGGGGCGTCCTCTGGCAGCTCTACCAGCCCAAGAGCGACAACCCCGTAAACGGCACGAAGGGCGAGGCCGGCGCCCTCGGCTTCCGCCGTCTCGATCACGTCTCCCTTGCCTCCCCCGACCTCGAGGCGCAGGCCGCCTGGCAAGAGCGCGTCTTCGGGATGGAGGTCGAGAGCCGCTGGGACGTCACGGACCAGGGCTACAAGGGCTGCCTCATGCGCATCCCGAACACCGAGCTCAAGCTCGAAATCCTCGAGCCGCTTGGCGACGAGGGCTTCCTCCAGGACTTCCTCGCGAAGCGTGGGAAGGGCCTGCACCACGTCTCCTGTGAGGTCGAGTCCCTCGACCGTACGCTCGACGCCCTCGCTGCCGAGGGCATCGAGCCCCCCGGACGTGTCGGTGGCGAGCGCTGGAAACGCAACATCTTCCTCTCCCCCCGCGATACCAACGGCGTGCTCTTCCAGCTCTTCGAGGAACCCTCCCCCTAGCCGTCTGGTTTTGCCCGGGGCACCGGCGCTGCAATTCCTCGGGAACGGTTCGCATGCCTCTGGAGCATTCCCGGCTTGCCTGCGCTTTCGCCATGCGCTGCGACCATTCTGTTGAACTGAATAGGCAGACTAGCGTTAAGATTGCGCATCCCTTAACATGTCGGCTGGCGGGGTCGCGTGGGAGAGCGGCCCATGGCATGGCACGCAACCCTGGCGGTGAGCCCGAGGCCGGTCCGAACGTTGTTTCGTGACTCGCCCGCGATAGTGCCTCGTTCGCCGCTTCGTCCCCTCTCGACCCCACTATCCGACTCGGTCGGTGCCTTCACCGGGGTGATGCATCCCGGCGGCCACTCGATCACCGTCGCGCCTGCCCTGGGACCGGCTGCCCGTTCACGCGGACGAGTTCCTCGACGCAGTGCCCAACAGATCTCCAGAGACGAGGGGAAAGCTCTATGCAGTTGAATCGATTTGGCCCCAGCGCAGTACTTCTACTTGTTGCGACTGTGGCTCTGCTCGCCGCCACCCTGGTGCGCCCCCCGTCTCTCGCATCTGCCGCACAGGCGGAGACTGCCCTCGACCACTCTGTCAGCGCGAGCGGCGCCGTCATTGCCGACTACGCCGACTGGAGCGGGAGCAAGACGCCCCCCGCCCTCAAGCGGCTTACCGGGGGTAGCGGCGACGCGCCCGCGCCTGACAACCAGGGCGGTGAGCCCGAAGAGTCTGGGGAGAATGAAGAGCCACCCGAGCCCGGGCAAGGGGACGAGCCCGCCGAACCTGCAGAGCCGGATGAGCCCGAAGAGCCGTCTGAGCCGGAGGAGCCCGCTGAACCTCCGGAGCCGAGCGAGCCGGATGAGCCCGAAGAGCCGTCCGAACCGGAGGAGCCCGCTGAGCCCGCCGAGTCGGAAGAGGCGAGCGGGCCCGTCGAAGAACCCGACACGGGGGCGGGCCTCCGCACCCAGCAGGTCACGGTCTCGGTCTTCCTCGCCGTCGTAATGGTCATTGGAGCGATGTTGGCTGTCGCCTACAGGCGCCGCTAACCGAACTTCCCTCGTCCCGCATCTCCCGGCGCCCCCTTCGTGGGGGCGCTGGGCGTTTCCCGGCGAGCGGGAAGCGCCGCGTTCCGCTACCATCACCCGCACGCATGTTCGAGCGTGACCCCGCAGCCGCCCCGCCTCCACCCGCCGGCGACCCGCTCGCGGCCTTCCACCCCGTCGTGCGCGCCTGGTTCGAGCGCCGTTTCGCCCACCCCACCGACGCCCAGTCGGAGGGATGGCCCCGCATCCACGCCGGCGAGACCACCCTCATTGCCGCTCCCACCGGCTCCGGCAAGACGCTCGCCGCCTTCCTCGTCGGCATAGACCAGCTCATTCGCGAGGCCGAGACGGGCGACCTCGACGACAGCACGCGCATCGTCTACGTCTCCCCCCTCAAGGCCCTCAGTAACGACATCCAGCGCAACCTCGAGGAGCCCCTCGACGAGATACGCGCCCTGGCCAAGGAGATGGGTTACGACCTCCCGCCCATCACCAGCGCCGTCCGCACCGGCGATACGCCCCCCTCCGCACGCCAGACCATGGTGCGCCGCCCGCCCCACATCCTCGTCACCACCCCCGAGTCGCTCTTCCTTCTCGTTACCGCCGAGCGCAGCCGCGAAAACCTGCGCGGCGTCCGCACCGTCATCGTCGACGAGATCCACGCCCTTGCCCGCGACCGTCGCGGCAGCCACCTCGCCCTCACCCTTGCCCGCCTCGACCACCTTGCCGAGACGCCGCCCGTCCGCATCGGCCTCTCCGCCACCCAGCGCCCCATCGAGCTCATCGCCCGCTTCCTCGCCGGCGCCGGCCGCGACGCCTCGATCGTCGACTGCGGCCATCAGCGCGACATCGAGCTCCACGTCGAGACGCCCCCCAGTGACCTGGAGGCCGTTCCCCCCCGGGAGCAGTTCGCCGACATCTACGACCGGCTCGCCGAACTTGTGCGTGAGCACCGCACCACCCTCATCTTCGTCAACACCCGCGCCCTCTCCGAACGAGCCGCCAAGGAGCTCGCCGAGCGCCTCGGCGAGGAAGCGGTCGCCAGCCACCACGGCAGCATCGCGAAGGAGCGCCGCCTGCGCGTCGAGCAGCGCCTCAAGGCCGGCGACCTCCGCGCCCTCGTCGCCACCGCCTCCCTCGAGCTTGGCATCGACATCGGCGCCATCGACCTCGTCTGCCAGGTGGGCTCGCCGCGCAGCATCGCCACCCTCCTCCAGCGCATCGGCCGCTCCGGCCACGCCCTCGGACTCCGCCCCCACGGCCGCCTCTTCCCCACCACCCGCGACGAGCTGCTGGAGTGCTCCGCCCTCGTTCGCGCCGTCCGCGCCGGACGCCTCGACCGCATCAACCCCCTCACCGCCCCCCTCGACGTCCTTGCCCAGCAGATCGTGGCCGAGACCGCCTGCGAGCCCTGGTCCGAGGACGCCCTCTACGAGCTCGTCCGCGAGGCTGCCCCTTTCGCGGACCTCGAGCGCGAACCGTTCGACGAGATCGTGACGATGCTCGCCACCGGCATCGGCGACGGCCCCGGCGCCGCCGCCCCCCTCATCCACCGCGACCGCATCAACGGCATCATCCGCGGCCGCCGGGGCGCGCGCCTCGCCGCCCTCAACAACGGCGGCGTCATCCCCGAGATGGGCGACTACCGCGTCGTCGCCGAGCCCGAGGACATCCCCGTTGGCACCGTCAACGAGGACTTCGCCATGGAGAGCGCCGCCGGCGACATCTTCCTGCTCGGCTCCACCTCCTGGCGCATCACCCGCGTCGAGCAGAGCACCGTCCGCGTCATCGACGCCCACGGCGCACCGCCCACCGTCCCCTTCTGGCTGGGCGAAGCCCCCGGCCGCACCATCGAACTCTCCGAGGAGGCCGGTCGCCTCCGCCGCGAGGTCGCCGACGGTCTCGATGACCCCGAAGCCCTCGTCGCCCGCATCCAGGACGAGTGCAGCCTGACCGAAAACGGCGCCCGCCAGATGGTCGACTACGTCCGCGCCACCCGCGACGGCCTCGGCATCGTCCCCTCCGACACCGACGTCGTCTTCGAGCGCTTCTTCGATGACGCCGGCGGTATGCAGCTCGTCGTCCACGCCCCCTTCGGCGCCCGCGTCAACCGCGCCTGGGGACTGGCCCTCCGCAAGCAGTTCTGCACCACCTTCGACTTCGAGCTCCAGGCCGCCGCCAACGACGACGCCATCCTTCTCTCCGCCGGCCCCCAGCACTCCTGGCCCCTCGCCGAAGCCTTCTCCTGGGTGAATCCCGGCAACGCCGCCACGCTCGTCGAGAAGTCGATATTCTATATCCCCCTCTTCCCCACGCGCTGGCGCTGGAACGCCTCGCGCGCGCTCGCCATCGCCCGCCAGCGCAACGGCAAGCGCGTGCCCCCCTTCCTCCAGCGCATGCGTGGCGACGACCTCATGGCCGCCGTCTTCCCCGCCCAGGTTGGCTGCCAGGAGCGCCTCGACGAGCCCCTCTCCCTCCCCGACCACCCCCTCATGCGCCAGACCCGCGACGACTGCCTCTACGAGGCGATGGACGTGCGTGGCCTGCAGGACGTGCTCACCCGCATCGAGGACGGCGCCGTTCGCCTCCACGCTGTCGATACCGTCGAACCCTCCCCCATGGCCCACGAGATCGTGAGCGGCCGTCCCTACACCTACCTCGACGACGCCCCCATCGAGGAGCGCCGCACCCGCGCCGTCACCCTCCGCAAGACCCTCCCCGACTCCGCCCGCGACCTCGCCGCCCTCAGCCCCGACGCCATCGCCCGCGTCCGTGAGGAAGCCTGGCCCCAGCCGCGTGATGCGGAGGAGGCGCACGACGCCCTCCTCGGTTTCGTCTTCCTCGCCGGGGAGCACGCCGCCTCCTGGGGCGAGTGGCTGGCCGAGCTCGAGGCCGGCGGACGGGCCGCCCGGCTCGACCTTGGCGAGCGGGCCTTCTGGTTCGCCGTCGAGAACCTCCCCTCGATCCGCCTCCTCTTCCCCGACGCCGCCATCCCCTCGCCCTCTGTTCCCGCTCATGCGCTATTAGAGGTGGAGGACCGCGAGGCCGCCCGCCTCTCCCTGGTCCGCGGCCATACCGAGTGTCTCGGCCCCCTCACGCCCGCCGACATCGCCCATCGCACCGGCCTCTCCGACAAAGACGCGGACTACGGCCTCCGCGCCGCCGAAGCTGCCGGCTACCTCGTTCGTGGCCGCTTCACCCCCGACGCCCCCGAGGACGAGCTCTGCGACCGGCGCCTGCTCGCCCGCATTCACCGTTACACCCTCGAGGGCCTGCGCAAGGCCGTCGCCCCCGTCTCCCGGGCCGACTACATGCGCTTCCTCACCCGCTGGCAGGGACTCGCCCCCGGCGCCACCTATGGCGGGCGCCCCGGGCTGCGCCGCGCCCTCGAACGTCTGCAGGGCTTCGAGGCGCCCGCCGGCTCCTGGGAGGACGACCTCCTCCGTGCCCGCGTCCGTGACTACGACCCTGCCTGGCTCGACGAGCTCTGCCTCGCCGGGGAGATTGCCTGGGCGCGACTCAGCGGACGCAAGCCCGCACCAGCCGATGACGCCCCCTCCCGCCCCGCGCCCGCCACCCGCGCCACCCCCATCACCCTCGTCGCCCGCCGCGCCTTCCCCGACCTCCTCGCCGCCGCCCGCTACGACCGCCCCGACGGCGTCCCCGCCCCGCCCGGCGCCGCCTCCACCATCGTCGAGCTGCTGCGCGAGCGCGGGGCCCTCTTCTTCGACGAGCTTGTCCGCGAGACGGGCCAGCTCTCGAGCCAGACCGAAGACACCCTGCGCGAGCTCATCGCCACCGGCCTCGTGGCCTCCGACGGCTTCGAGGGCGTGCGCAAGATATTCGCGCGCTCCTCCTCGGGCCGCCGCCGCCCCGCCGTCCGCCGCCCCGTGGCCAGCTACCGCCTCGGACTCGTCCTCGGCGGCCCCCCAGGCCGCTGGTCACTCGTCGAGGCGCCCCCTGTCGACCCGGCCCGCCAGGAGGAGCTCGCCGCTCTGGTCGCGAGCGTCCTCCTCGAACGCTACGGCGTCGTCTTCCGCGATCTCGCCACCCATGAGCGCTTCACCCTGCCCTGGCGCTCGGTCCTCCGTGCCCTCCGTACGATGGAGGCTCGCGGCGACGTCCGCGGCGGGCGCTTCGTCTCCGGGGTCGTCGGCGAGCAGTACGCCCTCATCGATGCCGTCGAGCAGCTTCGCCGAACGCGCAGCGAGCCAGCCTCCGGCGAACGCGTCGTCGTCAGCGCCGTTGACCCCGTGAACCTGACCGGCACGGTCCTTCCCGGACCGCGCGTCCCCGCCTATTCGGGACGCTCCCTCGTCCTCGTCGACGGTGTCCCCGAGGAGGAGGCGAAGGCCGCCGAGGCCTTCGCCGGCGCCGACCGGCGCTAGCCCCGCTCCCTACCCGATCTCCGGCAGGTTGTAGACCCGCGCCGCCGTGTCGTGCAGCACCTTGCGCCGCACGGTCGGGTCCAGCTGGTCCAGCGTCTTCGAGATGCGCGTGTGCGTCTCCGGGTAGAGGCAGGTGGGGTGGGGGAAGTCCGTCTCGAACATGACGTTGTCCTCGCCGAGCTCCTCGATCGCGTGCAGCGGCCCCCACTGCTCGAACCAGAACGAGGCGTACACCTGCCGCTTGAAGTACTCCTTCGGGCGCAGGCTCAGCCCCTCGCGCTCCGTCGGGATCGTCTCGTCGTACTGCCACTCCATCGCTTCCAGCAGGAACGGGATCCAGCCGATGCCGCTCTCCACGGAGACGAAGTTCAGGTTGGGGTAGCGGTCCAGCAGCCCGCTGAAGATCAGGTTCATGATCGTCTTGCACTGCACCATGAACAGCGAAACGCTGATCGTGGCCAGGAACCGCTGCGGTCCGTACCCGTCCCAGATCATCTGGGACCCGAGGTTGTTGCCCGAGCCCACATGGAAGTTCACCGGGATGCCCAGCTCCTGGCACGTCGACCACAGCGGATCCCAGTGTGGGTCGTGCAGGTGCGGCAGCTCGAACGCCTCTGGGGTGTCCGTCATCGTGATGCCCGTGATCCCCGCGTCCGTCACCCGCCGGATCTCGCGCACGCACTCGTCGATATCCCAGAACGGCGTCAGCGCCTGCGGGAAGAGCCGTCCGTTCCCCGCCTGCTGCAGGTCGATGATGGCGTCGTTGTAGACGCGCGCACAGATGTTGCGCAGCTCGCTGTCCTCCAGCGACATGAAGCGGTTGCTCCCGAAGCCTGCCACGTTCGGATAGATGATCTGCTGCGAGATGCCCAGCCGGTCGAGCAGGTCCAGCCGCGGCTCCGGGTAGCTCGCCGCGTCGCTCATCTCGTCGAAGTCCGTCAGGCTGATCATCCCGTAGGCCTTCTCGCCGTCCTTCTTCACCACCGTGAAGCCCATCGGCCCGAAGTCCACGTCTCCGTCGACGACCCAGCGCGACCGCCCTTCGTCGTCGAGCACCACGCGCGGCACGCGCTCCTTGTAGGAAGCCGGCGCTCGCGAGGTCCACAGCTCGGGCGGCTCGGTGTAGTGGCTGTCGATATCGATGACCGGTACGCCGTGAACGGTCAGCGGTGGCGTCATGGGAGCATCCTCCAGCGCGTCATGCGCCCCTCAATCCTACCCGCACCTCTCGGGTGGGATGGTCAAGGGCAGTCTGGTATGGGAAAGGCGGGTACTACTCCATCAGACCCGCGCCCTTGGCCGCCGCCGTGGCCGCGTTCCGGCCCGCGATACGCCCGAACGTGACCGCCGGCCCGTACGACCCGCCCCCGCCGATGTACCTATCGCCGTGCAGCGTGCCCATCGCCTCGCCGGCGGCGAAGAGGTTGTCGATTGGCAGCTCGTTGTTCGCGATCACGTGCGTCTCCTTGTCGACCCGCAGGCCGCAGCCCGTCCACGCGATGATCGCTGGCCGCACCTCCACCGCGTAGAACGGCGGCGTCTCGATCGCGCGCAGGCCCATCGGCTTGAAGTAGGCGCTGTCGACGCCCCTTGCGCAGTCCTCGTTGTACTTCTGGACCGTTCCCGCCAGCGGTGCCGGGTTGATCTTGCAGAGCCCGGCCAGCTCCTCGAGCGTATCCGCTCGCAGCACCTCTCCGGACTCCGCCTTCGCCAGCAGGTTCTCCGAGGTCCAGCTCGGCCCCACGGGCATTGCGTCCGCATCCAGCCTCGCGGCCTCGTCGAAGATTGCGTAGGCCATGCCCCCGTTCCGCTTGAAGAGGCCCGCCATCACCGTGTACGGCGCCATCTCGCTCGCGAAGCGCCGTCCCTCGCGGCTCACCAGGATGGACCAGGGCGGCACGCCCAGTTCCAGGTCCCTCGTGAACCCCGGGGTCACGAGGAGCAGGCCGCGGTTGTGGCCGCCCAGGGTGGCCCCGACCTGCTCGCCGAGCACGATCCCGTCGCCCATCGCCTTCGGCCCCGAGATCGCCCAGACCCCGTCGCCCTGCTCGTGCGCGTCGGGCCAGTACTTCTCGATGAACTCCTTGTTGTGGCCGAAGCCGCCGGAGGCGATGACCACCGCCCCGCAGCCGACCTCCTGGTCGCCCGCGGCAACCCCCACGATCTCGCCGTCCTCCTCGATTAGCTTGTCCGCGCGCGTCATGAGGGCCATGTCGACGCCCCGCTTGATGCGCTCGGAGTCCAGAACCCGCACCACCGCCAGCCCCTCGCCCTCGGGCGGGTGGCCCCGCGCCACCGTGTCGATCCCGGAGATGTAGACGCGCTCCGGTTTGTACTCGACCCCCAGGCTGCGCAGCCACTCAAACGTGGGCGCCGCGCTGTCGCAGTACGTCCGTGCGACTGCGGGCTCCACGTTCCACTGGTTGAGCGTCATGTAGTAGTTGAACATGTCGTCGGGCGTGTCATCGAGGATGCCCGCCTCGCGCTGCACGCTTGTGCCCGCCGCGTAGAAGTGACCCCCGGAAAGACGGGAGGAGCCCCCCACCTTGTCGTCCGCCTCCAGCACGATCACGCTCGCGCCCGAGTCCGCGGCGGTCACCGCCGCGGCCAGACCGGCCGCTCCCGAACCGATGACGACGACGTCGTAGTCCCGCTCCATGCTGTCCTCCCTCGGCCGATCCCGGCCCGGCGCGTCCGCGCTGGCCCGCATCGTGGGAGCCTGCGGGAGGCGCGTCAAGCGCCTCCGCTGGTACTCGCGCCCCCACTGCCCGATAATCTGCCCGCACACCGCGCAAACCCCGCAACTCCGAGGAGGACGCGATGAAACTCACCGTGAATCTCGACCGCTGCATCAAGGCGGCGGAGTGCTCCACCTACCACGCCGAGCTGTTCGCCGCGCGGGAAGACGGCTTCCCCGTCGTCATCGTCGAGGAACCCGAAGGCGATCAGGTCGAAGACGCCGAGGACGCCGTCCGCGTCTGCCCCGGCAACGCCATCGCCCTCATAGACGACGACTAGAACAGCATCGAAGCCTGCGCTTCGCTCCCGCTCTCCGAGCTGTTGTCGCGGAGCCAGGCGATAGCATCCCCCAGCGCCAGATAGAGCGAGCCGCTCGCCCGCACCCCCCGCGCCCACCGCTCGACCGCATCCTCGCCATCATCGGAGCCCCGCCGCGCGGTGCTCGCGGCCGTCTCCGCGATCGCCTTCACGGCGCGTTCGTACGAGGCCCGCGGCTCCAGCGCGAACTCCTCCCGCAGGATCGCGACGAGGTCCAGCGGCTCGCCCCGGTCGAGCACGTCGGCCGCACGCCGCCGCGTTGCTTCCAGCGCCCGCTCCACTAGCCCCACCGGCCCCGGCTAGGCGCCACGCTGGTCGAACTCGAGGTGTAGCTCCCACAGCCCCAGCATGATGCCGGGCTGGTGCGTGAGGTCGTTCTTGCCGGGAGCCAGCCGCAGGTTGTCGAGCCGGTCCAGCATCACGTTGACGGCGATGTTTTGCTCCAGCCGCGAGAGCCCCGCGCCGGGACACACCCGCGGACCCATCGAGAACGTCAGGTGCCGCCCGGGGTTCTTCCGGGTCAGATCGATCGAGTCCGTCGCCGGACAGAGGTCCGGGTCGCGGTTCGCCGCGCCGTAGCGCAGGTGCAGCATCGATCCCTTCGGGATCTCCACTCCTCGCATCTCGACGTCCTCCGTCACGACTCGCGTCGAGAGACCCTGCGTCGGGGCGAACAGTCGTAGCGCTTCCTCCACGAAGAAGCGCACCTTCGAGCGGTCCGCCCGCAGCTCCTCGACAAGCTCGGGCTGCTGCGCGAGCAGCATCGCCTCGGCCGTCAGCGCGTACTGCGTCGTCTCGTTCCCGCCGATGTGCATCCCGTACACGACGCTCACGATCTCCGCTTCGCTCAGCCTGCGGTTCTCCGGTCCGTACTCGACGTTCAGGAGGAACGTGATCATGTCGTCCTTCGGGTTCTGCCGCTTGTCCTCGATTTGCTCGCCGATGTAGTGCTGGAAGGCGACCAGCGCCTCCGCGTTGGCCTTTTCTTGCTCCGCCGTCAGCAGGTTCTTGTGGCTGAAGCCATACACGAACCGCTTGACCTGCTCCTCCTCCCACACGCGCGTCATCGGCATGTCCTCGAGCGGGAAGCCGAGGATCGTCGTGATCACGATCTGTGGCAGCGGCGCCGCGAAGCCCTTCACCAGCTCCACCTCGCCCTTCTCGATCCACTTGTCCATCAGGTCATTCGCGGCCTGCGTGATCATCGGCGTGTGGCGCTCTGCCGCGGGCAGGGCCACCCACGGGTCCGTCAGCTCCATGCGGTGGCGCTTGTGCTCCTCGATCGTCGGACGCAGCGTGTCCCACGTGTCCGTGATCGTGCCGAAGCCCTTCTCCCGGAAGATCTCCTGCGCCGCCTCGTCGCCCTCGGCCGCGTTGTAGAACTCGAACGTCTCGGGGTCGCGAACGACCATCGCGATGTCGTCGTACTTCGTCAGGATGTAGGCGTCCGTACCCGGAAGCGCCCCCTCGCCGGGGATTTTGTGAACCGGCGCCTCGTCGTGGAGGATCCTGTACGAGTCGAACCAGTACTCCTGCGCCCCCGGCGAGAAGAGGTCGACATCGTCGAGATTGACCGGGCACCCGCTGACCTGGTCTTGGCGGTGGCCGGTTGCATGAGGGGCATCTGAAGTCGGTCGCTGCATACTGTCCTCCCTGCGGCGCAGGCCGCCCGTTCCCGATTTCGTGCCGCCAATCCTACTCGCCCCCACACCCTCCGATCAGCACCACACGGGGGCGCTTTGTTCGGGGATGCGAACGCGAAACCGCTCAAATGTGTATACTCCCTAACGATTTCCTACACTGCCTCGACTTCCTCAGGAGGCCCACCCCGACATGATGATCCGGCTCCTCCGCTTCGGCGCGTGCGTGCTTGCGGTCCCTCTCCTCGCCGGGCTCCTCCTGGCCCCTTCCGCCCGGGCGGACTCGCAAGAGGCCGTCGCGCCTCCTCCGCCCGCCTTTGAGCTGCGCATCTGGCAGAACGTCGAGGACCCCGAACGCCTCGCGTACAGCGCCCGACCCGTGGGCGGGTCGTGGACGGCGCTGGGCACGGTTCCGCTCCCCCTTGATCGCTTCACTCCCTCCCGGAGCTACCGCCTCGGCGAGTTCTCCCTCACCACGGCGCCCGACGCTCCATCCCTCGATGTCGTCATCCTGCAGTCCGTCGACACCCCCGACCTCCTCTTTCTCAACGCCCGTCTCTCGACCGGCTCCTGGGGTGCCTTCGTCGCCCGGCCCCTCGATCTGAGCGAGGTCAGCCCGTCCGGGCGCCACCGCTATGCCAGCATCACCCTCGACTTCGGACGCCTCTCCCTGCGGGACGCCATCGGGCAGATGCTCCTCGTGGGTTTCAGGGGCGTCGCCCTCGACGCCGAATCCCGCGCCATGCTTTCCGGCGTTCGGCCCGGCGGTGTCATCCTCTTCGACTTCGACGGCCCCAGCGGCGGCGCCGAGGACCGCAACATCACCGGTCCCGGGCAGCTCAGCGCGCTCACGGCCGAGCTGCAGGCGACCTCCGCCATTCCCCTCTTCATCGCCATCGATGCCGAGGGCGGCTACGTCAACCGGCTCAAGACGCGCTACGGCTTCCCCCTCGTCGTGCCCTCCGCCCAGACGCTGGGCGAAGGGTCGCCTGAGGACACCGCTGCCATCGCCGCCGAGCTCGCCCGGGAGCTGAGCGCCTACGGGATCAACTGGAACCTGGCCCCCGTCGTCGACGTCAACATCGATCCCGAAAGCCCCGCCATCGGCTACTGGGAGCGCTCCTTCAGCGCCGACCCGGAGGTCGTGACGGCGCATGCCCGCGCCTTTGTCGAAGGCCATCGCGAACACGGCGTCATCACCGTGCTCAAGCACTTCCCGGGACATGGGAGCGCGGCCGGCGACACCCACATCGGCGTCACCGACGTGACCGCCACCTACCAGCGCGCCGATGAGCTTGAACCCTACCGCCGGCTCATCGAGGAGGGCTACGACGCCCCCGTCATGACAGCCCACATCGTCAACCGGAACCTTGACGAGCGCGCCCTCCCCGCCACCCTCTCCCGCCCCATCATGACCGACCTGCTCCGAGGCGAGATCGGGTTCGACGGCCTCGTCCTCTCCGATGACATGCAGATGGGCGCCATCGTGACCGAATTCGGCCTCGAGGAAGCGGCCGTGGAGGCGATCATCGCCGGCGTCGACATCATTCTGCTCACCAACCAGCCCGCGCCCTACGATCTCGCCCTGGTCACGCGCGTGCGCGACGCAATCTCCAGGGCCGTGACCGGCGGCTTCATCTCCCCCGAGCGTATCCGCGAGTCGCTGGAGCGCATCACCGAGCTCAAGAGCGCGTACGGCATCATCGAGTAGCCCCGCCCCTCCCTTGCCGCCCCCTCTTGCCCCGCCGTATCGTGCCGCCTGCCAGACCCCACCCCTGGAGGCGCGCACCAATGGCGACCGTGCTCATCACGCTCAAGGTCAAGGAGGGCATGGAGGCCCGCTACGAAGAGATCCAGAAGGACCTCTACGAGAAGACCCACTCCCTTGAAAGCGACGTCCTTCGCTACGAGATGTGGCGCGGGCAGGAGCCCCGCAGCTACTACTGCATCCTCTCCTTCCCCGACTACAACACCTTCCTTATCAAGCACCAGATCAGCGACCACCACGAGGACGCCACTCCGCCCCTGATGGAGGTCATCGAGGAAGAAGGCATCGAGTGGGTCGACCCCATCCAGGGCGCTTCCCCCCTGCCCTCCACCAATCCCCAGGACGTGCCCGCCGACGCCCCCGAGATCGCCAGGACCTACGACGAGATTCTGCGCGTGGCCATCCCCGACTGGTGGGGACCGCTCCGCTAGCGCCATGGACCTCGAACTTGCAGGCAAGGCCGCACTCGTCACCGGCGGGAGCAAGGGCATCGGCAAGGCCATCGCCCGCACCCTCGCGGAGGAGGGCGTCGATGTCGCCATCGCCGCCCGCACGAAGGAAACCCTCGACGCAACGGCGGCCGAGCTCGCCGCCGAGACCGGCCGCCGCATCGTCCCCATCGTCTGCGACACCGGCAGCACTCCCGCCGTCGACGCCATGGTCGCGAACGCTGTCGAGCAGCTCGGGCGCCTGGACATCCTCGTGAACAACGCCGCCCGCCCCGGTGGCGGCGCCGGCCCCACCCCCTCCCTCGAAACCACGACCGACGACAACTTCGAGGAGGAGATGAACACGAAGGTGCTCGGCTACCTTCGTTGCGCCCGCGCCGCGGCTCCCCACCTCAAGGCCAACGGCTGGGGACGCATTATCAACATCAGCGGCATGGCCGCGCGCCAGTCGGGAACGGCCATCGGCAGCATGCGCAACGTCGCCGTCACCGCCCTCACGAAGAACCTCGCGGACGAGCTCGGGCCCCACGGCATCAACGTCACCGTCGTCCACCCCGGCCTCACCTGGACGGAGCGAATGCCCGACCTCATGGCGCATCGCGCCGCGGAGCAGGGCATCTCCGTCGAGGAGGCCACGGAGCGCGCCGCTGAGGGCAACTCCATCCGCCGCATCATCGATGCGTCCGACATCGCCAGCGTCGTGACTTTCCTCGCCTCGCCGAAGTCAGTCGCCATTCACGGCGACACGATCGCCGCCGGCGGCGGCGTCGGGCGCGCTATCCACTACTGAGCCCGGGGCGGCCCGCGCCGCGCCTACGAGTCGAGCTGGATCACCCCGCAGGCCACTCGCCCACCGGCGCTCGCCATGTCCAGGTAGTCGTCTGGACCGGCGTGAATGATGATGGCCGAGCCGTCCGCATCGAACAGCGTATGGGGCGCGTCGCCGTCCAGCGTCGCCTTGTCCGTGAAGACGTCGGCTCGAGCCGCGCCCTCGGGCCCTGCGTAGATGTTGGGCAGGTCGCCCGTGTGAGTTCCCCCTACCGCTCGCTCGCCGTGGCTCCGGCCCTCGAGATTGAGGTGTCCCCCAGCCGCCGTGAAGTCCGGCTCGCAGGCGCCGTTCTCGTGGATGTGGAACCCGTGGCCGCCTTCCGACAGCCCGTGCACGTTCGCCTGGATGATGAGGCCGCGCGGCCCCTGCTCGATCGTGACCGTTCCCATGTCGGCCCCGTCCGCCCCCTTCATCCGCGCCGTTGCCGTGGCGCCGACGGCAACCGGCTTGTACGGCGACGGCGCGGGCGCCTCCACGGACACGATCTCGCTCCGCAGGTATCGCCCGGATTCGCCCTTCTTCTCCAGGTTGAGGGGCGCGCCCGTGTGCCACTCGCCCCCCTCGACGCGTGTGCTCAGGTGCAGCTGCGAGGGCTCGGAAGCGCTCTGCCAGACCGCAATTTGCACGGACCCGCCGTCGGATTGACTTGCGATGGCGAATCCGCCCACGGACGCCAGCGCCGCCACGGCGCAGAGCAAGATGATCAGTTTCTTTCGCACGCGATGCTCCCTGGCCTGATGGCCCTGTTTTCTATGCTTGGGGTAGTACGGTTGCTACTCGTCCTCCACCGTGATCGCCTCCACGGGGCACACCTCCGAGGCCTGCACGGCCTCGATCTCCATGTCCTCGCCCTCGAGCGGGTCCATCTGGATGACGGGGAAGCCTTCGCTGTCGACTTGGAAGAGCGCCGGATGATTGTAGTAGCACTCCCCGCTCTTGGTGCACTTTTTCAGGTCGACTTTGACTCGCATCGTTTCCCCCGTCCTTGGTAGACCTTTAGTTGACGTCGAACTGGATCCAGAGCTCTTCCGGCGCCCGGAAGCCCCCTGAACCCATGACCGGCGACGTGATGCCCGGGTGGTCGGCGAACTTCGGCCGCGGATTCTTCATCGCCTCCGAGAGCCGCGTGCAGGCGATGATCGCCTCCTGGCGCGCCATCGCATAGCCCATGCAGAAGTGCTGCCCCATGCCGAAACCGAGGTGGCCGTGCTTGCCGTCCGGGTAGCGCCCCGAGCGCAGCTCGCGACCCATGTGCAGGTCGTCGCGGAAGATGTCGTAGGTGTCCGGGTCCTTGAACGCGCGCTCGTCCCGGTTGCCCGCGGCCAGGTACATGATGATGTTGGCCCGCTCGGGGATCACCTCGCCGTGGATCTTGATCTCGCGCGTCGTCCGTCGGCCCTGCGTATGGACCACCGGGTCGTAGCGCATCATTTCGGTGAAGACGTTGGTCCAGAGCTCCCCGTCCTTCTTCACTTCCTCGAACTGGTCCGGACGCGTGTAGAGCATGTGGTACCACATGTTCGCAATCGCCTTGTCCGTCGTGTCGCCCCCCGCTGCCAGCAGGAGGGCGATGAACCCCTTGATCTCGTCCGCGTTCATGCGTTGCCCGCGGAACTCCGCGTGCACGATGCGCGAGATCAGGTCCTCGCCGGGCGCATCCTCGGCGCGCAGAATCAGCGGGTCCAGGTACTCCCACATCTCGTTCCGCGCCTGCATCCCCCTGGCGAAGTGCTCGCCGCCGAATCCCAGCCCCTCAATCAGGTGCTGGTACCAGCGCACGAACATGTCCTCGTCCTCGCGCGGCAGCCCGAGCATGTTGGAGATGACCCGGATCGGGAACTGGTTTGTGAACTGGCTGACCAACTCCACCTCGCCCGTATCGGAGAAGCCCTTCGCGATGTCATCCGCCGACTTCGCCCAGATCTGCCCCATCAGCTCGCGCGCAATCTGCTCGATGAACGGCAGGAACGCCGACAGCCGGTTCCCCACGAACTGGTCGGCCACGACGTTGCGCAGGAAGCGGTGCTCGTCGCTGTTGCCGTACTCGAGGATGTTCGGGCCGAACACGTGCTTCTTGCCGAACTCGTAGTCCCCCTTGGGGTCGTACTGGGCGCGGTTGAAGTCCTCGTTGTTCTGGAAGATCGCGACGATGTCGTCGTAGCGGCTCGCCACCCAGTTCTTGTGGAACAGGTCCTGGTAGATGGGGTGGTGGTCGCGCAGCCGCTTGTAGAGCGGGAACGGATCCTTGCGGAACTCCGGCCCGTCGAACTCCTGCGGCTCGATCGCAAGCGCCAACTGCGCCCTGATGGCGTCCGCCATCGCGGTGGATTCATCGGTTGCCGTCATCGGCCAACTCCTGCTGTGGGTACGTGTGCGTAGCCTACGACATCCCGAACGCGAAGCGCTTCGGCCCGTGGGCCTAGTTCACGTCGAACTGGATCCAGAGTTCCTCCGGCGCCCGGAAGCCACCGGAGCCGGTCACCGGCGACGTGATGCCCGGATGCGTCGGGAACTTCGGTCGCGGGTTCTTCATCGCCTCCGCCAGCCGCGTACAGGCGATGATCGCCTCTTGTCGCGCCATCGCGTACCCCATGCAGAAATGCTGGCCCATGCCGAAGCCGAGATGGCCGTGCTTGCCGTCGGGATAGCGCCCCGAGCGCAGCTCGCGACCCATGTGCAGGTCGTCCCGCAGCATGTCGAACGCGTCCGGATCCTTGAACACGCGCTCGTCGCGATTCCCCGCTCCGAGGAAGAGCGAGACCACCGCCCGCTCCGGGATCACCTCGCCGTGGATCTTGATCTCGCGGGTCGTGTGCCGCGCCTGTCCGTGGACCACCGGGTCGTAGCGCATCATCTCCGTGAACACGTTGGTCCAGAGGCTGGGGTCGCGCTTCACCTCGTTCTCGAACTGGTCCGGGCGCGTATACAGCATGTGGTACCACATGTTCGCGATCGCCTTGTCCGTCGTGTCGCCCCCCGCTGCCAGCAGGAGGGCGATGAACCCCTTGATCTCGTCCACGTTCATGCGCTGCCCGCGGAACTCCGCGTGCACGATGCGCGAGATCAGGTCCTCGCCGGGCGCGTCCTCCGCCCTGCGAATGAGCGGGTCGAGGTAGTCCCACATCTCGTTCCGCGCCTGCATTCCCCTGGCGAAGTGCTCGCCGCCGAACCCCAGCCCCTCGATCAGGTGCTGGTACCAGCGCACGAACGTGTCCTCGTCCTCGCGCGGCAGCCCGAGCATGTTCGAGATGACGCGGATCGGGAACTGGCTGGTGAACTGGCTGACCAGCTCCACCTCGCCCGTGTCGGCAAAGCCCTTGGTGATGTCATCTGCCGACTTCGCCCAGATCTGCCCCATCAGCTCGCGTGCAATCTGCTCGATGAACGGCAGGAACCCCTGCAGCCGGTTGCCCACGAACTGGTCGGCCACAACGTTGCGCAGGAAGCGGTGCTCGTCGCTGTTGCCGTACTCGAGGATGTTCGGCCCGAACACCTGCTTCTTCCCGAACTCGTACTCCCCTTTCGGGTCGTAGGCCGCCCGGTCGAAGTCGTCGTTGTTCTGGAAGATTTCGACGATGTCGTCGTAGCGGCTCACCACCCAGTGGTTGTGGAACAGGTCCTGGTAGATGGGGTGGTGGTCGCGCAGCCGCTTGTACACGGGGAACGGATCGCGCCGGTACTCGTCGCTATCAAACTCCTGCGGCTCGATCGCCAGCGCCAACTGCGCCCGTATGGCGTCGGCCATCGCCGTGGATTCGTCCGTCGCCGTCATCGCCTTTCTCCTTCGAAGGTGGCGCTAGGCCTCGGTCTCCCCGCCTGCGCCGTCGTCGACTTCGTCCTCGGGGATGATCCCGCGCGTCCAGAACGGATCGAGCGCCTTCAGCACGGCGCTCGGACCGTGTTCCTCGTGCGGAAGCGAGCCGTCCCGCGAACGTTGCGTCTCCCCGTATACCCGCCGCGCCTCGTTCTCGGCGTCGAAGATGCGGATGTGCGACTCCCGCCCGTGGAGTGGCGGCGGCTTGCGGAAGGGCCGCTCCATCGCCGGAGCATCGGCGTTCCCGGCCCCGGCGTTCCTCGGATGTGACCGTTCGTCGCGCACGGGATCTGCCTCCTTTAGCCGGCGGCCTTCGTGAACTGCATGTGCAGCTCCCACAGGCCGAGCATGATGCCGGGCTGGTGGCGGAAATCGTTCTTGTCGGGCGCGAACTCGAGCGAGTCCAGCCGCTGGGTCAGCCGCTCCCAGGCGATGTTCTGCTCGAGGCGCGAGATGCCCGCCCCCGGGCAGACCCGGATCCCCTGCGAGAACGTCATGTGCCGCCCCGTGTTCGGGCGCGCCAGGTCGACGTCCGCCGGACAGCCGAACTCTTCGTCGTCCAGGTTCGCTGCGCCGTAGCGCAGGTGCAGGATCGACCCCTTCGGGATCGGCATGCCGCGAATCTCCACGTCCTTGGCCGCCATCCGCGTTGAAAGACCCTGCGTGGGCGCGTGGATGCGCATCCCTTCCTCGGCGAAGAAGCGAACCTTCGAGGGGTCGGCCTTCAACTCCTGGAACAATGCGGGGTTCTCCGCCAGCAGCTGCGCCTCCGCCGCGATCGCGTACTGCGTCGTCTCGAGACCGCCGATGTGCATCCCGAACAGCACGCCGATGACCTCGTTGTCGGTCAGCTTCCGGTTCATCGCCTGGTAGGTGACCTGCGTCAGGAAGCTGGTCATGTCGTCGCCGGGATTCTCCCGCTTCTGCGTCACCTGGTCCTGGACGTACTGCATGAAGTCGCCCAGGTCGCGAGCGTTCTCCATCTCCTCTTCGTCCGACATGATGTTGCGGTGGCCCTTGCCGTAGACGAAGCGCCGCACCTGCGCCTGGCCCCACTTCCGCAGGATGTCCAGATCCTCCAGTGGCCATCCGAGGATCGTCGTCATCACCAGCTGGGGCAGCGGCGCGGCGAAGTCTTCCACGAACTCGATCTCGGCGGGGTCGCGGTCGATCCACTCGTCGATCAGCTGGTCGACGAACTTCTCGACCATCGGGCGGTGGCGCGGAGCGCCCGTCGCCCCCACCCACGGGTCGGTCAGCTCGATGCGGTGCGCCTTGTGCAGATCCAGGTTGGGGCGGAGCGTGTTCAGCGCCATCGCGTCGGCGAGCGCGCTCGCCTCGCCATCCTCGGTGCTCATGCCGGCCGTGCTGTTCCCTTCCGCGCCGGCGAAGCCCGGCTGCGGGAACGTCCACGGGTCACGGACGATGTCGTAGATGTCCTGGTACTTCGTAATGACGAAGCCGTCGGTGTCGGGCGTGCTTCCCTCGCCGGGAATGCGCTGCACGGGTGATTCCGCGTGGAGGATTTTGTAGGCCTCCGCCCAGTGCTCCTGCGCGCCGGGCTCGAAGAGGTCCACGTCCTCCAGGTTCACGGGGCACTCCGCCACCGCGTTGATCATCTCCGTGTAGTCGCTTGCTGCGCTCTCAGTCGTCATGAGCCTGCTCTCCGTACGTGAGGTCTTCGGCGGATTCTGCCACTTTCGCGCCGCTAGTGCGGCCCCGGCTTGTGGCGTGGCGGTGGCGAACGGTCTCCCGCCACCGCACACTACCCGCCACTTCACTCCGAGGAGCCACACCAGTGTCTGTGACTGTCAACGTGACCTACCCCGCCGACGGCGTCGGCCTCATCGCCTTCTCCGACCCGCCCATGAACTTCGGAGGCGGCGAGCTCGGCGCGGGCATCCTCGATGCCATCTCCGAGATCGAGGAGTCCGGCGCGAAGGTCTTCGTACTCGCTTCCGACACGCCCGGCTACTTCATCGCCCACTGGCACCTTGGCGGCATCGTCCAGGCGATGGAGGGGATGGCCGCGATGGGGAACGCCGTGCCCCCGCCCAGGTCCCCGTACGGCGCCGACCGCATGCTCTTCGAGCGGGTCGGTGATAGCCCGCTCATCTCAATCGCCGCCAACAACGGCCAGGCCTGGGGCGGTGGCGCCGAGCTCTCCTGGGGCTGCGACCTCCGCATCGCCGCCGAATCCGCCACCTACGGCCAGCCCGAGGTCGCCATCGGCATCCCGCCGGGCGCCGGCGGCTGCACCCGCCTCGCCCGCCTCATCGGCCCCACGAAGGCCCTCGAGATGATCCTCGACGGCCGCCCCATCACCGCTCAAGAGGCCCTCAACCTCGGCGCCATAAACAAGGTCGTCCCCGACGACACGCTGCGCGAGGAGGCCATCGCCTGGGCCGCCCACATCGCCCAGTGGCCCGCCTTCAGCCTCGACGCCTGCAAGCGCAGCTTCATGGGTGGCCGCGACCTCAACATCTACGACGCCCGCCGCCACGAGCAGCAAATCTTCGGTCAGACCGCCCGCCGCGCCGACGCCATCGAGATCATGAACGCCGCCCAGGCGAAGTACGACGCCGGCCAGGACTCGTACGACGCCCTGGGCATCCCGCGGGAGTAGCGACCGCGCCTACTCGTCCAGGCGGTACAGGTAGCGAACGTCAAACACGCCGTACAGCGTCGGCGTCGTGTTGCCGAACACGTTGCGGACGGCGCTCAGCCGCTCCGCGAGCACCGTGTAGATGAGCGGCACGTTCTCCGCCGCGATCGCCTGCGCCCGCTGGTAATACGAGTAGCGCAGTTCGCGATCGAGCTCCTGGCTTCCCTCGATGTACAGGCGGTCGATCTCCGCCTCCCACTCCGTCGCCGGCTCGGACTGGTTCGGGTTCCACAGGTGGAGCGGTTCGCTGCTGTGCCACACGTTGATCCCGCCGTGCGGCTCTGTGCCGCCCGTCAACCCCATGACCATCGCCTCCCAGTCGTAGGTAGCTGTCAGCTGCCCCACGAGCTCCCCAAAGTCCCGTAGTTCGTACGCTGCCCGGATCCCGATCGCTTGCAGATCCTCGTGAATCAGTGCGAGAACTGCAGCCCGTATCGTGTTGCCCTCGTTCGTGGTGATGGTGAACGAGATCGGATTCCCCTCCGCATCCTCGCGGAAACCGTCCCCGTCCCGGTCCTCCCAGCCGAGGTCATCAAGGATGGCCCTGGCCGTGTCAGGGTCGTATTCGTACCGGCGAACCTCCGGGTTGTGGAAGTCGCCTGCCGAGGGGCTGATCGACGCCCACTGCGCGTACCCCAGCCCGTCGAACACCCCTTCGATGATCGCGTCGCGGTTGATCGCGTGCGAGACGGCTTGGCGGAACTGCGTGTTCTGGAACCACGCCAGCATCTCCGGCGCGATGTACGGCTCGCCCGTCTCCGGGTTCGTCCCCGGATTCTGGTTGAACGTAAGGAAGGTCGTCCCGAATCCCGGACCTCGCCGGTGGATCGTGAAGTTCTCCTCCTCCTGGAAGGGATACACCTCCGCGTAGTCCCTCCCCGGCACCCCGAAGAGGTCGCTCTCCCCCGACCGGAAGGCCGCCAGCGCCGCCTCGATGTCCGGAACGATGATGTGAACGACCGAGTCCAGGTACGGAAGCCGCTCTCCCTGCTCGTCTGTCAGCCAGTAGTTGGGGTTGCGCTTCAGCACGACGCGCTCGGCCGGCTCGTAACTTTCGACTGTGAAGGGGCCCGTCCCGATGATCTCCGCCGGGTCCGTTTCGATGTCCCACATCTCCGCGAACACCCCGTCCAGCACCGCCTGCTCAAGAATGTGCTTCGGGTAAATCGGTGTCCCCATCGCCCGCAGGAACGGCGCGAAGGGCACCGGCAGCACGAAGCGCACCGTGTAGTCGTCGATGACATCTACCGACATGCGCGCTGTTTGCCACTCCCCCGCCTCGTCCAGGAATCGGAACGTGAAGGCGGCCCGGCTGCTCGCGGGGATGTCGTCGTTGTAGATGATCTGGTTGAACGTGAACGCCACGTCCTGCGCCGTGAACGGCTCACCGTCATGCCAGCGTACGTCCTGGCGCAGCCGGAACGTCCAGGCCAGTCCATCCGATGAGTTCTCCCACGACTCCGCCAGGGATGGCTCGACCTCGTTGGTCAGCCACGAGACCTCGGTCAGGCCCTCGAACAGGTAGCCCAGCACCCCCGAGGAGGAGGCGTCGTTGGCGATGGCGAGGTTGAAAGTCAGCGGGTCCGAGATCGTCGCAAACGTCAGCGTTCCGCCGAATGTCCCGATCCGGTACTCGAACTCCGAGGCATTAGCTTGCAACTGCCCCAGCCGCCCATCCTCCACCCTTGGCTCGGCCGTTGCCTCGGCCGTGGGCGTCGCCGTCGGTGCCGCCGTTGCCGGTTCCGTAGCAGGTGTGCTCTCGTCGGGGGCCGCGTCGTCGTCATCCCCGCAAGCCGTCGCCAGCACGATGGCAACGAGCGCCAGCAGGGCAAGACCCAGCCACAGGCCCATAGGCCGTCCAAACGTCGTCGTGGAAGCGTTCAAGGTGCTCTCTCCGGAAGTGCTGTTCGGGAAACGATACGAGGTACCACTCTAGGGGCCTATTTCCGGTCGAGCCGTGAGCCTGCTAACCGGCGTCACTCCTCGCCCGCGAGCCGTTCCCGCAACCGCTCGACCTGCACGCGCAGGGGATCCCCGCCGGGCGCTGTCATGGGTGTCAGTTCCGCTTCTTCCACTGCCAGCTCCACCAGCACCGGACCCTCCACGCTCAGCAGCTCCGGCAAGCGGATGCGCAGCTCCTCCAGCGTGTCGATGTGCGTCGTGAAGGCGTACCCGGCTGCCTCCGCCATCCCTGCGAAGTCGACCGACCCCGATGCCGGGATCGCCTGGCTCCCCGAGGTCTGGTACACGCCGTTCGCGAACAGCACGTGCGTGTAGTTCGCCGGCGCCGCCCCCGCCACCGTCGCCAGCGAGCCGAGCTGCATCAGCAGCGACCCATCCCCGTCGAGAACGATGACGCGCCGATCCGGCTGCGCCAGCGCCAGGCCCAACCCCAGCGACGACGCCCCTCCCATGAAGCCCACGCACGCGACGCTCGGCGCGTCCGGCGCGATCGTGCGCCAGGCCGGCACCGCCGTCATCGTCGGCACGACGAGTGCGTCGCCCCGCGCCTCGTTGATTGCCCGTAGCACGTCCTCGGGGCGCATCAGGCCGTCTCCCGCCCGACGAACACGACCGCCGGCCCCGACCGCTCCCGGCTCAGGGCGTAGTACTCCGGGATGAGCCCGAGGTCGTCTCGCGTCTCCAGCAACGCGTGGGGCACGTCGAACGTGTCCATGAGCGGCCCCGCGAACCGCACCATCGAGCGCGGCGAGTCCTGCGGCTCCAGCTCCGGCTCGCGGCTCAGCAGCCCCACGAGCGCGAACAGGGGCACGCTCCCGTCCAGCCCCACGCCCCGGAGCGTGTTCACGGAGGCGTACAGGCCCGCGTGCTGGATCATCAGCGCCACCTGCGCCCCGCCGATGTAGAGCCCCGCCGCGACTGCGTTCGCCTCGTCCTCGGTCGAGCACGTCAGCAGCCGCAGTTCGTCGTCTCCCTCCAGTTCCGCAATGACGCTGCGCTGGTGTGTGTCCGGCACCGAGAGCACCCACCCCAGGGGCTCGCCGTCCTTCGCCGGGGCCGCCCGCTGGCTGCGGAACGCCGTCTTCAGCGCCTCCACGATGAGCGGCGCGGGGATCTGTTCGTTCTGCGCCATGCGCCCATCCTAAGGGGAGCGCCAACTGTGGCATTGACGCGCCTCTCTCGCGTTCGTACCGTCCCCCTATGGCGAACACCGGCCAACCCGGCCTCCTTGCCCCCGACCTCGACGAGCGCCTCGCGCGTTTCGCCCCCGAGGTCCGCGATGTCGTCACCAACCTCCACGGGGAACTCTGGCGAGCCCTCGATCCCGAGGTCCTCGAGCTCTGCCGCCTCCGCATCGCCAGCCTCCAGGCCGACGATCGCGAGGCCGCCCGAGCCGCCCCCGGCGCTCCTGTCGCCCCCGAGAAGGCCGCCGCCATCGCCGGTTGGCCCGACTCGCCCCTCTTTGACGACCGCGAGCGCGCCTGCCTCGCCTTCACCGAGCAGTTCGTGGGCGATGTCGCCGGCGTCACTCAGGGCGATATCGATGCCCTGCTGGAGCACTTCAGCCCCGGAGAGGTGCAGGCATTCGTCAGCGCCCTCCTCGCCCTCGATCAACACCAGCGTCTGGCGCTCGGCCTGCGAACGGTCCTCGCGCCGAAGGAGGACACAGCATGACTTCCGTACGTGAGCGCCGCCTGCCCGAACCCGCCGGCCCCACGGCCCCCGTTGCCCCCGGACTGGGCGCCGCCATCGGCGCCTACCAGGACGCCGTCATGCGTCTTGGCGGCCTCGACCCCGTCACCACCGAGCTGGTGCGGCTGCGCTGCGCGCGCCAGCACCAGTGCTTCACCTGAATGTCCCTCCGCCTGGGCGTTGCCCGGGATGCAGGCCTCGACGAGGACATGGCCGCCAAGATCGACCACTACGAGGACAGCGACCTGCCCGAGCACCAGAAGGTCGCGCTTCGCCTCACCGATGCCTTCGTGACTGCCCCCGGCGCCATCAGCGATGAGCTTCGCGAGCAGGCCCAGGCGCACTTCACCGAGGCCCAGATTGTCGAGCTCATGCTCGACATGTCGAAGTGGAGCACCCAGAAGCTCCCCGTTGCCCTCGGCACCGACGACCCCATCGCCGGCGACCGCCTCAGCCTCTTCGACTTCGACGACGGCGGGGCTGTCGTCTGGGGCCCGACCCTGATGGCGCCGTTCGTGCCCTCCGAGCAGCCGGACCGCTAGCCCACTCAGTACTGGGGTCGTGGCAGTCGCCAGGCCACCCAGAACAACGCTACCGACAGCCCCATCGCGCCCATCAGCATCGCCAGCGCCCAGTCGTAGTTTCCGGTCGCGTCGAAGATCGCCCCGGCGATGATGGGGCTCGCGAGGTGCACGCTCCCGACGACCTGCACGATCCCGAGCAGCGAGCCGAATGCGACCAGCCCGAACGAGCGCGTCAGCAGCAGCGGTTCCACCATCGGACCGCCGCTTGCCCCCACCACCCACAGCACGAGGAAGATCGCTACGCCGACTACGCTCCCATCGGTGATGAGCAGCGTCGCGAACGCACAGACGATGAACCCCGCAACCACCATCGCCGCTGCCTCCATGCGGGGGATGCGGTCCGCCAGGTAGCCGAATCCGAGCCGCGTGACTATGCCGCCGCCCGCTGCGATTGAGAACAGCGTCGCCGCCCGCTCGGTCGAATACCCTGCCGCCTCGAAGTACGGGATGCCATGGACCATCCAGGCAACCATCCCGAAGAAGAAGGCCGTCAGCGCTGCCGCGATCACCCAGAACAGCGGTGTGCGTAGCGCCGTCTGCACCGTCACCCCCGTCAAGGCAGGCGTCGCCCGCGGTTCGCCCTCTGGTGGGGCCGCTCCATCCACCTCGGCGCCGATGTCCGACGGGTTGTCACGGATGAGGAGCAGGCAGAGGGGCGTGAAGAGCGCCACGACCACGATACCGGCTACAACGAAGGATCCCTCCCACTGCACCGCGTCGATGACCACCCGCATGATCGGGACGAACACGAGTCCGCCCAGCGCGAACCCCGTCCCTAGCAGCCCCACGGCCAGGCCCCGCCGCCGATCGAACCAGCGCGAGACAAGCGTCTGGAAGGGGATGAAGAACATCATCTGGCGGAACACCGCGTTGATGGACTGGTACACGAACCACTGCCAGAGCTCGCTTGTGGTCGCAAGGAGCAAGTAGCTCGCCCCCGTCAGCACGGCCCCGATCAGGATGACTCGCCGGGGGCCGTACCGGTCGATCCACCAGCCGACGAGTGGAGCCGCGAAGCCAGCGGCCAGTTGCGCCACCGAGAATCCCCCGGAGACCTCCGCCCGCGACCACCCGAAGTCGCTCTCGAGCGGATCGACATAAAGTCCGAACGACCAGAAGGAGGTGCCCGCCGCCACCGCCACGGCGACTACCGAGGCCGCCAGCAGCCACCAGCCGTAGTAGGCATGCCGGAGCCGCCGCCAGAACCGCGTCATTGGTCGGATTCTAGGGCTGCCCCTGCTACCCGCCCGCCGGCTGACCGGTGTCGGGAGCGGCCTCCCCGCCCGCGTCGCTCGTCACAACCGTGACGACGGGAAGCTCCGGGCGCGGCAGCTTCCACGCCAGCCAATAAAGCAGCAGCGACAGCCCCATCGAGCAGGCGAACATCACGAGCGCCCAGTCGTACGCGCCCGTCGCGTCGAAGATCGCCCCTGCGATGATGGGGCTCACGATCTGGCCGCTCTGCGAGACGATCGCGATCGCCCCCAGGATCGAAGCGAAGTACGCCATGCCGAAGGTGCGCGCCGTCAGGAGCGGCTCGATCATGGGTCCGCCGCTTGAGCCGACGAACCAGAACACGAGGAAGAACACGACGCCCGTCACGCTGCCGCCGGTCACGAGCAGCACCACCATCGACAGCGTCAGGCAGCCGCAGAGCGCCATCGCCGCCACCTCGATTCGCGAGATGCGGTCGGCCACGTAGCCGAACACCAGCCGCGTGATGATGCCGCTGCCCGCCGCGATCGCGAGCAACTGCGCCGCCCACCACTTCGAGTACCCCACCGACTCGTAGTACGGCACCGCGTGCGCGGTCCAGCCGAACATTCCGAAGAAGAACACCATCAGGGCGAAGGCGATCACCCAGAAGAGCGGGGTCCGCAGCGCCTGCCGGTCCGTCAGCCCGGTCAGGACCACTGGCCTCGGCGGTTCGCCTTCGGGCTGTGCGTCCCCGTCGGGCTGCAGCCCCTTGTCCGCGGGCTGGTCCCGGATGAGCAGGAGCGCGAGCGGTGCGACCACGGCCACCGTCACGATCGCGGAGACGACGAAAGAGCCTTCCCACTGCACCGCGTTGATCACGGCTTGCAGGATCGGCACCACGATGAACCCGCCCATGGAGAAGCCCGTCCCCAGGATGCCCACCGCCAGACCCCGCTTCCGGTCGAACCAGCGCGAAACGAGCGTCTGGAACGGGATGAAGAACATCATGTTGCGGAAGACCGCCGCGACGGACTGGTAGGCGAACCACTGCCAGAGCTCCGTGGTGGTCGCCAGCAGCAGGAAGCTCCCGGCCGTCAGCACCGCCCCGAGGATGACGACCCGGCGCGGCCCGTAGCGATCGACCCCCCGCCCGATGAGCGGCGACGCGAGGGCGCCCACCAGCAGCGCGATCGAGAATCCGCCCGAGACTTCCCACCGCGACCACCCGAACTCCTGCTCAAGCGGGTCGATGTACAGCCCGAACGACCAGAACGAGAGCCCCGCCGCCAGCGCCACCGAGACCACCGAGGCCGCCAGCACCCACCAGCCGTAGTAGGCGCGACGCGCCCGCCGCCAGTAACGGCCCAGTGGTGAAGCGTCTGCGAGCAGGCCGCTAGCTCTCCGGGAGCGCCACCGTTGCCGTGCCCTCGAGGCTCGGCGACTCGCCCTCCCGCGCCAGCCAGATGTCGCAGTCCGCCAGGCGCACGCCGTCCTCCTCCCGGATAGCGGTTACCCGGCCGCCGGCCGTAACGTGGTCACCATCCAGCACCACCTTGGGGAAGCTCACCGTGACGCGCCGCACGCTCGTCGGACCTGCCCAGTCCATCAGCATGTTGAGCATGTAGCTCAGCCCCAGCGGTCCCTGGTTGATCGTCCGCTCGCCGATTCCGAACGGCAGCGCCGCCACGGCCTTGCGGTCCCAGTGCACGGGGTTGGGGTCGCGCAGGATCGCAGCCATCGTGCGCATCCGCTCCGGCCGCACGCTTTCCATCACCCAGTCCGGTATCGAGTCGCCCACTTGCACGTTCATGCCGCCGACCTCCGGTAGGTCCAGGTGATCGTCGAGCTCGCCGCGAAGCCGCCCCCTGGCTCATGCAACTCGAAGCGGAACTGGATGCGGTCGTAGACACCCGGACGGTCGTTCCGCCGCGGCCCCTCCATCCGGTCGGCCTCGGTCACCCTGCCGGTCACGGTGTACTCCACGTCCTCGTGCAGGGGGCGCTCGATCTCCCAGTCGTAGCTCTCGATGCCGATGGAGAAATCCGACTCCGCCTGCCCCAGCGCGAACATCCCCCCGATAGAGGTGTTCGCGCCCAGGATCGGCATGTGGAACAGCACGACCGGATGCACGAGCCCGTCCGGCAGCGGCTCGGACCCCGTGCACTCCGTCAGAAGGAAGTTCTCCCAGTGCGCCACCGTGTACTTGCCGCCCGGGAACTCGTGGCCCACGAGTGCCCGGATCTCCTCGGCTGGCGGTTGGATGTCGGCCATCGATCGCCTCCTATGCGAACTGCTCGGCGAGACGCGCGCGCTCCTCGATCCGTGGCAGCACCACGTCCGCCGGCGCCGGCGGCACCAGGAACACGATGCGATCCACGCCCGCCTTCGCGTGCTTCTCGATCCGCGCCGGGTCGCCGCCTACGCCGAAGAGCGAAACGGTCATGGGCCCCCGGCCCTGCTCGGCCGCGAGGTCGTTTAGCTCCGCGATCGCGGGGGCGAAGTCGTCGCGAGTGCGCCCGTCGATCGGCATCCAGCCGTCGCCGTAGCGAGCCACCCGCTTCAGCGTCGTCGGCCCGTCGCCGCCGATGATGACCGGCGGATGCGGGTCCTGAACCGGCTTCGGCCACTGCCAGATCGGGTCGAAGTCGACCAGCTCGCCGTGGTACTCGCCCTCGGCGTTCGCCCAGATCGCCTTCATCGCCTCGATCGTCTCCCGCATCCGCCGCCAGCGACGCGCCGGGTCCGTCCCGTGGTTCTCCATCTCCTCCAGGTTCCACCCCGCCCCGATGCCCAGCAGAGCCCGCCCCCCGGAGACGAAGTCCAGGCTCGCGACTTCCTTCGCCAGCGTGATGGGGTCGCGTTCAATGACGAGGCAGATGCCGCTTCCCACCAGCAGCCGTTCCGTGGAAGCGGCCGCCGCCGTAAGCGCCACGAACAGGTCGAGCGTGTGCGAGTACTCCTCTGGCAGGTTGGGGCCGCCCGGCCAGGGCGACTTCCGGCTCGCGGGGATGTGCGTGTGCTCCGGGAAGAAGAGCGACTCGAAGCCGTGGGCCTCCACCTCGCGGGCCAGCTCGCCCGGCCCGATCGCGTAGTCGGTGGGGAACATCGTGATGCCGAACTTCATGCGCCTCCTCGGCCGGCCGTGCCGCCGGCGGCGGCAGCGTAGCGCGCCCGACCCCTCACCGCACCCTCAGATGCGCAGGACGAGCTTCCCCACCACGTCCCGATCCA
The DNA here is from genome assembly GCA_965203545.1 of Tepidiformaceae bacterium. Taxonomy (GTDB): domain Bacteria; phylum Chloroflexota; class Dehalococcoidia; order Tepidiformales; family Tepidiformaceae; genus UBA2991. Next base: position 86,155 of record OZ241899.1, read on the forward strand.
GCACGCGCTGCAGGAACCGCGGCCCGTCCGCGAGACTGCCCGTCTCCATAGCTGGCGGCGCCAGCCTGCCGTCCGCCAGCATCGCGAACACCTCCGCCACCGACTGCTGCATGCGCTCGACCTGCCTTGCACGGTAGTGCATCAGCACCATCCCCACGGCGCTCCGGTTCTTGATCAGCAGGTGGTTTCCCTTGAACTGCGGCACCGCCCCGCCCGCGAACCCCGCCACGACATAACGCCCGCCCCAGTCCAGCGTCCGGAACGCCTCCTCCCCCTGTGCCCCCACCGGGTCGACCACCACGTCCACCCCGCTCCCGCCCGTCGCCGCCAGCGTTGCCTCGCGCAGGTCCTGCTCCCGGTAGTTCACGAGGTGCTTCGCCCCCGCCGCCTCCGCCGTGGCCAGCTTCTCCGCGCTGCTCGCTGCCGCCACCGCCTCGCCCCCGAGCGTCGCCGCCACCGCCACGGCCGCCAGCCCCACGCCGCTCCCCGCTCCCAGCACGAGCACCTTCTCCCCCGCCTCCAGCCTCGCCTCCCACGTCAGGCAGATGTGCGCCGTCAGGTATGCGGAGAGCGCCCCCGCCGCCACCTCCGGCGAGAGCCCCTCCGGCACGGGAAAGCACTCCGTCGCCAGCGCCGTCGCCCGCTCCGCGTAGCCGCCGTCGTGGAGCAGCGCCGCCACCGCGTCGCCCGCCCGAACCCCCTCCACTCCGGGTCCCACCTCGACCACCCGGCCCGCCACCTCCATCCCCGGCGCGAACGGCGGGACGTGCTCGGTCTGGTGCTTCCCCTGCACGAACATCACGTCGGCGAAGGAGACGCCCGCCGCCTCCACCGCGATCCCTACCTCCCCCGGCCCCACCGCCGGCTCAGGCATATCCCCCAACCGCAGATCCTCGGGCTTCCCGATCTCGTGGCAGATCACTGCGCGCATCACGCCCTCCGCTGCGAACCCTACTGCACGCGGCCGGCTGGAGAAGCGGCTAGCCGAGGCCCGCGTATCATCGTCGCCTGCGGAGGATTTCCCATGCCGGATGTCATCGTCGAGCGCCACGATCGCGTGATGCTGATGCGCTTCAACCGTCCCGAGCGCATGAATGCCATGGGCGGAACCCTCATGCCCGAGTTCACCGCAGCCCTTGAGGAGGGCACGAAGGACGACGGTGTCGGCGCCATCGTCGTCACCGGCGAGGGACGAGCCTGGTGCGCGGGAGCGGACCTCGAGGCCGCCGGCCAGCGCCAGGAGAGCGGCAGCGCTCCGCAGCGCCGTTCCCAGCAGCTCGACACGATGGGTCCCGGCCGCTCAATCCTCGCCATCTACAAGAGCGGCAAGCCCATGATCGCCGCCGTCAACGGTGTCGCCGTGGGTGGCGGCTTCGGTCTCTGCAGCGCCTTCGATATCCGCATCGCCAGCGACCGCGCCCGTTTCGGCACCATCTTCATCAAGCGCGCCCTCGCCTCCGACTTCGGCCTCTCCTACTTCCTCCCCCGCATGGTGGGCCACGAGCGCGCCACCGAGCTCTTCTACACGGGCCGCATCGTCGAGGCCGATGAAGCCCTGCAACTTGGCATCGTTTCCCGCGTCGTCCCGCACGACCAGCTCGTCGAGGAGTCGCTGGCGTTCGCCTCGCAGGTCGCGAACCAGCCGCCGATGGCGCTTGCCTACGCCCGGCGCATGCTCCAGCACTCCCAGTGGGCCACCATCGAGCAGCAGCTTGAGTTCGAGTGGCCCCTGCAGCGCGACCTCCTCCAGGGCCCCGAGTTCAAGGAAGCCGTCGCCGCCTTTCGCGAGAAGCGCGAGCCCAACTACAACGACTAGGCCGGCCTTCCGCCCTCCTGCCTACAGGTAGGTCGGGTGCGTGCGGTCGATCCACGTCTTCGCGAAACGGTCCTGGTACGCCTCTCCCGCGTCCACCGGGAAGAGCTGAACGTACGGCCAGAACAACGTGATTACGTCCTCGCTCACGAAGTTGGCCCCAACGTTCAGTTCCAGGAGCCGTCGCTGCGCGTCGTAGCCGATCTGCTGCCGGCGCTCGGACGACATCTCCGCGCGCTGCGCCTCGAGCATCGCGTCCATCTCGTCGTCCCGAAGCACGAACGTGTTGCCGGTCCCGTTGGCATGGAAGTAGGGGTAGAGCCAGTCGTCGAGTTCGATCCAGCCGTTATCGACGCCCACCGCCCACGGCGCTTCCCCTTCGCTGAGCCGCAGCGCCAGCTCCTCCAGCCCCACGCGGTTCACCTGGACGCTGAGATCGAGCGTGTCCCGGAGCTGGGAGGCGATGACGCCCCCCATGTTCAGCGTCTCCTCCAGGTTGGCCGTCACGAACAGCTCCATTGGGTCCGGCAGCTCGTGCTCCTCCAGGTACGCGTTCAGGGCGGCGAGCGCATCGCGCCCGTCCAGTTCCCGTCCCCCCACGCCGGGACGGTACCCGGGCTGGCGCTGAAGCTCCGTCTGCGGTAGCGACCACTGCTGCACCGCCGCGCTGATCCACGGGTTGAGGGTGCCGCTGTCGTGGAAGAAGCGCTCCAGCATCTCCCGCCGGTCGATGGCCACGGTGATCGCCCGGCGCAGCCGCGGGTCGTCGTAGGGTGGCGTCGCGGAGAGGAACCGCATCCCGTAAAAGCGCGCCACCGCCGAGCGCACCTCCCGCAGGTCGGGCAGCCGCCGCTTGATCTCCTGCGCCTGCAGGAACCCCGCCTCCACCGCGTCCAGTTGCCGTGTCCGGAAGTCCGCCTCGAGCTCGTCCAGCGAACGCGGCGGGACCGTGGAGATGCCGTCGAGGAACGGGCCGTCGTCCGGGCCGTACCAGGCGTCGTTCCGCGCGACGCTCGCGTACGAGCCTTCCGACCACTCGATCCAGCGGAACGGCCCGCTTCCCGCCTGCAGCGTGGAGCTCAGGTCGCCTTCGAGCTCCGGGGGGGTGACGAAGCCCTCGGGCGAGGCGAACCGCGCCAGCGTGCCCGCGAACGGCTCCGCCGTCCGTGCGACGACCGTCTCGCTGTCCGGCGCCTCCATGCTCGTGACCTGGTCCCAGCGCCCCTTCCGCGGGAAGTCCTGCGCCCTCCCCAGCCGCTGCCGTTCGATGCTCCCCACCACGTCCTCCGCTGTCACTGCCCTGCCGTTGAGTGGTTCCGTGTCGTGCCAGCGCGCCTCGGGATTCACCGTGAACACGTAGGTGAGCTCGTCCGGCTGCTCCGGCATTCCCGTCGCGAGGTCCGGCGCCAGCTCTCCGTCCACCTGGCTCTGGTAGGTCAAGAGGCGGCTGTAGATGAGGGATTGCTGGCCGAGCAGCGCCGCCGAAGTCGTCGTGTGGGGATCGAACAGGCCGTCGCTCGAGAACGCTGCCGCGTACCGAAGCGTTCCGCCCTGCCGGCTCGTTTGGCTTGGGCGCGTGGGCTCTGGCGCGGGCGTGCTCGGGTAGGTCGGGTGGGGCTCTTCCGGCTCGTCCGTGGGCTCCGGGGTGATGTGGTCCGGGACGGGCTCTTCCGGGTCCTCGCAACCGAGCGCCGCCAGTCCCGCCGCCCCCGCGGAGGCCCCCAGCGCTCCCAGGAACCATCGGCGGCTGTATCTCCGTCTGCCCCTCGGCCCCGTCATCCGTACTATCCTTGCCTGCCCGGCGCGTACGCGCCGCCGCCCACCTGATTCCAAGGAGGCACGAGATGCCCGACCGACTCAGCTCCGACCAGGTAACCGATGCCCTCGCCGGCCTCCCCGGCTGGTCCGCCGACGGCGACGACGGCATCCGCAAGACCTTCAAGCTCGACGACCACATCACCGCCATGGGCTTCGTCAACCGCGTGGCCATGGCTGCCGAGGTGATGAATCACCACCCCGAGCTCTCCATCGTGTACAGCACCGTCGATATCCGGCTCAGCACGCACGACGCCGGTGGGGTGACCCAGCTCGATGTCGATCTGGCGGGCAAGATCGAGCACTACGCCTAGCCCCGGTGTCGGCGCGGATTAGGTGAGCGGTACCGCGTCCTGCGCCCGCTTCGCCTGCTTCATCAGGGCGATCTCCTGATCCGTCAGCTCTTCGAGAGGCTTCAGGATCTCGTCCCTCAGCGGGAAGATGTGGACCGCGTCCCAGCCGCACACGTCCTCGCACAGCCGGCAGCCCGTGCACTTCTTCTCATCCACCGTGCTCACGCCGAAGAAGTCGTCGACTCGATCGGTGTGCTGCAGGCTGAGCGCGTCGAAGGGGCAGATGTTGATGCACAGCTCGCAGCCCGAGCCGATGCACTTCTCTTCGATTACCACGGCCTTCGGCCACTCGTTCTTCTTGATCGACTTCGTCACGTCGCCGAGGTTGTCGAGGATTGCCTCCGGTGGGCAGACCACGCCGCACGCCCCGCAGTCGATACAGAGGGTCGGGTCGATCACATGGAGTTCGTTCCGCGATCCCGTGATCGCATTGGTGGGGCAGCGCTTCGTGCAGGCGGTACAGCCGATGCACGTCTCGATGATGCTGTAGGACATCGCCTCTCCGCCGCAGGTGGCCCGCGCGAGGTCGATCTTAGGTTTGAGTCCCACCGCCCGCAAGCAGCGACGGGCCTCCCTCTCGCGGGCGCGGTTTGGCTCGCTGTCCCCTACACTCCCGCGATGGCCCTGCCCGACATGCCCCTCGGCCCCACCGACCTCCTCCTCCGCCCCCTCGGCGTGGGCACTATGCGGTGGGGCGAGGAGACAGATGGAAGTGCGGATGAAACTGACCCCGCAGCCACGTTCGAGGCTGCCATCGCTGCCGGCGTCAGTCTGTTCGATACCGCCGAGGGGTACCTCCGCGGAGACTCGGAGCGGGAGCTCGGTCGCGTTCGCGCCTCCAACGGGGCGCCGGCCTTCGTGGCTACCAAGTTCGCTCCCCTTCGCCTGACGACCTCCGCCCTTCCACGCGCTCTGGACGCCAGCCTGCGCCGTCTTCAGCTCGAAACGGTCGACCTCTACCAGATCCACTTTCCCTTCGGAATCCTCCGCATCCGCTCGCTCATGAATCGCCTTGCCGATGCCGTCGAGGCGGGACGCGTGCGCCACGTCGGTGTCTGCAACTACAACGCCGCGCAGATGCGCACAGCGCATGCCGCCCTCGCCGCCCGCGGAGTGCCCCTCGTCTCGAACCAGGTGCACTACAACCTGCTTCACCGAGCCCCCGAACGAAACGGTGTGCTCGATGCCTGCCGCGAGTTGAACGTCACCCTCATCGCCTACCTTCCGCTCGCCAGCGGCATGCTTACCGGCAAATATCGTGGCGGGGCCACGCCCCCACGCCACTGGATCCGCCGCCGCACCGCTCCCTTCCCCGCCCCCGAGCGCCTCGAACCCCTGCTTCAGGCCCTCGCCGAGATCGGTGAGGCTCACGGGCGTACGCCGGCGCAGGTGGCGCTTAACTGGCTGGCCCGCCAGGACGGCGTTCTCCCCATCCCCGGCGCCCGCCATGCGCGCCAGGCACGGGAGAACGCCGAGGCCATCGACTTCGCCATCAGCGATGCTGAGGCTGAGCGCCTTTCCGCCCTTGGCGAGTTCTAGCAAAGCGCCCCCGCTGGGCGCGGTTTGGCTCGCCGTCCCCTACACTCCCGCCATGACCCTGCCCGACATGCCCCTCGGCCCCACCGACCTCCTCCTCCGCCCCCTGGGCGTCGGCACCAATACGTGGAAGGACGAAGCCGGCACCACCCCCGACTCCACCAACCCCGCCGCCGCCGTCGAGTCCGCCCTCGCTTCGGGCGTGAACCTCTTCGATACCGCCGAGATCTACAACAGCGGCGCCTCCGAGCGCGCCCTCGGCCGCGCCCTCGCCGAGAGCGACGCCGAGGCCTTCGTCGCGACGAAGTTCGCGCCCCTTCCCTGGCGCGTAACCAGCGGTTCCCTCCATCGCGCCCTCGATGCCAGCCTGGGACGCCTCCAGTGCGAGACCGTCGACCTCTACCAGATCCACTTTCCCTTCACCCTCCTCCGCATCCCCAGCCTCATGAACCGCCTCGCCGAGGCCGTCCAGCAGGAGCGTATCCGCTACGCCGGCGTCAGCAACTACAGCGCCGCCCAGATGCGAACCGCCCATGCCGCCCTCGCTCGACGCGGCGTGCCCCTGGTCTCAAACCAGGTCAACTACAGCCTCCTCAACCGCAAACCCGAGCGGAACGGCCTCCTTGAAGCCTGTCGCGAGTTGGACGTCACCCTCATTGCCTACTTCCCCCTTGCCAGCGGCATGCTCACCGGGAAGTACCGGGCGGGAGGCCAGCAGGCCCGCGGCTCCCGCCGCTTCAGCGGCAACTTCCGCAACCCCGAGCGCGTCGAGCCCCTCCTCCAGGCCCTCGACGAGATCGGCCAGACGCACGGACGCTCGTCCGCCCAGGTCGCCATCAACTGGCTCGCCCGCCAGGACAACGTCCTGCCCATCCCCGGCGCCCGCCACGCTCGCCAGGCGCGCGAGAACGCCGACGCCATCGACTTCGCCATCACCGATGCCGAGGCCGCTCGCCTCGCCGAGCTCAGCGACCAGCTCTCCTGAGCGCGGATAACCTGCCGCCCCGCTATACTCCCCCGCCGAAACACCTGCTCTAAAGGAGCTCCCATGAGCCTGCTCGATCGCATCCTCCGCCCCTCCCTCACCGCCTCCGCCCACTGCGACGGCCCATGCGGCGTTTACGACCCCGCTTCCGCCCGCATCGCCGCCGAAGCCGTTCTCTCCATGGCCAAGAAGCTCGTCGACCTCGGCGACGGGAACGACCTTGCCAGCGAGAACACCAGGAGCCGCTTCATCACCATCAAGGAGGAGCAGGCCCAGCTCGCCAAGGAGGAGCTGCTCATCCTCTGGACCGACTACTTCAAGCCACCGCACCTCGAGGCCAACCCCGGCCTCCACGACACCTTCTGGAACGCGGCCAAGCTCTGCTCCCAGAACAAGGTCGAGGTGAACGTCGACGCCGCCCAGGCCCTCGTCGATACCATCGGCGAGATCCACAACATCTTCTGGGCCTCCAAGAGCCGCGACGACGTTCCCTTCTACACCGCCGGCTAGGCACGAACGCCGGTCCGGAACGCCCTCGCCATCGTCGCCGCGGGCGCGGCGCTCGTCGCGCTCGCCCGCTGGCGTCTCTCCCGCTACGCCATCACCGGCGCGAGCATGACCCCCGCCCTCGCCCCCGGCGACTACGTCGTCGTCGATACCCGCGCCTACGCCGGTCGTGCGCCTGAGCCGGGCGACGTCGCCCTCGCCCACGACCCGCGCGAGCCCTCCCGCGTCATCGCCAAGCGCGTCGCCGCGATCGAACCGGGGGGCGCCGTCGTGCTGCTGGGCGACAACCTCGACGAAAGCACCGACAGCCGCACCTTCGGCCCCCTCCCCCCCGACGCTCTCACCGGGCGCGTCCTCTGGCGCTACTGGCCCCCCGCCCGCTTCGGCCCCGTGCGCTAGCCCCACCCAAGTAGACTGCTGTCGTGAGCCCCTCGCGAGGTCGTCGCCGAGCGCTGCGCCGTGGCGCCCTCCTGATCACGCTCGCCTCACTCGCCCTCAGCGCTGTGATGGGCTGCTACGTCGTCATCGCGGGCGAGTTCGAGGAGACCGAGGCCCGGATGCTGGGCACATCGCTTGCCGTGTTCGGCACGAGCGCTATCGCCCTTATCTGCGCCGCCGCCTGGGAGCGAGGGCGCCTCGGATTCGTGCCGCCTGTCGGCATTGCGTTCGTCCTTGTCTCCTTTGTGTTGACGCTCATCGCCATCTGGGAAGGCGCCGACCTTGACAACGAGCCGTATTGGAAGTCTCTCGGCACTGTCAGCACTCCGGCGGTCGCGGCCGCTCATGCCAGCTTTGTCGCCCTGTTCGTGTTGACTGCTCGCTACCGGTTCGTGCCGGTCGTCGCCTACGCGATGAACACGATGGTCACGACCCTTGCGGTTCTGGCGATCTGGTGGGAGGCGCTCAGCGAGAACGACCCGCTCGGGCGCCTCAGCGGGACCCTGGTCGTGCTGCTCGTCGCGACCACGATCGCGCTGCCGGTGCTGAGGCGTCTTGAGAGGCCCGACGACGATGTGGCAGCGAGCGAGGCCGTGACCCGTTTCTGCCCGCACTGTGGCGAGGAGCTCGATCCCCCGGGTGCGTCAGACTGCGCCACCTGTGGCGCCACGTTTCGTGTAGAGCTGATGACTCCCTGACTGGAGCCGCTTCGGCCCCGTCCGCTAGCCCGGCCCTTCCTCCGCAAGCTGCGCGAGCACGAGCGCGTCCGTAGGGAAGGCAAGCGGCGGGGGCTCGGCCGGATCGAAGTAGCCAACCTCGCTGAGCTCGCCGTCGGCGGGGACCGGCTCGCCTGTAACGTCCTCTCCCGCGAACCAGATCCCGACGGTCAGTCGCTCTGGGTCGTGAGAGTTCGAGTGCACCGCCACCACCTCCCCCGCCCGCGCCCGCAGACCCGTCTCCTCTAGCAGTTCACGCTCCGCGCCCGCCCGTACGTCCTCCGCCCACTCCAGCGAGCCGCAAGGGATGCACCACTCTCCCGCTCCCCATCCCACCGCCCGCTTCCCCAGCAGCACCCGGCCCCTGGCGTCCCGCACCACGACCGCCACGCCCACCGACGGCCGCCGTTTCGCGCTCATCCAGTCCTTCCCGCCACGCGTGGAGCCTACCCGCGGCTCCGGTGCGCCCGCCACCGGGAGCCTTGCCGGACGTCACGGGCCGCTCGATACTGCGATGCAGGAGTTCGCTCTTGACGCAGCCCACGCACCGGCTCTGTCCCGTCTGCGGAGTCGCCTTTTTCGCGGGCGAGCCGGTCCTGCAGTGCTCCGGCTGCCACGCCGTCCACCACCCCGCCTGCTGGATCGAGATCGACGGCTGCGCGACCGCCGGCGACTGCGAGGGCCAGCCCCTTCCCCGCACCTTCGGCGGCGTGCCGCCGCCCCCGCCTGCCGCCCGTCCGTCCGCCCCGAGGACGCCCCCTGCCAGGCCGCCCGTCTCCACCCCGCCGCCCGTCACTGAGCCGGTGCCTGAACGTCAGGCGGTCGGCCGCCCTCGTAATATCGGCTCCATCGACCTCGACGGCCGTGGCGCGCGCGGCGCCCGCGACTCGGCCGGAATCGCCCGCTTCTGGTACGTCCCCGTCGGGTTCGTCATCGCGGCCGCCATCGCCTACGGCATCGTCTGGGGTATCGACCGCTTCCGTGACGATGGCGGTACCGAACAGCCCGCTGCTCCCGTGGCTACGGTCGAGTCCACCCCGACTCCTGTCGCCACCACCCCCGTCCCGACCGCCACCGCGGCCCCCTCAACCCCTCAGCCCACCCCGACGCCCCCTGCGACCCCCGCCGGTCCTCCCGCCCGTTTCAGCCCGGGCGATGGCGCCGTCGTCGCCGGGACCGACAGCTGCCTCAACGTCCGCGCCGAGGCCGACATCGAGGGCGAAATCCTCGACTGCATCGCTGACGGCACGATCGTGACCGTGCTGGAGGGCCCGGTGGAGCAGGGCAACCTGACCTGGTGGTTGATTGCGGCGCCCGAGGTCAACGGCTGGGCCGCCGAGCTCTATCTCCAGCAGCGCTAGGCGAGCCGCTCCCGCAGCCGAGCCATCTGGATCGCCGCCTCCGCCGCCTCCTCGCCCTTGTTCCCGTGCTTTCCGCCCGCCCGTGCCAGCGCCTGTTCGGCCGTGTCGCATGTCAGCACCCCGAAGGCGACCGGCACGCCCGTCTCCTGCGAGGTCTCCATGATGCCCGCCGCCGCCTGCCCCGCGATGTGCTCGTAGTGGTCCGTCTCGCCCCTGATAACCGTCCCGATCGCGATCACCGCGTCGTAGTTCCCCGACTCCGCCGCCCACCGTGTCGCCGACGGCACCTCGAACGAACCCGGCACCCACGCCACCGTGATGTCGTCCGGCCGCACGCCGCGTTCTCCCAGGCCCGCCTTCGCCCCGTCCAGCAGCTTGTACGTCACGGACGCGTTCCACTGCGCCACCACGATGCAGACGCGCAGCCCCTCCCCGTTGCTGTCCGCGGCCAGCTCGTTCACGCCTCTTCCTCAGGCCCGTTGTCGAGCTGGTCGAGCAGGTGGCCCATGCGCCGCCGCTTCGTCTCCAGGTAGTCGAAGTTGAACCGGTTGGGCGGCACCTCCAGCGGTACCCGCTCCACGACCTCCAGCCCGTACCCCTCGAGCCCCGCGAGCTTGTCCGGGTTGTTCGTCAGCAGGCGCAGCTTGCGCACCCCGAGGTCGAGCAGGATCTGCATCGCGATGCCGTAGTCCCGCCCATCCGCGGGGAAGCCCAGCGCCAGGTTCGCGTCGACCGTGTCGAGTCCGTCGTCCTGTAGCCGGTAGGCGCGCAGCTTGTTGTGCAGCCCGATGCCCCGCCCCTCCTGGCGCAGGTAGAGGAACACGCCCCCCTGCTCGCCGATCAGCTTCAGCGCGAGGTCCTTCTGCTCGCCGCAGTCGCAGCGCATCGAGTGCAGCACGTCGCCCGTGAAGCACTGGTCGTGGACCCGCACGAGCACCGGCTCATCGGGGTCGATGCTGCCCTTCACCACCGCCACCTCTTCCTCGCTCGCATACTTCGCCTGGTACGCGACGATCGTCATCTCCCCCATCGTCGTCGGCAGGTGCGTCTCCGCCACACGCTGCACCAGCCGCTCGTTCTTCAGGCGGTACTTGATGATCTCGTTCGTCGTCAGGATCTTCAGGCCGTGGCGGCGGGCGAAGCGCTGCAGCTCCGGCATCCGCGCCATCTCCCCGTCCCCCTTCATGATCTCGCAGATCACCGCCGCCGGGCGCATCCCCGCCAGCCGGCAGAGGTCGACGCTCGCCTCCGTCTGGCCCGCCCGCACGAGCACGCCGCCCTCGTGCGCCCGCAGCGGGAACATGTGCCCGGGCCGCACGAGGTCCTCGGGCCGCGTCTCCGGGTCGAGCAGTACCTGCACGGTCCGTGCGCGGTCCGCCGCGCTGATCCCCGTCGAAACCCCCGTGCGCGCTTCCACCGACACCGTGAAGGGCGTGCTGAAGGGCGAGTCGTTCGAGCGTTCCTCCACCATCATCGGCAGGCGCAGCTCGTCGACCCGCTCCGCCGAGAGGGCGATGCAGATCAGCCCCCGCGCGTACCGCGCCATGAAGTTGATGGTCTCCGGCGTCACGCACTCGGCTGGAATTGCCAGGTCGCCCTCGTTCTCGCGGTCCTCGTCGTCCGCGATGATGACGAACTTGCCCTGGCGGTACTCCTCCATCGCCTCTTCCACGCTGACGGACACGGGATCCCTCACGTCGGTCATGCCGGTTCCCCCGCCGCCTCGCGCTCCGCGACGAACTGCTCGACGTACCGCGCAAGGATGTCCGTTTCGAGGTTCACCTTCGCCCCCACCCCGCGGCTCACGAGGTTCGTGTGCTCCTGCGTGTACTGCACCAGCGACACCGAGAGCGACGCCTCGTCCTTCGCGATGATCGTGAGGCTCACCCCGTCGATGCAGACCGGCCCCTTGACAACGGTGTAGCGCAGCAGCTCCGGCGGCGCGGCGATCTGCACGAGGAGCGCTTCCCCTTCCGGCGTGATGCTGGCGATCTCCCCGACCCCCTCGGTCACGCCGCGCACGATGTGCCCGCTCAGCCGGTCGCTCGGACGTACGCTCCGTTCGAGGTTCACGCGGTCGCCCGCGCGGAGGTCGCCCAGCGCCGAACGTCGGTACGTCTCGGGCATCAGGTTCGCGAAGAAGGTGTCGTCCTCCATCTCCGCCACCGTCAAGTCGACGCCGTTGATGGCGATGGAGTCGCCCAGCGCCGAGTCGCTCACGACCATCGGCGCGCGGATAAGCAGGCGGCCTTCGCCGCTTTCGAGGACGGTGCCAAGCTCTTCGATGATGCCGGTGAACATCCCGCCTCGCGCTCGTGCAACTAACGCGCCGGGGATGACGGGAAGGCGATACCAGCGGCTTGCCGCCAGAGGCGGCCGCGCGGTCGTTCTCTCCCATCCGGACTTTGACCGTCGGCCCCGGAATTCCACCGGATCAATCCGCCGAAGCGGAGTCGCGGGCTTTCACCGCCGGTGAGGATTTTCACCTCGCCCCGAGAACGTCGCCCCGATCGTTAGGGTCAGGATTGCCATTGTCAAGGACCGCCGCCCAGGCCCGTCCGCTCCGCCAGCTTCACCAGCACGTCGTAGGTCGCGTAGGCGTCCGCGAGCGCGGTGTGTTCCCCAAGCCGCCCGATCCCCAGCCGGTCGGCCACGTGCCCCAGGTTGAAGCGGTCCACCTCGTCCCTGCCGAGCAGCCTCCGCGCGATCAGCTGCACGTCGATGGCCACGTCCGCGAAGGGCCACGGCGTGTCCGTCCGGCGCGCGCTCTCCGCCAGGAACGCCATGTCGCTGCCGATCCCCCACCCCGCGATCGTCGCCCCGTCGCCCAGCTCCGCCAGCCGCGCGAACGCCTCATCCAGGGGCACCGCGTCCCGCCACTTCCGCGCCGAGTACCCCGCCACCTTGAGCGCCCCCACGTTCGCCGTCCCGATGTGCAGCGGACGCACCCGCGCCCCCCACGCCCCCTGCTCCGGGAAGCCCGCCCCCACCGTCGCCAGCACCCCGCCCACGTCGATCACCTCGTGCTCGCGCGGGCTCGGCCCGCTCATCTCGAGATCCACGACCAGCAGTGCCGCCCCCGGCGAACCATCGTGCTGTTCGTCCCGCGGAAGGAGCGTTCCGTTCGCGGCGAGCGCCCGGCGTCCCGGTTCAAGGAAGGTCTGCAACGCTTCCATGACTCCGGAGACTACCGAAATCGCCGGCGCGCATCGTGATCGCCTTTCGCGCCCCGTGCGCGCTACCATGACCGCCATGTCCGACCCCTCCCGGGAAGCCCAGCAGTTCTTCGCCGAGCGCTACGGCATCGACTCCGCCCGTATCGCCTCCCTCCTGTCCGACGCTCTCGCCCAGGGCGGCGACTTCGCCGAGCTCTTCTTCGAGCACCGCACCAACGGCGCCATCAGCCTGGAAGACCAGCAGATCAAGTCCGCCCTCCGCAGCGTCGAGCAGGGTGTCGGCATCCGTGTTGTGAAGGGCGACAGCATCGGCTACGCCTACACGGAGTCGCTCGACCCCGAGGCCATGCGCCTCGCCGCCGGCACTGCCGCCCGCATCGGCGAGGGCGGCGACCTTCCCACCGCCATCGACACCACCCCCGTCGGCGCCGGCGAGAGCTACTACGGCGAGGAAGCGCTTCTCAGCGACGAGCCCGCCGCCGCCAAGGTCGCGCTCCTTGAGCGCGCCGACCGCGCCGCTCGCGCCTTCGACCCCAGCATCGCCCGCGTCGATGCCAGCATCGCCGATGAGCGCAAGGTCGTGCTCGTCGCCCGCAGCGACGGCCAGATCATCGGCGACGTGCAGCCCCTCATGCGCTTCAACGTTATGGCCCTCTCCCAGCGGGGCGAGAACCGCCAGACCGCCCGTACCGGCGGCGGCGGCCGCCTCGGCGTCGAGTACTTCGACCGCGTCACCCCCGAGGACACCGCCCGCGAGGCCGCCCGCCAGGCCATCCTCCTTCAGGACGCCGTCGATGCGCCCGCCGGCGAGGTGCCAGTCGTCCTCGCCGCCGGCGATAGCGGTATCCTCCTGCACGAGGCCATCGGCCATGGCCTCGAGGCGGACTTCAACCGCAAGGGCACCAGCAACTACACCGACCGCATCGGCCAGCCGGTCGCCAGCGACCTCGTGACGGTCATCGACGACGCCACCATCGAGCAGTCCCGCGGCTCCATCAACGTCGATGACGAAGGCAACCCCACGAAGAGCAATACCCTCATTGAGGGTGGCATCCTCCGCGGCTACCTCCACGACGAGATCAGCGCCCGCCACTTCGGCACCGAGCCCACCGGCTCTGGCCGCCGCCAGTCCTTCAAGCACCCCATCATGCCCCGCATGACGAACACCCTCATGCTGCCCGGTCCCTCCACTCCCGACGAGGTCATCGGCAGCGTCGAGCGCGGCATCTACTGCGTCTCCTTTTCCGGCGGCCAGGTCAACATCTCCAACGGCGACTTCGTGTTCTCCACCACCGAGGCCTACCTCATCGAGAAGGGCCAGATCACCGCTCCCCTGCGCACGACCAACCTCATCGGGAACGGCCCCGAGGCCCTCTCCCGCGTGAGCATGGTCGCGAACGACTACGCCCTCTCCGACGGCCGCTGGACCTGCGGCAAGGAGGGCCAGTCGGTCCCGGTCGGCGTCGGTCTCCCCACGGTCCTCGTCTCCGCAATGACTGTCGGTGGTACCCAGCTTGGCTGAGGCGACCCCCCTCCAGCTCGCGAGCCGCGCCGTCGAGCTCGCCGCTGCACGCGGCGCCGAGCAGTGCGACGCCATCGCCTTCTCCCACACCGAGTCGACCGTCTCCATCCGCCTCGGCGACATCGAGAAGCTGATCGAGGCCACCTCCCACTCCCTCGGCCTCCGTGTCATCGCCGGCGGCCGCACGGCTGTGTGCTCGACATCCGACTTCACGCCCGCCGCCTTCGAGCAGTTCGTCGATGAGACCGTCGAGCTGGCGCGCATCTCCGCCCCCGACGAGTACGCGGGACTCCCCGAGCCCGACCAGCTCGCCACCGGCGGCGGCGACTCCCTCCAGCTCTACGACGAGCGCATCGAGAGCCTCCCCCTCGACGACCGCATCGACATGGCCCGCGCCTGCGAGGCCGCCGCCCTTGGCTTCGACTCGCGCATTACCAACTCCGAGGGCGCCAGCCTCTCCACCCGCATCGGCGAGGTCGCCCTGGCGAACTCGCGGGGATTCGCCGCGAGCTACCCCGCTACCTCCATCTCCCTCTCCACCGAGGCGCTCGCCGACGACGAAGACGGCAAGAAGCGGAACGCCTGGTGGTTCAGCGCCGAGCGCAACCTCCGCAGCCTCATGGACCCCGAGACACTCGGCCGCATCGCCGCCCAGCGCGCCGTCGACCAGCTTGGCGCCCGCAAGACGGATACGAAGCGCGTCCCCGTCATCTTCGAGCCGATGATGGCGGCCCGCCTTGCCGGCGATGTCGCCGGTTGCGCCACCGGTGGCGCCCTCTACCGGGGCGCCACCTTCCTCGCCGGACGCACCGGCGAGGCCATTGGCTCCCCGCTCGTCACCATCGTCGATGACCCCACCCAGCCTGCCCGCGCCGGCTCCCGCCCCTTCGACGGCGAAGGCGTGGCCGCCCGCCGCAACGTCCTCTTCCAGGAAGGGCGCTTCGAGGGCTTCCTCTTCGATTGCTACACCGCTCGCCGCATGGACGCCCGCACCACCGGCAGCGCCCAGCGCGGCGTCTCCTCCCTCCCCGAGCCCGGCCCCGCCAACCTTGTCTTCGAGCCCGGCGCTACCCCCGCCGAGGACATCGTCGCTGATACGAAGGAGGGCCTGCTCGTGACCGCCCTCATGGGCTTTGGCTTCAACCCCACCACCGGCGACTACTCCCGCGGCGTCGGCGGCTTCTGGATCGAGAACGGCCAGATCGCCTACCCCGTCGCCGAGGTCAACATCTCCGGCGACGTCGCCTCCATGCTCGCTGGGGTCGATGCCGTGGGCACCGACCTCACCTGGTTCGGCTCCGCCGCCGCCCCAACCGTGCGCATCGCCGAGATGACCGTCTCCGGCGTCTGACGTGCCCCTCCCCCCGTACTTCGCCTACGGCTCCAACATGGCCTCCTCGCAGATGGCCGACCGCTGCCCCGGTGCCGTCTGCCGCGGCGTCGCCCGCCTCCCCGGCTACCGCCTCGCCTTCAACGCCTGGAGCAACCGCCGCGGCGGACTGGTCGCCGATGTCCTCCCCTCGCGCGACTCCGAGGTGTGGGGCGTCCTCTGGACCGTCACGGACGAGCACGCGGAGGCCCTCGACCGCTACGAGGGTGTGGCTCGCGGCCAGTACCGCCGCGAGAGCGTGCGTGTCAAGTCCGCGAATGGCGAGGGCCTCGAGGCCTTTGCCTACGTCATCTGCAATCCTGGCGCCGAGGGCCCTACGACCGACGCCTACCAGGCGCTGCTCCTCGAAGGAGCCCGCGAACACGGCCTGCCTGCCGAGTGGGTTAAGGCCATCGAGGATGTGCCCACCCTCCCGCCTCGCCCCGCCCCTCCCCCTCCCCCTACACTGAACTCGTGACAGCCGACCCCTCCGCGCCCCCCACTGCCGCCGACGTCCGTCGCTACCGCCGGAACCTGCAGGAAGAGGTCGACGGCCAGGGCCTCTATCTCCTCCTGGCCGAGGCCGAGGACGACCCCAACCTGAAGACGGTCTTCGAGCGCCTTGCCGAGAGCGAGAAGCGCCACATCGACCTCTGGGAGGAGAAGCTGCGGGAGGCCGGCGCCGAAGTCCCTGAGTTCCGTCCCGGCACCCAGGTCCGCATCCTCGGTTTCCTCGCCCGCCGCTTCGGCACCCAGTTCGTGACCCCCCTCGTCGAGCGCATGGAGCTCAACGCCGTCACGATGTACGACGACCAGCCCGAGGCCATCGCCGAGGGTCTACCCGGTTCGGAGCGCTCCCACGCCCGCCTCTTCCAGGAGCTCGGCCGCCAGCCCGGCGGAGGCGTGGATGTCGCCCGCCTCGAGGGTCGGCACCGTGGCGCCTCCGGCAACGCCCTGCGCGCCGCCGTCCTCGGCGCCAACGACGGCCTCGTCTCCAACCTCAGCCTCGTGATGGGCTTCGCCGGTGCCGATCCCGGCCAGGGAGTAGTGGCCCTCGCGGGCATCGCCGGCCTTCTTGCTGGTGCCTTCAGCATGGCGTTCGCCGAGTGGATCAGCGTCCGCAGCAGCCGCGAGGCCTTCGAGCGCCAGGTCGAGATCGAGCGCGAAGAGCTCGAGATGAACCCCGAGGAGGAGCGCGCCGAGCTCGTCCTCATCTACCAGGCCAAGGGCCTTTCCGAGGAGTCCGCCCGCCTCACCGCAGACCGCGTCTTCGAGAACCGCGAGACCGCCCTCGACACCCTCGTGCGCGAGGAGCTCGGCATGTCCGAGCAGAGCGTCGGTCGCCCGTCCGTCGCCGCCGTCACCTCTTTTCTTCTGTTTGCCGTCGGCGCCCTGGTGCCTGCCTTCCCCTGGTTCTTCGCCGATGGCGGCCTCGCCATCGGCCTCAGCCTCGGCCTCGGCGCCGCCGGTCTCTTCCTCCTCGGCGCCGCCGTTACGCTCTGGACCGGCCGCTCCGCCCTCTATTCCGGAGCGCGCCAGCTCGCGATCGGCCTGGCCGCCGCCGGGATTACCTACGGCATCGGCACTGCTCTCGGCGTCGCCATCGACATCTAGTCACGGGCATTTCGGCCGCGCTTGCGCCTCCCCCGCTCCCCCTCGATACTGACTGCTCTGGTGGCTAGAGCGAGGTGGCCCCACCCGTTCCCATCCCGAACACGGAAGTGAAACGCCTCAGCGCCGACGATACTGCCCGGGTAACTGGGTGGGAAAATAGGCCGCCGCCGGGTCTTCCCATCCCTGCTGACCCCCGTTTCCCCCTCGCTGCGGTAAGCGTCCTCATTTCGCACCAAGATCGAGGCGCTGCTACAATCGAGTCCACATCAGCGGCCGTCCTCTCGCCTCATCATCAGACGGGCAACGCGGTCAAACGGAGCCCACCAGTGTCCACCGACGAACAGGCCCCCGAGGCCACCACCGGCGACTCTCCCGCCCTCGCTGGCGTCGCCGATCCCCCAGCCACCCCTGAACCGACCCCCGAGCCTCCCGCAGCAGCTCCCGAACCGGCCCCGGCAACCCCGGAACCAGCCCCTTCCGCTCCAGCCGAGCCCAGCGCCGAGATGGACATGGCCGCCCTTCTCGAAACCGAGGCCGCCCAACCGAGCAGCCTCCGCCGCGGCGAGATCATCCAGGGCGTCGTCATGGGCGCCTCGCCCGACGGCGTCATCGTCGATGTCGGAACCAAGACCGAGGCCGTCATCCCCCAGAGCGAGATGCTCTCAATGGGCGTCGAGGGCCAGAGCCGCCTGAAGGCGGGCGACACCGTGCGCGTCATGGTCCTCCAGCCCATGAGCTCCGAGGGCCACGGCATCGTCTCTCTCGACCGCGCCCGTGGCGAGGAAGGCTGGGAGATCCTGGCCGGCCGCCTCGAGTCCGGCGAGATCTTCTCCGCCGAGATCGTCGGCCATAACCGCGGCGGCGTCCTCGCCAACGTCGAGGGCGTCAACGCCTTCATTCCCCTTTCCCAGATCGACAGCATTCGCCGCGACAACCCCGACGCCGCGAACGCCCTCGCCACCCTCGTCGGCAAGGAAGTGCGGCTCAAGGTCATCGAGCTGAACCGCCGCAAGAACCGCGCCATCCTCTCCGAGCGCGCCGCCATGACCGAATGGCGTCGTGAGCAGAAGGAGCGGATCATCCAGGAGCTCCAGGAAGGTGAGATTCGCGAAGGCCGCATCTCCTCCATCACCGATTTCGGCGTCTTCGTCGACCTCGGCGGAGCTGACGGCCTCGCCCACCTCACCGAGCTCACCTGGGAGCGCGGCAAGAAGGCGAAGGATCTCTTCAAGGTCGGTGACGAGGTCAAGGCCTACGTCCTCCGCGTCGACCGCGAGGCCCGCAAGATCTCGCTCTCGCTCAAGCGCGCCCACCCCGAGGAGTGGGACAGCGCGGTCGACCGCTTCGTCATCGGCCAGGTGCTGATCGGCCGGGTCACCAAGCTCATGCCCTTCGGCGCGTTCGTGCGCCTCGATGGGCCTATCGAGGGCCTCATCCACATCTCCGAGATCACGAACCGCCGCATCCAGCACCCGAGGGAGGTGCTGGAGGAAGGCAACGTCGTGCCGGTCAAGCTCGTGCGCATTGAGAAGGACCGCCACCGGCTCGGCCTCAGCCTCCGCCAGGCGCGCAACGACGCTGAGGCGATGGGCTTCGGCTTCGACCGCAACGGCTCCGTCATCGACTGGCCCGATGACGTGCGTGATGAGTTTGGGCTGGACAAGCGCGACGCCTCCCAGACCCGCTCCGAGCCACGCACCGCGCAGGAAACCGTCGAACAGGCCGTCGCGAACGACCCCGAGCCCGTCTCGGCCTTCGCTCACGCGTTCGCCCAGGCCCTCGAAAACGCTGACTCCGGCAACGCCTTGAACCTCGCAGACGACGAAGAAGCAGCCGCTACCGGCGAGGAAGCTACAGCCGAGGCGACCGAGGAGCCCGCCGCCGAAGCTGGCGACGAGCCCACCGCCGAGGTCAGCGAGGAGCCCACCGCCGAAACTGGCGACGAGCCCACGGCTGAGGTCAGCGAGGAGCCCGCCGCCGAAACTGGTGACGAGCCCACCGCTGAGGTCAGCGAGGAGCCCGCAGCCGAGGCCAGCGATGAGCCCGTCGCTGAGGCCAGTGAGGAAGCCCCCGCCGCGACGACCGAAGAGGCCGCCCCCGCCGAGAGCGAGGAAGCGGTCGGGGAAGCGGCAGCAGAGAACTCGGTGGAGGCCGAACCCGCCGCCGAGGAAGCAGTAACCGCATCCGGCGAGGGTGGCGCCGCCACCGCCGCCAAGGATTAGCAGGAGGGAACGCGATGGCCGACCGATTCGACAAGTTCACGGAACGTGCGCGCCGTGTGCTGACCCTCGCCCAGGAAGAGGCACACCGCTTTAACCACAACTACATCGGCACCGAGCACATCCTCCTCGGCCTTGTGCGCGAGGGCGATGGCGTCGCCGCCAAGGTGCTCTCCAACCTCGGCGTCGAGCTGAACAAGGTCCGCTCCGCGGTCGAGTTCATCATCGGTCGCGGCGATCGCACCGTCCTCGGCGAGATCGGGCTCACCCCCCGCGCCAAGAAGGTCATCGAGCTTGCAGTCGACGAGGCCCGCCGCCTCGGCCACAGCTATATCGGCACGGAGCATCTGCTCCTCGGCCTCGTGCGCGAGGGCGAGGGCATTGCCGCCGGCGTCCTCGAGAGCCTCGGAGTCAACATCGAGCGCGTCCGCGCCGAGACCACGCGCATCCTCAGCCAGTCCTCCCCCCAGGCCGCCGGAACGGCCGCGGGCGGCACCCGCCAGGCGAGCCGCACCCCGACTGTCGATCAGCTCGGCATCGAGCTGACCGCCGCCGCCACCTCCGGCCAGCTCGACCCTGTCATCGGTCGCTCCACCGAGTTGGAGCGCGTCGTCCAGATCCTCTCGCGCCGCACCAAGAACAACCCCGTGCTCATCGGCGAGCCCGGCGTCGGCAAGACGGCCATCGCCGAGCTCCTCGCCCAGCGCATCAGCAGCGGCGACGTCCCCGAGACCCTGGCGGAAAAGCGCCTCCTGACCCTCGACATCGGCTCCCTCGTCGCCGGCACGAAGTACCGCGGCGAGTTCGAGGAGCGCCTGAAGAAGGTCATCGAGGAGATCAAGACCGCGGGCAACTGCATCCTCTTCGTCGACGAGCTTCACATGCTCGTCGGTGCCGGCGCCGCCGAGGGCGCCGTCGATGCCGCCAACATCCTCAAGCCCGCCCTCGCCCGGGGCGAGCTCCAGTGCATCGGCGCCACCACCCTCGACGAGTACCGCAAGCACATCGAGCGCGACGCCGCCCTCGAGCGCCGCTTCCAGCCCATCGTCGTCGATGAGCCCACCGTCGAGGAGACGGTCGAGATCCTGCGCGGCATCCGCGGTCGCTACGAGGAGCACCACAACCTCAAGATCAGCGACGACGCCCTCTCCGCCGCGGCCCGCATGTCGGACCGCTATGTGACCGAGCGCTTCCTCCCCGACAAGGCCATCGACCTCATCGATGAGGCATCGAGCCGCGTGCGCATCCGCCGCGCCGCCACCCCGCCCTCCATGCAGGAGGCGCTCAAGGGGCTCGAGAGCCTCCGCCGCGAGCGCGACCAGGCCACCGAGGCCCAGCAGCTCGAATACGCCTCCGAGCTCACCGATCGCGAGCAGAAGCTCCAGATCAAGATCGACGAGATGGGTGAGTGGAGCGAGGGGACCGGTGGTGTCGCCACCCCCATCGTCAGCGAGGAGGACATCGCCGAGGTCGTCGCCATGTGGACCGGCATCCCCGCCGCCCAGATCGCGAGCGAGGAGAGCGCCCGCCTCCTGAAGATGGAGAGCGCACTCCGCACCAAGGTGATCGGACAGGACGAGGCCATCGAATCCATCGCGCGCTCCGTGCGCCGCGCCCGCGCCGGGCTGAAGGACCCGCGCCGCCCCATCGGCGTCTTCCTCTTCCTCGGACCCACGGGCGTGGGCAAGACCTATCTTGCCCAGCAGCTCGCCGAGTTCATGTTCGACTCACAGGACAACATGATCAGGCTCGACATGAGCGAGTTCAGCGAGCGCCACACCGTCGCTCGCCTGATCGGCGCCCCTCCCGGTTACGTCGGCTACGACGACGGTGGCCAGCTCACCGATACCGTCCGCCGCCGCCCCTACTGCCTGATCCTGCTCGACGAGATCGAAAAGGCGCACCCGGACGTCTTCAACCTGCTGCTCCAGATCTTCGACGAGGGCCGCCTCGCCGACGCCAAGGGCCGCAAGGTCGACTTCCGCAACACCATCCTCATCATGACCTCGAACGTCGGCTCCGACCTCATCAAGCGCGACTCCAATCTTGGGTTCGCCATCGCCCAGGATGAGGTGCAGACGCACGAGGACCGCTACAAGCGCATGAAGGACAAGGTGCTCAGCGAGCTGAAGAACGTCTTCAAGCCCGAATTCCTCAACCGCGTCGATAGCACGGTCGTGTTCCACGCGCTCACGCCCGAGCACATCCGCCGCATCGTCGACCTCGAGCTGTCGCAGGTGGAGCGCCGCCTCGCGCTCCGCGCCGTCACCTTCGAGGTGACCGAGGCCGCGAAGGAATGGCTGGGGGACAAGGGCTACGACCAGGTCTTCGGCGCCCGCCCGCTCCGCCGTGTCATCCAGGACAACATCGAGGACAAGATCAGCGAGATGCTCCTGGGCGGCGAGTTCGGCACTGGCGATCGGCTCCTGATCGACCGCGATTCCGACGAGGACGGGCTCACCATTAAGCCGGTCAGTTCTCCCGCGCCCGTCGGCTAGCCCGCACCCGCAGCCAGGGCCGGAAACACAGCGTTTCCGCGCCCGAAACTGTTGACAGCGGGCGGCACTTGCCGTAATCTCAGAGTGGCGTGCTGTGCCATCGCGCAGAACCCCCGATTCGTGACCTTGCCGAACTGTGCCATTCAGAACCCAGGACCTGAAGGAGTCGCCTGTACATGACCGCGACACTTGATGGGACGCGGACGGGCGAGCGCGCCCCGCTCGCCGTCCAGTCGTTCAGCACCATTTCGAACGTCCTCGAGATCCCCAGCCTCATCAAGCTCCAGCTCGATTCCTTCGACTGGTTTAAGCGTGAAGGCCTCCGCGAGCTGCTCAACGAGCTCTCGCCGATCCAGGACTTCACCAGCACGAAGATGGACCTCATCTTCGGCGAGTACGAGTTCCGCGAGCCCAAGCACAGCCAGGAGGAATGCCGCGAACGCGACATGACCTTCTCCGCGCCCCTCTTCGTCGATGTCGAACTGCGCATCAAGGACTCCGGCGAAATCAAGGAACAGCGCCTCTTCTTCGGCGACTTCCCCCTCATGACCGATCGCGGCACGTTCATCATCAACGGTGCCGAGCGCGTCGTTGTGAGCCAGCTCGTGCGCTCCCCCGGCGTCTACTACACCGTCGAGACGGATGTGCAGAGCGGCCAGCGCCTCGCCAACGCCAAGCTCATCCCCAGCCGCGGCGCCTGGCTCGAGTTCGAGACCTCCGCCAAGCGCATCCTCAGCGTCAAGATCGACCGCAAGCGCAAGCTGCCCGTCTCCGTGCTCATTCGCACCATCGACGAGCCCGGCCTCTTCCCCGAGGACCAGGACAACCCCGCCTTCGCCAAGTACTTCGCCGCCCAGAAGCGCCTCGACGAGGAAGGCACCGCCGCCGCCGAGAAGGCCCGCGACGCCGCCCGCCGCGAGTGCGAGAAGGTGCTCGGCACCGACGACCGCGTCCTCGCCTTCTTCAAGGCCGTCGATGTCGAGGGCGACCTCTCCTACCTCACCGCCACCCTCGGCCGCCGCGAGGGCGGTCGCAACAACGATCCCTGCGAGAACAAGCACGAGGCCCTCCTCGAGCTCTACCGCAAGATTCGCCCGGGCGACCCTCCCACCCACGAGAACGCCCGCTCCCTCGTCAACCAGCTTTTCTTCAACCCCCGCCGCTACGACCTCGGTCGTGTCGGCCGGCACAAGCTCAACAAGCGCCTCGCTCTCGCCGACGCGACCGACCAGCGCTGGCTTCGCCCCTTCGACCTGATCGAGCTCACCCGTGAGCTCATCAACGTCAACCTCGGCCGCAGCGGCACCGACGACATCGACCACCTCGGCAACCGCCGCGTGCGTGCCGTCGGTGAGCTCATCCAGCAGCAGTTCCGCATCGGCCTCGTGCGCATGGAGCGCGTCGTGCGTGAGCGCATGACCATCACCGACCCGGCCGAGGCCACGCCCAGCGCGCTCATCAACATCCGGCCCGTCGTCGCCGCCATGAAGGAGTTCTTCGGCGGCAGCCAGCTCTCCCAGTTCATGGACCAGACCAACCCCCTGGCCGAGCTGACCCACAAGCGCCGCCTCAGCGCCCTCGGCCCCGGCGGCCTCTCCCGCGACCGCGCCGGCTTCGACGTGCGCGACGTGCACCACAGCCACTACGGCCGCATCTGCCCCATCGAGACCCCCGAGGGGCCGAACATCGGCCTCATCGGCTCGCTCGCGACCTACGGCCGCCTCAACGACTTCGGCTTCATCGAGACGCCCTACCGCCGCGTCATCAGTGAGATGGCCTCCGACGACCCCAAGCTGGTCGGCCTGGAGATTCGCGAGGACGTGACCGACGCCGACGGCAAGGTCATCGCCGCCGCCGCGACCGTGGTCGACAAGAAGACCGCCACCAGCCTGAAGAAGGCCGGCCTGCGCGTACCCGTCCAGGCCGTCGTCGCCGATGAGGTCACCTACCTCACCGCCGACGAGGAGGACCGCTACGTCGTCGGCCAGGCCAACACCCGCGTCGGCGAGGACGGCCGCGTGCTCGACGAGCGCGTCGAGGTGCGCGTCAACGAGGAGTTCAAGCTCGTCGCCCCGCACGAGATCGACTTCCTCGACGTCTCGCCCAAGCAGATGGTCTCCGTCGCCGCCTCGCTCATCCCCTTCCTCGAGCACGACGACGCGAACCGCGCCCTCATGGGCTCGAACATGCAGCGCCAGGCCGTTCCCCTCGTCCGCCCCGAGGCCCCGCTCGTGGGCACGGGCATGGAGGGCCGCACCGCCATCGACAGCGGTCATGTCCTCGTTGCCGAGGGCGACGGCGAGGTCATCGAAGCCTCCGGAACCCAGGTCATCGTCAAGTACGACGACGAGAACCTCGGTACGGTCCGTATCCCGCTGATCAAGTTCCAGCGTTCCAACCAGGGCACCTGCCTCAACCAGCGCCCGCTCGTCTTCCGTGGCGAGCGCGTTCGGGAGAACCAGCCCCTCGTCGATAGCTCCAGCACCCAGGGCGGCGAGCTCGCCCTCGGCCAGAACGTGCTCTGCGCCTTCATGAGCTGGGAGGGCTACAACTTCGAGGACGCCATCATCATCAGCGAGAACCTCGTCCGAGAGGACAAGTTCACCTCCATCCACATCGAGAAGCACGAGATCGAGGCGCGCGACACGAAGCTCGGCGCCGAGGAGATCACGCGCGACATCCCCAACGTCGGCGAGGAAGCGCTCGCCAACCTCGATGAGGAAGGCATCATCCGCATCGGCGCCGAAGTCCGTGAGGGCGACATCCTCGTCGGCAAGATCACGCCCAAGGGCGAGACCGAGCTGACCGCCGAGGAGAAGCTCCTCCGCGCCATCTTTGGCGAGAAGGCCCGCGAGGTGAAGGACACCAGCCTGCGCCTCCCCCACGGCGAGCGCGGCAAGGTCATCGATGTCCGCGTCTTCAGCCGCGAGGACCACGAGGGCCTGCCCGCCGGCGTCAACAAGCTCGTACGCGTCAGCACCGCCCAGCGCCGCAAGATCGCCGAGGGCGACAAGATGGCCGGGCGCCACGGCAACAAGGGCGTCATCAGCCGCATCCTCCCCCGCGAGGATCTCCCCTACCTCCCCGACGGCACCCCCGTCGACATCATCCTCAACCCCATCGGTGTTCCCAGCCGCATGAACATTGGCCAGGTGCTTGAGACGCACCTCGGCTGGGCCGCCAGGGCCCTCGGCTTCCGCGCCAGCACGCCCGTCTTCGACGGCGCCGACGACGGCGACCTCGATGACTCGCTGGCGCGTGCCTGGATGGCCGCCGAGAGCGGCGCCGTCTACTACATCGACCCCCGCGACTACGGTTTCGACGAGCCCGTCGCCGCCGAGTGGCTCAAGGAACACGGCTACGACGCTGGCCCCATCTTCGAGCAGCCCGAGAAGGGCGCCGCCAAGCGCGCCTGCCTCGAGATCTGGCTCAAGCAGGCCGGCGCCAGGCCGCGGAAGTCAGCCACCATCGAGGCCCTCGAGGAGGAGACCCAGCGCATCTTCACCGAGACCGGCGCCGTGCCCCCCCTCTTCGGCAAGACCACCCTCTACGACGGCCGCAGCGGGGAGGCGTTCGACCAGCCCGTCACGGTCGGCTACATCTACATGCTTAAGCTCATCCACCTGGTTGAGGACAAGATCCACGCCCGCAGCACGGGCCCCTACTCCCTCATCACCCAGCAGCCGCTGGGCGGCAAGGCGCAGTTCGGCGGCCAGCGCTTCGGCGAGATGGAGGTCTGGGCGCTTGAGGCTTACGGCGCCGCCCACATCCTCCAGGAGCTCCTCACCGTGAAGTCCGACGACGTCGTCGGCCGCGTCAAGACGTACGAGGCCATCGTCAAGGGCGAGGACGTCCTCGAACCGGGCGTTCCCGAGTCCTTCAAGGTGCTCGTCAAGGAGCTCCAGAGCCTCGGCCTCTCCATCGACGTCTCCAACGACTCGGGCAGTGTCTCCTTTACCGAGGAGACGGCCGGAGAGCTGCCCGAGCTCGGCATCAACCTTTCCGGATTCGAATCGGAGGATCTCTTCAATGCTCGAAGTCAATGACTTCAACCAGGTCCGCATCGGGCTCGCCAGCCCCTCCCAGATTCGCTCCTGGTCCTACGGTGAGGTCACCAAGCCGGAGACCATCAACTACCGCACGCTGAAGCCGGAGAAGGACGGCCTCTTCTGCGAGAAGATCTTCGGCCCTACGAAGGACTTCGAGTGCTACTGCGGCAAGTACAAGCGCGTCCGCTACAAGGGCATCATCTGCGACAAGTGCGGCGTCGAGGTCGCGCGCGCCAAGGTGCGCCGTGAGCGCATGGGCCACGTCGAGCTGGCCAGCCCCGTCAGCCACATCTGGTTCGTCAAGGGCACGCCCTCGAAACTCGGCCTGCTGCTTGACATCTCACCGCGGAATCTCGAGCGCGTTCTCTACTTCGCCCAGTACATGATCACCGAAGTCGACGACACCCACCGCGACTTCGAGATCGAGAACCTCCAGAAGGAGCTCGCGCGCGCCATCGACGATCGCCTCGCCGACATCACCCCCGAGCGTGAGCGCCTCGAGCTGCAGCTCGTGGCCGCCCAGGAAGAGCTCGAGGCGAAGCGCGACGAGCAGATTGCCAAGCTCGAAGAGGAGCGCGCCGCCACCCGCGACTCCATCGAGGCCGAGGCCGCCCGCAACGTCGAGGCCGCCAACGAGATCATCGGCGAGCTCACCGAGCGCGATTACGTCTTCCAGGGCGAGGTCATCGTCGCCACCGGCGACAAGATGACCAAGACCGCCCGCAACAAGCTCGAGCGCGAGGGCCGCAAGAAGCTCACCGCCTTCGACAAGGAGACGAAGAAGCTCATCGCCGCCGAGAAGGCGGTCGTCGAGAGCGCCATGGAAGAGGCCAAGGCCCTCGTGTACGACGAGCTCAACCCCATCCAGGAGCGCGCCGCCGAGATCCGCAAGGAGACCGAGGAGCAGTTCCAGGAGCGCCTCAACGACCTCGAGGACATCGTCGACCCGGTCCGCAGCGACCGCATCGAGCTCCTCACCGAGACCCGCTACCGCGAGCTCTCCGACATGTTCGGGCACGTCTTCAAGGCGGCCATGGGCGCCGAGGCCGTCCTCAG
This sequence comes from Tepidiformaceae bacterium, assembly GCA_965203545.1. Classification (GTDB taxonomy): domain Bacteria; phylum Chloroflexota; class Dehalococcoidia; order Tepidiformales; family Tepidiformaceae; genus UBA2991. The sequence continues at coordinate 113,182 of OZ241899.1, forward strand.
CGTCCTCGAGCGCCTCGACCTCGACACCCTCCGCGCCAAGCTCAAGACCGAGCTCGCCTCCGCCAGCGGCCAGCGCCGCAAGAAGGCGACCAAGCGCCTCCAGGTCGTCGAGGACCTCATCGAGTCAGGCAACAAGCCCGACTGGATGATCTTCGAGGTCCTGCCCGTGCTTCCGCCCGAGTTGCGCCCCATGGTCCAGCTCGATGGCGGCCGCTTCGCCACCAGCGACCTGAACGACCTCTACCGCCGCGTCATCAACCGCAACAACCGCCTGAAGCGGCTGCTCGACCTCGGCGCCCCCGAGATCATCATCCGCAACGAGAAGCGCATGCTGCAGGAGGCCGTCGACAGCCTCGTCGATAACGGCCGCCGCGGGCGCGCCGTCAGCGGCAGCGGCAACCACAAGCTGAAGAGCCTCAGCGACATGCTCAAGGGCAAGCAGGGGCGCTTCCGCCAGAACCTGCTCGGCAAGCGCGTCGACTACTCCGGCCGCTCCGTCATCGTGGTCGGCCCCGAGCTCAAGCTGCACCAGTGCGGCCTGCCCAAGAAAATGGCGCTCGAGCTGTTCAAGCCGTTCGTCATGCACTCGCTCGTGGCGAAGGGCCTGGCTCACAACATCAAGAGCGCCAAGCGCATCGTCGAGCGCGCCCGGCCCGAGGTCTGGGACGTGCTCGACGAGGTCATCACCGACCGCCCGGTGCTGCTCAACCGCGCCCCCACCCTCCACCGGCTCGGCATCCAGGCCTTCCAGCCGGTGCTCATCGAGGGCTCCGCGGTCCAGCTCCACCCGCTCGTCTGCGCCGCCTTTAACGCCGACTTCGACGGCGACCAGATGGCCGTGCACGTGCCCCTGAGCCGCGAGGCCGTCGCCGAGGCCCGGCAGATCCTGCTCTCCACCAAGAACCTGCTGTCCCCCGCCAGCGGCGACCCCACCGTCACCCCCACCCTCGACATGGTCCTCGGCTCGTACTACATGACCGAGGTCAGCGAGGGAGGCCGTGGCGCCTTCGTCGAGGCCAACGGCGCCCCCGCCCGGGGCATCTACGCGTCCTTCGACGAGGCCAAGCTCGCCTTCGACCTCGGCACCGTCGACCTGCGCGCACCCATCAAGGTGCGCACCGACCGGCCCTCGGCCGAAAGCACCGACAGCGAGGATGGCGGCGGCCCCGCCGCCCCGCTGGACGAGCCGCGGCTGCTGGAGACGACCATCGGACGCATCATCTTCAACGAGGTGCTCCCGGAGGACCTCCCCTTCCAGAACTACACGATGGACCGCCCCGCCCTGCGGCGGCTCGTCGCGCTCGTCTATCGCGAGCTCGGCAGCGAGGCCACCGCCGAGGTCGTCGACCGCATCAAGGAGGTCGGCTTCCGCTTCGCCACCCAGAGCGGCGTCACCATCGCCATCCACGAGATCGTGGTGCCCCATCACAAGAAGGAGCTCATCGCCGAGGCCGACCAGGAAGTCGCCGACCTCGAGGAGCAGTACCAGATGGGGCTCATCACCGAGGAAGAGCGCTACCAGGGCGCCGTCGAGGTGTGGACCGAGACCACCCGCCGCATCGAGAACGACATCGCCGAGAGCCTCTCCGAGTACGGCTCCCTCAACTACATGGCCAGCTCGGGCACGAAGGGCAACATCACCCAGATCCGGCAGATGGCGGGTATGCGCGGCCTCATGGCCGACCCCCACGGCCAGATCATCGCCGAGCCCATCCGCGCCTCCTTCCGCGAGGGCCTCACGGTGCTGGAGTACTTCATCTCCACCCACGGCGCCCGCAAGGGCCTCGCCGACACCGCCCTCCGAACCGCGGACTCCGGCTACCTCACCCGCCGCCTGATCGACGTCTCCCAGGACGTCATCATCGGTGACAACGACTGCGAGACGACCACCGGCCTCTGGATCGAGCAGCGCGACGAGCGCGAGACGATGGAGGACTTCCGCGACCGCATCGTCGGCCGCTACGCCGCCGCTCCCGTTGCCGACGACTCCACCGGCGAGATCGTCGTCGACCGCAACGAGGAGATCGACGAAGCCGCCGCTGACCGCCTTGAGGCGCTTGAAGTGGCGCGCGTCTATGTGCGCACGCCGATGTCCTGTGAGGCCGAGCGCGGCATTTGCCAGCTCTGCTACGGCCGTGACCTCGCCCGTGGCGAGCTCGTTCGCCCGCGCACGGCGGTCGGCATCATCGCCGCCCAGTCCATCGGCGAGCCGGGCACCCAGCTCACGATGCGGACCTTCCACACCGGCGGCGTCGCCGGCACCACCGACATCACGAGCGGTCTCCCGCGTGTCGAGGAGCTGTTCGAGGCCCGCGTCCCCAAGGGCGAGGCCATCATCAGCGAGATCGACGGCGTCGTGGAGGTGCTCGAGGATGGCGGCCAGCGCCTCGTGCGCGTCTCCAACGTCGATACCGTCGTCGAGGAGTACGCCATCCCCGCAGGCGCGAAGGCGCAGGTAGCCGATGGTGACCACGTCGTCGCAGGCAGCGTCCTCGCCGCCGTTCCCGATGAGGACAAGAAGGAGGACGCCGACGAGAGCGCCGAAATCTCGACCGAGCTCCTCTCCCGCATCCCCGGCATCGTCCGCAAGAAGGGCCGCAAGACCCTCCAGGTCGTCTTCGAGGACCGCGAGGATCGCGAGTACGCCATCCCCGCTGCCGCCCGCCTGCTCGTCAGTTCGGGTGAGGCCATCGACGCCGGCGCCCAGATCACCGAGGGCGCGAAGAACCCCCAGCACATCCTCTCCATCCAGGGCCGCGACGCCGTTCGCCGCTACATGGTTGACGAGGTGCAGAAGGTCTATCGCTCCCAGGGCGTGAACATCAACGACAAGCACATCGAGGTCATCACCCGCCAGATGCTGCGCCGCGTGCGCGTCGACCACCCCGGCGACACCGGCCTGCTTCCGGGCGACCTCATCGACCGGCGCGAGTTCGAGGAGATCGTCGCCAGGGTCGTGGCCGAGGGTGGCGATCCCGCCACCGCCCAGCCCGTCCTCCTCGGCGTCACCAAGGCCTCGCTCAACACGAGCTCGTGGCTCGCCGCCGCCTCCTTCCAGGAGACGACGCGCGTTCTCACGAACGCCGCCGTCGAGGGCAAGATCGACAAGCTCGTCGGTCTCAAGGAAAACGTCATCATCGGCAAGCTCATCCCCGCCCGTGCGGAGATCGAGGTGCCCCGCCGCGAGTTCGTCCCCGAGCTCGACCTGCCGGAGTCCCTCGAGTTCGATGAGGAAGCCGAACTGGAGCGCATGCTCGCCGAGAGCGAGGCCGGCGCTGCCGTCGCGGTCCAGACTCCGGACTCCGACCCGCTGCCGTCCCTGGCCGGCGACGGCGACGCCGACTAGAAACCGCGTGGAGCGGCGTCGTAGCGCGAGCTACGGCGCCGCTTCCAGCAACACCACCGCCGTCGCCCCGATCGCCTCACCGCGCCCCACCGCGTCCAGCCCCTCTCCGCTCTTCGCCTTCACGTTCACCTGCGGTGCGTCCACCCCCGCGATCCGCGCGACACTCTCGCGTATCGCCTCGAGGTGACCGGCCAGCCGCGGCCGCTCCGCCCGCACGGTCGCGTCGACGTTCGCGAGCGTCCACCCGTCCTCCCGTGCCATCCGCAGCGCCTCCGTCAGGAACACCCTGCTGTCCGCCCCCGCCCAGCGATCGTCCGAGCTGGGGAAGTGCGCGCCCAGGTCGCCCTTCCCCGCCGCCCCCAGCACCGCGTCCGTGATTGCGTGCAGCAACACGTCCGCATCGCTGTGGCCGGCCAGCCCCACTGGCCCCTCGATCGCCACCCCACCCAGCATGAGCGGACCCCCTTCCTCCACGCGGTGCAGGTCCTCCCCGATCCCGACTCGCATCAGCCTTCCCCCCGCTCCGCCAGCAGCGCCCGCGCCAGCGTCAGGTCGATCGGCCGCGTCACCTTCAGGTTCGCGGGGTCGCCCTCGACCACCCTCACCTCCAGCCCCGCCCGCGCGAGCATGGCCGCGTCGTCCGTCTCGTCCCCCTCCGAGAGTGCCGCTGCCTCCAGCCACGCCTCGCGACGCACCACCTGCGGCGTCTGCGCCGCCCGCAGGCGCCCCCGGTCGGGGCTCGCCACGATGGTCGCCGCCTCCACCTCCTTGATCGTGTCCGTGACCGGCTCTACCAGGATTGCCCCCGCCGCCTGCTCCGCCTCCGCCACGCACGCGTCGATCAGCGCCGGCGTCACCAGTGGCCGCGCTCCGTCGTGGATGGCGACGTAGTCGCTCGTGACCGCCCGCAGCCCCGCCTCCACGCTGTCCCGCCGCCGTGCGCCTCCGGCGACCACCGCCGCCAGCCCCTCCCCCAGTACCTCCCGCCCGATCGCCTTCAACGATGGCAGCAGGTCCTCCCGCCCCACGATCGCGACCCGCCCGACCGACTCCGCTGCCGCCAGGGCCCCCAGCGACCACGCGATCACCGGCCGCCCGTTCAGATCGGCCAGCAGCTTGTCCCCCTCCCCGAAGCGCGTCGAGCGCCCCGCTGCGACCACCACGGCGTCGACCTGCATGGCCGCACACTACACCGACGCCCGCTACCATGTGAGTAGCGCGGCTCACCCGCCGCATGAGGAACGATGACAGTCGCGATCGACCACCTGCTCGCTCGTGTCACGAAGCCGGGTCGCTACACCGGCGGCGAGTGGAACTCCGTCACGAAGGACTGGGACGCCGCTGGAGTGCGCATCGCCCTCGCCTACCCCGATGCCTACGACATCGGCATGTCGAACATGGGCCTCGGCATCCTCTACGACCTCCTCAACCGCCAGGACGACGTTGTCTGCGAACGCGCCTTCGCTCCCTGGCCCGACATGGAGGCGGAGATGCGTCGCGAGAGCGTCCCCCTCTGGAGCCTCGAGACCCGACACCCCGTGCGCGACTTCGACATCCTCGGCTTCACCCTCCAGTACGAGCTCACCTACACGAACATCCTCAACATGCTCGACCTCGCGGGCATCGCTCCCCGCTCCAGCGACCGTGGCGAGGACGACCCCATCGTCGTCGCAGGCGGTAGCTGCGCCTTCAACCCCGAGCCCCTCGCCCCCTACATCGATGCCTTCGTCCTCGGCGAGGGCGAGGACGCCATCGGCGAGCTCGCCGATCTCGTCCGCGCCTGGAAGCGAGACGGCGCTCCCCGCTCCGCCCGCCTCCGCGACCTGCTCGCCATGCCCGGCGTGTACGTTCCCGCCTTCTACGAGGCGCGCTACGACCACCTCGGCCACTTCGCTGCCCTCGAACCCATCGACCCGGCCGCGCCGCCCGTCGTTCAGCGCCGCGTCGTCGAAGCCCTGCCTCCCGCCCTCACGAAGCCGATCGTGCCCTTCCTCCAGACCGTCCACGACCGCGCCGCCGTCGAGATCCAGCGTGGCTGCACGCAGGGTTGCCGCTTCTGCCAGGCCGGGATGATCTACCGCCCCACGCGCGAGCGCAGCCCCGAGGAGGTCGTCGAGGCTACCCGCCAGCTGCTCGCCAACACCGGCTACGAGGAGCTTTCCCTCCTCTCCCTCAGCACCACCGACCACAGCCGCATCGTGCCCATGGTCGAATCTCTCACGTCCACCTTCCCCGACCTCAAGATCTCCCTCCCCAGCACGCGCGTCGACAGCTTCTCCGTCGATGTCGCCAACGCCATCGCGAAGGGCAAGAAGCACACCCTTACCCTCGCGCCCGAGGCCGGTAGCCAGCGCCTCCGCAACGCCATCAACAAGCTCGTGAGCGAGGATGACCTCTTCGGCGCGGCCTCGAACGCCTTCGCCCGCGGCTGGACCAGCGTCAAGATGTACTTCATGGTCGGCCTCCCATCCGAGACACTCGAAGATGTCGAGGGCATCGTCGACCTCGGACGCCACGTGAAGGAGATCGGCCGCGAGCAGGCCGGCAAGCGTGCGCGTGTCCGCGTCAGCACCAGCAACCACGTGCCCAAGGCGCACACGCCCTTCCAGTGGGCCCGCCAGGAGACCGCCGCCGAGCTGACCCCCAAGCACCGGCTGCTCAAGGACGGCTGCCGCGCCGCCGGCGTCGACTTCAGCTGGAACGACCCCGCCGACAGCCGCATCGAGGTGGTCCTCAGCCGGGGCGACCGCCGCGTCGCCGAGGCTGTCGAGCATGCCTGGCGCGCCGGCGCGACCTTCGACGCCTGGAGCGAGTACTTCCGCCCCGAGCTGTGGGACGCCGCCTTCGCTGCCGCCGGCGTCGACGCCGACTGGTTCGCGCACGAGGAGTGGGACACCTTCGCGCCCCTCCCCTGGGACCACGTCGCCAGCGGCGTCAACAAGAGCTACCTGCGCGGCCAGTGGCGCGACGTCTTCCGCGAGCACACCGTCGGCGACTGCCACCACGGCGCCTGCAACGTCTGCGGCGTCCAGGACGTTCCCGTGGGCGACTGCGTGGTGAAGGTCGGCGAGCTTATCGAGCTGCGGCGCGGCTCCCGCACCTTCGAAGGCGAACCCCTCGAGCTCGTCTAACCCACCCCGCCGTCCCCCAGGCGGCGGTGGCCAAGAGCCAGTAACGGCTTCTGTGTCTATACTCGACAGGCGTGAGCCTTACTGCGGAATACCGCACCCAGCTGGTAGCCCGGCTCCGCGCCACCACCGCCGACCTTGCCTGGGCCGTGCGCGACCTCCCCGGTGACCAGCACCACTGGACCTCCGACCCCGACGAGTGGTCCATCCACGAGCAGGTCTCCCACCTCGTCGACATGGAAGAGCACGTCTATCTGCCCCTCCTCCGCTGGGCCGCCATCCCCGACATGCTCGAGCCCGCCGACTACAGCCGTCGCATCTGGCGCGACGAGCGCTACGAAGCCAGCGTTCCACTCGGAGACCTGATGGAGCAGCTCGGCCGTGTGCGCGACGAGGAGTTCGACGTCTTCCGCGAGCTCGATGACACCTCCTGGCTCCGCCTGCGCGACGACGGCCACTGGGGCCCGGTCACCTGCCAGTGGATCGCCGAGGTCGTCTACCGCCACTCCCTCGACCACCTGCAGGGCGTGATGGGTTTGCGTGGCGACCTGCATATCGCCACCCTCGACCGCAGCGTGGTCGGCGGCGTCTAGATGCGGCTCCGCAGCATCCTTCGCGCCAGCCCCGGCGACTCCCTCGATGTCGCCCTTGAGGCCGATACCGACGCCATCCTCCTCTCCCTCACCGACGAGACGCAGCCGGTGGAGGAGTTGCGAGCCGCCGCCGCCGAAGCCGTCGAGCGCGTCGCCGAAGCGGGCAAGACTCCGCTCGTTGCCGTCAACCACCCCCGCACACAGCTCACCCGCGGCGACCTCGAGGCCATCACTGGGCCAAGGCTGGCCGCCGTCCTCCTGCCCCACTGCACCGAGCCCCAGGACGTCCGGGACACCGCCGTCCTCCTGCGCGAGTTCGAGCACACCCGTGACATCGAACCGGGCCAGGTGGCGCTCTTCCCTGTCATCGACACGGCCCGTGGCCTCCTGCGCGCCGCCGAGAGCCTCGCCGCCGCTCCCCGCACCGCCGGCCTCGTGCTGGCTTCCGAACCCTTCGCCCGCGACGTCGGCGCCCGCTACGAAGAGAGCGGCCCTCGCCTCGCCTACGCGCGCGGCAGTGTGGTCGCCGCCGCCGCCGCCCACGAGACCGTTGCCCTCATCGACGGCAGCTCCCTCGAACTGCGCGACATGGCCAACTACGGCTTCGCCGGCGCCGTCCTCGACGACCCCCGCCTCGTCGCCGTCGCCAACGATGTGTTCGCGCCGACCAGTACGGTCCTGAAGCGCGCCCGCGCGGACGTTGAGGCCTACGAGTCGCGTCCCGAGGGCGCCTGGGTCGCGCGCCGCGACGGCATGGTCGTCGATGCGCCCCGCGTCCGTCAGGCCCGCCGCACGCTCGACCGCGCTTCAGACGGCGGCTGAGCGCGCCCAGCGCCCCGCCAGTTCCTCCACCAGCGCCGCTGCGTTGCGCATCGACGCCTCCGCGTCCGGCTCGATCTCGGCCAGCGTAAGCACCTCCCCCGCGGCAACCGCCGCCGCCCGTCCCGCCAGCACGACGCAGCGCGTGTCCACCTCCGACGCGAGCTGCCGCAGCCGCCCCACCGTCTTCCCCTGCTCGGACTGACCGTCGTAGCTCCCTTCCCCCGTCACGACGATGTCCGCCCGCCGCAGGCGTTCCCCCAGCTCCACGGCCTCCGCCACCACGTCAAAGCCGCTCATGACTCGCCCTCCGAGGAACGCGACCAGCCCACCTCCCAGCCCTCCCGCCGCCCCTGCGCCTGGCATCTCCGCCAGCGCGACCCCCAGCGAGCGCTCGACGACTGCTGCGTAGCGCTGCAGCGCGGCCTCGATCGCCTCGACATCCCCCGGTGAAGCCCCTTTCTGCGGCCCGAATACAGCCGCCGCCCCCTGCGGCCCCACGAGCGGGTTCGTCACATCCGTCGCGACCAGCACCTCCACCCCCGCCAGTGCTTCCGGCGGCGACCAGTCGATACGCGCCAGTTCGGCCAGCGCCGCCGCCCCCGGCGCCAGGTCGCGACCGGCGCCGTCGCGGAAGCGCGCCCCCAGCGCCCGCGCCATCCCCGATCCTCCGTCGCTCGTTGCGCTCCCCCCCACCCCGACCACGACCCGCCTCGGACTGCCCGCGAGTGCGGCGGCCACCAGCTCCCCGACGCCCTCGGTGCTGCCTCGCAGCGCGTCCCGCTCCTGCCGCTCGACCAGCGCGAGGCCGTTTGCCATCGCCGCCTCGATCGCACAGGTGCCTGTGTCGGCGATGTCCAGCACGTGCGCCGTCCGCGCCCGCCCGAGCGCGTCATGCGTGGCCACGATCCGTTCCCGCCCGCCCGTGGCCCGCGCGAGCGCCGCCAGGAAGCCCGGACCCCCATCCGAGAGCGGCAGTTCCTCGACCGTCCAGTCCGGCCGCGTCGAGGTGATGCCGCGGGCGATGGCCGCGGCCGCCTCCTCTGCCGTCAGGCTTTCCTTGAACTCCTGGGGCGCCACGAGGACGCGCATGGCTTCAGAGCCCGCCGTCCCGCACGATGTAGATGACTGCCAGCAGGACGATTGCGATCACGTAGGCCCACCCGATGCGGCGCAGCACCCGCAGCGCCTCAATCGCCCGCCTCCAGCGAAACACCACCGCCCCCACGACGATCCCTACCGCGATCAGGATCAGCGCTCCTGCTATGAAGGCCGTCAACGCACCATCCCCTTTACCGTGCCCCATCGTGGCCTCCCCGCGCCGCAGCCGCCACCCCTGCTCTCCGGTACGATGAACCTCCACGTGCGACGCGCCTCACTTCGGCTGACGCTTCTCCCCTTCCTCGCGGCCCTCGGGCTCGTGTTGCTCGCTGCCTGCGCCCGCGACGAGGAGCAGTTCGCGACGGACCTCCCCGACGATGCCTACCCGCTCGAAGACATGCTCCTGGACCTCGAGGATCTGCCCCTCGCCATGGAGAACGCGAACACCAACACCTTCGACAACGGGGAGTGGGCGCAGCTCTTCGATGTCGAGAACCTGCGGGGCAAGGTGAATCAGCTCGAGGCCCGCGGGCGCATCATCGGCGCGGTGCGCGAGTTCTCCTGGGAGGAGCCCTTCACCCACCTCGGCGGGCCTGCGCTTATCACCATCCAGTCCACGCTCTACGCCGATGTCGAGTCCGCCGAGGACTCGATGAGCCTCTACTGCGGCAGCCTGATCAACGAGCGAACCGTCACCGACTACACCGACTTCTGGGTCGCCGACATCGGCGACGGCGCCGAGGGCTTCATCGTCGGGCAGCCGACCACCGAGATCGGCCGCCTCGTAGAGACGGTCGTCTGCTTCCGCACCGGCCGTATCGTCCACGCCGTCGCCCAGAACGGCCTCGAAGGCACCGAGGACATCGCCCTCGGCGTACGCATAGCGACCCGCATGTACGAGCTCGTCCGCACCGTCTTCGCCGACCTCGACCTGGAGGCCGTCGAGGAAGAAGCCGGGGCGGAGGAAGGCTAGCCGCTGCGGAAGGCGTAGAGCGTCCGCCCCTTGGCACAGAGCCGCTCCTGCTCGTCGAGGATGCTGACCTCGATCATCGCCAGTTGCCGGCCCCGCTTCACCACGGTCCCCTCCGCGTAGATGCGCGTGCCGAGCGCCGGCCGCAGATAGGTGATGTTGAGGTCGGCCGTACCCGCCGGTTCCTGCCCCGGACGCTGCACCGTCGAGAGCGCCGCCAGCATCACGATGTCGACGAGCGCCGCGAGGATACCTCCGTGCAGCCCTCCCGCCACGCCCCCCTGCGTGACCGCGCTCGGCGCGATCGAGATGCGCGCGAAGTCCTCCCGTCGCTCCTCCAGCCGCACGCCCAGTGCGCGGTGCAGCGGGTGCTCGGCGAAGTGCCGCGCGAACGCCTCGGAGTTCGCGTCGCCGGGTCCAGCGCTCACCAGGTCGCGGCGCTCGGACGGGCCGTGCCCGGAGGCGCCTTCCCGTAGTCCTCGAAGGGCCCGTCGCGCCAGTCGAGGGCGGCCTTCAGCCCCTTCTCCCGCGAGATGCGGCCGAACTCCCCGCCCCCGGGACGCACGGAGCTGAGCGCCTGGATGTCCGCGCCCACCGCCATCGAGGTGCGAATCCCCATGATTTCGTACACGCGGTTCACCTGGCGCTTCGTCATCTGGAGCATCGGCGAGTCGATGTTGGCGATACGCTCCGCGAACGCCTCCGTCGTCTCGCACAGGTCCTCGACCGGCATCGCTCGGTTCGCCCAGCCCACCTCCACCGCCTCCAGCCCCGTAAGGCTGTCGCCCGTGTAGAGCAGCTCGCGCGCCTTCTTCTGATGCATGTGCCAGGGGTGGTAGATGATGTCGACGCTCGTCATCGCCCGCACCGGCGGGTACCCGATGATCGCGTCCTCGGCGATGAACATCAGGTCGCACATCGTCGCCAGCTCGGTTCCCCCCGCGAGGCAGTAGCCGTGCACCTGCGCGATCACCGGCTTCGTCAGGTCCCAGATCTGCCAGTAGCCGCTCAGCAGGTGCTGGGGCCACTGACCCTGTCCCGGATGGATCGGCCCGACGCCCGGGAGCCCGCTCCGTGTATCGACATAACTGTGCTCGTCCGGTGGTGTCCCGGAGAGGTCGTACCCGGCGCTGAAGGCCCGGCCCGAGCCCCGCAGGATGATGACCTTCACGCTTTCGTCGAGCTCGAAGTGCTTCATCGCGTCGAACACCTCGGCGCGAAGGTTGTGGCTCAGCGCGTTCATCTTCTCCGGTCGGTTGAGGGTGATGATCGCGTGCCGGTCCCGTTTGTCGGTAAGGATGTCTTTGTAGTCAGCCATGGCGGAATCCTAGAGGACCGCGACCCGCCCCGTCACCGCCCCCGCTACCGCTTGCGCGCCACCACCCGCGCGAACGACAGCAGCCGTTCGCCTGCGGCATCGTTCCTGATGGCCGCCTGCTCGTCCGGCTCGGTGTGCGGGATGAACTCCTCCCAGATCGCGTCCGACTCCGGCGGCTCGTCCGCGCACGTCACCTCCACCAGCCCGGTCTTGCGCCAGTGGTCGCGCCACCAGTCGGGCGTGTGGAACGAGTAGGCGCCTATTCCGTAGTAGTGGGCGAGGTAATCGGGCACGTCGTCGGGACCGATCTCCCGCCGGAAGCCGGGGCAGACGATGCCGATCTCCCCGCCGGGCCGCAGGAACCGGGCCACATTCTCGAGGTAGAGATCCGCGTCGCCGAAGTAGTGGTAGGCGTCCAGGCTCACGATCGCGTCGAAGAAGCCCTCCGGGTACGGAAGCTGGTGCGCCTCCGCGTAGATCGGATGCACCTGCCCCTCCAGCCCTGCTTCCCGGATGCGCTCCCAGTTCTCTGTCGGCTTGATCCAGAGGTCGGTGGCCCACACCTCGACGCCGAACTCGCGCGCAAGGAACACCGAGCTCAGCGCCTTCCCGCAGCCGAGGTCCATCACCCGCATACCCGGCTCCAGCGTCATCTGCTCGGCCAGCGCCTCCGCCAGCCAGAGCACGTTCGGCCCCATGCGGTTCGCGTTGACCCACCCCTCGTCGTAGGCGGCGCTGCGGGGGAAGAGGTCAGGCACCCGCGGCAGCTTTCGGGCTCCTGCGCGCCACCACCCGCGCGAACGTCAGCACGTGCTCTCCCGTCGCGTCGGCGCCCAGCGCTTCCTGCTCGTGCGGACGCGTGTGCGGGATGAACTCCTCCCAGATCGCATCCGACTCGGGAGGCTCTTCCGCCACCGTCACCTCCACGACCGCGGCCTTGCGGAAGTGATCGCGCCACCAGTCCGCGGTATGGAAGGCGTGAAAGCCGCCCTCGCCGTAGAGGTCGGTGAGGTAGCCGGGCAGGTCGTCCGGACCGATCTCCCGCCGGAACGCGGGGCACACGATGCCGATCTCCCCGCCCGAACGCAGGAACGGCGCCAGGTACTGCAGGTAGAGGTCCGCCGTCCCGAAGTACTGGTAGGCGTCCAGGCTCACGATCGCGTCGAAGAAGCCCTCCGCGTAGGGGAGCTGGTGCGCCTCCGCGTAGATCGGATGCACCTGCCCCTCCAGCCCTGCCTCCCGGATGCGCTCCCAGTTCTCCGTTGGCTTGATCCAGAGGTCGGTCGCCCACACCTTGACGCCGAACTCGCGCGCCAGGAACACCGAGCTGAGCCCCTTGCCGCAGCCGAGGTCCATCACCCGCATGCCCGGCTTGAGCGTCATCCGCTCCGCCAGCGATTCCGCCAGCCAGAGGACGTTCGGCCCCATGCGGTTCTCCGTCACCCACGACTCGTCGTAGGCGGCGCTGCGGGGGAAGAGGTCGGCCATTGTCCGCCCCTACTCGTCCGCGAAGCCGAGCGCGAGGTTCACGAGCGCGCGCACGACCTGGCCGCTCGCGCCCTTCGTGATCCAGCCCTTGTCCTTCGAGGCCATGTCCACGCCCGCGATGTCGAGGTGCACCCACGGCTTCTCGTCGACGAAGTGTTCGAGGAACTTCGCCGCCGTGATGCTTCCCGCGGGACGCCCCCCGATGTTCTTGACTACGCTGACGTTGCTCTTGAGCTGCTCGCCGTACTCCTTGAACATCGGCAACCGCCAGCTGCGCTCGCCCGCGGCCTCGGCAGCCGCTTCGAAACGCGTCGCCAGCGCGTCGTCGTTCGTCATCAGGCCGTAGCACTGGTCGCCGAGGGCCACGCTGATCGCGCCCGTGAGCGTGGCCACGTCGACGAGGTGGCGGGCGCCCAGCTCGCGCGCGTAGCAGAGCCCGTCCGCTAGCACGAGGCGACCTTCGGCGTCCGTGTTCAGGATCTCGATCGTCTTCCCGTTCATGGCCGAGACCACGTCACCCGGACGGGTCGCGTTCCCGCCGGGCATGTTCTCCGTGCAGGGCGCGATCGCGAGGATGTCGGCCTTCGGCGCCAGCGCCGCCACCGCCTGCATTGCTGCGATCACCGAGGCCGCGCCGGTCATGTCGGCCTTCATCGCCTCCATGCCCTGCGCCGGCTTGATGCTGATCCCGCCGGTGTCGAAGGTGATGCCCTTCCCCACGAGCGCCAGGTCGTACCCTTCGCCCCCGCGGCCCTTGTAGCTGATTCGCACGAGCTTGGCCGGCTGCACGCTTCCCCGCGCCACCGACAGCAGCGAACCCATGCCTTTCGCCTCCATCTCCTCTTCTTCCATTACCTCCAGCTCGAGGTTCGGCGCACTCGCCACTTCCGCCGCCCTCCCCGCGAGGTCCGTCGGATTCAGGTTGTTCGCGGGCTCGTTCGCCAAGTCCCGCGCGAGGTTCGTCGCTTCCGCCATCACGCGGCCGCGGTTCGCCGCCGCCGCCATGCCCTCAACCTTCGAGGCGTCGTGCTCGACGATCGTCAGTTGCCCGATCGCGGCCTTGTCGTCGTCGTCCGACTCGGTCTTGTAGCGAAGGAACTGGTAGGCCCCGAGCAGCGCTCCCTCGGCCACCGCCTGCGCGCAGGCATCCGGGTCGAGCCCGCCGATTCCCGCCCCGTGGACGACCGTAGCGAGGGTGCTCACCCCTGGCTTCCGGCAGGCGCGCGCAACCTCTGCCGAGAGGTTCCTCACGGCGTGGACGTCGAAGTCGTCCGCCTTGCCCAGCCCCGCCACGAGCACGCGCGGCGCCGGGATTTTCCCGAAGGTGTGGATCGTGGTCCGTTCCCCCGCCTTCCCCCGAATGTCGCCCAGCTCGATGAGCTTGCTGATCGCGCCGTCAAGCGCGCGGTCGACGGCGCCCGTGGCTCCGCCCGGGCTTGTCACGCCCTCGAACAGATTGACGACGATGACATCCGCCTCCGTCTTGCTGATGTCACCCTGGACGACTGAAATGTCCATCGTTGGCCCTCTTCCGGAAGTTTGGTAGCGTGCGCCACCGGAGAGTGTAGCCGTCCCCTCTGAGGCGGCAAGGCGCGAACCCATTCCCCATGGCCATCAGCATGGAACTCTCGCGAGCCAACGCCCTCCGCTTCTGGCACTTCACCCGGCGCACCGGCATCCAGGAAGCGGTCGTCGTCGTGATCGCCTTCCTCGTCTACTTCTTCATCCGCGGCGCCGTCGTAGACCGCGCCGGGGAAGCCCTCTCCAACGGCCTCGACCTCATCGAGCTCGAACGAGCGCTCGGCTTCTACTGGGAGGTCGAATGGCAGTCCTGGATTATCGACGAGTACTGGGCCGTCCGCGCGATGAACTGGATCTACTTCTGGGGCCATATGCCCCTCGTGATCGTGCTCGCCGTCTTCCTCTGGGTCTGGCACCGCTCAACCTACGGCCTCATGCGCACCGCCTTCCTCGCCTCGGGCGCGATCGGCGTCGTCATCTACGCGCTCTACCCGGTGGCTCCGCCCCGCCTCGTCCCCTTCGCCGGTTACATCGACACCATGGCCGTCCTCGACCGCGTCGGGTACCAGGCGCAGGAAGCCCAGGCCTTCGTGAATCCCTATGCGGCCGTGCCCAGCCTCCACTTTGGCTGGTCGATGCTCCTCGGCGGCGCCTTCGCCTGGGTGGGACGCCACCATGCCTGGATCGTGTTTGGCGGCGTCATGTGGCCCGTCCTCATGTTCTTCTCCATCGTCATGACGGCGAACCACTTCATCATCGACGCCGTCTACGGAGCCATCGTTTCGCTGGCCGGACTCGCCATCGCCGAGGCCATGCGCCGCGCCCAGCCGAGTGCGCTGCGCCTCCTGAGGGCCGCTCTCGCCCGCTTCCGGTCCGCGCCCGCCCCGGGCTAGGGCCTCCCCGCGGGCACGCCCCGCCTCGCGACCACGCGCGCCACGCGCCGGCCATCCATCGCCGTCACCTGGAACTCGAAGCCCGCTTCCTCGAACCGCTCGCCCACGGCGGGAATCCGCCCCAGTCGCTCCATGACGAAGCCGCTGACGGTGTCGAAGTCGTCGCCGCCGCCCTTGAGCTCGACCTCCGCCACGTCCTCCAGGTCCGACACGAGGGCCAGGCCGTCCAGCAGCAGGTTCCCGTTTGGCAGCGAGCGCACGCGCTCGCCCGCCTGCTGGCGGGTTCCCGCGTGCCACTGGCCGAGCAGCCGCGCGAGCACGTCGTCGCCGCTCAGGATGCCGCTCGTGCCGCCGTGCTCGTCGATGAGCACGACCA
The DNA here is from genome assembly GCA_965203545.1 of Tepidiformaceae bacterium. Classification (GTDB taxonomy): domain Bacteria; phylum Chloroflexota; class Dehalococcoidia; order Tepidiformales; family Tepidiformaceae; genus UBA2991. The sequence goes on from OZ241899.1 coordinate 128,735, forward strand.
GGTTCGCGCCCTGCGCACGCATCTCCGTGACCGCCACCTCGAGGCTTACCGACTCGGGAATCGCGACCACGGGACCGATAAGGGAACGCCAGTCCTCCCCACCTTCCCGCACAACGCGCATCAGGTCCTTCGTGTCCAGCAGCCCGATGACGTGGTCGAGGTCGCCCTCGTAGACCGGGTAGCGCCGGTGCGGGTGCTCCCCGGTGATAGCCAGTACCTCGTCCATCGAGGAATCCGCATCGATGGCGGCGACGTCCCGGCGCGGCGCCATGATCTGGTCCGCCTGGATCTCGCCGAATTCGAGGCCCCGGCTCGCCAGCAACACCTCGGCTGTGGACAGCAGCCCCGCCCGCGCGCTCGCTTCCATGACGAGCTCCAGCTCTTCTGGCGCGAGCGTCGACTGCCGCTCCCGCACCGGTCGCACGCCCGCCAGCCGGGCCACCCCCACGCCCATCCCGTTCAGGAGCCAGATGAAGGGCCGCAGGATGCGTGTGAACACCTCGATCGGAGCCGCCACCAGGAGCGCCGTGCGCTCGGCCCGGGCCAGGGCGATGTGTTTCGGGGCCAGTTCCCCGAACACGATCAGCACGGCCGTGATGAAGATGAACGCAACCGTCACCGCGATCGTGTGGGCGGCGGCCGTCCCCATCGCGTCCCCGAGCAGGTCCTCCAGCCCGGGCTCGATCAGGCTCGCAAGTGCCGGCTCACCCACCCAGCCGAGCCCCAGGCTCGACATGGTGACCCCCAGCTGCGTCGTCGCGATGCACATGTCGAGTCGCTTCAGCGAGCCCAGCAGCAGGCGTGCGCGCGCGTGTCCGCGACTCGCGAGCTGCTCGATCTGGGTGCGTCGCACGGCGACGTACGCGAACTCGGTCGCGACAAAGAGGCCGTTCGCAGCTATGAGCGCGACAACGGCCAGCAGGCCGATGATGATTCCGACATCCGACACGGAGGACTCCTTCGGTCTTCCATGGTACGGCCAGTGCTGTTGGGCGCAGCCGAACCGCTAGTGGAACATCGCCCGGTAGGCGCTGCTCACCACGAAACGTGTCAGCAGCTCCCGGGCCTCCTCCGGCAGGCTGGCCACGTCGATCTCGCCCGGCGCCAAGTAGCGCAGCGAGATTCCCGCGGGCGGATCGAGCTCGTCGAGCACGAGGTCCGGGTCGCAGTAGTAGACGTGGTGGCTGGCCTCTCCGTCGCGAAACAGGTGCAACTCTTCCAGCAGCGCCCCCGTCTGCTCCTCGAACACGCGGAGGGCCGCTGCATCGGCGCTCTCGCCATCGCGCAGCATCGACGAGGGCGGCCCCGAGTCCTCCACGAGCACGCTTCCCCAGCGGTCGAGCGCCAGCACCGTCACCCGCGACCTGCCCGACTCCGGCTGCCCCTCGCTCACGCTGCTGCCTCCGCGTTCAACCCCGCCCTGCCACCTGTCCCCGCGTGGCGATACCATACCGCCATGCCCCGCCGCCCCGTCGCGTCCGTGCTCACCCTCGGCTGCAAACTCAACCTCGCCGATAGCGAGTCCATAGCCGCCCGCCTCGGCGCTGCCGGCTACGACGTCGTCGACGCCATGTGCGAGGCCGACGCCGTCGTCGTCAACACCTGCTCCGTCACGCACGCCGCCGACCGCAAGTCGCGCCGCCTCATTCGCGCCGCCCGCCGCCTCTCCCCCTCCGCCCCCGTCGCCGTCACCGGCTGCTATCCGCGCTCCGCCGGCGAAGAGGTCGTCGAGGCGCTCGGCGCCGACTTCGTCGCCGGCACGACCGAGGCCGAGCAGGCCCGCCTCGTCGAGACGCTTACCGCACTGGCCCCTGCCCCCTCGCCCCTCCCCCCGGCGCCCACCTCCGCCCTCCACACGCGCGCCTTCGTGAAGGCGCAGGAAGGCTGCAACGACGTCTGCGCCTTCTGCATCGTCCCCCGCACGCGCGGCCGCGAAGTCTCGCGCTCGATCGACGATGTCGCCCGCGATATCGCGGCCGCCCACGCGCGCGGCGCCCGCGAGGTCGTGCTGACCGGCACGCAGCTCGGCGCCTGGGGCCGCGACCTCCCAGCCCCCCTCACCCCCCGCGACCTTATCGCCGGCGTCCTCGCCCGGTCCGAGACGCCCCGCCTCCGCTTCAGCTCCCTCCAGCCCCAGGACATCACCCCCGAGCTGCTCGCGCTCTGGGACGACCCCCGCCTCATGCCCCACTTCCACCTTGCCCTGCAGTCCGGCGCCGACCCCGTCCTCGCGCGCATGCGCCGCCGCTACGACGTCGCCGGCTACCACGCCGCCCTCGATCGGATCCGCGCGGCCGTTCCCGACGTCGCCGTTACCACCGACGTGATCGCAGGCTTCCCCGGCGAAACTGCCGGCGACTTCGCCGCTACCCTCGCCCTTTGCGAGGAGGCCGCATTCGCCCGCATTCACGCCTTCCCCTACTCCCCCCGCGCCCGCACCGCCGCCGCCGGCATGCCCGACCAGGTCCCCGTCGAGGTGCGCAAGGAGCGCATGGCCCGCCTCCTCGCTCTCGCCGGCGACCTCGCCACGGCCTTCCGCTCCAGATTCAGCGGCCGAGTCCGCCCCGTGCTCTGGGAGGAGCAGCGCACGACGCCCGAGGGCCCCCGCTGGCACGGCCTCACCGACAACTACGTCTCCGTCTACACCCAGAGCGACGACGATCTGGCGGGACGCATTACGCCCGCGGCCCTCGGCGAGCCCCTGGGCGACGGCCTCGCGGCCCGCGTCGGGAGTGCCGCATGACCGAGCCCACCCCTCCCGACCGCCCCTCCCGCGATGAGCTGCCGTGGGTGCTGGAGGCGCTCCTCCTCGCCTCCGAAGAACCGCTCGGCGCGGCCGCCCTCGCCCGCGCCACCGGCGTCGGCGAGCGCTCCATCCGCACCGGCCTCGACCGCCTCGCTGCCGACTACGAGGCCCGCGGCCTCCGGCTCCAGGAGGAAGGCGGGCGCTATCAGCTCGTCACCGCCCCCGAGTACGCGCCCTACGTCTCCCAGCTCCTCGGCCAGGAGTCGGCCGTGCGCCTCTCTCGCGCCGCCCTCGAGACCCTCACCATCGTCGCCTATCGCCAGCCCTGCACGCGTGGCGAAGTCGAGGCCATCCGCGGCGTCAACTCCGACCGCATCGTGGCGAACCTCGAACAGCGTGGCCTCATCGAGAACGTCGGCACCGCCCGCTCGCCCGGTCGCCCCCGGCTCTACCGGCCCGCGCCCCGTTTCTACGAGCACTTCGGCCTCCTCGGCCCCTCCGACCTCCCGCCCCTCCCCGAGGACGACCCCCCTGAAACCGTCGACATCTGAGCCGCACCGATGGTTCTCGGCCTCCTCCGCATCCGCCTCCGCTTCGTCGCCCACTCCCGCAAGGAGAAGCGAGCCCTTGTGAAGTCGGTCGTCGAGCGCCTCCGCCATCGCTACAACGCGGCCGTGAGCGAGGCAGGCGACCTCGATGCCCTCGACCTGACGACCATCGCCGTCGCCTGCCTCTCCAGCGAAAGCGCCCACGCCGACGCCCAGCTCCAGGAGATAGCCAGCGCCGTCGAGGGCTGGCGCCTCGACGCCGAGGTCGTCGACATCGAGACCGAGCTCATCGGCGTCTAAACGGGCCTACTCCCGCGGCCGCAGCAGCGCGAGCAAGCGGCTTCGCGCCTCGTCCACTTCCTCTACCCGCAGCAGGATCGCCACCCCCAGGTACACCGCCAGCCCCGCGATCGAGGCCGCGAATACCGTCACCCACGCCGCCGCCGACCCCGGCTCGTCGAACGTCGGCAGCACCAGCCCGAGGAACAGGGCCATCGCGGCGGCGGCTGCGGCGATACGCGCGATCGCGTGCAGGTCCCGGAACGCATCCGCCGCCGACCCCGTGCGCAACGCATACAGCCAGTACAGGAAGATCCACTCCAGCCACGAGGCCACCGACAGCGAAATCGCCAGTCCCTCCACCCCGTACCGCTCCCAGAGGATCGTGCTCAGGACGATGTTCACCACCACCGCTCCCACCGTCAGCAGGACCGGCGTGCGCGTGTCCCCGAGTGCGTAGAAGCCCCGGCTGTGAATCTCGATCGCCGCCTGCGGCACAATGCTCAGGCAGAGAAACCCCAGTGCCGCCGAGGTGATCGCTGTGTCGCTCGCGCCGAATGCCCCCCGCTCCAGCAGCACCGTCGTCGCCGGTTCGCGCAGGAACGCCAGTCCCAGCGCTGCCGGTATGGAGAAGAACAGGATCGTCCGCAGCACCCTCGAGACCGTCTCAAGGAGGCTGCGCCGGTCCCCCGCCGCCTCATGTTCCGCCAGCGTCGGGAATGCCGCCGTCGAGAGTGCGATCCCGAAGAGTGCGACCGGCAGGCTCGCGATCAGCCACGCGAACGTCAGCCCCGAGATAGCCGACGTCCCCACCTTCGAGGCGAAGAACGTCGTCGTCACGACGAAGTTCGCCTGTGCCGCCGCCAGCCCCAGCACGCGGGGTGCCATCAGCCGCGCGACTTCCCGCGTGGGAGCATCCCCCAGGTTGAGGCGGAGCCCGTACCGCATCCGTTCTCGCACCAGCCCCGGAATCTGGATCACCAGGTGCGCCGCCGAGCCTGCGACGACGCCGATCGCAAGCCCCTCCACCCCGAACCGCCCCGCCAGCGCCAGCGCCCCGACGATGATGCCGATGTTGTAGAGCGAGGGCGCCAGCGCCGGCAGGAAGAAGTGCTGCCGCGCGTTCAGGATGCCCGTAATCATCCCGCTCACGGAGAGCAACAGCGGCGAGAGCAGCATGATCCGCGTGAGCTTCACCGCCTCCGAGGTCAGCTCGTCCCCGCGCCCGATGTCGTCGCCCAGCCCCGGTGCGAAAAGCGGCACGAGCCACGGCGCCAGCGCCAGCGCGATCAGGCAGAGCACCGCGGTGGCGACGAACACGATCGTCAGGACGTTGCTCGCCAGCCTCCAGGCCGACTCGGTCCCCTCGCGCCGGTACAGGCGCGTGAACACGGGGATGAACGCGCTCCCCAGCGTCGCCCCCGCCAGTACCTGGAAGATCAGGTCGGGAACGCGGAAGGCCACCCAGTACGCGTCGAGCTCGGGGCTCGCGCCGAACGCATCCGCGATCGCCGCCGTGCGCACCACCCCCAGCAGCCGCGACCCCAGGAAGCCGAACGCCACGATCGCCGCCGCGATCGCGAGCCCCTGGCGCGCGCCGTCAAGCCTTCCCTCGGACGACCCCTCGGAGGCCATGCGGGGCATGGTACGGCCTCCCCGATCTGCGGTCGCAGCGCTGCGCAACGTAGCGCCATCGCCCTGCGCCGCTACCATGGAGCCATGCGCTACCGCCGCATCGTCGCCAAGTTCGGCACGAGCCTTCTCACCGCCGGCTCCGATCGCCTCGATCTCGTGGCGATGTCACGGCTCGTGGGCCAGGTCGCGCGTCTGCGCGAGGCGGGCTGCGAGGTCGCCATCGTTTCCAGTGGCGCCCAGGCCGCCGGGCGCCACGTCCTCAGTCGCCACTCGGGTGCACCCGACCTCGGCCGTCAGGCCCTCGCCAGCGTCGGCCAGAGCCACCTCATGCAGAGCTGGGACGAGCTCTTCGAGTGGCACGACACCGTCGTCGCCCAGGTCCTCCTCACCCGTCGTGACCTCAGCGACCGCCTCGGCTACCTGAACGCGCGCACCACCCTCCGCGACCTCCTCGACTGCGGCGCTGTCCCCGTCGTCAACGAGAACGACGCCGTTGCCCTCGACGAGGTTCTCGCCTCCCGCATCGGCGAGAACGACAGCCTCTCCGCCTTCGTCGCGAACCTGATCGACGCCGACCTGCTTGTCATCCTCACCGATGTCGACGGCCTTTACACCGCCGACCCCGCCCTCGACCCCTCCGCCCGCCTCATCGACGAGGTCGACGCTATCGACGAGCGCCACGAGGACGCCGCCGGCGACGGCCCCGGCCGTGGCGGCATGACCTCGAAGGTCAGCGCCGCGCGCGTCGCGACCCAGGGTGGCGCCGCCGTCGTCATCGCCAACGGGCGCACGCCCGACGCTCTCGTGACCGCCGCCGAGGGAACCGCCATCGGCACCCGCTTCGCCCCCGCCGCCAACCAGCTCGAGAGCCGCAAGCGCTGGATTCTCGGGAACGCCGGTGTGAGCGGCCATCTCGTCGTCGACGGCGGCGCAGCCGCCGCCCTGCGCGAGCGCGGGCGCAGCCTGCTCCCCGCAGGCGTGAAGGATGTCGAGGGCGCATTCGAGCGCGGCGAAGCCATCGAGGTCCGCGACGCGGAAGGCAAGCGCGTCGCCGCCGGCATCACCAACTACGCCAGCGGCGAAGTCCTGCGCATCCGCGGCCTTCGCAGCGACCTCATCGCCGAAACCCTGGGCTACGCTTACGGCGAAGAGGTCATCCACCGCGACAACCTCGTGCTCCTCTAGGAGCGCGATCGGGAGGCCCCATGGACCGCTACGTACGCTTTGCCCGCCCGGATGGCTCCACCGGAGCCGGTCTTCTTGAGGGCGACCGCATCGCCGTTATCGCCGAACCCTTCTGGGACGGTGCCGAGCGCACCGGCGAAGCGCTCGACCTCGCCGGCGTTCGCCTCCTGCCCCCCTGCGAGCCCCGCTCCATCGTCTGCGTCGGGCTCAACTACGCCAGCCACCTCGGCGGCCAACCGGCTCCCGATCCGCCCACCCTCTTCCTCAAGCCCCTCTCCTCCATCGCCGGCCCCGGCGACCCCATTCGCCTCCCCGCCGCCTCCACCCGCGTCGACCCCGAGGGCGAGATTGTCATCGTCATCGGGCGCGAGCTCACCGCCCCCACCCGCGAGGAGGCCCTCGCCGGGATCTTCGGCTACACCGCCGGAAACGACGTAAGCGCCCGCGACTGGCAGGCGAACGACGGCCAGTGGTGGCGCGCCAAGGGCGCCGACACCTTCGGCGTCTTCGGCCCCTCAATCGCCACGGGCCTCGACCACGACGCCATCGAGGTTCGCACCCGCGCCAACGGCGTTGAAACCCAGCACGGACGCTCCGACGAGCTCATCCTCGACATTCCCCAGATCGTTCGCTACACCGCCGCCGTCATGACCCTCCTGCCCGGCGACATCATTTACAGCGGCACTCCCGGCCGGCCCCAGGCCCTTAGCCCCGGCGACACCGTCGAGGTCGAGGTCACCGGCGCGGGTGTACTCCGCAACCCCGTCGTCGCCGGTTCCTGAGCGCCGCATCGGCTATGCTTCACCGACCCGCAAGAGGTGCGTCGCAATGAAGAAAGTCGTCGTCGACCGAGCGATTTGTCTGAAGGCCGGGCAGTGCTACTACCTGCAGCCCAGCATCTTCAAGGCTGATTCCCTGGGCTGGCCCGACATCCTCATCGAGCACCCGCAGAGCGACGACGATATCGAAGCGGCTGAAGACGCCGCCGAGATCTGTCCCAGCGGCGCCATCACCATCGAGGACGTCTAGTCCGCAGGTCCTCCGCGGCCGCTAGTCGAAGCGGGTCGGGATGTCGAGGTGCTCCAGGGCGTCCTCGCCCACACGCTCCACGATCGCTTCCCACTCCCCGAGTTCCCACTCCCCCACGAACGTGATAGCTGAGCCTTCCTTGCCCGCGCGCGCCGTGCGCCCGACGCGGTGGATGTACTCCTCCGCGTTCTGGGGCACGTCGTAGTTGACGACGTGCGCGATGTCGGGGATGTCGAGCCCACGCGCGGCCACGTTCGTCGCCACCAGCCACTCGAGCTTGCCGCTGCGGAAGTCGCGCATCACGCGGTCGCGCTCGCCCTGCCGCAGGTCGCCGTGGATGGCGCGCGCATGGATGCCGTCGCGCCGCAGACCCGCGGTTAGCTTGTCTACGCCGACCTTCGTCCGCCGGAAGATGAGCGAGCGGCCCAGGTCCATCGTGTCGTGCAGGTGCTCCAGCGCGCGGAACTTGTCCCGTGAGGCCACCTCGCAGTAGAGCTGCCGCACCGTCTCGACGGGCTGCAGCTGCGTTGGGGCCGCCTCGACCCGCTCCGAGTCGCGCATGTAGCGCCACACCAGCCGGCTGATGCTCATCGGCATTGTCGCGCTGAAGAGTGCCGTCTGTCGGTCCAGCGGCGCCTGCCGCAGGATCTGGTCAATGTCCTTGGCGAACCCGATGTCGAGCATCTCGTCCGCCTCATCGAGCACGACGAAACGGGCCCGCTTCAGCGAGAGCGTCCGCCGCCGCAGGTGGTCGATGACGCGCCCCGGCGTGCCCACGATCACGTGGCCGCCGCGCTCGAGCGCCTCCAGATCGCGGTTGATGGGCTTGCCGCCCACCAGCCGGATCGTCGTGAAACCGTAGTAGTCGCCCAGGTGCGCGATGACTTCGGTCACCTGGTCGCAGAGCTCGCGTGTGGGTACCAGCACGAGGCCCTGGACCTCGTTCCGGCCGGGGTCGATCGCGCGCGCCAGCGGCTCGCCGAAGGCGAGCGTCTTGCCCGTTCCGGTCTGCGCCAGCCCCACTACGTCGCGCCCCTCGTAGAGGAGTGGCAGCGAGCGCTCCTGGATGGGCGTCGGCTGCTCGAAGCCGAGGTCCCCGATCGCGCGCAGGCCCGCCCCGCGCACGCCGGCCGCATGGAACGCCGCCGGTTCGGTCAGGTCATCGTCGTCCGTCGCGGGAACGGGTCGCCGTTCGGCAGGCGCCGCCGAGCCGTTCTCATGGACGGCCTCTGTTGTCCCCTCGGAGCGTCGCCGGCGCCTCCCGCCGCGTGAGCGGCGGCGCTTCCGGCGCGGCTGCGACGGATCGCGCGCGTCCTCGTTCGTACGCGCGGCGGGCGCCTCCATCGTGGCCGTTGCGGCGCCACTGGAGCGGGGGGTGTCGGTGGGTCGGTCCTGGGTCTCTGGTTCGGTCTCGGTGCTGGTACGTCGGAACAATCGCAAAGGCAAAGGGGGAAACTGTCCTCTCGTCGCCGCGCGTCCGTGCGCGGCCGGTAGGGGCGTCTTGATGTTCGTTCGCCGGGCCTTGCGGCGGCTCTTCCGCCCGCTTCGCAGCACCGGCGCTGCGCCCGTTGTTCCTTGACGATACCACAGGCGCCGCTAACGCCCCGAAACGATCGCTAGAATGGCTCCCACGCACCCGCCGACCAGGCGCCTCAGGGAGGTCCGCATGGACTACGAGACCATCATCTACGAAGTCGAGCGCGGACGAGCCCGCATCACCCTCAACCGTCCCGAGAAGCTGAACGCGCTCTCCATCCAACTCCAGCAGGAGCTGAACCAGGCCCTCTGGGATGCCGACAACGACAACCGCGTCCACACGGTCATCCTGCGCGGCGCCGGGCGCGCCTTCAGCGCCGGCTACGACCTCACCCCCCGCCCCCTCGCCGAGCGCGATCCGGACGACCATACCCGCGAGGGCCGGTCCTTCGACGACGACGCCTGGCGCATGGAGCAGGGCCAGCGCCTGCGCATGGCCATCTTCGACATGCACAAGCCCGTCATCGCCCAGATCCACGGCTACTGCGTGGCGGGCGGCACTGACATCGCCCTGCTCTGCGACATGATCATCGCTGCCGATGACACCCTCATCGGCTTCCCGCCCGCGCGCGCCCAGGGCGCCCTCCCCAACAACATGTGGCTCTACAACGTCGGCCCGCAGTGGGCCAAGCGGCTCATGCTCTCCGGCGACTTCGTCACCGGCGCCGACGCCGCCAAGATTGGGCTCGTCATGAAGGCTCTTCCCCTCGACCTGCTCGAAGAGGAGGTCGAGGGCCTCGCCGACCGCCTCTCCATGATCGATACCGAGCTGCTCTCGGCGAACAAGCGCATCATCAACATCGGCCTCGAGCTGATGGGCGCCCGCACCCTCCAGCGCATCGCCACCGAGAACGACGCCCGCGCCCACCTCGCCCCCAGCGTCGCCGAGTTCGGCGCCCGCTCCCGTGAACACGGCCTCAAGGCCGCCCTCCAGTGGCGCGACACCAAGTTCGGTGACCAGCGCGCCCTCGTCGACCGCCCCGAGCTCCGCGACGAGAAGGGATTCTTCCGTGACGCTTAAGGCGACTGCCCTCCTCTCCATCGCCGCCATCTGGGGCGCCGCCGCCACCGCCGCCATCCTCCAGGGCGATGTCTGGTGGACCATCGTCTTCGCGGCGCTCGCCACGGGGGCCGTGGGCTTCCGGCGAAGCGTCGGCCTTGCCCGCGTCCTCGCCATCGCCGGTACCTGGGGAGGCGCCTCCGCGGTTGTCACCGCCGACCCCGACCACGCCTGGGTGTCCGTCTTCGCCTTCCTGACGACGGGGGCCATCGTCTACAGCGCGATGGACCGCAACTCCTTCCTGACCGGCCTCGCGGTCGCGGTCGCGTGGGCCGCTGCGGCCGCCACCGTCGTGGTGACCGGGGACGGCGCATGGATCGCCGTCTTCGCCTTCCTTACGGCAGGCTCCGTTGCAAACTCCCGGGAGGACACCACCGCCGGCCTCTTCGCGATCCTCGGGTGGGTCGTCGCCGCCGTCCTCATGATCGTGCTCGACGGCAGCCACTGGATCGCCGTGTTCGCGTTCGTCGCCAGCACTCTTCACTTCGGTCTCTTCGGCATCCCCCGTCCCGCCCGCATCGAGTGGGACTTCCGTTCGGACGACCACAGCGCCTCCGTTCGCTAGCATGGGCCCATGCCCGAAGCTGACCCGTACGACGAGTACGACGACTTCGATGACGAAGCCGACGACGTCGTGTTCGGCCCCGACGAGCGTGACCGGGACCTCCTCGATGGCTCCTGGGAACGGCAGTACTACGCCGGCAGGAACCGCCGCCGCGACTGGAGCTCGATCGGCATCGGCGTCGCTCTCCTGTTGCTGATGGGGATGCTCCTCCCCACGCTCCTGATCGCCCTCCGGTAGCCCACGCCATGCCCAACGACGCGCTCTCCGGACAGGTCATCGCCACCATCGGCGGGGGCGACGCCCACCATCGTGCTGTCGCCGTGGCCGCGGCCGAGGCGGGCGCTTCGATCGCCCTGGCCACCTTCAACGCCATCCCCGACCAGGAGTTTTCGGTGAACTCGGTCGCCAACGAGATCTGGGCCATCGGCCGCGACCACTTCGCCGACGTCATCGAGGCCTCCGACCCCGAGCAGATGGGCGCTTTCGCTCAGAAGACCTGGAGCCAGCTCGGCCGCTGCGACGCCATCATCGTCGTCTCCTCCCTCCCAACCCCCAGCCCCGACTCCCCCGTGGAGGAGAAGCGCGCCTTCGCCGGTCGCCACCGCACCCCACTGCTTGCCGCCCAGGCCTTCGGCCAGCTCATGCGCGAGAAGGGCGGCGGCGCGGTCGTCTTCGTCGCCCCCGAACGCGACCCCGCGGACGACAAGGCTTTGAATGCTGCCCTCTCCGCCCACCTCGGCGCCGGCGGACCTCGCATCACCGTCGTCGGTCGCGACGCTCCCGCCCCCGACGAGGCCGCCGCCGGCGTTCTCGCCGTCCTCTCCCCCGAGGCCGCCTCGTGACGACCCCCGCCCCCACCCTTGCCGCGCCGCCCCTCTCCGACGTCGTCGTCCTCGAGCTCGCGACCGGCGTTGCCGGTCCCTACTGCGGGCGTCTTCTTGCCGACCTTGGCGCCCAGGTCGTCAAGGTTGAGCCCCCCGAAGGCGACCCTGCCCGCGTCGAGCTTCCTCTTGTCGATGGCGAGAGCGCTTTCTTCGCCTGGCTCGCGGCGGGCAAGCTCAACGCGACGCTGCCCCTCGACGACCCGCGTATCGAGCAGCTCGCCGCTCACGCCGACATCGTCATCCACAGCAAGCAGGGCGAAGCCGCCGATCGTCTCGAGGAGCGCCTCGTCGCCGCGAACCAGTGCGAGGTCGTCCTCTCCCTCTCGCCCTACGGACGCAGCGGCGGCCGCGCCGAGTGGCAGGCCACGTCCTTCACCGAGTACGCCACCGGCGGCTACCACTACTTCGGCGGCGATCCCGACCGCGAGCCCGTCGCCCTCCCCGGCCACCAGGTGCCCTTCCACGCGGGCACGCATGCCGCCGTCGGCGCGCTCGCCGGGCTGCGGCACGCGCGCGAGCACGGCCGGGGGCAGCGCATCGAGGTCTCCCACCAGGAGACCATCCTCAACGACCACGCCTGGCTCACCACCATCTGGACCCACCAGGGCGTCATCCAGAGCCGCACCGGCAGCATCTTCGTGCCCTGCGCCGATGGCTTCGTCTTCCTCTTCAACCTCGCGCCCTACCCCAACCTCTTCGTCCTCATCGAACGTCTCGACCTCTTGGAGGACGAGTCCCTGCAGCAACCCCTCGTCTGGACCGAGCGCTTTGACGAGGTGCTGGAGGCCTTCGGCGAGTGGACGAAGACCCGTACGAAGCAGGAGATCTACCACGCCGCCCAGGAGCTCCGCATCGCCGTCACCCCCGTGAACACCATGGCCGACGTCGCCGCCAGCGAGCAGCTCGCCGCCCGCGACTGGTTCGGCGCCCTCTGCCTCGGCGACCGCGAGCTGCTCGGCCCCGGCCTCCCCTACAAGCTCCCCGAGACGGCCCTCGACCCCGCCACCAGCGCCGCCGCCCCCGGCCAGCACACCGACGCCGTCCTCGCCCCCGACTTCCCCTGGGCGAACGCGGACGTCGCCCCGCCCACCGCCGCCTCCGCCCCCACGGGCCGGGGGCCGCTGGCGGGGCTGCGCTTCATCGAGGTCACCGCCAACTGGGCGGGACCGATCGCCGGCCGCCACTTCGCCGACCTCGGCGCCGACGTCATCAAGGTCGAGCTGCACACCAAGCCCGCTACCCGCACGCTCGCCTGGGTTCCGGCCGACATCTGGCCGGACCACTACCATCGCGCCGGCTACTTCAACAAGCTCAACCGCAACAAGCGCGCCGTCTGCCTCAACCTTGCCACCGACGAGGGCCGCGCCGTCCTCCTCGAGCTGGTCCGGAAGGCCGACGGCCTCATCGAGAACAACGCCGCCCGCGTCATGACCCAGCTCGGGATCGGCTGGGACGTCCTTCGCGAGGTCAACCCCGGCCTCGTGATGTGCTCCATGGCGGGCTTCGGCGCCACCGGCCCCGAGCGCAACTACTCCGCCTACGGCAGCAACATCGAGGCCATGAGCGGCCTCGCCAGCGTCCTCGGCTACGGCCCCGGCGAGTACTACGGCACCGGCAGCTACTACGCCGACCCCGTCACCGGGAACCACGGCGCCGTCGCCATCCTCGCTGCCCTCCACGCCCGCCGCGCAAGCGGCAAGGGCCGCTGGATCGATGTTTCCCTCTTCGAGGCCGTTCTGCCCTATTTCTCCCAGGAGCTGCTCACCTACGCCGTCACCGGCGAGGCCCCCGAGCCAATGGGCAACGCCTCCCCCGTCCACGCTCCCCAGGGGCTCTACCCCTGCGCCGGCGAGGACAACTGGCTTGCCCTCACCGTGCGCGACGAACGCGACTTCGCCGCGCTCGCCGAGGTCGCCGGCTGCCCCGACCTTGCCGCCGACCCGCAACTTGCGACCGTCGACGGCCGCCGAGCGAATGCCGCCGCCATCGACGCCGCCATCGCCTCGTGGTCCCGCCAGCAGACCGTGACCGCGGCCGCTGCGGCTCTGCAGGAGGCGGGCGTTCCCGCCGCCCCGGTCATGCCCAACTGGATGGTCGTGAGCGATAACCACCTCAACGACCGCGGCTACTTCGAGACCGTGCGCCACCCCGTCGCCGGGACGCACGTCTTCCCCGGCTTCCCCTGGCGCTTCGAGCAGACTCCCGGCGCCATCGCCCGCCCCGCGCCCCTCTTCGCCCAGCACAACCGCGAGGTCTTCTCCGGGCTGCTCGGCATGAGCGACGCCGAAATCGAGGCCCTCTACGCCGCCAATGCCACCAACGACGACCCCCAGTACGCCGCCGGCCCGAGCCTCTGATGGCCGGCGTGCTCGTCATCCTCCCCGCCGGTGTCGCCCCGCCCCCGCTTCCAGAGGGCGTCGAGGTCCGCACCTGCGGAACCTCCGGCGAGGTCGCCGCCGCCCTCCGGCAGGCCGGCGGCCATGTCGTGCTCTGCGTCGACGGTCTCCCAGACGCGGAGGTGATTGCCGGCGCCGTCCGCGCTGTCGAGGCGACCGTCATCCTCGTGGAGCGGGGCGCCTGGGATGGCGAGACCCACTCGCCGGTGAGCGCGGCCTGTGCGGGCGTGATCGCCGGTTTCGGGATCGCTGGCGTGAACGCCGCCGTCGCGCTGCTGCGGGACGCCTAACCGGCCCGGAGCAAGTTGGCGACCGCCGGATCCTCCGCGCCCAGCGCCCGTCCCCGCTCCGCCAGCCCCTTGATCGTGCTCCGGCTCCGCCCACCGAGCAGCGCCCCGATCTCGCTGTAGCTGCACCCCCGCTCCTGCAGCGCCGCCGCCGCCACCGCCCGCGGACGCGCCAGCTTCTGGGCACGGCTGCGCCCCTCCACCTCGCCCACCGCCACCGCAAAGTGCTCGGCGATGCGCTCGATCACCACCTTCGCCGTCTCGTTCCCGCGACTCTGCAGTTCGAGCGCCCCCACTTCGGCCGCCAGCCGTAGCTCGCTGAGCAGCCCCCGCCGCTGCAGCCCCACCGCTGCATGCACCCCCGCCAGGATCGATCGCACGGAGCCCGTGCCCGCGCCCAGCTGCTCCAGGCACCACGACGGCAGCGCTATCCGCAGGTCCGCCAGTCGCTGCTCGATGAACGCGCGGCGCTCGCTCGCCGCGAAGGGTTCGACCGTCGCCACGATCCCCGCCTCCAGCCGCGAGCAGAGCCGCTCCGGGAGCCCCAGCTCTCGCGGTCGCAGCTCGCTCCCTACAACGACCGCTCCTCCCCCGTGCGTCACCGCGTCCAGCGTGTGCACCAGTTCCCGCAGCGTCCCCGTCTTCCCCGCCAGATCGTGCAGGTCGTCGATGATGAGCAGCTGAACGCCCCGCACGGCGTCCTGGAATGCCTCGACGTTCCCCTCCCGCAGCGCCCGCTGGTAGCCGGAGGTGAACCCCTCCCCGCTGAGGCAGGCGACCCGCTGCCCTCGGCCGCTCGCCTGCGCTGCCAGGCCGTGCAGCAGGTGTGTCTTCCCCACCCCCGGCGGCCCGTGCACGACCACCGGGTTTATCGCCGGCTCCCCGTCTTCCACCAGGCTCAGGCAGCTCGCGACGGCAAGAGCGCTCCCCTCCGACCGGAAGTAGCGGGCCAGCGTGAACAATCCGTTCACCTGCCCCACCACCTGCTCCCGGCCCGCCGGCGCCGTCCCGTTGGAGGAAGCCTCCGTTTCCGGCGCCGCGTGCGGTTCTTCCCCTGGCGCGACGAACCGGACGCTGAGCCGTTCTCCCTTGACTGCCCCCAGGCAGCGTTCGACCACTGGCCCCAGGTTCTCGTTCAACCACTCGGCCCGGAACGCCGAGCGAGCTTCGACCAGCAACTCGCTTCCACTCAGCGAGCGCGGGGTCGTACCCGCTAGCCAGGTCTCGAAGTTGGCGCGGCTCACCTCGAGCTCGAGCCGGCCCAGCACGGCCCGCCAGGTGCCCCGCAGTGCTCTTGCCGAGTCCCGGTCCCCACCTGACACGGACGTGCGCGCTCCCTCCCCGGGGCGCACGCGCGCCCCCGGCTCGCTCTTCATCGGTGATGATTCAGAGGGTGCCGCGCCCCTCAGCGCGACCTATGAAGGCTAGCGCTCCCCCTCCGCGGGCGGCAACCACTTTCGGCTCGCCGCGCGGCTTCATTAACGGACCTTTCACGGCCTCATCCGGCTTATGGTCTCGCGCCTGTTGGCCGCTGCCCCGCTGCTCCAAAGGCGCGGTGCATTGACGCGCTTGCTGCCGCCGCTAGACTACGAATACGCCATGGAACGCGACGACGGCTACTTGCAGATCGGTGAAGCGGCCGAACGGTCGGAGCTCACGCAGCGCACGCTCCGCTACTACGAGGAGCGCGGCCTCTTGCCACCGCCCACCCGCATGGTCGGCGGCTTCCGCCTCTACTCCCCCGCCGACATGGAGCGCATCGACCGCGTCAAGGCGCTGAAGGAGCTCCTTGGGTTCTCCCTCGCCGATATCAAGGAGATGCTCGAAGCCGAGGACGTCCGCATGCAGATCCGCGCCGAGTGGAACAAGGACGACGAGGCCGAGGAGAAGGCGAAGAAGGTCCGCATCGCCCGCGAGGTCACCCTCCGCCAGATCGCGTTGCTCGACCAGAAGGTCGCGAAGATGGAGAAGATGCGCGTCCAGCTCGCCGAGCGCCTCGAGAAGCACGACGAGATGCTGCGGCGCTTCACCGAGGCCGCCCCGCCCGTCGCCGCGGGCGACTAGGCGATAGGCTCCCGGCAGCACATCGAAAGCGGACGGACCGGTAAGCTACCCCTGATGCCAGTGCGCGACACCTTCGACCGGCCCCTCCGCGACTTGCGCGTCTCCGTGACGGACCGCTGCAACTTCCGCTGCGTCTACTGCATGCCCAAGGAAGTGTTCGGGCCGTCCTTCCAGTTCCTCGACCGCGAGGAGATTCTCACGTACGAGGAGATCGTGCGCCTCTCGCGCCTCTTCGTCGCGCACGGCGTCGAGAAGATCCGCGTCACCGGCGGCGAACCCCTCGTCCGCCGCGACCTCCCCCGCCTGATCGAGCAGCTGTCCGCCCTCGACGGCCTCCAGGACCTCACCCTCACCACCAACGGCGCCCTCCTCCCCGCCCAGGCCGTCCCCCTCCGTGAGGCCGGCCTGGAGCGCATCACCATCAGCCTCGACTCGCTCGACGACGCCACCTTCCGCGAGATGAACGATGTCGACGTAGGCGTCGATGTCGTGCTCGCCGGTATCGATGCCGCCCGCGATGCGGGCCTCTGGCCCATCAAGGTGAACGCCGTCGTCAAGCGCGGCCTCAACGACCACACCATCGTCGACCTCGCGCGCCACTTCCACGGCACTGGCATCATCGTGCGCTTCATCGAGTACATGGATGTCGGCACGACCAACGGCTGGGTGCTGGACCACGTCGTGCCCGCTGCCGAGATCGTTGAGCGCATCAACGACGCCCTGCCCCTTGAGCCCCTCGACCCGAACTACCGCGGTGAAGTTGCCCGGCGCTACCGCTACCGCGACGGCGGCGGCGAGGTCGGCGTCATCACCTCGATCACGCAGCCCTTCTGTGGCGATTGCACCCGTGCCCGCCTCTCACCCGAGGGCGAGCTCTTCACCTGTCTCTTCGGCGCTACCGGCTTCGACCTGCGCGCCCTCTTGCGGGCCGGCGCGCCCGATGAGGACCTGGCGGACGCCATCGCCCGCGTCTGGCGCATCCGCGATGACCGCTACTCCGACCTTCGCACGGAGGCGACAGCCGACCTCAAGCGCGTGGAGATGTCCCACATCGGCGGCTAGCGCTCTGGGGCTAGTCCTCGTCCCCGTCCTCGTCCGGCCAGAGCGACTCCCAGGTCGGACCGCCCAGCACCGCCTCCCGGATGGACCGGCGCTCCAGCACCTCCAGCCGTGCCAGCGCCCGCGACATCGCCAGGTCCGCCTCGTTCGACACGGCCGCCATGCGTTCGCCCATCGGCCCGAGCACGTCGTGCTCCCGGATGAGTGAGATGGAGTGGGGCCACATCGCGAACGTGAAGTCGTCCGGCATCCCGAACGAGCTGCGGTGCTTCCCCAGCCACGCGTATCGCTCCTGCACGCTCGAGACCGGCGCAACGACCGCCACCAGCGGCCCCTCGCTGGGCGAACTGCGCGCGTCCAGCAGCAGCCGCTCTGGGAAGGCGTGGAAACCGATGACGATCAGGTCGGCGTTTTCCAGCCGTTCCCGCAACGCCTCCAGGTCGACCTGCAGACCGTTCTCCGAGTGGGCCATGGACGGTTCCCCCGGATGTGAAGCGAGGGGGCGGGCTTTCGCCGCGCCCCCTCGCCGGAGTTCCTCGTGCGCCCGCCGTGGCAGGCGGTTGAGCGTGAGCCTAGTACATCGGAGCCGGCGGAACGGCTGCGGCTGCCGCGGCGTCCTTCTTCTCCGTGACCAGGCAGTTCGTCGTCAGGACCATCGCAGCGATGGAGACGGCGTTCTCGATGGCGGCGCGGGTGACCTTCGCCGGATCGATGATGCCCTTCTCGACCATGTCGCCGAACTCGTCCTGCTGGGCGTCGTAGCCGAGGCCCTTCTTCAGCTCCTTCACCTCTTCGACCACCACCGAGCCGTCCTTGCCGGCGTTGATGGCGATGCGGCGGAGGGGCTCCTCCAGCGCGCGGCGGAGGATGCGGGCGCCCGTGTCCTCGTCGCCGTCGAGCTTCACGCGGTCAAGAGCCGTGATGGCGTTCAGCAGGGCGACCCCGCCGCCCGGCACGATGCCTTCTTCGACAGCCGCACGGGTCGCGCTCAGCGCGTCCTCCACGCGGTGCTTCTTCTCCTTCAGCTCGACCTCGGTGGCCGCGCCGACGCGGATGACGGCGACGCTGCCGGCGAGCTTGCCGAGCCGCTCCTGGGCCTTCTCGCGGTCCCAGTCGCTCTTCGCCTCGCCGAGGATCGCGCGGACCTGGCCCACGCGCGCGTCGATGTCCTTCTTCTTGCCCCGGCCCTCGATGATCGTGGTGTCTTCCTTCGTCGAGAGCACGCGGCGGGCGCTGCCCAGGTCGGCCTGCGTCACGCTGTCGAGCGTGCGGCCGATCTCTTCGGAGATGACCTGCGCGCCCGTGAGCGTCGCGATGTCGCCCAGGTTGTCCTTCTGGCGGTCGCCGAAGCCCGGAGCCTTCACCGCGAGCACGTTCATCGTGCCGCGCAGCTTGTTCACGGCCAGCGTCGCCAGTGCCTCGCCGTCGACGTCGGCGGCGATGATGAGCAGGTTCTTCGACTGGGAAACGATCTTCTCCAGCAGCGGCAGGAGCTCCTGCACCGAGGAGAGCTTCGAGTCGGTGATGAGGATCAGCGGATCCTCGATCTCCGCTTCCATGCGGTCCGGGTTCGTCACGAAGTAGGGGCTGATGAAGCCGCGGTCGAACGCCATGCCGTCCACGTACTCGACCTCGGTCTGGATGCCCTTCGACTCCTCGACCGTGATCACCCCGTCCTTGCCGACCTTCTCCATCGTCTCGCCGATGAGCTCGCCGATGGTCGGGTCGTTGTTCGCCGAGATGGACGCGACCTGCGCCATCTGCTCGCGCGCGTTCACCTTGATCGAGTTGCGGCCAACGCGGCTCACAACCGCCTCGGCGCCCTTCTCGAGGCCGCGCTTCAGCGACATCGGGTTCGCGCCGGCGGCCACGTTCTTCAGGCCTTCCTGCACGATCGCCTGGCCCACCACGGTCGCCGTGGTCGTGCCGTCACCGGCGATGTCGTTCGTCTTGGAGGCGATCTCCTTGGCGAGCTGGGCGCCGATGTTCTCGAACGCTTCCTCCAGCTCGATGTCCCGGGCGATCGTCACACCGTCGTTTGTGATCGTCGGCGCGCCGAACTTCTTGTCGAGCACCACGTTGCGGCCCTTCGGCCCCAGCGTGATCTTGACGGCGTCGGCGAGCGCGTCGATGCCACGCTTCATCGCGTGGCGGGCGTCTTCATCGAAAAGCAGTTGCTTGGCCATGTACCTGTCAGTACCTCTCCCGAATTTCGATGGCGCGTATGTTAGCACTCTTACTGCAAGAGTGCTAATCAACCCCGCGGCGCTCCCCCTACCTCCGCAGCAGCCCCCGCAGGCGCCGCCCCAACCCCTCCCCGTCGCCCCGCCGCGTGATCGCGCTCGCCGACGTCCGTGCCGATTCCTCCAGTGCGCCGTCGAGCGGGGCCAGTGTGACCCCCTCCCCGTACCGCCGTGCGAGCGCCTTGCCCAGCAGGAAGTCCGCGACGGTCGGGTTCTTCGGGAGCAGGCTGCCGTGCAGGTACGTCCCGATCGCGTTCGCCGCCCGCGCCCCCTCCGACCCGTCCTTCCCGTTATTCCCCCGCCCCGCGATCACCGTGCCGAAGGGCTCCTGCCCCTCGGCGAGCCAGGTGCGCCCCCCGTGGTTCTCGAACCCCACGACCTCGCCGAATCCGGTCTGCAGCAGCACGTTCCCGATCGCGCGCTCCTCCCCCTCCCCCGGGTGCCGCGTCTCCATCCCGAACACCCCGATGCCGGGAAGCACGCCCCCATCCGCATCGACATAACGCTCGCCGAACAACTGGAACCCCCCGCACACTGCGAGCGCCGGCAGCCCGTCTTCGATCGCCGACCGGATCGCCGGGCCCCTCCCCACGAGATCGTCGGCGATGCGACGTTGCTCCCGGTCCTCCCCTCCGCCGATGATGACCAGGTCGTACTCGTCCGGGTCGAACGCATCCCCGATGCCGATGCCCTCGACCTCGAAGGCGATGCCCCGCGCCTCGCAGCGGTAGCGCAGGGCGATCGCGTTCCCGCGGTCGCCGTACACGTTCATCACGTCCGCGTACAGGTGCGCCAGTCGCAATCGCATCCCGTCCCCGTCAGCCATGGACTCGCAATGGTATTATGGTGGAGCGGCGGGGAGTCGAACCCCGGAGGCACGGCCCTAACACCTGCCCGAGAACCCGGTCTCACCGCCCCAGATGCCGGCGCTTACTTTCGCGCCGGTCTCTGCGTTAAGCGCAGATGCGATCAGTCACGGGATAATCCTAGCACGGCCCTGGAATCAGTCAAGGGCTAATTTGACGACAGCCCGCTAATCGGTCATGATATGTCCATCAATGGACGGAGGCGTGACTGTGGCCGCTAAGCGCCGGAGCCCAAACTACCCGAGCATCGACCTCAACAAGGCGGTCGAGCGCACGAAGTTGCTCTACCGGGCGTACGAGCAGGGAGAGTTCAACCAAGTTGATGCTGCCAAGGCGTGGGGCTACAAGAGCGACAATGGACTCTCTCGCAGTGCCTTCGGAGCCTTGCGCCAGTATGGCCTCGTTGCGCAGAAGAAGGGCAGCAACGGACGGCTCACGGCGCGAGGACTCACCATCGCATTGCGAGAAGCCACATCGGCGGAATACCGGCAGGCCCTCCGCGATGCTGCCTTGGAACCGCCCCTCTTCAAGGAAGTGTTCTCCGAAGGGAAGGCTACTGCGGCTACGGATGCCCTGCTCCAGCACTTGGTAATGACTAAGGGGTTTACAAGGGATGGCGCCTCGAGGTTTATTGAGGTACTCAACGCAACACGCTCACTTGCTGATGTCGGGGATCCAGGGCAGCCCGAGCATGGGAAAGCGGATGCTGGCGACCAAGGCGAACTAAGCGAGTACGGTGGGGGAGAGTCGACTCCAACGGCGCAGGGTCAACCCAGGGCAAGCGATTCAGAAGCTACTCCCCAAGGCCCAAGGCGAACGCGCGTGCCGTTGCGCCTTGCCGGTGGCTTCGAAGCGGCGATTGAGTTGCCGGCGTCAATGACCGACGACGCTTGGGAGCACATGCTCAACTACCTCAATGTGATGAGGCCAGCCTATGTAACGCTGTCTGCCTCGGGCGATTCACACCCTATGCAGGTTGACGAAGAGCAGGACTAGAGCGATTGGTAGGCTTGCCCGCGCTGCGCTCAAATGTTCTAGACTGCGCACCGTGACCGCCACCGCCGCCACGACCTCCGCCTCTCCCCACGACCCCCGCGCCCTCATCCCCGCCCGCGAGCAGCTCCGCGAGGTCTTCGGCTACGGCGAGTTCCTCCCCGGCCAGGCCGAGGTGGTGGCCTCCGTCCTCTCCGGACGCGACACGCTCGCCGTCCTCCCCACCGGCGGTGGCAAGAGCGTCTGCTACCAGCTCCCCGCTCTCCTCCTCGATGGCCTCACCCTCGTCGTCTCGCCCCTCCTCGCCCTGATGAAGGACCAGGTGGACGCCCTCACGCGGAATGGCGTTGCCGCTGCCGCCATCAACTCGACCGTGCCCCGCGAGGAGCAGGGCGACATCCTGCGCCGCGCTGCCGATGGCGACCTCCGCCTCCTCTACGTCGCCCCCGAGCGCTTCTCCGACGGCCGCTTCGTCGCCGCCCTGCGCGGCGTCGACGTCTCCCTGCTCGCCATCGACGAAGCGCACTGCATCTCCCAGTGGGGCCACGACTTCCGCCCGAGCTACCGCGACCTCGGCGCCGCCCGCGCCCGCCTGGGCAATCCGCCCATCGTCGCCCTCACCGCCACCGCCGACCCCCGCGTCCGCGATGACATCGTCGAACGCCTCGGCCTCGACGACCCGGACGTGCGCATCGCCGGCTTCGACCGCCCCAACCTTCGCTTCCACGCCATCCGCGTCCGCAGCCAGAAAGAGAAGCTGGAGCAGATCGCCGAGCTCCTCCAGGCCCTCGGCGGCGAGGCCTCCGCGATTGTCTACTGCGCCACCCGCAAGCGCGTCGAGTCGCTCTCGGCGGCGCTCCAGGCGCGACGCATCCGCTGCGCCCGCTACCACGCCGGCCTCCCCGAAGAGGACCGCGTCCGCATCCAGAACGCCTTCGCCCGCGACAGCGTCCGCATCATCATCGCGACCAACGCCTTCGGCCTCGGCATCGACAAGCCCGACGTCCGCCTCGTCGTCCACCACGACCTGCCCGAGTCCATCGAGGCCTACTACCAGGAGGCGGGCCGCGCCGGACGCGACGGCGACCCCGCCGAATGCGTCCTCTACTACGCCCCCCGCGACCGCGGCCTGCGCGAGTTCTTCATCGAACTCGGGCACCCCTCCCCCGAGACCGTGCTCGAGGTCTACCACGCCCTCGTGCGGCGTGGCGGTGACCGCGAGATCATCGACGACCTCGTCGACAGCGAGGAAACGCCCGGTGTGAACGCCGCCGTCCAGGCGCTTGTCGAATCCGGGCTCGCCCAGCGCCAGGGCCGTTTCGCCTGGGCGCTTCGTCCCGACGGCGAGGACGAGATCGACCTCGCCGGGCTCGAGGAGCATCGCGCCCACGCCACTGCCAAGCTCGACGCGATGCAGTCCTACGCCGAGTCGGCCACCTGTCTGCGCGCCCGCGTCCTCGACTACTTCGGCGAAACCGACGGCGCCCGCTCCTGCGGGAACTGCGGCCCCTGCCTCGCCCCCACCCGCCGGCGCGAAACCGACACGGAAGCCCCGCTCTTCCTCGAGCTGCGCGCCCTCCGCCGCCGGCTCGCCGAGGAGGAGGGCGTCCCGCCCTACGTCATCTTCAGCGACGCTACCCTGCACGACATGGTCGAGCAGCGCCCGACGACCGAGGCCGGCCTGCTCCAGGTTCGCGGCGTGGGCCGAGTAAAGGCCGAGCGCTACGGCCCCGCCTTCCTCGCTGTCATCACCTCGAACGGCGCCGAACCGCCGGCCCCTCCCGAAGCCCCGCCTGCACCCGAGCCTACCCGGTCGCTGGTCAAGCCCCGCGCCGGCGCCAACCTTCCCCCTACCGCCCAGCGCACCCTCGAGCTGCACCACGAGGGCCTGACCATCGACGAGATCGCGGCCCGCCGGGGGTTCAAGGCCCAGACCATCGCCCAGCACCTTGCCCGCTTCGTCGAGCAGGGCCAGATCGAGGACGTGCGCCCCTGGGTCACCGACGCCGACCTCGCCCGCATCCGGCGCGTCGCCGCCGGACGCCCCCTCGCCGCCCTCCGTCCCCTCCGCGAGGCCCTCGGCGGCGACCTCTCCTACGACCAGCTCACGCTCGCCCGCGCCTACCTCAACCGCGAGCTCCGCGACTCCGGCTAGCTGTCTCCGCTACGACTCGAGCTCGGCCAGCCACCGCAGCATCTCGCGCGGCGGCGGAAGCCGGTCCCGGTAGCGCAGGTACAGGATCGTCGCCGGCGTGGCGATCGCGACGATGATCAGCCCGCCGAACACGAACCGCGCCGTCCACGAGTGGTTCAGCGAGTCCCCGAACCCCACGACCACCGCCGTCGGCACGATCGACCCGAACAACACGAGCGCCATGAAGAAGCGGAACGACATCGGCGTCAGCCCAGCCGCGTAGGCGGCGAAGTCGAACGAGATCGGCATCATCCGCCACCAGAACACGAGCTGCGGCCCGATCTCGCGCGCCAGCAGGTCGATGCGCTCCGCCCCCCGTTCCCCCACCAGCCGTGGGATGAACCGCCGCCCGAAGCGCCGCGAGATCCAGAAGATGATCGCCGCCCCGACCATCTGCCCGATGACCGCGTAGACCACCCCCAGCACCGTCCCCCAGATGAGCCCCGCCGCGATCATGAAGGGCGGGTTCGGGATCGGCGCGAACACCATCGCCGTTGCCAGAATCGCGATCAGGATCACCGGCCCCCACGGCCCCAGCCCCTCGCCCCACTCGCGGATGTCGTCTGTCTCCAGGTCTCCGAGGGCAAAGTCGCCGATGATGAACACCACTGCGAGCGCCAACGCAGCTACGCCGATGACCCGCCGCCGCCGCGCCGGGTCGAGCAGCAGTGGCTGGTCCTCCCCTCCCTGCTCCTGCTCCGATCCGAATCGGTCGCTCAGCTCCCCCCACGCGATCCACGCCACCACGATGCCTGCTGCCAGCGCTACGCCCGTCGTATCGAAGGCCTCGCGGAGTCCGAACGCGACGGCCGCCCCCGCCGCCAGCGCCACCGCCAGGATTACCGTGTCGCGCATCGCAACCGATCGTACGGGATAGGGAAGACGCTGCCCGTCAGGCCAGCAGACCGTTCAGCAGGTCGTGGTACTGCGCCAGGTGCCGGATCCCGAGGAAGTCCGCACGTACTCGCTCCCGCGCGTTGGCGCCGAGCTCCGCCGCCAGCTCCTCGTCGTCCATCACGCGGCAGAGGGCATCGCCCAGCGCTTCCACGTCGGTGGGGTCGTCCAGCAGCAGGCCCTCTTCGCCGTGGCTGACTTGATCCTGCAGGCCGCCCACGCGGCTCGCGATCACCGGGCGGCTCTTCCACATCGCCTCCGTCAGCGTGAGCCCGAACCCCTCGCGCAGGCTCTTCTGCACGATCACGCTCGCGTGCCGCTGCAGTGCGTTCACCATCGCCGCGTTCTCCCCGACATCGTCCATGGGAAGCGTCGCCAGGTGCATGCGCGACCGCAGGTGCTCGGGGAAGGCCGCCCACTCCGCCTTCAGCTCCTCCAGCACGATGCCGCCCTCGGGGTCGTCCGTGACCCCCGAGACGTCGGGCCCGGCCAGCACGAGCTGCGACCGCCCGTCCGCGTCACAACGCTCGACGAACGAGGCGAAGCCGCGCATCACGCCGCCGTGGTCCTTGAGAGGATCCCAGCGCGAGACCTGCACGATGAGGGGGTCGTCCCGGTCCGGCGCGCCACCCTCGCGAAGCACGCTCGCCTCTCGCTCGACCGATCCGCTCGTGCCATCCTCCCGTGTGAAGCTCCGCGGACCGTCGCCCGCCGGCCCCGAGATGAGTCCGCTCTGCGCGAGGATCGCCCGCGTCACGGCCTCGTCCTGCTCCTCGTTCTTCGCCGAGAACGCGTCGATCGAGGGCTGCACGACCGCGCTCCGGCCGTCGTCGAGGACCGGAGGGATGTACGCCTGCCGCGAGAACACGCGCAGGGGGACGTCGCGCACGTGCGGCGCCAGGAAGCCCCAGCCCCCCTCTGCCTCGGGTGTCAGGTCCTCCGTGCCGATGTGACAGCGCCAGATCACCGTTGCACCCTGCGCCATCAGCGCCGGGGCCATACCCGCCGTCTGCGGGTCGTGCAGGAACACGGCGTCCCCGGGACGCAGGTCCTCGAGGAAGGACTCGATGTTCGGGGTCAGCACCTCCCCGTACACCCGCGAGGCCTGCGCCCCCAGCGGTGAACCGTCGCCGCTCGAGCCGTGCAGCGCGTGGTGCAGCCGCTTCGTGATGCGGAAGAACTCCGGCTCGCCCTCGATCACCGCCCAGCGAGCGTCGATACCCGCCCCCCGCGCATACGCCAGAAGGGAGCGCAGCATCTCCGCAACGCCCCCGCCCTCCGCCGTCGAGTTCAGGTGCCAGACCGTGCGCCCGCCGAGCAGCTCCCGGCTCCGTTCCAGCACGGCCACGGCCCGTTCGTAGGCCGCGGGCTCCACCACCTCACGGAAGCGATCGAGGGAGTACGTGCGGAGGTCGACCTGGCTCAGTGGGGACATGGCAGCTCGCGTCTCAGGGAAGTTGGCGGCAGCGTATCGCAGTCCCCCGCTACGGAAACGCCGTCCCCGTCCGGGGGCAATGCCACGGCGAGTTGCGTACGATGCGGACCCGAACCCGTCTCAGGAGAAACCCATGCCAGGAGCGCTCGAAGGAGTCCGCATCCTCGACTTCACCCGGTACCAGCAGGGGCCCTTCGCGACCGTCCTGCTTTCCGATCTTGGCGCCGACGTGATCAAGGTCGAGGAGCCTACCCATGGCGACCTCGGCCGCAGCCTGGGTCTGCAACCTGATGGCTGGTGCGCCTATTTCCAGGCGCTCAACCGCAACAAGCGCTCCCTCACCGTCGACACGCGTACTGCCGAGGGCCGCGAGATCATCTACCGGCTTATCCCCGAGACCGATGTCGTCACGGACAACTTCCGCCCCGGCACGATGGAGCGCTTCGGACTCGACCACGAGTCCCTCAGCGCCATCAACCCGCGCATCATCACCGCCAGCGCCACCGGCTTCGGTCCGAAGGGGCCGCAGGCTCACGAGCCCTCGTTCGATTCCATCGGCCAGGCCATGGGCGGCATCACGATCGCCCAGGGAGGTGGGCCCGGCGCGGAGCCCGCCGTGATCATCGGTGGTATGGCTGACCAGGTCGGCGCGATGATCTTCGCCCTTGGCATTGCTTCCGCCATTGCCGCCCGCGAGCTGCACGGAGTCGGCCAGCACGTCGATACCTCGCTGCTGGGTTCCCAGCTTGCCCTCCAGGGGCTGGGGCTTACAGGGTTCCTCCGTCAGAAGGAGCAGCGGTCCGGTGGCACTCGCTGGAATCCCCTCTTCACCTGGTATCCCTGCGCGGATGGGCTCTACCTCAGCCTCGGACTGCTCGATCCGAAGTGGTGGCCGGCCTTTTGCGAGGTTCTGGAACGCGAGGATCTCATGGTGGACGAGCGCTTTGCTGAACCGGCCGGCCGTATCGGCAACCGCGAGGAGCTAATCGAAGAGTTGAACCTTACCTTCGCCAGGAAGCCCCGCGATGAGTGGCTCGCCATCCTCAAGGGCGCGAACCTCCCCTGCGGTCCTGTCAACGACTACGCCGCCGTCGCGAAGGAGCCGCAGGTCATCGCCAACGAGTACCTGACTACGCTCGACGACCCCAACCTCGGGGAAGTTGGGGTCGTCGGTACACCCATCCAGATGAGCGAGACGCCTGCCGGCCCCAGGTCGACAGCGCCCGATCTCGGCCAGCACACGGAGGAAATCCTGCTGGAGTTCGGCTACACCTGGGAAGATATCGAGCGCTTCAAGGACGGCAAGGTCATCTAGGGCGCCACCCGGTCATTCCTCGATCTCGTCCAGCCCCTCGGCCGTCAGGCGAATCGCTGCTGTCGGGAATTCGGGATTGCGCGGGTTGTCCGTGTGATAGACCTCGATCAGTTCCCGGCCAAGCAGCTCCTTCATCAGTGCGTGCGTCAGCCGGTCGTTCGCCCAGCGAACGCCCGTCACGTTGCCCAGCCGGTTCCGCCGAAAGTGCTCGAATCCGACGAACGGCAGGCGCTCGTCCATATCGAAGATCGCCTCGAGAATCTCCCACTGCCGCTCGTCGACGATAGCCGTCGCCACGGCTCGCAGCGCCTCGTTAGCCTCCTGCTCCCCCTCGAGCGCGAGCACGGGTGCCAGCCGGTACGTGCCCGGATCGGTCGTCTCCACCAAGTCCCGGTACTTCAGGTGCGAGAGGTTTGGAGAAACGCTGCTTGCGGGTGCTCCTGCGATCTCCGCGATCTCCTGGTAGTGCATGGCTTCCGTGGACCCCGCGAGGATGCCCAGTACGGCCGTCTGGCGGGGCAGGCCTGAGAAGTCCGCCGCCGTCGCTGCCTCGGCCGGCGCCTGCTCGGCCGGTTCGTCCTCGTCCTCGGGGGCCGCTGGCCGTTCGAGCTCGCCTACCAGGTCCGGGCGCAAGACGGCGAGCGTCTTCCGCATCGCTTCAATCTTCTCGTTCACGTCGGAGAGCGATTCGTGCTTCTCTCCGAGGTCGCGCTCAATCGTCGCGATCTCGCCGAGGATGGTTTCGCGCTCGCCCTGGAGGCGCGTCAATGCCTCGCTGAGTTCGTCGGCTGCCGACGAGGTCATGCCCGATAACCCCTATTCAACGGTTGCTGCACACAAGTATAGGCGATCGGCAGGTTGAGCGCTACCCCCTTACATTAAGAAAGTCCCTACCCTTAACGGTTCCCTTCCCAGCCGTGGTCGGCGAACACCTCCTGCAGGGGCCATCCCTCGGGCCACACCGGCAATCCATCGAGCGGGAACCATCGCCCCTCGGCCAGCTCCTCTTCCTGCAGTCGATAGTCCCCGCCCACCACCCGCGCCACGCACACGACCAGCACCAGGTTTTGGCCCACCGGCTCGCAGGAGTAGCTCCCCAGGATCCGTTCAACCTCGATCTCCAGCCCCGTCTCCTCCCGCACCTCCCGCGCTGCCGCTTCCTCGATCGTCTCGTACGGTTCGGGGTAGCCCCCCACCAGCGCGAACGCCTCGGCGCCGTGCGGCCTCACCAGGAGCACCTCCCCTTCCCGTTCGACGATGGCTGCCGCCACCGGCGTGGGAGCGTCCAGGTGAACGTACCGGCAGGTCGGGCACGCGGGCTTCAGCGCCTCTTCGCGCAGGTCCCGGCCATCTGCAGGCTCGCGACGCAGCCCCTCGCCGCAGTAGGGGCAGTACCGTCCTTCCCGAAGGGCCATCACAGCCCCGGGGCCGTCAGGCCCGCGGCAGGCCGAGCCCGCGCGTGGCGATGATGTTGCGCTGGATCTCGCTCGTACCGCCCGCGATCGTCGCCGAGACGGAGGCCACGTACGCCGCCCCAAGGCGGCCCTCGAACGGGGCCTGCTCACCGGCGTTCAGAATGCCCGCCGTGCCCAGCATCTTGATCGCCGTGCCCGCGATGCGCTGCGAGAGCTCCGTGCTGAACATCTTCGCGATCGACGCCTCCGCGTTCGGGATCTCGCCCGCCGCCTGCATGCCGATCACGCGGTAGCTCAGCATCTTCGCCGTCGCCGCCTCGATCCAGCGCTCCGCCAGGGCCTCGCGAACGCCCTCGGGGTTCGAGACCCCGTCGGAGTGCTCGCGCCAGTAGTCCAGGTAGCGCTCAAGGGTCTGTCGGTGCGCCACCGCGCTTCCGATCGAACTGCGCTCGAAGTCGAGCGTCGTTGCGCCCACGTACCAGCCGCGGTTCACCTCGCCCACGATGTTCTCCGCCGGGACGCGCACGTCCTCGAAGAACACCTCGTTGAAGTTGTGCAGGCTCGCCATGTTCACCAGAGGCCGCACGGTGATCCCCGGCGTTTTCATGTCGAGCAGGAAGTAGCTGATGCCACGATGCTTGGGCGCATCCGGATCCGTCCGCGCCAGCATGAAGATCCAGTCCGAGTAGTGCGCACCCGAGGTCCAGATCTTCTGCCCGTTGATCACGTAGTCGTCGCCATCGCGGATGGCGCGCGTTTGCAGCGAAGCCAGGTCCGATCCCGAGCCGGGCTCGCTGTAGCCCTGGCACCAGATCACCTCGCCCCGGAGCATGCGGCCGAGGTGCTCTTCCTGCTGCGCTTCGGTGCCGTGCGCGATGATCGTCGGCCCCAGCATGGACACGCCGTTCCCGATGCTGCTCGGTGGTACCCGCGCCTCGGCGAACTCCTCGTTCATGATGAACTGCTCCATCACGCCGAGGCTCGCGCCGCCGTACTCCTTCGGCCACGCCGGCGCGATCCAACCCCGCTCCGAGAGCTTCTCCTGCCAGCGCTTGTACCAGGGAGCGTCCCGCGGGGCCCGTTCCTCGCCGCCCTGCATGCCCTTGTCCGGGTCGTATTCCCGCGGCCGCTCGCTCTCGATGAAGGTGCGCACCTCTTCGCGGAAGGCGGCCTGCTCCGGGGTGTCCTGGAAGTCCATGGGTCTCTCCGCGCCCCCTTCAGGGGCCGCCCGAACGCTACCAGACCCCCTATAGGCCGTAAACGGCCCGTCCCCTCACTCCATCTTCCGCAGCGCTGGCTGCGTGGTGAACGCCAGCGTGGTCAGCGCGAGCAGGATACCGCCGCTGATCGCCATCCAGATCGGGGCGCCCATCCAGGTCGCCATGAGACCCGCAAGCAATCCGCCGAACGGTCCGATCCCCTGGAAGGCAAGGGTATGGATTCCGACAACCCGTCCCATCATCTCTGGAGGTGTGTTCGCCTGCACCAGCGACTGGTTCAGGTTCATGAAGATGCCCCCGCCCATGCCCCCGATGAAAATGACCGCGGCCGTCACGGGGTACCAGTTGGAGAGGCCCAGGGCGGGCAGGATGAACCCCGCCATCATGAGGGAACCGATGAACCAGCCCCCCTTGTTCTTGAGGTGCGGCACCGAAGCGATGGCGAGCGAGCTGATCACCATCCCAAGACCCATGAAGGTGAAGAGCAGGCTCGCCTCAAACGCTTCCCGCCCGAGCTCCTCCTTTGCCACCTGCGGGAGTAGCGTGCCGAACGGCCCCATCATGAAGATGCCGGTGACGCCCAGCAGGAGGATCAGCGAACGGATGCCCTGGTGGTCCCAGACGAAACGCATCCCTTCCTTCAAGTCCGTGAGGGGATCCTGGCGTTGGTCAGGCCTGCGCGCGTCGGGCACCCGCAGCGGGATCAGCGCCAGTGTCCCGACGAAGAGCAACACCCCCTGGCCGATGAACGCCCCGCCGATTCCCCACGCCGAGATGAGCGCGCCTCCCATCCCCACCCCCACGATCTGGGAGATGTTCATGGCCATGCTCATCATCACGATCGCCTTCAGGAGCGTGTCCCGGTCCACCACCGTGGGCACGATCGCGTTCCGTACCGGGAGCCCCACTGCGATGGTCGCCCCTACGCCCACCGCCAGCACCAGCGCCAGCACCGTCGTCATCGCTCCTGCGATGATGATCACGCCCGCCGTCACCGTTACCGCCACGGCGACGAGCTGGCTCCCGAGCACGAGCGAGCGCCGGTTGATCCGGTCCGCCAGCACTCCGGCGGGAATCGTCATGAAGAGCACGGGGATGCCCAGCGCGAAGAACACCGTCCCGGACCACCCCGGGCCTCTCCCCAGCCCGCCGTCCTCAACCGCTTCAATGACGAGCCAGACGAAGGCGAAGCGCTGCATTGCCTGCACGAGGGCGAAACTGAGGGTGTTGATCCAGAGGTACGTGAACGGCCGCGACTTGAACGCCGAGAACGTCTCGATGGTGGGAAGGGAGGGGCGCGTGGCAGGACGCCCCGGAGCTGCCGGAGCGCTCTGAGCCTGTTCGGTCACCCGTCGCATCCTACAGGGCGGCCCCATCCCCGCCTCCCGGGCCCCTCTGCTCAGCTATAGTCCCGCCATCCGTGCGCGAGGAGGCTTCAGATGGCTGGCAAGCTCGAGGGCAAGGTGGCGGTTATCACCGGCGGAGCCAGCGGCATCGGCCGCGCCACCGCCGAGCTCTACGCCGACGAGGGCGCCAACGTCGTCATCGCCGACCTCCAAGACGGCGCCGCCGCCGTCGCCGCCGTCCGCGAGCGTGGCCGCGAGGCCATCTACGTCCGCACCGACACGAGCGACGAGACCTCGTGCGAGGCGCTTGCCGACGCCGCCGTCGAGGCCTTCGGCGGCATTGACGTGCTCCTCGCCGCCGCTGGCATCAGCAACTGGCGCTACATGGACCCCGAGCCCGTCCAGGTGAGCTCCATCGGCATAGA
The DNA here is from genome assembly GCA_965203545.1 of Tepidiformaceae bacterium. GTDB lineage: Bacteria > Chloroflexota > Dehalococcoidia > Tepidiformales > Tepidiformaceae > UBA2991. The sequence goes on from OZ241899.1 coordinate 160,354, forward strand.
CGACTCGTTCCTCATTCACGCCCCCGTCGAGGCATTCCAGAAGGTGCTCGACGTTAACCTCACCGGTGTGCTGCTCTCCGACCGCGCCGTCGCTCGCCGCATGATCGAGGCGGGCAACGGCGGCGCCATCATCAACATAGCCTCCATCATGGCGAAGGTGCCCCAGGTCGGCGTCGGTCCCTACTGCGTCTCCAAGGCCGGCGTCTGGATGCTGACGAAGGTGCTGGCGATGGAGCTCGCCTTCCACAACATCCGCGTCAACGCGATAGGCCCCGGCTTCATCGAGACCCCCATGACCGCCGGCCTCAGCGAGAGCGAGGTCGGAGCAAGCTGGTCCATGGGCCTCACACCCATGAAGCGCATGGGCGTCCCCGAAGAGGTCGCCAAGACCGCCCTCTTCCTCGCCTGCGACGACTCCAGCTTCTATACCGGCGCCCTGCTCCATCCCCACGGGGGCGTCTTCACCGACTAGGCCTCGGGGAAGTTCGGGAGTGCCTAGGACATCTTCCGCAACGCCGGCTGCGTGACCAACGCCCAGGTCGTCAGCACGAACAGGATCGCCCCGCTGATCACCATCCAGGTCGGCGCCCCCAGCCAGGCCGCCATGAGCCCCGCCAGGATCCCCCCGAAGGGCCCCACCCCCTGGAACGCCAGCGTGTGAATGCTCACCACCCGCCCCATGATTTCGGGTGGCGTATTCGCCTGCACCAGCGTCTGGTTCAGGTTCATGAAGATGCCCGCGGCCACGCCCCCGCAGAACATGACGCCCGCCGTCAACGGGTACCAGGGCGAGACTCCCAGCAGGGGCACCACGATGCCTGCTGAGATCAGCGTGCCGATCACCCAGCCTCCCTTGTTGCGCAACTCGGGCACGGAGGCGATCGCGAGCGAGCTGATCACGGTGCCCACGCCCATGAACGTGAACAGCAGGCTCGCCTCGAACGCATCCCGCCCCAGCTCCTCCTTGGCGATCTGGGGAAGGAGCGTGCCGAACGGGCCGATCAGGAAGATGCCGGCGATGGCCAGCAAGATGATCAGCGTGCGGATGCCCTGGTGATCCCAGACGAAACCCATCCCCTCGCGCAGCTCCTGGATCGGTTGCCGGTGCTGCTCCGCCGCCCGCACCGTCGGCACCCGGAGCGGGATGAGCGCCAGCGTGCCGACGAGGAGCAGCACCCCCTGCGCGATGAACGCTCCGCCGATACCCCACACCGCGATCGCGAGGCCCCCCAGCGAGGCCCCGACGATCTGCGAGATGTTCATCGCCATGCTCATCATCACGATCGCTTTCAGCAGCGTGTCCCGGTCGACGACAGTGGGCACGATCGCGTTTCGCACCGGCAGGCCCACGGCGATGGTCGCCCCCACCCCCGCCGCCAGCAGCAGCGCGAGCACCGTCGTCATCGCCCCCGCCACGATGATCACGCCCGCTGCCACGGTCACGGCTACCGCCACGACCTGGCTGGCGAGCACGAGCGTGCGCCGGTTGATGCGGTCGGCGAGCACGCCAGCCGGGATCGTGAAGAACAGCACTGGGATGCCCAGTGCGAAGAACACCGCGCCCGACCACTCCGACCCCCTCCCCAGCCCGCCCTCGTCGATCGCCTCGATCACGAGCCACACGAACGCGAAGCGCTGCATCGCCTGCACGAGGGCGAAGCTCAGGGTGTTGATCCAGAGGTAGGTGAACGGGCGCGACTTGAAAGCCGAGAACGTCTCGATCGTGGGGAGCGAGGGGCGGGCGCCGGGGCGCGCCGGCGCGCTCTGGGCCTGTCCGCTCATCCGTGCATCATAGAGCGGCCTCCGCTCCCCCGATCGCGACGAATCAGGAGGCGGGCTCCCGCCGCTCGCGCCACAGCCCCTCCAGTTCGCGCTCGGCGATGCGCCAGCCGTCATCCGTGCGCACGAGCACGTCGCGGTAGATCCCGCCCGTCACCAGCAGCCCGCCCCCGGCCTCCTCCCGCACAACCTGCGTCGCGTGCAGGTAGGTGGTCGCCGTCGCGCGGTCGCCATCGAGCGCGACTTCGTGGTTCCCCAGCAGATGCTGCTGGGCCACGAAGTCCACCGTCATGCCCTTCACGAACTCCGCCACGGCTTCCCCACCCCGGAAGTCCCGATCACCGCCGTACCGCACGACGGCGTCCGGCGTGAAGCATCCCGCGAGCCCCTCGTAGTCGCCCGCGTCGATCGTCGTGCCGTACCGGTTGATCACGTCCGTGATCTGGATCAGGTCGTTCTGCTCCCGCAGCGTGTCCGTCATCGAGTGCCTCCCGTGCGTTGCGAAGGATCAGGGCTCGCCCGTTGCCGGCGCGGGGGTCCCGCCACCCTCGCGCCGTCTCCAGAGCCGGCCGCCGCCCAGCCCCAGCGAGAGGACGGCTGCCGCGGCCATCAGCAGCGCCGCCACGAAGAACGTCTCATCCATCGTCTGGCGGACGACATCGATCAGTTCTTCCTCGGTGATTTCGAAGAGGCTCTCCGAGAAGAGCGCCCCGGCCCGCTGGTCGAAGCGGCCCAGACCCTCCGAGCCCAGCAGGGCCATCCCGACCACCATGCCCAGCGTCTGGAAGACCTGCAGCACGGCCGTGGCCGAGGCCCGCCGCCCCGCCTCCACGCCCTCCATGATGGTCGCGTAGAGGGAGGCGTCGGCGAGGGTGAAGCCGAGCCCCGCCAGACCAAGCGCCGTCCACAGCGCGATCTGGCTCGGTTCGGACGCCCAGCCGGACATCGCGAAGAGGCCCGCTGCGGCGATCACGAAGCTCACGACGGTCGTCAGGCGGTACCCGGCGATTGTCGCCAGCGCTCCCCCGGCGATCCCTCCGACCGCCATGAACAGCACCATCCGCCCGAGCATCAGCCCGGGACCCGTGCCCTCCATCTCCCACACCACCTGCGCCATCAGGGGTACGTTCACCAGCGCCGTGATCAACGCCATCCCCTCCAGCAGGAAGACGGCGTTTGCTAAGGCGACACGCCGGATGCGGAACATGCGCATGTCGATGAGCGGGGCCGAGACCCGCAACTGGCGCCACACGAACAGGGCCACGAACACCGCCGAGGCCCCATAGAGCGACAGGATCATCCAGAGCTCGCGCAGGCTCTCGCCCGCCCCTGCGATGGCGAACGTCAGGGCCGCCAGCCCCACGGCAAGCAGCAGTCCCCCCTGCCAGTCCACCTGCTCGTTCGACCGCGGGGGAGCCGAGGCGCGGCGCGCCAGCACCAACACCAGGATCAGGATCGGCAGAGCCAGGACGATGTTCATCCAGAACAGCCCCCGCCAGCCGATCCAGACCCCGATGAGCGTCCCCCACAGCGGACCTGCCAGGCTCGATGCATCGTCCAGCGTCGAGATCGACCCGAGACCTATCGTGCGCTGCGAACCCGGCAGCGCGTGGGCCGCAATCGCCAGACCCACCGGCACGAGCGCTCCGCCCCCCACCGCCGTCACCGCCCGCGCGATCGTCAGCACGGTGATGTTGGGCGCGAACGCCACGAACACGGAGCCGCCCATGAAGATGAGCATGCCGATGACGAAGATGCGGTAGTGCCCGTGCACGTCGGCCAGCCGGCCCATCAGCGGCAGGGCCACCGTGTACCCCAGCAGGTACCCGTTCAGGATCCATGAGGCCTGCTCGAGCTCGTCTACGGCAACGCCGAGATCGCCCAGCATGTCCGTAAGGACGGGTACCACGAACGTCTGGTCGAAGCCCCCGATGAAGACTCCGAGTCCGAGCGCAATCACCACCGGCCAGGCTGATCGAGCCCCGACCGCTGCGCCCTGGGCAACCGTCACGGCAGCGGCGGCTCGATGGGCTCCACGTCGTTGAAGCTCGAGAAGCTCAAGCGCCGCAGGATGTCCACCGGCTCCTCGGCGGTCAGCTGCCCAAGCAGGTAGATGCGGTAGATGATGTTGTCGTCTTTCCCGATCCAGATCGTGCCCTTCACGTCGTAGCCCGGCACGGCCGAGTCGAGAAACGCCGTCAAGTCGCCCGAGTCGACCGTCCCCTCAACCACCCACGTGAGCACCCCGTCGATCTCTTCCTCCCCCGTCAGCGTCGGATTCGCTGCTCCGCGAATGACCGCCGCCACCCCTTCCGACGGATTGAACAACCCGTTCAGGGGATTGCCCCCCTCCAGCGCCAGCCACATCGTCTGGTCGAACGGGTTCGTCACCCAGGCGTCTTCGCCGACCCCTACCAGGCTGACGTTGACGTTGATGCCGCCGAACTGCCGCGCCTTCGCCTTCACCTTCGCGTCCAGCTGGTCGGGAAGGATGACGTCACCCTCGATCGTCTCCATGTCGACCGAGAGCTGTTCCATCGGAGACGTCTCGCCGTCGAAGTCGAGGGCGAAGTGGAAGCTCTGCATCTCCAGGAACTGCCCCACCGCCGAGTCGAGAAGCTCTGCGACGTCCGGCGGTCCGCCCTCGTCGCCCCCCTCCTCGTCCCCGTCACCGCCCCCGCAGGCGACCAGCGCCACGCACCCAATCGCGACCACCGCCCACCCCCACAACCTTGCCCGTCCCTTTACCCGCATCGCGGCGGCATTGTGCCGTGTTCGGGACCGTTCGTCACCCATCCCCGCTCTCCCGCGATCACGCTGCCATCCGGTAGGCTACGTCCTGGAACCCCGAGGGAGGCGTAAGCATGACTACGATCGAGGAACGCAGCACCCCCAAGGCCGGCTACAAGGTTGTCGGCAGCCGTCCCATCCGCCACGACGGCGTCGACAAGGTGACCGGTCGCGCCCAGTACGGCGCCGACATCAACCTGCCCGGCACGCTGCACGGCAAGATCCTGCGCAGCCCCCACGGCCACGCCCGCATCGTCTCCATCGATACGAGCAAGGCCGAGGCCCTCCCCGACGTGAAGGCCGTTGTCACCGGCGCCGACGTTCCCATCGTGCAGGACATGATGATCGACTTCGGCGAGACCATGGGGAACGCCCGCCTCCTCGCCGAGAACTGCCTCGCCCAGGAAAAGACGCTCTACAAGGGCCATGCCGTCGCCGCCGTCGCCGCCTCCAACCCGCACGTGGCCGAGGAAGCCCTGGACCTCATCGAGGTCGAGTACGAACCCCTCCCCGTTATCCTCAACGCCCTCGACGCGATGCGTGAGGACGCTCCCCTCCTCCACGACGCCATGACCACCCGCTCCATCGCCGAGCGATTCACCCGCGGCGACGACACGGGCGTCCAAAGCAACATCGCCAGCCACCTCCAGTTCAAGCGCGGCGACCTCGAGGAAGGTTTCGCGAAGGCCGACGTCATCGTCGAGCGTGAGTTCACCACCAGCACCGTCCACCAGGGCTACATCGAGCCCCACACCTCCACCGCCCGCTGGGACCCCGATGGTCACGTCACCATCTGGACGAGCACCCAGGGCGCCTTCGGCATCCGCGGCCAGGCCGCCGCCATCCTCGGCGTGCCCGAGGGCAAGGTCACCGTCATCCCCATGGAGATCGGCGGCGGCTTCGGCGCCAAGACCTACGTCCACGTCGACCCCGTTGCCGCCCTCCTCTCGAAGAAGAGCGGCGCGCCGGTCAAGGTCACCATGAGCCGCACCGAGGTCTTCGAGGCCTCCGGCCCCACCTCCGCCACCACCATTCGCGCCAGGATCGGCACGACCAACGACGGCGACATCACCGCCGCCGAGCTCTGGATGGCCTATGAGGCCGGCGCATTCCCCGGCTCCCCCGTCGGCGCCGGCGCCTCCACCGCCCTCGCCCCCTACGACATCGAGCACCTCGTCGTCGATGGCTACGACGTCGTCGTCAACAAGCCCAAGGTCGGCGCCTACCGCGCCCCTGGCTCCCCCCAGGCCGCCTTCGCCGTCGAGAGCGTTATCGACGAGCTCGCCGAAAAGATCGGCATGGAGCCCATGGACTTCCGCCTCAAGAACGCCACGAAGGAAGGCGACCGCATGCCCAACGGCATGCCCTTCCCCACCGTCGGCTGTGTCGAGGTCGAGAACGCCATCGTCAACCACCCCCACTACTCGGCCCCCATCGAGGGTCCCAACCGCGGACGCGGCGTCGCCATGGGCTTCTGGTTCAACGGCGGCAACCAGTCCTCCGCCACCGTCACCGTCAACGCCGACGGCACGATCGCGCTCGTCACCGGTTCCGTCGACATCGGTGGCATGCGCGCCGTGCTCGCGATGCAGGCCGCCGAGACCCTCGGCCTCTCGGTGGACGAGGTGCAGCCCACCGTCGGCGACACCGACTCGATCGGCTGGACGGGCGTGACCGGCGGCAGCCGCACCGCCTTCTCCACCGGCATCGCCACCATCACGGCCTCCGAGGACGTGAAGCGCCAGATGACCGAACGCGCCGCCATCCTCCTCGAAGCGGACGTCGATGATGTCAGCTTCGAAGACGGCGTCTTTTCGGCGGGCGACCAGCAGATCACCTGGAAGGAAGTCGCCGGCAAGCAGCTCCGCACCGGCGGTCCCATCAGCGCCTCCGCCAGCTCCAACCCGACCCGCGTCGGCCCCGCCTTCGCCGGCAACATCGTCGACGTCGAGGTCGACCCGGAGACTGGCAAGGTCGACATCCTCCGCTTCACCTGCGTCCAGGACGCCGGCACCGCCATCCACCCCAGCTACGTCGAGGGGCAGATGCAGGGCGGCGCCGTCCAGGGAATCGGCTGGGCCCTCAGTGAGGAGTACGTCTGGCAGGAGGACGGCGCCATGTCGAACGCCAGCTTCCTCGACTACCGCATGCCCACCAGCCTCGACCTCCCCATGATCGACACGGAGATCGTCGAGGTGCCGAACCCCGGCCACCCCTACGGCATCCGTGGGGTCGGCGAGGTGCCCATCGTTCCGCCGATGGCCGCCATTGCCAACGCCATCCGCGACGCCACCGGCGTGCGCATGACGCACCTCCCGATGTCGCCGGGCAACGTGCTCGAGGCCCTGGGAGCAGTCGAGCCGGAGGACTAGCGAGGGGCTTGTGGCCACCGTCTTCATCCCCTCGCTGCTCGAGGGCCTTACCGGTGGCGCTCGCACCGTCGAGGTGTCCGGCCGCAACCTGCGGCAGGTCATCAACGCCCTCGACGAGCGCTTCCCGGGCATGAAGGAGCGCCTCCTCGACGAGGACGGCGCTCTCATCCCCGAGATCATGGCCGCCATCGACGGCGAGACGAACCACCTCGGCCTCCTTCAGCCCGTCACCGAGACCACCGAGATCCAGTTCGTCCCCGCCATCGGCGGCGGCTGAGGTTAGCTGGCGCGAACCCGCAAGCAGTCACGCCGGGTGTAGTCCTTCGGATGGCTGTGGGGGATTGACCCGTCGGGCATCCTGATCTCGTGCCAGGTGGCGATGTGCCGGCCGTTCGGAGTCATGACCTTGAGAATGAACGACTCGCCCCCGGCATATGCAGGGTTTCGAGCTGGCGCTGAGTACGCGATGATGTCAGAGAGAATTCCGGCAGAACGCTTCCCTTGAACGCCTTCTGCCTCACAGATGCGTTCAAGTTCTTCGAGGGTGGTGACTACCATGACCCAAGCCCCCGTACCAATCGAGACGCTCGCTCTTGTGGATGTTGAGAACGCCGTCCGCCGTGCGCTTCGAGGCGGTCTGCAGCCCGACCTGCTCAGTGACTTCCTAGCAACCGTTGATTGGAGCAATCAGGATCGCGCAGGGGAGCCTATCAGGGAAGTGCTGGGGATGCTGGAACAGTTCGCGACTGAGTATGCGGAGGCAGACCTGACCGAGGCCGACTACCGAAACGGGCTGCTCGGCCTCCTTCCTGTTCCCGCCGCGGGAGACTAGAACCCTCGATCTTCGCATCCCTCCCACCGTCCCCGGCTATCATCCGCCCCAGCCAGGAGGCGCCCCATGCCCGTCGGACCCAACGACATCGAGACCGCCCGCCAGCTCTTCGGGGATGGCGGCTGGGGGAGTGGCGACCTCTACGGCCCCGACCAGTGGTTCGCCGACGACGCCGTCATGCGCGACATCGTCAACTACGACGGCGCCATGCGCGGCAAGGACGAGATCCGCGCCTTCTGGGGCAGCTTCTGGCGCAACCGCAAGTACGGCATGGCCGTCCGCGTCCCCGCCGAGGAGATCTACGTCGCCGAGAACCACCGCGGCGTCGCCGTCATGTGGATGGCCTACTCGCAGATCACCGACGAGAACGACGAGAACTTCGGCAAGTGGCGCTGTTTCGAGGGCATGTCCCGCCTTGAGTTCAACGACGAGGGCAAGGTCACCCTCGAGGTCGACTACCACCACGGCGTCCAGGGCATGTGCGATAGCTGGGTCGAGCACTGGAACGCCCGTCGCGCCATGGACTGGAAGGACCTCGGCGCCATCACCGGCGCCTAGCCTCCGCCCCCTCACGCCTCCCTCCCCCGTTTATGATTCGCGCCGCACGACCAAGGAGGCGCACCCATGCCCGTCGGACCCAATGACATCGAGACCGGACGCAAGCTCTTCGAGGAGGGCGGCTGGAGCAGCGGCGACCCCTACGGGCCCGACCAGTGGTTCTCCGACGACGCCGTCATGCGCGATATCGTCAGCCACGCCGAGGCCCTCAACGGCAAGGAGGAGATCCGCCAGTTCTGGGCCAGCCGCCAGGTTGGCATCACCCTGCGCGTCCCCGTCGAAGAGGTCTATGTCGCCGAGAATCACCGCGGCATCTGCATCCTCTGGATGGCCTACTCCCAGGTGATGGACGAGGACGACGAGAACTACGGCAAGTGGCGCTCGTTCGAAGGTGTGTCCCGCCTCGAGTTCAACGACGAGGGCGAGGTCACCCTCGAAGTCGACTACCACCACGGCGGGCAGGGCTACGTCGATAGCTGGGTCGAGCACTGGAACCGGCGCCGCGCCATGAAGTGGGAGGACCTCGGCGCCATCACCGGCGGACCGTTCGATGACTAGGCTCGACGGCCGCGTCGCTCTCGTGACCGGCGCCGGACGCTACCGTGGCATCGGGCGCGCCATCGTGCTGCGCCTCGCCGAGGAGGGCGCCGATGTCGTCGTGACCGCGCGCCAGCGCGACCCCTCCACCTTCCCCCCGCACGAGCAGGAGATGGGCTGGAAGGGCATCGAGAGCGTCGCCGAGGAGGTGCGTGGCATGGGCCGTCGCGCCCTCGCGATCGACTGCGACGTGACCGACAAGGAGGACCTCCAGCGCACGGTCGATGCCGCCGTCGCCGAGCTTGGCGGCATCAACATCCTCGTGAACAACGCCGCCCTCCCCAGCCTGGCCGGCGCCGCGCCCATCCTCGAGATGACCGACGAGAACTGGTACGAGACCGTCGACGTCAACCTCCACGGCCTCTACCACACCATCCGCGCCGTCGGCCGCGAGATGGTGAAGGGCGGTGGCGGCAGCATCATCAACATCTCCTCCACCGCCGGACGCATCGGCATCCCCAACTACGGCGCCTACTGCGCCACCAAGTGGGCCATGCACGGCCTCACCCAGCAGCTCGCCCTCGAGCTGGCCAAGGACAACATCCGCGTCAACATCGTCTGCCCCGGCTCCACCGACACCGACATGATGGACGGCACCTTCGGCCGCTACGACGAGGTCGCCGGCGCCGAGCCGGGCACCTCCAAGGCCGCCATCCGCCGCGCGCTCCTGATGGGCCGCCAGGCCACCGTCGAGGAGCAGGCCGCCGTCGTCGCTTTCCTCGCCTCCGACGACTCGTCCTACATGACGGGCCAGGCGCTGAACGTCGATGGCGGCAGCCGCATGGACTGATCCCGCCCCTCGATTCTCACCCCCAACCCGCAGGAGGCCAGCATGCAGCTCCGCTACGTGAAGACTCTCGAGGAGGTCCGCCGCCTCCAGAAGCTCTACGCCACCCCCGAGTTCGAGTCGTTCCGGGGCATCGCCGCCAGCTTCCGCACCGACCCGGACGTCATCGCAGCCGTCCTGCCCCCGCCCCTTGAGCCAACCGACGAGCCCATCGCCTCCGTCAGCGTCTCCCACATCGGCGTTAGCAACACGCTCCAGCCCTTCGGGGCGGGCGGGCTCAACGTCCGTTGCCAGTACGAGGGCATCGTCGGCGACTACCCCATCACCATGCCCATGTCGACCGATAGCGCCGTCATCTTCGGGCGCGAGCTCTACGGCGAACCCAAGAAGGTCGCCAATATCCACGTTCGCCGCGACGGCAACGAGATCACGGGCACGATCGAACGCTACGGGCAGGTCTACATCGAGGTCCGCGGGCGCGTCGTCGAGCGTTTCGAGGGGCGCGAATCCCCCGAGAGCTCGCGCTTCTACTTCAAGTTCATGCCCGCCCCCGATGGCCGCGGCTTCGACAATGACCCTGTCCTCGTGCGCGTGCGCCACACCGGCCGCACCCGCTTCGTCGAGACCCTCGAGGGGGAGGTGCTCCTGCGCGAGTCCCCCCACGACCCCGTCGCCGACATCCCTATCCGTGAGCTGCTCGGCGTGAGCTACAGCGAGGGCGACACCTACACCCACGGCGAGATCCTCACGCGCGTCCCCGGCGAGTCGTTCCTGCCCTACATGTTCGGCAAGGTCGATGACCTCGAGCTGCTCGCGACGCAGGCTCCCGGCAACTCCTCCGCGGGAACGTCTTCGCCGTGAAGTTCGGCCTCGTCGCCACGGGCGGGGGCGCCCTGAACGACGTGATCGGCGAGGTCGACGAGTTCGGGTTCGAGACGTTCAACGTCGTCGACCACCCTTCCTTCGACCAGCCCGATGCCTGGACCTACCTCGCGTGGGTAGCCGGGCAGACCCGGCACATGCGGCTGGGCACGCACGTCACGGGCATGCCCTTCCGTCCACCCTTCCAGCTCGCCAAGCAGGTCGTGACCGTCGACACCCTCTCGAACGGGCGGGCCGTCCTCGGCATCGGCACCGCCTACGAGCACGCCGACTTCGAACCCTACGGCTTCGAGATGCTCGACTTCCTCGACCGAGTCGAACAGCTCGAGGAGGGCATCCAGGTCCTCAAGTCCTTCTGGACCCGGGAGACGACCGAGTTCGCCGGGAAGCACTATCAGCTCGAAGGGGGCGCGACCTTCTCGCCGAAGCCGGTGCAGCAGCCCCACCCGCCCATCATGGTCGGACTGAACCGCCGGGGCGCCCTCCTCCGCCTCGCCGTCCGCCAGGCCGACGCCATCAACACCTGGCAGCTCGGCCCTGCCCAGGTCGCCGAGCTGGCCGAGCACGCCCGCGCCGCCTGCGACGCCGTCGGTCGCGACCCCGCCACCCTCACGCTTACCTCCGACGTCATCCTCGCCCGCGGCCAGACGCAAGAGGCCGCCGATCAGATCGCCGGCGGCATCGCCCAGATGGCGCGTGGCTGGGGCCGCTCCGAGAAGGTCACGCAGTGGGACCACAGCGGCGTCCTCTTCGGCGATGGCGACAACATGCTCGAGCAGATCGCCGGCTTCGCTGAGGTCGGCGTCGAGGAGGTCGCCATCTCCTCCTCGGACTTCGACGACATCGCCTGGTTCGCCGAGAACGTAATCGCCCGCAGCTCCTGAGCGGCTCGTCGCCTAGCGCAGGTGCTCCGCGTTCCGGATCACGAGCACCCACGTCAGCACTGCCGAGACCGCTACCAGCACCACGCTCGCGAGCCCCATGTCGGCGAGGAAGCCGTCTTCGTTCGCGTTCCAGATGCGCGTCGCCAGCGTCTCGAAGCCGACGGGCGAAGCCAGCAGCGTGGCCGGCAGCTCCTTCATCGTGGAGAGCAGCACGAGCCCCCCACCCGCCGCCAGCGCCGGCGCCATCAATGGCGCCTCGATCCGCACCAGCCGCCGCAGCCGCCCCGCTCCCAGCGTCTGCGCCGCCTCCTCCAGCCGCCGGTCGACCGTCGCCACCCCCACCTCGGCGCTCCGCAGCGCCTGCACCCCGAAGTGCACCACGTAGGCGAAGATCAGCAGCGGCAGCGTCAGGTAGAGGAAGTCGAGCCCGGGCACCTTAAGCGCCATGAACACCACCGCCAGCGCGATCAGGAGCCCCGGCACCGCGAAGCTCCCCGCCACGATCGTGTGCACCGCCCCCGCCGCCCGTCCCCCGTAGCGACTCGTGAGGTACGCCAGCGGAAGCACCACCACCACCGCCACCCCGGCCGTCACCACCGCCGCGATCACCGTGTTCAGCACCGGTTCGCCGAGCGCGCCAACATCGATGCTCGTGCGGTCGAAACCGCTTCCGGTGTGCGCAAGCCCTCGGTACGCCCACCACGCCAGCACCACCACCGGTGCGATCAGTCCGCCGCCCACGGACAAGACGGCCGCCAGGACCGCCGGCGCCTTCCACGCCCCCAGCGATACGCGTCGCGCTCGCACCCCGCCGGGCGCGAGATGCGCCAGTGACCGGTTCGCCGAGGCCCGTTCCAGCCCCGCCACCCCTAGCGCCACCACCGCCAGGATCAGCCCCAGCGAGAACGCCAGCGGCGCATCGTAGAGGCGGTTCACGAAGACGTTCGTCGAGAGCGTCGGGTGTCCCATGAGCTTCACCACGCCGAAGTCGCTGACCACGTACAGGAACACGAGCAACGTGCCCGCCTGCACGGCCGTTCGCACCTGCGGCCATACGACCCGCCGGAACGTTCCCAGTCCGCCCTCCCCGAGCAGGCGCGACGCCTCCTCCAGCGACGGCGGCAGCCCCCCGATGCGCGCGGCCGCCGGCAGGTACACGTACGGGTAGGAGACGGCCGTCAGGACAAGGAACGCGCCCCAGAAGCCGTCGAGGCGTCCCGGGGTGTCCAGTCCCATCGGGTTCAGCACCTCCTCTGCAAGTCCCCCCGGCGAGACCGCCGCCAGCAGGGCAGCGCCCGCTACGAACGAGGGCAGCACCAGGGGCAGCGGGGAGATGACCCGCCAGGCCCCTCGCAGGGGCAGGTCCGTCCGCATCGTCAGCCACGCCAGCAGCGTTCCGACCGCTGCCGCCGCCGCCGACACGGTCACAGCGAGCAGCAGCGTGTTCAGGAGCGGGTCGGCCGTGTCCCGCGAGAACAGGATGGAGAGCGTCTCGCTCCCCTCCGTGATGTTGCGGGCGACCAGGTACCCCACCGGTACCGCGAAGAGGGCCGCGATCACGAGCGCCGCCAGCCAGAGCCACAGCGGCCCGCGGATGCCCGCCGCCCGCCTGGCGGCGCCGATCAGGGCCGGCGCTTGAAGCACGGCGGCTACGCTTCGAAGGCGACCGTGGGCGGGCCGTCGTACCGCACCGACGTGCGGTCGCCGTTGACGTACCGGGGAGCGCCGCTCGCGCGCACCATCAACTTCTCTCCGTGCTCGCCCTTGAGCACGTAGAGCGTGTCGTGGCCGTAGAACTCAAGCTGCTCGACCTCCCACGCCTCTCCCGCATCCAGGGCCAGGTGTTCCGGCCGCAACAGCACCTCGCACGTCCCCGGAACGGCCTCCACCAGCGGCACGGAACCCACGATGGTCTCCGCCGCCTCCCCGCCTCCCTGCCCGGGCACCACGTTCGCCTCGCCCACGAACCGCGCGACCCAGCGGTTCGCGGGGCGGCTGTACAGCTCGCTGGGTGGGGCGCTTTGCAGGACCCGCCCGTTCCGCATCACGATCACCTGGGCGCCCATCACGAACGCCTCCTCCTGGTCGTGCGTTACGAACACGCTCGTGATTCCGAGTGTCCGCAGCAGCGAGGCCACCTCGGTCCGCAGCTCGACCCTCAGGGCCGGATCAAGGTTCGCGAAGGGTTCGTCCAGCAGCAGCACTTCCGGGCCCGGGGCGAGCGCCCGCGCCAGCGCCACCCGCTGCCGCTGCCCGCCCGAGAGCGAGGTCGGCGAGCGTTTCCCCATCCCTGCCAGGCCCACGAGCTCCAGCGCTTGCTCGATGTCGCGTTCCCGTTCCGGCCCGCGCGGCAGCCCGAACGCCACGTTCTCGGCCACGCTCAGGTGGGGGAAGAGCGCCCCCTCCTGGAAAACCATCCCGATGCGCCGCTTCTCCGGCGGCCTTACGCGCTCCCGCGTGCTCAACGTCTCGCCACCCGCATGGATGGATCCCTCGTCTGGCCTTTCGAGCCCGGCGATGAGGCGCAGCAGCGTCGTCTTGCCGCAGCCGCTCGGCCCGAGCAGCGCCGTGACCGTTCCTGCCGGAACCGTGATCGAAACGTCGTCGACAGCCCGCACGTCCCCGTAGGAGAACGAGAGGCCGTTCGTGACGAGGTCACCGGCAGCCCCGTCCGAAGGACGAGGGTCCAGCCCCAGTCGCGCGCGCGTCAGCAGTGCGAAAGCGCTCAAATTCGGCCTCAGCCCCGAGGTTAGCCACGGCAAAGTATCGCAGATAGGCGTTCCTATCAAGTCGCCCTGTCGCGGAAATGGGCTACGATTGCCTCCGAGTTCCGGGCTCACGCCCGCCGGAGCGTGCATGAAGGCAGTCGTCCTCGCGGCGGGCCGTGGTCAGCGCCTCAGCGAGACCGGTCCCAGCCTCCCCAAGCCCCTCGTCCCCCTCGCGGGTAAGCCCCTCGTTGGCCACACCCTCGAAGCTCTCGCTGAAGCGGGCGTCGAGCGGGCGCTCGTCGTCACTGGCCACGGAGAGCGTGCCGTGCGCCAGGGTGCCCAGGAGTGGGCCCGCCTTCCCCTCCAGTTCGCGGCCAATCCCCGCTTCCACCAGGGCGCCTCCTACTCCCTCGCCGCCGCCCGCGACTTCTGTGGCGAGGAGCCCTTCCTCCTCGTCATGTGCGACCACGCCTTCTCCCCGCAGCTCCTCCAGGCCCTCCTCGACTCCGCCGCCGCCGACCCCCTCGGCGACACCTGCCGGGTCGCCGCCGACCGTTCTTCCCGCACCGACGCCTACGCCGACGAGGCCACCAAGCTCGCCACCGACGACGCCGGCTTCGTGACCGCCATCGGCAAGTCCGTGGCTGACTGGGACGCGCTCGATGCCGGCGCCTTCGTCTGCTCGCCGGCCATCTGGAACGCCGTCGAGGCCGCCCCCGACGACTGCGGCGTCAGCGACATCTTCGCCGTGCTCGTGCGGGACCGCCGCCTTGGCGCCGTCGATATCAGCGGCCACTTCTGGTACGACATCGACACCGCCGCCGACCTGCGCGAGGCCGAGCGCCTCTACGCGGCCGGCCCTGCCGGCGCCGCTAGTCGTCGATAACCGCCGTCACCTCGACCTCGATGTCGTAGCCGTCTCCCGACCCGCTGAAGACCGCCGTGCTCGCCGGGAAGCGGTCGCCGTAGAACGTCTCCCGGACCTTCGCCACCTCGGGCAGCTTCGAACGGTCCGCCAGGTAGACGGTTTCGCGCACGACGTGGTCCATCGTCGCGCCCGCCTTTGCCAGTACGTCCACGACGCTCTCGTAGGCCTTCTGCGTCTGCGCCTCGATGCTGCCCTCGCCGGCCCCTACCTGCCCCGCCACGTAGACGGTGTCGCCTACCTTCACCGCCTGGCTGTAGTGCCACGGCATGCTCTCCGGAAGCCGGAGAACGTCGATGTACTCGCGCGCCATCGTCAACCTCCCGCGGCCCGAGCCGCGCGCGCAGTCTACGCAGGGGAGGGGAAGGCGGCTCAGGTAATGATCGCGATGAGCGTCAGGGCAATGAACAGCGGGATCAGGGCAAGCGCCGCATAGAACAGCGTCTCGGGAGGAAGGCGCCGGCGTTGTGTGACGCCTCCGGTCAGCGCCACGCCCAGCGCTACCACGATCACGCCTGCCAGCACCGCGGTCAGGGGATTCACCAGGATGGCGAACATCACCAGCACGCCCAGCGCCGCTACGACCACGATCGTGAGCCCTACCCAATAGGACAGCCCGATCCACCACGAGAAAGCGGGAACGCTCCTGAGCCGGCCTGCCACGAACCCAAGGAGACCCCGGTCCTGCTCTGACGTCACAGCCGCTCCCGGGGGGTAGTCCCAGCGCCTCAGCATACCTGCCCCCGACGATGTCCGGATGTAAGCCCGGTATCATGCCCGCCGTGAGCACCATGCAGGCGGTCTCCTGGTCCGGTCCCCGCGCCGTCGAGGTCATTGAGCGCGAGCTGACCGATCCGCCTCCCGGCTGGGTGCGCCTGCGCGTCGTCGGAGCCGGCATCTGCGGCAGCGACCTGCACAGCTACCGCCGTGGCGGACCTGCCGTGAACACCCCCGGCCACGAGGTCGGCGGCGTGGTTGAGGCCGTGGGTGAAGGCGTCGAGCTTGAAACCGGCGCCAACGTCTCCGTCGAACCCGTCGCCGTCTGCTTCCAGTGCTACGAGTGCCTCATCGGCCAGACCTGGCACTGCCAGAACCGCGTCTTCCTCGGCGGCGACGGCGCCGGCGGCATGGCCGAGGCCCTGCTCGCCCCCGCCACCTCCGTCTATCCTCTCCCCGACCGGGTCGCCCCCGAGGACGGCTCCCTCGCCGAGCCCGTCGCCGTCGCCGTGCACGCCGTCAGCGAGGCGGGCATCCGCCTCGGCACCCGCGTCGTCATCCTCGGCGCAGGTACCGTCGGCCTCGTGAACTTGCTCGTCGCCCGCCGCGCCGGCGCCACCGAGGTCTACCTCACCGCCCGCCACCCCTTCCAGGCCGAGATGGCCCGTGCCCTCGGCGCGACTGACGTCTTCCCCGACGGCGAGACGGCTCGCCGGGAGCTGAAGGGCCTCCCCGTCGACGCCGTCATCGAGACCGTCGGCGGCAGCGCTCCCACCATCGACGAGGGCATCGCCCTCGTCCGCAACCGCGGCACGGTCGTCATGCTCGGCGCTTTCGGCAGCGAGGTTTCCCTGCCCGCCACGCCCCTCCTCCTGAAGGAGGTGCGCCTCATCGGCGCGGTCTGCTACGGGCGCCCCGGTCCCCGCACCGAGTTCGGCCTCGCCACCGACCTCCTCGACGAGCTCATCGAGCCCCTCCAGCCCCTCGTCACCCACACCTTCCCCCTCGACCGCGCCCCCGAAGCCTTCCAGACCGCCGACGACAAGTCCTCCGGCTCCATCAAGGTCCGCCTCCTCCCGTAGTGGCAGCCTCTGACCATGGCTGAGGTCACGTCCACTACCTCGGACCAGCTCGCGCCCACGGGTCTGGGGGAGCGGATCACCACGCTCGATGCCATTCGCGGCGTCGCCGTGCTCGGCATCCTCCTGATGAACGCCGTCTCCTTCGGTCTCGAGCCGGCCGCCTACTGGAACATCGGCGCGGGCGGCATGGACACCTGGCTCGACTGGGTCATCGGAGGCGCGGGCGAGATCTTCGTCGACCAGAAGTTCATGGGTCTCTTCTCAGTGCTGTTCGGCGCCGGCATCGTCCTCTTCTTCGAACGCGCCCGCGATAAGGGACGGCGCGCGGGCTGGCTCAGCTTCTGGCGTAACTTCTTGTTGCTCCTTATCGGCATCCTTCATGCCGCCCTCTGGGATGGGGATGTGCTCATCCTCTACGCCATCTGCTCGGTCTTCCTCATTGCCCTGCACCGGCTTCGAGCAGCCATGCTGTTCGCGCTCGGGGGGCTCGCGATCCTGGGCGCCGTGGCGCTGGCCCTTGTCGTCCAGCCCACCATCGAGAGCGCTGCCGACCTCGGGCAGTTCTGGCTGACCGAAGCAGAGGTGGCTCCCGACGCTGCGGAGGACAATTTCTTCGGAGAATTCGGCGCTACACGCGTCGTCGGGTGGTTCTTCGCAGATGGCTTCCTGCGCGCCCTCGGCATGATGCTGATTGGCGTCGGGCTCTACCGCACCGGGGTCATTACGGGCGCCCGTTCTCCGGCCTTCTACCGTCGCGTCGTGGTCTGGGGACTCACCATCGGACTGCCCCTCTCGATTGGCGGCTTTACCTGGATGGCCGCCACCGACTTCTCCGCCGACGTCGCCATCATGGGCGCCATTCCCAACACCCTCGCGACCCTCCCCCTTGCGCTGGCCTACCTCAGCCTCATCGCGCTCTGGAACCTCCGCGGCGAGGGTGCCCTTCACCGGCGCATCCATGCCGTCGGGCGCATGGCCCTCACCAACTACCTCACGCAGACCGTCATCGGCGTCATCGTCCTCCGCACGCTCTTTGACCCCTCCGACCTGAACCGCAGTTGGATTCTCCTTTTCATCGTCGCCGTCTGGGTTGTGCAGCTGGCCTGGTCCCAGCCGTGGCTCGACCGGTTCCGTTACGGCCCCTTCGAGTGGGTCTGGCGCTGCGCCACCTACCGCAGCATCCAACCCCTGCGCGCCTGACTCGCGCCTCCGCCCGACCCTGTGCCATGCTCCCCACGACTGCGGAGGGAAGACATGGGACGTCCGCTCGAAGGCATCCGTGTGCTCGATTTCACCTGGGCCCAGCAGGGGCCCTACGCCACGACGCTGCTGGCCGACATGGGCGCCGAGGTCATCAAGGTCGAACACCGCCAGGGGGAGCGCGGCCGCGGCGTCGGTGGCCGCCGCAGCGCCCCCACCTCCTACTTCGTCGCCCACAACCGCGGCAAGCACAGCATCACCCTCGACGTGCGCCGCCCCGAGGCCCGCGAGATCGTCCACCGCTTCGTCGAGCAGGTCGATGTCGTCGTCAGCAACATGCGCCCCGGCGCGATGGACCGCCTCGGCTTCGACTACGAGACCTTCTCCGCCCTCAACCCCCGCATCGTCTACGCCTGCGCGTCCGCCTTCGGCCCCCACGGCGACCGCACCCCCGTCCCCGGCAACGACATCATCGGCCAGGCCTCCGGCGGCATCATGCTCCGCAGCGGCCCCGAGGATGGCCCCCCCACCCCCACCGGCGCCGCCATCGCCGACCAGGTTGGCGCCATGATCCTCTGCTCCGGCATCCTCGCCGCCCTCGTCAAGCGTGAGCGCACCGGCGAGGGCGAGCAGGTCGACGTCTCCCTCTACGGCTCCCAGATCGCCCTCCAGTCCTGGGAGATCAATACCGAATCCTTCTCCGGCGATACCGCCCCGCGCGCCGGCCTCGGCCACCCCCTCCTCACGTCCCGCTCCGTCTGGCGCTCCTACCAGACCGCCGACGGCTGGCTCGTCATCGGTGGCGCCACCACCGACAAGTTCGCCGCCCTCTGCGATGAGCTCGGCCTGAACGACCTCGCCGAGCAGTACCCCGACGACCGCTCCCGCGCCGCTGGCATGGCCGACATCCACCCCCACCTTGAGGCAGCCATCCGTAAGGGAACGACGGACGAGTGGATCGCCCGCTTCCGCGCCCGCGACATCTTCTGTGGCCCCGTCCAGACCTACGCCGACATCCTCGCCGACCCCCAGGCCCGCGCGAACGGCTACATCGCTGCCATGCCCCACCCCGCCTACGGCGAGGCGCTGGTGGTGGGAAGCCCCATTCAGTTCGGCCGCGAGCCCCGGACCGAGGTCGCCCCGCCCCCCGAGCTCGGAGACTCGACCGAGCGCTACCTCACCGAGCTCGGCTACTCCTGGGACGAGATCGAGGCCCTGCGCGAGTCCGGCGTTACCTGAGTCCTATCCGCTCGCGAGCAGGTCGAGGATGTTGCCCGCCCTGCTGCCCTGCTGGCGGTAGAACTCCGTGTAGCCGCAGTTCTCGCACGTGACAGCCGTGAACTTCTTGCTCTGCATGTCGAAGAAGCGCCCCCACTTCCCCGCGAAGAAGAGGTCTTCCGTCGTGAACGATGGGTTCGAGCACCTCGTGCACGAGTAGCTGATCGATTCTGCCGTCATTGCTGCCCCCTTCGCCGTTTCGTTGGGGGCAGCCTACCCGACACGCGAGGGCGCCCGAACTACCGGCAGACCTCCGCAAGGGCCTCCTCGAGGAGCGCCACTGCCTCGTCGATCTGCTCCTCCGTCGTGCTCGCCGGGGGCACGAACCGAAGGACGGAACCCTCGCGCCTGAGGCTGAAGATGAGCCCGTTCTCGAGGCAGCGCCGGGCAATGGCGCGACCCTCCGTCGTTGCCGGCTCCTTCGTTTCGCGATCGCGGACCAACTCGACCCCCAGCAGCAACCCCCGCCCCCGTACGTCACCGACGATCTCGAAGCGCTCCGCCAACGCCTGCAGCTTCGACTTCAGCCGGCCTCCCAGGCGTCTCGCAACGCCCGCCAGTCCCTCGCCTTCCAGCACGTCGAGGGTCGCCCGCCCGGCCGCGCAGGCGAGCGGGTCGTTCGAGTGCGAGTGCGTGACGATGAACTCATCCTCGACCACGCGTTCCTCGATCTTCGCCGACGTGCTGACGGAGGACAGCGTGATGCCGCCGCCGAAGTGCTTCGCCAGCGTGAGGATGTCGGGCACGACCCCTTCCTGCTCGAACGCGAAGGTGTCGCCCGTCTTGCCCAACCCTGTCTGCTCCTCGTCGAGGATGAGCAGCATGCCCCGCTCCTCGCATCGCGCCTTGAGCTCGGGCAGCCAGCCCGGGGGCGGCTCGATCACGCCCCCGGCGGAGAAGATCGGCTCCGTCAAAACAGCCGCCGGACGCGACGTGGTCTGGGCGTCGATCAGCTCGAACGACGCGTCGAGGCAGGCAATGTCGCAGGAATCAGGCGTGAGCCCAATGGGACAGCGGTAGCAGTAGGGCGCGAGCATCGCCATCAACCCCGGCTGCGGTGGACCGTAGCCCCGATGCCACCCGGCGAAGGTGAGGCCCCGCGTCGTGTCGGACATGCCGTGGAAGGACACGTGGGGACTGACCACTTCGAACCCACCCGTGTACTTCCGCGCGATGTTGATCGCCGCCTCGTTGGCGTCGGCGCCCGACTGCAGGAACAGGCTCTTGCGCAGGGGCTCCGGGAGCAGCTGCGCCAGCCGTTCCGCCAGCCGGATCTCCTGGTCGTTGTAGTAGCTGCTGTGCGCGTGGATCAGCCTTCCGCAGGCTTCCGCCACAGCCTCGACAATGGCCGGGTGGTTGTGGCCCAGCCAGGCGCACATCTGCCCGGAGTTGAAGTCGAGATAGCGCTTCCCATTGATGTCCTCGACCTCCGAGCCCGCTCCGCGCACGAAGATCGGCCCCGAACTCGAAGCGTCCATGCGCCCGCCGAAGCTGAACCGTCGCGCAGCCTCAAGGAGTTCCCGCTCGGAGTCGCTCATGCCCGGCCCCCGTCGCTGTCTGGCTGGGGCCAGCGTACCGGAAGGGGCCAGGTGCTAGATGACCGTCGGCGGGCGGTACTCCCCGAATACCTCGCGCATCGCCCCGCAGATCTCGCCCAGAGTGGCGTAGGCGCGCACCGCGTCGAGAATCGGCGGCAGCAAGTTCGCGTCGGCCTCGCAGGCCGCCTTCAGTCCCGCGATTGCGCTCGCAACCGCCTCCGCGTCGCGCTCGCGACGGTGGTGCTCCAGCCGTGACAGCTGCTCGTCCACGAGCCGCCGGTCGACGCTGAAGATCGTTTGCGGCTGGTCCCCGCCTTCCTGGAAGTCGTTCACCCCCACGACTACCTCCTCGCCGTCGTCGACGCGCTGCTGGTACTTCCAGCTCGCCTCCGCGATCTGGTTCTGCATCCAGCCGCTCTCGATCGCCGGCACCGAGCCGCCCATCGCCTCCACCTCCGCCATGATCGCGACCGCCTGCCGCTCCAGGTCGTTCGTCAGGTGCTCCACGTAGTAGCTCCCCGCGAACGGGTCGACCGTGTCCGCCGCCCCCGTCTCATGCGCGATGATCTGCTGCGTCCGCAGCGCGATCCGCTGCGCCTCGTCCGTGGGCAGCGCCAGCGCCTCGTCGAAGCAGCTCAGCGCGATGCTCTGCACCCCGCCCGTCACCGCCGCCAGCGTCTGGACCGCGGCCCGCACGATGTTGTTCTCCGGCTGCTGCGCCATGAGCGTGCTGCCACCCGTCTGCGTGTGCGTGCGCAGCATCATCGAGCGCGGGTTCTTCGCCCCGTACCGCTCCTTCAGCAGCCGCGCCCACAGGCGCCGCAGCGCCCGGTACTTCGCCACCTCTTCGAAGAAGTGGTTATGCGTGTTGAAAATCCAGCTGATGCGCGGCGCGAACTCGTCGATCTCGAGCCCGCGCGCCAGCGCTGCCTCGATGTAGGCGCAGGCGTTCGCGAACGTGAACCCGATCTCCTGCGCCGCCGTCGAGCCCGCGTCCCGGATGTGATAGCCGCTCACGCTGATCGTGTTCCAGAGCTGCACCTCCTTGGCGCAGAACGCCATCACGTCGGCTGCCAGCCTTACGCTCGGCCCCGGCGGGAAGATGTAGGTCCCGCGCGCCACGTACTCCTTCAGCACGTCGTTCTGGACCGTGCCCCGCAGCTTCTCCGCGGGCACGCCCTGCTTCTCCCCCGCCGCCACGTACATCGCCAGCATCACCGCCGCCGGCGCGTTGATCGTCATGCTCGTCGAGACCTTGTCCAGCGGGATCTCCGCGAACAGCGTCTCCATGTCGTAGAGCGAGTCGATCGCAACCCCCACCTGCCCGACTTCCGCGATCGCCATCGGGTCGTCGGAGTCGTAGCCGAGCTGGCTGGGCAGGTCGAACGCGACGGAGAGGCCCGTCTGCCCCTGGCTCAGCAGGTAGCGGAATTTCTGGTTGGACTCTTCCGCCGTCCCGAACCCGGCGTACTGGCGCATCGTCCAGAGGCGCCCGCGATACATCGTCGGCTGCACGCCGCGCGTGAACGGGTATTCGCCGGGGAAGCCGAGGTCGCGCTCGTAATCGAGGTCGGCGATGTCGAGAGGCGTGTAGAGCCGGTGTACGTCGAGGCTGCTCGTCGCGAATCCGTCCGACCGCTCCGGCGACCGCTGTAGCGCCTTCGCCAGCGGCCCCTCCTCCCAGCCGTGCACCACACGCGACAGCTCCGCCAGCGCCTCATCCGAGAACAGGCTGGGCTGCGTCGCGTCCGATTCCTTCGTGTCCGTCATGCGGGGCCTCCCCTGCAGCGACAAGTCTAGCGAACCCCCGCCTCACAGCGGACCGCCCGCCATCTGGCGATCCCGCGTCCGCGCGCGTACCCTGCCAGCACCATGCCTCCTGAGACCGCACTCTTCCTGCCTCCCGGTGTCGTCCCGCCCGCCCAGGCCACCGCCCCCGCCGGCGGCCCGCCCTTCGACCGCGACTTCTTCGAGCAGACCCTCCCGCAGGCCATCAAGTCGTTCTGCACGCAGGTCGTCTGCGAGTCCCCCATCGTCGAGCTCTACACGGTAGATGGCGCCAAGCACTTCGTGAAGGCAATCTCCGGCGTCTCCGACACCTGGGTCGCGCTCCACACCCAGCGCGAGGACCACGAACACGACGTCCAGGTCTTCCTCCCCTACACCACCATCTTCCGCGTCGAGGTCCACCCCGAGGAAGACGACGGCCAGCGCCGACTCGGCTTCCTCGCCATCATGGCCGACGAGGGGGAGTAGGTTGTCCTGGCGCTGTGTAGTCTGAGACAATAGACTCCGTCGAACAAGGAGATGCTGAGTGGCGACGGTCGAACCCCGGGACTACTACGCGTCGAAGCACGATCTGGCTGAGAAGTATGGCGAGTTGAAGGCCGAGATCGTGGGGCTCCGGGGTGAAGTGGAGACCGTCCGCGGCGAGGTTGCCAGGGTCGAGACGAAGCTCGACACGATGTCCCGCACGATCTCGTGGGGTCTCTCCATCATCACCGCCCTCATCGTCGCCGTCACCGCCGTCGCCAGCGCCCTCCAGTTCATCGACTGAGACGCCTCCGCTCCGCGCCACCGTGGCCGACGAAGGGGAGTAGGGGGCGGTCCTGTCCTACTCGTCCCCCTCCGCGAACAGCGCCGCCAGCTCCCGCGCCAGCTCCGACCCCTCCCCCAGCGCCCGCAGGCGTTCTGTCGGCGCGTGCAGGATGCGGTTCACCAGCGACCGCGTGAGCGCGTCGAGCGTCTCCGGCGGAATCTCCGGGTGACGCTCCGCGATGCGCGCCCGCTCCCGCCGGCGCGCCCGCTCGACCGACGCCCGCAGCGCCCCCACCGGCGTCGACGCCGTCTCCCGTCGCGACGCCAGCTCGCGGTCGAGCAGCGCGTGCAGCCGCTCGCGCAGCGCCCCCCGCCGCGCGACCGAGTGCGGCCGCCCCGCTTCGTCCGAGAGCAGGTCCGCGATCGTCACCACCCGCGCTTCCGCCTCCCCCGAGAAGTTCCGCGGCGTCCCCAGGTCCAGCACGAGCTCGGCCGGCGGCAGCGCCTCCAGGGCGATCACGTTCGCCGCTGACCCGAGGCAGCCCGCCACGACTGTGACCGGTCCCGTCCCGCGGATGCCCCCCAGCGGGATGTACGTGCCCGCAATCGGCTGTTGCGGTGGGCGCCGCCCCGCCACGAGCACTTCGTCGAACCCGAGCGTCTCGCCGCGCTCGGCCACGAGCCGCGCCATCGCGCCCGTGCCAAGCACAAGCAGCCGGCCCTTTGGCTGGAGGCCTGTGAGCGCAAGTCCCCGGTCGAGCAGGTGTCCGGCGTGGCTGTCGAACTCCGTCTCTGCCCGTAATGCCCGCGCTGCCGCGATCGCCGTGCGCCCCAGGCCGAGCAGGACGCTGTCAGCGTCGTCGAAGGCACGGCGGCTCTGCCCGAGGATCTGCGCCTCGCCCAGCACCGCCGAGTGCAGTCCCGCCGCCACCTCGCTCAGGTGACGCAGCGCTCCCAGCCCTTCCCGTCGCTTCGGTGCGGGGCAGTCAC
Source organism: Tepidiformaceae bacterium (assembly GCA_965203545.1). Classification (GTDB taxonomy): domain Bacteria; phylum Chloroflexota; class Dehalococcoidia; order Tepidiformales; family Tepidiformaceae; genus UBA2991. Next base: position 184,811 of record OZ241899.1, read on the forward strand.
ACGGCGACAGCGCGTACGCCTCGATCCGCTGGCACGTCCGGATGATGGCTGCGTCGGGATGTGTCTCGCCGGCCAGCCGCTCGACCGCCGCCACCGCCTCGCGGTCGAGCGTGGCCGCTTCCCAGCAGCACGCCGCCAAGCGAGCGACTGCGGCAGGCGTGTCGTCTCCCGTGGGCGTTCGTGCGGTTCGCGTCTCTGACGTCGTCAAGCTCCACCGCCTCCGACAGGCACCGGCCGCGAGCTCGTGCGGTACTGCCGCCGCCCAGCCTCCAGCAGGTCGCCCCCGAATGCGTCGTTTACGACGATCGCCGGGAAGCGATCGACCTCCAGCCGGCGGATGGCCTCCGTCCCCAGGTCCTCGAACGCCACAACCTCCGCGCTTCTGATGTGCCGGTTCAGGAGCGCCCCCGTACCCCCCACCGCGATGCAGTAGATGGCGTGGGCCGCCTGGATGGCCTCGCGTACGGCCTGACCCCGCCCGCCCTTGCCGATCATGCCCTTCACGCCCAGCTCCAGCATGCGCGGCGTGTACGGGTCGAGCCGCATCGCCGTCGTTGGTCCCGCCGAGCCGATCGCCTGTCCCGGTCGGGCCGGCGTCGGACCCACGTAGTAGATGACCTGCCCGCGCAGGTCGAGCGGCAGCGCCTCGCCCGCGTCCGCCATCGCGACGATGCGCTTGTGGGCGGCGTCCCGCGCCGTATGGATGACGCCGCTGAACTCCACGTGGTCGCCGATGCGCAGACCCTCGATGACATCGTCCGTCAGGGGCAGCGTGATCGCCTTGCTTTCCGCCATCTCCCCCTCCCTAGAGCACCGCGTGCTTCGTGCGCGCGCTGTGGCACTGGATGTTGACTGCCACCGGCAGCGCCGCGATGTGGGTCGGAAACGTCTCGACGAACACGTCGAGCGCCGTCGTCGAGCCTCCCACCGCCTGCGGCCCCACCCCGAGCGCGTTCACCGCTTCCAGCAGATCGCCCTCGAGTGCCGCCACCTCCGCGTCAGGGTTCCGCTCACCGACCTTCCGGAAGAGCGAGTGCTTCGCGATCGTCATCGCCTTCTCCGCCGTGCCCCCCACGCCCACCCCGATGATGAGCGGCGGGCACGGGTTCCCTCCCGACACATCCACGGTCTCGCAGACGAAGTCGATGACCGCCTCGCGCCCCGCCCCCGGAAGGAAGTTCTGATAGCGCGACATGTTCTCGCAGCCACCCCCCTTGGGCATGAAGCCGATGTGAATCTCCTCGCCCGGCACGATCTCGGTGTGGATCACGCCCGGCGCGTTCGTGCCCGTGTTCGTCCGTTGGCCGAAGGGGTGCTCGACGATCGACTTACGCAGGTAACCCTCCCCGTACCCCTGCTCGATGCCCGCGTTGATCGCGTCGATCAGGTAACCCCCCGATACGTGCACGTCCTGCCCCAGCTCCACGTGAACGACCGCCGTACCCGTGTCCTGGCAGAGCGGCAGCATCCGTTCCCGTGCGGCTTCCGCGTTCTCCAGTATCTCGTCGATGATCTGCACGCCCAGCGGCGAGCGCTCCGTCTCGCGTGCATCGCGGATGGCGCCCTCCACGTCCTCCGGAAGGAAGTGGGTCGACTCCACGGCGAGCCTGGCGACGGTCTCGGTGATGGCCGCCGCCTCGATCTCTCGCATCACGTTCCTTCCGGGCTTTCGCGGGCTGCCTGCCGCCTCCCCGCTCTCCGGATCGTAGACCTTCACCCCCGCACCCGCACGCTCCTGAACGCTTTTTTCTGTCTGGGTAGAAACAGACGTGCTAGCCTTCCCCCGGACGTTGCCCCCGCCGCGACCCGCCGGCTTTGCCAGACCAAGACGCCGTGGAGCGCCCATCCCATGACCGCACCCGCCGGTACCCTCAGGCACAAGGCGATCAACACAATCCGCACCCTCTCCATGGATGCTGTCCAGGCTGCCAACTCAGGCCATCCCGGCGCCCCCATGGGCGCCGCCGCCATGGCCTACGTGCTCTGGACGCGCCACCTCCGCCACAACCCCGCCGACCCCGCCTGGCCCGACCGCGATCGCTTCGTCCTCTCCGCCGGCCACGCCTCAATGCTCCTCTACAGCCTCCTCCACCTGACCGGCTACGACCTCCCCCTCGACGAGATCAGGAACTTCCGCCAGTGGGGCAGCAAGACCCCCGGCCACCCCGAGTACGGCCTCACCCCCGGCGTCGAGACGACCACCGGACCCCTCGGCTCCGGCGTCGCGAACGCCGTCGGCATGGCCATCGCCGAGCGCATGCTTGCTGCCCGCTTCAACCGCCCCGGCCACGACATCGTCGACCATCGCACCTACGCCCTCGTCAGCGATGGCGACCTGATGGAAGGGATCGCCTCCGAAGCATGCTCCCTCGCCGGGACGCTCGGCCTGGGCAAGCTCACGTTCCTCTACGACGACAACGAAATCTCGATCGATGGCAGCACCGACCTCGCCTTCCAGGAGAACGTCGGGGAGCGGTTCGCTGCCTACGGCTGGCACGTCCAGCACGTCGACGGCGACGACCTCGAAGCCGTCGACGCCGCCCTCTGCGCCGCCCAGGGGGTCGACGACCGCCCCTCGATCATCGTTGCGGCCACCGAGATCGGCCACGGCAGCCCCAACAAGGCGGGGTCCGCCTCCGCCCACGGCAACCCCCTTGGCGAAGACGAGGTGCGCCTCACCAAGGAGGCGCTCGGCTGGGACCCCGATGCCGCCTTCCACGTACCCGATGACGTGCTTGCCGAGTTCCGCGTCGCCCTCGAGCAGGGCGCCGCTCGCCAGGCCGCCTGGCAGGAGCGCCTTGAGGCCTACGAGCGCGCCTTCCCCGGACAGGCGGCCGAGTGGCGCCGGGGCGCCGCCGGCGACCTTCCCGACGGCTGGGAGGACCACCTCCCCGCCTTCTCCCCTGACGACGGCGCCATGGCGACGCGCGCCGCCTCGGGCAAGGTGCTCAACGCCCTCGCGCCGGTCATCCCCAACCTGGTGGGCGGCTCCGGGGACCTGACACCCTCGAACAACACCTACCTGAACGCCTCAACCGACTTCGCGAAGGATGCCTGGGAGGGACGCAACCTCCGCTTCGGCGTCCGCGAGCACGCCATGGGCGGGATCGTGAACGGCATGGCCGTGCACGGTGGGCTCATTCCCTACGGCGGCACCTTCCTCGCTTTCTCCGATTGGATGCGGGGCGCCATCCGCCTCGGCTCCATCATGGGCTGCCACTCCGTCTACGTGTTCACCCACGACAGCATCGGCGTTGGCGAAGACGGCCCCACCCACCAGCCCATCGAGCAGCTCCTCGCCCTCCGCGCCATCCCCGGCCTCACCGTTCTCCGCCCCGCCGACGCCAACGAGACCGCCGCCGCCTGGAGGGTCGCCCTCGAACGGCGCAACGGTCCCACCCTTCTCGCTCTCACCCGCCAGGGAGTGCCCGTCATCGCCGACCAGGAGCGCGTCCGCGAGGGCGTGCCCCGAGGCGCCTACGTCCTCGACGACGCCCCTGGATGCTCCCCCGACATCATCCTCATCGCGACCGGCTCCGAGGTCTCGCTCGCCCGCGACGCCGCCTCGATGCTGGCGGAGCAGGGTATTGCTGCCCGCGTCGTGAGCATGCCCAGTTGGGAGCTCTTCGCCGACCAACCCCCGTCCTACCGGGACGAGGTGCTGCCTCCGGCCGTGACCGCACGCCTCGCCATCGAGGCCGGCACGAGCATCGGCTGGGAGCGCTACGTTGGCGATGCCGGCGAGGTCGCCGGGATCGATCGCTTCGGCGCCTCTGCTCCGGGCAAGGTCATGATGGAGCGGTACGGGTTCACAGCGGAGGCTATCGCGGAGCGCGCCGCGGCCCTCGTTGCGCGTATCCGGGTGGCCGAGCCCGCGGGAGGATAGCTATCGTGCCTCTGGCAACCCGGCAGCTCATCCAGCAGGGTCAGAGTGTCTGGCTCGACTACATCCGCCGCGGCCTGCTCAGCTCCGGCGAGGTCGACCGCATGGTCGCCGACGGCTGGATCACCGGCATGACCTCCAACCCCACCATCTTCGACAAGGCCATTTCGGAGTCGGGCGACTACGAGGAAGCCCTCCAGGCCATCATTCGCATGGGCGAGGCCGACCCTTACGACGCCTTTGTCGCCCTCGCTTCCGAGGACATCCGGCTCGCCGCCGATGCCCTCCGCCCCGTCTACGAGTCGACCGTCGCCGTCGATGGCTACGTCTCCCTCGAGGTGCCGCCCGGCATCGAGCACGACCGCGAGGCCACGGTCGCCGAGGCCCTCCGTCTCTTCCGCCTGGTCGACAGGCCCAACGTCATGATCAAGGTTCCCGGCACGCCCGCCGGTGTGGAGGCTCTAACCGAGCTCATCGCCGCCGGCGTGAACGTGAACGTCACGCTTCTCTTCAGCGTCGCGGTTTACGAGCGGGTGGCCGCCGCCTACATCGCCGGCCTTGCGCGTCGCCTCGAAGCCGGCGACCCCCTCGATACCATCGCCAGCGTTGCCTCCTTCTTCGTTTCGCGGGTCGATACCGCCGTCGATGCGCAGCTGCCCGAGGACTCCCCCCTGCGTGGCCAGATCGCCGTCGCGAACGCTCGCCACGCCTACGCGCGCTTCCAGGGCATCTTCGCCGGAGAGCGCTGGGAGCATCTCGCGAAGGCCGGAGCCCGTCCCCAGCGCCCCCTCTGGGCCTCGACCGGCACCAAGAACCCCGCGTACTCCGACATCCTCTACGTCGAAACCCTCATCTTCCCGCACACCGTGAACACCCTTCCCCAGGCCACCCTCGACGCCGTGCTCGACCACCTGGTCGTCGAATCCGCCGGTCCCGAGACGCTCGAAGAGGCGGGCCGCCTGCTCGCCGAGGCCGAGGCGGCCGGTATCGATCTGACCGCCGTAACCGAGAAGCTCCTCGTCGATGGCCTTGCTTCCTTCGAGGACAGCTACAAGGCGCTCATGGCGAAGCTTGACCGGCGCCTCGCGACCGCCCCCGGCCGCCAGCCGGCCGCCTCTCGCGCGCTCGGCAACCTCGCGCCTGCCGTCGAGGAGCGCCTTGCGGCGCTCCGCCGCGATGAGGTCGTTCGCCGCATCTGGATGCGCGACCACACCGTCTGGAAGCCCGAACCCGCCGAGATCAGCGACCGCCTCGGCTTCCTCACCGCCGCGGAACAGAGCCTCGAAGACGCTCCCGAGCTGACCGCCTTCGCCGCCGAAATCGCCGGCGAAGGCCTGACCGACGTCGTGCTCATGGGCATGGGCGGGTCGAGCCTCACCGCGAGCGTCCTCCATGCCGCCCTCGGGACTGCCAACGGGGGGCTCACCCTCCACGTTCCCGACACGACCGATCCGGAGGAGCTGCTCGCCCTCGAATCCCGCCTGGACTTCGACCGCACGCTCTTCATCGCCGCCAGCAAGAGCGGCTCCACTATCGAAACCAGCGCCCAGCTCGCCTACTTCTGGGAGAAGGCGCCCGACGGATCCCGTTTCGCGGCCATTACCGACGCGGACTCCCCCCTCGACGCCCTCGCGCAAGAGCGCGGCTTCCGTCACGTCTTTCACGGCGACCCCGAGATCGGCGGGCGCTACTCCGCCCTTTCCGCGTTCGGCATGGCCCCCGCCGCCCTCTTCGGCGCCGACGTGGGCCAGCTCGCGATGCGCGCCCAGGAGATGTTCGACGCCTGCCGCCGCACCGTCCCCGCCGAGAATCCCGGCGTCCTCCTCGGGGCCGTGCTTGGCGAAGCCGCCCTCGCCGGGCGCGACAAGCTCACGCTCGTGCTCCCCGCGGAGCTCGGCGAGCTCGGCATCTGGATCGAGCAGATCCTCGCTGAGTCCCTGGGCAAGGAGGGGAAGGGCATTGTCCCCATCGAGGGAGAACCCCTCGCGGCGCCCGACGTCTATGGCGACGACCGCATCTTTGTCGCCCTCGGCGAGCACGACGGGCTCGCCGCCATCGAGGCAGCCGGCCACCCGGTCGTGCGTCTCCCCTACGCCGACCCCACCCAGCTTCCCGCCGAGTTCGCGCGCTGGGAGATGGCCACTGCGGTCGCTGGACACGTGCTCGGCGTCCACCCCTTCGACCAGCCCAACGTGCAGGAGGCCAAGGACGCCACCGCCCGCGTCCTCGCCGCCCCCGCCCCGCCCCCGTTGACCCCGCCCGTCGCCGAGGTGCTCGCCTCCCTCCGGCCGGGGGACTATCTTGCCCTCCTCGCTTACCTGCCCCGCACCGCGGAGAACGCCGGGGCCTTGCAGGACCTCCGCCTCCGCCTCCGCGACCGCCATGGCGTCGCCACCACCGCCGGCTTCGGGCCGCGCTACCTCCACTCCACCGGCCAGCTCCACAAGGGCGGACCGCCCAGCGGCGCCTTCGTCCAGATCGTCCGTGACGATCCCGTCGACGCCCCCGTGCCGGGCAAGCCCTGGACCTTCGCCCAGCTCAAGGCCGCGCAGGCCCAGGGCGACCTCGAAGCGCTGCTCGCGCGCGGCCGCCGCGTCGCCCGCGTCACCCTCGACGAGCTTGTCGCCGAGGCCGGATCGTGACCGCCCCGTGACCGAGGAGCCCGCTCCAGACCAGGAACGTCTCCGGCCCCGGTCTGCCCAGCTCTCGGAGCTTGAGGCGGTCGCCCGCGAGCTTGCGGCCGCCGCGGGCGCGGAGATTACCGCCGCCCTCGGGCGCTCCATCAACGTCGACTACAAGACCGAGGGCAAGTCGGAGGAAGCCGCCCCCACCGACCCCGTCTCCGAGGTCGACCGCGCCGTCGAGGAGATGATCCGCGAGCGCCTCGCCGAGCGCCTCCCCGGCCACGCCGTCCTCGGCGAGGAGCAGGACGACGCCCCCCTGCCCGATGCCGAGTACCTCTGGGCCATCGACCCGGTTGACGGCACCACCAATTTCGTCAACCGCTACCCGCTCTTCGCCGCCTCCGTGGGCGTCCTCCACGAGGGCGTTCCCGTGGCGGGCGCCATCTGGTGCTCCACCAGCCACGGCCTCGGGCCGGGCGTCTACCACGCGCGCCACGGCGGTCCCTTGAGCTTCGACGGCGAACCCGTGGAGGCCGTCGAGAACCAGGGCGTTCGTCGCAGCCTCAGCGCCGTCCCCGGCGGCGCTCCCGGGCGTTCCGCCAGCTGGGACAACCGCGTGACCGGCTCCGCCGCCATCGAATGCGCCTACGTCGCCGCCGGCGTCTTCACCACCGCCCAGTTCTGGGGCGTCCACGCCTGGGATCTCGCCGCCGGCCTCGTCCTCGCCGAAGCGGCGGGGCGCGAGGCCCTGGTCCGCGAGGGCAACGCCTGGAAGCCGTTCGAGCGTTTCGTCCCCCCCACCCGCGTCCGCGAGGACCGCACCCCCACCCTCCGCGACTGGTCCCGCCCCGTCCTCATCGGCACGCCCGAGGGCCTGGCCCAGCTGCGCGAACGCATCCGCCGTCCGGGCATTATCCAGCGCGCCGCGCGCCGCCTGCGCGGCCGCTAGCGGAAGAGCTGCTCCCGGTAGTACCGCAGCTCCGCGATCGACTCGCGGATGTCGTCGCGGGCGCGGTGCGCCTCCCCCTTCGGGAAGCGTTCCACGTCCGGGTACCAGCGCAGCGCCAGCTCCTTCACCGTCGACACGTCGATGATCCGGTAGTGCAGGTGCTGGACCACCTCCGGCATCCACCGCTCGAGGAAGCGCTTGTCGTGCCCCACCGAGTTCCCGCACAGGGGCGACTGCCCCTCCGACGTGTGCCGCCGCAGGTAGTCGAGCAGCAGCGCCTCCGCCTCCGCCAGCCCCACGCGCGACTCCCGCACCGCCGCCGCTAGCCCCGACTGGCCGTGCTGGTTCACGCACCACTCGTCCATCAGCGCCAGGACTTCCTCGGGCTGGTGCACGATCACGTCGAGCCCTTCATCGATCTCGTTCAGGTCTCCGTCCGTGACGATCGCCGCCACCTCGAGTACGTGGTGGCGTGCTACGTCGAGGCCCGTCATCTCCATGTCGACCCAGACCAGCGGGGGACGAGTTCCGTTTGCCATCGTCCGATCGTAGCGCGAGGGCGCCACAGGAGCGCTAGAATCCCTCGCCCATGGAACCCCTCGACATCTTCGACTGGCTCACGAAGGAGGAGTGGCTCGCCATCCTCCGCATCGGCCTCGGCCTCTGGTGGCTGGAGAGCGTGCGCCACAAGGACCTGCCCGGCTTCCTCAGTGGCGGCTCGCGCGGCTGGGTCGAGGGTCTCGTCGAGGATCACCCCATCCCCGCCTTCGCCGGCATCCTCAAGGCAACGGCCCTGCGCAGCGAGCGCACCTGGGTCATCACCTCCTGGATGGTCGTCCTCGGCGAGTTCGCCGCCGGTGTCAGCATCACCTTCGGTATCCTCACCTTCGCCGGGCTCGTGCTGGCCGCGTTCCTCAACCTGAACTACTTGCTCCTCGCGGGCCTCAAGGATCAGGGCGAGCAGGGCCAGAACCTGATGATGATCCTGATTGCCGTCGTCCTCTTCGTGACCGGCGCCGGCCAGGTCTGGGGCGTCGACGCCGTCATCTTCTAGGGTTGCCTCTCGCGGCTGTGACTCCCACGATCGGGTCGTGCCCTTCTCCATCTCCTACCCCACTCGCCACACCGACACCTTCACGGACACCGGCTTCGTCCATGCGGGCGTCCTCCTCGCGCTCACGGAGCTCGCCTACGCCGCCTTCGAGGAGCACTGCGGCGTGTCCAAGCCCGACCACGTCGTCGCCGTCCAGCGCGAGACCCGCGCCGTCTACCACGCCCCCCTCCCCTGGCGTGACGGCGCCACCATCGAGGTCACGACCACGAGCGCCGACGAACGAGGCTTCGAGCAGGAGTTCTCCGTGCGCTCCACAGCCCGCGGGACGGCGGTCGCGACCTTCGTTCACTCCTGGGCCTGGCTCGACACCGTGAGCGGCCGCGGCGTCCCCCTTCCGCCCGACGTCCAGTACCTGCTCCAGCGAGGCGGGGCCCCTTCGTGAGCTGCCCCACCCCTCAGGGGCGCCCCGTCGCCATCGCCCACCGCGCCGGCAACGACCTCGCCCGTCTCGAGCACGCGACATCCATCGGCGCCGACCTCGTCGAGCTCGATGTCTGGCTCCGCCGCGGACGCCTCGAGGTGCGTCACGCCAAGACGGTCGGCCCCCTGCCCCTCCTCCGTGAGCGTTGGAGGCTCTCCCCGGCCTGGGGCCCCCGCCTCGACCTGGGGGCCGTCATCGAGGCGGCCGGCCCCGATGTCCAGCTCATGGTCGATCTGAAGTCGGAGACGCTTGCCCTCTCCGAGGGCGTCGCCGCCGCCTTCGACCGCGGCCTCCGCGGCACCACCTACGCCGTCACCACGCGCGAGTGGTGGCTCCTGGAGCCGTTCGAGGGCCGCGAGGGCGTCTGCCTCATCCCCTCCGCCGCCTGGCCCCACGAGCTCGCCGAGCTCATGCCTACCCTCGGAGACCGCTTCCACGCCCTCTCCATGCACATCACGCTCGTCGAACCGGCTCTCATGAGCGAGCTTGCCGGGCGCGGCGTGTCGACCTTCGTCTGGCCGGTGAACACGACCGCCGAGCTGGAGCGTGTCCTCGGCGCCGGGGCCGCGGGCATCAACAGCGATAACCTCGACCTCCTCGCCCAGGTCATCTCGAACGGCGAGGCCCGCCCCGCACCGGCTACCGAAAACCCAACATAACATCCGAAAGTTTGCCGAACGCACGCAATGCCCTACGCTCGATTCGGTGAGTGCGATCTGGGCCCAGGGTCTGACCAAGCACTTCGATGAGGTGCGCGCCGTCGACGGCATCGATCTCGACATCGCGCCCGGGACCATCTTCGGCTTCCTTGGCCAGAACGGTTCCGGCAAGACGACGACCATCCGCATGCTCACCACACTCCTTCGCCCGACCGCCGGCAGCGCGCGCGTCGATGGCCTGGACATCGGTGACGATGCCCGCGCCGTGCGCCGCCGCATCGGCGTCGCCCTCCAGGAAGCCGGCCTCGACGACATCCAGACCGGCCGCGAGCTGCTCACGCTCCAGGCCCGCCTCTTCGGTCTCGGCGGCGGCGCCCGCCGCCGGCGCGTCGACGAGCTCCTCGCCATCGTCGACCTTGAGGACGCGGCCGACCGCGCTATCGGCACCTACTCGGGCGGCATGAAGCGTCGCCTCGACCTCGCTGCCGCACTGGTGCACGGTCCCGGCATCCTCTTCCTCGACGAGCCCACCACCGGCCTCGACCCCGTTAGCCGCGAGGCCATCTGGCGCTATGTCACCCGCCTCAGCGCGGAGGACGGCATCACCGTCTTTCTCACGACCCAGTACCTCGAGGAAGCCGACCGCCTCGCCCACGACCTCGCCATCATCGACGAGGGCCGCATCATCGCCCGCGGCTCCCCTGCCGAGATGAAGGCGCGCATTGGTACCGATGTCGTCACCGTTCAGGTGCTCGCCGCGGATGCCCTCGACCGCGCCGCCAGGGTCGCAGGCGACGTCGCAGGCGTCGAGCGCGTGCAGATCGCCGACGGCGCCGCCGTCGTCTACGTGCCCGATGGCGCCCGCGCGGTCGCCCGCATCGTCCTCGCCCTCGACGACGCAGGCATTGAGGTTGGCGACGTCGCTATCTCCCGTCCCAGCCTCGACGACGTGTTCCTTGAGGCGACGGGGCACCACCTCCGCGTGGAGGAACCGGCTGCCGCCGAGGGAGGCGCCGCCTGATGCAGTCCCTCACGACCGTCTACTTCCTCACCCTGCGCTCCCTTCGGGAAGCGGTGCGCAACCCTGCGCAGGAAGCGGGCAACGTCCTGATTCCCCTCTTCTTCTTCGCCGTTACCGTCGGCTCTATCGGCTCGATCGCCGGTGATGCCTTCGGTGTCGACAACTTCACGGGCTTCCAGGTGCCTGTCGCCATCCTTGCCGCGGCCTCCAGCATCTCGGCGAGCGCCGGGCTCGGCACGATCACGGACATCCAGCGCGGCTATTTCGACAAGCTCCTGCTCACCCCCGCCCCCCGCTCCGCCATCGTCCTCGGTCGCATCACTGCCGACGGGGTGCGCACTGTCCTCATCACCGCCTTCATCGTCGGCGTGGGGCTCGTCTTTGGCACCGGGTTCGATACCGGCGTCCCCGGCCTGCTCGTGTTGCTCCTCGGGTCGTTCGGCTTCGGGATGGCGTACTCCGGTTTCAATGCCGCCATCGCCCTTCGCACGGGCAGCCCCCAGGCGGCTGCCGCCGGGGGACTGCTCCTCTTTCCCCTCATCTTCCTCTCCACGGCCTTCGCCCCCAAGGAGGTGTTCGCGGACTGGCTCCAGGTGCTCGCGACCATCAACCCCATCACGTACGTCCTCGAGGCGCAGCGGGCCCTCATCATCGACGGCTGGGACGGGCTCGATCTGCTCAGGGGCGCCGCCGCCACTCTCGGCTTCAGCATCGCCTCCTTCACCCTCACCCTGCTCGCCCTGCGCTGGCGGACCTCATGAGCGCCGAGACCCCCTTTGAACGCATCGGCGGGCGCGAGGTTGTCGAGGCCATCGTCGAGGCGTTCTACGACGCCGTCGCCAGGGATGCCCCCCTGCGCGCCCTCTACCCCGACGACCTCGCCCCCAGCCGCGAGAAGCTGACGCTCTTCTTCGAGCAGTGGCTCGGCGGGGAAGCCCGCTACTCGGACCGCTACGGCCACCCTCGCCTCCGCCGCCGCCACTTCCCCTTCGTCATTGCCGAGCACCACGCCCAGCTCTGGCTGACGCACATGCGCGCCGCCCTGGAATCCCAGCAGGTCCCCCAGGACGAGTTCGACGCCATGTGGGGGCGGCTCGAGACCCTCGCCCACCACATGGTCAACGCCCACGACGACGTGCCCCGCGACCCCCTTCCCGGAGACGCCTGGCTCACCTGAACCGCCGCCCGTGCCGGGCTGTATCGTGCGCGCGTGACCGAGCCCCAGGGCCCCGAACCGGAAGACCTGACGCTAAGCCTCCACAACGTGACGGCCGCCCCAGGCCCCACCCCCGAGAGCCTGTCCGTCGTGCTGCAGACCAGCCGTGGGGAGATTCCGGGGATCTTTCACCCCGTGCAGGGTGGGTCTGGCGCCGCCATCTGTGCGGGTGGTGCCATGGGCGGCCTCGACGGGCCCGCCGGAGGCCTCTTCGCTCGCCTCCCCGGTCTGCTCATGCCCCGCAACGTGAGCGTCCTCCGCCTCGACTACCGCCAGCCCAACGCCTTCGAGGAGTGCGTCCTCGATGTCCTCGCCGGCTGCTCCTTCCTGAAGGGCATCGGCGCCACCGACGCGGTCCTCGTGGGGCACAGCTTCGGCGGCGCCGTCGTCGTGAAGTCTGGCGCCCTCCATCCCCTCGTGCGCGGGGTCGCCTCGCTCTCGCCCCAGCTCTACGGCACCCGACAGGTCGAGGAGTTGGACCGCCCCCTCCTGCTCGTCCACGGCAGCGCCGACGAGGTGCTTGATTCCGAAGCTAGCGAAGACATCTACCGCCGCGCCCTCGACCCCAAACGCCTCGTCATCTACGGCGACGCCGGCCACTCGCTCGGGACCGTGGCCGAAGCGCTCGACGACCTGCTGGCGCCCTGGATCGAGGCGCGCTTGCTCGGCGAGCCGATGGAAAGCGGCCGCACCGTCGAGTGGCCCGCCGGCGAGGAAGCCGGTGGTAAGTAGTTGACCCCCCGTGATACCGTGACGATCTGGCTGAAAGGAGAGGTGCCGCCGGCGGGGTGGCCGGCGCATAGCTCACAGAAGAGGACGGGACCTGTCGCCATCTCCCAAGGCTCCAGGTCCCGCCCGTCTGGTCGAGAAGCAGTCCTGCCGGACTCAACCGTGCGCTCGGTTTTGGCGGCTACCTCCTTTCAGCCATCCTCGCTTCTCGATCGCCGTTGGCGCTGACCTCGCTCACTGAGCGGATGTTGCGCCGAAGAAACGCCGGCAATTCAGCGTCCTCCTCGTTGGAAATGCCCGGAAGCTCCAGTGGCACGGGTCGTGCCACGCTCTCCCGGGTCAGGCCAACCGTTGGGGCCTGCGTCTCCGAGAACCCCGTCGCGATGACCGTCATGTGCACCGAATCCCCGACCGACGGGTCGATCACGGTGCCGAAGATGATGTTGGCCGTGCTGTCGACCACCTCCGCGATCACGCGGGCGGCGATGTCGAGCTCGCGCAGCTTCAGGTTGCCGTCGTGCGTGACGTTGAAGAGCACGTTCGTCGCCCCGTTGATCGTCTGATCGAGCATCGGGCTGGACGTGGCCTTCTTCGCCGCCTCCGCGGCGCGGTTCTCGCCCGACGCCGCCCCGATGGCGAGGAGAGCCGGACCCGCCTCGCTCATCACCGTGCGAACGTCGTTGAAGTCGAGGTTGATCGCGCCGTTCTGGCTGATGATGTTCGAGATCGCCTGGATCGCCTGCCGAAGCACGTCGTCCGCCATCTCGAACGCCTCGTCCACCGTGTAGTCCTCGGGGCAGCTCTCGAGCAGCCGCGAGTTCGGGATCGAGATCAGCGTGTCGACCTTCTCCCGCAGCTTCTCGATGCCGCCGCGGGCCGCCTGGCTGCGGCCGGCGCCCTCCCAGGCGAACGGCGTCGTGACCGTGCCGATCGTGAGCGCGCCGACTTCGCGCGCCACCTCGGCTACGACCGGCGCGGCGCCGGTGCCGGTGCCGCCTCCCATGCCGGCCGCCACGAACACCATCTCGGCGCCGTCCAGCAGCTCCTCGAGCTCGGCCCGGCTCTCCTCGGCGGCGCGCTCGCCCCGCGTCGGGTCGCCCCCGACGCCCAGGCCCTTCGTCAGCTTCTCGCCGATGCGCAGGCGCATCTCGGCGTCGGAGACGGCGAGCGCCTGTGCGTCGGTGTTGACGGCCACGAAGGTCACGCCCGGGATGTTGGCGTGAACCATGCGGTTGACGGCGTTGCCGCCGCCTCCGCCGACTCCGATGACCTTGATGTCTGGCAGGAGTTCCCTGTCCACTGTGTAACTCAACGTTCTTCCTCCGTCTGTGGGGTGTGAGCGGATTGGCTGTCGTTCTGGCAGTTAGCTTCTCGGGTTGGCCTCCTCGGTTGCGGGTGGTCTCGATTACTGGGGGATGAAGGCTCGCCCAAACGCAGCGATGCGCCTGAAGAAGCCGCTCTCCGGGTCGTCTTTTAGGGCTCCGGCGGGACGCGCCGCTGGGGCGGTCCCGCGCAGGGCGTGCTTCGCGAGCCCCACAACGGTGGTGTAGGCGGGAGTCGCGATAAGGTCCGTGAGCCCCGTGCAGCCGCGCGGACCACCCACGCGTGCGGGCAGGTCGAGGCGGTGTTCCGCGAGCTCGTCGATGCCTCGCAGCAGGCTTGTGCCTCCCGTAAGGACGAGGCCGGCCGCCAGGCGGTCCAGGTAGCCCGCGCGTTTCAGCTCGATGGCCACCATTTCCAGGATCTCTTCCGTGCGCGCCTGCAGGATCTCGGCAACGTGCCCGGCCGAGACGCGCTTCCGCGGGTTCGTGCCGAAGGCGCGAACCTCAACGTCGACGTTCCCGACTTCGTCCGTGGCCAGCGCCGAACCGTGCTCGCACTTCAGCCGCTCCGCGCTCTCCCAGGGGCAGCGCAGCAAGCGCGCGAGGTCCTGCGTCAGGTGCGCGCCTCCCAGCGACAACGTTGCCGTGTGCGCCACGGAGCCCTCGTCGTACACGCAGATCGATGTCGTGCTGCCGCCGATGTCGACCGCCGCCACGCCCTGCGCGCGCTCTTCCGTCGTCAGCGAGCCGGTCGCAGCCGCGAGCGAGCCAAGCACGATCTCGTCCACCTGGATGCCCGCGTCCTCGACGCACTTCGTCAGGTTCTGCACCGCCGAGACGGCCCCCGTCACGATGTGCGTCTCCGCATCGAGCCGCGCCCCGTACATCCCCACCGGGTCGGAGACGGGGTCCGTGCCCTCGATCCAGTACCCGCGCGGGATCACGTGCAGGATCTGGCGGTTGGTGGGGATGCTGATCTGCCCCGCCACCTCGATGGCGCGTGCCCGATCGTCGGCGGTGATCGGCTCCGTCCGGTCGGCGATGGCCACGATCCCGCGGTTGTTCTGCGAGCTCAGGTGCCCGCCCGCGATCCCGACCACGCCGCTCAGGATCCGCATCCCGCACGACTGCTCGGCTTTCTCCACCGCCGTCGCGACCGCGTCGCGGGCCGACTGGATGTTGTCGATCACCCCGCGCGAGAGGCCGGCGGCCGGCGCCACGCCGACGCCGAGCACGCGCGCTTGCCCGTACTCATTCACGTCGGCGACGAGCGCCGAGACCTTCGTCGAGCCGATGTCGATGGCTGCTATGGCGTTACTTTTCTTCATGGTTCCCCTCGTTGACGTCTTTCACCGCAGAACGGGCCTGTCCCCGAACCGCAGGTCGATGGTTGAGTAGGTGATGTCTCTCGCCAGCGCTTCCTCGGCCACGCGGGCCCACACGGCGAGCTTGTAGGCGATGCCGCTCGAATCCCCGAGCAGCGCCGTTTGTCCGTCTGCCGTGCGAACGCGAATGCCCTCGCCCGGCGAGTACGTGAGTTCGACGGCGCGTGTTCCCAGCGCCTCTTCGATCTGCTGGTTGATCTCCGCGGCGGCGTCGACGGCGTGGTAGTCCACGCGGTCGCCCGGCCGCAGCGAGTACGACTCGTTGCTCACGATCGTCGTCGAACCCGGCGGCGGGTCCCGGTGTCCCAGCACGTAGCCTTCGCGGTCGATCGTGTAGCGCAGCCCGGCTTGCTCCCACGAGCCCCACGGCTCCCGTTCGCGCACGGTGATGTGGACCGCTCCCGGCCACTCCCGCGTGATGTCGACCGAAGCGACCAGCGGTAGCTCGGCAATCGCCTCCGCGGCGCCGTCCAGGTCGGCGGTGAACATGCGCTCTCCCCAGAAATCGACGTGCTCCAGGATCTCGCTCTCGCGCGTCGCCACCGCCCCTTCGATCTCCACCTCCCGCACCTGCAGGGTCGGCGAGTGCCACGCCCAGGCCCCTGCCCCCACGAGGCCAAGGAAGAGCACCGCCGCCGCAATCGACAGCCGGCGCGCTCGCAGCCACGAGAGCCCGCGCTGGCCGAAGGCCGCGGTTTTCGCGCCCAGCCGCAGCCTCCGCCGCCCCACGGAAGGGTCCTTCCTGCCCACCTCGGCATGCGCCGGCTTCTGCAGGGGCCTGTCCGCGGTCGCGGGCCGCTTGCGGCGCACGATCCGGTTCGGCTGCCGCCGGGGCTTGCGCTGCTCGTGTCGCCTGATCATCGCGTCGACCCCCGCTCCCCCCGCTCCAGGGCGAGGTCGAGGATGCGCGTGAGCAGGTCGGGATAGGCGAGCCCGCTCGCTTCCCACAGCCGCGGGAACATGCTGATGCTGGTGAAACCAGGCACGGTGTTCACCTCGCTGCCGGTCACCTCGCCGTCCTCACCCACGAAGAAGTCGACGCGCGCGTATCCCTCGCAACCCATCGCCAGGTACATCCGCCGGGCGAGCTCCTGCACCCGTGCCGCTGATTCGGGGTCGATACGTGCGGGCACGTGCAGAGCTGTTCTTGAGTCGGAGGCGTACTTGCTGTCGTAGTCGTAGAACTCGCGGTCTGGCTCGATCTCCCCCACCACGGCCGCCGCCTCGGGCGCGTTGTTGCCGAGAACCGAGCACTCGATCTCGCGCCCCGGCATCGCCTGCTCGACCACCACCTTCTGGTCGTGGGGAAGGGCCTCCGCGAACGCCCCGCCGAGGTCTTCGCGCGAGGCGACTCGTGTGATGCCGATGCTCGACCCGCCGTTCGCCGGCTTGGTGAAGCACGGGTACCCGATTTCGTCCTCGACGAACCGCCGCGCTTCCTCGGGATCACCCTCGATCTCCCAGCGACGAAGTACGACATAACGCGCGACCGGGATCCCCGCCTCCGCGAACAGCGCTTTCTGCAGCGCCTTGTCCATCCCCACCCCGCTTGCCGCCACCCCCGCGCCCGCGTAGGGGATGTCCGCCATCTCGAGCAGGCCCTGCAGGCAGCCGTCTTCGCCGTAGGTGCCATGGACCAGCGGGAAGGCCACGTCGCACCCGCCCAGCTCGGCCAGCGCCCCGCCCTCCGTCAACGACCTTCCCCCCTCGGTCAGCGCCGCAGCGCCGCCTGTCAGCGCCGCCTCCGTCTCCGCCACCGACAGCCACGCCCCCGCACGCGTCACGCCGACGGGCGCAACCTCCCAGCGCTCGCGATCGAGCGCGTCGATGACGCTGCGGGCGCTGCGCAGGCTCACCTCGTGCTCCCCCGAGCGCCCACCGAAGATGACTGCCACGCGCTGCCTCGCCATCACCACGCCCCCACGAAGCCGACTTCGCGCCGGAGCTGGATGCCGTGCGTGTCGAGCACGCGCCGTTCCGCCTCTTCAACAAGCCAGAGCACGTCGCTCGCCCGCGCCTGCCCCAGGTTCACGAAGAAGTTGGTGTGCTGCTCGCTGATGGCGGCGTCGCCCCGCCGCTCCCCGCGCAGCCCCACCGAGTCGATCAGCTTCCAGGCGGGGTTCTCGGGAGGATTCGTGAACATCGAACCGGCGTTCCGGCCTCGCGGCTGTGCAGTCAGGCGGCGCTTGTCGTAGCCGCCCGCCTCCGTCAGCAGCGCGTTCGCGTCGCCCGTGCTCAGCGCAAGTTCCGCTTCGAGCACGGTGCGCCCGGCGAGGGCGCCCCGCCGGAGGGCGCTGCCCCGGTAGGTCAGGTCCAGTTCCCCGGCGGTCAGCCAGGTGTCGCCCTCGGACGGGTCGAGTAGCCGCACGCGCGTGAGCACGTCGGCCAGGCAGCCGCCGTACGCCCCGGCGTTGTAGACCACTGCTCCGCCCAGCGTCCCCGGGATGCCCACGGCCCACGCCAGCCCCGCCGCTCCCGCGCGGCACATCTTCCGCGCGAAGCCCGCGAAGCTCGCCCCGCTCCCGACGCGCACGCGCAGGCCGTCGTGCTCCTCCTCACGCGCCCGGTTGTCGATCACGACGCCGCGGATGCCTCCGTCGGCGACCACGATGTTGCTCCCGCTGCCGAGCACGAACGGCCCCGCCCCGGCCTCCACCGCGATGCGCGCGGCTTCGGCGAGCGTGTCGGAGTCGCGCACGGTCACGTAGATGTCCGCCGGCCCG
Source organism: Tepidiformaceae bacterium (assembly GCA_965203545.1). Lineage (GTDB taxonomy): Bacteria > Chloroflexota > Dehalococcoidia > Tepidiformales > Tepidiformaceae > UBA2991. The sequence goes on from OZ241899.1 coordinate 202,857, forward strand.
CCGACCCCGAAGGTCGTGTGGCGCGACATCGCCTCGTCCCGGCGCACCTCGCCCACCGCTTCGAGCCTTGTCGCCAGCTGGTCGAGCGCCGTCATGACAGAGCCTCCAGCAGCATCGGCCCGACCTCGGTCACGCTGCCCGCGCCGATGGTCATGACCACGTCGTCGGGCCGCGACAGCGCCCCCACCTGCTCGACCGCCGCCCCGAAGTCGGGCGCGTACGAGGCGGCCGGCCGCGCGATGTTCCGCGCCAGGTCCGCCGCCGTGCGCCCCTCCAGGGGCGTCTCGCGGGCGGCGTAGGTCTCCAGGATGACGAGCTCGTCCAGCCCTTCCCAGCAGTCCAGCCACGCCTCCCACAGGTAGGCGATGCGGCTGTAGGTGTGGGGCTGGTGGATGCCGATCAGCCGCCGCCCGGGGAAACGCGTGCGCGCCGCGCCGAGCACGGCGCGCACCTCGCTTGGGTGGTGGGCGTACTCGTCGATGACGAGCACGCCCCCGGCCTCGCCCACGCGCTCGAAGCGCCGCTTCGCGCCCTGGAAGCACGCGGCTGCCTCGCGGATGGCGGCGAACGGTGTGCCCTCCCCGAGGCAGACCGCCGCCGCCGCCAGCGTGTTCTCGACCGCGTACTCCCCGGGGAGCGCGATCGTCAGCTCGCCAAGGGTTTCGCCCCGGCGTTTCACGGTGAAGTCCGCGCCCGTCTCGCCGAGCGCGACATCCGTGGCCTGCCAGGTGCAGTCGTCTTTGAGTCCGTAGGTCTGGACGGCGGCCTCCTCCGCGACCGCTTCCGCCACGCGCCTCGACCCGGCGTTTCCGCCGCCAGCCAGCAGCCGGCCGCCTTCGCGCAGCCGCCGGGCGAACGTGAGGAACGCCTCCTCGTAGGCCTCCGGCGTCCCGTACAGGTCGAGGTGGTCCGCGTCGACATTGGTGATGACGGCCACGTCGGGGTCGTAGGCGTGGAAGGCGCGCTGGTACTCGTCCGCCTCCACCACGCAGATGTCGCCGCCGCCCCAGGAGGCGTTCCCCCCGAGGTCGCGGCTCTCGCCTCCGATGAGGTACATCGGCTGCCGCCCCGCCCGGCTCAGGATGAACGCGATCAGGCTGCTCGTTGTCGTCTTGCCGTGCGACCCGGCCACCGCGATGACGCGCTTCCCTTCCATCAGCCCCGCGACCACCTCGGGCCGCCCCAGCACGGGCAGCCCCCGCCGCCGCGCCTCCGCGACCTCCGGGTTGTCGTCGCCAACCGCCGCTGTTGCGACGACGCACTGCGCCTCGCCGAGGTTCTGCGCGGCGTGTTCTGGAAAGACCGTCACGCCCATCGCCTCGAGGTTGCGGGTCAGGTCCGAGGCTTCGAGGTCGCTGCCCTGGACGCGCTCGCCGCGCTCATGGAGCAGCAGCGCGATGGCCGACATGTGCATCCCGCCGATTCCGACGATGTGGACGGGTCCGCGAATCTCGGTCATCGCGTCGCCACCTCGCGCAGGATCGCCGCCAGCCTCCCCGCCCCGTCGGTGTGCCCCGCCGCCCGCACCGCCTCCGCCATCGCCCCGCGACGCTCGTCGTCGCGCAGCAGGTCGAGCACATGCTCTTCGAGCTTCCCGAGATCCGCCTCCTCCAGCACGACCGCCGCGCCGTGTCCGGCCAGCCAGCGCGCGTTCTCGCGCTGGTGCCCGCCCGCGAACGTGCCCGGCACGAGGATGGCCGGGAGCCCGGCCGCCGGCAGCTCGCCGAGCGTGCTCGCGCCCGCCCGCATGACTGCCAGGTCGGCCGCCACCATCAGCGCCGGCAGGTCCTCCCGGAAGGACGCCGGCTCGTACCGCTCGCGCAGCCCCTCTGGCAACGCCTTCCGCTCCGACTCTGCCTCGCCCGATGCCGCCTGACCGGTGACATGCACGACCCGTGCCGCCTCGCACAGCCGCGGCAGCGCCCGCCAGACCGCGCGATTGATCGCCTGCGCCCCCTGCGTCGCCCCCGCCACGAGCAGCACGCGCTCGTCGGCGCTCCATCCGAGTGCCTCGCGTGCGTCTTCGCGTGCGGTGCTGAAGGCATCGCGCACGGGATAGCCGCTCACGACCGTCTTCTCGGCCGGCAAGCGGGGAAGCGCTGCCTCCGTGGCCGCCGCGACCAACGTGGCAAGGCGGCTCTCTGCCCGCACGGCCAGCCCCGGTTCCACGTCCGGGAGGAACACGACCAGCGGAAGCCGCAGCATTCGTGCGGCCACGCTCGGCGGGAAGCTGCCGTAGCCGCCGGTGCTCAGCATCACGTTCGGCTGGAAGCGGCGCAGCGACCGCAGCGCCGTCGCCACGCCCAGCGCCGTGCGCACGAGGCCGCGCGCCAGCGCCAGCGGCGAACGGCCTCGCAGGGGCGCCGCCGGAACCGTCTCGAAAGGCACGTCGTGGCCCTGCACGAGGGCGCGCTCGCCCCGGTTGTCCGGCCCGAAGAAGCGCGCCTCCACTGGGTCGCCCGTGGCCCGCAGCGCCCCCAGCGTTGCGAGCGCGGGGAAGATGTGGCCCGCCGTGCCGCCGGCCGCCAGCGCGATCCTCATGACGCGTCCCTCCCTTCGGAGGGTTCGTTGCCCGTTCCGGCGCGTTCGCGGGCGGCTTCGCGTGCTCCCGTGAAGCGCGAGATGCTGGCGAGCACGCCCGCTCCCAGGAGCACCGCCGCCAGTGCGCTGCCGCCGTAGCTGAGGAAGGGCAGGGGCACGCCCGTCAGCGGGATTACCCGCGTAATGCCGCCGATGTTCACGAACGCCTGCACGACGATCCACGTCGTGATGCCCGTTGCCAGCAGGAACCCGAACTGGTCCGGGGCCCGCCGCGCGATCTGGTAGCCCTTCAGCATCAGCGTCACGAACAGGATCACGACCGCACTCGTCGCCACCAGCCCCAGCTCCTCGCCGAGGATGGCGAAGATGCCGTCGGTGTGGCTCTCGGGCACGTAGAAGAACTTGCCCCGGCTCGCGCCCAGGCCGAGCCCGGTGGGGCCGCCGTTGCCCAGCGCGATCAGCGACTGCAGCGTCTGGAAGCCGCTCCCCAGGGGGTCGGACTCGGCGCTCACGAACGCGGAGAAGCGGTCGAGCCGGTAGCCCTCGATCACCGCCAGCGCCACGACCGCGATGCCGCCCGAGAGCAGCAGGGCGCTCATCTGCAGGAAGGTGGCCCCTGCCGCCCAGAACATCGTCACGGTGATGGCGAGGATGATGCCCGTCGTGCCGAGGTCCGGCTGCAGCATGAGCAACAGCCCGATCGCGCTGATGATGACGACGAAGGGCAGCAGGCCGTGCTCGAAGCTGCGCAGGTTGTCGCCCCGCGAGTTCAGCCACGCCGCCAGGTAGACGATGATGCTGAGCTTCGTGAACTCGGCCGGCTGCAGGCTGAGGCCGCCGAACGTGAGCCACCGCTGCGCGCCGCCCGCCTCTGTCCCGACGATGAGCGTGAACGTCAGGAGCATCAGCGTGAGCGCCATGAACGGCACCGCCAACCGCCGCAGCAGGTGGTAGTCGAAGCGCATCGCCGCCAGCAGCAGCACCGCTCCCAGCACGGCCCACATGGCCTGCCTGATGATGAAGTGGTGCGAGTCGGAGAACTGCGCGAGCCCGATCACGAAGCTCGCGCTGTAAACCGCCACGAGGCCCGTGACCGTGAGCACCGCGATCAGCGCCAGCAGCGTGTAGTCGGGGCCCCGTGCGGCCCAGCGGCGGCTCGACGTGATGGCTATGACGGCCCCTCCTCGAATCCATTCAGTGCGGCCACGAGCGCCGCGAACGCCTCGCCCCGCGCCTCGAAGCGCGGGTAGGCGTCGAAGCTCGTGCCCGCCGGCGAGAGCAGGACGGCGTCGCCATCGCGCGCGATGGCGGCGGCGGCTGCCACCGCCTCCTCGAGCGTCTCGACGCGCACGACCGTGTCGACCGCGCCTGCCATCGCCTCCGCGAACGGCGTGGCCGCCTCCCCGAAGCAGATGACGGCCCGGCAGCGTTCACCGGCGGCGGCGCGCAGCTTGTCAAGCGGGAGCGCCTTCTCGCGCCCGCCCAGCAGCAGGATCGCCGGCTCGGAGATGGCCTCCAGCGCCGCCAGCGTGCGCTCGGGCGATGTCGCGATGCTGTCGTTGATCCAGGTCGCGCCGTGCGCTCGTCCGACCACCTGCAAGCGGTGCGGCAAACCCTGGAAGCTCTGCAGGGCGGTCCCGACCGCCTCGCCCGGGAGTCCCATCGCCCCTGCGATTGCGGTCGCGAGAACCGCGTTCGCCACGTTGTGGCGCCCGCGCATGCGCAGGTCGGTCGTGCCGGCGATGGTCTCGGCCGCGCCTCCCCAGCGCGACACGATTGCGCTGTCCTCCAGCCACGTCCCGTCGCCCGCGACGGGGCCAGTGAGCGAGACCTCGGCGAGCCCGCCCCGCACGTCAGTACGAAGCTCGCGGCTCGTCTCGTCGTCCGCGTTCAGGATCGCGAGCCCGTCCGCATCCTGGTAACGCAGGATGCTGCGTTTCAGATCGACGTACTCCGGCCAGTTGAACTGGTCGAGGTGGTTCGGCGTGACGTTCGTGATCGCCGCGATCGCGGGCGACCGGTCCGTGTACTGGAGCTGCGTGTGGCTCATCTCGAGGATGACGCTGGCGGTCTCCGGCACGTCCTCGATCCGGTCGAGCAGCGACCCACCGAGGTTTCCCCCCACGCGGTGCTCGATGCCGGCGCGCCTGGCCATCTCGCCAACGAGCGCGGTTGTCGTCGACTTACCGCTCGACCCCGTGATCCCGATGACCCGTCCCCGGCACAGCCGGAGCGCGAGCGCCAGCTGCGACACGACCGGAATGCCGAGCTCCCGTGCGCGGACCACGTTCGGGTCGCTGCGCAGCACCGACTGCGAGACCGCGAGCAGGTCGAAGCCTTCCGGGTCGAGCAGTTCGCCGCGAATCGTGCGCTCCACGCCCTCGGGCGGCTCCGCCCCCGCGGCCTCCAGCTGTCCGGCGCTACGGGTGTCCGCCATCGTCACGGAGGCGCCGCGCGCCAGCAGCCAGCGGGCGAGGTCGCGCCCTTCGATCCCGAGCGAGTAGACGAGCGCGCGAGCGCCCGCGGTCTCCGGGAGTTCTGCAGCGGTCTGGCGTTCAACCATCATCGTCACTCCGGTACCGCCAGTGCGAGTGCGACGCCGACCATCGCGGCGACGATGCCGACCACCCAGAAGCGGGTCACGATCTGCGTCTCGGGCCAGCCCAGCTCTTCGAAGTGGTGGTGCAGCGGCGCGCGCAGGAAGATGCGCTTGCCCCCGCTCAGCCGGTAGTAGCCGATCTGGATGAGGTTGCTGACCGCGTTCGCCACGAACACGAGCCCGATCAGCGGCAGCAGCAGCCAGTGGCCCGTCATGAGAGCCACGATCGCGAGGCTGGAGCCCAGCGCGAGCGCGCCCGTATCGCCCATGAACACCCGCGCGGGGTGGGCGTTGTACCAGAGGAACCCGAGGTTGGCGCCAGCGATGATGAAGGAGAACGTGGCCACGAAGTCCTGGCCCTGGACGAACGCGATCACGCCATAGGCGATGAACGCGAACAGCGTCGTGCCGCCGGCCAGCGTGTCGAGCCCGTCCGTCACCGCGACCGAGCTCGTCGTCGCCACGATGGTGACGACCGCGATGATCATGTAGGCCGGGCCGAGGGCGTAGCTTCCCGCCCACGGCACGTTCACCGACTCGACGTCGAGCTCGCCGTACAGCACCCAGGCGGCGCCGACGGCGAGCAGCGTCAGCAGCGTGATCTTCAGCCGCCAGGGCAGCCCGGCGCGGAACCCCACGCGGTCCTGCAGCGTCCCCAGGTCGTCGATGAAGCCGATGGCGCCCGTCGCCGCGATCATCCCGAGGGGCAGCAGGATTGAGCGGTGGTCGAGCCAGTCGATGGCGATGGCCGTCACGATCAGCGTCGGCACCCAGATGATGAAGCCGCCGAAGGTGGGCGTGCCCGCCTTCGACTGGTGCGACGCCGGCTGGTCCTCGCTGATCGCCTTCCCGGCCCGCTGGGCGCGCAGGTACTGAACGATCGGCCAGCCAAGCCCGACCGTGAGCGCGAAGCTGATGCCGCCGGACAGCAGGGCGCGAATCATGCCTGGCCCTCCAGTACGGGGAGCAGCTCTTCGAACGCCTGCCCGCGCGAGGCCTTCACGAGAACGTGGTCGCCGTCGCCCAGCAGCCTCGCGACGAACGCCCCCGCCTCGTCCTTCGTCTCGAACCAGTGGCTTTCGGCCAGGCCGTTCGCCCGCGCCGCCTCGACGACGAGGCGGCACGGTTCCCCTGCCGCCACGAGCACGTCGCAGCACTCAGCCGCGATTGCGCCGACCCGGCGATGCTCGGGCTCGGACCGGTCGCCGAGCTCGGCCATCTCGCCGAGCAGGGCGATGCGACGCCCGCCCAGCCCCCGCAGCAGCTGCAAAGCACCCGCGACCGAAGCGGGGCTGGCGTTGTAGGTGTCGTCGAGGATGCGTGCGCCGCCGGCGCTGCGCCGTACCCGCAGCCGCCCGTCGATCTCGGCCCCGCTGACCGCCTCCGCCGCCTCAGCGAGTTCCACGCCAAGCGCGAGCTGGATGCCGATCGCCGCCAGCGCTCCCTGCGCGAGGTGCGCCCCGGGGACGTGCAGCCGCACGTCCGCCTCGTCGCCCTCGAAGGAGACGCGGAACTCCGAGCCTTCCAGCCCCAGGTCGCGCACGTCGCCGCGCCGGAGGCGCGCCGCTTCCCTCGCGCCGAACCCGATGACCTCGCACGGCAGCTCGTCCACGACCGGTGCGATGCGCTCGTCGTCGACATTCACGACCGCCGTCCCGTCGCGCGGCAGCGCGCGCGCCAGGGAGAGCTTCTCGCGCTCGATCGCCTCCATGCTGCCGAGCTTCTCCAGGTGCGTGGCCCCGATGTTGAGGACGGCGCCCACCGAAGGCTCGGCGATGGAGCACAGCTCCGCGATCTCGCCCTCGCTGTCCATCGCCATCTCCAGCACCGAGACCTCGTGGTCGCGGCGCAGGCTCATCAGGGCGAGGGGTAGTCCCTCGCGCGAGTTCAGGTTTCCGGGGCTGTGGTGCGTGGCGAAGCGCGCGCCCAGGGCCGCCGCCGTCAGCTCTTTCGCCGTCGTCTTCCCGACCGTGCCCGTGATGCCGGCCACTCGAACGTCGCAGGTCCGCAGCCAGTCGCGCGCGAGCTCGGCCATGGCCGTGCGCGTGTCGCCGACGACCGCGACCGTCCGGTCGCGCCAATCGCCCCCTGGTGCGCGCTCGCAGACGGCCGCCGGAGCGCCCCGCTCCAGCGCTTCGTCGACGAAGTCGTTCCCGTCGAGCCGCTCGCCCCGGAAGGCGGCGAACAGGTCGCCGGGCTGCGTCAGGCGCGAGTCTGCCGCCCCGCCCGAGATCGGCGCGGCCGGACCCTCGATCACGCGGTAGCCGCGGGCGCGCATGGACTCTGCCAGGAACGCTGTCGTCATGCCCGTCACCTCGTCGCCGCCTGCTCGGCGTCGGGGGGAACGCCGAGGTAGCCCAGCACCTCGTCGACAAGCGAGGCGAAGACGGGTCCCGCCGCCTCCGTACCGGTTTCGAGGTTGGCGTTCTCGTCGAGCTTCACCAGGATGAGGATTCGCGGCTGGTCCACCGGCGCGAAGCCCGCGAACGACACGATCTGCGTGTCGTCGTAGCTCGCGTCGATGGGAACGTTCGCCGTGCCCGACTTGCCGCCGGCGGTGTAGTAGCGCGGCTTCCCCGGGTGGTACCAGCCCGGATCGATCACCGACCCCAGCATCTCGCGCATCGTCGCGCTCGTCTCGGCGGATATCGGCTGCCCGATCACCTTCGTGGACAGGTCGTAGCGCGTGCCGTCGTGGGCGATCATCGCCTTCACCAGTCGCGGCTCGAGCAGGCGCCCGCCGTTGATGGTCGCTGCGAGCGCGGTCACCATCTGGATCGGCGTGACGCTGATCGCTTGTCCGAACGACTGCGCCGCCGCATCCACCGGCGACCAGTCCGAGTCCGTTGGCCGCCTCACCAGCCCGGCGGCCTCGCCGCTCAGGTCGATGTACGTGGGCTTCCCAAACCCGAACGCTTCCAGGTACTCGTGGAAGAGCCTGACCCCCAGCTCCTCCATCATGAACACGGCGCCCGTGTTGATGCTCTGCTGGAGCACCCCCGTCATCGTCTGCTCGCCGTAGACGCCGTTGTTCCAGTTGAAGATGGGGATCCCGTACACGAACGCGATGCCCGTGTCCTCGTAGGTCGTCTCGGGAGTCACGAACCCGGCGTCGATGGCTGCCGCCGCCGTGATCACCTTCATCACGGAACCCGGCTCATAGAGGTCACTCACGACGCTGTTGCGCAGCAGCCTCACCTGCACCGGGTCAGACAGGTCGAGCCCCTCGAACGAGAGGCGGGGCTGCGTCGCCAGCGCCAGGATCTCCCCGGTCTGGGGATCCATGATCACGATCGACCCCCTGACGGCCTCGTTCTCCTCGATCGCCTGATTCAGGGCGCGCTCGGCGGCCACCTGCATGCGCCGGTCGATGGTGAGGATGAGGTCCGGTCCGGGCACGGCCTCGGTCGTGAACGTCTCCCCGTAGGGGATGGGGGAACCGGTCGTGTCTCGCTCGAAGATGACGCGACCCGGCGTGCCGAGCAGTTCGGCGTCGTACCACGCCTCGATCCCGGTGAGGCCCGTGTTGTCGGCCCCCATGATCCCGATGACCGACGACGCCAGGTCACCCGCCGGGTGGACGCGCACGGTGTTGGGAAGACCGATGAGGCCCGGCACGTTCGCATCGAGCAGCGCCCGTCCCGCGTCGTAGGGAACGTCGCGGGCGACCAGCACGTCAACGAGACCGCTTTCCAGGACGAGCGTGCGCAGGTAGGTGGCGTCGTGCCCCGTCGCTTCGGCGATCGCTTCCGAGGCCCTCCGCGCGGTCGCGTCGTCGTTCCAGACCCGGGACGCCACGTACAGGTCCCACGTGTCGGTGCTCATTGCGAGCAGGAACCCGTTGCGGTCGAGGATCGCGCCCCGCCGGGCGAAGACCGTGTCGCTGGCGTAGAGCTCGCTGCGCGCCTCTTCGGCGTACCGGTCGTGCTCGAGAATCTGCACCTGGACGAGGCGTGCCAGCACCACTGCCGCGAAAAGCGCGAACGCGATCGCCGGAAGCCATACCCGGCCCGTGCGCCTCGCTTGCTGCTGCGCCATGGGGCGCCCTCCCGCCGGCCTCCTCCCGTGACCGGTGCGATCTCAGTTCAGCAGCGGCATCGCCTCCATAGGTGGTCCGCGGCTACGGAGCGAGCCCGGAGCCAGGCTCCGAGGCTTCGGGGAGATGCTCCGCAGGAATCTTCGGGGGCGCCGGTCCGGCTTCCCCGATGCTCACGAAGATGGCGTTCGCCCCCGGCACGAGGCCGATCTCCAGGGCCCGCCGCGCAATGCGGTCCACGGAGATCAATCGGGCGATTTCGGCCTCCAGCTGGCGCATCTCGACCTGGAGGGCGTTCTGTTGGCCCTCCAGCGCTTCGAGGTTGCGTCCCTGGGTGGTCATGAGGCTGTTCTGTACCACCGGCGCCATCGCGCTGGCCGAGACGATGAGCGCGCCCGCGATCACCCAGCCGCTCACCCCGAGCTTCGGAAGCGAGAGCCCCCGGTGGGTTCGCGGCGCCGGATGGTCGAGGGCCGTCATGGCTGGTCCTCGACCCGGCGCTGGGCGGCGCGCAGCACGGCGCTCCGCGCTCGCGGGTTGCGGGCGATCTCGTCGCCGCCGGGGCGAACCGCCCGTCGCGTTAGGGGCGTAAGCGTCGCGTGATGATTGCAGCGGCACTCAGGGAGCACGGGCGGGCAGACGCAGTCACGCGACTCGCGCCCGAGAAACCGTTTCACGATCCGGTCTTCCAGAGAGTGGAAGGCAATGGTGACGAGCCTCCCGCTTTCGCGGGAAGATCCAAAGCCGAGCAGGCTGCGGGCGAGCGGCAATGCCGTGCCAAGCGAGTCGAGTTCGCCATTTACACGAATCCGAAGCGCGAGAAAGACCTTGGTGGCGGGGTGTTGTTGGGTTCGGTCTCTCGCGCCCCCCGCAGCCTGCTCGACGGCTTTGGCTAGATCCCAGGTCGAACGAAGCGGCCGCGCCCTCAGCACCGCCTTCGCGATGCGGCGCGCCCCGCGCACCTCTCCCTCTTCCCGGAAGAGGCTGGCGAGCGCTCGCTCGTCCCACGTATTCACGATGTCCGCAGCCGTCAAGCCGTCCGACGACTGGTCCATGCGCATGTCCAGCGGCCCCTCGTGCGCGAAGGCGAACCCTCGCTCCGCGGTGTCCAGCTGGATTGAAGAAACGCCCAGGTCCATCAGGATCCCGTCCACCGCCTCGAACCCTTCGTCCTCGGCGATGACATCGAGATCGCGGAAGTTCCCGCGAACGAAGCTGACCCGCCTCCCAAACGGAGCCAACCTCGTTCGCGCGAACTCCAGCGCCTCGCCGTCCTGGTCGATGCAGAGCAGCCGCCCCTCCGGTCCCATCGCCTCGGCGATGGCCGTGCTGTGCCCGCCCGCCCCCGCCGTGCAGTCGATGTAGACGCCCCCCTCGCGCACGGCGAGGTAGCGCATCGCCTCATCGAGGAGGACCGGCGTATGTGGAGCGCTCGGCGTTGTCATGGTCGTCACGCTAGCCTCCCCCGCCGGCGGCGGATTCGTCGGCAAGCCGCTGGAGGGCACTGGCGCGGGCGCTCGGCAGCATCGATTCCTGCTCCTCCCACTTCGCCCGGTCCCAGATTTCGAGCCGCTGGTCGTTCCCGAGCACGACCACGTCGCGCTCGATCTCGGCGTGTGTGAGGAGCTTGGCGGGGATGAGCAGCCGACCCTGGCCGTCGCGCTGCACGTCGAACGACGAGGCGAAGAACGCGCGCCTCAGCTGGCGGCCCGCTTCGGAGTAGGCGGGCACGCGTTCGACGACCCGTGCCTCGGCCTCGAACCCTTCGGGCGTGTACACCTCGATGCAGCCGTCAAGACCGGGCACGAGGACGGCGCCGTTGGCGAACTCCTCGCGGAACTTCGGAGGCAGCGCGACCCGATTGCGGTCGTCCAACTGGTACTCAAAGTTCCCACGGAACGCCATGTCGGCCCCTCGGGCAGGGATGTCCCCACCAGAATCAGAGAAAAACTGGGGAAGATTCCCATCTTGCCCCACTTCTCCCCACACGGACTATAGGCAGCCCCCCAGAGGGTGTCAATAGAAATCGGCCTGTAATCGCGGGCCTCTGCCGGGTCCCGGCCGCCTCCCGCAGGGCGCCGCGCTAGACTTGTCCCGATGGCGCGAATCGCGATCCTCACCGCCTCCGACGGCGTTGCCGCCGGCACGCGCGTCGATGAAGGCGGCGCCCTCATCGAAAGCCGCTGCCGGGAGGAGGGCCACGACGTCGTCGCGACTGCCGCCCTCCCCGACAACCGGCAGGCAATCGCGGACCAGCTCGCCGCCTGGTGCGACGCCGGTGTCGCCGACCTGATCCTGACCACCGGCGGCACCGGCCTCACCCCCCGCGACCTCACCCCCGAAGCGACCCGCGACATCGCTGAGCGGGACGTCCCCGGTATCCCTCTCGCCATCGCCCAGGAGGGGCTCCAGCACACCTCGTACGCCATCCTCTCCCGTGGCCTCGCCGTCACGCGGGGCAACACGCTTATCGTGAACCTGCCCGGCAGTCCCAAGGGTGTCGCTGACGGCCTCGCCGTCCTCCTCCCCCTCGTGCCCCACATCGCCGAGCTGCTCGCCGGCCCCGTCGAGCACGACGGATGAGGGTCGACGTCCTCACCCTCTTCCCCGAAGCCTTCGCCGGACCGCTCGACGTCTCCATTATCAAGCGCGCCCGCGACGCCGGTCTGCTCGACCTCCACCTCCACGACATCCGCGAGCACGCCACCGACCGCCACCGCACCGTCGACGACCAGCCCTTCGGCGGCGGGCACGGCATGGTCATGAAGGTTGATGTGCTCGACGCCGCCCTCCAGGCCGCGCAGGCAGAAGCCGACGCTCCCGGCTACGTGATCTACCTCTCGCCCCAGGGCGAGCGCCTGGACGATGCCCTCGTGCGTGAGCTCGCCGCCCACCCCCGCCTCGTCCTCGTCTCCGGCCGCTACGAAGGTGTCGACGAGCGCTTTGTCGAGCACTGCGTCGACCGCGAGGTCTCGATCGGTGACTACATCCTCACCGGCGGCGAGTTGCCAGCGATGGTGCTCATCGAGGCGGTGGCCCGCCACCTCCCCGGCGCCCTCGGCGATGACGCCTCGCCCCGCGAGGAGTCGTTCGCGGACGGCCTCCTCGAGCACCCCCAGTACACCCGCCCCGCCGAGTACCGCGGCTGGACCGTCCCCGACGTCCTCCTCAGCGGCCACCACGCCGAAATCGAGAAGTGGAAGCAGGAGCAGCGCCTCGAACGCACCCGCCGGCGCCGTCCCGACCTGCTGGAGGAGGACGGCTAGCCGCTACGCCTTCCGCGCCAGCACCACCAGCCGGTGGCTGTCCATGGTCAGATCCGAGCCGTCGAGCCCTCCCCACGCCTCCTCCACCGTCAGGCCTGCCTGCTCCATCCGCACTTCCAGCTCCTGCAGCGTGTAGATGCGGATCGTGTGGGTGTGGGCGATGCGCTCACTGTCCGGCTCGGTGACCGTCCAACTCGTCGTGATCGAGCCTGTCGTCGAGTCGAACTCGCGCTCCTCGACCCCCGTCCGTCCGTCGCGGCGCTCGCCTGCTCCGCGCGTCTCGAAACGGCGCATGAGGGAGTCGCGGTTGACGAGGTCAACGAAGAACTGCCCGCCGGGCCGCAGCACGCGGGCGACCTCCTCCAGAACCCGCTGGTTCCCCGCGTCGTCGAAGTAACCGAACGCCGAGAACATGTTGATGACCACATCCTGGCTCGAGTTCGCGAGTCCCGTGTCGCGCATGTCGGCTTCGCGCCAGGCCACCTCAACCACGAACTCCGAGGCACTCTCAGTCGCCTTCTCGATGTTGTAGGCGGAGATGTCGACCCCGGTGACGCGATGCCCCTGCTTCGCCAGGCGAACGCTGTGCCGTCCGTGTCCGCAGCACAGGTCGAGAAGGTCGCACGGCTCATTCAGCCCCAGCGCGCGCTCGATGAACGCGACCTCGTCGTCGGTCTGGCGCGCGTATGAGCCGTCCGTATCGGGGTAGCTGGGCCCACCCTTCGCGAAGTGGTCGTACCAGTCGCGCTCGAAGAGGGTTTCGTACCAGGGGCGGGTCTCGTCGCTCATCCCGCCTTCAACTGTGCTACCCGGGGTGCTCCCAGTCGATCATCATCACGTCGATCTCGTCGCCCGGCTCTGCTCGGGGCAGGTCCTCCGGGATGACCGTGAGCCCGTTCGCGGCGCTCATGCTCGTCAGGATGCCGCTTCCCTGCGGACCCGTCAGGTCGGCGTAGTAGCGGCCGTCCTCGCCCTTCGTCACGATGCAGCGCGCGTAGAAGCGCCGTCCGTCCGTGTTCACCACCGTATCCCGGGTGATCGCCTTGATAACCGGCCGCTCCCAACCCGCTCGCCCCAGCATCTTGAAGATCGCCGGACGCCCGAACAGCTCGAACGCGACCATCGAGCTGACCGGGTTCCCCGGCAGCCCCAGGTGCGGCACGCGGCGCCCGTCCGGCGCCTCGAACGCGCCGAAGGCGAGTGGCTTGCCGGGCTTCATCCGTACCGTCCAGAAGTCGATCGCGCCCTCGCGCGCGAGCACGTCCTTGACCACGTCGAAATCGCCCCGCGAGACGCCCGCGCTCGTCACGATCATGTCCGCGTCGAGGCCCGAGTGGATCTTCGCCGTAAGGTCCTCCACCGTGTCGCGGGCGATGCCGAGCAGCCGCGGACGCCCACCGAAGGCGCGTACGAGCGCGGCCACGCTGTGCGCGTTCGCGTCGTAGATCTGGCCCGCGCGGCGTTCCTGACCGGGCGTCACGATCTCGTCTCCGGTCGAGAGGATGGCCACTTCCGGCCTCCGGTACACGGAGACCTCCGTGCGCCCGATGCTCGACAGTACCCCGATCTCCGAGGCGCGCATCACCCGCCCCGCCTCCAGCACCGCTTGCCCCGTCTCGATGTCCTCGCCCCGGCGGCGGATGTTCGCCCCCAGCCGGGCCGCTTTGAAGACGCCCACGGAGTCCCCGCGCGTCGGGGCCTGCCCCGGCTCCCGCAGGGGCTCGTCAGTCTCCTCGAAGGGCACGATCGCGTCGGCGCCCGGCGGGATCGGCGCGCCCGTCATGATCCGCACCGCCTCGCCCTCGCCCACGGCCGTGTCGAGCACGTACCCCGCCGCCAGGTCCGCGATCACGGTCAGGGTGCGCGGATCGCCTTCGCTCGCGCCGTCCGTGTCCGCGGCGCGAACGGCGTAGCCGTCCATCGCTGTGTTGTCGAGCGGGGGGATGTCGAACCCCGCGACCACGCTCTCGGCCAGCACCTGCCCCAGCGACTCGATCACCGGCGCTTGCTCCGGGTCGAGCCGCTCGAAGAAGGCGAGGATGCGCTCACGCGCATCCTCCACGCTGATCATCGCGGAAGTCGGGATCGTCACGGTCGCAGGGTTCTCGCGGGCTTAGCCGAGGCGCACCGCCAGGCAGGTGGTCGTGCGCTGCACGCCCGTCACGGTCTGGATCGCATCGGTGATGGCCGTCCCCAGAGCGTCGAGGTCGTTGGCCTCGAGCTGCACGATGACGTCGTACGGCCCGGTCACGGTGTCGACGGCCAGCACGGTCGCGCCCGGGTAGGTCAGTGCGGCGGCGGCCGCGCCAACTGCCTTGGCGCTCCCGACGTCAGTCTCGATGAGAACGTACCCTCGAACCACGCGCTCCTCCTCGGTTGGAAAGGTGCCGCCATGATTCGTGGCGGATCGGGGAACTGTCAAGAACCGCCGTAGGTGGCCCTCACATCCGGCAGCAGGTACTCCACCACCACCTCCCCCGCCGTCGCGTTCGCGCTCACCCGCACTGGCACGACCAGTTGCACCTGCTGGATCAGGCAGATCGCTTCCTTGCCCGTGCGGCAGAAGTAGACGACGCCCGTCCCCGTAATCTCCGCCTCCCCCTCGCGCAGCTCGATCGGAATCGGGATCGTGAACGACGCGTCGTCGGTGCTCCACGTCAGCTCCGTCTCGCTCAGCTGCACCACACTGTCACTGCTCGACGCGAGTTCGAGCCGGGACGGCGCCGCCGCGTTCAGGTGGAAGTTCTCCGGAGATGAGATCGTGATCCGTAGTGTGGTGACGCCCGGCGCAACGACCTGCGTCGGCAGCTGGACACGCACGATGCCGTCCTCGGGGAGCCGTGGGTTCGCCGCCGCCAGGTTCGTGAAGGCGAGGGTCCGCACCTCTCCCGTGGCCGGGTCGATGACTCGCAGGGCGTGGTTGCCCGTGTCGGCCAGGTAGAGCTTCCCGCCCGCGAGGCTGAGCCCGTTGGGCTCTTCGAACGCCGCCTCGGCGCCCGTCGCGTCGCTCCAGTCCCGCTTCCCGCTCCCCGCCACCGTCGTCACCGAGAAATCGGACAGCGACAGGGCCCGCACCTTGTGGTTGTACGTGTCGGCCAGGTAGACGACCTCGTCGCCGACCACGAGGCCCTGCGCGTGCTGAATCTGGGCTGTCCCCGCCGGACCGTCCTCGTCCCCCCACTCGAACAGGTGCGTCCCGATGAGCGTCTCCACGTCGCCCTGCCCGGCGAACGGAACCCGTCGCACAGAGCTCGACTCGGCGTCGACCCAGTAGAGGTGTGTTGCGTCTCCCGTCAGGCCGCTGGGCTGGGCCAGCGTCGCCACCCGCAGCCGGTGGCCGTCGTCGACGTTCTCCCGGCCCGTCCCGGCGAAGACGCCCAGGTGGTCGTTGGCCAGATCCAGCACCCAGATCTGGTGCGTTCCCGCGTTCGCGATGTACAGCAGCCCCTCGTGGTGGTGGACATCCCAGGGCGAGGCGAGGTCGGAGCTCAGCGGGTCGCCTCCGGGCAACTCGTAGGCCCGCCTCCCCGTCCCCGCGATCGTGGCCGTTTCACCCGTCTCGAGGTCTATCGCGCGCAGGGCGTGGTTGCGCGTGTCCGCGACCCAGAGCGTCCTGCCGTCCGGCGACAGTTCGAGCCCCTGCGGATCGCGGAATCGCGCCTCGCGCGCGCTCCCGTCCGTGAATCCCGGTTCTCCCGCCCCGAACGCCGTGATCACGCGGCCGTCGAGGTCCGTGACGACGATGCGGTGGTGCCCGGCGTCGGCGATGAAGATGCGGCCGCCCGCCTCGTCCACCACCACCTCGCTGGGGAAGGAGAGGAACGTCGAGGCGACCGTCGCCTCCAGCGCGAGCGGAATCGGGCTCGTTTCGATCAGGCCGCGCGCGTTGAACTCGTCGTAGACCCGCTGCACGACCGGCTGGAAGCTCTCGTAGACGCCTTCTCCCGCCCGCCCTCCGACGACGCTCCCGCGCGGATCGATGAGGACGACCGTGGGCCACGCTCGTACGCCCCACTGCCGCCAGACCACGTAGTCCGGGTCGTTCACGACCGGGTGCCTGCGGTCGTAGCGCGCGATCGCCTCGGCCACGGCTGCGTCCTCCTGCTCCTCGGAGTACTTGCCCGTGTGCACGCCGATCACGACGAGGCTGTCGGGGAACTCCCGCTCCAGCCGCTCCAGGTCGGGGATGATGTGCTGGCAGTTGATGCAGCCCTGCGTCCAGAAGTCGAGCAGCACCATCTTGCCCCGCAATTTCGCGAAGCTGAGCGGCTCGCTCACGTTGAACCACGTCAGCCCGGGCGGAAACTCGGGCGCTGGATTCTCGACCGGCGGGGGCTCGGTTGGGGTCTCGGTGGGTGTCGCTGGCGGCGTCGCCCCAGCCTGCGTCGCGGTAGCGTCGGGACCCCCGCGCTGCGGCGTCTCCGGAGCGTCCTCGCCCCCGTCCCCGCACGCGGCTGCCAGCAGCGCTCCCCCGACGAGGATCGGCAGGGCCATCCCCCACAGTGCCCGAAGGTTCACCTCACGCCCCCTGCCCCCTGTGAAGGGTTCCTGACGCCTTCAGGGTCCGCCTATGCCTCGACGTTTATGCGGATGGTGTGGTGTCCCGTGGCCCCGTTGGGCTTCGGTGGACGCTCCTCGTCCGTCTGCACCATCCCGCTCCGGTCGAACGCGCGCACCTGCACGTCGAAGCTGCCCTCGGTGGCTGGCCAGTCGACTACCCACTGGCGCCAGGTGCTATCCGAGAGCTCCTCCCCAAGGATGCCGTCCATCCACTCGCCCTCGCCCGGCTGTGCGTCCCCGTTTCGCCTGATCGCCCGAACCTGGACGCTGCTCACACCCTTCAGACCGCCCCAGGCGACTCCCGCCACGCGCACGTTGCCAGGGTTCACTTCTTGCTCGTTGAACGGCACGTCGATCCGCGACTGGAGCTTGATCGGGCCCTGTTTCGACCAACCTCGCCGGCCCACCCAGTACGCGTCGTAGCTGTCCCATTCCGCCAGCTCGATTTCCTCCAGCCACTTCGTCGCCGAGACGTAGCCGTACAGCCCCGGGATGATCAGGCGTGCCGGGAATCCGTGCTTCGCCGGCAGGGGCTCGCCGTTCATCCCGATGACGACCATCGACTTGCGCCCGTCCATCGCCACATCCGTGGGGATGCCAACCGTAAAGCCCCCGAGCGCACGGCCGACTATCTGTGTGGCGCCCTCCTTGATACCCGCCTCGCGCAGGAGGTTGGGGAGGGGCACGCCCAGCCAGTACGCGTTCCCAACGAGGTTGCCTCCCACCCGATTCGAGACGCACGCAAGCGTCACCGCCTCCTCCTGGAGACTTCGGTCGAGGAGGTCGTCGAACGACAATTCCAGCTCACGGTCGACCATGCCCGTGATCTTCAGGCTCCACTTGGAGCTGTCGATCCGGGGCACGGCGAGTTCCGTGTCGATCTTGTAGAACCGGTCGTTCGGCGTGACCAGCGGGGAGATGCCCCGCACCGTTTCGGGGCCGGGCCGCGCGACCGCCGTTGGCTCCGGCGTCGGTTCGGGCGTGGGCTCTGGCGTCGGTTCCGGTGTCGGTTCGGGCGTGGCTTCGGGCGTCGATTCCGGTGTGGCGTCGGTTGGTGTTGAGTCGGCCGCCGGCGTCTCCGTGGCTTCCGGGGTCTCCGACGCGGAGGCGGTAGCTTCCGCGGTCGCCTCCGCGGTCGGCGTTGCAGTGGCTGCCGGCGTCGATTCGGGGGTGGCTGATGGTGTCGCGGTTGTCTCTGGCGTGGCCGTAGCGGTAGCCGCGGACCGTGTAGACCGCGAGGAGCTGCGTAGCCTGTCGGCGATCGAGGCACGTTGTGCGTCTACGTCGACACCCGTGTCGATGAACCGCCGCACCAGCGGCACCGCGATCGCGGCCGCCGCCAGTCCTCCGCCGGCCAGGTACAGGAACCGCCTCCGTTCGGGCGATGCGGCTGTGTCGTCAGTGGAGTCGTCGGCGTCGGCTGCTTCCCGGGCGCCTGGCGCCGTCAGCAGCAGCCCCAGCAGCGTCCCCGCTGCCACGATCCCGGCTGCGGCAGCCGTGATCGCCGCGTCTGCGGCCGAGGTCAGTGGATCGTCCGCCGCTGCCAGACCCCCCACGACGGAGAGGACCGCGAACACGGCAGGGCCGGCTGCGCGCAAACGCATCGAGAGCACGCCCGCGCCCGTCCCCACCAGCAGCGTGACGACCGTAATGCCGGCGATGAGCAGCGGCTTGTCCTTCGTGCCGAAGGTGTCGATCGCCCACTTGGTGACCTGCTCGGGCGAGTTGTCGATGACGATGTTGCCGATTGCGACGATCAGCGACGCGCCGTCGACGAGGCGGGCGGCCAGCTCGGCAACCGCTAGCCCCAGCGCGATCGCGACGAGCCCCGCCAGGGCTCCCGGCCAGAAGGCCTGCGATTGATGCACCAGTCGTCGCACCATGCTCTCCCCTATTCTCGTCCCCTGGCTGGTAGATCGCGACCGGAAGCCGGACGCGCCATCGAATCCCCTTGAACCGCAGTCTAGGGTGGCCCCCTGTGAGCACCAGACGGGCAAGGTAAAGACGCCGCCGGCCCTTCACCGGGCCTTTGCCTTCGGCGAACCGCTCCCCTCCGCTCGCCTGTCACGAAGCCCTACCTATAATTTCACTCAGCCCATGTCCACGATCGAGGCAGAGGTCGACGCGCTCCGGACGGAGGCGCTGGAAGCGCTTACGCAGGCGGACGGCGAGGCCGGGCGCGAGGCCTGGCGCGCCGAGTGGCTCGGCCGCAAGGACGGTCGCCTGACTCTTCGCCTGCGCGCTCTCAAGGATGCCCCGCCCGAGAGTCGCGCAGCCCTTGGCAAGTCCCTGAACGAACTGAAGACGACCCTCGAAGGCGAGCTTGAGGCGCGTCGCGACTCGGCCCGCGCGGATGCCCTCGCAGCCCTCTCCGCCGATGCCGCCCTCGACGTCACCCTGCCCGGACGGCCGCAGTCGCTCGGCCGTCTCCACCCCGTCACTCAGACGATGAACGACTGCATCGACGCCTTCGCCGAGATGGGCTTCCGCGTCTTCGAGGGCCCCGAGGTCGAGTGGTCCCGCTACAACTTCGACGCCGTCCGCATCCCCGATGACCACCCCGCCCGCGACATGTGGGACACCATCTGGATTGACACCCTCATCGAAGGCGAGCGGCAGATCCTGCTCCGCACGCACACTTCCCCCAACCAGATTCGCGTGATGGAGCAGACTGAACCGCCCGTGCGCGTCATCGTTCCGGGCAAGTGCTACCGCCAGGAGGCCACCGACGCCACCCACGAATGGATGCTGACCCAGATCGAAGGGCTCGCCCTCGACGAGGGCGTCCGCATGAGCGACCTGAAAGGCACGCTCTACGCCTTCGCCCGCCGCCTCTTCGGCGAGGACCGTCGCATCATCTTCCACCACAGCTACTTCCCTTTCGTCGAGCCCGGCGTCGAGATGGCCATCGACTGTTTCCTCTGCCGCGCCGATGGCAGCGACTGCCGCACCTGCCACGGCACAGGCTGGATCGAGATCCTCGGCGCCGGCATGGTCCACCCCGAGATCATCGACAACGCCGGCTACGACTCCTCTCGCTACACCGGCTTCGCCTTCGGCGTCGGCATCGAGCGCGTCGCCATGCTCCGCTGGGGCATCGAGGACATCCGCCACTTCTATCAGAACGACCTCCGCTTCCTGAGGCAGTTCTAGAGAGGCTGTTGGCTGTTGGCTGTTGGCTGTTGGTGGTGTGATGTTGCAGGAGCGCTGCGATGAGGCCCTTCCAGGAACTGGAAGTATGGCGAGTCTCGCATCAGCTGACGCTTGCTGTGTATCGAGCGACCACGGGATTCCCAGTTGAGGAGCGGTACGGTCTCCAGTCGCAGATACGGCGAGCCGCGTCGTCCGTGCCGGCCAACATAGCCGAGGGATCTGCACTCTCGAACGATCGCTTCCGCCATCACCTTCGTATCGCTCTCGGCTCTGCGACGGAGTTGGAATACCATCTGTTTCTGTCGCGCGAACTTGGCTATCTCGATGCTCAGGCCCAGGCCGAACTGACGACCCGCGTCATCTCGGTGAAACGCATGCTGCAGCGTTTCATCCAGCATTTCTCGGATACTGTTCCTCCAGGCCGCGGGCGAACCCCCAAGAGCCAAGAGCCAAGAGCCAAGAGCCCAACGCCATGAAGCTTCCCCTCTCCTGGCTACGCGACTACGTCGACGTTGACCTCCCACCTGCGGAGTTCGCGAAGCGTGTCACCGATGCCATCGCCGAGGTCGAGGGCTGGGAGGTCATCGGGGAGCAGTGGGATCCCGAGCTCGTGCGCGTCGCCGAGGTCCTCGCCGTCGACCCCCACCCCAACGCCGACCGTCTCGTGCTCGCGACCGTCAATGTCGGCGATGGGCCGAAGACGGTGGTCTGCGGCGCGCCCAACGTCGCCGCCGGCCAGAAGGTCGCCTTCGCTACCGAGGGCGCGATGCTCATCGACGGCCACAGCGGCAAGCTCTCTAAGCTGAAGCTGCGCGCCATCCGCGGCGTCGACTCGGCGGGCATGGTGCTCAGCGAGAAGGAGTTGGGCCTCAGCGATGACCACGAGGGCATCCTCGAGCTGCCCGGCGACTGCGCCATCGGCGCCCCCCTCGTCGAGGCCATCGGCGATGTCGTCTTCGATGTCTCGACCTGGGCGAACCGCGCCGACCTCCTCGGCATCCTCGGCTTTGCCCGCGAGGTCGCGGCCGTCACCGGCCAGCCCCTGCGCGAACCCGACCGCTCCCACTCCGAGTCGGAACGATCGGCTGGCGATTTCGTCTCCGTCACCATCGAGGCGCCCGACCTCTGTCGCCGCTTCACCGCCAGCATCATCGAGGGCATCGAGATGGGCCCCTCCCCGCCCTGGATGCAGCAGCGCCTCATCCGCGCCGGCATGCGCCCAATCAACAACGTCGTCGACGTGACCAACTACGTCATGCTCGAGACCGGCCAGCCCCTGCACGCCTTCGACTACGACCTCGTGCGCGGAGCCGAGATCCGTCCCCGTCGCGCCCGTCCCGGCGAGGCCCTCACCACGCTCGACGAAATCGAGCGCGACCTCGACCCCGACATGCTCATGATCTGCGACGGCCAAGGGCCCGTGGCTGTGGCCGGGATCATGGGCGGCGGCAACAGCGAGGTCTCCGAGTCGACGAAAACCGTCCTCCTCGAGGTCGCCAACTTCCACCCCGGCTCCATCCGCCGCACCTCCACCCAGCTCAGGCTGCGCAGCGAGGCCTCCCTGCGATTCGAGAAGGGCATCGGCCCCGACCTTGCCTCGTACGCCCAGGACCGCGCCCTGCACCTGCTCGAGCAGGTCGCCGGCGGCTGCCCCGCTGCCGGCCTCGTCGACGCCTTCCCCACGCCCCTCCCCAGCCCCCGCATCACCCTCCCCGCCGCCCGCATCGAGCAGGTGCTTGGTATCCCCATCGAGGCTGCCGAGGTGCGCCGCATCCTCGATGCCCTCGGCTTCGAGGTGACGGGGAACGCCGATTCCTTCGAGGTCACCCCGCCCTTCTGGCGCCCGGATGTCGCCCTTCCCGACGATGTCGTCGAGGAGCTGATCCGCATCCACGGGTACGAAAACCTCCCCACCACCGTCCTCCGTGGCGCCCTCCCCGAGGCGCAGCCGCGACCCCTGGAGCGGGTCCGAGAGCAGGCTCGCTCGGTCGCCGCCGGTCTCGGTTTCCAGGAGGTCGTGAGCTACACGCTCACCTCCGGCGACATCCTGTCGCGCGTCGTTGCATCCGACGACGAGGACCGCGCCGCGCCCCTGGCCGCGATGAACCCCGTGGCCTCCCAGCACACCTACCTGCGCACGTCCCTGCGCGGCTCGCTGCTCAGTGCCTACGCCGCCAATCGCCACCACGAAGACGCCGCCATGCGCTTCTTCGAGGTCGGCGTCGAGTACCTCCCCACCGAGGCCGACCTGCCCCACGAGCGGCCCGTGCTTTGCGCCGTGCTTGGTGGCCAGCGGCTTGAGCGCTGGGAGCGCCCCGGCCCCGAGCGCCTCGACTTCTTCGATGCCAAGGGCGCTGTTGAGGCCCTGCTCGACGACCTCGGTGTGGAAGGCGCACTCACTGCGGAGGAGCACTTCGCGATGCTCCCGGGCCACAGCGCCACCGTCTCCGTCGGCGATGAGTCCGTCGGAGTCGTCGCCCAGGTGCACCCGGACGTGGCCGCCGCCTTCGATATCGAGGAGCCGGTGTTCCTGATCGAGCTCTGGTTCGAGCCCCTGACTCGCGCCATCCCCGAGCGGCCCGACTACGCCCCGCCCAGCCGCTACCCCGAGGCGCGCCGCGACCTCGCCCTGCTTGTCCCCGCCGATACGCCTGCCTCCTCCCTCCTCGAGGTCATCCGCACCCACCGCGCCCGTGGCGTCCGCGTCACCGCCGACGTGTTTGACGAGTACCGCGGCGAAGGCGTACCCGCGGGCCAGAAGTCGCTCGCCCTCGCCGTCCGCTTCCGCGCGGACGATCGCACCCTCGGCGAGAAGGATGTCGTGCGTATCGAGCAGGGCCTGCTCCGCCGCCTCGAACAGGATCTCGGCGCTACCCTCCGCGCGTGACCGAGTCCCCTTCCTTCGATCCCGATGTTGGCCTCTGCAGCCTCTGCGAGCACGCACGCGTCGTGCGCAGCGGCCGCGGTTCGAATTTCTGGCTGTGCGAGCAGGCCGCAGAAGACGCCTCCCTGCGGAAATACCCTGCTCTTCCCCGTACCAGCTGCCACGCCTTCACTCGCGTCGCAAGCGCGCCCCCTTTGTGAAGGGAACTATATACGTAAGTGCCGAAGTGACTCGCGGCTAGGGGCTCGTGTCCCTACCGTGCCAGCACTAGTAAAGGAGTAGCCTATGAAAAACCTAATCATCGCGACCTTGGTTGCAGTCATCGCAGTCGGCGGCGCGCTTGCCGTCTTTGCCCAGAGTCGCACTGTCGATACCACGGCTAATGTCGAGGTCACGGTCTGGCAGCGCGTTTCTGACGGGGCGCTCTACCTGAGCACGCGCCCAGAGGGCGGTAGCTGGACCACGCACCAAGAAGCGCTGGACATGTCTCAGTTCAGTCGCACGCGGCGCTTCCGGCAAGGCAGTGCGATCACGGTTGCCGTGCCGGTGAGCGTCGAGGTGGAGAGAGCGGACACCGAAACTGTGACGACTACCCCGACGCCGACCCCTACGGCTACTGCCCAGCCGCAAGGTGAGACACACTGGCATTGCGTTCGTACGAGGAACGACGGAGGTTGCGACCGCCGCTACAGGCCAACGTCATCGACTCATACGCACGGGGCGGATGGGGTCGGCTGCCACACTGGCCGAAGGCATTGCCACACACATCGATAGTCGATCTGCAAAACGAGGCCCCCGGCAATACAGGGGGCCTCGTGCTCAAGCCGGGGTGGCTAGGTCGGGTTAGTCAGGCGGCCAGAGGGTTTCTTCCGCAGGAGGCTTCACGGCCTCATCGAACTCAGCGTCAGTGATGCCCAGCTTGTTCGCTATGAGCCGGAGAACGCTCTTCATGCCCATGAATTCGAGCATGATGGCGTTCGCCATCCCGTTCACGTCATCGAGTGTTGCGATCTGCGGCCTGCGCGTTGGCGCTGGTGCCGTCATGGCTAGGACGCTTCCTCTATGGCTTCAAGGCCCTTGCCGGAGAGGACGGCCTTTGCCAGGTCCTCGGGCGACATGTCGATTCGCAGGTCGCGGGTCGGGCGACCACGGCGACGCTTCTGGTCGCGCTTCTCATCCTCAGCCACTGGTCCTACTCCTCTACCCGTGATGCTCACAGTAGACGTTCCTCCCGAAACGGTGTCAAGTCCCTAAGACCTGAATCTCGATTGCTCGCGTTTGCGCTTAGCGCTGCTAGCGAGCATACCACATTGAGTCAAGTACGGACCACATCACACCTTGACACCCCTCTGTGGTCAAGGGAGCATCCCCGCGACTCTTGGGCGAGTCGAGCGGCCCCAACGTGGGATCACAAGGGCGGAGGCAACTCATGCCTCCTTACGGACCACGTTGGATGCCGGTGACTTGCCCAAGAGTCCGCCTACGTCCTTGCCGTAAGGGGGCTCTCTCATGCACCGGATCGTTGCTGTCTTGGTTGGGGTTACCGCCATCGTCGTCGTTGGGATCGTTGTTGCACAGGAACCACCACCCGAATCCGCGCCGTCGGCCCAAACCGCGAATGTAGAAGTCCGGGTCTGGCAAAACACCAGGGACGCTGAGCGCCTGTTCATCAGCGCTCGTCCCGAGGGTGGCGACTGGAGCGTGCTCGGCACCATCCCGCTCGACATGTCCGGCCTGAACAGTCGGGGGACGTACCGCTACGGGGATATCACCGTGGGTGTCGAGGTGGAAGGTGTGGCCGCTCCCGATCCAGCATCATCGCCTACCCCATCAGGCTCAGACGGCCCGGCCCCGCCCCCTGATCCCGTGGCTGATCCTGATCCCGTCACGGTGAACGTGGAGGTACGGGTCTGGCAGGGTGTGGCCGACAGTCGCGCCCTCTACATCAGCGCTCGTCCCGAGGGTGGCGACTGGAGCGTGCTCGGCACCATCCCGCTCGATATGTCCGGCCTGAACAGCCGAGAAACCTACCGCTATGGCGATGTCACGGTCCAGGTACCCGTACCCGGTACGGTTGCCACCCCGGAGCCGACGCAGGCACCAGAGGAAGAGTCTCAACCGTGGGTAGACCCTCGCCCCGCCAATACCTACTCGCTTCAAGACCTAAGGGGGATGGCTGCGCCAGCCGACCCGATACCCCCGCTACTCCCGGACCACATTCTAGCAGTCTCTTCCTCTTATTCCCGTACCTCGTTCCGTATCCATCTGAGGGAATCAACGGATGTCGTCCTAAATCTGATACACAACTACAAATCTCGTCAATACCCAGTGCGTTGTGAGAGTTCTTACACCGACTCCGTTGCTTGCAAGTACACGGAACAGGGGCCACTCAATAGTGCTGGCACCAGACGACTGTCCCTCTTCAGTGCATCGAGCAGTGTTGACGAATACGACTTTGTTTCGCTCACCCTTCACGGTTCAGAATTGCAATGCACGGAGAGACCGAGGGGCACGCATAGGTCGTGGTGGTGCTACGACCCTCCGACCTACGCGGCATGGGAGCGAGCGCGGGATGCGGCGCTAGAGCCTGCTACGGACCCGCTGGAGCGCTACCTGCGCAGGGAGGGCAATGCCCCTCTCTGGTATCAGGAGTCGCCCTACCAGGGCGAGGGACGCCACACAACGGGAGTCATGCGCATCGAACCCTACGTCACGTACACGACTACTCTCGTCTGGACCGGCGAGTTCCTGAACCTCTATGGCCTCTGCGTTCCCGTCGATACCGTCACGGGGCAGCCTGACATCCATAGCGATCGGATCGTAGAAGGCATCGTAGGTGACCAGTTCAGCCTGCGGGGAACTTACCTGTGCGAGTGGTCCGTGGTTAGCGACGGGGAGTGGAGAGTCCTGATCAACTGATGAGGTCCGCGTAGCGCAGGCGCTTCCCGACCATCAGGCGGGCGAGCAGCTTCATCTGGTCGAGGGTGTCCATTTCACGGGCATTGTGCCGAGCCGTGAACTCGGCCACATAGCGTTCAAGGTGCTTGTGGGAGACGAAGTGGAACGTCCCCACGTACGCTCGCTTGAGCGTCGCCCAAAAGCTCTCGATGCCCTGAGTGTGCGCCATCTCGTTTACGTACTCGCCCGCGCTGTGGCGGACGGACTCGTGGTGGGGCAGCCCCTCATAGGCGCTGGCCTCATCCGTGTACACCATCGCCCCGTCGGCGGTGTGCTCGCGGATGAAGCCCTTCAGCGTCTCGCCATCCGTGCGGGGAACGACGGTAGCGGCGATCTGGTTCGTCTCGCGATCCTTCACGCCCGCGACAGCCGCCTTGCCCACGGTGCCCCGACCGGCCCGCAGCTTCTTCGAGGCATGCTTGTTCTTCTCCTTGCCGCCGATGTACGTCTCGTCAACCTCAACCGGACCCTCGAACAGGACGCCGCCACCCTGAACGGCAGCAGCGCGGAGCCGGTGCGCCAGGTGCCAAGCGGACTTCTGCGTGATCTCAAGGTCGCGGTGGAGCTTGAGGCTCGACACGCTCTTGAGGCTGGTCGTGAGCAGGAACGTGGCCAGCACCCAGACCTGGAGCCCGAGCTTCGAGGACTGCATGACTGTCCCCGTGCGGACGCTGAACCGCTTGCCGCAGCCCTTCTCACGGCAGCGGAAGGGCATGGTCTTGTGCTTCGCTCCCGTCTGCACGTTGGTCGAGCCGCAGTAGTGGCACGCGATCCCGTCCGGCCAGCGCTGCTCAATGAACCACCGCTCAGCCGTGGCATCATCAGGGAACATCTCCATCAGCTTCTTCAGGCTGATGCCCTTGCGGTAGTGCTTGCCGGGTGCCGCCATGCCTGACTCCTTTTCATGTAGTATAGTGCCGAAAGGCCCTACTGTCAAGTGGTCTGAGCGTTCTCACCATTGTAGAGTCCGCCGCTCGCATGCCCGTCTACCACGTCAGGCCGCACCCGAACGGGATGGGCTGGTACATCGCCGTCGAGGACTCACCGTGGGCGCTACAGACCTTCCGGCGCAGACAGGAGGCGATCCGCGAAGCGCGCAGACTGCGCGGGAGGCAGCCGGGGGAGGTCAGGGTCTACGGGCGCAACGGCCTCTACCAGTACAGCGAGACGGCCCCGTGGCTAGACGACTGACGCTTCGGCACTTTGCGATATAGTTCCCTTTGTGAAGGGATGGGGACTGGCTAGAATGCCCCAGCCATGACGCTCAGCCGCGAGGATCTCGCGTTTCGCTACCCCACGAACGATCTGTTGCGCGATAGCACCGCCGTGGTGTTCCGGCCGGTCGTGCCCGCCGACCGTGACCACCTCATTGGCTTCGCCCGGGCGCTCGAAGAGGACGATCTCCTCTTCCTTCGGGAGGACATCACCTCGCCGGATGTCGTCGATGAGTGGCTGGACGACGTGGAGAAGGGCGAGACCTTCACCGTCATCGCAGAGGTTGGGGACCGCATCGTCGGCTACGGGAGCTTGCACACGGAGCCCGCCCGCTGGACCCGGCACGTCGGCGAGATCCGCATCAACGTGCACCCCGACTATCGCGGCACGGGCCTCGGCGGCCTCCTCGCGGGCGAGATTCGCGCCGTTGCCCCCGCCTTCGGCATCCGCACCCTGAGCGCGCAGATGCCCGTCGACCAGCTCACTGCGAGAACCGTGTTCGAGCGCCTCGGGTTCCGCTACCAGGCCATCCTGCCCGGCTGGGTGATGGATCGCGACGGCCGCGACCTCGACCTCCTCATCATGGCTCGCGAAATCTAGCCTCTGCCCCGCTCAGCGGGATTCCGACAACGGTCGGGGAACCTATACTGTGCGGGCCATGACCTCCTCCATCCGCAACATCACCGCCCGCTACCCCAAGGAAGTCGAGCTGCGTGATGGGACGCCCGCGACCTTCCACACGTTTGAAGACGACGACCGCGAGGACATGCTCGAGTTCACCAGGGGGCTCGATGAGGACGTCCTCCTCTTTCTGCGGGAAGACATCACCTCTCCCGCGACCGTCGACGCCTGGCTGGCCGAGGTAACGACCGGAGACACGTTCACCATCATCGCCCGCGTCGAGGAGCAGATCGTGGGCTACTGCAGCCTGCACACGGAGCCCGCCCGCTGGACCCGACCCGCCCGCTGGACCCGGCACATCGGCGAGATCCGCATCAACGTGGATTCCCACTACCGCGGGACCGGCATGGGCGGGCTGCTCGCGACCGAGATTCGCCAGATCGCGCCCGCCCTCGGAGTTACCAAGCTGAGCGCGCAGATGACGGTCGACCAGGAAGGCGCCCGGGTGGTGTTTGAGCGCCTTGGCTTCCGCTACCAGGCCACCCTGGAGGGCTGGGTGATCGACCGCGACGGCGCTGCCCGCGACCTCGTGATCATGTCCTGCGACCTCTAGCGGAGCGGAACAGGCCCTAGCCTCTCCCCGAGCCGAAGGCCGCCTTCCACGCCTCCCCCTCCTGTTCCAGCACCTTCCGCACATCCGTCAGCGCGGTGAACCCGTGCGCTCGCTCCCCCTCGGCCAGCGCCTTCCGCAGCGGCCCACCCGTGCAGCTCGCGAAGGCCATCCCGGCCGCCTGCTCCCCACCGGGCTGCTCGCCCACGTACACCACCAGGTCGCCCGCATCGCGCAGTGCAGCCGCGTACGACAGCAGGAATCCATCCTCCAGCTCCACGCCCCGCGGGCTCGCGTACGTCAACCGCCAACGGTAGACCTGTCGTGTCCGTCCGCAGTGGCGCGTCACGCGATCGAAGCCGGGGTCCTCAAGCACGGTCTCGACGCATACGTCGGGAGCGGTGCTGATCACGATCGGCAGCCAACCGTGCCACTGCGCCCATCCCACGAGCTCCTCGAAGCCGGGGCGCAGCCGCGCCAGTTCGCGCACGCGCGACTCGACCTCCTCGCGGGGAGCTTCGAACGTCGCAATCGCCGCCGCCAGCGAACGCTCCGAGCTATCGGCGGGGGGATTCGTGCCGAACTCCGCGATGACCGCGTCGGTCAGGCCCGCCTCCACCACGACCCCCTCGAAGTCCAGCCACAGCACCGACGCCATCCGCGGCAGGATAGCCCAACCCCGCTCAGGAACCACTCCCGCCTTAAGGTTTCGACATAAAGCCGGGAGCCTGCTAGATTTTTATTGCCTACTCGGATTATCGTTTCACACCCCGCGATCCGGGTAAGCGGAGATGACGGCTATGACGACCCCATTTGACGACTACCTTGACCTCGTCGAATCGGCCCGCGAGCTCTCGATCCACCCCCAGAGCCTGCGTCGCCTGATCAAGCAGAAGAAGATTCCCGCGACGCTCTTCGCGGGCAAGTACCTCATCGAGCGCGACAAGCTCGAGATGTTCAAGAGCAACTACGACCCGCGACCGGGTCGCAAGCCCATCCGCCGTCTCTTGTAACGCTACCTGGAATCGGGGCCTAGAAAACCTTGCCCTGGCTGTTGAGCACGGCCAGGGTGATAAGCACGGCTGCCTCGACCGTCAGGATGAACCCCGCCGCCCCGAACCACACCAGCTGTGGCGTGCCCCGTGTCGCGAACGCCGGGATCGTCACGATCACCGACGTTGTCGCCCAGATCAGCACGAAGATCACTCCGAGCGCGGTCGGGCTGTAGAGGGCGGGCAGGGAATCGATCATTGCGAGGGCGCCTCCGGTGCCTGTGGCCGCATCATACGACCGCTTGTGACCAAATGCACAGACGGAGCTGGGTCAGCCCGTCCGCGTGCGGTAGTCCGCGATTGCCCGCTTCAGCGCATCCGCTGCGAGCACGCTGCAGTGCACCTTGTCCTTCGGCAGCCCCCCGATTCCCTCGGCGATCGCCTCCCGCGTGAGCGCCTCCGCCTCCGCCAGCGTCCACCCCTCGACGTGCTCGCTTGTCCAGGAGCTCGTGGCGATCGCGGGCGGGCAGCCGCGCGTCAGCCACTGCATCTTCGCGATGCGCCCGTCGTCGATGCGAAGCATCACCTGCATGCGGTCGCCACAGACGGGATTGCGCACCGTCGCCTCGCCGTCGGGCGTCTCCATCTCGCCCGCATTTCGCGGGTTCTCGAAGTGGTCGATCACGGTTTCGGAGTAGGCAGCCATGCGTCAGTCCATGCTAGGAACGCCGGGTCTGTGCCGTCAACGAACGCCCGCCGCTAGGGCGCGCGTACGAGGAACAGCTGCAACTCCATCACGCCGTTGTCCTCGATCGAAACCAGGATCGGCGATCGGGGCTGGTCGATGTCGTAGTCCGCGAACACGATCGGCAGCGAACCGACGATCACCATCACCCCATTTGCCAGCTCCGCCTCGAGCGGGATCGTCACGTCGCGAGTGACGCCGTGGAGCGTGAGCGTCCCCTGCGCCTCGACGCTGATCGGGTCGCCGGCCGCGAGGCCTTCCGGCACCGCGAGCGGCTCTGTCAGTTCGAAGGTCGCCTCCGGGAACGCGTTCGATTCCAGCGCCTGGTTGCGAATCGCCCCGTCGCGACGGGAGTCGTCGCTCTTCAGGTCGCGAAGGTCGGCCGTAACGGTCACGCCCGTGAGCTGTCCGCCGGCGATCGTGATGGTCGCCTCGATCGTGGGGCTGCGGCCGACCGCCTCCTTGTAGCCGATCGTCGCGAGCTCCTCCTCGACCCGGTAGCCGACGAAACTCTCGCCCTGGTCCGCGAGCGTCCAGGTGCCGTCGACGCCTGCCCCCTCTGCCTCCGGCTCGCTCGCCGCGGTCGTGGCAGCGGCGGTTGCCGCGGCCGTCGCGGTTGTGGCTTCGGTCGCCTCCGCTGCGGGGCTGGGGGTGGGGGTCGCGTCCGGCGTCGCCTCCTCCTCCACCGTGGAAACGGCTTCCTGGAGGTCCACGGCGGGCGGCGAGTCGTCCCGGATCACGAGCCAGTAGACGAGGAAGATCGCGACGGCGATGACCGCCACCGCGGCCACGCCTCCCCCGATGAGTAGTCCCTTGCGCGTCATGCACGTCTCCCGTCGGCCCGCCGCGTTCGCCCCCTTGCGGCTTCCCGACACCGTAGGCCAGCACTCCGCTGGGGTCGAGTCGCTAGGCCAGCCCCAGCGCCGCGAACACGGCCTCGAACGCCGCCAGGTTCCCCGGATTGAAGTGCGGCTCCACGTACCGCACCATCCCGTCACCTCCGACCAGCACCAGCGCCCGCCGCGACTTCCGCTCGTCCTCGTCCCACAGCCCGTACGCCCGGACCACCTCGCCGAAGAAATCGCTGAAGAGGGGGAAGGGGAAGCGGTCCCGTTCCTGGAAGCGCGCATGCGACCCGAGCCCGTTCGTGTTCATCCCGAACACCTGCACGCCCGCGGCGCGCAGGGTCTCGTGTTCCTGGGCGAACGCCTTCAGCTCGCTCGTGCAGATGGGCATGCCGTCGTCCTGGTAGAAGACCAGCAGAACGTCCCCTTCCGCGAGCACGTCCTCGAACGACACCTCGATCTGCTCCGCCTCCGTCGTCACGGCGGGGAGATGGAACAGGGGCGCGCGCTCGCCCGGGGTGATCGGCCCCTCGCGAGGCGGCGAGCTCGTGGCGGGCTCGCGCTCCTCGGCGCTCACGCCGCGCCCCCGAATCCCGGAGGCACGCCCTCCACCCCGCGCGTCCCCGCCAGCACGCGGATGCGGCCCAGCCCCGCCGCGTCGGTGAGCTGCTGGAATGCCCGCCGTCGAGCGAAGTACTCGGGCAGGTCGTCGCGCACGCTCTCGACCAGGCTTCCCAGCCTCGCCTCTGTCAGGAACGCCGCCTGCGTGACCGGCGCGAACGCGGTGAGCCCCGCAAGCTCCATCGCCAGCTCCAGCTCCGAGAGGTTCACGTGGGCGGTCAGGTCCTGCTCGCCCACGTGCCGGTACGGATCCTCGTGCGCCGTGTGTCGGTGGAAGCAGAGCAGCGTCCCCTGTGTCCGCCAGTCGGCCCACAGCTCCTCTTCTGGATACCCGTAGTCGAACGTCAGGACCGCGCCGCGTTCGATCAGGTCGCACATCGCGAGCATTGTCGCGTGGGCGCGGCCGCTTACCTCGAACCGTCCCGCCACCGGCGCCCCGTCGATGGTCGCGACCCCGCCCCGTGCCTCGACGAACGCCTCGCCGTCCCAGCGCACCCAGACCTCGACCGGACCGCGTCCCTCCACCTCGAACAAGCGCACCGGGAGCGCGTCGAACAGCTCGTTCGACAGCACCACCCCCGCCTCCGCCATCGGCGGCGCCTCGTCGCGCCACTCGATGCGCGTGTCCGAACCCCGCGCGTTCGGCTCGATTGCGACGTACCGCAGCGCCTCGACGAAGTCCCCGCCCCGCCCCTCGGCCCAGTCCAGCAGCGACGTCGCGAGCGCGCCTTCTCCCGCTCCCGGTTCGATGATCGTGAACGGCGACGGCCGCCCCAGGTCCTCCCAGACCCACTCGCACCAGGCCCCTGCCGCCCATCCGAACATCGGGTGGATCACAGGGCTCGTGAGAAAGTCCCCGCCGGTCCCGATCCGCCCCGCCTTCCGGTAGTAACCGTACTCCGGGTGGTAGAGCGCCAGCTCCATGAAGCGCTCGAACGGGATCGCCCCGCCGTCCATCTCCTCGATGATTGCCTTCACGAGCGCGGGGTTCCCCACCGCCCCCAGCCCCGGGTCCAGGTCGAGCGCCATGTGGGGATTCTCCCCCGCCGGCGCGGCACTGTCCCGTTCGTGGCGGGAGCGCTACCCTCCCCCGCGATGACTGACACCGCCAAACCGCGCCGCGTGCGCCTCGTCGACCTTGAGAATCCCTTCATCGAGTCGCTCGAGGGTATGACCGAGGTGCTGCTCATCCGCCACGGGGAGCAGCACATCTGGGCGAACATGCCTATGGGCGACGTCGTCGATGCGCCCCTGTCCGACCTCGGGCGTGAGCAGGCCCGTGTCGTCGGGGAACGCCTCGCGACGGTCGCCGTCGACGCCGTCTACTGCAGTCCCCTCAGCCGCGCCCGCGTGACCGGCGGGGAGATCGCGCGCCACCACGGCATCGAGCCGGTCGTCCACGAGGGTCTACGCGAGATCGAGCAGTTCCAGAAGGCCCCCCAGCACCTCGGTGTCATCGACCACTACGGGACCGAGCGCTTCGTCGAGCTGATGCGCGAGCAGAACCGCACCGGTCTTGACTCCATCTGGCCCGACGCCGAGGACGTGCCCGCCTTCCGCCGCCGCGTCACGGGCGCCATCGCCGAGATCGCCGAAGCCAACCGCGGGCGGCGCGTCGTCGTGGCCTGCCACGCCGGCGTCATCAACCACTTCCTCTCCGAGATCCTGTCGTCGGCCGTGGACCAGGTATTTCCGCTCCACCACACCTCGATCACGACCGTACGGGTCGATGGCGACCGCCGCGTCGTGCTCTCAGTCAACGACTTCGCCCACGTCCACTCGGTGCAGACCTCGAGGAACGACCTGAACGGCTGAGGCGCGCCCGCGGGCGTGCTAGGCTCGCCCCGCGATGGCCTCCTCGGAACCCCGCCAGAAGCTGTGGATCGAGACCGACGGCCAGCTCGTCATGTCCGACTACCGCGTCCGCCTGCTGGAGCTCGTCGCCGAGACGGGCTCGCTCGCCGAGGCCGCCTCGGCGCTCGGTCTCAGCTATCGCCGCGCCTGGGGGAAGGTGAAGGAGATCGAGAGCAACCTCGGCCGCCCGCTCGTCCAGTCCGAGGTGGGGGGCGCCGGCGGCGGCCGGACCGCCCTCACCCCCGCGGCCGAGGAGCTCGTCGCCGCCTACCGCCGCTTCCAGGAGCGCGTCGAGCAGGACGTCGAAGGCGCCTACGCCGAGGAGCTTCGCGACCTCCTCGCCTCCCCCTGACGCCGGCCCCCCGGTCGCGTTGGTCCTTGAAGGGGCTCGCGGTAGGCTGACCTATGCTCAAAGACGCCTTCGCAGGTGACCTCACAGCTGGCGACGAGGGCCGCACCGTGCGCCTCGCCGGCTGGGTCCACCGCCGCCGCGACCACGGCGGCCTCATCTTCATCGACCTCCGCGACTCCCACGGCATCGTCCAGGTCGTCATCGACCCGGAGAACGCCGAAGCCCACGAGGCGGCCCATCGCGCCCGCTCCGAGTGGGTGCTCGGGGTCGAGGGAACCGTCCGTCGCCGCTCCCCCGAGACCGTCAACGCTGATATGCCCACGGGCGAGATCGAGGTCTTCCCGATGTCCGTCGAGGTGCTGAACGAAGCCCTCACGCCCCCCTTCGCCGTCAACGACGAGAGCGAGGTCGACGAGCTCGTCCGCCTCCGCCACCGCTACGTCGACCTGCGCCGCCCCGGAGTCGCCGAGGTCATCCGGCTGCGCCACGAGGTCGTGCTCTTCATGCGCGAGTTCCTCTCCGAGCGCGGCTTCTACGAGATCGAGACCCCCACGCTCATCAAGTCCACCCCCGAGGGCGCCCGCGACTTCCTCGTCCCCTCCCGCATTCAGCACGGCCACTTCTTCGCCCTGCCCCAGTCGCCCCAGATCATGAAGGAGCTGCTGATGGTCGGTGGCTTCGAGCGCTACTTCCAGATGGCGCGTTGCTACCGCGACGAGGACACGCGCGCCAACCGCATCGTCGAGCTCACCCAGCTCGACCTCGAGATGGCCTTCGTCGACGAGGAGGACGTCATCTCCCTGGTTGAGGAGCTGTTCACCGAGGTCGCCGTCCGCTTCGGTGGCGGCAGGCGCCTCGCCCAGACCCCCTTTCCCCGCATCGACTACGCCGATGCCATGGCCCGCTACGGCATCGACCGCCCCGACCTTCGCTTCGGCCTCGAATTCGTCGACGTTAGCGACGCCGTGCGCGAGTCGGAGTTCCAGGTGTTCGCCGGGGCGCTGGCCGGTGGCGGAGAGGTGCGCGCCATGCGCGTCCCCGGCCAGGCCGAGATGGCGCGCCGCGGCATCGATTCCCTCGTCGAGGTCGCCCGTGGCGGGGGAGCGAAGGGGCTCGCCAACATCGGCTACCTCGCCGGCGGCGAGCTGCGCTCCCCCATCGCCCGTTTCCTCTCGGAGGAAGAGATCGCCCAGGTTCGCACGCTCACCGGGGCCGAAGACGGCGACATGCTCTTCCTCGTCGCCGACCAGTCCGCGGTCGTTGCCGCCTCCATGGCGCTCGTGCGCGAGGAGCTCGCCCAACGCCTCGACCTGATCGACCCCGATGTGCTCTCGTTCGCCTGGGTCACCGGCTTCCCCCTCCTCGAGTGGAGCGCCGAGGAAGAGCGCTGGGACGCCCTCCACAACCCCTTCAGCGGCTTCGACGAAGCGGACGCACCCCTGCTCGAGACCGACCCCGGCGCCGTCCGCGCGAAGCAGTACGACCTCACCCTCAACGGTACCGAGATCGCGGGCGGCTCCGTCCGTATCCACCGTCGCGATGAGCAGGAGCAGGTTCTGCGCCTCATGAACTACACCGACGAGGAGATGCAGGACCGCTTCGGCGTCCTCCTCGATGCCCTCGAGTACGGCGCCCCCCCGATGGGCGGCATCGCCGCCGGCATCGACCGCGTCCTCATGGAGCTCGTCGGGACCCCCAACATCCGCGATGTCATCGCCTTCCCCAAGGCCTCCTCCGGCAGCGACCCCCTCATGGGCTCGCCCCAGCCCGTCGGCCAGGACCAGCTCGACGAGCTCGGCCTGCGCGTCGCTGACGAAGGTAAAGACGCGTGAGCGGCAGCACTGTGGAGCCGGCGATTCGGTACGCTATCCTCATAGCAGCGCGGACCACAGCCCGCTCCACGAGCTAATCAGCTTCACTACCACGACCCGGGAGAAACCGTATGTCGAATCGCACCCTCGGACTGATGATGGGGGCCGTCGCCCTCTTGATCGTAGCGGTCGCCGTTGTGTTCGTGCTTGTGCTTTCCGGCGGCGATGGCGATGACGGCGACGACACCCCCGCTCGCCCCGCCACCGAATCGGCAGACCGCGACGATGTCGGCGATGACCGCAGCGATCAGGAAGCCGATGACCGCGATGACGGCGACCGCGCAACCGGCGGCATTTGCGGCGAGAACCGCCTCGTCACCTTCGGCGACGACCCCGCCACCGTCTTCGACCCCATCCAGGTCGGCGATGCCAGCACGGCTGAGTACACCGCCGAGATCTTCGGTGGCCTCGTCACCCTCAACCTCGACCTGGAGGTCGTACCCGATATCGCCGAGCGCTGGGAGATCACCGACGGCGGTCGCGTCTACACCTTCTTCCTCCGCGACGACGTCGTCTTCCACAATGGCCGCCGCGTTACCGCCGATGACGTCAAGTACAGCCTCGAGCGGGCCGCCGACCCCGCCAACTTCTCCCCCACCGTCCTCGACTACCTCGGCGACATCGTCGGCGTTCGGGACAAGTTCAACGGCCGGGCCGACGACATCAGCGGCGTCCAGGTTGTCGACGAGTACACCCTTCGCATCGAGCTCACCGAGCCGATCAGCTACTTCCTCCAGCAGCTCACCTACACGGTCGCCTACGTGGTCGACCAGGAGCAGATCGAGGACGACCCCAACAACTGGACGCGCCGGCCCAACGGCACCGGTCCCTTCCGCGTCAAGACCTTCCGCCCCCTCGAAGAGATCGTCCTCATCCCTAACGACCGCTACCACCTTGGCCCGCCCAAGGTCGACGAGGTCGTGTTCAGCCTCAGCGGCGGCTCACTCTCGACCCGCTTCCAGAACGACGAGATCCACGTCGCCCTCGTGCCCGCCGTCGAGCTCGCTGGCGTCCTCAGCGGCGAGAGCGAGCTGAGCGAGTTCTACCGGCCCGTTCCCCAGCTCTCGTTCTTCTACCTGGGCTTCAACGTGAACGAGCCTCCCTTCGACGACCCGCTGGTGCGCCAGGCCTTCGCCCACGCCATCAACCGCGAGGCCATCAATGAGGTCCTCTTCTTCGATGCCGCCCTTGTGGCCGACGGCATCCTTCCCCCCACCCTTCCCGGGTACAGCGAGGCCATCTCGACGTACCCGTACGACCCTGAGAGGGCCGCTGAGCTGCTCGCGCAGTCCCGCTACGCCAACGACATGCCCCGCATCGTCCTCACTTTCAGCGGCGGTGGTGGCGACCCGCCGGACAACCTCCAGGCCTACCAGCAGCAGTGGCGCGAAGCCCTCGGCGTCGAGGTCGAGATCGAGGCCATCGAGTGGTCCGCCTACCTGCGCGAGCTGCGCCGCGGCACCTTCCAGATGTACTCGGCCGGCTGGATCGCCGACTACCCCGATCCCGAGAACTTCCTCGGCAAGCTGTTCTCCGGCGAGAGCCGCCTCAACCACACCGGCTACGCGAGCGAGCGCGTCGACGCCCTCCTTGCCGAGGCCGCCACGCTGGGCGACCAGGAGGCCCGCTACCGGCTCTACCATCAGGCCGAGCAGCTCATCATCGACGACGCCCCCATCATTCCCACCTTCTGGACGATCAGTCACTATCTCGTGCGTGAGTGCGTCCAGAACTGGGTCGATCCCGGTACCATCGTGCCCAAGTACCGCTACATCGAGATCGATACCTCGGGAGAGTAGGACAGGGTGAGCCAGGGGCTCGCGGGCTACGTCATCCGGCGGCTGCTCTGGACCGTCCCGGTGATCGTCGCCATCTCGATCCTGGTCTTCCTGCTGCTCCGGCTCGCTCCCCAGGACCCCATCGACTCACTCCTCGGCCAGCGCTACGACGAAGAGATCGCCCAGAGGCTGCGGGCGAAGTACGGCTACGACCGCCCCCTCCACATCCAGTACCTCAAGTACGTCCAGAACCTCTTTCAGGGTGACCTCGGAGTCTCCACCCAGCACGGCGACTTCTCCGTGGCGGAAGTGGTCATCCCGAAAATCCGCGTCTCGGCGGGCCTGAACGTCATGGCCATCATCCTGATCTTCGGGCTGGGCGTTCCCGTCGGCGTGTACGCCGCGCTTGTGCGGGGCTCCTTCCTCGACCCGCTCGTCATCGGTTTCTGGCTGTTCATCGACGCGGTTCCAATTTTCGTGTCGGGAGTTGTC
Organism: Tepidiformaceae bacterium; assembly: GCA_965203545.1. Lineage (GTDB taxonomy): Bacteria > Chloroflexota > Dehalococcoidia > Tepidiformales > Tepidiformaceae > UBA2991. Next base: position 240,850 of record OZ241899.1, read on the forward strand.
GCCCCCTGGTTGTTTGCGCTCCAGCTTGGCTGGGTTGATCTGACTTACGAGGGTGTCTTGCACCCCAACATCATCCTGCCCGTGTTCGTCATGGCCCTGCCGGGTGTTGCCGGGGTGGCGCGCCTCATGCGCGCCTCCGTCATCCAGGTCAGCACCGAGGAGTATGTCCGTACTGCCCGCGCCAAGGGTCTGCACGAGCGCACCGTCGTCGTTACCCACGTCGTGCGTAACGCCCTTCTACCCATGATCACGGTGATCGGGCTGGCCCTGCCTGGACTCTTCGCCGGCTCCCTCTTCGTCGAGCTCCTCTTTGGCATCCCTGGGATTGGGCGCGAAGCGCTGCGGGCCGCCCGCGGTTTCGACTTCGACGTCGTCCTCGGGCTGGTGCTGTTCGGCTCCATCCTCTTCGTACTCGCTAACATCCTCATCGACATCGCCTACGGGTTCATCGATCCGCGGATACGCATTACCGCGACAAGGGGAACCTAGCGTGCAGGTGAGCGTTGCGCCCGCCGCCTCCGAGGACCTGGGTGACCGCCCGGCGTCCCGTTTCCGCATCCTCCGCGAGCTATCCCGAAAGAAGATCGCCATGCTCGCGATCGTCTTCCTCGCGGCCTTCTACCTCGCCGGGATCTTTGCTCCGTGGGTCGCACAAGACGACCCGCACCTCCAACGGCTCACGCTCGAAGATCGGCTGGCATCTCCCACTGCTGACCACTGGTTCGGCAAGGACGCCGCCGGCCGTGATCTGTTTGCCCAGGTTGTGTACTCCGCGCGCACGACGCTGCTCTTCACGCTCACGGTGCTTCTTACGGGTTCGTTGTTCCTCGGACTGAGCCTCGGTCTGCTCGCCGGCTACCGGGGTGGCTGGATCGACTCCGCCATCATGCGCGTGGGAGAGACGCTCAGTGGCGTGCCGACCCTCCTGCTTATGCTGGCGATCTCGGCCGCCTTCCGGACCCGCCTGAACGACGTCTCCTTCTGGCTCAAGGACAACACCTTCCTCGGCGACGACGCCCGGGCGATCGTGCCCTTCCTCATCATCGTTCTGGCCGCGCTTCCCTTCGCCTGGATCAGTTCAGCCCGCATTGTCCGCAGTCAGGTGTTTGCGATCCGGGAGCAGGAATACATCCTTGCCGCGGAAACGATCGGCGTCCCCACGACTCGGCTGCTCGCCCGCCATGTGCTTCCCGGCGTGCTCCCGGTCTTCCTCGTCGGCCTCTCCGCCGGGATGGCGGGAATCGCCGGCACCGAGGTCGCCCTCAGCTTCCTGGGGCTGGGTGTAGACCCCTCCACTCCGAGCTTTGGCACGCTGCTCAGGAACGCGAGTGGCGTTCGCACGTTCCAGGAATTTCCGCACCTGCTCCTCGTTGCTGGAATCCCGTACCTCCTCTTCATTTATGCCTGGAACCTCCTCGGCGATGCCCTTGTCGACATCGTCGAACCACGCACCTACCGGCGCTGAGACGTAAAGAGTGAATCCCGTATACTCGAATCGCGGAGGCACGGCGGCCCGGTGAAGGTCACTCTCGAACGGCTCCCAGAGAGTCGTGTCCAGCTAGAGATCGAAGTCGAACCGGACCGCCTTGAGCGGTCCCTCGATGCCGCCTACAAGCGCCTCGTCCCAACCCTGCGCATCCCCGGTTTCCGCCCCGGCAAGGCCCCCCGCCGCATCGTCGAGCAGATGGTCGGCCGCGACCGACTCCTCCACGAAGCCCTCGATGCCCTCGTTCCCGCCGCCTACACCGAGGCCCTCGAGAGCGAAGACGTCGACGCCGTCGACCAGCCCGAGCTCGAGATCATCGAGACCGAGCCCGTCCGTTTCAAGGCGACTGTGCCTGTGCGCCCCACCGTCACCCTTGGCGACTACGAGTCCATCCGCATCGCTCCGGAGCCCGTCGAAGTCACCGACGAGATGTTCGACGAGCAGATGGAGATGATCCGTCGCCGATTCGCCACCATCGCCCCCGTAGAGCGTGGCGCCGAGTGGGACGACATCCTCACGGCCGACATTCAGGGCACCGTCGACGGCGCGCCCTTCGTCCAGGACGAGGATGTCGAGTTCCCCCTGCGCGAAGGCCAGCGCCTTCTCCTCCCCGACCTCGCCGAGCAGTTCCTCGGCATGGAAGCCGAGTCCGAGAAGACCGTCGAGCTTCCCGTCCCGGAGGACTTCCCCGAGCACGTCGCCAACAAAACCGCCTCCATCACCCTCACCGTGAAGGCTGTGAAGGAGGAAGAGCTGCCCGACGAGGACGATGACCTCGCCCAGCAGGTCAACGCCGAAGAGTTCGAGACTATCGACGACCTCCACGAGCGCGTCCGCAACGACCTCCAGGAGACGCTCCAGCGCCAGGCCGACGAGGCCTACCGCCTCAAGGTCGTCGACGAGCTTGTCGGCCTCTCCGAGATTGAGTACCCGCAGGTCCTCCTCGATCGCGAGATCGACGAGCTCATCCGGGAAAGCCACGGAAGCGACGTGCGCGCCTACCAGGCCCACCTCGCCCAGATCGGCAAAACCACCGACGAGTTCCGCGAGATGTACCGCGAACCCGCTCAGGAGCGGCTCTTCCGCTCCCTCGTCCTGGGTGAGCTCACGAGCGCCGAGGGCATCGAGGTCACCGACGCTGAAGTCGACGAGCAGCTCGAGAAAATGCTCGAACCCCTGGGCGAACAGGCCGAAAGTATGCGTACCATGTTTGAGAGCGATCGCGGTTCGGCCAGCATTCGTAACACGCTGCTGACCGACAAGACGCTCGCCCGGCTCCAGGAGATCGCGACTGCGGAGTCCCCGGAGCCCGAGGAGGAGGAAGCCGAGTGACCGAATCCCGCGCCGCCGCCCCGCAAGCCGTGGTCCCCATGGTGATCGAGACGGGACCCCGCTCCGAGCGTGCGTTGGACATCTTCTCCCTGCTCCTCAAGGAGCGGATCATCTTCCTCGGTACCCCCATCGACGACCAGATTGCCAACCTCATCGTCGCCCAGCTCCTCTTCCTCCAGCGGGAAGACCCGGAGCGCGACATCAGCCTCTACATCCACTCGCCCGGCGGCATCATCCCCGCCGGGCTCGCCATTTACGACACCATGCAGCTCATCGAGCCCGACGTCTCCACCATCGCCGTCGGACAGACCGCCTCGATGGCCACGGTGCTGCTCGCCGCCGGCGCGAAGGGCAAGCGCTACGCCCTCCCGAACGCCACCGTGCACATGCACCAGGCCCTCGGCGGCGCTCGCGGTCAGGCCCGCGACATCGAGATCGCGGCCCGCGAGATCCTGCGCAACAACGAGATCATTCGCGACATCATTTCCAGCCGCACCGGCCAACCGGTCGACAAGGTCCAGGAAGACTTCGACCGGGACTTCTACCTCGATGCCGAGGGCGCCAGGGCCTACGGTTTCGTCGACGAAGTGCTGGAGCAGCAGGCCGGTGTCGTGGGACAGGGCGAGGAGAGCTGACGTGGCCGGCAGCCGCTCGAAGCGCACCCAGTACCACTGCTCCTTCTGCGGAAAGAGCCGTGATCAGGTGCGGCGGCTGATTGCCGGACCGGGCTCCGTCTACATCTGCGACGAGTGCATCGAGCTCTGTCGCGAGATCATCGAGGAGGAGTCCGGCCAGAAGGGCACGACGCAGCCCGTCGCCAAGCCTTCCGTCGGCGAGGCGGTCCCCTCCCCTCGCGAGATCCACGAGCATCTCGATGGCTACGTCATCGGCCAGGACGCCGCCAAGAAAGTCCTCTCCGTCGCCGTCTATAACCACTACAAGCGCATCAACTCGGGCGAAGAGGTCGACCCCGACGTCGAGCTCGAGAAGTCCAACATCCTCCTTTGCGGGCCCACCGGCGTGGGCAAGACGTTTCTCGCGCGCACCCTCGCCCGCTACCTCGATGTCCCCTTCTCCATTGCCGATGCCACCGCCCTCACCGAGGCCGGCTACGTTGGCGAAGACGTCGAGAACATCCTCCTGCATCTCATTCAGGCCGCCGACTTCGATATCCAGAAGGCCGAGCGCGGCATCATCTACATCGACGAGATCGACAAGGTTGCGCGCAAGTCCGACAACCCCAGCATCACGCGCGACGTCTCCGGCGAGGGCGTGCAGCAAGCGCTCCTGAAGATCATCGAAGGTTGCGTCGCCAACGTGCCCCCGCAGGGCGGACGCAAGCATCCCCACCAGGACTTCCTCCAGATCGACACCTCCAACATCCTCTTCATCTGCGGCGGCGCCTTCGAGGGACTCGAGAACAACATCGAGCGCCGCCTGAAGCGCGATCAGGTCAGCCTCGGCTTCCGCGCCGAGCGCAGCGTCCGCGGCCCCAAGCGCGCCGACCAGCTCCTCCAGCACGTCACCCACGACGACCTGCTCGAGTACGGCCTCATCCCCGAGTTCATCGGACGCCTCTCGCTCGTCGTCTCCCTCAGTTCGCTCGATCGCGACGACCTTGTCCGCATTCTCACCGAGCCGAAGAACGCCCTCGTCAGGCAGTTCGAGCGCTACTTCTCCATGGACGGCGTCGACCTCACCTTCACCGACGACGCCCTCGAAGCGGTCGCCGACGAGGCTATCCGCCTGAAGACCGGAGCCCGTGGCCTCCGCACCGTCCTTGAGGACCGCCTCGTCGATGTGATGTACGAGATCCCGAGCCGCGAGGATATCGACCGCTGCGTCGTCAAGGGCGAAACCGTCGTGAACCGCCAGCGCCCGATCCTCATGGCCAAGGGCGGCCAGCCCATCGAGCTTGAGGACGTTATCGAGGAACCCGAGGTCCACGGCGAAACCGCCTGACTGCTACCCCTTTACCCTCGCGTCTTCCCGATCGTCGCCCACTGCGCGCCCGTGGCGGCCACCAGCTCGTCCGTACCCGTCCCGAAGAGCGCGTCGCTCGCCCCCGCCGCCGCCCACACCCGCGAGAATCGCGCCAGGCTGTCGTCGGCGATCAGGTCCCATTCCCCCGGCAACCCCACCGGCGGGACGCCTCCCACTCGGTATCCGGTCAGCTCGAACACTTGATCCGCCGTCGCCATCTTCAGCCGCTTGCGGGATACGCCCAGCAGGCGCGCCAGCGCCGCCGTGTCCGCCTGCCGGTCGCCCGCTACCAGCACTGCGGTCGGGCGCCCGTCAGCCAGCAGGATGAGCGTCTTCACGATCTGTCCCAGCTCGCAGCCGAGGGCGTTCGCGGCGTCCTGTGCGGTCGCCGTGCCGTCCGCGAACCGCTCGACGGGCGACTCGATGCCGCACGCCCGCAGCGCTTCCGCCACCCGCTCCGGCCCGGCGATGTCGGCTTCGCTCACGTCGGCTTCTTCCCGATGAAGATGCGTTGCCCTGGGTACTCCTCCGGCTCGAACGGCGGGTACGTGCTCGCCTCGAACCCGGCCGCTCGCAGCGCCTCCAACCACTCCTCCTCGGCGAACAGCCCTTCGATGCAGTGGTCGTGCTCGACTCGCACCGAGCCGTCCGCTTCGAGCAGTGTGTAGACGAGGTCGACCTCGTACAGCGAGTCGTCCGGGTCCTCGTCCCGTACCCATTCCAGGTAGCGCAGCGCCCGCCCGTCGGCGCCGTCGTGCCCGCCGTGGTCGGTGCCGGGCTGGAAGCTCTCGCGCACGTAGTCCGGGGCGAACAGCGCCGCCCCGCCCGGACGCAGGTGCGTGAACGCCGTCACCGCTGCCGCCCGGATGTCCTCGATCTCGGTCAGGTACACCACTGCGTCGTGTACGAACACCACGTCAAAGGTGCGGTCCAGCCGGACGGTGCGCATGTCCCCCTGGACGTGCTCGCACTCGGGGTTGATCGTGCGGCTCTGCGCCAGCATCTCCGCTGACAGGTCCGTGAGTGTGCAGGTGAACCACTGCTTCAGGTGCGAGGCGTTGTTTCCGCCGCCCGAGCCCAGTTCCAGCAGCGTGACGGCGGGTCCGTCGCACGACTCGGCCAGCCCCTTTCGGTAGTGCGTGGCTTCGCCCACGTACTCCTCGGGCGCGGTCAGCAGGTGGAACCAGTCGGCGAGATCGGAGTAGAGACGCATGCGGGCCGCGATCGTACCCCGCCGCCCGCGCACAGCCCAAAGAGGCGCTCATGCGCTAGCCTTACGCGGATGGCTCGCGTTCGCGCCGACCAGTTGCTCGTCCACCGGGGCCTCGCCGAGTCTCGCGAGATCGCCCGGCGGCTCATCATGGCCGGGCGCGCCCGCAGCGGCACGCTCACCCTCGTCAAGCCAGCCACCATGCTCGACGAGGGCGCTCCACTCGACCTCTCCGAGCTGGAGCCCTACGTCAGCCGCGGCGGGCGCAAGCTCGAAGCCGCCCTCGACGCCTTTGGCATCGACCCCGCCGGCCTCCGCTGCCTCGATGTTGGCGCCTCCACGGGAGGCTTCACCGATTGCCTGCTGCAGCGCGGCGCTGCCTCCATAGTCGCCGTCGACGTGGGGCGCGGACAGCTCCACCAGCGCCTGCGGGAGGACCCTCGCGTCACCTCCATGGAGCGCACGAACGCCCGAGACCTCCCCGAGCTGCCCCCCCTCGACCTGTTCGTGGCCGATGTCTCGTTCATCTCGCTCCGCAAGGTGCTGCCCTCCGTCGCCTCGCGCCTCCCCGCCCGCACGCCGGGCGTGGTCCTGCTGAAGCCCCAGTTCGAGGCCGGTCCCGCCGATGTGCCCCGTGGCGGCGTCGTTCGCGACGAGGCCGTGCGCTGCCGCGTGCTCGACGAGTTCCAGGAGTGGGCGCTGGACGAGGGCTGGGAAGTGCTCGATTCCGCCGACTGCGCCGTCACCGGCGATCGTGGCAACCGTGAGATAGTCGTACACATGCGAACGCCCGCCGGCGCGGAGGCATCGTGCTGAAGCGCGTCCTCGTCCTGCGACCGGAGGGTGTCGAGCCCGCCCTTGTCCTCGCCGGGCGCATCGCCGATGCCTGCGAGCAGGCCGGCGTCGAGGTGCGGTTGGCGGGCGCCTGGGGCCACGTCCCCGCCGAGGCGCTCGCCGGCGCCGAGCTGATCATCTGCGCCGGCGGCGACGGCACGGTGCTTCGCGCCGCCCGCCTCGCCGTACCCCGCCCCATTCCCATCCTCGGCGTGAACATGGGTCGCCTCGGCTTCCTGACCTCCCTTAACCGCGACGCCTTCTTCGACCAGTTCGACCGCATCGTCGCCGGTGAGTGGGAGACCGAGGAGCGCCTCATGGTCGCCGCCACCGTCACCGAGGGCGAGGCTGCCGGCCGCTCCTTCCACGGCCTCAACGACATCGTCCTCAGCCGCCGCTCCCCCGGCCGCCCCGTCTACGTCGAGCTCGCCGTCGACGGCGACCGCGTCGCCCTCTACCGCTGCGACGGCATGATCGTGGCGACCCCCACCGGCAGCACCGGCTACTCCCTCAGCGCCGGCGGCCCCATCCTCTCGCCGGTCGAACGCCACCTCGTCGTGACCCCCGTCTCCGCGCACCTCGCCATCGGACGCTCCCTCGTGCTGGAACCGTCCTCGAGCGTCACGCTGAGCGTTCGCTCCGACGAGGGCGCCATCCTCACCGTCGACGGCCAGGAGGACCTGCGCCTCGCTGGCGGCGCACGCGTCTCCCTCACCGCCAGCGAACACGCCGCCTGCTTCGCCCTTCTCGATCCCCCCTCGTCCTTCTTCGGACACCTCGCCGAGCGCCTTGAGGTGCAGCTCAGCAGCGCTATGAACAACGGTGATTGAGCAGCTCACCGTCACCGGATTCGCCGTCGCCCGCGACGTTACCCTCGCCCCCGGTCCCGGCCTGAACGTCATCACCGGCGAAACCGGCGCGGGAAAGTCGATCATCGTCGACGCCCTCGACTTCCTCTTCGGAGGCCGGCATGGCCGCGGCGTCGTTGCCGACGGCGCCGAGAGCGCCCGCGTCCGTGCCAGTGTGCGCGACGGCGACGGCGCCCTCACGGTCGAGCGCACCGTGCGCCTTTCGGGGCGCACCGCCGGGCGCATCGGCGACGACAGCGCCCCCGCCGACCGCCTCCGCGAGCTGGGCGCTCGCGTCATCGACATCCACGGACAGTCCGAGCAGCTCACGCTGCTGCGTCCTGCCGTGCAGCTCGCCGTCCTCGACGCCTTTGGCGGCCTGCGCGACCAGCGCGACGCGCTCACCGCCCGGGTCCGCGAGCTGCGCGCCCTGCGCCGGGAGATCGAGGCGATCGGCGCCGACTCGCGCGAGCGCGAACGGCTCCTCGACCAGCTCCGCTTCGAGGTCGACGAGATCGCGCAGGCCGGCCTCGTTCCCGGCGAGGACGACGCCCTCCGCCGCGAGCAGCGCCGTCTTGCCAGCATCGAGCGGCTGCTGGCCGCCTCCGCCACGGCCCTGGAGGCGCTCGACGCGCCGCCCATCGCCGAGGCCGTCGCCTCCCTGGAGGAGATCGCCGGGAGCGATCCCGACGCGACCGCGCTCGCCGCCGAGGGCGTCACGCTCGAGCAGGCTGCCGCCGACCTCGGCCGCTCCCTCCGCGCTTACCGCGAGGCGCTCGAAGATGACCCCGAGCGCCGCGAGGCCATCGATGCCCGTCTCGACCTCATTGCCCGCCTCCGCCGCAAGTACGGCGAGAGCGTCGAGGCCATCCTCCAGTACGAGTCGTCCGCGCGGGAGCGGCTGCGGGCCATGGAGACCGCGGGCTCATCCCTCGAGGAGCTGCGCGAGCGCGCCGCCGCGCTGGCCGCGTCGGCGGCGGAGGCGGCCGCCGCGCTTTCGCTCGCCCGCCGTGAGGCTGCCGGCCGCCTCATCGCGGAGGTTGCCGAGGAGCTTGCCCGCCTGGAGATGCCCGGTGCGTCTCTCGCGGCCGGTTTCGCCTGCGAGGACGACCCTGTGGGACTCGCCGTCACCCTTCCCGACTACGAGGTCGTCGCCCCTGACGCCGCCTCCTCTGGCGGCGGCGAGCCCGGCCTGCGGGCCTTCACCGAGTCGGGCGTCGACCAGATGGAACTGCTCGCCTCGTTCAACCCCGGGTCCCTGTCTCGCCCCCTCCGCAGCGTCGCCAGCGGCGGCGAAACCTCGCGCTTCCTGCTCGCCCTCACGACCGTGCTCGGCGCTGCTGCCGAGCCCCGCCTCGTCGTCCTCGACGAGGTCGACGAGGGCGTCGGCGGGCGCGCCGGCTCCGTCGTCGGCGAGGCCCTCCGGCGTCTCGCCGAGCGCCACCAGGTGCTCTGCGTGACGCACCTGCCGCAGGTCGCCGCCTACGGCGCCCGCCACTTCGTCGTGACCAAGGCCAGCGAGGACGACCGAACCTGGAGCGACATCGAGGAGGTCGAGGGCGAGGCGCGCCTGCGCGAGCTGGCGCTCATGCTGGGCGGCGACACGCCCGCCAACCGCGCGGCGGCCGCCGATCTGCTCCAGTCCGCGGGCGAGTGAGGCGCTAGGAGTAGCGCTGTTCCTTCCAGGGGTCGCCGTACATGTGGTACCCGTACATCTCCCAGAACCCCGGCCGGTCCTCGTCGATGAACTGCATGCCGCCGATCCACTTCGCGCTCTTCCAGAAGTAGAGGTGGGGCACCACGAGGCGAATCGGCCAGCCGTGCTCCTTCGTCAGCGGCTCGCCGTCGTGGCTGCGCGCGAAGAGCACGCCCTCCGCCAGCAGGTCCTCCAGCGGCACGTTCGTCGTGTAGCCGCCGTAGCTATGGACCATCACGACCTTCGCCTCGGGCTTCACCTTCACCGCGTCGTACAGCGCGCGGAAGGGAACGCCCTCCCAGTTGTTGTCGTACTTGCTCCACGTCGTCACGCAGTGGATGTCGCTCGTGTCGGTCGTATTCCCCAGGGCGTTGAACTCGTCCCAGGTGAACTTCCGCTCCTCTTCCACCAGCCCCCAGACGTGGAAGCGCCACGTCTCCGTGTCGAGCCGCGGGATGGCGCCGTAGTGCAGCACCGGCCAGCCGGCCGTGAGCCGCTGACCCGGTGGCAGCCGGAGCCTGCCGTCAGGCCTCACTTCGCGCGTCGCGCTCTGGGACATCCGCTGAACTCCACAAACGGTGTGACCCCAGCCTACGGGCGCTCGCGCGACTGCGGCAAGGCCGCGCACGTAAAGGCCCGCCATCATCGCCGTCCGTTCCGGTTGGCCGCACGCCACAGCCCGAGCCACTGCTCGAACGAAACGACCCCCGGTCGCGCGTCACGCTCGATCCCGAGCGACCGGGCCGTCCGCTTAAACTGCTCGTATCCAAGCACGCCCGCGAGGTTTCGGCGCACGCTCCCTCGGCCCTGCGAGAAGCCCTCCCGGACGAAACCGTTCCAGCGGCCCGCCTCCGGGACCGCGACGAGCGGTTGGCGGCGCAGCCGGGCCGTGAGCAGCACGCAGTCGGTGCGGGGCGGCGGCACGAAGTCCCGCCGTCGCAGCGCCAGCGCCACCCGGAACTCGAACCACGGCTTGGCGAGCACCGAAACCAGCGTCTCCTCTCCGAACCCGCCCCACCGCATGGCGGCATCCCGCGACACGATCAGGTGGATGGAGCGCGGCCGGTTCCGCGTCTCGAGCAGAAGCCGCATCGCCTCAGAGGTGTGTGCGAAAGGCAGGTTCGCGACGACCCCGTACGCGCCCCGCCGTGGCAGCGCCACCTCCCGGAAGTCTCCGAGCACGGCCCGCACCCGTGGTTCGCCCTCGAACCGTCTCTGTAGCCGCTGCCACAGGCGCCGGTCCCGCTCGATCGCCACCACCCTCCCCGCGCGTTCCAGGACGGCCGCCGTCAGGATCCCGTCGCCCGCTCCGAATTCGTAGACGAGTGCGGGTGGCGACAACCCGGTGGACGTGACGATGCGTTCGGCGACCTTCGCGTCGCGGAGCCGGTGCTGGGAGAGCGTTGTGGCGAGAGGAGAGCGTTTGGGCATTGCGGGAACCCCGCCGCGCGCAAACGTGTCGAATCAGTCGAATGGGAGCTTGGGAATGCGGCGGCAGCTGGGCCCGATCCAAGCCGTCGGGCGGGGAGCGCGTTCGGAGCCCGCTCGTGGGAGCGGCGGCTCTAGCGCTGGCGAGTAAGCGTGCCGGCTATCATTCCGCCAGTGAGCGTACGGCTGCGCCCTGCCTCGATCAACGTACCCGCTGCCGGTCGCGCCGCCGCAGCATGGCGCTGGCGACGGCCGTGAGCGGCCCCGCCCGCTGCGCCTCGCGCGCGTAGCTCGATTCGCCTCGCTGTACCGCGAACAGCGACGACCAGAGGAACGGCGTGTACTCGCTCGCCAGCATCCAGGGCCGCCGCGCGCGCTTGAGCATCCCGTAGAACATGTAGGCGATGGCCCTCGCCGCATCCAGTTCGGGCTGGATCTCGTCCTCCAACTCCTCCTGGTAGCTCCGCAGGTCGCCTTCGCCCCCGAGCGCCCGCAGCGCTGCCCGCGCCGCCAGCCGCCCCGAGTGGATCGCGTAGGAGATGCCCTCCGCCGTGAATTCGTCCGCCAGCCCCGCCGCGTCCCCCGCCAGCGCCACGCGCTCCCCCGCCACCTTCTCCCCGCCCCGGCGGAAGCGGATCTTGTGCCCCCGCGCGATCTCGACCTCCGCTTCCCGCAACCCCAGCCGCTCCAGGTAGCGCTCGACCAGCGCCTTCATCCGCCCCGCCTCCTCCCGCGGAAGCACGATCCCGATCGAGAGCAGCTCCGCTTTCGGGAAGAGCCAGGCGTACCCCCAGGGGTCGTACCCCAGGTCGATGAGCGTTGTTGCCTCCTCCACGGAGGCGTCCCGCGGGCGGCCCCGCACCTCCACCTCCCAGGCCGCGCACTCCGCCAGGTCGCCGCCCAGCCCCGCCATCCGCCCTACCGGCGAATGCGCCCCGTCCGCGCAGATCAGCGTTTCCGCCTCCGCCTCGAAGCCGTCGGCTCGGATGCGCGCCCGCCCGTTCAGGTCCAGCTCTCGCACGACCGTGCCCGTCCGCAGCTCCACCCCCGCGCGCTGCGCGTGCTCCAGCAGCAGCATGTCGAAGCGATCGCGCATGACCATCCGCGCGAACGGCCCTCGCGAACGCTTCGTGAACGCCATCCGCCCGCGCGCCGACATCTCGATCCGCGAGACCGAGTCCTCGACCACGCTGTCGATGGGGAACGGCAGCATCCGCTCCGCGCGCAGGGGAACGCCCCCGCCGCAGGCCTTGTAGCGCGGCCACTCCGCCCGGTCGACCACGAGCACGCGCGCGCCCGCCGCGGCCAGCTCGCGAGCCGTCGTGCTTCCGGCCGGACCAGCCCCCACCACAATCGCGTCGAACGTGCCCATCGCGCGATTCTAGCGCGGTGCCCCGACCGGGCCCGCGGGCCAAATCACGATGTATAGTGAACAATTGAGTGGAGGGGATGCCCATGCCGATGCAGTACTTCCTGATCAACACCATCCCCATAACGATTACCGCCGCCGCACTCGGCTGGATCATCGGCGACCTGGTCTGGTAGCCCTCCCCTTGCCCCGCGGGACCGCGGGCGCGTACCTTCCCGCGCTATGAGTAGCATCAACACGAGCGCGAGCTACCTCTATACCGCCGTCCTCTCCGCCGATGACGCTGCCTCCCTCGACGAGGCCACGGACGCGTGGCTCAACGACCACATCGCCAACGAGGTCGTCTCCATGCAGCTCGCTCCGGGTGGCGATCGCCTCCATCTGCTCATCATCTACAAGGGCGAGCGAAGGGTGCGACGCGCGTGAGCAAGTTCATCCGCACCCGCAACAACGCCGCCGGCAAGGCCGTCATCGAGGAGAACCGTGAGCTTCCCGACGCCCGCGCCCACGACTTCGAGGTGCCAGCAGGCATCGACGGGCGCTGGCTCATCGTCGAGTTCGAGCCGGGCCAGACGACCGGCTGGCACGCCGTCCACTGCGACGTCTACGTCTACATCGCGAAGGGCCAGCTCGAGTTCGCCCTCGACGGGGGCGAGTCGGTCACGGTCTATGAGGGCGACCTCGTCATCGAGGGCGACAACACCCTCCACTCCTGGACGAACACCGGCGACGGCCTTGCCAAAGTCTCCGCGATCGAGGTCGATCTGCCCTAGCAGGGCGCTGGAGTCCGGCGCCCTGTGCTCCGGATGCGGAAAATGCTGGGTAGGTTGCCCTGGATAGTTGCGCGGACGTGCACACTAATAGTCAGATGACAAGGATAGTGCTGGGGAAGGCAAGCGGAGATGCGACAACGAGGGGTACGGATTCCAGTCGAACCCAGCCACCGGAAGCCCAGGTGAGCTGACACGCCATGGTCACGCTGGATACGCATGAAGCCGTCACCAAGCTTCAGGACGCAGGCGCCCCCGAGCCGCTCGCGAAGGCTACTGTTGAGGTAATCGATGGCGGAATCGAGAAGGGCCAACAGGGGCTCGTAACCGAGGCGATACTCTACAAGGCGCTCCTGGCCCAATCCGGCATCATGTTCGGGCTCATGCTCGGTATTGCCGCCGCCTCTCTCGGTATTGCGCACTGGATGTTCGGCTAGCTCTTGTTCACCCTCCGAGGGACCGGCAGCGTGTCAGCCGGCAGTCGGTGGCCCCTGGGTAGCTGGCGGAACTACGTGAACAGTCTCTAGCCTGCGCTCGCCGGCATCGACGACTGCGACAGCAGCTCGATCGTGTTCCCGTCCGGATCCCAGCCGTAGACCACGCGGATGCCCCCGTCGTAGTCCAGCACCTCGGACTTGAACTCCATGCCCGCCGCCTTCAGGCGCGCGTACTCGTCGTCCGCCGAGTCCACCATCAGGCAGATGTGGAAGCCGCCCACGTCCGAGGTGCGCAGGGGGTTGTGGTCGTAGCCGGTCGGGGCGTCGTACTTGATGACCTCGAGCGAGTAGTCGTTCAGGCGCAGCACGGCCGCCGTGATGTCCGCCCCGGGAATGGCCTGCAGCGTCTCGATGAACTCGTTATCGAGGTGCAGGCGCGTACCCGTGTCCTCGAACCCGAGCAGCTTGTAGAAGGCGACCGCGCGATCGAGATCGCGCACCGTGATTGACGTGTGGCCCACTCCGCGGATACCCATCGCTGCCCCCCTGGCGCGTGCTGAGGGAATGGATGCTAGCGGATGGTGACTCCCGAATCGACCATCAGCCCGTTGCCGATGACGTATCCGGCGCGCTCCTCGCTCAGCAGGAACGCGCACGCCTCCGCAATGTCGCGCGGGCTGCAGATGGCGCCGGTCGCCGTCTGCTCGGTCATGCGCTCGCGCGCCCCCTCTTCTTCGAGGATGTCCTCCGTCATGCCGCTCTCCACGAACCCCGGGCAGATGTAGTTCACGCGGATGCCGTGCGGCAGCAGCTCGATCGCCATCGAACGGGAGAGCGCTGCCACCCCGCCCTTCGAGGCAGAGTAGGCGGCGAGGTTCGGGAGCCCCAGCACCGCCGCCACGGAGGCGATATTCACGATGCCGCCCTTGCGCCCGTCCTCGACCATCGACGTCGCCACCGCGTGCCCGATGACGAACGTGCCCGTGAGGTTCACGTCGATGACCTCGCGCCAGGTCTCCAGGTCGGTTTCGAGGGAGCCCGCGTAGCGCAGGATCGCGCCGCAGTGCACCAGCCCGTCGATCCCGCCCCAGGCGGAGCGCACCTGCGCGACCAGCCGCCCGACTGCTTCGGGGTCGGCCACGCTGATGGGCTCGGCGATGACCTCGCTCCCGGCGTCCCGCAGCGTGCGTTCTGTTTCCGCAAGGCCCTCCGCCGCCGGGTCGACGATCGCCACGCGGGCGCCCCGTTCGGCGAGCAGCTCGGCCACGCCCCGCCCCATCCCCGAGGCCGCCCCCGTGACGATGATCGCCTTTCCCTCGAACGATGCGCTCATGCCCGACCCTCGCCGGGCCGGCTCATCAAGCGAAGCCCCACTGGGGCAGGGGCGCGGTGCCGCTCATCTCCATGTGCCCGATGCCCTCGCGGCCGTTGTAGCGGCAGCGCACGGCGTGCTCCCCGTCCCAGATCTGGTGCGCGAAGCTCGGGTAGGTGGAGTAGTCGCTCAGGTCGTACTTGTCGTACTCCTCGTGCCAGTCGCCCTGCCACCCGCCGAGGAAGCGCGGCTGGCCGTAGCCCTCGCCGCGGATGTGCCGCGTCGAGTTCGGCTTGATGATCTCGAACTCCAGGTCGTACTCAGTCCCGAACTCGTCGATCAGCGTGATCTCCGCCGACTGGAACTTCTGCGTCCCCGCCTGCGCCACGATGTCGACGTTTGTGAAGTCGACAATGCGGATCTCCTCGCGCGGGTCGTCGATCCGCCACGTGACGGCGCCGTCGAAGTGGCTGCCGCGGTTGTCGGCGAGCGTCCCGCCGAGGCGCGGCTTGCCCATGAACTCGTCCATCCACCACCAGAAGCCGATGTCGTCGAATTGGATGTGGCTGTGCCAGTGAATGCGTCCCGGCCCCCGAGGCGAGACGTGCACGCCGCCCGGCGCCGGGCCGGTCCAGCCCTGCCAGCGCTCGCCGCCGAGGCTCGCCCAGCAGCGATCGCGCTGGCCCCACGTGTTCTCGTGGTTCACCTCGTACGTCACGCCGTCGACGTTCAATTCGCCCGTCCAGCGCCCCATGATCTCGAAGTAGGGCAGCACGCCGGGAAGCGTGGGGTTGCCCGCGAACGAGATGGGCGTGCGCGTCTGCACCGGACGCAGGAACGTGTCCATCGTCAGGTCGTAGCTGATGCCCCAGTGGTTCTCCGGCGAGAGCGTGAAGCGCGCCTTCCGCAGCGGCTCGATGACCTCCATCGAGGCCGGTCCGACCTTCTGGTTCGTGCGCGCCGACTTGTAGCCGTCGCGCTCGATCGTGCTCGAATAGCGCAGGTTGTACTGCGTATCGCCGTGAACAATGATCTGGCCGTTCTCGATCAGCCCGGTATTGGGCCAGACCGGCCAGTTGGCGCCCACGATCCAGCGTCCTTCGACGTCCATGCACTGGAACCAGTGCTGGTCCACGTAGCGCGGGTCCGTGTCCCGGAGCGAGTCCACGGGGCTCGGTGTCTGGTGATAGAAATGTTCGTCCAGCTCGGTCAACATCGTCATCGTTCTTCCCCCAATGCCTAGATGCTCAGGCGGACCACGCCGTACGCGGTCTGCTCCCCCGCCGCGATCTCGCAGAAGTGCTCGATTGCGAACGGGTTGATGTGGCCGGAATCGTTGTCGAGCAACCCCGCGACCGTCGCCGTATCGCTGGTGTCATGCGTCTCGCTCTGGGCGACGCCGTCCTTGTATTCGATATGGCGGAAGTCGGGGTGTCCGTAACCGAGCCCCTTCGCGTAGATCGTCGTGAGCGGCTTCAGGCTGAGGTCGTGCGTCCCACCGTCCCGGTCCAGGAGGGAGGCGCTGCCGCCCTTGAGCCGCTTGCCGTCCATCTCGAACTGGAGGTTGAGGTCGGCGCCGCTGATGCGGAGCGGGTCACCCTCGCCGTGCGGCCCCGCGAGGCAGCCGTCGAGTCGCGTCGCGCCCGTGTCGTCGCCGAGCCCGCCGGTCGCGTTCGAACCACCTTCCGGCTCGATCTGCCAGACCCACCCGGAGAGCGGTCCGGCTGTCGCCGCCATCCAGAACGAGCGGCTGCCGATCGAGCTCGGCGGCCGCCCCAGGTGAGGCACTTGCCCGAATACGGGCCGCACCCCCCACGAACGCTCGCGGAAGCCAACCGCCCCGTCGACGGCGATCGTCTCGCCCTCGACCGTCACGCTGCCGCTGGCGCTGCCCGCCTGCGAGTACTGGTACAGGTCCCAGATCACCTGGCGCCCGTCGCGCCGGTGCTGGACCGGTCCCGCGACCTCCATCGGCTGCAGTTCCGACGAGAACTCCAGGTCGAAGCTGATCGCCTGCCCTTCTGCCGGCTCCAGCGTGAACCGCCAGGACCGGAACGGATCGACGATCTCGGCGCTGATGCCGCCGACCTCGCGACGGTCGCGGTCACCCTGGACACGCCGCCCGAAGCGCACGTCGTACTGCTTGCCGCCGTACGCCACGCTTGCGGCGGCGTCCATGCTGGCGGTTGGGGGATACACCCCCATATGGCCCGCTACGCTCAGCGAGCCGTCGGTCGTCCCGATGTGGAACCAGAGCTCGTCGACCCAGCGCGGATTGCGCCCCTCGACGTGCTCCATGTTCTCGATGATCTGGTGGATGGCGTAATCGTCTAGTTCGGTTGCCACGGTCACCCCTTCGTCGCGGCTGTGCGAGCGCGACCGCGCCCGACCGCGAAAGCCCCGCGAATCTAGACGAGCGGCGGGCGCCTTTCAATGCGCCCACGGTGTTCAGCCGCCTGCGAGGTGGGCTCTGGTGCCGTGAGAGTGTCCCTATCGACCCTTGAACGTGGCGGCGCGCCGCTCCTGGAAGGCGGCCACGCCTTCTTTCGCGTCCTCGGTGTAGGCGAGGTCGTCGAACAGGTCGTGCTCGAGCTGGAGGCCATCGTCGAGGGACATGTCGAGCCCCTCGCGCATCGCCCGCTTGGCCGCGCGCAGCGCCAGCGGACCGCGCGAGCAGAGCGTCTCCGCCAGCTGGCGAGCCGCCGCCTGCAGCCGGTCGGGCGGAACAACCTCGTTCACGAGCCCGTACTGGTGCGCCGTCTCCGCGCCGATCTGGTCGCCAGAGAAGACGATCCCGGCTGCGATCGCCCAGGGCAACTCGCGCGCCAGCCGCTGTGTCGCGCCCCAGCCCGGTATGAAGCCGAGGGTGATCTCGGGCGCTCCCAGGCGCGCCCCCTCGGCCGCGATGCGCAGATCGCACGCCAGCACGATCTCGAGGCCGCCACCGAGCGCGAGGCCGTTCACGGCCGCGATGAGGGGCTTCGTGACCGTCTGGCCGCGCATGATCGTGTCGGGTTCGTCGTAGCGGTTCCCGCGCGGGTCGTCGATCAACGTCGGAATCGTTTCCTTCAGGTCCGCGCCCGCGCTGAACGCCCGTCCCCCCGCACCCGTGACAATGCCCACCCAGACATCGTCGTCCGCCTCGAGCTTTGCGCACGCCTCGGAGAACTCGCTCCACGTCTCGAGATCGATCGAGTTGAGGGCATCCGGTCGGTTGATGGTGATGGTCGCGATGTGATCGCTGACTTCGTACAGCAGTGCCACGCCTGCCTCCCGTTAGTTGTATTCGAAGAATCCGCGGCCGCTCTTGCGGCCAAGGTGGCCGAGCGAGACGAGCCGTCGCAGCGTTGTTGGCGCCTTGAATCGCGCTTCGCCGTATTCCTCGAACATGGCGTCGCTGATGTGGATCATCGTGTCCAGCCCGATCAGGTCCGCCGTCGCCAGCGGTCCCAGCGCATGGTTCAGCCCCACCTTGCAGGCCTGGTCGACATCCTCGGCCGAGGCGATGCCGCCCTCGACCATGTGGATGGCGTCGAAAATGAACGGCACCAGCAGCCGGTTCACGATGAATCCCGGCGAGTCCTTCACCCGCACGGTCAGCCGGTCGATTGAGTCGCAGAAGGCCATGGCCGCGTCGATCGTCTCCTGTGAGGTGCTCTCCGAGGAGATCACCTCCACCAGCGGCAGCACCGTCGGCGGATTGAAGAAATGGATGCCGATGACCTGCTCGGGCCGCCCCGAAGAAGCCGCCATCTCGCTCAGCGAGAGCGATGACGTGTTGCTCGCGAGGATCGCCTCCGGCTTGCAGACCTCCCCGAGCTGCTCGAAGAGGTCCTTCTTGAGGGGCAACTCTTCGACCACCGCCTCGATCACGAGGTCACTCTCGGCGAAGCCATCGACGCTCTCGACGCCCTTCAGGCGGGCCAGCGTGCGGTCGTGCCGCTCGCGGCTCAGCCGCCCGCGCTCGACCTGGCGACCGAGCCGGCGCTTGATCGTCGCCAGCCCCTGCTCAAGGCGCTCGGGTTCTGATTCAGTCACGCGGACGCGGTACCCGTGCGCCGCGCAGATCTGGGCGATTCCCGCGCCCATGATCCCGCAGCCGACCACGCCCACTTCCCGGATGGTCATCGTCTTCCCTTCCTGGCCACCATGCCCGCCCAACCGGCGAGCCGCCGTGCATTGTCGCACACGAGTTGCGATCGCTTCGGCGATCAGGCGATCTCGTGTCCCGCCAGCACTTCCAGCGCCTTTACCAGGCCCGAGTGGTCGAGGTCGCTCCAGCCCTGCGCCGCGCAGGCGTTCATCAGCTCCTGCGCCGTCGCCGCGTTCGGCAGGCTGATGCCCAGCGCCCGCGCGCCCTGCAGCGCCAGCCCCAGATCCTTCTGGTGCAGCGCGATGCGGAAGCCGGGGTCGAACGTGCGCTCCACCATGCGCTGCCCGTGCACCTCGAGGATGCGCGATCCCGCGAAGCCGCCCATCAGCGCCTCCCGCACCCGCGCCGGGTCCACCCCCGCCTTCGAGGCGAACAGCAGCGCCTCCCCCACCGCCTCGATCGTGAGCGCCACGATGATCTGGTTCGCCACCTTGCAGGTCTGGCCCGCCCCCACGTCGCCGACCAGCGTGATGTTTGCGCCCATCAGCTCGAGCAGGGGACGCGCCCGTTCGAACGTCTCGCCGCTGCCGCCCGCCATGATCGTGAGGCTGGCCCCCTTTGCCCCTACCTCGCCCCCGGAGACGGGCGCATCCAGGTAGTCGCAGCCCTTCTCGGCGATGCGCTCGGCGAACTGCTTCGTCTCGATCGGCGAGATCGAGCTCATGTCGATGACGGTGGTGCCCGCCTGCAGTCCCTCCGCCACGCCGCCCGCCCCGAACAGCACGTCCGCCACGTCGGGCGTGTCCGGAACCATCGTGATCACGACTTCGCTTCGCGAGGCCGCCTCCGCCGCTGTCGCGCACTCGACCGCGCCCCCCTCCAGTAGCTCCGCCGGCAGCGGCGAGACGTGCCGGACGACGAACAGTTCGTGGCCCGCCGCCTGGAGGTGGCCCGCCATCGGCCGCCCCATGATCCCCAGCCCGATAAACGCGATTCGTGTCATGACGCCCCCTCGCTCGCTCGGTACTCGGCGAGCCACCCCAGGCCCGCCTCGGTCGTCGTTGCCGGCGCGTACTCGCACCCCACCCAGCCCTCGTAGCCGATGGCGTCGAGGTGGTTCAGGAAGAACGGGTAGTTCACCTCGCCCGTGCCCGGCTCGTGCCGGCCCGGGTTGTCTGCGATCTGGATGTGCCCGATGACCCCCAGGTGTTCCTCGACCGTGCGCGCCAGGTCGCCCTCCATGATCTGCATGTGGTACGCGTCGTACTGCAGCCCCACGAGCCCGTCCCCGACCGCGTCCATCACTGCCAGCCCCTGCGCGCTTGTGTTCACGAAGAATCCGGGGATGTCGCGCGTGTTGATCGGCTCGGTCAGGAGTTGAAGCCCCGCGTCCCGGAACGCCTGCCCCGCGTACCGCAGGTTTTCGACCAGCGCCGCCTGCGCCGCTTCCTCGGAGACTCCTTCCGGTTTCACACCTGCGAGGCAGTTCGCCCGCGGACAGTCCAGCGCCTGCGCGTACCGGATCGCTGTCGCGACCCCATCGCGGAACTCCTCCGTCCGGCCCGGGTGGCAGGCGACGCCGCGCTCCCCCGCCGCCCAATCCCCCGCCGGCAGGTTGATCAGCGCTTGCGTCAGACCATGCTCCCGCAAACGTCTCGCCAGTTCGTCCTCGGGGTTCTCGTAGGGGAAGGGATACTCCACCGCCTCGAATCCGTGCCGCTTCGCCAGTTCGAAGCGGTCGAGGAAGGGGACCTCGGTGAAAAGAAAGTTCAGGTTTGCAGCGAATCTCACCATCCCGCGAATGATACGGTGCCGCCGTCCGCCCGGCCCCTTTCCCGGCGGAAGCGCCCGCGCCCGCTAGAATGGAGCCATCACGAACGGAGCACGCCGATGTTCATCGCGATGAACCACTTCAACGTCAACCCCGATCGCGGACACGACTTCGAGGAAGTCTGGAAGGGCCGCGAGAGCTATCTGAAGGACCTCGACGGGTTCATACAGTTCTCCCTGCTCAAGGGGGACGACCCCGGCGACTACATCTCCCACACCATCTGGGAGTCGCGCCAGGACTTCCTGAACTGGGCCCAGTCCGACCACTTCCGCCGCGCCCACGAGCAGTCCGGCCCCGCCAAGGGCGTGCTCGAAGGCCACCCCCAGGCGAAGTTCTACGAGGCCGTGATCGTCGAGCAGGGAGCGGGCGCCGCTGTCTCCTGAGTCGCGGGAAGAGAACCCGCTCCTCCCCGAGCACTTCCGCCGCGTCGACGAGTCCGACGACGCGCACTTCTACGTTCAGCCGCGCCTCGTCAACCACATCGACGACGCGGCTATCGCCGCCCTCGGCGACTTCTATCGCCAGACCTTCCCCGAGGGCGGCCACCTCCTCGATCTCATGTCGAGCTGGGTCTCCCACCTCCCCGCCGACGTGACCTACTCGGGCGTGACCGGCCTCGGCCTGAACCAGGTTGAGCTCGAGAGCAACCCCGTCCTCACCCGCCGCACCATCCACAACCTGAACGAGGACCCCACCCTGCCCTACGACACCGACGAGTTCGACGGCGCCGTTGTGAGCGTGTCCGTGCAGTACCTGACGCGGCCCGTTGAGGTGTTCGCGGAGGTCGGGCGCGTGCTCAAGCCGGGCGCGCCCTTCGCCATCACCTTCTCCAACCGCATGTTCCCGACGAAGGCGGTCCGCATCTGGCAGCTCTTCGGCGACGAGCAGCGCGCCAACCTCGTGGCCCTCTACTTCGAGCTCTCGGGGGCGTTCGAGAAGGCCCGCGCCTTCGACCTCAGCCCCAACCCCGGCCGCTCCGACCCCGTCTACGCCGTCGTCGCCCAGGCGCTCGACCCCTCCGCCCCGTCTGAGCTCGACGAGGCCGGCATCACGTGAAGGTCCTCGGGCGGTAGCTCCAGCGTCCACGACTTCTGTCCCGCCACACCCAGCACCTCGTACGGCCGCGCGGCAATCTCCACCTCGACCACCTCCCCCAGCGCCGACTCGAACCGCAGCGTGTGCGTCGCGCCGTACGCCAGCTCCTCGCGGATGGTGCCGCGCACGAGGTTCGGCTGGCCGGGGTCGTCTGCGTCCAGACGCCGCAGGTTGACCCGTTCCGCCCGGATGGCGATGTCGACGGCCTCCCCTTCCCCTGGCCGCCACCCGTTCGGCGTGGGCGCCCGCAGGCTCGCCCCGCCAGCCTCGATCGTCAGGGTGCCGTCGTGAGCGGCCGCCACCCGCCCCCTCAGGATGTTCGCGACCCCCGTCAGCTCCGCCACCCGCCGGTTCGCCGGCGCCCGGAAGACGCGCTCCCGACCGTCGAACTGCAGCAGCCGGCCCGCGTCGAACACCGCCAGCCGGTCCGCCACCAGGTGCGCCTCCCGCAAGTCGTGCGTCACGAAGATGACGCTCAGGTCGAGCTCGCTCCGCAGCCGGATCAGCTCGCGCCGCAACTCCAACCGCAAGGACTCGTCGAGCGCGCTGAACGGCTCGTCGAGCAGCAGCAGGTTCGCCTCCCGAGCTAGCGCCCGGGCGAGCGCCGCGCGCTGCTGCTGCCCCCCGCTCAGCGAGCGCGGCTTGCGGTCGCGGAACTCGCCCAGGTGCATCAGGTCAAGCACTTCGGCAAGGCGCCTCTCCCGCCCCTGCCCCGTCATCCCGAACCCGACGTTTTCGGCCACGGTCATGTGCGGGAACAGGGCCAGGTCCTGCACGACGTACCCGATCCGTCGCGCCTGCGGTGGCAGGTTCAGCCCTGTGCCCGAGTCGAACACCGCCTCCCCGCCGATCACGATGCGCCCCTCGTCCGGTTGCAGCAGTCCCGCGATGAGCTGCAGCGTCAGGCTCTTCCCCGCCCCCGAGTGCCCGAACAGCACGACGATCTCGTTCCCCGCCTCGAAGCGCGCGTCATAGGAGAAGTCCCCGAGCTGGGTGCGGGCCGCGAATTCGAGCGTCATGGCGTCCCCCGCCCCCGCGTCGAGAGCAGCCAGAAGGCCGCCAGCGCGACAAGCGCCACCGCAAGCAGCAGGATCGCCAGCGCGACCGCCGCCGTCAGCCCGTCGGCCCGCTCGAACGCGCTCAGAATCGCCAGCGGCATCGTCTGCGTTTCGCCCTGCAGGTTCCCGGCGAAGATGAGCGTCGCACCCAGTTCCCCCAGCGCCCGCGCCCAGCACAGCGCCGCCCCCGCCGCCAGCGACGGCCAGCTCAGGGGCAGCACGATCCGTGCGAATGCCCGCAGCCTGGACGCCCCCAGCGTGTGTGCGACCCGCTCGTACTGTGCGTCGACGCTCGCGAATCCGGCCCGCGCCGCGCGGACGTAGAACGGCGCCCCTACGAACAGCTGCGCCATGATCACCGCGGCCGTACTGAATCCCAGCGTCAGCCCAAACCAGTCGTCGAGCGGCGCCCCCAGCAGCCCCTTCCGCCCGAACGCGGTCAGCAGCGCCACGCCGGCGATCGTCGGGGGCAGCACGATCGGCAGGTCGATGAGCGCCTCGACCGCTCCCTTCCCCGGGAAGCGGGCGTGCGTCAGCCAGTAGGCGACGGGCGTCCCCGCCACCACCGCGATCAGCAGCGCCACCGCCGACGTCCACAGCGACAACACCAGCGCGTCGAGGGCCGTGTCGCTCGTGATCGCGTCCCAGGTGCCGCTGCCGCCGATGCCGCGTTCCAGCAGCCCGGCGAACGGCAGCACGAAGAACACCGCGAACACCGCGATCAGGAGCGCCAGCCCCGCGTGCGGCGCCCGCGCCCGCAGGGCCGTCACGGCGTCGCCCCCACGGCTCCGAACCCGTGGCGCGCGAGCGTCGCCATGCCCTGCGGCGATGTCGCGAACGCCACGAACGCGCGCGCCGCGTCGCTCTCCGAGAGCAGCGCGATGCGGTACTCCGCCGCCACCTGGAACCGCTCGGGAATCGCGATCGCGCGGATGCCCGCGTCCGCCAGCCGCAGGTCGCTCGCGTAGACGATGGCCGCGTCCGCCTCCCCCAGCTCCACCTTCGCGAGCGTGGCGCGCACGTTCGCCTCGTTGCTGCGTACGTTTGCCAGCACGCGCTCCGCGAAGTCGGTCCCTGCGAGCGCCAGCGACTCCCGCGCGTAGCGCCCCGCCGGAACGTCCTCGGCCGCCAGCACCAGCCGCAGACCCGGCAGCGTGAGCTCCTCGAAGGTCTCGATGCCGTCCTGTCCGGTGGCTATCACCAGTGTGTTCGTGGCCAGCGCGCGCTCCTCGACGACGAGCCCCGCCGCATCCAGCGCCGCCACCTCCTCGGGACTGGCGCTCGCGAAAACGTCGGCGGGCGCGCCCTCCAGCACCTGCGTGCGTAGCGTCGCCGAGCCCGCGAACGAGAGTCGCACCGTCACGCCCGGGTGCTCTGCCTCGAACGCCGCCGCCAGCTCGCCGAACGCCTCGGTCAGCGAGGCCGCCGCGAACACCGTGATCGTCTCGGTCGGCTCCTCACCGTCGCCGCACGCGCCCAGACCCAGTGCGGCGACCGCGAGCGCCCCCGCGGCGGCGACTCGCAGGCTCACGGCGTCCCGGCGGGCGCGGAGAGTGTCGCCAGGTGGTCCCGCAGCCACTCAACCGTGGCGTCCGCCGCGGACAGCTTCGATTGCGCCACCAGCCGCAGGAACCCGTCCCCCGCCTGCGCGACCCGCGCCCGCGCTCGCTCGCGATACGCCTCGCACACCCGCAGCTGGTCCCGCACCAGCGCCGCCTCCGCCTCGGGATCGACGGCGTGGAGCACGTACAGCTTCACGAGCAGTTCGAAGCGCACCTCCCGCAGCCGTTCGACCGGCTCGCGCAGCCACGCCTCCACCACCGCCTCCCCCTCGGGCGTGAGCGCGAAGCGCTTGCGAGGCGGACGCAGCCCCTCCCGCTCCTCCCGCCATGTGACCAGTGCCCGCCCCTCCAGGTTCCGCAGGTACGTGTAGAGCGAGCCTTGCTCGATTGGGCAGACCTCCCGCAGGTCCTCTCCCTCGAAGTAGCGCGCCATCTCGTACCCGTACATCGGGCGCGTTCGCAGCAGCGCGAGGACGGCGTGCTCACCGGCCAACAGTTCGCGTGTCATGGCCCCGGGACTGTAGCGAGCGCCCTAATACTTGGCAACCAAGTATTAGGGCAGCCCAGGGAAAGCCCGCGCTGCTGGCAATTTGCAGGAAGGGCGGCTAGTCGTTGAGCGCGTACCCCGCCCGGATTCCCTCGATCCGGGCCTCGACGCCTGCCTTCGTGTCCTCGTGGGTCACGATGTAGAGGTGCTCGTTTCGGATCGCGTCGAGCACCCGCGCCGCGACTTCGGAGGGCGGCATGCCCTGCGAGATTCCCTGGCGGATCGGCTCGGCGTAGTCGGGAACGTCCTCGGGGCCGCCGTGCGCGTCGGGCCGGTTCCGCCCCGCCTCCACGATCTTCGTCGCGACCCCGCCCGGGCACAGCACCGACACCCCGATGTTCACCGCTTCGAGGTCGTGGTTCAGGTGCTCGGACAGCCCCACGACCGCCTGCTTCGAGGCAACGTAGGAGGCCATTCCCGGAGGCGCGAACAGCCCCGCGCTCGACGAGGTGTTCACGAGGTGCCCTTCGCCCTGCTCGATCATCCGCGGCAGGAACTGCGTCACCCCGTTGATCACGCCGTCCAGGTTCACGCCCATGACCCAGTCCCAGTCCGAGTCGCTCATCTCGGCAGCCGAGCGGAAGGTCACGACGCCCGCGTTGTTGCAGAGCGCGTGCACGCCCCCGAACGTCTCGAACGCCTTGTCGGCCAGCTCCTTCACGGAGGCTCGGTCGGCCACGTCGGTGCGGACCGCGATCGCGCTCCCGCCCGTGTCGTTGATGGAGTTCGCCACCCCTTCGGCGGCGCTCAGATCGATATCCGAGACCACGACCGACATCCCCTCGGCCGCGAACGCGCGGCACAGCGCCTCGCCGATGCCGCTCCCCCCACCAGTCACGACTGCCGTCTTCCCACTTCCGAGTTCCATGGTCGGTGCGCCTCCCAGCGAGCGCGCATCTTACCGGTTCAGCAAGATGTATCGTATGCGGGGCAACCACGCATGGCCGCATCGGTTCCCCAGAGTCCCAAGCTCTACCACATCGTGCACGTTGACCGCGTGCCATCCATCGCTGCGGCCGGCCGCCTCTGGAGCGACACGGAGACCGAGGCACGAGGGCTGTCCGGCACTACTATCGGGTTGAAGCGCGTCAAGCAGCGACGGCGGCAGTTGAGGCTCACGAGCCACAAGGGGTTGGCGGTTGGAGAGTGCGTGCCATTTTACTTCTGCCGGCGGTCGGTCATGCTCCATGTGATACACAACAGGAGCGACACGGATCTTGCGTATCGGGGAGGTCAAGAGGACATTGTCCATCTCCAGGCAGACCTCGCGGAGGTGGTGGAGTGGGCGGAGGCGAAGGGCATGTGCTGGGCGTTCACCACATCCACTGCAGGCGCCGAGGGCTTTGAAGACTATGCCGCACTTGCGGATCTAGACAGGATTGACTGGGATGTGGTGCTGGCCGATGACTGGCTTCGTCGGCGGAAGGACAAGACTGTCGAGGAAGCGAAGGCCGCCAAACAGGCGGAGTTCCTTGTCGAAATGGAGTTTCCTTGGTCGCTTGTGAGGCGCATTGGCGTCTATTCGCAAGACGTGCGGGAACGGCTGCTGGCGATGCTCGATACTGCCGAGCATCGCCCCGATGTGGAAGTCCGGCGAGCGTGGTACCATCCGTGAACAGATGTTCGGAAATGTCGAATACAAGGCTGCGGACCTGTTGGCCGAAGACGCCGAGGCGCTCGTCAACACGGTGAACTGCCAAGGCGTCATGGGCAAAGGCCTTGCCCTGCAATTCAAGAAGAAGTTCGGCGCCAACTTCGATGCGTACGCCAGGGCATGTGCGCGGGGTGATGTACGCCCGGGCCGGATGTTCGTTTTCGACCTTCGCGGGGAACCGACTAGTGATGAGCAGGCTCGGCTGCCGATGAGCTTCGCTGAGGAGCCGGTCTCCTATCGTGTTCAAGCGCCGCAACTGCCCCGGTACATCATTAACTTCCCGACCAAGGATCACTGGCGAAACAAGAGCCGCATGCAATACATCGATGATGGATTGCAGGACCTCGTCCGGCAGATCAGGGCGCGGGGGATACAGTCTGTGGCGATTCCCGCGCTAGGCTGCGATCTTGGTGGTTTGGATTGGGCTGAGGTGCGTCCCCGTATCGAGGCGGCGCTTGGGACCCTGGAGGGCGTGAAGGTGGTCGTGTTCGAACCGCGAGTGGTGACAGCCTGACCCCTCCCAACCCCATCCGTGGCACGATAGCCGCGTGACACAGGCATCGGGCGAGTACAAGACGGTCGGCATCATCGGCGGCGGCACCGCCGGCTACCTGACCGCGCTCGCCCTGCGCAAGAAACTCCCCCACCTGCGCGTCACCCTCATCGAGTCCCCCACCATCCCCATCATCGGCGTGGGTGAGGGCACGACCCCCATCATGGTCAAGTTCCTCCACGCCTACCTCGAACGGGACGTGCACGAGCTCTACCGCAAGGTGCAGCCCACCTGGAAGTTCGGGGTCAAGTTCGAGTGGGGCCAGCCCGGCGACTACTACTTCAACTACGCCTTCCACCCCGGCCCCATCCTCGACTCCGTCTACTACGGCGGCGCCTTCAACGATTACTCCCTCGGCTCCCTGCTCATCTCCAACGAGCGCGCCCCCATCGTCACCAACGAGGGCGGGCAGCTCACCTCCCTCATCGACCGCATCCCCTTTGCCTACCACCTCGATAACGGCCGCTTCGTCGCCTACCTGAAAGAGCAGGCCGTTGCCGACGGCGTCGAGCTGCTTGAGCGCTCCGTGACAGACTTCATTCCCGCGGACGACGGCGAGAGCCTCGACCACATCGTCACCGACGACGGCGAGGAGCGTCGCTTCGACCTCTACGTCGACTGCACCGGCTTCCGCGCCGAGATCATCGGTGAGACGCTCGGCTCGCCCTTCCACAGCTACGAAGGCAGCCTCTTCTGCGACCGCGCCATCGTCGCCAACGTGCCCCACGGCGGCCACATCAAGCCCTTCACCACCGCCGAGACGATGGACGCCGGCTGGTGCTGGAACACCCCCTCCGTCGAGGACGACCACCGCGGCTACGTCTTCTCCTCGCAGTTCCTCTCCGACGACGAGGCAGCCGAGGAGATGCGCTCGAAGAACGAGGGCATGGGCGACCACCGCGTCATCCGCTTCAAGACCGGCCGCCGCGAGCACTTCTGGAAGGGGAACGTTGTCGCTATCGGAAACTCCTACGGCTTCGTCGAGCCGCTGGAGTCGACCGGGCTTCACATGATCATCCTCGAGATCAACCAGCTCGTGCTGAACTTCCCCCGATCGAAGAAGGACACCGCCATCCGCGGCATCGTGAACCGCACCCTCAACGCCCACTGGGACGACGTGCGCTGGTTCCTCGCCGTCCACTACCGCTTCAACAAGAAGCTCGACACGCCGTTCTGGCAGGCCTGCCGCAACGCCGTCGATATCGGCGGCGCCCAGGAGCGCGTCGACCTCTTCCGCGAACGCACGCCGCTTACCTACCGCCAGTCGCAGTTCTTCAAGCCCGAGGAGGTCTTCGGCGACTTTGCCTACGACGTGCTCCTCCTCGGCCAGCGTGTGCAGGGCCGCTACCTCGAGGCCAGCCAGCCCCGCGTCGAATGGCAGAAGCGCGTCGACGGGCTGCGCGAGCTGGCCGGCAACGCCCTCACCCAGGAGCGCGCCTTCGAGACGCTCAACGGCGCTCCACCGCAGATCCTCGGCAGCATGGTCACGTCGCCCAACACCTGGGTCGTCTGGCCCTAGGCGGCGCGCGATGGCTGCCATTCCGCCTCTGCCGCCCCAGGGCGCGCGCCTCCACTGGAAGCAGGCCCCGAAGCGCCTCCGTGATGCCTTCGAGGCCTGGGCGGGAAGCCCCGTGGCCGAGGCCGTCACCCAGCCCTCCGGCTTCTCGCCCGGCGTGGCCGCGCGCCTGCTCCTCGCCGACGGCCGGCGCGTGTTCGTCAAGGCCGTCGGCCCCGACATCAACCCCGACAGCGCCGGCATCCATCGCCGCGAGCTTCGCATCATCTCGCGCATGCCCGAGGACGTGCCTGCCCCCCGCCTCCTCTGGTCGCGCGACGAGGGCGAAGGCGGCTGGGTGGCCCTCGCCTTCGAGGACATCGAGGGCGAACACCCCCGCCAGCCCTGGGACCTGCGCGAGCTCGAGCGTGTTCTCGAAGGGCTCGTCGCCCTTGGAGAGCGCCTCACCCCATCACCCCTCCCGGCGGGCGTCGCCCCCGACGCTTCCGACGCCTTCCCCAACGACGGCTGGCGGAACCTGCGCGACGACCCTCACCGTCAGCGTTCCCTCGCCCCGTGGTTTCGCAGCAACCTCGACCGGCTCGCGGAACTGGAGCGGGCCGTCCCCGACGCGGTCAAGGGCGACACCCTCGTCCACTTCGATATCCGCGCCGACAACCTGCTGCTCACGCCCGACCGGGTCTGGTTCCTCGACTGGCCCCACGCCTTCGTCGGCGCCGCCTGGATCGATGTCATCGTCATGGCGCCGAGCGTGACCATGCAGGGTGGTCCGCCGCCCGAGGAGGTGGTCGCTGCCCACCCCGCCTGTCGCACCGCCGCCCCCGACGACGTGACGGCCGTTGTCGCGGCGTTGGCCGGCCTGTTCACGGAGTGGGGCTCACGCCCGCCTCCGCCCGGACTCCCCACCCTCCGCCCCTTCCAGCAGGCGCAGGCATCCGTCGCGCGCGACTGGCTCCTGCGGAGGCTGGGCGAGGCCTAGCCCTGCCCCTCGCTCATCCCCCTGGCGATGCGTTCGCCGGCCGCCGCCGCGTCCTCGAACGCGACCGCCTGCCGGCTGAGCACCGGGTACAGCGTAAAGATCGGCGTGTTGTACGGGATCACCGCCGACTCGACTCCAGGCTGGAGCGCGAGGTGCAGGTTCACGTAGTTGTAGCTGAGCCCTTCTTGCCACGGCTCGCCGCCGCTGCGCTCGTACTCCTCCGTCGTCCCGAGCCCGTACGTACGCGTCATCAGACCGGTCGCCGCCGTCAACCCGAGGTCGCCCAGCTCCGGCGCCCCCTGGATCAGGATGGCCACCTGTGAGGCGTCGAACCACACCTTCAGGTTGCAGCTCACCTGGATGTAGTTCCCAAGGCTGCCAAGGTGCTGCAGCACCGTCAGCGGGAACGCCAACTCGGGAGGGGCATTTCCGGGCGCTGGTCCGTCGAAGCTGAACTCCGGCTCCTTCACCCGCGAGGCCGAGATGTACACGAGATTCGGGTCGTCGACCGGAACACCCACGACCGTCCCGTCCCGGTCGCTCGTGAGCTGCCCCATCTGATAACGCAGCGGGAAGGAGTAGCCCTCCTTCCCGTAGAAGATGCGCACGCCCGTCTCCAGCGGATCCTGGGGCGTGCGGCTCAGCTTCAGGTCGAACGGCAGCATCACGTGGAAGGCGTGCGTGCGGGCGTTCATGAACGGCCCGCACGCCCCCTCGAACTCCTTGTGGATGGCCGTGTTCTCGGGCTCGAACTGCTGCGCCGGTCCCGTGTAGCTCTGCGCCCGCCGTGCCTCCGGGGTCAGGTGGTACCGATCCTGGTAGTGGGCCGCCGCCCGCTTCTGCGCGATGTCCGTGAAGTATTCGGGGGCCATGCTCTCGACGATGATGTGTTCGCGCTCCCCCGTCTCGGAGCGGTTCACGCGCACCGCCTCGTGGTAGCGCTCCAGCTCGTGCGCCGTCTTCCGCAGTTCCTGCCCCACCTGCCCCTCGACCGGCGTTCCCGCCAGCCGCGTGCGCGGTAGCAAGGCCTGCGCCCGCTGCAGGAAGTCGAGTTTCGCGCTGTAGCGCCGCGGCTCCGGCGCGAACGACTGCGCCGCCGCCAGCAGCAGGCTCAACTGCTCATCAGGCAGCAGCCCCAGCGCTTCGAGGTCGTTATCCCGGATGAAGGCGGCCGCCAACGGCGCGAACGCCTGCTCCCGCCGAATGCCCAGCGTGAGCAGGTAGTTCAGGTAGCTGCGCGCCTCTTCCGGCGTCAT
This sequence comes from Tepidiformaceae bacterium, assembly GCA_965203545.1. GTDB lineage: Bacteria > Chloroflexota > Dehalococcoidia > Tepidiformales > Tepidiformaceae > UBA2991. The sequence goes on from OZ241899.1 coordinate 271,699, forward strand.
CGTCTCCGCCATCGCGCCCGGATCGTACACCCCACTGCCGCCGTTTCCGCTACCATCGCGCGCACGCAACAAATCCACGCACGGGAGACGCGCCCATGGTTGGCCAGGCCGAAGTCGAGATCGCACGCAAGCTCTTCGAGGAAGGCTGGAGCGGGGGACACGTCGATGCGCCCCTCCAGTTCATGACCGAGGACGTCGTCATGCGCGACATCGTCGGACACTCTGAGGCGATGCGTGGTCACGACGCCGTCCGCGAGTTCTGGGCGGCGGCTGCCGACACGCTCAAGGTGCTCCCCGAAGAGATTTACGTAGCAGACAGTGGCGTGGTCGTGATGTGGATGGCCTACGGCCAGATCCCCGAGACCGCCGAAGAGAACGCCGGCCGCTGGGGCACGGCCGAGGGCGTGTCCCGCCTCGAGTTCCGCGACGGCAAGGTCTGCCTCGAGGTCGACTACTGGCACGGTGGCCAGGGCGTCTGCGACGACTGGGAGGCGCACTGGAACGCCCGTCGCGCCCGGCCCTGGCGCGAGCTAGGCGCCATCACGGGCGCCTAGCTCGCAACCGAGCCGTTACTCGGAGGATTCCTCCTCGGCCGCTTCCGGTCGGGGAACCTCGATTGCGGTGCTGCGCAGCCAGACCCCCGGCGGTAGGTCCGCCGGAAGGAACCGCACGTCCGGGGCGATCGCGGCGCCGTAGGAGTCGCGGAAGCCCAGCTCGATGCGGCCATCGGCGTGACGCCTCGCGCGGATGGTCCCGATGGACGCGCCGCCCACCTCGACATCGCTGGTGGCGTACCACACGCCTGTTGCCGCGTCCGCCGGCAGGAAGCGCTGCTCCGGCAGGACCTGCCCGCCGGACGGCAGCTCAACGCCGTGCTCGATGCGACCGTCCTCCGCCATCCGCGCGCTCAGGCGCAGCTCATACGGCGGTGGCGGCGGGAGCTCGACCGGCTCCGCCTCCGGCACGTCCGGCGCGTTCAGGGCCGTCAGCTCTGCGCTCTCGATCTCCAGCCGGGCGAGGAAGCGCGCGTTGGCGCTGTCCACGAGGCTCGCCTGGCAGAGCGCTGCGTCGATGCCGTACCCGAAGATCGGCAGGGCGGCGCGGAGCTCCGTGTCCAGCGCCCTGAAGCGCTCGATCCCCTCATTCGCGCCGACAAGGGCGTCGAAGGATTCGACGCCGCAAGCCGCGTCGAAGGCGAGTTGGCGGGCCATCGTCGCGACAACCCTGCTTTGCCATCCGCCTTCTGCTATGCGAGCAGCCCTCACGACATTGGCCGCGGTGGCGACCGGCGCAAGGATGCGTTCGGCGTAGGCGACCTCGGCCTGCAGCGCGAACGCCTCCTCGAATGAGAGTGCCTCGCCGCCGGCGACGCGCTCTTCGAGCGCGCTCCACGAAGCGGCCAGCGACGCGTATTGCCCCGCCGCCTTGTCGCCGACCATGAGGACAAAGTCCTCGACCTCCACCGGATTGACGGCCTCGCCGCGGGCGAGCGGTCCGTCCAGCGCGGACTTGACGATCAAGCGCTCGTACTCCTCGGCGAAGAGCCTCAGCAATGTGCTTGAGGAGGCATTCGCGATGGTGACGTCCACCGCCTCCTCCGAGGCCGCGAGTCCCTCCAGCCCCGGCCGCTCGAAGATCCCGTCGAGCACCGTTGCCGCCACGGCCGCGGTGTAGGTCGCCTTCGCCTGCACGGCGTCCTCGACCTCGGCCTCGGAGTCGGCGACGGCCGTCACCGTGGTGGTAACGATGCCCTTCTCGTCGGCTGCCGCTTCGACCGTGTAGTCCGCCCCGTCGACGGAGACGGTCGCGGGACCGAACGTCGGGCCGGTGACCACGCGCAGGTTCCGCCAGATGCCATGGAACCCGATTTCGATGTCGGGGGCGTTTTCGTCCTCGACCTCCTGGAAGGCGATGGCGGCTACGAATACCCATGACGGCCCCGGACGTGGGAGGGCGATCTGGATGGGACGGATGAAGGGGTGGGCCGTGCTTGTCTGGCTGGCCATCCCTGGGCTCGAGTGGTAGCTGACGCCGGCCTCGAAAAGGCCCTCGACTATGTTGATTCGGGGCAACGGCTGGAACGCCCGTGGCCCCACCGCGTACATGATGACGTACGAACCCTCGGGGAGGCTGCCGCCGCCAACGTTGCTCACCCGGAAGTTGGCCGCGAACGGCTCTCCGGCGATCACGACGTCAGGGGCGTGCGTCTCTTCCACCTTGAGGAGGAACCTCTCCTGCGCCGCCGCCTCGTCGACCAGATGGATGGTCAGTTCGAAGTCGGCAACCAGGGGCTGCAGGTCGCGTTGCAGGTAGGTGGTGGCCTCGATCAGGTAGATGCCGGCGGGAAGGTACTCCTCGATGCGCGAGTTGCGCGCCCCGCCGCCGTCGTCGTTCGCGCCGATCACGCCCGCCGTGGGTGACGCCAGCGAGAGCACCGGGTCACCGTTCTCCGACGTAAGGTCGATGAGGACCCGGCCGCTGGCCGGCATGGTGAACGAGTAGTTGTAGGCCGGGTGCGTTTCCACGATCCGCGAGCCGCAGGTCTCCAGCGTCCAGACGCCGGTCGCCGTCAGGTCGGCTTCCGCCGTCAGCGCCCCGAGATCGATCGTCTCGCAGCCGTCGACATACCCGACGGAGAGCGAGTAGTCGGCCGGGCCTCGTCCGCGGCCTCCCACCGTCGTCGCCTCGATCCGGTACGCCCCGGCCGACAGGTCGCGCTCGATGCGCGCGTCGACACCGGCTGCGCCGTCGTCGTCGTCGGCGATGCGCTCGCCGCTATCGCTCAGCAGGTACAGGTACGAGTCGGCCTCGCTGGAGCGCAGGTCGATCCGCACGCGTCCGCCCTCCTCCACCTGGAAGCGGTACGAGTGTGCATCGCTCCCGGCGCGGAAGGCCGAGTCGCAGTCCTCCGTCGTCCAGCGCCCGTCTGTCGCGAGTTCGTCGTTCTCTGGGCCGATCGTCCCGAGGTCTGTTACGTGACACTCGCCGTCGTCCGCTGTCACCGGCGGGGGCCCCTCCAGGGCCGTGATGGCGGCGATAAGGGCGATCGCGACGAGCGCAGCCGTCAGGAACCGCCCGCCTATCCGGGCGGCAAGGGGAATCGAAGCAATCGAAAGCATTGGTACTCCGGGTGCGAGAGCAAGGTAATGACACGCAGTCTCGGTGGATAGCAAAAGGCTAGGGGCTAGCCCTCCACCGGGCCAGTCGGCCCGCTTACCCCCAAACGGTTAGGCCACCGTAAGCGAGCCGTCAGCCATGGAGCCCTACACTGTTCGCCATGCCCCTCCGCCTTCTCACGCTGGCTGCCGGCCTGACGCTGGTCCTGGCCGCCTGCGGTGGCGACTCCGGCGACCAGCCGCCTGCCGCCTCACCCTCCCCCGACCGAGCCACCTCCACTTCCGAACCCTCCTCCACCACTCCTCCGCCCGAGCGCGCCACTCCGGCCCCCGAGACCTCCGGCACTCCCCGACTCGAACCGACCCTCACCCCCGAGGAGATCACCGACGAGCACATCCTCAGCCTCATCTACTGGACCGAGATCGACTTCTGGAACCGTTTCGTTCTCTTCCCCGACACCTCCGACACCACCCGCGACATCCTGCGCGCGATGGCCCGCGACCCCGAGGAACGATGGCTCCCGTACCTGGTCGATCTCGCCGCCGTGCCCGTCCCCTACAGCGCCTTCGTCTACCGCCTCCTCACGGAGATTCGGCCCGGGCACCCCTACCCCATCTTCCCGATCACCGAGGAGCTCGGCCTCCGCACCCCCGACGACGAGACGCCCCTCTACGTCGAGTTCAAGCACCGCCTGATCGAGGGCATCCAGGAGGATATGGGCGCGTTCCTCGACCCGGACAAGCCCCGCACCATCTCCGCCCAGGAGATCTTCTGGGGCGGCGTGACGGTGGACGGCATCCCGCCTCTGGAGCACCCGGACTTCATCACCCCCGAGGAGGCCGCCGCCTGGATCGGTCCCAAGGATCGCGTCATCGGCGTGGAGATCAACGGCGATGCCCGCGCCTACCCCCGCCGCATCATCGACTGGCACGAGATGGTCAACGACACCGTCGGCGGCGTCCCCGTCTCGCTCGCCTACTGCACGCTCTGCGGGAGCGCGATCCTCTACGACGGTCGCGTCGGCGAGGAGGTCTACCGCTTCGGCACGAGCGGCCTCCTCTACCGCTCGAACAAGCTCATGTATGACCGCACCACCAACACCCTCTGGGAGCAGTTCACCGGCGAGCCCGTGTGGGGCGACCTCGTCGGGAGCGGCATCCAGCTAGATGTCCTGCCCGTCGTGCACACCACCTGGGATGAGTGGCTCGCCGCACACCCCGACACGCTCGTGCTCGACATCGAGACCGGCCACGCGCGCGACTACGGCGAGGGCGTCGCCTACTCCCGCTACTTCGCCAGCTCCGGCCTCATGTTCCCCGTCCCCGACCGCAGCGGCCCCCTCGCCGTCAAGGACAGCGTCTACGCCGTGCGTCTCAACGAGGAGGTAGTCGGCTACCCGATCCTCCTCCTTGGGGAAAAGGACTTTCTCCAGGACGAAATCGGCGGCGACCCCGTCGTCGTGTTCGCTACCGCAGACCGTTCCGGTGGTCGTGCCTACGCCGCGCCCCCCGGCCGCATCGTCGCCTACGACGTCGAGGCGGGCGTCGCCACGACCGAAGACGGCTCCCGTTGGCAGGTCACCGAGGGCGCCCTCGTCGGCCCGTCCGGCGAGGAGCTCGAGCGCCTGCCCGGCCACAACGCCTTCTGGTTCGCCCTCGTCAACCACGCCCCCCGCTTCCGCCTCTACGAGGAAGAAGAGCCACAGAGTTCCCTTACCGGGTCCGGCTGCAACCTCTTCGCCTACCTCGAAGGGATCCACATCGCCGCCACCCCCTGCACCCTCTAGCGATCCGGAACCCGCGTTCGCGAGCGGCGTAGGATGCCGCCAACGCCACTGCGAGGACGCCGCGATGACGCAGGCCACCAGCCTGGACGTGCTCTGGGAACCGCTGCAGGTCGGCACCATGGCCCTGAAGAACCGCATCATGGTGCCGACGCACGGCGCCGGCGTCGGCAATATCCTCGGCAGCGACCGGCAGGCCGAGAGCTTTCGTGCCTACTACGTCGGGCGGGCCCGCGGCGGGGCAGCCTGGGTCGGCGGCAGCAACTGCTTTGTCCTTAACCCGCTCATCCCGGGCTTCGAACCGACCGGCGTCGGCGCTACCACGGACAGCAACTTCCGCAATCCGCTCTTCCTCGAACGCTATGGACGCTACGCCGACGAGCTCCACCAGGAGGGCGCCTTCGGCACCCTCCAGATGATCCTGATGGGCGGCATGCCTCACGGCCCAACCGGTGGCCGCCAGAGCAGCTGGGCCACCAACGTCATGCCCCACGAAATGGAGCCGGACGAGATCGAGCAGCTCGTTGAGGAGTACGGCTACTCGGCTGGCCGCGCCCTCGAAGCGCGCCTCGACGGACTCGAGATCCACGCCAACCACGACGATGTTGTGCAGTGGTTCCTCTCCCCTCTGACCAACCAGCGCGAGGACGACTACGGCGGCTCCGTCGAGAACCGCCTGCGAATGCTCCTCGAGATCAACCGCGCCATCCGCGCTGCGGTGGGGAACGGGCTCACGCTGGGCGTGCGCCTCTGCATGGACGAGATGATCGACGGCGGGTACGACCTCGAAGAGGCTCGCGAGATCGTCCGCCTTCTCACGGCCAGCGGCGATGTCGACTACTTCAGCTTCGACGTCGGCGGAAACTGGGCCGGCCCCAGCTACATCCAGCCCCTCCACTACGAGCCGGCCGAGTGGGCCCCCATGTCGGGGGCATTGAAAGCCGAGACGGACCTGCCCGTCGTCTACGCTGGCCGCGTTACGGATGCCGGGGTGGCCGCAAACGTGCTCGCCGACGGCTATGCAGACGTCGTCGGCCTGAACCGCGCGACCATCGCCGACCCGCAGCTCCCCAACAAGGCGCGCGAAGGCCGCCTTGGCGACGTGCGCCCCTGCATCGGCATCAACGACTGCATCCACCGTGGCCTCGTCGATGGCCTTCCCTTCGGCTGCGCCGTCAACCCGAGCGCCAACCATGAGCTCGAAGAGCCGCATCCACCTGCCCCGGAGCCCCGCCGCATCCTCGTCGTCGGAGGTGGCCCCGCCGGCCTCGAGACTGCCGCCATCGCGGCCGAGCGCGGTCACAACGTCACCCTCTGGGAGCGGGAGCCTGTCCTCGGCGGACAGATGGCGATCGCCGCCAACGCCCCCATGCACCGGCCTTTCGCCCAGTTCGTCGCCTTTGAGGAGCGCCGTCTCGCCCGCCTCGGTGTCGGTGTCAGCGTCGCGCGCGCCGCCACCGCCGAGTCCGTGCTCGAATTCGGCGCCGATGCGGTCGTGCTCGCGACCGGCGCGACCTCCCGCCGCCCCGACGTCCCTGGTGTCGACCTCCCCAACGTCGTCGACATCCGCGACGTGCTCCTCGGCAATGCCGAGGTCGGCCGGCGGGTCGTCGTGGTTGCCCAGGACGACCACATGCCGCCTCTCTCTGTCGCCGACCACCTCGCCGGGCAGGGCAAGGAGGTGCGTGTCCTCTACCAGACGCTCCAGGTCGCCCCGCTCGTGGGGAAGTACACGATCGGTGGCATCATGACCCGCCTTGTGTCGCAGGGTGTCCAGTTCGAGCAGATGCACCGGCTCGTAGGCATCGAGCCGGGAGCGCTCCACACGAAGAACATCTATACCAACGCCCCCACAGTCGTGGAGGGCTTCGACACCGTCGTGCTAGCCTGCGGCGGCGCTTCCGAGAACGCCCTCTACCGTGAGCTGCAGGGCAAGGTTGCCGAGCTCCACGTCCTTGGGGACGCGTACGCGCCCCGCCGCATCACCTTCGCCACGCGGCAGGCGTGGTCACTTGCGCGCCAGCTCTAGGCGCGCGCCAGAGGAGAGAACGATGGCGCTTCCCCAACGCTGGGACCTTGAAGTGGACGTGGCCGTGCTCGGCTCCGGCGCGAGCGGCACGACGGCCGCCATCCTCGCCGCCGACAGCGGCGCCGAAGTGGCCGTGCTCGAGCGCGCCGAGGCCGTTGGCGGCACGACCGCCCTCTCCGGCGGTGTGCTCTGGCTCCCCAACAACCACCACATGGCCGAGGCCGGCATCGAGGATTCCCGCGAGGACGCCCTCGCCTACCTGAATTCCCTCTCCCTCGGAATGATGGACGACGAGCTCGTCGAGACCCTGATCGACACCGGCCCCGAGATGCTGCGCTACATGGAGGAGAACACCCCCGTCTCCCTGCACGTCTTCGAGGGCTACCCCGACTACCACCCCGAGAACCCCGGCGGAAAGCCCGAGGGCGGGCGCTCCCTCGACAACGACCTCTTCCCCTTCGAGGAGCTTGGCCCCTGGGCCGATCGCATCAACCACCAGCCGGATGCGGTCTTCTTCCCCGCCACCATGCTGGAGATCGATACGAAGCGGATCGACGACGTCCCGCCAGACGTCATGGCCGAGCGGCAAGCCCGCGACATGCGTTCGACCGGACAGGCGCTTGCCGGCTCGCTCATCAAGGGCTGCCTCGACCGCGAGATCCCCGTCCACACCGCCACCCGCGCCCGCGAGCTCATCCTCGACGAGAACGACGCCGTCGTCGGCTTGCGCGCCGAACGCAACGGCGCCGACTACTTCGTCAAGGCGCGTAAGGCTGTCGTCATCGGCTCCGGCGGCTTCGAGTGGAACGAAGAGCTCGTGAAGGCGTTCCTCCGCGGCCCCATGACCGCCCCCACCTCAACCCCCGAGAACGAGGGCGACGGCCTCCTGATGGCGATGGGCGCCGGCGCCGCCCTCGGCAACATGAGCGAGGCCTGGTGGATCCCCGGGATCCACGTCCCCGGCGACGAGATGCGCGGGCGCACCTTCGCCCGCCTCATCCTCGCTGAGCGCACCTGGCCCCGCTCCATCATCGTCAACCGTAAGGGCAGGCGCTTCATGAACGAGGCGGCCAACTACAACGCCGTGGGCCACGCCTTCCACACCTTCGACCCCAACACCTTCGAGTTCATCAATCTCCCCGCCTGGCTCATCGTCGACAGCCGGTACCAGCCCCCCATCGCCCGCCACCAGGTCGGACCAGACGCCCCGGACTGGATCCGCCGCGCCGGCACGCTCGCCGAGCTTGCCGCGCAGATTGACGTTGATGCTGAAGGCCTCGAGGAAACGGTCGCGCGCTTCAACGAAGGCGTCGCCCGCGGCGAGGACCCCGAGTTCCAGCGCGGCGTCAGCGCCTACGACAGCTACAACGGCGACCGCTGGGAAAAGGCGCCCTTCACGACCCTTGGGCCGATCGACACTCCGCCCTACTACGCCGCCCAGATCGAGTCGGGCGCGCTCGGCACCAAGGGCGGCCCAAGGACGAACACGAAGGCGCAGGTGTTGCGCGCCACCGGCGGCGTCATCCCCGGCCTCTACGCTGTCGGCAACGCCATGGCGGGCGTCACCGCCATGGTCTACGGCGGCGCCGGCGGAACCCTCGGCCCGGGCATGACCTTCGGCTACATCGCCGGCAAGAGCGCCGCCGAGGAGCCCAACCACATCGCCTGAGCGACGCCGGTGCTCCCGGAGTTTCCCGTGTGACCGGGCGCCGGTAGGCTGGCGCCCGGGGATGCGGCCCGCCCTGAACGGCGCTCGCGGCCGCCCCGGAGGAACGATGAAGGTTCACGAATACCAGGCGAAGGCGCTCTTCGCGAAGTACGGCGTCGAGGTCCCTGGCGGCAGCGTCGCCGCCACCCCCGCGGAGGCCCGCGCTATCGCCGAAGAGCTCGGCGGCAAGGTTGTCGTCAAGGCTCAGATCCACGCCGGTGGGCGTGGCAAGGGACGCCTCGTATCCGAGGGCGAGACCGCGGCCATGTACGAGCGCCTCACGACCAACCCGGGGGACAACGAAGGCCAGGTCCGTGGCGACCGCGTCGGCGGTGTGCGCCTCGCGAGCACCGCCGAGGAGGCCGAGCAGGAAGCCGCCAGCATCCTCGGCAAGCACCTCGTCTCCATCCAGACCGGTCCCGAGGGCAAGCTCGTCAAGAACGTCCTCGTCGAGGAGCAGTCCGCCGTTGCTCGCGAGCTCTACCTCGCCATCATCATCGACGGCGCCCGGGCGGCCCCCCTCATCATGGCCTCGACCGAGGGCGGCCAGGAGATCGAGGTCGTCGCGGCCAACGACCCCGACGCCATCGTTCGCGTTCCCGTCAACGCCGCCGGCTACGAGCCCTACGTCGGTCGCACGCTCGCCGCGCGCCTCGGGCTGGTGGGTGACCAGGCCGCCGCGCTCAACAAGCTCGTCGGCAGCCTCTATCAGGCCGCCGTCGAAAGCGACGCCAGCCTCGCCGAGATCAATCCCCTTGTCGTCACCGAGGAGGGCCGCGTTCTCGCCCTCGACGCCAAGTTCACCATCGACGACAACGCCCTCTATCGCCACCAGGACCTGTCCGAACTCCGTGACAAGGACGAGGAAGACCGGCTGGAAGTCCTCGCCGACGAGCTCGGGGTTGCGAACTTCATCAAGCTCGACGGCAACATCGGCTGCATCGTCAACGGCGCCGGCCTCGCCATGGCCACCATGGACACGATCAAGTTCGCCGGCGGCGAACCCGCCAACTTCCTCGACATCGGCACCGTGAACGACCCCGCCCGCGTCGTGAACGCCATCCGCGTCATCAGCGAGGACCCTTCCGTGAAGGCGATCCTCGTCAACATCTTCGGTGGCATGGCTCGCGTCGACATCATCGCCCAGGGCGTCATCGACGCCGAGAAGGAGCTCGGCCTCGACGTTCCCGTCGTGATGCGTCTGGTCGGCACGAACCTGGCGGAAGGCGAGGCCCTCCTGGCTGAGGCCGGCCTCGACGTGATCCGTGCCGAGAGCCTCGGCGAGGCCGCCGAGAAGGCCGTAGCCGCCGCCGGAGCTGCCTGAGGCGCCGCCTCGACCCACAGTGATGCGCTGATGCGCCTCGTGGTAGCATCAACGCATCATGCGCACCACGCTCAACATTGACCTCCACATCCACCGCGAGCTCGTGGAGTACGCCGCCGACAAGGGGCTTTCGCTGAGCGCTGCCGCCAGCTACCTGCTTGCGGCGGGACTGAAGCAAGAGGCGGAAGAACCCCGACTTGGACAGGCGATCGAGCGCCCCACCTGGAGCCTGGGCACGATCGGTCCCGCGGGCGTCGACCTGAGCGACTGGGCCGCTGTCAAGGAGTTCCTCCTCCAGGAGGAAATGGAGCGCACGATGGGTTCCGGCCACGGCGAGCGCGCGCATGGCGGTGAGAAGAAGATGGCGTGACCTTCACGATCGACGCCAACATCCTCATCTACGAGACGAACGTGGACGCTCCCGAACACGAAGCCGCTCGCGAGGCGCTCGCGGGCGCCTGGAGCGGCTCGGAGCGGGTCGTGCTGTTCGCGCCCGCCGTGCTCGCCTATCTGCGGAACGTGACGCACCGGACACTCCCCTCGCGACCAGTTTCCGTTCGACAGGCGCTTGAGAGCATCGACCAGGTGCTTGCCCTGGACCATGTGCGGTTCGAGAGCGACACGAGCGACGGGTGGTCGATGTTGCGTGAGGTGGCGCTACGTCATGACGCCTACGGCGGCCTCGTTCACGATGCCCACATCGTTGCCCTTATGCACCAGCATGGTGTCGCGACCATCTGGACGCACGATGTCGACTTCCGCCGCTTCGACGGCATCCGCGTCTACGACCCCGTGACCGGCTACCGCGGCGGCTAGCGGTCCTCGAGCACCCGCCCAAGCGCTCGCCCCTTGTCCGGCGTTGGGTCCTCCACAAGGCCGTAGATCTCGCGGCCCTCGTGGTCTTCGGGCAGGTGCTCCGTGATCGGGAGCCCCTCCTCGTTCACGAACAGCAGGCAGTGGCAGTACTTGAACTTCTGCATCTCATCGCAGGCGCAGATCCAGTCCCGGCGCTTCGCCTCCTCCTCCCGTGGCAGGTAGAGACCCTCCGGCCAGTTCCCGTCCTCGTCCTTCTCGGGATAGAAGTTGCACGGACAGATGGGCCGCCCGTATTGGTCCACGTTGTCCGCCAGCCCCAGCACGACCGCTTCCGTAATCGAGCGGTCGGGGTGCAGGTGCGTCCCCGACTTGTTCGCGAACTTCTCCGCGTAGTTCCACATCTTCTTCGTCGACTTCTCGCTGGGCTGCTCGCGCATCGGGTCTGCCTCCTGCTGTTGCCTTCAAGCCTAGGCTGCGCGTGGCCGCGTGGCCAGTTGCCAGGGCGTGCGGTGTCCCGAATCGAACGGCCAATATTGCGCTACGTGATGTCCTGATCGGGGCCGTCGCCATTGACTCGCCGATCGCGCATTTCGTATGCTCCCGCGATGGGACGCCGCAACAGCGGTGGAGGGAATGGTATGCGCGAAAACTACTGGGCCCGAAGGCGATTTAGCCGGAGGACGGTCCTTAAGGCGTCGGCCGCAGGCGCGGTCGGAGCTGGTGCGCTCGTGGCCGTCGGCTGCGGCGACGACGACGATGACGACGACGAGCCTGTCGCGACTGCAGCTCCGACCGAGGCCCCCACCGAAGCCCCTACCGAGGCTCCAACCGAAGCCCCAGTGGCGGGCCCGACGGATGGCAGCTTCTTCAGCCAGTACACCGGCATCAGCGGCACCACGCTTGACCTCCACCGCGAGCTCTACCGTGGCATCGCCTACACCGCCGGCAATGCCTACAACAACCTCCTCAAGTTCACGGACATGGACAACTTCGTGATCTCTGGCGAGATCGCGAGGGGCCTCCCCGAGCAGCCGGACGAAGTTACCTACAACTTCACCATCCGCGACGACGTGAACTACCACAACAAGCCCCCCGCCAACGGTCGCGCCCTCACGATGGACGACATCCGCTGGAACATCGAGCGGCAGCGCACCAGTACCCGCGCCGATGGCACCGAGGACACGACGTTCTTCCGCCATCCGCTCATCTACAAGAACATCGAGAACGTTGACTACGTCGACGACACCAACTTCACGGTGTCCATGAGCTCGCCCCAGGTGACCTGGCTCGGCGACATGACGGACGAGTTCAACGGCATGCTCTACCCCGACATCGGGGAGAAGCTCGAGGACGACAACGAGTTCGGCGTGTTCAGCGCCGACAACGTCCTGGGCACCGGCCCCTTCATCTTCGACGAGTTCGAGCTGCAGGAGCGTGCCCACGGCGTTCGCAACGACGACTACTTCCTCCGCAAGGACGGGACCATCCCCGGGATGGTGGACGAGCTCTTCTTCGTGAACCTCGGCGGTGACATCAACCCGCAGCGCCTTGCCTTCGAGCAGAAGCAGATCGACGAGCTGGCCTCCCGCGATCGCGCAGTGATGGACGAAATCGCGTCTAACAACCCTGACGTCGAGGCTTTCCGCATCGGCGACCCGAACAACAACCTTGAGTTCGCCTACAACTACACCACCAACCGCGCCCTCTCGGATGAGCGCATCCGCACCGCGATGTTCCTCGCCACGGACCGCGCGCTGGTGGCCGAGCAGCACTTCCAGGGCCTCGGCAGGCCGAACCCGGCCGTCAACTGGCCCTTCCAGGCCTGGGCCCTCTCCCAGGAGGAGCTCTCGCAGGCGCCCGGCTACCGCCAGCCCAAGGACCAGGACCTCGCCGACGCCCGTGCCCTCTGGGAGCAGGCCAACGCCGAGGGCCACGAGGATGTTGACTTCCGCGTCACCACCGTGGACTTCCCGCAGTACGTGCCGCTCCTTGAGTGGTTCCCGGCCATGCTCAACACGAACCTCGGCACCGAGAAGTGGAACGCCCAGGCGATCCCGGTCACGTCGCTCCTCGAGTACAACAACTCGGGCCAGGCGTCGGTTGGCTATCTCGGTGGCTGGGACCAGTGGAACAGCCCCGACCCGCGAACCCGCTTCGCGCAGGTCTACTCGGCCCATCCGGAAGATGGCGGTCGTGGCACCATCAACTTCTGGAAGTACACCACTCCAACCATGGAGGGGTACATCAACGACATGTTCGCCGAGTTCGACAACGAGAAGGCCCAGGAAATCATCAAGGAGGCCCAGCGCTTCGCCCTCTCGGACGCCGGCTCCGGGCACTTGCAGATGGTCGGTGGCCTCACCAGCTGGGTGAAGTGGCCCTATCTGAACCGTGCGGGGCCGTTCTTCATCACCTACGGGACGACGATCAGCCAGGAGCTCTGGATCGACCAGAACGATCCCACCTTCCAGGGGAAACAGCGTCCCGCCTGACCTGGCGACAATCCGCCCAGCGCCTCCCTTGCAACCGTGCGAGGGAGGCGCTGGAGTATCTCGGAGTGAGGATTTCCCTCCATGACCGAGTACGTCATCCGTCGCTTCTTCCTGGCGCTGGTCACGATCTGGATTGTTCTGACCTTCGTCTTCTTTGTCCTGCGCGTCCTTCCCGGGGATTACGCCGAGCAGCAGCTTGCCAATCAGTTCTTCGCGCAGGCTGCCCGCAGCGAGGAGCAACGAGAGGAACAGCTCGCCGACCTCCGCGCGAAACTCGGCACGGATAAGCCCCTCTACGAGCAATACGGCATCTTCTGGTATGACATCCTGCGCGGCAGCTCGCAGGAGTCCTTCCAGTACAACCGGCCGTCCTACAGCGTTGCCGGCGATGCCCTCCCCTACACCCTCCAGCTGGGCATCATGTCGCTCATCATCGCCGTACTGCTGGCGCTGCCCGTGGGAGTGCTCTCAGCGGTTCGGCCCGATGGCTTATCCGACGCGGGATTACGCGTCTTCGCGATCTTCTTCCTGGCTGCGCCCGCCTTCCTCACGGCCGCCATCGCTTCGGCCTACGCCGTCAAATACGGCGTGCTCACCATTGGCGTCACCTCCCAGCTGCTGATCTGGGAAGATCCGTGGCCTAGTTTCCAGCTGTTCATCGTGCCCGCCGCGGCCGGAGGGCTGTCCGTGGGGGCCATCCTCATGCGCTTCCTCCGCTCGGGCATGATGGAGGTGCTGCGCCAGGACTACGTGCGCACGGCGCGCTCCAAGGGCCTCGCTGGTGGGGTGGTCATCTCCCGCCACGTGTTGCGGAACGCGCTTATCCCCGTGGTCACGATCCTCGGATTCCTCATCGCCGCTCTGGTGGCCGGCAACGTCGTCCTCGAGTCGATGTTCGCGATCCCGGGCATGGGTAACGAGATCCTGCAGGCCATCCGCATCCGCGACATCCCCGTCACGCAGACCTTCACGCTGCTGCTCGTGGGCGCAGTCGTGTTCGTCAACCTCGCCGTGGACCTGAGCTACTTCCTCATCGATCCCCGGGTGACCGTGTCGGGAGCTGAGGCATGAGCAGCATGGCGACCCAGGCCGCCGACGAACGCCTTGGCGAGTTCATCCCTCCGGATGATCCCTCCCTGTCGATCAGGGCCCTCCGTGGACTGGGGCGTTTCTTCGCGCGCAAGACGGTAGGGGCCGTTGCCCTTGTCATAGCCTTCATCATTCTTGTGCTTGGCATCATCGGTCCGTGGATCGCGCCCTACGGCCCCGACGACGTCTTCGAGGTCGAGAATCCCAACTACGACGTCAATGCTGACCCGACTGACCCTGCCAACGAGGACAAGTTGAACCAGATCATCGGGCAGTGGCGCCTCAACCCGAATCCAACCTGGGATCACCCCCTTGGCGTAGACCACGGCAACCGCGATCTCCTGACGCGCGTCCTCCACGGCGCTCGCCGTTCGATGCTGCTCGGGTTCGGCGCGGCCGCGATCGCCACCATCTTTGGCGCCTTCCTCGGGGTCGGGTCCGGCTACTTCGGCGGCGTCGTCGACCTCATCAGCCAGCGCCTCGTCGATGCGTTTATCGCCTTCCCACCCTTGCTCTTCCTCCTCCTCCTCCTGCAGACGGGAGAGGCAACCTTACCCCGGACGATCATCGCCTTATCCTTCCTCAACATCTTCGGGGTCTCGCGCGTGGTGCGATCCGCCACGCTCGCCGTCCGCAACGACGTCTTCGTCGAGGCGGCGCGTGTGATGGGCGCCCAGCCTCCCCGCATCATCTTCCGCCACGTCTTCCCCAACGTGTTCGCCCCCATCATCATCATCTTCTCCACCACGATCGGTGGCGCCATCCTCGCTGAGTCGACGCTGGCCTTCCTCGGCCTTGCGCCTCCCGGCCCGAGCTGGGGCGCGATGGTGAACAACGGCCGCCAGTTCTTCGGCACCGAGCCCATCCTTGTGGCTGTCGGCGGTGGCGCGCTTACCCTCACGGTGCTGGCCTTCAACATCTTCGGCGACGCCCTCCGCGACGTGCTCGACCCACGTCTCCGCGGCGCGTAGGCAGCACCTTGACCGAGCGGGCGACGCACCAGCACCAGCACGACCACGGCCACACGGGCCAGCACTGGCGCGAGCCCGCCCGCGTCCAGGATTTCGTGAAACGCATGGATGCCCGCGCCCGGGAACGCGCCCCCCAGTTCGAGCTGATGACCCAGCTCCTCGGCCGCGACAGCGACGACGCCTTGCGCATTCTCGATCTCGGCGCCGGCTACGGGGCCGAAGCCTCAGTCTTCCTGAACGCGTTCCCCAACGCCTCCGCTGTCCTCGTCGATGCCTCCGAGGAGATGATGCGCGTCGGCGGCGAGCGTCTCGCCGAATTCGACGGACGTTACCGCTACGTCGCCTGGGACTTCGGCGAGGGCGCCCTCCCCGACAGCCTCGAAGGGCCGTTCGACGCCGTCATCTCATCTGCTGCCATCCACCACCTCCCCGAGGCGTCGCTCAAGGGCCTCTACGGTGCGGTCTTTGGCCTCCTGGCGCCCGGAGGCGCGTTCCTCAACCTCGACCTCGTGAGCGCCCCCGACGAGGCGCTTGAGGCTCGCTACCGCGGCATCATGCAGTCCGAACAGGACGCCCGGGAGGAAGCTCCCCCACCCGCCGAGCTGCCCCGCCACCACTCCCACCTCGAACCGCTCGATCGCCACCTCGAGTGGCTTCGCGACTCGGGCTTCGCGCACGTCGACTGCTTCTGGAAACGCCTCGGCGGCGCCCTCTTCGGTGGCTACCGCCCCTCCGCCTGAAGTCCGTGCCCGCAACCGCAATCTCCGCCCCTCGCGGCGCTATCGGACCGCCAGCTACTGCTGGTGCCGGCCTCAAGAATCGTGGGTCAGGCCCTGGATGGGCTCCTGCACCTCGCTCTGCTTGAAGACCTCGATGATCTCGCCGTTCTTCATGAGCCGGATGATCCGGTTCCCGTCTTCGTCGACCGTATCGACGCGCGAGTCCGCCTTCACCACCACCTCGCGCCCATCCGTGAGCGTGACCTTCATCGCGAGCAATCCCATGTCCCTACGTCTCCCTCGGGTCGGGCACATTGACGACGATCGCGTCCATCGTGGTCCGCGCCAGCAGGAACACCGCCTCGTTTCCGGGGTCGAGGTTCTCCTCCGCGTGGATCTCGAAGGGCGGCACGAAGATGAAGTCGCCCGGCCCCGCGTCCGCCACGTGCTCGAGCGCGTCCCCCCAGCGAAAGCGCAACTGCCCTTCGATCACGAAGATGCCTGACTCGCTCTCGCCGTGGTGATGCACGCCGGAGGCCCCGCCGGGCTCGTTGCGCCCCACGCCCATCCACAGCCCCTCGGAGCCCGTAAGCGTGCCGGAAATGCCCGCCTCCCGGCGCATGCCCGGCGTCTGCGCGGTGCCCGCGTCCCGTTCCGCCGGACGGATGATGCTGACCATGAGCCGGATTCTACGGGGAACGCTGGAGCGGGCGAGTCGGGATGCGCGCGCCGGTCGATGCGCTAGGATCGCGCGACCGGCGCCGCGCTCGACGCGCCCAGGAGGCCGCCCGTGACAATCCCCGAAGGCGCAACCGAAGTCATCCTCAGCTACGTCCGCAAGAAGGCGGCCGAGTGGACCGCCGAGGAGATGGCGCAGCGCGTCGAAGCGGCCGTCGTCGTGCTCGAAACCGCCGCCCGCGCCGTTCCCGAAGATTTGCTGGAGGTGCGCCAGGAAGGCCAGGAGTGGAGCCCCCTCGAGTGCATCCGCCACGTCGCCGAGGTGAACCATGGCACGGCCACCCGCGTTCGCGGCGTCGTGTCCGAGGGAGTCGTGCCTGAGGACATTCCGGCCGTGCCCCAGACACGCGAGGATGTCCTTGCCAAACACGCGGAGGTCATCGCCGGGACCACTCGCGCCGTGCGCGAGGGCAACGCCGACCCCGACGCCGAAGTCGTGTGGCTGCACCCCTTCCTCGGCGACCTCAACTGGAAGGAATGGCTCCTGACGCTGCGCGTCCACTCACTCGACCACGCCAACCAGTTGGAAGCGCTCCAGCACCCCGCCCAGCCATGATGTCCGGCGGCGAAGAGGCCGTCCGCTTCCTCGACATCCTCACCACCGCGTCGAGCGTCGCCCACGCGCGCGGCGCCGATGCCGTCGCTGCCGTCCACCTGCTCGATGCCATCGACGTGCTCACCGGCCCCTCGGAGCCCGACGACATCGGCGCCCCCGTCTCCCCGCTCGGCCACCGCCGCACCGAGCTCTCCGCCGAGCCTGCCGTCCGGGAGCTGACGCAGCGCTGGTTTGCGCGCCTGGGCGGAACACCCGAGGCTTCCGTCGATGCGGACGCCCTCGCGGAGCTGCGAACCGAGATTGGGACGCTGATCAGGTCGTGATGGGACGCGCCTGCAGCAGGAACATCGTGCCGGAGTCGTCGTAGGCGAACTCGATGTCGATGGGCTGGCCGTACTCGCGTTGGACGGCGTGTGCTGTGTCGACGACTTCCTGCACTTCGTCATCGCTGATCGAGGGCTGTGAGACCAGCTCGGGAGGAACCGGCGCTCGCTCGGTGCCGTCGTCCGTCAGCACGACCTGCTCGTGCTTCTCGCTGATGGCGCGCTCCCGCATCTCTCCGCCGGGACCGACGATGAACGAATCAGGCGTGACATAACCCGAAACGACCGCTTCCCCCAGCCCCCACGAAGCGTTGATGAGGACCTGGTCCGTCGCGCCCGTCATAGGGTTCTTGGTGAACGCCACCCCGCTCGACCGAGCCCGCACAACCTGCATCACGACGACCGCCATCGCCTCGCCAGCGTGCTCGATGCCGCGGAACGTGCGGTAGTGCACGGCGCGCTCCTGCCAGAGGCAGCGGAAGCAGTCGAGCACCCCTTTCAGGATGTCGTCCTCACCGTGCAGGTTCAGGTAGCTCTCGTAGAGGCCCGCGAAGGAGCTGCCGGCGCTGTCCTCGTTCAGGCTGCTGGAGCGCACTGCGAAGGTCGCGTGTGGCCCCGCCCGCTCCTTCAGCTCCGCGAGCGCTTCTGCAATGGCGCCTCGCGTGCCCTCATCGAGGCTCGCGCCGGCGAGCCGCTCGGCCACCGGCGCGAGCGCCTCGCGGATGGCCGCCATGGGCGTCCGCGGGTCGAGACCGGCCAGCGGTGCGGTCGCGGCGCCGAGGTCGTGCGTTTCGGCGAAGGTCTCGTAGGCCTCCGCCGCCACGACGAATCCCGGCGGCACCGGGAAGCCCAGCCCGGAGAGCCGCGCGAGGCTTCCACCCTTGCCCCCGATGCGCCGCTCGGGCGCCCCGGGCGCATCCAGCCACACGATCGCGTCGGTCACGGCGATGGAGTCTATCGACGGCGCCCCTCACGGCATAGCGCGAGACGGCGACCGTGCCCGGGGACCGCCGTAAGATCGGGGCCGTGGCTGCCCTCCCCCGGCCCGAACTGGTGAGCCTCGAAGGTGGCGTGCTGCTCATGGGCTGCGAACGCGGCCGCCCCGACGAGCAGCCTGTCCACCGCGTCGAGATCGCCCCCTTCCGTGTGGCCGTTGCACCCGTGACGAACGCCCAGTTCGAGCCCTTTCTCGCAACCGGGCACGAAGCCCCGCGTTTCCGGGAGGATGGGCGCTTCAACGGCCCCGACCAGCCCGTCGTCGGTGTCAACTGGTTCGATGCCGTCGCCTACTGCGAGTGGCTCGCGGCGCGGACCGGCGTCCCCTACCGCCTGCCCGCCGAGTCCGAGCGCGAGTACGCCTCCCTCGGCGGTCTCGAGGGCGTCGACTGGCCCTGGCCCGGCGAACGCTGGCAGGGCCACCCGGTCGCCGATCGCATCGCCGCCGCCGACCGCCCCCATCCCCCCGCCGCCGAGTGCGCCAACGGCTACGGCCTCCGCTGCATGGCCGAGAACGTCCACGAGTGGTGCCTCGACTGGTACCACGCCGATGCCTACGCCGACCCCGGCGCGGGAGCGCGCGAGCCCGCCGAGCGCGCCCGCAAGGTCAGTCGCGGCGGAAGCTGGCGCCACTCCGTGAAGTTCACGCGTCTCACGGCGCGCGCCAGCCTGGCGCCGGAGCGGCGCTACAACGACTTCGGGTTCCGGCTCTACGCCGACGCCTGAGCGCCCCTAGGCCTCCGCCGCCGCCAGGAGCTGCGCGGTGTGCTCGACGAGGTGGTTCACGTTCATCTCGAAGATGCCCGCCACGTCCCCGAACATCTCGTGCTTCTTTTCCAGGTCCTCGGGCGTCACGTACTTCAGCTTCGCGTCGCAGTTGCTCACGACCGCGTCGAACTCGTCCACCGCCTCGATCGAGGATGCGCAGTCCGGCTCCCACGCCTCGATGCCGGGGTAGCCGCACGCCTCGCACACCATCGTCGTGATGCGCGCCTCGATCTGGATCACGTGCTCGGCAATCTCCTGCGCGGTCCACTCACCTTCGCCGGGCGAGCGCCGCCAGCCCATCTCGGCCGCCTCGATCGCCTCGCGAAACGTTGCGCGGGCGTCGGCCAGTGTTGCTCGCAGCTCGTCCGGTGTTGCCATGTGGGTCCTCCCCGGCGTCGGTTCTCCCCAGTGTGTACGCCGATCGCTCGCAACCGTCGAGAGCCCCGCGCTCGCCGCCCGAACGGACACGTAGAATGCCGCCGATGGAGCTCCGCAGCCTCGGTCGCACCGGCGTGCAGGTCTCGAGCCTCTGCCTCGGCTGCATGATGTTCGGCCGCCGGACCGAGCCCGAGGAGTCGTACGCCATCATCGACCGCGCCCTCGATGCCGGCATCAACTTCCTCGATACCGCCAACGTCTACGCCCTCGGCCGCAGCGAGGAGATCACGGGCGAGGCGCTCAAGCGGAACGGCCGCCGCCACCACGTCGTCCTTGCCACGAAGGTGCACGGCGCCATGGACGCCGAGGACCCGAACGCGCGCGGCAACAGCCGCCGCCACATCATCGAGCAGTGCGAGGCCAGCCTCCGCCGCCTCCAGACCGACTACATCGACCTCTACCAGCTCCACCGCCCCGACCCCGACATCCCCATCGACGAGACCCTGCGCGCCCTCGACGACCTCGTCCGCGCCGGCAAGGTGCGCTACATCGGCACCAGCACCTTCGCCTCCTGGGAGATCGTCGAGTCCCTCTGGGTTGCGAAGGAGCTCGGGCTGAACCGCGTCGTTTGCGAGCAGCCGCCCTACAACCTCCTCGACCGCCGCGCCGAGCGCGAGCTTCTGCCCATGACCCAGACCTTCGGCATCGGCGTCATCCCCTGGGGCCCAATCGGCGGCGGCCTGCTCGCCGGCCGCTATCGACGCGGCGAGCCCCTCCCCGAGGACGGCCGCTACGCCCTCAACGAGCAGCAGCGCCGCCGCCTCACCGATGGCGTCTACGACGTCATCGAGGGGCTTGAGCCGATCGCCGCCGACAAGGGCTGCACGCTCTCCCAGCTCGCGGTCGCCTGGTGCGAACAGCAGCCCGGCGTGACCAGCCCCATCATCGGTCCGCGCACGCTCGAACAGATCGAGGACAACCTCGGCGCCGGCGACGTCGTCATCACCGACGAGGACCGCGAACGCATTGATGCGGTCATCGCCCCCGGCGCCACCGTCTCGCCCTACTACGAGGCCGGCTGGCGGCCCCACGACTACCGCATCCTCTAGGAGCACTGCCGAACGTGACGACCGACGCCGCCAGCCCCGCCGCCCTCGACGGCATCACCGTCCTCGACCTCACTGCCCACATCGCCGGCCCCTACTCGACCAAGCTCCTCGCCGACCTCGGCGCCCGCGTCATCAAGGTCGAACGGCCCGGTGGTGACCCCATCCGCGGCTTCGGTCCCTGGCTCAACGACGAGCCCGGCATCGAGCGTAGCGGCAGCTACCAGTTCCTCAACACCAACAAGGAGTCCATCGTCCTCGACATCAAGTCGGAGGGCGGGCGCGAGGTGCTCGAACGCCTCCTCCCGAACGTCGACGTCGCCGTCACCAGCTACCCGCCCGCCGTCGCCGAGCGCCTCAACCTCACGCCCGACGCCCTCCGCGAAATCGCCGACGTGAACGTGCTCTCGCTGACGAACTTCGGCTGGGAAGGCCCCTACCGCGACTATGCCCTCTCCGAGACAGTGCTCTTCGCCATGGGCGGCGAGATGTTCTCGCACGGCTCCGTCGGCCGCGAGCCGCTCAAGATGGGCGGAACGGCCTCGCTCATCCAGTGCGGTGCGATGGCCGCCATCGGCGCCCTCGGCGCCGTCTACACGACCGAGGTGCACGACGTCACCCAGCGTGTCGACGTTTCCCTCTTCGACGTCCAGCTCAACAGCGTGGACCGGCGCAGCTCGGCCATCATGGCCTACCGCTTCTCGGGGCGGATCAACTCAAAGCCGATCATGGCCGGACCCTCGACCGGCGCCGGCGTCGTCGGCGTCTTCCCCTGCGCCGACGGCTACGTCGAGATGACCGCCTCGGCCGGTCCGTACTGGCACCGTTTCGCCGAGATGATCGACCGCCCCGACTTCAAGGATCCGAAGTGGAACGATCCCCAGTACATGAACTCCGAGGAGGCGCGCGAGGAGATCGACGTCGCCCTCTACCCGTGGCTCGTGCAGCGCACCCGTGCCGAGGTCTGGGAGGCCGCCCGCGACGCCCACGCCATCCTCGCCCCCCTCTTCACCGCCGCCGACCTGTACGAGGATCCCGTCTTCCGCGAGCGCGGCCTCTGGACCGAGGTCGAGCACGAGACGCTCGGCAGGTTCCCGATGCTGGGGCGCCCCTACATGCTCAGCGAGACGCCCTGGGCCATCCGCCGGGCCGCCCCCACCTTCGGCGAGCACACCGACGCCATCCTCGAAGAGGTCGGGTACGACGCAGCCGCCATCGATGCACTTCGGCGTGCGGAGGCCGTGGCATGAGCAGCTACCTCCCCCTCGAAGGCATCCGCGTCTGCGATTTCGCCTGCGTCTGGGCCGGCCAGACCGCCACCATGTACCTCGCCGACCTCGGCGCTGACTGCATCAAGGTCGAGAACCCGTACGTCTGGAACCCCGCCACCCGCGCCGCCGCCCCCGTCCTCCCGGCCCCCGTGGCCCAGATGCTCCCGCCCTGGATGGCCGGCCACCCCAACAATGACCCCGGCCCCCGTCCCTGGAACAACAGCCCCGCTTTCATCCACGTCATCCGCAACAAGCGCTCCTTCACGGTCGATAGCCGCCGCCCCGAGGGGCTCGCCATCGTCAAGAGCCTCATCGCCGTCAGCGACGTGCTCGCCGAGAACCTCGCGCGGGGCACGCTGGAGAAGCTTGGCCTCGACGACGACGCCATCCGCGCCGCCCGCCCCGACATCGTGCTCCTCCACCTGCCCGCCTATGGTCGAACTGGCGCCTACGTCGAGGGCCGTGGCTACGGCGCGCACATTGATGGCGTCGCCGGCTCGACCATCCTGCGCGGCTATCGCGACTCCGCCCCCGAGACGAACATCCAGACGTTCGCCGGCGACTTCTTCGTGGGGATGCACGGCGGCCTTGCCATGCTCGCCGCCCTCCGCCACCGCCGCCGCACGGGCCGGGGCCAGACCATCGAGCTGGCCCAGGCCGAGTGCTCCGCCTCCATGTTCCCCCAGGCCGCCCTCGACGCCGCCTGGAACGGGCGTGCCGCCGGCTCGATCGGCAACCGCAGCACCGAGGGCTTCGCCCCCAACGGCGTCTTCGCCGCCCGCGGCGAGGAGCAGTGGCTCGCCCTGAGCTGCCGCAGCGACGCCGAGTGGGCGGCGCTCGTCGACTACCTCGGCCGTCCCGCCTGGGCCACCGCTCCCGGCCTCGAAACCGCCGAGGGCCGCCGAGCCGCCGAGGACCGGATCGAGGAGGAACTGGCCGCCTCAATCGCCGCTCGCGACCTCGGAGAGCTGTTCCGGGAGCTGCAGGAGGTCGGCGTCACCGCCGGGCCCGTCCTCAGCGCGAGGGACGTGACGGAGGACCCGCACGCGACCCAGTCCCCCGCCTACCAGCGGCTCGATGCAACCGAGGACTACCCCTCCACCGAGTTCCCCGCCCCGTCCTTCACCTTCTCCCGCTCCGATGTGACCATTCGCACTGCCCCCGCCCTTCTCGGTGAGCACAACGACTACGTCTACCGCGAGCTGCTCGGGATCAGCGACGAGGAGTACGCGAAGCTCGAGGCCGAAGGCCACATCACGACCACCTACGCCGACGAGGTCATGGGCCGCTAGGCCGGGAGCCAGTCCGTCAACGCCAGCGCCAGCAGCACCCCGAAGATGAGGTGCAGCCGCGCCGACTGCACGAGCGTCGCGTTCAGCGCCCGCCCGGCCGTCCCGCCCGCCACTGCTCGCAGCGGCGCCAGCGCGAACGGCAGGCTCGCCAGCACCAGCAGCGCCCACGGCTCGACGCGCGTCACCGGCCAGAGCGCGATCGCGACCCCGTAGGCCGCCACCATCAGCACGAGGTACCAGGCGCGCGTCCCCCGCTCCCCCAGCACCACCGCCAGCGTCGTCTTCCCCGCCGCCCGGTCCGTGTCGATGTCGCGCAGGTTGTTCGCCACGAGGATCGCCGTCACGGTGCACCCCACCGGCACGGCCGCCAGCCACACCAGCCCGGGTGCCGCCTCCGCCTGCACGAAGTACGTCCCCACCACCGCCACCATCCCGAAGAACCCGAACGTGAACGCGTCGCCGAGGGCGTGATACCCCACCGGCCACGGCCCCCCCGTGTAGATGAGCCCCGCGACGATGCTCGCGAGTCCGATCACGACCACGATCCAGCCCGCCGTCACCACGAGATAGATCCCCGCGAGCAAGGCCAGCAGGAACGCCGCCCACATCCCCACCTTCATCTGCGTGGGTGTGAGCAGCCCCATCTGAGTCGCGCGCGGCGGACCGAGCCGGTCGCCCGCGTCGGCGCCGCGCTCGAAATCGAATACGTCGTTCGCGAAGTTCGCGCCGATCTGCAAGCAGATGGCCCCGAAGAGTGCCGCGGTCATGGGCCCCGCCGAGAACACGTCGTCCCCGATCGCCGCACCCGTCCCCACCAGCACAGGCGCCACCGCCGCCGTCAACGTCGGCGGCCGCGCTGCCGTCAGCCACGCTCCGAAGCTCCCCGGCGCGGGCAGCGCCCGCTCGGCGCTCATGCACGCACCGCCATGATCGACTGCGCCGCCCCGCCCAGGTGGCTGCGCTTCTCGATGCTCGTGAAGCCCGCCTCCTCGAGCATCGCGCGGAGCCCCTCCCCCTCCGGGAGGTACGCTGCCGAGGCGGGCAGGTAGCGGTAGGCGCTCCCATCGCTCAGCAGCGCCCCGATGGCCGGCACGACTCGCTGGAAATACACCCCGTGCCCAAGCCGCAGCAGCCCCGAACGCGGTTCATCAACCTCCAGCAGCCCTAGCCGTCCGCCGGGACGCAGCACCCGCGCCAACTCCTCCAGCACCGGGGGGATCGCGACGAAGTTGCGCAGCGCGAACCCCGAGACCGCCACCGTCACGCTGCCGTCCGCGAGCGGCAGGCGCAGTGCGTCCCCCCGCACGAGCGCGACTGTCTCGGGGCAACGCCGGCGAGCCGCCGTCAGCATCGCCCCCGCGAAGTCGAGCCCGATGACGCGCGCTCCCCGCTCCCGCGCCATCACGGCGAAGTCTCCCGTCCCGCAGGCCAGGTCCAGAACCGTGTCGCTGCTGTCGACCCCCAGCGCGTCGATGAGCGAGCGCCGCCAGCGCCGGTCGAACCCCAGCGTGATGATCCGGTTCATGCGGTCGTAGGAAGGCGCGATGCGGTCGAACATCGTCCGCACGACCGTCGCCTTCTGGTCTGCCTCGGGCAGCACGTCCATGCCCGCGATCCTACGGGCAGGCTAGGACTCGGGCTCCTTCCCGTGGTCCCAGAGCTCTGTGCCGCGCCACTCCCGATCGCGCCACTTCAGCGCTTCCCGCAGGCCGTCCGCCTCTACCCGCTCGCGGAACCCCGGCCGCCCCTCGATGAAGGCCGTGTACACGTCGAACTCCGCCGCCGAGTGGATCGCGGGCTGCAGGCCCTGGATCTCCATCCAGCGGTTCACCGAGTGCTTGTGCAGGATGTTCACCTCGAGCGGGATGCGCATGATCTTCCGCGCAAAGTGGAGGGTCGCCTCTTCCAGCTCCTCCTCGGGAACTGCCTTGTTCACGAGCCCCCACTCGTCCGCGGTCTTCCCGTCGATGAGCTCGCCCGTCATGAACAGCTCCTTCGCCCGCCGGTAGCCCACCGTCCACGGCCACAGGGAGAGCGTGCGCAGCGTGCCCATGTGCCGCCCCGCGATGTGTCCGAACTTCGCCGTCTCGCTGCACACCACGAAGTCGAACATCGAGATCAGCTCCGTCCCCCCCGAGATGCAGTGCCCGTGCACCTGCGCGATCGTCGGCTTGCGCGTGTTGAACAGCCGCAGGTACCGGTCGACCGAGTCGATCATCGTGCGGCGCGAACGCCCCACGCTCTGCTCCTGCAGGATGTCCCCCGGCGAGCCCGGCTCCACCGTGCGGCTCGATGCGAGGTCGTACCCCGCGCAGAACGACCGTCCCGCGCCCCGCAACAGCAGCACGTAGGCGTTCCGGTCTTCCTCGAAGTGGTCGAGGAAGTCGAAGAACTCGTCCAGCAGGTCGGCCGAGAGCGCGTTCAACGCCTGCGGCCGGTTCAGCGTCACCCGCACGACGCCCTCCGCCTCCTCCAGCGGCTCCACGATGATGTTCTCGTACTCCGGGTAGGTCATGTCTCTGCTCCTTGTGGTTGTGGTCGCGGTGGTGGCCGGTTCCGGTCAGCCGGGGTTGATCTCGATGAGTGCGCCGTCGCGTTCCGTCTGCCTGGCAATGTAGCCGAGGATCTCGCGCCAGAGCGCCTCGGCGGCGGCGTCGCGTTCGGCGGGAAACGCCTCCACGATCGCGTCCACGACCGTTCGCAGGCGAGCGTTCTCGGCCGTCAGTTCTTCGGCGGGCGGCCATTCCCGCGCCTCGCCGGGCA
This sequence comes from Tepidiformaceae bacterium, assembly GCA_965203545.1. Lineage (GTDB taxonomy): Bacteria > Chloroflexota > Dehalococcoidia > Tepidiformales > Tepidiformaceae > UBA2991. Next base: position 297,938 of record OZ241899.1, read on the forward strand.
TGAGGTCGATGGACGCCAGCGCGTCCGCCAGCGCCCCTCCCTCGCCCCTCGCCGCGGTCGCGGCCGCGAGAACGCCACGCAGGTCGGCGTTCTCCTCGACCGCCAGCGCGTGCTCTTCCTCCAGGCGCTGTTTCAGGTGCTCCAGCGCCCAGAGCATGTTCCCCGCGATGCGCTTCGCCCATGGCGACTGCAGCTCGGGGATCAGGTCCGCCCGCAGGTTGTATTGCAGCCCCTCGACGATCTCCGCTGGCGTCGGTCGCATGGCTACGCGGCGTCCTCTCGCACGATGCGCTCCATGCGTCGCAGGAAGGAACGCGGCGCCGCCATCCCCAGTACGAGCGTCTGCGTCTTGCGCATCTCCCCGGTGGCGAAACGGTTCACCGCCGCCAGGCAGGCCGATACCGCCCAGTACGACTGGAAGACCGTGTAGAAGCGCATGTTGTCCCGCCGGATCGGAAGGCCGCTCAGCTCCCCGTAGCGCGCGATCAGCCCCTCCACCACCTCGTCCCCGACGATCGGCCGCACCATAAAGTCGAGGTAGGCCAGGTCCGACATCGGGTCCCCGATGAAGCCCGACTCCCAGTCGAGCGAGGCGACCACGCGGTCGTCCCGGAACAGCACCTGTCCCGGCCCCACCTGCCCCTGCCCCAGCACGATGCGGTCCACTTCCGTGGGGAGGTTCCGCTTCAGCCAGGCCATCGTCGCCGTCATGACGGGCTGGGGTTCGAGCAGTTCGCGCTTCGTCGCCCGCTCCCAGCGCTCCACCACCATGCGCGCGCACTCGGGGCCGTCCTTGGGCGCCCCCAGGAAGGAGAGCCCCAGCGCCTCCCAGTCCAGCTTGTGCTGGGCCGCGAGGATCTCGACGAAGTGGTCGAGCACCGCCCGCTGGCTCTCCGGGGAGAGGCCGCGGAAGTCCGTGTCGCCCTCCACGCGCTCGCGGATGACGAAGTCCTCGCCCGCCCATGAGGGGTCGCGTTCGTACCAGTAGTTGGCGGGGACGGGAACAGGTGTGTCCTGGAGGGCGCGGAAGATGCGGTATTCCTTCTCCAGGCTCGCCTCTTCGTCGCGGAAGCAGGTGCTCTCGTTCGCACGGAACATGAGCTGCTTCGAGACCGGCGCTTCCCCCTCCCAGTCCGCGTCGAAGAACCACATCGAGCGCGAGTTGCCCCCCGGCGAGCGCGCCACGTTGTGAATCGACACGTTGCGCGCGTCGGGAAGATGCTCGGAGAGGTACGCACGCAGGATCTCGGGAAGCCGCGCAATCGTGTCTGGTTCCACGCCGCCCTCCTCTGGGCTGCGCGGAGTATAGGCGCTGGGTGCGCCTTCAGGACACGGAGCGCTGCTCGCTGGCTACGCTCGGTTCAGGGAAGGGGAATCGGGAAGGCCAGGGGCCTACCAGTTGCGGTCGCGGCCGCCCCCACCGCCGCCACCACCACCGCGCTGCGGTCCGCGGGAGCGGAAGCAGTCGCTGCAGTACACCGGACGGTCGCCACGCGGCTGGAAGGGAACGCGCGCTTCGCGGCCGCACTCGGCGCAAACGGCGCTGAACATCTCACGGTTGCTGTCGTAGCTGCGATAGCCGCCGCCACCGCCGCCACCGCCTTCGCCGCGGGCGGCCTTGCGCGCGGCCCGGCACTCCGGGCAGCGGCGTGGCTCGTTGGTGAATCCGCGGGACTGGTAGAACTCCTGCTCGCCTACCGTAAAGGTGAACTGCGCGCTGCAGTCCGAGCAGGTGAGCGTCCGATCGACGAACGATGTCATGTGGTTGCCTCCGGGGCTTTGGCTGGGTTCCGGCGGCAATCGACGTGTGAGTGGGTATCTCTCATGGGGACGATCTGACGCGCTGACCTCTGTCGGGAGCATAGCACGGGCCGCGCCTCTGGTCCGTCAACGGCCCGGTCGACCCCCGTGCTTGCGCCAGTCACCGCAAACTGCGAGTGTTAGGCGCTCGCCGGCCACGCCCTCTCTTGTGCGGTCGGCGGAGCCCTGACCCGAATGGAGGGCGAAATGCCCGGAGTCGAAGACCACGAAACTGTCTCCATCTACCCGCTGGATGAGCAGCAGCTCGAAGACCTGCTCAACGGCGTCGGTGAGTGCACCTTCAACTGGGGCACCAAGGACGGCTGGCCCGTGGGCGTCATCATGTCGTTCCTCTGGAAGGACGGGCGCTTCTGGATCACCGCCGGAGCCCATCGCCATCGCATCTCCGCCGTCCGCCGCGACCCGCGTGTCTCTGTCGTCGTCAGCGGCGCCGCCGGCCCTCCCGGCTACGCCGGCCCCTTCGGAGCCGCCACCGCCAAGGGCCGCTGCATCATCCACGAGGACCGCGAGACGAAGGATTGGTTCTACCCCGAGTTCGCCGCCAAGCTGAATCCGACCAACCCCGAGGCGGCTGCCGCGTTCGTGCAGACCCTCGACTCGCCCCTGCGCGTCGTGCTCGAGATCGTTCCCGAGAAGTGGATCCTGTTCGATGGCGCGAAGTTCGGCGCCGATGCCGCCGGTACCCTCTCCGACGACCAGAAGGGCCCCATGCTCAGCGCCGACGCCGAGCGCATGCCCCGGGAGCTTGAGCGCCGAGGCATCTCCTAGCGCTTCATGCGCGCCGGTATCCACGTCGCCAACTTCACCTGGCAGGGCGGCCCCGCCGAGATGGGGCCGCGCCTCGCCGACCTCGGAGCCGTCTCCGAGGATGTCGGCCTCACGCGCCTCTCTTTCATGGACCACCTCTTCCAGATCGGGTGGATCGGCGCGCCCGAGCTGGACATGCTCGAGGGCTACACGGCCCTCGGCTTCGTCGCCGCCCGCACCTCTACCCTCCGGCTCGGCCTGCTCGTCACGGGCGTCACGTATCGCCACCCCGGCATGCTCGCCAAGCAGGTCAGCACGCTCGACGTGCTCTCCGGCGGGCGTGCCTGGCTCGGGATCGGCGCCGCCTGGAACGAGCAGGAGCACCTCGGCCTCGGCGTCCCCTTCCCGCCCCTCGGCGAGCGCTTCGAGCGGCTCGAAGAGGCCATCCAGATCTGCCTGCAGATGTGGAGCGACGAGGACGGCCCCTTCGAGGGCAAGCACTATTCACTCGCCGAGACCCTCAACGTGCCCCAGGTCGTTAGCCAGCCCCACCCGGAGCTGCTGATCGGCGGTCGTGGCGAACGCAAGACCCTGCGCCTCGTCGCCCGCTACGCCGACGCCTGCAACCTGACCAGCAGTGAGGTCGAGGAGGTTCGGCACAAGTTCAACGTCCTCCGCGCCCACTGCGAGGCCGAGGGCACCGATTACGACGCCATCGAGAAGACCGTCGCCTGGACCGGCCCATCCTTCGACTCAGGCGAGGAGCGCGAGCGCTTCCTCGATCGCATGGCCGAGTTCGCCGCCGAGGGGGTCACCACCGTCACCATCACCCCCTACAGCGACGATCCCGTCGCCGAGGTGAAGCGCTGGGAGCCCCTCATCCAGCGCCTCGCCGACCTGTAGCGCCTCCCGCCAGGCCTGCGGCTGTGCGCGGAGCGCGGTACCATCGCCACCATTGCGCGCCGGCGTGAGCGGGCGCGTTTGATCTGACCCCGGAACACCCCAGGAGTAGCTATGAAGCTGGCCAAGCGGGTCGAAGAGCTTCCCCCCTACCTCTTCGCCCAGATATCCAAGGTCATCGCCGCCAAGAAGGCCGAGGGCATCGATGTCATCACCTTCGGCATCGGCGACCCGGACCTCCCCACCCCTCCCAACATCCTCGACCGGCTCCATCGCGCCGCCGATGACCCCGCGAACCACCGCTATCCCGAGTCCGAGGGCCTGCCCGAGCTGCGTGAGGCTATCTCCGGCTGGTACGAGCGCCGCTTCGAGACCTCCTTCGACCCCGAGCGAGAGTGCCTCGCCCTCATCGGCTCGAAGGAAGGCATCGCCCACATGGCGCTGACCCTCATCGATCCCGGCGACGTGGCCCTCGCCACCGACCCCGGCTACCCCGTCTACGAGATCGGCACCATGTTCGCCGGCGGCGTCACCATCAAGCTGCCGCTCACCCGCGAATCGGACTGGAAGCCCGACCTCGACGCCATCCCCGAGGACCTCGCCGCCAAGGCAAAGGTCCTCTGGCTGAACTACCCCAACAACCCCACCGGCGCCGTCGCCGATGTCGCCTTCTTCGAGAAGGTCGTCGCCTGGGCGAAGGAGTACGACGTCTCCATCTGCCACGATAACCCCTACTGCGACGTGGCCTACGACGGCTATCGCCCCATCTCCATCTTCCAGGCGCCCGGCGCCCGCGACGTCGCCATCGAGTTCAACTCCTGGTCGAAGATCTACAACATGACCGGCTGGCGCATCGGCATGGCCGTCGGTAACGGCGAGCTCGTCGACGCCCTCATGCGCGTCAAGTCGAACATCGACAGCGGCATTCCCCAGGCCATCCAGGAGATGGCCATCGAGGCCGTCGAGGGGCCCCAGGACGTCATCGACGAGCACAACGCCATCTACCAGCGCCGCCGCGACCGTATCGTCGAGGCCGTACGCAAGATGGGTTTGGAGGTGGATCCGCCGAAGGCTTCGCTCTACGTCTGGGCCAAGCTCCCCGACGGCATCACCAGCGGCGATTTCGCCGCTCGCCTTATCGACGAGTGCGCCGTCGTCGTCACCCCCGGTCGCGGCTACGGCATCAACGGCGAGGGCTACGTCCGCCTCTCCGTCACCACCCCCGACGACCAGGTCGAGGAGGGCTGCCAGCGCATGGAGGAGTGGAAGGGCTTCTAGCGCGGCATGGGCAACGTGGGAGAGAAGGTGCAAGACGTACGCGTGTCTGAGGACACGCTCACGGTCGATCTGCTCGATGGACGCACAATCTCCGTGCCACTTACCTGGTATCCACGGCTGCTCCATGCCACTGAGGCACAGCGGGATAACTGGCAAGTTGCCGGCGGTGGCTTCGGGATACATTGGCCTGACATCGATGAGGACCTGAGCACTGAGGGCCTCTTGCGCGGAGCTCCTGCTCCCCGGGAGTCGACCCCGGCGTAGCGACGGGCTTCTCCCGGCGCGCCAGCGCATGGCGGACTGGAAGGGCTTCTAGCGCCACCTACTCGGTGTCGCCCGCCTCGATCGTGACCTCTCCCGTGTAGGCGTCGTTTAGCCAGAGCAGGATGCGCCCCGTGAAGTCCGTGCCCCAGACCAGCGGCACGTGGCCCCCGCCCCTGATCGTCCACAGCTCGTGGACCGTGCCCCCCGCGCAGCCCTCTCGCCAGCGCTGGATGCTCGTCTCCGCGCCTTCCACGAACAGGTCCGTGTCGATCGCCGTCAGTTCCTCGACGGCGTTGAGGTCGCAACCGGCGCGTTCCGCCCAGCGCAGCACGCTCTCCACTGCGCCGGGCACGGACTCCGTCCATCCCAGCGGACCCTTCAGCGGTCCGCCCTCGTAGCGGATGACCTGGTCGCGGTTGCCGTGGATCTGCAGCACCGAAACCGCCGAGGGCGCGCGGCAGTCGTCCGCGTTGGCGAACGTTCCGCCCGCGAGGCTCACGATCGCGGTCAGCCCCGGGATCGCCTCACACGCCAGCCGGTAGGCCATGAAGCCGCCGTTCGAGTGCCCCACCGCGAACACCTTGTCGAAGGCCGCGTGCGCTCGCGCCTCCTCGATGAGGCCGCGCAGGTAGCCCACGTCGTCGACGCCGGTGTCGAGCATGTCGCAGCACTCGGCCGTCCCGTTCCAGAAGCGCTCGCCCTCCGGGTCCCTTGTGCCGTCCGGCAGGACCAGCCCGAATCCCAGCTCGTTCACATGCGCCGCGAACTGGAAGTAGGCGTCCGCTCCTTCACCGCTGCTCCCGTACCCGTGCAGCAGAAGCACGAGCGGGCGCGGCTCGGAGCGGTCGGCGTCCCGCGGGACCAGCAGCGTTGCCGGACGCTCTCCCCCGCCAATCGCGATCGCCGGCGGGCCGTCCGGGTTCTCCCACGGCCGCGCGCCCTCCTCCGGCTCCTTCTCCCGCTCCTCATCCTTGTCCGCGGGCTTGGTGGCCGTCGCCTTCGCCGTGGCCGCCGCGGTTGCGGTTGCGGTCTCGGATGCAGACGCCGTCGCTGTCGGGGAAGGCGTTTCCGTCGGCGGGGCATCGCCATCGCCGCCGCAACCGGCGAGCAAACAGCAGACGAACGCGCCCGAAAGAAACGTCGCGAACCGGCGCATCGCGCCATCCTAGGTGGCGGCGGTGTTCCGGTCCGCCGGCGATGGGCTAAGCTGAGCCGATGGCGAAACGCCTCCACTCCACCGCCCCGACGCGTGACCGCGCCTACCTCGTCGCCGTCGACTCCCCGGGGGCTGTCCTCCCCGCCCGCGAGTCGCTCGCCGAGCTCTCCGAGCTCGCTCGCACCGCCGGCGCGAAGGTCGTCGGTCGTGCCCTGCAGCGGCGCAGCACCCCCCAGCCCGCGACCTACATCGGCAGCGGCAAGCTCCAGGAGGTCGCCGACGCCTGCATCGAGAAGCGCGCCAACACCGTCATCTTCGACGACGAGCTCTCGCCCTCGCAGCAGCGCAACCTGGAGGAGCGGCTCGAACTCAAGGTCATCGACCGCACCGCCCTCATCCTCGACATCTTCGCCATGCGCGCGAGCACGCGGGAGGGCCGCCTCCAGGTCGAGCTGGCCCAGACCGAGTACCTCCTGCCGCGCCTCCGCGGTCAATGGAGCCACCTCGAACGCATGGAGGGCGCCATCGGCCTGCGCGGTCCCGGCGAGACCCAGATCGAGACCGACCGCCGTCTCGTCCGCCGCCGCATGAGCAAGCTCAAGAAGGACCTCGAGCAGGTACGCGTCCAGCGCGAGCTGTACCGGCGCAAGCGCCGCCGCTCCGGCGTCCCCGTTGTCGCCCTTATCGGCTACACGAATGCCGGCAAGACCACCCTCATGCGCGCCCTCTCAGGCGCCGACCAGCGCGCCGAGGACAAGCTCTTCGCCACGCTCGACCCCGTCACCCGCAAGATGGCCCTCCCCTCCGGCCGCCCCGCCCTCCTTACCGACACCGTCGGCTTCATCCAGAAGCTCCCCACCCAGCTCGTCGCCTCCTTCCGCGCGACCCTTGAGGAGCTGGAGGAAGCGGACGTGCTCCTGCACGTCGTCGACGTGTCCCACCCCCACGCCGGCACCCAGGCCGAGACCGTCGAGAGCGTCCTCCGCGACCTGAGCGTGCTCGGCCGCCCCACCATCGTCGCCCTCAACAAGATCGACGCCCTCACGTGCGACGACGGCTCCCCGCCCGCGTCCGAGGCCGACGCGCGCGAACTCCTCGACGGCGCCGGCCCCGTCCCCGGCGACGTCCGCCACATCTCCGCGAGCAAGGGCTGGGGCATCGACGCCCTCCGCACCGCCATCGACCGCGTCCTCGACGGTCGCCCCGGCCTTCCCGAGAACGGCGCCGTCGCCCTTGCGCACAGCCGCTGAGGATCCGGGAGAGGCTTGTGTCCTCGCTGACAGAGCGAGCCCTGCAATGGCTGGATGAAGCCATCCCCTTCGCCGCCAAGGTTGTCGCTACCGCTGTTCTGCTTCCCTTCTCGCTGTTCCTTCCCGGGCCGGAACTCCTGATAGCGCGCATGTGGGGGAAAGACCCCGGAGATTTCTAGGGGCGCCGCCGCCCTTGCGCACAGCCGCTAGGCGACGGTAGAACTCGGGCGTGACCGACCGCCCCGAGGGTGTCCCCCTTCCCCACCCTGACGGCCCCCTGAGCGGCTACCGAGTCGTCGACATCGCCGACGAGAAGGGCCAGCTCTGCGCCCGACTCCTCGCCGAGCTGGGTGCCGACGTCATCAAGGTCGAGCCGCGTGCCGGCGACCGCACGCGCGCCAACGGCCCCTTCTTCCGCGACGAGGAAGGCCGCGAGTCGAGCCTCTACTGGTGGGCCATGAACGCCGGCAAGCGCTCCGTCACCTGCGAGCTGCGCCTCGAAGCCGGCCGCGATCTGTTCCACCGCCTCGTCGCCGGTGCCGACGCCGTCATCGAGACGAGCGCCCCCGGAACCGCGAAGGACACCGGCGCCGACCCCCGCACCCTCGCAAGGGTGAACCCCGGGGCCGTCGTCGTCAGCATCACGAACTACGGCCAGACCGGCCCCGCCCGCAACCTCCCCGCCACCGACATCGTCGGCTCGGCCATGGGCGGGCACATGTACCTCAACGGCAGCGACGAGCGTGGCCCTGTCCGCACCACCGCCCCGCAGGCCTACGCCCAGGTCAACCTCCAGGCCGCGGTTGGCGCGGTGATCGCGCTCTACGCGCGCGGAGCGAACGGCGGCCTCGGCCAGCACGTCGATGTCTCCATGCAGGAGTCCATGGCCAACGCCATGGACAACGCCCAGCAGACCTGGGACATCCTCCAGATCAACAACCGCGGGCCCGGCTCCGGCCGCATGGTCAGCGGGCGTGAGGGTCCCCGCTACATCTACGAGACGGTCGACGGCTGGGTGGCGGCCCTCGGTCTCGGCGGCCTCATCGGGCCGAACTCCGCCGTCATGATTGACTGGCTCGACCAGTCCGGCGAGGCCGGCCCCCTCACCGATCCCCACTGGCGCGAACGGCTCTCCGTCGTGCAGCCGCTGGAGGAAGGCGAGCAGAAGCAGGTCGTCGGAGTTCTGCAGCGGTTCTGCCGCACCCGCCGCAAGGACGACCTCGTCCGCGAGGCCCAGGCCCGGGGCGCGGGCTGGGCGCCCGTCTACAGCCCCCGCGAGATCGTCGAGAGCGACCAGCTCGCCGCCCGCGACTACTGGGTCCAGGTCCGCCACGAGGACATTGGCGAGACGTTCGTCTACCCCGGCGCTCCCTGGAAGCTCTCAGGCACGCCCTGGAAGCAGCGCGGCCGCGCCCCTCACCTCGGCGAGCACACCGCCGAGGTCTACGGCGACGTCCTCGGACTCGACGAGGACGAAGTCGCGAAACTGCGGCGTAGCATGGTGATCTGAGATGGCTGGCAACGGGAGCAAGCCGAGACCATTCGAGGGCCTGCGCGTCACCGACCTCTCCTGGGTCGGCGTAGGCCCCACTGTTGCGAAGTACCTGGCCGACCACGGCGCCGAGGTCATCCGCGTCGAGTCCGCCACCCGCATGGAAACCCTGAGGAACGCCGGGCCCTTCACCAACAACGAGCCCCACTTCGACAACTCCGGGTACTACGCGAACTTCAACAGCTCGAAGCTCGGCATCACCATCAACCTCAAGCACGAGCGCGGGAAGGACCTCCTGAAGCGCCTCGTCGCCGTCTCGGACGTCGTCACGGAGTCGTTCACCCCCGGCACGCTCAAGAAGCTCGGGCTCCACTACGAGGAGCTGCGCAAGGTGCGCCCCGACCTCGTCATGATCTCCATGCCACTCTTCGGCCAGACCGGCCCCTGGGCGCACTACATGGGCTACGGGCACGTGCTCCAGGCCGCGTCCGGCTTCAACCACCTGACCGGCTGGCCCGACGGGGAGCCCATCGGCACCGGCGTCGCCTACACCGACTTCCTCGTTCCCCACGTGGGCGCCCTCGCCCTCGTCGCCGCGCTCGACTACCGCCGCCGCACGGGCAAGGGCCAGTACATCGACTTCTCCCAGTTCGAGGGGGCCGTTCACGCCCTCGGGACCAGCATCCTCGAGTGGACCGCCAACGGCCGCGAAGCCGAGCGCCTCGGCAACCGCGACCCCGAGGCCGCTCCCCACGGCGCCTACCGCTGCAAGGACGGCCGCTACGTCGTCATCGCCTGCTTCACCGAGCAGGAGTGGGAAGGCTTCCGCGCCGCCATCGGGCGGCCCGACTGGACCGACCTCGAACGCATGCGCCGCAAGTGGTCGCGCCTCAACGAGCAGAAGGAGATCGACCGCCACATCGACTTCTGGTGCCGCGAACGCACGGCCGCGCAGGCCTATAAGGCGATGCGGGACAACGCCGTCCCCTCCGGCATCGTGAAGTCTCCCGAGGAGATGCACCGCGACCCGCAGCTCAAGCACCGCGGCCACTACGCCCTGCTGGAGCACCCCACGATGGGGCTGCGCACCTACGACTCGCCCGCCTTCCGCCTCTCGAAGACCCCCGGGGGCCCCTCCAAGGCCGCCCCCCTCCTCGGCGAGGACACCGAGCGCGTGCTCAAGGACATGCTCGGCATGAGCGACGACGAGTTCACGGAACTGCTCGTGGAGGGTGTGCTGGAGTAGGGGGAGCGGCTCGGACTAAGGGCTAGTTCCCGGCGCTCTCGTCTTCGGTTTCGCCTGTCTCGCCGGCGCCATCCGTGCTGTCGGTGTCGCCACCCTCGACCGGCTCCTCGGCCGCAGGCGTCGCCGGCCAACCGTCCCAGCCTTCCTCGATGATAAGGACGCCGACCATGGTGTCGGGGTGCACGTCGCACCAGAAGGCGTAGCGTCCCGGCGGCGGCGTCGTGAAGGTGAACGTGTGCTGCACGATGCCGGTCGCGAGCTCGGTTCGCACCGCCGTCCCGTCGTCCTCGCAGCCGCTGATGCAGCCCTCCAGGACCGGCTCTTCCAGGGCCGCTAAGTCGCCCTGGAAGAAGATGATGTTGTGCGCGACAGAGTCGTCCTGGTTATCGAGGACCATTGTGACTTCGATGCCGGGCGCCAGTTTGATCTCCTCATAGTCGAAGTCGCTTGCCTTAATCGTGATGGTGCCCTCGAACGGACCTAGCACCGTAGGCACGAAGCCCCCGCCCTCGCCCGCCCCTGCCTCGCTCGCGAACAGGTTCAGCCCCGCCCCCACGGCGAAGCCCCCCACCAGCAGCGCGCCGAACAGCGAGAGCGCCGCACCCATGCTGAAGCGCACCGTCGTGTCTTTCGTATCGCGCACCACCTGCATGTCGAACGTCTGGGGCGAACCCGCCACCACCTCGTCCCCGTGCTGGCTGATCAGGTCGAGGATCGCGCGCTCCGTCTCCTCGAACGCCGCCAGGTCGTCGGCCGTCGACCACGTTGTCTCCACGATGACCTGCGAGGGCCCCTCCTCCGCGCTCGAGACGTTGATGCGGAGGTCCTCGAAGCCCGGAGCTGCGCGCAGGTCGTCGTGCGCGTTCTGGATGGCGTCGATGACGCCGCCCTCTCCGACAGCTGTATCAAGCTGGCCCTCGGCGATGGCGAAGGTGATCACCTGGGTGCGGCGCGCGCCCTGGCGTGCGTGCTCTTCCTGCTCGCGCGCCTTCTGACGCATGCGGCCGTCTTCGTAGGCCCAGCCGGCCACCGAGAAGAGCGTGATCGCGGCCGAAGCGCCCAGCAGCGGACCGCTCAGGCTGCGCTGGTCCTCGACCCGCGCCCACCAGACAAGGGTCGCCGTGAGCAGCATAATCGCGAGCCCCGCCACGAACGGCCAGATGCTCGGATCCGGCAGATGGACGTCGGGCCCGACGTGGGCTTCGTGCTCGCTGCTCTCGTGCTCCAAAGTCCTTCGTCCTTGTTAGCTACTTGATGATGTAGAGAACGGTGAAGAGGGCAATCCACACAACGTCGACGAAGTGCCAGTACATCGACGACGCCTCGACCGCCTCGTGGTTCTCTGCCGTGAACTGTCCGCCGAGCGCCCGCACCGTCACGACTGCGATGAAGAGCGCGCCTCCCGCGACGTGAGCGCCGTGGAAGCCGGTCAGCGTGTAGAAGGTCGTGCCGTAGATGGTGTCGTCGGCGCGGAAGTGAAGCTGCGTGTAGTCGTACAGCTGCGCCGCCAGGAAGACGATGCCCAGCGCCAGCGAGATGAACAGGCCCCAGAGCATGCCGCCCTGGTTGCCCTTCTGGATCTGCCACACCGCGTACTGCATCGTGACCGAGCTGAGCACGAGGATGCCCGTCGAGATCGCCGGCAGCAGCACCTCGAGCTCCAGGTGCACGCCCTCCGCGATCTGCTCGGGGGTGAGCGGCGGCGGCCACGCCGGCGCGTCGGCGCGCGCGATGAAGTACGCCGCGAAGAGCCCGCCGAAGAACATCACCTCGGAGGCGAGGAACAGGATGAACCCGAGCATCGAGTTCGTCATGCCTTGCCGTTCCGCCGTGCCGTGAGCAGCCATGACTAGTGTCCCTGCCCCTCACCGTTATGCCGCGCGTCGAAGAGCGGGCGCTCCGAGCGCACCGGCGGCAGGCTGTCGAAGTTGTAGTGCGGGGGCGGCGACGTCGTCGCCCACTCGAGCGTGTTCGCCTCCCATGGATCGTCCGGCTGGTCCTTGGGCCGCATGAAAGCCATCACCACCGCGATCAGGAACGGGATCATGCTCACGGCGATGAGGAAGGCCCCGCCCGTCGAGAGCATGTTCAGGGCTTCCCAGCCCGCGCTGTCGGCGTACACCGCGATGCGTCGCGGCATCCCGTCGAGTCCGAGCATGTGCATCGGGAAGAAGGCCACGTTGAAGCCCACGAACATGAGCACGAAGTGCAGCTTCCCGAGCCGTTCGTTCAGTTTCCGGCCCCAGATCTTCGGGAACCAGTAGTAGAGCCCTCCGAAGACCGCGAACACCGAGCCGCCGAACAGCACGTAGTGGATGTGCGCCACCACGAAGTAGGTGTCGTGCAGGGCGAAGTCGACGGGCACGGCGGCGCTGTAGGTGCCGTTGATCCCGCCGATCAGGAACATGCTCACGAAGCCGATCGCGAACAGCATCGGCGTCGGAAACGAGATCGACCCGCCCCAGAGGGTGCCCAGCCAGTTGAAGATCTTGACCCCCGTCGGAACCCCGATCATGAAGGTCATGAAGCCGAAGAACGGCAGCAGCACCGAGCCCGTGGTGAACATGTGGTGCGCCCACACGCTGAAGCCGAGGCCGCCGATGCCAATGGTCGCGAATACGAACGCCTTGTAGCCGAAGAGCGGCTTGCGCGAGAACACGGGCAGGATCTCCGAGACGATGCCCATGCCCGGCAGGATCATGATGTAGACCGCCGGGTGCGAGTAGAACCAGAACACGTTCTGCCACAGCACCACGTTGCCGCCGCCGTTCGGGTCGAAGAACTGGCCGCCGTAGTTCCGGTCGATGAAGAGCATCACAAGCGCTGCCGCGAGCACCGGCGTCGCCAGCAGCTGCAGGAGCGCCGTCACCAGCATCGTCCAGCAGAAGATCGGCATGCGGAACATCGTCATGCCGGGCGCCCGCATCCGGAACATCGTCACCAGGAAGTTCGCCGCGCCGATCGTGGAGGACATGCCGAGCACGATCACCGCGATGATCCACATGTCCATGCCCACGCCCGTCTGCTGCGCCAGCGGGCTGTAGGCCGTCCAGCCGCCGTCGGCCGCCCCGCCGTCGACGATGAAGCCGGCGAACATCAGGATGCCGGCCGGAGGCAGCATCCAGAACGAGAGCGCGTTGATGCGTGGGAAGGCCATGTCGGCCGCGCCGATCTGGAGCGGCACCAGGTAGTTCCCGAAGCCCGCCCAGACGGGAATGATGAACAGGAACAGCATCGCCGAGGCGTGCATCGTGAAGATCTGGTTGTAGGCGTCGTTCCCGACGAACGAGTTGTCGGCGACCGCCAGCTGCGTGCGCACCAGCAGCGCGAGAATGCCGCCAACCGCGAAGAAGAAGAGCGTGAAGTACAGGTAGAGGATGCCGAGCTTCTTGTGGTCGACCGTGGTAATCCAGTCGAGCACGGCGGGCCGGTGGTAGCCGCTCAGCTGTGGTACTGCGACCGTTGCCATCGGGCCTCCTCAGTCTCCCTGCGTCCCGGGGGAGGACACGAGTGCGCCCTCCCCGAGCTGGCGGGCGGCCTCGTCGGCCACCCAGGCGTCGAATTCGTCCCGTTCCACCACCCGCACGGTGAAGCGCATGAGGGCGTGGTTCGTGCCGCAGAGCTCGGCGCACTGGGCCCGGAAGTCGCCTGTCTCGCGGGCGGTCACCGTGAACGAGTTCACCCGCCCGGGGATCAGGTCGAGCTTGTAGAGAAAGTCCACGACGTAGAACGAGTGGATCACGTCGTTCGACTTGAGCAGGAACTCCACCGGCTCATCGACGGGCATGTACAGGATCGGGTCGTTCGCGGGCGTGCCGATGACGGCGATCGTGCCTTCGGCGTTCGGGTCGGTATTCGTCCCCAGGTCATTGAGGTTGTAGGCGAACTGCCACGAGAACTGGAACCCCGTGACATCAATCGTGAGGGCCTCGTCCTCGGCCTTGTCGTCGATCTGGACGAGCGTGATCATCGAGATGGTGAAGAGCCCGATCACGATGAGCACGGGCACGCCCACCATCGCGGCCTCGATTTTGCCGCCTCCATGGAACTGCGGTGGCAGCTCATCGTTCTGGCGGCGGTAGCGGATGATCGCGTAGACCAGCGCCGCGCCCACGAGCCCGAACACGATCAGGCCCGCGATCGTCACGATCCAGAAGAGCTCGTTCATCAGCCGCGCTTCGTCGGTGATGCCGCCGGGCTGGATAGCGGACGCGGTGCCGGTCGCAAGGAGCGCCAGAAGCGCCGCCGTAGCCGTCGCAATCAACAGGCGCAGGCGGCGGCGAAGCGGCATGCCGAGCATCTCGCCTCCTCCTCGCCTCACCCTTCTGTGGTTGGTGGCACGAACGCTCTCGAAATCGCGCTTCGTGGGAGATTGTGAATCGCGGCGCAAACCGAATTTGGTTGTACGCCGGGTCCCCCATGGTGTCAACTCAGCGACCCCGTTTCGGGGCGTCCGGCGCTCGGTTTCGGAGCGCGTCCGGCGGGGGAGGAACGGGAGCGAACGGGAAGGTGATCAGCGGGCCTGTAAGCCGGATTCTGTGCCTTCCGGTGGGTTAGCCGGAGGGCGGCGATCATCTATCTGGGCGCCCCATCGCTGCGACGCTCACGCGGCCTACCCGGGAGTTCGAACGGGCCGGGCGCCCTTCTCCCCTATTCGGCCTTGCTCCGGGTGGGGTTTGCACGGCTGCCCTGTCTCCAGGACACCGGTGCGCTCTTACCGCACCATTTCACCCTTACCCGCAGCACAGCGGGCGGTATGTTTCTGTTGCACTTTCCGTCGGCTCGCGCCGCCCAGGCGTTACCTGGCACCCTTGCCCGGCGGAGTCCGGACTTTCCTCACCGGAACGCGAACGTCCCGGCGCGACCGCCCGGCCCACTGATCGCTTCCCAGCGTACGGCGAGCCAGCAGGCCGGGCCAGTGGGAACAGGGATGGGTTAGTCGTGCTGGCCGGCGTGCCAGTCCTCGAAGGAGCCCCCAATCTCCTCAAGGGTCCACTTCTCGCGGTCGTCGCTATCCCTCTCGTAGGTTGCCTCGGTGTCGATGTCATCAAAACGAAGGAGGGGGTGGGCGTTGGGATGACTCCCAACTGGAACATCGATGTAGGCGAATTCGCCATCTTCCGTTAGCACGCCACCCCACTCTAGGAGCCGCTCCTTGGTGGTAGTGATCGGTAACCCTGTGCCCTGCCAGTACTCCTCGACCATGAGTTGGTCCTCCTTGCTTGACTCTTGTTGCGTTGAGTTCATGGGCGCTCGCGCCGGGCCCGGTCCAGCGCCTCGTTCGCCAGCGCGTCCGCGCGCTTGTTCCTTGCCCGCGGAACGTGCCCCACCGTGTACGGCCCCACCGCCTCCAGCGCCTCCACGAGCGCTGCGAACAGCGGTCGCAACGCCGCGTTCTTCACCCGGTAGCGCCCGGCTAGCTGCTTCACCACCAGCTCGCTGTCGAGCCGCAGGTCGATGCTCGTCGCGCCGAGGTCGCCCGCCGCGCGCACCCCCGCGATGGCGGCGCGGTATTCGGCCACGTTGTTCGTCGTCCGCCCGATCGTCTCGCTGACTGATGTCAGCTCGTCGCCGGCCGCGCTCTGCACGCTCGCGCCGATGGCGGCGGGCCCGGGATTGCCGCGGCTCGCGCCGTCTGCGTACACGACAAGGCGCATCAGTGCCGCCTCAGCAGGCGCGCCTCGTCGCCGTCGACCTCGATCCGGTCGATCACCTCGCGCAGGAGCGCCTGCCGCTCCTCGAGGTTGAGGTCGTCCCAGCGCGTCAGGAGCCGCTTGCAGGTTGCCTCCGCCTGCTCCTCGCGCTCCGCCTCGGAGCGCTCGGCGGCGAGGCGCGCCTTCGCGTCCTCCACCTCCCGCTCCAGCTCGCGCTGGTCCTTCGCGAAGCCCGCTCCGATCGCCTTCATCCGCTCCACCGGGAGCTGCCCGCTCGCCGCCTCCCCCACCAGCGTCTCCACCTGCCGCCGGTTCTGCCGCAGCCGCCCCTCGAGACGCTCGATCTCCCCCGCGATCTCCTCGGCGTAGGCGTCGGCCCCGCCTGCGCGCTGCAGGCGCGTGGCCGCCCCGTTCGGCTCCGCCAGTAGCTCGCGCACGCGCGCCTCCAGCTCCGCCTCGCGCTGCGTGTTGTAGGAGCACGTGTTCTGGTTGGTGCGGCTCTCGCACTGGTAGTAGCGGTAGGTGGCCTTGCGCTCCTCGCCGGCCCGAGTCGTCCAGTGCTGGCGGCGGCTCACCCCGATCATGCGGTTGCCGCAACGCCTGCAAAACACGAGCCCGCTGAGCAGGAACGGCTGTAGCGAGCGCCCCGTGCCCCCCCGACGGCGCTTCGCCATGTTCTCCTGGACCTTGCGGAAATCCGAGGGACTGACGAGGGCGCGGTGGCTGTCGGGGATGCGCACGCCGAAGCGCGAGTACGTCCCCAGGTAGGCCCGGTTCCGCAGGATGTCGCGCACGCTCACCATGCTCCAGCGCCCGCCCCGGCGCGTCGGGATGCCCTCCTCGTTCAGCCGCCCCGCGATGCGCCGGATGCCCAGGCCCTCCTCCAGGTAGAGCCGGAAGATGTACTGCACGACGACCGCCTCGTCCGGGACGATCTCCAGCCGGCGCTTCGCCCCCACGCAGTAACCGTAGGGAGGGCGCCCGAGCGCTTCGCCCCGCACCGCCCGCCGCCGCATTGCCGCCCGCACCCGCTCCGAGACGGGCGCCCGCGCCGTCCGTCCGCCCCACTGCGCCACGATCGACCGCGCCGCTTCCTCTCCGCTCCCCGCCTCGTACACCGTCGCTCCCGCAGCCTCGATCGTGAGCATCTTGAGCGCCGCCCGCCCGAGGTCGGTTCCCAACACCCCCAGCCCGTCCACCACCGCCACCACGAACCCGTGATCGCCCCGCTCGATGAAGTTGAGCATCTGGCGGAAGCCGCTGTCTGCCTCCTCCGCTTCCTTCGTGTCGACGAACGTCGCCGCCACCTGGTAGCCGTGCTCCTGGCAGAAGGCCAGGAACTGCTCCGTCTGCTGGCTCAGCGAACGCTCTGCGCCGTCGACCTGCGCTCCCTCGACGAAGTACCCGATCGCCTTCATCGTCCTAGTACCCCACCAGGATCCGTTCGCAGTTGGGACAGAGCGCGGGCGCTTCCGGGTCGAGCGCCCGCTTGCGAGCCGAGGGCGGCACGCTCACGCGGCAGCCGGTGCAGGCGCCCGCCCGCAGGTGCGTCACCGCCACGCCACCCTTCCGCCGCCGCAGGTCCTCGTACTGCGCCACCAGGGTCGCCGTCAGTCTCCCCGTGCACGTGTCCCGCTCTCCGGTCGTCGCCTCGATCCGCCCCTCCAGCCCCGCGATCGCGCCGCGCAGTCGCTCATGCTTCTCCTGCGAGGCCGCCTCCTCGCGCGCCAGCCCCTCTCGCGCCGCCTCGCGCGCCCCCTCCGCTTCCTCCAGCTTGTCGAGCAGGGCCAGCTCGGTGTCCTCGACGTCGGAAAGGCGGGACCGCAGGGAGGCGACTTCCTGCTGGATGCCCTCCAGCTCCTTGGGAAGCCTCACGGAGCCGTCGTACAGGCGCTTCTCCTCGCGCTCGACCTTCGCGACGAGGCCGTCGATCTCGCCCTCCAGCCGTCGCTGCTCGCGTTCCAGGGATGCGCAGCGCTCGTCCGCCTCGGTGGCGGCGCCCTGTGCGGCCTGCAACGCTTCGTCGTCTTCGAGGTCCGCTCGCGCCTCTTCCAGTTCGCCGTTCAATCCCGCGAGGATGTCGTCGTATTCCTGGAGCGAGGCGAGGTCTGCGACCTGTGGCATCGGAGGCTAACCCTAGCGACAAGCGTAGGCGGCGCCGGATGGCCAGTAAACGGCGCCGCGACCCTTCCCGGTGAATCTGTCTCGCTCCCGCACGTTTATGTCCCCCGGGGCGCGACTACCCCGGCGCTATACTGAGTCTTGCCGCCGTGCTTCGGCGCGCAGGAGCGTCGGCATGGAACTCCCGACCCTCGCCTTCAACGCTTCCCAGCTGCTCGCCGACGGTACCGGCGCGTCCCGCATCCACGAGCTGCCCCCGTCCGGCGCGCTCGCGGGTGGCAAGGTCGAGCTCGTGCGCATCGGCGCCGGAGCGCTCGTGCGCGCCTCCCTCGAGATCACCCTCGACGCCGAGTGCTCGCGCTGCCTCTCCCCCATCGCCATCCCCACCGCCATCTCCTTCGACGAGGTGTACGAGCAGCGCTACGACGTCGCCAGCGGCGCCCGCCTCGACGACGACGATAGTGACCCCGAAGCCTTCTCCATCTCCCGCAGCCACCTGATCGACATTACGGAAGGTGTGCGGCAGTATTGTGAAGCGGCTGCTCCCATGCAGCCGCTCTGCAGCCCCGACTGCCAGGGCTTCTGCCCCAGCTGCGGAATCGACAGAAACACGGGCGAATGCGCCTGTGAGCCCGTGGCCAGCGACCCCCGTTGGGCGGCCCTGGCCTCGCTGAGAGAGAGCGAATCCTGACTCGCGTGCCCGAACCGACCACCATGAGCAAGAAGGCCGTGAGCGCCACACTACGCCGGGAGCGAACCGATGCCCCCCCTTCCCAAGCGCAAGTACCCCAAGACTCGCCAGCGCAAGCGTCGCGGGCACCATCGCCTGCGCGCGCCCCACGTCGTGACCTGCAGCGACTGCCGGGCGCCGCGGCTCTCCCACCAGACGTGTCCGGTGTGCGGGCTCTATCGGGGTCGGGAAGTCCTGCGGATGCCCGATCCGGATCTGGAAGGGTAGCTCCCACGTCCTCCACCGCCTTCCTGTCGTTGCGTGAAGGCGACGAGGGACGACGCGCCTTCGTCTTCCCCGGGCAGGGCGCCCAGGTCGTCGGCATGGGCAAGGACCTCTACGACGAGTTCCCCGCAGCGAAGGAACTCTTCGACCGCGCCGACGAGATCCTCGGCATTCCCCTCTCCCGCATCTGCTTCGAGGGCCCCGAGGACGAGTTGCAGCAGACCCAGAACACGCAGCCCGCGATCGCCGTCACCAGCCTCGCCCTCCTGCGCGTCGCCACCGACCTGAACCCCGATTTGCTTGAACGCCCCGCCTTCGTCGCCGGCCACTCCCTCGGCGAGTATCCCGCCCTCGTGGCCGCGGGCGCCCTCACCTTCGACGACGCCATCCGCCTGCTCCGCACCCGCGGCGAGCTGATGGCCGCCGCCGGCAAGGCCCGACCCGGAACGATGGCTGCCGTCATCGGCCTCGACGTCAGCGAGTGCGAGGATGTCTGCCGCGAGTCCGGCGCCGAGATCTGCACCGTCAACGCCCCCGGCCAGATCGTCGTGGGCGGTCCGCGCGAATCCGTCGTCCGCGCCCTCGACTACGCCCAGGCCCGCGGCGCCAAGAAGGTCATCCCCCTCAGCGTGAGCGGCGCCTTCCACAGCTCGCTCATGCGCTCCGCCGCCGAGGGCATGGTGAACCCCGTCGCCACCACCAGCTTCTCCGAGCTGCAGGTTCCCGTCGTGGCCAACTGCACCGCCACTGCCATTGACGACATAACAACGGTTCGCAACGAGCTCGTCGACCAGGTCCACCGCCCCGTCCAGTGGGCGCGAACGGTCGAGTTCCTCGGCGAGCAGGGCGTCGATACCTTCATCGAGTTCGGCCCCGGCCGCGTGCTCAGCGGCATCATCAAGCGCATGCTGCGCCGCTCCACCTGCATCACCGTCAACAGCGCCGAGTCCGTCCACGTCGAGCTGTAACCGTGTCCGAGCTTGAAGGACGCCGCGCCCTCGTAACCGGCGGCTCGCGCGGCATCGGCCGCGCCATCTGCATCGAGCTCGCTCGCGCCGGCGCGAGCGTTGCCGTCAACTACAACGCCAGCGAAGAAGCGGCCCGCGAGGTTGTCGCCGCCATCGAGGCCGAAGGCGGAACCGCCGTCGCCCTCCCCGGCGACATCGCCGAGAGCGACCAGGCGACCGCCCTCGTCAAGGCCGCCGCCGATGAGCTCGGCGGGCTCGACATCCTCGTGAACAACGCCGGCATCACCCGCGACGGCCTCCTGATGCGCATGTCCGAGGACGACTGGGACATCGTGCAGCGCACGAACCTGCGCGGCGTCTTCGCCGTCACCAAGGCCTCCATGCGGCAGGTGCTCCGCTCTGAGGCGGGTCGCGTCATCAACATCACCAGCGTCGTCGGCGTCATGGGGAACGCCGGTCAGGTGAACTACGCCGCCTCCAAGGCTGGACTCATCGGCTTCACCCGCTCGCTTGCCCGGGAGGTCGCCTCGCGAAACGTCACCGTGAACGCTATCGCTCCCGGCTTCATCGAGACCGATATCACCGCGCCCCTCACCGAGGAGCAGCGGGCGAACGTGCTCGGCCAGGTGCCGCTCGATCGCTTTGCTGGTCCCGAGGAGGTGGCGCCTCTCGTGCGGTTCCTCGCCGGTCCCGGAGCTTCCTACATCACCGGCCAGTGCATCCACGTGGATGGCGGCATGGTGATGGCGTGACCGATCACGTTCTGCGCCGCGCGCGCTGCCTCGTCGTCGAGGCCCTCTACGAAGCTGATACCTCCGGCCACGATGCCGAGGCCGCCTACGACCGCCGTCTTCAGGAGGTCGCCGGCGAAGACCGGGAGGTGGCGTCCAGACGCCCCTCCGACTTCGGGCGGCAGGTTCTCCGCGGCGTTCTCGACTCCCGTGAAGACCTCGATCGTCGCCTCCAGCCCGTCGCCCCCCGCCACCCGCTCAGGACCCTTCCCGTCGTCGAGCGAACCATCCTCAGACTTGCGCTCTGGGAGTTGCTTCACGATAATTCTGCGCCGGTCGGAGCCGTCGTGAACGAGGCTGTTGAGCTTGCCCATCGCTATGGAAGTGAGACGTCAGCCGGGTTCGTAAACGGGGTTCTGCGGACGGTCAGCAAAGAGATCAGCGCTGCTCGGGCGCAAGAGCCGAGCGAGCCAACAAGCACCCCTGAGGAGACCTAGATGGCATCAATTTTTGAGCGTGTTCGCGCCATCGTTGTCGAACAGTTGGGTGTCGATGAGGCCGATGTCGTTCCCACGGCTTCGTTCGTCGACGACCTCGAAGCCGATTCCCTCGATCTGGTCGAGCTCATCATGTCCCTGGAGGAAGAGTTCTCCGGCGATGTGCAGCTCGAGATCAGCGACGAGGATGCCGAAAAGATCGTCACCGTGCAGGACGCGGTAGACTATGTCCAAGACCACGGCATCGAGGACGGCGACTAAGCTTCCCTGTCCCGGCGCCGCGCTGGAGCGTCAGCTTTGCAGTTCCTCGGCGTTGGCCTCGAGGAAATCCTGCTCATCGTAGCCCTCATCGTGATCGTCGTGGGTCCCCGTCGCTTGCCCGAAATGGCCTACTACCTCGGCCGCGGAGTGAAGAAGCTCCAGCGTTACGCGCGCGTCGTGCGCGACGAGTTCAGCGAAGAATTCGCTTACCTCAACGAGGAGATGGAGGCCGTCCGCGCTGACGTCCAGGAGATGCGTACGACGGTGCGGGAAGTGCAGGACGAGATCACCGAGGTTCGTGGTGAAGTGGAGGAGGTCACCTCCGAAGCCGCCGAGGAGCTTGGCGTGGTCCGCACGAACATCGAGGAAGCCGCTACCACGAAGACCGAGCCCGCCGAGCCCGCGAGCGATACGGCACAGGCGCAGGAAGGGAAGCCGGTCCCTGCGACCGCCGGCGCGAACGGCGCCGCCGGGTCGGACGTGAACGGCGCCGAGCCGCCACGGGGCACGCCCGGCCCCTCCTACATGCCCGCCATCGGCACGCTCGAATCGCACGAGACACCGGCAGCGCCCGCCCCCGAGGCGACCGAAGAAGCGGAAGCGGAGGCGGAGGACGAGGCCGAGGCAACGCCTGAGAAGCCGCTCGTCTTCTAGCTCACATGGTCACTGACAGCGCGGTCGTCAACCCCGATGAGGGGCCCGAGGAGGCTATCGAGCAGGAGGAGGGCTCGGATCTCACGATCATCGAGCACCTCGTCGAGTTGCGGAACCGCTTCATGGTTGCCGCCGCCGCCCTGCTCGTCGGGGTTATCGCGGTCCTCTTCTTCACTTGGGATCCGCCCGACAACCTCCCCAACACCTTCGACATCCTCCTCACCCCCGCCCGCGACCGCATCGACGTCAATCTCGCGCTGGTGCAGGACGAACTGGCCCTTCTGGTTCACGAGCAGAATCCCGACGGACGGTACATCCCTCCAGAGGCTGAGCTTCGTGGAACTCGGCCACAGGGCCTGGATCTCAACGATTTGCAGATTACGCGGGCCCTCGAAAACGCCCTGACCAAGGCTTCCGGAGGGCTCAGCACGCCCGATGTGACGCCGAACGATGTCAGGCGACTCGAAACGGTCCAGGACGCGTATGACTACCTCGGAGGCAAGAGCGAGGAGAACTTCCGCCTCGCCTCCTTCTCGCCCACCGACCGGATCTCCGCCATCTTCAAGATTTCCATTTACGGAGGCCTGCTGCTCGCCCTCCCCATCATCATCTACGAGGCCCTCGCCTTCATCGTGCCCGGCCTCACCAGGGGAGAGCGCCGCATCCTCCTCCTTGGCACCTTCGGCTGCATGTTCTTCATGCTCGCCGGCATGGCCTTCGCGTACTACGTCGTACTCCCGCGGGCCCTCGACTTCCTCCTCAATGTCGCCGCCGAGAACGTCGTGAGCGTGACTGGCGTCCACGAGTACATCAGCTTCGTGACCCGCATCATTCTCTGGATCGGCATTGCCTATCAGCTCCCTATGGTCCTCGCCGTCGCCGCCCGGGTTGGCATGGTGACGGCGGGCCAGCTCCTGCGCTTCTGGCGCTACGCCATCGTGCTTGTCTTCATCCTCGCCGCGATCGCCACCCCAACGCCCGACCCGCTCACCCAGTCGGTTGTCGCCATCCCGCTCCTTGGGCTCTACTTCCTCGGCGTGCTCTTCGCGAAAATCCTCTACACGCCGCGTGGCGAGGCCGAGGCTGAGGTTCCGGAGGCTGCCGCGTGACGGTCGCGCAGGAAGTAGAGCAGCTCTACGACGAGGTTCGTGGCTGCCAGCGATGCACCCTCGCCCGCACCCGTACCCTCGCCGTCCCCGGCGAAGGGCCGCTCGACGCCGAGGTGATGTTTATCGGTGAGGCTCCCGGCGTGAACGAAGACCGCCAGGGACGTCCCTTCGTCGGCCAGGCCGGCGCTTTCCTCGAGGAGCTGCTGGCGGAGGCCGGGCTCACCCGTCCCGAGGTCTACATCTGCAATGTCCTCAAGTGCCGCCCGCCCGGCAATCGCGACCCGCTTCCCACCGAGATCGAGGCCTGCAGTGACTACCTCAGCGCCCAGATTCGCCTGATCGACCCCCTCCTCATCGTCACCCTTGGCCGCTACTCGATGTCACGCTTCTTCCCCAACCAGGCGATTTCGCGCATCCACGGCCGCCCCCGGGAGGCCAACGGCCGCATCCTCGTGCCGATGTACCACCCCGCCGCCGCCCTCCACCAGCAGCGCCTCCGCGGCGTCATCATCGACGACTTCCGCACGCTCCCGGAGCTGCTCGAACGCGCCCGCGCCGCCCGCGCGGAGGGCGTCGAAGCTGCCGAGGAAACGCCGCCCGCCCAGCAGATGAAGCTCTTTGAGTAGCCCGGTGCCGAATACGACCCTGCGCGTCATCCCCCTCGGTGGTCTCGGCGAGATCGGGCGCAACATGATGCTCTTCGAGTACGGCGAAGACATCATCGTCGTCGATGTCGGCCTCATGTTCCCCGAGGAGGAGATGCTCGGCGTCGACCTCGTTATCCCCGACTTTTCCTACCTCCAGGCCAACGTCGAGAAGCTGCGCGCCGTCTTCCTTACCCACGGTCACGAGGACCACGTGGGCGCACTTCCCTACTTCTGCCGTGACTTCAGCGTGCCCATCTACGGCACGCGCCTCACCCAGGGTCTTGTCCGCGTGAAGCTGCAGGAGCACAAGCTCCCCCTCGATCCCCTGCACGAGGTGCAGCCCGGCGAGTCCGTCAAGGCGGGAGCCTTCGAGGTCGAGTTCTTCCCTGTTGCCCACAGCATCCCCGACGCCTGCGGCCTCATCATCCGCACGCCCCTCGGCACGCTTGTCCACACCGGCGACTTCAAGCTCGACCACACGCCCGTCATGGACCAGCACACCGACCTCACCCGACTCGGGCAGATCGGCGGCGAGGGCTGCCTGCTCCTGCTGGCCGATTCGACCTACGCTGAGGTCGAGGGCCACACCCCCAGCGAGCAGCTCGTCGGCGATTCCCTCCGCAACATCATGGTCA
The DNA here is from genome assembly GCA_965203545.1 of Tepidiformaceae bacterium. GTDB lineage: Bacteria > Chloroflexota > Dehalococcoidia > Tepidiformales > Tepidiformaceae > UBA2991. Next base: position 322,324 of record OZ241899.1, read on the forward strand.
ACGCCGAGGGGCGCGTCATCGTCGCGACCTTCGCCTCTCTCATCTCGCGCGCTCAGCAGGTGGTCGATGCCGCCGTCTTCACGGGGCGAAAGGTGTTCGTCACCGGCCGCTCGATGATCGACAACGTCGCCATGGCCCGCCAGCTCGGCTACCTCGACGCCCCCGAGGGGACCATCGTCGGCGTCGAGGAGATGAAGAAGACGCCTCCCTCGCGGCTCGCCATCATCACGACCGGGAGCCAGGGCGAGCCCACGAGCGCCCTCACGCGCATCGCCAACGGCACCCACCGCCACATCACCATCGCCGAGGGCGACACGGTCGTCCTCTCGGCCAACGCCATTCCCGGAAACGAGCAGGCCGTCGCCCGCAACGTCGACAACCTCTTCCGGCAGGGGGCCCGCGTCCTCTACAACCGCGTCGAGAACGTGCACGTGCGCGGCCACGCCAGTCAGGACGAGCTCAAGATCATCCAGAGCATCCTCCAGCCCGAGTACTTCGTTCCCGTCCACGGCGAATACCGCCACCTCGTCACCCACGCCCGTCTTGCCGAGCGCGTGGGCGTGCCCGAAGGAAACGCCTTCGTCCTCACCGATGGCGACGTCCTCGAGATCGACGAGGAAGAAGCCCGCCTCGCAGGCCGCGTCGAGGCCAGCTACGTCTATATCGACGGTCTTGGCATCGGCGATGTCGACGAGTACATCCTCCGCGACCGTGCGCACCTCTCGACCGACGGTGTCCTCGTCGTCATCGTTGCGGTCGATGCCCAGACCGGCCGCCTCGTCCGCCCGGCCGAGGTGCTTTCGCGCGGGTTCGTCGACAGCGACGAGAACGCAGCCCTCCTCGACCGCGCCGCTCGTGTCGCCGAGGGCGCTCTCGAGGGCCGCGAGCACGCCGCCCCCGCCGGCGAAGTCAACGCGCGCCTGAAGGACGCTTTGAGCAAGTTCTTGTACGATGAAACACGGCGACGGCCGATGGTGCTGCCCGTCACGGTCGAGGTGTAGTCGAGAAACCCTGGACCTGAGCAGCGCCGGTGGGGAGTTTCGTCCGCGCCGGGGTACCGTCCGAATGGCTGGTGGATCCCGAGCCCGGTCCACGTCCGGGCCCAAAGACGCGCCCTCCCGTTTTGCCCTTCCGCAGTCGCGCATGTTCCGCGCGCAGATCGTCCTTGTCGTCGTCCTGGCGGCGGCGATTGCCGCCCTTCCCTGGTTCTTCGATGTCGTCGGCATCGCCCTGGATGTTCGTACCTGGTTGCTCGAAACGTTCGGGCTCGGTCTCATCATCGTGGCAGCCGTGCTGCTCGCCTGGGCGATCACCGCCTGGCGCCGCGGCGGCGAGGAGCGCCTGCTGTTCTGGCGCCGAATCCTTGGCTACCCCTTCCTTGCCCTGTTCGCCTGGGGCGCCCTCGGCCTGAATACCGCCGACTGGACGGTCGCCGATGTCCAGCTCCGCGACGTCACCCTCGGCGGCGAAATCGGCCACACGATCGTCACCGGCTGGATCAACGTGCTCGTCTGGATCGCCTCGGCGGTGGTCGCACTCGCCCTCCTCGCCCCTCGCGCCTCCCTCACCGCCCTGCAGTACACGGGTCGCGGCATTGCCTACGCCTGGGAAAGGCGCTGGCCACACCAGGTGCTTGCGTCCCTCGGCCGCGGCCTGGCTTCCGTCTGGCGCGGCCTCACCGCGATCGCTCGCCTCTTTCGCCGCCGGAAGCGCACAGGGACGGACGTCATCGGCGGCGCTACCTCGCAATCAGCCGTCGAGTTTGAGGCCTCTCCCATCGTCTTCCGTCCGCGCGTCGAACCCGGCGCCCCCCATGCCGACGAGGTCGCAGAAGCCCCAACCGCTCAGTTCGAGGACGAAACCGAAGCTCGCTCCGAGCCGGACGCCGTCAACTCGTACGAAGACGATCCGGACGACATACCCGAGCCCGACGAAGAGGAAGAGCCCCACCAGCTCGCCTTCGAGGACAAGAGCGGCTGGCAGCTTCCGCCCATCGAGCTCCTTCAGGAGCCCAAGCCAAGCCGCGACCACAAGCACGACAACGCCGCACGCGCCCAGCTCATCGTCGATACCCTCGCAAGCTTTGGCGTCGATGCCTCCGTCGTCGAGATCAACGAAGGCCCTGCCGTCACCCAGTTCGGCGTCGAGCCGGGCTGGGAGATCAAGTACAAGGACGTGCCCGTCAAGGATGCCGACAACAAGCCGGTCCTTGATGCGAACGGCCGGCCCACGAAGGAGCGCGTCGAGACCGGCCGCACCCGCGTGCGCGTCAACAAGATCACGGCCCTCCAGAGCGACCTTGCCCTCGCCCTGGCCGCTCCCAGCCTCCGCATCGAGGCCCCCGTACCCGGTCGCGCCATTGTCGGCATCGAGGTGCCCAACGAGACCGCCACCGTCGTCACCCTGCGAAATGTCATGGAGAGCTCGCAGTACCGGGACATGAGCGCGAAGTCGAAGCTGGCGATCTCGCTCGGCAAGGGTGTATCCGGTGTGTCCGTCGTCGCCGACCTCACGAAGATGCCCCACCTCCTCATTGCCGGCGCCACCGGCAGCGGCAAGAGCGTCTGCCTCAACGCCATCGTTACCAACCTCATCACGAACGCCACGCCCGACGAGGTCCGCTTCATCATGATCGACCCCAAGCGGGTCGAGATGACGACCTACGGGCGCCTCCCACACCTCGCCTTCAGTGAGGTCATCGTCGACCTCGATAAGGTCGTGGGCACCCTCCAGGCCGTCGTCTCCGAGATGGAGGCGCGCTACCGCAAGTTCTCCGAGGTCGGAGTGCGCAACATCGAGGCCTACAACCGCCACGCCCGCGTTCTGAAGAAGCTCCCCTACTGGGTGCTCATCATCGACGAGCTCGCCGACCTCATGATGGTCGCCCCCTTCGAGGTCGAGAAGCTGCTCTGCCGCCTCGCCCAGCTGGCGCGCGCCACCGGCATCCACCTCGTCGTCGCCACTCAGCGCCCCTCGGTCGATGTCGTGACCGGCCTCATCAAGGCGAACTTCCCCACCCGCGTCGCCTTCGCCGTCACGTCCATCACCGACTCCCGCACCATCCTCGATATGGGCGGCGCCGAGAAGCTGCTGGGCCAGGGCGACATGCTTTACCTGCCCACCGACGCCGGGAAGCCGAAACGCATCCAGGGCGTGTACGTCTCCGATGCCGAGGTCGAGCGGCTCGTCGAGTTCTGGGCCGACGAACGCTTCCACGCCCTCCGTCCCGACACCGCCGACGACCTCCTCGAGGAGGCCCTCATCGCCCAGAACGGCGGCGACGACATCGAGCTCGAAGAGGAAGACCCCCTCCTCGACGACGCGCGCGACCTCGCCAGCCGCCACACGCGCCTCTCCCCGTCGCTCCTGCAGCGCCGCCTCAACGTCGGCTTCCTCAAAGCCGAGCGCCTTATCACCGCCCTTGAGCGCGAGGGCGTCCTCGGTCCGAGGATCGAGGGAGAGTCCCGCGAGGTCCTCGTCGGAACAGCCCCCGAAGAGGACGCTTGATACACTCACAGGCATGACGCTTCGCGGATTGCTTCGTCGCGATGGGGCCGGAGACCGTTCCGAAGAGGAACGGCTTGAGCGCTGCTTCGCCTGCGACGCCGACCTGAGGGACTCCCGCAGCTATCAGCGACATCGCGTCTGCCATGCCTGCGGCCACCACTATCACCTCAACGCGCGCGAGCGCGTGGCCGGCTTCCTCGACCCGGCCAGCTTCCGCGAGACCGACCGCAGCGTCACCGCCCTCGATCCGATCCAGTTCCGCGAGCGTCAGTCCTACCGTCACCGCGTCTTGGCCGCGCAGCGGCGTACCGGCCTTGCCGAAGCCGCCCTGACGGGCACCGGCACCCTCTACGGCCGCGAGGTCGTCGTCGCCGCCCTCGACTTCAGCTTCCTCGGCGGGTCCATCGGCGTCGCCAGCGGCGAGCGCCTCGCACGCGCCTTCGAGCGGGCCGCCAGCCGCGGCCTCGCCGTCGTCACCGTGCTCTCGACCTCGGGCGTGCGCATGCGCGAGGGACTGCTCGCGCTCATGCAGCTGCCCCGCCTCGCCACCGCCCACCAGAAGCTCGCCGAGAAGGGCCTCCCCCACGTCACCCTGCTCGCCGACCCCTCGACCGGCTCCGCCTTCGCCGGGCTCGCCAACCTCGCCGACTTCATCATCGCCGAGCCCAATGCCCTCGTCGGGTACTCCGCCCTGCGCGAGATGCGCGAGCGCACCGGCGAGGAGCTCCCCGAGGACGCGCACACCTCCGAGTCGCACCTGCGGCGCGGCCTCATCGACGCGATCGTGAAGCGGGAAGACCTGCGCCCCTCCCTTGGGCTGCTCATCGACCTGCTCATGAGCAACTACGAGCTCCGGCCCGTCGGACGCCCCGAGCGCGAGCCGCGTGAGTACGCGCGCCTCGAGGCCTGGCGGCAGGTGCAGCTTTCGCGGCACGAGAACCGCCCCACCGCCCCCGACTTCGTCCGCCGCATCACCACCACCTTCGTCGAGATCCACGGCGACCGCAGCGGCGAGGACGACCCCGCCGTCAGCGCCGGCATCGGCCTGCTTGGCGGAGAAGCGGTGATGCTCATCAGCCAGAACCGCCTCCAGGGCCTCGCCGGACCGGGAACCATTGGGCCCTCGGGGTTCCACAAGGCGCGTCGGGCCATGCGCCTCGCACGCAAGTTCCGCCTCCCTCTGATCACGTTCCTCGACTCCGCCGGCGCCCGACCCGACCTCGCCGCCGAGGAAGCCGGGCTCGGCGACGCCATCGCCCGCTGCATGCGCGAGATGCTGCGTGTGCCGTCTCCCTCCCTGGCGGTGATTACGGGCGAAGGGGCTTCCGAGGCCGCCGTTGCCATGGGCGTGGCCGACCGCGTGCTCATGCTTGAGAACGCGGTGTACGAGGTGGTCTCACCCGAGGATGCCGCCCGACGCCTCTACGGCGATGCCTCGTCCCGTGTCGACGAGGTCGCCGAGCGACTGCGCCTCACCTCGCACGACTGCCTCCGCCTCGGCATCGTCGACAGCGTCGTGCCCGAGCCCGGCGAGGGAGCCCACACGAACCACGACGAGGCCTCGCTGCTGCTGCGGCGCTCCGTCGTTCGTTCCCTCACGGCCATCCAGCGCGAGCGCCCCAAGCGCCGCCTCAACCAACGCCGCGACCGCTACCGGAACACCGGCCAGACCCACGCCTGGGTGCGCGGACGCATCGAACGCCGTGTCGCCGACCTCACCGACCGGTTCGCCCACTGGCGTCGCCGCATGGGCCGCCATCCACGCAGCTCCCCGCGCCTCGCCGAGACCCCCGCCGACCCGGAGATCATGCGCTAGCCGTTACGCCGGGTTGGGAAGCCGAAATCGCTCCACCTTCAGCTGCCTTGCGCGATCTTGTGCCGACCAGAGGTCGTAAGCCGTCTGTAGGCCCAGCCACGTCTCCGGCGTCGAGCCGAAAGCCTTCGAGAGGCGAAAGGCCATCTCAACGGATATGCCGGCTCGTCCATTGATCAGGTCCGACAGCGCCTGACGGGTGACGCCCAGGCCCTGGGCTGCCCTCGTAACCGTCAGCCCCAGGGGCTCGAGGCAGTCGTACTTCACAATCTCGCCCGGATGCGGGGGATTCTCCATCGGCATTAGCAAACCTCTCTAGTGATAGTCCAGGTAATCGACATCGGTGGCGTGGCCGTTTTCGAAACTGAAGGTGATGCGCCAGTTGCCTGAGACCGAGACCGCGTAGTGCCCCTTGAGCTCCCCTGACAGTGCGTGTAGCTGGAATCCGGGGATGTCCATGTCACGTGGCCTCCTGCTCTGGTCCAGTACGCCGAGGATTCGTCTCACCCTTCGTACATGCTCCGGGGCGATTCGGTGGGCCCCCCGTCCGCTATACAGTGATCGCAACCCCCGGTGTCTGAAGGATGAGATCACAGAAGGCAGTGTCTAGCGTCAAGTGTCACTTGTCAATCAGCATGGTAGCCACCGGTACTTCGACGACCGGGTAGTGGTTTGGATTGCCCCTAGGCGCGCCGCCGGACTGGCTCGCTGGCGCTGTCCATCGCCCCTGGGAGCACCGTGCGCCGCGCCGGCGCCGAGGGCTCCTGGCAGGCGCGCACGAACACGTTGTCGACGCTGTCGATGATGCCGTGGTCGCGAGCCTCGTCACGAACGTACGCCACCGTGCTCGAGATCGTGGCTTCGAATCCGGGCCACTCGTGGCAACGCAGCACGCGCAGGTGGCGGGTTGACTCATTCCATTCGACGATCAGGCGGGGGCTTGTCGAGGGACCGGCGCTGAAGCGGGTGTAGCCGCCGAGATATTCCTTGGTGAGGTAGAGGCCTTTGGCGGAGGGGTCTATCGAGGCTCGTTGGAGAGCGTCCCAGTTCTCGCCTAGGGCGAGAAGGAGTCGAAAGGCGACATCGTTGGTCTCTGCTCGCATCAAGCTCTCCTTGTGCTGAACCAAGGCAGTCGACGCGAGAATCGGTCGACACCCCACCACTACCGCAGTGTACGCGGGTCCTCGATGCCTTGCCATGCCTTATGTGCCCTCGAGGCCCTCGATTCCGGCGCCGGGCCGCCACGGGACCGAGAGCCGGTCGCCTGCTACGATCGCGCTCCCGTGGGGCTGTAGCTCAATTGGGAGAGCGTTTGACTGGCAGTCAAAAGGTAGGGGGTTCGAATCCCCCCAGCTCCACCACGAAAACTCCATACGGCGCATAGAGATTTCGGGGTCCGGCACTTCCCGCCGTAGGCCCGACGGTCCACTAAGGTCCACTAACTCGCACGAACCCAGCACTCTGGGGACGCCCGAGCAGCAAGACAGGAGCTCCCACATGGACTACCTCGACGACGATGAGCTAGCCGACATCCTCGATGACGAAGTCGTGGAGGCAGTGGCCAGCGGGTGGCGCGTTGAAGCTCAGGGAACGGACCGCGCGGTAATCGTCTGGGGTCATCGCCCCAACCACCTGCTCCATTTCTTCGTTGGCCTATTCACCCTCGGAGTCTGGTGGCTCGTCTGGATACTCATTGGTCTCTTCGGCGGCGAGAAACGGAGGGTCATCGAGGTAAGGGAGAACGGCGAAGTCATCGTCAGGAAGGTCTAGGAGTCGAGGAGACCCGTTATGGTTTTCCCATGGCCATTCTCCTTGCCGAAGATTCTTCTGTGGTTGTCGAACGCTCTCCCGTCTGGATTTGGTGGCGTTGCACTGCTTGCGGTGCCAAGGGGAAGGGGATGAGTGGCACGCCCGGGCCGACCTTGAAGGTTGGCAAATTGACTCTCATCTCCGAAAGGGTCGTAGTCACCTCAAGCGCTGTCGAATGAGGTAGTCCGTTCGCGTCACGGTTGACGTGTTAGGGGCAAGCTGGCCAGAATAGGAATCGGGACATTTGTTCGTATTCTGTGCCTCGCCTGGAGATGCCGTGAACAGTAGTGATTCCGTCCTTCTTGAAGACCTGCCCGTCTGTGAACGCCGAGGCTGCGGTGAGCCCGGCTCGGTCGCCTTCGTACATTCCTTCATTCAAGGGCTCACGGAGGGCCACTACGAGCAGGGGCCAAGCGGCGAGGAAGTCTGGCTACCGGGGGAGGAACTTGCCCTGTGCGAAGGGTGCTTCGAGGATTCATACGATTACCTCGTCTCCAACGCCAAGAGAATGTCTCGCGGGGAGATGCCATTCCCGCCAGACGACACTTACAACCTCTAGAGGGCTCGGCAGCGGGAGACCGCAGGGAGTTGCGGCAGTCGTGGACAAGCGATGCGAGGGGGGAGTCGGCGATGCCACGGTTCGAAGCAGTGGAGCCCCAGGATGTCGTCATCGGTCGCGACGCGGCCCGCTCGCTGGCGCCCTATGCCGAGGCGATCGAGGGCGCCGAGGCAGGGAAGATCCTTCTGGATGCCGCGGACCGCGCCTCCGCGGTCGAGGCCAGTCTCGCCCTGGCAAGCATCGAAGTCGGCATTCCGGTTCGCATCTCGTGGGAGGACGAGCAGCGCCGTGTCTTGCTCTGGAGGCGCGCGACGGATCGCGGCAGGTCCATTGAGAGTCGCCCCGCCCTCTCGTGGGCCGAGCTCGGTCGGGCCCGCCCCGACCTCGTGGAGGCGGGCCGGGAGCTCCTCTACTTCTTCGGCGTCGGGCTCGCCATGCTCGGGACCACCCGGGTCGACGGCGGTCCGCGCGTCCACCCCGTGAGCCCTCTCATCGCAGCCGGTCGGCTCCTCGCCTTCGTCATCCCCTCGCCCAAGCTGAGTGATCTCCTGCGAGACGGGCGCTACGCGCTGCACTCGTACCCACTCCCCGAGAACGAGGATGCCTTCTACCTGACAGGACGGTCGCGGGTCGTCTCCGACCCCGCCCTCCATGGTGCCGCCAGGAGTCTCTACCTGGACGAGCGCCCGGGGCTCGCACCCGGTGCCCTGGAGGCGCAGACGCTGTTCGAGTTTCTCGTCGACGCGTGCCTGCTCACGCGCACCGACGGGCACGGCGATCTCGCGCCACGACACATGGTGTGGCGCTCGGGCTGACGCGTGTCACCGGCGCCGGGAACCTGCTCCAGGCTTGAGCGGACTTCAGGCTCGACAACGTCGCATGCTCCAGACGGCGACCAAATAGGTGCTGGCGGACGGCTAGAGGCTGAACAGTAGCGGGCTGCCGAGGGCCACATCCTCGACCTTTCCGCCCCGCAAGGTGGCGCCCCACCCGGTCCTTTCGTCCGGCTACGTACGGACCTGGGGCGTGGTACCGACAGACACTTGCCGTGAGCGTCCCGGAAACAGGCTCGCACCGCTGGGCCCTGCGCCTCGCCGGGGCGATTCCGGCGGCGGACCGCCGGTCACGGTCCCGCTGCTCGCGCCTCGAATTCGGCTAGGATGTGCGGGTGAGCGATTCGCGGAGCGCCTGCCAGGGTGGTGTGTGCCCGTGGAGAAGAACCATCGGTAGCCCCGAGCGGGAGACCTCAAGGTATGGCTGAATACTTCCAGGCCGCGATTCCGACGGACGAGCCTATCGCCATCGTGGGCATGGCCTGCCGCTTCCCCGGGGCGGAGAACCTCGACGCGTTCTGGCGCCTGCTGGAGGCGGGCGAGAGCGGCGTGATCGAGGGCGAACCCGGATCCGGGGTCGGGCGCATCGGCGAGCTTTTCCCCGACGCCGAGGTGCAGAGCGAGGCCTGCCGGTTCGGCGCGTACGTTGACGGGATCGACCAGTTCGACGCGTCGTTCTTCCGCATCTCGCCGGTCGAGGCGCAGCTGCTGGACCCGCAGCAGCGGATGATGCTGGAGACGAGCTGGCAGGCGCTGGAGGACGCGGGGATCGACGCGGAGGGGCTGGCCGGCAGCCGCACTGGCGTCTACGCGGGGATCAGCAACTACGACTACCGGTGGCTGATCATGGACTCGACCGACTCGGCGGAGCCGATCACCAGCCTCTACTCGGTCAGCGGCACGTCCTTCAACACGGCCATCGGGCGCGTTGCGTTTGCCCTGGGTTTGCACGGGCCTGCAATGGCGGTCGACACCGCCTGCTCCTCGTCGCTCGTGGCCGTTCACCAGGCGGCGGTGGGCCTGCAGCGGGGCGAAGCGGACCTGGCGCTGGCCGGTGGCGTACACGCAATGGTGTCGGGGCGGCTGACTGAGCTACGCGGTAACGCTGGGATGCTGGCGCCGGACGGCCAGTGCAAGACGTTCGACGCCGCCGCGAACGGCTACGTGCGGGGCGAGGGCTGCGGCATCGTGGTCCTGAAGCGGCTACGCGAGGCGGAGGCGGACGGGGACCGCATCTGGGGCGTGATCGCCGGCTCGGCCGTGAACCAGGACGGCGCTACCCCCGGCCTCACGGTCCCCAGCGGGGAGGCGCAGGAGCGCGTCGTCGAGGACGCGCTTGCGCGGGCGGGCGTGCAGGCATCCGACGTGGACTATGTGGAGACGCACGGCACGGGAACGCCCGTGGGCGACCCGATCGAGGCGCAGGCCATAGGGACCGCCTACAGCCGGGGTCGCGATCCGGCAAACCCGCTGCTGATCGGATCGGTGAAGACGAACATCGGCCACCTCGAGGCGGCAGCGGGGGTCGCGGGCCTGATGAAGGCGACGCTCGCGGTCGAGCGCGGCCTCATCCCGCGACACCTGAACTTCCGCGACCCGAACCCGGCGATCGACTGGGAGCAACTGCCTCTGCAAGTGACGGCGGAGACGACGCCCTGGCCGGCCACCGAGCGGCCCCGACTGGCGGGAGTGAGCGCCTTCGGGTGGTCGGGTACGAACGCACACATCCTCGTGCGGGGGCACGGCGGCCGCGACGGAGAAGGCGGAGACCGTTCCTGGACCTCCGGGCCGCCGCACCCGGTGGCCGTTTCCCTGCCGGAGCCGGCGGCGGACATGCCGGTGGAGGCGCGGGCGACGCGGTTGCTTCCCCTCTCGGGCAAGTCGGATGAGGCCGTGCGCGATCTCGCGGGACGCTACCTCGAATGGCTCGATGAACGCGCCGAGGAGTTGGAGGGCGCCGATACGGCCGACCAGATTCTCCCCGATATGGCTTGGACCGCGGGGGTGGGGCGCAGCCACTTCGGACACCGGGCGGGGGTCGCCTTCCGCGACACCGCATCGCTGCGTGAGAAGCTGACGGCGCTCGCCGAGGCGGCCACGGGGCCCGGTCCGGGCGCGGCGACAAAGGTGGCGTTCGCCTACACCGGTGGGTCGAGCCAGTGGGTCGGCATGGGCAAGGCGCTCTACGAGCGCGAGCCGGTGGCGCGAGCGGTGCTCGACCGCTGCGACGCGGTGTTCCGCGAGGAGCGGGGCGTCCCGCTCCTCGATGTGATGTTCGGTCAGAGCGATGCCGGTGACCTCGATGATGCCGACTGGATGCAGCCGGCGGTTTACGCGCTGGGGTGCGCGCTGGCGGCGCTCTGGGAGAGCGTGGGCGTGCGGCCGGCGGTGGTGGTGGGGCACAGCCTGGGCGAGCTCGCGGCGGCGCAGGCGGCGGGGGTCTACAGCCTGGAGGACGGGATGCGGTTCACGGCTCGTCGCAGTCTGCTCATGGCGTCGCTGCCGGAGAAGGGGGCGATGGCCGCCGTGTTCGCGCCGGCCGATCGCGTGGCGGCGATGGTGGAGGAGCAGAACGCCGCCTCCCCGGGGCCGGGCGTGAACATCGCCGCCGATAACGGAGCGCAGCAGGTCATCAGCGGTCCCGAGAAAGACGTGCAGGCGCTCGTGGAGCGCTTCGACTCGGAGGGGTTGTGGGCGAGGCAGTTGCGCAAGAGCATCGCCTACCACAGCGCCCTCGTTGCGCCCGCGCTGGACGACCTTGAAGCCATCTTCACGGATCTGGAGGTCGCACCGCCGTCCATCGGCCTCATCAGCAGCACCACGGGCCGGCTGGTGGAGCCCACCGAGAGGCCCGACGGGGCGTACTGGCGCCGCCACGCGCGGGAGCCGGTGGCCTTCCGCGAGTGCATCAACACGCTGGCGGAGGAAGGTGTGGAGGTCGTTGTGGAGCTGGGGGCGCAGGCGGTGCTGGGGACGATGGTGGCCATGAACTGGCCGGGTGCGAAGGAGCCCGCGATCGTCGCGAGCCAGCTCGCTTCCGCCGAGGCTGAGAAGACGGGCGACAGCGGTTTCGTGGAGGCGGTAGCGGGAGCGTACGAGGCGGGGCTCGCGGTCTCGTTCGAGGGGCTGTACGCGGGCGAGGAGCGGCGGCGCATCTCGCTGCCGTCCTACCCCTTCCAGCGACAGCGGCACTGGGTGGAGGCGCGCAAGCGGGGACGGCTCGCCGCCGGGCATCCGCTGCTGGGGGTTCGCCACGAGTCGCCCCGGGGCGAGGTGCTCTTCGAGCGCGAGATGGCGGAGGACGATCCGGCCTGGCTGGACGACCACCGCGTGTTCGGGCGGGTGATCGCGCCGGGGGCGCTCTACGGGGCAATCGCGTCGGCCGCCGCATCGCCGGGCGGCGACGGGACGGTGGCCGTCGAGGACTTGCAGTTGCGGAGCGCGCTGGTCCTGCCGGAGGCGGAGGAGGACGGAGCGGCTGCGGCGAGCCGGAAGGTGCAGGTCGTGCTCGATGCGGCCGGGGCGGACTCCTCGCGGCGCGTGGAGGTGTACAGCAAGGGGGACGGGGAGGACGAGTGGACGCTGCACGCGGAGGCGCAGGTCTCGTCGGATGGGGCGGCGCCGGCCGGCGGGCGTCTCGACCGGGCAGGGCTGGCGGCCAACCTGTCGGAGGAAGACCCGGCGGCGTTCTATCGCGCGCGCGCCGAGGCGAGCATCCAGCTCGGACCGCGGTTCCGGACCATCCAGCGACTCTGGTGCGGGGAGGGGGAGGCGCTCGCCGAGGTCGCGCTGCCGGGCGGCGTGGAGGATGCGGGGGTGGTGGCGCACCCGATCCTGCTGGACGGCCTCCTGCAGGTGATGGGGGCGGCGCGCACGCTCTCGGGAGTCGAGGAAGGCGATACCTACCTGCCGTTCGCCTGGGACCGCTTCTGGCTGAGCGGACCGCTGCCGGAACGCGTGATCTGCCACGCGCGGATGCGGGAGAGCGACGGCGACGAGGGTGCCCCGCGGGAGACGCTGAGTGGCGACCTGCGGCTGTATACGACCGACGGCGTCGAAATTGGAGGGCTGGAGGGCTACGCGGCGAAGAGGGCGACGCGCGCCGCGCTGCTCGCGGGCACGGAGAGCGTTGAGGACCTGCTCTACGAGGTGACCTGGGAGGATCGGCCGCTTGCCCCGGGGATGGTCCCGGCGGACTTCCTGCCGAGCCCCTCGGCGGTCGCCGCGACCTGGAGGCCGTTCTCGCACTACCTGGCTGAGGAGGACCTCAAGGTCGAGGAACGGGAGGCGCTGCTCCTGGACCTCGAGTGGATGGCGAGGTCGGTCGCGCTCACGACGCTCGAACGGCTGGGCTGGACCCGCACCTCGGGTGAGATGGTCCAGCCGGAGACGCTGCGGGAACGGCTGAACGTCCTGGAGGTCCACCGGCACCTCTTCCGGCGCATGTTCGATCTCCTGGCGGCGGCGGGCATCGTCGAGCAGGCAGGCGACGGGTTTGTCGTGCTCGTTGGGGCGGGTGATCCGCTCCCGGAGGAGATGCCCGCCGATCCCATCGCGTTCGCGGACGAGATCGCGCCGAAGCACGGGCAAGGGGGCGCGACCGAGATTGCGCTGTTCCGGCGCTGCGGTGGGGCGCTCCTGGAGGTGCTCGTGGGGGACGCCGACCCCCTGACGCTGCTGTTCGGCAGCGGCGAACCGAGCGCGGGCGACCTGTACAAGCTGGCGCCCGCGGCCCGCGCGGCCAACCGCATGCTCGGCGACGCCGTGGCGGAGCTGATGCACGACCTCCCGGAGGACCGGAGACTGCGCGTCATCGAGGTCGGAGCGGGAACGGGTTCGGGCACCGGGGTGGTGCTGCCGGAGCTCCCGGAGGGTCGCTACGACTACACCTACACCGACATCTCCGCGGGCTTCTTCGGGGAAGCGGAAGCCCTGTTCGGCGGGGCCGAGGCTTCGATCGACTACCGGCCGCTCGACATCGAGCGGGACCCCATCGAGCTGGGGTTCGATGCCCACGGGTACGACCTCGTGATCGCGTCGAACGTGCTGCACGCAACGCGGTTCCTGAAAGAGACGCTGGCGCACTGCCTGGATCTGCTCGCGCCATCGGGCCACCTGGTCGCCCTGGAAGGCCTGCGCATCCAGGGGTGGATGGACCTGACGTTCGGGCAGCTCGACGGCTGGTGGCGGTACGAGGACGACTTCCGCCCGAACCACGCACTCCTCAGCCCCGAGCTCTGGAAGCAATCGCTCGGCGATGTGGGGTTCGTGGGGGCGGAGGTGCTGGGGCCGGACTCCACCACCCGGCCGGATCGGGGAATCATCGTTGCCCAGGCGCCGGAGGAGGTCCTTGAGCCGGCGGGCGCATGGATCCTGGCCGCCGACGCGGGCGGTGTCGCGGAGAAGCTGGCACGCGAGCTGGAGGCGCACAACCAGACGGTCGTGCTGGCGGGAGCGGACGTGGTGGAGGCGGGAAGCCGGGAGTCATGGAAGGCGCTGGTCGAGGCGTTGCCGGCGGACGTTCCCCTGAGCGGCGCCGTCCACCTGATGGCGCTCGACGGGCACGGGGCGGAGTCGACGACGGCCGAGCTGGAGTCGGACGTGACCCGCTCGACGGGGAGCGCCCTGGCGCTCGTGCAGGGCCTCTCCGACGCGGACGTGATGCCGGCGCAGGGCGTGTGGTTCCTGACGCGTGGCGGGCAGGTGCTGGAGCGGGAGCGTGACGGGGAGCTGACGGGCTCGCTGCTGTGGGGCCTGGGCAAGGTCGTCGAGCGGGAGGCGCCGCAGCTTCAGCCGCGCATGATCGACCTGGACCCCGGGGCGGAGACGCCGCCGGCCGACCTCGTCAACGAGCTGCTCTACCCGGACAGCGAGACGCACGTCGCCTACCGGGCGGGATACCGCCAGGGAGCGCGGCTCGTGCGGACCGCCGACGTCGCGGGGCGCCTGCCCCTCCCGGATGGGTCGGGCTGGGCGCTACAGCCGGACGCGGGCGGGGCGCTCGACCGGCTTCGGCTCGAGCCCCTGCCGGAACGGCCACTGCAGCCGCGCGAGGTGCGCGTCGCGGTCGAGGCGGCGGGCCTCAATTTCCGGGACATGTTCGTGGCGCTGGGAGTCTTCGATGAATATGTGGGTGGAGATGTCTGCGGGCGAGTGATCGAGGTCGGGGAGGATGTCTCAAGGTTGGCGGTCGGTGACCGGGTGGTCGGACTGGCGCTCGGCAGCTTCCGCTCGGAGGCGGTGATGCGCGAGGAGCTCCTGGCCCCAGCGCCGGTGGGCCTGCCCGTCGCGGCGCTGGCGACCCTTCCGACGGCGTTTGTATCGGCAGCGCAGTCGTTCGAGGATGCCGAACTGGGAGCGGGCGACCGCGTGCTGATCCATGCCGCCTCGGGCGGTGTGGGGCAGGCGGCCGTGCAGCTTGCCCGGGCCGCGGGGGCGGAAGTGTTCGCCACGGCCAGCGCTGCAAAGCAGGCCTCGGTGCGCGCGTTCGGGGTGGAGCACGTCTTCGACAGCCGCCAGACCGCGTTCGCACGGGAAATCCTCGAGGCCACCGGCGGCGAGGGCGTCGACGTGGTCCTGAACAGCCTCACCGGACCGGGGTTCATCGACGCCAGCCTCTCGTGCCTGAAGCAAGGGGGGCGCTTCGTTGAGATGGCGCGCGTCGACATCCTCACCGAGGAGGAGATGGCGGCGGTCCGCCCCGACGTGGCCTACTCGATCCTGCGCGTCGATGTGCTCAAGGAAGAGGAACCGGAGATTCCGGGGGCGGTGCTGCGACGCATCGTGGACCGGATCGCCACGGGCGAGCTGGCTCCCTTGAACCACGTTCGCTGGCCACTCGCGGAGGCGGAGCCGGCGATCAGGTACATGCAGGCCGCGCGGCACATCGGGAAGATCGTGCTGACGAACTCGGCGCTCGAGACGGGGCAGCTGCGAGGTGATCGCACCTACCTCGTGACGGGCGGCGTGGGTGGCATCGGGTGCGCGGTAGCGGGGTGGCTGGCCGACCGCGGCGCGGGCGTCATCGTCCTGAACGGGCGCCGCGACCCGGACGCCGAGGCGGTGGAGGCGATCGCGGCGCTGCGGGCGCGGGGCGTGCGGGTGGAGGTTGAGCTGGCGGACGTGACCGACGGTGAGGCCGTGGACGCGATGCTGGCCCGGATCGACGAGTCGCTGCCGCCCCTCGCGGGCGTCATCCACAGCGTGGGCGTGCTCTCGGATGCGGCGCTTACGAACCAGACATGGGAAAGCTTCGAGGAGGTGCTCTGGCCGAAGGTGCTGGGAGCCTGGCGCCTGCACCGCGCGACGATGGACCTCGACCTCGACCTGTTTGTGCTGTTCTCAAGCGTGGCGGGCGTCCTGGGGAATCCGGGCCAGGCCAACCACTCCGCCGCCAACGCCTTCCTCGATCAGCTCGCCGGGCACCGCCGCGCGCTGGGTCTGCCGGGCCAGGCCATCGCCTGGGGCGCATGGGAGGGCATCGGGGAGGCGGAGGAGCAGCGCCAGCGCATCGGGCGGCAGCTCGAGGCGGTGGGAACGGGCTGGATCAACTCCCAGCAGGGGCTGGAGGCGCTGGAACGCGTCATGCGGCAGGACGCGACGACGGGGCTGGTGGCCTCGGTGGACTGGCAGGTGTTCTCCGAGAACATGGAGGAGCGCTCACCGCTGCTCGAGCACCTCCTCGCTGCCACGGAGGAAGGCGACGCGGGCGGCCAGGCGCAGGCCGACCTGCTCTCGGAGCTGCGGGTCGCGAGCGCGGAGGAAGGCGAGGACGTGCTGGTGGCGTTCTTGCAGCGCGAGCTGCAGGAGGTCATGCGGCTGCCGACCGCGCCGTCGCCGGCGATCGAGTTCGCGGACCTGGGCATGGACTCGCTGATGGCGGTTGAGCTGCGGAACCGGATGAACCGCGCGCTCGACGGCGAGTACGTCGTGTCAAACACGGCCGTCTTCGACTACCCGAGCATCATGAGCCTCGCCGAGCACCTCGCCGGGGAGCTTGGCGGCGGCGAAGCGGCGGCGCCGGAACCGCAGGCGCCGAGGCAGCGCACGCGGGCGCAAACGGAGGACGAAGGGATCGCGATTGTGGGGATGGCCTGTCGCTTCCCCGGCGGGGAGGACCTCGAGGCCTTCTGGGAGCTGCTGGCCTCCGGCGGCCACGCGGTCACGGACGGGCGGCGGGACTCGGGCGCGTGGGCGGGCATCGCGGGCGACCCTGCAGCGGAGAAGGCGCGCGACCGGCAGGGCGCGTTCATCGAGCGGATCGATGAGTTCGACGCGAGCTTCTTCCGGATTCAACCCATCGACGCGCACATGATGGACCCGCAGCACCGGCTGCTGCTGGAGACGAGCTGGCGGGCGATCGAGGACGCCGGCATCGACCCCGATTCGCTCAAGGGGAGCCGCACGGGCGTGTACGCGGGCCTCGGGGCGGGGGAATACCGGCGGGTCGTCGCAGCCAGCGGCCGGGACGACAGCTTCTACGGTACCTCGGCCAGCGTGGGCGTTGGACGTGTCGCCTTCACCCTGGGGCTGGAAGGGCCGGCGGTGCCGGTGGACCTTGCCTGCGCGTCCTCGCTGGTCGCGATCCACCAGGCAGTAACCGCCCTCCAGCGCGACGAGGTGGACATGGCGCTCGCCGGCGGCACCAACGCCGTGCTCTCGACGGCGACGGCGCGGTTCCTGCAGGAGGCGACGATGCTCTCGTCGCAAGGACGGTGCGCGCCCTTCGACGCCTCTGCCGACGGGTACGTGCGGGGCGAGGGGTGCGGGATGGTGATGCTGAAGCGCCTGAGCCAGGCGCAGGCCGACGGCGACCGCATCTGGGGCGTCATCAGGGGCTCGGCGGTCAACCAGAACGGGTCGGGGCTGGGGCTAACCGTTCCCAGCGGACCCGCCCAGATGCGGGTGATGGAGGAGGCGCTGTCTCGCGCGGGTCTCGCGGGGGCGCACATCGATTACCTGGAGGCGCACGGTCCGGCGACGCCCATGGGGGACGTGGCCGAGATGAACGCGGCCGTTGCCGTCTACGGCCGGGACCGGGATCCCGAGCGGCCGCTGCTGCTGGGGTCGGTGAAGTCGAACATCGGCCACCTCGAGTCGGCGGCGGCGGTCGCCGGACTGATCAAGACCGTGCTGGCGATGCGGCGGGGCGTGATCCCCCGGCATCTGAACTTCGAGAACCCGACTCCGGACATCGACTGGGACCAGATCCCCGTGCGCGTGACGTCGGAGGCGACCGCGTGGCCGGCGCATCCCGATCGGGCGCCCCTGGCAGGGATCAACACCTTCGCGATATCGGGCGCGAACGCGCACCTCGTCGTGGAGGGCTACGGCGGGCCGGACGAGGCTCCTGTGCCGGACGGGGACTCCGATGCGCCGGCCGCACAAGAGGGGCCGGGGGGAAGGTTCCTGCCGCTCTCGGCCCGGTCCGATGGGGCGCTGCGGGCGCTTGCCGCGCGGTATCTCGCCTGGCTCGATGAGCGGGGCGAGGAGCTTGCGGCTGCCGGCTCCACCAGCGACGCGCTCCTCTCGGACATGGCCTACACGGCAGCGGTGGGGCGGCGACACTTCGATCACCGGGCGGCGCTCACGTTCTCGGATGCGGCCTCCCTGCGGGAGGGACTCGAAGCGCTGGCATCCGGGGACGGTCCCGTCTCACCTGGACGCTCCGGAGAGGCCGCGGTGGCAGGTGAGGTGGAGGAGCGAGCCAGGGCATACGAGGCTGGGCTCGAGGTGGACTTCGCGGGTCTCTTCGCCGGAGAGAAGCGACGGCGGATTGCGCTTCCCGGCTATCCATTCGAGCGCCGGCGCTTCTGGGTCCAACCGGCGAAATCGCGGCGGGAAGTTCAGGACCCCTCCGGCGACTCCCGAGCGGGGCGTTCATGACCAACCCGGAACCCGCGTGGCAGGTGCCAGAGCCACTGTCGACCCTCGACGTGCGCGTCGACGAGCACACGGCCATTACCGTGCGAAGGCACGGCAATCCGGATGGTCCCCGGCTCGTGCTCAGCCACGGCAACGGACTCGCGATCGATCTCTACTACCCCTTCTGGGCGCTCCTCATGGAGGAGTTCGATCTGCTGGTGTACGACCTGCGGAACCACGGCTGGAACGTGGCGGGGCCGCCGGAGCATCACAACGTCCCGACCATCGCACGCGACCAGGACGCGCTCCTGGAGGCCATCGACGCGCACTACGGGGCGAAGCCAACGGTGGGCGTGTTTCACTCTGTCTCGGCCATGACGACGCTGCTCTCCCCCAGCAAGGGCAGCGCCTTCTCGGCGCTCTTCCTCTTCGACCCTCCCCTGCGCAGGCCGGGGGTGAGCCACGAGGACTTCGACGAGGCCTCCATCAAGACCGCCTCGATGGCCAGGCGCCGCGGGGACCGGTTCCGGAGCAAGGACGCATTCGTCGAGTTGCTCGGGTTCTCGCCGAACTTCCGCAACACCGTTCCCGGTCTGCTCCAGCTCATGGCCGACACGACGCTGCGGAAGTCCGCCGGCGGGGAGAGCTACGAGCTCATCTGCCCCAAGGAGTACGAAGCGCAGATGATCGAGTACGCGAGGATCTTCACCGTGCTGGTGGACTTCGCGGCGATCGCCTGCCCGGTGAAGGTGTACGGCGCCGACCCGACCTTGCCCTACGCCTACCTGCCGACCCTGGACCTTGGCGACATCCGGGAGGTCGACTACGATTTCCTCCCCGACGCGAGCCACTTCCTCCAGCTCGAACATCCGGATATCTGCGCGGCCGCCCTCCGCGAGTTCCTGGCCAGCGAGGGCTGCCTCTAGGGCCGCCCTCCCCCATGACCACGGAAGACCACGACCTCCAGAGCAATGCCCGAACCACGAGGCGTCTGCGCGAACTCGTCTCGCGGCTGGACGAATCCGCCATGTCCCGTTCGCTCGGTGACGGGTGGACGGTGGCCTTCGCCCTCGTCCACCTGGCCTTCTGGGATGTGCGCCAGGACGTCGCCCTCCAGCGCTACGTGCGCGGTGACGAGTTCGCCGCCGAGGATGTGACGACCAACGCAACCCTGGAGGCGATCGCGCCCCTCTTCGACCCCGCGACGGCCGGCGCCGTCGCCGTGCGGGCGGCGGAACAGCTCGACGCTACCCTGGAGTCCCTCACCGGCGAACAGCTTGAGTCGCTGCGCCGGGAGGGCTTCGCCTACGCCATCGAGCGCTGGCGGCACCGCGAGGATCACGTCGCCCAGATCGAGGAAGTCCTGCGCTGAGCGAGCCACTTGCTCCGCCTCTGCCTTGACCGGCCCCACCCGCCGCTGGTAGGCATACAGCACCACCGGTTGGAGGAAGAACATGGGGAAGTACCTGTTGCAGGCGAGTTACACGCAGGACGGCCTTTCGGGCCTGGTCAAGGAAGGCGGAACGAGCCGCCGGGCGGCCCTGGCTGAGGCTGTCGAGGGAGCCGGCGGCTCGCTCGAGTCCCTCTACTACGCGTTCGGCAAGACCGACCTCTTCATCACGGCGGACCTTCCCGATGACGCCGCCGCCACCGCCGTCTCCCTCGCGATTGGCTCCGCCGGGGCCCTCAGCGTGAGCGTCACCGTGCTGGTGACCCCCGAGACCGTGGACCAGGCCGTCGCCATGAACGTGCCCTACCGTCCTCCCGGAGCCTAGCCACCGCCCTCCGGAGGGGCGGCCGTTGAGCCTTACTCCTCGGCTTCCGGCTCCTGCCAGCGGAGCACGGGGCGTCGCGCCGCCTTC
Organism: Tepidiformaceae bacterium; assembly: GCA_965203545.1. Taxonomy (GTDB): domain Bacteria; phylum Chloroflexota; class Dehalococcoidia; order Tepidiformales; family Tepidiformaceae; genus UBA2991. The sequence continues at coordinate 342,571 of OZ241899.1, forward strand.
GCCTCGTCGAGGCGCCCGATCGGAGCGGTAAGGGGAGCGGCGTGCAGTGTGTCGGGGTCGCGCTCCGCCTCCTCGGCGATTGCGATCATGGCCTCCGCCAGCGCCTCGATCGCCTCGGGCGGCTCCGTCTCCGTCGGCTCCAGCATGAGCGCCTCCTCGACGATCAGCGGGAAGTAGACCGTCGGCGGGTGGAAGCCGTGGTCGATCAGCCGCTTCGCGATGTCGTACGTGCGCACGCCGTGCTCCTTGCGCTGGCGCGACCCTGAGAAAACGACCTCGTGCAGCACCGGACGGTCGTAGGGCAGGTCGTAGTGCCCGTGGAGGAGCACGCGCAGGTAGTTCGCGTTGAGCACCGCCTGCCCGGAGACGGCCCGCAGCCCCTTGAGGCCGAGCGCCCGCATGTAGGCGTACGCGCGAATCAGGACCCCCACGTTGCCGTGGAACTGCTGGAGCTGGCCGATGCTGCGCTCCGGCGCCGTCAGCCGCACGACCCCGTCGTCGCACTCGTCCACGACCGGCGTGGGGAGGTACGGCGCCAGCTCTTCGCTGCAGCAGACCGGTCCCGCCCCGGGGCCGCCCCCGCCGTGCGGCGTGCTGAAGCTCTTGTGCAGGTTCAGGTGCACCACGTCGAAGCCGAGATCGCCGTACCGCACCCGCCCCATGATCGCGTTGAAATTCGCCCCGTCTCCATACAGGTAGGCGCCCGCGTCGTGGATCAGCCCCGCCACCTCCTCGATCCCCTGCTCCCACAGCCCGAGCGTGTTCGGCGCCGTCACCATGACGGCTGCGACGCTCTCGTCCAGCTCCTGTTCGATCGTCGCCCGATCGAGCGAGCCGTCGGCCGCCGTCGGGATCTGGGTCACGGTGAAGCCCGCCATCGCCGCCGTCGCGGGATTCGTCCCGTGTGCCGAGTCCGGCACGAGGATGCGGCGGCGCGTCTCCAGCTCGCCCCGGTCCTCCAGTGCCCGCGTGATCATCAGGACGCCGGCCAGCTCGCCCTGCGCCCCCGCGGCGGGCGCCAGGCTCACCGCCGGTAGGCCCGTCGCCTCCGCCAGCCCGCGACGCAGCTCCAGCAGCGTGCGCAGCGTGCCTTGTGCATCCTCCGCCGGGGCCTGTGGGTGCGCCGCCGCGAATCCCGGCAGCGAGGCCACGAGGTCGTCGACCTTCGGGTTGTACTTCATCGTGCAGGAACCCAGCGGATAGGTTCCGGAGTCGATGCCGTAGTTCCGGGCCGAGAGCGCCGTGTAGTAGCGCACCAACTCGCCCTGGCTCAGCTCCGGCAGCCGCAGCGAGTCCCGCAGCAGGTGGCTGTCTGGGAGCGGCGTCGGTTCCCCGCTCCACGCGGGCACGTCGACCGCCCGCCGGCCCGGTCCGCCGCGGTCGAAGCTGAGCCGCGCCCCGAAGTCGTCGCCGCCCGGTCGCAGCGCGCTCACGCGTCCGCCCCGATCGCCGCCAGCGCCTCGACCAGCGCGTCGACGTGCGCGTCCGGCGTCGCCTCGGTCACGGCGAAGAGCAGCGTGTCCCGCGCCTCCGGCTCGATTCGCGACGAAACGTCGAGCCCCGGACCGATACCCCGTTCCCTGAGCTGGCCGGCCAGTTCCGCCGCGGGAACGGGCCCGCGCACGAGGAACTCCTGGAACCACGGGCCGCGTTCTGGCGTCTCGTAGCCGGGCAGCGCCGCGATCCGTGCTGCGGCGTCGTGCGCGCGCTGGTAGCACAGCTCCGCCGCCTCGCGCAGGCCCTGCGGCCCGAGCGCCTGCACCGTGACGGTGAAGGCCAGCGCGATCAGCGACTGCGCCGTCGAGACGTTCGAGGTTGCGCGCTCGCGCCGGATGAACTGCTCCCGTGCCTGCAGCGTGAGCACGTAGCCGGTGCGGGGCTCGCCTCCCTCCGGCGGCTCGTGCAACTCCTGCGTGCGCCCCACGATGCGCCCGGGCATCTGCCGCATGAACGGCGTGCGCGCGGCGAACAGCCCCAGCGACGGCCCCCCGAAGGCCGGCGCCCCCGCCAGGTCCCGCCCCTCGCCCGTGACGATGTCGGCCCCCGCGTCCCCCGGCGAGCGCAGCAGCCCCAGCGCGAACGGGTCCGCGACCGTGACCAGCAGCACCCCGCTCTCGTGCGCCGCCTCGGCCAGCGGTTCGAGATCCACGATCGCCCCCAGGAAGTCTGGCTGCTGGACCACGAGGCAGGCGTGCTCTTCGCTCACCGAATCCGCCGACGTCAGGATGTCGACCCGCAGCCCCGCGCCGCGCGTGTAGGTGCGAACCACCTCGATCGTTCCCGGGTGAATGGGCTCAAGCAGGGCGACCGCGCCGCGCCTCGTTGCCCGCGTCGCCAGCAGGCAGGCTTCGGCCGTGGCGCTGGCGACGTCGTAGAGGCCCGTGTTCGACACGTTCATCCCCGTCAGCTCACATACCACCGACTGGTATTCGAACGCCGATTGCAGCGTCCCCTGGCTGATCTCCGGCTGGTACGGGGTGTAGGCCGTGACGAACTCGGACCGGGAGGTCAGGTGCGCGGCGACGGCGGGGATCGAGCGCCGGTACGCGCCCGCCCCGAGAAAGTTCGGCTTCGAGGCGTCGGCGTTCTCGCCGGCGCGCTCCTCCAGCAGGGCGATCAGCTCCGGCTCCGCAAGTGCGGAGGGAAGGTCGATGACCGGGTCTCGCATCGCCGCCGGCAGGTCCGCGAACAGCGCGTCGAGGTCGGCCACGCCGACTCGCTCCAGCATCCGCGCGCGATCAGCCTCCGTGGCGGGAATGTACGGATGAGGCGCCCCGCCCGGCGCCGGCGATGCCAACGCTAGTCCTCCGGAAGCTGCGCGCGGTAGCCGGCGGCGTCGAGGAGGGAGTCGAGCTCGCCCTCGTCGGAGATGCGCACGCGGATCATCCAGCCCTCGTCGTAGGGGGACGAGTTGACCAGCTCCGGCTGGTCCTCCAGCGCCCCGTTGGCCGCGAGCACCTCGCCGCTCACCGGCGAGTACAGGTCCGACACCGTCTTCGCCGACTCGATCTCGCCGCAGCGCTCGCCGGCGGTCACCGCGTCGCCCTCGGCCGGGAGGTCGAGGTAGACCACGTCGCCGACCTGGTCTTGGGCGAAGTCGGTGATGCCGATCGTGCCCTCGTCGGGGCTGCCGGCGTCACGCCGCAGCCACTCGTGGTTCGGCGAATAGAGCAACTCCTCCGGGGTTTCGTGGTCCATCGTCCTAGTCCTTCGGTTTTCGATAGAAGGGCCGGCGCACCACCTCGACGGGGAGCGCGCGACCGCGCACGTCCACCTCGAGCATGACGCCGGGTTTCGCAAGCCGCACGGGAAGGTAGGCCATGCCGATGCCGAGGCGCAAGCTGGGGCTGAAAGCCCCACTCGTCAGGTGCGCCACTGGCTCGCCGGTTCCGGGCTCGTGCACCGCATAGTGCGCCCGCAGGACGCCCCGCTCCCTGGCCACGAGATGGGCGAGCCGTCGCGTCCGCGGCTGCGCCTTCGCCTCAGCCAGCGCCTCCCGTCCCGTGAACGGCGCGCCGTCGTCGAGCGTCACGGCGAACCCGAGTCCCGCCTCGTAGGGATGCGTGGTCGTGTCGATGTCGTTGCCGTGGAGCGGCAGCGCTGCCTCCAGCCGAAGCGTGTCGCGTGCGCCGAGCCCGGCGGGAGTCGCGCCCCCCTCGATGAAGGCGTCCCACAGCGCCCCCGCGTGGTCCGCGCCGACGATGCACTCGCCGCCGTCCTCACCCGTGTAGCCGGTGCGCGCCACGAGCACGGACGTGCCGCTCCAGTCGAGCTCTGCGCAGTCACGCTGCTCCAGTCCCGCGAACCCGCCGCCGAGGACGCTGCTCAGCAGCGCCACCGCCTCCGGTCCCTGCACCGCCAGCATCACCGTCTCCGGCGTCACCTCCGAAGCGGCCTCTCCTGCGACGGCGCGCAGCCGTTCGAAGTCCTGGTCCGCGTTCGCAGCGTTGTGGATAACCAGCCAGCGGTCTCCCGGCAGGTGGTAGAGAAAGACGTCGTCCTCGATGCCGCCGTCCTCGGTGCAGTAGAGCGAGTAGTGCGCCTTCCCCACTGGCAGCGTGGTCACGTCGAACGTCGTCACCGAGCGCAGCAGCGCTGCCGCCTGCGGCCCCTCCACCCAGGCGCGCGCCAGGTGCGAAACGTCGAAGACCCCCACGCGTTCACGCACGGCGTGGTGCTCGCCCACGATCCCCTGGTACTGGAGAGGCATCTCCCAGCCTGCAAACGGCGCGAACCTGGCCCCGAGCGCTTCGTGGCGCTCGTGAAGGGCGAGCGTCGTGAGCACGCCGCCGCCGGAATGGTCAGAATCAGCCATGCTGCGACTGTAGCCCACCGGCTGCCGGGGCCGCCAGCACCCGCGTAAAGGCCGCCCTTCTTCCTCACGTGGGCCAGGTCGCCGTCTGGAGCGCCGCACCCGGCGGGCGATGCGCTAGGCTGTGCCCGTGGCCATCCGCGGACTCTGGAAGCGAAGGCACTGGGGCTTCGGAAGCGGGGTCGAAGGGCAGGATCCGTCGGCCGAGGAGGAGCGCATCCTCCTGCGGGCCCTCCAGGATCTCGCGGGAGCCGCTCGCGGTGTCATCTACGACGTGTCCCGCGCCGACCGCCCCCTTCGCCTGCCACTCAGCCCCGTCTACCTCGAAGGGTCGTCGTCATGGAGACGCTTCCTGCGAACCCGTCGCGCCCTTGATGACGGGCACCTGACCCTGCTCCTGTCCCTTCGCCAGCTCCCCGAGGACGAGCGAAGGCTTGTCGTCGACTGGGGCACCGCCCATGCGAACACCTTCCTGCTCGTCGAGCCCAGCGAACCCGGCTGCGACCTCACCGACGCTCGCTCGCCCATCGCCTCCGAACTCCGCGACCTCTGCCGGCAGGCAGCGACGGTCGAGCCCCCCGACGGCGGGCTAAGCGAGCCATGGACCTCCCGCACCCCCCTGGGCGAGCGGCTCCGTGAGCTGTACGGACGCTGGATATGGTGGGACGAGCCCCTCCCCGGGGGCCGTTCGCGAGAGGAGCCCCTGCGTCTGGCTGGCCTCTCGGACACGCTCTCCGTCCACCTCCTTCCGCTGCTGTACGAGCGCTTCCCCCAGCAGAGCTTCGACATCGCGCTCGCCGAGTTGCAGTCGACCGAGCGCGAGCTCTTCGGTGGCGAGGTCGCGACCGCCCGCTCCGTCTTCCGCACCCGCCTCGGACTCCCCGTCCTCCACGACGCCCGCGCCGCCGACCGCGCCGTCCGGCAACTGGTCAACCTCGGCAGGATGTCCGTAACGACCGGAGGCGCCGACGCCCTTGTTTTCGGCCCCGGCCATCCCGTCCCCGAGGACATGCCCGACGAGGAGTTCGAGCGCCTCCTGATGGTGTAGACGCCTAACGCCTTACCGAAGTACCATTCCGGTAAGGAGCTGTCACGATGATCGTGAAGGTCACGTCGAAACGCCAGGTCACCTTCCCCAAGCGCGTGCTTGAGGCGCTCGGAGTTGGCCCCGGCGACCGGATCGAGCTCGAAGAGCATCCCGACGGCTTCATCCTCCGCCCGAAGCGCATCAGGTTCGAGAAGCTGGGCACGCTGAAGGTGCCGCCCGGCACGCCGCCCTTCGATATCGAGAAGTTCCGCGAGGAAGGCTATGACTGGTCGCTTCGTGATTGACACTTCCGACCGCCTTACCAGGCTAGAAACCAGTAAGGACACTGGCCGATGATCGTCAAGGTCACGTCGAAACGCCAGGTCACCTTCCCGAAGCGCGTGCTTGAAGCGCTCGGCGTGGGTCCCGGCGACCGGATCGAGCTGGAAGAGCACCCCGACGGCTTCCTCCTGCGTCCGAAGCGAAGCGTGACCGATTGGGTCCCGCCGTTGCGCGGCAAGATTCCGGAGGACCTTCCGCCACTCGATCTCGAGAAATTCCGCGAGGAGGGCTATGACTGGTCACTTCGGGATTGACACGTCCGTCCTCGTACGGCTCACCACGAGGGAGCCCGAGGCGGAATTTCTGAGGTGTGTCGAGGAGCTTCGCGCACTGGTGGAAGGCGGTGCCGAGGTTGTCGCCTCGAACCAGGTCATTGGCGAGGCGTATGTGGCTGTTCAGCATCACTACCGCGTTACCAAGGCCGCTGCGCGCGCCACGCTGCTGGATGTGCTTGAAAGCGGGATGGTTGAGCCCCTGAACGGTGAGCCGGTCCTGGACCTGCTGCGCGAGTCGGGCGGCCCCGGTCTCGTCGACCGCCTCATCGTCGACGGGTACACCCACCACGACCTCGATACCCTGACGCTCGACCGGCGGATGGCGAGCCTTCCCCGGTCGCAGCTCGTGTAGGGGTCGCCAGTGACGAACGCACCCGGGCCCGAACGCCTCTGGACCCTTGCCGACCGGCGCGGGATGCCCCGCCGCCGCTTCCTCCAGCTCCTGGCGGCCGGCGGCGCTACCGCCGTCCTCGCGGCGTGCGGCGCCGACACATCCGGCGACGCCGCTTCCGATTCAGGGGCGCCGCCCACCGAGCCTTCCGGCTGGTTCAAGGACACGGGACCCTTCATCGTCCACTCGGACGGCAAGAGCCTCGAAGCGCGCCTCGAGAACATGCAGGGGTTGGTCACGCCCGTTCCCCTCTTCTTCGTCCGCAACAACTCCGTGAGTGTCGATGTGGATGCCGATGGCTGGCGGCTCGTGGTGGAAGGCGACGCGGTCTCCGACCGGGTCGAGCTCTCCTACGACGCCATCCGCCAGTTGCCGGGTCGCGCGTTCATCTCCTATCTCGAATGCGCCGGGAACCACCGGGCCATGTTCGACCGTGTGCAGGGACGGCCCGCCGAAGGCACCCAGTGGGGTACCGGCGGAGTCGGAAACGGCGAGTGGACCGGCGTCGCCCTTCGCGACGTCCTGGAGCTGGCCGGGATCGGAGACGATGCCGTCAGCGTCCTCCTCGTCGGCCTCGACAAGGAGTCGCCCGAGGAGGGCTTCCGCCGCGCCCTCTCGGTCGAGAAGGCCATGCACCCCGACACGCTCCTCGCCTACGCCCTCAACGGCGAGCCGCTCACCCGCGACCACGGCTACCCCCTGCGGGCTGTCATCCCCGGCTGGGTCGGCGCCTCGAACATCAAGTGGCTCGGCCGCATCGTCGTCTCTTCGGAGAAGCACTGGACCCGCAACACCACCACCTCCTACGTCCTCATCGGCGACGACTACCCCCCCGAGGGCGAGGCGCTCGGCCAGCCGGTCACGACCCAGACCGTGAAGAGCGCCCTCGCCCTCCCCTGGCCTGCCGAGATGGCTCCGGGGCAGCACCGCCTGCAGGGCTTCGCCCACTCCCCTCATGGCCCAATCACCCGCGTCGAGTGGAGCGACGACTCAGGCCGCCCATGGCGCGAGGCGTCCGTCCTGGAGCCCCAGTTTCGCTACTCCTGGGTGCGGTTCGAGTTTGTGTGGGAAGCGCGGCCGGGCGAGCACACCATCATGACCCGCGCGACCGACTCCGCGGGCGCCACTCAACCCGACACGGTCCCCTTCAACAAGAAGGGGTACCTGTTCAACCAGCCCGTTCCCCACCCCATCCGGGTGGGCTAGGGAGTACCTACGCGAGCTTCGTGAAGCCCAGCTTCAGCCTGATCGGGATGCGCTGGATCACGCTCGGCACGTAGGGCGGATCGCCCTCCAGCATGCGGATGTCGCCCAGGCGACGCAGGAGCTCCTGCATCGCCACGCGACCCTCCTGTCGCGCCAGGCCCGCGCCCGGGCAGTAGTGCACCCCGTGCCCGAAGCCAAGGTGCGGGCAGGTCTGCTCGCGGCCGAGGTCGAACACCTCGCCGTCTTCGAACTTCTCCGCATCGTGGTTCCCCGACCCGTAGATGACCATCAGCTTCTCGCCCCGCTTCACGGGAACGCCGCCGACGCTCGTGTCCTGCAGCGCGATCCGGAACACGCCCGGCACGGGCGTGTCGTACCGCAACACCTCCTCGATAAACCCGCCTGCGAGCGAGGGGTCGTCCCGTAGCGCCTGCATCACGTCCGGCTGCCGCAGCAGCACGAGCATCGCGTTCGTCATCAGCTCCGGTGTGTTCGCATCGCCCCCCGCCGCGTAGAGCAGCGTGATCATGCTCACCAGCGACTCCAGCGGAACCGGCTCGCCCGAATCGACGAATGTGGCATTCGCGAGGTCGCTCATGATGTCGCCTCGCGGATGCTCCCTCCGCTCCGCCATCGCCTTCATGAAGTAGTCCGTGAGGAACTCGTTCTCGGTGATCTCCTCGCGCTCTTCTTCCTGCCGTTGGTAGGTGCCAGTGGGGTCCGCCGCCGCCTTCGCCATTACGGCCAGCCGGTCCATGAAGTACTGCTTGAAGTAGTCGTGGTCCTCGGGGGGCAGGCCGATCAGCTCGCCGACGACGAGCCTTGGCAGCATGTGCGAGAACTGCGTGACGAATTCGACCTCGCCTTCGTCGATGAACGTGTCGATGATCTCGTTCGTGATCTCGCGTACCCGCGGCTCCAGTCCCGCCACGTGGCGGGGCGTGAAGAAGCGGTTGATGAGCCGCTTGTGACGCGTGTGGTCGGGAGGGTCGTTCGAGAGGATCTTGTCGCTGAACGGTTGCGAGTCGCGCCACGCCGGCAGGTCCTCGAGCGCCGCCGGCGGGTCCGTGTACGGCGCGTTCGCCACGAGGATGCTGGAGAACACCTCCGGCTGCGCGTTCACTTCCAGGATGTCCTCGTAGCGGCTGAGCAGGAACACGTCGTAGTCCGGCTCCCGGTAGATGGGCGATTGCTCGCGCAACGCCCGGTAGAACGGGTACGGGTTGGCCAGGATCTCCTCGTTCAGCTTGAGGAAGCCGTAGTCCTCCAGCGCCTGGGTCATCCCCTACTCAGCTCCCAGCCACTGGTCGTACAGCTCGTGGAAGTGCCGGATCTTGCCCTCCGAGTAGGCGGAGAAGTAGACGTACGGATCCTGCTTGGTCTTCAGGCCCTTCTGGATCTTCGGCAGGTTGTAGCAGTCCTGGTTCAGGACTCGCGCCAGCCCGCCCATCTCCGGCGCGAGCGTGAAGTCCTCGTCCTCTTCCAGCCAGTGCATCGGCGCCGCCGGCGGCATCTCCTCGCCTTCCGGCCACGGCACCAGGTAGAGCACCTCCATGATGCTGCGGTCGGGGTCGTCTCCGTAGGGGCGGAAGCGATACACGATGCGGCTGAAGCAGCCCCACGGGTGGAAGTTCGGGAACAGGTTGTTGAAGTACCCGTCCAGCACCTCCGCGTCGCAGAAGATGTCGGCCTTGTCGCCCATCACCTGCCGCAGGCCCTCGCGAGCCATCTCCGCGCCGCCCCGGCGCATCGCGAAGATCTCCTCGTTGTCCGGGTAGATGCCGCGCTGCGGGCTCGTGTTGGCGCCCACCGTGATCGCCCGGCACCAGTTCCCGAAGATGTCGTACTGCATGTTCGCGCCGTCGCCGCCGAAGGCCATCGCCTGCGGGTGCGTCGCCATCACGTGGTAGCCCTCCATGAAGGCCTCCTGCGTGATCTTCCAGTTCGCCGCGATCACCTTCGCCACGTGCATCTGCTTGTAGCGCTTCTCGTACTCGTACTTCGCGTAGTGCTGCGGAAGCGACCCGATGAAGTCCTCGAACGGCTCGCAGTCGGGGTCCGGGTTGATGAACACGAAACCGCCCCACGTGCCGACCTTCGCCTCGCGCAGGTGGCTGGCGTCCTCGCGCACCTCGGGAAAGTCCCACTCCGAGGGAATCTCGCGCAGCGACCCGTCGATCTCCCAGCACCAGCCGTGGAAGGGGCAGCGGAACTCCGTCGCCTTCTTGCCGTCGAACTCGCGCAGCTGCCGTCCGCGGTGCAGGCAGGCGTTGTTGTACGCCTTGAACTCGTTCTCCCCCGTCCGCACGACGATGTACGAGAGATGGGCGATGTCGTAGACCAGATAGTCCCCGACCTCGGGAATGTCGTCCACGTGGGCGGCGTACTGCCACACCTTCTTCCACAGCTTCTCGACCTCGAGTTCGTGCCACTCCTTGCTCGTGAAGCGCTCGGTGGGCACGCGCGTGACGCCGCCCGGCATGGGCGAGTCCTCCCACAGCTCCGGCGGGATACGCTCCGGGTAGGTATCGCCCGCCAGCACCTCGTGGAACGAGATGCCCTTCGAACGCGGCCCCTTCTCCGTCTCCCGCCCCGGGTCGCCGACGTACTTCGCGACCGTCGTCTGGCCCTGCGCCATGATCATGTTGCGAACGCCGTAGCGGGGGTCGCGCACCGAGCCCGTGTACGCGTCCTCGGCCAGATCGCCGGCGCTCAGCTCCTGCTGTTGCGCTTCTTCCTCCGCCGCTTTCTCGCGCGCCGCGTCGAGCTGCGCCGCCATCTCATCGACGCCCGGCGGCAGGTCCGGTCCTCCCACGTACTGGAGCAGGTGCGGGTCGGCGCGCGTGATGTCGCCCTCTTCCCAGCGTCCCTCCCAGTCGAAGATGCCGTAGCTCTCGCCTTTGTGGACGCGCACCCGGCCATCGCCCAGGTCGTCGTACGTCGCGCCGCTGATGGCATGCACTTCACTTCGCATCACAGAACCTCCGCGGCTCGCCTGGGCCGCTCGTGGCCGCAATCTTACGCCGGGGACACAGGGGCTTGTTAGTTTGCTCATGGCAAGTGCTGCGGCGACCATTCCCTGCGGGGAGGGCAACACCGTAGGTGAAGACCACTGGGTACTTCGACAACATCGTGCTTCCCGGCCGGCCCGAAGTAAACGTTGAAGCGTGCGCTGCTGTGCTGGCCTCACCGATTGCGACGGAGACTCAACCGAACGGACGAATGCGCTTCTGGGGAGAGGTTCCCTTTGGTGACTCCACGCGTGTCCTCCGCGTGGTTACACTGGAAGACGGCGAAACGGTCCACAATGCGTTCTTCGACCGTACGTTTCGGAGGCGAAGGCAGTGAAGCTCCGCTACGATCGCGATACTGACATGCTCCACATCTCGTTCGGGGAGCGTCTGGAGGTCGAGGGTTTCGATCTCTGCGATGGCGTAGTCGTGCATTTGGATGGAGCGGAGAACGTTGCTGCCATCGAGATCGAGAACGCGTCGAAACGGGTCGATCTTGATGGCCTGCGCACGGTTGCGAATCAGCAGGAGTCCGAGGCCAGCTCGAGCCTGAAGGATCGGCTGCTTGCTTCCGAGGGGCGCTCCGAGTCCCTGTCGCGTCCGCGTTCCTAGCCCGCTGGTCTTGAACCTAGTCGTCCGGCCACGCCTCGATGCTTGCCCACGCAAGCTCCTCGTCGGTCTGCGGGTACTTCGTGTAGCCCTCCCGGTACTGGCGAGCGATCTCCTCGGATCGATTCTTCCTGAGGTAGGCGCTTGTTATCTCGCGGATCACTGCTGAGCGTCCGCGCTCATTGACTTCGGGCCGGGCGTCGAGTTGTTCCAACAACTCTTCGTCGAACGTCACATGGATCGCTTTCACCAGGCAAGAGTACCCGGTCTTGGTGTAGCAGGGCAGGGCGGCGTCTGAGCCCCGCCCACCTCAGCCCCACCCGTTATCGTGACCCCGCCATGACCGCCAACACCTTCGACCCCGCCCTCCTCGAGGGCGAGGAGTTCCACCTGAACCCCTACCCCGCACTCAAGCGCTTGCGTGACGAGCACCCCGTCTGGCAGCACCCTCGCGAGAAGGTGTGGTTCGTCACCCGTTACGAGGACGTCGTCGACGGCTTCCTCGACCACGACGCGCTCTCCAGCACCATCTTCGAGTCCTCCCATAGCGCCGTCTTCGGACCCTCGTTGACGGCCATGGATGGCGACGAGCACAGCCAGAAGCGCGCCATCATCGCCCCTGAGTTCGTCGGCCGGAAGCTCGAGGCCTTCCTCCCCGTCATCGAGGACAACGTGCGCCGGCTCATCGTCGGCTTCACGGAGAAGGCCGCCCGCGAGCTCGTCGAGGGTTTCATCGACCGCCGCGAGACCGACCTCGTCGACACCTTCAGCACGCGCCTCCCCGTCAACGTCATCGTCGACATGCTTGCGCTCCCCCAGTCCGACCACGACCGCTTCCACTACTGGTACCCCACCTTCCTCGCCGGACTCGCGCCCGACCCCGTGCTGCGCAAGAAGGGCATCGAGGCGAACCAGGAGTTCCACCACTACCTCGAACCCTTCGTCCAGGAGCGCCTGCGCAACCCCGGCGACGACCTCATCTCCAAGCTCTGCGAGGCCGAGGTCGATGGCCAACGGCTCACCGTGCACGACATCAAGTCGTTCGTGAGCCTCCTCCTGACCGCCGGCGGCGAAACCACCGACCGCGCCATCGCCAACCTCTGGTGGCTCCTCCTCAACCACCCCGAGCAGTTCGAGGCCGTCCGCCAGGACCACTCCCTTATCGACCAGGCCTTCACCGAGACCATGCGCTGCGAGGCTCCTGTCGGCGGCGAGGTCCGCCTTGTCATGCAGGACTGGGAGATGCGCGGCTTGACCGTGCCCGCCGGCAGCGTCGTGAACCTCTCGATCCACGGCGCCAACCACGACGAGCGCGTCTTCGGTGACCCGGCGACGTTCGACATCTTCCGCGACGACCTCTACATCGGCCGCGAGATGCGCGTCGGCTATCGCGAGGGCGGCAGGTCGAGCCACATCGGCTTCGGCCTCGGGAAGCACTTCTGCGTGGGCTACCAGCTCGCCCGCACCGAGGCGGTCGTCGGCACGCGCATGATCCTCGAAGCCATCTCCGACGTGCGCATCAAGCCGGGCCGGAACCCCGTGATGGGCGGGAACGCCGGCATGCGCTCCGTCACCTCCCTCGACATAGAGTTCGACCCCGCCTGACCAACCGGGCTGCTTCTAGCGGACATCGTCAATCGGACAGCTGCGGCTTCCGGATGACGACGACGTGGCTGGCCGCCGCGCCTCAACAGGTACAGGTCTATTCTGCGTTGAAGAAGTCGGAATCCAACTGCTTGAGCTCGATCGTGTCTTGTGTACTCACGCCCAAGCCAAACTCATACATCAAGTCCACGAGCCGCTCTCCGTCTATCAAGATGATGGTCTTCTGGATTCTCTCGACATACTCCTTGGCGTCTTTAGTGAACGAGGAGGTTGTGATGAACACACCCTTCGCTGCTCGATACCCATCCAAGCTACCGGAGAACGCCTGCACGTCAGGGCGCCCAACAGTAGTTTCCTTCCACTTCTTGGCCTGCAGGTAAACACTCTCGAGTCCCAGCCGATCGGGTGAGACCACGCCATCCACTCCACCGTCTCCGCTCCGACCCAAGCGAATGGCGTGGCCGTCCTTGCCAGCGTAACCAAGTCTCTCCATGAGGCGGACGACCAGCACTTCGAAGAAGTCAGATGACTGCTCGATGATTCGCTCGAGCAATTCATCCGTGACTCGCCCCCGATGTTGGCGGTAGTACTCACGGACGGCGTCCTCCGGGTTTAGCTCGTCCAGCCCGGACCGCGCTTCATCTGCCGCGCCCCCGCTTGCGGGCGGCGTAATCCCTGCCTGCTCCGCTTGACGGAACTCATTGAACTCCCGATACCGCTGTAGCGAGGCAACGTTGATACTCGCCGGGCCTTCATCGAGCAGTTCACGCCCTCTTGGCGTAATTCTCGCTACGGCGCGCGTTGGAGCCTCTAGGACGCCAGCACGCTTGAGGTAGTGCCGAGACCAGTCGAGGTTCTTGGCAAATCGGGTCGCGGTACCAGAAGGTATCCGCTCGCGCAGATCAACCTCCGATAGATCGAACTCCGTCGCGAGTGCCTCCCTCAGGTCCGACGTTTGCCAATCACGCCCATCTGCGAGCAGGCGAAGAATGGGGAGCATCAATTCCTGATAGTTCGGTACCGCCAAGGTGGTTCCTCCTGCCTGAAGAAGTCTACTCGGCCACTCAGTGAGAGAGCCCAAGTGCCCACTCCTACGGGAAATGCCTCTGTCGCCTGACCAACCGGGCGCGCCCCGCGCCCCGTTGCCCTACACTGCCCCACGCGAACGAAATCCCTCAGGAGGCGCACCCCCTTATGGAATACCGCAACATCGGCAGCTCGGACCTGCAGGTCTCGGTTGTTGGGCTCGGCTGCAACAACTTCGGCATGCGCATCGGCCAGGACGGCGCCAATGCCGTCGTCGACAAGGCAATCGAACTCGGCGTCAACTTCTTCGATACCGCCGAGATGTATGCCGGCGAGCACGGGCCGTCCGAGGAGATCCTGGGCAAGGCCCTCGGCGACCGCCGTGGCGACGTCATCATCGCCACCAAGTTCGGCATGCCCACGGCCATGACCCCGACCGGGATCCAGTCCCCCGGCAGCGGCACCCGTGAGTACATCACGAACGCGGTCACCAACAGCCTGCAGCGGCTCGGCACCGACTACATCGACCTCTACATGGTCCACTTCCCCGACCCCGACACCCCCGCCGCCGAGACCGCCGGGGTCCTCGACGACCTGGTGAAGGAAGGGAAGATCCGGAACGCCGGCATCTCCAACGTCAACGGCGACCAGATCCGAGAGGCGAAGCAGGTCACCGAGTCGAACGGCCTGGCTCCCTACATCTCCGTCGAGAACGAGTGGAGCCTCGTCGACCGCAACATCGAGGCCGATGCGGCCCCCGCCGCCGTTGAGTGCGGCTACGGCATCTTCCCCTACTTCCCGCTGGCCGGCGGCTTCCTCACCGGCAAGTACAAGCAGGGCGAGGCGATGCCGGAGGGCGGCCGCCTCACCGAGGGCGCCCTCGCCGGGCTCGCCGGCAAGTACATCAACGACAAGAACTGGGGCATCCTGCACGCGGCCGAGGCCTACGCCGCCGACCAGGGCCACTCCGTGCTCGATCTCGCCATCGCCTGGCTGCTGGCACAGGACGGCGTCCCCAGCGTCATCTCTGGCGCGACCCGCCCCGACCAGCTCGAGTCGAACGTCGCCGCTGGCGGCTGGTCCCTCAGCGACGACGACGTGACGGCCATCAACGCCTTCGCGAGCTAGCCGTTGGCGATCCTGCCTGCCCTCTCCCTGAATCTCGGGAGCCCTGAGCCCGAACGGTTGATCGCGTTCTACCGTGACACCCTCGGGCTCACCCCGGCCGCCGAGATGAGCCCGGGCGCCTTCGCGCTGGGCAGCGGCTTCCTCATCGTCAGCGGCCACAGCGAGGTCACCGGCCCTGCCACCGACCCCGTGCGCTACCTCATCAACTTCATCGTCACCGACCTCGACGCCGAGCAGGCGCGCCTTGAGACAGCCGGCGTCGAGTTCGTGCGGAGCAAGGGCGAGGAACCCTGGGGAGGCCGCATCTCCACCTTCCTCGACCCCGACGGCAACTACTGCCAGCTCATCGAGACGCCCGAAACCCGGGCTCTGGACGGCTAGCGCAGCGCCAGGTCAGGGAACGTCGAGCTCGGCGAGCCCTATGCCGTGCTCGCCCTCGACGGCGTACAGCAGGAAGACTCGACCCTTCTCCTCGAAGATTGCCGGGTCGCGTAGCTGGTTGACCGGCTCCGGGGCGTAGCCGCGCACGCTCGGGGTGAGCGGCAGTGCGGCTCCCTCCCAGTCACGCTCCGGTCGCAGCACCTCCTCCGCTGGTCCCGCCGTCCACTCCCGCCAGTCCCCTTCGAGCGACACCGGCGATACGAGAATCCGCTCAGGCGCGTCGCCCACATTGCTCCAGAAGACCCACAGCGTGTCGCCGCGCCGGAGCAGGGCGCAGTGCCGCATCGTGTCGGGGAAGAGCTGCGGCCCGCGTTCGAACCCGCCCAGGCCGTCGTCCGAGCGGTAGACGATGCCGGGCATCGACATGCCGTACCAGCCCGGTTCCGCAACGCCGTCGAGCCGGATCATCCGCAGGTAGCTGGTGGACAGGACTTCCTCTCGCGCCTGGAAGTGGAGCCCGTCGCTCGAGAGAGCGAGGCGCGAGACCTGGCGGCCGTCTCGCAACTGCCCGTGGTAGTAGAGCCGAATCTGTCGCGACTCGTCGTCGATGTGCACCTCCGGTGAGGCCACGTGCGGATACACCTCACCCCGCTCGATGGAGTCCGCCAGCTCGGGAGCGAACTCGGCGGGTGCCGCCGGAAAGTGCGACTTCTCCAGTTGGAGCGTTCCCGGCTCATGGGTCGACCAGGGACCGGTCAGATCGTCCGCATAGGCCAGGCGGATGTAGCGGCCCTTGTGGTGCGCGAAGTACAGGTAGTACTCCCCCAGACGCCCCGCGTCCGTCTCCGAGAGCCACTCCGGCGCGCGGATCAGCGAGGGCCCGTTGACGTTGTCGCCCATGCGGGCGTCCATGTCGGGCCGGATGATGGGCGCGTCGACGAGTCGGGTGGCGCGTATCGACATTGGCAGCGGCCAGCCTGCTTCCCGGCGAGCGCCGGGTCAACGCCCGCTCTCGCCCCGCCGCACCAGGACGCGCCCGACAAGGCGCACCGCCATGGATGTCGCTCCGGCGCTGACCGCAAAGGAGGCGACCGCCGCGGCGATGTTCGTCGCAAGGTCGCTCCCGGAACCAGATTTCAGGACATAAATCTCCGCCAACCCCGGTGGCGCGGTGCGATCTCCCCTGTCCGGCTCGATCCGCGGAAGTGCCGGCGCGGCGTCCAGCCGCAGATCGGCGGCGAGCTCGGGAAGCTCGGCCGGCGTCGGGGCCGGGACCGGGCCGGGGCTGGGCGTTGTCGCTCTCGCTGTCGGCACTCGGGTCGGAGCGGGAGGGGGTAGCGCTCTCCGTGCAGTCTGCGGCGTTGCTGTTGCCGTCGTCGTTGGTGGTGTCGGTGTCGAGGTGGGCGTTGGCGTGGGAGTCGGCGTCGGGGATGGCGTGGGCGTAGCTGTTGGAGTGGGGGTGGGAGTAGGAGTGGGAGTCGGGGTAGGAGTGGGCGTGGGAGCAGGAGTGGGCGTTGGGGTAGGAGTGGGCGTTGGGGTAGGAGTGGGCGTCGGGGTAGGAGTGGGCGTCGGTGTCGGTGTCGGTGTAGGGGTTGGCGTCGGTGTCGGTGTCGGTGTCGGTGTCGGTGTCGGTGTAGGGGTTGGCGTCGGTGTAGGTATCACCCTTGCCGGCGGGACGTATATGACAATCGGGCGCGAACGAGGCGTCGGAGTCGACGTTGGGGTGGGTGTCGGCGACGGCGTTGGTGTGGGCGTCGGTGTCGGGGTTGGTGTCGGGGTTGGTGTGGGCGTCGGTGTCGGGGTTGGTGTCGGGGTTGGTGTGGGCGTTGGTGTCGGGGTTGGTGTCGGGGTTGGTGTGGGCGTTGGTGTGGGCGTTGGTGTGGGAGTTGGCGTCACAGATGGCCGCGGGTTGATGGACACTGTCAGGGTGCGCCACGCCCGCTTCGTCCCTTCCGCGAACGAGAAATCAGCAGCCCCATTGTCGCCAGGCGCCGTCAACAGCGCGTCGGCCGCCCCTGCCTGGACGCCCGTGCTGCCCCTGCTGCTTCTGGAAAACCGCTCCTCAGTGTCTTCCGGCGCACCGATGACGCGGTCCCCGTCACCGACCGCATAGATGTACAGAACCCGCGTGCCAGCCACCGCCTTCACGGCAGGAGCGACTGGCGCGTTCCCTTTCCCCGTACTGGTTGCAATGGTGCCGATCGGCGCCGTGGGGTTGATGTCGCCGTAGCGGAGGATGGCTCCCACGGCCTGGCTCTCTCCCCACAGCCAACTCAGGGTGTGGCTCGTCAACTCCGTCCCATCCGCCAGGCGGTACCACACCGCCAGAGTCGCTTCCTTCTCGTGAGCCAGGCCGCTGTCGATGAGCGTCCAGCCCTCTGGCGCGCTCGGCGACCGCTCGTGACGAGTCGTGAGGATGGCCACCAGCAGGTCGCCTGGCTGTCCCTCTGGCGTCCTGATCGTGAGCTCGTGACTCCCTCCGCTCCGGGTCTTCGCCTCCGACTCGCTCCCGAGGAACTTCGGGCCTGGAGGTGTAGGCGCCGGCGTGGGAGTTGGCGTTGGTGTGGGGGTCGGCGTCGGCGTGGGAGTCGGCGTCGGCGTGGGAGTTGGCGTTGGTGTGGGGGTCGGCGTTGGCGTGGGGGTGGGTGTGGGTGTGGCGGTAGGCGTCGGCGTTGGGGTCGGGGTTGGTGTGGGCGTGGGGGTCGGCGTTGGTGTGGGGGTCGGCGTCGGTGTGGAAGTTGGCGTCGGCGTTGGGGTGGGAGTGGGCGTCGGCGTTGGTGTGGGGGTCGGCGTCGGCGTTGGGGTGGGAGTGGGCGTCGGAGTCGGCGTGGAAGTTGGCGTCGGCGTCGGTGTGGGAGTAGGCGTGGGGGTCGGTGCCGGCGTGGGAGTAGGTGTCGGTGTAGGAGTAGGTGTAGGTGATAGCGTTGGCGCGGGCGCAGGGTTCAGGACGATGGTTCCGGTCCGCCAGGCCCTCCCCTTTGGCAGGTCCAGGTTGAAGACCGCTGGACCAGTGGTGCCGGCCACCGTCAGGGCCGAGTCCGCCCCGCCCGCAATCACGCCGTTGCTGCCCTGGGCGCCCACGAAGAAGCGTTCCTCGTGGCCCGCTGGGGGGCCATCGGTCGCCCTGATCGAGGCCCCGAACACCGCGAACACCCGCAACACACGGACTGCCCCGACCGCCGTGACCACATCCGGGGCCGTTGGAGGATCGCGAGTCTCCCCGGTCGCGAATTCGCTCAGACCCAGCGGCTTCCCCGGATCGACACCGCGATATCGCAAGATGGCCGCCCCACCGCGGGCCCTCCCTTCCCAGGTGAAGGCATACGCCTCGCCCTCCGAGCCGTCTGCAACGCGGTACCAGACTCCCAGCCGCGCCTCGTCCTCGTCCGCCACCCCGCTGTCGATGAGGGTCCACCCCGCCGGGGCGACGATGGCGCGGTCCCGAGCCAGCGCCACGACGGCGATGAGCAGGTCACCGGCCTCCCCGGGCGGCGTCTCAACCTCGATGCGTTGCTGGCCGCCGCTCGTTCGCTTCTCCGTGGTCTTCACGTCGATGAACTCGGGTGCGGGCGAGTCGGCTCCCGCGCTGAACGGTGGCCGGGCACAGAGCGCTGCGGTTAACACTCCCAGCGCAAGTGAGAGGCCAGCCGCTGCGACGAGGGCGCGGAGCTCCACGGGATGCTCCTGCGAACGGAACGGTCAGAACAACAGCGTTCCGTGCCGCGCGAAAGCATACATTTAATATGACAACGGTTGTGGAAACGGCGTCCGCGTGCCGGCCTGATTCCTGGGAGACCAGCCGCACCGACTGGCCTCGCGTACACTGCCGAAAACCTCTTCGCGGGAGTGTGCGCATGGGCATCCTGGATCTGTTTAGCCTTGAAGGAAAAATCGCAATGGTGACGGGCGGTGGGGGCGGCATTGGCCGCGGCATCGCCCTCGGCCTCGCGGAGGCCGGCGCCGACGTCGCCGTGGCCGGACGCCGTGAGCAGCTCCTCAAGGATGTCGGCAAGGAGATCGAGGACCGCGGCCGCCGCACCCTCGCCCTCCCCACCGACGTTCGCGACTGGTCCAACGTCGAGGGCCTCGTCCAGTCGATGATGGACCACTTCGGCCGCATCGATGTCTGGGTCAGTAACGCCGGCGGCCTGCAGGAGCAGAGCGTCAACTTCCTTGTCAAGACGCCCGAGGAGTCGTGGGACGCTACCACCACCCTCAACTTCAAGGCCCCGTGGATGTGCGCGAAAGCCGTCTGGCCTGCGATGCGCAGCACCGGCGGCGGAGCCATCATCAACGTCAGCTCCGTCGGGGCCATCTCCCGTGGGGCCCCCACGAACGGCGTCTACACGGCCTCCAAGGCCGGCCTCAACCACCTCACCAAGACGCTGGCCCTCGAGATGGCCCCATTCAACATCCGCGTCAACGCCATCCTCCCCGGCTCGGTCCGCACCGAGGACTACGAGGACGCCTCCGGCGGTGACGACGAATACTTCGCGAAGATGGCCGAGAACGAGCCGCTCAAGCGCCTCGGCAAGGAGGAAGACTTCGGCGCTGCCGCCGTTTATCTCGCTTCCGACGCCTCGAGCTGGGTCACCGGCACGCTGCTCATGGTGGCCGGCCACCCGTAGTCCGGCCCTTTGCGGACGCGCCCCGGGCTGGCTACCGTACGCGCCTGACTCCAAGGAGGTTCCCCGTGTCCGAAGGAATGCGCGACCACGAGGTCGTTTCCGTCTATCCCTACAGCGACGAGCAGATCGACCAGCTCATGAACGATGCCAGCGAGTGCATCCTCATGTGGGGCACCAAGGACGGCTGGCCCGTCGGCGTCTACCACTCCTTCGTCTGGAGGGACGGCAAGTTCTGGATCACCTGCGCCGCCCACCGCCACCGCGTCGCCGCCATCCGCCGTGACGGGCGTGTCTCCGTCGCCGTCAGCGGCATCTCCGCCCAGAGCCCCGATTCCCCCCGCGGCGCCGCCACTGCCAAGTGCCGTGCCATCGTCCGCGAGGACCAGGAGACCAAGGACTGGTTCTATCGCGCCCTCGCGCACAAGGCGAACCCGGACGACAAGGCCGCCGAGGACGACTTCGTCGAGCGCCTCGATTCGCCCCTGCGCATCATCATCGAGGCCACCCCCGAGAAGTGGATCACGTTCGACAGCGCCAAGTCCGGGAAGGACGTCGCCGGCACCCTCACCGACGAGGAGCGCGGCCCGCGCCTCGAGTCCGACGCCGTCCGCATGCGCGCCGAGCGCGAGCGTCGCGGCCTCGACCCCGACGCCCGCTAGAAAGCGACCTGGCCATCTTCGCTGTCCACGTCTTCAGGTTGTCTCCATGGTGGCGCGTGCGTGCTAGCATGGTTGCGTGACTGCCAAGGCCGGGGCGCCTCAGTCCAGTGATGTCCTTGAGTGGAAGCCGCTGCTCTTCGTCCGTTACCGCGAAGGCAAGAAGACGCGCACGGCCGATCTAAGGGGATCTGAGTGGTCATCGACCCTGGGCTCGATCCTTGATGCTGTGACCACCGTTGAAAAGCGTCTGTGGAAGGACCAGCGGATTGACGTTGGTGTTCGTGGCGGGAGCCCGGCCTGGGTGCGCATTGTTCGCGATTACGATGGACGTCCTGGAACCTCCTTTATTTCTTGGGGTGATGTGTTAGCTGTGGAGTATGAAGGGGAGACCGTCTCGCTTGACGAGTCGTTCTTCCCATCTCCGCAGGCGGCCACCTAGCGTGTACATCGTCACCCTCATCGACCCGGACAGGGTGCGATTCAGGTTGGATGCAGATAACGCCCGTATCACGGGCCACCACATCGCCTTCTACAGGTCTGAAGAGGATGACGAGGTCCTTGTAGCCACGTTCTTCCTCAGCGACGTAGAAGAGGTGATTGATCTGTCTCGCCTTGAGGAGTTTCCGTCCGAGGAGCAAGACCGGCCCGAATAATCCGGGCAGTGTCCCCGTTTCAGCCCCTCACACCACGTCGAACTCGAGGTCCAGCCGGGGCTGCTCGTTCATCGGGCCGGCCACCTGGATGTGCGCTGCGCCCCCCGCTTTCACCCGCGGGTTGCCCATCGCCTCCAGCAGCGCCTTCGAGCCGATGACCGCCTCCGAACGGGCCAGCTGGTAACCCACGCAGAAGTGCTTGCCCAGCCCGAAGCCGAGGTGCCCTGCCTGCCCGCCCTCGAAGTACCCCGACCGTAGCTCCCGCCCGAAGTACAGGTCGTCCCGGAAGATGTCGAACTCGTCCGGGTGGTCGAACACGCGCTCGTCGTGGTTCGCCCCGAAGATCGAGAAGTGCGCCTCCGCCCCCACCGGGATCGTCTGGCCGTACAGCTCGACCGGCTTCACGACGTCCCGCTGCTGGCTCCCCGCCGGCGGCGTGATCCGCATCGTCTCCGTGAACACGCGGTCGAACAGGTCCGGGTCGCGCTTCACCTCCGCGAATTGGTCGGGGTTCTCCATCATGTGCACCCACATGTTCCCGATCGCCTTGTCCGTCGTCTCGCCCCCCGCCACCAGCAGCAGGCTCGAGAACGCCTTGATGTCTTCCTTCGACATCCGCGCCCCGTCCACCTCCGCGATGCAGAGCTTCGAGATCAGGTCCTCGCCGGGATTCACGCTGCGCTCGTCCACCAGCCTGTCGATGTAGGCGTGGAACTGCTGGTTGCACTCGATGCCGTACGTGCGCTGCTCGGGCGTGCCCGTCAGGCCCGCCATCATGGCCGGGTACCACTCGTGGAAGAGGTCGTGGTCCTCCTGCGGCAGGCCCAGCATGTCGATGATCACCATCACCGGAAGCCGCGAGCTGAATGCGTCGATCAGCTCTACCTCGCCCTCTTCCGCGAACCCCTGCGCGAGCCGCTCCGCCGCGCTCGCCGTGATCCGGTCGACAAGATCCTGCGTGTTCTTCTCGATGATCGGGATCAGCGGCTCCATCCGCCGTCCCGAGAACTCCGGCGCGACGATGTTCCGCCGCTTCGTGTGCTCCTCCCCGTCGAACTGCATCATCGTCGTGCCGAACACGAGCGCCATCGAGCGCTCCAGGTTCTTGCTCGAGTAGTGCACGTTGTCCTTGAAGGCGTTGCACACGTCGTCGTAGCGCGTGATGTACCAGAGCCCGTGCATCTCGTCGTGGTACACGGGGAAGTGGTCTCGCAGCACCTTCAGGTGCGGGTACGGGTCGCGCCAGTACTCCGGCGTGTCGAACACTGCCGGGTCGAAGCTCACGGCCGTCATCGCATTCCTCCTGGCGCTAGCTCGGCGGCTCCCAGATGGCCGGCTCAAGTCCCATGAGCCCGTGGTGGAACTGCTCGATCGGCAGGTTCGAGACCGGCTGCCCGTACGCCGAGCGCGGCGGCAGCTCCACGGGATGCCCGGGCTCCGACGAGATCAGGTCGCCCGTGCGGCCGTCCTGCAGCAGGTCGAGCAGGAGCTGAGCCTGCTGGGCCGGTGTCATCCACCCCGCCACGACCTCGTCCGATGGACCGTCGCCCGGGAAGACGCCCCGCAGCATGGGCGTGTCCGTCGCTCCCATGCCGATGCCGTTCACGCGCACGTTATGACCCTGGTCGGCGAACCCCAGCGCCCACGCCTGGATGTAGCCGTTGAGCACCCACTTCGACGAGTCGTAGAGGTCGCTCCCGGGTCCGCCGCGGGTGCCCCCGGGCTCCAGCGGCGGAAGCACGTGGTCCGTCGAGATGACGACGATGTCGCCCTCCCGCTCCACCAGCGAGGGCGCGAACGCCCGCTCCAGCAGGTACACGCTCTTCACGTTCGTGTCGTAAAAGCGCTGGTACTCGGCCAGCGCCTCCTCGCGCGACAAATCGAGCGGCGACGACCCGTAGATGGCGGCGTTCATCACGACCACGTCCACGCCGCCGAAGTCGCGCAGCACCCCGTCGACGAAGCCGCGGATGGCCTCCGCGTCCGAGACATCGCAGGGGTATGCGCGCACCGTCCGGCCGCTCGTCGCCGCGATCTCGTCGGCGACGGCGCTCACTTCCGGCTTCACGTCGCAGATGGCGACGTCCGCCCCCTCGCCCGCGAGGGCCCGCGCGTAGGCCGTTCCCAGCCCCTGCGCCGCCCCCGTGACGACTCCGACCTTTCCGTCCAGGAATCCCATCGTTCCCCTCCTACGCCCGGAAGGCCGACTTCATGATGCCGACCTTCATCGAGAAATCGTCGCTGCGCGGTGTCAGGACCACCGGGTCGTCGACCCACACCGGAATGTTGTAGCCGCTGCGCCCGTCCTTGATCAGGTCCATCACGACCTGGGCCACGTCCCCCGGCTTCATCCAGCTCGCGATGATCTCCGGCGTCAGGTTCTCCTCCCCCGTGAACCCCCGCAGCATGTGCGAGTCGGTGGCCCCCAGGCAGATCCCGTTCACGCGGATGTTGTGCGGCTCTCCCGCCTTCGACCAGCTCAGCAGGAACCCGTTCAGCCCCCACTTCGAGGCGTCGTAGGTGTCCATCACCCAGCCGCCGCCCGAGGGCCGGTTCTTCTGCGTGTAGATGTGGTCGGTGGCGATATTGACGATGTCGCCCCCGCCCTGCTCCTGCATGATCGGGAAGACCGCCCGGCCGAACAGGTAGTAGGCGCGGTTGTTCACGTTCATCACCAGGTCGTAGTCCGCGATCGACTTCTCCCACGGGTCCGTGGGGGAGGTCATCGCGATCGTGCCCGCGTTGTTGATCAGCACGTCGATCCGGCCGAACCGCTCCATCGTGCTGTCGACCACTCGCCAGCAGTCCTCCGGCACGCCCGTGTCCGCGTGGAACGACGCCGTCTCGACCCCGTGCGCGTCGCCGATCTGGCCGGCGCGCTCGTCCACGTTGTCGCGGATGTCGCAGATCGCGACGTTCGCGCCCTCCGCAGCGACGGCGTTCGCGAATGCGACGCCGACGCCCTCGGCGGCGCCCGTCACGAGCGCCACCTTCCCGTCAAGAAATCCCATGACAGCCTCCGGTTCGCGCCCGGCGATGCTTATTGCGGAACGCGATGCACGCGCATCCTACGAGCCTGCACGGCCCCTCGCATCGCCCGGCTCCGGCCACCGATCACCGGCCACCGACCACTAGCGGTTCTTCTGGACGTGCTCCCTCCGGTCCGCCGACGAGCTCCAGGTGAGGACGCGGGTCGGCACGAACGACACCACCACGCGATCCGGCGTGTTGGCGATGTGCTCGTAGCTGGACTCCCAGTTCTCGCCGCCGTACTTGCGCGCGATCGTCTCCGTCACCGTCCCCAGACCCGGGGTAATCGTGCAGGACTCGGCCGCCAGCACCACCGTCCGCTGGTCCGGGTCGCCCGGCTCGTCGACGCAGATCGAGACGCGCCCGTCGCGCTCCAGGTTGCGCGTCTTCAGGCGCGGCGCCGTCGTACTGAAGTACACCGTCCCGTCCTCCCAGTGGAACCAGATCGGCGTCAGCTGTGGAAACCCATCCGGGTTGACGGTCGCCACAATCGCATTCCGGGGCTCGGCCAGGAACGCATCCATCTCCTCACGGGACATCGGCATCAGAACCACCTCCACGGCCCCCATCGGGCCGCGCGCAAGTGTAGCGCGGCTCCGGGAATGGGAGGCGAAGGTCTACTCAGCGGCGCGATAGCGAACGCGCTCCCCTCAGGCGGGCGCCCGCCCGCCGCTCTCCTCGCCCCTCAGCCGAGCGGCAGCGCGGCGCTCTCCTGGCGGGCGCAGCCCGCCCCCTACCCCACCGGCGCCTTCGGGAACTCGTAGACCGGCGGCTTGCCGCCACGCTTCGCCTTGCTCGCCGGCAGCGACTCCGTCCGTTTCGTCCACTCGTCCGGCGACCAGCCCCAGTTGCTGATGATGCGGTAGTGCGAGATGCGCCACTTGTCCCCGTCCGGCACGAACGTCCCCTGGTACAGGCCCCCGCCCAGGCCGCCGTGGCCGCCCGACGTCATGAAGTAGGCGCTCAGCTCCGCGCTCGAGCAATCCTCCGCCACGTTCACCTGCACGTTCGCCGAGTGGTGCCCGCCCGAGAGCGTCGGCTCCGCGCTCGAGTGCGGACCGTACAGCTCCCGCATCGCCTCGCGACCCTCGAAGCGAAGGTCGTCCATCGTCCCCGGCGGGAAGTTGATCACGTCCAGTACCGCGTCCTCGTGGAACACGTCCAGGATGCCGTCCGTGTAGCCGATATCCATGTTGTAGAAGTACTCGTTGAAGGTGCTGATCACCGCTCGCTCCGCCTCCAGGCGGGCGACCCGCGCGCGCAGTTCCGCAAGCTCGTCCGACATCGCAATTCGCTCCTGTTTCCGGATGTCGGGGAGGATGGACCGCCCGCAGACCCTTCGCAAGGCCCCCGCTCCTGACGCCCTGCGTTGACATGCCCCGTGCGCGGCCTAGACTCGCTCTCAAGCCCATCCCGTGGCGGCGAGGCGACTATGACGGCCCCAACCGAAGCCCCCATCATCGAACCCGGCGAGTTCCTCACCGAAGAGCACCGCCTCAACCCCTTCCCCCTCTACAAGAAGATTCGCGACTGGGAGCCCGTCTACCACGACCGCCTCCAGAACCGCTTCTTTGTCAGCCGCTACGAGGACATCTGGGACGCCTACAAACGCAGCCGTCCCGGCGGCGACTTCACCCGCGGCGTGTACGACATGCAGGGGAAGTACGACTTCGGCTCCGAGTCGCCCCTCGGCGAGACCATCCTCGACATGGGTGAGGGTCCCGAACACCGCTGGAGCCGTGGCATCGTCGCCGGTGAGTTCGTCGGCAAGAAGCTGGTCACCTGGCTCCCCGTCATCGAACAGACGGCCGCCGAGATGATCGAGCAGTTCTCCCAGGAGGCCGCCGAGGATCTCGCCGCCGGCATCTCGAAGCAGGGCGAGATCGACCTCGTCACGCAGTTCAGCCAGCGCTTCCCCATCCGCGTCATCGCCGGCATGCTCGGCCTGCCGCGCGAGGACTTCGACTACTTCGAGAGCATCTACAACACCCTCTTCGCCGGCATGGGCTACGGACGCGCCTACTTCCGCTCCGCCGAGAAGGCGAAGTTCGCCCTTCACGACTACCTCACGCCCATCATCGCCGACCGCCGCGCCAACCCCAGGCAGGACCTCATCTCCAAGTTCGTGGAGGCAGAGATGTCCGGCGAGATGATGACCGACCACCAGATCAAGTCGTTTGTCGCCCTCCTCCTGGTCGGCGGCGGCGATACCACCCACAAGGCCATCGACTCCATGTGGTGGAACCTGCTCAGCAACTACGAGCAGTACGAAGCCGTCCGCGACGACCCCGAGCTGATGGACCGCGTCTTCACCGAGATGCTCCGCTTCGACGGCTCCAACCACTACCAGCCCCGCCGCGCCACCCGCGAAACCGAGCTCGGCAACCGCGTCATCCCCTACGGCGCCAACGTCGCCCTCTGCCTCGGCTCCGGGAACCGCGATGAGCGCGTCTTCAAGGACGCCGACACCTTCAACATCTTCCGCGACGACCTCTACTTCGGAAAGGAACTGCGCGTCGGCTACTGGCAGGACGGCGTCGCCAGCCACCTCGGTTTCGGCCAGGAGCGCCACTTCTGCATGGGCTACGCAATGGCCCGCCAGGAGGCCGTCATGGCCGGCAAGATGCTCCTCCAGGTTCTCAAGAACCCGCGCCTCAAGGACGTCCCCAACGACGGCATCGTCTTCCCGCCTCCGGGCAAGGGTGGCGTCCGCGGCGTGACCCACCTCGAAATCCAGTTCGATGTGAACTAGCGCGAGCGCTCGCGCCCCGGGACTCGGCCAGAACGCCTAGAATCTGCGCGCGGCGCAGGCGTACTCCCCTCGCGGCGAAAGCCGTCCGGACTCGCCAAATCCAGCCGACCCAGAGAACCAATGGCGACGATTCTGGCCCACATCAAGATCAAGGAAGGCAAGGAAGCCCGCTTCGAGGAACTCGAAGGCGAGCTCTGGCGCGACACCCACGAGAACGAGACAAACGTCCGCCGCTACGAGTTCTGGCGCGGCGCCGAGAAGGGCAGCTACTACGGCCTGCTCTCCTTCAACAGCTACAACGGCTTCATCGAGCACCAGGCCAGCCCCCACCACGAGGACTCCGGCCTGGGCGAAGTGATCGAGGGCATCCAGCTCGAGTGGATCGACCCCGTCCCCAGCGCCTCCGACCTCGCCACCACCGACACAGAGCCCCTCTTTGAGGGCGCCAACGACCTGCAGAAGCAGTACCACGCCAACTTCCAGCCCGACGTTCAGGACTGGTGGAGGGCGCTCCGCGCAGGGGCCTAACCCCTCCGCACGTATTGCCAAGCGGTATACGCATCGGCCAGAATCGCCGCGTCCTGTGGCTGGCCCCGGCCGGCCGCGGAGCGTGAAGGGGAGAGCATGCGGACCTACATCTTGCGCCGCCTGATGGCCATTCCCCTCATGCTGCTGCTCCTCTCCCTGGTCCTCTTCCTGCTCATCTGGACGCTGCCGGGCGACGCCTCCTTTTCCGCCGCCCTGAGCATCTCGGATGTCCCCAATCTCGAAGTGGCCCGCGAACGGCTGGGGCTGGATCGCCCCTGGTACGTTCAGTACTTCGATTGGCTGGGGGGCATCTTCCAGGGTGATCTCGGCGAATCGTTGACGCCTCCGCACGACTCCATCATGGGCTCCGTCAAGGAGCGCCTGCCGAAGACCCTTGAGGTTGGCCTGTTGACGATCCTCCTGTCCGCGGCCCTCAGCGTGCCCGTGGGCGTCATTTCAGCGGTGAGGCGCAACAAGCCCGAGGACTACCTGCTGCGGGTCGGCACGATCCTCGGCATCTCCGTCCCCAACTTCTGGACGGGCACGCTCATCATCATCTACGCCTTCGTCTGGTTTGAGTGGAACCCGATCCAGGACTGGGTCGACTTCACCGAGGACCCCCTCAAGAACCTCGCCATCGTCATCTTCCCCGCGGGCGTGCTGGCCTACGCGGGGGCGGCCTACACGGCCCGCATCATGCGCTCGGCCATGCTTGAGGTGCTCCACTCGGACCACGTGCGCACGGCGCGCGCGAAGGGGCTGCGCGAGCGGGTCGTCATCTTCCGGCACGTCTTCCGGAGCGCCCTCATCCCGGTGCTGACGGTGGTGGGCCTCCAGCTCGGGACCATCCTCGGCGGCGCCATCGTAGCCGAGCAGATTTTCGCCATCCCCGGGATGGGCCTGTTCGCGCTGGAGCGGCTCATAGCGCGGGACTACCCCGCCGTCCTCATGGTCACCATGATCTTCGCCGCGTTGTTCATGGTCATCACGCTCCTGGTTGATGTCCTCTATACCTACGTCGATCCGAGGATCAGGTACTAGCGATGAGTGACGCGTCGGAAGCGGTCCCCACGCCGGCATCGGGCACGTTCCTGGAGCAGGAGTACGCGATTCCCCCCCAGCAGCGGTTCAATCCGCTGCGTTGGGCCCGCCGCGAGCCGGCAGGCGCCCTCGGCGTCATCGTCATCATCATCGTTGGCTTCATGGCCGGCTCGGCCCCCCTCCTGAACACCACGAACCCCGACACGCTGGAGTCGTTCACGCCCCATGTCCTCGTTGGGCCGAACAGCGACTACTACTTCGGCACCGATCGCCAGGGGAGGGACCTCTGGTCGAGCGTGCTGTACGGCGGCCGAATCTCTCTCAAGATCGGTCTGGCCACCGTGCTCGTGGGGACGGTCGGAGGCACGCTGCTCGCCCTTGTCGCGGGCTTCCTCGCCGGCGCCGTCGACTTCGGCCTGAGCCGCGTGGCCGACATGCTCTTCGCCGTCCCTTCCCTCCTGTTAGCCATGATCATGGACATAGTCCTGGTGGATAAGCTGCCCGACTTACCGGCGTTGCCGGCGGAGGAGTTGGCCCGTGTGCTGGCGATTGCCTTCTTCTTCATGCCGGGCGCTTTCCGCATCATGCGAGGATCGGTGCTGGAGCAGCGCAGCGCGCAATACGTGGAGGCGGCCACGCTGATCGGCGCGGGTCAGTTCCGCATCATGCTGCGCCACATCCTGCCCAATATTACCGGCCTCATGATCGTGCTCACGACCATCAGCCTGCCCGCCGCCATCCTCACGGAGGCGACGCTCTCCTTCCTGCTCGGGTCTGACGCACCGTCCTGGGGGGCCGAGCTCAGCGGGGACTCACGCCAGTTCTTCAGGCGCGCGCCCTGGCTCGCCATCTTCCCTGGAGCGGCGCTGGCGTTGACGGTGTTCGCCTTCAACATGTTTGGCGACTCCGTCCGCGACACCCTGGACCCCCGCCTGCGGGGGCGCATCTAGCCGCGAACTTCGTCCCCTTGCCCCGTTGAAACGCGATCCCCGCACGGGTTATTGTGCGCGCCACAGCATCGGCTGAACGCCCCGGCAAGCTATCGGGAGCGGGGAGGGCTTTGAGATGCGCGATCGAGACAACTACTGGCTTCGCCTTCGTGGGCGTCGCCTCAGCCGTCGCGGCTTCCTGGCTGGAACCGGCGTAGCCGCTGCCGGGTCGGCGGCGATCCTCGCTGGCTGCGGCGACGACGACGATGACGACGACGACGCTGCTGCCCCGGCTGCCACGCAGGCCGCCGCCACGCAGGCCGCCGCTGCGACACAGGCCGCCGCCGATGACGACGACGCTGCCGCCGCTGAAACCGAGGCTGAAGCCACGCAGGCTGCCGCTGCAGCAGAGGAAGCACCTGCGGGCGGTCCCAAGCGCGGTGGCACGTACCGCTCCTGGAAGCGGACGGAAGACATGGGTATGGATCCCGCCGTCTTCCACACCGACAACCAGGAAGTCGTCTACCAGGTCTACAACCATCTGCTCGACTTCCAGGTGAGCAAGGGCACCTTCTCGCTGGACGGCGTCGTCGGCTACGAGCAGGTCGACGACACCACGCTCGTCTGGAGCCTGCGTGAGGGAATGCAGTTCCACAACGGCGACCCTGTCACCTCCGAGGACGTTGCCTTCACTATCGAGCGGCCCCCGGAGTTGCTCGCCTCGCTGGGCGCTACCCACGTGCCCGCCAGCATCTACAACTACTTCGACAGCGTCGTGCCGGTGGACGCCACGCACGTCCAGGAGAACTGGACCGGGCCTCGCGCCGACGCCCTGCTCCATCGCTCCCGCCAGTACTTCGGCATGATCAACAAGAAGCTGGTGCTGGCTCAGCCCGACCAGACGGGCCAGGAGCACGTGCGCGGCATGGCAGCCGGGCCGTTCATCCTCTCCGAGCGCAGCGCCGAGGGAACCCACCTCGTCCGCAACCCGGACTACTACGCCCATCCCAACCCCGATGACGGCTTCGTCGAGGATGGGCCCTACATCGACGAGTACGACGTCCGCATCGTCGCCGACAACGTGACGGCGCGGTCCCTGCTCGAAAGCGGCGACCTCGACGCCTACGGCTCCATCGACGCCCTCGAGGCGGAGGGGCTGGAGGGCAACCCGAACGTCGCTGTCGAGGGCGCGCCCGCCGGCGGCTGGGCCGTCCTCGGCTTCGACGGCGGCAAGTGGCGCGACGAGCGGGCACGGAAGGCAATCCGCAACGCGTTCAACTACCAGGCCTTCATCAACAGCATCCACGCCGGCAACGCAAGGTTGCAGGCGCCCCTCACCATCATCAACGCCCGCTTCCAGCGCCTCACCCAGGAGGACCTGGCTGGCTACTACAACTACGACCCCGACGAGGCCCGGGCTCTCTGGGAGGCTGCCAAGAGCGACGCTGCCTCCCGCGGCGAGGACCAGGCGAAGTACGACTCCATCTACGAGTACGTCGACATTCACACCATCCAGGGGCCGGCCTACCTCGCCATCGCCGAGTTCGCCGCCACCAACCTCACCGAGGTGCTCGGTACCACCTTCGAGGTGTCCAGCGCGGACATCCAGACATGGGTGAGCGCCGCCAACGACAACACCGACGACGTGAAGCCCTGGGGCCTGCTCCAGAGCGGCACCGGCGTCGGCGGAGGCACGGACGGCGCCCCCGACGCGTCCTACCTCTCGTGGTTCGATCCCCAGCAGTACGGTAGTGTCGCCTTCAACTTCCGAACCGACTCGCCGCACCCCGAGATCGCCGAAGGCTCCGCGCACGTCGGCGAGCAGATGCTCGCGCAGACCCAGGAGCTGGACCATGAGACCCGCGTGCAGATCATCACCGACCTGCAGCGCTGGATCCTCGATCGCGCCTGGGGCATCTTCACCATGCCGATGGCCGCCGAGTCCTACCTCGCCGTCAGCTCCCGCCTGCGCGACTACGGCAAGGACGACTGGTTCAACGGCTACTCGGGCAACAACACGCCACGCCGCGAGGCGGCCTGGCTGGACGACGCCTAGACCGGCTCCCGCCGGTAGCACCGGAACCGACCGAGGGCCCCGGGGACTTCCCCGGGGCCTTCCTTGCGCCCGCGAGCGTTGGCGGCGGCTACGTGGGAACCCGCTACACTGGCGAGTAGCCATGCCCGACCAGATGACGCCTGCCGCGACCCCTTCCGCGGGCCCCGTCCCGCGCGCCCGCGGCATGCGCGATCTGCTCCCCGATCAGATGCGCGCCTTCCGTCACGTCGAGGACGCGTTCCGCCAGGTCGCCCGGCACTGGGGCTACGAGGAGATCCGCACGCCCACGGTCGAGAGCTACAGCCTTTTCACCTCCGCCGGCGCCCTCTCGCCGGAGATGCTCGCTGGCGCCTACACCTTCCTCGACTGGGACGGGTGGAGCGGCGAACGCGTCATGCTCCGCTACGACTCGACCATCCCCGTGGCCCGCGCCGCTGCCGATGCCGGTGTTGAGCTCCCCGCCCGTCTCCTCTACGTCCAGAGCGTCTTCCGAGGAGCCGAGGGCGAGGACTGGCAGTGTGGCCTCGAGTACCTCGGCGCCCCGCCCGTCGTCGGTGACCTCGAAGTGCTCGCCGTCGCCGCCGATACGTGTGCCGCGCTCGACCTGCCGGTCGACCTCCGCCTCACGCACGCCGGCGTTGCCCGCGCCGCCGTCGACGCGGCCGGCCTCACCGACGTGCTCGCCCGCCGCGCCCTCCTCGACGATGTCGCCGGGAACGGCCTCGCGGCCGTCCGGGATGCCTTCGCCGACGACCCGGCAACGCTCGCCTTCGTACAGGCGGCGCTTGGCGCCTCGGGCGACATCGCCCTCGTCGACAACCTCGTCGCACTCGCTCGGACTGGCCTCCCAGGCGCCGTTGCCCCCCTGGAGGAGCTGCGGGAGGTGGCCGCCGCGCTCGTCGCGACCGGCCGCGCCGTCGCCATCGACTTCACCCTGCCCTTCGACTTCGACTACTACTCTGGCGTCACCTGGGAGCTGCGTGGCGAGGGTGGCGCCTGGGGACGCGGTGGCCGCTACCAGCCCGCCGGCCCGGACGCCCCGGAAAGCGCTTGCGGTTTCGCCCTCGACGCCGACCGGCTCTCGGGGCACTTCGCCGACGCGCCCTCACGCGGCGCCTCCGTGGCCATCGTCGCCGAGCGCGAGGCCGGCCTTGCCGGCGCCCTCCGCCTGGCCAGTTCCCTGCACCGCCACGGCATCTCCGCCGCCCTCGGCGACGCCCGAGACGCCTCCATCCACCTCATCGTCGGGCCGGAAGGCATCTCCGCCTCGTCCTCCACCTCCTCCCTCGACCGCGCCACCCTCGACGAGGTGGTGCAGTTCGTGCTGCAGCACAAATGAGCAGCCCCGGAGCCCCGCTCGGCCTCGCCGTGCCGACCGGTTCGCTGCGCGAGCCCGTGGGTGAGCTGCTTGCCTCGCATGGTCTTGCCATGGACGGCTACGAGGCTGGTTCCCGCCTTCTGCGCTCCGAGGTAAACGACCGCGGCTTCCGTTTCCGCGTCTTCCGCGAGCGCGACATCCCCATCCAGGTCGCCCTCGGCAACTACGACCTCGGCATCTGCAGCGATGTCTGGGTGGCCGAGCTGCAGGCACGCTTCCCCGGCCAGCAGGTCGTGCGCGTGGGAGCCCTCCCCGGACCCGCGACCGAGGTCTGGCTGTGCGCCTCCCCCGCCGCCGGGCTTGCCCCCGGCGAGGTCCCCGACCCCCGTTCCCTCGACGGCGTCCGCCTCGCGACCGAGCTCCCCAACCTCACCGACCTCCTCGCAGCCCGCCTCCGCCTTCCCCGCTACACCCTCCTCGACCTCTACGGCTCGGTCGAGGCCTATCCCCCCGAGGATGCCGACCTTGCCGTCGTCGCTGCGCCTGATGCTGCCGGTGTCGAGGCGCTCGGCCTCGTACCGCTCCACCGCCTCTTCCACGGTGGCGTCGCCGTCGTGGCGAACGCCGACTCGCTCCGCACGCGCGACTGCAGCGCCGTCGTCGAGCCGCTTACGCCGGCGTTCGTCCCCAGTGAGGCCACCCTGACCCTCCCCGATCGCGCCACCGATGTGCCTCTTGGCCGCGTTGCGCGCGATACGAGCGTGCTCCGCCTCGCGCTTCCCGACGGGCACGCCCAGCGCCACACCTTCGCTGCCCTTGCCGATGCGGGCCTCGCCTTTGACGGCTACGGCGAACGCGACTTCGTTCGCCGCCCCACATCTCCCATCGAGGGCATCGAGGTGAAGGTGGTGCGCCCCCAGGACATGCCCGCCCTTGTCGCGATTGGCGCCTTCGACATCGCCGTCAGCGGCGTTGACCGGCTGCGCGAACACCTCGCCTTCTTCCCCGGCTCCCCCGTCGAGATGGCGCTCGACCTGCGCCGCAGCCGCTACCGCATCGGCCCCGTCGTCCACGACGACTTCCCCGCCGAGACCACGCAGGAAGCGCTCGCGCTCTGGTCGCGCCTCGGCCGCCCCGTGCGCATCGCCAGCGAGTTCCCCGGCCTCGCCGAGGAGTGGGCGCGTGAGCTCCGCCTCCCCCACACCGCCATCATCCCCATCGCCGGCGCCAGCGAGGCGTTCGTCCCTGAGGACGCCGACATCCTCGTCGAGGGCACCGAGACCGGTACAAGCCTGC
Source organism: Tepidiformaceae bacterium (assembly GCA_965203545.1). Classification (GTDB taxonomy): domain Bacteria; phylum Chloroflexota; class Dehalococcoidia; order Tepidiformales; family Tepidiformaceae; genus UBA2991. The sequence goes on from OZ241899.1 coordinate 376,774, forward strand.
GTGTGAACAACCTCCGTATGCTCGACCCCTTCCTCGATTCCACGAACTGCGTCATCGCCGCCACGAACCCGCGGACCTCCCGCCGTGACCTGCTCGACATGCTCCTCGACCGGCTCCGCGAAGGCGTTCGCGCCGCCGCCGTCGGGGAGGCCGAAGCGGTGGCGCAGGGGGCCCAGGGAGGCGCCTGATGCCGCCCATCACCCTCCACATGATCCTCGCCCGCAAGCTTGGAGAGGCCCTCCCCGACGACGCCCTCTCCCCCGAGTCCGGGCACTACCTGCTCGGAGCCACGGCCCCCGATATCCGCATCCTCACCCGTGCCGACCGGCGCACCACCCACTTCTTCGACCTCTCCGTCTTCGAGCACCAGGACTCCGTCGCCGGCTTCTTCGAGGCGCACGGCCGCCTCGCCGACCCCGCCCGCCTCAACGACGAGACACGCGCCTTCGTCGCCGGGTATCTCACGCACCTCGTGCTTGATGAACAGTACATAACGAACATCTACCGCCGTTACTTCTACCCCCACGACACGATGGGCGGGCCCCTGCGTGCCAACGTCATGGACCGCCTGCTCCAGTTCGACCTCGAGCGTGCCCACGGCGACGTCGAGCTCCGCGCCGACATCTGCGACGCCCTCGCCTGCACTATCGATACTATCGACGCCGGCTTCGTCGACGCCGAGACGCTCGAACGCTGGCGCCAGGTCGCCTGCGACATCGCCGCCCGCGGCATGGACTGGGATCGCGCCCGCGGCATGATCGAGAACCACCTTCGCCGTAGCGGCGTCGACGACTCCGAGGGCGAACTGTCCGGCTTCCTCGATTCGCTCCCCGACCTGCTCGGTGAGACAATCGGCCACGTGACGAGCGCGGAGGTCGACGCCTTCATCGAGCGCTCCACCGAAGCCGCCGCCGCTGCCGTCGCGAGGTACCTCGAATGCGGATAGTCCGGAACGCCGAGGAAGGCCGCCGTACGCTCCTCGCCCGCGCCCCCCTCGGCACGGGCGAGCTGCCGCTTGAGGTGCGCGAGACGACCTTCCGCACGTTCGGCAAGGAGCTCGAGCCAGACGAGGTCGTCCGGCGCATCCTCCGCGACGTCCGCGAGGACGGCGATAACGCCGTGCGCTACTACAACGGCCGCATCGACGGCGCCCAGGTCGAGGACCTGCGCGTCTCCGAGGAGGAGATGCGCGCCGCCCACGATCAGGTCGCGCCCGAGGTTGTCGAAGCGCTCAACTTCGCTGCCGGACGCATCCGCTCCTACCACGAGCAGCAGCTGCGCGGCGCCTTCGTCGACTTCCAGCTGAACGGCCTCGGGCAGCTTACGCGCGCCATCCAGCGCGCCGCCATCTACGTTCCCGGCAGCGCCGCACCCCTGCCAAGCACCGTGCTCATGTGCGCCATCCCCGCGCGTATCGCCGGCGTCGACGAGGTCTACCTCGGCAGTCCCGTCCTGCCCGACGGCTCCGTGCCGCCCGTCAAGCTCGTGGCTGCCGAGATCGCCGGCGTCGACGGCGTCTTCAAGGCGGGTGGCGCGCAGGCCATCGCCGCCTTCGCCTACGGCACCGAGACCATCCCCAGGGTCGACAAGATCTGCGGCCCAGGGAACCTCTTCGTGACCCTTGCGAAGAAGCAGGTGTTCGGCGACGTCGGTATCGATGCCGTCTACGGCCCCACCGAGACCATGATCATCGCCGACGAGAGCGCCGACCCCGAGCTCGTCGCCTCCGACCTGCTCGCCCAGGCTGAGCACGACCGCCTCGCCAGCCCGATCTTGCTGACGCCCTCGCACCACCTCGCCGAGCAGGTGGGCGCGGCCATCCGCCGCCAGTTGCGTGACCTCGACCGCAGCAAGATCGCGAACGAGGCCATCGAGACCCGTGGTGGCTGCGTGCTCGTGAACGACATCGACCACGCCATCGAGCTCGCCAACGAATACGCCCCCGAGCACCTCTGCCTCATCGTCGAGAACGCCGGCGCCTACGCCATGAAGGTGCGCAACGCCGGCGGCCTCTTCCTCGGCGAAGGCTCTCCCGAGGCGGTCGGCGATTACACCGCCGGACCGAGCCACACCATGCCCACCGGCGGCAGCGCCCGCTGGAGCTCGCCCCTGGGCGTGAGCGACTTCCTCAAGACCGTAAGCCTCGTGAACATCCCGCCCGAGGACGTGGAGGAGCTTGCCGAGGCCGCCCGCGTCATCGCCCGGGCCGAAGGGCTCGACGGGCACGCCGCCTCCGTCGAGCGCCGCCTCCAGGGCCGCTAGCGAGCCGCACCGTGGACCTCCGCCGCTACCTCCGGGACGACATCGACGATCTCGCGCACTACGCGCCCGTGCAGCCCCTCGACGTGCTTGCTGCGGAGATCGGCGTGCCCGTCGACGATCTCGTCAAGCTTGACGCCAACGAGAACCTCTACGGCGCCCCCGAGGCCGTCCGTGAGGCCGCTGCCGCCGCCCCCCTCCACATCTACCCCGACCCCGACCAGACCGGGCTCCGTTCCGGCATTGCCGGGTACCTCGGCGTCCGCCCCGAGAACGTGGTCGCCGGCTCCGGCTCCGACGACCTGCTCGATGTCGTCCTCCGCCTCACCTTCCCCGACGCGACCGCCACGGCCACGCCGACCTTCGGCATGTACAGCTTCCTCAGCGGCGTCGCCGGTATCCGCCACATCGAGGTGCCCCGCACAGCCGGCTACGGGCTTGACCTCCCCGGCCTCCGCGCCGCCGTCGAGGACGGCGCCGGCGTCGTCTTCGTCGCCTCGCCCAACAACCCGACGGGGAACGCGGCCGGCCTCGAGGAGATCGAGGCGCTCTGCGCGCTCCCTACCCTCGTCGTCGTCGACGAGGCCTACGCCGAGTTCGCCGGCACGAGCGCCGTCCCCCTCCTCGACGCTCATCCCAACCTCGTCGTCATGCGCACCTTCAGCAAGTGGGCGGGGCTCGCCGGCTTGCGCGTTGGCTACGCCGTCGCGCACGCTGACCTTGTGGAACCGATGCTCGCCATCAAGCAGCCCTACAACGTGAACGCCGCCGGCGATGCCGCCGCGCGCGCCGCGCTCGCCCACCGCGACGAGCTTCTTGCGAACGTGCGCGCCATCGTCGCGGAACGGGATCGCCTGGCGGAGGAGGTCGGCGCCCTCGGCTGGCTGGATCCCCACCCCTCCGACGCCAACTTCGTGCTCTTCGACGTGAAGGCGGGCGACTCGGGCGAGATCGCCGCTGCCCTCAGGCAGCAAGGCGTCCTGGTTCGTCGCTACGACCGGCCCGACCTCGCGAACAAGCTCCGCATCAGCGCCGGACGCCCCCGCGACACCGATCGCCTGCTCGAAGCCCTCAAGGAGGTCGCCCCCCGATGAGTGACAGCGACCGCGCCGCCACCGTCACCCGCCAGACCGCGGAAACGACGATCGCCATCACCGTCGATCTCGACGGGACGGGCCACTTCGAGATCGCGACGGGTCTGGGCTTCTTCGACCACATGCTCAGCCACATCGCCAAGCACGGCGTATTCGACGTTTCCATCAAGGCCGATGGCGACCTCCACGTCGATGCCCACCACACGGTCGAGGACACCGCTCTCGCGCTCGGCGAGGCCTTCCGTGAGGCCCTCGGTGATAAGGCGGGGATCGTGCGCGCCGGTTCGGCGCACATGCCCCTCGATGAAGCCCTCGCCTTCGCCGCCGTCGACCTCAGCGGCCGCCCCTACGCCGAGCTCGACCTGCGCCTGCTCGGTCGCACCGTCGGCGAGTTGCCCGCCGACTTGCTCGCGCACTTCCTTGAATCGTTCGCCGCGTCCCTCGGCGCGAACCTGCACGTCCGCACGCTCGCCGGCGCCAACGACCACCACAAGGCCGAGGCCTGCTTCAAGGCGCTCGCTCGCGCCCTCGACGCCGCCACCCGCATCGACCCGCGCCGCGGCGGCGACCTCCCCTCCACCAAGGGCGCCCTCTAGCCGTTCACGTTCGGTTGCATTCGTTTGACAGCCCGCGCGGGCGCGTTGACCATGCCCCGCGAGTCGATTGCATGGCCCTCCAGAACCGCACCGCCGCCTCGCTCAGGGAGCAGTTACGCGCCGCCCTGGCCGCGTACGAGCCGGGCCGCACCGACCGTCGCGAGGCGACCCCTGCCGCCGCCCTGCTCCTCCTCTACGAGCGCGACGACGGCGTCCACCTGCTCTTCCAGGAACGGTCCCACCTGGTCGAACACCATAAGGGCGAGATCAGCTTCCCCGGCGGCGCGCGCGACGAGGGTGACGAAAACGCCGCCTTCACCGCCCTGCGCGAGACCCACGAGGAGGTCGGGGTGGCTCCCGAGGATGTTGACCTGCTGGGTGAGATCGACGAAATCTGGACGCGCAGCGATTTCCGCTTGCGCCCCTTCGTCGGCTGGCTGCGCGAGTGGCCGTATACCTTCGAGTTCGCCCCCGAAGAAGTCGCCTCCCTCCTCGAGGTGCCCCTCGACCACCTCACCGACCCCGCCAATCTCGTCGACGACGTGCGCGAGATCGATGGCCGGCGCGTCGTCCTCCCCTCCTACCGCTGGGGGGAGCACCTCATCTGGGGCGCCACCGCCCGCGTGCTAACGAATTTCCTTGACCTGTGTCGTACCCTCGATGACTGAACAGCTCGGCGCCGGACGCGACCTATGAGCGACGCTCGTGTGCTTGCATCGCTCATCGAGGAGATTCCCGGCGCCGAGCTTGTGCGTGGCGATGGTGACGTCGTCATCGAGCACGTCGAGCACGACTCCCGCCGCGTCGCACCCGGCGCCCTCTTCGTCGCCGTTCCCGGCTTCACCGTCGATGGACACGCCTTCCTCACCGACGCCCTTGATGCCGGAGCGGCCGCCGTCGTCGTCGAGCGTGGCCGCCGGGGAACCTGGCGCCACCTCCCCGGCGCCCAGCCCATCGTCGCCGTCGAGGACACTCGCATGGCGCTGGCGCAGGCCGCCGCCGCCCTCCACGGCCACCCCGGCCGCGAGCTCACGGTCATCGGCATCACCGGCACCGACGGCAAGACAACCACCGCCTACATCCTGACCTCCATTCTCGAAGCCGCTGGCGCCCGCGTCGGTCGTCTCGGCACCGTCGACGCCTACGTGCCCGGAACCGACATCGAGAGCCACACCCACCGCATGACCACCCCCGAGGCCCCGGAGGTGCAGCGCCTCCTCCGCGAGATGGTCGAGGCGGGCTGCCAGTACGCCATCGTCGAGGCCACCAGCCACGGTCTCGCACTCCACCGTCTCGACGAGGTCTCCTTCGATGTGGCCGTCCTCACGAATCTCACCGGCGACCATCTCGACTTCCACGAGAGCTTCGAGGCCTACCGCGAGGCCAAGGGCCGGCTCTTCGCCGCCCTCGACCGCACTCCCGCCGCCCCCGGCAGGGCCGCCGTTGCCAATGCCGACGACCCCTCCACCAGCTTCCTGCTCGGTCTGACCTCGCAGCGCGCCATCCGCTACGGCCTCGAGACGCCCGGCGTCGATGTCACCGCCAGCCACATTGAGCTGCACGCCGACGGCAGCCGTTTCCGCCTCGCCCTCCCGGGCGCGGAGGTCGGCACCGAGATCCGCATGCCCGCCCTCTTTAACGTCGCCAACGCGCTCGCCGCCGCGGGAGCCGCCTTCGCCCTGGGCGTCGAGCCCGAGGCCATCGGCCGCGGTATCGCCGCCTGCCACGGCGTGCCCGGCCGCATGGAGCGCATCGATATGGGCCAGCCCTTCAGCGTCGTCGTCGACTACGCCCACACGGGCGACTCCGTTCGCAAGGTGCTCTCCGTCCTGCGCGAGATCGCCGAGCGCGACCTCATCATCGTGGCCGGCGCCGCGGGTGAACGCGATCCCGGACGCCGCTTCGGCGTCGGGCGCGCCGCCGCCGAAGGCGCCGACTTCGCCGTGTTCACGAACGAGGATCCCCGCGGCGAGGATCCAGCCACCATCGTCCGCGAGATCGGCCGTCACGCCGAGGAGGCAGGACGCGTCCGCGGCAGTGACTTCATCGAGGTCGAGGACCGCCGCGAGGCCATCGCCGCCGCGCTCGCCCGCGCCGAACCCGGCGACAGCATCGTCATCTGTGGCAAGGGCCACGAACGCTCCATCGAGCTCGGAGGCGAATCTCTCCCCTGGGACGATCGCGAGGTCACGCGCGAGGAGCTCGCGAAGCTCGGCCACACCGGCGCCTGAGGCGGGCAAGTTTCGCCTAGCCCCCGCCTTCGTATACTCGCAGCCGCAGCCATGACGCGAGCAACACGACCGCACACCGAGGGCCGCCTTGCCCCCTAACCGACGCCGCCAGCAACGCAGCCAGCAGCACCGGGGCCAGCGTCAACGCCGTCAGCGGCGCTACGTCAGCGGCGGCCAGGGCCAGTCCTACAAGCCGGGCTTCCCCATGAACCTGTTCACCGGGCGGGTGGCGCTCGCGACCTTCGCCGGCGTTGGCGTCGTGCTCATGGTTGCTGGCATCTCGCTCGCGGCCTTCTTGCCGAACACGGGCGGTGAGGCCGACCCCGACGACCTCCCCGTCGCTCCGGAGGCCGAGGAAACCGTCTCCGCCGAGCCGACGGAGGAGGCAGACGAAGCGGACGTCATCGTGCGCAACTACCAGGCTGCCGACTTTGTTATCGAGCCCGAGGCCGAGCTCTATACCGCCACCATCTCCACGTCGAAGGGTGACATCGTCATAGAGCTGTTCGCCGACATCGCCCCCAACACCGTCAACAGCTTCGTCTTCCTCGCCGAGAACCGGTTCTTCGATGGCCTCGTCTTCCACCGCGTCGTCGACAACTTCGTCGTCCAGGGCGGCGACCCCACCGGCACCGGCCGGGGCGGTCCCGGCTACATCACCGGCGATGAGCCCAGCGACGTCCGCAACGAAGCCGGCACTATCGCGATGGCGAAAGGCGCCGGCCAGCCCTACTTTGGCAGCCAGTTCTTCATCAATCTGAAGGACAACCCCGCTCTCGACTTCGATGCGGGAAACCGCGACAGCTTCTACCCGTTCGGGCGCGTCATCGAGGGCATGGACGTCGTCAACGCCATCGTCGAGGGCGACGTCATGGAGTCCGTCACCATCACTCGCGCTCCCAACCCCGACGCCCCGACGCCCGAGCCCGAAGAAGAGGGTGACGAAGGCGGCGAGGATGACGGGGAGTCCGATGAAGCCGACGGCGCCGAAGGGGCCGAGGACGAGGACACGGAAAACTAGGGCCTGCGCCTCCCGGAGACTTGTTGCCGTGTACCAGTAACGACATACTGGATGCATGAAGGCCGTCAGGGAAAGTCGAGAGCGCGAGATCGTCGAGCGCGGCAGGTACGCGCCCCTCTACCGCTACCTGACGCGGCAGGCCGGGCCGGAGTGGCGAACGTCGTTCGGCCGCATCGAGGAGATCCTGCGCTGCAAGCTACCGAAGTCCGCCCGCTGTCACCGCACCTGGTGGGCCAATCCGAAGACAGGGAACGGCCACAGCCATGCCCTCGCCTGGCAGCTTGCCGGTTGGAAAACCCGCTCCGTCAACCTCGACACCGAAACCCTCGTCTTCGAGCTTGACCCCGAGCGGGAGCGGGCACCGCAGATTCCCATCAATCTCGACGAGCTCATTCCCGTCCGGAACCTCGGCCCCTGGCCGGAGGGCTTCACGGTCAGTCGGGAGCAAATCTACGAGGACCGTGCCTAGGCGGCATGTTCATCGATACGAACGTCCTCGTGTATGCGCTTGCGCCCGCCGCCCCTGCCCACAACCGGGCCGGGCCCTGCTTGACGAAGCGGTATTGTCACGAGAGCGCCTGACAATCAGTCGCCAGATACTGCGAGAGTACCTCGCCACTGTGACCCGGCCGCAGGCATGGAGCCCGCCACTTCCCCTGCACGAAGCGCTCGACGACATTGCCCGATTCAGCGATGACTTCGAGATCCTTGAAGACGGACCGCACGTCACGGACATGCTCGTCGGCCTCTGCCGCGAGGTGCCCGTTGCCGGGAAGCAGGTCCATGACGCCAACATCGTCGCCACCATGCTCGCTTCCGGCGAGCACCGCCTGCTGACCTTCAACGGCGCTGACTTCCGCCGCTACGCCGGTCGCCTGGAGCTTGTGGAGCCGGTTTAGGTGTGTGACTGCACGTTCGGCTCGTCGGCGGTGACCCCGTCGGCGTAGAGCCGCGAGATCGTCTCCTCGTCCAGCCCCAGCAGGTCCCGGAACACGTAGCTGTTGTGCTCGGCGAAACCGGGCGCCGGGATGCGGGCGTGTCCCGGCGTACGCGTCAGGTTCCAGGGGGGCGTCTCCACCTCCCACGCGCCCGCATCCGGGTGGACCTGCTCCGACCATGCTCCCCGCGCCCGCAGCTGCGGGTCGCTCATCACCTCGGGAATCGTCAGCACCGCCCCTGCGGGCACCCCGTGGCGCTGCAGGATGTGCATCGCCTCGTAGTGGCCCCGTTTCGCCGTCCACTCCTCGATGATCGCGTCCAGCTCCCGCTCGTTCGCCTTGCGCGCCGCCTTGGTCGCGAAACGCTCGCCCTCGGCCAGCTCTTCTTGCTGCATGGCCCGGCAGAGCGCCGCGAACTGCTCGTCGTTCTCGCAGGCGATCGTGATCCAGCGGTCCTCGCCGCCGCTCCGGTACACCCCGTGCGGTGCGAAGTGGGGGTGGGTGTTCCCCGCTGGCGCTCGCAGCTCCCGGTTCATGCTGTAGTCGACCAGGTACTCGCCCACGAAGCCTGTCAGGTTCTCGCGTTGCGCCAGGTCGATGTGGACCCCCTCGCCCGTGCGGATGCGCTGGCGTAGCCCCAGCGCGACCGCCGCCGGCACCGCCAGCCCTGCCGTCGGATCGCCGTAGCTGAACCCCGTCTTCAGCGGCTCCCCGCCCTCGTACCCCGACACCGACACCAATCCCGCCAGTTGCTCGACGTTCGTGCCGTAGGTCACGTAGTGCGCCTCCGGACCGGTCTTGCCGTGGCCCGGCATCGAGACGTAGACGATGCGCGGGTTCACCGCCCGCACCTCCTCGAAGCTCAGCCCGAGGTTGTCCATGACGTTCGCGCGGTAGTTCTCGACCAGCACGTCGCTCTTCGCCAGCAGCTGCAGGAGCAGGTCGCGCCCCGCCGCCTGCCGCAGGTCGATCGCCGCGGAGTACTTGTTGCGGTTGTTGTGGTTGAAATAGGCGGCGCGGTTGTACCAGCGGTCGACCGTCCGCGGGATGCCCCCCAGCCCCCGGAGCAGGTCCCACTGCCCCGGTCCCTCGACCTTGATGACCTCGGCGCCGTAGTCCCCCAGCAGCCGCGTGCCGAACGGCCCGGCCCACACCATCGTCAGGTCGACCACGCGGATGCCCGCGAGCGGCGCCGTCATGCCGAGCCCGCCGGTCGTGCAAGGCTGGGCGGTCCCTCCCAGCGCTTCCCGCTGTCGAGCTCGACGCGAAGCATCGTGCCCGTCGCCTCGACCGTGCCCGCCACCCAGTCGTCTGGCGGCGGGAAGGCGACGCGTCGCGGCACCATGATCCGCGCCCCCGCTGGAAACTCCGCCGATGCCGCGATCTCCAGCGCCTCCGTGCGCCGCCCGATCGCTCGGGCGAGCGCCTGCAGCTCTGCGAAGTCCTTCGTGCGTTCCACCAGCCGGCGAGCGTCGCGCTCGCGCGCGGGTGACGCGGGAGCTGGCTCCTCCGCCGGTGCGGGGATGGCGTCCTCCCCGCCCTGCGCCATCGCCTGCGCCACGAAGCGCTTCGTCCGCCGCGCCACCACCGCCAGCAGCTCGTGCAGCAGCACCGGGTCGTCGCACTGCTCGAAGAACGCCACCGCCCGTCCGAGGTCGCTCATGCCGTCGCCCCCGCGACGGTCGCGATCTCCGACTCCGAGAGGCCCGCGTCCGCCAGCACCGCTTCCGTGTCCGCTCCCAGCAGGGGTGCCGGACCGTCCCGCCACGCGTCCGGACCCATCCACCATGGCGGCCCCGGGTACGACGCCTCCCCCGCGACCGGGTGCTCGATGCGCCGCAGGAAGCCACGCGCCTCAAGCTGCGGACTCTCCAGCAGGTCCTCCATCGTGTGGATGAACGTGATCGGCGCGCGGAACTCCCCGCCGAGCGCGTACGCCTCCTTCTTCCGCATCCCCGCCGCCCACGCGATCACCTCCGCCATCAGCACGTCGTCGTGTTCCCGGCGCGACTCCGCCGTGGCGAAGCGCTCGTCCTCGAGCCATTCCGGGTGGCCCGTCGCCTCCGCGAAGGGCGGCCAGTTGCGCGCCATCACGTGCACCCCCACCTGCCCGTCGAGGCACGGGTAGACCCCCATGAAGCTCGACATCAGGTTCCCCCGGCGCTGCCCCAGCCAGAGGCCGTTGTACGAGTAGAAGGGGATGCCCGCCTCCAGGATCGGCGCCATGCAGTGCTGCACGCTGATATCGACGTGCTGCCCCTCACCGTCGCGCTCCGCCGCCAGCAGGGCCAGGTTCGCCGCCGAAAAGGCGTTCAGGCCGCCCTGGTAGTCGGCCTGGTACCCCCCGTTCTTGACCGGCGGCTTGTCCGGATCGCCGGTCAGGAACATCTGGCCGCCCATGGCGAACGCGATCAGGTTGTTCGAGCGGTACTCCGCGTACGGACCCTCCTGCCCGTACGCCGTGATCGAGACCAGCACGAGCCGCGGGTTCACCGCCCGCAGGCGCTCGTAGTCGAGCCCGAGGGCGCGGGCGTCGCCCGGACGGTAGTTCTCGATGACGATGTCGGCGTCGGCCGCCAGCCGCAGGAAGGCGTCGCGCCCCGCCTGCGAGCCCAGGTCGAGTTCGACCGACCGCTTGCTCGTGTTCAGGTAGAGGAAGAGCGCGCTCGTTTCCGGGTTCGGGTCGCCGTCCTTGAAGGGACCGTGCGCCCGGGCGATATCGCCGCCCGGAGGCTCCACCTTGATGACCTCCGCCCCGTAGCCCGCGAACAGACGCCCGCAGTACGGCGCGGAGACGAACGTGCCCACCTCCAGCACGCGGATGCCTTCCAGCGGGAGGGGCATGGTGGTGCGCCTACGGTCGCGAGGGGATCTCGACCTGCACGTTCCCGCGCACGGTGGGCTGGTCGTCCGCCAGCGTCACCACCTCGAGCTCGACGACGTTGACGCCGTCCTCCTGGCGCTTGTCGACAACGCGGCCCGCCAGCGTCAGCGGTCTGCCCGCGATGTCGGGGCGCCGGAACGCGACGCGCACGCTGCGCAGGGTCGCCTCCGACCCCGCCCACATCCCGACGTAGTTCGTGATCCACGAGAGCTTGAGCAGGCCCGGCACGAGCGCGCCGCCGAAGCCCATGCGCCGCCCCGCCTCGGCATCGCCGAACGCGGGGTTGGTGGGGTTGTCGCGCCCGAAGAACTCGACCGCCTTGTCCTCGGTCGGGAGCTGCTCGCGCGGCTCCAGCTCGTCGTCGGTGGCGATGTCCTCGAAGTAACGCTGGCTCATGGCTAGGACTCCGGCCGGTCGAACTGCGTGATCGTGCGCAGCGAGGCGGCCGCCTCCTCTCCGTCGCCGTTCAGGTACGAGGTCTGGAACATCACGAGCACGCTGTAGCCGTAGCGCCCCCCGAGCCGGTCACGCACGTCGATCAGCTGCGTCACCGCCTGCAGCGGCTCCTCCAGCTTGATCGGTTGGCTGAACTTCCACTCCGTCTGGGTCAGGATGCCGCTGGAGAGCACCTGTGGCGAAAGCTCCGCCGGCAGCCGCGGCTCCATCATCGCCAGGATGTACGGCGGCGCGACGCCGGTGCCGTCCGCCCAGCGTGGGTCCGTGTCGCCCAGCAGGTCGCGCATGCGTTGCGCGTCCGCCGTCCGCGGCACCACCTCGATGGGGTCGCTCCGCTGCCCGATCATGGCGCGGTGTTCGTCGGTGATCTTGCTCTCGGTTACGTCAGCCACGGTCGCTCCTCGGCGGGAGAATAGCACGCTGCTCCGCGCGGGCGCGGAGCCGGAAAGGACAGGCTAGCGGGGCAGCCCGACCAGGACCTCGTCGTTCTCGACGCGGACGGGGTAGGTCTGGATGTCCTCGGCGCCCATGTTCCAGAAGAACAGCTTCGACTGGAACGCCCCGAGGAACGGATGGTTCGAGTTGAACTCGCTGCTGAACGGCTGGCGAACAACGTTCCCGTTCGAGACGTCGAAGCGCGCCCCGTGGAAGGGGCACATCACGCAGCCGTCGCGAACCGGCTCTGGCTTGATCGGCGCGCCCGGGAAGCTGCCCAGCGGAAGCCGTGCATGGGGACACAGCGCCGCCATCGCGTTCACCTCTTCGCCCTGCCGCACGATCGCCACGCGCAGGCTGCGAAGCCGCACCTCCGTGGCGATGCCGTCGGGGAAGCTGCGGAGGGGACCCGCGTTCGCCCATTCCTTCATGCGGTCGTGCGAGATGATGCTGCTCGCCTTGATGGGAAGCGGCGGATCGAGGCCCATCAGCGGCATCGCCACGATCTGCATCAGGCCGCCCGAGATCAGGCCGGCAATCAGCAGGAAGATACCGACGGCCAAGCCGCTGGAGACGGTCTCGGCGTCGCCCGGAGCAACGATCAGGATGATCCCGCTCACGATGAGGGCGATCGTCGCGATCCCCCACGTCCCGAGGACCGAGACTCCGACCAGCGCCAGCGCTACCGACACGACCTACCCTCCCCGGAAGCGGATCGTACGCGCCTGCCCGCGCCTGTGCAAAGTATCACGAACGCCCGGATCGCCCCGTCTCAGTCGAGACCGTGGTAGCCGCGCCGGAAGTACATCAGCGGCTCTTTGTCCGGGTCGGAGGCCGCCCCCACCACGCGTCCCAGGGCGATGACGTGGTCCCCGCCGGGCACCACTGCCTCGAGCTCGCAGTCGAGGTGGGCGATGGCGCCCGACACGATCGGGCAGCCCGTCTGGTCGGTGAACGTCTCGAAGCCGTCGAGCTCCGGTCCCGGGTCGCGCCCCGAGATCGCGAAGTGGTTGGAGACGTCATCCTGCCCAGTCGCCAGCACGCTCACCGCGAACTTCCCCGAGGCCGGGACCATCCGCTCCAGGTGGTTCCCGTTCTGGATGCAGACCAGCACCAGCAGCGGGTCCATCGAGAGCGTCGAGAAGCTCGAGGCGGTGATGCCGTACACCTGCCCCTCGTGCTCCGTCGTCAGGACCGTGACGCCTGAAGCCCAGGAAGCGAGTGCGTCTTTGAAGGTATCTGCGTCAACTGGTGACATCGGCGTTACGCATTCTCAAGCGCGGGACCCATGTCCCAGATGGCGTTCGCCGTGACGCTGCTGAAGTAGCGGCCCATCGGCAGTCCGGCGAGGATCTGGTCCATCTCTGCGGCATCCGCCACGTCGAAGATGGCCAGTACGCCGACGCCTGTTTCGCGGTAGATGGCCTTGATCTTGCCCTCGTCCCGGAGCGCTTTCGTCGCTGCCAGCTGTTGGGCGACGACACCCTGCCAGGCCTCCGCATCGAGGTCCGCGGGCTGCCTCGAAACCAGCCGTACCGAAAAGAGCACTCCTGCCACCCCCCGCTCCGGGCCCGTAACGCCCGGGCGTGATGTCGGAAGGCTACCGTACCGGCGCCGTGAAGCGCCAGACGCGGACCAGCCGTAGCATTGGCCGTGTGGGCCGCTCCCGACTCCTCGTTACCTTCGACATGGACGGCGTCCTCTGCCGCAACCCCCTCGGCATCAACCCCGGGGGGCTGAGCGCTGACGCCACCTCCCCCTCCCGCTTCCCCCGCCCCACCTGGCCCCTCGAGCGCTGGCTCTACCTTCGCCGCAAGCCCATGCCGGGCGCCGTCGAGGGGTTCCACGCCGTCGCCGAGCGCTTCGATTGCGCCGTCGTCTCCGCGCGCGGCGAAGGTTCCCGCAACCTCACCGAGGACTGGCTTGCCCGCACCTTCGGCGCCTCTCCGCCGGTGCGCCTGCGCTCCTCCTGGCGCGAGCGCTCTTCCGCCTTCAAGGCGCGCGTCATCCCCCCGCTGCAGCCCCTCGCCCACTTCGAGGACGACCCCAACACCGCCCTCCTCCTGGCCGAGCGCATCCCCCACGTGTTCCTCGTCGACTGGCCCCGCAACCGGGGCGTCGAACGCGAGAACGTCCACCGCATCGAACGCATCCCCGACGCCCTCCCCATCCTGGAGGCTATCGCCGGAGACGCCGGGACCGCCGGGGCCTAGCCCCCCGACATCTGCTTCTGGAACGTCCCCAGGTCGAAGTAGTCGCGCCAGGACGCGATCTTCCCGTCCCGCAGCTCGAACACGCCCATCACGGGCAGCGCCACCTGGTTCCCGCCCGCGTCGAACTTGTCGACCCGCTCCGTCATCACGACGTCGCCCTCGGCCACGATGTTGAGCACGTCCCAGCCCTGGCTCACCATCGCCCCCGCCATGCCGCCGAGCGCGTTCCTGATGTTGTCGCGCCCGCTGATCGGGTCCATCGGGATGTTGTGGTAGAACGCGTCCTCGGTGAAATACGAGGCAAGCGTGTCCCCGTCCGGAGCAGGCGCGTCCCACTCCGCGCAGAAGTTCCGCACGATCTCGGCGTTGTCCATGGTGGTTACTCCCCTTCCAGGATGCTGGTTCGTAGCAGCATCAGTGCTGTCGTGATGGCGCGCCGCTTGGTCGCCGCGCGCCCCTGGGCCATTACCATCTTCATCGAGCGCCGGTCCCCGGACGGACTCGTGACCGCCACGAAGAACGTACCCGGCTGCTCGACCGTTGCGTCCCCTTCGAGCGAGGCCGTGATCCCGACCCCGTAGTCGCTCCCGAGCCGCTCGCGGGCGGCGCTCGCCATCGCCTCCGCCGTCTCCGCCGAGACATCGGCGAACTCCTCCGTCGCGCGCGGCGAGACGAGCCCGCCCGCGAACGAGCCGCCCGCCTCCGGCGCGTCGCTGAGCGTGCTCGCGAGCAGCCCCCCCGTCGCCGTCTCCAGCGTCCCCACCGTCTGCCCGCGCTCCCGCAGCGTCCGCGCAATGAAGCCTTCGAGCGTGTCTTCGTCGCGGCCCCAGATCGCGTTCCCGAAGATAGCGTCCAGCTCGCGCTCCACCGGCTCGATGAGCCGTTGCGCCTCCTCGCGCGTCGCCGCCTTCGCGCCGATGCGCAGGTGCACGCCGTCCGCGCGCGCGTACGTCCCCACGCCGATGCCTGGCATGTCGAACACCGGCCGCGCCATCTCGTCGACCGTCCCCTCGCCGATGCCCGCCGTCTTCAGCGTGCGCGTCACGAGCACCGAGCCTGAGCGCCCTTCGAGCTGCGGCGAGACCTCGTGCAGCCACATCCGCTCCATCTCGGGGGGAACGCCCGGCATCGAGACGATCACGCGGCCGTCCCGCTCCGTCCACCAGCCCGGCGCCGTCCCGCGCGGGTTGTCGATCACGCGCGCGCTCGGGATGAGCCACGCCTGCTTGATGTTCGTCTCCGGCATCTCAATGCCCCTGCGCGAGAAGAACGACCGCAGCCGCTCCTCCAGCTCGGGCACGACGTGCGGCTCCTCGCCCAGCAGGTTGGCGATCGACTCGCGCGTGAGGTCGTCCTCGGTCGGCCCGAGCCCGCCCGTCGTGATCACCAGGTCCGAGCGCTCCCAGGCCCGCCGCAGCGTGCCCGTCACGCGTTCGAGGTTGTCCCCCACGACGCTCGTGTGGTTCAGGTCGATGCCGAGGGCGGGGAGATGCTGGGCGATCCAGGCGCTGTTCGTGTCGACGATCTCGCCAAGCAGGATCTCGGTGCCGATCGCGACAATCTCCGCCTTCACGCGCGCGAGTCTATCAGGAGCGAGTCGGTGAACGCCCTTTCAACGGGCGCGGTTAACCGAGAAAGGAGAGGGCCTCGCCGACGGCCTCGAGTGCCTTCCCCGCCGCCTCACCCACTGCCTGCGCGGCGTCGCCGGTCACGCTCGCTGCCTCTCCGAGGTGTCTCGCGGAACTCAAGAGTTGCTGCTCCGCGAAGGGCAGGAGTTGCTCCTGGAGGCTGTTCGCCGTCGCGGCCAGGCGCTCCTTCTCGCTCTCGGGGATCGCATCCCAGGGAACGCTGAGGAAGTGGAGTGCGAAGTCGCCGGTGTTCAGCAGCGCCTCGCGGTAGCGGGAGGCGTCGTCCTCACCCAGGTCGCGTGCCCGCGCGACCGCTCCCTCGACATCGAGATGCGCGAGCCGGTCCATCGCTTCGCGCATCTCCTCCGCGGACCACTGCTTGTCTGCCATGACGCGCCAGAGTCTATCAGCCCACTCTAGGGCGGGGCGGGAGTGCCCCGTCGCCCCGCCCCTGTACAGTGATCGCATGCCCGGTGCCCTCCCCGAGCCCTATGTCGCTGCGGCCGTGCAGCGCGCCCCCGCCTGGGGCGACCTGCAGGCCGGACTCGCGCTGGCCATCGACGCCATCGACGAGGCCGCCCGCGAGGGCGCGACCCTGATCGTCTTGCCCGAGGCGTGGCTGCCCGGTTACCCCTACTGGTGCACGGAACAGCGCCCCAACCGCGCCGTCCGCGACCTCTTCCGGAACCTCACCGAGAACAGCGTCGAGATTCCCGGGCCCGAGACCGAAGCCCTCGGCCAGGCCGCGAAGCGCGCCAACGCCACCGTCGTCATCGGCGTGACCGAGCGCGCCGGCGGCACCCTCTACAACACCCTCTGCTACTTCGGACCCGATGGCGCCCTGCTTGGGAGCCACCGCAAGCTCGTGCCGACCCTCTCCGAACGCACCGTCTGGGGCATGGGTGACGGCTCCGACCTCGACGCCTACGACACCCCCGCCGGCCGCCTCAGCGGCCTCATCTGCTACGAACACTTCATGGCGCCCGCCCGCTACGCCCTTGCCGGGCTCGATGTGCAGGCCCACGCCTCCGTCTGGCCCGGCTACCCCTCGCTTCACGCCAACATCGACGCCGCCACCCGCATGCTCGCCGTCGAAAACGCCTGCGCCGTCGTCGTCGCCCGCGAGGTCATGTCCGCCGACCGCCTCCCGCCCGGGACGCCCTTCGCGGAGCATCCCCGCATGTGGGAGATGAACGGCGGCAGCGCCGTCATCGCCCCCGGCGGGAAGTACCTGGCCGGGCCCGTCTATGACGACGAGACCTTCGTCTACGCCGAGATCGATCCCGCCGACCTCGTCGAGGCCAAGCGTTGGGTCGACGGTGTCGGCCACTACAGCCGCCCCGACGTCTTCCGCCTACACTGGGACCGCAGCCCCAAGCCCCCCGTCGTCCCCGGGTAGCCCCGCCCCGCCTCACCCCCCGCCCGGCGTTGTAGAGTGCCCCGCATGCCCGACGGGACCGCCCCCCTCGACTTCCGCGTGCTCAACCTCGCCCGTGGCGTCGCGGGGGCCTACGCCACCCGCCTCCTCGCCGACCTCGGCGCGCAATGCTCCTGGTGGCGCTGGACCGACCCGCGTCCCGGCGACTGGCCTCCCAGCGACCTCATGTACGCCTACTTCGAGGACGGCGTCGAGCTTCGGGACGAGCGCCTGGACCAGGACGCCCTCCTTGCCGCCCTCCCCGCCCTCGTCCCCCACTTCGACCTCGTCCTCACCGACTTTTCCCTCCCAGAGCTCGAGCAGGACGCACTCTTCGAGCTCCTCCGCCCCGCCAACCCCGCCATCGTCGTCGCCAACGCCGACCACTACGGCCGCAGCGGCCCCTACGCCCGCTGGGCCGGCGATGAGCTGACCGCCTACGCCCTCGGTGGCTACTGGTCGATCGCCGGCCTTCCCGAACGCGAGCCCCTGCGCGTCCCCGGCCACCAGGCCCAGTTCCACGCCGGCCTCCAGCTCGCCTTCGCCTCCCTCGCCGCCCTCCGCCACGCCCGCCGCACCGGCGAGGGCCAGGAGATCGAGGTCAGCGCCGCCGAGGCGATGCTCGGCGCCCACTGGAGCACCACCGTCGCCTGGACCCACGAGGGCCGCGTCTTCATGCGCACCGGCTCCGACCTCGTTCGCGCGAAGGATGGCTGGGTCCACTTCTTCTCCTTCATCGTCCACCAGAACGTTCTCCTCCTCTGCGGCCGCCCCGACCTCGCCAACCACGAGGACTACCAGACCATCCTCGGCCGCCGCGACCGCATCGACGAGATCGAGCCCATCGTCCGCGAGTGGTGCGCGACCCACACCGTGAGGGAGATCGCCGAGAAGGGGCAGTCGCTGCGCGTCCCCGTCGTCTTCACGGCCGACGCCGAGTGGCTCCTCGCCGACGACCACCTCGCCGATCGCGAGTACTTCCGCGACTGCCGCGGCAAGCCCATGCCCGGGCGCCCCTTCCGCTGGACCGACCCCTGGCCGGAAGCCGGCGTCCCCGACACCCTCGCCCGCGCCCTCGCCGGCGATGCCCCGCCGCCCTCGCCCGGCGACAGGACGCCCTCCGCCTCCCCGTTCGAAGGCCTGCGCGTCATCGAGGTCACGAACAACTGGGCCGGACCGATCGCCTGCCGCCACCTCGCCGACCTCGGCGCCGAGGTCATCAAGGTTGAGCTGGCCACGCGCCCCGCCACCCGCGGCAGCCACTACCCCGGCCTCGACCCCGGCAAGTACCACTACAACCGCTCCGGCTACTTCAACGAGATGAACCGCAACAAGCGCGACATCGCCCTCAACATGGCCACCGACGAAGGACGTCAGGTCTTCCTCGACCTCGCCGCGAAGGCCGATGTCGTCATCGAGAACAACAGCGCTCGCGTCATGCCCAACCTCGGCCTCGCCTACGAGAAGCTGGCCGAGGTCAACCCCCGCCTCGTCATGGTCTCGATCAGCGGCTTCGGCGCGACCGGCAAGCGCCGCGACTGGATCGCCTACGGGTCGAACATCGAGGCCGCCAGCGGCCTCGCCTCCACCACCGGCTACCCCGGCGATGAGCGCCCCTACCGCACCGGCTCCTTCATCGCCGACCCCATCGCCGGCGCCCACGCCGCCATCGCCGCGGTGGCCGGGCTCGAGCGGCTCGAACGCACCGGTCGCGGCTCGCACGTCGAAATGGCCCTTACCGAGTCCGCCATGACCTTCATGGTCGCCGCCTTCGCCCACGTCCACGAGCACGGCGCGTCCATGCCCCGCCGGGGCAACATCGAACCCGCCGACGCCCCCACCGGCGCCTACCCCGTCGATGGACGCGACGACTGGATCGCCGTCGCCGTCCGCACCGACGAGCAGTGGCGCGCCCTCTGCGAGGTCGCCGAGGCCGGCGACCTCGCCTCGCTCGATGCCCCCGCGCGCGTCGCCCGTCGCGACGAGATCGATGAGCGCCTCGCCGCCTGGACGAGGCCCCTCACCCGTTTCGAGGCCGTGCGCGAGCTGCAGGCGGTAGGCGTCCCCGCCGCCTCCATCCTCCACAACTGGCAGCTCCACGCCGACCCCCACTTCCACGCTCGCGGCTCCTTCATCGACATCGAGCACCCCGATACGGGCGTCTACCCCTACCCCGGCTTCATGTGGCGCTTCTCGAAGACGGCCCCGGCCGTCCGCAGCCACGCCCCCCGCTTCGCCGAGGCCAACGGCTACGTCTTCGGCGAGCTGCTCGGCCTCGACGCCGAAGCCATCGCGCACCTCTACGAGGTGGGCGCCACCGCCGACGAGCCCGCCGTCCCCGCTCCGCCCTTCATCGTCGCCCCCCTCACCACGCCCTGACCCCCTACAATCCCGCAACCTGCAGGAGGCCCCACATGCCCGAGTACGAGAACATCCTCTACTCCACCGAAGATCGCATCGCCACGATCACCCTCAACCGTCCCGAGAAGCTGAACGCCCTCAACCGCGACCTCCGCGGCGAGTTCGTCGACGCCCTCAAGGTCGCCGAACGCGACGACGACGTGACCGTCATCCTCGTGCGCGGCGCCGGACGCGCCTTCTGCGCGGGCTACGACATCACCCCCAACCAGCCCGCCGACGCCCGCGCCGGCATCCTCGTCTCGGAGAAGCACTTCGACACCTGGACCGACCCCTTCGCCCGCAGCTGCGTCCGCGACTGGATGACCATCTGGGACCTGCTCAAGCCCGTCGTCGCCATGGTCCACGGCTACTGCCTCGCCGGCGGCTCCGAGCTGATGTCGATGTGCGACATCGCCTTCGCCTCCGACGACTGCAAGATCGGCTACCCCCCCATGCGCGGCATGACCACGCCCGACGTCATCTACTTCCCCTGGAAGCTGCAGATGGGCCGCGCCAAGTACCTCCAGCTCAGCGGCAACAGCCTGACCGGCAAGGAGGCCGCCGAGTGGGGCTGGATCGCGAAGAGCTTCCCCGCCGACTCCCTCGAGGAGGAGGTCATGAAAGAAGTGCGCGCCCTCTCCAGCATCGCCCCCGACCTGCTCGCCGCCAACAAGCTCGCCATCAACCAGACCTACGAGATCCAGGGCATCCGCACCGCCCTCAACACGGGCCCCCAATGGCATGCTCTCAGCGGCCGCATGCGCCCCGGCGCCGGCGAGTTCGGCCGCATCTCCAATGCCGAAGGCCTCCGCGCCGCCCTCGCCTGGCGCGACGAGCCCTTCAACCGCGAGGGTTTCAGGCCATAGTGGTTAGTGACTGGTGTTTGGTGGCTGGTGATTGGTAGTTGGTGCTCCGACAGCAGCCACCAACGATTCGTGAACGGCTACTACTCACTACTCACTAGTCACTACTCACTACGACTCCGTCCCCGGAACCATCACCGGACCCGAGTGGTGGTGCGTCATGCGCCAAGAGCCCTCCTCGCGCACGAAGATGTTCGTGGCGTAGAGCGGGCTTCCTGAGACCACCTCCCGGCACAGCACGATCGCTGCGTTTCCGACCACGGTCACGCTGGCCCCACCCCCCACGATGCGCGGCTGGTTCGGGTTCGCGAGGATCGTCCGCCAGCTCTCCAGCACGTCCTCGCGGCCGGTCAGGAGCGTCCAGCCGGGGTGCAGGCACGTGACCGGCGAGAGACGCGCCCACACGTTCTCCATCGCGCCCATGTCCGAGTTGCCGAGCGCGCGGTAGAACCCCTCGTTCGCGAGCAGCGCTTCCTGCTCCGCCTCCGTGTGCGTTCCCGGCTCGGTCACGCGCAAAGGATAGCCGCCCCGCCCAGCCCCTGCGCCCGCCCCGGACACGAAAAACGGGGCCCGTCGAACGGGCCCCGTCTGGTGTCGTGCCGAATCGCCGGCCGGCTAGCTTTCCGTGCCGGCGGCGATGCCCGCCTCGTAGCGGTGTGCCAGCTCGTCCTCGAAGAAGAACTTCTCCTCGCCGAAGGCCGGGCGAAGCTCGTTCAGCCAGGTGGCCGACTCGTCGTACTGCGCGAAGAACGGGCGTCCGACCCAGTCCGGGTCCCGGCCCTGCAGGAAGTTCAGCGTGAGCACCTTCTGGCCGGCGACCTCCGCTGGCCCCGAGACGGCCACCTTGCCGGGCTCCGCCGACATGCTCGGCCCGCGCACCGTGCGCGCCAGGCCGCTGACCTGGTTGTACGCGCCGCGGAAGATCTCCCACGCCCGCACCAGCGGGATCTCGAAGAAGTGCTTCGCGCCGGTGTCGCGCGCCACGAACATGTAGTACGGGATCATCCCCAGCCGTACCTGCTCGCGCCACATCTCCGCCCACGCGTCCGAATTGTCGTTGATGTTCCGCATGATCGGCGATTGCGTCCGGATCTGCGCGCCCGTCTCCCGGATGCGCTCCGTCGCCTCGCGCACCGCCGGCGTGCTCAGCTCTCGCGGGTGGTTGAAGTGCGCCATGATCGAGAGGTGCCGCCCGGTCGCCGTGATGCGCCGGAAGATGTCCAGCATCTCCTCGGCGTCGTCGTCCGTCGTGAAGCGGTACGGCCAGTAGCCCAGCGCCTTCGTCCCGATCCGGATCGTCCGCAGGTTGGGCGGATCGTCCTCCAGGATCGGGTCGATGTACTGCTTGAAGCGCCGTGTCTTCATCACCATCGGGTCGCCGCCCGTGATGAGCACGTCGCTTACGCGCGGCCGCTCGCGCAGGTAGGCCACCAGCCCGTTCGCCTGCTTCGTCGCGAATTTCAGGTCGTCCAGCCCCACGAACTGCGGCCAGCGGAAGCAGAACGTGCAGTACGCGTGGCACGTCTGCCCGTTGCTCGGGAAGAGGAGAACCGTCTCCTCGTACTTGTGCTGCAGTCCCTCGACCGTCTCCTCGTAGAGAACCGGCACGTTGTGCTCGAGCTGCCCCGCCGGGTGCGGGTTGAGCGTCATGCGAATGCGGTTCGCGGCCTCGTCGATCTCGGCCCGCGAGGCTTCCCGCGAGACCAGCGTCGCCACCTCGTCGAAGTGCTCGTCCTGCAGCATGTGCTGCTGCGGGAACGTCAGCGTGAAGATCGGGTCGTTGGGAACGTCGTCCCAGTTGATCAGCTCGTCCACGACATAATTGTTCGTCTTGAACGGCAGCACGCGGGACACCACGTCGATGGCGAAGCGCTGATCGTTGCTCAGCCGCTCGGCCTGGGGCAGTCCTGCGACGTTGTGGAGGGTGATCGCGCGGTATTTGGCGCGCTCCGGGGATTCCTCGGAGAGGTCAACTACTGTGCTCGTCATAAAGGGCGCCTCCTCTGGCTACTGTATACCCGCCACGTTGGCGGAGGTGGCGATCTCGAAACCGCCGGCTGGGAGGCTGGTCGCGTAGTCGCGAGCCTCCGAACGCCTGCGGGGTTAGCTGACGGGTTCGGCGTCGGAGATCGCCTGCGCGCTTTCGCGCACTTCACCCCAACAATGGGTCCCCCGCTTCCCGTGCGACCCGAGTGAGTCGCGCGAAGATTCGGCCCTTCCAGTTTATCACGCGTTATGGAGCCCCCCGCCGTGATCTGACCTACACGCGTCAGTGGTCGTACACTGACAGGTGCTGCCGACATAAGTTGGCATTCCCGGAGGCGCGCAATGCCCCGAGCGATCTGGAAGGGTGTCATCAGCTTCGGCATGGTGAGCATCCCCATCCGCCTCTTCCCCGCTACCGAGAGCAAGGACATCGGCTTCCGCCAGCTCCGCCGCGACACGAACACGCGCGTCCGCATGCTGCGCTGGGACCCCGTCGAAGAGCAGGAAGTGCCCTACGACGAGATCGTGAAGGGCTACGAGTACGCCAAGGACCGCTACGTCGTCCTCGACGACGAGGACCTGGAGAAGCTGCCCCTCCCCACCAAGCACACCATCGAGCTCACCGCCTTCGTCGAGGAGTCCGAGATCGACCCCGTCCACTACGAGAAGTCCTACTACCTCGCCCCCGAGGACGCCGGCATCAAGCCCTACTCCCTCCTCATCCGCGCCATGCAGGCGAAGGGACTCATCGCCATCGCCAAGGTCGCCATCCGCACCAAGGAGCGCCTCTGCGCCCTCCGCGCGCGCGGAGACCAGCTCATCCTCGAAACGCTCTATTACCCCGACGAGATCCGCGACCCCGGCGAGTCGGTCGCCGTCGACGAGGTCTCCGAGGAGGAGATGGAGATGGCCCGAGCCCTCATCGAGATGCTCGAGGAGCCCTTCGACCCCGAGAAGTACAAGGACCAGTACCGCGAAGCCCTGATGACCATCATCAACGCCAAGCTCGAAGGCCAGGAGGTTGCGACCCCCGAGGCGGCCGCTCCGCAGCCCGCCGTCGACCTCATGGCCGCCCTCCGCGCGAGCGTCGAGGCCGCCAAGGCCCGCAAGGAAGGCGAGGCCTCCCCGGCCGCGGACAACGGTGCCACCGCCACCGAGAAAGCCGCCGTCGTCGCCGACTAGGGGCGGCGATCGGGGAAGCGTCCTGTCGGGGAGCACGGGCATTTGAGTAGTCCACGGGTTTACGGCGAGTGTTCCAAATGTGGGGGGCCGAAGGCCATGGACGCTGAGGCCATCTGCGGTTCCTGCCAGGAAACCCTTCGCATCCAGAGGAGGCTGGGTCGGGTTCGGGCATTGAGCTTCGCCGGGTTCGTGGTGCTCGTGCTGGTTGGCCTGGTCGGGATCTTTGTGCTGGCGGTGTACCTCACTTCGTGAACCGGCTCGACTACTCCGTTCAGCAGCGGTTGCGTCGTGACCCCGCCCCCTATGCCCGATAATCGCACCGTGAGTGCACTCGCTGTCGCCTGCCCTGCCGCCTCAGTGGCCTCCCGGCGCCGGAGCGCGTCATGACCGAGCCCCTCGACCAATACCGCGAGAAGCGCGATTTCGCGGCCACGCCCGAGCCCCCCGACGCCATCCCCGAGGACCGCGCCGGACCCCTCACCTTCGTCGTCCAGAAACACGACGCCACCCGCCTCCACTACGACCTCCGCCTCGAGGTCGGCGGCGTCATGAAGTCCTGGGCCGTGCCTCGCGGCCCCTCAAGCGACCCCGCCGTTCGCCGCCACGCCGTCATGACCGAGGACCACCCCATCGCCTACTCCGCCTTCGAGGGCGTAATCCCGAAGGGTCAGTACGGCGCGGGCCAGGTCATCGTCTGGGACGCCGGCACCTACGCCCCCGAGCACGACCGCGTCTTCGACTTCTCCTCCCGCGAGGAGGCCGAGGCCGCCATGGATGCGGCCATCGAGGCCGGCAAGATCTCGGTCCAGATGCGCGGCCGCAAGCTGAAGGGCTCCTGGTCGCTCGTGAAGACCTCCACCGACTGGCTCCTGCTCAAGCACGACGACCCCCTCGCCGACCCCGCCGCCGACCTCACCGCCGCCGCCGGGTCCGTCGTCTCCGGCCTCACCCTCGACGACATCCGCGACGGGCACCTCCCCCGCCACCGCAAGGCCCCCTCCGACTACACCCCCGACGCCCTCAACGGCTCCCGCGCCGCGCCCTTCCCCGACACCCTCCCGCCCATGATGGCGAGCGTCCGCGAGCCCTTCTCCCATCCCGACTGGCTCTTCGAGCCGAAGCTTGACGGCATCCGCGCCGTCGCTCACGTCTCCGGGGGCGAGGCGCGCCTCTACTCGCGCCGTGGCACCGATCTCACCGCCACCTACCCCGGCCTCGTCGCGGCCCTCGCAGCCCAGCCCGTCGCCGAGGCCGTCTACGACGGCGAAATCTGCGCCTTCGATGAGCGCGGCGTCCCCTCCTTCGAGCTCCTCCAGCAGCGCATGAACCTCGCCGGCGAGCTCGACATCGCCGCCGCGGAGGCGCGCGTCCCCGTCTCCTACATGGCCTTCGACCTGCTCCACCTTGATCGCTTCGACCTCACCGGCGTCGTCCTCGAGGAACGCAAGGAGTCGCTCGCCCGTGTCCTCTTGCCGGTCGGGCCCGTCGCCCTCGTCGAGCACTTCCAGGCCGAGGGCAAGGAGGCCTACGAGGGCGCCGTCGCCCTCGGACTCGAGGGCGTCGTGGCAAAGCGCCGCGGCAGCCGCTACCTCCCCGGCAAGCGCTCCGACTCCTGGGCCAAGGTCAAGGCCCGCCAGACCGCCGAGTTCGTCGTCGCCGGCTTCACGCCGGGCGAGGGCCTCCGCGAGCCGACCTTCGGCGCCCTCCTCCTCGCCGCCCGCGAGGAAGGCGGCGCCCTGATCTACCGCGGCCGCGCCGGTGGTGGCTTCAGCGACGCCCTCCTCGTCGACCTCCGCGCGCAACTCGACGCCCTCGCCACCGACGCCTCCCCCTTCCCCGAGACCCCACCCGAGGCCCAGAACGCAACGTTCGTCCGCCCCGAGCTCGTCGTCGAGGTCGAATACACCGAGGTGACGTCGCAGGGCCTCCTGCGCGCTCCCGTCTTCAAGCGCCTCCGCCCCGACAAGGCTCCCGAGGACGCTGTCTTCGTCGTGGCGCCGGCGGCCCCCGCCCCTGCCCCGCCCGCCGCCCCCTCACCGCAGAGTCAGGCGGCGTCCGTGCTCCAGCAGCTCGAAAGCCCCGCCGACGAGATGCGCCTCGACGTGAGCGGCCACGAGATCCCCGTCACCAATCTCGGCAAGGCGCTCTGGCCCGAGCATGGCTCCCAGCGTGCCGTCACCAAGCGCGACCTGCTGCGCTACCTCGCCACCGTCGCCCCGATGATGCTGCCCCACCTCCGTGACCGCCTCATCACCCTCACCCGCTACCCCAACGGCATCGGCGACCTGCACTTCTACCAGAAGCACTCCGAAGGGCCGCCCCCCGAATTCGTCGAGACCGTGCCCGTCCATTCCGAGGGCGCGAGCGGCGACCGCGACTTCCTCCTCTGCAACAACCTCGCGACGCTCCTCTGGCTCGGGCAGCTCGCCAACCTGGAGTTCCACGCGACCATGGCCCGCGTCTCCCCCGAACCCGACGCCCACGGCCTCCCCCGCGACTTCACCGCCTCCCGCGAAAACGTCGAGGCGTCCGTCCTCAACTACCCGGACTTCCTCCTCTTCGATCTCGATCCCTACATCTACCGGGGCGACGAGGCCGTCGGCGAGGAGCCCCAGCTCAACCGCACGGCTTTCGCCAAGACGGTCGAGGTGGCCCGCGCTTTCAAGGAGATCCTCGACGCAGCTGCTCTCCCCTCCTACGTAAAGACCTCTGGCGCGACCGGCCTGCACATCTACGTCCCCGTCCTCCGCCAGTTCCCCTACCCCGTCATCCGCTCCCTCTGCGAGACCGTCAGCGGTGAGCTGCTCGCCCGCATGCCCCGCGATGTCACCCTCGAGTGGGCCTCGGAGAAGCGCACCGGCAAGATCTTCCTCGACGTCAACCAGAACGCCCGCGCCAAGAACGTCGCCGCCATCTTCTCGCCCCGCGCCAAACCCGGCGCCCCCGTCTCCGTGCCCGTCCGCTGGGACGAGCTCGACGACCTCTATCCCACCGACTTCACCGTGCTCACCGCCCCCGAACGCTTTGCCCAGACGGGCGACCTCTGGGCCGGCATCCTCGACGCCAAGCAGGACCTGACCGCGCTCCTCGGGATCGACGCATGAGCGAAGACCGCCCCCTCGACCTGCGAGGCCGCGACCGCAACGAGGCCATCGAGATCGTCCAGCGCGCGCTCGTCGAGGCCGGCTACGAGGCGAGCGACTGCGTCGATGTGCTGGGTGGGGCGTTCGTGTCTGCGGCTGTTAGTCGCTACTGGGCGGAGGGCCTCAGCGCCGCCGAGGCGCACGACCGCCTCTGCGCCGAAGACCCCGAGCTCGCGCGCGCCATCGAGGCGCTCGCGCCCCTCCTCCTCGACCGCGCCGAGGCCCGCGACCAGCGCGAGGCGGCCGTCGCCGCCGTCGAGCTGCTGCTTTCCGGCAGCGCTCCAGAGCGCGATCAGCTCCGGCTGCCGCTGAACCCGGACGCCTCCTAGACCTTCGCCCCCGCCACGATGTCCTCGACGACCGCGGGGTCGGCGAGCGTCGTCACGTCCCCCACGTTCTCGGGCTCGCCCTCGGCAATCTTGCGCAGGATGCGCCGCATGATCTTGCCCGAGCGCGTCTTCGGCAGGCCCGGCACGAACTGGATCTGATCGGGCGTCGCGATCGGGCTGATCTCCGTGCGAACCGCCAGCCGCAGCTCGCGCTCGATCTCGTCCGAGCCGCTCCATCCCTGGTTGAGCATCACGTAGGCGTAGATGCCGGTCCCCTTCACGTCGTGCGGGTACCCGACCACGGCTGCCTCTGCGCAGGCCTCGTGCCCGACCAGCGCGCCCTCGATCTCGGCGCTCCCCAGCCGGTGCCCGGCCACGTTCATCACGTCGTCCACCCGCCCCGTGATCCAGTAGTAGCCGTCCTGGTCGCGGTGGCACCCGTCGCCGGTGAAGTACTTGCCCGGGTAGGTCGTCAGGTACGTGTCGATGAAGCGCTGGTGGTCGCCGTAGACCGTGCGCATCATCCCCGGCCACGAGGCGAGCATGCAGAGCCGCCCGGTCACCCCGTTCCCCTCGATGACGTTGCCACCCTCGTCCACGACCGCAGGCTCCACGCCCAGGAACGGCAGCGAGGCCGACCCTGGTTTCATGTCGTTCGCGCCGGGAAGGCCCGTGATCATGTGGCCGCCGGTTTCCGTCTGCCAGTACGTGTCGACGACGGAGCAGCGCCCCCCGCCGACCACGCCGTGGTACCAGCGCCAGGCCTCGGGGTTGATCGGTTCGCCAACCGAACCGAGGACGCGCAGGCTCTCGCGGCTGTAGCGCGTCACGTGGTCGTCGCCCTCGGCTGCGATCGCGCGGATCGCCGTCGGCGCCGTGTAGAAGCTGTTGATCCCCAGCCTGTCCACCATGTCCCAGTAGCGACCGGCGTCCGGGTACGTCGGCACCGACTCGAACAGCACCGAGGTCGCCCCGTTCGCCAGTGGCCCATAGACGATGTAGCTGTGCCCCGTGATCCACCCGACATCCGCGGCGCAGCAGTAGATGTCGCCGTCGCGGTAGTCGAACGTGTAGCGGTGCGAGAGCATCGTGTACAGCAGGTAGCCCGCCTGCGTGTGCAGCACCCCCTTCGGCTTTCCAGTGGAACCGGACGTGTAGAGGATGAAGAGCGGGTCCTCCGCCCCCATCTCCTCCGGCTCCGCCTCCGTCGACTGCCCCGCCAGCGCGTCGTCCCACCAGACGTCTCGCCCCTCGGTCATGCTGATGTCGGCGTCCACGTGTTTGTAGACGATGACGAACTCGATGCTCTCGCCCCCCATCGTCAGCGCCTCATCGACGTTCGCCTTCAGCCCCACGGGGCGGCCGCCGCGGCGGCCTTCGTCTTGCGTGATGATCGCCTTACAGGTCGAGTCCTCTACGCGGTCCACAATCGATCGCGGGCTGAACCCACCGAAGATGACCGAGTGCACGGCCCCGATACGCGCGCAGGCGAGCATCGCGATCACGATCTCCGGCACCATGCCCATGTAGATTGCGATGCGATCGCCCTTGCCCACGCCCCGGGCGCGCAGGGCGTTCGCCAGCCGCCCGACCTCGTCGGCGACCTCCTGGTAGGTGAGCGAGCGATTGTCGCCCGGCTCGTCGCCCTCCAGCAGGAGTGCGACCTGGCTGCCACGCGTCGCCAGGTGCCGGTCGAGGCAGTTCACGCTCACGTTGAGCGTCCCCTCCTTGAACCACGCGATGTGGCCCGTCGTGAAGTCCTCCTCGACCACCGTTTGGAAGTCGCTCATCCACTCGAGGTTGGTGCGCGCCTGCTCCGCCCAGAACGCCTCGCGATCCTCGATCGAGCGGCGGCGCATCTCGTCGTACTCTTCGCGGGAGCCCACGTACGCTCCCTCGCGCACCCGCGCCGGTGGCGCGTAGCTCTCGTCAACCGGCAACCCGATGTCTGTGCTTCCGTTGCTCACGTCTGGCCTCCTGCGCGCCCACCGGCACGCCTCGTATCCCTCGTGTCAGGGCTCGTGCGCGGGATTCTACCGATACGTCCCGCGCTTCCGCGCCACACGGGCCCGCGTTACGATCGCCGGCGATGAGCTCCCGCCGTCCCCGACGCCAGCGCCGCCGCCGCGACCGCGCCTCCACCCTCCCGCGTCCCGGCGCGACCCCTACCCCCCAGCCCGCGAGCGCGACCACGGCGCGCATCCCCGATCAGACCCCCCGCGAGCACCACGTCGCTACCGACTACCGTTACGTCCGCCGCGACCTCGTCGCCGTCGCCGTCGTCAGCGTGATCACGCTTGCCTTCGTGCTGGTGGCCGCCGTCATCGCCTGACGCGTGCAGCGACTCAGTCGAAGCGTGCCCCCTGCTGCCACTCGCTGGTTCATCGCTGTCCTCGCGGGGGCGCTCGCGCTTGCAGCGGCGCTTCCCGCGAGCGCTCAGGCCTCGACCGCGACCGTCGAGCTACGCGTCTGGCAGCGCATTGAGAACCCGCTCCGCATCTATGTCAGCGCCCGCCACCAGGCGGGGAGTTGGGCCACGCTCGGCACCATCCCTCTCGCCCTGGACCGTGAGAATAGCCGCGGCACGTTCCGCTACGGCGACATCTCCCTTGAAGTGCCGCTGGCCTCCGGGGATCTGACAACAAACGTGCAGTTGCGCGTCTGGCAGCGCATTGCGAACCCACTCGGCATCTACGTGAGCGCCCGCCACGAAGCGGGGAGTTGGGCTACGCTCGGCACCATCCCCCTCGCCCTTGATCGCGAGAACAGCCGCGGCACGTTCCGCTACGGCGACATTTCTCTTGAAGTGCCGCTGCCGTCGGGCGAACCGTCGCACCCCCTGGCCGAGACGCAGAACCTGCGCTGGCTACAGCACGAACACGCGGACCTGTACCGCCAGATCATCACGCTGCCCTGGGTCGATGACGGTGTCACCGCAACGGAGACCGCCGCCGTTGACAACCTGCTGTATGTCGGCGTGACGGACATCGAGAATCTGCGTTCCACCCTGACCCTGGGATGGGTCCGTGATGACGTAACCGATGCGGAAGCCGACGCCATCGAGCGGTTCTCTTGGCTGGGCTACGCGAGCGCGCAGGACGCCGCCAGCATCATCGCCATGCCCTGGGTCGGGGACGGTGTCACCCAGGCGGAAGTCGAGGCTATCGAGTGGTTCTATTGGCTGAGCCACTCGAGCGCGCAGGGCGGCGCCGGCGTTGTTGCCATGCCCTGGTTCCGGGATGGCGTCGCCGGGACGGAACTGGAGGTGATCAAGGAGTTGACCTGGATCTTCGATGAGGGCGATGAGCAGAGCGAGGCCGTCGTCGCGGCGATCGTCGCCATGTCCTGGGTTGGGGACGGGGTCACCCAAACGGAACTCGACGCGATCGACTGGCTAGAGGCCCTGGACTACCACAGTGAGAACGCTGCCGCCGCGGTCGTCGCGTTTCCCTGGTTCCGGGATGGGGTCACGGGAACGGAGGCCGGTGCTATTCGGTCAGTGAGCTGGCTTCAGGATGAAGACGATGCCAGCGGCGCAGCGGTCATCGAGTCGGTCGTGGCGTTGCCGTGGTTCCGGAACGGCATCACCGAAATCGAGGGTGAGGCGCTCACCTCGCTGGAGAACCTGGACGACTTGCGCGAGGAAGCCGCGGTGGCAGTGATAGGCATGCCTTTCCTGGCCTCCGTGGAGAGCAACGACATGCTGGCGTTGCGCAGCCTCCAGAGTCTGGCCTACCAGCAAGACGGCCGGTTGGAAGCCGTGCTGGGCCACCAGAGCTTCCGCGACGGGATCACGGACGACGAGACGACCCTGGTCGTGGCGGCTGGGACGATCCGCACGGCGAGCGCGATCCGCCACATTCTGGGCCGCGGGGTGGCGCGCATCGAAGTGGCGTTCGAGGCGACGGAGCGAACGCCGGAGCTCAAGATCAGCATCGTCCGCACCGGCACCCAGTCTCGACAGTCGACGGTGGACGACGTCAGGGACACGGTGGAGTTCGTGGAGCGCATCATGCAGCGCCCCCTGCCCGTGAGCCATGTGATCGTCGTGGTAGACGATCACGCCGTGACCGAGAACTACGGCGGAACGAATTTTGGTTACGCCTTCAGCCTGCTCTCGGACGACGAGCAGCACGAAACGTTGTACGACACGTTCGTCTTCAGATCGAAGCTTATCCACGAGACCGCCCACTTCTTCTGGAGGGGCCACATCGGCTGGATCGACGAAGGCGTGGCCCGGATCTTCGAGTACCTGCATGGAGTGGACGCTGGCATCAGTCCGGGGCTGCTGGTAACGCCCCGCCGCGAGGGCTGCGAAGCCCACGACTTGGTGGTGCTGACGGAGTGGAGTCCATCGCCGGAGCAGCAGGGACGCTACATCTGCAACTACTTCCTCGGCCAGATGCTCTTCCAGGAGCTGCTGGAGACGTTGGGGCGCGAGGCGCTCACGCAGAGGCTGCGCGAGCTGTACGGGTTGGCCCTCACAACCGGAGCGCGCGGCGAGACAGCCGGCATTGCGGAGGTGCGGGAAGCCTTCGAGGGCCAGGCGGCGATTGTCGAGAAGCACTGGTCCGGCGCGCTCAACGCCCCGGAGAACCGTCCTTTTGACGAGGGCGTATTCCGACTTAGCCACGATCTCATCCAGTGGGACCAGTACCCCACCTATGACGGCGAATTCGTTACCTTCACCGGCACCTTGCTGGGTGACGCGGTCCTCTCCAGGGAGACCATTGCGGATGCGCGAACAGGCGGATTCCAGAACTTCACGCTGAGCTCTGCCGACGGCTACGACCAGGCGGGCTCGATTCTCCCTCCGCTTCTTTCAGGCCACTGGATACTTGACGACCCGGGGGATGTCGTAGCGTCCGAGTACGAGTTGGACGGCAGGACATTGACCGTCACGTTCCGGCTCCCGGGGGCGCTCGGCGCTCCGTCGGACTACGTGATCCTGGTCTGGGGGTTCTCGGATGCGAGCAGGACGCCGCTGACCTCGGACGAAGTCGATGTGCTTGGGTACGCCCGTATCCGCGCCGAGTAGGCGTTCAGCTGGCAGCGTGCTGAGAGTCCTCACCCTATCCGGTGCCGCGTGGAGGCTGCTCGCAGTAGGCGAAAGCCTGTGCGCTACCGCAGGTTCTGGTACGCGAACCAGACCCCGATCCCCGCCGCCACCAGCCCCCACAGCGCGAAGTGCTGCCCGCCGAACAGGATCAGCACCACCCAAGCCAGCACGATCCCGCCGATCGCGAACCCCACCATCCCCGGTCCCCGCTTCCCGCCCGTGGCGAACTCCAGCAATCGCGTGAAGCCGTACCCCAGCGCCACGCCGACGATGAGGGCGAAGAACCCTCGTGTGAACGGCAACAGGATGACGGCCCAGAGGAGGCCCATCACCACCCCGCCCACGACCGACGCCAGCCCCGCCCGCAGCATGTTCTGACCCGAGAGCACGTACATGGGCGCTCGCACCACCCGGGCGCAGTCCGGGCAGCGCGCCCCCACGGGCGACTGGATCAGGCAGGACGGACAGATCGGGGCTTCGCAGCGGCTGCAGCGCAGGGCGGTCTCGACCCCGGCATGGCGGGCGCACTCCACCGTTTCGGGCATCAAAGCCATGCTAGCAGACGCCCCGGGCGCCTCCGGTAACGGTCCGTGAGGGGTGTGAACGGCCTACTGGCCGGTCGGGTTCTCCACCAACGCGAACGAAATCGTGCCGTCCGCCACCACCTGCCCGTCGACGCTCGCCTCCACCGACCCCCGCCCCACCGGCCCCCGCATCCGCTCCAGCGTGAATGACAGCCGCAACTGGTCGCCCGGAGTCACGGGACGCCGGAACCGCATCTTCTCGATGCCCCCGAACATCGGGATC
Source organism: Tepidiformaceae bacterium (assembly GCA_965203545.1). Taxonomy (GTDB): domain Bacteria; phylum Chloroflexota; class Dehalococcoidia; order Tepidiformales; family Tepidiformaceae; genus UBA2991. The sequence goes on from OZ241899.1 coordinate 409,715, forward strand.
TTGCCCGCCTGGTCCACGTCCCGCAGCAACGTGATCGCCGCCACCTGCGCCAGCGCCTCCACGATGAGCACGCCCGGCATCACCCGGTTCCCGGGGAAGTGCCCCTCGAAGAACCACTCGTTCGCGGTCACGCTCTTGATGCCGACGCCGCGTGCCCCGTCCTCGATCTCCACCATCCGGTCGACCAGCAGCATCGGGTAGCGGTGGGGGATGATCTGCTCGATCTCGTCGGCGCCCAGGTTCACGTCCATCACGATGCTCCTGCCTGCGCGAGCCCCGGGACCGCGCGCTCTTCAAGGAAGGCCACGAACGCCGCGACGGCGCTGTCCTCGAAGGGAATGTCGCCGATCTCGCGGTCATTCGGATTGCCCAGCCCGTGGTAGTCGCTCCCGCCCGAGCGGGCCAGGCCGAGCTTCTCCGAGAGCACTTCGTGCGCGGCGACGGTCTCCGCGTCGTAGAACTTGTAGTACGTCTCGATGCCGTCGAGTCCCATCCCCGTGAGTTCGGCCACTCGTTCGTCGTAGTCGTCCCCGAGGTACACAGGATGCGCGACGAAGACCGCCCCGCCTGCTTCGTGCAGCAGCGCGATCGCCTCCGCGGGCGTCAGCCGGTCGCGGGTGATGTGGGCGGGCTTCCCGTCTCCGAGCCAGGTGCCGAATGCCTCCGCGACGCTCCCGACGTACCCCGCCTCCACGAGCGCTCGCGCCACGTGCGGCCGCCCCACGCTCGCATCACCGGCAATCTCCTGGACCCGCTTGGCATCGACCGTGACGCCGTGCTCGCCCAGCACGCGCACCATCCGTTTCATGCGCCCCACGCGACCTTCTCGCTGCTCGCTCAGGTACGTCTGCAGCGGCTCGTGCCCCGGGTCGAACCCGAAACCGAGCAGGTGCGCATCCGCCCCGTCGATGTCCACGCTGAGCTCGATCCCGGAAATGAGGCGAAGTCCCACCCGCTCCGCGGCGGGGCGCGCCTCTGCCAGCCCTTCCGTCGTGTCGTGGTCGGTCAGCGCCAGCGTGCGGACGCCGTTCGCCGCGGCCGTCTCCATCACCCAGGTAGGGCTGCGCACCCCGTCGGAGGCGGTGCTGTGCAGGTGGAAGTCGCCGATCGCCACCGGTGCCGCCTAGCGCGCGTACTCGGTCGCGCGCGTCTCCCGCACGACGGTCACCTTGATCTGTCCCGGGTAGTCGACGCTCTCCTCGATCTTCTGGCTCACGTCCCGCGCGATGCGCATCGATTCGAGGTCGTCGACCTGCTCCGGGCTGACGACGATGCGGAGCTCACGGCCCGCCTGGATGGCGAACGCCTGCTCCACGCCCTTCTGGTCCTTCGCGATCTGCTCGAGCGTCTCGAGCCGCTTCACGTAGCTGTCGAGCGACTCGCGGCGCGCGCCCGGGCGCCCGCCGCTGATGGCGTCCGCCATCTGCACGATCACCGCTTCCACCGTGCCCAGCTCGACCTCCTCGTGGTGCGCCTCGATGCAGTGCGCGACTTCCTCGCGGACGCGGTAGCGCCGCGCGATGTCGGCCCCGATGAGCGCGTGCGTCCCCTCGACCTCGTGGTCGACGGCCTTGCCGAGGTCGTGCAGGAAGCCGCCCGCGCGGGCGATGTCCTCGTCCGCGCCAACTTCGCGCGCGATCATCGCGGCGATGTGCGCCGTCTCCACGGAGTGGCGCATGACGTTCTGGCCGTAGCTTGTGCGGTACCGCAGCCGCCCGAAGGTCTTCATCACCTCGGGGTGCAGGTTGAGCACGTCGGCCTCCGTCGCCGCAGCCTCGGCCGATTCGGCCATCGTCGTCTCGACGTTGCGCTGCGCCTTCGAGACCGCCTCCTCGATGCGGGTCGGGTGGATACGCCCGTCCTGAACGAGGCCGGCGAGCGCTACCCGTGCCACCTCGCGCCGCACAGGGTCGAACGAGCTGATGGTCACGGCATCGGGTGTGTCGTCGATGATCAAGTCGACGCCCGTCGCGGCTTCGATGGCGCGGATGTTGCGCCCCTCACGCCCGATGATGCGCCCCTTCATGTCATCGCTGCCGATGGGCACGACGGAGACTGTCGTCTCCGCGGTCACCTCGCCTGCGTACCGCTGGATGGCCGTCGCAATGACCTTGCGGGCGCGCGTCGCCGCGGTCTGTTCCGCTTCCCGCTCCATCTCGCGAACGCGGCGGCTTGCTTCATCTCGGATTTCATCATCGACGGCCGCGAGAAGCTGCTCGCGAGCCTCCTCGCGGCTCAGCCCGCTGACCCGCTCGATCGCGCGCTCGTGCTCCGCACGCAGCTCGGCGATCTCTTCCTCGGAAGCGCGAAGCGCCTCCGAGCGGTCCTGCAGGGCGATTTCGCGCGAATCGATGCCCTCGGCCTTGCGGTCGAGGTTCTCCTCGCGCTGGGAAAGGCGGTTTTCCGTCCGCGAGAGCTCCGAACGCCACTCGCGAATATCGGCTTCTGCTTCGTTTCTGAGCTTGAGCTGCTCCTCCTTCGTCTCCAGCTCAAGCTCGCGGCTCTTGGTTTCGGCCTCAGAGAGTATCTGCCGGGCGTCCTCCTCCGCCTGCTGCAATGAGTGCTGCGCAGAGCGGCGGCGCAGGACGTAGCCCACGCCGATCCCGATCAGAATGCCCACGAGGCCGGCGATAACGGCAATGATCGCCGGCATGGTCTTGCTCCAGATGAATCGCAGGTTGCGACATTGTGTTCCCAAAGCGGCGGTACGCCGCTCTTCGGGCGATGGTACGGGTCTTGCCAAGAAGCCGTCAAAGCTTTCACCGTGCAATGAGCGCCACCCGAGGGCGCGCTGCTATCGCCGCTCGGACTCCGGTGCGTTCTCGTTCCAGACGGTTCGCACCGCCTCCTGGATGTCGTCGAAGGCGAACCCGCGACGCCGCAGAAAGCCCCCCAGCCGCTGGCTGAACACCCGAAACTCGAGGCCCGCCAGCCGGTGCGCCCGGCCCCTCGCCACCGCCAGGGCGGCTGTCCGGTCGTCGACCGACAGGACCGCCTCGTCCGCGATTTCCGCCCGCACCCCCCGCCCCAGCAGCTCGTACCGCAGCAGGCGTTGCCCCCGCGGTGCGCTCGACTGGCGTTCCCCCACCCATGACTGCGCGAACGCCTCGTCATCCACCAGGCCCGCCCCCCGCAGCCGCTCTACCTCTTCCTCGGCGATGTCGGGAGCGATGCCGCGCAGCCGCAGTCGCTGGCCAAGCTCCCGCTCGCTGCGGGGCCGGTGCGATAGCAGTCGCAGCGCCGCCTCATGGGCAACGCAGCGCTGCTCTTCGCGCTCGATGCGTTCGCGCGCCGTCTCGTCGAGCAGGTCGTCCTGCTGGAGCTCCGTCCGGTCGAGCGCCTCTGCGTGCACCGTCAGCGTCTTGCCGTCGCTGGTCGTGACCGTGACACGCCCCCGCGGGCGGCGCTTGATCGCCGTGACCCGGGGAGACTCGTCCCGTTCGTCCGGGGACATCGAAGTGCTCAGGACCCTCCGGCCGCCATCGCCGTATCGACGGCCTCGCTACTGGCCTCGCCCTCGTCCGCCACGGGCAGACCCGCCTCGAGCCGCAGTTCGCGTTCGACTGCTTCGAGGATGTCGAGGTTCTCGTGCAGGAACGCCTTCGCCGCCTCACGCCCCTGTCCGATGCGAAGGTCGCCGTAGCTGTAGAAGGCCCCCGACTTCGTGAGGATGCCCGACTCGGCGCCCAGGTCGACAACGTCCGCTGTCCGGCTGATGCCCCGCGGCGCCGTGAACATGATGTCGAACTCCGCCGTGCGGAAGGGCGCCGCCACCTTGTTCTTCACGATTTTGGCTCGCACCCGCCGCCCGACGACGGTCGTGCCCTTCTTGATGCTCTCGATACCGCGCAACTCGATGCGCACGGACGAGTAGAACTTGAGCGCCCGCCCGCCCGGTGTCACCTCCGGGTTGCCAAACACCACGCCGACCTTCTCCCGGAGCTGGTTGATGAAGATGACCGCCGTGCTCGTGCGCGAGATCGTCGCCGTCAGCTTCCGCAGCGCCTGCGACATCAGGCGGGCTTGCAGGCCGACGTGCGAGTCGCCCATCTCCCCCTCGATCTCGGCGCGGGGCACGAGCGCCGCCACCGAGTCGACGACAATGCAGTCGATGGCGTTGGAGCGCACGAGCGCCTCGCAAATCTCCAGCGCCTGCTCGCCCGTGTCCGGCTGGCTGATGAGCAGGTCTTCCGTGTTGATGCCGAGGTCCTGGGCGTAGGAGGGGTCGAGTGCGTGCTCCACGTCGATGTAGGCCACGGCGCCACCGCTGCGCTGCGCCTGCGCGATGACGTGCTGGGCGAGCGTGCTCTTGCCTGCCGACTCCGGCCCGTAGATCTCGGTGACGCGCCCGCGGGGGAGTCCGCCGATGCCGAGAGCGATGTCCAGCGAGAGCGATCCCGTGGAGATAGCGCCCACCGTCATGTTGGCGGTCGCGTCGCCCATCTTCATGATGGCGCCGCTGCCGTACTGCTTCTCGATCTGGCTCAGCGCCAGGTCCAGCGCGCGCTTTCGATCCGCTTCCTGTTTCGCCGTCTGGGCCATGTCGTGCTCTCCCGTCGTGCTGAGTGGCAATGCTACGGTACTAGAACGCCTGTTCGCAACCCCTGTTTCGCTTCGACCTGCGCGTCGGCCCTGAGAGTCCGCCACCGCCTGCAAACACGCGGTGGCGTCTGGCACGCTGCCCCTCAGTCAATTGTCTGGAGGATGCCCACGAGGAAGCCAATGACTGACACTCCCGCTGCAACGGCGAGGCCCGCGGACCACCGGAGTAGCCGCGTCTCCAGACCGGCTATCGCTGTGTCCACCCGACCCTCAAGGCCATCAATCCGGCTGTTGAGCTGGCTGCCTTGAGACTCAAGCTGCCCTTCCAGCCCGCCGAACCGTCGCTCCAGCCGCGTCTCCAGCCTGGCCATCTCCGTCCGCACTTCCGCCACCTGTGCCTGAACCTCGCTGATCTGGACCTTCACTTCGGCAATGCCCGAGTCGATCTTCTTCTCCAGCGAGGTCCGCACCTGCTCGACATCGCCCCAGGCTGCCGGGCTGCTGAAGTCCCGGAGGGATTCGCCTGACTGTTCCGCCGACGTCATTCCTGTCCCTGCATCGTTTGCTGTTCGCAAGAGTGTGGCGTATCCCTCAGGTGCTTGTAAATCCCAAACGTGCTCAGTCGCGTCTAGAACACGTCGAACAGGTTGAACCGGGGCCCGTCCTTGCAGCACAGGCGAACGCCGTGGCGGGTGAAGATCGCGCACCCGTAGCAGAGCCCCCAACCGCAGGGCATGTTCTCTTCCATCAGGATCTCCGGGGTCTGCCGGCGGCCGTTCTGGCGCAGCGCCTCCGCCATCGACGCGAACATCGGGTTCGGACCGCACGCGTACAGCCTGCTCGACCAGGCCACGTACTCGTCGAGATGTTCCGTGACCCGTCCCCGCATTCCCTGCGAGCCGTCCTCAGTCACCACCACGTACTCGACCTCGCTCGGCCAGGCGGAGGCCGGCAGCAGCTGCGAGGCCGTCCGCGCCCCCATCATCGCCGTCACCTGGTGGCCCTGCCCCAGCGCCACCTCCGCCAGGTCGACCATGGGCGCGACGCCCACGCCCCCTGCCACCAGCAGCAGGTTCCCGGAGCCGTCGGGAAGCCGGAAGCCGTTCCCGAGCGGCCCGTAGAGCGACACCGTATCGCCCCGACGGCGCCCCGCCAGCCACCCCGTCCCCCGCCCCGCGACCGTGTAGAGCAGCGCAATCCGCCCCTCTTCCGCGCGGTGGTAGCTGAAGGCCCGCGAGAACTCCGGATCCCCGCCCTCGGGGGCGCAGCGCACCATCACGAACTGTCCGGGTGTGTGTCCCGCCGCCGCCAGGTTGGGTGCATCGAGCCAGATGACGTAGCCGCCTTCGTAGCACGGCTCGTTCGAGAGGACCGTCGCCTCTTCGCGGATCATCGCGCCACGTACTCGTCCAGCCGCGCGACATCCGGTGTCACGGTACCGCGCATCGTCTCGATGGCCGCCCGCGCCGTGTCGATCGACGTGAAGCAGGGGATGCGCTTCTCCGCCGCCGCCCGCCGGATGTGGAACCCGTCCCGCAGCGAACCCGTCATGCGGTTTTCAGACGTGTTCAGCACGCAGCGCACGGTGCCGTCCTCGATCACGTCCACCACGTTCGGATGAGCGCCGCTCAGCACCTTCGTCACGACCGTCGAGGGGATGCCGAGTGCGTCCAGCATCGCCCCCGTGCCCTCCGTGGCGTAGAGGTCGCAGCCTGCGTCATGCAGCGCGTGCACGAGCGGCAGCGCCTCCGCCTTCGTCCGGTCGCTCAGGGAGAGGAGCACGGGCGTCCCCGGCTCCAGGGCCAGGTCCGAGGCGACGAGCGCCTTCGCCAGCGCCGGCTCGTAGGCGCTGTCGATGCCCATCACCTCGCCTGTGCTCTTCATCTCTGGCCCGAGGTACGTGTCGACCTCGGCCAGCTTCGACATCGAGAAGACCGGCGCTTTCACCGCCACGAGGTTCTTCTCCGGCCAGAGGCCGCCCTCGTATCCCTGGCTCTCCAGCGACTCGCCGCACATCGCCCGAACCGCCAGCTGCACCATCGGCACGCCGGTCACTTTTGAGATGAACGGCACCGTGCGGCTCGCCCGAGGGTTCACCTCGATCACGTACACCTGCGGCTGGCCCGAGGCGTCGCGGGGGAGCACGACGTACTGGATGTTCGTGAGTCCAATCGCGCCCATCCCCAGCACGATCTGCTCGGTGTGGCGACAGATCGTCTCCCGCTCCTCGTCGTCGAGGTGGACCGGTGGGTAGACCGCCATGGAGTCGCCCGAGTGAACCCCCGTGCGCTCGATGTGTTCCATGATCCCGGGGATGAGGACGCGCTCGCCGTCGCAGATCGCGTCCACCTCCACCTCCCGGCCCTCCAGGTACTTGTCGATCAGGATCGGCCGCCCCTCCGCCGCCTCCGCCGCCTGCGCCAGGAACCCGACCATCTCGCGCGGGTTCTGCACGATCTCCATCGCCCGCCCTCCGAGCACGTACGAGGGCCGCACGAGCACCGGGTAGCCGATCGTCTGTGCCGTCTTTAGCCCCTCCTCCAGCGTGCGCACGGCCGCGCCCGGAGGCTGGGGAATGCCGAGGTTCTGCAGGAAGCGCTCGAACAGCTCGCGGTCCTCGGCCGTATTGATCGCCTCCGCGCTCGACCCGATGATCCCCTGTCCCGCTCGCCACAGCGGCTCCGCCAGGTTCACTGCCGTCTGCCCCCCGAACTGCACGATGCTCGTCGGCGTCTCCCCCGTCTCCCCCGCCTCGTTCTCGAGGATGTTCCGCACCGCTTCCTCGTCCAGCGGTTCGAAGTAGAGCCGGTCGCTCGTATCGAAGTCCGTCGAGACCGTCTCCGGGTTCGAGTTCACGAGGATCGCGCGCCGTCCCGCGTCCTGGAGCGCCCAGGCGGCGTGCACGCTCGCATAGTCGAACTCGATCCCCTGCCCGATCCGGATCGGCCCGCTCCCCAGCACCACCGTCGAGACGCCCGGCTCGGGGGTCGCCTCGTTCTCCTGCTCGTAGGTCGAATAGAAGTAGGGCGTGAACGCGTCGAACTCCGCCGCGCAGGTGTCGACCATCTTGTAGACCGGTCGCATCCCGAGCTGGAGCCGCAGCTCTCGCACGTGCTCCGCCAGCCGGTCGGCGAGCTGCCCCACCATCTCGTCGCTGAATCCCATCTGCTTCGCTTCCAGCAGCAACTCGGCGTCGAGCGGCTCCGAGAGCAGCCGGCGCTCCACCCCGACGATCCGCTGCAGCCGTTCCAGGAACCATGGGTCGACGCCCGTATCCGTCGCCAGGTCGGCGATCGGCACATCTCGCCGTAGCGCCGCCATCAGCGCCCAGAGGCGTGTGTCCGTGGCGCGCAGGTCGATCGCCTTGGCGTCGCGCCAGGCGGCGTCTTCCCAGAGCAGCGTCCGCCGCCCGAACTCGAGCGAGCGCACCGCCTTGTTGAGTGCCCCCTCGAAGGTGCGGTCGATCGCCATCACCTCGCCGGTGGCCTTCATCTGCGTGCCCAGCCCCCGATCGCCCAGCGCGAACTTGTCGAAGGGCCAGCGCGGAATCTTCACCACGCAGTAGTCGAGCGCCGGCTCGAACGCGGCGGTCGTGCGCTGCGTGACCGCGTTCGGGATCTCGTCGAGCGTCTTGCCGCAGGCGATCTTCGCCGCCACCCGCGCGATCGGGTACCCGGTTGCCTTTGAGGCCAGCGCCGACGAGCGCGAGACGCGCGGGTTGACCTCGATCACGAAGTACGGAAGCGGCTCGTGCGGGTCGCCCTCCCACTCGCGCACGTCCTTGCGGGGCGCCATCGAGAACTGGATGTTGCAGCCGCCCTCGATGCCGAGCTCGTCGATGATGCGCAGCGCTGCCGAGCGCAGCATCTGGTAGTCCTTGTCCGTCAGCGTCTGCGAGGGCGCGACCACGATCGAGTCGCCCGTGTGGACGCCCATCGGATCGAGGTTCTCCATGTTGCAGATCGTCACGCAGTTGCCCGCGCCGTCCCGCATCACCTCGTATTCGACTTCCTTCCAGCCGCCGAGGTAGCGCTCGATCAGCACCTGCGTGATCGGGCTCGCCGCCAGGCCGCTGGTCGCGATGGTGCGCAACTCCTCGGGCGTGAAGGCAATGCCGCCGCCCGTACCCCCGAGCGTGTACGCGGGCCGGATAACGACCGGCAGCCCGATCCGCTCCGCCGCCGCCTCGCACGCCTCGACCGTCTCGCAGGGCTCGCTCTCGAGCACGGGCTCGCCGATCTTCGCCAGCAGGTCGTTGAATAGCTCCCGGTCCTCCGCTCGCCGTATCGACTCCAGCGGCGTGCCCAGCAGCTTCACGTTGTACTTCTCGAGAATCCCCGCGTTCGCGAGGTCTACGGCGAGGTTGAGGCCGGTCTGGCCCCCGAGGGTGGGAAGCAGGCCGTCCGGCCGCTCTCGCGCGATGATGCGCTCGATCGTGGGAACCGTGAGCGGCTCGATGTAGACGGCGTCGGCCACGTCGAGGTCGGTCATGATCGTGGCCGGGTTCGAGTTCACGAGGATGCTGCGCACCCCCTCCTCGCGCACCGCCTTGCAGGCCTGCGTGCCGGCGTAGTCGAACTCCGCCGCCTGCCCGATGACGATCGCCCCGGACCCGATGATGAGGACGCTTTCCGGCTTCGTCATCCCGTCCTCCCCCCGGCCCCGCGCCGCATCAGCCACCCGAGCCCTTCCCGTAGCGGCGGGGTCGCGAGCAGGAGCAGCAACAGAGGCGCGAGCACCGCTCCGCGGCTCGCGCCGTCCAGCACCAGCGCCCCCACGATCGCGCCCGTCGCGATGCCGGTCGCGACCGGAACCAGGTAGCGGCCGCCCTCTCGCGCCCCCTCGCCCAACAACAACAGCCCCAGCATCCCCAGGAACAGCCCGGAAAGCCCGAGCCCGGCCGCGAACAGCACTGCCCAGAACCGCCCCGCCGTGTCCCCGGCTACGTTTTCGCCGGCGAAGGCCGCGACGAGCACGAACACCGCCATCGCCAGCGCCGTCGCCGCGAGCGCGATGAGCACGTCCGTCCAGCTCGCGGCCGCGCGCGATGTGTCGCGCCGGACGGCTCCGCCGCGCGTTGGCGGCAGGGGGCGGCGCTTGCTGCTCACGGTCGCCATCTAGAGGGGCAGCTCGAACGTCATGTCGGGGTTACGCAGGGGAACCATCCCCCCGATCGAGGAGAGGAAGCTGAGTGCGGGCTCGTTGCCTTCCGGCAGGCGCCCGCGGATACGACGCAGCCCGCGCTCACGCGCGAGCGCCAGCAGCTCCTCCGCGAGTTGCGTGGCGATGCCCCGCTGTCGGTGGTCGGGCAGCACCCAGACCCCGAGCTCCGCCGTTTCCGGCTCATCGGGGCTCGCCTCGACCATCCCGAAGGCGACCGGGATCGACCCGTCCAGCGCGATCGCTGCGGCCCCGTGCTCCCCGATGCGCGTCAGCCAGGCGCGCGCCATCTCGGTATCGAGGCCGGGCGGGAGGCTCGTGTTCGATTCGTCGCGAAGGGCATGCGCGATGGAGGCGATCGCCCCCGCGTCGTCGGCCGTGGCCTGGCGCAAAGCCGTCGTGCGGGTCATCGCTTGCCTCCAGCCGAGTCCATCATCTGCACGAAGCGGTCGAACATCCCCATGCTGTCGAGCGGCCCCGGGCTCGCCTCCGAGTGGTACTGGATGGTCATCACCGGCTCGTCGCGCATGGTGAGCCCTTCGACCGTGCCGTCGTTCAGGTTCACGTGGCTTACCCCTGCCGAAGCCGCCAGACCTTCGGGGTCGACGGCGTATCCGTGGTTCTGCGCTGTGATCGTCACCGTGCCTGTCCGCTCGTCGCGAACGGGGTGGTTCCCGCCCCGGTGCCCGAACGGCAGCTTGAACGTGTTTGCCCCCAGCGCCCGCGCGATCACCTGGTGCCCCAGGCAGATGCCGAACAGGGGAACCCTCCCGATCAGCTTGCGGGTTTCCTCGACCTGCGCGTTCTGGACCTGCGGGTCGCCCGGCCCCGGCGACCACAACACCCCATCCGGCCTGAGCGCGAGCACGTCCTCAGCGTTCGCGTCGATCGGGAGAACCGTGACCTCGCAGTTTCGCGCGACGAGTGAGCGCATGATGTTGCGCTTCACCCCGCCGTCGATGAGCACGACGTGCTTCGGGCGCCCCGCTGCCAGTGCGCGTTCGGGCTTCACCACCGCCTTGTTCGCCCGCAACTCCATGGCAGGCCGGAGTTCGTGCTTCTCGGCGAACCCCTCCCAGCCGTACTGCTCCGCGGTCGAGACCTGCGACGCCCAGTCAATGCCGTCGTAGCCGGGGAGCGCGCGGACCCGCTCCAGCGCCTCCGCTGCCGGCTCCGTCGTGATGACGCCCAGCATCACTCCGTGACGCCGGATCCGCCGCGTGATAGCGCGCGTGTCGACCCCATCGATGGCGACGACTCCCCGATCGGCCAGAAACGTCTCGAGGTCACTGGTCGAGAGCGGGTGGCTCGAAACCGGCGCAACCTCGCGCACGATGAGCCCCCGCGGCTGGATCTGCCCCGACTCCTCCACCGCCGTATCGACCCCGTAGTTCCCGATCATCGGGTAGGTCAGCGTGAGCAGCTGCCCCGCGTAGGAGGGGTCCGTCAGCATCTCCTGGTAGCCGGTCATCGAGGTGTTGAACACCACCTCGCCGCCGACCGACCCGGTCGCGCCCACCGCGCGGCCCTCGAAGACGCTCCCGTCGGCGAGCACCAGCCTCGCGCTAGGCATGCGCCGCCTCCAGCGCGTGCCGCAGCTCGCCCCCGACCACGACGGCCCGCACCCGGCCCTGCAGTTCGAGACCCGTGAGCGGCGTGTTCTTCCCCTTCGACGCGAACGCCGCCGGGTCGACCGTCCAGCGTTCTTCGGGGTCGAACACGGTCACGTCGCCGGGCGCCCCGACGGCGAGCGTCCCAATGCCCGGAATATGGTCGTCGAGCGCGAATGTGTCCGCCGGGCCCTGCGTCAGCGCCCGCAGCGCGGCGCCCAGGTCGAGCTCCCCGCGCGACACGAGCGTCGTCACCGTCGCGAGCGCCGTCTCGGCGCAGCTGATGCCGAACGGCGCCTGGTCGAACTCCCGCAGCTTCTCCTCCGGCGCGTGCGGCGCGTGGTCCGTCGCGATCGCGTCGATGACGCCAGAGTTCACGCCCGCCAGCAGCGCCAGCCGGTCCGCTTCCGTGCGCAGCGGCGGGTTCACCTTCGCCGAGGTGTCGTAGGCGGGCGTGGGGTCGCTCCCCGCGACCGCCTCGTCCGTCAGGAAGAGGTGACTCGGGGTGACCTCGCACGTTACCGGCAGCCCGCGCTCCTTCGCGCGCGCCACCTGCTCAACGCCTCTCGCTGTCGTCACGTGCATGATGTGAAAACGTCCGCCGGTAAGCTCGCAGAGTTCGACGTTTCGGGCTATCGCGACCGTCTCCGCTGCCGCCGGTTGCCCCTCCAGCCCCAGTCGCTCGCTGACCGCGCCCTCGTGCATCGAGCCGTTCCCGCTCAGCGATGGCTCGTCGCAGTGCTCCGCCACCACCAGCCCCAGCGTCCCCGCCAGCGTGAGCGCGTTCCGCATCAGGTTGCCGCCGGGAACCGGGCTGCCGTCGTCGCTCAACGCGACGCACCCCGCCTCCGCCAGCTCGCTCAGCGCCGCCAGCCGCTCCCCGGCCCGCCCCACCGTCGTCGACCCCACGGGCAGCACCCGAACGCGCGCGTTCTGCGCCACCAGCTTCAGGAACCCCTCGACCGCCGGCGCGCTGTCGGGCGCCGGGTCCGTGTTCGGCATCGCGCAGACCGTCGTGAAGCCGCCCCGCAAGGCCGCCTCCGTCTCCGTCGCGAGCGTGCCCTTCTGCTCGAATCCGGGTTCCCGCAGGTGCGCGTGGAGGTCGATGAACCCCGGCGTCACGATGCACCCCGCCGCGTCCACCACCTCCGCCCCGTCGGGGGCCAGGCTGCCGCCGGCCGCGCTCACGCGGCCGCTCTCGATGAGCACGTCGCCCTGCTCGTCGCGACCCGAAGCCGGGTCGATGAGCCGTCCCCCGCGAATCAGGAGTGCGCTCATCGTCGCCTCGCCGTCGCCATCAGGTAGAGGATGGCCATGCGCACCGCCACCCCGTTCGTGACCTGCTCCTCGACCACCGAGCGCAGCCCGTGCGCCACCTCCGGCGCGATCTCGACGCCCTCGTTCATCGGGCCCGGGTGCATCACCAGCGCCCCCGCATTCGCCCGCGCCAGCCGCTCCTCCGTGACCTGGTACTGGCGGATGTACTCGCGCAGGGAGGGCAGCAGACCCTGGTCCTGCCGCTCCCGCTGGATACGCAGCGCCATCACCACGTCCGCGCCCGCCAGCGCCCCCTCGAGGTCGGTCGTGACCTCGCAACCCCCCGGCCCCTCGTACCCTGGCAGCGTGCGCAGCGACTGCGGCAGCAGCGTCGCCGGACCGCAGAGCGTTACCTGCGCCCCCGCAGCCCGCAGCGCCCACAGGTTCGAGCGCGCCACGCGGCTGTGCAGGATGTCGCCTACGATGACCACCTTGCGCCCCTCCAGCTCGCCCACGTGCCGGCGCATCGTGTACAGGTCGAGCAGTGCCTGCGTCGGGTGCGCGTGCGACCCGTCGCCGCCGTTCACGACGCTGGCGTCCGTGTGCCGCGCCGCCAGCGCCGCCGCCCCCGAGTTCGGGTGGCGCATCACGAGAATGTCCGCCCCCACCGCCTCGATCGTCCGCACCGTGTCGACCAGCGACTCCCCCTTCCCCACGCTGCTCCCCGACGCCGCGAGGTTGATGACGTCGGCGCCCATCGCCTTCGCCGCAATCTCGAAGCTGGCCCGTGTGCGCGTGCTGTTCTCGTAGAAGAGGGTCACGACGGTCGTGCCCCGCAGCGTCGCGACCCGCCCCACCGGCCGCTCCCGCACCTCCGCCATCGCGTCCGCCGTCTCCAGCACGAGGTCGATCTCCTCGGCCGAGAGGGTGTCCGTATCAAGCAGGTCCTTCCGCCCCCAGACGGCGGGGTCCTCCGTGACGGCCGGGGTCTGCTGCTCCTCCGGCTCCGTGGCTGTCGCGGCGGCCGGTTCAATGCTCACCATGACTGTCGGCTCCCTCCATCAGGTAGATCGCGTCCTCGCCGTCGGTTTCCGCCAGCCGCACCTCGACCGTTTGCGAGGGCGCCGTCGGGATGTTGCGGCCAACGTAGTCGGGGCGAATCGGCAGCTCGCGGTGGCCGCGGTCGACCATCACCGCCAGGCGCACTCGCGCCGGCCGCCCGAAGTCCATGATTGCGTCCATCGCCGCCCGGATCGTGCGCCCCGTGAAGAGCACGTCGTCGACGAGCACCACCGTCGCGCCGTCGACCCCGAGGGGGATGTCGCTCGGTCGTACGGGAGGAGGGGGGTCGCGGTGGGCCACGTCGTCCCGGTACAGCCCCACGTCGAGCCGCCCCACCGGCGGGCACTCCCCCTCGAACGCCTCGATCGCCGAGGCCAGCCGCCCCGCCAGCGGCGCGCCCCGCGTCAGCAGCCCCACGAGCACGAGGTTCTCCGCGCCGCCGTTGCTCTCGACGATCTCGTGCGCGAGCCGCCGGATCGTGCGCGCAACTTCCTGGCCCCGCTGCAGCTCAACGGGACTCATCGCGGAAACAACCTGGTCAGGTGGGGGGTGTTCGGGCCTGCGCAGGGCCAGCCGCTCATGGCGGCGCCTCCTCCCTTGGCAGCCTCTCGGGACCGCCTTAAAGGGCTAACCAAGACTAGCGAATGTCCCCGAATAACGCTAGCGCGAAGCGTCTAGCTTCCTTCACCCGCCTCGCCTCGGCTGGCAAAGCGGGCCGGCCGCTAAGCTGCGACGCTACCTGCCTGGGGGAGAAACGGTCGGAGACACGTGCTGAACCGATGGAAGGGGTTGTGATCGTAGTAGTGCTGACCGCAGACACAGTACTCGGGTGCGTTACCCGAGCCTCCGCCGCACATGTCGCCTGCGGCGTGGTGCTCGACGTGCCAACTGTCTTCGCCTGTCCCCCCTCGCATCCTCAATCCGAAGTCGCGTCCTGACACCAACTGGACATGAACATCGGAGCCTGGGTAGTGCAGCTCCTCCGTGATGTGCCTTTCCCCGAGTTCACGAGTAGCACCCCAAAACGCGTTCCACATGGGGTGAGTCCAGCAGTCCGGGTGCCGCAGTCGATAGTCCTCCGCGGTATTCGCAAGATGGGCGAGGTGGGTCATGTGAAACTTCTGCTCCTTGATCCACTTCCCCCTTTGCTTGTGCCTCAGCTCCCTCCTGAACGAGAGCCACTGAGACCTTGCCCGCCCGTATGCTCTCCAAGCGCCGGACTTGGTGAGCTTCGCTAGGTAGGCCAGCAGTAGTGTCAGCGAGCCCCCGATGAAGGACGCAATGATCAGTTCTAACACGATGGTTCCTCTTCGCAGGGGCAGTCGCCCCATCCCACCCATTCTAGCCGGTCGCCGTGCTATTCTAGGTATCTGAGTAAGCAGCTAACCATTAGCTGCCCCGAACCCCTAGCTTCCGGCCGCCGCCTCGCCCGCGATCTGCGCCTCCGCGAATGGCGTGATCGTCTCCGCCACGTCGACCGTGCTGTCGAGCCGCTTCTGCAGACCGCTCATCAGGCCCAGCACCCGCAGGATCAGCAGGATGTCGGGCGGCATCTCCGTCACCGGGTTCTCCGACAAGAGCCGCGCCAGCCGCTCGTTCACCTCGCCGATCACCTCGGCGTCGGCGTAGGGACGCTGCTCCGGTCCCGCCGACTCGAAGAACGACCGCCCCAGCGCCACCAGCATCTCCGGGTCGTCGTACCGCGTCCGGAACCCGAGGTCCTGGAACCCCCTGAGCATGCCCGCGTCGTTCTGGCTCAGCACCGCCAGCGTGAAGCGGTTGTAGGTCTTGCGGAAGTCCTCGGGCAGGTGCTTGCTCATCCCGAAGTCGAGGAACACCACCACCGGACCGGGCAGCACCAGCAGGTTCCCCGGGTGCGGGTCGGCGTGGAAGAAGCCGTTCACGAGGATCTGCTCGCAGTACGCCTCCATCATGATCCGGGCCACTACGTCCGGGTCGATGCCCGCCGCCACTAGCTCGTCCGTCGCCGAGATCTTGATGCCGTCGATGTACTCCATCGTCAGCACCCGCCGCTCCGTGTGCTCCCAGACGATCTCCGGGACGCGCACGTCCGTCCGGTGCGATAGCTCCCGCGCCACCCGCTCGGCGCTCCGCCCCTCCGCAACGAAATCCAACTCGCGCGGCGTGTAGTCCGCGATCTCCGCGATCAGCATGCGGAAGTCCCACCGCCGCTCGATCCGCGCCAGGATCTCGATCAGCACGCTGATGCTGCGCAGGTCCGTCTCCACCACCCGCGAGATGCCCGGGTACTGCACCTTCACCGCCACCTCGCGACCCTCGTGCGTCACCGCCCGGTGAACCTGCGCCAGCGACGCCGCCGCGATCGGCTCTCGCTCGAAGCTCGCGAACGCCTCCTCCGGCGCCGCTCCCAGCTCGCGTTCGACCTGCCCCGCGATCTCCTGGAACGACCGCGGCGGCACCGAGTCCTGCAGCCGGCTCAGGACCGCCACCAGCTCCGGCGGCGCCACATCCGCCCGGCTGCTCAGGAACTGGCACGACTTGATCAGGAGCCCCTGCATCCGGATCGCCAGCCGGTAGAGCCGCTCGCCTGTCGCCCGATGCTGCTCGCGGTAGCGCGCCTTGCGCTCGGCCTCGCTCAGGCCGGGCGTCTTCTGGATGCGCTTGTAGCCCAGGTAGAGGACGACGAAGTTCCAGGCGACGAGCCCGAACCGCCAGATTCGTCGGGGCCAGGGAAGGGGTTGGAGACCCGTGTGAATCCTGGCCATGAAGCCACTGTAGCAGAGCCGCCGATAAGGGCTGGTCGGGCCAATCGGGAGGGTTTCGCCTGTTGCCCGTTCCCCCGCCCCACCGGAAACTGGGAGCCCGTTCCCCGGTAGCTCAACGGTAGAGCGAGCGGCTGTTAACCGCTAGGTTCGAGGTTCGAATCCTCGCCGGGGAGCCAGTGTAACGACGGCTGACCGCCGCCTTCCCCCGCTGGCCTTCAGGCGGGGAGTTCGTGCCGCTTCTCCTTGATCAGGAACTTGATCCTCTGGCTGAGCGACTGCGTCAGGTCGTCGCCGGTGGGGTCGCCGTTGGCGAAAAGTGCGTCCGCTTCGGCCTGTACGCGCCTGTAGACGAAGCTGGTCAGATCGCCGAGGTACTGGCCCGTCAGCGTCAACGCGTTGAGGGGGAAGCTGAGGTCGGTCTCGGGGAGGAACTGCTCGTCGCTGCGGACATCGCGGCCCATGCCGGTTCTGTAAGCTGGGAATCGTTGGGAAGCCCCTTAACGTGAGGGCCCGGCGCCACCAGGGAAGAGGGTCCGGCCATGGTCGAGTGGCTTGGGATTGAGCACCTGTTCGAGCTTTCCACGGGAGATAAGGTCGCCGCCCTCTTCACCCCCCCTCATAATCTTCATCGCCCTCGCGATCGCGACGGTGATCCTGCCCGGCAAGTGGGTCCTCGGATACGCCAACGACGAGAGGACGGGCGAGCCCCGCAGGTACCGGCTCAACGGCCTCCTCGTCTTCGTCATCGCCATCCTCATCTGGGGCTTCGAGGTCATCCCCGGGCTGGAGCGCGAGTGGTTCTACCGGACTTCGCTCTACGCCGTCGCCGGCGGCACCGGCTTCACAGTGCTCTTCGCGGCCATCGCCGTGTACACCCAGCCGAAGACCCGGGACCGCAACCCCTTTGTCGACTTCTACCAGGGGCGCGTCCAGGAGATCCGCTTCTTCAACGACCGCCTCGACCTGAAGATGACCTTTTACGTCGTGAGCAGCACGATGCTCGGCATCAACGCCATGTCGGGCGCGGCCTGGCACTATGAGCAGTTCAGCGCCACGAACGAAGTCAACCTCGGCGTCTTCGTCTACGCGGCCATCTTCACCTTCTACGTGTTCGACGACCACATCTTCGAGCGCGTCCGGCTGTACACCTTCGACCTCATCCACGAGCGCATGGGCTTCAAGATGTTCTGGGGCGACACCATCGCCTACGGCTGGCTCTACATCCTCCCCCTGTACGGCCTGGCCGCCTACCCCGACCCCGGCTTCTCGACCGCCTGGACCTACGTCTGGATCATCGGCGCCTCCGCCCTGTTCCTGGTCGGATGGGGCATAGCCCGTGGCGCCAACATCCAGAAGTACACCTTCAAGCGCTGGCCCGACCGCAAGTTCCTGGGGATCATCGAGCCCCGCTACATCGAGGCCGGCGACCGCAAGATCCTGACCAGCGGCCTCTGGGGCGTCGCCCGCCACTTCAACTACATGGGCGAGATCCTCTTCGCCGTGGCAGTGGGCCTCTCCTTCGGCCACTTCGCCGTCGCCTGGTCGTGGGCCTACCTGATCTTCATTGTCGGCTTGTTCACCTTGCGCCAGCGGCAAGACGACGTGGCCTGCGCGGAGAAGTACGGCGAGGAGAAGTGGGCCGAGTACCGGGAGAAGGTGCCGTACCGCATCGTCCCCGGCATCTATTGATGCCGGCGGGGCCTGCGCCCCGTGTTCGTACAGGAGATCGCCGCCGCCCCCGGTGCCACTACGATCCGCTACACGTTCCCGATGCCCGAGGACAGTCCGCTGCGGGGCGGCAAGGCCAGGATGCGGCCCTTGGCAGCCCGGTACTGTCTACCGTCGAGTCTGGTGAGCCGGTGTGACGACGGCTGACCGCCGCCGTCCCCCGCTGACCCTCAGGCGGGCAGTTCGTGCCGCTTTTCCTTGATGACGAGCTTGATCTTGTTGCTGAGCGACTGCGTCGGGAAGGGGCTGGTGCGCAGCTCGGTGTCCGGTGGCGACAACTCGAACGTGAAGTGGTGCGCCAGCAAGATTACGTTGAGGGCGACCTGCTTCTCGGCCCACTGGCTGCCCATGCACCTGTGCGTGCCCAGGCCGAAAGGCGCAAAGCCCGGGGTGAGGTGCTCGTTGCGCGACGGCAGGTAGCGGTCGATGTCGAACGTGAGGGGGTCCGGAAACACTTCCTCCATGTAGTGGGGAGCGGTCTGGGCGATGACGACGGCCGCGCGCAAGGGCAGTTGATAACCCTCAACCACGCACGAGTTCATCACGTTGCGCATGGAGAGATTGACATTGGGCGTCAGCCGGAGGGCCTCCAGGAGCACGCGATGCGTGACGTCGAGGTTGGCCGGCGTCAGGTCTTCGCCGGTGGGGTCGCCGTTGGCGAACAGTGCGTCGGCTTCGGCCTGCACGCGCCTGTAGATGTCGGGATTCAACGCCAGGTGGTAGAAGACGAAGCTGGTCAGATCGCCGAGGTACTGGCCCGTCAGCGTCAATGCGTTGAGCGGGAAGCTGAGGTCGGTCTCGGGCAGGAACTGCTCGTCGTTGGCATGGACGGAGAGGTAGCCGTCGATGACGTCCGGAGGCTGGCCGGCCCGCTGGGCCGGGGTGTGGCTGGTCCTGATCCGTTCGGCCAGGTCGGCGACGATCCTGGCGCTCCGCCTCATGCCCGGTGTGTTCAACAGGAACTTGGGAACGATCCCCGTGAGGTATGCGAAGAGCAGGCGTCGGTTGAACAGAAAGATGTCCTCGAACTCGTCCTGGGTGTCGAGGCTTATCAGGAGCGGGGACATCTGCGCATTCAGGTACCGGCGGAACAAGGACTCGGCGGGAGCGATGTCGCCCACCTTCCACGACGACGCCTGCTGCCGTGCGATGCGATAGACCTCGTCGATGCGGCGGGTGAAGGTCTCCGGTGCGTGTGAGGGCTGCAACGCCTTGCGAAAACGGAAGTGATCGGCCCCGTCCATGCTGTGGATGGTCCGGGAGCTGCCATGGGCCGCCTCGGTGCTGGCCAGGTACTCCTTGGAGCGCAGGAACAGGCGGCCATGCTTCTGGACCCAGCGGTTGACTTCCGGGCCTGCGAGGAAGATGTACGGCTGCTTTGCGAACGGCGGGCGCAGTTCGAACACCGGGCCGTATTCCCTCGCCAGGTCGGCAAAGAGCGCAGCGAGGTTGCCGGACCGCAGGTGGGGATTGAACAGCAGCTTGCGCAGCGAAAGGCGCGGTATCTCCTTGGTGAGGGCCGAATGCAGTTGCGGCCTGGCGATGTTGCTGCTGACCGCATCGGCGATGGACCGGCCGATGATGTCGACCCGGCAGATGACATCGACGCGCTGCTCGGCTTCGTCGTCGAAGGGCATGAGATAGTGCAGCACGTTGCAGGCGTTCAGGAGCGCGATGGTGATGACGTCGCGCGGCGCGGGAATCGCATCGGAGAGGATGATCGTCGGGATGCGTGTTTTGACGAAGTCCCCGGCAACGCCATCCTGGGAATCGGACTGCGCCTGCCAGATGGAGCGCGACAGGGTCCAGAAATCGCCCTCGTGGTAGCTCAGGATCTCTCGGTCAACCAGGTTGCCGAGCACCTGGTCGATGATCCCTTCCGCACGGGGAGCGAGCCGCTCGATCCAGTACTCCGTGCTGTGTTGCTCCGGGTCGCCGGCGATCTCCGCAAGGAAGGGGTCCAGCGTGGGAATGCCGGTTGGAGTGTCGTCGACGATGAACAGGGACTCGAGGTCGGAGTCGATGCGGTACCGGAAGGCAAGCTCCGCCAGCACGGCGCCGATGAGGGTGCAGTTCAGGGTCCACCCAGGCACGTGATGGAAGTACCCGCTCTCCTCGTTGAGGAGCATCAGGAGCAGCTCCTCGGGCAGGGAGAGCGTGGCGCTGTTCTCTTCGGCCGGGTTTGTCATACCGGGAAGGTCCTTGCAACGGGCCCGGAAGCCCGGGATGGCGCCGTGTGCGGGGAGACGGTCAGCTGCCTGTCGCTAAGGGGCATGGCCGGAAGAACCCCCTTCTTGCTCGGCGTGGCGCCGGTGTATCGCCTCGATGGCGTCGTCGAGATCACGCAGCTCACTTGACCAGTCCTGCGCCGCCGAACGTAGCCGCATGTCCTGGTACGCGCCCCAGAGCGTCATCGCCGGTGGCACCAGCACCATGGAGACTATCAGGGAATAGGCAATCGCAATCACCGCCGTGATGCCGAACTGTTGCAGCGCAGGCACCGGCGAGAAGATCAGCATCCCTATCCCAAGACCCGTGGTGAGAGCAGAACCCAGGAGGGCGGAACCGGTCGTCCTCAGGGTGTAGACCGCCGAGATCTCGGGGTCGCGGATGCGGGCGAACTCCTCCCGGTATCGATGGATGATGTGGATCGTGTAGTCCACCCCGATTCCGACAGAGAGCGCGGTAATGGTCGCGGTGACGAGGGTGTAGGGAATGCCCAGCAGGGCCATCGTGCCGATGATCCAGAACAGGACGAGAACGATCGGACCGATGGCGATGAAGGCCAGCAGCGGCTGCCGAAGGGTGATCCAGTAGAACACGAACAGGATAGCGAGAGCCGCTGCAACCGCCGTCACGATCGCCTGTGTTTGGCTACTCGTCATTTCCTCCGTCAGCGTCACGGACGTCACGCTTTCCGAAGTCACCGTGATGGCGTCGTCTTCGCCAAACCAGATCCGTTCGACTTCCTCCTGTAGGACCTTCGTCTTGTCCGGGTCGTTCGTGAAGGTTGGAAACTGGAGGAGGATGGCATCGATGCCGTCCGGGTTGTCGACGAGCAAACTCGAGATGGCAGGCTCCCGCGCCGCCAGCTTCTCCAGGAACTCCTGTATCAACGCTGGGTCGAAACGCACCCCCGCCGTGGCTTCCTCGAAGAGCGCGGCCAGTTCCGGGTCGTAGTTGTCCCCGGGCTCGCCGCTGTCATTCGTCCAGTCCTGGGCAAGGAGCTCGAACGAAGCCAGAATCGGTCCCGCCGCGGCCTGCGGCCGTTGCCCCTCGTCCATGAAGGCGGCCGTCAGGGCGTGCAGGCTCACGAGGGTGTGGGTCTCCGTCGCCTCCGCGTGCACGAGCACGTTGGCCAGTTCCGGCGAACCGCCCACGGCGGCATTCAGCGTCTCGAGGTCATTCGTGACACTCCCGCCCCTGGGCAGAATGTCCAGCACGCTGAACCTGGATTCGATTCGCGTGGAGGCGATGCCGAGACCGATCGACACCAGCAGGATGACGACGAGATAAAAGGCGGGCGTGCGAGCGACACTTCTCCCCAGCAACTCGGCGCCTCGCTCGACCCCCGGCAGTCCCTTCGAAACCGACCGGGGCGGAGCCAGGCTGCCGCGCGACTCGCGGCGCCGGTCCACGATGAGCCGGCCGGCGGGCAAGAGCGTCAGCATCACGATCATGCTCATCCCAACGCCCACTCCGGCTACGACGCCGAAGTCGCCGATCGCGGGGATGGGAGAGAACAACCCGACCATGAAGCTGGCGATCGTGGTGAGCGCCGCCAGGCCGACCGGAACTGTTACCGTTCGCAGCCCTGTCCTGCAGGCTGCTCGCACCGACGTGTCGTTGGCTCGCGCCTCCCGGTAGTGCAACGCCACCTGAATGGCGTAGTCCACCGTGAGACTGATGATGACTATCGGGATAATCACCGATATCCCGCTCGGCCGTCCCAGGAGGCCCAGCCCGTTCGGCCCCAACCAGCCCTCCGTGCCGACGATCCACACGATGGCCATCAACAGGCCTGCCAGCGAGAGCACCAGGTCGGATGGCGACCGCAGCAGGAGGAATATCAGGCCCGCAATCAGCACGAAGGCTGCTCCAATCAGCGGGGTGATGTCCTCCCGGTATGACCTCTGATACTCATCCTCGATCACCGCCTTCGACACACTGCTCACGCGCAGCGGGCCCTCAGCGCCCGCCGCGAGGTCGTACACCCTGCGTTCCGCGTCCGGTATTCGCCCATCCCCGGTGTCTCGAAGGCGCAGCGTGGCGATCGCCACTGGTGTGCCATCGCTGTCGGTGCCGGTCATCGCAGCGAGAGCGGCCTGGACCTGGGGAACGCCGCGCACGGCCTCGATCTGTTCCTGCGAGAGCGCCTCGAAGCTGTCCGTCTGGAGCGCGGCCCCGATGAACAGTGAGGGCGCGGCGATCGGGTCGAGCGGCGCCAGGAGCGCCGCCAGCTCGGGATCGCCTGCAATCTCATCGAGCAGCCCGGACATCTGCGAGAGTCCCTCGGGGGTCAAGGCCTCTCCCCGGAAGAGCAGCGTGACGATGCTGATCTCGCCCGACTCCCCGAAGAGCGCGTCGATCTCATCCAGCGCCCTGGCGACGGCACTGTCGCGGGGGAAGTACCCGTCCGTCTCGTCGAGCTCCGCGCGTAGCGACACGCCTGCGCCCAGCACGATCGTGATGACGACGAGCACGGCGATCGTGAGATAGGGTCGGGCCGTGACCAACCTGCTCATCGAGTCAAGAAATTGGTTCATGATCCCAGATGCGTTGCGCGCGTGGCCGCGGCGCCCCGACCTGTCGTCATGGGTCTGAGGACCGTTGTTCCCGCGAGATCAGGGCGTGCTTCCCCTGATTCGGTTCCTCGCTTCCATCGGGGCTGGTCCACAACGGTGCTTCTACCTCCCGCCCTCTTGTGGCGCCACTGCCCGTAACCAGCGTTCGGGAAACTCCATCGCGTACGAAATACTAGCGCACGGCGTGACCGCCGCGTCTCCTCCCTCGCCCCGTTGTGCGCGCTTTCCTCACGGTCTCCCGGCCGGGAGGGTGCGTGCGACACGGGAACCGCTTCCAGATCCACGGCCATAGTCACCAGAAACGCGCCAAATCTACCGCGGGGCGACAGTGTTCCACCGTAGGGACGCATACAAGCCATGGTCCTGCTTTCCGGTACGATTCAGGACGGCACGGAAAGAATTTTCCAACCGTAATCGGATAGGAGCACCTCCATGGAGTCAGGTTCGCCTGACGACCCGTCGGACGGATCAGCGCAGGAGGGAGAACTGATCCCCGAGCTCGACCGTAGGCCGCTCCTGGTCGGCCGCCTGCTCGACGTTCAAGGCGATGCTGTTGCGTTCCTGCCGCGCGGATGGGGTCGGCGGGGCGAAGTGCTCTCGTTCCAGGGGAGGGTCTTCCCGTGACCGGCACGGACAATGGCCGCTACGACGTGGCCATCGTCGGCGCTGGGCCCGTGGGCAGCCTCTGCGCGGTCGCCCACGCTCGCAGGGGCGCGCGGGTCGTGTTGTTCGAGGCGAACCCCTCCGCCTCAAGGAGGCTGGCCGGCGAGTGGCTGCACCCGCCCGCCGTGGAGATCCTGAACAGGCTCGGGATTCCACTCGAAGTGGACGGTCGGGGCGCCACGGGCCGGGGCTTCGCCGTGTTCCCGGAAGACAGCCCCGAGCCCATCGTCCTTCCCTATCCAGACGGATCCCACAGCCTCGTCTGTGAACACGAGACGCTGGTTTCGCGTCTGCGTGGGGCGGCAGAGCAAGAGCCGGGCGTCGACCTCAGGCTTCATGCCCGCGTGCACGCGGTCAAGGACGGGCAGGTCACCTTCTCGCAGGGCGGCCTCGACCACACCGTCGCCGCCGAGCGCATCGTCGGCGCCGACGGACGGTCCTCCGTCGTGCGGCGCTCGTTGGGTCTGGCGGCGGGAACGAAGACCTGTTCGCGGATGGTGGGGCTCACGCTGAAAGGGGTGAACCTGCCGCTGGAGGGTTTCGGGCATGTGCTTCCCGGCGCACCCGGTCCGATGCTCCTCTACCGCCTCGATGAGGATCGCGTACGGGCATTCATAGACTTCCCCCTGAGCCATGGGCCCCAGGACTGGAAGGGGTTGCTTCAGGACTCGTATGTGCGCTGGATGCCGGAGGGCCTGCGGTCGGCCTTCCTCGAAGCATGGTCCGGTGAGCGCATTCAGGCCGCCGCCAATGCCATCGGCCCGCGCATCACCTACGGAAGCGCGCGCCGGGTGCTCATTGGAGACGCGGCCGGGCACTACCACCCCCTGACCGCTACGGGTATGACCCTCGGCTTCCTCGATGCCGTGGCGCTGGCGGAGAGCGAGGAATTTGGCGATTTCCGCAGGCAGCGATTCGAGGCGACGCGGATCCCGGAACTGCTCGCCATGGGACTCTACGAGGCGTTCGCCGATCGTCGTGCCGAAACGACCGCGCTGCGGCACGCGATGTACAGCCGTTGGAGGGGAAGTGCCGCGGTGCGCGAGCAGACCGTTCGCCTCCTGGCCTGTGAAGACACCTCGATCGCCACCATCAGTCGGGAGTTCTCGAAAACAGTGGCTACGGCGGTAGTGGCCTCCGTCCCGAGGTCACGCAGCCCGCGGGCCTGGCGCCGGTTCGGCGAGGTCGTTCGTGGCATGGGCACTCGTCTCGCGTGGTTGGCACGGGGTGCCTGGCGCCTGCACACCGTTCGAAGAGGGGATGGCCAGAGTGTCGAAGGGCTGCCTGAAACGCTGTCTCGCGCATTTCTGACCTCAATGCCGGCAACGTCGTCGTTGCCCTCGCGTTCCGACGACGAGGCCGACGAGCCCACTGCCGAGGTGGCCTCGCCCGATGCCGGCGCGGCCCTGCACAGCGCCGCCGAACGATTGCTGGAGCTCCAGGGCGAGGACGGCGGCTGGGAAGGCGAGATGGTCTGGTGCCCGATGATCACGGCCCAGTGGGTGCTGCTCCAGCACATCATGGGCCGGCCGATCGAGAGCGGGCGGCGGCGACGCGTGCTGCGGTATTTCGAACAGTCCCGGCTGCCCGGGGCAGCGTGGGGCCTGCACGAACACGGGGAGCCGCACCTGTTCGTTACCACCCTGGTCTACGTCGCGTCGCGGCTGCTGGGTGTTGAACGGGACGATCCCCTGGTCGAGCCGGCGCGGCGGTTCCTGCAGGAAGAGGGGACGCTCGGGATCCCCAGCTGGGGCAAGTTCTGGCTCGCGCTGCTCAACCTGTACGACTGGCGCGGAGTCCACCCCATTCTCCCGGAGCTCTGGCGGCTTCCGCGCCGGCTTCCCTTGCATCCCTCGAACTGGTACTGCCATACGCGGTTGATCTACATGGCCATGGCCGCGATCTATCCCCGTCGATTCCAGGTCCCCGTCACGCCCCTGATCGAGAGCCTGCGCGAGGAGCTGTTCCCGCAGGGGTTCGAGAACGTCGACTTCCCCGCGAGCCGCAATCACCTGCGCGAGGCCGACCTCTACTCGCGGCCGACCGTCTGGCTGCGAGCGGGCTATCAGGCCGCGAAGCTGCTGGAGCGATTCCACCACCGGCGCCTGCGCGAGAACACGGTCGAGGAGCTCATCGGGCAGATCAAGTGGGAGTTGCAGACCACCGACCACACGAGCATCTCGCCCGTCAGCGGCCTGCTCAACATCCTGGCCCTGTGGCTGCATGATCCCGAGGACCGCGATTGCCGGCGGGCGCTCGAGCAACTCGACCTCTGGTTCTGGGAAGACGAGGAGCGTGGAGCGCGCATGACCGGCGCCCGAAGCGCCTCGTGGGACACCGGCTTTGCGCTCCAGGCACTGGCAAGCGCACCTGAGCTCCCCGGAGTGGCGGACGCGCTTCGGCGCGGCTCAGCCTTCTTGCGCGAACAGCAGATCGACCACAGCTTCGAAGGTCATCGCGAGGCGTACCGCAACGACCCGAACGGCGGCTGGTGTTTCGCTGGCGGCTGGCACGGCTGGCCGGTGACCGACTGTACGGCCGAAGCCGTGCTCGGACTCCTCGCCGCGGACCGCTCTGCGGTCAATCCCAAGGCGCTCCGCGAGGCAGTTCGCTTCATGTTGCGTGGACAGGGTCGTGATGGTGGATTCGGCAGCTACGAGGCACAGCGCTCGGCGATCGATCTCGAGTGGCTGAACCCCGCCGAGATGTTTGGAGACTCGATGACCGAGCACTCCTTCGTCGAGTGCACCGCCTCCTGCCTCGCAGCCCTGGTCGCCTGTCGGGAGCACGTCCCGGAGGTCATCGATCCGGCTGCCGAGCGCGCCATCTCGCGAGCCGACGCCTGGCTTCGGCGAACCCAGGCAAGCGACGGATCGTGGCGCGGCGTCTGGGGCATTCAGTTCATCTACGGCACCTTCTTCGGGATCAGGGGCCTGGTTGCCGGTGGCGCCCGGCCGGACGACCCGGCGCTACGCCTGGCCTGCCGGTGGCTGCTGGACCGCCAGCGCGAGGATGGGGGATGGGGCGAGCACGTCAGCGGATGCCTGACCGGCGAATACGTCCAGCATGAGGAGAGCCAGGTCATCCAGACCGCCTGGGCGTTGATCGCCCTGCTCGAGGCAGGGGACCCGAACTGGACCGCAATCTCGCGCGGTGTCCGCTTCCTGCTGGACTCCCAGTCCGCCGACGGCGCCTGGCCCAGGCAAGACATGGCCGGCGTGTTCTTTCGCACCGCGCTCCTGGACTACGTCCTCTATCGCCAGTACTTCCCCCTGCACGCACTCGCGCTCTACCAAGCGCGTCGCAGGGCGCGCAGCATCTGATCGCTCCCTCTGGGCGTCGGTGCCCTGGGGGGCCACCCTTCCGAGAGCGAGAGCTTTCCGCACTCCCACTTCCTCACAACCCAACCGTCAGCTCGATAGCTC
This sequence comes from Tepidiformaceae bacterium, assembly GCA_965203545.1. GTDB lineage: Bacteria > Chloroflexota > Dehalococcoidia > Tepidiformales > Tepidiformaceae > UBA2991. The sequence continues at coordinate 436,714 of OZ241899.1, forward strand.
GTCGTACGGTCCCCCTTGGCGAGCCACCCCCAGGCTCCCCGAGACTGGACCCGCCGTTGAAGATAGGGCGGGCACGCACATTCCTCGCGTGACTCCCGTCACCCCCTCCTGCGACTCAGTCGCCACGCCGCAGCGCCCCCGCCGAGGGCGGCGATGGCGACGATGAGGGCGACCACTCCTGCGGGAACGCCCAAGCCCTCGCCGGCGAGTCCGGCGTTACCCGTATCCGGAACGGCTGGGGCTTCCGCGCTCCTGGCCACGATCGTCAGGGTTGCCGTCGCGACGCGGTCCTTGACGCCGCCGCCCAGGCCAACCGTGCCGCAGGGCGCGACGCCGTCCTCGGGATAGTCCCCGTTGGGTCCCGCCCAGCAAGAGATTACGACCAGTTCGTGGTCGCCCGCCGGCAGATCGTCGGGCAATACGAAGGTTGCGGTGAATGCGCCGTCGGGCGGGGTGTCGAGCGGGTCGATGTGAAGGTGCTCGGCGATCCACAAGCCGGAGTCGTTGAACCTGCCTGCGTGGAGGGAGCTCGACGCAAGGTCGACGCTCGACACGGCGGCAATCGGCACGCCGCCGATCGTGATCGTCGAGGTGTAGATGAAGGCCTGGTCCGTCTCCACCCGGAAACCGGAGCCCTCAACCGTGATGGTGTCGCCCGGCTGCGCCTCGCTTACGCTCAAGGTCAACTGGGCTCTCGATTCCCCGGTGTCGTCCTCCGCGTGGGCGGAGCCGGCCAGGACAGTCAGCGCCGCGGCCACGGCCAGAAGTGCAATCAGGGCGCGGCCCGCCCGGGTCGGTAGTCGCTTGCCCATGGCGTGTCTCTCCTGGGTTAGGACGGTGGCGGCCATCTTATCCGCCTCAGTCTATGACCTCTCCCCCGCCTGGAACCCGCGAAGGCCCCGACAGGGAACGATGCCCGTACTGGCCGCATACTCTCTCTATGGCGGGAGAGGAGTGAACCGGTGACGCTTCTCGTTTCGCATGCCCTCGTTGTCGCCGTCTTCGCAGTGGTCGCGGCTGTGGCAGCCGCCTGCGGGTCCGGATCGGAGGGCGTGATCAGTGGCGAGGTGCGCTTTGCTCGCGACGTTGACCTGCCGGAGGGCTCCGTCGTCACCGTCAGGCTGCTCGATACGTCCCTTGCCGATGCGTCTTCTGTGGAACTCGGCCGCGACGTGATCGTGAACGCCGAACGCCTCCCCGTTCGCTTCCGCATCGAGTACGACCCCGACCAGGTCTCCGACCGCAACGAGTACTCGCTCAGCGCCAGGGTCGAGCTTGGTGACGACCTGCTCTACATCAACGACACTGTCCACACCGTCCTTACGCGAGGCGCGCCCCGGAATAGCGATGTCGTCGTGGTCTCCACCAATCCCTTCGACGCATGCGTCGAGCCCCTGCCGGGGGTGCTTCACTCGGGCTTCGACGATCCAGGCCTGCCCGCGGACGCCGTCCTCCACGTTCGCCTCGTGGACGTCACCGAACCCGACGAGCCGGTCGTGGTCACGCAGACGACCCGGGGCGACCTTGGCGACTTCCCGCTCAAGTTCGAGCTGCCGCACGAGGGCGTCGAGATCAGCCGCCACCACCGCTACGAGTTGGAAGCCGAGATCGTGGCCGGCGACGAGGTGCTCTTCCACATACCCCGGGAGGAGTGGCGCCGGAAGTGGCTCCCGCACTGCCCGAATGACGACCTGCAACTCGTCACCGACGTCTTCCCGGCCGACGAGTTTCCCGAGGAGTAGGGCGGGCGCTCAGCGCGATTCGCGCGACTTCGCCACCAGCGGCTCGCTCGCTTCCCACAACCGGATGCCGTTCTCCGCGTCCGAGGCGGTGGGAGAGACAGCCTTCCGTTGCATCAGGTGCAGATACATGCCCGTCGTCCGCTCCGCCTCCTCCGCACAACACAGGTAGACCACGGGTCCGATCGCCTCTTCCGGCGACTGGAAGAAGTGTCCGAGCACGGCGTTCGCCAGCGGTTTCAGCAGGAGCGGCGTGCCCCGCGCGATGTTCGACGCCACACCTCCCGGACACATGGCGTGCACCGCCACCTCGACCTCGCCCTGCGGGTTGAGGCGGCGGGACAGTTCCGTCGCGAACGTGCACTGCACGAGCTTGGTGAGGCCGTAGCGCACCATGCTCTCCTGCATGCCGTAGTCCACGAAGTCTCCAAAACGATCGAAGTCGATGGTGTGGCCGGACCGGTGTGCCTCCGATGAGACGAAGATGACCCGCGGAGCCTTGCCGGGGACGCTGGCCGGTCGAAGCACTCCGTCCTCGAGCCAGCGGTCGAGCATCACCCGGCTGGAGAGGAAGTGGACCGCGAACATCGTCTCGTACCCCTGCGGCGTCTTCTGCGCCGTTCGCGGCATCAGCCCGGCATTGAAGACAGCGATGTCGACTCGGACCTCGCGCTGGGCGAGGCGGTCGCAAAGGCGGTGCACCGATTCCAGGTCCGCCAGGTCCACCTCCAGCATCTCGACCGTCTCCGACCCCGACAGTCGCGCAATCTCGTCCCGGATGTCCGCGTGTCCCGGCCTGCAGGCCAGGATCATGTTGCCGCCGCGCCGGGCCAGCTCCACCGCCGCCGCCTTCCCAAGCCCGCTGTTGGCTCCCGTAATCAGGCAGGTCTTGCCGTCGATGCGAGCGTCTGCCGGGGCTGGCTCCACCTCCGCAACCTTCGGAGCCCTGAGGTCCCGGATTGCGGCGACAAGGGCGTTCAGAAAGCTGCCGTCGCCCATCTGCCTCGTGTCGCTTCCCATCCGGTTGTCCCTGTCCCTACGCGTCCTGTTCGAACGGAATGGCGTGCGTTTCCCGGTACGAGGCGAAGCGCTCGTCGATCGTCTCCTCGTCCAGCCCGAAGTCGTCCAGCCGGTACGTGTGCCGCCCGAAACGGTTCTGGGGGTTGGCATCGAGGTACTGCTCGGCGTTCCGCACGGCCTCATCCTCGAACGCAATCCCCGCCCGCTCGGTAATGCGCCGGAGCTGGCCGATGGGGTCGTCCATAAGGTCGTAGTACGACACGTCGATGAACTGGTCGGGATTCGCCGTGACCCGGGTCTGCATGGCCGACTCCACCATCCGCTGCGTCTTTCTGACCCAGTGGCTGGCGATTTCCCGCGGGTCGATGGCGTCGCTGAAGATCCCCCGGCCGTGCGCGACCATGCTGCAGAACGACGGCACGGTCTTGCGTGGATCGCGGTGGGTCTGCACCACCAGCGCCTCGGGAAAGACCTTCAGGAACACGTCGAGGTGCTCCATGTGCTGTGGTGTCTTGAGCACCCAGTGCCGGCCGGGATGCCGCCAGCACAGGACTCTCAGCACCTTCGCGAAGTACTCGTAGGCCTGCGTGTGGTCCTGTTCCTCCAGCCAGCGGGCATACGTCGGGACATGCATGGTCGCTTCTGGCGTCTGACTCACGAAGCTCAGGTCGAGCAGCATGATGTCTTCTTCCGGCTCCCCGGGGTCGATTGGATGAATCGTGTTGAAGTTCGGGGACAGGTAGCCGATCGCGCGTTGCGCAAGCCTGGCGCGGGTGATGGAGATGGCCGCCCGCCGCCCGTTGACCGCCTCTGTCGGAACAGGCTCCATCGCCTCGAAACCCGTCACGCCGCGAATCTCCGGGTGCGAGAACAGCAGGCGATGCAGCAGCGTCGTGCCGGTCCGCTGCAGCCCGGTGATGACGATGATGGAACCGAGGTCGACATCGAGGACTTCCGGGTGTTGTTTGAGGAACTCCTCGATCCGCAGGCGCTGCACGAGCGCCCCGTCGAGCCGCGACCGCTGCACCAGCCGGCCGGTGGCCGTTAGTCGGGCCTCATCGTTCATCGACCGGATCAGGACGTCCAACGCCTCGACGTGGCCATCGTCCCCGAAGTCCCAATGCCCGGTCTTCCGCTTCGCGGAGTTGACGAGCGCTTCGCTGCTCAGCGTGTTCGACCAGCCAACCGCTTCCGCGGCCCGACCAAGGGCATTGAACGCCCTGATCGGGAGCGGCCGATACGGGTGACGGTAGTCGGTGGAGGTCTCCTCTGTGCGGGGGGCCATGTCCGTGTATCCGGCTAGCGCAGGCTGCTCAGCTTGACCAGGCGCGTCTGCGGCTGAGGGTGTTCCTCCGCCCGCACCCAGCGGAAGCACATCGTTCCGGACGTGTGTCCGGTCGTCTCGATCCAGTTGGGGTGGCCGGGATCCGTGTGCGCCACCACCAGGCGAATGGAACCGTCATCCTCGTAGCTGGCGAGATGCTTGTTCGTGTGGATCCGGTGGTGGCGGTAGTCCAGCGACTCCATCCAGTAGTTGTTCAGCTGGAAGTTCCAGTGTTCGCACTCGGGTGGCGTCACCTCGATCACGAGCGCCTCGTCCTCCGCCACGGCCCAGTGGCTGTGGTAGTAGGCGATGTTGGGATCGCCTCCCGCCGCGAGTGACCGATCCGGATCGAACTGTGGCAGCTCATTGCTGTGCTGCTGGAAGTCGCGCGCCCACTTGGCGAAGAGCAGGGGGGCGCCGGCCACGAGCGCGCCTGCCTGCTGAAGGCCCTCCTCGAGCTGACTGGCCGTGAATGGCGAGGGCCTGCGCTCATCCTCCGGGCAGTTGATGCGCTCGATGTGGAGGTCGGCCGGTACTTCCGTCTCCCGGTCGAGGTACGTCTGCCGCACAACCAGCGTCCGGGTCTCCGGCGCCATCGGGAGCCAGTTCCCCTCCTTGGGGCGGCTGCTAAGGCCCAGCTCGAAGTTGCCGTCGTCGTCCATCTCGATCTGGTCGGATTCGATATGGCCGGTGGGGGGCAGCCCGCGTCCCTGGCCGTAGTTGCCGGACTGCGTGCCGAGGCTCAGGTAGGCGATGGTGTTGCGGCGCCCCGTGATCCGGTACTCGTAGTCGCCGTGCAGCGCTGCCGTTTGATAGAAGTTGTCGGGGTTGTCGGCGCCCAGCTTGGTGATGTCGTTGACCACGCGGTGCAGGACCGGCGCCTTCGGGTCGGAATGTTCGATGAACGCCATCAGGCCCGCCCGCGTGAGACGGCTCAGGTACCGGTAGCCTTCCGCCTGGCTGAACGGGTCCCGAGGCGCTCCGGGGAACTGCAGCGCGACGCCCGCGGCTTTCAGGGTGTCGCAGAAGTCACTCCACGACTCGCCTCGGGTCACACGTTGTGCGGTCACATCCTCTTCTGTCTTACCGCGCAGCTTCCAGAACAGCAGGGAGACCCATCGAAACAGGGCAAGCAGGCGAACGGCGAACTTCGGCAAGGCGTACCTCCTTGCAGTGCAGATGGTCCGAGCCAGTCTACTGGCCCGGACGGCGCTGCCCGCTCGCCCCTGCGCCCGGTTAAGCCGCCTGACGAGGAGCAGACCGCGCACCCCGTATCATGGACAGCGGAAGTGCGGCCCGGTCTATCGAGACGCCCCGGCCGCGCACCGCAACGCACGCACGGATCGAGAGGCGCAGCCATGGCCTGGCTCTTCGGCAAGAAGCACGAGCTCCCCACAGCGGAGGAGGCCCTGCCGGGCCGCTCCGAGCGCATGCCCGTCCCCCCGCAGCACTACGTCCACGGCAGCCCCCTCGAGGGGCCCTTCCCCGAGGGCACCGAGCGCGCGCTCTTCGGACTGGGCTGTTTCTGGGGCGCCGAGCGCATCTTCTGGGAGCTTCCCGGCGTCTACAGCACCGCCGTCGGCTACGCCGCCGGGCCGACCCCCAATCCCACCTACCACGAGGTCTGCAGCGGCCTCACGGGTCACAACGAGGTCGTCCTCGTCGTCTTCGACCCCGCGCAGATCAGCTACGCCGACCTGCTCCGCGCCTTCTGGGAGGGCCACGACCCCACCCAGGGCATGCGCCAGGGCAACGATGTCGGTACCCAGTACCGCTCCGGCATCTACGTCTACGGCGAGTCCCAGCGCGAGGCTGCCGAGCAGAGCCGTGACCGCTACCAGGAAGCGCTGTCCCGGGCCGGCTACGGCCCCATCACCACCGAGATCATCGACGCCCCCGAGTTCTACTACGCCGAGGACTACCACCAGCAGTACCTGGCCAAGAACCCCTTCGGCTACTGCGGCATCGGCGGCACGGGCGTCGGCTGCCCCGTCGGCGTCGTCGAGGCGAGCTAGCGCGCCTCCCGCCTACTCGCCGGCGCTGCTCTCCCGGATGAGGCTCAGGTACGCCTCCTCCAGCGAAGGCTCGCGCGTGACGATGCTCTGGATCGCGTCCGCCCCCGCCATGTTCCGGAGCCCGGAGGCGATGTCCCGCCCCGCATCGGCGTAGACCTTCACCCGCTGCGCCGCCCCCTCCATGTCGGATTCGACCGCCGTGACGCCCCGCAGGCCCCGCAGCCGGTCCGCGAGCCCCGGGGTAGCCGCTCGCAGCGTCGCCTCCGTCACCTGCCCCTGCCCGAACCGCCGTTTCAGCCCCTCCGGCGTGTCGAGCGCCACGAGCCTCCCGTGGTCGATCACGGCGATGCGCTCGCAGAGGACGTCCGCCTCGAGCATGTAGTGCGTCGTCAGCAGGACCGTCTTGCCCCGTTCCCGCAGCTCGGGGACGAGCCGCCGGAAGTCCTGCGCCGCCTCCGGGTCCAGCCCGATCGTGGGCTCGTCCATGAAGATCACGTCCGGGTCCGGGAGCAGCCCCCGGGCGACGTGCAGCCGCTGCCGCATCCCCCGCGAGTACTGCTCGACCCTTCGGTCGGCGGCGTGCGTCAGCCCCACCTCCTCCAGCGCCGCGTCTGCCCGCTCCCCGCCCCGCCGCGGGCTCATCAGGTAGAGCGAGGCGAAATACTGGAGGTTCTGGCGCCCCGTGAGGCGCTCGTAGAGTCCGCGCTCACCCCCGAGGATCAGGCCGATGCGCCGCCGTACCTCGCCCGCCGCCTTCACCACGTCGTGCCCCATCACGTGCGCCGAGCCCGCCGTGGGGATGAGGAGCGTCGAGAAGATGCGGATAGCGGTGGTCTTCCCCGCCCCGTTCGGCCCCAGCACCCCGTACACCTCACCCGGCCGCACCTGCAGGCTGAGCGAGTCCAGCGCCACCACCTCCTCCACCTGGCCCGTCAGCCTCCGCGAGCGAAACACGCGCCGCAGCTCCGCACACTCGATTGCGTAACCGCCCGTCATTGCCCGCTCCTATCCCGCCCGCGCCAGCACGCCGCGACGCTTGGCCTGCACCTCGGCCAGCCGGAAGAGCAGCAGCCCCACCACGCCGTACCCGAGTCCAAGGATCGCCTCCCGCGCGAGGTCGGGCCAGTAGCCCGAGCTCGGCCCGCCCGCGAACGCTTCGCGCAGCCCGTCCAGCCCGTGCGTCACCGGCAGCATCTGCCCGATCTCGAACAGGACCACCGGCAGCTCCGCCGTCGGGATGATGATGCCGGTCAGGCTCAGGAGAAGCCCGTCGAGGATGATGATCCAATTCGCCCAGCCCGTGCCCGAGAGCAGGATGAGCGTGGCCACGAACAGGGAGAACAGCATCGTCGAGAACGTCATCACCGCGAACGCCGCCACCAGCCCGCCCCAGTCGACCTGCGCGAACCCGAGGTCCAGGAACACCGCCGCCGACACGAGCACGCTCGCCGCCACGAGGATTGCGTTGGGCACGTGCAGGATGCAGCGGCTGAAGTAGAGCATCCCCCGGTTGACCGGCGAGGCGTACACCGCCGCCAGCGTCCCGAAGGCGGCGTCGCGGTAGAGCGACTGCATCACCCCCCCGGCGATGATCCGTCCCACCGAGTAGCCCGCCAGCCCCACGGCGTAGACGCGCGCCGCCTCCTCGTCGATCGCGTACTGCGCGAGGAAGCCGAACATCATCACCGCCAGCACGGGTCGCAGCACCACGTTCGAGACGTAGCTCACGGGCGTGAGCCACAGGAACAGCCCCCGGTAGGAGAGGTACGACTGCACGGCGAAGCGGTGAACGGAGGTCGGCATCGTCACAGGGCAAGGTCTCCCGAGACGCGCACCTTGCGCTCGACGGCTCGCAGCAGCGCCTGCGCGAACCCGAAGAACACCACCATCAGCAGCACGCCCAGCGCCAGTTGACCGGCAATCTCCCCCCACGGCGCTCCCCGGATCGAGCCGTCCACCGCCCGCATCGCCCAGGCTGTCGGCCAGAACCAGGTGAACACCTCCAGTCCTATGGGAAGCACCGGCGCCGCGAAGGTGAACCCGCTGATGACGGCGGCGAAGGGCCGCACCGCATTCGTAAAGCCGCTCCGCTCCCGCGAGAGCACCATCAGCGGCGAGAGCAGCAGGCCGAGGCAGAGCAAGGTCACGTATCCGAACACGGCCGAGAGGGCGAACAGCGGGACGTTCGCGACTTGAAGCGGCACGTCCGCGATCGCCGCGATCGTGAGGACGCCCCCGGCTGCCGCCACCAGCCCCACCGTCAGGTCGGAGGCGACCCGTCCCGCGAGAGTCACGAACAGGGGCGTGCGCGTCAGCAGGCTTGGTCCGAGCGTTCCCAGGAAGAACTCGTTCTGCAGCGAGAAGCCCGTCCGGAAGGCCGCCCCGTTCCAGACCCCGAACAGCACGACCCCCACGCACAGGTAGGTGAAGATCGCCTCGTCGCCACGCGAATTCGCCACCCATGCCACGACCGCCGCGGTCGGGACACCCGTGGCCAGCCCCATCAGGAACGCGTCGAAGTCCCGGCCTTCCCGCAGCCCCTTCGTGTACGACCCCACGAAGGCGTGCACGTAGCCCAGCTCGATCACTTGTGCTCTCCTGAGAGCACGTTCACGCTGAAGTGCGACACCCCTGACAGACTACAGCCGAATATCGCAGGCGGCCGAAGCGCCCCATCATGACCAGACCAGCCTGAGGAGTCCGAAGTGACCGACATCCGCATCGAGTCCGACACGATGGGAACCGTCGAGGTCCCCGCCGATCGCTACTGGGGCGCCCAGACCCAGCGCTCCCTGCAGAACTTCCGCATCGGCGGCGAGCGCATGCCCCGGCCCATCCTCCGCGCCCTCGGGATCGTCAAGCACGCCTCCGCGACCACCAACGAGGGGCTGGGCAAGCTCGACGCCGGCCTCGCCGGCGCTATCCGCGCCGCCGCCCGGCAGGTCATCGACGGCGACCTCGACGACCACTTCCCCCTCGTCGTCTGGCAGACCGGCTCCGGCACCCAATCGAACATGAACGCCAACGAGGTCATCTCGAACCGCGCCATCGAGCTCCTCGGCGGGGAGATCGGCTCCAAGTCGCCCGTCCACCCCAACGACCACGTCAACATGTCCCAGTCCTCGAACGACGTTTTCCCCGGCGCCATGGCCGTCGCCACCGCCGAGCAGACCGTCCACCACCTCGTCCCCGGCCTGCGGCATCTCCGCGATGCCCTCCAGGCGAAGGCCGGCGAGTGGTCCGAGATCGTCAAGATCGGCCGCACCCACTTCATGGACGCGGTTCCGCTCACGCTCGGGCAGGAGTTCAGCGGCTACGTCCAGCAGGTGTCCTACGGCATCGAACGCGCCGAGGGGGTCCTCCCGCGCCTCTACGAGCTCGCTCTCGGCGGCACCGCCGTGGGCACCGGCATCAACTCCCATCCCCAGTACGCGGCACGCGTCGCCGCGGAGATCGCCCGTTACACCGGCCTCCCCTTCGTGACCGCCCCCAACAAGTTCGAAGCCCTCGCCGCCCACGACGCCCAGGTCGAGCTGGCGGGCGCCCTCAACACGATCGCCGTGTCCCTCATGAAGATCGCGAACGACGTGCGCATGCTTGGCTCCGGCCCCCGCGCCGGCCTCGGCGAGCTGCAGCTCCCCGCCAACGAGCCCGGCTCCTCGATCATGCCCGGCAAGGTCAACCCGACGCAGTCCGAGGCCATGACGATGGTCTGCGCGCAGGTCATGGGCAACGCAGTCTCGGTCTCCGTCGCCGGTGCCACCGGCCACTTCGAGCTCAACGTCTTCAAGCCGGTCATCGCCTTCAACAACCTCCAGAGCATCTGCCTCCTCGGCGACGCGGCCGTCTCCTTCACCGATAACTGCATCGCCGGCGCGGAGCCCAACCTGCAGCGCATCGACGAGCTCATGCGCTCGTCCCTGATGCTGGTCACCGCCCTCAACCCGCACATCGGCTACGACAACGCCGCCGCCATCGCCAAGAAGGCGCACGCCGACAACAGCACCCTGCTCGAGGCCGGCCTCGCGCTCGGCCTGCTGACCGAGGAGCAGTTCGCCGAGTGGGTCCGCCCTGAGGACATGACCCGCCCTTGATGAATGGATGACGTGAACCTCCCCCGCGCCCTCCTCGTCGACCTCGACGACACCATCCTCGATGCCCACCGGAACCCCGACGAGGCCTGGATCGGCGTCTGCCGCGAGTTCGCCGGCCGCCTCGGCGCCGCCTCTTCGGAAGACCTCCATGCGGCGATCATCGAGTCCCGCGACTGGATATGGGGCGACTCCGAGCGCTCCCGTCGAGCCCGCCTCAACATGACCGGGACTCGCCGAGAGATCGTCCGGCGCGCCCTCCGCCACCTCGACCTCCCCTACTCCCCCGCGGCAGAGGCCATGGCCGACCGCTTCACCGCCCTCCGCCACGAGGCGACCCGCCCCTTCCCCGGCGCCACCGATACCCTCCTGCGCCTGAAGGACGCCGGTGTCCGCCTCGGCTTGCTCTCCAACGGCGACGGCCCCACCCAGCGCGGGAAGATCGAGCGGTTTGCCCTGGAAGGCTTCTTCGACCACATCCAGATCGAAGGCGAGTTCGGCGTCGGCAAACCGGACGAGCGCGCGTTCCGAAACGCCCTCGCCGCTCTCGGCGCCGAGCCCGCCGAAGCCTGGATGGTCGGCGATAACCTGGAGGCCGACATCCTCGGCGCCCAGCAGGCCGGCATCCACGCCATCTGGGTCGACTCCGCCGGCGACGGCCTGCCCGAAGGCAGCCCGGTCCGCCCCGACAGGATCATCGGCGCGCTCTCCGAACTCATGGCCTGACCCTGCCGCCGAGTCGCCGTCCCGTCGCGTAGGAGGCGATCGCGCTACAGTCGATGGAAGGGCAGCTGCCCCGCGAGAGACGCGCCATGGACAACCCGAACGCCGCGACCTACGGCGATCGCTTCGCCGACATCTACGACGAAGTCCACACCCACCTCAGCACGCCCGAGGTCGTCGACCCCATAGCGGATTTGCTCGCCGAACTGGCGGGTGGCGGCCCAGCCCTCGAGCTTGGCATCGGTACCGGGCGAATCGCCCTCCCCCTCGCCGCACGAGGCGTCGAGGTTCACGGCATCGACGCCTCCGAGGCGATGGTCGCGAAGATGCGCGAGAAGCCCGGCGGCGCGGACATCCCCGTCACCATCGGCGACTTCGCGTACCTCGACGTCGATGGGCGCTACTCGGTCATCTATGTCGTCTTCAACACGCTCTTCGCACTCCCCAGTCAAGAGGCGCAGGTCGAGTGCTTCCGGAACGTCGCCCGCCACCTGAAGGATGGCGGCGTGTTCCTGGTCACGGCCTTCGTGCCCGATCCGAGCCGTTTCGACCGCGGCCAGCGCGTCTCGACGGGCATCGTCGAGACCGACTTCGTCTCGCTCGACCTCGACCGCCACGACCCCGTCACCCAGACCGTCGCCTCATCCCACATCTACATAAAGCCAGAAGGCGTCCAGATGTACCCCGTCGCCATCCGCTACGCCTGGCCCTCCGAGCTCGACCTGATGGCCGAACTCGCGGGTATGCACCTCCGCTCCCGCTGGGCCGACTGGCGCCGCAACCCCTTCACCGCCGCCAGCGCCGGCCACGTCTCCATCTACGAGCTGGAGTAGCTGCGTCAGCCCTCTTCCTTGGGTGGCGTGATGAAGGAGCACACCGGTCCCGGGGCCCGGCTCAGCCGGATGTCAAGGGTCACGAGCGGGCAATCCAGCGCCTCTGCCAGCGCGACGTACCAGGCGTCGTAGCTGGTGAGGTTCGCTCGCAGCTTCCAGATGCGTCCTGCGAAGGGCTTGAAAGCAAACAGCGCAACGCTGCTCTGCGCCAACTGTCGGTGCGCACGGTCGGCTTCTCCAGTCGAGAGGTACCCCTGTCGCTCCAGCCGTCGCAAGCTGTTGCTGGCTTCGGCGAGCACGACTTGTGGTGCAGCAAGCCGCTCTCCGGCCACCACCGCCGCCGCCCACCTTCCGTCCTCGTCGCGCTCTCCCAGGATCGCAACCAGCGCGGATGCGTCCACGACAAGTGTCATGTTCGATCGGCGTAGCGAGCTTCGAGAATCGCTGATCGGGGGATGTGTGTTCCCGATGCCTCCACCTGTTCACGAACCTCACGGAGCCACGCGTCTATCGTGGGCTGTGTCGCCAGCCGTTCCAGTTCGGACAGCAGGTACTCCTGCATCGACTGACGGTTCTCAGCGGCCTGCACGGCCAGCTTGTCGCGGATGTCCTGGGGCACGTTCCTGATTGTGATCTGGACCATGCTGGCATTTTGCCAGCAATGCCAGCATTTTGCCAGCAATGCCAGCATTTTGCCAGCACAGCCTAGCCCCCGGGCCCGTCCTCCCACGGGGCCGATGTCAGCTTCGGGTGCCGCTCGACGATCTCCGCGCCCAGCGCGTCCAGCTCCCCTTCCGACAGCTCCCCCTGCACCGCCTCGAACAGATCACGCTCCTCCCACCGGATGTGGTCGTGAAGCGTGGCGCCGAAGTCGCGCAGCGCCTCGCGCCGCTCGCCCTGCGCCGTGGCGTCCCGCATCCGCGCTACCAGCCCGTACATCGTCAGGTGCTCGGTGTGGAGACGCTGGATTTGCGGATCGTCGGTCGGCCGGTGCCGGATGAGCCGCGCCAGCAGGCACTCGCTCTCCGTGTGGAAGTGCGGCAGCAGCCCCCGCGACCAGAACTGCAGCAGCTGCGAGTAGAGGCGCTCGACCTCGTCGCCACCGGCCGCCGGCAGCTCGCGCTCGATGCGGAGGGCGAACACCAGCCCGTGGTGATGCTCCTCCGAGAGGCGGGCAAGTCTTGGATCCCGTAGCACGCATCCAGCATAGCCGCCGCCTGCTCCCCGCATCCCCCAAGGGGCTCCGCTGCTACCATCGGGCGGGCGCCGCGCCGCCGCCGCCCGATGGAGGCCCCCGTTCTCGCTCGCCTGCCGGGATTGCAGCAAGTCGCGCACCCCAGCCAGCTCTTCTACGGCTGGTGGATCGTGGGCGCGGGCATGGTTCTCAACGCCCTCATCGGCGCGCTTGTCATGCATGCCTACGGCGCCTACGTCGCCGTCTTCAAGACCGAGTTCGGTTGGAGCAGCACCATGCTCGCGCTCGGCTACTCCACCATCCAGGGCACGAACGGGGTCGTCGGCCCCGGGCAGGGGTACCTGACCGACCGCTTTGGTCCCCGCGCCATCATCCGCGTCGGCCTCGTGATCCTGGCCGGGGGGCTCGTGCTCTTCAGCCAGATATCCCAGCTTGGGCACCTCTTCCCCACGCTCTTTGTCATTGCGGTCGGGATGAGCCTGGGTGGCTTCCTCTCCGTCATGGTCGCGATCGTCAACTGGTTCGAGCGCTACCGCGCCACCGCCATCAGTTTCATCACGGGAGGGTTCGCGCTCGGCGGCGTGGTTGTCTACCTGGTCGTTCGCTCAATCGACACGTTCGGCTGGAGCGAGACGGCCCTCGCTTCCGCCGTCCTCGTGCTTGTTCTTGGCCTGCCCGCTTCCCAGCTCATCCGCACCCGGCCCGAGGACTACGGTGAGCGCATCGATGGCGACCCCGCCCCCGAACCCCGCCCCGCCTCCGCCTCAGGCCCGGTTGCCGAGATCCCCCACGAGGCCTCCGGCTTCACCGTCGGCGAGGCCTTGCGGACGCGCCAGTTCTGGTTCATCTCGATCGGCCACGGGTCCGCTCTCCTCGTCGTCTCCGCGGTCATGGTCCACCTCATCACCCACCTCACCGAGAGCCTCGGATACTCGTTCACCGAGGCCGGCGCCATTCAGAGCATCATCCCCATCGCCATGGTCGTGGGCACGCTCGGCGGGGGCATCCTCGGGGACCGCGTGAACAAGCGCGCCCTCGGCGCCGGGGCGATGGTCACCGCGGGCATCGCCATCCTCGTCCTCGTGATCGCGAACGCCTTCTGGATGATCGTTGCCTTCGCCCTCCTGCACGGGCTTGCCTGGGGCGTCCGCGGCCCCGTCCTCCTCGCCCTCCGCGCCGACTACTTCGGGCCCCGCGATTTCGGGAAGATCATGGGCCTCTCTCAGCTCGTCATGACCTCCGGCATGATGACCGGCCCCCTCTTCGCCGGCCTCATGCGCGACCTCACCGGCGGCTTCGAGATGGGATTCTTCATCGTTGCCGTCGTCGCCCTCTTCGGCGCCCTCCTGATCGTCTTCTCCCCGCGACCCCAGAGGCCACTCGCCGCCGCCTGAGCCGTAGAATCGCGCCCCACCCCCGGAGGCTGCCATCGCCATGACTACCGACCACGGCCCCGACCCCGGCGTCGCTCAGTTCGCCGTCAGCGCCAGCGACATGCCCCGCGCCGCCCAGCTCTACTGCGACGTGCTGGGCTGCCTCAAGGCCGGGGGCCTCCTCATCTGGGGCGACTTCCTCGCCACCCTCCAGAAGGTGCCCGATCCCGCCGCCGCCCTCTGGTGGCTCATCGACCGCCAGGACTTCGTCCAGCTCGAGGTCTGGGGCTACACCCGCCCCGTCCCCCGCCCGCTCCCCCTCGGCTGGCGTCCCTGCGACATCGGCTATACCCGCATGTCCTTCCACGTCGACGACTTCGACGCCGCCGTCGCCCGCGTTCCCACTGTCGGCGCCTCCACGGTCACCCCGCCCATGGGCGCCGAGGGCGACCGGCGCGTCTGCATCCGCGATCAGGACGGCTTCATCATCGAGGTCATGGAACGCGACCCGCTCGATGATCTGCGCCCGGCCCGCTGGCCCGAAGCGGGTTCCGCCATCCGCGCCGTAAGCCTCTCCGTGCCCGATCTCGAGAAGGCGCGGCGCTTCTGGGTCGAGACGCTCTCCCTCGAAGTGGTCGACCCCACCCTCCTCCACACCCCCGATATGGAGGCGCTCTGGGGCCTCCCCGGCGCGAAGTCCGAGACGCTCCTCCTGCGCGCCGGCGACCAGCTCATCGAGGTCCAGCAGTACAGCGACCCCGCGCCTCGACCTCGTCCCCTGGGCTACCTCCTCAGCGATGTCGGCATCCTCAACATCGCCCTCGGCTACCGCACGCGCGAGGCTTTCACCGCCGCCTTCACCCGCCTCATCGACAACGGCTACACCGCCAACGTCCAGCCCAATGACGAAGGGCCGTTCACCTCGTCCTACGTGAACGACGACCAGGGCTTCTCCCTCGAGATGTTCCACTGCGCCGAGGAGATAGACGGCTACCTCGGCTTCATGCCCGAGGGCACCTGGCGCTCCGCCACCGGACGTCCGCCCCGCTAGGTAAACGGCCCCGTGAACCAGTCCGCGATCGCCTCCACCGCCTCGATCGCGGTGAAGCTGTCGAGCCACTTCCCCCCGTGCAGGGCGTACTCCTGGAACACTTTCAGCGCCGTCAGCGGGATGAGCGCCAGGATGATGTTCCGTTTCGAGAACTGGAAGTCCGGGCGCCAGTGCGGCAGGCTCGCCACGAACAGGAACCACACCTCGAACACGTTCGGCACGGCCAGCAGCACGTAGCGCTCCTCCGTGAACTCGAAGATCACGAACCCCACCAGCCGGAACGCGAACAGCCCCACCGCCACGTTCCGCGCCGCCCCCTTCCAGCGCAGCGCCACGATCAGGAACGCCACCATGTAGACCTGGTCGAGCCACTTGTCGAACGCCTGGTAGTTGCTCACCCCGCCCAGGTCGAGCAGGTTCCGCAGGAAGAGGTCGCTCAGGTCGATCAGGATGGCGGCCCAGCCGCCGATGAAGGCCCACTTGAAGACAAGCAGCGAGCCCACCACGCGGACGATGGCGATGATTAGCTCTTCGAGGGACATGCCCGCCCCCTGTGCAGGCCTTTCCGGGTGCTTCCGGACGCCCGCCTATACTACGGTCGCGGTCTACCGCTGACAGGGAGCCTTATGGACAGCGACCCCCACGCCGGCAACCTGCTCGACGATGTAAACGCCCAGTTCGAGCGGGCCGCCGTCTACAGCGACTACCCCCGCGGCCTCCTCGACCAGGTCAAGATGTGCAACGTCGTCCACCGCATGAGCTTCCCCGTGCGCGACGACGACGGCTCCATCCGCGTCGTCGAGGCCTACCGCGCCGAGCACAGCTTCCACCGCCTGCCTACCAAGGGCGGCATCCGCTTCAGCCCCGACGTGACCGAAGACGAGGTCTGCGCCCTCGCCAGCCTGATGACCTACAAGTGCGCCATCGTCGAGGCGCCCTTCGGCGGTGCGAAGGGCGGCGTCTGCATCGACTCCCGCAACGAGAGCGAGGGCTTCCTCGAGCGCGCCACCCGGCGCTACGTCGCCGAGCTCAACCGCAAGAACATGATCGGTCCCGCCGTTGATGTCCCCGCCCCCGACTACGGTACGGGGGAACGGGAGATGGCCTGGATCGTCGACACCTACACCGCCCTCAATCCCGATCAGCTCAACCCCTTCGCCTGCGTTACCGGCAAGCCCATCTCCCTCCACGGCATCTCCGGCCGCACCGAGGCCACCGGCCGCGGCGTCGCCATCGGCATCGCCGAGGCCACCGACTCGGCCGAGGACATGGAGGCCATCGGCCTTACGCGCGGCATCGAGGGCAAGCGCGTCATCGTGCAGGGGCTGGGCAAGGTGGGGTTCCACGCCGCCCGCCTGCTCCAGGAAGCAGGCGCTCGCATCGTCGCCATTGCCGAGTACGACGGCGGTATCGCCTCCGATGCGGGCATCGACGTCGAGGCCGTCCAGCGCCATCGCGCCGAGACCGGCTCGATCCTTGGCACCCCCGGGACGCGCACCATCGACAGCCCCTTCCAGGTCCTGGAGCTCGACTGCGACATCCTCGTGCCCGCCGCCCTCGAGAACCAGATAACCGCTGATAACGCCCCGCGAATCAAGGCCCGTATCGTCGCCGAGGCCGCCAACGGTCCCGTCGACAGCGAGGGAGACGCCATCCTTCGCGACCGCGGCATCCTCGTCATCCCCGATCTCTTCCTCAACGCCGGTGGCGTCACCGTCTCCTACTTCGAGTGGCTCAAGAACATTCAGCACGTCTCCCCCGAGCGCCTCACGAGCCGCTACCAGGAGGTCGCCACCACCCGCGTCGTGAAGGCGCTTGAGGGCGCCACCGGCGCCCACCTCAGCGACGTCGACTTCATGAAGGCCGTCAAGGGGCCCGAGGAGATCGACCTCGTCGAGGCCGCCCTCGCCGACACCATCAACCACGCGTACCACTCCGTCCACGAGCTGTGGAAGTCGCGCGCCATGCCCGACCTGCGCGTCGCCGCCTACACCCTCGCCATCAACCGCGTCGCCCAGTCGTACCAGGTTCAGGGCATCTTCCCCTAGGCGCTTGGGAGTGGTTGCTTTTGTTGGGTACAATCGGCTAGATTGGCGCTAACGCCCCACAGGAAGGCCCAAATTGCCCGAGCGCTCCCAGGACTTTGATGTTGGTCAGTTCGTCAAGGACTACACGGCTGCGTCAAGTCTTCAGGGCACGGTGATCGCCGGGGCGTTCCACTCCCTGCAAACGCAGATGAACCAGCGCTTCGCTGCGGTTGATCGGCGTTTCGCTGCGGTTGATCGTCGCTTCGATGCCGTTGATCGTCGCTTCGATGCGGTTGATCAGACGCTGGACCGCATCGTCCGCGTGCTCGCGCTGGCGCACCCTGATGAATACAGGCAAGCCTTCTCTGAGAACGGCCACAAGCCACCGGACCACAGCAACGACGCCTGACCGGGCGCCGCCTGGCAAGTTTGCGCGGTAGCTCCCCGGCTGCTGTTCACATCCTTCGCGCGGGGCCTGACGGCCCCAGCCCGCTAGAATCGATGGGGAGCTGCTCGTGATCACCTTCGACGACATCTACCACGTCGGCATCATCGTCCCGGACATGGAGGCGGCCATGGACGAGCTCGGCCGCCGCTTCGGCTGCGGCTGGCGCGACCCCTCCACCGCCACCGTCCGCGTCCGCGACGAGGGCGGCGATCGCATCCTCTCCCCTCGCGTCACCTTCTGCGACCGGAGCACGCCCATCGCCCTGGAGCTGATCGAGGCCATCCCCGGCACCGTCTGGCACGTCGGCGAGCGCTCGCAGCTCCACCACTTCGGCCTCTACGTCGAAAGCGTTCAGGCCGCCATCGACGAGCTCGGCCCGGACATGACCCTCGAGATGGCCGGCCTTGACCGCGACGGCATGCTCGCCGGCTTCTGCTACGTCACCGACGGCCTCGGCGTCCGCATGGAGCTCGTCTCCCGCGGCGGCCTTCCTCCCCTCGACGACTGATGCGGCGCGCCCTCTGGCTGCTGGCTGTCCTCCCCCTGGCCTTCGCCATCGCATGCGGCGGCGGCTCAGCCGACCCCACCCCAGCCGCTACCCCTGCCCCCGCTACCCCCGCCCCCACGACCGCCACCGCCACGGCCACGGCCACGCCCGCCCCCGCCTGGTGGGAGGAGGAGACGCCCGAGCCGACCCCCGACCTCCCCATGTCCCGTGTCTGGAACGTGCGCGTCGAGGCAACGTCCGGCACCGAGGTCACCCTCACCTTCGACTATCACCTCGACCTGGCCCCCGAGGCCAATGTGTTCGTCCACATGGGCCTGCTGCCCAACGTGAACATCGGCCTCCTCGACTCGGAAGGCGACACCATCGATTGGGTCGGCGGCGAGCTTGACCCCACCGAGTTCGGCGACGACACCGTCGGCGGTCAGGCCACCTTCACCTTTGCGACGCCCCGCTTCGACGACGTCGTGGCCGTGCATTTCTGTATCCGCGTCGTAACCGGCAACTACGACGACTTCACCGGCCGCACCGAGATCTTCTGCGAGCCTATCCCCGCCGAGAAAGTCGGGGAGTAGGCTACCCGGTCTCGAAGTGCAGGTCGGTGAGGTTCAGGCCGGGCGCCCGCTTGGAGAGGCGCAGCATTTCCAAGCCGACCACTTCATTCGCTTCGTTGTAGTCGAGGACGATGCCGGGCGAGACTTCTTCCGACTGCACGATTTCTGAGTCGTCGAGGCGCAGATAGAGGGCATCAGCTTCGCTGTCTACGTCGAGCTTCATAGGCGGCCTCGCATCGTCCGATCCAAGAATACGCTGACCACACGCCACGGCTCAACGCGCGTGTTGACTGCCACCCGCAGCACGCGATCGCCAGCTTCCGGAGCGCGCCAGTAGAACCTCTCGACCTCGGGATCGTTGGGATCGTCCGTCCTCAAGCCCGGGGCAGCGACCGCGAGGGACACCCATTCCTCTGGAAAGAGCCGCTCCTCCATGACGTCCCGGGCATGGTTGGAGAAGTCAAGATCCATGAAGGGAGGTTCGCCCTACAGCAGGACGTAGTCCGCCGGGTCCATCGTCTTCGTCTGCTGCCAGTACTCCAGCAGCGTGAACGGCCAGTTCTGCGCCACCCGCCCCGAGTCGCTCTTGTACCAGCTCGGCACGCTCGAGACGCCCCACGCCCGCTTCAGGTTCCCCGCATCGATGCGCTCGTTATAGGCGTCGTGCACGTCCGTGCGGCAGTCGATCGCCTGCTGACCGCTCTCCAGCAGGAACTTCAGGCACTCCAGCACGTACTGCACCTCGCACTCCGAGAAGTACACGATGCTGCCGTTCACCACGATGTTCGTGTTCGGCCCGTACAGGAAGAAGAAGTTGGGGAAGTTCGGCATCGTGATGCCAAGGTAGGCGCGCGCGTCGCCGTCCCACTGCTCGTGCATGTCCGCCCCGCCCCGCCCCACGACCTTCATCGGCGTGAGGAACTTCGACGCCTGGAACCCCGTCCCGTAGACAAGCACGTCCAGCTCGTGCTCCTCGCCGTCCTCCGTCAGGACGCCCCGCGGCGTCACCCGCTCAATCGGCTCCGTCACCAGGTGCACGTGCTCCTTCAGCAGCGTCTTCGGCCACGTCCCGTTGTCGACTACGATCCGCTTCGAGGCCGGCGGGAAGTCCGGCAGCGTCTTCTCGATCAGGTCCGGCCGGCTCTGCAGGTAGTTCCGCATAGACCCCGCCAGCAGGTCCCGCAGCTCCCCGTTCAGCTTGCCCGTCACCTCGTCGCCCGGCTGCCAGTCGTCGTCCACCTCCACCATCGGCAGGAAGCCGTCCGAGATCGCCCAGAATAGCCAGAACCGGTACCACTGCGCGTACGTCGGCACGTGCGTGGCCAGCCACAGGAAGCCCTCCGACACCCGCTCGTGGTAGTTCGGCGAGGGCGCGTACCAGTTCGGGGTGCGCTGGAAGATGCGCACCTCCTCTGCCCAGTCCGACAGGTGCGGGATGAACTGCGACGCGCTCGACCCCGTCCCGATCACCCCCACCGTCTTCCCCGCGAAGTCGATGTCGTGGTCCCACTGCGCCGAGTGGAAGGCTGGGCCCTCGAACGCTCCCACCCCCGCGATGTTCGGCATCTTCGGCCGGTTCAGCTGCCCCACCGCGCTCACCACCGCCTCCGCCTCCAGCGTCTCGTCGCCCTCCGGCCCCCGCACCTTCACCGCCCACACCGCGCGCCCCTCGTCGTAGGTGACCGACTCGACCTCCGTGTTGAAGCGGATGTTCCCGCGGATGCCGAACTCCTCCGCGCAGTCGCTGAAGTACTCCAGCAGCACTTCCTGCGGCGAGTGGTGGTAGGGCCAGTCGAACTTCTGCATGAACGAGTAGCTGTAGGCGTGGTTCGACGAGTCGACCCGCGCCCCCGGGTACGTGTTCTCGAACCAGGTGCCGCCCACGTCCGCGTTCTTCTCGATGACGGTGTAGGGGATGCCCGCCTGCTGCAGCCGGTGTGCCGCCAGGATTCCCGACATGCCCGCCCCGATGATCAGCACCCGCATCGACCGGTCCGCGTTGATCGCGTCCTTCGTCCACTCCGGCGCCCGCGCGTCCTTGTCCGCGAAGGCCAGCTCCTCCAGCAGGAGGGGCAGGTACTCGTCGCTCACGTGCTCGCCGATCAGGTAGTCCATCATCCGACGCACGTCCGTCATCGACGGCGGCGGCGCCACCACCGACCCCGCATCCCGCCACGCGACCAGCGTCCGCAGCGCCAGCTCGCGCGCCTCCGCCTGCGCCTCCTCCGAGAGCCCCCCCTGCGGGTCCGTCAGCAGCACCGTCTCCGGAAACAGGTCCTCCCGCAGCAGCGACAGGTCGCCCGTAATCTGCGCCAGCGCCGGCAGCAACGACGGCAGGTGCGCGTCCTCGAGCGCCTTGCGAATAGGCGCCTCATCGAGCGGAAGCGGTTGAATCTCGCGGCTAATGGTCATAGCCCGTCAGCCTAGCGGGACAAGGGGTGTCGGGCCAGCGTTCCCCATCCCCAGCCCCGTACAATCCCCATCCCCAAGGAGGCCCCGCCGTGATCCACGAGCTCCGCATCTACACCGCCCACCCCGGCAAGCTCCCCGCCCTCCAGGCCCGATTCCGCGACCACACCCTCGGAATCTTCGAGCGCTGCGGCATCAAGAACGTCGCCTACTGGACCAACTCCATCGGCGGGCGCAGCGACGAGCTCTGGTACGTCCTCGCCTTCGACGACCTGGCCCAGCGCGACGCCGCCTGGGCCACCTTCATGAGCGACCCCGAGTGGCGTCAGGTCCGTGCCGAGTCCGAGAAGGACGGCCCCCTCGTCCACCACATCGAGAACCGCATCCTCGCCCCCACGGACTACTCCCCCATCCAGTAGGCGCCCCGCGGGCGGGGTAATCCTCCTGCCGATGTGCTAGCGTGCCCCCGCGAAGGTGGGTCGCAGGGGAGGGTCCATGAAGAACTGGATCATCGCCGCGCTCGTCGCCGTCATCGCCATCGGCGGTGCGATCGGCGCTTTCGCCGCCACCCGCACCGTCGACCGCGTCGTCGAGGTCCGCGTCTGGGAACACGCCGACGACCCGTCCCGCAACTACATCAGCATCCGCACCCAGGGCGGTGCCTGGAGCGAAACCGTTCCCGTGGCAGCCGACGACGGCGAAAGCTCCGACGGCCGCTTCCGCTACGGCGACCTCACCGTCGTCCTCCCCTTCAGCGTCGCCGTCGCCGACCACTCCGTACTGGGAACGCAGCAATCCTCCGGTCACTGGACTATCAGCCGGCTCTACGACCCCATCTACGACATCGAGACCGTCTCCGCCATCCTCGGCAGCGAGGCCGTCATCGACAAGGTGTGGACCACGGCCCTGTACGACGACCCCTTCATCCAGCTCTACTGCCGCGGCGATGAGCTCCAGGCCCTCGTCTACTGGGACCAGCCCATCTTCGCGCCGGTCCTGCACAACCCCGTCCCCACCATCAGGAGCGTCTACACCGTCTGGCGTGTCGACGGCGGCGAGCCGATCATCGAGCGCTGGCTGCCGGCCACCCACGGCATGGGGACGTTCGCCCAGCACCCCAACGACTTCATCTCGCGCATTGTGGGCGGTGAGACGCTCATCTTCCGTGTCGTCCCCTCCAACGGGGAGGAGCATACCCTCACCATCGATGTCTCCGGCCTCGCCGGCGTCCTGGGTAACCTCACCTGCTACCCTCGCTAGGAAGAGAGACAGTACCGTGAGCAAGCTGAGCCGTGAGGAGGAACGTCAGCTCATCGCTGATGCAGAATCTGCCCGGGACGATCCCGATGCTCCTTTGGTCTCGGTCCCGCTGAAAGTAGCCGAGGGCGCGGGTGTTTCGCTCACGTTGAGACTTCCCCTTGAGACGTTCCTCCACCTGGAAAGAGTCGCGGAGGCGAATGACCTGTCGCTCCCCGATGCCATCCGCCATGCGCTCGACGCCTACGAAGCCGCCAGGGCGCCTGCACAGGAAACGCCGAAGGCCAGTCCCTCGCCCCCGCCCGGCAGCACTCGCCGCAAGTCCGCGAAGGCGAGCTAGGGCCTCCCCCTCCACGTCCCCACTCCGCTACCGTAGCGCCGCATGACCTTCGAACCCCTCCCCCTCACCGTGCTCGTGCGTACGCGTTCCCGCGTCGCGACGCCGCTGACGCGGCTGCTCGACGCGCTCGGCATCGCCACCGAAGCCACCGCCGGCAACCTCACGGTCTGCGTTTACGACGACGGCGACATACCCGCGCCGGAGGCGGACGCCTGCGTGAGCCTCGCCGCCACCGAGGAGGCGTTCGACCGTGCCCGCCGCACCGTCGGCGCCCGCAACCCCACCCTCGACCACCCCGGCCAGGGCCTCATGCCCCCCGAGGGCCACATCGCCACCGTCGCCGCCGAGGTCGCCACCTCCGCGGCGCTCCTGCAGGCGCTCGTCGTCGTCGCCGGGGACCGCCCCGGCCCCGCCCGCATCGACGTCGAGCATCTTGCCCTGCACATCATCATGCCGGTCGTGTCCGCCCTCTCCGTGGGCGTGATGCGCTCTCCTGTGCGACCCCCCAGCCGCATCACCTACCCCCTCGGCATCGTCCCCTGCGCCGATGGGGAGGTCGGCGCCTACCAGGCCGTCCCCACCGAGTGGCCTCGCTTCTGCGCCATGATCGGCCGCGAGGACATCATCGAGGCCCACCCCACCGTCGAGTCGCGCCGCGAGAACGGCGCCGCCATCTGGGAGGCAGCGGCCCCCTGGTTCCGCGCCCGCCCCGTCGACGAAGTCGTGCGACTCGCCCAGGAGGCCGGCCTCCCCTACGCCGCCGTTCTCCCCCTCGACGCCTTCCCCGCCTCGCCCTACCTCCATCGCCGCGGCGCGATCCTCACCGGCTCCGACGGCGATCTCGCGCCGGGCGCCCCGTACCGCGTCGAGCACGCTACCGTCGAGGGAGTACCCCACCCCCGCCGCGACGCCATCCGCGAGGCGCTCGCCGCCGCCCTCCCCCCGCCCGTAGCCGGACCCCTGTCGGGTCTCGTCGTTGTCGAAGTCACGCAGCACTGGGCGGGACCGCTGGCGGCCCGCTTCCTCGCCGACTACGGCGCCCGCGTCATCAAGTGCGAGCCGGTCGGCGGCGACTTCTGGCGTGTAACCGGCAACCTCCGCGACGAGGGCATCTCCTGGACCTTCGAACCTATCAACCTCGGCAAGGGCTCGATGACCATGGACCTGCGCGACCCCACCGACCGCGCCCTCCTGGAGGCGCTGCTCGGCGCCTGCGACGTCCGTATCGAGAACCTCTCGCAGGGCGCGCGCGACCGCGCCGGTCTCTCCTTCCCCGATGTCGCTGCCCGCAACCCGAACGTCATCGCCGTCTCCCTGCCCGGCTACGAGACGGAAGGGCCGCTCGCGGCGCTCCGCGGCATGGGCTGGTCCTTCGAGGTCGCCTCCGGCTACGCCTCCGCTCTCGGTGGCGGCAAGGCCGCCAACTCCGGCTACCCCTACGGCGACCCCATCGGCGCCATCACCGCCTTCCTGGCCGTCCTGCGCGAACTCGCCCGCCGCCGGCTCGGCGGCGGCGAGGGCGCGGCCCTGCTCGATATCGGCCAGGTTGCCGCCCTCTCTTACACGCTCGTCGAGACGCTGCGAACTGGCGAGAGCGGCCCCGCCTTCACCACCCTCGACGACGCCATCGCCGAGGGCCGCCCCGAAGACTCCTGGCCCCTCGATCGCATCGTGACCGCCAGCGGCCGCCCCATGGACCACCCCGGACCCCTCGTCCCCCTCGCCGCCCGGCCGCCCCGCAACCGCGCCCCCGCCCTCGACGAACACGGCGCAGCCGTCCGCGAGGCCGTCGCGAGAGCGTTGGAGGAAACGGGAATCTAGCGGGACTGCTCCTCGCGGAAGGCTGCGTAGCTCGCGTGGATGTCCTCGTGCGAGAGCGAGAGGATCGATGCCGCGAGATAGGCCGCGTTGCGCGTCCCCCAGCCCCCCACGCCCACGCCCGCGACGGGCACGCCCGGCGGGATCTGCAGCACGGCGTAGATGGCGTCGATGCCGCCCGCGACCTCGCTCGTCGCGAGTGGCACGCCGATCACCGGCACCGTCGTCAGCGCCGAGACCGCGCCGGGCAGAGCCGCCGCGCCGCCCGCCGCGCAGATGATCACCTCGAACCCGGCGTCGCGCGCGCCCATGGCGAACTCGCGGACCTTCTCCGGGTTCCGGTGCGCCGACATCACGTGCGTCTCGAAGGGGATGCCCAGCGAGTCCAGCACCTTCTCCGTGGCTTCCATCGTCGGCATGTCGTTTTTCGATCCCATGAGGATCGCGACCAGTGGCGTGCTCATTCCGTCTCCTCTATCTGTGCGATGTCGTCGCGCATGTACGCGCCCTCAAATGTGATCCGGCGGGCGTTGTCGTACGCCCTTGCCCGCGCGGCCGCGAGCGTCGGCGCCCGCGCCGTGACCGTCAGGACGCGCCCGCCGTTCGTGACCACGCCCTCGGGCGTCTCCTTCGTGCCCGCATGGAACACCTGGACGTCCTCGTCGATGTCGTCGAGCCCCCCGATCAGGTGGCCCGTCGTGTACGACTCCGGGTACCCCCCGCTCGCCACCACCACCCCCACGGCCGGCTCTTCCGACCACTCGATGTCGACCGAGGCCAGCTCGCCCGCCGCCGCGGCCGAGCAGATCGTGAAGAAGTCGCTCTCGAGCCGCATCATCAGGATCTGCGCCTCCGGGTCGCCCAGGCGTGCGTTGTACTCGAGCACGTAGTTCCCCGCCTCCGTGATCATGAGCCCCGGGTAGAGCGTCCCGTTGAAGGGCCGCCCCACCGCCGCCATCCCCGCGATCGTCGGCTGCACCACGTCCCGGTCGATGGCGGCGTTCATCTCCGCCGTCACGTCCGCGCTCGGGCTGTAGGCGCCCATCCCGCCGGTGTTCAGCCCCTTGTCCCCCGTGTGCGCCCGCTTGTAGTCCGTCGACGAGGGCGTCATCACGGCTGTCTCGCCGTCGCAGATGGCATGTGCGCTGGTCTCCCAGCCCTGCAGGCACTCCTCGACCACGACCTGGTCGCCTGACGCCCCGAACTCGCGCTTCACCATGATCGTGTCGAGCGCCGCCAGCGCCCCCTCGCGGTCGTCGCACACGAGCGCGCCCTTCCCCGCCGCCAGCCCGCTCGCCTTCACCACCAGCGGCCCGTCCGGCAGCGACTCGACGTAGGCCACTGCCTCGCGATGCTCGGTGAACGTGCGGTGGAACGCCGTCGTGATCCCGTGGTCGACCATGAACTGCTTCGACCACGCCTTGCTTGCCTCGATCTGCGCCGCGTCCGCCGTTGGCCCGTAGCAGGGCAGACCTCGCTCGCGCAGCCGGTCGACCAGCCCGAGCGGCTGCGGGTCGTCCATCGTCGCCAGGTAGAAGTCGATGTTCAGGTCCGAGGCCGCCTGCACGAGGGCGTCGATTTCGCGCGGCCCGATGGGCACGTTCGTCGCGACCTGCGAGGTGCCCCCGTTCCCCGGCGCGACATAAATCGCGTCAACGTCGAGGCTCTGGCTCAGCTTCCAGGCGACCGCGTGCTCGCGTCCCCCCTGTCCCACGAGCAGCACCCGCGCGCCCACTAGCCCCTCACTCCCACTCGATCGTCCCCGGCGGTTTGCTCGTGATGTCGTAGACCACCCGGTTCACGGCGTCCACCTCGTTCACGATGCGGTTCGAGACGCGGGCCAGCAAGTCGTAGGGAAGGCGCGCCCAGTCCGCCGTCATCGCGTCCTCGGCCACCACCGCCCGCAGCCCCACCGCGAACCCGTAGGTGCGGAAGTCGCCCATCACGCCCACCGTGCGCGTGTCCGTGAGCACCGCGAAGCTCTGCCAGAGGTCGCGGTAGAGGCCGGCCGCGCGAACCTCCTCCATGAAGATCGCGTCGGCCGCCTGCAGCACCGCCACCCGCTCCTCCGTCACCTCGCCGATGATGCGCACGGCCAGCCCCGGTCCCGGGAACGGCTGCCGCCACAGGATCTCGTCCGGGAGCCCGAGCTCCGCCCCGATCCGCCGCACCTCGTCCTTGAACAGGAAGCGCAACGGCTCGACCAGCTCCAGGTCCATCCGCTCCGGCAGCCCGCCGACGTTGTGGTGGCTCTTGATGCGCGCCGATCCCGCCCCGTGCGAAGCGCTCTCGATCACGTCCGGGTACAGGGTCCCCTGGCAAAGGAAGCGCGCCCCCTCGATCGTCTTCGCCTCCGCCTCGAACACCTCGATGAACGTGTTCCCGATGCGGATGCGCTTCGTTTCGGGGTTCGTCACCTCCGCCAGCGCCGAAAGGAAGCGGTCACGCACGTCGATGTGCCGCAGGTTCATGTGCAGGTTGCGCTCGAACGTGTCGACCACCTCCTCCGCCTCCCGCGCCCGCAGCAGCCCGTTGTCGACGAAGATGCACGTTAGCCGGTCCCCGATGGCCCGATGCACGAGCGTCGCCGCCACCGCGCTGTCCACTCCGCCCGAGAGTCCGCAGACCACCTGCCCGTCCCCCACCTGCGCCCGGATCGCCGCGACCGTCTCCTCGATGAAGTTCCCCGGCGTCCAGTCCGCCTCCGCCCCGCACACCCCGCGCACGTAGTTCGCGATCAGCTCTCCGCCCCGGGGCGTGTGGACCACCTCCGGGTGGAACTGCAGGCCGTAATACCCCCGCTCGATATCCGCCATCACGGCGATCGGAGAGTTCTCGGAGACCGCCAGCGACGCAAATCCCGCCGGCAGCTCTTCGATGCGGTCGCCGTGGCTCATCCACACGTCAAGCTCCGCGGGAAGGCCCGCAAGCAGCGGCGCGTTCACGGAGGCGGTGATGGTCGCCGGGCCGAACTCGCGCTCCCGCCCCGGCCCCACCTTGCCCCCGAGCTGGTCCGCCATGAGCTGCATCCCGTAGCAGATGCCCAGCACCGGCAGCCCCGACTCGAACACCCAGTCGGCGGCGCGTGGCGCGTCCGGCTCGTAGACGCTGTTCGGTCCGCCCGAAAGGACGAAGCCGCGCACGTCGAGATGGTCGAGCACGGCGGCCTCGGCGTTGTAGGGGATGACCTCGCAGTAGGTGTTCAACTCGCGGATGCGGCGGGCGATCAGCATGCTGTACTGCGAGCCGAAATCAACGACGACGATGGCGGCGTGGGGCGAACGCGAGACGGTCGTGTTTTCCGCTTCGGTCAGGGTTTCGGCCAACTCTGCTCAGCGCTCCGTTATCGGAAGCTAGCAAAACTGTATAGTTTGGTCAACGATTTCATGGCCCTCCCTCCCGCTTCTGAACCTTCCCCGCAGTCGATCGCCCGAACAGTCGCCGTGGACGATTGCCTGCTCGGCTTCAGACGAGGCGCCTCACATCTGACAACGTACTGCGCCGCGGTCGCCGGGCAGGGAATCTGAGATGACCTACGCCTTCGGAGACACCGACCTGGCCGCCCGGCGGCTCGCGCTTCTCGCCGAGACCTTCGCCGAGTCCTCACGCACCTTCATGGCCGAGGCCGCTCGCGCGGGATTGCCGCTGGCTGCGGACCTCGGCTGCGGCCCTGGTTACTCGACTCACCTGCTGGCAGACACGCTGGAGCCCGCCCACACCGTGGGCCTGGACAACTCCGAGAGCTTCCTCGACCTCGCGCGTCCCACCGCCTCTGGCAGAGTCTCGTTCCGCCGCCACGACATCACGACCGGCCCTTTTCCCTCGGGGCCTTACGATCTGCTCTTCAGCCGGTTCGAACTGACCCACCTGCAGCGGCCCGAGGCCGTGATCGAGTTGTGGGGCAGGCAGCTCGACATGGGGGGACGCCTGCTCATGGAGGAGGTCGAGTACATTGGAACGACTCACCCCACGCTCACTTCGTACCTGGAAGTCCAGCAGGCGATGCTGACCGAACAGGGCAACTCCCTCTATATCGGGCCCGTGCTCGACGCAGTCCCCGACACCGCCTCCCTGAAGCGCTTCTCCAGCAGCGTGCAGACGGTCCCAATCCCCATCGATCGCGCCGCCACGATGTTCCGCATGAACCTCGGGGTCTGGAGGCA
Organism: Tepidiformaceae bacterium; assembly: GCA_965203545.1. GTDB lineage: Bacteria > Chloroflexota > Dehalococcoidia > Tepidiformales > Tepidiformaceae > UBA2991. Next base: position 465,599 of record OZ241899.1, read on the forward strand.
CAATGACTTCGTCCAACGCACCTTCGCCCCGTCAGATCTCGACGACCTTGACGGCAACCTGGCCGCCCTGGCATCCGGCCGCCCCGCCATCGGCCCCGTAGAGTGGGGCCTCCGCCGCGTAGTCATGGATCGCAAAGATCCCTGACGCGGCGTAGGAGCATTATGGCCGTCCCTGCTGCTTCTGAACCTTCCCCGCAATCGATCGCCCGGACCGTCGCCACACTGCGCGACGGTGGCCTCGCGATCCTCGCGACCGATACCGTCTACGGCGTCGTCGCCGACATCCGTCGCGACGACGCCGTCCGTGCCCTCTACGAGGCCAAGGGCAAGGACCCGGGCGAGCCCCTCCAGCTCCTCTTCCCCGCCGACCCCTCCTCGCTCCTCCCCTATGCCCGCCTCAGCCCCGATGCCAGTCGCCTCATCGACGCGCTCGGCCCCGGCCCCTGGACCACCATCACGCCTGCCGCGGATGGCTGGTCGAGCCCCGCCCTCGCCGGCGGCGACACCGTTGGCGTCCGTATGCCCCCCGTCGGGACCCTCCAGGCCGTCCTCGTCGAGCTCGGCGCTCCGCTCGCCGCCTCGAGCGCCAATCGCCACGGCGACCCCAGCCCCACGACCTGCGCCGACGCCCTCGCCTCCCTCGGCGACCACTGCGCCGCCGCCATCGACGACGGCCCAACCTCCCACGGCCTCGATTCCAGCGTCATCGACTGCAGCGTCACCCCGCCCCGTATCCTTCGCGAGGGCGCGCTCCCGGCGTCGGAAATCGCCGGGCATCTGGGTCTCGCCGAGATCGAGGTCGTGCGGCGCGCGGGAGTGAACGGGTGACCGCAGACGGCATCGGCAAGCAGACCGTGCGCGACATAAACCTCCAGGGCGAGCGCGTCCTCCTGCGCGCCGACCTCAACGTCCCCCTCGACGATGGGGCTGTCGCCGATGACACGCGTATCCGAGAGTCCCTGCCGACTATCCAGTACCTGGTCGCGGGCGGCGCCTCCGTCCTCGTGTGCTCCCACCTCGGTCGCCCGAAAGGCGAGCGCAACCCCGACCTCAGCCTCGTCCCCGTGGCCGAACGCCTCGCCGAATTGCTGGGTCAGCCCGTCGCCTTCGCCGAGGACTGCATCGGCCAGCCCGCCGTCGAGGTTGCCCACGGCCTCGCCGCCGGTGATGTGGCCCTGCTGGAAAACCTGCGCTTCCACGCGGAAGAGGAGGCGAACGACCGCGTTTTCGCCGCCGTTCTCGGAACGCTCGCGACCGTCTACGTGAACGACGCCTTCGGCGCCGCCCACCGCGCCCACGCTTCCACCGTAGGCGTCCCGAACCTGCTCCCTGGCGTCGCCGGCCTGCTGCTCGAGAAGGAGGTCCGCTACCTCGGCTCGCTCGTCGCCGATCCGCCCCGCCCCTTCGCCGCCATCGTCGGTGGCGCCAAGGTCAGCACGAAGATCGCCGCCATCGACCACCTCCTCCCGAAGCTCGACCGCCTCCTCGTCGGGGGCGGCATGGCCAACACCTTCCTCAAGGCGAAGGGCGTCGATGTGGGCGCCTCGCTCGTCGAGGACGACCTGCTCGACATGGCTCGTGACATCCTTACGCGCGCCGAAGCCGTCGGCGTAACTGTCAGCCTCCCTGAGGATGCGATCGTCGCGGCGAAACTGTCCCCCGACGCCGAAGCCGACACCGTTCCCATCGACGCCTTCCCTCCCGACCGCATGATCCTCGACGTTGGTCCTGCCACCCTTGACTCCTTTGAAGCGGCCCTCTCGGACACGGCTGCGGTCGTCTGGAACGGCCCTCTGGGGGTCTTCGAAATCGAGCAGTTTGCGAGTGGATCCTTCGGCCTGGCCCGCGCCCTCGCCGAGCTCGACGCCACGACCGTCGTCGGCGGCGGCGAGACCGCCGCCGTTGTCGCCCGCTCCGGCCTCGCCGAGCACTTCACGCACGTCTCAACCGGCGGGGGCGCCTCCCTCGAGATGCTGGAGGGACGAGAGCTCCCCGGCGTCGCCGCCCTCCTCGACGCCTGATTTCGACCCTCCCCCATCGCGCCCGTAAGATCGCTGCATGGACCTTGACCTCGCCGCGAAACTGCAACAGCCTGCCGAATCCAAGGTCGTGCTCTGCGTTCTCGATGGCCTCGGCGGCATGGCCCGGCCCGAGACGGAGCGGAGCGAGCTGGAGCAGTCCGACACCCCCAACCTCGATCGCCTCACCGAGACGTCCGATGTCGGCCTCACCATGCCCGTCGGCATGGGCATCACGCCCGGCAGTGGTCCCGGCCACCTCTCCCTCTTCGGCTACGACCCCTACCGTTTCGACATCGGCCGGGGCGTCCTTGAGGCCGTCGGCATCGACTTCGAGCTCGGCCCCGACGATGTTGCCGCACGTGGCAACTTCTGCACGCTCGACGCCGACGGCAACATCAGCGACCGCCGCGCTGGCCGCATCGCCAGCAAGTTGTCGGCGCCCATCGTCGAGCGCCTCCGCGCCATCGAGCTTGAGGGCGCAGAGGTGTTTGTCGAACCAGTCCGCGACTACCGCTTCGTTCTTGTCCTGCGCGCCCCCGGCCTCGGCGAGGACGTCACGACCACGGACCCGCAGCGAGAAGGCGTCCCGCCCCGCCCAGCGGAAGGCGGCGACGCCGCCGGCGAGCGCACGGCCGCCCTCGTCAACGAGTTTGTTGCGAAGGCCGGCGAGCTCCTCGCGGACGAGGATGTGGCCAACGGCCTCACCCTGCGCGGTTTCGCCACCTACCCCTCCCTCCCCCAGGTCGAGGACGTGTGGGGCCTCCGCGCCGCCGCTCTGGCCGTCTACCCCATGTACCGCGGCCTCGCCAAGCTCGCCGGCATGCGCGCCCTCGCCTGCCCCGGCGGCATGGAGGAGCAGCTCGCCGTCGCCCGCGAGCGCTGGGATGAGTTCGACTACTTCTTCATCCACTACAAGAAGACCGACGCCGCCGGTGAGGACGGCGACTTTCTCGCCAAGGTGTACGCGCTCGAGGAGTTCGACACCCATGTGCCCGGCCTCACCGACCTCGGCGCCGACGTGCTCATGATTGCCGGCGACCACTCGACGCCCGCGCTCATGGCCGCGCACTCCTGGCACCCTGTGCCCTTCCTCCTCAACTCCCGCTTCGCCCGTGGCGGCAGCGTTCAGCACTTCACCGAACGCGAGTGCCTCGGTGGCAGCCTCGGAATCTTCCCCGCTGTCGAGGCCATGCCCCTCGCCATGGCCCACGCCGGCCGCCTGCAGAAGTACGGAGCCTAGGAGAACGCCATGCGCCGCCCCTTCATCGCCGGCAACTGGAAGATGAACACCACCGAAGCGGAGGCCGCCGACCTCGCCCGCGGCGTCGCCGAGGCGACTGCGGGCGCTCCCTGCGACGTTGCCGTCTGCCCGCCCTTCCCCCACCTCGCCGCCGTCCGCGACGCTGTGGCCGGCAGCGAGGTCGCGGTCGGCGCCCAGGACGCCTACTGGGAGGCATCCGGCGCCTTCACCGGCGAGGTGAGCGTGGCCGCTCTCGAGTCCTACTGCCGCTACGTCATCATCGGCCACAGCGAGCGCCGCGCCCTCTTCGGCGAAACGGACGAGTCCGTGAACCGCAAGACCGCCGCCGTCCTCGCCTCCCCCCTCGACCCCATCGTCGCCGTCGGCGAGACGCTGGCCCAGCGTGAGGCCGGCGAGATGGCGGACGTCCTCGACCGCCAGGTCCGCCGCGGCCTCGCCGGCCTCGACCTGGGCGCCCGCGTCACGGTCGCCTACGAGCCCGTCTGGGCGATCGGCACCGGCCAGACCGCCACCCCCGAGATGGCCCAGGAAGCCTGCGCCCTCATCCGCAGCCTCCTCCGCGAGCTTGGCGGTGACGCCGCCGACGACATCCGCGTCCAGTACGGCGGCAGTGTGAATCCCGGCAACGCCGCCGAACTCCTCGCCCAGCCCGACATCGACGGCGCGCTCGTCGGCGGCGCCTCCCTCAAGGCTGAGCAGTTCGCCGCCATCGTCGCGGCCGCGAGCTGACCCCGTGCGGCGGCTCGTCGCCGTCGTCGGTCCGACTGCCGCCGGCAAGTCGGCCCTCGCCCTCGCGCTCGCCCAGCGCTTCGGCGGCGAGATCGTCAACGCCGATAGCCGCCAGGTCTACCGCGGCATGGATATCGGCACGGCCAAGCCCTCCCCCGACACTCGCGCCCTCCTGCCCCACCATCTCTACGACATCGCCGACCCCGCCGACGCTTACAGCCTCGCTCTCTACCGGCGCGACGCCCTCGCCACGCTGGAAGACATCTGGTCGCGCGGCGAGCTCGCCTGGCTCGTCGGTGGCACGGGCCAGTACATCTGGGCGCTTCTGGAAGCCTGGCAGGTGCCCAATGTCGCCCCCCAACCCCCCCTCCGCGCCGAGCTCGCCGCCGTCGCCGAACGCGACGGCCCCGAGACGCTCCACGCTCGCCTTCGCGCCGTCGACCCCGAGGCGGCCGACCGCATCGACGCGCGCAACGTCCGGCGCGTCATCCGCGCCCTCGAGGTGCACGAGGTAACTGGCAGGCCCATCACCGACTGGCAGAAGAAGGGCGTCCCCGACTTCGACTTCCGCATCCTCGGCGTCCGGTGCGAGGAGAAGGAGCTGATCTGGCGCATCAACCGCCGCACCGAGGCGATGTTCGCCTCCGGCCTCGTCGACGAAACAGAGGCCCTCCTCGCCGCCGCCGTCCCCCCGGACGCATCCGCTCTCTCCTCCATCGGCTACGCCGAAGCCCTCCGCGAAATCCGCGGCGAGATCACCCGCGACAAGGCCATCGAGCTCACCAAGCGCTCGACCAAGCGCCTCGCCCGGCGCCAGCGCCAGTGGTTCCGCCCCCAGGATCCCCGCATCGCCTGGGCCTCCGACGCCGGCGAAGCGGCGAGCGCCCTCGCGCCGTTCGCAGAGGCTTCCGGCTAGAGCGCCGGAACGAGCTCCAGCGCCTCCACGTGCCGGGGCCGCAGCAGCCCGAAGTGCCGGTGGTCGAGCGTCGCCAGCTTCGGCTCCCCTAGCCGCTCCACAACGCTCAGCACCGCCGCATCGACGAACCCGACGCGCGCATCCGCGTACTGCTCGCAGAGTTCGGCGGCGCGGGCGTAGTCCTCGGGGAGCAGGTCCTCGACGGTGTACGCGCCTCGGACGATGTCGGAGAGGAAGGCGACAAGAACCTGGGGCGGTAGCTGTTCGTCCATGAAGTAGGCGACTTCCGTGAGCACGGGCGCAGGGATAACCAGTTGCTCGCGGGATGTCTCGATGAGTGTCCTTGACCGCTCGTGATCGGTGTCGGCGTCGTTGAATGAGGCGAAGAGCGGGCCAGCGTCGAGGATCAGCGCCAGGGTGGTATCTCCGGCGTTGTGTCGCCCAACTTCCGAGCGGGCGTGGCATCCGGCGCGTGGACCATTCCCAGCGAACTCGGCTTCGGGCGCTTCCTCGGACGCAGCTTGTGCGACAGCTTCTCGTCGATCGCCTCCCGCACGAGGCACGACACCGACACGCCCCGCTCCGCCGCCAGCGTCCGCAGCGCGTCAAGTTTCTCCGCATCCAGCGTGACCGTTGTTCGCGTCATGTTCCTAATGGTACCCCATGCGACCGCCGAGACTTCCGGTTGTACACTCGCAGCCATGCGCGTGACCAAGATGCACGGACTGGGCAACGACTACGTCTACGTCCGCCCCGAGACGGAACAGGACTGGTCTGCCATCGCCCGGCAGGTCAGCGACCGCCACTTCGGCGTCGGCAGCGACGGGCTCATCCTCGCCCTCCCATCCGACGTCGCCGACCTCCGCATGCGCATGTTCAACGCCGACGGCTCCGAGGCCGAGATGTGCGGCAACGGCATCCGCTGCCTCGCCAAATACGCCGTCGAGGAGGGCATGGTCCCCGCCGACATCGAGTCCGTCACCATCGAGACGCTCGCCGGCGTCCTCACCCTCCAGCTCTTCCGCGAGAACGGCGCCGTCAGCGCCGCCCGCGTCGATATGGGCCCGCCCAGCTTCGACCCCGCCTCCCTCCCAGCTGACGTCCCCGGCCCTGGCCCCGTTATCGACCACCCCTTGGAGGTCGACGGCATGGAGCTTCGGCTCACGCTTGCCAGCATGGGAAACCCCCACGCCATCCACTGGCTCGATGGCGATGTCGACGACTTCCCCCTCGAGCGCATCGGCCCGCGGGTCGAGCACCACCCCCTCTTCCCCAACCGCACCAACTTCCAGGTCGTGCAGGTGGTGAGCCGCGACCACGTGCGCCACCGGGTCTGGGAGCGCGGCACAGGCATCACGCTCGCCTCCGGCACCAGCGCCTCCGCCGTCTGCGCCGCCGGACGCCTGACCGGCCGCACCGGAGACTCCATCACCGATTCCCTCCCCGGCGGTGACCTCCAGCTCTCCTGGGACGGCGAGGGATCCGTTTTCATGACTGGCCCCGCCGCCCGCGTCTTCGACGCCGAGTGGCACGAGGCCTGGGGCTGATGCCCTTCGTCCGCGCCGGCGACATCGACATCTACTACGAACTCCAGCGTGAAGGCCCGCGCGTCCTCAACATCAGCGGCACCGGCGGCGATCTTCGCCGCCGCCCCGGCCTCGCCTCCCTCCTCGGCGACGGTTTCACCGTCCTCTCCTACGACCAGCGCGGCCTCGGCCAGACCAGCATCCCCGACGGCCCCTACAGCATGGCCGGCTACGCCACGGACGCCGCCGCCCTCCTCGACGCCCTTGGCTGGGAACGCTGCATGGTCATGGGCACGTCGTTCGGCGGGATGGTCGCGCAGGAGTTCGCCGTCACCTACCCGGAGCGCGTCGAGCGACTCGTCCTGAACTGCACATCGAGCGGTGGCGTGGGGAACCCCTCCTATCCCCTGCACGAGCTCCAGGAACTCGAGCCCGAGACCCGCATGCGCACCCAGATTCGCCTGAGCGACACGCGTGTCACCCCAGAGTGGGAGCAGGAGAACGCGGCCGAGCTGGAGGCCCTGCTCGACCAGCGCCGCAAGATGGCCCTCATCGGCGCCGACGAGCCCCGGCGCGAGCTCGGCGCCCGCCTCCAACTCGAAGCGCGCGTCCACCACGACGTCTTCGACCGCCTCTCCACCCTCGCCATGCCCGTCCTCGTCTGCGCCGGCGCCTACGACGGCATCGCCCCACCCGGCAACAGCCGTGCCATCGCAGCACAGGTCGCGACCGCTCGCTACGAGGAGTTCGAGGGCGGCCACGGCTTCTTCTGGCAAGACCCCCGCGCCGCCGAGGTCATCACCGCCTTCCTCCTGGGAGGAGATTGATGACACCCGCGGCGGAGATTGTCTTTGAGGTTAGCGAAGACGAGATCGATGGTGGCTACTCCGCCACTGCCCTTGGCTACGGCATTCACACCCAGGGCGAGACCATCGAGGAATTGCCAGCAAGCGTCCGTGATGCTGTCGATTGCTACTTCGACGAGACGATGCCCCGCCCCTCGGTCATCAGGCTCCAGTCGATTCCGATGACGGGGTAACACCCGCCTCCCCTCGCGCCCCGACCAGCGCTCGCGTAGCATTGCCGGTATCACTGAGCGTTGCGGCGAGCCGCGTCGCGCGCGCTGCTGGAGAGCCACCGCATGGTCACCAAAGCCGGGTATGTCACCCCCACCGAGAAGGCCCCCGAGCCCTTGATGGGCACCGCGCTCATCCCCAAGGAGCGCTACACCTCGAAGGAGTACATGGAGCTCGAGTGGGAGCGCATGTGGACCCGGGTCTGGAACATGGCCGGCCGCGAGTCCGACATCCCCAACGTGGGCGACTACTTCACCACCGAGCTCGGCCCCGAGTCCTTCCTCATCGTCCGCGAGACGGAGGACAAGGTCCGCGCCTTCTACAACGTCTGCCCCCACCGCGGGAACCAGATCCGGAACCCCGGCATGGGCCATGCCGAGAGCTTCCAGTGCGCCTATCACTTCTTCGAGTTCAACCTCGACGGCTCCAAGAAGTTCGTGCCGGACGAGGACACCTTCACCCAGGGCGTTCCCCAGGAGACGGCCCTCATCGAAGTGCCCTGCGACACCTGGGGCGGCTTCGTCTGGTTCAACATGAACCCCGCCGCCGAACCGCTGCTCGAGTTCCTCGGCGTCGTCGCCGAGCACCTCGCCCCCTATCACTTCGAGGACTACGCCATCGTCGGCGACATGACGGTCGAGTGGGACACCAACTGGAAGGCCTCCGTCGACGCCTTCAACGAGGTCTACCACGTCCAGGGCATCCATCCGCAGCTACTGGAGTCGCTCGACGACATCCACGTGCAGATCGACCTGTACGAGCGCCACAACCGCTACCTGGTCCCCTTCGGGCTCGTCAGCCCGCGCTATCCGAACCAGCACGAGGTCACGCAGCCGCTGAAGGAGTTCCTCCGCGGCTCCGGCATCGACCCCGACACGTTCGAGGGCGACATGAACGACGTCCGCCCGGCCATGCAGAAGTCCGTCCGCGCCGCTGCCGAGGCCCAGGGCATGGATGTCTCAGGCCTGAACGACGACCAGATGTCGGACGACTACCACTACTACCTCTTCCCCAACCTCACCTTCAACATCACGGCGCTCGGCTTCGGATTCTTCCGCCAGCGCCCCCATCCGACCGACCCGAACAAGATGTTCTTCGACCTGCAGAGCTACGCGCGCATCCCACCGGGGGCCGACTCGCCCCCGCGGCCCGTGCACAGCCAGTTCAAGCACGGCGAGATCTCGATCGGCCTCGTGATGGACCAGGACTCCTACAACCTGCCGCGCGTTCAGAAGGGCATGAACTCGCGCTCGTACAAGGGTCTGCTCATCAACTACCGCGAGCGCCGTATCCGCCACATGCACACGGTCCTCGACGGCTACCTCGAGGGCCCCGACCGCTAGCCCTGCCCTGCGGCCAAGCACAGCCTGGAGCCGGGCCCCCCACGGGTCCGGCTTCCTTGATCTCGGTGCCTCGACGCCCCTCGCGACGGGGCGGTATCGTCCCCGCACGTCCATTCCCGGAGGCCCCATGGACCACGCCACCTCCCTCCGCGCCATGCTCCACCGCCCCGAGATCGTCGTCCTGCCCGGCGCCTACGACGCGCTCTCCGCGCGCCTCGCCGAGCAGGCCGGCTTCGACGCGCTCTTCACTACGGGCTTCGGCTTCTCCGCCTCCGCCCTCGGCGCCCCCGACATCGGCCTGCTGACCATGTCCGAAACGATGGAGCGCGTCCGCCACATCGTGCGCGCCATCGACGTGCCCCTCGTCGCCGACATGGACACCGGCTACGGAAACCCCCTCAACGTCATCCGCACCGTCCGCGAGTGCGTCGAGTCCGGCGTCGCCGGCATCATCCTCGAGGACCAGGAGTGGCCCAAGAAGTGCGGCCACTTCGAGAACAAGCGGGTCATCCCCGCCGAGGAGCAGGTCGCGAAGCTCCACGCCGCCGTCGAGGCCCGCGGCGAGAGCGACCTCGTCATCATCGGTCGCACCGACGCCCGCGGCCCCCTCGGCCTCGACGAGGGCATCCGCCGCGGCAGGCTCTACCACGAGGCAGGCGCCGATGTCGTCTTCGTCGAGGCGCCGCAGTCCCTCGACGAGCTGCGCGCCATCGCCGGCGCCTTCCCCCGCGGCACCCCCCTCTTCGCCAACATGATCGAGGGCGGTAAGACCCCCCTCCTCACCGCCGCCGAGCTCCAGGAGATCGGCTTCACCATGGTCGTCTACCCGCTCTCCGGCCTCTTCTCCGCCGCGAAAGCGATCGGCGAGACCTACCGCGCTCTCCACGACACGAAGACGACTGCCTCCCGTCGCGACCACATGGTCGACTTCCACGAGTTCGAGGGCATCGTCAACGCCCGCGGCTGGCGCGACATCGAGACCCGCCACTCGGTGCGCTGATGCCCGAGTTCGACGCCGAGACCGAGGCCACGCTCGACCAGCTGTCGCGCTTCCTCCCGCCGGGCGACCGCGAAGCCGGCCGCGAGGCCGCCGTCTACGCCATCCTCATGACGGAGAGCGACATCGCCCCCGGCACGGCCACCGTCGCCGCCTGGTGCTACGAGTACGCTGGCGAGGGCATCGCCTACCACCAGTGGCCCGCGCTCGTCGCTGCCCGCAGCCTCACGCCCGACCCCGCCGACTCCCCCTCCGCCCGCGCCCACGCCCGCGCGAAACGCGACTCCATCGCGCAGGGCCTCACCGACAAGGGCGAGATTCCGAACTAGCGCCGCCGCGCCGCCGCCTGCTCCTCCGGACTCGTCACGTCGATGCCTGCGTCGCTGAACGCCTTCTCGACGGCCGCGCGACTGATCTTCGCGTCCGGGGTCGCCGCGACGAACTGCTGGCTGCTCCGCTTCGCATCGAGCTGGCCCCGGAAGTGCGGGATGACGTACCGCGAGAACAGCTCGTAGCTGTGTACCGTCTGTTCCAGCGTCCCCCACTCGTGCGCCCGCGCCAGGAACCCCCCGAACCCGCCCGTCATCTCCAGCAGCCGCTCGATCCCCGCGATCGCGTCATCCGGCGTCCCGACGATGGCCCCGCCCCCCTCGATCCCCGCCTCGATCGTCGATGTATCGGGCTGGGTGGCCGAGCTGATCGTCCCCTGGAAGTAGTCGACGAGCTCCCGCTCGTACCCGACCCGCGCCTGCTCGATCGCCTCCTCGCGTGTGTCCGCCAGGTAGAAGGGCACGCCCAGCCGCCACTGCTCGCGCGAGACCGTGTGCCCCGCCTCCCCGGCCGCCTCCTCGTACCACGCCCACGTGCGCGAGAGCGCCTGCCCGCTCGCCTCGCTCAACCCCGCGAAGGAGACCATGTCGATGCCGTGCCGCCCCGCTGCCTGCGCCCCCGCCGGCGACCCCGCCGCCGCCACCGCCATCGGCGGGTGCGGGTGCGTGTAGGGCGCGATCTGGAGCCGCGCCTCGCGCAGCCGGAACCAGTCCGTCTCGTACGTCACGACCTCGCCGCGGAACAGCCGCATGATCACGTCGAGCGACTCGTTCATCATGCGCCGCTGGTCGAGCGGGTCGATGCCGAGCATGTAGGCGTCCGAGCTGAGCGCCCCCGGCCCGATGCCGAGGATCGCCCGTCCCCGCGTCATGTGGTCGAGCTGCACGAACCGGTCCGCCACGATCAGCGGGTGCTGGTAGGGCAGGCTCAGTACCCCCGACGCCAGCCGCAGCTTCTTCGTGCGCTCCGCCGCCGCCACGATGAACAGCTCCGGCGAGGCGATGATCTCCCACCCTGCGCTGTGGTGCTCCCCGATCCACGCCTCGTCAAAGTCGAAACGGTCGAGCAGTTCCAGCAGCTCCAGGTCCCGCTCGAACGCGACCGTCGGGTTCTCCTCGAGCCGGTGGAACGGCCCCAGGAAGATGCCGAACTTCATCCGTGGCGGTCGATAGGTGCTCATGGCCGGCTCATCCTACAGCCGGGCGCGGTGATCCGCCGTTGGGGCGTTCACCTGCTTCCGCGCGCCACCGGCTGCTTCCGCGAGCGCCTCCGCGAAGAGCCGGACTCGGTATCTGTGGCGCGAGTGGGTGGGGCGGCGGTGGCGTCGCCGTCCAGCAGGTCTGCGAACTTGCGGCGAAGCTCCGCTTCGTCGTAGACACCGTCATCCCACCACGCGAGCAGGTGGGCCGCCTCGCCTTCGAGGCGCTGGACATCGGCGGATCGGGGCTGCCCGGCGTGCTCCGCGAGCCAGCTATCCAGCGCGCCGAGGTCGATGCTTCCATCAACGAATGCGCGCAGGTAGGCTCGCACGGTCTCGATCGAGTCGCCAGCCATGCCTTCTCCCGACCCTCCACGGATAGGTATCCCCGCGAAGTGCCTGCGACGAGTGTACAGGACGGCTGACGAGGAGATTCAGGAAGCCGTTCAGACCGGACTCGTGGAAGTTTCCGTGGTGAGTGAACGCCGGGCGTCCTCCGAGTATGGTCAGCCTGCCGGAACCGTCAGTCGCATGCTCGAGTACGCCGATCTCGATGGGAGACGGATCTTGCTCGTCCATGAGTTCCGCTTGCCCGATGGGGATCTCGGCGGGTCGGGACAGCCTGACCCGAAGTACATCCTGTACAAGGGTGTCGCTCTCAAACTGACCAAACGCAGTCCGGAAGTGAGGCGATCCCGGTGAACGTCGACTACCTCATCCTTGCCGACTGGGCCGAGGTCATCAACGGCAAGATCTACATCCAGGGCGGTGGCTGGACCACCATCAACGCCCACGAGCCCCTGCCCGTCAGCCGCACCATCGCCATCGCCGTGTCCCCGAGAGTCGAGTGGCACGAGACCAACGCGCCCCACGATCTCGTGATACGCATCCTCCGCGAGGAAGGTCAGGCAGAGCTCGCCCGCATCGACGCCCGCTTCGAGGTGGGCCGTAGCGCCGGCCTGCCCCAGGGCAGCTCCCAGCCGCACCCGATCGCCGTCAACCTGCCCCTCAAGTTCGAGCATGCGGGCGAATACGAGGTCCGCGCCTCCATCGACGGCGAGGAGGTCGCGACGCTCGCCTTCCGCATCGACGAGCAGGCTCCCTAGCCGCCGCCCTTCCCCGTCAGGCCGTATTTCGGGACCGGCCCGAAGGCCGCGCACTCGAAGTGCGCCGAGCCCACCTGGTCGCCGCTCTTCAGCAGCACGAAGCTCTCGGCAAGCACCGTGGGGAAGTCGTCGACCTCGTTCCCGTCGCTGTCGACGATCTTCGTGGGGTGCGTGCAGTCCCAGACCTCGCCCTCTTCGTGGTACTCGCCCCGGTAGGCGCCCTGCCCGAGCCGGTCGTTGAACCCGCCGAAGTAGCCCCCGCCATGGCAGTAGACCCAGCCCATGTCCTCGATCTCGAACTCGCGTGTGATGCCCTCGGAGTCGTGGATGGCGATGCTGCCCCCGCTGATGCGGCTCGAGCCGTCGTAGAAGGTGAGGTCGTGGTCCACGTCCGTCACGAAGACCTCCCGGTCCTCGTGCAGGATCTCGCCCGTCATCTTGTTCCAGGAGCCATCGACATTCGCGATCGCGCCTGACCACTTCTCCCCGTCCGCGTCCTCGATGAACTCGTAGAACCCGGCGTGGTCCGGCATCGTGTAGAGCACCCAGTTCCGCAGCCCCGTCGGGCGCTCCACCCGTGGCTGGGGCGAGGCGTGCATCGGCGGTCCTCCCCGGCCCCGCAGGATCCCCCACGAGTGGTTCCGGAACACCCCCGACCGTTCAGGCGTCAGCTCGAAGCGCTTCCCCGCCACCTCGATCCACCCCTCCGCGCGCCCCGCCACCTCGTAGGTCATGCGCTCCATCAAGAGCCAGCCGTCGATGCGGTTCGTGCTGAGCGGACCGTGGTACGGCCGCCCCACCGTGTGGCAGACGATGTCGCAGGAGATGCCATAGTCGTTCGGCTCCAGCACCAGCCGGATCGCCTTCATCGGCTCCACCAACTCCACCCGCAGCGGCCCCACGCGGTACTCGAAGTCGGGCCGCAGCTGACGCGACACCCGGATGTTGTACTGCATCCCCTCGTGCCGGATGCACACGAACCCGTCGAGCACGTTCGTGTTCTGGTAGAGCCGCACCGTCGAGACGAGCGACACGTTCCCGTCCATGTCGCACAGGCAGATGTAGTGCCCGTCGTTCCAGTGCTTATCCGAGGTGTGCACCGCCGCGAACGACTCCGCGATCTGGTGGAACGGGTACTCGTCGGCCTTGATCAGCATGGCTCTCTCCTCAAGCGGCGTTGGTCGTTCGCTGCGTGCCCCGCGGCCGCAGCTCGCGGTGCGTGATGGTCCACTCGTGGCCGCCGACGCGCGCCATCTCGTCCACGTACGTGGCCCAGAGTGTCAGGATCGTGTTGGGGTCGTCCACGATGACGTGGGTCGCCTGCACGTCTGTCTCGACGTGCGCTGCGTCCCCGTCGAACGCGACTACCTGGTTCCCCATCAGGTGCTGCGTCGCCCCGAAGGGCTTGAGCAGCCTGCGGATGACATCCGTGTACGTATCTCCCCCGTGCTGTGCCTCCGGCGATCCGATGTTGACGAACACGAGGTCGTCGGCGAAGCACGAGCGGATCCCCTCGAAGTTGTGGCTGTCCACCGACGTCCCGTAGCGGATGAGCAGGTCCATGATCGCCAGCCGGTCCAGTTCCTGGCCGAGGTCGTTGCTCATCGCGCTGCTCCGGTTGGCGAGCCTACACGTCGCCGAGGGTCGCCGTGCGAACGAGGGGGTGGCGTCAGCCACCCCCTCGCGACGGTCGCGTGGCTAGTTGGCGGCGGCCGCTTGCCGGCCGGGGATGGCGGCGGCGCCCTCCCCCGTGTAGAGCGGCATGCCGCTGTCGTTCACGTCGCGCCAGTGCGTGTGCGCGAGCGTGTGCATGATGAACACGGCCTGCTGGGCCGTCCACAGACCCTGCGCGTCCTGCGTCTGGTTGACCGCTTCCTTCGTGATCTTCAGGCCGAAGGACGGCTTTTCCGCGATCTTCCTTGCAAGGTCCTCGACGTACTCGCTCAGCTGATCCCGGGGCACGACCTCGTTCACCATGCCCGCTTCGTAGCAACGCTGTGCGCTCACCCAGTCGCCCGTGTAGAGCATCTGACGGGCGAGGCGATGGCCGAACTCCCACGGGTGGGCGAAGTACTCGACCCCCGGGATACCCCAGCCCACGACGAGGTCGCGGAACTCGGCGTCATCGGAAGCGATGATGATGTCGCAGACCCAGGCCAGCATGAGGCCGCCGGCGATGGTCTTGCCCTGCACCTCGGCGATCATCGGCTTGGGGAGGTTGCGCCAGCGGCGGCACATCTGGAGGTAGATCTCCTCCTCGCCCGCCATCGCGCCTTCCGCGCCCGGCTGGTCGAAATTGGCCCACGTGCCCACCGGCTTGAAGTCGGCGCGCGTGGCGCCGGTGCCGCCGCGCATGTCGTGGCCGGAGTTGAAGTGCGGCCCCTCGCCGCTGAGGATGATGACCTTCACCTGGTCGTCCTGGTTGGCGGCGTCGAACGCATCGTTCAGGTCGTAGGTCAGCTGCAGGTCCTGCGCGTTCCGCGCCTCCGGACGGTTCATTCGCACCCGCACGATCTCGGGTGTCAGGTTTTCGTACAGCACGGTCTTGAATTCGGGCATACGTACCTCCTGTCGTGCCGGGAATCTTAGGGGACTCCTGCTTTGACCGCCCGCTAGCCGCCCCGCGCCCGGTGATACAATCTTCCCATCCAGGTCGGATGGAGGTGAGAGATGGCCCTTGCTCCGTTCGATCTGCAGTCGTTCCTGAAGACGCCCGCCCCCAGACCGTTCGATCCCGACTCGATGGTCACCGCCAGCGAACCGTTCGATGTGGAGGAGTTTCTCCGCATCATTCGCGCCGGCCGTGGTGTGGCTCAAAGAGCGCGCTGACCGCCCGCTATTCGCCTCGCGCCCAGGCCACCCGCTCGTCGATGTGCCGTTCCAGGCTGTACTCGATCGGCTCGAACCCGTTCGCGAACCAGAACGGCTCACCGCTGTAGTTCGCCGACAGCACGTGCAACGTGCAGCGCTCGTACCCCTCCCCGCGCGCCCACGCCATCCCGTGGTCGAGCAGCGCCCGCCCCACGCCGCCGTCCTGCGCCTCCGGCTTCACGATCCCCATGAACAGGTACACGTTCTTCTCGCTGTTGATGTACGGCGGGATGAACCCCTGCTTCAGGAAGCTCGTCAGCCCCACCGCCTCCCCCTCCCGGTAGGCGACGTAGTGCGGGTTTCCCTCGTCCTCCAGCAGCCCCGAGAAGAACGTGCGCGCCATGCCGTCGTGCTCGGGCTGGACGGGCCAGTACATGAACATCGGCGAGTCGAGGTGGTGCCGCCCCAGCGTCCGCGCCAGCTCCAGCAGCTCCCCCACGTCCTCGCTTCCCGCCGCGCGAACCTCGACGTCCCCCGCGTCCGCCCCCGCCACCGGCCCCGTCCCCTCCCGCACCGCGACCGAGACGTGCCGCCCGAACCCAAGGTTGAACCACGCCTCCTGCAGCCGCTCGTCCCCGGCTGCGATGTTGACCGTGTGGGCGTAGTACCCCGAGGCCACCCATCCCGCCGCCAGCTGCCGGTAGAGCATCCGGCAGACCGCGTTCGCGTCGTACCCGGCAGCGACGGCATGGTCGCGTGAGCCGATGGAGACCGAACGCGGCGTCGAGAGCTGCCCCATGTAGCTGTCTGGCGGCGCCCCCGCCGCGCGCTCGCCGATCGCGTAGCCCGCGAGCGTGCCCCCGTCCACCGCCACCGCCCCGTCGGCGCGCTCGTTGTCGAACCACTTCGCCAGCAGCGACCGCGCTTCACCCTCGTCCGAGAGCGCCTCCGCGAGCACGGGATGCCGCTCGCGATCCGCCCGGTGCTTCCCCGCGAGCAGCGCCGCCGCCACGTCGAGATCACCCCGCTCGAAGGGCCGGACCGTCACCCGCGCCATCGACTGCCTCCGCGCTGCCGCATCTAGCGGCGCGCTCCACTACCCTACGCGCTCAGGAGGTGCGACATGGACCTGGGACTGGCTGGACGGAAGGCCATCATCCTCGGAGCGAGCCGCGGCATCGGCCGCTACACGGCGGAGACGCTGATCGACGAGGGCGCGAACGTCGCCATCTGTGGCCGCGACGCTGATCGCCTGGCGCAGGCGCGTGACGAGCTCGCCGCCCGCGGCGACGTGACCGTCCACGCTGCCCCCGCCGACCTCGCCGACTCCGAGTCCACCCGCGCCTTCGTGGCAGGCGCCGTCGAGGCCCTTGGCGGCCTCGATATCCTCATCCACAACGCCACCGGCCAGTCTGGTCAGGACGCCGAAGGCTGGCAGAGCACCTTCGATGTCGACGTCATGGCCGCGGTCCACGCCGTCGAGGCGGCCCAGCCCGCGCTTGAGGAGAGCGACGCCGCCAGCGTCATCTTCATCGGCTCCACCGCCAGCAAGCAGTGGTTCGGGCGCTGGTCCTCGTACGGCCCCCTCAAGGGCGCTATGCGCGTGCTCGCCAACGAGCTAGGGCAGGCGCTCGGCCGCAAGGGCATCCGCGTGAACGCGCTCTCCCCGGGCGCGACCCTCATGCCCGGCGGCAACTGGGACCGCACGCGCGAGGCCAATCCCGACTTCTACAAGAGCGTCGAGCGCAGCATCCCCTTTGGACGGCTCGGAAGCGGCGAGGAGGTGGCGCGCGCCATCACCTTCCTCGCCAGCCCCGCCGCCAGCTGGATCAACGCCACCCACATCATCGTCGATGGCGGCCAGGGCAAGTTCGTCGACTAGCTGAGGAGCGCTCCTACGACTTCCTTGATTCGCGTGAGGCTTGCCGATGCGTAGTCGGTAGCCTCGTACCTTTGTATTTGTTGCTCTTTGAGTCCGACTCGCCTTGCGAGTTCTCTCTGGGTTAGGCCCCGAGCGATCCTCGCCTTGACGAGGCGAATCGCCAGGTCGTCAACCACGCTCAGGTCCTCCACCTTGAGGGAGCCTGACTTGAGCCTCTCATACTCGACCAACTCCGCTTGGAGGTCCGCCAATTGGCTTTGGACTGCCTCCTCCTGAGCCTTTGCGATACGAGGGTGGATGCCCTCCGGGCTGTTCTTGCGCTCCCTGAGGGCTTCAAGGGTTCGAGCGAAGCGAGCAGCCTGCGCTTTCGTGATCCGGTATTGCCGTTCGTTCTTGATCATGTGAGTCCCTCTAGGTCTATGGCGATGATTCCCTTCGGTTCTCCACTTTCCTTGTCGCTTTGGAAGAACTCAAGGAAAGACAATCCGTTCTCAATCGCTGGAGCGTTGGCGGGAAACAGCTCTCCCAGGTACTTGGCCTTCTGAGCTTCCCGACCTCGAGCAAACGTCAGAAGTACGGGATCGAGAACCTCGGGGTCGACCCCTTGTTCGTCCCAGCAGGCGTCGAAGTCTCCCGGCGCTTCCTTGTTGGTCACGAAGCTCCCGTTGACATAGACGGTCCGACAACCGGCGTCCTTCAGGGTTTCGAGAGCTTCCCGTAGTCCAGCTAGGAGTTCCTTCCTTCGCTTGGTGTTCCCGAACCGGTTCGCGATCTCCTCCCAGGTGGCCCAGTGAATCCCTGGCGGCAGGATTCCGCCGTCAGTAAGGTCGGGCACCATCAACACCATTATATCGTTGTGTTAGCGAAGCCTCAAGTCTAGCCCGGACTCGAGCTGAGCCGCGCCCGCAGCGTCGCCGCCGCATCCCGGTCGCGGATGAGCAGGGCGACGAGGACCCCCGCCGCGATGAAGATCGCCGTGACGACGAATCCGTCCGAGAAGGCGCTCACCGAGCCGGCCACGTTGTCCATGGGGCCGAGCTTGGCTCCGTAATGCGCAAGCCGGCTCGTGAGCACCGTCGCGATGATCGCCACGCCGAAGCTTTGCGCCACCTGGCGCGTCGCGTTGAGCGCCGCCGTCGCGCGGCCCGTATCGGCCATGCTGATCTGGGCGAAGGCCGCCGTTTGCAACGGCACCAGCATCATGCTGAAGCCGACGCCCCGCGCGAACATCGTCCCCCGAACCCACCAGAGGTCGGTCTCGAGGTCCATCAGGATGAGCGGTACGGTTGTGGCGCTCGCGGCGAGCAAGCCCACCGCCACCAGCCGTCGCGGTCCCACGATCGGGTAGATCCGCGCCATCACCGGCGCCATCACCATCACCCCGATCGCCTGCGGGAAGGTCGCCAGCCCCGACTCGAACGGACTCAGCCCACGCTCCAGCTGCAGGATCAGCGGTAACAGGAAGAGCGTCGCCGAGAAGCCCATGAAGGCCACGGCCTGGCTCGCGTTGGCGAGGGCGAACAGGCGATTTGCGAACAGCCGAACGTCGATGAGCGGCTCCTCCGTGCGCAGCTCGACCAGTACGAAGATGGCCAGCAGCACCAGCCCAGCCCCGCCGAAGCCGAGCACGACCGGATCTCCGAATCCGCGCTCTCCCGCCTCTGCCAGCCCGTAGAGGAAGACGGCGAGCCCGCCCGAGGCCAGCATCAGCCCCGGAATGTCGATCCGGCCCGGCGCATCCTCGCGCTGTTCCCTCAGGAAGGCCAGCGCCAGCACGATGCCGATGACCCCAACCGGGATGTTCACGAGAAAGATCCACGGCCACGCCAGGTAGTCGAGGATGATGCCACCGATGAGAGGACCGCTCGCCGGCGCGAATGTCGTCGGTACGACGAGGATGCCCGCCGCTTTCGAGCGCTCCTGCTGCGGGAACGCCCGGAACACCATCGTCTGCGAGACCGGCATCAGCAGCCCGCCGCCCAGCCCCTGCAGCCCCCGGAACGCGATCAGCGTTTCGATGTTCCACGCCACCGCGCACAGCAGCGACCCGACCGTGAAGAACGCCAGCGCCAGGACGAACATGATCTTCGTCCCGAAGCGGTCCCCCGCCCATCCGCTCACCGGGATCGCGACCGCCACCGCCAGCAGGTAGGCCGTCACCACCCACTGCACCTCCTGGGCGGAGGCGTCCAGCTCGAAGGCCAGCACGGGCACGGCGACGTTCACGATCGTCAGATCGAGGAGGTTCATGAACATCCCGAACACGCTGATGAGCGCGACGATGTACTTGTGCTCCAGCCGCATCCCCGCTGCCGCTAGCCGGCCTGCTCGCCGCTGGGTTCATCCGCCAGGTTGCGCGCGAGCCCCTGCAGGAAGTCCCGGATGAGGATGCGGATCGATCCCCCGATAAAGCGCCCGCCCAGCCGCGTCAGCGCCCCGTGCACCGTCAGGTCGCCCCGGTAGCGGAAGAGCACGCCCTCCTCGTCTTCCTGCAGCGTGATCGTCCCCTGCGCCATCGCCGTCCCCTCCGCCGCCGCCCCCGAGAGCCGCAGGTGGTACGACTGCCCCTCGACGACGTGGCTCACCCGCGCCAGCCCCCGGAATCGCCCCCAGAACCCCCGCACCTCCACGAACGCCACCAGCTCGTACGTGTCCTCATCGATCCGTTCCAGCGACTCGAAGGCCGGGAGCGCCGCCCGTAGCGCCGCGGGGTCGAAGAGCGCCTGCCAGAGCGCGTCCTTCGCCGCCTCGAAGCGGTGCTCACCCTCGATCTCCACCACGACCCGTCCGCGCGAAGTGGCGCGCGCGGCACATGCTACCCCGCCTGCCGCTCGCTATGATGCGCCTCCCATGCTCGATCGTTTCCACGTCCCCGACGATATCGCCGTCCGCGTGCCGCCCCCCCTCATGAAGGCCACCGTGAGGAGCATCTTCGAGGCGCTCGGCTCTCCCCCCGACGACGCCGAACGCTGCGCCGAGACCCTCCTCTACGCCGACCGCCGCGGCATCGACACCCACGGCGTCAGCAACATGATGCGCGTGTACGTCGCCGGCATCCGCGGCGGCGCCATCAACCCCGCCCCGAAGTGGCGCATCGTCCGCGAGGCCGAGGCGACCGCCACCATCGATAGCGACGAGGGGCTCGGCCTCACCGTCGGGCCCCAGGCCATGGACCTTGCCATCGAGAAGGCGCGCAAGTGCGGTATCGGCTCCGTCGCCGTCATGAACAGCCGCCACTTCGGCGCCGCCGCTTTCCACGCCCACCGTGCCGTCCCCCACGACATGATCGGCGTCGCCACCACCGTCGGCGGGAAGCAGGTCGCCCCGACGTTCGGCGCCGAAGCCCTTATCGGCCTGAACCCGATCGGCGTGGCCGTCCCCGCGCGCGAGGAAGCCCCCTTCGTCTTCGATGCCTCCATGAGCTCCGTCGCCGGCAACAAGATCCGCCTCGCCCGCCGCCTCGGCGCGAGCGTGCTCCCCGGCTGGATCGCCGAGGCTGACGGCACGCCCATCATGGAAGAGCGCCCCGTCCCCGATGAGTTCATGATGCTGCCCGTCGGCGGCACCCGCGAGATCGGTTCGCACAAGGGCTACAGCCTCGCCATCGTCGTCGACGTGCTCAGCGGCGTCCTCTCCGGCACCGGCCCCGGCTTCGCCACGCGCATCGGCAACGGCCACCACTTCCTCGCCTACCGGATCGACGCCTTCACCGACCTCGACCAGTTCAAGGACGACATGGACCTCTACCTGCGCACCATCCGCGAGAGCAAGACCGCCCCCGGCCACGAGCGCGTCTACTACGCCGGTCTGAACGCCTCGGAGAAGGAGGAAGAGCGCATCGAGCTGGGCATCCCCTACCACCCCGAGGTCATCGGCTGGTTCCACGAAGTTCTCGGCGAGCTGGACGTCCCCGACGAGCTACCCGCCGTCTGATCGCGCCGCTGGCGCGGCTCGATCGCTAGAATCCCCCGACACTCACCACCCACCAGGAGGCCACCATGGAGATTTCGGGAAAGGTCGCGCTTGTCACCGGCGCTTCATCGGGAATCGGACGCGCCACGGCGAAAGCGCTCGCAGCTGAGGGCGCCAGCGTCGCCGTCGCCGATATCGACCGCGCCGGCGGCGAGGAAACCGTGCGCGTCATCGCCGCCGAGGGCGGCGAGGCCTGCTTCTTCCACGGCGACGTCTCGACCCCCTCCGGCATCCAGTCGCTCTTCGCCGCCGTCGAGGCCGCCTACGGGGGCATCGACATCGTCCACAACAACGCCGGCATCATGACCGGCGACACCCCCGGCTGGCCCGAGGTCGGCCTGGACAAGATTCACCTCGTCGTCAGCGTCAACGCCGCCGGCGTGATGATGGGCACCGGCGCTGCCGTGCGCGCCCTTCGCAAGCGCGGTGGTGGAGCCGTCGTCAACACCGCTTCGGTCGCCGCCCTCGGACCCATGCCCTTCGACCCCATGTACGCCGCCACCAAGGCCGCCGTCGTCAACTTCACCGAGGCCTGCGCCATGCTCGCCGAGAGCGAGAACATCCGCGTCAACGCCGTCCTCCCGGGCATGGTCGATACCCCCATCATCGGCAAGACCGGCGACGGCGAGACCCCCGCTGCCTGGCTCGCCCCGGCGATCGCGGCGACGACCATGCTCCAGCCCGAGGAGATCTCCGACAAGGTCATCGAGCTCATCAAGGACGACTCGAAGGCCGGCGCTGCCGAGCTCGTCGTCCAGCCCGACACCCCTCGCGCCGCCGAGATCGCGGCGGCGCAGGAGGATTAGCGCGCTGCCCGGGCCCTCGGGACGCGGGGAAACTCCAGCCGCGCGTCCCCGAACGTCGCAAACGCCGTCACGTTGAAAGCGGGGCGAAGCTGTCGCCAGACGCCCGCGCCGCGCGGCATCGTCGCCTCCCAGTCGCGCGAGAGCGTGCCCTCCACCTCCGGGAGCGGGATGCGTACGCCGTAGCGCAGTAGCGCCGGCGCGGCGTCCTCCTCCCCCGGAACCAGCAGCGCGTCGAACTTGAGCATCGTCGCGTCGCAGCGCCGCAGGTCGCCCATGCGGATGCGGCACAGCTCCCCTTCCTCGCACGCGATGACGGCGTTGATTCCGTCCTCGCTCACGTCGAGGTCGATCATCCCCGCCCGTCGCGACCCGCCGAAACAGCGCCGGCTGCTCGCGAGTTGTTCGTCGCCCTGCACAATCGCGTCGAGCAGCACGTTCCGTATCTGGACGCGGTCCCGTGCCCCCAGGTAGAGCCCCGCCTCCCGGTACGGCCCCGCCGGCGAGTCCGGCGCGTCCACGATGATGACCTTCGCGTACGGCGGAACGGGACGGATCAGCCCCTCCGGCAGCAGGTCCATCATCTGCGTCTTCGAAAGCTCGAACGTGAGGCTGACGACGCGCGTGTCCGACAGCTCCCAGCCGCCCTCTCCCTCGCCCTCCCCCGGCGCGATGGCGAGCAGATCGGGAATCGACGCGAGCGTGCGCGTCCCGAAGTCAGGCACGCCGCCTCCGCCGCGCCATCACGTCGAGGACCGCGGCGCGATCGCGAACGTAAGCGCCTCGCCGAAGTGGGTCGCCAGGAAGGTCGGGAGCTCGCACGCGCGCCATTCTACGGGCGCGGGCGTCTCCTGCTTCCAGGCATCGATCCCCTCCGGCGCGTTCGCCACCAGCCCCACTCCGCCCGCCGCCGAGACCGATGCCAGCGCGTACTCCGCCGCCTCCTCAACCGACTCGAAACCGCCCACCACCCGCGACGCCAGCCGAACCCGCAGGAGCGCGTACGGCTCCTCCGGGATGCCATCCGGCGCTTCGATGAACGCCTCCGCGGGCGCCGTCTCCAGCCGCTCGGACTCTGCCACCACCCACATCCCCGTCGCGACGCCCGCGTCGTCGAGCCAGGCCATCGCCTCCTCCGGCGGCAACCCGCCGTCGGCCAGGCTCGCCGTGAGCACCCCCAGCCCGAGGAAGCTGCGTCCCACGTTGAGCACGTGCACCCGGTCCGGGTCGATCTCCTCCCGCGCGAGGTCGTTCCGCCCGCCCGCCGCCGCCGTGAACGCGGGCGAGTAGCCGTACGGCCCGACCAGGCAGAGGACCGGCTCCGGACCGTGCCGGAGCGCCTCGCGGAGGGCCGCCGTGTACGTCGCGCGCGGCACCGGATCCCCGAAGCGCTGCTTGCCCGCGTCCGGCGCGACCACTTCGACGTGCGCCAGCGAACCCGACTCGAGCGCGCTCGAGTAGTCGACGACGATCCGCGCCGCTTCGCTCACGGGCGCAGCCCGAAGAGCTGCTCCGCTTCGCGCTGTAGCTCCGGGCGGAAGTCCGGGTGCGCCACCGAGATCAGCTCCGCCGCCCGCTCGCGCGTGCTCTTCCCGAAGAGCTGCGCCACCCCGTACTCCGTCACGATCGTGTCCGCCAGCGACCGCGGGATCGTCACGACCGTGCCCGGCTCGTGCATCGGCACTACCCGCGATACCGCCCCGCCCAGCGCCGTCGACTTCATCACCGTGATCGCGCGCCCGCCCTTCGAGTACATCGCCGCGTAGTGGCTGTCGGGCTGGCCGCCCGTCCCGTTGATCATGCGCGGCCCGTGCACCGTCTCCGCGTTGATCTGCCCCTGGAAGTCGACATTGATGGCGCTGTTGATGGCGTGAACGCGGTCATTCGCCGCCATCACCTTCGGGTCCAGGACGAAAGCCGAGGGGTGCAGCTCGCAGCGGGGGTTCTCGGCGATGAAGTCGAGGTCCTGTGGCGTGCAGCCGGCCCACCCCGCCGCCACCGCCACCCCCGGGCGGAACGCCTTGTTCAGGTCGTCCATCTGCCCCTCGCGGATGAGCTTCGTCCACCCTGGGATGATCATCTCCGAATGCAGCCCCAGCCCCTGCTTCTCGTCGAAGGCCCCGCCCCGCACGAGCGAGCTGCTCGGCTCCCCCACCCCGATCTGCAGGTTCGCCCCGTCCGAGACCACCTCCGCCACGTTCGCCGCGATCGCCTTCGACTCGGCGTCCGGCTCCGGGCCCTTCCCCAACAGCGGCGCCACCATCGCCGGGTCCAGCTTCTCGAAGAACCAGAAGCTGCGTCGCAGCATCCCCCGCAGCCAGCGGTCCGGCACCGAGTCCATCAGGTCCAGCAGCCCCTCGCGCTTTCCCTCGTCCTCCACCGCTTCCACCTTCGCCCGGATCTCCTCCGTGCTCGGCCCGTAGTCCCCCTCGACCAGGTAGTCGATCTCGGAGACGTGCACCGTGCAGTCGCCGTGGAACACCGGGAAGGTGTCGTCGATCTCGGCGATCACCGTGCGGCAGTTCTGCACGTAGCCGCGCTTGTTGAACATCATCGGCCCGAAGTTCACGTACCCCTTCTCGTTCGGCCGGCTCACCCGCGTGATGAACACGTCCGGGAAGAGGCAGTCGTCGGGCCGCTCGATCTGCTTCATCTCCGTCGAGAACAGGTTCGGGATGTACGACGCCACCTTCGAGTCCGTCGCGTACCGCGCGAAGTCCCCGATGAAGATCTGGAAGTCGACCGTGAAGCGCTCGTCCCCCGCTTCGGGCGCGAGCCAGCCCGGATCCTGCCCCGGCGTCGTCAGCCGCACGCGCACGTCCTTCAGGTCGCGCCGCGCCGCGATCGCGTCCAGCACGTAATCGAGCGAGGTCAGCGAGCAGTAGAGGACGTCCCCGTCCTGGACCCCGGAGGCCGCCTCCTCCGCCGAGACCGTCCGGTAGGCCGCCGTCGCCGTCGACGTCACGTCGCCGCCCCGCTGCCCACGGGCTCGTCGAGGAACGCGGGCATCACCTCTTTGGCGAACAACCGCATCGACTCCAGGTTCTGCTCGTGCGTCGACCAGCGTCCCGTGATGCCGATGTTGAGCGCGTCCACCCCCAGCTTCTGCCAGTCCTCTACCGCTTTCGCGACCTCGTCCGGGTTCCCCACGAGCTTCCCCACCTGGTCCGCCCCCAGCGGCGGCCGGAACGCCGCCCCCGAGCCCAGCGAGTGCGCGTGATAGGCCGGGCTCGGGTAGGTCGAGCCCATCGTCATCAGGTACGAGCTCAGCGGCCCGGCAAGCTGCTCCTCCGCCTTCCCCGCCATCTTCTGCGCGAAGTCCGAGTCCGGGTGGCAGAAGAGCCCTCCCTGCGCCCGCACCTTGTTGTTCACCGTCACCCCGATTGGCTCCGCCTCCCGGCTCGCCCGCCGGTAGTCCGCGATCAGGTCCGCGTACTTGGGGATGCCGCCCAGCGTCACGCCCAGCATCCCGATCCCCTTCTCCCCCGCCAGCACGGCGGTTTCCGGGCTCTGCACTGCCACCCAGATCGGTGGATGCGGCTCCTGCACCGGCTTCGGCAGCACGTTCCGGGGCGGCATCGAGAAGTGGCGCCCCCTGATCGAGAACTCGTCGCTCGTCCACATCTTCACCACCGAGCGCGTCGATTCCTCCCACATCTCCTTCGTGTCGTCCGGCTCGACGAGGAACCCGCCCAGCTCCGTCCATGTCGCGCTTCGCCCCGTCCCCAGCTCCACGCGCCCGTTGCTGAGAATGTCGAGCGTCGCGATGCGCTCGGCCACGCGCGCCGGGTGGTTGATATTCGGCAGCATCAGGTAGATGCCGTGCCCGAACCGGATCTGCTTCGTCCGCGCCGCGCAGTACGCGAAGAACATGTCCGGCGCGGACATGTGGGAGTACTCCTCGAGGAAGTGGTGCTCCACCGACCAGGCGCTGTCGAAGCCCAGCTGGTCCGCCAGCTCCACGATCTCGACCGCCTCGTGGAAGGTGCGTGACTCGCTCATCTTGTCCCAGGGCTTCGTCACCACGGAGCCAACCGAGATTCCGAATTTCATGCGCGGCCTCCACCCGCCGCCGCGGGCCGCCCGCATCTTGCCACGCTGGGCAGCGCAGCGCAGAAACTCCGCCTCCACCTCACCCCTCAGCCGCGCTCCCGCGCGGCGCTCTCCTCACCCCTCAGCCGCGCGTCAGCGCGGCGCTCTCCTCCCTAGGCCCAGCGGTGCGCCGTCTCCAGCTCGACCACGGCCGAGTCATCGAGACCCGCCGCCGCGAGCGCCTCGGTCACGTGCTGGTGCTCGTGCTGAGTCAGCAGGCTCAGCACCGTCCCCAGCGAGAAGCTGTTCCCGCCGAGCGAGAACTCCTGCGCCAGGTCCTCGTCGCTGAACCGCTGGACGTACATCCAGATCACCCCGTGGGCCGTGTTCAGCTCGATCCGCAGCATCTTGTAGTCGAGCGAGGCGAACTTGTCGACGCCGGCCTGGTTGCCGCTCTCGTCTGCGGGAAACTCGCCGGTCGCCAGCATCGCCCGCACGTGCGCCGACGTGTCGTGGCTGAGCGCCGTGATGTGGCGAATGATGTCGCCTACCGACCAGCCCTCGTACGCCGCCTTGTCGAAGTGATCGCCGAGCGCGCCGATCGCGTCCTCGGTCCTCTGCCACGTCTCGCACATGGACTGGAACAACGCCTCTCGGGTAACCGCTGCGTCAGCTGCCATTGTCTGCCTCCGTGCCCTCTGGGAAGTGCGACCCGCATTGTGTCCCATCGCGGAGGGCCGGTCTAGCGGGTTCTTGAAGAACGGGCTCCGAGCGTTGCTGACGGCGGCGAGCACCGGTCTTAACGCGTCCTCCGGTCACTCGATCCTCAGCCGTGCATCGCGAGCGCGCAGCAGCCGAGCGCCATGAATGTCGGGCGGCGCTCTCCTCATCCTCAGCCGTGCGTCAGCACGGCGCTCTCCTCGTTATGCCCAGCGGTGCGCCGTCTCCACCGGCACGATCACCGACTCCTCCAGCCCCAGCGCCTCCAGCGCCTCGTTCACGTGCCACGTCTCGTGCAAGACCCGCTGCTGGATCACTTCACCCAGCGTGTGCTCCTCGTCGAAGATCGTGAACGTTTGCGCTAGGTCCTCGTCGCTGAACCGCTGGATGTACATCCAGACCACCCCGTGCGCCGTGTTCAGCTCGATTCGCAGCATCTTGTAGTCCAGCGACCGGAACTTCTCGACGCCCTCCGCGTTCCCCGAGTCGCCCGGGAACGGAAGCTCGCCCGTCGCCAGCAGCGCCCGGATGCGCCCCGACATGATGTGGCTCGCCGCCGTCAGGTGCCGGAACGCGTCCCCGACTGTCCAGTCACCGCTGCACGGCTTCTCGAAGTGCTCCCCCAGCGCCGCGATCGCATCCTCCGTCCGCTGCCATACCTCGCACACTTCCCGGAACAGCGCCTCTCGCGTCATCACACTTCCGTTAGCCATCCGTGACCTCCTGGTCCAAGGGCTGCTCACGCCTCAGCGGCGAATGTCCGGTCGCATCTTGCCACTCTGACCTCAGCCGCGCGCAGCGCGGCGCTCTCCTCATCCTCAGCCACGCGCCAGCGGGGCGCTCTCCTCGTTCAGGTCCAGCGATGTGCGGTCTCGACGGGCACGACCGCCGACTCCGGCACCCCTGCCGCTTCAAGCGCCACCGCCACGTGATCCGCTTCGTGTCGCGCGACCACGCCCAGGACCTGCCCCAGCGTCCAGTCGTTCCCCATCAGCTTGTACGTCTGCGCCAGGTCCTCGTCGCTGAACCGCTGCACGTACATCCAGACGACCCCGTGCGCCGTGTTCAGCTCGATCCGCAGCATCTTGTAATCGAGGGACCGGAACTTCTCGACATCCGCCTCGTTCGCCTCGTCGCTTGGAACCTCGTACTCGCCCGTCGCGAACATCGCTCGCACCGCCGCCGACTCGCGGTGGCTGATGGCCGTCAGGTGCCGGAAGACGTCGCCCACCGTCCAGCCGTCGTGCGCCGGCTTGTCGAAGTGCTCCCCCACCGCCGCGATCGCGTCCTCGGTGTACTGCCACTGCTCGCAGAGCGCCTCGAACAGGCTCTCCCGCGTAATCGGCTCGGCCATCGTTTGCCCTCCTGACGTGCGCCGCGCAGTCTGACCGATCGCCACCCCGCCGGTCCACTGGCAGAAACTCCCCGTAGAATCCCCGCAGCGGAGCGCCAACGACGCTCCCGGGAGCGCACCATGAAGCTTGGCATCAGCATCGGCTACTCCGGCCCCCAGATGAACCTGCCCGTCGAGAAGGTCCAGACGGCCGAACGCCTCGGCTACGACTCCGTCTGGACCGCCGAGGCCTACGGCTCCGACGCCGTCACGCCCCTCGCCTACCTCGCCGCCGTCACCGACCGCATCCGCCTCGGCACGGGCATCATGCAGCTCGCCGCCCGCACCGCCGCCAACTGCGCCATGTCCGTCGCCACCGTCGACGCCATGGCCGGCGGCAACCGCTTCATCGCCGGAATCGGCGTCTCTGGCCCCCAGATCGTCGAGGGTTGGTACGGCGAGCCCTGGGGCAAGCCCTACTACCGCATCCGCGACTACGTCCAGATCATGCGCAAGATCTTCGAGCGCGAGCGCCCCGTCATGCACGAAGGCAGCGAGATCTCCCTCCCCTACGCCGGCGAAGGCTCCTCCGGCCTAGGCAAGCCCCTCCGCTCCATCCTCCACATGAACAAGAACATCCCCATCTGGCTCGGCACCGGCACGCCCGCCAACACGCGCCTCACCGCCGAGATCGCCGACGGCTGGCTCCCCCTCGGCTACGTCCCCGGCAAGAAGCTCGACCACTTCATGCCCTGGCTCGAGGAAGGCTTCCGTCGCGCCGGCGGCGGCAAGAGCCTCAAGGATATCGAGATCCAGGTCGGCGCCACCGTTCGCATCACCGACGACGTCCAGGGCGCCCTCGACGCCATGAAGCCCGGAACCGCCCTCTACATCGGCGGCATGGGCCATCGCACCAAGAACTTCCACAACGACAACATGGTCCGCCGCGGCTACGCCGACGCCGCCCAGCGCATCCAGGAGCTCTTCCTCGCCGGACGCAAGGAGGAGGCCGCCGCCGCCGTCCCCGACGAGTTCCTCGACGAGACCGCCCTCATCGGCCCCGTCGATCGCATCCGCGAGCGCTACAAGCTCTGGGCCGACGACCCCATCACCGGCATCACCGTCAACGCCACCCAGCCCGAGGCCATGGAGCTCATGGCCGAGCTCGCCGAGGTCGAGCCGGCCAAGGTGTGAGGACTACTCGGGGTAGTGACCTCTGAGTCCTGTCTCGATGGCATCGTAGTCAGCCTGTGTGACTGACAAGCTCCACTTGACCTTCACCATCGCGTACTGGAGCAGATAGGGACCGAGGTAGCTTGCATTGGCAGGGGTGTAGTCGGCAGGTCCATAGTCAGACTTGCGTTGGTTCTCCTTGATGGCCAACACAGCAAGGTTGTTGGGATCGACTGCGAATGCCGCCCGCTTTGCGCTGGACCACTGGCATGCGCCCGAGCGCCAGGCATCGCGAAGCGCCACTACGTGGTCAACCTCAAGGGTGCCCGAGTTTGGGATGGTTCGGCCGCTGAACTGGTCGGCCCATCCTCCTGACTGCCTACGGTCGGCTAGCACTCTTCGACGGAGGTCCTTGTCGACATCGAATTGGGATCGTCTGTAGGGAGGCCATAGCCTCGGTCTCCCTACCAACGGGCGAAGATCATTCAGGACCTCGCGGATACTGGGATGTACTTGCGGCGACTCCGCTAAAGGTGCAGGGGCAGCAGGCTCAGTACCGGTGGACCGTCGGGGCCACCTGAGCCATACGAGTAATCCGACGGCCAGTGCACTGAGGATGGCGATTGCTGAAATGATTCCAGAGCGCTGCTCCGATGACTCTGGAGGAAGTTCGCACGCAATACCGTCTCCGTCTCCGTCGAGGCGATATGGGTCTACACCACGGCGGAGAACCGTAACGGGCCGCTGGTCGGACGACAGATCACTGCAGTTGAGCGCGTTCCCGGGGCGATCAGGGAGGCAAGGGGAGTAAGCAGGGTGGCAGCCGACGCCCTGCAGTCGCCTCGATTCTGCGCCGCCTCCCGCGTCGTTCCCGGTACACCCGATCAGCGCAACGACGCAGATAGCCAAGCAGGTAGTCGTAAGGGTACGAATCAAGTCCTATATCCCCGGTCCTATGGGAGTGCTTTAGGAGAGGCCACATTGTGGCCCTTGTGCTACTACGGGCTTGACGTCTACCCCATCCGCCCCAGCAACACCCCGTACTCCGCCAGACCCACCGGCCGCACCACCCGCCCCATCCCCGACCAGTGCTCCCAGCGCCAGTTGCCGGTCGCGCGGGGCTGGCCGGCCGGCTCCTTGAGCGGTGACACCTTGCTGGCCAGCATCAGGTGGTAATGCTCGCTCAGCGGCAGCGACTCGTTCACCAGACCGATCCAGTACCGCAGTGCGCCGTCGTCCGGAGCGAACGTCGTCCCCAGGTAGCGGAAGCGGCCCTGCACCGGCGTCGACGAGCTGTTCTCGTAGCGGACGCCCGCGCCGAAACGCTCGCGCAGCGCCGCCCCGCCGAGCGCGTACAGCCGGTTCGTGTGGAGCGCGTCGTCGAGCCCCACCTCCCCCAGCCCCAGCACGTCGCGACGCACGAACTCGCCGAACTCGCGCGCGAGCCCGTCCGCGTCGTCCGCGACAGCCTCCGCGATGGCGTCCCAGGTGACCGCGCCCGCCTCTGCTCCATCGAACCCGACCCGCAGCCGCGTGCCGCTCGTGTCCGGCCGCTCGACGGCCTCCCCCGGCGCTACCTCGATCTCGACGAGCGCCTCCCGCCCGTCCGCGAACGTGATCCCGAGGTCGGCAACTGCGGTCCCCGCCCCCGGCTGGACCGTCACGTCGGTCACGTCGGCGTCCCCCGCCCCTGCCGCCTCCGCGAAAAGCGCAACCAGCGGCTCGCATCCGGCCCCCAGCAGGTAGGCGAGGCCGTTCGTGCAGTAGTCCTCGAAAGGGGAGGTGCCGGCGCCCGGCCGGTAGGCGGAGAGCATCGTGAAGAGGTTCGCGCCGTCCACGCGTCCAGTATGACCCGGACCCTCGCGCGGTCCAGTCAGGCGGCGTCGGCGAGCGCACGCAGCACCCGCGCGAGCAGTGGCATCCAGTCCGTGCCCGCCTGCTCCCGCGGGATGCGCACCTGTTCCGGCCCGACCCGCGCCCCCGGGACCCCCAGCGCGGCGACCGCTTGCTGGTGGCGGTGGGTCGTCCCCCCGCGAAGCCGCAGGTGGAAGCTCTCCGGGCTCGTCGAGATGCGCTCCACCCCCGCCTGCCGCCCCACCGCCTTCAGCAGCGCGACACCCAGCAGGTTCTGCACGAGCGGCGGCGGCTCGCCGAAGCGGTCGCGCAGCTCCTCCTCCATGTCCGCCACCCCGCGCGGTGACTCGATCTTCGCGATGCGCTCGTAGATCGCCAGCCGCGTCTCCATGTCATCGACATAATGCTCGGGGATCGATGCGCTCACCGGCAGATCGACCCGGGGCGCCGGAGCCAGCGACGGCGCCGATGAGCCGCCGCCCTCCAGTCCACCCCGCAGCGACTCCACCGCCTCTCCCACCAGCTTCGAGAACAGGTCGAACCCCACCGCCGCGATGTGCCCGCTCTGTTCCGCCCCCAGCAGGTTCCCCGCCCCGCGAATCTCGAGGTCGCGCAACGCGATCTGGAACCCCGACCCCAGCTCCGCCGCCTCGAAGATCGCCGCCAGCCGCTTCTGTGCCGCCTCCGAGATCGCCCGGTTGCGGTCGTAGAGGAAGTACGCGAACGCGCGGTTCGCCGAGCGCCCCACGCGCCCGCGCAGCTGGTAGAGCTGCGCCAGCCCGAACTGGTTCGCGTTGTTGATGATGATCGTGTTCACGTTCGGCAGGTCGAGCCCGCTCTCGATGATCGTCGTGCAGAGCAGGACGTCGTATTCCCCCGCCCCGAACTCGACCATCACGCGTTCGAGCCGGTCCTCCGGCATCTGCCCGTGCCCGATCGCGATCGCCGCTTCCGGCACGAGTTCCCGCAGCCGCAGCGCGATCCGCTCGATGTTCTGCACGCGGTTGTGCACGAAGTAGACCTGCCCGCCCCGCTCCATCTCCCGCTGGATCGCCTCGCGCACGATCTCGTCGTCCCACCCCGTCACGTACGTGCGGATCGGCAACCGCTCCTCCGGCGGCGTCGCCACCATGGACGTGTCCCGGATGCCCGCCAGCGACATCTGCAGCGTGCGCGGTATCGGCGTCGCCGACATCGTCAGCGTGTCGACCTCCGCCCGCATCTGCCGGAACCGCTCCTTGTGCGCGACCCCGAACCGCTGCTCCTCGTCGATAACCACCAGCCCGAGGTCCTTGAACGCGACGTCCCGCTGCAGCAGCCGGTGCGTCCCGATCGCGATGTCGATGTCGCCCCCCTGGATCTGGTCGACGATCTCGTGCTGCTCGCCCGTCCCGCGGAAGCGGGATAGCACTGCGATCTCGACCGGAAACCCGCTCATCCGCTCGCGGAACGTCTGCCCATGCTGCTCCGCCAGCACCGTCGTCGGCACGAGCACCGCCACCTGCCGCCCCGCCATCACCGCCTTGAACGCCGCCCGCACCGCCACCTCCGTCTTCCCGTAGCCGACGTCCCCGGCGATCAGCCGGTCCATCGGCTTCGTCGACTCCATGTCCGCCTTCACGTCGGTGATCGCCTGCAGCTGGTCGGGCGTTTCCACGAACGGGAACGCGCCCTCCATCTCGATCTGCCACGGGCCGTCCTCCGCGCACGCGTCCCCCACCGCTACCGCCCGACGCGCATACAGGTCAAGCAGCTCCTGCGCGATCTCCGCCACCGCCCGCCGTACGCGACGCTTCGTGTGCGCCCACTCCTGCGATCCCAGCCGCGTCAGCGAAGGCGGCCGGTCACTCGGCCCGACGTATGCGCTCACCGCGTCGAGCTGGTCCGTGGGAACGTAGAGCCGGTCCCCTTCCGCGTACTCGAGCTCCAGGTACTCCCGCTCGACCCCGTCCGTCGACCGCCGCGTGAGGCCTGCGAACCGCGCGATCCCGTGGTCGATGTGCACGACCGAGTCGCCCGGCTGCAGCGTCGTCAGGATATTCGGCGTGATACCCCGCCGTCGCCGCTGCGGACGCCGTGTCCGCCGCAGCCCGAACACCTCCTCGTCGCTGATCAGCGCGAACGTCTCCCCCAGCAGGAAACCCCCGGACGCCGTCGCCGGCACGATCGCTACCACCCCCGGCTCCGGCGTCGCGTCGAGCTCGCGCGTCAGGCGCGGGGTCAGCCCCGCCTCCTCCATCAGGTCCGCGAGCCGCAATGCCTGCTGCGAGGCCAGCACCACCGCCCGTCCCTCCTCCGCCCACTCGGTCGCCTGCCGTACCACCTCCCGGATCCGCCCCCCGAACGAAGGCGGCGTCGCGAACGGCAGCCGCTCCGCCCCCAGCTCCTCTGTCCCGAACCGCCCCAGCTCGACGCGCCCCTCGTGCGCGTCCAGTAGCCGCCCTACCGCCTCCGGTTCCAGACCCAGCGTCGGCAGCCCCTCCGGGATCTCCCCCCGCCGTTCGAGCGCGCCCCGCGCCTCCTCCTGGTGGCGAACGTGCAGGTCGAGCGCATCCACGCCCTCCTCCCGCTCATCGACGATCACCAGCGTCTCGGGATCGAGGTAGTCGAACGCCGTCGCGCGGTTGAGCAGCGGCTCGAAGTACTCGGGGAAGCGGCTCCGTTCGCCGCCCGCCAGCAACTCAAGCTCCTGCGCGATCGCCTCCGCCGCTTCCCCCCCGACCGTGATGGCGTCCCGCAGCTCGCGGGCCCGGGACTGCGCTTCCGGCGTGTGGCTCGCCAGAGGCGGCAGCACGACCGACTGCACCCGCTCGATGCTCCGCTGCGTCTCCAGGTCGATCCGCCGGATGCTCTCGACCTCGTCCCCGAAGAACTCGATCCGTAGCGGCTCCTCCGCCCCCGCCGGGAACACGTCGAGGATGCCGCCGCGCCGCGCCGCCGTCCCCGGCTCCTCCGCCAGCGCCTCGAAGCGGTACCCCGCCTCCTCCAGCCGCCGCTGGAGAGCCTCCGGCGCCAGCGTGCCCCCGACCCGCACCTCCGTCCCCGCCGCCTCCACCTCCGGCCCCGCCCGGAACTCCGCCACCGCCGCCCACGAAGCCACGACAAGCGCCGGCGTCCCCGCTCGCAGCTGGCGCAGCGCACGGTCGCGTTCCGCGATCGCCGCCGGGTCGTCCTCCGCCAGCTCGTACGGGAGCCGTTCGCCCGCCGGCAGGCGCACGACCGGCAAATCGCCCGCGTACAGCGCAAGCTCCTCGGCCAGCAGAGATGCCCGGCCGGGGCTCGCCGTCAGCACCAGCGTCGGCCCCGCCCGCCCAGCCGCCAGCGCCGCCATCGTCACCGGCTTCGCCGCCTCCGGTGCCCCCAGCGCGACCGGCTCGCGCGCACGCGCCAGCCCGCCGAGGTGTCCCTCGACCGCTGTCCGAACGCCTGCCAGTTGGCTCGTCACGTCGCGCTCCAACGCCGATCGGCCCGAGCGCTCAGCGCTCGGGCGTCGCAACAGGGTAGGGCAGGGACGGATGTTGGGCTACGCCCTCGGGGAGTCGCCGCCCTGCGCCTCGTCGAGCGCCTCCGCCAGGTGCAGGACCCGCGCCTCGATGCCCGCCTCGCGCACCGCCGCCTCGTACTGCATCTGGCACCCCGGATTCGCCGTCACGATTACGTCCGGCCGGTGTTCCCGGAACTGCGCCGCCTTGCGCGCCCGCAGTTCCCCCGACATCGCCGGCTGGATGAGGCTGTAGATGCCCGCCGCCCCGCAGCACATGTCCGCTCCCTCCGTCTCGATCAGTTCGCACCCCTCGACCGCGCCCAGCAACGCCCGTGGCTCCGCGCTGATCCCCTGCGCGTGCGCGAGGTGGCAGGCGTCCTGGTACGCGACCCGCGCCGGCAGCCGTCCCGGCGGCAGGTCGCGCCCCGCCAGGTACTCGCTGAAGTCGACCACTTTCCCCGCCACCGCCACCGCGCGCTGGGCGAACTCGGCGTCGCCTGCCAGCAGCTCGCCGTACTCCTTCATCGCCGCGCCGCACCCCGCCGAGTTCACGACAATCGTCCTCGCTCCCGATGCCTCGAGCGCCGCGATGTTGGCCCGCGCCAAACGGCGCGCCTGTTCGAGGTCGCCGTCGTGTGCGCTGAGCGCTCCGCAGCACCCCTGTCCGCGTGGCGCGAACACGTTCGCTCCGCTCCGTTCCAGCACTCGAACGCTCGCGCGGTGCACGTCCCCGAACAGCTCGCCCATCACGCACCCCGTGAACAGCGCGACATCGCCCGTTCCCGCCGCATCTCGCGCCCGGAACGGCCGGCCCGGCCGCCCGAGCTGCGCCTCCAGCCGCCCCAGTGGTCCCGCCAGCCGCAGCGCTCCCGAGGCCCGCACGAGCCCTCGCAGGGGCGACCGCGCAAACCAGCGTACCGGCGCGAGCATCGCCGCCAACACCCGTGGCCTCGCAACGACATGCCGCAGGGCGAAGCGACGCAGCCGCCGCTGCCACCCCTTCGATGGCGGCGCCGCGTCGAGCTGTGCCCGGGCGCGCTCCATGATGCGTCCATACGGCACCCCGCTTGGGCAGACCGCCTCGCAGGCGCGGCACTGGAGGCATAGCTCCCAGTGGCCCTGCACCGCCTCCGTCAGCGGGATGCGGTCCTCCGCCACCGCCCTCGCAAGGTGGATGCGTCCCCGCGGCGACTCCACCTCCAACCCCGTGATCGCGTAGGTCGGACACGCGTTCACGCAGAGCCCGCAGTGGACGCACTTCGCCAGGTCCGCCGTGTCCGGAGCATCCTCGACGAGTGGCCAGCCGTTCATCTCACAGACCGCCCACGTACCGGCCCGCGTTCAGCCGCCCGTCCGGGTCGAACGCCGCCTTCACCGCTGCCATCCGCGCGAACGTCGGCGGCCGCCCCCACGGGTCGAGCGTGCCCCGCAACTCGGTCGGGATGCGTTCCGCCACGAGCCCCCCGCCGCTCTCCGCCAGCCCCGCCCGCAGCCTCCCCACCGCCCCCGCGACCCTGTCCGCGTCCGGCAGCGACCCCTCCTCCCAGGTGGCCCGCACCTCCCGCGCGAGCGGTCGCACGAGCACCTGCGACGGCCCCAGCGCTTCGAGCGCCGCCGTTGTCGACGCGATGGCGCTCGTCGGGCACGAGGCGCGCAGCGTGAGCGCCTCGCCTTCCCCGAAGCCGAAGTCGCGCACCGCCAGGTAGTCGCCCTCGCTGGACGGCGCCAGGTCTGCCTCCGCGATGCTCTCCGCCTTGGGAACGGCCCCCTCGGTCAGCCGCACGATCCCCACCCAGCCCCTGTCCTCCCTCGTCAGGTCGAGCAGCTCGGGCCGCAGGTCCGCTCGCAGGAACCGCTCCGCGAGCGCCTGCCCCTCCGCCAGCGTCTCCGTATCGAAGCGCAGGTCGATCGTCTCCACGCGTGGCAGCACCCGCACCGCCACCGACGTCACGATCCCGATCGTCCCCAGCGACCCGCACCAGAGCCGCATCAGGTCGTACCCGGTCACGTTCTTCACGACGCGGCCCCCGGCCTTTACCAGCTCGCCGTCCGCGCGCAGCACCGTCATCCCCAGCACGAAGTCGCGCGGGAGGCCGTGACGCGTGCGCAGCGGCCCGCCCGTCCCCACCGCCAGCACGCCCCCGAGCGTCGCCTGTTCCGCATGCGGCGGGTCGAGCGGCAGCCGCTGTGCGGACCCGGCCAGCTGTGCGTCGAGCTCCCCCAGCGTGATCCCTGCCGGCGCGACCGCCGTCAGGTCGGCCGGCTCGTGCTCGACCTCCCCCGCCAGCGCCTTGCGCACATCGACGAGCGTGAACGGCTCCCGCGGCACGCCCCCGAGCGCGATCTGCGTGCCTCCCCCCACGGGAACGAGCGTGCGTCCGTCGCGCTCCGCCACCAGCTTCCGCAGCTCGTCCAGGCTCGCGGGCGCGACCACCGCCTCCGGGGCGCGTCCCGCCACGAGCGGTGGAGCCTGCGCCGCCGCCTCAGACATAGGCGTCGGGACCGGCTGCCGCCAGCGCCCCCTTCTGGTGCGCCATCTCGCCGCAGCCCGTGCCCTCGGGCAGCACCTTGCACGGGTTGAACCCGCCCTCGTTCCCGAAGACGCCCCGCACGCGCCGCATGTTCTCCAGGTCCTCCTCGCTGTAGAGCCAGGCCATGAAGCGGTTCTTCTCGAAGCCCACGCCGTGCTCCCCCGTGAGCGCGCCCCCAGCGTCGACGCAGATCCGCATGATCTCCGCGCCCGCCTCCAGCACCCGCGCCGTCGCCCCCTCCTCCCGCTCGTCGAAGAGGAGGCAGGGGTGCAGGTTGCCGTCCCCCGCGTGGAACACGTTCGCCACCGGGAAGCCGTACCCCTCCCCGATGCGCGCCACCTCCCCCATCGTCTCGACCAGCTTCGAGCGGGGTACCACCCCGTCCAGCAGGTAGTAGTTCGGCGCAATCCGCCCCAGTGCCCCGATCGCGCCCTTCCGCCCCTTCCAGAGCAGCTCCCGCTCCGCGGGCTCGGTGGCCGTGCGGATCTCGGTCGCGCCGTGCTCATTGCAGGCCGCCCGCGCCTGTGTCACCTGCCCCCGAACCACCTCCTCGATGCCGTCGAGTTCGATCAGCAGCACCGCCCCCGCGTCAGGCGGATAGCCGCAGCGAAGCCCCGCCTCCGCCGCCTGCAGCGTGACCGTGTCCATCATCTCGAGCGCCGCCGGCACGAGGCCCGCCCCAATCACCGCCGAGACCGTCTCGCTCGCGCTCTCCACGTCGTCGAAGATGGCGAGCAGCGTCACGACCGTCTCCGGCACCGGCACGAGCCGCACCACCACCTTCGTCGCGATGCCCAGCGTTCCCTCCGACCCGATGAACAGCCCCCGAAGGTCGTAGCCGGTGGGCTCGGGCCCGTGGCTGCCCAGCCACTCGACCTCGCCGCTCGCCGTCACGACCTCCATGCCGATGACGTGGTTCGTCGTGACCCCGAGCGCCAGGCAGTGCGGCCCGCCAGCGTTCTCCGCCACGTTCCCGCCGATCGTGCAGGCCTTCTGGCTGCTCGGGTCGGGCGCGTAGAAGAGCCCGTGTTCCGCCGCGATCTCCGAGAGACGGATGTTGGCGACCCCCGGCTCGACCGTCGCCGTCCGCTCGACCGGGTCGACATCGAGGATGCGCCTCATGCGCGCCGTCGCCAGCACGACGCCCTGGCGAGTCGGCACGGCCCCGCCGCTCAGCCCCGTGCCCGCCCCGCGTGGCGTCACGGGAACGTCGAGGGCGTTGCAGGCGCGCACGACCCCCTGCACCTCCTCCGTGTTTGCGGGGAACACCACTGCGTCCGGCAGCGACCGGTCGATCGTGCCGTCGAGCTCGTACACGAGCAGGTCCTCGGGCTTGTGCAGCACGTGCTCCCGCCCGACCACGTCCCGGAGCGCCTTCAGCAGCTCCGCGCTCACGCCTGCGCCTCCTCCCGGCACTCCTGGCAGATGCCGAAGATGGCGAAGTGCTGGAGGTCGGCCTGGAAACCGAAGTCGCTCCCGACCTCTTCCGCGAGCCGTTCCAGGTACCGGTGGTCGAGCACCTGCATGCTGCGGCAGCTCGAGCAGATCAGGTGGTGGTGTGCTTCCCCCGCCGACCACTCGAAGAGCAGGTCATCGCCGCCCATGTCCGTCACGGTCGCGAGCTGGAGGCGTTTCAGCATCTCCACCGTCCGGTAGACGGTGCTCAGGTCCACCATCGGGTAGACGGTGCGAACCTCGTCCGCGATCTCAGCGGCACTCAGGTGCCGTCCCGCGTGGCGCAGCGCCGACGCGACGAGCAGCCGCTGCGGGGTTACGCGGAAGCCCGCCTCCCGCAGGGTGTTCGCGGTCTCCTGTTCGCACGCCATCGGACACGCCTAGTGTACAGCCGCGCCCGGGGATCTCCGGGGTGGAAGGGGGAGGGAGCGCTTCGTGCGCCCTACCAGATACCGAGCGCCATCTTGACGTCTTCGCTCGCCATCGTGCGCGGATCCCAGGGCGGGTTCCAGACGATCTCGACGTCCACGTCCTCGACGCCCGGCAGGTCCTTCACCTTCGCGTAGACGGCGCCGCGGATGATCGGCCCCAGCGGGCAGCCCGGGCTCGTGAGCGTCATCTTCACGTTCACCGTGCCCTCGTCCCATTCGATCTCGTACACGAGCCCCAGGTCGACGATGCTCATGTCGATCTCCGGGTCCTTCACTTCGCGAATGCGCTCGCGCAGCTCCTCGTCGGTCGGTCGGATCTTCGTCTCGGTGTCTGCCATCTCAGTCTCCTTGCGGGGTCGTCGTCGCTTCGTGCTCGTCAATATTCAGGGCTTCGCGCAGCACTTTCCAGCAGAGGAGGGCGCACTTCACCCGTACGGGGAACTGTGCCACGCCCTGCAAGGCCTCGAGATCGCCCAGCTCCGGGTCGGGCTCGGCCGCGTCCACGAGCTGCGCCTCGAACAGCCGCATGACCTCCCGCGCCTCGCCGATCGTCCCGCCGCAGAGGCGTTCCGTCATCATCGAGGCGCTGGACTGGCTGATCGAGCAGCCTTGCCCCCGGAACGCCATCTCGCAGATGATGTCCCCCTCGACCGACACGTCCAGCTCGATCTCGTCGCCGCAGACGGGGTTCGCGCCCTCCGCCTGGTGTGTGGGCGCCGCCAGCGCCCCTGCGTTCCGGGGACGCCGGTAGTGATCGAGAATCACCTCGCGGTACAGCTCGTCAAACTGCGGTTCGGCTCTCGACACGTCCAAACACCCGTTTCGCCTCGTCGAGCGCTTCCACGAGCGCATCGACTTCGCGTTCTTCGTTATAGAGGTAGAAGCTCGCCCGGTTCGTCGCCGGAACGCTCAGGTGGCGCATCAGCAGCTGCGCGCAGTGGTGCCCCGCCCGGATCGCGACGCCGTACGCATCGACGATCGTGCTGATGTCGTGTGGGTGAACCCCGTCCACCTCGAAGCTGACCGCCCCGCCGCGCACCTCCACGTCGTGCGGGCCGTGCACCGTGATGCCCCCCGACCGCTCCAGCGCCTCGATCGCGTAGGCGGTGATGCGCTTCTCGTGCTCGCGCACCGCTTCCATGCCGAGCTCGTGCAGGTAGTCGAGCGCCGCCCCGAAGGCGATCACGTCGGCGATGTTGGGCGTGCCCGCCTCGAACTTGTGCGGCCCCTCGGCCCACGTCGACCCCTCCGGCTTCACGATCGAGATCATCTCGCCGCCGCCCAGGAAAGGCTCCATCTCCGCCAGCAGTCCCGGTCGTGCCCACAGGACGCCGACGCCCGTCGGCCCCAGCATCTTGTGGGCGGAGAAAGCGAACACGTCGCAGCCCAGGGCCGTGACGTCCACCGGCAGGTGCGGAGCGCTCTGCGCCCCGTCGACGAGCAGCAGCGCGCCCGCCTCCTGCGCCATCCCCGCGATCTCCGCGATCGGGTTGATCGTGCCGAGCACGTTCGACATGTGCGTGACGCTCACGAGCTTCGTGCGTTCGCCGATGAGCGAGCGCAGTTCGTCCAGGTCGAGCCGCCCCTCGGCGTCGATACCGGCGTAGCGAAGCTGCGCGCCTGTGCGGGCCGCCAGCAGCTGCCACGGCACGATGTTCGAGTGGTGCTCCATCAGCGTGAGCACGATCTCGTCGCCCTCGCGCAGGTTCGCATCGCCCCAGGCGCGAGCCATCAGGTTGATCGACTCGGTCGTGTTCCGCGTGAAGACGATGTCCTCCGCGTTGCCCGCGCCGATGTGCCGCGCTGCCTTCTCGCGGACGCCCTCGTAGGCCTCCGTCGCCTCGACCGCGAGCGTGTGGATGCCGCGGTGGATGTTGGCGTTCTGCGTCTCGTAGTAGTGCGTGAGCGCCTCGATGACCGCGCGCGGCTTCTGCGTCGTCGCGGCGTTGTCGAGGTAGACGAGCGGACGCCCGTTCACCTCGCGGCCGAGGATGGGGAAGTCCTCCCGCAGCCGAGCCGTATCGATGCTCACGAGCCCGCCCCCAGCGCCTGCAGCTTGGCCTCGACCAGCCCGTTCAGCTCCTCGCGCACGCCCTCGCGGAGCGCGCTGCGGTCGAGCGGTTCACCCAGGAAGCCCCGCACCAGCAGCCCCACCGCCCCTTCCCGCGTCAGCCCCCGCGACTGGATGTAGAAAAGCTCTTCCTCGTCCACCGGCCCCGCCGTTGCGCCGTGGCTGACGCGCGTCACGTCGTTCGTAAGGATTTCGAGCACCGGGTCACTGTCCGCCTTGGCCGCGCGACTCAGCAGGAGGTTGCGGTTCTCCTGGTTCGCGTCCGCCCGGCGCGCCCCCAGCCCCACCTTCGTCAGCCCGTAGTACACCGCCCGCGACTGCTCGCCCAGCGCCGACTTGAACAGCAGGTCGCTGCGCGTGTCCTCCGCCACGTGGTCCTGGAGCGTGTAGAAGTCGACGTGCTCCTGGCCCGCCCCCACCGCGATCCCGTACATCTCGCTGCTCGACCCGCGCCCCTCCAGCGACGACGTGATGTGGCTCTTCACCAGCCGCCCGCCCGTCACCAGGCTCAGGCTGCGCACGTCTGCGTCCCGCTCCGTGACCGCGCGCTGCTCGGCGAAGACGCGCGTGCGCGCGCCCCAGCGGTGCAGCGACGTGTAGCTCACGACCGCGCCCGGTCCGACCAGCAGCTCGACCGCCGGCAGGACGGCGATCGGCTCGTCCCCCGACCGGTACTCCTCGATGACCGTCAGGCGGCTGTTCACGCCCGCCACGATCAGCGTATGCGGCGTCGCCAGCGTCCCCGTCTCGGAGTACTCCCGCGTCAGCCGCACCGGCTCCGCGATCTCCGCGTTCGCCTTTGTCTCGATGAGCACGCCCCCGCGCAGGAAGGCGTAGTGCAGCGCCGTCAGCCGGTCGCCGCCAACCGCCACGGCTTCGCCCAGCCGCTCGAGCGCCCCCTCCGGAACCTCGGCGAAGTCCGCCAGCGTCAGCCCATCGATCGATGGGCCGCGCCCGGCGGTGGCGCCGTCGCGCAGGAGCAGCGCTCCCGCGGGGAGGGCTTCGTCCCAGGCCGCCGAGCCGGCGTCCGGCGGCGCAAAGCCGTCGAGGTCGAGCGCTGACGGGTCGACGTACTTCCACGGCCGGTCCAGCGCCGGCGACGGCATCGAGAGGGTGTCGAGCGTCCCCGCGCCGCTCGCGCGCAGCGCCGCGACGGCTGTCCCGTCGCCGAGCGCCTCGCCGAGGGCGCGGCTCGCCTCGGGCGTGAGCAACGAGGCGGTGGTGCTCGGGGCTGATGTCATGCGGTTCGCACTCCTCTTGACGAGTTGACGCGCGGTGCGCAGGCGATCGCCTCCCGGCTCCGCCTCGCGCGGCGCTGTTCGCGTGCCGGCCTAGCCGATGGCGCCTTCCATCTGCAGCTCGATCAGGCGGTTGAGCTCGACGGCGTACTCCATCGGCAGCTCCTTCACGATCGGCTCCACGAAGCCGTTGACGATCATCTTGGCGGCGTCGTCCTCGCTCAGCCCGCGGCTCTGCAGGTAGAAGAGCTGCTCCTCGCTCAGCTTCGAGACGTACGCCTCGTGCTCGATCGAAACGTCGGGCGCGTCCACCTCCATCGTCGGGTAGGTGTCCGAACGCGACTCCTCGTCGAGCAGCAGGGCATCGCAGCGCACGCTCGAACGCACGTTGTCGCACCCCTCGTAGACCTTCAGCAGACCGCGGTAGCTGGTGCGCCCGCCGTCCTTGCTCAGCGACTTCGACACGATCGTCGAGGTCGTGTCCGGGGCCATGTGGACCACCTTGCCGCCGGCGTCCTGGTGCTGTCCCTCGCCCGCGAACGCCAGCGAGAGGATCTCGCCGTGCGCCCCCGGCTCCATCAGGAACACGCTCGGGAACTTCATCGTGAGCTTCGAGCCCAGGTTGCCGTCCACCCACTCCATAACCGCGTCCTCGTAGGCCGCCGCCCGCTTCGTGACGAGGTTGAAGACGTTGTTCGACCAGTTCTGGATCGTCGTGTACCGGACGCGCGCGCCCTTCTTCACGATGATCTCGACGACCGCGCTGTGCAGCGAATCGCTGCTGTACACCGGCGCCGTGCACCCCTCGACATAATGAACCTGGCTGCCCTCGTCCGCGATGATCAGCGTCCGCTCGAACTGCCCCATGTTCTCCGTGTTGATGCGGAAGTAGGCCTGCAGCGGGATGTCCACCTTCACGCCCTTGGGCACGTAGATGAACGACCCGCCCGACCACACGGCGCTGTTGAGCGCGGCGTACTTGTTGTCCCCCGGCGGGATCACCGTGCCGAAGTGCTCCTTCA
This sequence comes from Tepidiformaceae bacterium, assembly GCA_965203545.1. GTDB lineage: Bacteria > Chloroflexota > Dehalococcoidia > Tepidiformales > Tepidiformaceae > UBA2991. Next base: position 508,914 of record OZ241899.1, read on the forward strand.
CGATGTCCTCGTACTCGGCGAGCCCCTGGTCCATCCCCAGGAACACGACCCCCAGCTTCTCCAGGTCCTCGCGGATGTTGTGGTAGACGACCTCGGAGTCGTACTGCGCGCCTACGCCCGCCAGGTACTTCTTCTCCGCCTCGGGAATCCCGAGCTTGTCGAACGTGTCCCGGATGTACTCCGGCACGTCGTCCCACGAGCGCTCATCCCGATCCGTCGCCCGCACGAAGTAGTGGATGTTGTCGAAGTCGATGGTCTCGAGCAGGTCGGTGCCCCAGGGTGGGTTCTCCATCTCCTGGAAGCGCTCCAGCGCGTCCAGCCGGAAGTCGCGCATCCACTGCGGCTCGTCCTTCATCTCGGAGATGGTGCTCACGATTTCCGGCGTGAGCCCCTTGTTCGCCTTGAAGAGCGCTTCCTCTTCGTCGTAGAAGCCCCACTTGTAGCCGTCCTCGCGGACCAGTTGTTCCGGTGTGGAGGTCATGGCTCGTCTCCTGTCAGGCCGTCGAGGCGGCCGCTTCGATGGTGTCGTACCCGCTCTCCTCGAGCTCAACTGCGAGCTCGGGACCGCCCGAGCGCACGATGCGCCCGTCGATCAGTACGTGTACGAACTGTGGCTTGATGTAGTTGAGCAGCCGCTGGTAGTGCGTGATCAGCAGCAGGCCCATGTTCTCGTGCATCAGCGCATTCACGCCGTCCGCGACCGTTCGCAGGGCGTCGATGTCGAGCCCCGAGTCCGTCTCGTCCAGCACCGCCATGCGCGGCTGCAGCATCGCCAGCTGCAGCATCTCCGCCCGCTTCTTCTCGCCCCCGCTGAAGCCGTCGTTCAGGTAGCGGCGAGCGAAGTCGCGATCCACCTTCAGCAGCTCCATCTTCTGGAACAGCTCCTGGCGGAACTCCCGCACCGGAACCTCCTCCCCGCGGACGGCGTTCACCGCCTGCCGCAGGAAGTTGACGACCGTCACGCCCGGCACCGCCACGGGGTACTGGAAGGCGAGGAAGAGCCCGCGCCGCGCGCGCTCGTCCGGGGCCATCCCGTCGAGCGCCTGCCCGAGGAAGCGGACCTCGCCGCCGGTCACCTCGTAGCGGGGGTTGCCCATGAGCGTGTTCGCGAGCGTGCTCTTGCCGGAGCCGTTCGGCCCCATGATGGCGTGCACCTCGCCCGGGCGGATGGTCAGGTTCAGCCCGGTGAGGATCTCGTTGCCCGCCACGTTGGCGCGCAGCGCGTCGATTTCGAGAAGCGGTGCTTCGGTCATGCGTTCCCTTCGGGGGCGTCGCTCACGGCGGCGCCTTCGTGTTCAGGTTTGGTGTTCAGTTGCACGCGGTACTCGCAGCAAGACGAGCCGTCAACGATACGTTCAATTTGCTCTACGTCCTCGCCGATCAGCAGGCTGATCGCCTGCCGGTCGGCCTCGCAGGGCAGCCGCGAAAGCTCTGCCGCCTGCGGGTACGGGCAGCACGAGTTGACGAGATGGAAGCCGTCGTCTTCCGCCCGCCACGTCTCCAGGATGCCCTCGCGGCGAAGGCTCTCGGTCACATGCTCGACGAGCTCCTCGCCGTTCTCGGACCCGGCCACTTCGTGCCGGTGCCGCTCGGCGAGCGAGGCTGCGACGCCCGTCGCCACCGCCTCGTCGATGTGCTCCTTGCCCAGCCACCCCAGGACACGCGCGAACAGGTCCGCGTACGCGGGCGGCGCTTCGCCCGCGCCCTTGGCCGTTGGGTACCAGCTCAGGTAGGGACGGCCCGTCGCCTGCTTCACCGGGCGCGACTCGATCAGCCCGTCGGCGCGCAGGTGGTCGAGATGGCGGCGGATCGCTGCGGCCTTCACGCCCAGCGCATCCGCCACTTCCTCCACGCGCGCGCCGTGGTGTTCGACGACATAATCGAACACGCGCTCCCGGGTCCCGTGCAGGTGCGGTTCCATGCCCCGATCGTAGGAGGGACGGACCTCATAGGCAAGGGTTTTTCGATCATTTTGTAGCGAAAGTTCCGTCCCCGGCAGCGGTCCTTACGAACGGTAGACTCCCGAGCACCGTGAAGCGCCCGCTCCTGCTCCTTGCGGCCGTGCTAACCCTCGCCGCTTGTGGCGGTGTCGAGGACGCCGCCCCCGCGCCCGAACCCCGCGCTGACACCCCCGCCCCCGAAACCGCCACGCCCACCCCCGCGACCCCGACCCCCACCCCGCGCGCCGGCCCGCCTGCCCCCTGCTCCGGCCCCGAGCCGCCCCTCGCCAACGCCCCCGACTGGCCCCACCCCCACTACGACGTCCGGGGCAGCCGCGCCACCTTCACCTCGACCATCACCTCCGCGAACGTCAAGAGCCTCGAGGTAGCCTGGCGCTACGAGCTTCCCAGCGGCGGCGCCTTCGGCATCATCGCCACCACCCCCATCGTCTCGGGCGGCGTCGTCTACGTCGGCGACCTCCAGACCAACGTCCACGCCATCGACCTTGATTCCGGCAACCGCCGCTGGATGGTCGATGTCGAGCAGTGGGTCTACGGCCCGAGCGGTGTCGCCGTCAGCGGCGGCTGCGTCTTCTCGAACCTGGGCGGCCACTCGATCGCCGCCTACCGCGCCATCGACGGCGAGCTCCTCTGGCGCACCTACCTGCTCGAAAACGGTGGCGCCGTGAACTTCCAGCCCCTCGTTGCCGGCGGGACCGTCTTCGCCGCCACCAGCTCCCTCTCCCAGCCCGGCGCCCGCGGCACGCTCTACGCCCTCGACCCCTCCACCGGCGAGATCCGTTGGTCCTTCAACACGATCCTCTCCGAGGATGTCTGGGGGAACCCCGACATCAACAGCGGCGGCGGCGCCTGGTACCCGCCCGCCCTCGACCTCGACGCGGGCGTCTCCTACTGGGGCACCTCCAATCCCTACCCCTACCCCGGCGTCGAGGGCTACCCCCTCGGCGCCAGCCGCCCCGGAGACAACCGCTGGACCAACTCCATCCTCGCCGTCGACATCGCCACCGGCGAGTTGCGCTGGGGCGTCCAGCACATCCCCCACGACATCTTCGACCGCGACGCCGTCCTCACCGGCATCGCCACCCTGGACGACGGCGCCGAGGTCATCATCAGCACCGGCAAGCTCGGCCGCGTCTTCGGCCTCGACCCCGACGGCGCCGTCCTCTGGGACACCCCCGTCGGCATCCACAAGAACGACGACGTCACCGAGTTCGAGGGCGAGATCGAGGTCATGCCCGGCAACGCCGGCGGCGTCGTCACCCCCATCGCCATCGCCGAGGGCGTCGTCTACCTCGCCGTCGTGAACGCCCCCACGAAGTACAAGCCGGACGTCCCCGAAGGCGTCGGCACCAGCCTCAACGTCCACCCCAGCCAGATGGTCGCCATCGATGCGAGCAACGGCGACATCCTCTGGGAAAGCGACCTCCCCGGCGATGCTTTCGGCGGCGCTACCGTCGTGAACGATCTCGTCTTCACCTCCGTCATCACCGGCGTTATCCTCGCCCTCGACCGCGAGACCGGCGAGATCGTCTGGAAGCACCAGGCCCCCGGCGGCATCAATGGCTGGCCCGCCGTCGCCGGCGACACGCTCCTCGTCCCTGTAGGCTTCGGCGACCCCGGCTTCCTCCTCGCCCTCAGGCTCCCACGCTGAGTTCCTCCAGCGCCTCCGCCCAGCACGGCCCCACCCGCTCCCACCCGAACCGCCCCGCCGCCGCCCGCACCGCCGCCCGGTCCCCCTCGCTCGGCCCCGACAGGATCGCCTCCCGCGTCAGCGCCAGCAGCTCCACCTCCTTCTCGTACAGGCACCGCTCCTGCAGCGCCTCCGGCACGAGCGCCGGGTAGTTGTAGCGGCGCGGCGCGATGGGCAGGCACCCGCACCACATCGCCTCCACCGTCGAGATGCCGAAGAACTCGTGGCGCGTGCTGCTGATGCTGATGTCCGCCTCCCACAGGAGTCGCGCGTACCCGTCCCTCTCCGCAACCGGCCCGAACTGCACGAGCCGCTCCCCCAGCCGCCCGGGCAGCTCCTCCATCGCCGCGCTCGGGTTGTCTCCCCGCTCTCCCGCCACCGCCACGCGAAAGTCGTGCCCCTCCTCCGCCAGCGTCGACACCGTCCGCACGAACGCCTCCGGGGACTTGTCGAACTCCCACCGGTGGTTCCACAGGATCAGCGGGCTCCCGCCCGACTCCGCCGCCTCCGCCCCATCCCCCAGCGACCCCAGGTCGACTCCCACCGGCAGCACCGTGCTCTTCCCCCGGATCGCCTCGATCCCCCCTGCCGTCAGCCAGTTGTTCGGCTGCCGCTCAAGCTGCTCCAGCGCCCCCAGAAAGTCCTTGCGGTGGTACTCCGAGTTGAACGCCACCCGGTCGGCCGCCAGCGCCGACAGGTAGTTGATCTGCCCGAACCACGAGTTCAGTTTCGTCCCCCGCAGTCGTGGGTACGTGAGCTGGTTCTCGTGCATGAACAGCAGCACCGGCGTCCTGTCGAACCGCGGCCGGGTCAGCGCCAGGAACGCCGGCAGGTCCAGCATGTCCGACACCAGCAGGAAGTCGAACGGCCCCTCCGCCTCCGCCGCCTGCCCCGCCAGCACCTGCGCCCCCAGCCGCATCCGCCGCCGCCACTCCCGTCCCGGCAGCGTCAGCAGCGCAAGCTCGTGCCCCCCATGCGCCGCCAGCCCCTCCGCGAACGCACGGTGGCTCCCCCCGAAAAACGGCTCCACGAACAACCCGCGCGCCATGCCGAAAGGCTAACCTAGCCGCCCCACGGGAGCGCGCTCCGGGAAACATCATTGGGGATGCCGGGATCAGGGGCTGGGGTCGACCCGTTTGTAGACGGCTTGCTCCAGGGCGGCATACCGCATTTCCGAGGTGGCGAGCCGCCCCTCGATGTTGGACCACCGGCCCTCGACCACCGCAAGCCGATCGTCGATGCGGCGGAGGAAGGGCAGGACTTCCTCGTGAACCGTCGTCTGCAAACCGGCAACCGTCGTCTTGAGATCAGAGAGGTCGGTGTGGATCTCGCTCACCGCCACAGCCAAGTTCCCGACCGAGCGATTCAGGGTCTGGAACTGATCATCCGTCATAGCGTCACTGTGACATTGTTGTTCGTGGAAGTCAACCCTGTGCCTGCCGCGGAGCCGCCCTACAGGTCCCCGCGCTCCGCCAGCTTCTCCACGATCTCCAGCAGCTCCCGGTCGCTCTCGTCCACTTCCTTGTACTGCGAGACGCAGTAGCCCCCGTACTTCTCCACCAGGTACCAGTCGTCGTCGATGATGACGTCCGGCTTGGGGTCCACTCGCGGGTGCTTGTCGAAACACCCGTCGACCCACTCCGAGAGCCCGTGCCGCTCCACCGTGCGCTCGCTGTAGAGCTGCCCGCCCGCCGACCACACGTAGATGCTGTGTCCCGCGCCCTTAATCCGCTCCATCGCCTCGTGCGCCCCCGGACGCAGCGAGCTCATGTCCTTCGTCGTGTAGACCAGCGTGTGGTCCACGTCGAAATAGACGTTGAGGGAACGGGTCGCTTCCGTCATCGGGTGAGCGCTACGCCTCGGCGATCGTCAGACCCCACACTGGCCGGTAGCGCCACGTGCGGATGCCCTTGTAGCTGATGCCGTGCTTCCGGCAGAGCTTCTTCGCCTGCTGCACCTGCCCCGCGGGCACGTACAGCAGCAGCTCGCCCATCTTCGAGAACGGCAGCCACTTCTTCTCGGCTTGCTCGTCCGTCATTGTGTCCGCCGTCTCCACCTGCGCCATGAACTCCAGCCACTGGCCCGGGCGCCGCACGACTACGATGTCCGGATAGAGAGGCTCACCCTCCCACTCGCCCACCGACATGGACGGCTCGGGGTCGTTCAGGAGCGTCTCCAGCTCGGGGTGGTCCTCGGTCGGGTAGGGGAAGCGCGACTGTGCGATCTCCGCGACCGTGCCCGTGTGACGCTGATCCCGCAGCTCCTTGACCGGCACCGGCGACTCCTTCCCTACTCCAGGATCACGAGGGTCTCGCCCTCGGCCACCTGCGCGCCCTCGCTCACCGTCACCTCTTTCACGGTTCCGGCCTTGGGCGCGTTGATCTCGTTCTCCATCTTCATCGCTTCGAGGACGAGCAGCAGTTGACCCGCTTCCACGGCGTCGCCTGCCTGCACCTCGATCCGGAGCACCTTACCCGATAGCTGCGCCGCCACGCCTCCCGGAACGTTCGAGACCGCCGGAGCGCCGCCGGCCGCCGCGCTCGCTGCCCTCGGCGTGGGCCGCGCCGGACCGCCGCCCAGCCGCCCCTCGTACTCCAGCGTGAACGGCCGGTGGTCGACCTCGACCGCCATGCCCGACTCGCGCGCGTCCTCGGAGGGAAGCGCCACGCGGTAGCTCACCGAGCCCGCCGTCACCGTGTCGTAGGCGTCGCCCCGCGCGATCGTGACGGGGAATTCCTCGCCGTCGACGACGACCGTGTCGCCGCGTACTTCGACCTCGTAGGTGCGTCCGCCGATCGTGACCGTCGCCATCGCTACCGCATCTGCCTCATGCGTCCGAACTGCCGCCACGCCGCGCCCGGGGCGGCGCCGTTCTCCGAAGGCCCCGCCGGGACGCCCCGCGCCGCCGCCTGCGGCCGGTCCTTGATTGCCATCGCGCCCACGACCGCGGCCACGAGCTCGCGCTCGGGGCCGCCACCCTCACGCCGCCATTCCAGGAACTTCTTCGCCGGCTGCGGGAACATCACGTACGAGAGCACGTCCTCGGGGGTCTCGGCGAGGTCGCCGATCTCCTCCTTCGCGCTCTCCAGCTCCGGATCGAGGTCGTCCGCCGGACGGTGGTCGATCTGGGGCACGTCGCCCAGGACGAGGTCCAGCACTTCCTTCGTGATCGGCTCGGCCGTCGCGCCGTAGAGGCCCTGCGCGAGGTTGCGCGTCTCCTTCGTCACGACGCCGTAGCGCTTGCCCGTGAGCACGTTCAGCACGGCCTGCGAGCCCACGATCTGCGAGCTCGGCGTCACCAGCGGCGGGTACCCGAGGTCCGCGCGCACGCGCGCGTTCTCCTCCAGCACCTCGCCCAGCTTCGCCTCCTGGCCCTGGTCCCGCAGCTGACCCACGAGGTTCGAGATCATGCCGCCCGGAACCTGGTGCCGGAGCACCCCCGCATCGACCCCGAGCAGGTTGCTCTCGTGCTTCCAGTATTTCTTCCGCACGCCGCCGAAGTAGTCGGCTGTCTCCACCAGGTCGTCGAGCGCGATGCCCGTGCCGTTGTCCTCGTCCTCGCCCAGCGCCGCCACCAGCGTTTCCGTGGCCGGCTGCGAGGTGCCCCCCGCGAGCGGGCTGATGGCCGTATCGATCGCGTCCGCGCCGGCGCGAACGGCCAGCAGGTACGCCATCTCCGAGTAGCCGGAGGTGTCGTGGCAGTGGAGCTGCAGCGGAACGTCGGGGTGGTCGCCCTTGATGCGCGTCACCAGCCGCTCCGCCATGACCGGGCTCAGCAGCCCCGCCATGTCCTTGATGCAGAGCGAATCGGCGCCCATCTCGACCAGCCGGTCGGCCAGCGTCCCGAAGCTCTCGACGGTGTGTACGGGGCTCGTCGTGTAGCAGAGCGTGCCCTGCACGTGACCGCCCGCGCGCTTCACGCCCTCGAACGCCGTCTCCAGGTTCCGGGTGTCGTTGAGCGCATCGAAGATGCGGAAGATGTCCATGCCGTTCTCGACGGCGCGCTCGCAGAACTCGAGCACGACGTCGTCGGCGTAGTGCCGGTAGCCGACCGCGTTCTGGCCCCGCAGGAGCATCTGCGTGGGCGTGTTCTTCAGCCGGCTCTTGACCTCGCGCAGGCGCTCCCACGGGTCTTCCAGCAGGAAGCGCATGGCCGTGTCGAAGGTGGCGCCGCCCCAGCATTCGATGCTGCCGTAGCCGATCGCATCCATCCGCTCGAGGGCGGGAATCATGTCCTCGGTGCGCATCCGCGTGGCCAGCAGCGACTGATGCCCGTCGCGAATGGCGGTCTCCGTGATGCGTACCTGGCCCATGCTCGGCGAAGTCCCCTGCCGCCTGGATCGGCGACTTTGCGGCTCTACGTGAACACTATCACAAGCGCCCTTTCGGGCCAGCGTGCTCACTGCTGGAAGTCCACCTGGAGGCGATCTTGTACCAGAGTTTCGAGAAGACGGGGGAGGTCTTGACCCGCTAGGGCAGGTGTCCAGCCGCGACACGTTGTCGCGGCCAAAAATCCAAGCCTTGTATGGCTTGGATTGCGCTAGTCTGACAGTTCGGGAGGTTGATCGAGGTCTAGGGAGCTGAGGCGCGTTTCGAACGTCCGCCGGAACACGGGGATGAAGTCCACCGACCACTGCAGCAATCCCTCAAGATGATTCTCTGCAGACAACTCGATCTCGCCTTCGCGGTACACCGCTACCCTTGAGGTCACCGCGTCGTCAAGCCTCTCCCACACTGGTTCCTCGCCGAGGTCATGGGTTATCGCTTCCTGTTGTGCATGAAGTTGGTCGAAGGCCAGCTTATTCCGATCCCTGTCGCCGGTCGTGATGACGAGGGCGATTCGGAACTTGGCTCCAGATGCAAATGAGACCACGAGTTGAAAGCCAGAGCGCCCTGTGCCGAATAGCGCGTAGCTGTGATGGCCGACGAGTTCAGGTTGGGCAAAGACGAGCCCGGGGTGCTCGGCGTGGAGACGTTCGACCAGTCGTCGGAAGAACCGCTGGTAGGCAAGGCCACGTGAACTCGGTTTACTCACACTTTCCTTGAGGGCGCGCTGGAAGTCACTTGGTTCCGCCACGACGTTAAAGCGCGGTGCCGGCCGGGATTCATCGACCTTGAGCAGTTCAAACTCGACCGCGAAGAAAGCGCCACCCTCTCCAGTCCGGCTGTTCAGCCAGTGGATCGCTTCACGGTGCTCGTCCCTGAATCGTGGGCTGACCCAGATGATGATCTCCGCTCCAAGACCAGAGGCGTACGTCAGTAGCTGGCCGAGGTGCGTGTGGTCCGTCTCCTCCAACTGGTTCTCGATGATGACCGTTTTCCCGGTGCCGACCTCCTTGCCAAACAGGTCAACCGCGAAAGGGCCTACGGGCGCTTCGCGCTGCTCGATCGAGAGTTCCAGGCCCAGCGCCTTCCCCAGCAGGTCCACGTGATCTTCAAGCCATGGTGTGAAGTCCTGCGACTCGTTGGGCCAGAGATCGCGCGGGTCGAGTGTGCTCAGTGTGCCCAAGTCCAGTGCTGTCATGCCGCGCCCCCTATAGCGGGATGTTGCCGTGCTTCTTCGGCGGGTTGCGGTCCGCCTTGTTCCGCAGCATCTCCAGCGACGTGATGATCTTGCCCCGCGTCTCCCGCGGGTCGATGACGTCGTCGACGAAGCCCCGCCCCGCCGGGATGTACGGGTTCCCGAAGCGCAAGCTGAAATCCTCCGCCAGTTCCTGCCGCTTCGCCTCCGGGTCGTCCGCCTCAGCGATCTCGCGCCGGTTGATGATGCCCACCGCCTGCTCCGGACCCATCACCGCCACCTCCGCCGCCGGCCAGGCGAAGTTCATGTCGCCCCGCAGGTGCTTGCTCGACATGACCAGGTACGCCCCGCCGTACGCCTTCCGCAGCACGACCGCGATCTTCGGCACCGTCGCCTCGCTGTAGGCGAACAACAGCTTCGCCCCGTGCGTGATGATCCCGCCGTATTCCTGCGACGACCCCGGCAGGTACCCGGGGATGTCGACCAGCGTGATGATCGGGATGTTGAAGCAATCGCACGTGCGCACGAAGCGCGCCGCCTTGCGGCTCGCCTCGATGTCGAGCACGCCCGCCAGGTGCATCGGCTGGTTCCCCACGAACCCGACCGTCTGCCCGCCCATGCGCGCGAACCCGACCACCACGTTCGGCGCGAAGCTCTCGTGCACCTCGAAGAAGTCGGCGTCGTCGACGATGCGGTAGATGATTTCGCGTACGTCGTAGGGCCGGTTCGGCTCGTCCGGCACGATCGTCAGGAGCTCCTCCTCCGGCTCGTGCGTCGGGTGCTCGGTCGGGAGGAAGGGCGGGTCCTCGGCGTTGTTCGAGGGCAGGTACGAGAGCAGCCGCCGGACCTCCGAGAGCGTCTCCTCCTCCCCCTCGATGGCGAAATGCGCCACGCCCGAGCGAGTCGCGTGGATGGTCGCCCCACCCAGCGTCTCGTGGTCGATCTCCTCGCCCGTCACGTTCCGGATCACGTCCGGACCGGTGATGTACATCTGCCCCGTCCCCGAGGTCATGAAGATGAAGTCCGTGATCGCCGGGCTGTAAACCGCCCCGCCCGCGCAGGGCCCCATGATCACGCTGATCTGGGGAACCACCCCGCTCGCCAGCGTGTTCATCGCGAACATCTCGCCGAAGCCGCGCAGGCTCTCCGGCCCGTCCTGGATGCGCGCCCCGCCTGAGTCCTGGATGCCGATGATGGGCGCCCCCGTCATCAGCGCGAGGTCCATCACCTTCAGGATCTTCTCCCCCACCGTCTCGCTCAGCGAGCCGCCCGAAACCGTGAAGTCGTACGAGAACAGGTACACCGGGCGTCCATCGATGCGGCCCCAGCCCGTCACCACCGCCTCCGGACCGCGGTCCGCCCCCCGCGGCCGTACCAGCGCGTCGACTTCCTCGAACGAATCCTCGTCCAGGAGCAGCTCGATGCGCTCCCGCGCGGTCAGCTTGCCGCGCCCGTGCTGGGCCTCGACGCGCCGCTCGCCGCCGCCGGCGCGAGCCTGGTCCTTCCGTTCGTTCAGCTCCGCCAGCCGCTCCTGCACGGTCTTCGTCATCGTTCTCTCCTCCGGGCCCTTCGCCCGCGGAATCGTGCCGTTCCTCGCCCGTGGGGCGGGGCGCTCTGGCGCGTTATCGATCTGTGGTTGGTGGAGACAGGGGGAGTCGAACCCCCGACCTCAGCATTGCGAACGCTGCGCTCTCCCAACTGAGCTATGTCCCCACGGCCTGCCGCGATCGTAGGGACGCCCCTTCGAAGGCGTCAAATCCCCACACACACCAACCACCGATCACCGACGACCGGTCGCAGGGGCAGGGAGGGAAGGGGTGGGGGAACCTAGCGTCGCCGGGAGGAGCCTCGTCCGATGCGGTAGCTCGTCTCGCCGGTGAACTGGCGCTCTTCGCCGCACTTCTTGCAGCGGCCGAAGGTCAACTCGCCTCTTGGTGGGTCCAGAATCCAGTGGTGGACACAACTGCCTACGACTTGAAGCGACTCGGCCTTCGCCATCGCCATTCCCCCTCGACTGGGTATCGGCGCGCAACTTCCGGGAAACACCCCGCCCGTCGGCCGCTTGCCTCAAAGACGCATCGAGTCTAGCGGGCGTAAAGATGCCTTTCAACGTTGTTATGACGATTCGTCGCCAAGTGATAGCTCGTTTGTGATGAAAAGAACGCCTTTCGCGACATCGACCGCTTGCACAACCGATTCGATCGCCGGCACCAGCGTCTCTCCCGAGGGACCCTGCACGACATAAACATCGTTCGCCCCTGTGTTCAGCACCTCGCTGATCTCCCCCAGCCTCTTCCCGTCCTCTCGCACCACCTCCAGCCCCACGATGTCCGACACGAGGTACGCGTCCGCCTCCAGCATCAGTTCCTCCTCCGCCACCTCAAGCAGCGCCCCGCGCGCGTCGTCGACGTCGCTGCGGCGTCCCAGCCCCTCCAGCCTCAGGAGCACCCGTCCCCGGTCCCAGCGAACCCGCTCGATTCGATGCTGCCGTCCGAGCAGCCAGACCTCCCCGTCCGGCTGCAGGTTGGGAAGCTGCGGGTTGAACGGTGCCACCCGCAGCTCGCCTGTGTTCCCGTGCGGACGCAGCACGCGCCCGACCGCAACGAAGCCCTCGCGGGGCTCGGTGGGACCGCCGGGATGGGAAGGGGGAGGCTGCGCCGCGCTCGCGGTCAGTCCCCGATCTCAAGGCCGACGCGCACATCCTCGCGGATGGCCGCCACCTTGATCAGCGAGCGCATCGCCGTCGCGATCCGCCCGTCGCGGCCGATCACCCGGCCGATGTCGTCCTCGGCCACGTCCAGGTGGATGATGATGCGGCCGTGGTCATCGTGCTCGGTCACGCGCACCTCGTCTGGCTCGTCCACGAGCGACTTGGCGATGTACTCGATCAGGTTCGACATCATCGAGGCCATGGTTAGCTCTCCGTGCCTTCACCGGCGAGTGCGGGCTCGGCTTCGGCCTCGCTCTCCTCGGCTGGGGCCTCATCCATGGCTTCCGCTTCGGTCTCGCTCTCGGCAGACGCTTCCTCTGCGGCCTCACCCTCGGCCTCGGCCGGCGTCTCCGCCTCGGCCTCCGCATCCGCGGCTGTCGGAGCGCCCGCGACCGCTGCGCCGTTCAGGATGCCCGCCCGTCGCAGGATCTTCTCCGCCGCCTCCGAGGGCTGCGCCCCCTGCGAGAGCCAGTGGCGAGCCCGGTCGGCGTCCAGGTTCGACGTGGGAGGGGTGGCGTGCGGGTCGTACGCGCCCAGCGACTCGAGGAATCTGCCGTCCCGCGGAAAGCGCTGATCCGCCACCACCACGCGGTAGTACGCCTGGCCCTTCTTCCCTACACGTCGCAGCCGGATACGCAGCACTCGCCGATCCCTCTCGTTTTCGCTGCCCGGGATGCTACCCCACGTCCCCGCTACGCGCCCGCTACTGCAGCCCCGGGATCGCCGGCATCTTGCCCGTGCTGATCTGACGCGCCAGCTTGCGCGCCTCGAAAAACTGCTTCAGCAGACGGTTCACATCTGCCGGCATCGTCCCGCTCCCCGCCGCGATCCGTCGCCGCCGCTTCCCATCGATACGGTCCGGGTGGCGACGCTCCCACGGCGTCATCGAGAGCACGATCGCCTCCGCGTGTCCGAAGTACGACTCATCCAGCGAGTCCACGTTCAGCTGCGACTTGATCGAGTTGAACCCCGGCAGCATCTGCACCAGCTGCCCGATCGGCCCCATCTCCCGCACCTGCCGCAGCTGGTCGATGAAGTCCTGCAGGTCGAACGACCCCTTGCGCATCTTCTCGTTGAAGCGCTCGGTGTCTTCCTCCCCCATGGTCTCCTTCGCCCGGTCGATCAGGCTGAGCATGTCGCCCATGCCCAGGATGCGACCCGCCAGCCGGTCCGGGTGGAACGGTTCGAGCGCGTCCGTGCGCTCCCCCACCCCGATGAACTTGACCGGCACCCCCAGCACCGAGCGAATGCTGAGCGCCGCGCCGCCCCTCGCGTCCCCGTCCAGCTTGGTCAGGACCACCCCCGTGATCTCGACCTGGTCGTGGAACTCCTTCGCCGCCGTCACCGCATCCTGCCCCGCCATTGCGTCCGCCACGAACAGCACCTCGGCCGGGTCGAGCTGCTTCCGGAGGTCCGCGACCTCCGCCATCATCGTCTCGTCCACGTGCAGCCGCCCCGCCGTGTCGACCAGCACATGGGTGACCGCCGTCCGCCGCGCCTGCTCCATCCCCCGTTTGGCGATCTCCCCCGGCTTCGCCTTCGTTCCCTCCTCGTAGAAGGGAACGTCGATGCTCTTCGCGAGCGTTACGAGCTGCTCGACCGCCGCCGGCCGGTAGATATCGCAGGCGACGAGGAATGGACGCTTCCCGTCAGCCTTCAGCCTCGCCGCGAGCTTCGCCGCCGTCGTCGTCTTCCCCGACCCCTGCAAGCCCACCATCAGGATCACTGACGGCGGCTGCGGGGCGTTCGCCAGCCCCGCCGCTTCCCCGCCCAGGATCTCGGTCAGCTCCCGGTTGACGATGTCGATGACCTGCTGCGCGGGCGTCAGGCTCTTGAGCACGTCCGCGCCCAGCGCCTGCTCCCGCACGCTCGACGTGAACTGCCGCACCACGCGGAAGTTCACGTCCGCTTCGAGCATCGCCAGCCGCACGTCACGGAGAACCCGGTCGAGGTCTTCCTCGGTCACCGTGCCGCGGCTCCCGAACCGCTGGAACGCCCCCTGCAGCTTGTCGGTCAGCGCCTCGAACATGCCGTCGAGTCTACGTCCTCGACGGCCCTAGTACATGATGAGTCGGGCGGGGACGAGCCGCTGCAGGACCGGGTCCACGGCCAGCCCCAGACCCTCAAGCGTGTACGCGCCCAGCAGGGGCGGGGACCCTTCTTCGCCGAAGGCGACGACGGTTGTCACGCTCTTGTCGCCGAGCGTGGCCCTGGCCTCGCCGATCTCTGTCTCGACAACGTGACCGTCGGCCAGGATGAAACGGCGCAGGTCAAACGGCTCGACGCCCAGCTCGCGCAGGAGGCTTGCCGGCAGGGTCGTGTACGCGGACCCCGTGTCGACGGTCGCCTCGACGTCCCTGGACGCCCCACCACTCATCCCGGAGATGCGTACCGGGACGTTGAAGGTTCCCATTCAATGATTCTATCCCAACATCAGTGGGACACGCCAGGGTCTAGAGGCCGCGCTCCACGAGCATCGCGCTCAGGTCGCTCAGGCGGCAGGCGTAGCCCCACTCGTTGTCGTACCAGGCGGCCACTTTCACGAGGTTCCCGCCGACCACGTTCGTCGAACGCCCGTCCACGACGCTCGATCGCTCGTCGCCCTTCAGGTCCATCGAGACGACTGGGTCGTCCGTGATGCCGAGGATGCCCTTCATCTGCTCGCCCGCCGTCTCCGCGACGATCGCGTTGACCTCTTCCTTCGAGGTCTCCTTCTCCGTCAGCGCCACGATCTCGACGATCGAGACGGTCGGCGTCGGCACCCGGTAGGCGAGCCCGTCAAGCTTGCCTTCGACCTCGGGAATCACGAGGCGCAGCGCCCGCGCCGCCCCCGTCGAGGTGGGCACGATGTTGAGCGGCCCCGAGCGCATCTCGCGCGGGTCGCCCCCGCCCGCCTGGTCCAGGATCTTCTGCGAGCTCGTGTAGCTGTGGACCGTCGTCATCTGGCCCTTCACCAGCCCGAAGTTATCGACCAGCACCTTCACCACCGGCGCCAGGCCGTTCGTCGTGCAGCTTGCGTTCGAGATGACGTGGTGCGCTGCGGGGTCGTAGCGCTCGTCGTTCACACCCAGCACGACCGTCAGGTCCTCGTTCCGCGCCGGCGCGCTGATGACGACCTTCTTCACGCTGTCCCGCCGGTGCGCCGCCGCCTTCGTCGCGTCGGTGAAGAAGCCCGTGGACTCGATCACGATCTCGACGCCCGCGGAGCCCCACGGAATCTGCCCCGGATCCCGCTCGCTGAAGACCTTCACCAGCCGCCCGTCCACCGCGATCCCGTCGTCGGTGGCCCGCACGTCCCGGTCCCAGGGACCGTAGTTGCTGTCGTACTTCAGCAAGTTTGCGTTCGTCTCGACGTCCACCAGGTCGTTGATCGCGACCACCTCGAGCGTGTCGCTGTGCCGCTCGCTGATCGCCTTGAAGACCTGCCTGCCGATGCGTCCGAAGCCGTTGATTCCAATCCTGGTAGCCACCGTGTACCCCGTTGTGTTGAGAAGGTGAGTGAAGCCTAGCCCCCGTTCGGCGCAGGCGATAGCCCGACCGCCTTGAGCCCCCAGAGCAGCAGCTTCGCCGCCTCCGACGGCGCCCCCAGCTCCCCGCCGCCGCCCCCTGCCGTCCGTGGCGACCACCCCGCCCGCAGCCCCACCAGCCCCATCCCCCGCGCCTCCTCCAGGTCCCGGGCCTCCGCTCCGACAAACACGCACCCCTCCGCCTCCCGCCCGAAGTACGAGAGGCATTCCGATGCCCGCGTCCCCACCGCCCATTCCTCCCCTTCTGGCGTAGCCGAGAGCACCGTCAGGAAGCGATCGACGCCCGTTGCCTGCGCCTGTTTCAGGGCAATCGCGTGCGGCAGCCGCGAGATCGCCCCGATTTCGATGCGTGCCGCCCGGATGTCGTCCAGCGCCATGCCCGTCCCTTCGAACACGAGCAGCCGCTTCATCGCACTCCGCCCCTCGATGCGCTCGCACAGCTCCGCCGCCCGCCGCCGCTCCTCCGGGTCGTCGAGCACGATCGCGAGGCTGTCGCGCCAGGGGCGGCGGTGGTACTCCTCGACCAGCTGGCGCGCATCGATGCGACGGTTGGCGACGCTCATCAGCGTCTCCTCGAGCGTGTAGCGCCAGGCCGGCCGGCTGTCGATCAGCGTTTCGTCGAGGTCGAAGATGACCGCCCGGTAGGCGGGCTCGAACGTGCGCCCGGAGGTCACCGCCGCTTAGGAATCGCCGGCGAGCGCGGCGATGGCGGCCTCGTAGTCGTCGGGCGTGTTCAGGTCGAGGAGGCAGCGCTCGTCGCTCGGCACGTCCACGATCTCGTCGACGTGCGCCTCCATGACGCCCCGAAGGCCGCGGTCATCCTCGGTGGCCGCCAGCAACTCGCCCCGCAGCCGCCCCGCCACCACGACGGGATGGCCGTGGCGGTCGCCGTGCACCGGACGCGCCGCGCTGTCCGCGGACGTGTGCCCCTCGATGACGGACCGGATCAGGTCGGCCGGGCGCGGCTGGTCGACGTTCAGGAGCACGATCGCCGAGGCCTCGGGGCTGACCGCCTTCGCCCCCGCCCGCAGCGACCCAGCCCGCCCCAGCTGGTAGACCGGGTTCAGGACGCTCCGGTAGGTGAGCCCGTGCAGCTTCCGGTGGATGTCGTCCGCGCGGTACCCGAGCACCACCACTACCTCGTCCACCCCTGCCTCCTGGAGCTGCCGGATCTGGTAGCAGATCAACGGTTCCCCGCCCCAGTCGAGGAGCGCTTTCGGCTGCCCCATGCGGGTCGACATGCCAGCCGCGAGGAGGATGCTGGAGATCATGCTGGTCTCGCCCCTTTACGTGCCCGCAGTCTAGGCGCGGCGCGCACTTCGGGCGAATGCTCTGGAGTGGGCTATCGTGGTCCCGGACGAGGGGCTGCATGACGTACACAGCGATCATCGAGAAGACGGGCAACGGCTACTCCGCCTACGTGCCGGACCTTCCCGGCTGCGTCGCCGCTGGCGATACGCGCGATGAGACCGAAGCGCTCATCCGCGAAGCCGTGACCTATCACCTGGAGCTGCTCCGCGAGAGCGGCGACCCCGTACCGGAACCGGAAGCCACCGCCGCCCTGGTTACGGTCTAGGCGGAGCGCCGGACCCCCAGCTACATCGGCTGGACGCCGCGCTTCTCCACCACCACATCCCCCTCGACGTGCGCCTGGCAGGCGAGTCGCAAGCGCGGATCCTCGATCGAGCGAACCCCCCGCTGCCGGATCAGGTTTTCGCGCTCGTAGCGTCCCATCGCGCTCAGCCGCCCCACCCCCGAGATGACCTCCATCGCGCAGTTCGTGCACTCCCCGATCTTGTCGCAGCCGATCGGCCAGAAGTAGCCCTCGGCGTTCACGGCGTCCATCACCGTCTCGCCGTGAGGCGCTTCGACTTCGATTCCCAGCGGCTCAACCCGAACCCGCGGCATGGCTCCAGCTTACTCCCCCTGGACCCAGACGCCTTCCACCGGCACGTCGATGGTCGTGTCGCTCCAGAACGCGCCGTTCGGCGCCGCCGCCGGCCGCGGGTCGTGCGGACCCGCCCGGATCGCCTCGAACGCCTCGCTCAGCGACGTCGCGAACGTGATCGGCGCCCCGATCCCCTCCGCCACCTCCGCCACCGTCATGCTGTCGAGAAAGCGCTCGCCGAAGTAGTCGAGGCTCGTGCGCGGCAGCAGCACGAGATCCGCCTCGATCCCCGCCAGGGTTCGCACGTAGTCCCCTCCGCTGAGCAGCCCGCTCACGTTTACGCGTTCCCCGAAGAGCGTGTTGGTCACCGGGTGGACGCTCGCCGCGACGCCCGTCTCGGCGGTGAGCTCTCCGGTCAGCCGCGTCAGCGTCGGCCCGATGAGCGTCCCGCACGCGATCGCCACGCGCTTCCCCGCGAGCCCGGTGGCGGGCTTTGCCCGCAGCCGCCGCCGTAGCCGCGACCAGTCGTCCAGCAGCGTCCGCACCATGCCGATGCCGTTCTCGTACTGCGGGAAGCCGTCGTAGCGGCGCGCCGCCGGAACCGGGCGGCCCGCCGCCAGGTAGTACTCGTCCGCGCACTGCACCACGCTCGCGCCGTGCGCTTCCTCGCAACTGCGCTGGAAGCGCCGGATCGTCGCGATCAGCGAGCGCGCGAAGTCCCGCTCCGGCGCGACCAGCTCGATCCCGTCCCGGTCCCGCGACCACTCCTCCAGCCGCGGACTCGCCCCCACCGGCACCACCGAAACCGTCTGCACGGTCGGATACAGCGCCGTCAGGTCCCGCAGCGACCGCTCCAGCGCCTCGCCGTCGTTCACCCCCGGCGTCAGCACGATCTGCGTGTGCGCGAGCAGCCCCAGGTCCCGCAGCCGCCGAAGCTGCGCCACCACGTCGGGCGCGCGCTCGTTCCCCAGCAGCTTGCGCCGCAGATCCACCTCGGTCGCGTGCACCGAGACGTTCAGCGGGCTCAAACGCTGCTCCTCGAGCCGCGCCCAGTCGTCCTCGGTCAGGTTCGTCAGCGTCACGAAGTTGCCGTGCAGGAAGCTCAGCCGGTAGTCGTCGTCCTTCAGGTAGAGCGGCTTGCGCAGCCCCTTCGGCAGCCCCTTGAGGAAGCAGAAGAAGCACGTGTTGTTGCAGACCTGTACCCCGTCCCACGTCGCCCGCTCGAACCCCATCCCCAGGTCCTCGTCCGGGTCTTTCTCGAACACGACGAGGTCCTCGCTCCCGTCCACTTTGCGGAAGCGCGCCGTGATCTCGGGCTCGGCCGAGTAGAACTGGTAGTCGACCGCGTCGCGCAGGGTTCGCCCGTCGATCGCCACGATCGCGTCGCCGGGGACGACCCCCGCCGCTTCAGCCAGGGAACCGTGGACGACGGACGAGACGACGCCGCCCTCCGGCGTCTTCACGCTGCCTCGGCCTCGTGTTCCAGCCGCAGCGCCTCCAGCTCCTCGCGGATCCGCTCCGTCAGCGCCTCCACTTGCTTCGACAGGGGTCCTTCCCTGCGCTCGACCGGGAACGGCTTTCCGATACGGATCGTCAGCTGCGGCCGCGGGAACAGGTGCCCCTTTTTCCCGAGGTGGTTCGTGTTGAACACCCGGCAGGGGAGGATGGACGTGTTCGTGCGCAACGCGATCAACGCCGTCCCCCCATGCAGCGCCCCGAGGTCGCCCGTCTTGCTGCGCGTGCCTTCCGGGAACATCCCCAGCAGGCCGCCCCCGCGCACCTCGGCCTCGGCCTTACGCATCGCGTTCCGGTCGGAGGCTCCCCGGTACAGCCTGATCGGGTTCCAGCCGACGACGAACGGCGTGAGGATGTAGCGGAACAGCTGCTCCTTCGCCATGAAGCGGATGTAGCGCCGGCGTGGCGCGAAGGCGATCGCGAGCATCATGGGATCAACGTTCCCCAGGTGGCTGGAGGCCAGGATCAGCGGCCCGTCCGGGACGTTCCGCCGTCCCACCACCCGCCAGCGCGCCATCAGGAGCAGGATCGCGTACGAGGTCCACACCGACCACCAGTAGAAACACGGAACATAGATCGCCCACAGGACGCGCCCCACTGCCTTCACGTCGTTCGCTCCTCTATCGCCGCTATCGCTGCCGCAATCATCGCATCGGCGTCCAGTTCCCCGGTATCGATCACGATCGCCCCGTCCGGCACCACCAGCGGACTGGCCGCGCGCGTGCTGTCGAGCGTGTCGCGCCCGGTGATGTCGCGTTCCGCCTCGCTGGCGCTCTGTCGCTCGCCCCACTCCGCCGCCTGCTTGCCCCGCCGCTGCGCCCGCACCTCCTCCGACGCCTGCAGGTAGAACTTCACCGGCGCGCCCGGCAGCACCACCGACCCGATGTCGCGCCCGACCAGCAGCGATGGCTGCATCGCCGCGAAGAAGCGCTGCTGCGCCACCAGTTCCTGCCTCACCCCGGCGATCGCCGCATAGTCGCTCACCGCCCCCTCGACCTCCGGCGCTCGCAGCAGGTCGGTCACGTCCTCGTCGAGCAGGCGGACGCGCGCCTCGCTGCCCTCGATGGCGAGCCGCAGGTCGCCGCTCCCCGCCATCTCCTCGCAGGCGTCGGCGTCGCTGGCGGGGACGCCCGCGCGCTGCGCCGCCAGCGCGACCGCCCGGTACATCAGCCCCGTATCGAGCAGCACGTACCCGAAGCGCTCCACGAGGGCGCGGGCGAGCGTGCTCTTGCCCGAGGCGGCGGGCCCGTCGATTGCGATCGGATGGGGCGCTTGCGGTTTCATCGGCGGTTCGGGGTCGGCTGTCGACGCTCGCGCCATGCTACCGCCCTCTCGCGCCTCCGCTCGCTTCGCGGCGCCGTACAGCGCCTCGACCTCCTCCTGTGTCAGCTCGCGGCTCTCGCCCGACCCCAGCGTCCCCAAGGCAAGCGGCCCGATGCGGATGCGTCGTAGCGTCACCACCCGCCTCCCGACCACCGAGAGCATCCGCCGGATCTCCCGCTTGCGCCCCCCGTGCAGCGTGATCAGCAGCCAGCGGGCGTCGGGGCGATCGGGCGAGCCGCTCGGGCTCACGACCTGCACGGAGTCTGCCTTCAGCCGCTCCCCTTCGTGCCGCACCCCCCGCACCAGCCGCTCCCGCCCCCGCTTCCCCAGCGGCTGGTCGATCGCGACCAGGTAC
Source organism: Tepidiformaceae bacterium (assembly GCA_965203545.1). GTDB lineage: Bacteria > Chloroflexota > Dehalococcoidia > Tepidiformales > Tepidiformaceae > UBA2991. The sequence goes on from OZ241899.1 coordinate 529,404, forward strand.
TCCTTCGAGACCTCGTGCCGGGGGTGCGTCAGCAACTCCGTGAGCGCCCCATCGTTCGTGAGCAGGATTAGCCCCTCGCTCTCCAGGTCCAGCCTGCCGACCGGGCGGAGCGTCGCCTCGGGGATGTCGACCAGCGACGTGACCGTCGGGCGTCCCCGGTCGTCACGCACCGCCGAGAGAACCCCGGTCGGCTTGTGCAGCGCCACGTACCGGTAGCGCTCGCGCAGCACCGGCGTCCCGTCGACCGTGATCTCGTCCTTCTCCGGATCCGCCCGCGCCCCCAGCGTGTCGAGCGTCTTGCCGTTCACGGCGACACGTCCCGCCACGATCATCGCCTCCGCCGACCGCCGCGACGCCACGCCCGCGTTCGACAAAATCTTCTGCAGCCGCTCAACCGCCACGACGCCACCTCCCCCGTCCTGCCTGCCACGCCCCTCGCAGTGTGACCAGTACCAGCACGATACTCGCGCCCGCCGCCGCCCCCAGCACGATCCAGGGCGTTGGACCGCCTGGCTCCCGCTCGAACCGGGTCGGCAGCGCGACCGGTGTGCGCGCCGCCCCGGAGGTCGCGTCGCGAACGGCAGCCGTCGTCGCGACTGGAGCCGGCGTGGGGGCTCCCTCGGCCGCGACCGGCGACCGTCCCTCTGCGGTCGCCGCTGTCGCTGTCACGGCCGCGAACGCGTTGCCGCCGCCCGGCGATGCCCGCAGCGTCGCGCCCCAGCGTTCCGCCCCCGCGACGGCCTCGTAGGTGCGGGCGCCGAGCGTCGCGCCCGGTCCGGCAGCGACAGGTGGTGAGTCGAACACCTCCCTATTCTCACCAAACGAGAGCGCATCGACGACTTCGCCCGCCGGCGACAGCAGCCGGACCGTGTCTCCGGCGTTGTTCAGACCGTTCCCGATTGCCCCGTCCGGTACCCGCACGAACAGCACGTTCACCGGCAAAACCGCCGCCTCCGCCGCCACCACCACGTACCCGCCCGGCGGCACCTCCACCCCCGGCAGCGCGTCGACCGAGCTCCCGTCGCCGATCGCCCACCCCGCCGTGCTGACGGCCACCGAAGCGGTGTTCACCAGCTCGACCCACTCGTAGGCGCGGTCCACCCCCGGCTCGACCGGGTCCGCCAGCACCTCCGAGAGCCGCAGCGCAGGCGGCCCCGCTTCCCGCCCCTCCTCCGCGCGAGTCGGGCTCGGTGTCGCGATAGCCCCGGCTTCGGGTGTCGCCGGTGCTGCTTCCGGCGTAGACGCTGACGTAGGTGTCGGCGTCGGCGACGGTGTGGCCGTCGGCGTGGGGGTTGGCGTGGAGGTGGGCGTGGGAGTAGGAGTCGCCGTCGGAGTCGGGGTAGGTGTGGGAGTAGGAGTGGGGGTGGGGGTCGGCGTTGGTGTTGGAGTGGGAGTGGGCGTAGGCGTGGGCGTTGGCGTGGGTGTTGGCGTTGGCGTTGGCGCCTCCCCCAACCCGAACCACACGTCGTCGAACACCACCACCGCCCCGCTCTCCGACGCCGGCTGGAACATCAGCCGCAGCACCGCCGACCGCGCCCCCTCCGGCGCCGGTGCCGGTCCCACCGACAGTGCCGTCCACGACCGGCTCCCCGACCCCTCTCCCGTCACCGTGCGAAGCTGCCGCCCGCTCCCGTCCCCCGACGCGTACCAGGCGATCCGCAGGAACGCCTGCCCCTGCCCCGTCACCACCCGGCCCCACGCCTGTGCCTCGTACCACCCCCCGCCCTCGACCGTGACCGCCTGGTACAGCCACTTCGTCGACGTGCTCGCCGACCTGAGGATGGCCGCCCGCTCCCCCGTGAACGGCAACGCCACCACCCCCAGCCCTCCGCCTTGTCCCCGCCAGCCCACCGGCCTCCCCTCCCGCTTTTCCTCGAACCCGCCGTTGGACAGACCCGGCCCGATGGGAGGTGGCGTCGGCGTGGGTGTTGGCGTCGGTGTCGGCGTGGGGGTGGGTGTAGGCGTTGGTGTGGGAGTGGGAGTTGGCGTCGGGCGTGCCCTGACCGGACGCGGCGCCACCACCTGCACGACGCTCAGCCCATCGAGCCGCGTGCCCGCGCACCCCGCCCTCCCCACCACCCGCACCGTCGCGATGTACAGCGCCGCCCCCTCCGGCGCGACCGTGCTCGCCGTGAGCGTCACCGGACTCCCGAACAGGCTCGCCGGGTGCACCGCCGCGGCCACCGGGCGCGCGTTGTCGTTCAGGATCTCCAGTGTCAGCGCCGCCGTCTGCGCCCCCTCCCCCGGCCGCACCGTCACCGACGCCCGGTACGTCGCGCCCGCCACCGCCACCCCGCTCACCCGCCCGCACTCCTCGCGTTCCTCCCCCCTGACCAATTCGCCCCAGCCCAGCACGACGACAGCCGTGATCACGGCTGCAACCACTGCCACCAGCACCTTTGGCGACAACAACGGTGGAGACTAGCACATTCGGTCCTGGCATAGCGTTGACACCCGCCCCACCGGCCCGAACAATGCGGCCCGTCCCCGGGCCCGGAACCGCCCCCGGGGCGAATCTGAGCAACGGAAGGAGCATGTCATGAAGGCCGCAGTCATGTACGGCGTCGACCAGCCCCTCGTCATCGAGGACGTCGAGCTCGACGAGCCCCGCGCGAACGAGGTGGTCATCCGCACCAGCGCCACCGGCGTCTGCCACTCCGACCTCCACTTCATGGAGGGCAAGTACCCCATGGCCTGCCCCGCCGTGCTCGGCCACGAGTCCGCCGGCACCGTCGAGAAGATCGGCGACGAGGTCACCAACGTCCAGGTCGGCGACCGCGTCGTCGTCGCCTTCGTCGCCTCCTGCGGACACTGTGACAGCTGCGTCCAGGGCCGCCCCTTCCTCTGCTTCAACACCAACCGCCTCGGCCGCCAGGACCGCCTCAACATGGGTGGCCAGGTCGTGACCCAGTTCGCCGGCATGTCCGCCTTCGCCGAGCAGCAGCTCGTCAGCGACACCGCCCTCGTCCACGTTCCCGACGACGTCCCCATGGAGGCCGCCGCCCTCGTCGGCTGCAGCGTCATGACCGGCGTCGGCGCCGCCACCAACACCGCCCGCGTGCAGGCCGGCCAGACCGTCGCCGTCGTCGGCTGCGGAGGCGTCGGACTCAACGTCATCCAGGGAGCCGTCGCCGCCGGCGCCTCCCGCGTTATCGCCGTCGACATGCTCGAGAACAAGCTCGCCGCCGCCAGAGAGTTCGGCGCCACCGACATCGTCGACGCTTCCCAGGGCGACCCCGTCGAGGCCGTCAAGGGACTCGTCCGCGGCGGTGTCGACTACGCCTTCGAGGCCATCGGCCTCGTGAAGACCGCCGAGCAGTGCTTCGAGATGGCCAAGCGCGGCGGCCGCGCCGTCGTCGTCGGCATGCTCCCCTTCGACTCGCACGTCAGCCTGCCCGGCGCCGCCTTCCTAAACGAGAAAGGCATGATCGGCAGTTTCTACGGCTCCACCCGCCAGACCTACGACATGGCCTGGCTCATGGAGCTCTACCGCCAGGGACGCCTCAAGATCGACGAGCTCATCTCCCGCCGCTACGACCTCGGCCAGATCAACGAGGCCTACGACGCCCTCAAGGCCGGCGAGGTCAACCGCAGCGTCCTCATCTTCGACAACTGAGGAGAGCGCGCGGTTTCCACCGCGCTGAGTGGAGCGCCCGGCTACCGCCGTGCTGAGTGGTGAGCGCGTCTCACTCGCGACGCGCCCCACTCTCCACTCAGCCGTGCGCAGCGCGGCGCTCTACTCATCCTCAGTCGCGCGCAGCGCGACGCTCTTCTACCCCGCCACGCAGGCCAGCACCGGACCATAGTCCGGCAGCTCCACCACCGCCGGCGCCGTCTCGATGTGCGCCACGTTCCCGTCCCCGTCGACCACGACGACCACGCGATTCGCCATGTTCATCCCCGGCAGCAGCACGCCGTACGCCTCCGCCGTCGCCCCGATCGGGTTGAAGTCGCTCAGGACCGGGTAGCTCACCCCCGTCTGCTGCGACCAGGCCGCCAGCGTCCAGGTGTTGTCCGTCGAGATCGCGACCGTGACCGCGCCCTCGAGGCTCCCCAGCTGCTCCTCGATGATCGGGAGCTGGTTGCTGCACACCGGCGAGAACGCCGCCGGCACGAAGTTGATGACAACCGTCGACCCGCGATAGTCGCTCAGCTTGAACGGCCCCGGGTCGCCCATCGGGTTCTGGGGAAGCTCGAAATCGGGGGCCGCGTCGCCCACCTTCAAAGTCGCCGTCTCAGACATATCCACGCCTCACAGTACAAATTGGAGCCGCGATCGTACGGGCTGGGGGATGGGGGCGCTAGCAGCCGCTCAGACGAAGGACAGGCCCACCACCGCCGCCAGGATCAATCCGATCCCGGCCAGCAACATCCGGTTCTGGGCATCGAAACGCCGGTTGATGGACTCGTTCATGGCGTCGAAGCGACTGTTCATCGACACGTTCATCGCATCGAAGCGCCCATTCATCCCATCGAAACGCCCGTTCATCGTGTCGAAACGGCCGTTGACGGACCCGTCCAAGGTGCCGAAGCGCTCGTTCATCCGGGAGAGTTCCCCCCGGATCTCCCCCAGGCGCTCGTCAACCTGCTCGTAGGCGCCCTCAAGTCTGCTGATGCGCTCCTCTGTTGTCACGCGCACCAGTATAGCGACCGCGCGCAACAAGTGTCAGCCCGCGAGACCTGGGTCACGCCTGGTGTTGTAGTTGGAGCCGCGATCGGATGGGCTGCGGCAGGGGCGCGCTAGGCGGGGCGAAAGTCGTATAGTCCCGCGGACTCATCTATGCCTGAACCTGTAGTGAAAGCTACTTTCGGCGATGTTTATGAACGCCTGAGGGAACGCTATCCCGATCCGGGCGAACGTGGGCGGCGTTTCGAACACCTCGTGGCTGAGGTGTTGAAGACCGATCGAACCTTTAAGCAGCGCTTCGCCGAGGTCTGGCACTGGAGCGAATATCCAGACCGGACTGGCTCCGACATTGGTATCGACATCGTCGCCAGGTCCCACGATGGCGAGCTGACCGCGATTCAGTGCAAGTGCTATGACCCCAGGCACAGCATCGTGAAGGCGGATATCGACTCCTTCCTGGCGAACTCCCAGCGTCGCTATTCCGAGCGGATGATCGTCTCGACCACGACGCGTTGGAGTAACAACGCGGCCCGCATGTTTGAAGAGCAGCAGCCGCCGGTGCAGCGAGTCGATCTCTTCGGTTTCGACGGAACGACGATCGACTGGGATGCCTACCTTGAGGATGCATCCGCGCCGTTGGTGGAGAGGCCCCGCAAAGAACTCCTGCCGCATCAGGAGAGCGCCCTCAATGATGTCCTCTCCGGTTTCGAGGAGCACGACCGAGGCAAGCTCATCATGGCTTGTGGCACTGGCAAGACGCTGACGGCGCTCCGTATCGCCGAAAGAGTCGCCGGCTGGGGAGGGAGGGTGCTCTTTGCTGCACCCTCGATCTCGCTCGTGGCTCAGGCGATGCGCGAGTGGGGGGGCGATGCGGAGTTGCCAATTCGCGCCTTTGCTGTCTGTTCCGACGTGAAGGTGGGGAGCGCGGACGGAGACAGCGCCCGCACGTACGACCTACCCATTCCCGCTACCACCGACCCGCAGAAGCTCGCGGCCGCAGCTGCCAAGGATGATGCTGATCGGCTGACCGTTGTCTTCTCGACCTACCAGTCGATGCAGGTCATTCGCGACGCGCAGGAAGCGGGCATGCCCGAGTTTGATCTCATCGTCTGTGACGAGGCCCACCGCACTACGGGCTACGCCCTCAAGGACGAAGAACGCTCGCACTTCATGCTCGTCCACGACCGCGAGGCCGTTCGCGCCCGCAAGCGCCTCTACATGACTGCCACGCCCCGAATCTATGCCCCGGCCGCTCGGCAGAAGGCGCAGGACGCGAAGGCCTACGTCGCTTCCATGGACGATGAGACCACCTACGGCCCTGAGTTTCACCGCCTCGGTTTCGCGCCGGCCGTGGAGGCCAGCCTGCTTAGCGACTACAAGGTCACCATCCTTGTGGTTAGGGAAGATCAGATTGCTCGGGATCTGCAGAAGCACCTCGATACCGATGCTGCTATCGACGACGTGGGGCGCGTATACGGCTGCCTCAACGGCCTTGCCAAGCTCGACCCGACCAAGGAGCAATTCAAGGACGACCCAGGTCCTATGCATCGGGCCGTCGCCTTCTCCAACACCATTGATGCTTCGAAGAAGTTCGTCGACATGGTCAGTCGTATGCAGGACGAGGAAGAGCTAAGCGAGCGTGCGATGAAGTTCGAAGCTGCGCACGTCGACGGAAAGAGTGGTGTCCTCGAACGGGCCAGGCGGCTCCGGTGGCTTGGCGAGGACATGACCATGGCTCAGCGCTGTCACATCCTCTCCAACGCCCGCTGCCTCACCGAAGGCATCGACGTGCCAGCCTTGGATGCCGTCCTCTTCCTCCAGCCACGCAAGTCCCAGATTGACGTTGTCCAGGCGGTGGGGCGCGTCATGCGCCGCGCTGCGGGCAAGAAGTACGGCTACATCATTTTGCCCGTGGTCGTTCCGTCCGATGAGGATCCCGCGAATGCCCTGGACCGCAACGAGCCCTATGCCCACGTGTGGCAGGTCCTGCAGGCCTTGCGCTCCCACGACGAGCGTTTCGATGCTTACATCAACCAGATTGACTTGAACCGGGACAAAGAGGGGCGGGTCCGCATCATTGGGGTCGGCGGGTCTGGAGATGGAGACGATCAAGACGGCGCTGCAGCCCGGAAGGAAACGGCCCAGGCGATCATGGACTTCGACTGGGGTCCGTGGCGGGACGCCATCTACGGCAAGATCGTCGATCGTTGTGGGGATCGCCGCTACTGGGAGAAGTGGGCCGAGTCCGTCACTGACATCGCCCGCCGACACCACGAGCGCATCCGTGCCCTGATCGAAGATCCCGAGTCCGACGTGGGGGAGCGGTTCGCAGAGTTCGTAACGGCCCTGCGCAACAACCTTAACAACTCGATTACCGATGACGACGCCGCATCAATGCTCTCCCAGCACCTCATTACCAAGCCGGTCTTCGACGCCCTCTTCGCAGGCCACGACTTCACTGAGAGCAACTCCGTCTCCCGTGTGATGCAGGGCATGGTAAAGGAGCTTGAGGGCCGCGGGCTGGAGGCCGAGACAGCGGAATTGGAGTCCTTTTATGAGAGTGTTCGCCGGCGCGTGGAGGGGATCGACAACGCCGGGGCCAAGCAGAGGGTCGTAACGGAGTTGTACGAGAACTTCTTCCGGAAAGCCTTTCCCAAGGACGCCGAGCGACTTGGCATCGTCTACACACCCGTTGAAATAGTCGATTTCATCATTCGCAGCGTAGAGGATCTGCTTTTCCGCAAGTTCGGCGCGTCGCTCAGTGATGAGGGTGTGCACGTCCTCGACCCGTTCACGGGCACGGGCACATTCATCACGCGCCTTATCCAGAGTGGCTACCTAGATCGGGAGGCGATCCTTCGTAAGTACGCATCCGAATTGCATGCTAACGAGATCATGCTGCTCGCCTACTACATCGCTGCCGTGAACATCGAAACGGCCTACGCCGAGGTCGCCGGCGAATACAAGCCCTTCGAGGGAATCGTCCTAACAGACACGTTCCAGTTGTCCGAAGAGGGTAATCCGATGGACCCTCACTACTTCCCACGCAACAACGCCCGAGCTGAGCGCCAGCGCGACCTCGACATCCGCGTCATGATAGGAAATCCCCCGTGGCTGAAAGGTCAGCGGAGTCAGAATGACGACAATCAGCGCCAGCCATACCCGACACTCGACAAGGCAATTTCTGAGACTTATGGGCGTCAATCGTCGTCGCGTGTGGTGCCCGGCATCTATGACTCCTATGTTCGGGCGATTCGTTGGGCCTCAGATCGTGTGCGCACCTGCGCCGCTGGTGGCGTTGTCGGCCTCGTAACGAATAGCGGTTTCCTCGATGGCAAGTCGTTCGACGGTTTCCGGAAGGGCCTGGAGGGCGAGTTCCACGAGGTCTATGTCTACAATCTGCGGGGGAATCAGCGCACCTCGGGAGAGACTTCACGGATGGAAGGGGGCAAGGTCTTTGGGAGCGGGAGCCGCGCGGGCGTAGCGATTCTGCTTCTGGTGAAGTTGCCAGGGATACCGACTGCCCCGGCCACCATCCGTTACCGCGATATTGGTGATTATCACTCACGTGAGGAGAAACTGCGCATCATTGCGGAAGCCGATATCACGACTGTCGATTGGGAACTAGTTTCTCCGGATAGGCACGGAGATTGGATTAACCAGCGTGGGGACCGATTTTCGCACTTGCGACCACTTATCGTGAGAAATACCCCTGAAATGGTGAGCCATATCTTCGAAGAATACTCATTTGGAATGCAGAATAAATGTGATCCTTGGGTGTATAATTCATCTCTTCCGGTGATTGAAAAATCCTGCAGAAACGCGGCGCAGTTCTTCAACGATCTTGTCGCGGAGTGCTCCGGTGGAAACCTGACAAAAGAAGAACGAAGACTATACATGAAGTCTTCCAGGGCTCGTGACCCTAAGCGGTTCAGCTGGACTGTACCTTCGGAGAGCCGCTTTGTTCGGGGACATCAGCTTAACGTGGACAGCACGGGTTTCCGTAAAGCGTCCTATCGCCCCTTCTACCGGCAGCATGTGTATTTTGACCGCGCGATCGCTCATAGCCTTCGTAAACTGCCACAAATTTTTCCCCATAGCACATCCCGAGTCGAGGGAATAGTTGTGACCGAGAAGGCAGGAGAGATGGGCGTTTTGGCTGTGGACACCCTTCCGGACGATGGACTTGCGGGCCCGTCAAGTCTCTTTCTTCCTCGCCAAAGGAAGGTGAACCCGACTGCGTCAGGCCAGCAAGCTCCTCTCCTCGATGCCGAAGGCGATGCAGAGAGCAACAACATCACGGATGGGGCGCTAACGGCCTACCGTATGCGCTACGGAGATGATGTGACTAGAGATCAAGTCTTCGCCTACGTTTATGGCCTCCTCCACTCCCCTGTGTACCGAAAGCGCTACGCTACGGATCTGGCCAAGCTGCTGCCCCGCATTCCAGAGGTCGCGACGGCAGAGGGGTTTCTCGCCTACGCTGAGGCCGGCCAGCGACTGCTCGACTTGCATATCGGCTACGAGGAAGTCGAGCCCTATCAGTTGGAGGAGCAGGTCAAGGGTCTGGCGCCTGAGGAACCGGTGGCGCGCTACCGCGTCGAAAAGATGCGTTGGGGCGGCTCGCGCAAAGAGCCTGACCGCTCACAGATCGTCTACAACGACTGGATCACGCTCGCGGGCATCCCCGACGAGGCGCACGAGTACGTCGTTGGTCCGCGTTCCGCGCTGGCGTGGCTCATTGATCGCTACCAGGTCAAGACGGACAAAGCGAGCGGCATCGTCAACGACGTGAACGACTGGGGTCTGGAGCTCGACCCACCCAACCCGCGCTACATCATCGATCTGGTCAAGCGCATCGTGACCGTCAGCGTGGAGACGGTGGAGATCGTCAAGTCCCTCCCCCCGCTGGACGAGGCCCCGATCGACTGACCCCCAGTGCCACCCACCCCTTCCCCCTCCCGCCTCCCGTCCCCATCCTCCCCCCTGACGCTGCCGCTGGGCCTGGACTACGGTGACGAGTCGTAGACACGACGGGCCCCACGGGGACCGCAGCAGCCCCAACCACCTACCGGATGTACGGGAAACCGTCGCGGCCGGCCTGCCATGGCCGGCGTCATGTGCGCGCCCTGTCGCGGTGGGCCGCCTCCACGCAAACGCCCGGGACTATCACGGCAGGGCAACCGGCGGGCCAGTGGGGGACTCACGGCCGTAACGCGACCCTCGTCGAGGGCTCCACAGGCCCTCCGTGCGCGCAAGCGCCACGGCAAACCAAGCGTTAGCGCTCCCCAGTCAGGAGGCCGCCCGTCCAGGGCGGTCGTATGACCCCTCCCCATGGGATCGCCCCGTATCATGCAATCTCGTGTCCAGCCTCCCCCTCGCCGGCATCCGCGTCATCGACCTCACCTGGATCATCGCCGGACCCACCGCCACCCGCTTCCTCGCCGATTTCGGCGCCGATGTCGTCAAGGTCGAGCACGAGCAGGCCGTCGACCCCATCCGCCTCGGACGCCCCCTGATCGGCGATAGCCCCACCCTCAACAACTCCGGCTTCTTCAACTACGTCAACCGCAACAAGCGCAGCGTCCTCCTCAACGTCCGCCACCCCTTCGGCATGGACCTGCTCAAGCGCCTCATCGCCGTCTCCGATGTCGTCATCGAGAACTTCTCCGCCGGAACCCTCGCCTCCTGGGAGCTCGACTACCCCCAGATGCGCGACATCAACGAACGCATCATCTACTGCTCTATCTCGGGCTTCGGGCACACCGGCCGCGACCGCGACTACACCACCTGGGGACCCACCGCCCAGGCCCTCGGCGGCCTCACCCTCACCTCCGGCCTCCCCGGCATCACCCCCGCCGGCTGGGGCTACAGCTTCATGGACCACACCGCCGGCTACTCCGCCGCCATCGCCATCCTCATGGCCCTCCACCACCGCAACCGCACCGGTGAGGGCCAGCACATCGACATGTCCCAGGTCGAGGCCGCCACCGTCCTCAACGGTCCCGCCGTCCTCGACCGCACCGTCAATGGCCGCAGCTGGCGTCGCGAGGGGCTGCCCCCGGGGAATCGCGCCTGGGAGCCCGCCGTCGCCCCCCACAACACCTACCCCTGCGCCGGCGAGGACCGCTGGATCGCCATCGCCGTCATGAGCGACGCCGAGTGGGAGGCGCTCGTGCGCGCCATGGACGAACCCGCCTGGGCCCGCGACGCAAGGTTCGGGTCGAACGCGGACCGTCTCGCCAACCAGGACGCCCTCGATGAGCACATCGCCGCCTGGACCGCCGAGCGCGACGACTACGACCTGATGGCCCTCCTGCAGGCGTCGGGGGTGCGCGCGGCTGTCTGCCAGAAGCCCGGGGACCGCGTCGAAAGCGACCCCCAGTTCGCCGCCCGCGGCTGGTGGCAGACCCTCCCCCACCCCGAGATGGGCGACACCCTCCACGATGGCGTCGCCCCCCGCTTGAGCGGCACGCCCGGCCAACTGCAGCGCGCCGCCCCCCTCATCGGCGCGCACACGCGCGAGGTCCTGTCCGAGGCGCTGAACCTGTCCGAAGCGGAAATCGACGAGTTCGCCGAAGCGGGGGTGTTCATGTGAGCGGTCCCCTCGAAGGCCTGCGCGTCGTCGAGATCGCGGACGAGCTGGGGCAGTACGCCGGCAAGCTCCTCGCCGACATGGGCGCCGACGTCGTCAAGATCGAGCCCCCCGAAGGCTCGTCCGCCCGCCGTGTCGGCCCCTTCGTCAACGACGAGCCCGGCCCCAACCGCTCGCTCAACTTCTGGTACCACAACACGAACAAGCGCTCCGCCGTCCTCGACCTCGAGCACTCCGAACCGGACCGCGAGACCGCTCGCGCCCTCCTCGCCCGCGCCGACGTCTTCCTCGAGGCGCTGCCCCCCGGCCACACCGCCGCCCTCGGCCTCGACTACGCCACCCTCGCCCCCGCCAACCCCCGCCTCATCCACTGCGCCCTCACCCCCTTCGGACAGGACGGCCCCTGGGCGCACTACCGCGTCACCGACCTCGTCGCGTTGGCGGCCGGCGGCCCCATGAACATGAACGGCTACGACCCCGAGGACGCTCCCGGCGCCCCGCCCATCCACGGCAAGGGCGATCAGGCCTACAACACCGCCGCCCACTTCGCCGCCATGGGCATCCTCACCGCTCTCGTGGGCCGCGACGCCAGCGGCGAGGGCCAGTACATCGACTGCTCCATGCACGAGGCCCTCTCCTCCGCCACCGAGGTCGGCCTCCCGCACTGGCTCTACACGAAGACGAACATCATCCGCCAGACCGGTCGCCACGCCGCCACCATCCGCACCGAGCCCTGGATACACCGTGCCCGCGACGGCAAGCACGTCCTCGTTTTCAACATCGGGCGCAGCAACGAGTCGTGGGGCAAGCTCAAGCGCTGGATGCAGTCCCGCGACTTCGGCATGAACTTCGACGAGGAGCGTTTCGACGACCCCATGAACCGAATGGCCGCCCGCGGAACACCCGAGGCCCGGGAGATCTTCGACGAGGTCTCCCGCTTCATCCAGATCCTCGATGCCGAAGAGGTGTACCGCGGCGCTCAGGCCTGCGGTCTGCCATGGGGCACCGTGCGCTCCCCCGACGAGGCCGTCGACGACCCCCACCTGCACGACCGCGGCCACTTTGTCGCGACGACGGGCGAGGGCCTGGACGGGGAAGCGCTTATGCCGGGTGCGCCCTACCTGCTAACCGCAACCCCGTGGGAGCTGCGCCGTCCCGCCCCCAAGCTGGGGGAACACACGGACGAGGTGCTGGCGGAACTCCGCGCCCCTACTCGGGAATAGTCACTTCCTGCCCAACCTGGAGCGTGAGGCACGACTCCTCGTCCAGTCCGTTCGCGACCATGAACGTCTGCACGGGGATGTCGTGGTCCTGCGCGATGGCGACGCACGTGTCCCCCGGGACCACGACGTAGGTCCGGCCCGCGCCGGGGCGCTCCTCGACTTCCTCTTCGGTCGCGACACTCGGGTCTGCTGGCGGAATGTTCAGGGTCTCGTCGACGTGGAGGTTCGTGCAGTCCTCGTTGATGCGGGGGTTCGCCGCCAGCAGCTCCGCGACGGAGATGTTGTGCTGGGCGGCGATGGCGCCGCAGTTGTCCCCTGGCTGGACGACGTAGGTGCGCGCTGGTTGCGGCTCCGGCTCGACGGTGGCAGGCGGGGTGTCGCCGGGGGCGTACACGTGCGGCGGGTCGATGATGTAGGGGTCGCGTTCCTCGTCCGGCACGGCTGTGGGGACGCTCGCCGGATCGCTCAGTGTCGGACGCCCTTGCGGCTCAACCACATCGTCGTCGTCCCCGCACCCCACGAGAAGCAGGGCGAAGAGGCAGGCCACGGCGAACGTTCGGGTGAGCACCTTGGGCCATGCTAGGTTCGCTACGGGCCTCCGGCAATCTCCGCCAGCAGAACCCCCAGCATGAGGGCGGCGCCATCGCCAATCCGGTCGAGTGCATCCGGTTCGACGAGTTCGAAGATATCGGCGGGCGTGTGGATCAGCGAAACGTCGCCGTCCGAGAAGAAGAGCACCGGAACGCCGGCATCGGCGAAGCTTGAGTGGTCGCTGCCGTATCCCTCAGGAAGAGCCGACGCATAGGCGGGGAACCCCTCCTGCCCGAGGATCTCGACCGTCCGGTCCACCAGTGCCCGCGTGCCGATCACTTCGATGGCGTCTCCCCGCGCGGTCACGTCGAAGTTCACCATGATCTCGGGGAGTTCGCCCTCCTCGGCCATGCTCCGGGCCAGCGCCCTGCTCCCGAACAGGCCCGACTCCTCCGCGCCGAACGTTGCGAAGCAGAGACCTTCGTCGAGCCCGTCGCTGGCAAAGGCGCGGGCCAGCTCGAGCACGATGGCCACGCCGCTTGCGTTGTCGACCGCACCCGGCGACGCCGACACGGTGTCGTGGTGCCCTCCCGCGAGGATGTCGCAGCGAGCGTCTTCGCCAGGGCGGGCAATGACGTTCATGGCCACCGGACGTGCAGGACCTATGTCGATGCTGATGGAGGCTCCCTCCGCGATCGCTCGCGAGAAGCGGTCTGCCTCAGTGTGGGCCACGAGGACGACGGGTATGGCGTCGCGGGCGGGGATGGGGAAACCGGCCAGCCGCCACGGTTCGTGGTTCACGATCACGAGCCCCGCCGCCCCGTTTCTGGCCGCGGCCAGGTACATCATCGAGTCCTGGGGCCGGGACGTGTTCCGGCTCCCAACGGGAATCGCGCCACTGAAGGAGTCGTTGCCCGTGAGCCCGCCGTCGACCGCCCGCCCCTCCGCCGACCGCTCCCCCGTGGCCTCGCCGTTCAGCGCGATCCCTTCGATCGTTTCTTCACCCACCGTGACGGTCGCCTGCCGGAACCGCGTCTCGTACCTGAACTCCGTCACCTCGACCGCGTAGCCGTAGCTCCGGAACGCTTCGGCGATGTACCCGACCGTCTCCCGCGCCTCCTGCGAGCCGGACACCCTCGGGCCGATGGCCACGGAGAGCACCTGCACGTGCTCCATGGCGTTTTCGAGGTCATGGTCGAGGCGCTCGATGGTGTCGGGGAGTGGGGCGGTCGGGGTTGCGCGCTCGGTCGGTGCGGCGTCCGGAGCAGTGGGAGTTGCGGTGGTCGTCGATGTGGGAGCCGCCGGCGTGGGCGAGGCGTCCTCGGAACTGCCACCCGAACAGGCCGCCGCAAGCACCGCAACCAGCCCGGCGCAGAGGAGCATTCGGCCTGTCGACTGGAGCATGGACGGTCGTGGGGTTAGGGGATCGCCCTTAGCGACGGCGAAACGCACGCCTGATCCGTGCCAGGACGCCCGGCGGGGTGGGCTCATACTCGACGTAACGTCCCCGCCAATGGGCGCCCTTCGCGGCCGGCGGGGCCGAGACCGAAGCGCGCCGCGGGCGCACGAACGACCAGATGAACGCGGCCAGGAAAAGCACGACGCCGATGAAGGCCATCCAGATCAGGGCGGCCCAGATGGCGGCCAGGATGAGACCCGCCACCATCACCCCGGCCCCGGTGAAGAGCATCGAGGCGGGAGTCGGGCCGTTCACCTTCAGACCGAATGCCGAGACGATGCGGGACGAGAACGGTTGACCCCGTTTCCGCCTGCGACTCTCCAGCGAGATCGGTTCCTCGCCCGGCTTTGGAGGCTCCTCTCCGAGGCGGGCCAGGATCTCCTCGATCTCGCGATCGATGCGGTCGGGCATGGCACTGTCCACGATAGGGGATCAGCGAGTAAGCCGTCGATGGTCAGTCGTGGGCGTCCTTACCCCAGCCTCCCCCGCCGGGTGTACGGACCTCCACGCGGTCGCCCGCGTCTACCCGGAGCTGCTGCTGGCCGGCGAGGGGCTCGCGCTCCCCGTTGGTGTGGATCAGCGCGTTCTCGCCGCGTTCGGCCGCCTCTCCGCCCTGCGTCCCCGGTGGCCCGACCGCCCTCCGGTCGCCGATGAGGGAGACATCCGCCTCTGCCAGGAATTCAATCTCGCGCACGACCCCGTCGCCGCCACGGTGCCGGCCGTCCCCCCCGCTCCCGTCGCGTAGCTCAAAGCGTCGCACGCGCACGGGAAAGGCGGTCTCTATCGACTCGGCGGGCGTGTTGGCGGTGTTCGTCATGTGCGTTTGCACGCCGCTCTCGCCATCTCCATCTGGTCCCGCACCGGCCCCGCCCGGGACCGTCTCGTAGTATGCGAAGGCCTGGCCGTCAGGACGCACGCCGCCGAACGTGAAGTTGCTCATCGTTCCGGCGCTCGCTGCCGGGATTCGTCCCGGAAGCGCTTCCGCAAGGGCCGCGAGTACGACATCGGTCACCCGCTGCGAGGTCTCGACATTGCCAGCGGAGACGGCGCGCTGGGGCCGGGCGTTCACGATTGAGCCCTCAGGCAGGACCACCTCGATGGGCCGGAAGACGCCTGCGTTCGAGGGTGCATCCGGGGGCAGGAGGCAGCGCACGCAGTAGGCCACGGCCGAACGTGTGACCGCGGCTACAGCGTTGATCGAGGCGGCCTGCTCCTCCGCCGAGCCGGTGAAGTCGACCGTGACCTCGTCGCCGCTCACGGAGACCCGGGCGCGCACGGGGAGCAGCGTTCCCTCCGTGCCTTCCATCACGTCTTCGGCTGCGTAGTCCCCGTCGGGCACCTTGGCGAGGGCGGCTCGGGTCAGGCGCTCGGCGTAGTCGGTGAGCGCGGCCATCCAGCGCGCGAGCTCGTCGTTGCCGTAGCGGGCGGCCAGGGCTTCGAGGCGGGCGGCGCCGGTGCTGAGCGCCCCGAGCTGGGCGTCGAAGTCGCCGCGACGTTCGGCGGGCGTGCGGACGTTCCGCAAGATCAGCGCGAAGAGCGCTTCGTTCAGCAGTCCCGCCTCGCGCAGCTTGAGCGGCGGGATGATGACGCCCTCCTGGTAGAGCTCCGTGGCAACCGGCATCGAGCCCGCCGACATGCCCCCGATGTCGGCGTGATGCGCGCGGTTCGCGACGAACCCGATCAGCTCGCCGCCGGCGAACACAGGCGCCACCAGCGTCACGTCGGGCAGGTGCGTGCCACCGAGGTATGGGTCGTTGACGATGGCCACGTCACCCTCGCTCCAGGGTGCGAGCGTGGAGACCGCGGCAATCGACTCGGGCATGGCCCCCAGGTGGACGGGGATGTGGGCGGCCTGGGCCACCATCTCACCGTTCGCATCGAAGACGGCGCAGGAGAAGTCGCGGCGCTCGCGGATGTTGGGTGAGTGGCTTGTGCGCCACAGTGTCACCCCCATCTCCTCCGCAGCCGAGGCAAGGAGCGCGTTCCAGACGGCGAGGCGGGCGGGATCGTCCGTCATCGCGGAGTCACCAGGAGGTTGCCGCTGGCGGCGACGGTCGCCTGCCAGCCCCCGGGGATGAAGGTGGTGGCGTCCGGCTGCGTGACGACGGCCGGCCCGTCGAGCGTCGAGCCGACGCCAAGCGCTGCCCGGAAGGCGTGGACCCCGCGGACGCCGCCTGCCAGCGTGATGGGCTGGGGCTCTCCAGGGTCTTCGGTGGCGTCGACGGCCAGGTCGGGGAGGGTCCGGGTCGCGCCCTGCGCTCGGCAGCGCAACGCGACCAGCTCGACCGCGCGCTCGGGCGTCGAGAAGCCGTACTCGCGCTCGTGGGCGGCATGGAAGGCGGCCGTGATCGCGTCGGGAACCGGCTGGTCGAAGGAGACCCTCAGCTCGTGCGCCTGACCCCGATAGCGCACGTCGGCGGCCCAGGTGAGCTCGGTGAGCGTCCCGCCCGCAGCCTGCAGGTCCGCCTTCGCCTGCTCCTCGAGTGCTCTGGCAGTCTCGCCGACCGAGCTCGACGTTTCCGGCCCCAGGGTGACGAGCAGCCCCTGTCCGCGCTCGATGACTTCCGGGGCGGTGGCGATTCCGACCGCGGACAGCACCCCGGCATGGCGGGGCACGAGCACCTGCCCGATGCCGAGCTCGGCTGCGAGCTCGCAGGCGTGGAGGGGGCCGGCGCCGCCAAAGGCCACCAGCGTGAAGCCGGCGGGGTCGTAACCCCGTTCCAGGCTGACGCGCCGGAGGGCCCGCGCCATGGTCGCGTTCGCGACCTCGACCACGGCAGCGGCCGACGCTTCGGGATCGCCGAGGGTCAAAAGGGCGTTGCGGGCGCGTTCGAGGTCGGGGATGACGCTGCCGCCGAGGGGCGCGTCGGGGCGGAGGCGTCCCAGCACGAGATTGGCGTCGGAGACGGTTGGGAGTTCGCCCCGTCCATAGCAGGCGGGACCGGGGTCGGCGCCGGCGCTCTGGGGGCCCACGGCCAGCGCCCCGCCCGGGTCGAGCCGGGCGATCGATCCGCCGCCGGCGCCCACCGTCACGATGTCGACCATGGGGGTGTGCACCGCGAGGCCGTCGACCTCCGTGGCGGAGCGGTAGCGGGGTTCGCCGGGGCAGAGCGAGACGTCGGTGCTCGTGCCGC
This sequence comes from Tepidiformaceae bacterium, assembly GCA_965203545.1. GTDB lineage: Bacteria > Chloroflexota > Dehalococcoidia > Tepidiformales > Tepidiformaceae > UBA2991. The sequence goes on from OZ241899.1 coordinate 546,973, forward strand.
CCATGTCGAACGTGATGATCTGCTCGTGGCCCGCGGCCTTCGCGACGGCGAGAGCGCCGAGCACACCCCCGGCGGGACCGCTCGTGACCATAGAGACGGGACGTTCGCCAACGGTCGTGGCGTCGGTGAGCCCACCGGCCGAGTGCATCACGCGCAGCCCGGGGAAGCGCTCGTCGATGCCGTCCAGGTAACGGCGGGCGGCTGGCTGGAGAAACGCGTTGATGGCGGTCGTGCTGGCGCGCTCGTATTCCCGGTGCTCGGGAAGCGTCTCGTGCGAGGTGCTGACGGGGAAGCCCGCTTCGCGCAATGCGCTGGCGAGGCGGGCCTCGTGCTCGGGGCGCAGGTAGCCGAACAGCAGGCAGATGGCGACTGCTTCCGCGCCCAACGCCCGTGCCTCCTCGACCACCCGCGCGATCTCGGCGTCGTTGAGGGGCATCACGACCTCACCGTCGGCGCCGATTCGTTCCCGAACGGTGATGACATCGCCTCGCGCGACGACGTGCGGGGTTCGCCGTGGTTCAAGGTCGTAGAGGGCGGGCCGCTCCTGCCGCCGGATGACGAGCAGGTCGCGGAAGCCTTCGGTCGTGACGAGGACGGTGCGGGGTCCGCGGCGCTCAAGGAGGGCGTTCGTGGCAACCGTGCTTCCGTGCGCCAGGCGCTGGTCGGTCAAGCTGCCAGCGCCGGCCAGAACGGCTTCTTCGGGGGCGGAGGGCGTTGAGAGGCGCTTCCAGGTGCGGATGCCTGTCTCTTCGATGGCGACGAAGTCGGTGAACGTGCCGCCCACGTCCACGCCGAGGACGCCTCCTTCCAGCGCCTCAGCCACCCTAGACGTACTCCTTGACCTTCTCCGCGAGTGAGCGGGTGTAGCCGGCCGTGCTCGCGATCTCCTCGACGCCGGCCTCGCGCACGGCCTTGAGCGAGCCGAACTTGCGCAGGAGAGCGCGCTTCCGCTTCGGCCCGACGCCGGGGATGGAGTCGAGGACGCTGGCGGTGGCGGCCTTGCGGCGCACCTGGCGGTGGTAGGTGATGGCGAAGCGGTGGGCCTCGTCGCGAACGCGCTGGACGAGGTAGAGGGCTTCGGAGCCGCGCGGCAGGATGATGGGCGCCTCCTCGTCCGCGGCGAACAACTCCTCGTGGCGTTTCGCCAGCCCGAACGTGGGAATGTGGTACACCCCGAGCTCGCGCATTACCTCGACGGCGGCGCTCAACTGGCCCCTGCCCCCGTCGACAATGACGAGGTCGGGCAGGTCCCAACTGTCGTCGTCGGCTGTCTCGGCGTCGCCGCCTTCGAGCGTCTGCTGCTCGATGCGCTTGGCGGCGCGCTTGAAGCGGCGGCGCAGGACCTCCTGCATGGTGGCGAAGTCGTCCGCGCCCTCGACGGTCTTGATGCGGAACTTGCGGTACTGGCGAGGGGCGGGCTGTCCGTCGAGGAAGACGACCATGCTGGAGACGGGGCTCGCCCCCTGGATGTTCGAGTTGTCGTAGCACTCGATGCGGTGGGGCGCCTCCGGCAGAGCGAGCTCCTCGCGCAGCTCGTCGAGGGCGGTGGCGGTCTTGGTCTGGTCGCTGAGCCAGCGCACCTTGAGGTTGTCGAGCGCCTCGGCGGCGTTCTCGCGGGCCATCTCCAGGAGCTGGCGTTTCTCGCCGCGCTGGGCCACGCGAATCTCGACGTTGGCGCCGCGCTTCTCCGTGAGCATCGCCTCCAGATCGGCGCGCCCTTCGGGCTCAATCGGCACGACGACCAGCTTCGGGATCGACTGCGCGCTCTCGTAATACTGCTGCAGGAGGCTGCTGAGGACGGCCTCGTCGGACTCTCCCGTGACGCCTTCCATGACAAAGTGGTCACGGCCCGTCATCTGGGTGCCGCGGACGAAGAAGACCTGCACGCAGGCGCGGTCGCCCTCGCGGGCGAGGCCATACACGTCGAGCTCTTCCTTCTTCGTGGTCGAGAGCATCTGGCGCTCGACGGTGCGCTCGATGGCGCGGATCTGGTCGCGGAGCATGGCGGCGCGCTCGTAGTCGAGGGACTCGGCCGCGGTGTCCATCTGGTCACCGAGGCGGTCGAGCACGTCCGACGCCTTCCCTTCCAGGAAGAGGATGATCTGGTTGATGACCTCGGCGTACTCCTCGGAAGTGCAGAACGCCGTGCAGGGCGCGATGCAGCGCTTGATGTAGTAGTCGAGGCAGGGGCGAGGGTCCGTTCCCGTAATCTCCTTGGTGCAGGAGCGGTAGGGGAAGAGCTTCTTGAGCAGGTCGAGGGTGGCTCGGACGGAGCCGGCGCTGGCGTACGGGCCGAAATAGCGGGCGCCGTCCTTCTCGATGCGCCGCGTGATGTAGACCCGCGGCCATGGGTTCTGCACGTCGATCTTGAGATAGGGATAGCGCTTGTCGTCCTTCAGGCGGATGTTGAAGAACGGCTGGTGCCGCTTGATCAGCGTCGCCTCGAGGATGAGCGCCTCGCCCGCGTTGGCGCAGACGATGTACTCGAAGTCCTCGATATCGGTGCGGAGGGCGCGGGTCTTTGGCTCGAGGCTGCGGGGCGAGCCGAAGTAGGAGCGCACGCGGTCCTTCAGGCGCGCGGCCTTGCCGACGTAGATGACCTCGCCCTTCTCGTTGCGCATGAGGTAGACGCCGGGCCTCGCGGGGAGCGCCTCGATCTGCTTCTTCAGCCGGTCGGGAAGGGCGGTTGCGACCACGTAGCTAGTGTAGCGCGGCCCTCAGCGGGACAGCTCCGCGAGGGCCTCGGCGGGTGTGAGGAAGGGGATGGGGGACCGTGCGTAGTCGCGCTCGTTCCGCGTGATGATGAATCGCGCCTCGCAGGCGCTTGCTGCAGCCACTTGCATGGCGTCCTCGAAGTCGTCCATGGGGAGCGAGAGGGCGTAGCGGAGGTCGGCCGTGGCGGCGGGAGCGACCTCAGCGAATTCAAGGAGGCTCGTGATGAAGGTGCGGGCAATCTCCGGGCTAGCCTGTCGGCTGACGTTGTAGAAGGCGTTGGAGGCGGTGTGCCAGGCAATGAACAGATCCTGCCTCTCCTGCTGAAGGCGGTCCACCAGGCGGCGAGACGAGCCCACGTGGGGCTCCCGGGTGAGGGCGATGTCAATGAGCACATCGGAGTCGACGAGCCACCTAGCCATACTTCTCCCGGAGGTGCTCGTAGCGCAGGTCGCGTAGCTCTTCGTCCGTCAGTGGCTTCTCCGGCTTCGCCTGACCGAGCAACCGTGTCCCGATGGGGAGCGTCTGGTCATTGAGGCGAGCCCAACTCTCTTCCGGGGTTTCCTCGTCGAGGCGGGCCACGATGGCAGCTGTGCGCGCTTCAGCCGTCTCCCAGTCCACCCTGTCCGCGGAAGTCGGACCGTTGTCAGCGAGCGCCTCTCGCAGGGACTCCTCGATCAAGGAGGACAGCGAGACGCCGCGTGCTCGCGCGTACTCCTTGGCCCGGGGAAGTACTTCGGAATCGATGGTGACGGTGAGCTTGGTCTTGGTCTGCATGATCCGCCCCTGTACGTATACGTATTCTAACAGCACGTATACGTATCTTTGCTACGACTGCTGGCTCAGCTCCCGGAGCTCCCGCAGGCGCCGCCGGGCATAGTCGGACTCAAGCTGCCAGCAGACCGCCACTTCCCATGCGACCGACGCCCGCCGCGCCCGCCGGAAGTGGTCTTTGGAGAGCCCGGCCGACTCCGCATCCGGCAGGGCGCCGAGGTCGAGGAGCGGCGTGTCGATACGGGCTTCGTCCCAGTCGAGGAGGCCGACCATGTCGCCATCGATGCGGATGTTGGTAGGGGAAGGGTCGCCGTGAATGACTGTCGCTGCCCTGTGAGGGAGTTGGCGCCACGAGTCGCGGCACAATTCGGCGTCCTCAGGCGTCAGCAGTGACATGTCGACATCGCCACCGACGTCGGTTCCCAGCAACTCGTGACTCGTGCAGAAGCCGGGGCGTTGGGGCCGCCCTGCCAGCAGGTCGTGCAGGCGGCGGAGCTCGTCGCCGACGAGTCGTGAGTCGCGGCGGCCCTCCGGCTCCCTGCCCTCGAGGAAGGTGAAAACGACAAGCCCACCGACGCGGCGCTCTCCCGAGGCGGTCGCAATCGGGAGGGGGACGGTGAAGCCGTGGTCGTGCAGGGAGCCGAGCAGGTCGAGCTCCCAGTCGAGAGCCTCTCCGCTTCGGTCGTTCTGGCGGGCGACACAGCGTTCACCACGCAGGCGGATCCTCCAGACCCGGTTGCGCAGGCCGCTCACTTCAGCCTCGACCTCAACTGGGCCCCACGGTTCGAGCGCCTTCTGGAGGTTGGCGTTGGTGGTCATGGTGGGGCTCCGTAGCAGTCAGCGTACGGTGTGTGCGCTCGCGAGCCAGCTAACGCTCCCCGCCGGTACAATCGCCGCCGTGGACTACGAACACATCCTCTACGACGTGGCGGACGGCATTGCGACCATCACGCTCAACCGTCCGGAACGGCTGAACGCCTTCGACAACCTGATGCTGAGCGAGTGGCGGGACGCCATCGAGCGCTCGGACGCGGATCGCGACGTGCGCGTCATCATCCTGACCGGAGCCGGTCGCGGGTTCTGCAGCGGCATGGACGTTGCGCACGAGACCGCGGGCGAAGGGGTGCTGCAATCGGAGGAGAGCGTCGCCGAGCGGCGGCACAGCCTCCGCAACAGCGTGCACCACATCCCGCGGGCGCTGGTGCAGCTCGAGAAGCCGTACCTCGCGGCGGTTAACGGGGCGGCCGTGGGCGCGGGCATGGACATGGCCTCAATGGCCGACATCCGCTTCGCCAGTGAGCGGGCGCGCTTCGGCATGGGCTACGTGCGCATGGGCCTCATCCCCGGCGACGGCGGCGCCTGGACACTGCCCCGCATCGTGGGGACGGCCAAGGCGCTGGAGCTGATCTGGGGCGGCGAGCTGCTCGACGCGCAGGAAGCGCTTCGCATCGGCTACGTGACGCAGGTCTGTCCGCCCGAAGAGCTGCTGGATCGCACGCGCGAGTTCGCGCTGAAGATCGCGCAGGGACCGGCGACGGCCATCCAGCTCGCGAAGAAGCTCGTCTACCGTTCTGCCAACCTGACCTTCGACGAACACCTCGACTTCGCCCAGATGGCGATGACCCTCGCGCAGTCCACCGAGGACGCGAAGGAGGGCCCCCTCGCCTTCACCGAGAAGCGCGAGCCCAACTTCAAGGGCTACTAGCGACAAGGAGAAACAACATGCCCCCAGCACCCGGTGACCGCGCCCCGGCCTTCACGCTGATGAACAAGGACCGGGAAGAGGTCACGCTCGACTCATTTCCTGGCAAGAACATCGTCCTGGCGTTCTATCCGCTCGCCTTCACCGGTGGGTGAACATCCGAGATGATCGGCTTCCGCACGCACACGGATGCGTTCGCGGAGGCCAACGCCCAGGTTCTGGGCGTGAGCGTCGATTCCTTCGCCGCCGTCGGCGAGTTCCAGGAGAAGCTCGGGCTGGAGTTCCCCCTCGTCTCGGACTTCCCGAAGAACCAGGCGGGGCGCGACTACGAGATCTTCAACGAGGACTTCGGCTTCCATAACCGCGCGACCTTCGTGATCGACAGCGAGGGCATCGTGCGGGATGTCTACCTCGAGCCACGCGACTTCGAGTCCCACGCTCCGCACGCGCTCGAAGCGCTGCGCGAGCTGAACGAGGGCTAGGTCCCCGTGCTCTTTCGCGACTCGCCCGAGCAGTCCGCCTTCCGTGCGGAGATCCGCGAGTTCCTCGACGCGGAGCTGCCGGCGGACATGTGGAACATGCGCAGCGATCGCGAAGAGATGGACGAGGAAGAGGCCGCCTTTGCGAAGCAGTTCCGGGCGCAGCTGGCCGACCGCGGCTGGCTGACCCTGGGCTGGCCGAAGGCGTACGGCGGAGGCGGCGCGGACTTCGTGATGCAGACCGTCTACATGGAAGAGATGAGCTCGCGCGGCGCTCCCGGGGCCTATGACCAGGGGGTCTGGCTGGCGGGGCCGGCGCTCATGAACGAGGGCACGAAGGAGCAGCAGGATCGCTGGCTGCCCGGCCTTCGCGATGGCACGTCCCGCTTCTGCCAGCTTTTCTCGGAGCCGGGCGCGGGCTCGGACCTCGCCTCGCTGCAGTCGAGCGCCATCCGCGATGGCGACGAGTACGTCCTGAATGGCCAGAAGATCTGGACGAGCTGGGCGACGGGGGCGAAGTGGGGCATCCTGCTGGCGCGCACGGACCCGGACGCTCCCAAGCACCGGGGCATCAGCTACTTCATCCTCGACATCGAATCGCCGGGGGTGAGCGTGCGGCCGCTGGTGAACATGATGGACGCGGCCCACTTCAACGAGGTCTTCTTCGACGACGTGCGCATCCCCATCGACAACCGCATCGGCGAGGAGAACCGGGGCTGGTACGTGGCCGCGGCGACCCTCGACCAGGAGCGCAGCTCAATCAACCGCATTGTCATGACGCGCTCGACGCTGGAGGCGCTCATCGGGTACGTGCGGGAGCGCGACGGCGGGTCGGCGTCGCACCACATCCGGCACGAGCTGGCCTCGCGCTCAATCGACTTCGAGCTGGGGCGCTGGCTCTGTTACCGGGTCGCGCAGATGCAGAGCGAGGGGCTCAACCCCAACTACGAGGCCTCCATCTCAAAGGTGTTCGGCACGGAGCTCCAGCGGCAGATGGGCCAGACGGGGATGCGCGTGCTGGGCATGGAGGGGCAGCTCGAACCGGGCAGCCCGTACGTCCCGCTGCAGGGGCGAGTCGAGCGCTGGGCGCTGGCGGGCCCGAGCTACACGGTGGCCGGCGGCACGAGCGAAGTGAACCGCAACATCATCGCGACGCGGGGCCTGGGGCTGCCGCGCTCGTAGAGCTCTGCGCTAGAGACGCCTGGGGTTGGTCCAGTGGGGCTCATCGTGGATTGCGAGGAGCTGGGCTTCGGGGATGTGCGTGTGCGTGGGGGTGGGCCAGGAGGGGTCGGGGCGCCAGGCGCGGATGTCGTCGGTAAAGGGCCAGGCGCCGCGCTCGATGTCGACGATGACGGCCTCTCCGACTCGGCGAATGTGATCCGCGACCTCTTCCGACATCAGCCCCCGCGCGACCACTCGCTCCACTTCGTCCTCGTCCTTCCAGCGCCAGCTGCGGTCGGCGTCGACGACGATGTCCAGCCAGAGGTCGCGCGTGTCGAATCCGAGGGGTGTGCGCCGCAGCGTCTCCTCGAGGTTCACGTACCAGCCGAGGAACTCCCAGTCGGGCGTCCACCAGACCCAGGTGGCGTACCACCGGTCGGGAACCTTGAACGAGAGCATGTTCCAGCGCTCCCAGACGGCGTCGACCAGCTCCCACTGACCATCGACCCAGGGGCGGGGCTGACCGGGAACAATGGGCTGTGTGAGTTTCGTGGGCGTACCCGGCGGTAGCCACAGAGAGAGGAGTTCGGGGGTGTCGTCGACGACGACGGAGGGGCGGACATCGGCGACGGCGGGCGCGCACTCGCCGTTCTCGGTGACGAAGAGCGTTCGGTACATGACGACGTCGCCGCGCGCAAATGTTCCCGCCTCGCCGGGGCCGCTCATGGAGACAGCGTAGCAGGGGGCGCAGGACCGGCCTGCTAGAATCCCCGGCCCATGACCCAGACCGTGATGACCGAGTCGGGTGAGCGCCACTTCCGCTACCTGATGCCTGTGGCCGTGATCTTCACGGGCGCGTTGATCGTCTCGAACATCATCGCGATCAAGGTCGTCGACATCTCCGGGCTTGTCGGCGGGGCGTTCGACTACTTCCAGCCCGCTGCGATCATCATCTTCCCGGTCTCCTACATCCTCGGTGACATCCTCACGGAGGTGTACGGCTACTCGGTCGCGCGCCGTGTCATCTGGTCCGGGTTCTTCGCGAATGCGCTGGCGGTGCTGGCGATATTCGTCGCCCAGGAGATACCGTCGGCTCCGTTCTGGGCGGACCAGGAAGCCTACGAGGCGATCCTCGGGCAGACGTGGCGGATCGTGGGTGGCAGCTTCGTCGCGTTCCTGGTGGGGGAGTTCGCGAACTCGTACGTTCTTGCCCGACTGAAACGGGCCACGCAGGGGCGGTTCCTGTGGACTCGAACGATCGGCTCCACGATCGTCGGGCAGGGAATCGACTCGGCGGTGTTCCTGACGATTGCTTTCTTCGGGACCGCCACCATTCCGAACGGCGAAGCGCTCTGGGCGTTTGTGTGGCGAGCGTGGCTCATCAAGACCGTCTACGAAGTGATCGCAACCCCGCTCACGTATCTCGTGGTGAACACAATGAAGCGGCTCGAAGGCGTCGACGTGTACGACACGGACACGGACTTCAGCCCCATCCCGGTTCCCTCGGCGCTTCGCCTCGGGCGGTAGTGGAGCGCTTGCGCGCTCGCGTCGCGAGTCGCACGCTGACCGGAATGGGCGCCAACGAATTCGCCACCGACGGCACGATCGACTCGTTCGAGAACCAGCACCCCGGGCGCGATTACGAGATCCGCTTCGATGCGCCCGAGTTCACGAGCGTGTGTCCGATGACGGGCCAGCCGGATTTCGGGACGATCACGCTCGTGTACGTGCCGGAGGCGCGCTGCGTCGAGCTGCGCAGCTTCAAGTTCTACCTGCAGTCGTTCCGGGAGCGGGGCATCTTCTACGAGGACGTGGTGAACGTGATCCTCGACGACGTGGTGGCCGCGGTCGCGCCGCGGCGGGCGACCGTCACCGGCGACTTTCACGCTCGCGGAGGCATTACCGCGCGGGTGACCGCCACGCATGCGCAGGCGTAGCATCGGGCGCGCTCATGGCGGTGAAAGGTAATCCCGGCGGCTTTCCCCAGCGAAAGTTGAAGGACACGCCGACCGTCACGCCCGGGCAGATGCGCGAAATCCAGCGCGCCGCCCAGGAAGTGTTTCACTTCGACATCCTGCAGGCGGTCGAGAACGCCGGTCTGGCGACGGCACAGCTGGTGCTGGCGATGCTGGGGGGGAGCGCGAGGGGTCAGCGGGTGGTCGTGCTGGCCGGCGGCGGGCACGTGGGGGCGGCGGGGTTGGCGGCGGTGCGGCACCTCGACAACTGGGGCGTGCAGGCGGAACCACTGCTCGGTGAGGTCGAGACGCAGATGAGCTTCGTGACGCGGCGGCACCTGCACATCCTGGCGGAGTCGGGGATCGCGGAGCCGCACGACAGCGACACGAGCGAGCACACCGCCGAGGACCACCTGCAACGCGCCGACCTCGTCGTCGATGCCCTCGTCGGCTACGGACTCGAGGGGGCGCCGACGGGCCTCGCCGCGGCCGTCACCCAGATCGCGGCGGCGGCTCGCCGGCCCATCCTTGCGCTGGACATCCCGACCGGCGTGAATGCGGAGACGGGAGCCGTGAGCAGTCCGGCGGTGACTGCAGCCACGACACTCGTATTCGACCTGCCGAAGACGGGGCAGGTGCTGCCCGTCTGCCAGAAGAACGTGGGTGAACTGTACGCCGCGGACCTCGGCGTTCCGCGCGCCGCCTACGAACGGCTGGGGATTAGCACGCGGGGGGTCTTCGCCGACGGTCACATCGTGCGGCTGCGGCGGTAGCGGCTAGAACTTGCGGGAGTCCCAGAGGACGTCTCCGTGGCCGCTGAGCTGGTTTTGGAGGCGAGAGGCGACGAAGAGCAGGTCGCTGAGGCGGTTGAGGTAGGGGGAGACGAACTCGCCTACCTGCTCCTCCCGGCCAAGCGCGAAGGTAAGGCGCTCGGCACGGCGGCAGATCGTACGCGCGAGGTGGAGGTGGGCGGCGGTGGGATCGCCGCCGGGAAGTACGAAGCTCGTGAGGGGTTCCAGGTCGTCATTCCACTCATCGATCCAGGACTCGAGCTGGTCGACGTGCCGGCTCTCGACGTGCGGGCCGGTGGCCTCTTCGCCGGGTTCGCGCGGCGTGGCGAGCTCGGCGCCGAGGTTGAAGAGCACCTGCTGGATGACGCCGAACGGCTCGGCGAGCGGAGCCTCCAGTCCCGCGGCAACGGCGATGCCGATAGCGCTGTTGAGCTCGTCCACGGTGCCGTAGGCCTCGATGCGGAGGCTCTCCTTGGGGACGCGCTGGCCCCCGGCAAGGGCGGTCGTGCCGTCGTCTCCGGCACGGGTGTAGACGCGGTTGATGCGAACCATGGGTCAAGCATGCCGGAGGCCGTGGCCGCGGGCCAGCCACCCCCTTTCGCCGACGCCCGCGGACGCGGAGAATGCGCGCGGAGGTTCCCGTGCCCGAGACGATCCGCTGCGAACGTTGCCTGACCCCCATCGAGGCTGAGCCACACATGATGTCGACGCGCCGCTACTGCTGCGCGAGCTGCTCCGTGGGCTCCGCGTGCGTGCACCAGGGGGTGCGGCGGGGGTCCGCCATCCGGCGGTACGACGGTAATTTCGACCGCTTCCGCGAGGTGGCACGTCGCCCCGGGCCCTACGAGCGGGACCGCACGTTCGGCTCGGGTTGACCTAGCGGGCGACCCTCTCCACCATCGCGGCATGGCTCTCTACGAATACCAGTGTGCCGAGTGCGGCGAGCGCTTCGAGAAGCGCATGCCGATGGGCGACGCCCTGCAGCTCGCGCCGTGCCCCGCGTGCGGTGCGCAGGCAAGGAAAGTCATTGGGAACTTCGCGGTCGTGGGCCGCGCGGAGGCGGGCGTGGGCGACGGTCCCGCGCCCTGGGAGGACGGCGGCGATGGGGAAGGTGACGGCGAGGGTGGCCCCGACGCGGGCGGGGCGGACGACCTCACCCATCACGGCCACAGCCATGGCCCCGGCGGGCACTCACACGGGCACCCCCATCCCCACTAGGGTAGCCCGAGGAGGCTACTTGTAGAACTGTGGGCAATGGTATATGGTTGTCCATATGAAGAAGACGACAATCAACATTGAGGATGCCATCATGGCACGGCTGAAAGAAGAAGCCGCCCGGCGCAGGACGACCATGACTGCGCTGATCGAGGCCGGGCTCCGGCACATCCTTGCGGAGGGCGAGACGCCCGTTCCCGCACGCAGTGAGCTTCCGCCGCTGCCTGCCGCGAACATGGGCGAACCGCTTGTGGACATCGCGGACCGCGAAGCGCTTTACGAAGTCCTGGACCGCGAGCGGGACGAACGCCTGTACGGGGCCCCGACAAGCGACCGCCCGGAGCACCCCCCGGGGGTTCGACAGCAGACGATGCTTGCCGTGGCCGAGGATGTGGCGGTTTACGACGCGGGTGAGGAAACGCCCGAGCGGACCAGGGAAGACACGGACAAGGCCTAGGTGCTGGCTGTCGACACGAACGTGCTGCTCTACGCGGCCAACGCAGACTCACCGTTCCACAGTCCTTGCCGGCGTCAATTGGAGCGGTGGCGACGTGACCCCTCCCCAACCTTCCTGACCTGGAATGTCTGCTACGAGTTCCTCAAGAACGCTACCCATTCCCGCGTCTTCCCCAGGCCGTGGCAGGTCGAGCTGGCAATGAAGTTCCTTCAGGCACTCCTTGCCTCTCCGGGGTTCACGCTCCTGACTGCGACCCCCCGGCACGAGGCAGTGCTTGCGCAGACGCTGGCGGAGCTACCGGAGCTGCGCGGGGGAGTCCTGCATGACCTGCACACTGCCGTGCTGATGCGGGAGCACGGGATCAGCCAGATCTGCACCAGGGATCGGGACTTCCAGCGGTTCCCGTTCCTTACGGTTATCGACCCCCTGGAGTGACGCGAAGAGGCCCCGCCGACCGGCGGGGCCTCACTCCTGGTTGCCGGGTAAGGACTGGCTAGATTTCCAGCATGGCCGCGACTTGCTCTCGGTGGAAGTCGGCGTCGCCCCAGAAGAGCTCGGCGCGCTTCTGGCGGCGGAAGTAGAGCTGGATGATGTAGTCCTTGGTGAACCCGATGCCGCCGTGAATCTGCTGGCCGTGGGCGACCACGCGCCGGCTGGCCTCGCTGCACCACGCCTTCGCCATGGAGGTGTCCATGTGCTGGGACGGCTCGTTCTCACTGGTGGCCCAGGCGGCCTTGTAGGTGATGAAGCGCATGCCGTCCACATCGGTGACCATGTCGGCGGCCTTGTGCTGGATCGCCTGGAAGGAGCCGATGGGGCGGCCGAACTGGACGCGCTCCTTGGCGTAATTGACCGCGATCTCGAAGTCCTTCTGGGCGAGGCCGACAAGGTAGGCGTTCTCGAGGTTCACGGCGATGTTGCGGCCGCGCATGCTCGTCTCGCTATCGACGGGCATGACGTCCTCAGCGCTCACGCTGACGTTGTTCAGGACGACCTCGGCCTGCTTGTCGCTGGCGATGGTCTTGAGGAGGTTGACCTCCACGCCGGCCTGGTCGCGAGCAATGATGAAGTTCGCGAGCCTGCCGTCGGGCGTGTTGGCGATGACGTGGAGGTAGTCGGCCACGTTGGCGTCGGGGACGAACAGCTTGGTGCCATTGAGCACGTAGCCGTCGCCGTCGGCGGCTGCGGTGAGGGTGTAGCCGCCGCGGTCCCAGCGGCCAGTCTCCTCGGTGACGGCGTAGGTATGGATGGCCGTGCCGCTGGCGATGCCAGGCAGGTACTTCGCCTTCTGCGCGTCGCTGCCGGCAACGACGAGCCAGGCGGCGCAGGTGGCGTTGGGGATGAAGGGCCCGGGAACGAGGGCGCGACCGAACTCCTCGACGAGGACGCAGAGGTCGAGGTAGGAGAAGCCGGAGCCACCGTGCTCTTCGGGGATCATGAGGCCCTGCCAGCCGAGCTCGGCCATCTTCTTCCAGAGGTCGGGGCTGTAGCCGGCCTCGTCCTCTTCCATGGCCCGCACGTGCTCTTCGGGGCACTCGTTCTCGAGGAAGTCGCGCGCCGAGTCGCGGATCAGGGTCTGCTCTTCACTGAGGCTCAGATCCATCGTTGTCCGTCCTTCATCAGGGCCGCGAAAGGCAGGCGCACATAAACGCGCCCCCTTCGCGGGGGTTAGCCGCGCGAGTCTAGCACGCGCCTTCGTGAGCGTCAGGCGAGCTCCACCCAGGAGTCGAAATAGCGCTCCTGGAAGTCGACGGCAGCGAGGATTCCGGGCGCGTCCCACGCTCCCGTCTCTTCAAGAACCGCCACGAGTTTGTCCTCCACGTCGTCGCGGCGCCACACGATGGCGATGACGGTCGCCTCGCAGCGGTCGAGGGGCTGGTCGGCGTCGAGCACGTAGACGTCGAGGGGGTGGCCGTCGGGGGCCAGCGTTCCCGGGACGAAGCCGTAGTTGACGGGATAGACGATGTCGTCCTCCCTCGGGTGGCGGCTGCCAAGGGGGCGGTCGATCTCGACGGTCACGTGCCGGCCGAGCCAGTCGGCGAGGACGAGGTTGGGGTCCACGGGGAGCGGCTAGCGGTTGCGCTGGACGAAGCGGCCGATGCGCTCGAGGGCTCGCTCGATCTGCTCGTAACCGCTGGCGTAGCAGGCGCGCACGAAGCCCTCGCCGCAGGCGCCGAAAGCGGAGCCGGGGACGACGGCGACGCGCTCCTCGGCGAGGAGGCGCTCGCTGAAGGTGGTGCTGTCCAGGCCCGTGGGGCGGATGTCGGGGAAGGCGTAGAAGGCGCCGCGGGGGCGGAAGGCGGGGAGGCCGACGGCGTGGAGGCCATCGACCATGAGACGGCGGCGGCGGTCGTACTCGGCCAGCATCTCCTGGACGAAGCTCTCGCCGTGCTGGAGTGCGGCAAGGGCGGCGTACTGGGCGGCAGTGGGGGCCGACATCATCACGTACTGGTGGACCTTCATGGCGGCTTCGGCGAGGGGGGCGGGAGCGGCCAGCCAGCCGATGCGCCAGCCGGTCATCGCGTAGGTCTTGCTGAACCCGCCGATGAGGATGGTGCGGTCGCGCATGCCTTCGATGGAGGAGAAGCAGGTGTGCTCGCCCTCGTAGGTGAGGCGGGCGTAGAGCTCGTCGCTGATCACGGCGAGGTCGTTGGCGGTGGCGACCTCGGCCACGGCTTCGAGGCTGGAGCGGTCCATGGTCGCGCCCGTGGGGTTGGCGGGGTAGCCGAAGAGAAGCGCCTTCGTCTGCGCGGTCACGCGCTCGGAGACGTCGCTGGCGAGGAGGCGAAACTCGTGGTCGGCGCTGGTGGGGACTGGCCGGAAGCGGCCCTTGGCCATGGTGACGGCGGGCTCGTAGGCGACGTAGCTGGGGTCCGGGCAGAGCACCTCGTCTCCGTCGTCGAGGAGGGAGCGGAGGGCGATGTCGAAGGCCTCGCTGGAGCCGCTGGTGACGACGATCTCGGTGGCGGGGTCGTAGGAGACGCCGTAGAGGGTCTCGAGCTCCTCGCTGAGGGCCTCGCGTAACTCCAAGAGGCCGTAGTTCGAGGTGTAGTGGGTCTCGCCCTTTTCGATGCTCTCGAGGGCGGCACGGCGTATCGGCTCGGGGGTTACATAATCCGGTTCGCCGACGCCGAGGGAGATAACGTCGTCGATCGTGCTGAGCAGGTCGAAGAACTTGCGGATGCCGCTGGCGGGCACGGAGGCGAGGCTCCGCGAGATGAAGCGTTCGGCCCCGGCGGAATCGTGCTCCACGGCCCCGTTCCTTCCGCCCCCCGCCGGTGGCGGATACGAAAGAGCCGCCCCGCGGGCGGCTTCGTGTCCTGTGCGTCGTTGAACCGCTCGCATGCTACCTGCGCGCTTGCGCTGCCGCCGCAGCGGCAGTGGGGAGACATGTGGCGATCAGCTGACGGTCCACGATTCGGACTCTGGGCATGGAGGGAATTACGGTCAAGGGTGGGGAAGGCCTGTGACCTAGAGCGGGGCGAGTCTATTGGCCTCGTCGAGGGCTCTTTCGAAGGCGTGGCCGATTTGCAGGATCGGGCCCTCGGCGCCCACGTCGCCAATGATCTGGAGGCCGACCGGCAAGCCCTCGCTGAGTCCGCAGGGGAGGCTGAGGGCGGGGAGGCCGGCGACCGCGCTGGGGAGCGTGTAGATGTCGTTGAGGTACATCGCGTAGGGGTCGTCGAGCTTGTCACCGACGGGGAAGGCGACGCCGGGGGTTGTGGGGGTCACGAGGGCGTCGTAGCGCGTGAAGGCTTCGCGAAACTCGTTGGTGATCAGGGTCCGGACCTTCTGCGCCTTCAGGTAGAACTGGTCGTAGTAGCCGGCGCTGAGGGCGTAGACGCCGAGCATGATGCGGCGCTTGACCTCGTCGCCGAAGCCCTGTTCGCGGGTCTGCTCCATGTTCTCCCACATGCTGCCGCCGCGTTCGCTGAGGCCGTACTTGACGCCGTCGTAGCGGGCGAGGTTGGAACTGGCCTCGCTGGGAGCGATGAGGTAGTAGACCGCGAGGGCGTGTTCGGTCATGGGGAGGGAGAGGTCCGTGTCGATCTCGCAGCCGAGCGACTCGAGGTGGCGGAGCGCTTCGTCGATGCGCATACGCACGCCGCCCTCCATGCCCTCGATGAAGTACTCCCGGGGCACGCCGATCTTCTTCCCGGCGACGTCGCGGCCGAGGTAATGGCGCATGTCCGGTCGGGGTGCGGGGTCGCTGGTGGAATCGCGGGGGTCGTGGCTGCCGATGCCGTCGAGGATGGTGGCGACATCTTCGACATCGCGGCCGATGGGCCCCACCTGATCGAGGGAGCTACCGAAGGCGATGATGCCGAAGCGGCTGACGCGGCCGTAGGTGGGGTCGAGGCCGACGACGCCGCAGAGGGCGGCGGGCTGGCGGATGCTGCCGCCGGTATCGCTGCCGAGGGCGGCGATGCACTCGCCTGCCGCCACGGCAGCGGCGGAGCCACCCGAGCTGCCTCCGGGCACGCGGTCGGTGTCCCAGGGGTTGTGGGTGGCGCCGTAGGCGGAGTGCTCGGTGCTGGAGCCCATGGCGAACTCGTCCATGTTCGCCTTGCCGATCATCACGGCGCCGGCGCGCTTCAGCTGCTCGTAGACGTGGCTGTCGTAGGGCGGGACGAAGTCGCCGAGCATGCGCGAGCCGGCGGTCGTGCGGACGCCCTTCGTGACGATGAGGTCCTTGACGGCGAAGGGGATGCCGGTGAGGGGGGTGGCGGTGCCGGCGGCGAAGCGCGCGTCGGCCTCGCGGGCCTGCTCGCGGGCGACCTCATCGGTGCGGGTGATGTAGGCGTTGACGCGGTCCTCGACGGCATCGACGCGGGCGAGGACCGACTCCGTCAGCTCGACTGCCGAGAATTCCTTCGCGCGAAGGCCGTCCTGGGCCTCGTGCGCCGTCAGCTCCCAGAGCTCGCTCATTCGAGGACGGCGCGCACGCGGATAAGGCCGTCTTCTACCTCGGGCGCATTGCTGAGCGCATCGTCACGCGCCAGGGAAGGCGCGACGGAGTCGGTGCGCATGACGTTGTGGAGGGGCAGAGGGTGGGCGGTGGGCTCGATGCCATCGGTATCGACGGCGGCCAGCGCCTCGAAATGGTCGAGGATGTCGGAGAGTTGCACCGTGAGGCGGTCGATCTCGGCGTCGGTCAGCCCGAGGCGGGCAAGCCTGCCGACGTGAACGACCTGGTCGCGAGAGATGGGCATGGCCCGATCGTACACACGGCCTCCCGCACGTGCCCGCAAGGGGCCACTTTGCTAGGCTCGAAGGTGATGCGGCACCCCGCCCATCCCTCGCACTCGATCCCGTTCGTTGCCCCAGCGGACTGCGCTTACGACCATGTCTAGCCGCGTCGTCATCCGCCGCCGGTTGCGCGCGCGCCGGGCGCGGCAGAAGCGGGGTGGGCTCCCGATCTGGGCAATCCTCCTGCTGGTGGTGGGGTTTATCGGTTCGGCCACGCTGGCGGCGGGGGCGGGGAGCGTCTTCGCCGTCTACCAGCACTACGCCCGGGACTACGTGCCGATCGAGGACCTGCTGATCGAGCGGCAGGTGGGGATCACGCGCATCTTCGACCGGACGGGCGAGGTCGAGCTGGGGGTGTTGACCAATCCCGCCCAGCAGCTCCTTCACCCCGTGGCTCTGGAAGACATCTCGCAGAGCATGATCGACGCCACCGTCTCGACGGAGGACAACGCCTTCTGGACGCATCCGGGGGTGAACTACCGGGGTCTGGCGCGCGCCGCCTGGGAGAACTACGTGGGCGGTGGCATCGGCACGGGGACGGGCGGTTCCTCGATCACGCAGCAGCTGATTAAGAACGTCTACATCTGCGGGAGCTTTACCGATCCCGATGACCCCTGCGTCGCGGAACGCACGGTCGACCGGAAGCTGCGCGAGATCGCCTACGCGATCGAACTGGAGCAGGACTACACAAAGGTCCAGATCCTCACCTGGTACCTGAACCAGATCTCGTACGCCGACCGCTACGTGGGGGTGCAGGCGGCGGCGCAGGGGTACTTCCGCAAGGATGCGGCGGATCTGACCCTGGCGGAGTCGGCGATGCTGGCGGGAATTCCGCAGTTCCCGACGCTGTACCACCCGCGGTTGAACTGTCTGCGGGACGACGAAGACAACTGCGTTCTCGATTCGCTCGGGCGCATGACCGTGGGCGGCCCGGCAAAAGTCCGCCAGGAGGACGTGATCGACCTGATGGTGGCCCACGGCTGGATCACGTTCTCGGAGGCTTCGGACGCGAAGGCGGAGACGCTGTACGTGTATCCCGCCGCGACGACCGCAGCCCAGGACGCATCCGCGTTCATCGATAACCAGGTGGAGCCGCGGCTGGTGCGCATGTGCGAAGCGGGGCTGCTGCCCAAGCTGGAGAACGTCGATGACTGCCTCACGAGCGTGCACAGCGCCGGCTGGACGGTTCGCACCACGCTCGACTGGACGGCAACCCAGGATGCGTTGGCGCTAGCGCGGGAGGCCATCGAGCGAGGGCTGGAGGCGGGGTGCGAGTGCCACAACGCGGCGGTCGTGACGATCGAGCCGGAGACGGGTGAGCTGCTGGTCTATGCGCCCAATCGGGATCCGTCGGTCACGGCGGACCCACGGGTGGCAGGCAATGTCGACCAGCTCGTGGAGATCAACCAGCCGGGGTCGGCGTTCAAGCCGGCGGTCTACCTGGCTTGGTTCGAGTACGCGCAGAAGGCACCGATGAGCATCCTCTGGGATACGAACCCGCTGGAGCTTGAGGGCGAAGAGGTCGAGATCATCAATCCGCGCACGGAGCCGCGCACGGAGGGGCTGATCTCGGCGCGGGCGGCACTGGGGGGCTCGCAGAACGTGGCCGCCTACCGCGCGGCGCAGGAGGCGGGCATCGAGAACGTGATCACGATGGCGAAGCTGCTGGGGATCACGACGATCGACCAGCAGTTCGACCCGACCTTTGTCTCCCACCTCGATATCTACTACGGCGCCTCGATCGCGACAGGCGGCGCAAACATCCGCGCGGTCGACATGGCCTACATGAACGCAACGATCGCCAACATGGGGGTGATGGTAGGGGTGCCTCATCACGCCACGACGGTCGCGCCCGACACGCTCAACAACACCGCCTTCGACGAGGGCGTCGACTACGAGAGTGCGCTTCAGCAGAAGCTCGATTTCCAGCGCGGGCACCTGCGGCTGCCGGGGACGCGGCCGCTCGACCCGGTGGTGGTGCTGGAGGTGCGCGACATCAACAACCGCGTCATCTTCCAGCACCAGGGGCCGCAGCGGATTCGCACGGTCGATGCGGGGAGCGTCTGGCTGCTGCACAGCGTCATGTCGGATTGCACGGCTCGCTTCGTCATCTGGAGCTGCGGCGAGAGCAACGAGGACATCCGGCTCGATCCGTTCGTGAACGGCGAGAAGCTCCCGGCCGGTATCAAGACCGGAACGCAGCAGGGGCCGCTGGACGCCGACGACACGCTGGAGACGTGGATGAACGGCTACTCGCGGCACGCTGCCACGGCGGTGTGGGTCGGCAACGCCACGAACGAGCTCGTGATCGACGGGCGCAGCGGCGAATACGCCTCAGCCCGGACGACACTGTGGCTCTTCAAGAACTGGATGGGGGACTACCACAGCTACCTGCTGGCGGAGGACCGCATTGAGGCGATTGCCGAATTCGAGGAGCTGCAGCCGGACAACGTCGAGCTGCAGGACTTCAACACGCCCGCGACCGACCGCATTCTTGACGGAGGCTGCGAGCAGGTCGTGGAAGCGTGGGTTCGCACGGATGTCGAATACGAGGAACCGTGCGAGCCAGCGGTGATCGACACGCGCAACGGGCTCCTCGCCTCGAGCAAGACGCCGCTGCGCTACCGCGAGGTCCATCGCTTCGTGAAGCTTCCGGAGTGGGAGCCCGAACTTGCGCTCAGGCTGGTGGAGGAACCCCCCGAGGACCTGGACGTGTTCATTCCCCTGATGCCCGAGGAAGAGAGCACGGGACTGCGCGCCGTCGAGATCGCCTGGCCGCCGGAGGGAGAGGACGTGGGGCTGGGGACACAGGTGCTGGGGAGCGTGAACGTCGGTCGCCTGACGGAGTGGCTGTTGGAGATCGGCCCGGGAACGAACCCTGGAGAGGACGACTGGGTGGTGCTCGCCTCAGGCGAAGAGAACGTGTTGAGCGAGCTGCTCGGGACCATCCAGCTGGAGGAGTTCGCGCCGCGGGCCTACACGTTGCGTCTCACGGCGAGGCAGGGACTGTTGGCGCCGCTCCGGTCCACTATCCAGGTGAACGTGAACGACGGACCACCGACGCCTCCCTTCAGGACGGTGAGCGCAGACCCCACATCGCCGAGCATCCCGTTCGACGAGGGACCGCCGGAGCCCATTGAGCCGGACGAGCCAGAGGAGCCGTAGCGACCCGAGGCGCTAGCGGAAGCGAGCGCCCGCCTTCAGCCCGATTTCGGCGGCCCACTCGCCGGCGTTCACCTTGCGCGAGCCCTGGGGCTGCACCCGCTTCACGTGCAGGACGCCGCCGTTGAGGCGCACGTCGATGTGGTCCTCCTCTACTGCGAGGACGGCGCCGGGCATGCCCGGGAGGTCTTCGATGGAGAGGCTGCTGTCGAAGACACCCAGGCGCTCGCCGCCGCGGCGGGTGGTCCAGGCGCCGGGCTGGGGGTTGCAACCGCGGATCAGGTCGTACACCTGCCGGGCGGGGAGGTGCCAGGGGACGCGGGCGTGCTCTTCGCCGCAGGGGGGTTCATAGGTCGAGAGGGCGTGGTCCTGCTCGACGCGCGGCGCATCGCCGGCATCGACGAGGGCGACGGCCTCGGCCATCGCATCGACGCCCATGGGGAACAGCCGCTCGAAGTAGAGGGAGCCGAGCGTGTCGTCAGGGCCGATCTCGCAGGTTTTCTGGAGGAGGACGGGGCCTGTATCCATGCCCTTGTCGGGCCAGAAGATGCTGAGGCCGGTCTCGGTTCTGCCGAAGATGATGGGCCAGTTCATGGCGGAGGAGCCGCGGTGGAGGGGCAGAAGGCTGGGGTGGTACTGGATCGTGCCGTGTTCGGGGGCGGCAAGGGCTTCTTCGGGCAGCATCTCGGTGACGAAGGCCATCACGCCGAGATCGGCGCCAGCGGCCCGCCAAACGGCAAGGCCCTCTTCGCCTTTGAGGGTGGCGGTATCGATGGGGGCAAGGCCGGCTTCCTCGGCGGCGACCCAGAGGGGGTCGGCGCGGCCGCCCTCTCGCGGCTCGGGAGCGGAAGCCGCGACGACCTCGACGCCGTCATCGAGCAGGCGCTTGAGCACAGCTTCCCCGAAGGCGGCCTGACCGATGATCGAGACGCGCATGCGTTCCTCCCCGGGCCCAGTCGGCTCAGCGGGAGCCTACACCAGCGCGCCAGGGCGAGCGTGTAAGGGCCAAGGGGGCCTACACTCACCCTACGATGCTGCAGCGACCAGTATCCGAAGGAGCCCCCCAGGGCGGCGTACAAGCCGCCCTGGCGCGCGGCGGAGCCGGGGCCGGGCCAGGCGCCTGAGCCTCGTTAGCCGTTCCGTTCCGCGTACCTGGAGGTTTTCCAATGGTCTGTGTCGAACCGGCCCGCCTGAGCGATGCCGATGCCATCCACGCCCTGATCGATGACTGGGCCCAGCGTGGCGAGATGCTCGAACGCCCACTTGGCGAAATTCACGAGGCAATCCGCGACTTCAAGGTCGCCCGCGAGGGGGGTGAGGTGGTGGGGTGCGGGTCGCTCCACATCATGGGGACCGATCTCGCCGAGATCCGCTCGCTCGCCGTGCGCGAGGACCAGCACGGGAAGGGCGTCGGCGCCATGATCGTGCAGGACTGCGTCGAGGAGGGCAGGGAGATGGGGATCGAGCGCGTGTTCGCGCTCACGTACCAGCCCGGCTTCTTCGAGCGCCAGGGGTTCGTCCTGGCGAACGTGATGGACTTTCCCCAAAAGGTCTGGAACGAGTGCGTACGCTGCCCGTTCTTCACGGACTGCCGGGAGATCGCGGTGGTGCGTGACCTGCGGGTGGAAGGCGTGGCGCCCTGACCTCCTGTGCAAGGATTGTCGTGACCATGCTTGTCCTGTAGCATGACTATCCCCGGGAGGGTGAGCGTGGCGGCTTCCACTTTCGATTCGCGTGAGGCGTACCACCGACTACGCGAAGGCGGCATGGATGAACCGGCCGCGAACGCGGTCGTCGAGATACTGAGCCCATTCGTCACGCAGGACTTCCTTCAGGCCGAGCTGGCCAACGTGCAGGCGAACGTACGGGCCGATCTGACTAGCGTGCAGGCCAATGTGCGGACCGAGCTCGCCAATGTGCAGGCCACCGTGCGGGCCGACCTGGCGCAGTTCCAACTCAGGATCGTGACCTTCGTGGCTGCCCTCAACGTCGGCATTGCGACCGTCGCCGTGGCGGTCGCGGCGCTGGTGACGTAGGGGCCACGCCTGGTGGTCTGCGCTCCCCCTAGAACTTGGAGATCTCGATCTCCTTCTGGGTGATGAACTCCAGGAGGGCGGGTTTGCCGGCTTCGGTCTGGGCGATGCCGCGCTTGATGGCGGGCACGATCTCGGCGGGGTCGGTGACGCGCTCGCCGTAGCCGCCGAAGGCCGCGGCCATGTCGGCGTAGTTCCCGCTGATGTCGGTGCTGCGGTACTTCTCGGTGGCGGCCTGCATGATGGGCAGCTCGATGGCCATGGAGAAGTTGTTGAGGAGGATGGAGAGGATGGGGATGCGCTCGCGCACGGCCGTCTCGAAGTCCATGCCGGTGAAGCCGATAGCGGCGTCGCCCCAGACGTTGATGCAGAGCCGCTCGGGGCGGGCGAGCTTGGCGCCCATGGCGTAGCCGAGGCCGGTGCCGAGCTGGGTCGTCTTGCCCCAGCCGATGTAGCTGAGGGGCGTGCGGCTCTCCCAGAACGGGGAGAGCTGGTCGCGGGGGCTGCCGGCGTCGTGCGTGATGATGGTGTTGTCGACGTCGACGGTCTGGAGCAGGTCCCAGATGACGCGGTAGGGGGAGAGCGGGGAGGAGTCGTCGGTCAGCTTCGGCTTCCACTGCTCGAGCCACTCGGCCTTGATGGTCGCGATGCGGTCCGTGACGCCGTTGCGGGAGGCGCTGGCGCCGTCGAGCTCGCAGAGGAGGGCGTCGAGCGTCAGCTTCGCGTCGCCGATGAGGGCGTGGGCGGAGGCGACGTCTTTGTTGACGTCCGCCGGGTCGAGGGTGGCGTGGATGATCGTCTTGCCCTTCGGCATGGCGACCCCGAAGCCCGTGGCGGCGAAGCTGCAACCGATGCCGAAGATGACGTCGGCGTCCTGCAGGAACTCGTGGACGGCGCGGGGGATCGAGCGCCCGCCGGAGCCAAGGGAGAGGGGGTGGTTCTCGGGGAAGGCGCTCTTGCCCTGGAGGCTCGTCGTGACGGGAATCTGGAGGCGCTCGGCGAGCTGGCGAAGCTCGTCCCAGGCTTTCGCGTAGTGGACGCCCTGGCCGGCATAGATGACGGGCCGCTCGGCGTTGCGGAGCACGTCGGCGACGGTCTTCACGGCTGCGGGGTCGGGTCCGGAGCGGAGGGCGGGAGCGGGCTCGTAGGCAAAGTCGTCGGGGACGTCCTCCTGGAAGACGTCGCCGGGGATCTCGATGAGGACGGGGCGGGGGCGGCCGTTACGCACCTGTGTGAAGGCGCGACGCATGACGTCGGGCACGGTGGAGCCGAGGGTGACCTGTTCGGTCCACTTGGTGACGTGCTGGAAGTTGAGGAAGGAGTTGAAGTTGGGGGCGGTGTTGGTGATACGTCGGGCGTAGCCGCCCGGCATCACGAGGATGGGGACGGAATCGCCGTAGGCCTGCGCTACGCCGCCGAAGGCGTTCTCGGCGCCGGGGCCGTGCTGCATGGCGAAGACGCCGATGCGGTCGCCCGAGTTCACGCGGCTGAAGGCATCGGCCATGTGCAGGCCGACGCGTTCCTGGCGCACGATGATCGTGCGCACGTCGGCGCGGGCGGCCGCCTCGATGATGGGGTTGACGGGGTAGGCGACGAGGAACTCCACGCCCTCGCGCTTCAGGATTTCGGCTACGGCATCAGCGACCTTCATGGCATCTCCCTCTTGCACGCCGCGACGGCGCGTTCGCGGCGGCGCCAGTGTACCGGTCGGCGGGTCGCGCTTGCCGCAAGCGCGGGGTGGCGCGCACAATTCGGCGCGATGCCCCTGCTCAGCGTGATATCCGACACACCGGGCGCCGGCAAGACCGGCGTCGCCGCCACCGTGGCGCGCGGCCTCGCCTACACGGGGCAGCGGGTCTGGCTGGTGCGGGGCGAAGGCCCAGACGACGCCAGCAACGCCTCCGCCGACGCGCACTGGTTCTCGACGCTCGAGTTCGCGCCGGGAAGCGCATCGACGCCCGTCGGGGCGAGCGTGATCCCGCCGCCGAGTGGGGACGAGATCGTCGTGGCGGAGCTCGACGAGCCTCTGGAGCGTTCCGACGCGACGATCCTCGTGACACGCGGGCTTCCCCAGGAAGCGCGCGTGGCCGAGGTTGCGCCGACGGCGGTCGTGGCGCTCGACGTAGCCGCCTCGGCGCTGGCGGAGGCTCCCGAAGAATGCGGGGGCGCACCGCTGATAGCCGTCGCTGAGGACCGCACGCTGGCGGGCTTCAGCGTGTCGGAGGCGCAGTCGGCCCTGCGCGCGGAGACGCTGGTGGAGGGCGAGGGGCTCGACCCGACGTGCGACCACCTCGTGATCGCGCCCATCGGGTCGGATTCGGGTCAGCCGTACCTGGAGCGTTTCGAGTCGAAGGCGGTGGTGGTGCGGTTCGACAAGACGGACCAGCACCTGGCGGCGCTGGCGACGGAGCCGGCCTGCCTCATCCTGACGGGGGGGCGTCGCCCCAGCGAGTACCTGTTCGACGCGGCTGCGGCGCGAGGCGTGCCGGTCATGCTGTCGCGCACGGACACGGAGAACACGGTCATTGCACTCGAGGGCATCTTCGACCGGACGCGGTTCCATGGGGAGCGGAAGCTGGAGCGGATGGCGGAGCTGCTGGGGGCGACGGGTCTGTCAGAGCGGGTGGCGGGGGCGCTGGGCTAGGTCTTGCTGGTCAGTTCCTGGCACGTGGGCGGGCGAGTAAGTGTGACCTGCCGTGTCAGAGCGTCCCGAAACAAGAGCTGGCTGGCATAGCCCGCGTGCTCCCCGAGGCATGCACGAAGGTCAGTAGGCTTTTGCTCCGGGTAATAGTATTTCAGGGCCCTCTCCACCCACGTATCCATGGGAAACGCCTTGCCCTTATCGAGTGAGAACAAGGCTATGCAATCAGCCACCTTTGGTCCGATTCCCTTCACGGCCTGCAGCGCCACCCTCGCCTCGTCGTGGGACACATCTGCTTGTCGAAGTCGCTGAAGATTGAGGGAGTTCGCGGAGACTTGCCTGGCAGCATCGAGGACTCCCTTGGCGCGGTTTAGCCCCAGTCTCGCGCCTTTGATGTGCTCCTTCCGAGCAAGCACTTCACTCGGCGTGGGAAACGCGCGTCGCGTGTCGCCATCAAGCTCAACCTGGCATTCAGACAGGCACGCCAGTTTCTCTACCAAGTCGCTGGTGCGTTTGATGTTGTTGTTAGCGGAGCAGATGTAAGAGACCGTCGCCTGCCATGGGTCCGGTTGGCGGAGGATGCGCAGATAGGGGAAGCGATTCACCAGCTTCCGCATCGTGTCGTCGAAATCCGACAGGAAATCACGGACCTCGACGATGTCTTCATCCAGACGGAAGTAGGAGCGCAGAACGCTCTCCAGGTCCACGTTGGCACGGTATTCCAGGGATGCGCCGACACCAGCCTGATGGACATGAACGATGTGCCCCGAGAGCACACCAGAAAGCCAGCCGCCTTCCCAGGCGCGCCAGCGGAAGTCCTGCGCACCGTCGAGGACCAACTCCAGATCGAACCACTGGTCAACTTCCAGGCGGCCTGTCTTGGTCGCCACGAGCGTCAGGTCGACCCTACTCGCCGCGGCGGCGGACGAGGGAGGTAGAGCGGCGGACGAGGCCGCCGAGGGCGCCGCGGCCCTGAGTCCCCTCGACGTGGTTGCCGGTGGGGCCGGAGGCGATGGCGGGTGTCTTCTCGTGGCCGCAGTAGGGACAGGCGAGCCAGCCGAAATCGAGGGGCTTGTCGCAGGCTTCGCAGCGTTCCTTGAGCTCGACCAGGCAGAAGGGGCAGACGAGGTAGTCGTCTCGGACGCGGCGGCGGCAGGCGGGGCAGGCCTTCTGGTCGTCGAGGTCCTGGAGGATGGCCTCCTCCTCGAGGGAGCGCTCGTACAGCTCGGTGAGGGTCTGGCGAGGGCGGAGGATGAGGTAGATCCAGTGGCCGGGGAGGAAGCCGGCGAGCACGAGCAGCACGGCGATGAGCTGCATGATGGGGTCGCGGGTGCGCTGGCGGATGTCGCGGAAGACCCAGAAGATGAGGGCGACCCAGATGATAGCGCCGTAGATGGAGAGCACCGTGAGGACGAGCCGAACGGTGTCCTGCCAGGAGCCGCCGGGCCAATCGAACATCGAGAATTCCTTACCTTCGGGCCATGCACTCGACGCGTCGCGCGCTCACCGAGCCGCCACGTTCTGAGGGTACAGCATCGCCCCGTAAGTGCGCGACGAAAACTGCTCAGTTTGCTGATCAGACCGGGGCGCGGGAGCCCCCGAGCCGATACGATAGGGGCGTGCCCGCCACACAGCAGCCGTCCCCTGCCGTCGAGGGTCTGAACCCGGCGCAGCGCGCGGCTGTCGAGCACGGCGATGGCGCCCAGCTCATCCTGGCGGGGCCGGGCAGCGGCAAGACGCGGGTCATCACGAACCGGATCGCGTGGCTGGTGGGGGAGCAGCGGATCGCGCCCTGGCGCATCCTCGCGGTGACGTTCACGAACAAGGCGGCGCGCGAGATGCGGGCGCGGGCGCAGGGCCTGCTCGGCGAGGATGCGGCCAAGCTGCATCTCGGGACGTTCCACTCGATGTGCGCGCGCTGGCTGCGGATCCACGGCCAGGACATCGGGCTCTCGCCCGACTACGTGATCTACGACGATGCCGACCAGACGGCGTTGATGAAGCGCGTGCTGACGTCGCTGCACGTCGATTCGCGACAGTTCACGCCACGGTCGGTGCTCTCGGCCATCTCCAGCGCGAAGAGCGAGATGCGGGGCGCGGACCACTTCAAGCGGCAGACGGAGAGCTACTTCCAGGAGATCGTGGCGCGGGCGTACGAGGGCTACCAGAAGGGCCTGCGGGATGCCTCTGCGCTCGACTTCGACGACCTGCTGGTGGAGACGGTGCGGCTGTTCCGAGAGTCGGAGGAGGCGGTGGAGCGGCGGGCGGGGCAGTACCTGCACGTGCTCGTGGACGAGTTCCAGGACACGAACCCGGCGCAGTACGCGCTCGCGCGGCAGCTGGCCTCGGTGCACGGGAACATCTGCGTGGTCGGCGACCCTGACCAAAGCATCTATTCGTGGCGGGCTGCGGACGCCCGCAACACGCAGTACTTCCTGCGGGACTTCCCCGATGCGACCACCTACCTGCTGGAGCAGAACTATCGCTCGACGCAGCCGATCCTCGATGCGGCCAACGCGGTCATCGAGAACAACCGCAGCCATATCGAGCGCGCGCTCTGGACGGAGCGCAAGGGCGGCCAGGCGCTCACGCAGTACGAGGCCTACAACGACGAGGAGGAGGGGGAGTTCGTGGCGCGGGAGGCGGAGCGGCTGTCGACCACGGACACGCCGCTCGGGTCGATCGCGGTGCTGTACCGCACGAACGCGCAGTCGCGGCCGATCGAGGACGCGCTCGTGCGGCACCGCATCCCCTACCGGCTGATCGGGGGCGTGCGCTTCTACCAGCGGCGCGAGATCAAGGACCTGGTCGCCTACCTGCGGCTCGTCCACAACCGGCTCGACGAAGCGAGCCTGCTGCGGATCATCAACGTGCCCGCGCGGGGGATCGGGGACACGACGCTTGCGCGTCTCTCGGAGTACGCGGGGTCGACCGGGCTGGCGGTGTGGGACGCCTGCGAGGCGGTGGCTCGAGGCGAGCCGGTTCCCGGCATCGCCGCCCGGGCGGCGACGGCCATCCGGCGCTTCGTTCACGCGATCGAGGCGATGCGAGGGCAACGTGATCGCCCCCTGGCGGAGCTGCTCGACTACGTGCTCGAGGAGAGCGGGTACGTGGCGTACCTGCGGGATCGCGACGAGGGGGGCGAGGAGCGGCTCGAGAACGTGCTCCAGCTGCGCACGGTGATGGCGCAGTACGAGGACACGACGGGGGGGGAGGCAGCCGACCTCGCGAGCTTCCTGCAGGACGTGGCGCTGGTGGCGGACGTCGACGAGCTGGAGGGGGCGGTCGAGGCGATCACGCTAATCACGCTGCACGCGGCGAAGGGGCTGGAGTTCCCGATCGTGTTCCTGGTGGGGATGGAGGAGGGGGTGCTGCCGCACATCCGCTCGTTCGACGATCCCCGGCAGCTGGAGGAGGAGCGGCGGCTGGCCTACGTGGGGATCACGCGGGCGGAGACCTCGGTGTACCTGACGCGCGCCTACCGTCGCTATCTCGGTGGGCGGCCGCTCACGAACCCGCCCTCACGTTTCCTCGGGGAGATCCCGGAGCACCTGCTCCAGCCTTACCGAAGCGGTGACAGGCGCCAGGTGCGGGAGCGCGTCGCCCCGGTGGCGGTGCCGGCCCGGCCGGCTTCGGCGCCACTGGGGGGCGCGGAGGCAGCCGGCGCGAAGCCGCAGTGGCAGGCGGGGGAGCGGGTGCGTCACGCGCACTTCGGGGAGGGCATCGTGGTGAGCAGCCAGGAGCGCCGCGGGGACGTGGAGGTGGTGGTGGCGTTCGACGACGAGGCGGCGGGGGTCAAACGGCTCCTGCAGAGCCTGGCGCCGCTTGAGCGGGCCTAGGGGATCCGCCCCCTAGGTGTTCCGAAACTCCCGCCAGTCGATGCCCAGTTGCCGGATGGCCGAGCGCAGCGTTCCGATCCTGAGGTCACGCCGTCCCCAGTCGGGCAGGGTGGCATCCTGCTGGGACTCGGGGTTGAACCACCTGCGATGTGATCCCCGCTTGCGGGCGGGAACCTCGTGACAGCCGAGCTTGACGAGCTTTCGGGACACCTCGCGGTACCTCACGGTACGGACACGAGCGTCTCAACCTCTACTGGTTCATGTTCGTTGTCTACACAGATGCCAAGGGGCAGTGGCCGGTTCCTGTCTTCGTAAATCTCGACGACGAGTTCAAATGCGTCCTGCGCATTCGCGAGGCACTCGGCCACGGTGTCGCCTTCGGTGATCAACTCCGGCAGCAGTGGCGATGTCACGGTGAAGCCGCCTTCGGGTTGGGGCTCCAGTACCAGGGGGAGGCGCGCGATCATTGCTTTCACTCCCGTGCCGTCAGGCGACTGCCACGTCCCATCGTAGCGCCTTCGCACCGGAGTTGTGGAGGGCAACAGCCTCTAGGGGCTACTCGCCGGCGTCGCGCTTCGGGACCATGACCTTGCGGGTGAAGGTGAGGACGGTTTCGCCGCGCTGGTTGTAGCCGCGCGTGTCGACGGTGACGATGCCGCGGTCGTTGCGGGAGCGGGACTCGACCTTGTCGGTGACGGTGGTCTCGGCGTAGATGGTGTCGCCGTGGAAGGTGGGGGCGGTGTGCTTGAGCGACTCGATCTCGAGGTTGGCGATGGCCTTGCCCGAGACCTCGGTGACGGTCATGCCGAAGACGATGGAGTAGACGAGGGTGCCCACGACCACGTTCTTCCCGAACTGGGTCTCCTCTTCGGCGTAGCGGGCGTCGATGTGGAGGGGGTGGTGGTTCATGGTCTGCATGCAGTGGAGGATGTCGTCGTACTCGGTGATGGTGCGCCCGGGCCAGTGCTTGAAGACGTCGCCGACCTCGAACTCCTCGTAGTAGTGGCCGAAGGCTTCGCGCCCGTCATGGACAGTCATAGCTGGCTCCTGGCTGTTGGCTTTGGTCCCCGCCGCCCGTTCCGTGAGGGCTAGTCGATGGCGTAGTCGCGGAGGAGGTTGCGGGCGATGACGATCTTCTGGATGTCGCTGGTGCCCTCGGCGATGACCATGACGGGGGCGTCGCGGTAATAGCGCTCGAGGGGGAGCTCCT
This sequence comes from Tepidiformaceae bacterium, assembly GCA_965203545.1. Taxonomy (GTDB): domain Bacteria; phylum Chloroflexota; class Dehalococcoidia; order Tepidiformales; family Tepidiformaceae; genus UBA2991. The sequence continues at coordinate 576,354 of OZ241899.1, forward strand.
TGCTGTAGCCGACGCCGCCGTGGAGCCGGAGCGCCTCGAGCACGACCTCCTGGCAGACCTCGGTGGCGAACAGCTTGGCCATGCCGGCATCGAGGTCGGAGCGGGCGCCGCCGTCCTTGCGGCGGGCGGCGTCGAAGGTGAGGAGGCGGGCGGCGCGGATCTTCGTCGCCATCTCGGCGAGGCGGATCTGCTGGGCCTGGTGCTGGGCGATGGGCTTGCCGAAGGCGTGGCGCTGCTGGGCGTAGGCGATGGCGTCGTCGAAGGCGGCCTGGGCGACGCCCACGCCGCGGGCGGCAACGTTGATGCGGCCGACCTCGAGGGCGCTCATGACGTGCTGGAAGCCGCGGCCTTCGTCGCCGCTCAGGAGGTTGCCAGCGGGGACGCGGGCGTTGTCGAAGGCGAGCTCGGTGGTCTCGACGCCCTTGTAGCCGAGCTTTTCGAGCTTGCGGCCGACGAAGAAGCCCTCCATGCCGGGCTCGACGAGGAAGGCGCTGATGCCGCGGTGGGCCGGCTGCGCCTCGACGTCGGTCTTGGTGAGGACGAGGTAGACGCCGGCGCGCTGGCCATTGGTGACCCACATCTTCTGGCCGTTGATGACGTAGTCGTCGCCGTCGCGGGTGGCCTGCGTCTTGATCGCCTGGGCGTCGGAGCCGGCGTCGGGCTCGGTGATGCTGAGGGCGGCGCGGATCTCGGGGTCGATCATGCGGGGGAGGAAGCTCTGCTTCTGCTCCTCGGTGCCGTAGGTGGAGATGGCGTAGCCGACGAGGACGTGGGTGTTGAGCACGCCTGCAAGGCTCATCCAGCCCCGGGCCAGCTCAACGCAGACGCCGGCGTAGCACTCGAAGCTGAGGTCGAGGCCGCCGTAGTCCTCGGGAACCTTTATGGCGAAGAGGCCCATCTCGGCCATGCCGTTGACGAGGGGCTCGGGGTACTCGTCGGCGTGCTCGTACTCGCTGGCGACGGGTCTGACCTCACGGTCCACCCAGACGCCGACGTTGGAGACGATCTCCTGGGCGATGGGATCGAGGATGTCGGCGGCGAAGTCACGCGCCATCGGGCAGGCCCCCTCCTGGTGTTGGGTAATGCGGCCGCCCGGTCGCGGCCCTAGCTCCGCCCCTGTCCCTCTTCGGTGGCGCCGACGAGGATGGCCATGTTGCCGTCGGGGTGGCGGTTTTCGAACATAAGCTGGTGGCAGGCGCCTGTCTCGTCGAAGCGGAAGACGCGGGAGAGGCAGGGGTCGATCTTGCCCTGGATGACGAGGTCGTTGAAGGCCCCCGCCTGCTCGTCGTTGGCGAAGTGGGAGCCCTGGAAGCGCTTCTGGCGCATCCAGAGGTAGCGCAGGTCGACATCGGCGTTGTAGCCGGTGGTGCCGGCGCAGATGACGACCATGCCGCCGGTGTCGCAGACGAACATGGAGGTCGGGAGGGTGTCCTCCCCGGGGTGCTCGAAGACGATGCGTGGGCTGCGGCGCTCACCGAGCACGTCCCAGATGGCCTTGCCGAAGGCGCGAGCGCCCTTCTGGAATTCGCCCATGCCGGCGGCGTCTTCCCAGTTGGGGAGGCGGCCCCAGTGGTCGAAGTTCTTGCGGTTGATGTAGCCGACGGCGCCGAGCTGCTTGCAGAACTCGCCCTTCTCCTCGCTGGAGACGACGGCGATGGGCTTCGCGCCCTGGAGAGCGGCGAGCTGGATGGCCATGGTGCCGAGTCCGCCGGCGCCGCCCCAGATGAGGACGACATCGTCCTCTCGGACGTCGTGGGGGGGCCAGGAGAAGAGCATGCGGTAGGCGGTTGCGCCCACGAGGGTGGGGGCGGCCGCTTCCTCCCAGGTGAGGTGGGGCGCCTTGGGCAGGCACTGGTGGGCCTGCACGCGCGTGAACTGCGAGAAGGAGCCCCAGTTCGTCTCGTACCCCCAGATGCGGTAGGAGGGGTCGTACATGGGGTCGTTGCCGGCGGTGACCCAGGGCGCGTGGATGTTCCAGATGCCGCAGTGGATGATGACTTCGTCGCCAACCTTGACGTTCGTGACGTTCTCACCGACGGCGTAGACGATGCCGGAAGCGTCGGACCCGCCGATGTGGAAGTCCTCGACTTCGCCGGCCTTCTGGCGGGCGGCGATGACGTCGATGGGGACGCCGCGGCCAGCCCAGACGTTGTTGTAGTTGACGCCGGCGGCCATGACGTAGACGAGGGCGTCGTCGGGGCCGACGGGGGGAATGTCGACGACTTCGGGGGCGAAGGCCTGGAGGGGCTCGCCGAAGCGGGACTCGCGGATGAGCTGGGCGTGCATGCGCTTGGGGACTTCGCCCAAGGGAGGCGCTTCGCCGAGCGGATACAGATCGCTGCCTGTGCCGGAGGTCATGCGGCCCCTGATCGGGAAGGTGGCCGAAATGTTACGCCCACGAGTCGCACGGGCAACCGGGGCCCGGCCCGGGGGTGTGAGGGGGGCGCCGGGACGGGTGGTGACGCGGCATGGGTGGCGGGCCCGTGCGATGGCGATCCTGATTCCTTGACGCCCCACGGAACCGCCCTCTACGGTGCGATACGTCCAGCGACGCGTCGCCGGCGCGTGGTTGCGGCAGGGGGGACTCGTGCAGGCCCCTAGAGGCGCGGCGAGACAGTTCGATGGCACCTGACCGGTCGGGATGGGGATCGCGAGCCGCGAAGCTCCTGACGTTGGCGACCCTGGCGGCGGTGGTGGCAGACGTGCTGCTTCTTCCCACGCGCCGCAAGCAGGCACGGGCCACGCCGGACGCCTCATCACCCGACCGGTCGGGACGGGGATCGCGAGGCGCGGTAAGGCTCCTGGCGCTCGTGGCTCTGGCCGCCGTGGTGGCAGGTGTGGTCCTGCTTCCCGCACGCGGCGACCAGGCAGGCGCGGTTCCAGCCGCCTCGGAAGATGCCCGCCAGGCGGCGATCGAGGCGGACGCTCGCGACGCGCCGGACTCCACCCCCGTGGCCGCGAGCGCGGACGGAGGCAGGGTCGCCGGCGTGGGACCGGTGGCCACGGACGACGAACCGGAAGAGCGGCGGACCGCCGGGTCAGCAGTGGAGGCCGCGGAGCCCTCCGAGGTGTCCATCGCCTCCGGGTCGCGGCTGGTCACGGAGGCGACGCCCGTGGTGTTCACGCTGACGCGCACGGGTGGGACGGAACGGGCTCTGACCGTTGCCGTTGGCCTGGCGGAGAGCGGCTCGATGCTTGCGGGCGATGGGCGGGCGACGGTGACGTTCGAGGCGGGGGAGCGCACGGCAACCCTGTCGGTCGTGCTGGCGGACGACAGCGTTGTGGAGGAGACCAGCAGGGTCACGGCGACGATCATCCCCGGCTCCGGCTACGTGGCTTCGGCGCATGCGGCCTCGGCTGACCTCTACGTGGCCGACAATGATCGGGTCTTCCTGCTTCCCGACCTGGTCGCCGATTCCCCTGTTCCTGCGGGTGCGCCGGAGGTGGTCTGGTGGAACGGGGAGGAGATGCTGGTCCTGCGGTTCGAGGGGTATGTCACCAACCTCGGCGACGGCCCCCTCGATCTGTCCGGGAATCCCCAGCTGGCGGATCCGGCCGACCCGACGAGTCACGACGTGTGGCAGCGGGTGCGCACCACAACCGGCGACTGGGTGAAGCTCACGAAACCGCCCGTCCGCTACGAGACCGACGATGGACACAACCACTTCCACCTCATGGAGATCGTGTCGTACTCGCTGTGGGACGAGGCAGGGACGACCCAGGTCCTGCGGGGGAGCAAGGTCGGCTTCTGCATGCTGGACGTGGAGAGCCTGCCCGAACGGCACGCATCGCCCGGCGAACAGACCTACGAGGAGTCCATCGTGGAAAACTGCCGCGCCGATGAACCGGAAGCGGACTTCCTGCGCATGGGGGTCACGGAGGGGTGGCGGGACGTTTACGGGAGCGACGTCACGTTCCAGTGGGTCGATGTCTCGGATCTGAGCCCGGGCCATTACCGTTTGGCGGCCGAGGCCGATCCTCATGACATCGTGGTGGAGAGCGACGAGGCCAATAACGGCATGGCCATCGCGGAGGAAGTCAGTGTGGTGCCGGGCTACGTCGCGCAGCCGCTGGAGGTGGGGACGGAGCCCGGAACGGCGGTGCAGATCGTGCTGGAGGCCGCGGTCTTCGGCACGCCTGGGGCGCGAGTCTTCCGCGTTGTGACGCCTCCGGCCAACGGGACCCTTGACGCGGCGGCCGGCGTGACACTGTGGGGGACGGTCCTGTGGTACACGCCGAACGAGGGGTTCTCCGGCGCCGATGCGTTCGAGTACGAGGCCTTCGACTGGCACAGCGCCTACCCGCGCACCGACCCGGTCGCGACGGTCACGATCGAGGTAGGCGAGTAGGGCTTCGCGCTGCCGAGGCCGGGGGTGGGGAGGCTCCGAAGGGATGGTTGCGGGCGCGAGCCGGGGCTCTGCGGCGCCGGTGATTGCAGCGCCCTGAGCGTTCTTCGCCGGGTGGTGGAAGGGGTCCTGTGAGGGGCCGCTGTTTGGTCCCCCAAGGGGCGTCCGTGCTATAGTGCCGCGGGTCTTCGCGAGAGATTTCACAAACGGCTGGGACGTGCTCCACGAATACGGCCACATCGCCATTCTTGTCATCATCGCGCTTATCTTTCCGGCGGGCGCGATCGTGCAGTCGTGGGCGTTCAAGTTCGTCAACATCCGTCCGGAAGTACCCTCCGACCCGGTCAAGGAAGACACGTACGAGTGCGGCATGGTCACTCGCGGGTCGGCGCTGACGCAGTTCAATTTCCGCTTCTACTACGTGGCCCTGCTGTTCCTGCTGTTCGACGTCGAGATCGTGTTCCTGTTCCCCTGGGCGGTCGTGTTCGAGGACGCGGGTCTGGTGGGGCTGGGGAAGATCGCGATCTTCGTGGGGACGTTCGTCGTGGGCGGGCTCTACGCCTGGCGCAAGCGCGCGCTGGAGTACTCCTGATGACGCGCTGGTGGACGGGCGATGAGCTGGGGGAGGCGGCGGAGCGGCTGGTTCCCGGTTCGGTTTCGCACACGACGGAGACGGCCTGCGTCCTGAAGGCGGAGCACGCCGTGGAGGCGCTCCGAGCGTTGCGGGACGACCCCGAGACGAACTTCGCGCACCTCTCGAACCTGTGCGGGGTGGACCAGTGGGACCGCTTCGAGGTGGTCTACCACCTGCAGTCGCTGGAACGGAACCAGATGGCCTGCGCGAAGGTGGAGGCGCACGACCGCGAGAACGCTTCGGTCGCGAGCGTGGTTGACGTCTGGCAGGGGGCGTGGATCCAGGAGTCGGAGACGTACGACCTGTTCGGCATCGATTTCGAAGGACACCCGAACCTGCAGCGCATCCTGCTCTGGGACGGCTATCCGGGGCATCCGCTGCGCAAGGACTTCCTCTCGATGCCGGGTGGGCTGCAGCCGGGCCTCAACGAATTCGCGGGCACCTCGGCCAAGCCCGAGCCGCCGGTACGGCCGGTCACATGAGCGAGATCGTCCAGTCCGAGCCGTTCGTGATGAACATCGGGCCGCAGCACCCGTCGACGCACGGCGTGTTCCGGGTGAAGGCGACTGTCGACGGGGAGAAGGTGGTGGACGCGGAGATGGTGATCGGGTACCTGCACCGCTCGATGGAAAAGCTGGCGGAGGAGCGCACCTATACCCAGAACATCCCCTTCACCGACCGCACGGACTACCTGAGCAGCATGTCGAACAACCTTGGCTACTGCCTGGCGGTGGAGAAGCTGGCGGGCATCGAGGTGCCGCCACGGGGGCAGGCGATCCGCGTAATCATGGCGGAGCTGCAGCGCCTCGCGAGCCACTGCATGGGGGCGGGCGCCTTCGCCAACGACACGGGCGCGTGGCAGACCCCGATCATGTGGTTCATGCGCGAACGCGAGAAGATCCTCGACATCTTCGAGATGACAAGCGGCGCGCGGCTGACGTGCAACTACATGCGCATCGGCGGGGTCGCGTTCGAGCTGCCGGAGGGCTTCGAGAAGGAAGTGCGGGCACTGATCGGGCCGCTGCGCCAGACAATCGCCGACGGGGAGGGGCTCCTTTCGGGGAACGAGATCTTCCTGGCGCGGGCGCGGAACGTGGCCGTGATCCCGCCCGACATGGCGGTCAACGCGTCACTGAGCGGGCCGATGCTGCGGGGAAGCGGCGTCGCCTGGGACATCCGCAAGGCGGACCCCTACTGCGGCTACGAGCAGTACGACTTTGACATTCCGATCGGGTACCAGGGCGACGCGTACGATCGCTTCATCGTGCGGCTGGAGGAGATGCGCCAGAGCCTGCGCATCGTCGAGCAGGCGCTCGACGGACTGCCGGGCGGCCCGCACAGCACCGAGGTGCCGCTCGCGCTGCGCCCGCCCTCGGGCGAGGCCTACGCGCGCATCGAGAGTCCGCGGGGCGAGCTCGGCTACTACCTCGTCAGCGACGAGGGGCCCTCGCCCTACCGCTTCCACATCCGCCCGCCCTCGCTCATCAACCTGAGCGTGCTCAAGGAGATGACGGTGGGCGGCTCGATAGCAGACGCGATCGTGGCGCTCGGCTCGATCGACATCGTCGTCGGCGAGATTGATCGCTGATGGACAACCTCGCGACCGACCACTGGTACGACTTCCGCGATCTCGCCAACCTGTCGCGCGTCATCCTCGAAGGGATCGACAAGGTGGCGCCGTACGAGCTGGCGTACATCGTGGCGCCGATCATCGGGTTCGTGGCGGCGTTCGTGATCTTCGTGCTGCCTTCGCAGCTATTCGTGGGCGTGTACGGGGAGCGGCGGCTGATCGGGCGCATCCAGTCGCGCAAGGGGCCGAACCGGGTGGGGCCGTTCGGGCTGCTGCAGCCGGTGGCGGACGCGCTCAAGCTGCTGCAGAAGGAAGCGCTGACGCCGAAGGCGGCGGACCGCACGCTGATGTGGGCGGCGCCGGTGTTCTTCGTGGCGCCGGCGGTGCTGCTGTTCGCGGTGATCCCGTTCGGGCCGCGGATGGTGTTCGCGGACGTGCCCGCGGGGCTCATCTTCTTCATCGCCGTATCGGGGCTGCCGGTGCTGGCGGCGTTCATCGCGGGCTGGAGCTCGAACAACAAGTACAGCCTCTACGGGGCGATGCGGATCGTGGCGATGTCGGTCAGCTACGAGGTGCCGCTCGTGCTGATGCTGCTCTGCGTGGTGGTGTTCACGAACACGATGAGCCTGCCGGGGATCGTCTGGTTCCAGAAGGACGTGGACCTGTGGCTCATCTTCATGCAGCCGCTGGCGTTCGTCGTCTACTTCATCGCGGTCAGCGCCGAGCTGAACCGCACGCCCACCGACATCGCCGAGGCGGAGTCGGAGATCGTGGCGGGCTACCTGACCGAGTACAGCGGCATGAAGTGGGGCCTCTTCTACGGGATGGACATCGGCTACGCGCTGGCGGCCTCGGCCTTCGCGGCGACGATCTTCCTGGGCGGCTGGTCGATGTGGGGGCTGGAGCAGTGGGTGCCGCCGTGGGTCATCTTCATCGCCAAGACGCACCTCTTCTACATGGTCTTCATCTGGACGCGGGGCACGCTGCCGCGGCTGCGAATCGACCAGCTCATGGGGTTCGCCTGGAAGTTCCTGTTGCCGCTGGCGGTCGTGAACCTGTTCCTGGTCTCGCTTGAGCGGCTGTGGTGGTCGGAGAGCGACCTCGGCGGCGGAATCGTGTTCGTCATCGCGGCCATCAACATCCCCGTCTCGGCCGTGGCCGTGTTCCTGTGGGCGCGGTTCCTCGGGTACAAGCCGGAGCGCGTCCCCACGCGGCCGCGGCTCGCGCAGGAGGCGGGCGGCTACGTGCCGCTGGAGGAACCGGTGATCGGAGGAGGCAAGTAGATGGAAGGCGCCGGCGTGAACATCGCGTTCTACGCGCTCTCCATCCTGACGCTGGTGGCGGCAGGGGGCGTGATGGTGTCGCGCAACCTGCTGCACGCGGTCCTGTTCCTGATCGTGGCCTTCATCGGGGTGGCGGGGTTCTTCGTGCTGCTCTCGGCGGAGTTCATCGCGATGGCGCAGATCGTCATCTACGTGGGCGCGATCGCCGTGCTCATCCTGTTCGCGATCGTGCTGACGCCGCGCTCCGTGCGGGATAACTCGGAGACGGCGATGGTGGGCCCGGCGATCCTGCTGGGGGTGGCGCTGGCGGCGGTGTTCCTGTTCGTCATCCACGACACCGGCTGGATGACCGGCGCCGGGGATCCGGGGCTGTCGGCCAGCGACCTGGGGCGGGCGCTGCTCTCGACGTGGGTGCTGCCCTTCGAGATCGCATCGGTGCTCCTGACGGCCGCGCTCGTGGGCGCGATCATGCTCGTTCGCTCCGAAGCCGAGGAAAGCGAGGACGTGCCTGATGCTGACGCTTGAGCACTTCCTCACGGTCGGCGCCCTGCTGTTCTGCCTCGGGCTGGTGATAGCCCTGAGCAAGCGGAACGCGATCGGGGTGCTGATGGGCATCGAGCTGATGCTGAATTCGGTCAACCTGACGCTGATCGCGTTCTCGCGATTCAGCGATGGCCCCGCGGAGATCGCGGGACACGCCTTCGTCGCGTTCATCATCACCGTCGCCGCTGCGGAAGCGGCCGTCGCGCTGGCACTCGCGGTGGCCGTCTACCGGAGCCGCCAGACCGTCGAGGTCGACCAGCTCGACCTCCTGAAGTTGTAGCGCCATGTGGGTTGAATTCATGAGCGTGGCAAACGGGTATGTCGCCGAGACGTGGCGTGAGCTGTTCGCAGCCGAGGGGCTGCGGATCGTGATCATGCCGCCCGTGGGCCGCGGCGAAGACGCCTCCATGCGCGACGAACGCACCATCTACGTCCCCACGGGCAAGGCGCACGTGGCGCGCGAAATCCTGAGGAAGATCTGAGCCGATGATCCAACTCTTCGCAGCCGCGACGGGCGAGGTTCCCGGCATCAGCGAGGCCGTGTTGTGGGCGATCATCCTCTGCCCGCTGGTCGCGTTCGCTGCGATCACGCTGTACGTACGGCACCTGCCGAAAATCGCTGGCTACCTGAGCATCCTCGCGATCGGCGTCTCCTTCGTGCTGTCGCTGATCGCGCTGATCGACGTGCTCGGCGCAAGCGGCGGCATCGCGATCTACTCGCATGACTGGTTCCAGGCGGGACCGCTCGAGCTGGCGCTGGGCGTGCGCATCGACGGGTTGACGGCGGTGATGCTAGTGGTGGTCTCGAGCGTGTCGCTGCTCGTGCAGGTGTACTCGCAGGGGTACATGGAGGGCGACCCGGGCTACGGGCGCTACTACGCCTACATGAGCCTCTTCATCACGGCGATGCTGGGGCTGGTCCTGGCCGACAACCTGTTCATGCTCTTCATCTTCTGGGAGCTGGTGGGCCTCTCGAGCTACCTGCTCATCGGGTTCTGGTTCCACAAGCCGAGCGCCGCCTCGGCCGCCAAGAAGGCGTTCGTCGTGACGCGCATCGGCGACCTCGGGCTGCTGGCCGCGATCCTGCTCATCTGGACGCGCCACGACACGCTCGCCATCCACGAGATCCACGAGCTGGCGCTCGCGGGGGTGCTCGGCGGCACGACGCTTACGCTGTTCGGGCTGGGGCTGTTTGCGGGCGCGGTCGGCAAGAGCGCGCAGTTCCCCCTGCATGTGTGGCTCCCGGACGCGATGGAGGGCCCGACGCCGGTCTCCGCCCTCATCCACGCCGCCACGATGGTTGCCGCCGGCGTCTATCTGATGGCGCGCTTCTTCCCGGTCATCGAAGCGTCACCGGACGCGCTCAATGTGGTCGGCTGGATCGGGGCCGCGACGGTCGCGGTGGGGGCCTCGCTGGCGCTCGTGCAGACCGACCTGAAGCGCGTGCTGGCCTACTCCACGATCAGCCAGCTCGGCTACATGATGCTGGCGCTGGGCGTGTTCGGGTACGCGGTGGCGGTCTTCCACCTGTTCACGCACGCCTTCTTCAAGGCGCTGCTCTTCCTCGGCAGCGGCTCCGTGAACCACGCGACGAACACGTTCGACATGCGGCTGATGGGCGGTCTGCGCACGGTGATGCCGATCACGTTCTGGACGTTCCTGATCGGCACGCTGAGCCTCTCGGGCATCTTCCCGCTGGCGGGGTTCTGGTCGAAGGACGAGATCCTGCTGGAGGCCTGGGTGAACAACAAGGGCCTCTACGCGGTGGCGGCGATCGCCTCGTTCGTGACGGCGCTCTACATGTTCCGCGCGATCTTCCTGACGTTCTTCGGGACGTACAAGGGGGGCGAGGCCGTCGACCACGAGGACGAGGACTCGCACTTCCACGGCGACCCAGCGCACCCGCACGAGTCGAGCTGGGTGATGACCGTGCCGCTGCTCATCCTGACCGCGGGCGCAATCGCGGCGGGCTGGTGGGCCTGGGGCAAGGAGTTCCACCACTTCGTGGAGGCGGCGGTGCCGGGTGGACTCCACAAAGCGCCCGACTTCAGCTACTGGATCGCCATCACGTCCTCGCTCATCGCCGTGGCGGGCATCGGGACGGCGTGGGCCATCTACCACCGGGGGCTCGTCTCATCGTCCGAGATTCGCAAGGTTGCGTTCCCGCTCGTCGCGCTCCTCGAGAACAAGTTCTTCCTGGACGACCTCTACGAACGCGCCTTCGCCGTGCAGGCGTTCCAGCGGGGCTGGAACCGGCTGGTGGAGGTATTCGATACGACCGCTGTGGATGGCACTGTGAACGGCGTGGGCTGGGTGGGGACGCAGTCGAGCCGGGTGCTGCGCCACGCCCAGACCGGCCAGGTGCAGCTCTACGGCGTGGGCATCGCCGCCGGCGTCTTCATCGTCGCCGTCATCGTGTTCATCGCGAATCCGCTGTAGGAGGGTGGAATGCTGCTGACCGTGCTCGTGTTCCTGCCCGCCTTCGCGGGGCTGCTGATCCTGCTGCTCCCGTCCGACCGCGCACGCTACGCCCGCTGGGTGGCGCTGCTGGGGTCGCTCGTGGCTTTGGCCATCTCGATCGGGATGTTCTTCGACTTCCAGACGGGCGGGGGCTTCCAGTTTGTCGACCGGGCCTCCTGGATCGACGTGGGGTCGTTCGAGATCCAGTACTTCCTGGCGGTCGACGGGCTGAGCATGCCGCTCGTCGTCCTCACGACGTTCCTGACGGTGGCGGCGGTGCTGGTGTCGTTCAGCATCGAGCACCGGCCGCGGGCCTACTTCGCCTGCCTGATGGTGCTCTCGACGGCCGTCCTGGGCGTGTTCACGGCGATGGACTTCCTGCTCTTCTTCCTGTTCTGGGAGCTGGAGCTGTTCCCGATGTATCTGCTCATCTCGGTCTGGGGATCGGGGCGCCGCGAGTACTCGGCGATGAAGTTCGTGCTGTACACGGTGGCGGGCTCCGCGTTCATGTTGGTCGCCATCCTCGCGCTGGCGTTCAGCGCGGGCACGTTCGACATGGAGGTGCTGGGCAGCTCGACCATCACGACCGCGGTGCTACCGCTGGGCTGGGTATTCCTGTTCCTCTTCCTCGGGTTCGCGGTGAAGCTGCCGATCGTGCCCCTGCACACGTGGCTGCCGGACGCGCACAGCGATGCGCCCACGGCCGTCTCCGTGATGCTGGCGGGCGTGCTGCTGAAGATGGGCGGCTACGCCATCATCCGAACCTGCGTCACAATCCTGCCCGACCAGGCGAACGACTACGGCATCTGGCTGGCCACCATCGGCTCGGTTAGCGTGCTCTACGGCGCGTTCGTGACGTTCCGGCAGACGGATGTGAAGCGGCTGATCGCGTACTCCTCGGTGAGCCACATGGGCCTCGTGCTGCTCGGCATCGGGGCGCTGGGCACGACGGCGATGGTGGGCGCGGCCTACCAGATGCTCGCCCACGGCCTGATCACGGGGTTGCTCTTCGTGGTGGTGGGCCTGATGTACGAGCGCACGCACACGCGCGAGATCGGGCGGCTCGGCGGGCTCGCTCGGCAGATGCCGCTGATCGCGACGGGGCTCGTGTTCGCGGGCTTCGCGAGCGTGGGCCTGCCGGCGCTCGCGGGATTCATCGCGGAGATCACGGTCTTCCTCGGCGCCTTCCAGAAGCACGAGTGGGCAGTGATCATGGCCATCTTCGGCGTGGTGCTGTCCGCCGGGTACATCCTCTGGACGTTGCAGCGGGTGGTGTTCGGGCCGGTGCGGCACGAGTGGGATGAGGCGGACGACCAGAAGCACTGGTGGGAGCACGCGAGCGTCATCGGGCTGGCTGCGCTGGTGATCCTGCTGGGCGTCTACCCGAGCCTGATCATGGACATGCTTGATCCCGCCATCGGGGTCGTGAGCGCGAGGGTAGCAGGGTGAGCGAACTCGATATCGTTGGACCCCAGCTAGCGATCCTGCTCGCGGCCGGCGCCGTGCTCGTGTGGGACGCACTCCTGCCGAACCAGCGCAAGGCGCTGCCCTTCATCGCGCTGGCGGGCATTCTCGGGGCGGCCATCTGGACCACGACGTGGGTCATCCGGGGCGACTTCCAGACGGCCTTCGACGGCACCTTCGCCATCGACCAGTACGCGGTCTTCTTCCAGTACGTGTTCGCAGGGATCACGGCGATCGTCGTCATCGCCTCGATCGACTGGGTGGACCGGGTGGGCCGGCGGCAGTCGGAGTACTTCGCGCTTGTTCTGACGGCCTCGGCAGGCTTGATGTTCCTAGCGGGCGCGCGCGACCTGATCACGATCTTCCTGGCGCTCGAGCTCTCATCCATCCCGCAGTACGTCCTCGCCGGGTGGGGGAAGGACCAGCGATCGAGCGAGGCGGGGATGAAGTACCTGCTGCTGGGCGCGATCGCCTCGGCCCTTCTGCTGTACGGCATGGCGCTGCTCTACGGCTTCGCCGGCTCGACGCTCCTGACCGACATCTCCTCGGCCATCAGCGAGCACGGCGCCGACAACCGCTCCCTGCTCGTGGTTGCGAGCGTGCTGCTGATTGCCGGGTTCGGCTTCAAGATGGCGGTCGTCCCCTTCCAGATGTGGGTCCCGGACGTGTACCAGGGGGCGCCGACGCCGGTGGCCGCGTTCCTCTCGGTGGGGTCCAAGGCGGCGGCGTTCGCGGTCGTCATGCGGCTCTTCTTCGAGGGGCTTGGCGAGCAGTTCCTGAGCAATGACTGGGCGATGATCTTCGCGGTCATCGCGGCGGTTTCGATGACGCTGGGGAACGTGTTCGCGATCGTCCAGCGCGACATCAAGCGGATGCTGGGGTACTCGTCGATCGCGCAGGCGGGCAACTTCATGATCGGGCTCGCGGCCATCTCGATCGCGGGCGAGCACTTCGTCCAGGGCGCGAGCGGCGTGTTGCTGTTCGTGGCGGCGTACGCGTTCACGAACCTCGGCGCCTTCATCGCCGTGATCGGCATCTCGCAACGCATCGGCAGCGATGACATCGCGGACTACGCGGGCATGTGGCGGCGGGCTCCGCTGCTAGCCCTCGCGCTCGCCTTCTGCCTGATCTCGCTGGCGGGCATCCCGCCGACCGCCGGGTTCTGGGCGAAGCTGTACGTCTTCAACGCGGGCATCCAGGCCGACCTTGTCTGGCTGGTCATCATCGGCGTGCTGAACTCGGTCGTGTCGGCCTACTACTACCTGGCGGTCGTGCGGCAGATGTTCCTGGGCGAGGCGGAGGAGGAGCAGCGGCTGGCCATCTCCCCGACGGTGGGGGTGGCGCTGGGGGTGGCGACGGTGGGCGTGATCGTGTTCGGCATCATCCCGACGCCTCTGGTCGACGCGGCCCGCGAAGCGGCCGCCATCTTCGCCGCCAGCTAGCGCGGCATGGCTTACGCCATCGACTTCGTGGTCGAAGTGGAACCCAAGGGTGTCGATCTCGGAGCGCTCGAGGAGCTTGCGGGGCGGGTGCTGGCGGGGGAGGGCGTGGCCGACGGGGTCGCGCTGACGGTGCTGACTACCGACGACGACACGCTCCGGGACCTGAACCACCGTTTCCTGGGCATCGATGCTCCCACGGACGTGCTCGCGTTTCCGGAGGCGGCCGAGGCGCCAATGGGGGAGGGGGAGCCGCCGAGCCTCGGCGAGATCGCGATCAGCGTCCCGACGGCGGTCCGGCAGGCGTCGGAGTTGGGGCACGGGCTGTCAGACGAGCTCGCGCACCTGCTGACGCACGGCATCCTGCATCTCTGCGGGTACGAGCACGAAGGTAGTGGGGAAGAGGCGGCGCGGATGCGGGCGCGTGAGGAGCACTACTTGGGCGACATAAGAGGACACGGGGAGAGCGGGCACTAGCGGGGCTACAGCGAGGCGAGGACACCGGTGGCAATGCCAATAGCGGTAAGGATCATGCTCGTAGCCGCAGTCACCATGATGCCCACGCGCAGGAATAGCCGCTGCTCCAAGCGCTCCTCGGTTGTCTCGAGGCGTCCCTCAAGGTGTACAAGCTGGTCTTCGACACGGCCGATGTCTTCCCTCGTCGCGAGTCGCTCGCCGATGTCTTCGGCGAAGGCGGAGACAATTGCTCCGGCCTTCTCTTCGTCGAAACCGGCTTCCCGCAGGCGGAGGGATGCTTTGAGCGTGTCGAACATGACCACGATGCGATCCTACCCGCCTCCTGTATAGATCACAACCATTGTCGGCCCATTGGGTGAACAGATGCGAGAAGACCCCTTCCCCGGGGGTTAGGATGAGCCGCCGCACAGCCCAGGAGGCAGACCATGGCGATACTGAACCGGAACGGCTTGAACCTGTACTACGAGGTCGAGGGCGATGGGCCCGCGATATTCCTGACGCACGGCTTCGGAGCCAGCTCGAGCATGTGGCGCGGGCAGATGGACGCGTTCAGGGACCGCTACCGGATCATCGCCTGGGACATGCGGGGGCACGGCAACACCGACAGCCCCGAGGATCCCCTCGACTATTCCGAGCCGGCGACGCTGGCCGACATCACCGCCATCCTCGATGCCTGCGGCGTGGAGAGCGCCGTCATCGGCGGGCTGTCGCTGGGCGGGTACATGTCGCTGGCGTTCAACCTGGCCCACCCGGAGCGGACGCGGGCCCTGATGCTGTTCGACACGGGGCCCGGGTACAACAACCCGAAGGGGCGCGAGGGCTGGAACCAGTTCGCGATCAGGCGGGCGGAGGCGTTCGAGACACGGGGGCTCGCCTCGCTGGGGGAGTCTGCGGAGGTGAAGGCAGCGCAGCACCGGTCGGCGGAGGGCCTCGCTAAGGCGGCGCGCGGGATGCTGACCCAGCGCGACGCGAGCGTGATCCAGTCGCTCACCTCGATCGACAAGCCCACGCTGGTCGTGACGGGGGCCGACGACCAGAACTTCCTCGCCGCGCACAGCTATATGAGCGAGAACATCCCCGGGGCGATGAACTTCATGATCGACGACGCCGGGCACGCCGCGAACATCGACCAGCCCGAGGCCTTCAACGCAGCGGTCGAGGCGTTCCTCGCCTCGCTCGACGGCTAGAAGCGGGACTTCTTCGACTCGTAGTTCGAGTGCACGTCGATGAGGACGGTGTGGCCCTCGGCGTTGAGGGTGCGGGCGGTCCGGATGGCGTCGCCGAGATCGTCGGGCTGGGTGACGGTGATGCCCGTCGCGCCGAGGCCTTTGGCGATGGCGGCGTAGTCGCCGGTCATGTGTGAGACCCCGAACTGGGTGCGGGCGGTGGGGAAGCCGCCGGGGTAGGTGGCCATGCCGCCGTTGTTGAGGAGGACGGTGGTGATGGGGAGGCCGGCGCGGACCGAGGTCTCGAGGTCGAGGCCGGACATGCCGAAGGCGCCGTCGCCCATGAAGTTGAGGCAGAAGCGATCGGGGCGGGCGAGCTTGGCGCCGATCATGACGGGGATGCCGAAGCCGAGGTGGGTGGTCTTGCCCCAGCCGATGTAGCTGTGCGGCGATGTGGCGGTGAAGAAGGGCACCATCGAGTCGCGGGGAGCGCCGGCGTCGTGGGTGACGATGGTGTTCTCGTGGTCGACATTCTGGTTGATCTCGTGGATGACGCGATAGGTGTTGAGGGGCGCCTCGTCGGAGGTGAGGAAGGGGGTCCACTCGGCCATCCACTCCCGCTGCTTCTCGGCGAGGCGAGCGGCGGCGTCGGAGGTGCGGCCCTGCCCGTCGGTCCGGGCCTTCGCCTCCTCGATGAGCGCCTTGATGGTGATGCGCGCGTCGCCGACGAGGGCGATGGCGCAGGGGGTGTCCTTGTTCACGTCCTCGGGGGCGTTGGTGTTGTGGATGACGGTCTTGCCGGGGGGAACGATCTGGGTGTAGCCGTTGTGCGTAAGGCTGGCGCCGAGGGCGAGGATCGTGTCGGACTCGACGATCCAGGCGTGGGCAGCGCCGGTGGTGGCGCGGCTCCCGGCGCCCAACGACAGCGGGTGGCGCTCGTCGAAGGCGGACTTGCCCTCCATCGTGGTGAAGACGGGGATGTCGAGCAGCTCGGCGAGCTCTCGGAGGGCATCGGTGGCGTCCGCGGTGAGGACGCCCGAGCCGGCCCAGATCATGGGGCGCTCGGCGGCGAGCAAGGCGGTCACGGCCTCGCGGATGTCGCCGTTCGAGGGGCTCTGGCGCACCTTCCCGGGGGAGTCGTAGTGCTGGTCAGCCTCGGGGACTTCCTGGCCGCAGACGTCTGAGGTGAGCTCGACGACGACGGGTCCGCCCCGGCCGCTGCGGAGGGCGTGGAAGGCGCGGCGCATGGCGGGCGCGATCTGCGCGGTGGTGTCGATGGACTCGACGGATTTGACGATGCCGCGGTAGTTCTCCACGGCGGAGAAGTTGGGGCGTACCTGGCGCTCGATGAGGGGGTAGCCGCCGGGCAGGACGAGGATGGGGACGTTATCGCCGAAGGCCTGGGCGATGCCGCCCATGGCGTTCTCGGCGCCGGCGGCGTTCTGGGTGGCGACGACACCGAAGCGCTCGCCGTCGCTGACGCGGCTGTAGCCGTCGGCGGCCATGACGGCGCCGCGCTCGTGCCGGAACATGATGGGTCGGATACCGAGCTTCGCCACCTCCTCGATCAGGGGGTTGTTGGGGAAGCAGGTCATCTCCGCGACCCCCTCCTGTTTGAGGATGCTGGCGACGAGCTCGTTACCGTTCATGGCGTACTCCGTGGGCGCTCCGGCCCGTCGGGCGGGTCCGTGCGGCGGGACGATCTCAGCGCACGGGAGCGGGAGGGGCAAGGGCGGAGGCGGGGGCGTCTGGTACGATTTTCGGCAGATACCGTTCTTCGTCCGGGGAGGAACGCCCGTGCTTACCATCATTTCGCCCGCAAAGGCACTCGACTTCTCGCCAGTCGCGAACGGGCTCGACGCAACACAGCCGCGCTTCGTCGACGACACCGCCTCGCTGCTGCAGACCTGCAAGACGCTCGAGGCGAGCGACCTGCGCAAGCTCATGTCGCTGAGCGACTCACTGGCGCAACTGAACCATGCGCGCTTCCAGGAGATGAGCCTGCCGCTGACGCCGGAGAACGCGAAGCCGTGCGTGCTGGCGTTCCAGGGGGACGTCTACAAGGGGCTGGACGCGTCCAGCCTGCAGTCCCGAGACCTGGAGTGGGCGCAGGGGCGCCTGCGCATCCTGTCGGGGCTGTACGGGCTGCTGAGGCCGCTCGACCTGATCCAGCCCTACCGGCTCGAGATGGGGACGAAGCTCACGAACGCGCGTGGGGCCAACCTGTACGAGTTCTGGGGCGACCGGCTCGCGAACGCGCTCAACGACGAGGACGCCGATCCCGAGGCGCCGGTGCTCAATCTCGCCTCGCAGGAGTACGCGAAGGCGGTGCCCAGGAAGAGCCTGAAGCGTCCGGTGGTGGTCGCGGACTTCAAGGAAGAGCGGAACGGCGAGCTAAAAACGATCGGGCTGGTGGCGAAGCGCGCCCGCGGCCTGATGGCGCGGTACGTGATCCGCAACCGGATCGAGGACGCCGAGGACCTGAAGGACTTCGACGACGAGGGGTACGGCTTCCGGCCAGAGCTTTCGAGCGAGGACCGGCTGGTCTTCAGCCGCGCGAAGGCGTAGAGCCGAAGCTTCGTCCCTAGCCTTCCTCGATCGTTACCGTTCCCGTCGAGCCGTCGATGCTGAGCATCGTGCCGGTGGCGATGAAGTCGGTTGCGCCGCGGATGCCCGTGACGGCGGGGATGCCGTATTCGCGGGCGACCGTGGCGGCATGACTGAGCAGGCCGCCCGTCTCGACGACGACGCCGGCAGCGGGGACGAAGAGCGGGGTCCAGGGGGCGTCGGTGACGGGGGCGACTAGGATCTCGCCGGGGAGGATGGTCGCCTCGGAGGCGCCGTCGGCGCTGAGGACGATGCGCGCGCGGCCCCGGGTCTGGCCGGGGCTCACGCCGATGCCCTCGAACGTGGTCGCACCACCGGCGTCGGTGGTCTGGCGGGGGGTGGCCTCGACCGGGCGCTGGAAGATGATGGGCAGTTCGTAATCGTGGAGCACCTCGTAACGGGTACGGCGCTCGACGATGACGTCCTGTATCTCGGCGGCGGAGAGGCCGCCGTCAAGCGCTTCGGGGAGCTCTGCGAGGCGCAGGAACCAGACATCCTCGGCATTGTCGAGTTCGCCCCGCTCGGCCAGGCGCCTGCCGATCTCCAGGACGGGCTGCCGGTAGGTCCGGCAGAGCCGGGTCCAACTGGCCTTGGTGGTCTCGCGCTTCCCGTTCATGACCTGAACCAGGCCGAGGAGGCGGTGGAACTCGGCGCGTTGGTCCTGGGGAAGGGCCGCGTCGACCTCGGCTTCGAGGGCGACGCGCTCGGCGGCGGAGCGCTCCTCGCGCAGGTAGGGGCTGTGCTCCTCATCCAGGGCGAGGTCGGCCTGGAGGCTGCTGAGAACGAACTGGGGATTCTCGTTCCAGGTGAGGCAGGAAGGGTCGGTCTCGCGCTGGCCACGGAAGCCGAGCTCGGCGATAAACGTGGCGTACTGGCCGGCGAAGGCGGTCCAGTCGTCGTTCGGGGGTGAGGCGAGGCGCCTCTGGAAGTCCTCGACGGTGATGCCCCTGATGTCGTCCGCGAGGGCGGGGCGGGCGACGACGAAGCGGCTGAGGTCCCAGATGGCCTTGGAGGGGCGGGCGCTCTCGACATCGGTGAGGCCGCTGGTGAGGCCGGTCATCCAGCCGGCGGGGTGGTCGGGGACGTGCTCGTTGAGCAGGCCGTCGAGGAGGGTGGTCTGGAGGCCGCCGCCGCTGCTGCACCAGTAGTGGGTGTAGAAGATGTCGCCGATGTGGTCGGTGGTCTCGTCGAGGGCGGCGAGGAGGCCGGCGTCGTCGACGGCGGTCCAGTCGCGGGCGAGGGTGGCGGCGTAGTGCGCGCTGGCGCGCTCGGCGTCGGCATCGACCAACTCGCGGGTACGCACGAAGTTCGCCATGAGGCGCTCCTGGACCGCCTCGGCGCGGGAGGTGTCCTGGGCGACCGCGGCGGTGATCTCCTCCTCGCCTTCGAAGAACTGCTTCAGGTAGTCGGCGCTGCCGCCGGTCTCGAAGCTCGAGGTGAGGGCGTTGACTACGCTGATGTTGACGCAGAACTGGCCACCGACGATGGGGAGCATGGTCGTGCCCGGCTTGTCGGGGATGGGGACGAGGTCCTCGATCTGGAGCTCGCGGGTGCCGACGACCATCCACTGGTAGTTCCACTCGCGGATGAGGTCTGCGGGGAGGGGGCGCGTGATGCCGGGGAGGACCTCGTCGGTGTTCCCGGTGGTGTAGTCGTTGTAGCGCTCGTCGATGGTGCTGTCCCAGCTGCAGAGCGGCTCCTGGAGGTTCGCCATGGTCTCTCCCGCGCGCGGGGTGCGCGCACGATCGCGGACTTTACCGGGAGGGCCGGTTAGGGGCTGAAGGGCGGGGACTGCTAGGATGCTCGCGGCCCCGCAGCGGCCCGGGCGAGGTAGTCGTTGACCACATCCGTTTCGTCCGAGCCTGTGCTGGGCGTCCTCTTGAGCGAGCGCGAGAAGATGCTGCTGCTCCTCGCGCTGGGCATGTGCATGTTCCTCAGCTCGCTCGACGGCTCCATCCTGGCCACGGCTTTGCCGACGATCTCGTCGGACCTCGACGGGTTCAAGCTGCTCCCGTGGGTCCTGACGCTCTACATGCTGACGTCGACGGTGGTGGTGCCGATCGTGGGGAAGCTCTCGGACATGTTCGGGCGGCGGCCGTTCGTGATCTCGGGGGTCGTCATCTTCCTGATCGGGTCGCTGGGAGCGGGGCTGGCGCCCTCGATGCTGACGCTGATCGCCTCGCGGGGCATCCAGGGGATCGGCGGGGGCTTCATCCTCGCCTGCGTGCTGGTGGTGATGGCGGACATGTACACGCCCATCGAGCGCGCCAAGTATGTGGCCTACATCCTCGCGATCATCACGGCCGGGACGCTGCTCGGGCCTCCGGTGGGAGGCTTCTTCGCGGACGGGCCCGGCTGGCGCTGGTGCTTCTTCATCAACATCCCCATCGGCGCGATCGCGCTGGCAACCATCTGGACCACCCTTCCGAACACCCGCCAGGGTGGACGGATCTCCGACATCGACTTCACGGGGGCGGCCGTGCTGACGACGGCAACGGTGGCGGGGCTGGTGGCGGCGGGGTGGGCGTACGAGGCGCATGGGTGGGGGTCGGCGATCACGGTGGGGTTGCTGGTGGCGGCGGGCGTGTTGCTCGTGGGGTTCGTCGTGATCGAGATCCGACACCCGAACGCCATCATCCCGATGGAGCTCTTCCGCAACCGGATGTACGTGCTCACCGGGGTGATCGCGGTCCTGTCGAGCGCGGTGCTGTTCTCGGTGCCCATCTACCTGCCGACGTTCATCCAGACGTCGCTTGGGGCCTCGGCGCAGATGTCCGGGTTGCTGATCATGCCGCAGGCCATAGCACTGGTGGTGATGAGCTTTGTCGCGGGGCGGGTCGTCGAGCGGACGGGACGCTTCAAGCAGCTGGTGGTCGTAGGGTGCGCCCTCTCCGGGCTGGCGGCGTTCCTGCTGCAGACGATGGGGGTGGGCGACCCGCTCTGGCAGGTGGCCCTTTACATGGTCATCTTCGGCATGGGATCGGGGCTGGTGACGCCGCTCATCAACGTGATCGTGCAGGCGTGCGTGCGGCAAGAGGACACCGGCGTCGCCACCAGCAGCCAGATGTACTTCCGCCAGATCGCAGGGGTGATCGGCGTGGCGCTGTTCGGGGTGTTGCTCACGACCACGTACAGCTCCTCCTTCACCGAGAACCTCGACGAAGAGGTTCAGGTGGCCATGCCGGTGGCAGTCTTCGAGGAACTCAGGGACGACGCCACGCTCAGCATTGATGCCGAGCGGATCGAGGAGGTGCGGACCACGTTCTTGCAGGCGGGGGGTTCGGAAGCGCTCTTCGAGCAGGCGCTGGGGGCGCAGCAGGAGGCAGCGGCAGCGGCGAACCAGCGACTGTTCCTCATCTCGGCGATCGGCGGGTTGATCCTGGTGGTGCTCGCGCTGGCGTTCACGGAGATCCCGCTGCGGGGGCGGACGTCCTCGCGGGAAGAGGCGGAGGAACGGCCGGCGGCCGTCTCGGCCTCCCGCTAACGGGAGGAGGCCGGTAGGCTTCCGGCAGTCGGGAAGGCGACGGGATCGCCTTCCCGCTTCGGTTAGGTTTTCGGAGAGAGAGCATGGAGTTCTGCCCCAATTTCATCAGCGTCGACGACGACCCCGCGCAGTGGGCGCGGGACCGCGAGGCGGAGGGCTACCCGATCATTTCGGTGGCCGACCACATCTCCTCGCCGCAGCCCCATCCGCACGTGTGGGTGACGGCGACGACGTTCGCGCTGGCGACGGAGCGCATTCGCGTGATGATCGCCTTCTCGAACAATCTCTTCCGGTCGCCGGTGGAGTTCGCGGCGGCGGCGCTGGCGCTGCACCGCGTCAGCGGAGGGCGGTGCGAGGCGGGGCTGGGGGCTGGCTGGGCGGAGAACGAGATCACGGGCATGGGCTGGGAGTTTCCCTCGGCGCGGGACCGGGTGGGGCGGTACGTGGAGGCGCTGCGGATCTCGCGGGAACTGCTGCACACGGGGTCGTGCAGCTTCCACGGGGAGTACTACGACATCGAGATTCCGCTGATCGGGCCGCTGCCGAAGCCTGCGCCCCTGCTGATGGCCTCATCGGCGGGGCCGCGGACGCTGCGCGAATGCGCGCCCCACGTGGACCGCATGGAGTTGATGGGGTTCCCGGTGAGCGACGTGGGCGACCCGACGGAGTTCGCGGGTCGGGTGGCATCATTCGACGAAGATGCCCTGCGCAAGCGGGTCGAGATGGCGTGGGAGCTGCGGCCGGACATGCCGCTCGGCTTCCTGGCCCTCGTGGGGGCCGGGGACGACCCCGAGCTGCGGGAGCGGGGCAAGGCGATGGGCGACCGCATCTTCGGCGGGATGCTGGGCGAGCCGGAGCGGGTTGCAACGAACCTGCGGCGGCTCGGCGAGCTTGGCATCGATCGCGTGCAGATGGCGCCCTCGACGCCGGACACGCTGACGCTGCTGGCGCCCTACCTGAACGAGGGCTAGCAGAGACCCTGCGTTACCACTCCCGCTCGAGGTAGGTCTCGAGCACCGCGTAGAAGTGGCGCAGCTTCATCTCGTTGTAGTCGGCGAGCTGGAGGGCGCCGCCTTCGAGCGAGTGCACGCCCTTCTGGACCCAGGGCATGTTGCCCGTGTCCTGGTCCATGACCATGGCGAGGCCGCCGATTTCGGGAGCCAGCGTCCAGCTGTCATCGACGTCGAGCTCGTGGACGGGCGGGGCCGGGGGAGGCTCGGTGCCCTCGGGCGTGGGGGCGACGCAGATCGCCTCCATGATGCACTCCTCCGGGTTGCTGCCGTTGGGGCGGAAGCGGAACCAGATGGCGAGCGGGCCCCAGGAGCTGCTGGGCATGAGGTTGGGGAACAGGTTGTAGTAGATGTTCCCGGTCAACTCGGTGTCCGAGACCTTGTCCATGAGGTCGCCAAGGAGGGGGCGCATGGCCTCGCGCATGTCGTTGGCGGCCTTCGCGCGGACGGCCGCGGTGGCGCGAGCGCGCTCGTCTCGCGACTGGGGCTCGATGGGGGCGGCCGGCGAGTCGTCTTCGATCTGGGCGTAGAGCTCGGAGCCGTCCGGCGTCGTGCCGTTCTCGCTCGGGGCCGCGCCGTTCTCGTCGATCCGGCCACCGGTGTTGTTGGGATCGAGGTCCTCGGGGACCGCCATCCTCAGGCTTTCCTCGACCTGGGGGCCGGCGACCCACTGGCAGAGGTGGAGGTCGGCGTGGCCGAGCTCACCCTCGACCCAGACGGCCTGCTGCGTGAAGACGCCGCTGCGGCCGTCGGGCATCGTGACGTCGACGTTACCGTCGGGCCGGCGCTCGTAGATGGCGCCGGTGAAGGCGTGGCGCTCGCGAGGAACGCCGTCGGGGGAAGGCGGGAGCGGGGTCCACTCGATGCCCTCGAGGTGGGGGCTGGGGGCGCCGGCGGGGTTGTGCTGGCGCGAGTAGTTCTTGAAGGCGTCGAACTGGGCGTTGCAGTCGCCGAAGCCCCAGACAACCTGGGGGTGGGTCGAGAAGACGTGCCACGACTCGGCGAACGCGTCCTGGGCGACCTTCCAGTTGGCGCGGATGACCTTGCGGACTTCGGCGACCTTGTGGCGCTTCTCGTAGGGGAGGAGCACGAAGTTATCGGGGAAGTCGTCGAGGAACTCCTCGAAGGGCTCGCAATCGGGATCGGGGTTGATGAAGATGAAGCGTCCCCAGCGCCCGACGGGCACCTCGGGGAGGTTCTGCTCTTCCTTGACGACGTAGGGGAAGTCCCACTGGCAGGGGATCTCCTTGATCTTGCCGTCGAGGTGCCAGGCCCAGGCATGGAAGGGGCAGCGGAGCTCGTGGGTCTTCTTGCCGGCGCGCTCCTTGAGGCGGCGGCCACGGTGGAGGCAGGCGTTGCGATAGGCCTTGAACTCGTTGGGAGCGCTGTGAACGATGAGGAAGCTGAGCTCGCCGATCTCGTAGGGGAGGTAGTCGCCCACGTTGGGCAGGTCGTCCTCGTGACAGGCCATCTGCCAGACGTGCTTCCAGAGCTGCTCCATCTCACGGTCGTGGTGCTCGCGCGAGAAGTAGAACTCGGCCGGGACGCGGGTGGGGCCCGGGGGCATGGCCGACTCGCGGCTGAGGTACTCGGGGACCTCGTGCGTGTCGTACTTGATCAGCTCCTGGACGGAGAGTCCCGCGGATCGGTTCGTGCCGGTCAGGGTTTCTACCATTGCGATTCCTCACATGGGGGTGGCTAGGCGTTCTGGCGATTCTACCGAAGGGTCATTCCGACGGTCACCCTGCGCTCCGGCGGGGCCCGTGGGGGCGGTCGGGGCTACGATAGGTGCGGGCCCGTAGCTCAGCTGGAAGAGCAGTGGACTTTTAATCCATTGGTCGGGAGTTCGAGTCTCCCCGGGCCTACGAGTTTCTTCCGTGACCGCCCGAGCTAACTACCAGCATCGGCAGCCGGTGGAGTCCAGAAGCCCGGCTCGGCATCCATCAAGCTCTGGACCACTGCTGCCGTATCAAGGTCGCCTGCTGCGACCAGCGCCCACTGCCGATAAAGGTCCATCGTGAGCGCATGCACGGCCCCGACATTCTCAGCCGCCTCTTGGACGTTCTGATCGGGAGGAGGGCGAGAGGAAGGGTCCGTCTCGCGATCTGGATTGCACAGCCACAACGTCAGGTCGGGCTCCCTCTTCTCTTCCTTGATGTACCGCTCGCGCTGCTCACGCACTTGGCGGGAGTCGCTGGTTTTGGTGCCGTTGGTGTACCCCTTCACTTCAACGATCGCCTCCCAGCTAGCTTCTTCACTGAGAGTGAGCCGCAAGTCCTCACGTTTCTGTTGGCCCGGTTCGAGTTCAGCATCCATGTCGCGGACTGTGAACCCGAGGTTGTCGAGAATCTCTCCCGCTGCTGCCACTAACTCATCGCCATCGAGCCACAGGATTCGCCTCACCCCTTCCTCGGCTCGTTGCCCGGCAGCACTCAGTTCGACCTCAAGCTCCGCCCGCCGGATATGGAGGTTCTCCAGCTCCCTGTCGGCCTTCTCAATCCTGTCCCTCAATCCTCTCTCTTCAGGGGTATACCAGTCTGACGGCTGGCTTAGTCGAGGCGGTGCGACTGGCACGGACGGACGGTCGTTCTCGTGGACGTCGGCGAGGTAAGCCCGAAACCACCCCGCGAGGTCAACCACCTCTGGGAGAAGCAGCGCTATAGGAGTTTCCGGTTCGCTGTCTCCGGATCTCGAAGCGCCCGGAAGCAGCAATCGAAGCGCTACAGGGTGCCCAGAGGTGGTTTGCATTAGCGCGCTGCCTCGCTCTCGCGAGGTACCAGCGACAAGGGGTGGGTCCACTGCAGAGCTCAGCTGTCGGCGCAGATCAAGAGCAAGTGCCTTGTACTCATCCGCGCAGTCAGAAGGAACGGTCAGTTCGCGTTCTGTGTTGCCGATGTTTGTTCTGGAGTAATGCCGACTGGAACTGTACGGGCGCGAGTCCGGCCATTGCATGGACATCGGCCCCACGGTCAGCAAGTTGACCTGCTGGCTGATGAGATCCCGATCAAGGCTACGGGCAATCACAATGTCTGTCTCGGTCCAACTGTAGCCTCGCAGGTAGCCAGCCACCGAGCCGGCACTCCTTAGCTCGCCACACAGGGGCGCAATCGACTGAAGCTCAGTCTGATCCAATCCAATCGCAGCCACTCTGGGCCGGTTGCTGCTTGGCATGTGTCGACTCCGCTTGGGTCTTCTAGTGGGTATCCAGCCGCCAAGAGTTAGAACGTGAGTCTACTTGCCTCGACCTCAGCCCCCACCTTGCCCTTAGTCACACCGAAGTACCACCCCCCTATAATCAAGGCGCTATCACCGCGCCAGCGGGCGCTAGGAGCAGCGTGATGACTACCGACACCGTCGCAGCGAGCTACGACCTTGACCCGGCCGATCCGGTCGCGGGGATTACGGATGAGGTGATTGCGCTCTGGGAGAAGGATGGGGTCGTGATGCTGCGCAATGCCCTAGGGCCCGAGTGGATGATGCTGCTGGGCATGGGGCTGGGGAAGGTGCTGGCGGACTCGGGGATGCACAAGGCGACGTTCTACGAAGGGACGGAGGGCGAGTTCCACGAGACCGTGCGGAACTTCGACTACTGCTTCGAGATCAGGCGGCTGCTCTACGACTCGCCGATCAAGAAGATACTCGGGCGCTTCATCCACTCGGAGAACGTCTGGTACTACTCGGACGAGTTCTTCCTCAAGAGTAGCGGCGGGGCGGAACGGACGCCCTGGCACCAGGACACGCCGTACTACCCGATCGGCGGCTCGCAGTTCGCCTCGATGTGGATCTCGCTGGACGAGCTGAAGCGGGAGGAGTGCCTGGAGTTCGTCGCGGGGAGCCACCTGGGGACGATGTACGACGGCTTCAACCCGTCGAAGCCGGACGACCCCTCGAGCGGGTTCTATGGCGAGGAGCTGCCGATCCTGCCGGATATCGAGGCGGACCGGGAGAGCTTCCCGATCGTCGGCTGGGAGGTAAACCCGGGCGACGTGATCGTGTCCAACCCGCACATCATCCACGGTGGCGGTCCGACGAACCTCGACAGCCAGCGCCGCGCCCTCGCGGTGCGGATGTTCGGCGACGATGTCGTGTTCGCGGAGCGGCCGGCCTCGCGACCGACGGTGCCGATGACGCCGGGGCTGGGCATCCACCTGAAGCCGGGGGATCCGCTGCGCAGCCCCTGGTACCCGCAGCTGGACCCGCCGCCTCCATCGGAACGGTACGGGTAAAGGGCGGCGCTCCACGCCCCGAACGTCGCGGAGGCGATGTACTACGCTGGACGCACCACCCGTGAGGGAATGCGCCCATGACCATCGGTGAGACCTTCCGCTCCGCCATCGCGCCGCTCTACATCCGGGCCAGGCTGCTGCAGGAGCGGCTGGAGTCGGGGATCGCGTGGTACCCGCTCGACCCGGCGTTCATCGCCGACCCCTACCCGACGTACCGGGAGCTTCGCGAGCGCGACCCGTACCACCACAGCCACCTCACGGGGATGCTGGTGGTCTCGCGATACGAGGACGTGGACGCGATCCTTCGCGACCATGAGCGGTTCCGGAACGGCGAGGCGAACTACGGCAGCCGGAACCTGGTGAACGAGGGCATCCGCCGGCAGTTGACGCCGTCGCTCCTGTCGATCGACCCGCCCGACCACACGCGCCTGCGAGGGCTGGTGAACCGCGCCTTCACGCCCCGGGCGGTGGCCGCGATGGAGGAGCGCGTGCGCGAGACGGCGCACTCGCTCCTCGACGAGGTAGGGGACGGCAACGAGTTCGACCTGATGTCGAACCTCGCGACGCTGCTGCCGATGGTCGTGATCGCGGAGATGATCGGGGTTCCGACCGGGGACCGGGAGCGGTTCAAGACGTGGTCGGACCGCTTCGCGCGGGTGCTCGAACCGAACCTGACCGCCGGCGAGGGGCGGCTGGTGCTCCAGACGGCGGAGGAGTTCCGGGGCTACTTCGCGCCGATCATCGAAGAGCGACGGGAAAGCCCCACGGACGACCTCGTGTCGCGGCTGGCGATGGCGGAGGAGGACGGGCAGAAGCTGACCACGGACGAGACGCAGGTCACCCTGCGGCTTCTCCTGGTCGCGGGAAACGAGACGACGACGAACCTGATCGGGAACGGCATGCGCGCGCTGCTCCAGCACCCGGAGCAGCTGCAACTCCTGCGGGAGCGTCCGGAGCTGATCCCGACGGCGATCGAGGAGCTGCTGCGCTACGACGCGCCCGTGCAGCTCGACGGCCGCTACGTGGCCAGGGACGCCGAGATCGGGGGGAAGCCGGTGCGGGCGGGCTCGCGGGTGGCGCTGCTGATCGGCGGAGCCAATCGCGACCCCGAGCAGTTCGACGCCCCCGAGACGCTCGACCTCACGCGGGAGGGCGAGAACAACATCTCCTTCGGGCGTGGCATCCACCACTGTCTCGGGGCGCCGCTGGCGCGCCTGGAGGGGCGGATCGCGTTCGAGGTGCTGCTGGAGCGGTTCGACGAGATCGGGTTCGGGGCGCGGGCGCCGTTCTACAAGCCGAACGTCGTGCTGCGCGGCCTGCAGGAGTTTCCCGTTCGCGTGCGTCGCCGTGGTGGCCGGAGCTTCGCCGGAGCGGAGCCCGAGCCGGCGGCGGCGGGGTAGGCCGCCCGGACCGCCTGCATCGGGGCCAGCGTGGACGCCTGCGTACAGCATCCTCAAACGCAGTCTGCTGTGTTTCTTTTCACGAACTGGACCGGTGATTCTTTTCACATATTGCAGGGCTAGTTATGCGAATTGCATCATCGAATTCGTGCGCTGTAGTGCCTTGACGAGCCAAGTACGATTGCGGAACACTCGATCCGAAGGGATTGAATACGACACCGTGCGAAAGGGGGGTTGAGATGGTGACAGAGAGTCGAGAACACGCAGCAGACACCGAGGACGGCGACCGGCTGCGCGGACCCGAGGCGCTGCACCATGCGCGGGAGCGGATGGATACCGCCATCGTCGCGTCCGCGGAGGACGCAATGGGCTGGGCCGGCGGCTTGCACGACGCGCTCGATGAGCTGGCCGACGTCCTTCGCCGGCACCGGGATGCGTCGGAGCGGCCCGGGGGGAGCCTCGATGAGATCGAGAAGATGGAGCCGCGGCTCAGCGCGCGCGTCGAACAGTCGCGTTCGGAGCACCAGCCGCTTATCGACCGCACGGAGGAACTGCGGGACACGGTGGCGCGGCAGATAGAAGGGGGCCGGGTGGAGGTCAACCATCTTCGCGGGATTGCGGGACGCCTGGAGACCGACTTCCGCGACCACATCGCGAAGGGCATCGAGCTCACCTACGAGGCGTTCGATCGGGACATGGGGGGCGAGGGCTAGCCCCCGAATTACGGGAACAACGCGGAAACACGCGGGAGGGAGCATCTCATGGACGAGCCACACACCTACAAGATCGTCGAACTCGTCGGCTCCTCGCCGGATGGCGTGGATGCGGCCATCGCCAACGCGCTGGAGCGCGCCAGCCGGACGCTGCGCAACCTCGACTGGTTCGAGGTGCGCCAGATCCGGGGCGCGATCAGCGACGGCCAGGCGGCGGCGACGCAGGTCACGCTCGGCGTCGGCTTCCGAATCCTCAGTCCGGAGGACCTGCACCGGGAGTGACGCCCGGAATACGGGCGGCATGCCGGCACTTGCTGTAAACTGCACATAGCTGGAAATCAGCGCGAGGAGCACCTTTCCGGCATGCCGCCCGAGGGCGCTGCGGCGCCGTTCACCGCTCGCTACCAGGACGACCACTCCGTGCAACCGATCCTCACTCCCATCGGGAACGAGGTCGGCTGGTACCGCGAGTGGATGCGGCTCCACGCCTCGCAGGTGTACTACGGGCGCGGCGTTCCCCATGGGAGTGGGGAGCCGGTGGTGGTGGTGCCCGGGTTCATGGGTACGGACCTGTCGCTCATGGAGCTGTTCTGGTGGCTGGGGCGGATCGGCTACCGGCCCTACTACTCGGGCCTGGGGCTGAACCTCGACTGCCCGAACGCCTCAAGCGACCTCGTGCTGGGCACGGTGCGGCGGGCAGCGGAGGAGACGGGGCAGCGCGTCCACCTCATCGGGCACAGCCTGGGGGCGCTGATCGCGCGCAGCGTCGCGTTCGAGCACCCCGAGTCGGTGGACCTGCTGATCTCGCTGGCGGCGCCGTTCAACGAGGTGGCGTACGTCCACCCGGCGCTGATCGAGGCGATGGCGGCAGTGCGCAGGGGAGCTGGTTCACACCTGACCTGGAATGTATCCCCGGCCTGCTACAGCGGGCACTGCACGTGCCGTTTCACGGCCAACATCATGCGCCCGCGCCAGCCGACGTTCCGCCGGCGGGCGCTCTACGCGGAGCGGGACGGGCTGGTGAGCCCGGAGAGCTGCATCGAGGACGAGCCCGAGTACAACGTCGGGATCGCGACGAGCCACTACGGGATCATCTACAGCAGCGAGGCCTACCGGACGGTGGCCAAGCTACTGGCGGAAGCGGGCGGCTAGACCTTCGCCTTCGCCCTCGGCTTGCTGTTCTTCGCGGCGGTACCGCCGGTGGCGGCGGTGAAGCTCTCCATGCCCTTCTGGATGAGGTCGGCCCAGGGGTTGGAGGCCTGCCACTCGCGGGAGAGGTCGAGGGCCGCTTCGGCGGCAGTGCGGCTTGCGTTGAGGAGGCTGTCGAGCGCCTCGCGGGCCTCGCCACTGGCGGCGACGGCTTCCTTGTAGGCGGTCTGGGTGAAGTCGAGGGCCTGGCTCTGGGCGGCCACGGCCGACTCCATGATGGCCGAGTAGGCGGCAGCCATGTCGGAGGGGTTCGACGCGACCTGCTTCGCGAGGTCGAGGGTCTGGCGCTGGGCGGCAGTCACCTCGGCGAGGAGCTGGCGGGAGAGGCCGAGGCCCCGCTCGTTGGCCTGCTCGATGGCGCGGGTGAGGGCGTCGTAGCTCTCGAGGAGGGCGTTGAAGTACTGCTCGGTCTGGGAATTGGCGCTCATGGTGTAGCTCCGCTGTCGGTTCGTGATGAGGGAAGGTTAGGGCCGCCGGCAGATACGTGCAACTTGCATATTGCGCGTATCGGCACCTAGCAACAGAATGGCCTCATGGCCGAGAGCACGGGACGTAAGCGTACGACCTCGGAGCCGCGTCTCCACGGGGAGATGCTGGCCACGAGCCTGCTTGCCTTCCTGAAGGGCTGCAACGCCTACGGCTATCAGCTCAGCCAGCAACTGAGCGAATCGGGACTGCCCCAGTCCGACAGCGGCACCGTCTACCGGGCCCTGCGGCAGCTTGAGAACAGCGGCTTCGTCTCCTCCTTCTGGGACACGTCCGACCAGGGGCCGGCGAGGCGCATGTACTCGCTGACGGCGGCGGGCGAGCTGTTCCTGGGAACCTGGATCGAGGCCCTGAACCGGTACCAGGAGGTGCTCACGGGCGCACTGGCGGGCTTCGATATCCCCGCTCCGGCCGAGGGCAACAGCACTGAAGAGGAAACGACATGAGCACCAACGAGACCTCCGCGCCCGACTTCTCCGAGGCGTGGCGAGAGTGGGCGACGCAGTCGGAGCGGCAGTGGAACGAGTTCTTCAACCAGATGATGGGGACCGAGGAGTTCAGCCAGAGCCTGGGCCGGAACCTGGACGTGTTCCTCCACTTCCAGAAGACGATGAACGAGGCGATGGGGTCGTTCTTCACGGCGATGAACGTTCCCACGCGGACGGACGTGCTGGCGCTCGGCGACCGCATGCTGGCGATCGAGAACCGGCTGGCGGCGCTGGAAGCGCAGCTCTCGGCGGCGCTGGCGGCCGCGCCCGCGAACGGGACGAACGCGAGGGCGAAGCCGAAGCGGACCAGGCGCCCACCGGCGGCCGCGGAGGGCGAAACCGCGAATTAACAGGGCGGTAACCCGCCGTTCCCACTCTCCCCAGACAATCGATTGCGTGTTGCGGGTCGCGCCCGCACCGTGGAACAGACCGTGACGACTGCCTCCGCTTCCTCCGCTTCCCCCGATGTTGCCAGCCAGGTCCAGACGACCGTGGACACGATCCTGCGTCGCGGGCTGGTGGGGCTCGAGTACATCTCGCTGGAAGACCCGCAGGTGGGCTCGACGCCGAAGGACACGATCCACACCGACGGGTCGATGAAGCTGTACCACTACCGCGCGCAGACCGAGGAGGTCTACCGCGTGCCTTTGCTGGTCGTGACCTCGCTGGTGAGCAAGCCGTACATCCTCGACCTGACGCCGGGCCAGAGCATGATGGAGTTCCTCGTGCAGCAGGGGTACGACGTATACCTGATCGACTGGGGCGTGCCCCGCAACGAGGACAGCAGCCTACGGCTCGAGGATTACGCCCTCTCCCGCATCCCGGAGTGCGTCGACCGTGTGCTCGAGGATTCGGGCGAGGACGAGCTGAACCTGCTGGGGTACTGCGTGGGCGGTTCGCTGGCGCTGATGTACATGGGCACCCATCCGGAGGCGCCGGTGGGGAACATGGTCTGCCTGACGACCCCGGTGAATTTCAAGGGGATGGGGCTGTTCAGCCAGTGGACGGACGAGCGCTACTTCGACGTCGACCGCATCGTGGACACGCTGGGGAACGTTCCCGGGGAGATCCTGCTGTCGGCGTTCGACATGCTGCGCCCCACGGGGCGCCTCACGAGTCCGATCCAGGTGCTCGACCGGATCCGGGACGACAAGTACGTGAAATCGTTCATGATGGTCGACCGCTGGGCCGCCGATCAGATCCCGTTCCCGGGCGAGGCCTTCCGCCAGATGGTGAAGGAGCTCTACTGGAAGAACGCGATGCTGGAGGGGACGCTGACGCTCGACGGCCAGCCCGTGGACCTCTCGGCGATCGACGTACCGATGATCCACGCGATGGCGCAACACGACCACATCGTGCCGTATGAGGCGGCCAAGCCCGCGCTCGAGCGGGTGGGGTCGGAAGATACGGAGGAGGTCGTCCTGCGGGGCGGCCACGCAAGTCTCGTAGCCGGGGGCAACGCCATGTATCGTCTCTGGCCAAAGTTGGACCAATGGCTTTCGGTACGTTCGATCTGAAGTCGATACGCAGCGACTCACGCTATCCCGCGGCCGGAACGGTGGGCGGGCAGCGCGTGATCCTGCGGCTGATGGACGCAGGCGACGGCGATGGGATACTCGCCTTTGCGCGCGGCCTGCCCGAGCACGACCTGCTCTTCCTGCGCCGCGACATCACGCAGACGGAACAGGTCGAGACATGGGTGCAGCGCATCGAGGCGGGAGTGACCACCTCGCTGCTGGTCCTCGACCGGGACGAGAGCATCGCCGGATACGCAACCGTGGACCGGAGCGACTTGCCCTGGTCGCAGCACGTGGCGGAACTGCGCGTGCTGGTGGGGCCGGCGCTGCGGGGTCGCGGCGTCGGGCGGCTCCTGACAGAGGAAGCGTTCCGTATCGCCCTGGGCATGGGCGTGGACAAGATCATCGGGCAGATGACGGTCGACCAGCACGAGGCGATCGCGGTCTTCCGCTCGCTCGGCTTCCAGCCGGAGGCGCTGCTGCGGGACCACGTGAAGGATCGCGAGGGCGAGAAGCACGACCTCGTCATCCTCAGCCACGACGTGGCGGCGGCCCAGCGGACGATGGCAGCGGTGGGCGTGCTCGACGCCGTGAGCGAGAACCCGGCCTAGCGCCTTGGACGACATAACCGCCCGCATCGTCGAGTTCTACGCGACTCCGCCGCCGGCGGACCTTGAGCGCGTGACCGGGCTCGAGATCCGCGAGCGCTGGGCGATGACGGCAAGCTTTCTGAACCAGGAGGGGCCGGACCGCCCGGTCGAGCGTGGCGTACGGGTGGCGACGCGCCGGGGCGAGGCCCTGACGGTCGACCTGTACTCGCCGGACGGGGACGGCCCCCATCCCGGCATCCTGTTCATCCACGGCGGCTCGTGGGTCGCGGGTTCTCCGCTGACGCACGACAAGCTGGCGCGACGACTCGCCGAACGCGGCTGCTACGTGGTGAGCGTCGACTACGCCCTGGCGCCGGAGCACAAGCACCCGGAGGGGCTCGACGACTGCGTGCTGGCCGCGGACTGGCTAACGGCCGAGGGCGAAGGGCTCGCCATCGACCCGGGGCGGCTCGCGATCATGGGCGACTCGGCGGGAGGGAACCTGGCGGCGGCAACGCTGCACCGGCTGCTCGATCGGGACGGTGCGACGCCGTTCCGGGCGGCTGTACTGCCGTACGGTGTCTACGACTTCCCGGCGATGCTGCATCTGCCTGAAGACGCGCCCTTCGTGAACGGGCGCATCTTCGTCTGGCAGGTGGAGGACTACCTCGGGGTGGCCCCCGATGACCCGAAGCTGGCCTCGCCGGCGGTGTCTCCGCGCTTCAGTCCGCACCTTGCCGGCTTCCCGCCCGTCTTCATGACAGCGGGAACGCGCGATCCCCT
Source organism: Tepidiformaceae bacterium (assembly GCA_965203545.1). Taxonomy (GTDB): domain Bacteria; phylum Chloroflexota; class Dehalococcoidia; order Tepidiformales; family Tepidiformaceae; genus UBA2991. The sequence goes on from OZ241899.1 coordinate 610,249, forward strand.
CCTGCAGCAGTCGCTGGACTTCGCGGATTCGCTCAAGGCGGCCGGCGTTGGGGCGGAGATGCTGGTCTGCGACGGTGCGACGCACGCGTTCCTGCAGATCGAGGCGGTGGACGCGGCGAGGGAGGGGCTGGAAGCGATCGTGGCGTTCCTGGGGCGGAACCTGGGCTAGCTCCCGGAGATCGGACGCCCGGGGAGGCGCACCTCAACGTCGAGGCCACCGCTGCGACGCGCCTGGGCGGAGAGGGCGCCATCGTGCGCCTGGACGATTGCCTGCACGATGGAGAGTCCCAGCCCCAGTCCTCCCCGGCCTGCGCCGGTTTCCTGACGGCGGACGAAGGGTTCGAAGAAGGACTCGACCTCTTCAGGCGATAGGCGCGGGCCGGAGTTGCTTACGCGCAGGACAGCCTGGCCGCCGTCCTGCGCCACTTCGGCCCGCACCCATCCGCCTGTCACGTTGTGGCGGATGCCGTTCTCGACGAGGTTGGCCACCAGGCGCTCGAGCAGGGCGCGGTCGCCCCAGGCCGTCGCATCCGCCAGCTCGAGTGTGAGGTCGACCTGGTTGGCAGAAGCGGCGAGGTCTCCGACGACATCACCGACAAGCTCGGCGACGTCGACATCGACAAGCGACAGGAGGCCGCTCTCGCTGCGAGCAAGGGTGAGCAGACCGTCCACCGTGCGCTCACCCTGTTCGGTCGAGTCGAGGATGCGCCGGGCAAAGTCGCGCTCGGCTTCGGAAGCAGTCTCGTCTTGCAGCTTAATCTCGGCCTCGGCACGGAGGATGGCGAGCGGGGTGCGCAACTCATGGGAGACGTTGGCGGAGAAGGAGCGCTGGCTGTCGAAAGCCTTCTCCAGCGCTTCAAGGAGGGAATCGAGCGTGTCGGCCAGCTCCTTCAGCTCGTCGTCGGGGCCCTGGAGGGCCACACGATGGTGCAGGTCGGATTCGGAAGAGGCGCGGGCGGTCTCGGTGATGCGCTGCACGGGGCGGAGAACGCGTCCCGCGACAAGCCAACCCAGCAGCAGCGCCCCCACCGTGGTGACGCCGAGGGCGATCCCGGACTGGGCGAGTTGCTCGTTGAGGGCGTCGTCGACCGCCTCGTCGACCGCCCTGGCGTGGACGTCTTCGACGAACTTGTAGATGGTGCGGCCGTCCCTGGCGGTGAATTCGCGCAGAACCCTGCCCGAGGGCAAGCGCTCCCCGAATGCCTCCTTCACCTGCTCTTCCGCGTAGAAGGCTTGCTTCGCGACGAGGTCGTCCCCTTCAAGGGCGTCGCGGTAGAGGAGGTGGGCGATGGCAATGAGGACGATTCCCGCCAGCAGGAAGAGGAACCCGTAGAGGAGCGTGAGGCGGATGCGGATGGTAGGCCGTGGGAGCCTCATGTCGCCGTCTCAATGCGGTAGCCGGCGCCCTTGATGGTCGTGATGACGGGCGGATCGCCCAGCTTGCGGCGCAGGGTCATGACGGTGACGGGGACGACGTTGGTCATGGGATCGGCGTGCTCATCCCAGACGCGTTCCAGCAGTTCCTCCGCGCTCACGGCGTTGCCGCGCGCCCCGAGCAGCACCTCGAGCACGGCGAACTCCTTGCGCGTGAGGCGGAGGTCGCGCTCGCCGCGGGTGGCGCGGTGGGGGCCGGGTTCCAGGCGCACATCGCCGGCCTGCAGCACGGGCGGGGTGCTGACGGCGCTGCGGCGGGCGAGGGCGCGGATGCGGGCGATCAGCTCGCGCAGGGCGAAGGGCTTGGGTAGATAGTCGTCGGCGCCCAGCGAGAGCCCCTCGACGCGGTCATCAAGGGCGTCAGAGGCGGTCAGCATGAGGATGCGGGGCGCGTCCGCGCGCTGCGCCAGCCGCCGGCAGACCTCGTCGCCGTGGATGCGGGGCAGGTCGCGGTCGAGGAGGACGACGTCGTAGCGGTTGACGAGCGCCTTCTCCAGCCCCGATTCGCCGTCGAGGGCGATGTCGATGGCCATGCCCGCCTGGCGCAGACCGCGGGCGACGACATCCGCCAGGCGCTCGTCATCCTCGACGATGAGCACGCGCATGCGCCCATTCTGCGCGTGCGCCGCCTAAGGCCCAGATAAAGCGCCCGGATCTCGCTTATGCCGGGTTTATCACCGTTCTGCGAGCATTCCCCGCGGCAGGGCAACCCGCCGCCCTGCGGAGATATTCAGCGGGAAGGAAGCAGACACATGAACCGTACTGTGAGGTCGCTCGTGGTGGCGCTTGGCGCCGCGATGGTCTTCAGCGCCCTCGGCGTTGGCGCGGTCTTCGCGGAAGGCGACGGCGAGGGAGGCGACGGCTCATCGTCAACGAGAGAGGAGACGAGGCAGGCGCGCATGGAGGAGTTCCGGGCCGCCCTCGCCGGAGAGCTGGGCGTGACCGTGGAGGAGCTCGCCGCCGCGTTCCAGCGGGTCGCGCTTGACCGGGTGGATGAGGCGCTCGAGGCCGGCGCCATCACCGAAGAGCGGGCAGGGGAACTCAAGGCCGCCATCGAATCTGGCGAGTGGCGCGACAAGCGCGGGGCCGGGAAGCGGTTCACGCGTGGCCGCGTCGCAGACGGGGAAGCGCTCGATGACCTGAAGACAGCGTGGAAGCAGGCGGCGCTGGACCGCATCGATGCCGCGGTCGAGGCCGGAACGATCACCGAGGAGGCGGCGGAGGAACTCCGCACTGCGATCGAGTCCGGTGAGAAGCCGGAGCGCGGTCGGGGATTCCGGGGCCATAAGCGGGGTTTCGGGAACCACTGGGGAAAGGGCAACGGCACGGAGACCCAGGCGCCGGAGACGGAGTAACCCCTCCCTCCGCCAGGCGCCAACCGGAAGGCGTCCCGTAAGGGGCGCCTTCGCCTCTGTGCGAAACAGCGGGTTAGCCCCAGGCCAGGAGGGCGCCGCAGCGCCGGAGGAGGCGCTTTTCGGATGCGGGGAGGAGGGCGAGGAAGGGGCGGGCCGCTTCCTTGTCGCCATCGATGAAGTGGAGGATGGCGGCGACGCGGGCGAGCATGGCGTGATCGAACCCGGCGAGATCCTCGCCGAGGAGGGCATCAACGGGGCGGATTCCGGCGTCCGCGAGGGCGCGGAGCATGCTGGCGAGACGGGTTGCCTCGAGGGTCTCGCTGAAGGGGTCCTCGATCGGGTCGGGGGAGAGGGTGTCGGCGCGAATGGCGCGGGCCTCCATGCCGTCCTCGTCCCAGGCCCCGTAGTGGCGCAGCAGTGACTCGACGGTGACGGCGCGCACGAGCCGGGGCTGGGGCACGGGTTCGCCGAATGCTCGCATCGCGACCCCTTCGCGGATGCCCCCGGAGGCGACCGTGAGCCGTTCGGCCCCGAGGTGCCGCATCATCTCCTCGAGGATGATGGCGCCGCCGACGATGGAGTCGGCGCGGCCGGAGCGCACGCCGTCGATGGCGCAGCGCTCGATCGAGCTGTGGCCGGCGAGGAAGGCGCCCACGTCGCGAAGGCTGTCGCGGTCCATGGAGTAGCCGTGGGTGCGCGGGATGGGATAGGTGGTCTGCCGCTGGGCAAGCCGTGCGAGCGTCCGCGCGCTGCCACCGGTGGCGACCAGTTCCTCGCCTTCGGCCAGGCCGGAGGGAGCGCTGGTCGCGAGCGTTTCCGCGACCATGCGTCGCATCGCCTTGAGCTGTCTGCGTGCCGGCGGGTCTTCGGTGAGCCACTCGGCGCTCGCACTGAGCGCGCCGAGTGGGAAGCTCCAGGCGCCGACGATCCTGCCGGCGATGACGCGGGCGACCTCGGTGCTCCCGCCGCCGATATCGACGATGACGCCGGAGCGGATGGGGAGGCCGTGCAGCGCGCCGGTGGCGGCGTACTCGGCCTCCTCCGAGCCGTCGAGCACCTCGATGGCGAGGCCCAGCTCGGCGTGGACGCGAGCGAGCAGCTCGGCGCGGTTCCGCGCGGTGCGGATGGCGGCGGTGGCGACAACCCGGATCGAGTCGGCGCCGGTCTCACGGGCAAAGGCGGCGAATTCGCCCACGGCGTCGATGGTCGTCGCGATGCCGCGCTCGCTGAGGCGAGAGTCTTCGTCGAGCTCGGTGGCGAGGCGCAGATCGAGCCGCTCCTCGGCGATGATCTCGATAACGCCGGGGATAGGGTGCGCAACGACGACGACGCGGGCCGAGTTCGACCCGAGGTCGACGATCGCGACCGGCGCCTTCGAAGGAGAGCCAAAGGAAACGCCGTCAGCGACGGCGGATGGAGGAGAACTGGCTGGGAAGACTCCCATCAACCACACCATAACGGATGGGAGTCAAGAAATGTTAACAAGCGTTCACGAATTGGAGAGGACGCCCTTGAGGGTGTGCCAGCGGCGTCCGCGGAGGCGGGCATAGCGCTTGGGGAACTTCCAGCGGTACCCCTCGGCCTCGGCGACGGCGTTGGCGGCCAACTCGGCGGCGGCACGCAGGCCGCCCTTGCCCAGGGCTTCGTCCTTTGCCAGCCCTGCGTAGAACTCCGCCGCGATCACGGCGTCCTGGTGATCGCCGAGCAGGGTCTGGAGCCTTGTCACCTGGCGGATGTAGGTCTCGGAAGCTTCACCGCCGAGAGGTGAGAAAAACTCCAGCACGTAACGCAGGTCCCGCACCTCCAGACGCAAGGCGTGGTAGTCGGTATCCGGAGAGGTGGCCTTGATCGCGGAACCAAGGCGCCGGGCGCTGCGACGCTGGCTCTCGATCAAGGGGAGGGCCTCTTCGAGGGCCAGATCTTCGCCGAGGGCCGGGACCGGTCCGGCCCGCAGCCGTTCCGACATCGCTTCGGTCATTGCGATGTACCGATCGGAATCGAGGGAGGCCAGCACTGCCTCCCGGGCGCGGGCGTGGCGCTCGCCCAAAATCGCGTTGATAGAACCGGCGGCCTTGCGACCGATGAGCGGCGCGGCCAGAGCGAAGCGTTCTCGCTGCACGTCGAGGTCGCGGGCCTCGCCGAGGGAGCGCCCGAGCCAGCGCAACGCCTTGCGCTGATCCACGAGCTCCGGCGGCAGGATGTCCTGAAAGGTGTCGAGAGCGGCGCGCAGGCGACGGGTGGCGACACGCATCTGGTGGACTCCCTCGATGTCCTCGCCGAGACGCGCCATGGGTTCGTGTTCGACGAGCCGGAGGAAGTTGCGCCGGAGGGAGGCGTAGGCGACCTCCGCCAGGGAGCTCAACCGGTCGACGGTCATGGGGCCGAGGGGTCGGGGCTCCCAACCCGGGGAGGCGCCAGCCGCAGCCAGGGCGGCCGCCAGCTTGCCCGTCGGGGCGGGGCGCAGGCCGGCCCCTTCCTGGAGGGCTTCAACAAAGGGTCGGGCGCGGTCGACAGCATCGCTCTCGACCTCTACCTCGACATACTGCAGCTCGTGGGCTCTCGACCCTTCGCCGACCGCCGTGCGGTCCAGAGAGACCTCTCCGAGAGGGCCTTCGCCATCGGCGAGGGTGAGCGTCGTGCGGTGGGTGGTGAGGGCGGCGACGCACGAGAGGGGATGGGGTCCGGCGAGCGTGCGCAGGAGACGGCCGGCTTCGCCCGCGGGCCTGGCGATGTTTCCGGCGAGCCCGCCGAGGGCGTCGATGGGTTCGTTTAGCTCCACACGGCGGCGCATGTGCGCATCACCACCGGAGAGCCCCTTGAGGGTGAGCTCGGCTGCCTCGCCACGGCGGCGCACGCGGCAGGCGAAGCCGGCGCGCCAGACGAGCCAGCCAGCGGTGTCCCAGTACTCGTCGTGCTGTTCGCCCTCGGGTTGGGCGCACACCTCGAAGGCGTCCGGAGTGTGCTCATCGAGCCAGGCGCGAACGGCGGCGAGGTCGTCGGCGACGAGCTGCCACTCCGTTTCCATAACCGTGGCCGAGTTTGTCATGGGTTTTGTATCGTACCCGGTGCGGGAAGCCGCGCGTTCACACACCGATCGTTAACGCCCGGGCCCTTCCCTAGAGGGGGCAGTACTCCTTGGTCTCCACCGTTCTCTCCCGCGAACGCTCCTGGCTCCGGTTCAACCACCGCGTGCTGCTGCAGGCGACCCGCGACGACGTTCCCCTGCTGGAGAAGCTGCGTTTCCTCGCGATCTTCGCGGCGAACCTCGACGAGTTCTTCGCGGCGCGCATCTACGGCGTCTACGAGCGCGGGCGGAGCGGCGGCCAGCAGGAGCAGGACGAGTACCGGACGGTTCTCGCGGAGGCGTACGAGAGCGCGCTTCAGGCGACGGAGATCCACGAGCAGCTGCGGAACGCTCTGACGGAGGTCGGGTTCCTGCTGCTGGAACCGGGCGAGCTGACCCCGCTCGAGCGGAGCTACTTCGGCGCCTATCTGGCGGAGGAGGCCTCGCCGCGGGCGGACCTGCTGGACCCGGGGGCGCTGTCGGGCCTCTCGAGCCAGGCGCTCTACCTGGCGGCGGGGCGGGAATCGCTGGACTACCTGGTGCGGCTCCCCGACTCGCTCCCGCGGCTGCTGCCGGTGCCGGGGCGGCCCGGGGCCTTCGTGCGACTGGGACCGCTCGTGCGGCTACGCAGCGACCTCTTCCTGCCGGAAGACCTGCCGATGTACGAGATGCGGCTCACGCGCCTGGCCGACCTCGACGTGCAACGCGTCGACTGGGACGACCTCGCACAGGCGATCGAGGACCGCCCGGAGGGGCCGGCGACGCGCCTGGAGGTCGAGCGTGCATTCCCGTGGGTAGCGGACGTGCGGGAGGCGCTCAACCTGCCGGAGGAGGCCGCCTTCCGGCTCTCGCCGCCGCTCGATCACCGCTACCTGAACACGCTCATCGACGAGGATCCCCCGAAGCCGAATTCCACGCCCCTGCGGTTCGAGTCGATCGCGCCCCGGGAAGCGCCGGACTTCGTCTCCGACCCGTTCGGGTTGCTCGACGAGCGGGACGTGGCGTTCTACCACCCGCTGGACGACTACAGCGCCGTCGAGGCGTTCGTCGACCGCGCCGCAGAGGACCCGGAAGTCGACCAGATACGCGTCAGCCTTTACCGGCTGGGGGCCCGCAACCCGATCGCGGAGGCCCTGATGCGGGCGGCAGAGGCGGGAAAGGACGTGGCGGTGCTGCTGGAGGGGCGGGCCCGCTTCGACGAGCTCCAGAACCTGCACTGGAGCCTGCTGTTCCGGGCATCGGGCATCCGCATCCTGCCGCTGCCGGTGGGGTACAAGGTGCACGCCAAGGCGCTCTACGTGCGGCGCGCGGAGCGGGGGTACGTGCATCTCTGCACGGGGAACTACAACCCGATGAACGGGCGGCTCTACACCGACATCTCGTTGTTCAGCTCGAACGCCGAGCTCGCGGGCGATGCGCTCGAGTTCTTCGAGTCGCTTGAGGACGGCGAACCGCCCCAGCTCCAGCGAATGCGGTACGGGATCGACGCCCGGGACGCGATGCTGGAGAAGATCCGGGCGGAGGCGAACTCCGGCGGGCACATCATCCTGAAGATGAACCACCTGACCGACCCGGCCGTCTTCGAGGCGCTGGGGGAGGCGGCGGACGCGGGGGCGCGCGTGGACGTGATCGCGCGCAGCACGCTCACGCTGCACGACGCGCGCTTCACGATGCGGAGCATCGTCGGGCGCTTTCTCGAGCACGCGCGGGTGGCGGCGTTCCGGTCGGGCGGGGCGTGGGAGGTGTGGGCCGGCAGCGCCGACTGGATGCCGCGGAACTTCGAGGAACGCATCGAGCTCATCTTCCCGGTCCTGGACACCGACATCGCGGCGCACATCGTCGAGCTGCTGCACCGGCAGATGCAGGACGACGTGAACGCCTTCGACATGCTTCCCGACGGGACGCATGAGCCCCGCTGGGGCGGCGAGGTGAACGCGCAGCTCGTTCCCCTGTAGGAGCCACCAGACCAGTCACCCGGATCTCGGAGGTGGCAACACCGGCCTGACGGGTTGCGCTACCGGATTTGCGCGCGCACGCTGAGCGCACATGCGAGTGTCCGCGCGCCGCACGGTGCGACGGCGGCTGATGGGCTCACGAACCATCAGCATCGAGCCACCGAGCCGTTCACGACCCTTCGGCTCGGGCGGTATCCGCATCCTCATCGGATTCGGACTGGTCCTGGCCATCGCCACACCCCTGCTGCACCTGCCCATCTCCCACAGCGGGCAGGAACCGACCGTGCTCGAGTCGCTCTTCACGGCGATCTCGGCGATCTGCGTGACGGGCCTGGTGGTGGTCGAGACACAGACGCACTGGAGTCACTTCGGCGAGGCCGTGATCCTCGTGCTCATCCAGGTGGGAGGGCTCGGCTACATGGCCGGGATGGGGATCGTGCTGTGGGTGCTGGGGCGCAACCTGGGGCTGCGCGACCGGAACCTGATGCGCCTCTACTACGGAGCGCCGAGCATGCGGGAGTCCGTTTCGTTCGTGCGGACGATCGTCCTCTACACGCTGACGTTCGAGGTGCTGGGGACGCTCGCGCTGTTCGGCGGCTTCGTGAGCGCGGGCGTGCCGGTGGCACGGAGCGTCTGGTGGGCGGTGTTCCACGCGGTCTCGGCGTTCAACGTGGCCGGATTCAACGTGACGGGCGAGGACATGCGGCCGTTCGCCGACGACCCGGCGGTGCTCATCCCCATGATCGTGCTCTGCCTCGCGGGCTCGCTGGGCGCGGTGCCCGTCATCCTCGGCGTGCTGCGGCTCGACCCGCGCCGAATGCCGCTCGACGCGAAGATGGTGCTGGCGGCGGCGGTCTGCGTCGTTGGTGGGAGCGCGCTGTTCATCGGCATCGCGGAGTGGGCGAACACGGGCACGCTGGCCACGGTGGCCCAGAGCGACCGCCCCGTGCTGGCGCTCTTCCAGGCCTCGATGTGGGTCTCGGGCTTCAGCGCGGTCGAGACGGGCCTGCTGCACGAGCACACCAAGCTGTTCGAGTCGGTGCTGATGCTGGTGGGCGGGGCGGCCGGGTCGCCGGCGGGAGGACTGAAGCTGGGCACGCTGGCCGTGCTGGTGGCGGGCACGGTGGCCGCCCTCCGGGGCCGTGACGGCGTGGTCGCGTTCGGGCGCCTGCTCCCACAGGCGGTCATCCGCCAGGCGGTCGGCATCGTGTTCGCGTTCGCCGCCGTCCACTTCGTTGTCTCGATGATCCTGCTGCGCTTGTCGAACGAGCCATTCATCGACGTGCTCTACGAGACCTCCTCGGCGGTGGGGACGGTGGGGTGGTCGACGGGAATCACGGCGGACCTGAGCACGGCCGCCACGGTCGTGGTGATGGTCACGATTCTGGTCGGGAGGTTCCTGCCGCTGCTGCTGGTGCTTCAGATTGCACGTAGCCGCAAGGCGCCGGTCGGCGTCCAGCTCGTCGACAACGTGCGGCTGGGGTGAGTTTGGCTACTGGCTGTTGGCTAGACGAACCACAGCTTTGGCTGTTGGGGGACGAGTTCTCCCGACAGCGCTTGCCTGGAGGTGCCGGGCCTACGGGTTGAAGCCGGGGGGCAGGCGGAGGTGCGAGGGGTTCAGGTCCTCGACGGAGGGGCAACCGAGCAGCGTCAGCGTTCCCGCGATGCCCTGGCGGTAGACCTCAAGGATCTGGCGCACGCCCTGCTCGCCGCCGGCAGCGAGGGCCCAGATGTAGGGTCGCCCGACCATGACGGCCTTCGCGCCCAACGCCACTGCCTTCACGACATCGCTGCCGCGGCGCACTCCACCATCGAGGAGCACCTCAAGGTTGTCGCCGACGGCATCGACGATCTCGGGGAGGACGCGGATGGTGGCGGGGGAGCCATCGAGGGAGTTGCCGCCGTGGTTCGAGACGGAGATGGCGTCGACGCCCTCATCGACGGCGCGGCGTGCGTCGTCGATGGAGGTGATGCCCTTCACGACGAAGGGGCCGTCCCACTGCTTGCGGGCCCAGACGATGTCGTCCCAGGTGGGGGGGTGGGCCATGATGCCGGCGCCCACCTGGCTCGCGGTCAGGTTGGCGTTGCCGGGGGCGTTCGGGAACACGAGGTCGACGCCGCCCTTGAGGAAGTTGAGCGCCCAGAGGGGCCTCGTGATCATCTCGGGGGCGTACTTGAGCGCGGTCGGGAGGTCAACCGTGTCGGGAACGCCGGGGTGGCCGCGCTGGTAGTCCTGGCCGCCGGAGAGGGCGGCGAAATCGACGGTAATGATGAGGACGCGGCAGCCGGCGGCCTTGGCGCGCTCGATGGCGACGGCAGATCCCTCGCGGCCACCGAGCATGTAGAGCTGGAACCAGACATCGCTGGCGTTGGCGGTGATGGTCTCGATGGAATAGCTGGAGAGGATGCCGAGCCCGACGGCCGTGCCGGCGGCCTCGGCGGCGCGGGCCACGCCAAGCTCGCCGTCGGGGTGGGCGATGCGGATGAAGCCGGCGGGCGTGGTGATGAGGGGCATCGAGATCTCGCGCCCGAGGACGGTGGTCGAGAGCTTGCGGGGTTCGTGGGAGTCGAGGATGCGAGCCTGGAGGCCGATCTCCTTGAAGCCGTCGCGATTGGCGCGGACGGTGCGGCGGAGCTCGGTGCCGGCCTCGGTGTACCAGTAGATGGAGCGCGGCAGCTTGCGCTTGGCCTCGCGGCGCGCGTGCGCGACGGACGTGAGGGGGACGGTTCCCAGACCCAGAACCATGGGGGCTCCTCCTGGAGGGGTCGAGCCTTCCGGGCTCGGGGTGTTCGGTGGTAGCAGGGGAGAGACTCGAACTCTCGACCTCACGATTATGAGTCGTGCGCTCTTACCAGCTGAGCTACCCTGCCACGAAGGCTCAAGGGTACGGAGCGCCCGCGCGTCGGGCAATGCGGGGAGGGTGGCTGCGATGGTCGGGGCGACGGGCGCCTGGGACGCGATTCGGCGCCTCGTCCGCTTGCCGTGGAGGCAAAGGCTCTCGGCGGAAGCGATCAGCATCCTGCTGGAGACGGCTCGGACCGGGGAGCGGGACTTCCCGGAGACGATCGAGGGCAGGGAGGCCGTCGACGAGCTGCTGGACTCGGGATTCGTGGAGGTCTACCAGCCGAACCAGAGTGACACGGTGTACACCCGGCAAGGGAGCGTGCAGGAGGGCATCGAGGTGCAGATGTACGCGAGTCGAGCGCGTCTGGTCACGACGTCGAAGGGGGACACGCTCGCACGGCGGTTGTCGCATAGGATCGCTGAATGAAGGCGCTGCAGTCCGACCTTGCTATCCCTCCCGGAGAACTGCTGGCGGAGGAACTGGAGGTTCGGGGGCTCACCCAGAGTGAACTTGCCGAGCAGATGGGAAGGCCGCGGCAGGTGATCAGCGCGATCATCCACGGGAAGAAGGCGATTACGGCTGAGACGGCGCTCCAGCTTGAGGGAGCACTGGATATACCAGCCAATCTCTGGATCGGGCTTGAGGGGCGCTACCAGCTCGCGCTGGCTCGGCAGGCGGCGGCGAAGAGCGCCTAGCCCGGCGCTAGCGCACGACCGCCAGTGAACCGCGCTCGGGGTCCTTCGTGACCTCGATGCGGCGGCCGAAGCTCTCGCGCAGCTCCTCGATGTGGGTGACGAGGAGGATGAGGCGGAACTCGGAGCTGATGGCGTTGATGGCGGCGACGAGGCGATCGCGCCCTTCCTCGTCCTGCGTGCCGAAGCCCTCATCGATGATGAGGGTCGGGAGGGAGGCGCCGGAGCGCATCGCGAGGAGGCGGGAGAGGGCGATGCGCAGGGCGAAATCGACGCGGAACTTCTCGCCGCCGCTGTACATCTCGTAATCGCGCGTGCCGAGGTCGTCGCTGATGTGGATGTCGAGCGTCTCGACGGTCTTGCCGGAGGCGCTCTCGCGCTGGGTGCGGAGGGAGACTTGGGTGCGGCCGCGGCCCTCGGTCAGCTGGTCGAGGAGGCCGTTGGCGATGCGTTCGAGCTCGGGCAGGGACTGCTCGATGAGCATGGCCTGGACGCCGTCGCGGCCGAAGGCTCGGGCCAGGTCCTCGTGGAGCTGTGCGGCGTCGCGGGCGGCGGCCAGGCGGTCCTTCGCCTCCTCGACGCGGGCGGCGAGCTCCTGGAGGGCGTCGCGTCGCTCCTCGAGGCGGCCGTGCTCCTTGTCGAGGGTGGTGAGGCGATCGCGGCACTCCGCGACTGCGTCTTCCACGGCAGCAAGGCGGGCGGACACGTCCTGGGAGGCGTCCAGCTCGGCGCGGGCCTCGGCAAGGGCGTCCCGGGCGTCGTCGCGCTCCTGGCTCTCGCGGCGCAGTTCCTCGCGGGCCCCGGCGATGCGGTCGCTGAGGCCCTCCGCGCGCGCCTTCGCCTCGGTGAGGGCGTTGTAGTCCGCCTCGGCCGGCTGCAGCTCGACGACTTGCTGTCGGGCGCCGGCGTGACGGTCGCGGTCGTAGCCGAGGGCGCCGAGCTGGTCGCAGGCGGTGGAGCGGCGTTCGCGCGCTTCGGGGGCGAACGCTTCGCCCTCGACGGTCTGGCGGAGGGCGGCGAGTTGGCCGCCGAGATCGGGGAGTGCGCTCTCGGCGTTTCCCGCTTCGGTCAGGCGTCCAGCCAGGGTCTGCGCGCAGGAGCGGACGCGGTCATCGAGTTCCGTGCGCTCCCGCTGGAGGTCGGCGGCTCGCTGCTGGTGTTGCGCCGCAGAGGCTTTCGCTTCGTCGACGGCGGCCTGTGCGACATCGTACTGCTCGCCGAGCTGGCGGCGTTCCTGACGGTACTGCTCGACCGTGGCGTGCATCTCATCCGGGGTCAGGGGCTTGCGGCAGACGGGGCAGAGCGGTTCGCCTTCCGCCTCGGCAAGGGTCGTCTCACGCTCCTTCAGCTCCTGGGCACGGGCGCGGTAGCCACCCGCCTCGTCGGCGCGTTCCGCCTGCAGACGCTGGGCTTCCGTGGCCGCGTCCCGCTCGCCCTGAACGTCAGCATCGAGCTGCTTGAGGCGTAAGCGTTCCCCATCAAGGTCCGATTCTTCCTGGCGGAGGCCAGGCAGCTTCGCGACGAGCGCCAGCGCTCGCTCGTGCTGCTCGGAGAGGCCAGCGATGGTGGTGTCGAGGCCCCGGCGCTCCTGGGCAATGTCGCTTTCGGCGGTTGCGATGGCGTCCTCAAGGGACCGCGCCTCCGACGCGAGGTCCGCGAACGCGCGCTCCTGGTCGCGAGCCTGCTGGAGCTGCGCGTAGGCCTCCTCTGTCCGGGGGGCGTGCGCGAGCGTGTCGCGGACCGCGGCGAGGTCGCGTTCGAAGGCGGCGATGGCCTTCTCGCGGCGCTCGACGGCTTCGTCGCGGGCAGCGAGGTGGTCGCCCGCGTCGGTGACGGCGCGCTCGCGGCGCTCGTGTTCGGTGGCGGCGACGCGCAGCTCACCAAGCTCCTTCTCCTCGTCCTGGAGGCGGAGGCGGACGGCCTCGCGTTCACGCGCGACCGCTTCGAGCTTCTCCTCGATGGTGGGGGCTTCCGCCAGACGCTCTTCATCGTCACCAATGAGGCGTTCCTCGATTGCGGCGTCGGTCTCGGCGGTCTTGCGGCGGTCGTTGGCGTGGCGGGAGAGCTCCTCGTAGCGGTCGAGGCCGAGCACCTTGCGAAGCACCTCTTTGCGCTTCGAAGGGGTCTGCGTGGTGAACTCGTTCGAGCGGCCCTGGACGAGGAAGACGCTGTTGATGAAGGTCTGGTGGTCCATGTGGACGCGGCGGTTCAGCTCGGCCTGCGTCTCGCGGGCGGTGCCGCCGGTGACGGGGCGGAGACCGCCCTGGCTGTCGACCTGGAAGAAGTCGAGGGCGCCGGAGCGGCCACGCGTGCGCTTGCGGAGGACACGGTAGCGGTCGCTATCGACCTCGAAGTCTAGCTCGACGCGCATGTCGTCGGCGCCGTGGCGGATGCGGTCGTCCTCGACGCGGCCGCGGGCTTCGCCCCAGAGGGCCCAGGTGATGGCGTCGAGGAGGGCGGACTTGCCATCGCCGTTCTTGCCGGCGAGCGTGGCGAGGTGGAGGGGGGAGAAGTCGAGCTCGCAGTCGCGGTAGGAGAGGAAATTGCGGAGGCGCAGGCGGCGGGGGATCACGGGGATGTCTCCGCGGGATCGAGGCTGTGGGCGTGCCAGCGCACACCCGAGGCGTCGAGGTCGACGACGACGGCGACTCCGTAGCCGACGTCGCCCAGCGAGGCGGGCGAACCGGAGTAGACGGCGGTGGCGCCGCCGTGGCTGACGTCGCTGTGGACGTCCCAGTGGCCGAGGGCGATGTACTCCCACTGGGCGCTCTCGGCGAGGTGGTCCGGCGTGATGCGCAGGGAGCGCTCCAGCTGGGCGTCCTCGGCGACGGAGTGGCCGTGGGCGATGGCAACGTTCCAGGCGCGATCGTCGCGCCGGGGCGGGGGTTCGGCGAGGGGCCGCTCGAGCACGTCGACGGTGATGGCGCGCCCCCAAACGGCCAGGTCGAGGGCGGGGAAGTCGAGGAACTCGCCCTCGGGGTCGCGGACGAGGCGGAGGCGGGGGGCGAGCGCTTCGAGGTCGTGGCGCTCGTGGGGGCCGTGCGGGCCGATAGGGTCGTGATTGCCGGGGAGGAGGACGGTCTCGCCGGGGAAGCGGTTGATCTGCAAGGCCGCGAACTCGATGACGTCGGGGCCGATGCGGGCGTGGTCGAAGAAGTCGCCAGCGATGAGGAGCACGTCGGCGTGGGAGCCGCGGGCGAGGTCGACGACGGCCTCGAAGCCGGCTTCGAGGCGGCGTCCGCGGGGTTCTTCCCGGCCGCGCGGGCTGGCCGAGTAGGCGCCGAGGTGGACGTCGGAGGTGTGGACGAGCCGGAGGGGACGAGGTTCAGACGCCAACGGCTTCGCTCTCCTCGATGATCTCGGTAGCGGCGGCGAGCAGGCGAACGCGGCGCTCGTCGGGAACGTCACGCAGCTTGAGGTAGGTGTCCAGCGTCTCGACGGGGGAGGAGGCGTCGGGCTGGATGTTGGGTGGGAGGGCGGAGCGGCTGTCCTCGGGCAGGACGGTGCGGATGCCGGCGATGACGTGGGCGTCGGCGAGGGCCCTTCGCGCTTCGGAAAGCCTGAGAAGGGTTTCCTGGTCGCGATCGACGTGGATCTCGACCTTCACAATGGCGTCGGTGACGTCGTGCTTCCCGATGGCGGCAAGGACTTCCTCGTTCGGGTCTGCGTCGCGGGGTTTCACGGCGATGGTGACGAACCGGCGGCTCGGCGCCTCGACGAGCCGGGGGGCGCCATTCCCTGAGAGGCGCTCGCCACGTGGTTTCGAGGTGTCGAACTCGAGGGTCATGAAACCCTTGGCCGTGCGGGCATCGCCGAAATCGACCTCCTGGAGGGCGCCGGAGTACCAGCAGGGCGGGTTCGTGTTGAGCTGCATGGCGTTGTGGTAGTGGCCAAGCGCGACATAATCGAACTTGTCCATGTTGAGGGCGCTGAGGGGAACGCGGGGGACCGTGCCGCTCTGCATCCAGTGCTCGCTGCCCTCGTTCGCGGCGACGAGCCGGTCGCTGAGGGAGAGGTGGCAGGTGAGGATAGCGGGCACGTTGGGGTCGATCCGCTCGCCCTGGGCGACGACGAGGTCGGAGATGGCGCGTTCGATGAGCTTGTAGAGCTGCTCGATGGACGCGCTCTCCGCCTCCTCGCTGTTGGCGAGGAGCTGCGAGACCTGCGGCCAGGGCACGAAAGCGACCTGCAGCGGTCCGGCGCGCGTTTCGAGCACCTGCGGGACGTGGCCCTCGCGCTGGAACCAGCCCGCGTCGCCGACGGTGACGTTGGGGACGTCGAGTGTTCGGAATATCTCGAGGGCGTGGGCGCGCGACTCGGCGTTGGGGAGGTCGTGGTTGCCGACGAGGAGGAAGGTGGCGATGCCGGCCTCGCTGAGGCGGCGGATGCGGGTGGCGAACTCGCGCTGATGCGTCTGGCTCGGCTCACGCGCCTTGTAGGCGTCGCCGGCGAAGATGACGGCGTCGACGTGCTCCTCGAGGGCGTAGTCGACGAGGAAGTCGAAGGCGTCGAGGAAGTCCTGCATGCGGGAGGACCACGGCTTCCCCGGGAGGGGCCGCCCGTAGAGCTCGACGCCGATATGGAGATCAGCAAAATGGAGTACGCGCATCAGCTACCCCAATCGTACGCTGCCTTACCACCGCTGGAGGGCGATCCTGGGGCGTGAGGGGCGTATCTTTCACCGCTCGGGAGGGGTTACGTGCTGGAAGCGTTGCGACTGGATGGGCCGCCGCGGCGGGTCGCCATCGTCACCGGGGGGAGCCGGGGGCTGGGGCGGGAGATGGCGCGCTCGCTGATGCTGGCGGGGGCGGAGGTGTGCATCGCCTCGCGCACGGCGGCGCAGCTTGAGGAGACGGCGGCGTTCCTGACCGAGCAGAGCGGGCGGGAGCCGCTGACGGTCGCGACAGACATCACGTCGAGTGCGGAGTGCGACCGGCTCATCGACGCGACCGTGGAGCGTTTCGGGCGGCTCGACATCATGGTGAACAACGCCGGCATCGGCGATTCGCCGGGGCGGGGCAAGGCGGTGTGGGAGCTGGAGGACGAGGACTGGCTCGGGGGAATCGCGGTCAACCTGAACGGGACGTTCTACTGCACGCGGGCGGCGCTGCGGCACATGCGTCCGCAGGGGAGCGGCGCCATCCTCAACATCGCGAGCGGCATGGGGATGCGGGCGACGCCACAGAGCCCGACCTACGCGGCGGCGAAGGCGGGCGTCATCAACTTCACGCAGACGGTGGCGAGCGCGGTGGCGCGGGACGGCATCCGCGTGAACTGCATCACGCCGGGGCTGGTCGAGCAACGGCCGACGGAGACGGAAGAGGAGGCGGAGGCCATCCGCAAGCGGGGGAGCTACATCACGGCGCGGCGGCTGGGGCAGGCGTGGGAGCTGGGGCCGCTGGCGCTGTTCCTCTGCAGCGACGCCTCGAGCTACGTGACGGGCGCGAACTACCCGATCGACGGCGGCGGGCTGGCGGGCGGCATCGCCCCCACGGGCCACGCGCCGGACGAGGTGGAGGCGCAGTCCCGTGGCTGACTGGGAGCGGCAGGAGGGATACGACCTCAGCGGGAAGCGGGCGCTCGTCGTCGGGTTCGCGAATCCGGCGGGGCGTGCGATCACGGAGGCGCTGGCGGGGGCGGGGGCGGACGTGGCCGTAGCCTCGGCGACGATGGACGGGGACGAGGTGATGGCGGCCAAGCGCGCGAGCCGGGCGGTGGCGAAGCTCGGGCGGGAGACGTTCAGCCAGGGCTGGGACGTGACGCTGCCGACGAATGTGCGCGTGGGCCTGCGGCAGCTCGTGAAGGAGTTCGGGGCGCCTTCGGTGCTGGTTTACAACGCGGACCTGCCGCTGGCGAAGCCGATCGACAAGACGGGCGACGCGGAGTTCGCGAACGTGCAGGCGGTGAACCTGAGCGGGGCGTTCTACGCGGCCCGGGCGTGGGTGCGGGAGCTGGGGGAGGGGGAGACGGGGCGCCTCATCTTCGTGAACAGCATCTTCGGGGAGCGGGGGATCAACAACCTGAGCGCCTACGCAGCGGCGAAGGCGGGCGTGTTTGGGTTAGCGGGGTCGCTGAGCCAGGAGCTGGCGCCGACGGTAACGGTGAACAGCATCGCGACGGGCTGGATGGACTGGACGACCGGACGCGGGGGCGACGACCCATCGGAGAACCTGCTGCTGCGCTTCATCCCGATGCGCAGCTTCGGCGGGGCCGAGAACCTGGGGCCGCTGGCCGTGCTGCTGGCATCGGACGCGGCGGGGTTCCTGAGCGGGCAGGTGTTCCGCATCGACGGGGGCGTCTCCGCCCACCTGTAGGCGCGGCCGGCTACTCCGGGGTCAGCCCCAGAACGAGGTCGCGCAGCGTGACCAGGCCTCGGGGCGCCCCGTCGTCGTCGACGACCAGAGCGCGCGAGACTCCAAAGCGCACCAGCAGCCTGACCGCGTAGCGCGCGAGCATGTCCGAGCGCACCGTCAACGCCGGCTTCGTCATGATCTCGTAGACGTTGACCCGCTCGGGGGCGCGCTCGCGGGTGATCACTTCCCGCGCCAGGTCGCTCACCGTGATGACGCCCAACTCGTCGTCATCGTGGCGGGGGTTGACGACGAGCGAGCTGATTTGCAGCTGCTTCATCGTGGCCATTGCCGCGGCCGCCGTCGCCAGTCCGTCGATGGTGTGCACCTCCGTCCCCATGAGGTCGGACACGCGTATCACCCTGTCGTCACCCCGATCGTTCATTGAGCGCCTTCCAACTCCTCCATGAGCCTGGGCAACTGGGTCGAGAGGCCGACGGCGTCCTCGATGGTGATCTGAAAGGCGACCCCGGCCCCGCTCTCGCTGTCCATGCCACCGGCTGCGGCGATGCGTTCGAGGATGTCCCGTGCGCGCGGCTCGGCCACGAGGAACAGGACTACGTCACGTCTCGCCGTCAGATCCAGCCCGAGAAAGGTCTTTCTCGGGTTCAGTCCCTCGCCGCGCACGCTGCTGATGATGGTATCGCCCGTGGCGCCGCCCGCGCGGGCCGCTTCGATGATGTGGTCGGTCTTCTCGTCGCTTACCAGGGCGACGACCAGGGCCATCTTCATGGCTTTGCCTCCTGGCGTTCGCTCCGCCTGCGCCAGCGTTCCAGCCGATCGGCGACGATGGCGTAGCCTAGCACCGAGATGATGGGAAAAACACTGGCGAAGGCAATAAGCCCAAATCCGTCGATGAGCGGGCTGCGGCCGGGGACGTTTGCGGCCAGACCCAGCCCCAGGGCGGCCACCACGGGCACCGTGACGGTGGAGGTCGTGACGCCCCCGCTGTCGTAGGCGAGAGGGATGATCGTGCGGCTGCTGAAGTACGTCTGCACGATGACGATGGCGTAGGCGGCGACGATGTACCAGGGCAAGGGCGTGCCGGTCACGATGCGGAAGCACCCCAGCGACACGCCGACGGCCACGCCCGTCGCCACGGCGATGCGCAGTCCCCAGGCGCTCACCGCGCCGCCTGAAACCTCGCGGGCCTTGAGCGCTACGGCGATGAGGGCCGGCTCAGCCACCGTGGTCGCAAAGCCGATGGCGGCCGCGAAGAGGTACACCACCCAGTAGTCCTGCCAGCGGACGGCGTCCGCCAGCGCTCCCGCCCCGGCCCCGGCCCTTTCCGCGAGTTGCTGCGCCATCGTCTCGCCGACCGGGAAGAGCGCTTGCTCCAGGCCGATGAGGAACAGCGCCAGCCCCAGCAGCACCATGACCGACCCGGTGGCGATGCCGCGGATGTTGGGAAGCCTCCGCCGCAGCACTGCCACCTGGAACACGACCAGGATGACAACGATGGGGGTCACGTCCCGCAGGGTGGAGAGCACGGTTTCGCCAACGTCCGCCAGAAAGTCCAACATCACACCACCATCCCGTAGCCGAGGACGCCGATCATGGGGGTGAGGCTGGCGAAGGCGATCAGCCCGAAGCCATCGAGCATGGGGCTGCGGCCCCGGATGGTGGAGGCGAGGCCCACCCCCAGGGCAGTGATCAGGGGTACCGTGATCGTGCTGGTTGTCACTCCGCCCGAGTCGTAGGCGACCCCCACGATCTCCTCGGGCGCGAACAGGGTCATGACCATGACCAGCACGTAGCCGCCGATGATGAAGCGGTGAATGGGCCACCCCTTGAGGATGCGCAGGACGCCCAGGACGATTGCGATGCCAACAGCGACGGCGACCACCAGGCGCACTTCGAGGGCGTAGCGGTCCTGCGCGGCCTGGCTGTCTCCGATGAACTGCGCCTGCGAGGCCACCTCAGCTCCCTCAGCCGCGACGGCAATCAGCGCCGGCTCGGCCACAGTGGCGCCGAAGCCAAGGCAGAATGCCAGCGCCAGCAACGCCACTGCGCTTCCCTTGCGTGCCATCCCCTGGGCCAGCGCCTCGCCCAGCGGGAACAGGCCGCTCTCCAAACCCTGGACGAAGAGCGCCAGCCCCAGGACCACGCAGACCAGCCCGACGATGACGTTGGCAAGATCGGGAAAGGGCTGCCGCAGCACGACGATCTGGAAGAAGAGGACGACGGCGAAGATGGGGGCCAGGTCTCGCAGCGCGCCGAGAGTCTGCTTCGCCATGGCCAACGCGAATCGCGGCAAACCATGCTCCTCGCGCGTGTGCTGCATGGCGGTTCGATAGGCCTGCGCGGCGCGGCTACACCGTACGAAGCGGGGAAGCGCGGGTCAACGAATACTCCAGCGTTCTGCACCTGGCAGGATGCGACCGAAAGGGCGTGGCCCTCGCGCACTGGGGGATCGCTCCGTACGATTTCGCGCGATGGCAGGCGCGAGCACACCGCTGGCAGGGCTCCGCGTCGTCGAGCAGGCAAGCTGGGCCGGAGCGTTCGCCGGACGGTTGCTCGCCGACGGCGGCGCCGATGTCGTGCGAGTGACTCCTCCGGGTGGCGACGGGCTCGAGTCCGAGCCGCCCTTCTTCGGCGAGAGCGGCGTCTCGATCCAGGCGGCCTGGTACAACGCGGGGAAGCGCGTGGTCGCGCTCGATCTCGCGAGCGAGGCGGGGCGCGAGCTGCTGGCCGGGGCAGACCTGCTGATCGAGGACTGGCGCGGCGACGAGGCTCCGTTCGACGCGGAGACGTTGCGCGAGGCGTTTCCGAAGCTGGTGCGCCTCTCGGTCACGCCGATGGGGCAGGAGGGGCCCTGGGCCGGGCTGGCGGTGAACGACCTCGTGGCGACGGCGCTCTGCGGGGCGGCATCGATCACGGGGACGCCGGAGACGCCACCACTCACCGGCTACGGCAACCAGACGGCGCACACGGTCGGGTTCTACGCCGCCTGCTGTGCGCTCGCGGGCGTGCGCCTGCGAGACGCGAGCGGACAGGGCTGTCACGTCGACCTTTCCAGCCACGAGACCCTCATCGCCAACACCGAGCAGATGCTGATGCAGTGGTTCTTCCCCGACGGCGGCCGCTGGACGACCCAGATTGCGCAGCGGCAGGGGAGCCTGCACTGGAGCGGGGGCTACGAGCTCTACCCCGACCGCAACGGAAACGGGCTGATGGTCACGCCCTCGCTGGGGCTGATCGAGAAGCTGATCCCCTGGCTGGAGGAGGGCGACTCGGCGGGGAACCTCACGGACCGCGAGAAGTTCCCGAACCTGATCGCGCTGGTCAAGCAGATGCCGCACGTAATGAGCGTGCTGAAGGACTGGACCGCGAAGAACGAGGCGGATGACCTCTTCATGGAGGCGCAGCGGCGCAGGCTGCCGTTCGGGGCGGTCTGGCCCGTCAGCAAAGCCGCGGTGACGCCGCAGATCGAGGCCCGCGGCTATTTCCAGGAGCGGGAGGTCGAGGGGTACGGCAGCGTGCCGTTCCCTTCGCGGCTGCTGAGCACGGATGCCGACGGACCCGGCCCGGCGCCGCCAGCCCGGGTCGAGGACGTGGCGTGGGCGCCACGTCCCGAGCTGGAGGCGGTCCGGGGAGAACCGACCGCGACGAAGCCACTGGCGGGACTGCGGGTGCTCGACTTCACGCACGTGCTGGCGGGGCCCTTTGGGACGCGCGTTCTCGCCGACCTGGGGGCGGACGTGATCAAGGTGGGGACGGCGGCGCGCAACGCGGGCGCGAACACCCTCAACCACCCCTACTACCTGAGCTGGAACCGGAACAAGCGGAACATCTGCCTCGATATGCGCCGGGAAGGGGCGCGGGCGCTGGCACGCCGCCTCGCGGGGGAATGCGACGCCATCATCGACAACTTCAGCGCGGGGGTGCTGGCACGCTGGGGGCTCGACCGCGCGTCGCTGGCGGAGACGAGCCCGGGCGTGACCGTGGTGGCGATGGGGGGCATGGGGAACTCCGGGCCCTGGCGCGACTTCGTCACCTTCGCGCCGACGATCCACGCCATCACGGGACTGAGCTACCTGACCAACGTTCCCGGGCGGCAGGACATCGGGTTCGGGTACTCGCTGACGGACCACCTGAGCGGGGTGGCGGCGGCGTTCGGCATCCTCGAGGGGGTCGAGCACCGGCGGCGGACGGGGCAGGGGCTGGATGTCGACGTGGCGCAGTACGAGCTGGGACTGGGGCTGATGGGTCCAGCCTTCCTCGACCACTTCGCGAACGGGACCGATCCGGAACCGGCCGGCAACCGGCACCCGTTCGGCGCGTGGGCGCCGCACGGCATCTATCCGGCGCAGGGGGAGGATCGCTGGGTCGCGATCGCGGTGCGGGGCGACGAGCAGTGGCGCGCGCTCTGCGAGGTGATGGGCGCTCCCGAACTCGCCGGCGACCCGCGTTTCGCGACGCACGAGGCGCGCATCGCGAACCAGGACGAGCTCGACGAGTGCGTGGCCGCGTGGACGGCCGGTCGCGACCGGTACGAGGTAATGGATGCGTGCCAAACGCGCGGCATCGCGGCGGGGGCGGTGCAGGACGGGGGCGACATCGCGACTGCGGACCCGCACCTGGCCGCGCGCGACTTCCTGGGCACGATCCCGACGGAGGACGGCGGCGAGCAGGGCGCAGAGCGATTCCCGGCCCTCATCGACGGGCAGCGGCCCACGACCGCCTACGCCGCCCGCTCGCTGGGGGCGGATACGTTCGACGTGCTCACGGAACTGCTGGGGATGTCGCCGGAGACCATCGGCGAGCTCGTGGCGGATGGCGTTCTCAGCTAGGGGCCGGCAGAGGGGGGCTCTGGTACGCTTCCCGCTCCAGAGGACGCCCGGGAGCGGCCCGTGACCCTACACCTGTACTCCTCGCTGGGACGCGCCAAGCGCGAGTTCGTTCCGCTCGTGCCCGGTGAGGCGCGAATCTACGTCTGCGGGGTGACGCCCTACGACGTGACGCATCTCGGGCACGCCTTCTCCTACGTGAACTTCGACGTGCTGCGGCGCTACCTGACCTGGAAGGGTCTGAACGTGCGCTACGTGCAGAACGTGACCGACATCGATGACGATATGATCATGGTCTCGAAGCGCGAGGGCGGGCGGCCCATCGCGGAGATCCGGGACGAGAACGACGCGATCTTCCGGGCCGACCTGGACCGGCTGAACGTGCTGCGGCCGACGGCGTACCCGTTCGCGACGGACCACATCGACGCGATCATCGAGACGACGAAGGCGCTGATCGCGTCGGGGGCGGCGTACGAGGCGGACGGGGACGTGTTCTTCGAGGCGCAACGGTTTCCGGGCTACGGGCAGCTGAACGGCGTCGCGATCGATGAGCTGGCGAAGCGGGAGAACCCCGAATCGAAGCGCGAAGAGAAGAAGCGGGGGCCGCTCGACTTCCTTCTCTGGCAGCGCTGCGAGCCCGACGAGCCGAGCTGGCCGAGCCCGTGGTGCGATGGCCGTCCGGGCTGGAGCATCGAGTGCACGGCGATGTCGCGGGGACACCTGGGGGACCAGATCGACATTCACGGGGGCGGAAGCGACCTCATCTTTCCCCACCACGAGAACGAGATTGCCCAGGCCGAGAGCGCTACGGGGAAGGTGCCGTTCTGCGGCTACTGGATGCACAACGGCATGCTGAAGCTGGACGGCGTGAAGATGAGCAAGTCGCTGGGGAACCTCGTGCTGGCGCGCCACCTGATGGAGCGCTACGACCCCGACCACCTGCGCCTCTACCTGCTCAGCGAGCACTACCGCACGGACGCCGACTACCGTGAGGGCGCCATCGAGGCGCTCGGGCAGCGCTATGTGCGGCTTCGCGACGCCTGTACGCAAGAGGACGATGGGGAGGCGGACGCGTCGCTACGGACGGCATTCGAGGCGGCGATGGACGACGATCTCGACTCACCGCGGGCCCTCGACGTGCTCGACGAGGCGGCGTCGAGCGTCCTGGGCGGGGCCGGTGGGGCGGAGACGCTCCGGGAAGCGCTGGCGGTGCTCGGCTTCGCCTTCGCGGGGGCGCGGGGGCCGGCCACGGGCGACCTCAACCCCTGACCGGAGCACCGCTTCGCCCAGCCGGCGGGAGCGTGCTACGGTCGGACCAGTGGTAGATCGCCGAATCGATTCCCTGAGTCCGCCACGGGCGCTGTGCCTGGACCTGGACGAAACACTGCTCAATAACCACGGCGTCCACAACGACGCCATCGCGTACACCTCACAGGCGATTGCCGGGAGTCAGCCGGGGATGTCCGGGACCCGGCTCATCGGGACCTACCACACCGTCGTCACGAACTACGGGGCCGAGGTGGAAAGCAAGTGGGATGGGGGCGATCTCAACGCAGCTTCCTTCACGCTCGAAGCCTGGCGCCGGGCCCTGTCGGCGTGCGGATGCACCGACGAGGCGGTCGCAGTGCGGGCGGCGGAGATGCACTACCGGCTGGCTGAGAGGGGCTATCGCCTGTTCGACGACGCGCCCCCACTGCTGGAGGCGGCGAGGGGAGCGGGATTGCCGCTGGCGCTCATCACGAACGGTCCTACCGATCTGCAGCGCTCCAAGGTTGGCGTCCTGGACATCGGCCACTGGTTCGGGGTGGTGGCGATCTCAGGGGAAGTTGGCGTCGCGAAGCCCGACCCACGGATCTTCGAGCACGTCCTGCGGGGCCTGGGGGTGCCGAACGATGGGGTCTGGCACGTGGGCGACAACCTGTCGAGCGACGTGGCGGGCGCGAACGCCGCGGGACTCACGTCCGTCTGGCTCAACCGCGCGGGAGCGTCTCGAACGGAACGCGACCCGGCGCCCGACATCGAGATCGCCTCGCTGTCGGAGTTGGTTCCACTCCTGAAGGGTGCGGCTGGCTTCAATCCCTAGCCGAAGCGTGAACCGTCAGGAGGCGGCGCGGTCGCGGCGGTGGATGCTGAGACCGAGCTGGAGTTGCTCGATGGCTACCTGGGCGAGCTCCAGCATCTCGGTCGAGGGGCTCCCGCCCAGCCATGCCTCGTAAGCGGCCTGCACGACGCGTTGCGCGCCCAGCTCCCGCTCGGCCTCGGCCAGCCCCTCGGCGCCGGCCGAATGATGTTCCCTCAGGCGTTCGCGCAGGATGAAGTTCATGAGGTCAAGCGCGCGCTGCCGGGCATCGGAGTCCGAGAGTTGCGGCTCCCGGAGCTCACCGATCTGGCGAAGGCGGTTCGCGACGGGCTCAGCTTCGTCATCGCCGTCCGACCTATCGATGGCTTCCAGCTCGTCGTGCAGCCATCGTTCCGCAATCTCTCGCTGGAGCGTGTCCCAGAAGAGTCCGGGCAAGGGGTAGTTCCGCAGGTCGGCGCGCAGGCCTGGATGGCGCAGGAGTGTCGCCAACAGGTGCTCTTCAAGGGTTGCCCGTTCCCGTGTCAATTCGGACTCGGGACGGGCCTGGGGCTGGGGCCGGCGACGCTGACTGCGGACGCGGTCCAGAATCGCCCGTTCCGAGACCCCGAGCTGGCGGGCAGCCTTCTGGGCATTGGCGGACTGCTCGACGGGGTTTCGGACCGCCAGCAACACGGGCGTCAGCTGGTCGATGATGCGGCCCACGTCGACGGCCGAATCACCACGCCGCGCCGCGATGAGCCGGGCCAGCAAGAATTCGGTGAACGGCGTCGCGTTGTCGATGGCGGTGCGCCAGGCCTCGGGGTCCTCGCGCGTGAGGTCGTCGGGGTCCTTGCCGGCGGGCAGCGGGGCGACGCGCAGGTCGAGGTCGACGTTGGCGGTGATGGCCTCGGCGCTGCGCTGGGCAGCGCCCATCGCCTCCGGGGAATCGAAGTTGAGGAGCAGGGAGCCGGCCCGCTCGGCGGCGGCCATGCCCGCGCTGTCGGGGTCCATGGCGAGGACGACACGCGAGGCGAAGCGCGTGAGCCGGGCGGCGTGGCGCTCGGTGAGCGAGGTCCCCATCGTCGCGACGAGGTTCCGGAAGCCGGCCTGCCAGGGACCGATGACGTCGAGGTAGCCCTCGACAACGACGACCGTGCCGCTGTCCCTGGCCTGGGAGCCGGCGACATCAAGAGCGTACAGCGTGCGTCCCTTGTCGAAGATGTCGCTCTGGGGGGAGTTCAGGTACTTGGGTTCGCCGTCGCCCAGGATGCGCCCGCCGAGGCCGACGTACACGCCCCGGTCATCGGCGATGGGGATGATGACGCGGCCGCGGAAGCGGTCGTAGGGGGCGCCGCCGGATTCGCTCTCGTGGAGCACGCCGGCGGCAAGGGCGTCCTCGTCGCTGTAGCCCCTGCCGAGCAGGTAGTCGCGCAGCAGGCGCCACTCGTCGGGGGCCCAGCCGAGGTGGAATCGCTCGATTGTCTCCGCGTCCAGCCCGCGGGTCTCGGTGAGGTAGGCGCGCGCTTCCGCGCCGCCGTCGCCGGCCAGCTGCTGCTCGTAGAAGTCGACGGCGGCGGAGACGATGCCGCTGAGCTGCTCGGCGCGCGTGCGCTGTTCGGCGGCGCGTGCGGAGAGCTCGACGCCCGCCTCCTCGGCAAGGATGCGCAGCGCCTCGCGGAAGTCGACGTTCTCGCGCTTCTGGACGAAGGAGAAGATGTCGCCGCCCTCGCCGCAGCTGCCAAAGCAGCGCCAGGAGCCGCGATCGGTGAAGACGTAGAACGAGGGGGTCTTCTCGGTGTGGAAGGGGCAGAGGGCGCGGAGGTTGCGGCCAGCCTTCTGCAGCTTGACGGAGCGGCCTATGTACTCCGCCGGATCGATTCGCCGCTTGATCTCGGTGACGGCGTCCACGCCGGAATCCTACTACTCCTCCGGCTCCTCGGGCTCCTGCGGTTCGCCGGGCTCGATCGTGGCGCCTTCGGTCGGCTGGGATTCGGGGTCCTGTCCGTCCGGCGGGACATCGACGACGTTGGGGTTGGGCACGCTGGCGGTGGCCACGTTGATGCCGTCGATGAAGAGCGTGACGCGGATGGACTCGCCCGTCCGCGGGGCGGCGATGCCGTCGATGGTGGCCGAGTCGTTCTCGGCGATGGCCAGCGGCGAGATGGTCCGGGTGGTCGTCTCACCCGGGACGCTCACGACGAGGCGGGCGTCGGTGGTCGAGAGCTCCTGGCCGTCGTTCTGGATGACCACGGAGAGCATCCCGCCGGTGACACTGGCCCTGAGCGACAGGATCGGCCCTTCGGGCGGCGGCACCAGGATGAACTCGGTGACGTTGTTGTCCTCGTTCGCCTCGGCGATCGCATCGTCGGGGTCGAGTGTGACGGTGACGGTCGTCTGCTCGGTGATGGGCGGGTCGAGATCGAAGTTGAGAGCAGCCGTGCCGTTGGGCTCCATGGAGACGGTGAGGACCTGCTCGGCGGGACTGGCGGGCACGCCTTCCACGAGAACGGCGATCGGCCCCGAGAAGGGGTTGGTCGAGGCGTTGGTGAGGGTAATGCGGAGGATCGTTCCGCCCTCGATCGGCTCGGCGTTGGTGGGGATGAAGTCGGGTGCATTGGGCGGGGGCGCAGCGGTGCCGGTCGCCGTGGGGGTCGGCGTCTCTGTGCCGGACACCCGGGTGGGGGGTGGTGTGGGCGTATCGACGGGAGCCGGTGGGGGCTCGACCGCGGGAACACTGGCAAGGTCTTCGGGTGAGATGTCGACGGCGCTGAAGCGCACCCAGAGCCCGCCACCGGTCTCGACCTGCAGCCACTGCTGGTTCAGTGTCTTGCCGATGACGGTCACGACCTGACTGGGTTCCAGTGTTCCGGCCTGGTTGCAAGCCTCAAAGGGGCATACACGAAGGCTCGTCAGGGCCACGACCTCCGCCGTGATGACAACCCGGGGAGTCTCCTCGACCGGGGGCGTGGCGCGGACCCGGATGGGTTCCGACACGATCTGCTCGCCCGAGGCGGTGTAGGCACGCACGACGAGGTCATAGGCACCCGCCGCCTCGAACCTTGCGGTGAGGACGGCCGCGTAGGTGTTCTCGCCCGTGACCCTGCCGGAGAACTCCTGGTCGGTCACGATTCCGCTGACGAGCAGCTCGAACCGCACGATCTCCTCTCCCGAGACGACGCGAACGATGACAGCGGTGTCCTCACCCACGGGAGGGGTATCGCCGGGGGCTGGTGACTCGATGCTGGCCTCGGCTTCGACTGGCGGCGGCGGCGGCGGGTCGACGGTGACGTCCGGCTCGTCGTTGAGCACCTGGAAGAGCAGGAAGATCAGGACCCCTCCGATGGCGAGCGCGACGAGCGTGAAGAAGTAGATGGCGATCGTGCGCCCCGGAGAGCGGTTCGTGGCGCCGTAGTAACCGGCGCGGGGCCCATCACGTCCGTCGTTGCGCAGATCGGCGCGATCGCGGCGGAGACGCTGAGCCTCCCAGGGGTCCACGGTGCGGCGGACGGGCTCACGCGGGGTGACGCCGATGACGCCCTCTCCGTCGGGTCGAGGTGGGGGGCTGCCGGGGGAGGGGGGAGGGTCGGACGACTGACCCCCGATCAGAGGTTCTTCGTCGGGAGGGCCCGGACGGTCCTGCTCACTCACACGCGATGCGCCTTCGCCACCACCGCCTCAGTATCCCACCCCGTTCGCAGGAGGCAATCCGGCGCATCTAGAGCGGCCAGTCCCGGGCGTCCTCACAGCCGAGTCCGGCGGCGAGGCGAATGGCGTAGCGATCGGTCATGCCGCTGACGAAATCGGCGGCGCGACGGGGCAGGGGGTCATCGGGGAGGGAGTAGCCGGAGGAGATGGAATCGGGGTGCGACACGGCGTGGTCGAAGAGGAAGCGCACGATGTTCTTGGCGTGCTCCACCTCGGCGCGGCGTTCGGCGAGCAAATAGACGTGCTGGAACATGTACTCGCGCAGCTCGTTCACCGCTTCGTGCACCCGGCCGCTCAAGGTGATGGCAGGGATCCCATCGGCTGCGTCGCGCTCCTCGCCGGTGGCGGCCCAGCTCGACTCGACCACATCGGTGACGAGCACCTCGAGGCGCTCGCCGTGCGAGCGTCCGAGGACGCGCTGGGAGATGTCGGGCAGGTCGTCCTCGCCGATGATGCCTGCGCGGATGGCGTCCTGGACGTCGTGGTTCAGGTAGGCGAGGGCGTCCGCAAGCTTGACCACCTGGCCCTCCAGCGTCTCGGGGACTCCCCAGCCCTCGGCGAGCACGTCGTCGCGGGCCTTGCTGGACTTGCGCACGCCGTCGAGGACGGCGTGCGTGAGGTTGAGCCCGCGACCATCGTGTTCGAGCTTGTCGAGGACGCGCTCAGACTGGTAGTTGTGGCGGAAGCCTTCCGGGAGGCACTCGGCCAGCGCCTCCTCGCCGGCGTGGCCGAAGGGACCGTGGCCGATGTCGTGGCCGAGGGCGATGGCTTCGGCGAGGTCCTCGTTGAGCCGCAGGGCGCGGGCGATCGTGCGGCCCACCTGGGCGACCTCGAACGTGTGCGTGAGGCGCGTGACGAAGTGGTCCTGCTGAGGAGCGATGAAGACCTGCGTCTTGTGCTTGAGGCGGCGGAAGGCCTTGGTGTGGATGATGCGGTCGCGGTCGCGCTGGAAGGCGGCGCGGACGGAGGAGGGGTCTTCGGGGCGGGAGCGGGTCGCGCTTGCCGAGCGAGCGGCGAAGGGGCTCAGGCGTTCTTCGTCCTGCTCGATACGGCGGCGCACATGGTGCAGGTCCAACCGTCGCTCCCTCCGACGCCGGGGTCAGCTTCCCCCGGCGAGTGCGGCCTGGGCGGCGGCAAGGCGGGCGGTAAGCACCCGGTAGGGTGAGCACGAGACATAATCCAGGCCGACGTCGTGCCCGAAGGCGATCGAGGCGGGATCGCCCCCGTGCTCGCCACAGATGCCGAGCTTCAGGTCGGGCTTCACGCCCCGGCCGCGCTCGATTCCGATGCGCATCAGCTCGCCCACGCCGTCGCGGTCAAGCTCGACGAAGGGGTCCTTCTCGAGCACGTTCTGGCTGATGTAGTCGGGGAGGAAGCGGCCCGCATCGTCGCGGGAGAGGCCGAAGGTGGTCTGGGTGAGGTCGTTGGTGCCGAAGGAGAAGAAGTCGGCGTGGCCGGCGATCTGGTCCGCGACGACGCAGGCGCGCGGCAGCTCGATCATGGTGCCGATGGTGTAGTCGAGGCTCACCCCGCGCTCGGCGGTGACCTGGGAGGCGATGGCCTCGACGCGCTCGCGCAGGCGGGCGAGCTCCTCGGCCGCGCCCACGAGCGGGATCATGATCTCGGGCCGGGCGTCGATGCCCTCGGCGCGGAGGTCGCAGGCGGCCTCGATGATGGCGCGGGTCTGGACCTCGTAGATCTCGGGGTAGGTGATGGCGAGCCGCACGCCGCGATGGCCGAGCATGGGGTTGAACTCCTGCAGGGCCAGCACACGCTGGGAGACACGCTGCGGCTCGACGCTGATGGCATCGGCGAAGCGCTCCATCTCCTCGGCGCCGTGGGGCAGGAACTCGTGCAGGGGCGGGTCGAGGAGGCGGATGGTGACGGGGAAGCCCGCCATCGCGCGGAGGATGCCGTCGAAGTCGTGGCGCTGCATGGGGAGGATGCGGGCGAGGGCCTCGCGGCGGCCGGCCTCGTTCTCGGCGAGGATCATCTGGCGGACGGCGAGGATGCGGTCCTCACCGAAGAACATGTGCTCCGTGCGGCAGAGGCCGATGCCCTCGGCGCCGAACTCGCGCGCCTTCGCCGCGTCCTCGGGGGTGTCGGCATTGGCGCGCACGCCGAGGTGGCGGGCGTCATCGCCCCAGGCCATCAGGCGCGTCAGGTCGTCGGGCAGCTCGGGGTCGGCGAGGGGCACGGCGCCGAGCATGACCTCGCCGGTGGTGCCGTTCAGGGAGATGACGTCGCCGCGGCGAACGGTGACGTTGCGGCCTCCGGCATCGACGCGGAAGGAGCCGGCGGCATAGTCGATCTCGAGGTCGCCGCAGCCTGCCACGCAGCACTTCCCCCAGCCACGGGCGACGACGGCGGCGTGGGAGGTCATGCCGCCGCGGGCGGTGAGGATGCCCTGGGCGGCGAGCATGCCCTGGATGTCCTCGGGACTGGTCTCGACGCGGACGAGGATGACGTTCTCGCCGGCCTCGGCCTGCTCGGCCGCCTCCTCGGCGGAGAACACGACCTTGCCGACGGCGGCGCCGGGAGAGGCGGGGAGGCCGGTGGCGACGACGTCGGTTGCAGCGCCGTCGGCGAAGACGCTGTGCAGCAGCTCGGAAATCTGCTCGGGGTCCTGGCGGCGAAGGGCCTCCTCGCGGTCGATGAGGCCCTGGTCGACGAGGTCGACGGCGACCTTGACCATGGCGGGGCCGGTGCGCTTGCCGTTGCGGGTCTGCAAGACCCAGAGCTTGCCGCGCTGGACGGTGAACTCGATGTCCTGCATGTCGCGGAAGTGGTCTTCGAGGCGCTGGGCGGCGCCGAGCAGCTCGCCGTAGACGGTGGGCTGGGCCTCCTCCATCGAGGGCGGGCCGTCGTCGATGCGCTCGGCGAGGCGGATGGGCTGGGGCGTGCGCACCCCCGCGACGACGTCCTCGCCCTGGGCGTTCACGAGGTACTCGCCGAAGAGGCCGGTCGCGCCGTTCTTGGGGTTGCGGGTAAACGCGACGCCGGTGGCGCAGTCGTCGCCCAGGTTGCCGAAGACCATGGCCTGGACGTTGACGGCGGTGCCCCACTCGCCGGGGTAGCCGTTGAGCTGGCGGTAAACGATGGCGCGGGCGCTCTCCCAGGACTCGAAGACGGCGCCGATGGCGGCCCAGAGCTGCTCCCAGGGGTCGTCGGGGAAGGCGATGCCGAGCTTGTCGCGGATCTCGGCCTTGTACTCGGCCACGACTTCGCGGAGGGCGGCGGCGGGGAGGTCGGTGTCCTCAGAGACGCCGCAGGCCTCCTTCTTACGCTCAAGGATGGCCTCGAAGGGATCCTCGTCGAGGTCGGACTCGCGCTTGAGGCCGAGGACGACATCTCCGTACATGGCGACGAACCGGCGGTAGGAGTCGTAGGCGAAGCGCTCGTCACCGGAGCTGCGGGCGAGGCCCTGCACGGTCTCGTCGTTGAGGCCGAGGTTGAGGACGGTGTCCATCATGCCGGGCATCGAGACGCGCGCGCCGGAACGGACGGAGACGAGCAGGGGGTTCCCGGCATCGCCGAAACGGGCGCCGACGATCGACTCGACGTGGGCGATACCGGCGCGGACCTGCGCGTCGAGGCCGTCGGGGTAGCGGCGGCCGTTCGCGTAGTAGGCGCTGCAGACCTCGGTGGTGATGGTGAGACCGGGGGGAACAGGGATGCCGAGACTGCTCATCTCGGAGAGGCCAGCGCCCTTGCCGCCAAGGAGGTTGCGCATGTCAGCGCCGCCCTCAGCGCGCCCGTCGCCAAACAGGTAGACGAGCTTGGCTGAGAGCTCCGTGCCCGCTTCCGGGCTGGCGGTGGTGCTGGTCATGGGGATCCCCTCCGGATGTGTACGAAACCGCGGCTCAGGGCGATGCCCTGAGCGTATCCCGCCGGTGGGACCCAGACCAGCGGAAACGCCCGGATTTCCTCGAACGTTAACGAGAACGAGGCACGCCCGTGCGCTACTCCACCGTGACGGTCTTCGCGAGGTTGCGGGGCTGGTCGATGTCGCAGCCGCGGGTATCGGCGGTGGCGTAGGCGAGCACCTGGAGAGGCACGATCGCGGACAGCGGTTCGAGCAGGGCAGGGGTGGGAGGCACCGTGAGCGCCTCGTTCGCGAGGGCGATGAGCTCGTCGTCCCCCTCGGTGACGATGGCCAGGACCTCGCCGCCGCGGGCACGTATCTGCTCGATGTTCGAGACGATCTTGCTGCGCAGGGCGTGTTGACCCGCGAGCGCGACGGTGGGGAACTCGGGGTCGATGAGGGCGATGGGGCCGTGCTTCATCTCGCCGGCTGCGTAGCCCTCGGCGTGCACGTAGGAGAGCTCCTTCATCTTGAGGGCGCCTTCGAGGGCGATGGGGAGGGCGGGGCCGCGACCGAGGAAGAGGATGTGCTCGGTGTCGCGGAAACGGTCGGCGGCCTTCGCCATGGCATCGAAGGATTCGAGCTGGCGGCCAACGACCTCGGGCATGGCGGCGAGGTCGCGCACGTGGCGGGCGAGGTCGTCGTCGCTAATACGGCCGCGGATGCGGGCGGTTTCGAGGGCGAGGGCGAAGAGAGCGGCGATCGAGGTCGTGAACGTCTTCGAGCTGGCGACGCCCCGTTCGAGGCCGGCGTAGGTATGGACCGTGCCGTCGGCGACGCGGGTGGTCTGGCTGCCGGGGGTGTTGCAGATGGTGATCTGGGGGGCACCGCGGGCACGGGCCACGTTCATCGCCTCCAGCACGTCCACGGTCTCGCCCGATTGGCTAACCGAAACGACAAGTGTCTCCGGTCCGAGGACGGGCTCGCGGTAGCGGAACTCGCTGGCGTTGTCGGTGTCAGCGGGAAGGCGAGCGATCTGCTCGAAGTACCAGCGTCCGACCATGGCGGCGTGCAGGCTCGTGCCCATACCCACGAGGAGGACGCGTTCGACGCGCTTAAGCCAGGAGCGGGCATCGCCGAGGTCGTCGAGGGTGAGGCGGGCGGGCTCGACCGTCATGAGGCCGCCGATGGTGTCGGCGAGGGCGGCGGGCTGCTCCATGATCTCCTTGAGCATGTACGTCTCGTAGGGGCCGCGGGCGGCGCTGGCGGGGTCCAGGGAGACGGTGCGGGGCTCGACCTCAGCGGCGGCGCCGTCGAGGGTCGCGTAGCTGGCGCCACGCTCGTCGATCCGGACGAGTTGGCGGTCGGCGAGGAAGGCGACGTCGCGGGTGTGGGGGAGGAGGGCGGCAAGGTCGCTGGAGAGGAGCATCTCGCCCTTGCCGTAGCCGACGACGACGGCGCCCGCATGCCCGATGCGCGCACCGACGGCTACGCCGGGTTCCCGTGAGGTAAGGGCGACGATCGCCTGGGATCCAACAAGGCGGGCGCAGGTCTCGCGCATGGCGGCGAGGAGGTCACTACCGCTGTTCAGGGCCTCTTCAAGCAGGTGGGCGATGGTTTCGGTGTCGGTCTCGCTCGCGAAGGCGTGGCCGCGTTCGCTGAGCTCGGCGCGGAGGGCGGCGTAGTTCTCGACGATTCCGTTATGGACGACGACGACGTCGTTCCCGGAGCCGGTGTGGGGATGCGCGTTCGCGTCGCTGGGGGCGCCGTGGGTGGCCCAGCGGGTGTGGCCGATGCCGGTACGTGCGGGCGGCAGCGGCTCCGCGCCGATGGCGGCGTCGAGCTCGGCGATCTTGCCGCGGCGCTTGGCGACGGCGGGCTCGCCCCCGGACTCCGGGAGGAGGGCGACGCCGGCCGAGTCGTAGCCGCGGTATTCGAGATCACGCAGGCCGGCCAACAGGATGGGTGCGGCCTGACGCGAGCCGGTGTAGGCGATGATCCCGCACATACAGCTTCCCCGTGGCACTCGTGGGGACGCGCGCGTCCCCGGTCGATGCTCGGTGTGCCTGGTGGGGGAGAGGGCCGCGAGCCCCCTGCACGTGGCCGGGGTTTTGTCAGGCGGTCACCCGCCGTGGTTTGTCTCCAGCCTTACGACCGTGCCGCCGGGAGGCCACCCGCCGAATGGTTCGATTCTGCCTCCGCCTCGTCATCCGCGCAGTGCGCGGACCTGGCGCTTGACCGATCCCACCTGTGGTCGATTGGGTCAGGTGTGCGATGCACCTCCCGATGTGGCGTTGTCCTGAGTGTCGGGCGGCGGGGGAGCAGCGTCAACGGCTGCGGGGCCGAGATCAGCTGGATTCGCGGGGGATGCCGGCGATTCCGAGGAACTCGTCCTCCCAGGCGAGGACGGACTCGATGGCGCGCTCGTCGGTGGGGGAGAGGAGGTGGCTCTGCTCGCGGAAGGCGGCGGCGACGCCCGTCGCGATCTCGGGGAGGGGGCGGGCCTGGAGGCCGAGCTCGCGCTCGGTTGTGAGGATGAGCTCGATGAGCTCGCCGGGGACGAACAGGCCTTCTTCCTGGATCTGCTCCCAGATCCACTCGGCGCATTCCTCGAGGAGCGCGCCTTCGAGCTTGCGGCCGGCGCCGTCGCTCACGAGGCGTCCGGTCCCGGCGCGCCGACTTCTTCGCGGATGCGCTTGAGGCGGTTGACGTTCTCCTCGTCGGGGCCGCCGCCCTCGATGCCGGGGACCTCGAGGAGGAGAGGGGCGTCGCGGAAGCCCGGGTGGGCGAGGATGTTGCGGAAGCCGTCGAGGCCCATGTGGCCGTCGCCGATGTTCTCGTGGCGATCGCGAACGCCGCCGAGGGGCATCTTGCTGTCGTTGGCGTGGACGGCGCGGAGGCGGTCGAAGCCGATCTCGCGGTCGAACTCGGCCATGGCGAGCTCGCAGCCCTCGCGGGTCGTGATCTCGTAGCCCATGGCGAAGGCGTGGCAGGTGTCGAGGCAGACGCCGATGCGGGGATGGTGGTCGCAGCCGCGGATGATCTCGCCGACCTCGGTGAAGGTGGAACCGATGCCGTTCCCCTGGCCGGCGTTGTTCTCGATGAGGAGCATGGAGTCGTTGTCGGCGGCTTCGAGGACCTCCAGCATGACGCGGCAGATCTGGTCCTTGACGGCGTCGAAGCCGGCGCCCTTGTGGCTGCCGACGTGGAAGATCGTGCCCTCGACGCCGAGCGTTCCCGCCCACTTCACGTACTGCTTGAGGGAGCCGGCGGAGCGATTGAGGAGCTTCTCATCCTGCGTGCCGAGGTTGACGAGGTAGATTCCGTGGAAGAAGACGGGCACGGGGACGCGCTCGTGTTCCTCGTGGAAAGCGGCGACGGCCTCATCGGCGACGTTGGGGGGGCGCCACTGCTGGGGCGCGGAGATGAAGAGCTGGATGGCCTCGGCGCCGATCTCTTCGGCGCGGGCGAAGACGTTCTGGGGGCCCCCGGAGGAGGAGATGTGGGCGCCGACTCGCATGGCGGCGAGTGTACGCATTGACGGGCGAGGACGCAGGTGCACAGGATAGGGGGGTACCCTATTGGGGGAGGCGCACATGCTCCCTGAGACACAACAGCAAGCGAGCCGCCGGCTCAAGATCATCGCGGGGCAGATCGAGGCGTTGCAGAAGCAGGTCGAGGAAGACCGCTACTGCGTCGACCTGCTGGACCTGTCGCTATCGGTGCAGCGGGCACTGCGCAGCCTCGACGCGCTCGTGCTCGAAGGGCACCTGCGCACCCACGTGATCGACCAGGTTACGAGCGGCGAGTCGGAGCGCGCGGTCAACGAGCTCTTGCGCGTCTACAAGATCCAGGGGCCCGTGGAGGGTTCCCAGGCAGCACACAACGGAGGACACCATGGCTGAGACGATTGAACTGAAAGTCGACGGAATGACCTGCGACCACTGCGTGCGGGCGGTGACCGAGGCAATCACCGGGGTGGCAGGGGTGGCCGGCGCCAGCGTCGACCTCGACGCGGGGGCGGCCACCGTCACGGGCGACGGGGTGGACCTGGGGGCCGTGGTGGCGGCCATCGTCGAGGAGGGGTACGAGGCCGCGCCGCAAACCGCTTCATGACGAGCCCGGAGCACGCCGTCACCCTGCGAATCGGGGGGATGACGTGCGCGTCCTGCGTGCGGCGCGTCGAACGCGCGCTGAATCGCGTCGAGGGCGTTGACGAGGCGAGCGTGAACTTCGCCTCCGCCACGGCGCGGGTTTCGCTGGGCGACGCGATCGCGGCGGACGACCTCGTGCAGGCCGTCGAGCGGGCCGGCTACGACGCCGCCGAGCTGGACGCGGCCGCAGACGCCCCGGAAGAAGCCTCGCGGGCGCGGCTGGCGATGCTGGCGGTGGGTGGCGTGGTGGCCGTGCCCGTGATCATCGCGAGCATGGCGATGGATATCGCCGACCTTCCCCTGTTCGGCAGCCACACCGCGACGGGGTGGCTGCTGCTGGGCGGGGCGGCGATCGTGCAGGCGCTGCTCGGGTGGCGCTTCTACAGGGCCTCGTGGCCGGCGCTACGGGCGCTCACGCCGAACATGGACGTGCTGGTGGCGCTGGGCACGACGGTCGCGTTCGTCTTCAGCGCCTGGGTGGTGGCGGCCGACCGCAGCGAGGCGATGTTCTTCGACGTGAGCGCGGCCGTGCTGCTGTTCGTCAGCCTGGGGCGGTTCTTCGAGGACCGGGCGCGGGCGAGCGCGGGCGGGGCCATCCGCGCGCTGCTCGGTCTTACGGCGAAGTCGGTGAACGTGCTGCGAGACGGACGGGAGGAGGCGGTGCCGGTCGAGGCGGTGGCGGTGGGCGACCTGTTCCGGGTACGGCCAGGCGAGCGGGTTGCCCTAGACGGCGTGATCCGGGCGGGGCGCAGCGCGCTCGACGAATCGCTGCTGACGGGTGAGTCGATGCCGGTAGAGCGGGGTCCGGGGGAAGGGGTCGTGGGAGGCGCGCTCAACCAGCACGGGGTGATCGAAGTGGAGGCGACGGCGGTGGGGGAGGACACGGTGTTGCAGCGGATGGCGGCGCTGGTTGCGGAGGCGCAGGGGTCGCGGGCGCCCGTCGAGCGGGTGGTGGACGCGGTAGCGGCGGTGTTCGTCCCGATCGTGCTGGTCCTGGCGCTGGGCACCTTCCTCGGCTGGGGCTTCTCCGACGACTCGTTCGTCCGGGCGATGGTCTTCTCGGTTGCGGTGCTCGTCATCGCCTGCCCGTGCGCCCTCGGGCTGGCGACGCCGACGGCGATCATCGCCGGGACGGGGATGGGGGCGGAGCGCGGCATCCTGATCCGGAACGCGGAGGCGCTGGAGACGGCAGCACGGATCGACGCGGTCGTGCTCGACAAGACGGGCACCCTCACGGAGGGGCGACCGGAGCTGGTCGAGGTCGCGACGGGCGCGGGCTTCGGGGAGGACGAGTTGCTGGCGCTCGCAGCGGCGGTCGAAGCGCTGAGCGAGCACCCGCTGAGCGCGGCAGTCGTGGAGGCGGCGGAGGGACGGGGACTCGCGCCGGCCTCGGCGGACGGATTCGAGGCGCTGCCGGGGGCGGGGCTGACGGCGGCGGTCAGCGGGCGGACGGTCCTGATCGGGGCGCGGCGGCTGTTCGAGGAGCAAGGGATCGCACTCGACGCAGAGGCGGAGGGCGCGCTTGCGCGGATGGAGACGGAGGGGCGCACGACGGCGCTGGTCGCAGTCGACGGGGGGTACGCGGGCACGCTCGCCTTCGCGGACCAGCCAAAGGCGAACGCGGCGAAGGCGAGCGCGACGCTGCGGTCGCTGGGGGTGCGCACCATCATGGCGACCGGCGACAACGAGCGGAGCGCGCTCGCCGCCGCTCGCGCCCTCGGCATCGAGGAGGTGCGGGCGGGGCTGCGTCCTGAGGAGAAGCTAGCGCTCGTGCGAGAGCTGCAGGCGCAGGGCCTGCGCGTGGCGGTCGCGGGAGACGGCATCAACGACGCGGCCGCGCTCGCGCAGGCGGACGTGAGCGTCGCGATGAGCACGGGCGCCGACGCCGCCATCGAGGCGAGCGACGTGACGCTCCTGCACGGCGACGTCGCGAAGATCGCGGAGGCGATCCTGCTGAGTCGGGCGACGCTGCGGACGATCCGGCAGAACCTCGGTTGGGCCTTCGGCTACAACGTCATCGCCATCCCCATCGCGATGGCGGGGCTCCTGAACCCGATCGTGGCGGGCGGGGCGATGGCGCTGAGCTCGGTGAGCGTGATGGCGAACAGCCTGCGCCTGCGGACGCAGCGCCGCCGCATCGTCGAGGCGAGCGGCAACGCCTACGAGGGTCCGCGCGAGCGGTTCACGTCGATGAACCGCGGCCCGCTGCTGGCGCTGGCGTCGATCGTGGTCGTGCTGCTGGCGCCATTCATCGCGTTCACCGGCATCGAGCGGTCTTGGTGGGGGTAAGCGGCCTCCTATCGCCGTTCACGGGAGTCGGGCTACACTCCCCAGCATGAAGCGAGCAGAAACGCGTGCCGTGAAGGCGGGTTCGGTCACCATCGGCGGCGGGGCGCCGGTCGTCGTGCAGTCGATGGCGGCGACGAAGACGCAGAACGTCGAAGCGACGATCGAGCAGGTGCGGATGATCCACGGGGCCGGCGCCGGGCTCGTGCGCGTGGCCGTCGACAGCCGCAAGGACGTCGAGTGCCTGGGGCAGGTGCGCGAGGCGGTGCCCGAGGCCAACTTCGTCGTCGACCTGCAGGAGAGCTACCGGCTGGTGACGCAGGTCGCGCCGCACGTCGACAAGGTCCGCTACAACCCCGGCCACCTGTACCACCACGAGAAGGCGAAGCCGGTGGCGGAGAAGGTCGCGTTCATCGCGGAGACGGCGGAGAAGCACGACTGCGCCATTCGCGTGGGCGTGAACTGCGGGTCGGTCGACCCGGCCATGGACGAGAAGTACGAGGGCGCGGACGAGCCCGGGCTCGAGGGCGTGACGGCGATGGTCGAGAGCGCGCTCGAGCACGCGCAGATGCTCGACGACATCGGCTTCACGCGGTACGTGGTTTCGATGAAGGACAGCGACCCGCGCAAGGTGATCGCGGGAAACAAGCGGTTCGCGGAGGCGCGGCCGGAGATTCCCCTGCACCTGGGCGTGACCGAGGCGGGGATGCCGCCGGAGGGCGTGATCAAGACGCGCATCGCCTTCGAGCAGCTCCTGAGCCAGGGCGTGGGCGACACGATCCGCGTCTCGCTGACGCTGCCGTTCGCGGAGAAGTGGCGGGAGGTGGAGGCGGGGAAGTCGATCCTGGACGACATCGAGGCGGGCCGGTTCCGTTCCGTTCCGGAGTTCCTGGACGGGGGGCTGAACATCATCAGCTGCCCGAGCTGCAGCCGCGTGGAGAACGAGGCGTTCATCGAGCTGGCGCAGGACGTCAAGGAGATGACGGTCTACGCGAAAGAGCACGACATAACGATCGCGGTCATGGGCTGCCGCGTGAACGGTCCCGGGGAGACGGACGATGCGGACCTGGGGCTCTGGTGCGCGCCCACCTTCGTGAACCTGAAGCGGGGCGAGGAAGAGCTGGGAGCCTACCCGTACGACGAGGTGCTGGGCCGGCTCAAGGTGGAGCTGGACACCTTGATTGCGGCCAAGAGCGGCTAGCGAGGGAGCGGCGTCCTAGAAGGGCAACCCCTTCTCCCCCTGCACACCCCTGAGCGCGGCGATCTCGCCCCAGTGGCTGGCGACGTGGGCGATTCCCACGTTGGCGAGCATGTCGATGGCGCGCTGCTCTCCCATGGGGGTTTCCATGGCGCGCTGGAGGACCTCGTCGTCGGCTTCGGCGAGGAAGGCGTCCGTCGCGGCCTGCACGGCGGCGACGTAGTCGCGGACCGTGGCCAGGTCGAAGCGCTTGTCCGTCCACGACGAGGCGTCGCGGGGGCCGGACGCTTCCACGCCCAGTTTCTTGTCCCAGCCCTCTGACTCGAGCAGGGTCGGGCGGCCCTGGACGAGCCCGTGGACGATGCCGTCCTGGGTCATGGCGATGTGGGCGTAGATGGCGGAGATGGGGCTGATGGCCCAGCCCTCCTGACGATGGTCGGCGGTCTCCTGGGAGCAGTCGCTCATCGTGCCGTCGAGGAGTTGGTGGACCCACGCGAACTGGGCGCGCAGGAGGTCACGAGTATCCATGGGGGCTCCTTTCCAATGCGTGATGCGCCGCCGAGGCGGCGGGGGGCGAGCCTACTTCTCGGCGAGGATGCCTTCGACGTAGGTCCGGAAGGCCCACTTGAAGGGCGTGAAGTCCATATCCTGGAACATCACGTCGGCGTTCTCGCGGGTGATCTCGCGTTCCTCGCCGCAGCGCCTGCACTCCAGGCTGTAAACGGGCTCTTTCATGATGGGCCACACGTGTTTGCACGACTTCGGCATGGGGTCCCCTCCCACGTGGCGGCTAGCATACGACGGGGCCCCGCACGCGCGGGGCCCCGTTCGGTGGCGTTGGTGGAGACGCGGGAGAATCGAACTCCCGGTCCAGCCAGGGTCTGCTCCGGATTGTCCTACAGGCTTTCCCACCAGTTGGAGTCTCGTTCCAGCGCTTCGCAGGTGGGGGGCGAATACGGTGGAACCAGCCGATGAATCTTAGGTGAGCCGTATCGGCGTCAGCTCACAGCGCCCCAACTTTTGTGGCGCCTCACCGTGCTCCGTCGGGGAAGGGGCTATCGGTGAGACGTCTCACGGGCTATGCCGCGAGAGCGAGTTCGCGATCTTCGGCGCTTACTCAAGTGGCCGCCTGATTAACGAGGGTGGCGACCAACCTCGGCCTGCTACCCGGTTACGTTCCCTCCTGTCGATACCTTTCGTCCCCAGATGGATCCAGCGTAGCACAGGCGTTTCGCCGGACAAGCAAGGGGTGGCGCAGGTTCAGACGGAGTGGCGGAGGGCGCGGGCCACCTGGCGGCCTTCCTCGCGCTCACGGATCTTGCGTCTCTTGTCATAACGTTTGATGCCACGGGCGACGCCCAGCTCGACCTTGGCCATCCCGCGCTTCAGGTGCACGTTGAGGGGCACCAGCGTGAGGCCGCGCTCGTCGAGGGCCTCGCGGATGCGGCGCAGCTCCTTCTTGTGGAGCAGGAGCTTGCGGTCGCGGCGCGCCTCGTGGTTGATGTAGCCGGCGTTCTGGTAGGGGGCGATGTAGGAGTCGAGCAGCCAGGCTTCGCCGTTGCGGATGCGTCCGTAGGCGCCCTGGATGTCCACCTTGCCCAGGCGGATGGACTTGATCTCGGAGCCGGTCAGCGCGAGGCCGGCCTCGTATCGCTCGATGATCTCGTAATCGCGACGTGCGCGGCGGTTCTGGGCGACGATCGCCTCTCCAGGGGCCATGGCTCCAGTCTCGCATGCACCGGGGCGTGGCCCAACCGGGCGGGACTACTCCTCGTCCTCGGACTGCTGGGCGTCCGGGTTCTCGCGCTCGCTGACGGGCGGGATGTCGGGCCGCTCCTCGTCCTCGTCCAGGACGCGCTCGGGCGGAGGCGGCGGCTCGATTCCACGGAGGATATCGATGGCGGCGAAGATCTGCAGGTCGCCATAGTCGATGTAGTCGTCGCCGCTGAGCGGGATCTCGTAGTCGGGAACGATGCCGAGACCCTCGATGACCTGCCCGTTGGGCCGGAGCCAGCGGCCGACCGTGACATACAGGGCTCCACAGCCGGCGGGGTCGCCGCAGCTTCTGAGCGGATGCAGCTGGTTCACCGTGCCCTTGCCGAAGGAGCGCACGCCCACGACGACGGCGCGACCGTTGTCGACGAGGGCGGCGGCGAGAACCTCCGAGCCGCTGGCACTGGCCTCGTCCTGGACGACGACGATGGGGATGGAGGTGGCGATGCCGCCGTCCTGGGCGCCGAAGTTCTGGACATTCCCGTCGGCGTCGATCTCGCTGAGAATGATGGCGCCCGCGGCGAGGAACTCGTTCGTCGCCTGCACGGTCTGCCGGAGGAGGCCGCCGGGATTGGCGCGGACATCGAGGATGACGCCGATGTAGCGGCCGCTCTCAACGTCTCGAAGGGCCGAACGCAGCTCGGAGGGGGTCTCCCCGTGGAACTGGGCGATGTTGATGTAGAGGATGTCGTCGACGAGGTTCCCCTCGCGGTCGACGAGGTCGGTGCCGGTCTCGCCGGGGATGAGCTCGAGACGCGGCTCGGTGAAGACGCTCTGGATGAGGATCTGGCCGCGGACGATGGTGATGTCCTCGATCTCCGGGGGCGCGCCGCCGGTGGCGAGGTCGGTGTGCTGGACGGTGAGGGTGACCTCGGTGCCGCGCGGGCCGCGGATGCGCTGGACGGCCTGGTTGCTCGTCCAGCCCTCGGTGGACTCGCCGTCGACGGCGAGGATGATGTCGCCGGGGCGGATACCTGCCTCCTCGGCGGGGGAGCCGCGGAAGGGTGACACGATCTGGACGACGCCGTCCCGATCGGTAACGGTGGCGCCGATGCCCTCATAGGTGGTCTCGATTGTGCCGACGCCGCGGTCCACGTCGCCGGGGCTGAGGTACTCGGTGTAGGGATCGTTGAGGGAGTCGATGGCGCCACGGATGGCGGCGTCGAGGAAGTCGCGCTCGACGAGGATCTCCTTGTCGACGAACTCTTCCTCGAGGATCTCGAAGGTCTCCTCGAGGATGGCGCCGCCGATGGCGAGCTCGGAGCGCTCACCCGGCTCTTCCCGGGCCTGTTCCTGGTCGGTCTGCTGAGCGGCGGCGGGTTCCCCACCGCCTTCGACCTGCGTCACGATGCGGACTTCTTCGTCGCTCGTGAGGTCGCTGACGCCGTAGCCGAGACCGAACATAAGAAGGAGTCCGGCAATGGCGAGCAACGCGAACGCGACGTTTCGAACGGCGCTCGAGCCCCGCGACGGGGATGCGGGGGGTTCTGGAGTGATCTCCATCAGGTGCTCCGGGGGGCCGGTTGGGCCTGCGTTCGAGTGTAGGTGGGGGTG
Organism: Tepidiformaceae bacterium; assembly: GCA_965203545.1. Classification (GTDB taxonomy): domain Bacteria; phylum Chloroflexota; class Dehalococcoidia; order Tepidiformales; family Tepidiformaceae; genus UBA2991. Next base: position 653,269 of record OZ241899.1, read on the forward strand.
TGGCGGGCGGCAACGCGGAGCATAGGCCGGCCTTTTCGGAACCTATCCGGAGGGGGGAGGCGGCGGGAAGAAGCCGATGCCGGCCTGCCCGATGCGCTCAATGGGGGAGCCGCGCTCGGGGCGCCACGCGAGGAGCGCGTCGTGCGAGCCGTCGCTGAAGGCAACGGCGGGGGAGTCGGTAAAGAGCCGGCCGCCGGCGAGGAAGACGGAGCCGTCGGGCGCCCAGAGGCGATGGGAGCGGCCGTATTGGTCGAAGAAGCCGGCCATGGTCTGGTAGTCGGGGGAGGGAGTGAATGGGGCACTGGCGCCGAGGAACTCGCCCGTGGCCGTGCGGGCTTGCAGGGAGACGGACCCATCGCCCGTGGCAGAGGGGACGATGAAGGCGAGCTTCTGGCCGGTGGGATCCCAGAAGACACTGGTGAAGGCGCGCCGCAGGAGGAGCTCCGGCGCGCCGCCGGCTGCCAGGTCCACGGCCCAGAGTTCGTCGAAGGCGCCCGAGGCCGGTCGCGTCGTGACGGCGATGGTCAGGGTACGCGTGCCGGGGCGGAAGGCCAGGGCGACGCCGCCGGGGAGCTCGTGCACGGCCTCGCTGGCCTCTCCCGAGCCGGTCGCCACGCGGACGACGACGCCGTCGCCTGTGCCGTCGGGCGTGGCGAAGGCGAGGAGCTCGCCGTCGTCGCTGAAGGCGGGGGTGCGGAAGCCGCGGGCGTCGGCGGAGATGGGCCGGGAGGCGCGAGCCTCGGCGAGCTCCATCACGGAGAGGTTCACGCCGGCGTGGACCGCGAGCCGTCCCCCATCGGGAGACCAGGCGAGGAAGAGGGGCGCGCCGGTCTGGATGGGATCGGCGATGAGGGGGCCGTCGGCCTCGCTCAGGAAGAGCGTGAGGCCGGCGCGTCCCTGGGCGACAAGCGCGAGCCGGTCGCCTCCCGGCGACCAGAGCGCGTAGTGGGGCACGTTGGGCGCGATGACGGCATCGCCGCCGAGGGGACTCTCGTAGAGGGTGCGGAGGTGGTTGCCGTCGAGGTCGAGCATCTCGATGGCACTGCGCTGCCGCTTCCCTTCGTCGACGACGACGGACACGGAGACCGCGTCGTGGCCGGGCCGCCAGGCCGGCCAGTAGCCGGCTCGCGCGACGGGCGAGCCGCGCCAGCCGTCCTCCTCCTGGCGGAGGAGCGTGACTGCCTTCCCCGGCTCAACGGCGATGATGGGCGCGGACACGAATTCAGGATGCCTCGGGCGGGATTGTAGGGGATGGGTTGTCAGGGGCAGGTATGGGAGGTCGTCGGAGGCCCGGGAAAGGGACTGTGCTCGTCCACCGACTTACTTCGCACTATTCCAGTTATGTGCGGAGCAGGGGGCAGATCTGGCCCTCAGACGGGCAAATCGAGCATCAGCGCTGGTCGGGATGGGGTACGGGCACAACCTCAAGACCGCTGATTCCCTCGTAGTCGCTCGGGTTCGCGGTGTAGAGAGGGAGGTCGTTCGCGATAGCGACGGCAGCGATGAGCGCATCGTAGGCGCGCGCTGAGGCTTTGCGGCCTTCGCTCCGGAGGTCAGCGGCAACCCGGCCACACGCCCGGGCAGCAGCTTCGTCGAATGGGATTGCATCGAAGTCCGCCTCAGCCTGTTGGAGGCGCCCTTGCCGTCGAGCGCGTTCCGCATCGGTACTGGCAGCCAACGGGCCTATCGAGAGTTCGGCGAGGGTAATCGTCGTGACCAAGGGCTCCCGAGGGAGAGCCGCCGAAGCCAGGAGGCGGGGAAGGAGGATGACGACATTCGTGTCGAGGATGCCGGCGCCTTCACGCGGAATAGTCACAGGGATGGATCGATGATGCGATCGATGTCACGCCGGAATGCAACGGGGTCCACGTCGGGCAGGTGTCTCCAACGCTCCAGCAACGCCTCGGAGGTCAGCGGTCTGCGAGGCAGCGGACGCAGTTCGGCGACCGGCCGACCGTCCCGGCTGACGATGAGGGACTCGCCCGCCTCCACACGGTCGAGAACGGCACGTCCACGGTTACGAAGTTCGCGGACTGACACGGTGTCCATGCACCAAGTGTATCACAGGTGAGACCAGGCCCCCTGACGAAGCACGCACATGCACTCTCCCCGAACCTTTACCTTGCGGTCCCCGGCCTTGACCTAGGCTAGGATCAAGACGATCGCAAGGGAGAGGCCATGCGAGTTCTGGTGGTTGAAGACGAACAGTCCCTCGCTTCCGCGCTTGACCGGGGTCTGACGAAGCTCGGGTATGCCGTGGATGTCGCGTACGACGGCGAGGAGGCGCTCGACAAGGTGGGCGGGACGCCCTACGACGTCGTGTGTCTCGATCTGAACCTGCCCAGGGTCGACGGCATCGAGGTGTGCCGGCGGCTACGGGCCGACCGTTTCAGTGGCGGTATCATTATGTTGACCGCCCGCAGCGGCATCAAGGAGCGTGTCGAGGGCCTGGACGAGGGCGCGGACGACTACCTCGTGAAGCCGTTCGCCTTCAGCGAGCTGGCCGCCCGCATCCGGGCCGTCACGCGGCGCGAGGGTTCGCCACTCGACCCGGTGCTTTCGACCCGGGGGCTCGAGCTCGACCCGAATACGAACCTGGTCCGGCGTGAGGGGGTCTCGATCCACCTGACGCCGAAGGAGTTCGAGCTGCTGTACTACCTGGCGAAGCACGAGGGACGGGCGATTCCCCAGGAAGAGCTGATCGAGCGCATCTGGGACGAGCGCATGAACCCGTTCACGCAGACCGTGAAGGTCCACATGAACAACCTCCGTCGCAAGCTGAACGACGGGTTCGAGGAGTCGATGATCACCACCATCCGGGGGAAGGGCTACGTCCTTTAGGCCGACACTGCCACCGGTCGTGCGGACCGTTCGCTTCCGGCTGACGGTCTGGTACTCCACGCTCCTGCTGATCCTGGGCCTCGCGTTCATCCTCTTCCTGAACGTGGCGGCGCGGCTCGACGAGCCGGACGACCAGGCCGTGATGGAGGAGATGGGGCTCGACGAGGCCGAGTGGCAGGCCACGGGGGTGGAGGCCACGAGCGAGGAAGCCGGGGGCATGGGCGACATGACGCCCGCCCAGTTGGTCGACGAGGCGGGGGAGGAGTTCCAGGCGGAGAACCTGGACCGGCTGCGGACGTGGTCGATCGTGGCGGGCTTCGGGCTCGCGTTCATCTCCGGATTCGGGGGGTTTGCGCTCTCGGGGATCATCCTGCGGCCGATGCGCGACATCACGGAGGTCGCCTCAGAGATCAGCGCAACGAACCTCTCGCAACGCATCAACCACCAGGGTCCGGACGACGAGCTGAAACAGCTCGCGGACACGTTCGACTCGATGATCGAGCGCATCGAGCGGGGGTTCGAGGCGCAAAGACGCTTCGTCCAGGACGCCTCGCACGAGCTGCGCACGCCGCTCGCCGCCATCCGCACCAACATTGAGGTCGCCGAGATGGCCAGCGATACCGGCAACGAGGAGCAGCGGGCGCTGCTGGAGACGGTGAAGGGGCAGACGGAGCGCCTGACCCGGCTGAGCGAGGATCTGCTGCTCCTCACGGCGCCTCAGGCGTCCCTGCCGGTGGAGACGGTGAACCCGAACGACCTGGTGGCGATGGCGATCGAGGAGATCGGACCGCTGGCCGAGCGCGCACAGGTGACGCTCACCTCCCACACAGAGGAGGGGTGCGAAGCGGTGGCGAGCACGGACCTGCTCTATCGCTGCGTGCTCAACCTGGTCGACAACGCCGTGAAGCACACGGGCGAGGGCGCCACGGTGACGGTCGAGAGCGGCTGCGAGGACGAACGGGTGTGGATCCGGGTGCGGGACACCGGGCCGGGCATCTCCACCGAGGACCAGGAGCACGTCTTCGAGCGGTTCTACCGCATCGATCGGAGCCGGGTCCGGGGACGGGGCGGTTCGGGTCTTGGGCTGGCGATCGTGCGGGAGTTGATGGACTCGATGGGAGGCTCGGTTAAGGTCGATTCGACCCCGGGCGAGGGGGCGACCTTCACGCTCCGCCTGCCCCACGCCACCACGACGAACGGGGCTTCGCCCCATGGACAGGGAATTTCCGGGCCTTAACCTTTCCTTGACCTTTTGCCTCCGGCTCGCGTATACGACCGGAAAACGATTCGACGGACGCGGGTAAGCGTCCTAACTGCGGCACGGAGCCGCAACGGGTTCACTCTCATCAGGGGAATCCCCAAGGAGGCTTCTCATGAGCCTTTTGCTTGACAAGATCGACTCTCCCGCCGACCTCCGCGATCTTTCGCCCGAGGAGCTGGAGCAGCTGGCGACGGAGATTCGCGAAGAGCTGGTCAACACGATCCAGGGAATCGGCGGCGGTGGACACCTCGCCTCGAACCTCGGCGTGGTGGAACTGACGCTCGCACTGCACCGGCAGTTCGACTCGCCCAAGGACCGCATGCTCTGGGACGTAAGCCACCAAGTGTACGTCCACAAGATGGTGACGGGGCGTCGCGGCCAGATGGAGACGATCCGGCAGTACCAGGGCCTTTCGGGGTTCGCGGACCGGAACGAGAGTCCCCACGACCTGTTCGGGGCGGGGCACGCCGGCACCTCGATCTCGGCGGCGACGGGGATGGCCGCGGCGCGCGACCTGCGCGGCGAGGACCACCACGTGATCGCCGTCATCGGCGACGGCGCCATGACCGCCGGCATGGCCTTCGAGGGCCTGAATCACGCCGGCCATCTCGGCACCAACCTGATCGTGATCCTGAACGACAACTCGATGTCGATCTCGCCCAACGTGGGGGCGCTCAGCCGCAACGTGAACAAGCTGCGGATCGAGCCGCACTACCGGCGCTTCAAGCAGGAGATCGAGGGCCGGATCGACGGCATGGTGGAGCAGTTCCCCATCGGGCGGAACCTCGCCAGGGACGTCTGGCAGGGGGCGCAGCGCGTGCAATCGAGCATGCGCGACCTGATCGTGCCGGCGAGCTTCTGGGAGCAGTTCGGTTTCGACTACTACGGCCCCATCGACGGCCACAACCTGGGCGAGCTCGAGGCGACGCTCTCGGCGGTGAAGAAGGTGCGGGGCAAGCCCGTGCTGCTGCACATCCTGACGAACAAGGGCCACGGCATTCCCGAGGCCGCCGCCGACCCGGTGAAGAGCCACAGCGGCACCTTCTGGCTGAAGAAGCCGGCAGCGCCGGACGCGCCAAAAGCGCCTCCCACCTACAGCCAGGTATTCGCCAAGGCCGTGGGCGAGCTCATCGAGCAGGACCCGCGCGTGGTCGCCATTACCGCGGCGATGCTGGAAGGCACGGGGCTGGCGGCAACGCAGAAGGAGCATCCCGAGCGCGTCTTCGACGTGGGCATTGCCGAGCAGCACGGGGTCACCTTCGCGGCCGGGCTGGCGACGCAGGGGATGCGCCCCATCGCGGCCATCTACTCGACGTTCCTGCAGCGCGGCTTCGACTCGATCGTGCACGACATCGTGGTGCAGAAGCTGCCGGTGATCTTCGCGCTGGACCGCGCCGGGTTTGTCGGCGACGACGGGAAGACGCACCAGGGATTCATCGACACGTCCTACCTGCGCTGCCTGCCGAACATGGTCGTGAGCGCGCCCAAGGACGAGGCGGAGCTGCGCGACCTGCTCTGCACGGCGGTGGCGCACGACACGCCGTTCTCGGTGCGGTACCCGCGCGGTGCCGGTCCCGGGGCGCCCACGGACCAGCCGATGAAGAAGATCCCGGTCGGGCAATCGGAGCTGCTGCGGGATGGCCGCGACGTCACCCTGATCGGCTTCGGCGCCTCGGTGATCGAGTGCGTGAAGGCCGCCGACCTGCTGGCGCTCGAGGGCATCGACGCGCGGGTCATCAATGCGCGTTTCGCCAAGCCGCTCGACGAGGACGCCATCCTTGCGGCCGCGCGCGAGACGGGCGGCGTCATCACCGCCGAAGAGAACGTCCGCGCGGGCGGCTTCGGCGAGGCGGTGCTGGCGGTCCTGGCCGACAACGGGCTGCCCGAGACGCTCCTGCTGAACCTGACAATGCCGGACGACATCGTCGACCACGGACCCCAGAAGGTGTACCGGGGCGTGTACGACCTCGACGGCGACGGCATCGCCCGACGGGCGATGGAGGTCCTGAAGGACCGCGGGGCCGAGCGCAAGGAGAGCCTCGCGACCGCCTGAGCAACGCGAAAGGGGGAGCAGGGCCGCATGACGACCGCCGCAGCATCGCCTCCATCGGCGTTGACCGCCCATCTCGACGCGCTCGAGGACGCGCTACGCGCCGCCGTCGGCAGGGACGAGGGCGGGCTGGCGGCCTCTGCTCGTTATGTCATGGGCTGGGAGGACGAGGAGGGGCGGCCCGCGACGACGGGCGGGAAGCGCATCCGGCCGGCGCTGTGCCTGCTGGCGGCGGAGGCGCTGGGCGGCTCAGCGGCCGACGCGATGCCCGGGGCGGTGGCGGTGGAGCTCGTGCACAACTTCTCGCTGGTCCACGACGAGATCCAGGATCGCGACGCGGAGCGCCACCACCGGCCCACGATCTGGCGGATTGTGGGCGAGGCGCAGGCGATCAACGTGGGCGACTTCCTCCTGACTCGCGCGCTGCGGGCGCTGTCGGACTCGGAGGCGCCCAGCGAACGGCGCGTGGCCGCGCTCGACGCGCTGCTGGCGGCGACCGACGACATGATCGGGGGCCAGTGGAACGACCTCAGCTTCGAGCCGCGTGAAGACGTCTCGGTCGAGGACTACCTGGCGATGGTGGAGGGGAAGACGGGGGCGCTCATCGGGGCGCCGCTGCAGATGGGCGCCATCCTGAGCGGAGCGCCGGCCGAGCAGAGCGACCGCATCCGCGACTGGGGGCGCAAGGTGGGGCTGGCGTTCCAGGTACGGGACGACATTCTCGGCATCTGGGGGGATCCCTCCGTGACGGGCAAGTCGAACCAGAACGACCTCGCCCGGCACAAGAAGACGCTGCCCGTCATCGCGGCGCTGGCGGAGCCACGCACGCGCACGGCGATCGAGCGGCTGTACGCGCACGACGAGCCGCCGGCGGCGGAGATCGAGGCGGTCTCGGCGCAGATGGAGGCGGACGGCATCAAGGCGGTGGCGGAGGAGCACGCGCGGCGTTATGTCGATGAGGCCAGCAGCCTCCTCGACAGCCTCGGGCTGAGCGAGGACGAGCGCATCCTGCTCGCGGCGGTCGCGCGGTATCTCATCGAGCGGGCAGGCTAGGGAATTAGCAATCCCCAAGGCTGGGGGTTGGGCGGTTCAGAGAGTTTCGGTGATCGCAACTGCAGCTGCGGCAATGGTCACGGCCAGAGCCGTGCCTGCCGCGATGGTTTGAGCCAGCCGCTTGTCGAGGTAATCCTTCGTTACCAGGTCGGCGGACGCTTCCTCGATCACGCCAACGATCCCTTCAGCCAGAGGCTCGGCTGCTCCAGCATCAGTGAGTTCTCTCACTGCCTTGTGCGTATCCAAGGTTGCCATCCTCAACCAGTCTATCGCGGATGCCAGTCTCCCACCACCCCGAGGCCCCAAGACGCCCCCAAGGCGGCGAGCCAAAGCTGCGGCTCAGGGTGAAGAGTCTTGAGGTCGTGGCAAGAGCTGACGTGACCGCGACACCCTTCCTACGGCAGGGACGTTTCCCCCATGAGATAGCGGTCGATGCCGCGGGCGGCGTCGCGGCCTTCGGCGATGGCCCAGACGATGAGGGACTGGCCGCGGGTCATGTCGCCGGCGGTGAAGATGCCGGGGACGCTCGTCATCTTGTTCTCGTCGGCGGCGACGTTGCCGCGCTCGGTCAGCTCGACGCCGAGCTGTTCGAGCATGCCCGGGCGCTCGGGGCCGAGGAAGCCGAGGGCGAGCAGCACGAGGTCGACGGGCTCGACGAACTCGGTGCCGGGAACCTCGGTCATCTGCATGCGGCCGTCCTCGCCGGGGGCCCACTCGAGGCGCACGCCGTGGAGGGCGGTCAGCCGCCCGTTCTCGCCGCTGAACTCCTTCGTGAGGATGCTGTAGTCGCGATCGCCGCCCTCCTGGTGGGCGCCCGAGGTGCGGAAGATGTTCGGCCAGGTGGGCCAGGGCGTCTCGGGGGGGCGGCTGTCGGGGGGACGGGGGAGGAGCTCCCACTGCTTCACGCTGAGGGCGCCGTGGCGGTGCACGGTGCCGAGACAGTCGGCGCCGGTATCGCCGCCGCCGAGGATGATGACGCGCTTGCCGGCGGCGGAGATGACCTCGCTCTCAGGGACGTCGTCGCCGGCTACGAGCTTGTTCTGAGGGGGCAGGAAGTCCATCGCGAGGTGGATGCCGTCGAGGTCACGGCCGGGGATGGGGAGATCGCGGGAGTGGGTTGCGCCACCGGACAGGCAGATGGCGTCGAACTCGTTCACGAGGTCGCGAGCGTCGACATCGACGCCGATGTTGACGCTCGGGCGGAAGACGACGCCCTCGGCCTCCATCTGCTCGAGACGGCGGTCGATGAAGCGCTTCTCCATCTTGAACTCGGGGATGCCGTAGCGAAGGAGGCCGCCGATGCGGTCGTCGCGCTCGAAGACGGTGACGTCGTGGCCGGCGCGGCGGAGCTGCTGGGCGGCGGCGAGGCCGGCGGGGCCGGAGCCGATGACGGCGACGCGACGTTCGGTGCGCTGCTGCGGCGGTTCGGGGTGGATCCAGCCCTCGCGCCAGGCGCGCTCGATGATGCTGACCTCGACCTGCTTGATGGTGACGGGGTCATCGTTGATGCCGAGGACGCAGGCGGCCTCGCAGGGGGCGGGGCAGAGCCTGCCGGTGAACTCGGGGAAGTTGTTGGTGGCGTGGAGGCGCTCGATAGCGTCGCGCCAGTGGCCGCGGTACACGAGGTCGTTCCAGTCGGGAATGATGTTGCCGAGGGGGCAGCCCTGGTGGCAGAAGGGCACGCCGCAGTCCATGCAGCGGGCGGCCTGCTCGTGGAGCTGCCTGGGCGGCATCTCCTCGTAGTACTCGAGCCAGTCGGTGACACGCTCGGCCACGGGGCGGCTGGGCGGTCCCTGCCGCGTGAATTCCATGAAGCCCGTGGTCTTAGCCACCGGTGGCCCCCACCTGCTCGCGTTCGGCCTCTTCGCGGGCCTTCTGCTCGTTGAGGACGCGGCGGTAATCGAGCGGCATAACCTTTACGAAGCGTGAAATCGTGCCCTGCCAGTCCTCGAGGAGGCTATCGGCGACGGTGCTGCCGGTGTGCTCACGGTGGCGCTCCAGGAGGCTGCGCACAAGGTCGATGTCCTCGTCCTCGGCGAGCGGCTCCAGGTCGACCATCTCCTTGTTGCAACGGATATCGAAGTCGCCGGCGTCGTCGAGCACATAGGCCACGCCGCCGCTCATGCCGGCGCCGAAGTTGCGGCCGGTCGGACCGATGACGACGACGCGGCCGCCGGTCATGTACTCGCACGCGTGGTCGCCGGTGCCCTCGATGACGGCGTGGGCGCCGCTGTTGCGCACACAGAAGCGCTCACCGGCGACACCGCGGATGAAGGCTGAGCCGGCGGTCGCGCCGTAGAGGGCGACATTGCCGATGATGATGTTCTCCTCGGGCACGAAGGTGGAGTCGGGCGGAGGGGCGGCGACGAGACGGCCGCCGGAGAGGCCCTTGCCGAAGTAGTCGTTGGCGTCGCCGGAGAGGAGAAGGGTTATGCCCTTTGGGACGAAGGCGCCGAAGCTCTGGCCGGCGGAGCCCTTGAAGCGGAAGGTGATCGTGTCGGGGGGGAGGCCGGCGGCGCCGTGGCGTCGCGTGACCTCGCTGCCAAGGATGGTTCCAACGACCCGATTTACGTTTCGGATAGGTACATCGACGTCGACAGGCTCCCCATCCTCAAGGGCGGGACGGGCAAACTGGATGAGCTCCTGGTCGAGCGCGTGGCGGAGGCCGTGGTCCTGCTCGGCAATGCGACGCGTGGCGATGTGCTCGGGCACCTGCGGGCGGTAGAGGATGGCGGAGAGGTCGATGCCCTGCGCCTTGTAGTGGTCGACAGCGCGGCGCGCGTCGATGAGGTCGCTGCGGCCGATGAGCTCGTCGAGGGAGCGATAGCCGAGCTCGGCGAGGGTCTCGCGAATCTCCTCGGCGACGAACTCGAAGAAGTTGACGACGTGCTCGGCCTTCCCGGTGAACTTCTCGCGGAGCTGCGGGTTCTGGGTGGCGACGCCGACGGGGCAGGTATCGAGGTGGCAGACACGCATCATGATGCAGCCCATCACGACGAGCGGGGCGGTCGCGAAGCCGTACTCCTCGGCGCCGAGGAGGGCGGCGATGACGACGTCGCGGCCGGTCTTCATCTGGCCGTCGGTCTGGACGATGATGCGGTCGCGCAGCTTGTTCAGGACGAGGGTCTGCTGGGTCTCGGCAAGCCCGAGCTCCCAGGGCACGCCCGCGTGCTTGAGGGAGGTCAGTGGGCTCGCGCCCGTGCCGCCGTCGTGCCCGCTGATGAGGACGACGTCGGACTTGGCCTTGGCAACGCCCGCGGCGACGGTCCCGACGCCGACCTCGGCGACGAGCTTCACGCTGATGCGGGCGCGCGGGTTCGCGTTCTTGAGGTCGTGGATGAGCTGCGCGAGGTCCTCGATCGAGTAGATGTCGTGGTGCGGGGGCGGGCTGATGAGGCCCACGCCGGGGGTCGAATAGCGAACCTGCGCGATCCAGGGCCAGACCTTGTGGCCGGGAAGCTGACCGCCTTCGCCGGGCTTGGCGCCCTGGGCCATCTTGATCTGGAGCTCGTCGGCGTTGACGAGGTACTCGCTGGTGACGCCGAAGCGGCCGGAGGCGACCTGCTTGATGGAGCTGCGGCGGAGGTCGCCGTTGTCGTCGGGGGTGAAGCGACGGGGGTCCTCGCCGCCCTCGCCGGTGTTGCTGCGCCCGCCGATGCGGTTCATGGCGATGGCGAGGGTCTCGTGCGCCTCGGCGCTGATCGAGCCGAACGACATCGCGCCCGTGGCGAAGCGGGGGAAGATGCTGGAGACGGGCTCGACCTCCTCGACGGGGATGGGTTCGCGGTCGGAGCGGAACTCCATGAGGCCGCGCAGGGTCGCCATCTGGCGAGCCTGGTCATTCACGAGGGTCGTGTACTCGCGGAAGATCTCCTGCCGCTTGGTACGGGTGGCGTGCTGCAGCTTGAAGATGGTGTCGGGGTTGAAGAGGTGGAACTCGCCGCCGTGGCGCCACTGGTACTGGCCACCCCAGCCGATGCTGTAGAGCCCGCCGTCGCGATCGGGGTAGGCGCGGGCGTGGTGGGCCAGCATCTCGGCCGCGATCTGCTCGAGGCCGGCGCCGCTGATACGCGAGACCGTGCCGGTGAAGTAGCGGTCGATGAGGTCCTCGTTGAGGCCGACGGCCTCGAAGATCTGGGCGCCGCGGTAGCTCTGCACCGTGGAGATGCCCATCTTCGACATGACCTTCACGACGCCCTTCTTGAGGGCCTTGATGAAGTTGCCTTCCGCCTCCTCCCAGGAGATGTCGCTCTCGAGGGAGCCCTCGGCCTTCATCTCGGCCAGGGTGTCGAGCGAGAGGTAGGGATTGATCGCGCCGGCGCCGTAGCCGATGAGGAGAGCGAAGTGGTGCACCTCGCGCGCCTCACCCGTCTCGACGACGAGCCCGACCTTGGTGCGCCGCTTGTTGCGCACGAGGTGGTGGTGAAGGCCGCCGGTGGCGAGGAGGGCGGGGATGGGCGCGTGGTCCCGGTCGATGCCGCGGTCGGAGAGGATGAGGATGTTGGCGCCGTTCTCGATGGCCTCGTCGGCGCGCTCGAAGAGCTCGTCGAGGGCGGGTTGCATGCCCGCAGGACCTTCAGCGGCGGGCATAGTCATCGGGAGTACGGCGGAGCGGAAGCCGCCCTCGCCATCGAGGCTTCGGAGCTGGACCATCTCGGCATTCGTGGGGAAGGGCGTGGGCAGCGCGATCATGCGGTAACCGTCGTCGAGGCCCTCGCTGAAGAGGTTGCCCTCGGCGCCAATGAGGGAGTCCACGGAGGTCACGATCTCCTCGCGGATGGCATCCAGCGGGGGGTTCGTGACCTGCGCGAAGAGCTGCTTGAAGTAGTTGTAGAGGGGCTGGGGACGCTCAGAGAGCACCGCCAGGGGCGTATCCGTGCCCATTGAGCCGATCGACTCCTGGCCCTGGCGGGCCATCGGGCCGAGGTGGTACTTCGCGTCCTCTACCGTGTAGCCGAAGGCGATCTGGCGCTCGAGCAGGTCGGCGCCGGCGATGGGGGCGGGAGCCTCGGCGGCGGGCAGGTCGGCGAGGCGCGTGAGGTTCTCGCCGAGCCAGCCGTCGTAGTCGTGGGCGCGGGCGAGCCGCTGCTTCAGCTCGGCATCGCCGATGATGCGGCCCTCCTCGAGGCTGACGAGGAACATGCGGCCGGGCTGGAGGCGGCCCTTCATGAGCACGTTGTCGTCCTCGACGGGGAGAACGCCGGACTCGGAAGCCATGACGACGAGGTCGTCCTTCGTCACGAGGTAGCGGGAGGGGCGCAGGCCGTTGCGGTCGAGGACGGCGCCGATGGTGCGGCCGTCGGTAAAGGCGACGCTGGCGGGGCCGTCCCAGGGCTCCATGAGGAGGCTGTGGTACTCATAGAAGGCCTTCTTCTCGGCGCTCATCGTCTCGTGGCCGGACCAGGCCTCGGGGATGAGCATCATCATCGAGTGCTCGACGGGACGGCCGCCGAGGGTCAGCAGCTCGAGGGCGTTGTCGAGGCAGGCGGTGTCGCTTCCTGCCTCGTCGATGATGGGGAGGATCTTCTGGATATCGTCGAAGTGAGGGGTCTCGAGCAGCGCCTCGCGGGCGGCCATCCAGTTCTTGTTGCCGCGGAGGGTGTTGATCTCGCCGTTGTGGGAGATGGTGCGGTAAGGGTGGGCGAGCTTCCAGCTGGGGAAGGTGTTGGTGCTGAAGCGCGAGTGGAACATCGCCAGCGCGGTGACCATGCGGCGGTCGCGCAGGTCGGGGTAGTACTCGGGCAGCTGGAGGGCGGTGAGCATGCCCTTGTAGACGACCGTGCGGCAGGAGAGGCTGGGGAAGTAGAAGTCCTCGGAATCGCCGATACCTCGCTTCTCGACCTCGCGCTCGAAGAGCTTGCGGATGACGAAGAGACGGCGCTCGAAGTCGTCCTCGGTTTCCACCCAGGTTCCGCGCCCGATGAAGACCTGGTGGACGGAGGGCTCGGCGAGCAGGGAGGTCTCGCCGAGCATCGAGTTGTCGGTGGGGACCTCGCGCCAGCCGAGGAGGTGCTGCCCTTCGCCCCGGACAAGCTCGGCGAGCAGGTTCATGGCGAGGCGGCGGGCGTCTTCGTCGCCATGGCAGAAGAGCATCCCGACGCCGTACTGGCCGCGCTGCGGGAGCTGGATGCCGAGCTGGGCGCACTCGTGGTGGAAGAACTCGTCGGGCGTCTGGATGAGGAGGCCGGCGCCGTCACCGGTGTTTACCTCGGCGCCGCTGGCGCCGCGGTGGTTAAGGTTGGAGAGCGCCTCGATCGCCTTCTCGACGATCATGTGGGAGCGCTGTCCCTTGAGGTGCACGAGGAAGCCGACGCCGCACGAGTCGTGCTCGAGGGCGGGGTCGTAGAGACCCTGCTTCACGGGCCGGGTATGCGCGGCCATCATGCAGCCTCCTCTCGTTCGCTCGCCCGGTGTGGAGCCGCTCGGCAGGGCGGCCCATGCGCGGGGTAATACCTTCCCGCGCCTCGCCTCGCGAGGCTCACGCCTCCCAACGCACACACGGGTGAACGATAAGTATAGCCAGATCAAGTGCCGGAGATCGCCCCTGCCCGTTACACGTGCGTTAACCAGGAATCGCAAGCGGCGGCGCTGCTCGCCCATGAGGGCGGTCGCCGCCATACTGAGGCCATGCCCGAAGAGCCTTTCTGGACCCAGGACTCCCTCGAAGACATCGTCAGCGCGCGCTCGAAGATCATGGGCGCGGGCGTGTGGGCCGCGGCCCGGCCCGACGACCGTCCCGTCATCTCGTTTGCGGGCGGGCTGCCGGACGTGCCCTCGCTGCCCGACGAGGAGCTGCTGCGCGCCACGCGCGCCGTGCTCGACAACGAGCGTCGCGAAGCGCTGCAGTACGGCGGCACCTTCGGCCCCCAGCCCCTGCGCGAAGCGATCGCGGAGCGTTCCTCCGGCATCGAGGGCATCCCGCTGACGGCCGAGCACGTGACCGTAACGTCGGGCGCGGCGCACGGCATCGGCATCGCCTGCGAGGTGCTTATCGACCGGGGCGACACGGTGCTCGTCGAGAGCCCGACGTTTCCCGGCAGCCTGCGTACGTTCCATTCGTTCGGGGCGCAGGTCGAGGCGGTGCCGATGGACGAGGAAGGGCTGCGCATCGACCTTGCCGAGGAGGCACTGAACCGGCTGGCGGACGAGGGGCGGCGCGCGAAGCTGCTCTACCTGATTCCCACGCACCAGAATCCGGTCGGCTCGACGCTGCCGCTGGCGCGTCGCGAGCGGCTGCTGGAGCTGGCGCGCGAGCACCGCGTGCTGATCATGGAGGACGACGCCTACGGGGAGCTCTGGTTCGGCGACGAGCCGCCGCCGCCCTCGCTCTTCTCGCTCTCCGGCGGGGAGCTCGCGATCAAGGTGGCGAGCTTCTCGAAGATCATCGCGACGGGGCTGCGGCTGGGGTGGAACCTGGCTCCGCCGGGGTTGATCACACGCATGGCCGCGCTCCGCTACGACATGGGGTCGAGCCCGTACCTGGGGCGCACCGTCGCGGAGATGATCCGGAACGGCGACCTCGACCGGCACGTCGAACGGCTGCGCGGGATCTACCTGCGGAAGCTCGACCGCCTCTGCGAGGCGATCGACGAGCACTGCGGCGACTACGTGAGCTACCAGCGACCGGAGGGCGGCTTCTTCGTCTGGCTGGGGCTTCATGCCGGGCTTTCGGCGATCGAGGTGCAGCGCATCGCGAACGAGAAGGGCGTGCTCGTGGGCGCGGGACCGCATTTCTTCGCCGACGGCAATGCCACACAGCACCTGCGGCTCGCGTTCAGCTACACGCCCGTCGAGGAGATCGAGGAGGGCGCCCACCGCCTGGGCGAGGCGCTGCGAGAGGTGGCCGCCGGCTCCTCGGTCAAGTAGCTCTTCTTCCGCCGCGGTTCTGGCTCGGGACACGGGCAGCGCGTAGGCTCGATTTCCCAGATTTTGACCCACCTGGAGTGCCCCCATGCCGCTTGATCCACGCCACCGCAGCCGCACGCTCGTCGACGGACCGGACCGGGCCCCGGCACGGGCGATGCTGAAGTCCGTCGGCTACGACTCGGAGTCGCTGAAACGCCCGCTCGTGATGGTCGCGCACAGCTGGATCGGGACGATGCCGTGCAACTTCAACCAGCGCGAGCTGGCCGCCGAGGTCATGCGCGGTATCCGCGATGCGGGCGGGACGCCCATGGAGATCAATACCGTCTCCATCAGCGACGGCATCGCAATGGGGACCGAGGGGATGAAGGCGTCGCTGATCAGCCGCGAGGTGGTGGCGGACAGCATCGAGCTGTGCGGGCGGGGGTACCTGTTCGACGCGGCGGTCGTCATCGTGGGCTGCGACAAGACGATCCCGGGCGGGGTGATGGGGCTCTCGCGGCTTGGGGTTCCGGGGCTCGTGCTCTACAGCGGCTCAATCGCGCCGGGGAACTACGAAGGCCGCGACGTGACCATCCAGGACGTGTTCGAAGCCGTCGGGAGCCACGCCGCTGGCGGCATGACCGACGCGGAACTGACGGCGCTCGAGGACGTCGCCTGCCCCGGCGCCGGAGCCTGCGGCGCGCAGTACACCGCGAACACGATGGCAACGGCGATCGAGTTCCTCGGCATCTCGCCGCTGGGGAGCGGATCGGCGGGGGCGACCGACCCGCGCAAGAACAGCGCCGGCTACGAGGCGGGCTCGCTCGTGATGGACGTGCTCGCACGGGGCCAGCTTCCCGAAGACGTGATGACGCGGGAGGCGTTCGAGAACGCCATCGCCTGCGTGGCCTCGACGGGCGGCTCGACGAACGCGGTCCTGCACCTGCTGGCAATGGCGCGAGAGGTCGGGGTCTCGCTCGACATCGACGACTTCGACGACATCAGCGAGCGCACGCCGATCATCGGGGACCTGCGCCCCGGTGGGCGTTATGTCGCGCTCGACATGGACCGGGCGGGTGGCACGAGGCTGCTCGCGCAGCGCTTGCTGGAGGGCGAGAAGGTCCACGGCGACCAGATGACGGTAACCGGCCGCACGATCGAGGAAGAGGCGGCGGATGCGCAGGAGGCGCCCGGCCAGGACGTGATCGTGTCGCTGGACGAGCCGATCAAGGAGACGGGGGGGCTCGTCATCCTGAAGGGGAACCTCGCGCCGGAGGGATGCGTCATCAAGGTGGCGGGGCACGAGATCATGCAGCACCGCGGACCGGCGCGGGTGTTCGACCGCGAGGAGGATGCCTTCGCGGCAGTGTCGGAGCGGCGCATCTCGCCGGGCGACGTGGTCGTGATCCGCTACGAGGGACCGAGAGGCGGCCCGGGCATGCGCGAGATGCTCGGTGTGACAGCCGCGCTCGTGGGCGAGGGGCTGGGCGACTCGGTGGCGCTGCTCACGGACGGCCGTTTCAGCGGCGCGACGCACGGCCTGATGGCCGGACACGTGGCGCCTGAGGCGGCCGCGGGCGGTCCTATCGCCGCGATCGAGGAGGGCGACATCATCTCGTTCGACATCGACGCACGGCGGATCGACATCGAGATCGAAGAGGCCGAGTTGGAGCGGCGACTCGCGGCCTGGTCGCCTCCGCCGCCGCGCTACGAGCGAGGCGTGTTCGCCAAGTACGCGAACGGCGTCTCGAGTGCCTCGGAGGGCGCGGTTACGAGCTAGCGGCGGCGGCGCGGCCGGCCCTGGGGAGGGCGGTAACGGGGGGTTGTGCCCTCAGTGAGATCCTTGCGGAAGAGGATGTTCTGGCGGTGCCCCCAGGGACGAGCGACACTCGCGAAGACGCTGTCGATGGCGGCGAGGACTGCAATGAAGGGTCTCAGGAGCGCTTTCACGGGCTTCCCCCTCGTAGATCGAGCTTAGCAGGGGCGCCCACGGACGGACTCGTCCGGAGACAAGGGCGCTAGCGGCGGGGCGGGCGGCGGTTGGGGTCGGGGCTGGACCCCTCGGTGACTTCCATGCGGTTGATGACGCGCCGCCGCATCTGCTCAGGGCGGACCACGCTTTCGATGATGCTGTCGAGGAATGCGAAGACAGCGATGAAGGGCCTCAGAAACTGTTTCACCGGCTTCCCCCTGGTGAATCGAGCATAGCAGGGACGTCCAGCGGTGGGCCCGTGCGAACGGGAAGAGCGAACAGGATGAACGCTGCGGAGAGCGCTCGCTTCACGTCACTCAACCCCTGTCGAGCGTGGCAGCAATGCCAAGGCCCCTGCCTGACGGCAGGGGCCTTTCTGAAGCGTTTCTGGCGACCCCGATCGGATTTGAACCGACGATCTCCACCTTGACAGGGTGGCGTGTTAGGCCGCTACACCACGGGGCCGCGGCGCGTCTGATCGTAGCGGCTCACCGCGGCACGGCCAACCTGTCCGGAACTCTCTGTCTCACTCGTTGGCGCGGCTGGCCAGGCAGCCGACGCGGGGTATGCTAGCCGGGCAGAGTTCCTCGGCGCGCCCTGAGGGGTACCAGATGAAGAACAACCCACTGGAGAAGGCCACTATGGCCCTTCTGCACCTCGTCGAGAGCGTGTTCACGAGCAGCGACGCTCCCAACGACGTAAGGGACCGCGTAGACACCCCGTAGGGCATCCCGAACGACCCAGGCCGCCGGCCGCCGAAGCGATGATGCCCGCGCGAACCGGTTCGGAACTGCTGTGTCACTCGGTGGCGCGTCTCACCGGACAGCCGGCCCGGCGTATGCTGACCGGGCAGAGTTCCCTGGAAGGGGGTGGGAGATGAGGAATAACCCACTTGTGAAGGCCATCATGGCCCTGCTGCACCTCATCGACAGCGTGATCTCCAGCGACTTCAGTGCCAACAAGGTGCGGGACCGCGCACACGCCCAGCGCGGCGTCCCGAACGACCCAGGAGGCCGGCCGCTGAAGCGGTGATGCCCGCGGCGAGCCGGTTCCGGACCTAGGCCAGGAGCGGCTTGCCGTCCTTCATGATCGACCAGCCGCCGCTGTCGCGGTCCATGTCGTACAGGACCACGTGGCAGTTGCCGCAGATGGGCCCCGTCACCTCGCGCTCGCCGTTCGAGACGGTGTGCTCGTCACACACCCCCCCATAGCGCTCGACGCCATCGAGGTTGCAGAAGATGCACGTCAGGTGGGGCGTGTTCTCCTTCGGGCAGTTGGGGCAGGTCGAGCCGGCGGAAAAGTCGCAGCCGCCGGGGCCGCACGAGTACTTCTCCAGGTTCTCAAGCACGTAGTTGGTGGCCATGGTTTCGCTTCCTTCCCCTAGGAGACCGCGGCGGCGTTGCGCGCGCGCGCCCACTCGTGGGCCTCGTCGGAGGCGACCCACTTGATGGCGTTGGCGAGCAGCCGGCGGTAGTTCGAATTGTTGTAGGAGGTGGGCACGTCGCCCGCCTGCACATAGACGATGGGGCTGTTGCGGTAGTTCTTCGCCCAGACGACCAGGTTCGGGGTCGGCGGGTGGGTCCAATCGCCGCGCTCGTACATGCGGCCGTGGTTCACCACCAGCGAGGGCGAGAAGAAGTTCTTGTAGGTGAAGTCGAAGTCGCTGCGCACGAGGGGCACGAGGCTGTCCTCGTGGTAGGGGGCGAGGTAGATCTCGTCCTGCAGCTCGAAGGAGAGGTCGACGCCCTGCACGACGGGGTGGTCGGCCTCTTCCGCCACGACCTCGCAGGTGTGGTTCGCGGCGAGCAGGTAGCCGGAGTCGGGGTAGTCGACACCACGCAGGCTGCCGGGGTTGTAGAAGAAGCGGCCGCCGATGATCTCGGCGTACTCCTCCCAGCCAGGCCACGAGCAGATGTTGTGGTGGATCATGACGAGGCCCTTGCCCTCTTCGGTGAGACGCATGTAGCCGTCCTTCAGCGCCTCCGGAGGATCGGGCGGGCCGCCTACGCCGAAGACCCCCGGCATCGAGTAGTCGACGATGCAGTCGTAGTCGCGGGAGTTCTCGGGCTGGAAGAAGAGCTGGGCAGCCGGCTGCTCGACGTGCGTCCAGGCCGAGATCTCACCCTCCTGCTGGAAGGCATCGAACATCTGGAAGAAGGGTTCACGCTGGAAGGGGTGGCCCTTTGAGGCAAGCAGAACGTTGGGGGCGCTCATGGGTTTCTCCTCCGTCTGACCTAGAGTGGGCAGCATTCTACGAGGTTCGAAGGGCGAACCTCTAGAGCCGCCATCTCCCTCCCGCGTGCTGGCAAAGGGGGCGCGCGCCGGGGCAGGGAACGGCAACCTTTCGCAGTTGCTACCTTTGCCAAGGAACGGCAGACTGCGGCAATGCTTGCGCGAGTGCAGTCGAGCGCGGTCGTGGGGCTCGATGGCGTCATGGTCGATGTCGAGGTCGACATCTCGCGCGCCCAGAATCCGACCACGGCGATCGTGGGGCTGCCGGACGCGGCCGTACAGGAGTCGAAGGAGCGGGTGCGGGCGGCGATCCGCAACAGCGCGCTCACGTGGCCGTTCAACAGCCGCATCGTGGTGAACCTGGCGCCCGCCGACCTGCGCAAGGAAGGCCCCGCCTACGACCTGCCCATCGCCGCCGGCGTGATGGTGGCGAGCGGGCAGGTAGAGGCGGACCTCGCCGACGCGGTGTTCGTGGGGGAACTGGCGCTCGACGGAGAGGTGCGCGGCGTGCGCGGGGCGCTGCCGATGGTGGCAGTCGCCCGCGACCGCGGGGCGCGACGGGCCTTCGTGCCCGTGCCAAACGCGCCGGAGGCAGCGCTCGTGGAGGGCCTGGAGGTCTTCCCCGTCGAGTCGCTGACGCAGCTGGCGGCGCACCTGCTCGGGAAGGCGCCGATCGCGCCGTACTCGCCCTCGGAGGACGGGGAGGACGCGGAGCCGGTCGGTCACGACCTGGCCGATGTGATCGGGCAGGAGCACGCCAAGCGAGCGCTGTCGATGGCAGCGGCGGGCGGTCACAACCTCCTGATGCGTGGCCCACCCGGGAGCGGCAAGACGCTGCTGGCGCGGGCCATCCCCTCGATCCTGCCGCCGATGACGAACGACGAGGCGCTAGAGGTCACACGGATCTACAGCGTGGCGGGGCTCCTGCCGTCGGGGATGGGGCTCCTGCGGGACCGGCCGTTCCGGGCGCCCCACCACACGATCTCGCACGCGGGGCTGGTGGGGGGCGGCTCGGTGCCGCGTCCGGGCGAAATCACGTTGAGCCACCACGGTGTGCTCTTTCTCGACGAGCTGCCGGAGTTCGGCACGCAGGTACTGGAGGTGCTGCGCCAGCCGCTCGAGGACCGGATCGTGACGATCAGCCGGGCGCGGCAATCGGCGACGTTCCCGGCGAGCTTCGCGCTGGTGGCGGCCCAGAACCCCTGTCCGTGCGGCTACCTGGGCGACCCCATCCGGGAGTGCCGCTGCCCGCCGAACGCGGCAGCGCGCTACCAGCGGCGCGTCTCGGGGCCGGTGCTGGACCGCATCGACATCTTTATCGACGTTCCCCGCGTCGACTACGAGAAGCTGGCTGCGGGGACGCGGGGGGAGCCGTCGGCGGCGGTGGCGGAGCGCGTGCGGGCGGTGCGGGAGATCCAGCAGGAGCGATTCGCCGGCACGGGCACGCGCCTGAACGCGGAGATGGGACCGACGGAGGTGCGCGAGCACGCGCAGTGGAAGCTGGACGAACCGGCTCAGCGCATCCTGAGCCAGGCGACGGTCCAGATGGCGCTCTCGGCCCGGGCCTTCCACCGCGTCCTCAAGGTCGCGCGGACGGTTGCGGACTTCGAGGCCAGCGACGCAATCGGCAGCACGCACGTCGCGGAGGCACTGCAGTACCGGGAGCGGGCGGAGTAGGTGCTCTAGAGGCTCACGCGGTCTTCGGGCGGGTCTGGCATGAAGTAGAGTTCCAGGGCCTCGCGGAGGTTGGCGAGCGCCTCGCCTTCCGATTCTCCCTGGCTGGCTATATCGATCTCGGTGGCCTGGGCGACAAACCAGGCGCCTTCCCGGTGCACTCTTGCGGTGAAGGATGCGACGCCGCTGTTCTTGCCCGGTTTCGCCTCGCTGGTCATCACGACTCCTGGCGTGTCCATGATACCCGTTGCCAGCAGCAACCGGCCTGTCCGAACATTTGTGTTGACAGCCGAACAGACGTTCGCTACATTGTGCGGACCCTGCGAACGGATGTGCTAGCCATGGTGAACACGATTCCCACCATCATCTTCGACGTACTGCTCGCCGGCGCCGCGGTGGCGCTCCTTGGGGCGACGCTTCGCTCCATGCTTCCGCGGCGGGGAGCAACGCGTCGGGGTGGGCTGCGCCACGAGAGTGGTGCGCGCGTGACGCTGTGGCAGCCACGGGAGCCCGTTCGAGGAGAGTTGCGTCCGGCCCTGGGCCGCGTGGAACCCCTCGCCACGCGGCGCCAGGAGCTGGCGCGGCGCGCGTCCTAGCTCCCTAGCTGGACTTGCGCGCGCAGTTGCGCACGCCGCGAATCGTCTCGATGCGCGTGAGCAGCCGCGAAATCTGGGAGAGCCCGCTCGTCTCCAGGGTCGCCAGCACCGAGACGGTTCCGTTGCCGTTCTTGGTCGTGTTCACGTTGACCATGTTCACGTCCTCGGCGGCGACGACTGTGCTGATATCGCGCAGGAGGCCCACCCGGTCCCAGGCGTCGATCTGGACGGTGGCGGGGTAGCGCTGCTCGTCCGTCCTCCCCCAGTCGACGTCGATAAGGCGGTCGCGTTCGCGTTCGTTGAGGACGTTGTGGCAGTCGGAGCGGTGGACGGTGACGCCGCGGCTGCGGGTCACGTAGCCGCGGACGCTGTCGCCGGGGACGGGGTTGCAGCAGCGCGCGAGCGTCGTCTCGAGACCTCCGGCGCCAAGGGCTCGCAGGCCGGCGCCCGTGCCTCGCCGGGAGGGGCGGCCAACGGGAATCTCGTCGATCTCGTCAGGCTCCTGGTGCTTCTGGAGCAGGGTGCTCGCCTTCCGGACGACGGACTCCACGCTGATGTCGCCATAGCCGATGTTGGCCATGAGCTCGTTCCAGGTCTTACCCGGGAAGAGGGCGAGCACCTCGTCCTGATGGTCGGCAAGGTCGAACGCGAGGCGACGGAGCTCGCGCTCGAGCATTTCGCGCCCCCGTTCGATGCTCTCCGCACGGCGCTGCTTGCGGAACCACTGGCGAACCTTCTGGCGGCCGGTGGTGGTCTGGAGGTAGCCGAGATTCTCGCTGAGCCAGTCTCGCGAGGGGCCGCTGCGGGAGCGGCTACGCATGATCTCGACGACGTCGCCGTTCTGGAGGGAGGAGTTGAGGGCCGTCATCTTGCCGTTGACCTTGGCCCCGATGGTCTGGTGGCCGAGGTCGGTGTGGATGCGGTAGGCGAAGTCGAGAGGGGTGGCGCCGGTGGGGAGGTCGAGCACGTCGCCCTTGGGCGAGAGCACGAACACCTGGTCGTCGAACACATCGGTCTTGACGCTTTCGACGAACTCCTCGGCGCCGGAGAGCTCCCGCTGCCACTCGAGGAGCTGGCGCAACCAGGCGATACGCTCCTCATCCTGGGCGGAGCGGTCACTGGAGCCCTTGTAGCGCCAGTGGGCAGCGACACCGTACTCGGCCACGCGGTGCATGTCGTAGGTGCGGATCTGCACCTCCAGGGGCCGGGCGCCGGGGCCGATCACCGTGGTATGCAGCGACTGGTACATGCTCGCCTTGGGGCTGGCGATGTAGTCGTCGAACTGGCCAGGGAGGGGGCGCCAGGTGGCGTGCACGACGCCGAGAGCGGCGTAGCAGCCGGCCACGTCCTTCACGAGGATGCGGAGGGCGAGGAGGTCGTAAATCTGGTCGAACGACTTGGCTTCGCGGCCGTAGCGGCGGGCCTTCTGGTGGATCGAGTAGATGTGCTTGGCCCGACCCGTGACCTCCGCCTCGATGCGCGCGTCGTCGAGCTGGACGCGGAGGCCGGCGGCGACATCCTCGATGTAGCGCTCGCGGGCGAGGCGGGTGGCGTCGAGGCGGGTCGCGATCTCCTGGTAGCGCTCGGGCTCCAGATAGCGGAAGGCAAGGTCTTCGAGCTCCCACTTGATCTGCCAGATGCCGAGGCGCGTGGCGAGGGGCGCGAAGATCTCCATGGTCTCGCGGGCGATGCGGCGCTGCTTCTCGTCGGAGAGGGCGTAGAGCGTGCGCATGTTGTGGAGGCGGTCGCAGAGCTTGATGAGCACGACGCGCACGTCGGCGGCCATCGCGAGCAGCATCTTGCGGAGGTTCTGGGCCTGGACGCCGCCGCCCTCCTCTTCGGTGACGCGCAGGGGGAGGCTGCCGAGCTTGGTCAGCCCTTCGACGAGCTCGGCGGCTTCCGTGCCGAAGCGTTCGGCGATCTCCTCGTTGGGGACATCGCAGTCCTCCTGCACGTCGTGGAGGAGGGCAGCGATGAGGGAGGGCTGGTCCAGCTCGAGACCGGCGACGAGCTTGGTGACTTCAAGCGGGTGGGAGATGTAAGGATCGCCGGTGCGGCGCATCTGGCCGTCGTGGCTGGACTCGGCGAACTCGTATGCGTCGGCGATTAGCTCGATGCGGTCCTCGGGGAGGTAGGTGCGGACACGCTCAAGCAGGTCGGCGACGGCCGGGGATTCCGGAGAACGCTCCAGGACGCTCACACGCTTTCTCGTTGCCCCGTTTCTGCCAGTATCTTAGCAGGCGACCCCACCAGAACTGACGGGACGGGCATGAGCGGACGCTTCCAGACGCCGCGAGGCACCGAGGACATCCTCCCCGAGGAGCAGCCGTACTGGCGCGCAATTGACGACGCCGCCGAAGAGGTGACGCGGCTGTTCGGGTACGAACGCCTGGACACGCCCACCTTCGAGGACGCGGCCCTGTTCGAGAAGGGCACGGGCGACACGACGGACATCGTCGAGAAGGAGATGTACAGCTTCCAGGACCAGGGGGGCGAGGCGCTCTCGCTGATCCCGGAGGCGACGCCGGCGATCTGCCGGGCGTACCTGGAGCACGGCCTGGCGAGCCGGCCGCAGCCCGTCCGCCTGTTCACGATCGCGCGCATGTTCCGCTACAACCGCCCGCAGCTGGGGAGGCTGCGCCAGTTCAACCAGTTCGACTGCGAGGTTCTCGGCTCGGGCACGGCGCTGGTCGATGCGGAACTGATCGAGCTGCACTGGCGGTTCTACGAGCGGCTCGGGCTGGAGAACCTTGAGATACGCCTCGGGAGCATCGACGACCCCGAAGCGCGCCGAGCCTACCTCGACCGGCTGCGGGACTACTACGTGCCCCTGCGCGACCAGCTCTCCGAGGACAGTCAGCGGCGCCTCGACCGGAATCCGCTGCGCCTGCTCGACAGCAACGACCCGCGCGACCAGGAACTGCGCGAGGGGGCCCCGACGATGATCGACGACCTGAGTCAAGAGGCGGCGGAGCACTTCGAGGGCGTGAAGGACGGCCTGACGGCCGCGGGCGTCCCCTTCGTCGTCGACCCGCTGCTGGTGCGGGGGCTCGACTACTACAACCGCACGGTCTGGGAGATCGTCCCGAAGGGCGACGGACGCCAGCAGAGCTCGATCGGGGCGGGCGGGCGATACGACGGGTTGATCGAAACCATCGGTGGGAAGCCAACCCCGGCGAGCGGGTTCGCGACGGGGCTGGAGCGCGTCATCATCGAGATGAAGCGGCAGGAGCTTCCGCTCGCGGAGACGGGCGCTCCCGACGCTTTCGTCGTGCACGCGGGGGCGGAGGGAGGCCGGGCGGCGGTGCGCGCGGGGGCGGAGTTGCGCGGGTCGGGGTTCGTCACGCTGCTGGGGGAGTCGGGGCGGTCGTTCAAGGCGCAGATGCGCCGGGCGAACGGGAGCGGGGCGCGATTCGCGGTCATCATCGGGGAGGATGAGGCGGAGCGGGGCGTGGCGGCGCTGAAGGACCTGCGCGAGCAGGGTGACCAGGTGGACGTACCGCTGGGGGAGATCGCGGCGCGGCTCGGGCAGCACCTGCGCTAACCGAGCGCGAAGCTCGTTCCGCCCGCAGAATAGAACGATGGACGAGGCCGTTCGGCAGAGGCTCAGCGAAATCCGGGTCCGCTTCGACGCGGTTACGGACGAGATGGGGCTGCCCGAGGTCGCAGCTGATTATGACAAGGTCGCCCAGCTCGCGAAGGAGCGCTCCGACCTCGCGCCGATCGTCCAGCTGCTGGACGACTACACGGTGGCGGAGACTGCCAGGGCAGACGCCCAGGAGCTGCTGGACGAAGGCGACGACGAGCTGCGCGAGCTGGCCGAAACGGAGTTGCGGGAGGCAGACGGGCGCCTGGCGGCGCTCGATGAGGCTATCCTGCGGGCGCTCCTGCCCAAGGACGAGCGCGACAGCCGCAACGTGATCATGGAGATTCGCGCGGGCGCCGGGGGCGAGGAAGCGGCGCTCTTCGCCCAGGAGCTGTACCGCGCCTACTACCGCTACGGCGAGCGCCGGGGGTGGCGCACGCAGGTGCTGAGCATCTCGGAGACGGGCATCGGCGGCTACAAGGAGGTCATCTTCAGCGTGACGGGCGAGGGCGCCTTCTCGCGGCTGAAGTACGAGAGCGGCGTTCACCGCGTACAGCGCGTTCCCGAGACGGAGGCGCAGGGGCGCATCCACACCTCGACCGCCACGGTCGCCGTCCTGCCCGAGGCGGAGGACGTCGACGTCGAGGTCAACGAGAAGGACCTGCGGGTCGATATCTTCCATGCGTCCGGCGCTGGCGGTCAGAACGTGAACAAGGTCGCGACGGCGGTGCGGCTGACGCACCTCCCGACGGGGCAGGTGGTCGTCTGCCAGGACGAGCGTTCCCAGCTGAAGAACCGGGCGAAGGCAATGACGGTCCTGCGCTCGCGGCTGCTGGCGATGGAGCAGGAGAAGCAGGACGCTGAGCTGGCGGCCGACCGCCGCACGCAGGTGGGGAGCGGGGACCGCAGCGAGAAGATCCGGACCTACAACTTCCCGCAGGACCGCATCACGGACCACCGCATCGGGCTGACGGTCCACAACATCCCCGACCGGCTCGACGGGAACATCGACGACATCATCGACGCGGTGGCGGCGGCGGAAGAGGCGGCCAAGCTGCAGGCCACGGCGTGAAGGCACGGGCGGTTGCAGCCCGGGCACGCGCCGAGCTGGAAGCCGCGGGTATCCCCGACGCCGCACTTGAGGCGGAGGTGCTCACCCGCCACGCGAGCGGCCTCAGCCGCAGCGCCTATTTCGCCGACGAACCGGTGGCCGAGGGCGCCTGCGCGGAGCTCGAAGCGCTGGTGGCGCGCCGGCTGCGGCGGGAGCCAGCCCCGTACCTCACGGGCATACGCGAGTTCCACGGACTCGAGTTTCTCGTAGGGCCGGGCACGCTCATCCCCCGGCCGGAGACGGAGCTGCTGGTCGAGATCGGCGTGGCGGAGCTTGCGGAAACGCCCAGCGCGACCGTGCTGGATGTCGGCACCGGCTGCGGAGCGATCGCGATCGCGGTGGCGAGGGCCTCCCCGGAAGCGAACGTCGTCGCGGCGGACGTGAGCGTCGACGCGCTGCGGATCGCGGCGCTGAACGTCGCGCGGCACAGCGTGGCCGTCGCGCTCGTCCAGAGCGACCTGGCCAGCAGTGTTGCTGCCGCAGACATCGTCCTCGCGAACCTGCCGTACGTGCCGGAACGCGACATCGAGGGGCTGCAGCCGGAGGTGCGGCAGTGGGAACCGCGGGTCGCGCTGGACGGAGGACCGGATGGGCTCGACCTCGTGCGGGCGCTGCTGGCCGACTGCGGGTCGCGGCTGCGGCCTCGGCTGGCGGCGTTCGAGGTGGGGATGGGGCAGGCGGGGCGCGTGGCGGAAGAGGCGGAGCGGCTTGGCGCCAGGGCCAGCGTCGTACACGACCTGGCGGGCTGGGAACGGGTGGTCACCGCGCGGTGGGCGTGAGGCTGGTCGCGCTCGATATCGACGGCACGATTCTGCCGTACGAAGGCACGTACAAGGGCGAGCTGTCGCCGCGCGTACGGGCGGCGGTGACGGCGCTGGTGGAGGACGGGCGGACGGTCGTGCTGGCCAGCGGACGGATGCGCGAGGGCGTGATGAGCATCGCGCGCGAGCTGCGGTTGGATACGCCGTTCATCGCGCAGGAAGGCTGCCTGATCGCGAACGCGGACGGGAGCCTGATCCGCGAGATCAAGCTGGATCGGGACATGGCGCTGGCGGTGACGGCCTATGCGCGCGAGGCCGGTTACCAGTACGAGTGGTTCAGCGCGGAACGCTACGCCGCCACGGAGCAGTCGCCCGCCACGGACTACTACGCCAGCCTCGGCAACATCACGGCCGAATACCACGCGGAACCGGAAACGCTCGGCATCGACCCGAGCGGGGTCGGCATCCTGAGCGACCGCGAAGCATCGTCGGATGTACACGACGAGCTGGTCGAGCACTTCGGGGACACGCTCCACGTGCTCGACTTCCCGTTCGTGACGGTGGCGCTGGCGCCGGAGGCCACGAAAGCGAAGGGCGTCGCACTGGTAGCCAGGAGCCTCGGCATCTCGGCGGCCGAGACGCTGGCCATCGGGGACAGCGTGAACGACGCCTCGATGCTCGCGTGGGCCGGTCGGGGCATCGCCACGGCCAAAGCCGACCGCTACGCGCGCGAGGCCGCCGACGAGCAGCTTCCGGACGAGGAGGACTCGGTGGCGCAGGTGCTGGAGGAGCTGCTCTAGCCCTCCGGGTCGATCCGGTGCCAGATGCGCAGGAGGACGAGCGCGATCGCGAGGATGACGATCGCCGCGAGGGTGACGGGCAAGACAACCCGGAGCCAGTCGATGGAGGCGCCCTCGGAGGCATCGGTGGCGAGGACGGCGTACTGGCCCGAGACCTCGCGGATGCGGGAAACCAGCTCGTCCTCGGAGAGGGCAACGGGGGCATCATCCCCGAAGCCGGTGGCGATACCGCCCTCGACAACGAACAGGGCGGTGCGAACAGGCCACGCGAATTCACTGCCCTCCCGACGGAGAGCAACGATGACACGCGATCCCTTGTCCGGCGCCCGCGCGGTATCGCACACGGTCATGGCTCTCGACCACGGGAGGTGACGGGAGACGGCAGAGCCCTTGAGGAAGGCCTCTGGCTGGACTCCAACCTCTCCGTCCACGATTACGTACTCGCCGACGACGATGACATCGATGTCGTCGACCGACGCTCGGAGGTCATCAAGGTTGAAGTAGGCGCAATCTGCTTCAGGGCTGGCGGCGGCTTCGACAGCCGTCACCAGGGAGAGCACCGTCGCGACCACGGCAAGACTGACCGCGAAGAGCCATCGAAGGGCAGCGGTCGCTGTCGTCGTGTGGCCTACGATTCGGCCTGGGCGAACTGGTAGATCTTGCCCTCGGTCTTGATGGAGGGCGCGATCACCATCTCGGCGTCCTGGAACTCGCGGATGGTGTGCGCGCCGCACATGCCCATCGCGGTCTTGAGGGCGCCAGCCAGGTTCTCCGTGCCGTCGGTGCGGCTCGTTGGACCGAAGAGCGTCTTCTGGAGGGTCGTGTTGACGCCGACGAAGACGCGGGTGCCGCGGGGGAGGTCGGCGTGGGAGGTGGCCATGCCCCAGTGGTAGCCGCGGCCGGGCGCCTCCGTGGTAGCGGCAAAGGGGGAGCCCATCATGACGCCGTCGGCGCCGGCAGCGAAGCACTTGCAGACGTCACCACCGGTGCGGATGCCGCCGTCGGTGATAATGGGGACGTAGTTGCCGGTCTCGGCGAGGTAGGCCTCGCGGGCGGCGGCGCAGTCGATCGTGGCGGTGACCTGAGGGACGCCGATGCCGAGGACCTCGCGGCTGGTACAGCCGGCGCCCGGGCCCACACCCACGAGGACGCCCGCGACGCCTGAGCGCATCACCTCGAGCGTGGCGCTGAAGCCGACGGTATTCCCGACGACGACGGGGATGTGGATGTGCTCGAAAAGCTTCTCGAAGCGCAAACCCTCGATGCTGGTCGACTCGTGCCGGGCCGTAGTGACCGTGCTCTGCACGACGAGGATGTCGGCGCCGGCTTCCTGTACGAGGGGCGCGTACTGCTTGGTGGCTTTGGGGGTCACCGACACGGAGGCAACGGCGCCACCCGCCTTCATCTCCTTGATGCGCTGGGCGATGAGGTCGTCGCGGATGGGCTGCTGGAAGGCCGACTGGAGGATTGCCGTGGCCTCCTCGCGATTGACGGATGCGACCTCGTCGAGGATGGGGCGGGGGTCGTCGTAGCGGGTCCAGATACCCTCCAGGTTGAGGACACCGAGGCCGCCCGCTTCGTGCATGAGCAGGGCAAACTCGGGATCGACGACGGCATCCATGGCGGAGGCGATGAAGGGAAGCCCGAAGTGGAACTGCCCGATGTCGAGGCCGATCTCGACGAGCTCGGGGTTGATCGTGACCTCGCCGGGAACGATGGCGACATCGTCGAACCCGTAGGCATGCTTGAGCTGCTTGAAACGCGGTGCGGGCACGGACAAACCCTCCTCCTGGGTATGCAAAACGCCGCGCTCTGGTGAATCAGGCGCGGCGAGGGTTGCGGATGCGGCGTCGGGGCTCACCGAAGCAACTTCCGTTCGGTGGTGGATGACTCGAATGGGAGTGTCACGGCTATGCAGAAAGCGTATCGCGGGGGGCCTTGTAGGGTCAATGAAACGGACACCAGAATTCGCGCTCGTCGCGCGGTTCTGTGAAGCTGACCGAAGCATGAATGAGCTTGCGCCAGGCCTCTACGTCGTCGCCACGCCCATCGGCAACCTGGGCGACCTGAGCGAGCGCGCGGCGGCGGTTCTGCAGGCGGCATCGCTCATCGCTGCGGAAGACACGCGGGTGCTGCGGACGCTCTCGACGCGCGTCGAGACCCAGGCGACCGCACTAAGCCTGACCGAGCACAACGTGGAGGCGCGCATCCCCCGCCTGCTGGAGGCGGCGCGGGAGGGGGTGGTGGCGCTGACCTCGGACGCCGGAACGCCGCTGATCGCCGACCCCGGGGCACGGGCGGTGGAGGCGGCTCACGACGCGGGAATCCCCGTGTTCGCGGTGCCGGGGCCTTCGGCGCTGGCAGCGGCGGTTTCGGTAGCGGGGTTCGCGGCGAGCGACGTTCACTTTCTCGGCTTCCTGCCCCGGGGCCAAGGGGAGCGGCGGCGGAGGCTCGCGGCAGCGGCCGGAGCGGCGGAGACGCTCGTGTTCTTCGAGAGCCCGCGGCGGCTGGCAGCATCGTTAGCGGACGTGGCGGATGCGCTCGACGACCCGAAGGTGGTCGTGTGTCGCGAGCTGACGAAGGTCCATGAGGAGGCGGTGCGGGGGGAGGCCTCGGCGCTGGCGGATAGGTTCCGGGAGACGCGGGGGGAGTGCACGGTGGTGGTCGACGCGCGGGGATGGGCGGCGGGGAGCGACGAGCGCGAGCTCCGCGCCTACCTGGGCGAGATGCGGGAGGCGGGGGCGCAGCGCAGCGCAGCGGCGAGCGCGGCGGCGCGGCGGTTCGGGGTGTCGCGGGCGGAGGCGTACGACGCCTGGCCGGATGACAAGGAATAGGAAGGGGCCCCTTTACCCGCCCTAAGCCCTAAAGCGACACGGTGCTAGACTCGCGTGAGCGCTCCAGAGGGGAACCCATGGCCGAACGCATCTTCGTGGCGGTGGCTTGGCCGTACGCGAACTACCTGTTGCACGCAGGCCAGGCGGCAGGAGCGTACCTTCCCGCCGATATCTTCGCCCGTTACCACCGCATGCGCGGCAACGACGTGCTCATGGTGTCCGGCTCGGACTGCCACGGGACGCCCATCACCGTCGCGGCCGATAACGAGGGCATCACCCCGCAAGAGGTGATCGACCGCTACCACCCGAAGATCCTCGAGGCGTGGGAGCGCTTCGGCATCTCCTTCGACCTGTTCACGACGACCCTGACAGACAACCACTACGAGACGACGCAGGACCTCTTCACGCGGCTGCTGGAGCAGGATCTGCTCTACACGGGAACACAGGACCAGCTCTACGACCCCGAAGCCAGGCGCTTTCTGCCCGACCGGTACGTGGAGGGCACCTGCCCGCTCTGTGGCTACACAGAGGCGCGCGGCGATCAGTGCGACCAGTGCGGCTCACAGCTCGACGCGATCGACCTGATCGAGCCACGCAGCAAGGTGAGCGGGGCGACGCCGGAAGTTCGCGAGTCGGAGCACTTCATGCTGCGGCTTTCGGCCTTCAACGAGCAGCTGCGGGAGTGGGTGAGCGCGCAGCCGCACTGGCGGCGGAACGTCGCCAACTTCACGCTGGGCATCCTTGAGGAGGGGTTGAAGGACCGCGCGATCACGCGGGACATCAACTGGGGCGTCCCCCTGCCGGTCGAGGGGTACGAGGACAAGCGGATTTATGTCTGGTTCGACGCCGTCATCGGGTACCTCTCGGCGGCGAAGGAGTGGGCCAGCCAGAGCGGCGACCCGGAGGCGTGGCGGCTGTACTGGGAGGACGAGAACACGAAGGCGTACTACTTCATCGGCAAGGACAACATCGTCTTCCACACGCTCATCTGGCCGGCGATGCTGCTGGGCTACGGCGGCCTGAACATGCCGCACGACGTTCCCGCGAACCAGTACGTGAACTTCTCGGCGGGGCAGAAGCAGAGCAAGTCGAAGGGCACGGCGACATGGCTGCTCGACCTGCTCGATACGTACGACGCCGACGTCGTGCGCTTCTACCTGACGCAGATCATGCCGGAGACGAGCGACTCCGAGTTCCGCGAGGAGGAGCTGATCCGCGGGAACAACGAGGTCCTGATCGCGACGTGGGGGAACCTGGCGAACCGCGTGCTCGCCATGATTCGCCGCAACTTCGACGGTGTCGTGCCCGATCCGGGGATGTCGGGACCGGAGAGCGAAGCGCTGCTGGCGACCGTGCGCGAGGGGTTCGAGCGAGCGGGCGCCGAGTATGCCGCCTGCCAGTTCCGGGGAGCGCTGCGAGAGGCGCTGAACGTCGCGCAGGCCGCCAACAAGTACCTGGACGAGCGCGCTCCGTGGCGAGCGGTGAAGGAAGACCGCGAGCACGCCGCCGAGACGCTCTACACGGCGCTGCAGGCCATCTCCGGCCTGACGGCGCTGTTGCACCCGATCCTCCCGTTCTCCACGAGCACACTGCACGCGACGCTTGGACACGAGGGCACGCCCGAGTCGGCGGGCTGGATGCTCACGGACGTGCCGGCCGGGCGCGCGCTCGGCGAGGGGGGCGCGCTCTACCGCAAGCTGGACGTGCCCGAACCGGTCGCGACCTGATGCGCTTCTTCGACTCCCACAGCCACATTCAGGACGCGCGCTTCGACGAGGACCGCGAGGCGGTGCTCGCGCGGGCAGCGGCGGCCGGCGTCGCCACTGTGGTCGTGTGCGGCGAGGACGTAGCGTCGAGCGAGGCCGCAATCGCGCTGGCCGCGGGCACAGACTCGCCGCGGCTGCTCGCGACGGCGGGCTTCCACCCCCACGAGGCATCGCAGGCGAGCGAGGATGCGCTCGATCGCATCGAAGAACTGGCCGGCGGCGGGAACGTGGCGGCAATCGGCGAGATCGGGCTCGACTTCTATCGGGACCTGTCGCCCCGCGACATGCAGCGCCGCGTCTTCGACGCGCAGCTCGCGATCGCAGCGCGGCTGGGGTTGCCGGTGTCGATCCACTCCCGCGACGCGGAGGAGGAGCTGGCGCCACACCTCGCGCGCTTCGCAGGGGAATCGCCGCTGGCGGCACAGGGACGGCCACCGGGCGTTCTGCACGCGTTCGGCGGCACGCTGGAGCAGGCGCGACGGTACGCCGGGATGGGGTTCCTGGTCTCGCTGACGTGTTCGGCGGGCTACCCGCGCAACGACGAGGCGCGCAACGTAGCGGCGGGGCTGACGCTCACCTCGCTCCTGATCGAGACGGACAGTCCCGCGCTCCCGCCGCAGTCGGCGCGGGGCACGCGCAACGAGCCCGCGAACGTGCAGGTCACGGCCGAGGTGGTGGCGGAGGCGCGGGGCGTGGGCATCGAAGCTGTGGCGGAGGCGACGACGGCCAACGCGGAGGCGCTGTTCGGCGTGCCGGCGACGGTGGAGGCGGGGGCATGACGCAGACGCAGCCGCAGGCGCTCTACGGGCCGGTCGCGGAGGACCTGATCCTCGTCGAGGACCTGCTGGAATCGGTGAAGCGGGTCGACCTCGCGCCTCTGCGCCTGATGCTGGACCACGCGCTGGCGCCGCGGGGCAAGCGGCTGCGGCCCGCGCTGGTGCTGCTGGCCGGGACCTTCGGCGACTACAACCTGAACCGACTCGTGCCGCTGGGCACGGCCATCGAGCTGCTGCACACGGCCAGCCTCGTCCACGACGACGTGGTCGACGGTGCGACGAGCCGGCGCGGCCGGCCGACGGCGAACGCCGTCTTCGATAACGCCCTGACCGTGCTGCTGGGCGACTTCATGTTCGCAAACGCAGCGGAAATGGTGACGCGCACAGGCAGCCTGCCCGTCACGCGGCTGTTCGCGCTGGCGCTGATGAAGATGACGAACGGGGAGCTCGACCAGGACTCCGCCGCGTTCGACGTGGGTCGCGACGTGCAGCACTACCTGTGGCGCATCGGCGGCAAGACGGCGGCGCTGTTCGGGCACTCGACGCAGGGCGGCGCGCTGCTGGCGGGGTGCACCGAGGCCCAGGTGGAGGCGCTGCGAAGCTACGGCTACAACCTCGGCATGGCCTTCCAGATCGTCGATGACATCCTCGACTTCACCGGGGACGAGGCGGAGATGGGGAAGCCGGCCGGGGGCGACCTTCTCGAAGGGACGATCACGCTGCCGGCGCTGTTCTACCTGGAAGCAGCGCCCGGCGAGAACCCGGTGCGGAGCTTCCTCTCGGCGGACGGCGACCGGGCCGCGTTCCTGCCGGAGGCGCTGGCGGCGGTGGTCGCGTCGGACGCGATTGGACGCGCACAGGGAATGGCGCAGGAATTCGTGGACCGCGCGCTCGAGGGCCTCTCGGCCCTCGATGCAACCGACGCTCGCCGCACGCTCGAAGAGCTGAGCGGCTACGTGCTCAGCCGCCGAAGCTAGCGGAACTTCTTCTTCATGTCCTTGTGGATGCGCGTGGGCACACCCTTCTTGATGACGTCGCGGCGGTCGTAGGCCTGCTTGACCTCCCTGGGGGAGATGGGGTTGTTGTACAGGTCGACGAGATCGCCCTTGGCGGCGACTTCGCGCATGTCGTTCAGGGCCGAGCGCTCGCCGCGGGTGAGGCGCTTCTTCGGCGTGGGCTTGTTGATCTCGGGGTGCTCGTTCGGGCGGCCACCGGTGACGCGCTTCGAGACCTTCTGGCCGAGGTGCCAGTAGGTGCCGTCGTCGGGAATCTTGCGGGGGTAGCCGTCACGGAAAGTGAAGGCGGCGAAGGACGTGGGCATGATGCGGTCCGCGTCCTCGTAGCACTCAGGGCAGGGGACGGCCTCACCGGCCTCCCGCATCGGGCGCAGCTCTTCGAAGACCCCGTGACAGGGACCGCAGTAGTACTCGTAGAGGGGCATGGACAACCTCCGCTCGCTGAGAGCGACTCTTCGTGCGAACAATTCTACCGCGTTCGTCAAAGCAGGGAGCGTTCTCGGCTAGTCCTTCCGTTCGAGCGCGTTTACTCCCTCGACAAAGCGGCGGGCGTTGGGGTCGCGGTCGAGGTGGTAGCGGACCAGCTCGGCAACAGCGGCGCGCAGCTCCTGCTCGACCTCGGGCGGAGCGTCAAGGGCAACGAACTCCGTCGCCGTGACGCGCCTCGCGAAGCGCATCATCTTCACAACCGGCACCGACACGATGCGCCCCCCACCGGCCTCGGCCCGGCACCCGCGGCAGACCAGCCCGCCGGCACCGGGCGAGAGCAGCGTTTCCTCCTCCGGCAGGCGGTCGCCGCAGAGGACGCAGCCATCGATGTGCGGCTCGTAGCCGAGGAGGGCGAGCAGGCGCAACTCGAAGTGGCGGGTCACGGAGGCCCCGTTCCCCTCCTCCAGCAGACCCAGGGCGGTCACGAGCAGGGCGTAGAGCTCGGGGAGCGGCTCGCGCTCCTCGGTGAAGCGGTCCACGAGCTCGAGGCAGTAGAGGGCCTCGGCGCTCGCGTCGAGGTCCTCGCGCAGGCGGCGGTAGGCATCGACGGTCTCGGCCTGGGTGAAGACGTCAAGGTTGCGTCCCCGGGCGACGAGCACGCGGCTACGGGTCAACGGTTCAAGATGGCCGCGCATGCGGCTGCGGGCCTTGCGCACGCCCCGCGCGATCGCCTCGAACTTGCCCTCGTTGCCGCTGAAGACCGTGAGGATGCTGTCGGCTTCGCCGAGGTTGCGGCGGCGCAGGATGACCCCTTCGGCGCGGTAGACGCGGGGCCGCGCGGCCACGCTACAGCTCCTGCCGCCCCTCGAGCGCGCGGGAGAGGGTCAGGTCGTCCATGTACTCGATGTCGGCGCCGCTGGGGAGGCCGCGGGCGAGGCGGGTGACGCGAATCCCGAGGGGTTGGAGGAGGCGCTGGACGTACATGGAGGTGGCCTCGCCTTCGAGGCTGGGGTTCGTCGCCATGATCACCTCAACAACGCCGCCCGCCTCGACGCGCCCGAGCAGCTCCTGGATACGAAGCTGCTCGGGGCCGACGCCGTCGATCGGGTTCAGGGAGCCGTGGAGGACGTGGTAGAGGCCGCGGAAGCCGCCCGTGCGCTCGACGACGAGCACGTCGAGGGGTTGCTCGACGACGCAGACGAGCGAGCGGTCGCGCTGCTCGTCGTCGCAAAGAGTGCAGGGGTTACGGACGGTGATGTTGAAGCAGGTGTCGCAGAGGACGACGTGCTCCTTCACGTCGGTGAGCGCCCGGGCGAGGGCGCGGGCGTCGTCCTCGGGAGCGCGAAGCACATGGTAGGCGAGGCGCTGGGCGGACTTGGGTCCGATCCCCGGGAGCTTCGAGAACTCCTGGATCAGGCGGGCGATCGGCTCGGGCGCGCCGGATTCGGGCACGCCCGCTCAGCCGCCGAGCCCCGGCAGGTCGAGGCCGCCGGTAAGCATTCCGAGGGAATCGGCCTGGAGGGCGTTGGCGCGCTCGGAGGCGTCGTGGATGGCAGCCAGCACGAGGTCTTCCAGCATCTCCACGTCCTCTGGGTCGACCACATCGGGCTCGATGGCGATGGCCTGGACCTTTTGCTCGCCGTTCATGGTGACGCGGACGGCGCCACCGCCGGAGGTACCCTCAACGGTCTTGGCGGCAAGCTCCTCCTGGGCGCGCTGGAGCATGGCCTGGGCCTCGGCGAGCTGGCCGGTCTGGGCGGCGCCACGACCACGCTGGCCGCCGCCTCCACCGCGACGCATGTAGCGATTGCGACCGCTGCTCTTTGCCATCAGAAGTCCTCCTCGGGGGGGCGTGGGCGCGGGGGTGGCCCGGACTCGACGGGCTTGGCCCCCATCTCACGCGCCGCCGCTGCCAGGTGTCCGCCCCGGGCCGGGCGACTCGCAGGCGCACTGCGCTCGATCCGCTCGACGGCGAGGGTCACAGGGCGCTGTAGCAACTCCTCCGCCTTCTGCTCCACGAGGGTGCGTCCGTCGTTCGCGATCTTCTGCATGTGGATCGGATGGTAGAAGCCGAGCTTGAGCTCGTCACCATCCATGGCGAGCACCTCGCAGGAGCCGTTGAGCCAGGCGGCAAGCGCCGGCTGCGTCATTCGACAGCGCTCGTACAGCTCCCGCAGGAAGCGCTCCTCGCGGCTCTCGTCGCGGGCGTCGCGGCGCCGACCCTGGGGGCGGCGCTGGGGTCGCTGGCCGCCTCGCGCGGGTTGTCCGTTCGCTCCGGCAGCGGCTCCCGCGGGAGCGGCGGCGGGCTGGGCAGGGCCAAGCACGGCGGCCGCACAGGCGACTTCGAGGGGGACGGGGCTGCCGGGATCGCGGCGGAAGTCGGCGCCGGCGAGCTCGGCGACGGCGGTCGTCAGGACTCCGACATCGGGCGCGCGGTCGCGTGCGGCGACGAGCAGGCGCTCGCGCAGGGTATCGATGGTCTCGCGGGTGAAGCGGGCGATATCGAGGCCGTCGCCGGCCACTTCGCGGGCGATCTCCAGTGCTGCGCCGAGGTCGCGCTCGGCAAGGGCGCCGGCGAGCTTGTCCGTGCGCTCGTCGCGCACGAGGCCGAGCGATTCGAGCACGTCGTCGGTGCTGGGCGAGGGGCCGTACATGGAGGCGATCTGCTCAAGCAGGGTGATGGCGTCGCGGA
Organism: Tepidiformaceae bacterium; assembly: GCA_965203545.1. Taxonomy (GTDB): domain Bacteria; phylum Chloroflexota; class Dehalococcoidia; order Tepidiformales; family Tepidiformaceae; genus UBA2991. The sequence continues at coordinate 690,564 of OZ241899.1, forward strand.
GGGCGCCGCGGCCCTCGCGAGCGATGGCCAGGAGGCCCTCGTCGGGAACGCTGAACCCCTCCTGCTCGGCGACGAAGCGCAGACGCGCGACCATCGCCTCGATGGGGATGCGGCGGAAGTCGAAGCGCTGGCAGCGCGAGGTGATGGTCGCGGGGATCTCGTGGAGCTCGGTGGTGGCGAGGATGAAGATGGCGTGCGGAGGCGGCTCTTCGAGCGTCTTGAGGAGGGCGTTGAAGGCGCCCGTCGTGAGCATGTGGACCTCGTCGAGGAGGTACACCTTCCGCTCGAGGTCGCTGGGGGCGAAAGCGATCTTGTCGCGCAACTCGCGGACGTCGTCGATGCCGCGGTTGCTGGCGGCGTCCATCTCGATCAGGTCGAGGGCGGCCCCGCGGTTGATGGCCTCGCAGGAACGGCAGGCGTTGCAGGGCTCGCCGTTGGTGAGGTCGCCGCAGTTGACGGCCTTGGCGAGGATGCGGGCGGTGGTGGTCTTGCCGGTGCCGCGGGGCCCGGCGAAGAGGTAGGCGTGAGCGACCTTGTCGGTCGCGAGGGCGTTGCGAAGCGTCTCGACGACGTGGTCCTGGCCGACCACCTCTTCGAAGCCACGTGGACGCCACTTCCCGTAGAGCACCGTCCCTCCCGGACCGCAGATCGGGTGCCCGCAAGTATAGAACGGATTTTCGCCCGCGGGATCACGAAGGCGGGAGCCAAACGGCTCCCGCCTCGCGTTCTACCCAGACCGGAGCCTCGCCCGCAGGCAAGGTCCTACGGAGAGGCGGTTAGGCCGCCCGCTCGAGCTCCTTCCCCTTGAGGAAGACGTCGACGGGATGCTCGTCCGCTTCGATGTCGCGGTCGCGCGCCTCGCCGGCGCGCAGGGCCTGCCACTCCTTGCGGAAGCGAACCTCAGGCGAGTTTGCCTTGATGACGCGCTCCAGAAGGACCGACCGAACCAGTTCATGCTCAATCACAGATACACCTCCGATGAGCAATGGCGGCGGCGTTCCCGCCACGGGAACATCGCCAGGCGTCGTCGTCGGGGTCACACGACTGCTTGCGGTCGTTTCGGGTCTGGGCGCTTCGCTGCGAACCGAGTCGAAGCCATCGAGAGACCCCCACGTGAGGTCCCTCCTACGCCGGCGGGGTTAGCTGTCGGGCTACGACTGGAGGTGCCGTCCGCTTTCGCGGTACGCCCCATGTGTGGCGGTTCCCCCGCTCCCCCAGAGGGGATTTGGCGACAGCAGAAGCTGTACATCCAGCGTTTCAGGTGATCGGTTAACGCGCCAGTGGGGGATGGCAGATGCGTCAGAAGTGGATGGCGAGCCAGACCGTGGGCTCGTCGGGATCGATCCAGGCGACGCGGTGGCGGCGGTGGGCGGGGATGTCGGTCCAGCCGCCCGGCTCCAGCTCGAGCGGGTCACCGTCGTCGAATTCGAGGCGAGCGCGGCCCTGCACGACCAGGACGAACTCGCGTTGGGGCTGGTCGTACCAGAAGCCTTCGGGGGAGGCGTGGCCAGTCGAGACGATGCGTTCGATGCGGACGGATTCGCTCTCGGCGAGGGTCTCGACCAGTTCCTCGGGGAGGTCGGACGGAAGGTCGCGGAGGAGGTCGCCGCCGGTCATCGGGGGGCTGCGAGTACGGAACGTGCGGCCTCGGAGGCGAGGCGGGCGCCCTCGTCGATGGGGTGGCCGCGAAGCCAATCGCTGAAGACCTCGACGGCGGTGGGGCCCTGCCTGCCGATGTCGTCGAGGACGCGGAGGAGCCCAGCCAGGTCGATGTCGCCGTGGCCCGGGAGGAGGCGGTGACCGATCGTCTCCTCAACGACATTGGGGGCGGGCTCAGCGGGGGCGTCGCTGATCTGGAGGTGGATCACCTTCTCGCCGGGGATGGTGCGTAGCAGGTCGGGGTCGGGGCCGGAGCGGAACCAGTGCCAGGCGTCGAGCACGAGGCCGGCGTTGGGGCGGTCGGCATCGCGGACGATGGGCCAGGCCGTGGCGAGGTTGGGGATGCCCGTCCATGGCAGGAACTCGATCCCGAGGCGCTGCCCGTAGCGGGCGGCCACGTCGCAGGCGATGGCGAGGCCTTCGGCGGCCGCGGCGGAGTCCGTGGAGGGCTCCATCGTCACGGCGAGCACGGTATCCGACCCGAGCTCCTCGGCGATCCCGCAGATGCGCGCCGTCTCTTCCTCGATCGCGTCACGGTTGTCCGGGCCTTCGGCCCAGGCAGTGATGTACTCCAGCATCGCGAGGACGACCCCTTCGCGGTCGAGGATGGCGCGCATTTCGGCGTTCGAGAGGCCCTCGTCGCGAGCCTCGTCGTAGTGCGACATCCACATGGAGAGGCCAGCGAAGCCGTTGGCGCGAGCAGCGCGGGCGCGCTCCGCGAAGGTCGCGGTTCCCACCGCACCGAGGCAGAGGACGAGGTCAGCGGGCGTCAGCACCACCGGTCTCCCAGGTGATGAGCAGCCCCTGCAGGGGAGGCCGCCAGTTCGGGCGCCACTCGCCTCCCTCACGCGAGAAGAGCTCGCCGAGGTGGCCGGAGACGCGGTCCGCAGCCCCCGCCACGTCCGTCGCCTCGACGTCATCCAGCGCAAACGCGACTGCCTCCTCCTCGGTCGTGGGGAACTCGGCGCGCTCGGGCCAGGTGAACGGCTCGGGGAGGAGCCGCACCTCGGGCAGGAGACCGACCTCCCACATCACGGGGAGGAGCTCCCGATGGTCGGGAGCGCGCTCTAGCGGGACGCCGTGGGCAATCTCGAAGAGGCGGGCGTTGCGGGCGGGCGGCGTCGGGCTCCAGATCCAGATCGAGGCGCGCCGGGAAGCAGCCCGGTCGAGCTTCAGGACGAACTCGTCGATCTCGCGCACGAAATAGACGACATCGACGCTGATGACGAAGTCGCCCCTGGCTTCAGCATCGAGCCACGCGGCGCGCTCAAGCATGGCGTTCGTGATGCCGGCCTCGCGGGCGGAGGCGAGGAACTCGTCGCCCATGCCGGGGGAGGGCTCGGCGTTCGTAAGAGCGCGGCAGCGGAGCGCGAGCGGCAGTCCGACGCGTCCGGCGCCACCCCCAACGTCGACGACGTGATCGTCGGGCCGGATGAGGCTCGCGATCACCTCCTCGTTCGCGTCCAGGTCGCGGCGGGGATTGAAGCGGAAGGCCTCGGCCCACTTGCTCCAGCGGTCGGAGTCGTTTGCGACCAGTTGGAGGTCGTTGCGCTGTGCGTTCACGGCATCGATGCGGGCCTGGTAGGCGTCGAGGGCGGTCACGGTGCGCAGGATAGCCGTTCGAGCGGCATCCGGTCGGGGCTAGGACGAGTCGCAATCAGAAGAGCGGCGCGGCCGTAAGAGGGAGTAGATGAGCACAGCGAGGATCGAGCCGGCGATGGGGCCGACCCAGTAGATCCAGTGGGCGCTCCACTCCGACCCGAAGATGGCGGGGCCGAGGGAGCGGGCGGGGTTCATGGAGGCGTTCCCCACGGGACCCCAGGCGAGGATGGCGAGGCCCACGTAGGAGCCGACGGCGATGGCGGCAAAGCTGCCCTGGGCGCGCTCGTCGGTAGCCACGCCCATGAGCACGAGCACGAGGAAGAACGCCAGGACGATTTCGGCGAGGAACGCGGCCTCCACACCGCCGATGCGGGGAGCGGTGGCGCCGGCATCGCCGGCGTCGCCGACGATCGCGACGATGGCGAGCCCCGCGAGCACGCTGCCGGCAAGCTGCGCGATCACATAGACGAGTGCCCGCAGCGAGCCGATGCGGCCGGACAGGCGGAAGGCGAGTGTCACGACGGGATTGATGTGAGCGCCCGAGACGTGACCGAGTCCGAAGATGACGGCGACCACGACCAGTCCGGCCGCGAGCCCCATCCCCACGGGCGTGACGGCGCCATCGCTTGCGGCGTCGACCGCCACCGCGCCCGCGCTGAAGAAGACGAGGGCGAAGGTTCCGAGCACCTCGGCGATGCAGGTCGCGGCGATGCTCCGGTGGTCGGCCAGCCAGGCCGCGTCGATCTCGGAGCCCGTCACGGTTCTCCAGAGCGAGGTTCCGGCCTGCGGCTGGGTCACGGTCACGCACCTCCGGCGCGGCGGCGGAGTATACGGGCGGGATGTGATCGCGCGGATAGCGGGTCAGCGGACGGACCGGTCGTACTCGGTGGCAATGTGGCCCTCGGCGACGAGGCGCTCGTACTCCTCGTCGGAGACGCCCAGCAGCTCGCGATAGACGTAGTCGTTGTCCTGGCCGAGGGCGACGGGGGACCGGCGGATGCCGCCCTCGGAGGCGGGCAGCTCGTAGAGGGGTCCGGGGTAGAGATACTCGCCGATGTCGTCTTCGATCTCGCAGGCCTGGTAGAGGCCGCGGGACTGCACATGGGGATCGCCGAGTACGCGCCATGAGTGGAGAACGGGGGCGGCCGGCACACCCGCCTCCTGCAGGCGGTGGAAGAGCGCCTCATCTCGGAAGTTGCCCGTCCACTCGGCGAGCTTCTCGTCGAGGAGGTCCTGCCTGGAGGCACGGCCCTTCCCCGTTGCGAACTCTGGCGCGGCGGCCCAGGCCGGGTCGCCCATGACGGTGCGGAGGGCCTCCCACTCGTCGTCTGTTGCGACGGTGATGGCGATCCAGGAGTCGCCACCCTCCTCGTGGTGCTCGTCAGGAAGGCAGGGGTAGACGCCGCAAGGGGCAACGCCGTCGGCGGCGTAGACCGAACGGTTGCCGATGGCTCCCTGCACGTTGCCGGTGAGGGAGTAGTCGAGGTACGCGTGGGAGAACATGGCGACGGCGTTCTCGGACTGGGCAAGCTCGATGAGCTGCCCCTCGCCCGTGTTGTTCCGGTGCCACAGGGCGAAGAGGACGGACAGTGCGATCTGGGTGCCGCTTACGTAGTCGGCGGCGAAGAGGCCGATGATCGGGTCCTCGCCCTCGTAGCCGCGCAGCGTCTGGTGGCCCATGACGCTCTCGAGGTGGATGCCGAGAGTGCGGGCGTCGGCGTAGTCGCCGCTCAGGCCATAGCCGGAGGCGCGCACGAAGATGACGTCGTCGCGCTGTTCCCGCAGCCACTCGTAGGTGATGCCGAGCTTCTCCATCGTGCCGGCGAGGCTGTTCTCGATGACGACATCCGACTCGGCGATGACGCGCCCGAGGATCTCCCGGCCCTCGGGGCGGCGGATGTCGACGGTGAAGCTGCGCTTGTTGCGGAACATGCCGACGAAGAGGGAGCAGTAGTTCCAGGAGCGGCTTCCTGGGTCGTTGTTGGGAAAGCAGATCGTGCTGGGGTAGTTCTTGACCTCTTCGCGGGTGGGACGCGCGCGCGACCCACGGGTGAGCGGCTGCCAGACGTACTGGTTCTCGGCCTTGAGCACCTCGGCGCCGAGGTCGCCGAGGATGGCCGTCGAGAAGGATCCCGCCCAGACGCCGGTGAGGTCGATGACGCGCACGCCTTCAAGGGGCAGGGGAACGCTCACGGCGCGCACCGTACGCCCTGGGAACGGGAACCGCGAGCCCGGCGGGCATCAGAGGAGGGCATCGGCGAGCTCGGTGAAGGTGGGGACGGTGAGGTCGGGCTGGGGGGGCGAGTCCTCGTAGGGCGCGTCCAGCCGGTTGACGAAGGCGGCGCGGAAGCCGCAGGCGCGGGCGCCGAGGACATCGAAGGAGTTGGCGGAGACCATTAGGCACTCGGCCGGCTCGAGGCCGAGCCTCGTGGCGGCGTGGCGGTAGACGCCGGGATGGGGCTTGAACGCGCCCACCTCGGCGACGGAGATGATGGCGTCGAAGTCCCAGCCGATGCGATTCGTGGCGAGGTGCTCGAGGAAGTGCGGTTCGCCGTTGGAGAGAGCGACGAGGTCGTAGCGCTCCTTGAGCCGATGAAGGGCGGGAAGCACCTCGGGAAAGGGCTCCAGGTTCTGCCAGAAGGCCATGATCTCGTCGTCCGCACCGTCATCGAAGTCAATTCGGTTGAGACGGAGGACGTAGCGGAGCGCGCGGCGGCAGGCGTCGAGGTAGCCGCTGTGGCCGAGCAGCAGGATGTTGTCCTGGTACTGCTCGATGCGCTGGCGGGCGCGCCACTGCGCCCAGAACTCCGCAGGGTCGACATCGAGGCCACGTTCGGCGAACCAGCGCCCGAGCGGCGGCTCGAGGCTGCCGCCGAGGTCGAGCACCGTGCCGAAGAGGTCGAACGTGAGGGCGCGGATGCCGTCGAAACGGGACATGGGGCGGGAGGATAGCCGGTTCGGGGGCGAGGGTTCGACAACAGCGCGGAAAACCTCCACGATCGGCGCTGACCCGCGACCCCCCGGTCGCCGGGGGGAGCGACGTATGAAGTTCGGAGTGTTCTTCGAGATATCGGTTCCGCGTCCGTGGGGGCCGGAGACCGAGTACACCGTCTACCAGAACTGCCTGGAGCAGGCGCGGCTCGCCGACGAGCTGGGGTTCGACCAGGCGTGGGCGGTGGAGCACCACTTCCTCGAGGAGTACTCGCACTGCTCGGCGCCGGAGATTTTCCTGACAGCGATCGCGATGCAGACGAAGCAGATTCGCGTGGGGCATGGCATCGTGACCTGCGTTCCCGAGCTGAACAGCCCGATCCGCGCGGCCGAACGCGGCGCCGTGCTCGACCTGGTGTCGGGCGGGCGGCTGGAGTTCGGCACGGGGCGCTCGGCGACATGGACCGAGCTCGGCGGCTTCGGCGCGAATCCGGACGAGACGAAGAAGACGTGGGACGAGTACGTGCGCGTCATCCCGAAGATGTGGACGCAGGAGCGCTTCAGCTGGCAGGGCCGCGCGTTCTCGATGCCGGAGCGCACCATCCTGCCGAAGCCGTACCAGAAGCCGCACCCGCCAATGTGGGTGGCGGTGACGAGCGTGGGCACGGAGATCGATGCGGCCGAGCGTGGCCTGGGGAGCCTCGGGCTCTCCTTCGGGGGCGTGGGCGAGCAGGCGCAGAAGATCGCCGGCTACCGCAAGCGCATCCAGTCGTGCGACCCGGTGGGCGAGTTCGTGAACGAGCAGGTGAACACGGTCAGCTTCCTCTACTGCCACGAGGATGACGAGAAGGGGATCACGACGGGCCAGCGCATGGCGGGCACGTTCAACTACCTCTCGGAGCAGACACTGGCGACGCGGCAGGCGTTCCCCACGCCCTCGTACCTCTCGCCGGGACTCCTCTACCAGCTGCGGCAGGAATCCACGAGCGGACCCGAGGGCCGCGTGCCCGAGGGGCTCACCATCGGCGACCCGCACCGCGTGGCGCAGGCCGTGGCTCGCTGGGAAGAGGCGGGCGTGGACCGCATCAACTTCCTGCTGAACGTCCACGAGATGGTCCCGCAGGAAGACGTGCTCGCCTCCATGCGGCTGTTCGCGAAGGAAGTGATGCCCCAGTTCCGGCGCGACGAGGCGCCCGAGCCGGCCGGGGCGACGGCGGCGGGTGGCGCCTGATGCCCCTGACGGGAACGCGCGACCTCTCGACCATCGCCAATACCACCCCGCTCCTGACCAGCCTCGACACGGAGGAGTGGGAGCTGAAGGGGGCGCAGCACCTGCAGCTCCACTACGAGCTCGGCGGGGACCGGGAAGCGCTGCTTCCCCCGGCCCTCCACCCCAGCATCCCCCCGACGCTGCTGGTCAACGTGACGCACGTGCCCGACAGCGAGGTGGGGGCGTTCACGTTCGCGACCGTGCGGGTCGGGTGCCGCGCGGGGGCGCGCCCGCGCGGGCTGCTGGTGAAGGGCTACTGCAACTCGGCGGCCGCGGCGAGCGTCCTCCGCGAGCGCTGGGGCTTCCCAGTCGACCTCGCCGACGTCCACCTCGACCCGAGCTACGCGCGGGCGACGACGAGCGTGACGCTCGACGGCGCGACCATCCTCGCGGGCGAGCTCGTTGACCCGCAGCCAATCACGGGCGCGGACGTGCAGTACATGGCCACGCTGGCCCTCGCGCGCGTGGCCCGGGACGGCGAGGAGACGCTGCTGATCCAGGTCGATCCCGACTACACCTTCGACCGGGCCCAGCGCGGCGTCCCGCGGCTCACGGCGTTCGATGCGGAGGCGTGGAACCTCCCGGGCGCGAGCGGGTCCCACCCCATCTCCGCCTCGCTGACAACGGTCGACATGACGCTCCCGCGGCTGCGGTACCTCGTCCATCCGGACCGGGATCCGCTGAAGGCGGTCGAGCGTCTGCCCCAGCCACAGCCGGCCTGAGGGGCGGGCAGAGGATCTCTTGCGGGAACCTACTCTTGTGGGGTTATACTGATGGCAGAACCCTCCGAGGGAGCGCCGTGACTACTGAGAAGGCGAAGGTCGATCCAGCGGATCTTCTCGATTGTGACCCCCAGGACCTCGTCGAGGTCGGGCCCGACGGCGTCGAGCGCCTCTTCGGGATGACGCTGGAAGAGATCAAGGCGCTCAAGCAGCCAGCCACGCCTGAACTTCTGGAGTGGGCGGAGAAGGCGGCCGCCGAGCACATCGAGCGTTACGGCGAGTAGCCTCCTGGTTTCCCTTAGCCCAAGAGCCCAACTGCAGGCCCGCGAACTTCAGAAGCAGATACCCACATTCGCAGAGGCTCTTCTGGCCGTTACGTACGTGCTGACACAAGACCCACTGAGCGGAGACGCGACAGAGGGCGGTTCCTACGCCTACGAACAGGGGCCAGCACCCGGTCGCCCCGGAATACGCGTGACCTACCGCTACAGACCCGGCGAGGTCGTAATCGTGGCGGTGGAGGCGCTCCCCTAGCCCCGGCCGAAGAGCTTGGAGCCGAGCCAGCGGATGGGGTCGAAGTAGCGGTCGGCGACGCGCTCCTTCAGGGGGATGATGGCGTTGTCCGTGATGTGGATCTCTTCCGGACAGACCTCGGTACAGCACTTGGTGATGTTGCAGTAGCCGACGCCCGCGTCCTTGCGGGCGAGCTCGAGCCGATCCTCGGTGTCGAGGGGGTGCATCTCGAGCTCGGCGAGGCGCACGAAGAAGCGCGGGCCGGCGAACTCGGGCTTGTTCTCAGGATGGTCGCGGATGACGTGGCAGACGTTCTGGCAGAGGAAGCACTCGATGCACTTGCGGAACTCCTGCCCGCGCTCGATGTCCTCCTGCATCATCCGGTAGGTGCCGTCGGCCTCGGGGGCGCGCGGCTTGAAGGCCGGGATGTTCTTCGCGACTTCGTAGTTGAAAGAGACGTCGGTGACGAGGTCGCGGATGAGGGGCCACGTCTTCATGGGGGCGACGGTGATCTGCTCGCCGGGCTCGAACAGGTTCATGCGGGTCATGCACATGAGGCGGGGTTCGCCGTTGATCTCGGCGCTGCACGAGCCGCACTTGCCGGCCTTGCAGTTCCAGCGGACGGCGAGGTCGGGGGCCTGCGTAGCCTGGATGCGATGGATGACGTCGAGAACGACCTGGCCCTCCTCGACCTCGACCGAGTAGTCCTGCCAGTCGCCGCTCTCGGCATCGCCACGGAACACGCGCATGTTCGCTGTTTCGCTCATGGTTACTCCTCGAACAGCTCCTGCAGCTCGGCGGGCATCTCGGGAAGGGGCGAGGTCGTGACCTCCATCTCCCCACCGGCGCCCTGGCGGATGACAACGTTCTTGTTGCCCCACTCGGCGTCGTTCGGACCGGGGTAGTCGTCGCGAGTGTGGCCGCCGCGGCTCTCCTGGCGCACGTTGGCGGCGCGGGCCGTGGCCTCGGAGACAGTCAGGAGCGCCTGCAGGTCCATGGCCAGGTGCCAGCCCGGGTTGTACTGCTGATGCCCGTAGACGCCGACGTTGGCGGCGCGGCCCTTGTAGCCGTCGATTCGCTCACGCGCTTCGATCAGCTCCGACTCGGTGCGGATGATGCCGACGAGGTTGTGCATCGTCTCCTGCAGGTCGCGCTGGATGTCGTAGGGCCCCTCGGCGCCATCGCGCTCGAAGGGGGCGCGCATCTCCGCGACGACCTCCTCGACCTGCGCGTCGTCGGCCTCGGGGGCGGAGGCTTGCGCGGCCGCGTCCTCGGCGGCGCCGAGGCCGGCGCGACGCCCGAAGACGACGAGGTCGGAGAGGGAGTTGCCGCCGAGGCGGTTGGCGCCGTGCATGCCGCCGGCGCACTCGCCCGCGGCGTAGAGCCCCGCGACGGTCGTGGCGGCGGAATCGGCGTCGACGCGGATGCCACCCATGATGTAGTGCATCGTAGGTCCGACTTCCATCGGCTGGGCGGTGATGTCGACGTCGGCGAGCTGCTTGAACTGGTGGTACATGCTCGGCAGGCGGCGGCGGATGTACTCGGTGGAACGCCGCGAGGCGATGTCGAGGAAGACGCCCCCGTGGGGGCTGCCGCGGCCAGCCTTCACCTCGGAGTTGATGGCGCGGGCCACCTCGTCGCGAGGGAGGAGGTCGGGGGTGCGGCGGTTGTTCTCCTTGTCCTCGTACCAGGCGTCTGCTTCGTCGATCGTGTCGGCGGTCTCGGCGGCGAAGAAGTCGGGAATGTAGTCGAACATGAAGCGCTCGCCGTCGCTGTTGCGCAGCGTGCCGCCGTCCCCGCGGACGCCCTCGGTTACGAGGATGCCGCGGACACTGGGGGGCCAGACCATCCCGGTGGGATGGAACTGCACGCACTCCATGTCGATGAGCTCGGCGCCGGCCCAGTAGGCGAGCGCGTGGCCGTCCCCGGTGTACTCCCACGAGTTGGAAGTGACCGCGAAGGCTTTGCCCGTGCCGCCGGTGGCGAGGACGGTGGACTTCGCGTTGAAGACCAGGAGGTTACCGCTCTCGCGCCAGTAGGCGACGGCTCCGGTGACGCGGTCGCCGTCCTTCAGGAGACGGGAGACGGTGCACTCCATGAAGACATCGATGCCGTTGTGGACGGCGTGCTGCTGGAGGGTGCGAATGAGCTCGAGGCCGGTGCGGTCGCCGACGTGGGCGAGGCGGGCGTAGCGGTGGCCGCCGAAGTCGCGCTGGAGGATGCGGCCGTCGTCGGTGCGGTCGAAGAGGGCGCCCCACTGCTCGAGCTCGTTCACCCGGTCGGGGGCTTCCTGGGCGTGGAGCTGGGCCATGCGCCAGTTGTTGAGCATCTTGCCGCCGCGCATGGTGTCGCGGAAGTGGACGCGCCAGTTGTCCTGGGGCCAGACGTTGCCGAGCGCGGCAGCGATGCCGCCTTCGGCCATGACGGTGTGGGCCTTCCCCAGGAGCGACTTGCAGATGAGGGCGGTGCGGGCGCCCTGCGCGGACGCCTCGATGGCGGCGCGCAGACCGGCGCCGCCGGCCCCGATGACGATGACGTCGTAGTCGTGGCGCTCGTACTCAACCATCGCCTAGAAGTGGCTCCAGGTGTTGGGGTCCGTCATGTGCCCGCTCGCAACGAGCCGGATGTAGACATCGACGAGGACGATGACGAGGAGGCTCGACCAGGCCCAGAAGCGGTGGTTCTCGTTCCAGATCGTGACGTAGTCCCAGACGCGCTTGCGGGCGCGGGTGAAGGCGGAGCAGCTGAAGCAGTTGAGGCCGCCGCCCACGAAGTGACGCAGCGAGTGGCAGGAGAAGGTGTACATCATGAGGAGGAAAGCGTTGAGGATGAGGAGAGCAGAGCCGACCCCGATACCCCAGCCCTCGCCGGAGACGTAGAGACTGCGGATGGCGCCGATCCAGAGGAGTGGCACGAACACGAGGGCCACGTACATCACGTAGCGGTGGACGTTCTGCATGATGAGGGGGAAGGTCGACTCGCCCTTGTAGGAGGGACCCACATCGCCCACGGCGCAGGCGGGGGGGCTGAGGAAGTAGGAGCGGTAGTAGGCGCGGCGGTAGTAGTAGCAGGTGGCGCGGAAGGGAACGGGGCCGATGAGGACGATGAACGCCGGGGAGAGGTACCAGGCGCCCTCCCAGTCGGCGTTGATCATGGTGAGCCAGGTGGGCTCGAAGACGGGACTGAGGAGGTGGGTGCCCTCGACTTGGTAGTGCCCGATGGGGCCGAAGTCCATGATGATGGAAACGGTGAGCCAGCCGAAGAAGAGCGAGAGGCTGGCAAATACGAGTGCCGGTTCGACCCACCACCGGTCTTCCCGGAGCGTGGTCAGAAATCCGCGTCGGAGGGGCGCGGCGACAGCCTGAGCCATGGTTACCCTCGGAAGTGTCAGGCCTGCGGAACAGGGCCTTCGGCATCCTACCGCTGGCCCCAATAGCGGGCAATTGTGGGGCGGGGCATGGCGATCGGTGATCGACGGTCGGTGGTGGCGACGCGTTGACGGTGCTCGTAAGGGCGTGCTACCAAGCCTCCGCAGGAGTAGCCGTGCTGGGATCGCGTGACCTGACCGTGCTCGTGGGAACCGCCCGCTTCGACGAGGCGCGTACCTTCTATCAGGAGACCCTGGGGCTCGCGCTCGTCTCCCAGGACCCCTTTGCCGCCGTCTTCGACGCGAACGGCACAACGCTGCGCCTCTCGAGGGTCGAGGAGTTGACCCCGCAGCCGTTCGCCGTGCTGGGCTGGTCGGTTCCCGACCTCGAGGCGGCCGTGGATGCCCTCAAAGCGCGCGGCGTCGAGTTCGAGCGGTATCCGGGCATGGAGCAGGACGAGCGCGGCCTCTGGCAGGCGCCGGGCGGACCTCGAATCGCCTGGTTCCGAGACCCGGACGGGAACACACTCTCGCTCACCGAGGCATTCGCATGACCGCCACCGCCGACCTGAATCCCTACAACGCCGATGTGATCGAGTGCCCGTACCCGATGTACGAGCGGATGCGCGAACAGGGGGTGTACTACCTCGAATCGGCCGACGCCTGGATCGTGACGCGCTGGGAGGACGTGCAGTTCGTCCTGAAACGGTCGGACCTGTTCTCGAACCTGCCCCAGGTGGATCCGCATGGCGTCCCCGCTGAGCAGGCGCAGCTCGCGCGCGAGACGGGGGCGCTGCCGGGCAGCGATCCGCCGGAGCACACGCACTACCGACGGCTGGCGGGCCCGTGGCTCTCGAAGCGCGGTATCGAGTCGTTCGAGCCGAACGTGTACCGCGTGATCGACGGGCTCATCGACCGTTTCATCGACGACGGGGAGGTCGAGCTGGCGAGCCAGTTCTCGACGCCGCTGACGGTGCTCGTGTTCGTCGAGCTGATGGGCATCCTCGACGAGGACATTCCCCAGGTGACGAGCTGGGTGAACGACACGATCGAGGCAATGGGCGCGGGCTTCGGCCTGGTCGAGCGCGAACGGCTGGCGGAGCTGATGGCGAGCGGCGCGGAGTTCCGCCGGTACCTGCTGGACCTGGCGGAGGAGCGCCGCCAGAACCCCCGGGACGACATGCTCACGGACCTGGTGACGGGCCCCATGAAGGGCTTCGGCGGACGGACGCTCCACGAGCAGGAGTTGCAGGGGATGCTCGTAACGCTGCTGATGGGCGGTACGGAGACGACGCTGAACATGGTCGACAGCGGCATGTGGCTGCTGCTGGAGCACCCAGAGACGCTGGCGGAGCTACGCGCCGACCACTCCCTCATCCCGAACTTCGTGGAGGAAGCGCTGCGAATTGAGTCGCCGGTGCAGCAGCTGGGGCGGCACGCGATCGTCGATACGGAGATCGGGGGCGTGGCGGTCCCGGCGGGGGCGCGTATCTCCATCTTCTACGCGGCCGCTAACCGCGACCCCGAACACTGGGGCAATCCGGAGGCGTTCGACATCCACCGCGAGGAAGCGAAGCGGCACCTCGGCTTCGGGGCAGGGGTGCACTACTGCATCGGGGCGCCCCTGGCGCGGATGGAGGGCCGCATCGCGTTCGAGCGTCTGCTGGCGCGCCTCAACAACATCCGCTACAGCCCCGGGAAGAACGACTTCCGGCACGGCCCGAACCACGTCATCCGGGGGTTTAGGGAGCTGTGGCTGGAGTTCGAGAAGGCGTAGGGGGGAATGTCTCGGGGCATCGGTTGTTCACCATTGGAATTGCCAAGATTTGCCATATTGGCTAGCATTGCGTCATGAGCACGATGAACATCTCGCTTCCCGAGGGACTCAAGTCATTCGTGGACGACCAGGTCGACGCCCGCGGTTACAGCTCGTCGAGCGAGTACCTCCGCGAGTTGATCCGGAAGGACCAAGACCGTCAGCACCTTCGCGGCCTGCTGCTCGAAGGTGCTGCCTCACCGTCAACTGTCACCGCCGATGCGGACTACTTCGAGCGGCTGCGCGATCGGGTCCGTGAAGCCAGTCAGGGGTGACAGCGAAGCCTGTTGTCCTCCGCCAGCGAGCGCAGCGTGATGTCGACGAGGCGTTCGGGCACTATCTGGCGGAAGCGGGAACAGCAGTTGCGCTAGCGTTCATCGACACCATGGAGGAAGCCCTAGGGCGGATCGCCGAACACCCTGCCAGCGGCTCACCGCGATATGGGAGTGAACTGGACCTCCCTGGTCTGCGTTCCTGGGGTTTCAGGGGGTTCCCGTACCTGGTCTTCTACCTCGAGCGCGAGACGGACATTGATGTCTGGAGAGTGCTTCACGCGGCGAGGGACGTAGCAGCTTGGCTTCAGGAGCCGCGCGAGGACTGAGGTTAGGCACCGCTTCTGCCCAATCAGCTAGCCGACCACCGCCAGGGCGTCGACCGGGGAGCCGCGGAGGGCGAAGGGGCCGGCGTGGTCGATGTGGACGTCGACGAGAGCACCGATGCGGGCGGGGGCGTCGAGGTGGACGAGCTTTCCGGTGCGGGTTCGCCCGTAGTGCTGGCCCTTCTTGCTGATGCCTTCGACCAGGATGGTCTGGGTGGTGCCGAGGAGGGTCGCGTTGATCTCGCGGGAGATGCGCTCCTCGACGGCGTTCAGGCGCTGGAGGCGTTCGGACTTGACCTCGGTGGGGACGTCGTCCGGCATCTTGCGGTAGGCGAACGTGCCGGGTCGGGGGGAGTAGGCGGCGCTGTGAACCTTATCGAAGCGCAAATCCTCGACCAGCTCCAACGTTTCCTCGAAGTCGGCCTCGGTCTCACCGGGGTAGCCGACGATGACGTCAGTCGTGATGCCGGCGTCGGGCATGAGCGCGCGCACCTCGGCGACCTTCTCCAGGTACTCGGCCTTCGTGTAGCCCCGGCGCATCGAATCGAGGACGGCGTCGCTGCCAGACTGCACGGGCAGCGAGAAGCACTCCATTACCTTCGGCAGCTCGGCGACGGCTTCGAGGATGCGGTGCGTCATGTCCTTCGGGTAGGAGGTGAGGAAGCGGATGCGGGCGAGCCGCTCGATGGCGGAGAGCTCGCGCATCAGGTCGCCGAGGTCGGGGGTGCCGTCGAGGTCGTGACCGTAGGCCTCGACCGTCTGGCCCAGCAGGGTCACCTCGCGGACGTCGTTGGCGGCGAGGCAGGCGACCTCGGGCACGATCTCGTCGACGGGACGGCTGCGCTCGCGGCCGCGGCGGAGAGGGACGATGCAGTAGGTGCAGAACTTGTCGCAGCCGTGGACGACGGGGACGTAAGCAGTCGGCCCATCGGGGACGGCGAAGGTGGAGGGCCAGAACTCGCCGCCGAGATCCTCGGAGGGGCTTTCGACTAGCTCCATGATGGGCTCGAACTGCTGGGGCCGGGCGAAGACGTCGACGAAGGGGAAGCGCTTCTCGAGGTCGCGGGTGCGCTGGCCGACCATGCAGCCCATGACGGCGATCTTGAGGTCGGGGCGCTCCTCCTTGATGAGGCGCACGCGTCCGAGCTGGGAGTAGGCGCGATCTTCGGCGTGCTGTCGGACGCTGCAGGTGTTGATGACGACGATGTCGGCGCTGCCGGCCTCGGGGACGGGCTCCATGCCGAGACGCGTGAAGCCGGCGGCCAGCTTCTCGCTGTCCGCGACGTTCATCTGGCAGCCGACGGTCCAGAGGAAGTAGCGCTCGGTCATGTGTCGCTTCCAGTTTCCAGTGGCGGAGGGGGAGGGATTCGAACCCTCGATCGACGTTTCCGCCGATAAGCGCTTAGCAGGCGCCCGCACTAGGCCTCTATGCGACCCCTCCGCAGGCATTGTAGGCACGGGATTGCTTGCGCCACATCCCGCGGGTTCCCTTCACCCCGCGACCGCCGGCAGGTCCTACACTTGCGGGATGGCGCCCGCGGTGGTCGTAGTGATTTTCACCGTGCTGGAGGGACGGCTGTCCGTGCTCCTGATCGAGCGCGCGGCGGAACCCTGCCAGGGGGAGTGGGCGCTGCCCGGAGGCCTGCTCCAGCCGAACGAGACGCTCGACGGGGCGGCCAGCCGCAAGCTCCAGGACGAGACCGGCCTCACGGACGTGTTCCTCGAACAGCTCTACAGCTTCGACGCGACGGACGAGGGAGACGCGGGCATCGTCGTGGCCTACTTCGCGCTGCTGCCGGCGGCGCAGGCGCGGCTGCGTCGCGAGCTGGAGTGGCGCCCGGCCTGGCACGCCCTGCGCGACCTCGACGCGCTCGCGTTCGGGAACGAGGGCATTCTCGAATACGCGCGCGAACGGCTGCGGAACAAGCTCGCCTACACGAATGTGGCCTACAGCTTCCTGCCGCGGCGCTTCACCCTGCGGGAGCTGCAGGGCGTGTACGAGGCGATCCTCGAGGAGCCGGTCGACAAGCGGAACTTCCGCCGGCGAATGGTCGGGCTGGGCATCGTCCGCGCGACCAACGAAACTCGCAAGGAAGGCGCCCACCGCCCCGCCCGCCTCTACGAGTTTTCTTAATTTCCGGGCCGGCAGCGTTCAAGCTGGCGGGACGGGACACGTAGAGAACAGGGGCACCGGTGGTCGCTGGAACTACGCAGGCGGCGACCACTCCTCGCGGAGGGCTTCGTAGAACACGTCATCGACGCGGATGTCGCGGTGAAGACGGTTGCTTCGAGCCACTCCGGTGCGCTGCATGCCGACCTTCTCCATGACTCCCCACGAGGCTTCGTTGCGGATGTCGGTCGAAGCCTGGATGCGAGCCAGGTGAAGCTTCTCGAAGCCGTAAGCCAGCACCGCAGTCGCGGCCTCCGCCATCAGGCCCTGTCCCCAGAGCGGCCGCGTGAGGCTGTAGCCCATCTCGGCGGAGCCGGGGCCGTACACGGTCAGGCTGATGCCACCGGATACATGTTCGTCGTGGACGATGGCCCAGATGGGAGCCGTCTCCGGATCGGCGAGGACCGCCCGGGCAACGTCCGCCTGCGCGCTGTCACGGGTGTAGGGCTGCGGCACGTCCAGATAGCGGCCCCACTCGGCGTCCTTCCCGTATTCGAAGACGGCGTCGACATCGGCCATGCGGTAGGGGCGGAGGAGGAGGCGGTCCGTGCGGAGCTCGGGCGGGCCTTCCGCGGCAGACTCCCCGGCGGTCTGCTCGTCTGGCGGTGACCAGCCCTCCCGGACTACCGAGTAGAGGACATCGTCGACGTACTCGCCGTGGATGACGCGGTGACGGCGGAGGAAACCCTCTCGCTGCATCCCGAGCTTCTCCATGACCCGCCAGGAAGCCTCGTTGTCGACCACCGCGTAGGCGCAGATACGGGCCAGGCCCAGCGAGCCGAACCCATACCGCAGGATGGCAGTGACAGCCTCGGTCACCAGACCCTGCCCCCAGAGAGGCCGGGCGATCCCGTAGCCGACTTCGGCCGCGCCGACCACCAAGGCCAGGTTCACGAACCCCGAGACGTGACCCTCGTGGACAGTCGCCCACCTCAGTTTCGCTCCCGCATCGAATAGGACTGCACCAGCCACAAACTCTTCCGCGTCGCGTCTGGAATAGGGCATGGGAACCTCAAGGTAGCGTCCCCACTCGGGGTCGGAGGAGAACGAGAACACGCCGTCGACATCGTCCGCGCGGAAGGGGCGCAAGAGGAGGCGCTCGGTGCGGATCTCGGGCGGGCGTTCGGTCACCACTGCCTCACCCGGAGGTCTCCGGCAGCGACCACTCCTCGCGAAGGATGGCGCAGAAGACGTCGTCCACGTATTCGCCGCGAATCAGGCGGTGGCGGCGCAGGAGGCCCTCGCGCTTCATGCCGAGCTTCTCCATGACGCGCAGGGAGGCTCCGTTGTCCGAGACCGCGTAGGCGAAGATGCGGACGAGGCTCAGCGACTCAAAGCCGTAGGCGAGGACCGCCTTCGCAGCCTCCGTCACCAGTCCTTGCCCCCAGAGCGGCCGAGCGAGGGCGTAGCCAAGCTCGGCTACACCCACAGGGCCGGGAGTAAGGTCAACATTCCCCGCGACGCGCCCGTCGTGGACGAGCGCCCAGCGCAGGTTGTCCTCCGGTTTGGTGAGGACGACGCGGGCGACAAACTCCTCCGCGTCGCGGGGGGTGTAGGGAGCGGGCACCTGGATGTAGCGACCCCACTCTGGATCCGAGGCGTTGGCGAACACGTCGTCGACATCGGCCATCCGGAAGGGGCGGAGCAACAGGCGGGGCGTGCGAAGCTCGGGAGGGCCTGCTTCCGCAGGCTGCTGGGCAACCTGCTCGTCGGTCGGCGACCAGTTGTCCCGCAGGAGTTCGTAAGACACCGAGCCGACGCGCTCTCTACCGACGAGTCGATCCGCGTGCGCCACGCCGATGCGCTCCATGCCCAGTTTCTCCATGACCCGCCACGAAGCGGCGTTGCGGATGTCGGCAAAGGCCTGGATACGAACGAGGCCGAGCTCCTCGAAGGCGTGTGCAATCACGGCGCGGGCTGCTTCGGTCGTCAGGCCCTTCCCCCAGAGCGGGTGGGCGATGCTGTACCCCATCTCGGCCACACCGGGACGACGGATGGTCAGGCTGAGGCCACCCGACACTCGCCCTTCGTGAACGACGGCCCACTCGAAGCGCTTCTCGCCATCGACGAGGATGCAGCCGGCCACAAACTCTTCGGCGTGGCGCCGGGTGTAAGGGTCCGGGACGGGCAGGTAGCGGGCCCAGTCCGGGTTCGAGGCGTAGGCGAACACGTCGTCGACGTCGCCGCTGCGGAAGGGGCGGAGGAGGAGGCGCTCGGTACGGAGTTCGGGGATGGCTTCCATCGATTGAGTATTCGGCATCGATGGGCTTTACGCGAGGACAGAGCGATGCTGCGGTATCCTTGAGAGCAGAGTCCACGGGCCGTGCATCCCTACGTCGCGCAGTTCACGCTTACGTTTCTCACGATCCTGACGTGGTCGATCGTGGCGCGCGCGCTCATCAGCTTCCTGCCGATCGACCAGGGGAGCACGATCTACCAGGTACTGTTCCGGATCACGGAGCCGGTGATCGACCCGATCCGGCGGGTGCTGCCGAGCACGGGGATGCTGGACCTGAGCCCGCTGGCGGCGATCCTGCTGCTGATCGTGCTGCAGCAGATGGTGATCAGGCTCTCGGAAGTCGGTTAGAGCGGCCGATCAGGCGGCGATCGCTTCTTTCGCGCGCTCAGCAACCCTGGCGAACGCATCGGGCCGCGTGACGGCGAGATGCGCGAGCATCTTGCGGTCGAGCTCGATACCCGCCTTCTTCAGGCCGTTCATAAGGCGCGAGTAGCTGAGGCCCTCGCGGCGGGCGGCGGCGTTGATGCGGATGATCCAGAGGCGGCGGAAGTCGCCCTTGCGGGTGCGGCGGTCCTCATAGCTGTAGCGGAGGGCGTGCATGACGCTCTCGTTGGCGCGGCGGAAGACGCGGTGGCGCTGGCCATGGTGGCCCTTCGCCAGCGCGATTATCTTCTTGTGGCGGCGGTGCGAGGTGACACCGCGCTTCACTCGACTCATTCGGTGGGCTCCTTCGTGAAACCCGGCCCCCTTGGCCGGGTGAGCAGGAATGCTATTTGACGAGCATCTCCCGGATGGTGCGCGACTGCGAGGCGGATACGGGAACGGTCTGGCCGTATTTCACGCGGACGGGCTTGCGCTTCTTCCGGCGAAACTTATTGCGGTTGCCGTACATCCGCATGATCTTCCCACCGCCGGTTACGCGAAAGCGCGAGGCGGCGCCCTTGTGGGTCTTGATCTTTGGCACTGGCTAGTCCCCGGACGCGCCCGCGGTAACCGGTTCTCCGCTCTCGCCCTCTGGCTCTTCCCCGGCCGGAGCAGCCCCGTTCTGGGCTTCCGCTTCGGCCTGGGCGGCACGATCCCGAGCCGCGATCCCGCGCTTGTCCGGGATCAGGATCATCGACATGTGCCGGCCTTCGAGCGCCGCGTCCTTCTCCTTCGTCGCTACATCTTCGAGGTTGTCGAAGATACGATCGAGGAGGTTCTTGCCGATCTGGGGATGGGTGATCTCCCGGCCCCGGAACATGACCGTCACCTTCACCTTGTCGCCCTGGCGCAGCAGCTTCTCGACGGTGCGGGTCTTGAAGTCGATGTCGTGCACGTCGATCTTCGGTTTCATGCGCACTTCACGCAGGCGGGTCTTGGCCTGGTGCTTGCGGGCCTCGCTCTCCTTCTTCGACTGCTCGTACTTGAAGCGGCCGAAGTCCATGAGGCGGGCGACGGGGGGCGTGGCCTGGCCGGAGACCTCGACGAGGTCGACATCACGCTCGCGGGCCATGGCGATTGCGTCTGCGGTTGGTAGCACGCCTACCTGCTGACCCTCTTCGTCGATAACCCGCACTTCGGGAACGCGGATGCGCTCGTTAATGCGCGGCTGCGGCGGTGGTGGCTTAGGCGGAACCTTCGAGCGTCGTTTTCTCAAGCTGCTCCCCGTCAGACGTGCGGTGGATGATAGCACCACCATTATCGCGCTGTATATCGGAACGCCCTGGCGCTCTACCATGCTGTTATGGCGTCCGTGCGACGAGCGGTCATCCTCGCGGCCGGGCTCGGCACGCGCATGCTGCCCGCCACCAAGTCCGTACCCAAGGAGATGCTGCCGGTCGTCGACCGGCCCATCATCCAGTACGCGGTGGAGGAAGCGGTGGCGGCCGGGGTCGAGGAGGTCGTAATGGTGCTGGCGCCCGACCGCGCCGCCATCCGCGAGCACTTCGGCGGTGGGTCGCGCATCGAGGCGATCGCCCGGGAGCGGGGCGACACGGCCCTCGCCGAGCGAGTGCTGGCGCCGGAGCAACTGGCGACGTTTACGTTCGTCGAGCAGCAGGAGCCACTGGGCACCGGTCACGCCGTCCAGCAGGCACAGCCGTATCTCGCAGGCGAACCCTTCGCGCTGCTGTTCCCGGACGACATCATCCTGGGGGAGACGCCGTGCACGGCGCAGCTCGTGGCGGCCTACGGGGGCTGCAGGGCAGCGACCGTGATCGCGGTGCAGCAAGTCACGCCGGAGCAGGTGCCTCAGTACGGCATTGTCGACCCGGACGGCCCAGGAAACCCGGCCCGCCTGCGCGGAATCGTGGAGAAGCCGTCCGCGAGCGAGGCGCCGTCCGACCTGGGCGTGGTAGGACGCTACGTGCTCGGCCCCTCAATCTTCGACCAGCTCGAGACACTGGAGCCCGGCGCCGGCGGCGAGCTGCAGCTCACCGACGCGATCGCCGGGCAGATTGCGGCAGGCGAGCCCGTATGCGCCTGCCGGTTCGACGGCCGGCGCTACGACACCGGCCGTCCCGCGGGGGCAATCGCCGCCGCGGTCGCCGCCGCCATCGACCGCGAGGAGATCCGCGCGGACCTTCTCGCCCACCTCACCGCCCTCATGCGAACGGAGCAGTAGCCATGCGCATCCTGACCATCGGGTACTCCCTGCCGAACCAGATCGTGGATAACCACACGATCCTCAACTCGCCGAGCTTCACTGATTACGACGCGGTCTTTATCGACCCGGAGGCGATCACGATGGCTGTTCAGCAGCTGCTCGACGGGGAGCGACCCTTCAACGCACAGGACGGGCGTCCGGTGGTGAACGGGGCGACGACGGCCACGCAGATCTCGGCCGCCGACCAGCTCACGCGGCGCACCGAGGAAGCCAGGCGTTTCCTGGAACAGGGCGGCACGCTCTTCGTCATCGGGCGCCCCAACGCGGTGTTGCCCGGGGTTGTCGGCTTCGAGGGGTTCGACCGCTACAGCTGGCTGCCCGCGCCCAAGGGCGGGAGCTGGAACCCGCCGCACGTCCGGGCCGGGGAGGGCAAGACCATCCGCATCACCGACGACCGCCATCCGCTCAGCCCGGTGCTGCGCGAACACCGCCGCCACCTCTCCTACCGGGCTGTGCTCGACCCGGCCATCGGGACAAGGGACCACGAGGGGCACGTGATCGCCACCGGCGGCTCGAACATGCCAATCGCCGCCGAATTTGCGGTGCTCGCCGGGCGGATCGTGGTGACGCCCGTGTTCGCCACGGTGACGGGCACCGCCCGCACGAAGCTCGCCCAGTCGCTCGTTGACGCAATGACGGAGGTGGCCTCGGGCGCCGTGTCGGAGGATGCGCCGGGATGGGCGCGCACCCACGCCCTTCCCGGCTCGGAGCAGATCGAGGCGGAGCTGGAGGAAGCGGCCGAAGCCGAGTCGGCGGCGGCCTCGAGGGCGGCAGCGGTGCGAGAGCGGCTCAACGCCCTCACCTCGCACCGCCGCCTGCTGTGGGCGACCGGTCCGGCGTTCGCGGCCGCCGTGGAGGAGGCGCTTGCGCTCCTGGGACTGCACGCGACGGATACCGACAACGGCCTCGCCGTCACGGAGGGGGAGCACACCGCTCTCGTGGAAGTCGAGAGCACGCGCGAAGACGTTGCGGAGTGGCCCTACGTGCGCCTGCAGCGCCGCCTGGAGCGCCACCTGCTGGACGAGGGCGAACAGCTCCGCGGCATCATCGTGGCGAACGGCAAGCGCAACATCACGCCGTCGGCGCGGCGCGGTCAGTTCACGGACGCCCTTCGCATCGCCTGCGAGAACTACGGGTATGCGCTCGTCACGGGCGAGACGCTCTTCGCGCTCGTGCAGCGCGCGCTGGGGACCGATGCGGATGGCGCCACGCCCTTCGAGGCGGCGGGACGGCGCATCCTCTTCGGCCAGGGCCTGGTCACGACGGAGCAGGCAGTGGGCGAGGCGGAAGAGGAGAGCGACGCCAGCATCTTCTAGGCGTCGGTCGGCTCGCCGTTCATGCTCAAGACCGAGCCTTCCCACTCGTCCACCGTGGACGGGTCGAGACGGGTGATTCCCGGCAGGCGGTCGAAGTCGCGGTCCGCGGAGATGATGCGCTCGACCCCCAGGCGTCGCATGACGGCCGCGTGGAGGAGGTCTCGGGCGCTGATTCCGGGGTGTTGGTCAGCCAGCGCGGCTGCCACCTGGACATCCTCGACATAGAACGGCTCGATGTGGCCATGCATAAGATCGACGAACTCCCGGAGCACGTTTCGTCCATGGTCCCACCGCCTGAGGGCGATCGAACGATGGATCACCTCCTGCAGGACTTCGACGTCAGTCATGAAGGCGCGCGGATGCGCCGCCACGATCGCCAGTATCCGAGCGCAGGGCTCCCTGTACGGATGCTCTGTTCCCCCGGCGTAGATGGGAACGTTGGCGTCAAGAAAGGAGGTCAATCAAGGGGCTCGTATCTGTTCGCAAGCTGGCGCGAAAGGATGTCTGGATCGGGAACGTCCTCGCCGTTCAGGGCGATCAGCCGCTCGACTGCGGCCTTGCGGCGCTCCAGCATCATGGCTTCCCAGGCGTCGTCGATCAGGCGGCGGACCACCTCGGAGGTGGGAGAGCCCGCCGTCTCGACGAGCATGTCCAGCCGCTCTTTCCGCTCGTCGTCAAGCCGTACTTCCAGACGCGCCGACATGCTCACTCCCGTACGGAAGGCTCCGTACGGGAGGAATTGTACGGCAAGGGCCGTACGGTAGCGAGGGAAGACCGGTTGGCTAGGAGTCGGGGAAGGTCACGCAGGTGGTCGTGCTCTCGATACCCTCGACCACGCGAATATGCTGGCTGATCAGGGCCGGCACCTGCGTGATGCTGGGCGCTTCGATCACCGCCACGATGTCGTAAGGCCCCATCACCTGGTAGACCTCGGAAATGCCGTCTACTCCCTGGAGGGAGTCGAACACGCTCTGGGTCTCGGCCGGGTCCACCACAATGAGCACGAATGCCTTGATCATCTCTCGCTCCTAGTCCTCGCGTAGCTGCAGGACGGCCATAAAGGCTTCCTGCGGAATTTCCACGTTGCCGACGCGCTTCATGCGCTTCTTGCCCTCGGCCTGCTTCTCAAGCAGCTTCCGCTTTCGCGTTATGTCGCCACCGTAGCACTTGGCGAGGACGTTCTTGCGCAGCGCGCGGACCGTTTCGCGGGCAATGATACGGCCACCGATCGCGGCCTGCAGGGGCACATCGAACATCTGGCGGGGGATGAGACTGCGCAGCTTCAGCACGAGCGAGCGTCCCTCACGGGACGCGTTTTCGCGGTGCGTGATGATGGAGAGCGCGTCGACCACCTGGCCGTTGACGAGTACGTCGACCTTGACCAGCGAGGCGGCGCGGTAGCCGGCGGGCTGGTAGTCGAGGCTGGCGTAGCCGCTCGTGGAGCCCTTCAGGGTGTCGTAAAAGTCGACGAGTATCTCGGCCATGGGGATTTCGTAGGCGAGGAGGACGCGGGCCTCGCCGGGGGCGAGGTCGCTCTCGGGTTCGAGGTACTCCATGCGCAGGAACTGCCCGCGGCGGCTCGTCACGAGGTCCATCACCTGGCCGATGTGACGGCTGGGCGTGACGACGTCGATGGTGGCCCAGGGTTCGCGGATCTCCTCGATGTGCGAGGGGTTGGGCAGGAGGGAGGGGTTCTCGATGGCGACGACTTCGCCGGAGCGCAGCTCGACCTCGTACTCGACGCTGGGGGCGGTCGTGAGCAGGCCAAGGTCGTACTCGCGCTCGAGGCGCTCAACGACGATCTCGAGGTGCAGCAGTCCGAGGAAGCCGCAGCGGAAGCCGAAGCCGAGCGCCGCCGACGACTCCGGCTCGTAGACAAGAGAGGCGTCGTTGAGGGCGAGGCGCTCCAGCGCCTCTCGCAGCTCCTGGTACTGGTCGGAATCGGTGGGGTAGATGCCGGCGAAGACCATCGGCTTGGCCTGGCGGTATCCGGGGAGAGGGTCGGCGGCGGGCGTCTCGGCGAGCGTGACGGTATCGCCCACGCGGCAGTCGGCGACCTCCTTGAGACCGGTCGCGATGTAGCCCACCTCGCCCGCGGCCAGTCCTTCGAGCGGCTGCATGCCGGGGGCGAAGATGCCGAACTCTAGCGGCTCGAAGGTCTTGCCGGTCTGCATCAGCCGCAGGTCGGCGCGGCCCTGCATGCCGCCGTCGACCACGCGCACGTGCGCGAGCACACCCTTATAGGCGTCGTACTTGGAGTCGAAGATGAGCGCTTTCACATCGCCGGAACGGTCGCCCTCGGGGGGCGGGACGCGCTCGCGGACGGCTTCGAGGATCTCCTCGATACCGCTGCCTTCCTTGGCGCTGGCGAGGATGATCTCGTCTTCGGAGAAGCCGACGACCCGTTCGAGCTCGTGAGCGACGCGCTCGGTCTCGGCGTGAGGCAGGTCGATCTTGTTGATGACGGGGATGAGCGTGAGGCCCTGATCGAGCGCGAGGTAGACATTGGCAAGCGTCTGCGCCTCGATGCCCTGGGAGGCATCGACCACGAGGATGGCGCCTTCGCAGGCGGCCAGGGAGCGAGAGACCTCGTAGGTGAAATCGACGTGGCCGGGCGTATCGATCAGGTTGTACTGGTACTCCTCGCCGTCGCTCCCGCGGTAGGTCATGCGCGCGGCGGCGGCCTTGATGGTGATGCCGCGCTCGCGCTCCAGGTCCATGGTGTCGAGCACCTGGTCGGCCATGGCGCGCACGGCGACCGTCCCCGTCACCTCCAGGAAGCGATCGGCGAGCGTCGACTTGCCGTGGTCGATGTGGGCAATGATGCAGAAGTTGCGGATGCGGGACTGATCCACGGGCTCAGTGTATGGGGTGCCCGCGCTGCGGGCTTGCCGCGGCGGCACGGCGGTCCCTAGGGGAGGCCCGTGCTAGTCTCCCGGCACCACATTGCACCCCCAAGAGGAACACGATGGCACGGAAGAAGGTCACGATCGTTGGCGCCGGCATGACGGGCGGCGCCATGGCGCAGCGGCTCATTGAGCGCGACATCTGCGACGTCGTCCTGCAGGACGATCCGCAGTTCGCCGGCACCATGCACTTCGGCAAGGCGCTGGACGAGTCGCAGGCGGCCGCCTGGAGCGGATTCAGCGCCTCCATCAGCGCCACCGACGGCTGGGACGAGACAGCCGGTTCGGACGTCGTGATCGTGACCGCGGGCGCCCCGCGGAAGCCTGGTATGAGCCGCGAGGAGCTGCTGAACAGCAACGCCGCCATCGTGCGCGCCAAGGTCGCGGACGCGGCGAAGGCTTCGCCGGACGCGGTGCTGGTCATCTTCTCGAACCCGATGGACGCCATGTGCCACGTCGCCCTGGCAGCCAGCGGCTTCCCCCGCGAGCGCGTCATCGGCCAGGGCGGCGCGCTCGACAGCGCCCGCTACCGCCACTTCGTGGCCGACGCCTGCGGCGTCTCGCCGCAGGACGTGCACGGCTACGTGATCGGCGGCCACACCGACACGACGATGGTGCCAGTCGTCTCGCAGACGCGCGTCGGCGGCGTCCCCCTGACGCAACTGCTCCCGGCGGACAAGGTCGACGAGGTAGTGGCTCGCACGATGCGGGGCGGGGCCGAGATCGCCGAACTGATGCGGGTCGGCAGCGCCTTCTACGCCCCTTCGGCGGGGACGATCGCGATGGTCACGGCGATCCTGCTCGACCAGCGCCGCCTGATGCCCTGCTCAACCCTGCACCAGGGCGAGTACGGCATCGAGGGCGTGTTCTCGGGCACGGTTGTGCAGCTCGGCGAGGGCGGCATCCAGCGCACCTTCGAGCTGGAGCTCTCGGACGAGGAGCGCGAGCGGGTCGTGGCGGCGGCGGCGGCGACGAAGGGGCTGGTCGCGCAGCTGGACTAGGGGCAGAGGAGAGGTCTGGAGGTCAGGCAGCCGTGGACATGGATGTCGTTGAATTCCTGAATCAGTTCTCAGCAGAGGATCTGGCCGAAAGAGGAATCCTCAGGGGAGAAACCCGACTTCTTAACAACCGCAGTGTGTCTCCCCTGCTCAAGTTGATGGACGAGCAGAAGGTGCAGCAACTTCACTCCCTAAAGCAAAGCTGGCAGCTAACTTCCAGCGGCGAGTTCGCCAACCCGCTGTCGGATGAAGCGAAGTCCGGCAATCTGGACGACCTCGACAACCGGGGCAACCTGTTCAACTACCAGAATGTCTCCTTGAACCCCCACTACGGTGGGGGAGGAGGCACAAGCACAGGAGAGGGCGCCGAAGCGGGGGGCGCGGAAGACGGCGAAGGTGCCGCAGGACTGAAATTCGGCCTGGAGCGGGACCTCCAAAAGGCTTTGCGTAACACCATTGCTGAACTCGATCCTGGTCTCACCATCATCGACGGCGGGACTGAGAAGAGCGTCGAAGCGGGCCGGATCGACATCACTGCCAAGGACCAGGAGGGCAACCTCGTCATCATCGAACTCAAAGCGGGCACAGCCACGCTACCCGCAATGGGGCAGATCCTCTCCTGCATGGGCAGCGTGGTGGGTGAATCCCAGCAGCCAGTCCGTGGAATTCTGGTCGCGAACGCCTTCCACGACCGGCTAATTCTTGCTGCGAAGGCCGTGCCGAACGTTGCTCTCATCACCTACGCCATCAACTTCTCGTTCCAGCAAAGCTGGCCCGAAAGCTGAGCTTCACCGTCAATTCCACATCGACTCGTCGATGGTGTCGAAGAACTGCAGGGCTTCTGCCAACTCGGCGGACTCATCGGGAGTCATGCTCCCGATGAAGTGATTTAACGACTTCCCGATCCTTCGGGAAGGGGAAGGCGACCCAGGAAGTTCAACGGCCTTGCGGAGGAGCTGTAGGGCAGCCTCGTCCGGAGAGATGCCCTCCTGCTCCGCGAGCTGCAGGAGACGCTCGCGCAGCTGGTCGTCGATTCCCCTGAGCGTCAACTGGTTCACGCTGCGCCACCCCTGTTGCCCTACATTGTAGGGTGCAACGAACGAGGCTGTCAGCCGGCGATCTCGCGGCGTAGCGCCGCGGCGGCTTCGCAGACGCGGGCGGGGGCGGTGCCTCCTACTGCGTCGCGGGCAGCGAGGGCCGAGTCGACATCAATGTCGAGGACGTCGGGCTCGAAGAGGTCGCTGGCTTCGGCGTAGCGTTCGAAGGGGAGCTCGTGCAGCTCGCAGCCGCGCTCCTCGGCCTCGCGCACGAGGCCGCCGGTGACGGCGTGGGCCTCGCGGAAGGGCATGCCCTTGCGGACCAGGTAGTCGGCGACGTCGGTGGCAAGGGAGAAGCCCCCGGAGGCGGCGTCCCGCATGCGCTCCAGGTCGAATTCGAGGGCAGGCGCCATAGCCGCGAAGATGCGCAGGCTGGGGATGACGACGGCGGCCGCGTTGAGGATGGCGGCCTTGTCTTCCTGCAGGTCTCGGTTGTAGGCGAGAGGCTGGCCCTTGAGGTTGGCCAGCAGGTTCACCAGCTCGCCGAAGACGCGGCCGGAGCGGCCTCGCGCCAGCTCGGCGACATCGGCGTTCTTCTTCTGCGGCATCATGCTCGACCCCGTGGCGAACGCGTCCGGGAGGCGCACGAAGGCGAACTCGGCGCTCGACCAGATCACGATCTCCTCGGCGAGGCGCGAGAGGTGCGCCTGCGCGATGGCGCATGACGAGAGGAACTCGATGGCGTAGTCGCGGTCGGCGACGGCGTCGAGGCTGTTGCGCGAGACGCCCTCGAAACCGAGCTCGCGAGCGACCATCTCGCGGTCGAGGGGGTAGGGGGAACCGGCGAGGGCGCCCGATCCGAGCGGGAGCACGTTCGTCCGGGCACGGCAGTCGCGGAAGCGGTCGCGGTCGCGCAGCAGCATCTCGCCGTAGGCGAGCAGGTGGTGGCCGAGCGTGACCGGCTGCGCTCTCTGGAGGTGCGTGTAGCCGGGCATCGGGTCGGCGGCATGGGTCAGCGCGAGATCGCAGAGCGCCTCGATGAGCGCCTCGGCGCCTGCGGCTGCGAGATCGCACTGCTCACGCACGAGCATGCGATTGAGCAGCGACACCTGGTCGTTGCGGGAGCGAGCGGTGTGCAGCCGCCCCGCGGCAGTTCCGATCTGGTCGCGGAGAGCGACCTCGACATGCGTGTGGATGTCCTCGAGCTCGGGACGCCACTGGACTTCACCGGCGCGGAAGCCTTCGAGCACGGCGCCGAGCCCAGCGACGATGGCGGTGGCCTCGCCCTCGGGGATGATGCCGGTCGCCCCAAGCATGCGCGCGTGCGCGACCGAGCCGGCGATGTCGTGCTCGTACAGGTCACGGTCGACGCCGGCGGTGTAGTCGCGCGTGAGGTCGTCCATCGACCCCTCGAAGCGACCGCCCCAGGTGCGCTGTTCCTCGCTCATGCATCCAATTGTCCAACGCGAACGCGCTGTGTCCTACCGCCACCCCAAAGACCGGAGAACCGCGCCGCGTAGACTGCGGCCATGGCGACCGAGCCGGAGCCGTCCCCCATCCCCGACGACCTGCGCCAGTTCGAAGCGCTGGAAGCGATCATCCGCCGCCTGCACGGTCCCGAGGGATGCCCCTGGGACCGGGAACAGACGCACGAATCGCTGCGACCGCACCTGCTGGAGGAGGCCTACGAGCTCCTGGAGGCGATCGACTCGGGAGAGGCCGAAGCCATAGCCGAGGAGCTGGGCGACGTGCTCCTGCAGGTGCTCATGCACACGGCGGTAGCGGAGCGCCTTGAGGAGTTCGAGTTCGGCGACGTCTACTCGCGGATTGCCGCGAAGCTGGTGGCGCGGCACCCGCACGTGTTCGCCGACGCCACGGCGGAGACGGCAGAGGAGGTGCGTGAGAGCTGGGAAGTCCTGAAGCAGAAGGAACGGCCCGACAAGCCACGCCTCGAAGGCGTACCGGCGACACTGCCCGCGCTGGCGGAGTCGCAGACGATCCAGGGGCGGGCGCGCCGGGCCGGGTTCGACTGGCCGGACATCCACGGGCCGCTGGAGAAGCTCTCGGAAGAGATCGCCGAGCTGGCCCTCGCGGAAACCGAGAAGGACCGTGAGGAGGAGTTCGGTGACGTGCTCTTCGTGATCGCCCACATCGCGGCGACGATGGGGATCGACGGCGAACAGGCGCTGCGGCGGGCGAACGGGAAGTTCCGCCGCCGCTTCGGGTTCGTGGAGCGCCTGGCGGCACAGGAGTCGCTCGACCTGAACGAGATGGGCATCGACGCGCTCGACGAGCTGTGGGAGCGGGCGAAGGCGTCCGAGCGGGGCGAGTTGTAGGGTCAGCGCGCCGCCGATAGGCTGACCGCAAGCGACACACGACCAGGGAGGCCGCAGTGGCTCAGGCAACGGAATCCGTCATCACGCGCGAGCGTTTTGCGAAGGGCAAGACCTACCAGGAATACATCCAGTCGGGCATCCGCAACCGGGAGCAGTTCGACGACAACTACGGGAGTCTCACGATTAGCGGGGAGCAGCAGGCCGCCCTGAATGACCTGGCCTCGCGGCCGAACGGGCCGGATCACATGGTCATCATCGGCGAGGACTGGTGCCCGGATGTCTACCGGGGGATGCCGGTGGGTGTTCGCATCGCCGAGGCGCTGGGGATCGAGGTACGCATCTTCGAGCGTGACCTGAACAAGGACATGATCGCCGAGTACCTGAAGGACGGGGAGTTCGAGTCCATCCCCGTGTACATCTTCTACAACGCCGAGCACGTCGAGCTGGGCCACTTCATCGAGCGGCCGGGCCTCGCGAACGAGCAGATGGACCAGCTGTACGAAGTACTGGGGGACATGCGTCCGGAGGCGATCGCGCAGCGAATCGGGCACGAGCCGAGCGAGGAAGAGATCCAGCAGGCGCGGGCGGAGGGGCGTGAGCGCTACCTTGAGTGGCAGCGCACGAGCGAGACGTGGGCGAACTGGCGCGTGGCAGCCGTGGACGAGGTGATCGATCTGCTGCGCGGCGCGGTCTGAGGGCTTCGGAAAAGTTTCCGAAACGTTTCGGAGTTGTTGTCGCGCGTGAAGGCGCTTGGGTATACTCCGCGCGACCTTGGGGCCGCTAGCTCAATTGGCAGAGCAAGTGACTCTTAATCACTAGGTTGAAGGTTCGAGTCCTTCGCGGCTCACCACTTTCGGAAAGGTCTCACCGGATGGTTCGCCAGCCGGATCGGGCCGGGGAAGTGTCGGAATTGGCAGACGAGCATGATTTAGGATCATGTGCCGCAAGGCGTAGGAGTTCGAATCTCCTCTTCCCCATGGCCGCATGGGGAGCCCGTTTCTCGTCAATGGGTGACGCAGGCAAATCCGAGTCAGGCGAAAGGGGGCGTCATGGCGCTTCTTGAGGTAAATGACCTCCGGACGTACTTCTACACGCAGGAGGGCGTCGTCAAAGCAGTTGACGGCACGTCCTACTCAGTGGAGGAGGGCGAGACGCTGGGGCTTGTGGGTGAGTCGGGCTGCGGGAAGAGCGTCTCGGCGCTTTCGATCCTCCGCCTGATCCCTTCGCCCCCAGGCAAGATCGTCTCCGGCGAGATCATGTTCCAGGGACGTGATCTGCTGAAGCTCGACGAGAACGAGATGCGGCGCATTCGCGGCAACGACATCGCCATGGTGTTCCAGGAGCCGATGACGTCGCTTAATCCCGTGCTCACGATCGGGCGGCAGATCACGGAGTCGCTGGAGTTGCACCAGGATCTTCGTGGCCGGGCCGCCCGGGAGCGGGCCGTCGAGTTGCTGGAGCTGGTGGGTATTCCCGCCGCCCGCAGCCGCATCGACGACTACCCGCACCAGTTCTCGGGGGGTATGCGCCAGCGCGTGATGATCGCGATGGCGATGAGCTGCAACCCGAAGATCCTGCTGGCGGACGAGCCCACCACCGCGCTCGACGTGACGATCCAGGCCCAGATTCTCGAGGTCATGGCCCGGCTCAGTCGTGAGTTCGGGACGGCAGTCATCATCATCACGCATAACCTGGGGGTGGTCGCTCGCTACGCCGACCGGGTGAACGTGATGTATGCGGGCAAGGTGATCGAGCGGGCGGACGCGGCCGAGCTGTACGCGAATCCGAAGCATCCCTACACGGTGGGCCTGCTGAACTCGGTGCCGCGGCTGGATGAGCACCGGCAGGAGAAGCTGATCCCCATTGAGGGCCTGCCCCCCGACCTGGCGCACCTGCCGGAGGGCTGCAGCTTCTATCCGCGGTGCGACTGGCGCACGGACCAGTGCCTCACGCAGTATCCTGACACGGCCCAGATCGAAGGCGAGCACCAGGCCGCCTGCTGGGAGTGGCAGAACGTCGGAAGGGAGAGGCCAGTTGTCGCAACAAGCTAGCACCGCCGAGGCCGCACCCGGTATGAGCAACGGGGCGGGAGACGCCCTTCTTGAAGTCGAGGATCTGGAGGTCTACTTCCCGGTCACGGCAGGACTGATCTTCCAGCGCCGCGTGGCGGACGTGAAGGCCGTGGACGGCGTCACGTTCAACGTGAAGCGTGGCGAGACGCTGGGGCTCGTGGGCGAGTCCGGTTGCGGGAAGAGCACGACCGGCAAGGCCATCCTCCAGCTAAACCGCCCGACGGCGGGCTCGGTGAACTTCGCGGGAGAGGATCTGACACGCGTGCGGGGCCGTTCCCTGCGGAACTACCGGCGCCGCATGCAGATGATCTTCCAGGACCCGTACGCGAGCCTGAACCCGCGTATGTCGGTCGGATCGATCGTCTCGGAGCCGATCACGATCCACAACCTGGCGCGGGGGCAGGAGAAGCGCGACCGCGTGCACAGCCTGCTGCAGACAGTGGGCCTGAACCCGTACTTCGCCAGCCGCTACCCGCACGAGTTCTCGGGCGGCCAGCGGCAGCGCATCGGCATCGCCCGCGCACTCGCGGTCGAGCCGGAGTTCATCGTCTGCGACGAGCCCGTATCGGCGCTCGACGTTTCAATCCAGGCGCAGATCATCAACCTCCTGCAGGACCTGCAGGAGGAGTTCAACCTCACGTACCTGTTCATCGCGCACGACCTCTCGGTGGTGCGCCACATCAGCGATCGCGTGGCCGTGATGTACCTCGGGCACATCATGGAGCTGACCGACCGCGACACGATTTTCGACGACCCGCTGCATCCCTACACGAAGGCGCTGCTCTCGGCGGTTCCGATTCCGGACCCCGAGGTGGAGCGCGAGCGGGAACGCATCATCCTCCTTGGCGACGTGCCCAGCCCGCTGTCGCCGCCGCCGGGCTGCGTGTTCAACACGCGCTGCCCGATCGCCGTCGACCAGTGCCGCGAGGAAGTCCCCGAGTGGCGCAACGTCGGCACCGGAGGCAAGGAGCACTGGGTCTGGTGCCACCGCGTCTAGCGCGCGGCCGACGGAACCAACACGGAAGGGGTGGCCTGAGGCCACCCCTTCTTGTTGCCTAACGACAGGGCGCTACCGGAGCGGCGGGAGCCCCTTGGCTCGGCTGGGCTAGTTGCCCTCGTTGAGCCAGGACATCATGCCGCGCATCTCCGCGCCGACCTGCTCCACCTGGTGGTTGGCGTCGCGGCGGCGCATGGCGAGGAAGCTTGAGCGGCCCGACATGTTCTCCAGGATGAACTCCTTGGCGAACTGACCGGTCTGAATCTCCTCGAGGATGCGGCGCATTTCGGCGCGCGTCTCGTCGGTAATGATGCGGGGGCCACGGCTGTAGTCGCCGTACTCGGCGGTGTCGCTCACGGAGTAGCGCATGCGCGCGAGGCCGCCCTCGTAGATGAGGTCCACGATGAGCTTGAGCTCGTGCATCGTCTCGAAGAAGGCGCTCTCGGGCTGGTAGCCGGCCTCGACGAGCGTCTCGAAGGAAGCCTTGATGAGCGCGGAGAGGCCGCCGCAAAGAATGACCTGCTCGCCGAAGAGGTCGGTCTCCGTCTCCTCGAGGAAGGTCGTCTCGAGGACGCCGCCGCGCGTGCCGCCGATGCCCTTGGCGTAGGCGAGCGCGAGCTGGGAGGCGACCTCGCTGGCGTCCTGGTGGACGGCCAACAGGCAGGGCACGCCACCGCCCTCGGTGTAGACGCGTCGCACGAGGTGGCCGGGGCCCTTGGGGGCGACCATCGTCACATCGACGAAGTCGGGCGGGTCGATCTGCTGGAAATGGATGTTGAAGCCGTGGGCGAACATGAGCATCTTGCCCTCGGCCAGGCCGGGCTCGATGGCCTTCTCATAGACGTCGCGCTGCAGGTGGTCGGGGATGAGCACCATGATCACGTCGGCCTCGCGGGACACGTCCTCGACGGTGCCGACGCGCAGGCCCGACTCCTCGACCGAACTCCAGGAGCGCGACCCCGGATAGAGGCCGACGCGCACGTCGAGCCCTGAGTCGTGCAGGTTGAGGGCATGGGCGTGACCCTGGGAACCGAAACCGATGACCGCAATCTTGCGATCCTTCAGCAGTCCCAGATCGGCGTCGTCGTCGTAGTACATCGTGGCCATGCGGGCACTCCTTGTGATGGTGGCCGCGGCGGAGAGCGCGGCGTTTGGTTGGTTTATTTCGGCAGGATCACCTGGCGGTGGTGCCGGTCGCGAGCGTATTCGACGAAGGGGTTGATGCCGATCTCGCGCAGCATCCAGTGCCGCTCGATGACCAGCACCTTGCCCTCGACGACCCGCACCCAGTCGGCGATTCGGGGGCGGGCGGGGTCGATTGCAATCTCGACGGCAGCGTCCTTCTCGCCGGCGACGACAGCCGTCAGGCGGGGGTAGCCGAAGGCGGGTCGCGGTGTCGCCTCAAGCAGGTCGAGGACCGCATCGACGCCGGAAACGATGCCGTAGACGGAATCGATGAGGGTGACCTTGTCGTCGAGGGATTCGGCGGCCTCGTCGCGCTCGGAGGCGATGAGCTTCTCGTAGAGCCCGCGCACGAGCCTGCGCGTGGAGCGGGCCGAACCGCCACGGAAGGCGTTGGCGGCGTCCATGGCGGCGAGCGCGGGCTTGTCGAGCTCGATGTCGCGCATCATGCCATAGAGGCGGCGGTCGACGATGAGGTCGTCCTCCACACGGCTGATATCGAGCACGCGCTGCCGGAAGGCGCGCCAGTCGTAGCCCTTGGCCTCGATGGTGGCGCGAACGGCAACGGCGCCGCCGTCCTCGACGGCCTCGACTTCCGTGTAGGTGCAGTCGGCGTAGCGCTCGAGCAGCTCGTGGTGGAAGTCACGGACGGCCACGCTGTCCCGCAGCATCGGGCTGCGGAACGAGTGGAACACGACACCCGGGGCGTGCAACGCCTGGATGTCTTCGAAGCGGTCGTAGTTGATGGCGGTGACGAGCGCCTCGACAACGTCACTGTTGGGCATGGAAGCGGGACACCTCGGGCTGAGCTTGGCCGATTGTACCCCGCGTCACGAACGCGGGACAGGAGCGCCCAGACTGACGCTGAGAGCGCGGGGCGGTAGCCTTTGCGGGCCACCCACCGTCCAGAGCGAAGCGAGGAACCCCGTGACCGAGCCTGTCCTCACCCAAGAACGCGACATCCTCACCGAGACCGACGCCTCGGCGAGGGCGGAACGCGTCTCCAACTGCCACTACGAGCTCGCGCTCGACCTGACCAAGGGCGCCCCCACCTACGGCGGCGCCGTCACGATCACGTTCGACCAGAGCGGCAGCGGCGACCTGATGCTGAACTTCCGGGGGAAGCGCATCGACCTGCTGGAGCTGAACGGCGAGACGGTCGACTTCCAGTGGCTGGGACGCGAGTTGACGCTGCCCGGCTCAGCCCTCGCGGACTCGAACACGCTGCGCATCGAGTACGAGAACGATTACGACCACGGCGGCGACGGCCTCCACCAGTTCGTCGACCCCGAGGACGGCGAGGAGTACCTGTACACGAACTTCGAGCCGTTCGACGCGCACCGGCTGTTCCCGTGCTTCGACCAGCCCGACATCAAGGCGCGCTACCGCCTGACGGTGACGGCGCCGGCGGAGTGGACGCTGACGGCGAATTCGCAAGAGGTCTCGGCGGAGACGCTGGCGGACGGCCGCATCCGGCACGAGTACGCGGAGACGCCGCCGTTCAGCACCTACCTGTTCGCACTGATCGCGGGGCCGTACCACGTCGCCACGGACGAGCACGCGGGGATTCCCCTGGGGCTGCTGTGCCGAAAGTCGATGGCGCAGTACCTCGACACGGACGAGCTGTTCACGATCACGCGGCAGGGGCTCGACTTCTTCGGCGAGTTCTTCGACTACCCCTACGCCTTCGGGAAGTACGACCAGATCTTCGTGCCGGAGTTCAACCACGGAGCGATGGAGAACGTGGGCGCGGTCACCTTCAACGAGTCGATGGTGTACCGCGATCCGCCGACGGAGAACCAGCGCCGGCGGCGGGCGGAGGTGATCCTCCACGAGATGGCGCACATGTGGTTCGGGAACCTCGTGACGATGCGCTGGTGGAACGACCTCTGGCTGAACGAGAGCTTCGCGACGTACATGTCGTACCTCGCGATGGAGGGGGCGACGCGCTTCCAGTCGGGCTGGCAGGACTTCAACAACGGCATCAAGAACTGGGCCTACCGGCAGGACCAGCTCATCACCACGCACCCGATCGCGGGAACGGTGCGCGACACCGACGAGACGTTCCTGAACTTCGACGGGATCACCTATGGCAAGGGCGCGTCGGTGCTGAAGCAGCTCGTCGCGACGATCGGCATCGAGGGCTTCCGCGAGGGCATGCGGCACTACTTCCGCACGTACGACTACGGAAACGCCTCGCTGCACGACTTCCTCGGGGCGCTGGAGGAGGGGAGCGGGCGCGAGCTGGGGGAGTGGTCCCGCCTCTGGCTGGAGACCTCGTCGCTGAACACGATTCGGGCGGATTGGGAGAGCGACGGTGAGCGCGTGACGCGGCTCGACCTGAGCCAGACCGCGCCCGCCGACTACCCAACCATCCGGCCGCACACGCTTGAAACCGGCCTGCTCACGGACGATGGGGCCGCCACGAGCATCGAATCGATTCCGGCAGTGCTGGAGGCAGAACGCACGGAGATCGAGGCGGCGCGGGGCCGCCCGCGACCGGCGCTCGTGTTCCCGAACTTCAACGACCACGCCTACGCCAAGATCGCGCTCGACGACGAGTCGGTCGCCTGGGCGCGGGAGAACATCGAGCGCGTCGAGGACGACCTGCTGCGGCAGCAGCTCTGGTCGACGCTCTGGAGCATGGTGCGGGACCAGCAGCTGAAGTCGACGGACTTCCTCGCGATCGTGCGGGAGAAGATCGGGCTGGAGACGAACATCGAGCTGGTCGACTCCGTGCTCGGGCACGCCGCCAGCTCACAGAGCCGGTATGTGCCCGCCGACCGGCGGGACGCCGAAGCCCACCTGCTGTTCGAGACGGCGAAGGAGGGGCTGCTGGCCGCTGACGACGACGACACGCGCATCATCTGGGGCCGGGCGCTCGTGGGGCTCGCCGTGAATCCGGAAGACCTCGCCTACGTGGGGCGCCTGGCCGACGGGGAGGAGGTGGTCGAGGGGTTCGAGCTCGACCAGGACATGCGCTGGGGCGTGGCCGAGCGCCACGTCGCCTTCGGGATGCCGGGGGCAGCCGAGCGCGTGGCCGCCGAGGCCGAGCGCGACCCCTCGGATCGCGGGCAGCGGGCGCAGCTCCGCTGCGAGACCGCCGTCCCCTCGGCAGACGTGAAGGCGGAGGCATGGGAGCGCTTCTGCGACGAGGGGTACGGCTCGCTCTATCTGAACCGGGCTGCCATGAGCGGGTTCAACTGGACGCACCAGGCGGATCTGCTGGCGCCGTACGTCGACGCATTCTTCGAGCAGGCCGGCGGCATCTTCGTGGAGCGCGACCGCGAGCTCGCGACGGTGTTCTACGGCGGGCTCTTCCCCAGCTACCGCGTCGAGCAGGACACGCTCGACCGGGCGCAGGCGCTCCTGGACGAGACGCCGGAGGAGCAAGCGGTGTTGCAGCGCATGCTGCGCGAGTCGATCGACGACCTCGGCCGCGCGATCGCCTGCCGGGAGTTCGCAGCGAGCTAGCGGCCCCGCTTCGTCTTGCGGCGGGCTGCCTCGTAGGACGCGAGGAAGTCATCGACGCTCGTGCGGGCGATGGCCTCGCCGATCACGTCGAGCGGCAGGTCGTCGAGGCGCTTGAAGCGCACACACGACTTGCCAATGTCCAACCGCTTGCCACTCGCCGCATAGGCGGACGTGAACCACTCGCGCGTGTCTTCATCGCTGTAGACGTTGTTCAGGTAGAGGGCCAGATGGCGCTTCTGGGAGGCGAGGGAGGCGAGGGCCAAGGGCTGCTTGTTGTACGTGTCCGGGTAGCGGCTGAGGGGCACGACCCAGGCGATCATCCCGAACGCCATGCACTCCTCGTAGCCGTCCGGCAGGTGCTCCAGCACGACGCGGCGCACGGCGTTTATCGCCTGCCGTCGCTCCTCCGGCAAGCCGGCCAGGTACTCCTCCACGGTCGCCGCATCGCTCTTCACGAACCGACCTGCCTTCTGGCGCGGGAGCCTAGCGAACTCCGGGCAGGCGCTCGGCGAGGGCGTCGACGAGGCCGGCGATGGGAACGCGCACCTGCTCCTGCGTGTCGCGCTCGCGGATGGTGACGGCTTCGTCCTCGAGCGTG
The DNA here is from genome assembly GCA_965203545.1 of Tepidiformaceae bacterium. Taxonomy (GTDB): domain Bacteria; phylum Chloroflexota; class Dehalococcoidia; order Tepidiformales; family Tepidiformaceae; genus UBA2991. The sequence goes on from OZ241899.1 coordinate 729,014, forward strand.
TCGAAATCGACGGTGACGCAGAGGGGCGTGCCGATCTCGTCCTGGCGGCGGTAGCGGCGGCCGATCGACTGGGTCTCGTCGTACTGGGTCATCCAGTTCGAGCGGATGAGGGCGTGGACGCGCTTCGCGGTGGGCGTGAGCGTGTTCTTCTTGGACAGAGGCAGCACCGCCACCTTGATCGGGGCGATGGCGGCGGGGAGCTTCAGCACGACGCGCTCGTCGCCCTTCTCGTCGGGCTCGACGGTGTAGGCCTCGAGCAGCGCCACCGCAAGGGTACGCGTGAGGCCGGCGGCGGGCTCGATGACATAGGGGGTGAAGCGCTCGCGCGTCTCCTCGTCGAAATAGCTGAGGTCCTGGCCGCTGTGGCCGCTGTGCGCCTTCAGATCGAAGTCGGTGCGGTTGGCGATGCCTTCGAGCTCGCCCCAGCCCCAGGGGAATTCGTACTCGATGTCGCTGGTGCCGGCGCTGTAGTGCGACAGCTCCTCGGGCTCGTGGTCGCGGATACGCATGCGGGCGGGGTCGATGCCGATGGTCTCGGCGTACCAGCGCTGGCGCTCGTCGATCCAGTAGCGGTGCCACTCGGCGGCATCAGCGGGGCGGCAGAAGAACTCCATCTCCATCTGCTCGAACTCCAGCGTGCGGAAGATGAAGCGGCCGGGCGTGATCTCGTTGCGGAAGCTGACGCGCGTCTGGGCGATGCCGAAGGGGAGCTTGCGCCGCATGGAGCTGCGCACGTTCTCGAAGTTCACGAACATGCCCTGGGCGGTCTCGGGTGGCAGGTAGGCGATGGCGCCCTCGTCGACGACGGTGCCGACCTGGGTGCTGAACATGAGGTTGAAGAGGCGGGGCTCGGTCAGCTCACCGCCGCAGCTGGGGCAGCGGAAGTTCCCGTCGGCGTCACGCTCGACCTCGCCGTACTGGCCCTCCTCGATGTGGTCGGGGCGGAAACGCTGACGGCATTCCTTGCAGTCGACCAGGGGGTCGTTAAACGTCTCGGTGTGGCCGCTGGCGACCCACACCCGGGGGTTGGTCATCATGGCCGCGTCGATGCCGACGACGTCGTCGCGCTCGCGCACCATGGCGCGCCACCAGGCGTCGCGGATGTTGCGCTTCAGCTCAACGCCGAGGGGACCGTAGTCGTAGGTGTTTGCGAAACCGCCGTAGATCTCGGAGGAGGGGAAGACGAAGCCCCGGCGCTTGGCCAGGGAGACGATGGTGTCGAGGTCGGGTGCGGGCACGGGTGGCTCCAATCTCGCGCTGGCTGCGCGGCCTGGGAGGCTTCACCTTCGCGCAACGGCGGGTTAGGCGCCAGATTCGAGCGTCGCAACCAGCATTTCGAGCGCGTGCTCGGCGATCTGCTCCATGATGGCGACGCGCGAGCCCTCGAAGTGCACCTCTTCGCTGACCGTGCCATTGGGGCCGGCCACGGCGAAGGAGACCCCACCGACAGGTCTGGACGTGCGGCCCTTTGTCGGCCCGGCCATGCCGCTCTCGGCGACGACGTAGTCGGCGGCGCTCCGCTCGAGCACGGACTCCGCGACGGCGGTCACGCCCGCGGGGCTGACGGTCCCGTGCTCACGCAGGAACTCGATGCTGACGCCGAGGGTGTCCGGTTTCGAGGGCATGGTGTAGGCGACGAGGCCGCGGTCGAACCACTTCGAGGCGCCGGAGACGCTGATGAGGCGCGCCGAAATGAGGCCGCCGGCCGTGCTCTCGGCGACGGCAACGCGCGCCTCGCGGGCCAGGAGAAGCTCGCCCACGCGCGCGGCGAGGGGGTCGTTCTCTTGAATGGACATGGCCCGATGCTACGCTGCCGCGATGCCCGAATACGAGATCACGATCGTCGACTCCTTCACCACCGAGCGGTACGCGGGCAACCCCTGCGGCGTCGTCACCCACGCCGAGGGGCTTTCGGCAGAGCAGATGCAGGCGATCGCGCGCGAACTGAACCTGAGCGAGACGGCCTTCGCCATGCCCTCGGAGGCAGCGGACTTCCGGGTGCGGTTCTTCACGCCACGGAAGGAGATTCCGCTCGCCGGCCACCCCACGATCGCGACGATGCACGCGCTTGTGGAGGACGGGCTCATCGAGCTCGGCGAGGGGTCGCGCCGCGTGACGCAAGAACTGAACGTGGGCGTGCTGCCAGTGGACCTCTCGCGGCGCGACGACGGACGGGTGCGGATCGCCATGACGCAGGCAACGCCGGAGTTCCACCAGGAGCTCGACCCTGAGGCGTTCGCGCGGGTGCTCAGCATCACCACCGGGGACCTGCTCGAAGGAGCCTTACCGCGGGTCGTGAGCACTGGAACACGCCAGGCGATGATCCCGGTGGCCTCGCTGGCGGTGTTGGAGCGTGTGCGTCCGGACCTGGAGCGGCTGGCCGAGCTGGAGACGGCCGAAGGCTACTTCAGCACGCACGTGTTCACGCTGGAGACGTACGACCCGGCGAACCGGGCGCACGCGCGGCACTTCGGCCCGTCGTCGGGGGTCTGGGAGGATCCCGTGACGGGCAGCGCCACGGGCGGGATGGCTGCCTACCTGTGGCGCTATGGACTTGTGCGGGAGCCTGCGTACACGGTGGAGCAGGGGCACATCATGGGGCGGCCGGGGCTCGTCGAGGTGGAGGTGGAGGGAGAGGGGGACACGCCCACGACCGTGCGTATCGCGGGGACGGCCGTCACGGTGCTGCGGGGAACCATCACGGTCTAGCGCACCGCTGCGGGCGGGGCGCTCTGCTACGCTGCCCGCCATGACCCGCACCATCGACATGGCCGGGGCCGAGGCGCTACTGCTGGAGGCGGAGTTCGAGGACCTGAAGCTGCTCTGGTCCTCCAGCAACTACGTCTACCTGGCGCGGCTCTGTGCGGGCGACGGGCAGGAGATCGCGGCGGTCTACAAGCCCGAGTCGGGCGAGACGCCGCTGTGGGACTTCCCCACGGGGACGCTGTACGCGCGGGAGGTGGCGGCCTACCAGCTCGCGCAGTTGCTGGGGTGGTCTTTCGTCCCGCCGACAGTCGTACGGGACGGGCCACAGGGGGTGGGGTCGCTGCAGCTGTACGTGCCGCACGACCAGTCGTCGCACTTCTTCGAGCAGCGGGACGACCCGGAGCTCGTGCCTCAGCTCCAGAGGATGGCGGTCTTCGACTTCGTGGCCAACAACGCCGACCGCAAGGGCGGCCACTGCCTGCTGGACGAGCAGGGCCGCATCTGGGGCATCGACCACGGGCTCTGCTTCCATCGCGAATACAAGCTGCGCACGGTGATCTGGGACTGGGCGGAGCAGCCGATCTCGGACGAGTGGCTGGCGGACGTGGAGCGGGCGGCGACGGCGGTCGCGGGGGACGATGAGGAAACCGAAGCGTTTAGCGCGCTTCTCTCGCCGGATGAGGTCGGGGCGTTCCTTGGCCGGGCCGACCGGCTCCTACGGACGCGTGCGATGCCCACTCCCGGTCCGCACCGGAGCTATCCCTGGCCGCTGGTCTGAGTCGCTAGTCGGGGAGCTGCAGAAGCTGGAGGGTGTTGCCGTCGGGGTCGGAAAACGTCGCGACCCAGCCGCCCCAGCGCTCCCGCTCGGGGGATCGCGAGAACTCGACGCCCTGCTCGACCAAGCGCTGGTGCGTAGCCGCGATGTCGGGGACGGCGAAGTGGACCATGATGCGGAGGGGGTCGCGGGCGGGACCGTGAACCTCGTCGTGAGCGGCGACGCTGAGGCGGAAGCCGTCCCACTCGAAGTTCGCGAAGGTCGCCCGCTCGCTACGCGGGGTCAGGCCGAGCACGTCGCGGTAGAAGGCGAGCATCTCCGGGTAGCGGTCGGTCCAGATGATGACCCCGGCAACGCCCTCGATGTCCCCGCCCGCGCCGGTCATCGGCGTCAGGCGAGGGGCTGGTAGGTGCGGCCGCCGTCGCCGGCGACCGCGTGGCCGAGCCCGGGGAAGGGGAAGTGGCCGCTGGCGATGAGCGCGCCTTCCTCCTCGATGCGGGCCATGAGCGCCTTGCGGCTGGCGGTCGAGGCGACCTTGTCGACGTCGGCTCCGGGGCACCAGCCGTCCTCGCAAACCTGCACGGGCTGGTGGGCGGCGTCGCCGATGAGGTAGGCGCGCTCGCCGGCGCTGGACAGGACAAACGACACGTGTCCGGGGGTGTGGCCCGGGGTGGGGACGGTCACGAGCTCGCTGGTGACGGGGTGTTCGCCCTCGACGAGATCGAGCAGACCCGCAGATTCGATCGGGCCAAGGACGTTGTCGTACTGGGCGGCGGCGCGAAGCTCGTCGCTGCCGGTCCAGTAATCCCACTCCGTTTGCTGCACGACGTGGCGGGCGTTGGGGAAAAGGGGGACGGCAGCGGCGTTGTCGTCGATGGTGGTCCAACCCGTGTGGTCGAAGTGGAGGTGGGTGTAAACGACCGTGTCGACATCGCGGGGCGCCACACCGGCCTCCTCCATGGCAGACGGCAGCGCCGTGTCCTCTTTCAGGGGCATTGGGGCGGGGCGCCCGCCGAGGCCCGTGTCGACGAGGATCGTGTTGCCCTCGCTCACGACGAGCCAGGCGCCGAGGTTGAGGGTCAGGTTGCCGTCGCCGTCGAGGAACTCGCCGTAGTCGGCCCAAGCATCGGCGGGAACGTCCGGATAGAACATGGAGGGAGGCATGGCCGTCCAGCTGTCCTGGAGGGCGATGATCTCGGCGTTACCGACCTGCTGGCGCTGGAACTGCCCCATCCTGGTCCTCCTGCCGCTCCGTGGCGGGCGCGGGCAGTATGTGACGGGCCGGCGCCTCGCGTCTATGGCCCGGACGGCGACCGCTAGAATGGCCCCGTGGACGGCGTGGCGAGGGAAGCGATCGCGGCCAAGCGGGACTTCACGTTCGGCGAGGTGGCGGTGGCGTTTCGGGAGGGGCGGGTGGAGCTGTCCGGACCGCGTTCGGGGAGGGACGCACGCGAACTCACGGGCACGGTCGAGGCGCTTCGCGAGCACGTTCGCTTCGACGACCATGGTCGCTACCGCCCCCTGAGCGGCGCGCGGACGCTGCCCGGCAACTGGCGCGTCTCGCTTCCCCAAGGCCTAACCGAAGCGGCACCCCAGGCGATCTACCCACAGGCTCTCCTGCACCAGCGGCAGGCGGCGCAGGGAACGCTGCAGATCATCCCATTGGACGAGGTGGTGGCTCGGCAGCGGGGGCGGTACCGCATCGCGGGCGAGCTCGATGAGGAGGGACGGAAGCGGGCGCGCGACGCGCTCTGCGGACGGTGCGTGCGGACGCCCGTCTGGGCGGGGGAGGCAGCGCCGGAAGAGGCGATTCCCTGCCCCGAGCCCTGCAGCGTCATGGTCGCGCTCTGCCGCGAGGCGGCGCTCTGGCAGCGGGAGGCGCCAGAGCCGTCGAGCCCGGACCCACAGGTTCCGTTCGCGGACTTCTCGACGCCCGGGAACGAGGTCCGCGAGGCGTACCTCGCGCGGACGCCGGCGGGGGCGACGCATGGATAACGCCGACCTGCGCGAGCGGGCCGGATCGCTCTTCCCCGGGGGTGTTTCCAGCCCCGTGCGCTCGTTCCGGTCCATCGGGGGCGAGCCCATCCCAATCGCACGTGCGTCCGGGGCGCGGCTGTACGACGCCGAGGGGGGGGAGTACATCGATTACGTCGCGGCGTACGGACCGCTCATCCTCGGGCACGCGCATCCGGCGGTGGTGGCGGCGCTCGGGAAGGCAGCAGCGGGAGGAACGGCCTTCGGGGCGCTTTCGCCGGGGGAGGTGGAGCTGGGGAAGCGCATCAGCGAGGCAACGGGGCTCGAGCGGCTCCGGTTCGTGAACTCGGGCACGGAAGCGACGATGACGGCCATCCGCCTGGCGCGTGCGGCGACGGGTCGCGACCTCATCGTGAAGTTCGAGGGGTGCTACCACGGCCACAGCGATGGGCTGCTCGTGAAGGCCGGCAGCGGCGTCGCGACGCTCGGGCTGAGCGACTCGGCGGGCGTGCCAGAAGCGATCGCGGCCGGGACCGCCGTGCTCCCCTACAACGACGCGGACGCGCTCGCGCAGTGGTTCGAGGCGCACGGCGACGAGACGGCGGCGGTCATCGTCGAGCCGGTAGCGGGGAACATGGGCGTCGTGCCGCCAGAGGACGCCTTCCTCGACGCGCTGCAGGCGGTCCCGCGCCAGCACGGGGCGTTGCTGATCGACGACGAGATCATCACGGGATTCCGGCTGCGGTACGGGCTGAGCGGCCTGCTGCCGGAAGCCGACATCGTCTGCCTGGGCAAGGTCATCGGGGGCGGGCTGCCGGTGGGGGCCCTGGGTGGACGGGCGGAGCTGATGTCGCTGCTGGCGCCGGAAGGACCCGTCTACCAGGCAGGGACGCTCAGCGGGAACCCGCTCGTCATGGCCGCGGGCATCGCGACGCTGGACGTGCTCTGCGACGGGCGTCCGTACGCACGCGCCGAGGAACTGGCGCAGCACCTCGAGAACGGCCTCGGGACGGCGGTACGCCGCTCCGAGGCGGAGGCGTGTGTCGTGCGGCGGGGCTCCCTGCTGTCGCTGTTCTTCCGCCCGACGCCGCCGCGGGACTACGCGGAGGCCGCGGAGAGCGACACAGACACGTTCGCCCGGTTCCACAGGGGGATGCTGGCGCGGGGCGTGATGCTGGCGCCGTCGCAGTTCGAGGCGTGGTTCGTCTCGGCGGCGCACACGGAGGCGGATATCGACAAGACGGTGCGGGCGGCAGCGGAGGCACTGCGCGAGGAGAGTCCCGGCCCGGTCGCGAGCAGCGCGGGGCCGTGACGGCGCTCCGGCTCGGGACGCGCGCGAGCCGGCTCGCGCTTCAGCAAACGGAACTCGTAGCCGCCCGCCTGAGGGCCGCGTGGCCGGACGTCACACTCGAGGTCGTCGAGATCACCACGGCAGGCGACCGCGACCGCACGAGTCCCCTCACGTCGGGGGAGGGGGCGGGTTGGTTCACCTCGGCGATCCAGGATGCACTGCTGGCAGACGAGGTCGACGTGGCGGTCCATAGCTACAAGGACCTGCCGACGGCGCGGCCCGAGGGCCTCGTCATCGCGGCCGTGCCGGAGCGCGCAGACCCGCGCGACGCGCTGGTCTCGCGTGACGGCTCAACGCTCGCGGAGCTGCCCGCGGGGGCAGTCGTCGGCACGAGCAGTCCGCGGCGGGCAGCGCAGACGCTCGCCGTACGGCCCGACGTCGAACTGCGACCGATTCGCGGGAACGTGGAGACGCGGCTGGAGAAGTTGGACGCGGGGGAGTACGACGCGGCGCTCTTCGCGATCGCGGGGCTGGAGCGGCTGGGGCTGGCCGAGCGCGCCAGCCACGTGTTCGGATTCGAGGAGATGCTGCCCGCGCCGGCACAGGGCGCGCTCGCGGTCGAATGCCGCCGGGAGGACGCGGGGACGCAGAGCCTGATCGCGGCGATCGACGACCGGGAGCTGCGGCAGCTCGTGGCGGCGGAACGGTCGTTCCTGGCCGCGCTGGAGGCGGGCTGCAGCTATCCCGCCGCCGCCTACGCCGAGAGCTTCGGCACGACGCTGAAGCTGCACGGCCTGGTCGCGCCCGAGGGGGTCATCGTGCGGTCGAAGGTGGGCGGGCCGGTGGGGGCGGGGCCGGGCCTGGGGCGGGCGCTCGCGCAGGAGCTGCTGGAGATCGCCGAACAGCGCAGGGCGTGAGTGTCTAGCCGACGCGCACGATGACGGCGTCGCCCTGGCCACCGCCGCCACAGAGCGAGGCCGCTCCGAGCCCGCCGCCACGGCGCCGCAACTCGTTCAGGAGCGTGACCATGAGCCGGGCGCCCGTGGCCCCGAGGGGGTGGCCAAGCGCGACTGCCCCGCCGTTCGGGTTCACGCTGGCGGGGTCGAGGTCGAGCATGCGCGCCGACCAGAGAGCGACCGAGGCGAAGGCCTCGTTGATCTCGACGACGTCGAGGTCGGAGGCGGAGAGGCCGGCGCGATCGAGCGCGGCGTTGATGGCCTCCGCCGGGCGCTCGTGCAGGGTCGCGTCGGGACCGGCGACCTGGCCGTAGGACACCACCTCTGCGATCGGTTCCGCGCCGAGGTCGTCGGCGGCGCGCTCGCTGGCGACGACGACGGCGGCGCCGCCGTCGCTGATCTGCGAGGCGTTGCCGACGGTCGTCGTGCCCTCGGGGGTGAAGACGGGGCGGAGTCCGGCGAGGGACTGCACCGTGACCTCATCGCGTATGCCCTCGTCGTGCTCGACCTGCACGGTCTGGCCGCGGCGGGCGGGCACATCGACCGGCACGATCTCGCGGGCGAAGTGGCCGCTGTCACGGGCAGCGGCAGCGCGCTGGTGGCTGGCAGCCGACCACTCGTCCTGTTCCTCGCGGAAGATACCGAGGGCCTCGTTCTTGAGGTCCGCCGACTCGCCCATCGAGCACTCGTCGAAGGCGCAGAAGAGACCGTCGTGCTGCATCGCATCGACGAGCGGACCGTGGCCGAGGCGCCCACCCCAGCGGGCATCGGGGAGGAGGTAGGGGGCGTTGCTCATCGACTCCATGCCGCCGGCCACGATGACGTCGGATTCGTCCAGGCGGATGGAGCGGTCAGCCATCGCGATGGCGGTGAGACCGGAGAGGCAGACCTTGTTGATGGTCGTCGCGGGGACGGTCATGGGGATGCCGGCGCCTGTGGCCGCCTGGCGGGCGGTGATCTGTCCCGCGCCGGCCTGCACGACGTGCCCGAAGATGACCTCGTCGACGGCGTCGGGGGGCACGGCGGCGCTCTCGAGGGCGCCGCCGATGGCGGCCGAGCCGAGCCCGGTCGCGGGCAGGGGCTTCAGGCCCCCGCCGAAGCGTCCGATGGGGGTTCGCGCCAGACCAACGATCACCGACTTCATGGCATGTCTCCTCTTCGCACCCAAGACTGTACGCCAGAGCGGGGTCCGCGCGATGGCGAAGCGGGTGGCCGGGCGGTAGGGTTCGCGCGATGAGTCCGGTAGCGATCGTCACGGGGGCAGGTTCCGGGATCGGCAAGGCCGTGTCGCTCGCGTTCCTGCGCGAGGGGTACTCGGTGGCGCTGGCGGGGCGGCGCGCCCAGACGCTGCGGGCGACCATCGCCGAGGCGGGCGCCGACGGCGACCGCGCGATCGCGATAACCACCGACGTGCGCGAGCCCGCTTCGATACGCGAGCTGTTCGACTGGACGGTCGAGCGCTTCGGACGGCTCGATGTGCTCTTCAACAACGCGGGCATCGGGGCGCCGCCGCGACCACTCGAGGAGTTGACCTTCGAGCAGTGGCAGGCGGTCGTCGAGACGAACCTGACGGGCGCGTTCCTCTGCACGCAGGAGGCGTTCCGGGTGATGAAGGCGCAGGACCCGCAGGGCGGGCGCATCATCAACAACGGTTCAATCTCGGCGACGACGCCACGCCCGAACTCGGCGCCGTATACGTCGACGAAGCACGCGATCACGGGGCTGACGAAGTCGACGGCGCTCGACGGGCGCCAGTACGACATCGCCTGCGGACAGATCGACATCGGGAACGCGACCTCGCCGATGACGGCGAAGATGGAGCGGGGCATGCCGCAGCCCGACGGGAGCGTTCGCCCGGAGCCGACGATGGACGTCGAGAACGTGGCGAAGGCAGTGCTCTACATGGCGAGCCTGCCGCTCGACGCGAATGTGCTCACGCTCACGGTGATGGCGACGAAGATGCCGTTCGTGGGGCGCGGGTAGCCGGTGAGGACGCGCGCCCTTGCGCTGCTGGTGCTCGGCATCGCCGGGGTGGCGCTGGCGGGGTGCTACTGGGACGGGGAGAAGCCGTGTCCGGAAGGTACGGACCGGTGGACCGAATACCAGCTCTTCTTCGGGCTGAGCCAGAGCGATGGCGGGACTATCTCCGAGGAGCAGTGGCGCGAGTTCCTGGCGGACACGGTCACGCCGCGCTTCCCGGACGGGCTGACGGTGCTCTCGGGGAACGGGCAGTGGCGCGATTCGAGCGGCGAGATCCTGCGGGAGGGGAGCAAGCTGCTCATCATCTACGCCCCGCCCGGGGAGGACGGCAGGCGCGCCATCGACGAGATCTCGGAGGAGTACGAGCGGCGCTTCGACCAGGAGAGCGTCCTGCGCGTGATCGGCAGCGCGTGCGTTTCGTTCTCCTAGGAGCGCGCTGAGCCGCTACGCTACCGGGGCCGTGTCGAGCGAGCCGAGTTCCACCACTTCCGAACCGTTCCCGCTGGTCGAACGCGCCTTCGTCGAGGTGGCGGTGAACAGCGGCCAGCCGGCGCGCCATCCCTTCACCTACGCGCGGCCTGAGGGGATGGAGGTGCGGCTGGGGCAGGCGGTGTTCGTGCCGTTCGGGAGCCGCCTGCTGCAGGGCATCGTGCTGGGGGAGACGGACACCCCTCCGGAACAGGCGGCTCGTCCGGTCGAGGCTGTCGCCGACCCGGAGCCAGTGCTCAACGGGCCCCACCGCGAACTCGCGCGCTGGCTCAGCGACCACTACCTGGCGCCGCTGTGGGAGTGCGTCACGACGTGCCTGCCCTCGGGGTACGGCCAGCGCTCCGTGACGGTCGTGTCGCCGGTCGACGTGCCCCTGCTCCTCCCCAGCGACCCCGCCGACCAGCGGCTGCTGCGCTACCTCGCCGAAAACGGCCAGACCGCCCTCGACACCCTCCGCGACGCGCTGGGACAGGTGCCGATGGACCTGCTCCGGCGCCTCCAGGACAGCGGCCACCTGACGGTCGCGCAGGGCCTCGCGCGGCCGGCGGGGCGACCGCGCATGGAGCGCCGGGTGGCGCTCGCGGCGGAGCCGGAGTTCGCGCGGCCGCACGCGCGTGAGCTCGCCGAGCGAACGCCCCGTTCGGTGGCGGCGCGCATCCTCGAGCGGCTCGCGGAGGCGCGCGACACGACGCTCACCGAGATTCGGGAGCTGGGGGCGCAGCGTCGCCACCTCGACGACCTGGCAGAGGAGGGGTGGCTGCGGGAGTACGAGGCGCGCGTCGAGCGTGATCCGATCGCGGAGCGGCGGCCGGAGCCACTTCCGCCCGCGACCCTGACGGAGGAGCAGGCGGCGGTGGTCGAGGCCATCTCGGCGGCGCCGGGGGAATACCTGCTGCATGGGGTAACGGGGTCGGGAAAGACCGAGGTGTACCTCGAACTGGCGCGGCGGGCGCTGGAGGCGGGGAAGGGCGCGATCGTGCTCGTCCCGGAGATCTCGCTGACGCCGCAGGCGATCCAGCGCTACGGCGAGCAGTTCCCGGCGGAGATTGCGGTGCTGCACTCCGGCCTCAGCACGGGCGAGCTGTACGACCAGTGGTACCGCATCCAGGGGGGGCAGGCGCGGCTGGTGGTGGGGTCGCGGAGCGCGGTGTTCGCGCCGGTTCGCGACCTCGGGCTGGTCGTGCTGGACGAGGAGCACGAGTGGACCTACAAGCAGGTCGACCCCACGCCCCGCTACCACGCGCGGGACGCCGCCGCCGAGCTGTGCCGCCTGACGGGCGCAACGCTCGTGCTGGGCAGCGCGACGCCGGACGTGACCACGTACCACCGGGCCGAGGTCGGGGCGCTGACCGGGCTCGACCTGCCGTCGCGGGTGATGGCGCTCAACGGAGGCGACACCCAGGTGGTCCCGCTTCCCGAGATCACGGTGGTCGACATGCGGGAGGAGCTGAAAGCGGGGAACCGGGGCGTCTTCAGCGTGCCGCTCCGGAACGCGCTGCGGCGGGCGCTGGAGGAGCAGGAGCAGGCGATCCTGTTCGTGAACCGGCGGGGCGCCGCGCGGTTCTTGTTATGTCGTGCCTGCGGGTACCTCCCGATATGCCCGACGTGCGCCCTCGCGATGGGTCTCGACACGCGCGACCTGCTTCACCCACGCGTCTTCTGCCACCACTGCGGGCGCAGCCGCACCCAGGAGACGACCTGCCCGAAGTGCGGCAGCGCCCGCTACCGGCCCTTCGGCGTCGGAACACAGCGGATCGAGGCCGAGGCGAAGCGCGCCTTTCCCGGGGCTCGCGTGGCGCGCTGGGACAGCGACGCCGCCAGCCGCAAGGGGAGCCACGAACAGATCCTGCAGGCGCTGGAGGCGCGCGAAATCGACATCCTCGTGGGGACGCAGATGCTGGCGAAGGGGCTCGACCTGCCCGCCATGACGGTCGTGGGGGTGGTGGACGCGGACGTGGGGCTGAGCCTCCCCGACTATGTCGCGCACGAGCGCACGTTCCAGCTCCTGAGCCAGGTGGCGGGGCGAGCGGGGCGGCGGGAGCGGCGGGGGGAGGTCTACATCCAGACGTACGAGCCGGACGTCCCGCCCATCCGCGCCGCCGCCGAGCACGACTACCGTGGCTTCTTCGCGCACGAGACGCAGCACCGGCGGCGCGCCAGCTATCCGCCCTTCGCGCGGCTGGCGCGGCTCACGTACCGGCACGCGAACCAGGAGCGGGGCCTGGAGCACGCGTCGCAGGTGGCGAGCGAGCTGCGGACGCATCGCGACGCGGCCGGCTGGCCCGACCCGGACGTGCTCGGCCCGACGCCCGCCTACGTGCGCCGCCTGCGAGGCGAGTACCGCTGGCACATCCTGCTGCGGGGCCGCGACCCGCGCGCGCTCCTCGAACAGGTCACGCTGGGGCGGCGCTGGAGCGTCGATATCGACCCGGTGAGCCTTCTGTAGGGCCACACTCGACCAACCCGCCAGGTCCCGCTTCGATGAACGGCAACGTACGATGGTGAACAGCGCCCGATGTCCTTAGAACAGCACATTCTATTCTCTCACGATAGGGATTGATCCCACAATTTACCAATCATCTTCGATAGCCATTATGAAGGCGAATCCCCACCCGATAAGCGTCCAGCCCGCTACGATATTCACAACCCAGACGAGGGCCGCCTTCGGATGATGCCTTGTCGTAGCAATAATCGCAGGGGAAAAGTACGCGATGGTTCCGCAAACCAAAACCGTAACGAGGAATGCGGTTCCCATTATTCTACCGTTCGTTCTGACCAAACGTCGCATAGAATCAACTCATCGCTTTCAGGAAGACAATAGAGCCCTTTCCATACTCCGCCGATTCCAGTAAAGCCAATCACGGGAGGCTGTATCGCCTTGCCTGTCTTTAGGTCGATACAGGACTGATTCGTGTTATGCCACTGATCCATGGGTAAACCCGAAAAGTAGTAGTCGTACTGACTGCCTGCTATGCATTTTTCAAGAGAATGGACAATTCCCGTTAGACCTTCTACGCGAGACTTGAAGCGCGTTTGGCTTCCTGAAAAGTGAATGGCCAATAGTGCTGTTTCCCTTTGAGGATACGGAACGGACCATTTGTAGTCCTCGGTACACTTGAACAGGGCATCCGTAAGAAAGTCGTCATGGCGGTCGCAAGCCCATAGCGTTGCCTCAAGCGCCTCGCTATCGAATGTGCGGAGGCGCTCGATCTTTGTTGATGAAAGGGCGAAAGCGTAGACGGTACCTGAGTTCTTTACCGCGCCTACGTAATCCCATCCATCCTTACATGCCCTGTTGTAGTCGTCCGGTTGAGGTAACGCCCTTCCGTAGTTATGGATAGGAAGGGACGTGTCCTGATTGCCCGAAAGCAACGTCTTGCCCGATACCGCCAGTACAAGATGCGACGACGGGATTGGGAAGTTTGCGAAAAGGCAAACAGACGAGTAGTCAATGTCAAAAGACGTGCGCGAATTAGAAAGCTCGATCTCGATGCGACGGTCAGGTATTTCTGGGGTTGGTTGCGTTGGTTGCTCGGGCAGCGATGTGTCAAACCATTCGGCCCGCGGGCATCGCAGGGAATCAACGGGAATTTGGAGGCTCATGCATAGGGCATTGATGAAGTCCTGGGTTGCGCGGATACGCGCATCGTCCTCGGCATGGGCGCGCGCATTCGGCAAAGCTACGGCTGCAGCGACCGCGACCGCTAACACAACGAAGATCGCATGCCTCATGTGGGGAGTCCCCCTACGGCGGGACCTACTTCTCACAAGTCCATCCAGGCCATCCGTAAAGGGGCACAGAACGCCCCAGATGTGACTAGATGTGGTAGTGGCTTGTGAGGAGCCGCGAGGGATGGTGGGGGAAGGCGAGGAAGGGGTCAAGCGGCCACTGGGGCGGCGCTGGAGCGTGGATGTCGACCCGGTAAGCCTTCTCTAAACCTTTCCTTTCCCTATTGTGTTGACGTGGGCTCTGCTATCCTCGGCTCTGCCCGTGCGGCGTAATCGCGCGCGGGCGAGGCTTCATGCAGCGATCAGTCGATCCCTGGCGCCGAATCGCCCTCATCTTCCCGGGTCAAGGCTCACATAGCGTCGGCATGGGCGAACGGCTCTACCACGCGTCGCGGGCGGCCCGCGAGGTCTTCCGGCGCGCGGACGAGGTGCTCGAGACGAAGCTCTCCAGCCTCTGCTTCGAGGGGCCCGAGGAAGAGCTCGAGCGGACGATCAACCAGCAGCCTGCGACCTTCGTCATCTCGATGGCCTGGCTTGAAGCGCTCAAGGAGCGCTGGGCGGCGATCGACCGGAGACTGCAGCCGCACGTGCTGGCCGGGCACTCGATGGGCGAGTTCACGGCAGCGGTGGCGGCGGGTTCGCTCGAATTCGAGGAAGGTCTGCTGCTCGTGCGCGAGCGCGGCCGCGCCATGGACCAGGCGGGCCAGGAGAACCCGGGCGGGATGGCCTCGATCCTCGGGCTTTCCGAGGAGTCGGTGCTCGCCATCTGCGACGAAGCCACCGGCAGCGACGGCTACGTCGGCATCGCGACGCTCAACTGCGAGGGACAGAACGTCATCTCCGGCGCGGTCGGGCCGCTGAAGCGGGCCATGGACGCCGCCCAGGCGGCGGGCGCGCGCAAGGTCGTGCGGCTGCCGATCACCATCGCTTCCCACTCGCCGCTGATGCAGCGCGCGAGCGACACCATGAGCGGCTGGCTTGAACGCTTCCCGCCGCGGGAGCCGGACGCCCCGGTGGTGGGCAACATCAACGCGGATGTGCTCCGCTCCCAGGGCGAGGTTCACGCGGAGCTGCGTGACCAGCTGACCTCGGTCGTCCACTGGCAGCGCGGTGTCGAGCGCATGCAAGAGCTCGGCGCCGACCTGTTCGTCGAGGTTGGGCCGGGCAACGTGCTCACCAAGCTGGTGCGTCGCATTGACCCGAAGACGAACGTGGTCAGCCTGAGCGACGACCGCACGGGCCTGCTCAGCGAGCGTTTTGCCGCCGTCGAGAGCGCTACGCAGTGAGCCGCCCCCGCGTCGTCGTCACCGGCGTCGGCGCAGTCACCCCAGCCGGAAACACGGCTGAGGAGACGTGGGCGTCGGTACTGGCCGGCCGCAGCGGCATCGGCCCCATCACCCTCTTCGACGCCGAGCCCTTCCCGGTGCGCATCCAGGCCGAGGTGAAGGACTTCGAACTCGATGAGCGCATCGGCGCAAAGCAGCGGCGTCACATGAACCGGGGCGTGCGCTTCGCCATGAACTCGGTGCTCGAAGCGCTCGACGACAGCGGCCTCGAGATCACCGAGGACAACAGCGAGGACGTCGGGATCATCTTCGGGAACGGGGGCGGCGGGTACGAGGAGATCTGGGAAGGCGACCAGGCGCTTCAGACCCGCGGACCGAGGCGCGTTTCGCCCTTCCTCATTGCCAACTTCATCGTCGATGCGGCCAGCGGCCACATCTCCATTCACACCGGCGCGCGCGGACCGAACGTGGCCGTCGTGAGCGCCTGCGCGACGGGCGCCGCGGCCATCGGGGCGGGGGCGCACGCGATCCAGCGGGGCGACGCCACAGCCGTCATCGCGGGCAGCTGCGAGTCGGTGCTCGTGCCCGTGTTCCACGCGACCTGGTGCTCGATGCGGGCGCTCGCGAGCGACAACGAGAACCCGGAGCAGGCGGTCAAGCCGTTCGACCTGAACCGGGACGGCTTCGCCGCGGGAGAGGGCGCCGGCGCGGTCATCCTCGAGGAGTACGAGCACGCTCGGGCGCGCGGGGCGCGCATCTACTGCGAACTGCTCGGTTCGGGCACCTCGAACGACGCCTACGACATGATCGCGCTCGACGAGGCGGGGCGGGGACTGCGCCGCTCGATCGTGGGCGCCCTGCGCGAAGCCGAAATCGACGCCGCCGAGATCGACTACATCAATCCCCACGGCAGCGGCACCAAGCTGAACGACCGCATCGAAACCGTCGTCGTGAAAGAGCTCATGGGGGAGGCGGCCTACCAAGTCTCGATGAGCTCGATCAAGCCGGTGACCGGGCACGGCATGGCGGCGGCGGGTTCGATCGAGGCAATCGCCTGCATCCTCGCCATCCGCGACCAGCAGGTTCCCCCGACCATCAACTACACAACGCCGGATCCCGAGTGTGACCTCGACTACGTGCCGAACGTGGCGAAATCCCGCCCCGTTCACACGGCGCTGAGCACCTCGGTTGGGCTCGGCGGCCACAACGCCGCGGTGATCTTCCGCGCCATGAACGGAGCGGTTTGATGACCAGAGCGCTTGTTACGGGAATCGGGGCGACGACGCCCGTGGGCCTCACGGCACCCGAGTCGTGGCGCAACCTGCTCGCCGGGGTGTCGGGCATCGCGCCGATCGAGGCGTTCGACGCGAGCGAGCTTCCCGTCCGCATCGCCGGGGAGGTGAAGGGCTTCACCCCCAGGGGCGTCGACTCGAAGGCAGCGCGGCGGATGTCGCGCTTCGCCCAGTTCTGCGTGGCCGCGGCTCACGAAGCGGCCCAGGACGCGGGACTGGAGCTGACCGACGAGGAGCGCCCGCGCGCGGCGGTCGCGCTGGCCACGGGCGCCGGGGGCGTGCTCAACACGTTCCTCGAAACGGAGAACTACATCGCCAAGGGACCTGCGCGCGTGTCCCCATTCTTCGTGCCCCTGATGGCGCCGAACATGGGCGCCTGCCAGGTGGGCATGCAGCTCGGTCTGCGCGGACCGACACTCGCCTCGACAGCGGCCTGCGCGAGCGGCCTCTACAGCTACATCGAGGCGAAGGCGCTCATCGAGAGCGGCCTCGCGGATGTCGTGCTGGCGGGCGGCGCGGAAGCCGCCATCCACCCCGTTTCCGTGGCCGGCCTGGCGAACATGAAGGCGCTCAGCCGCAACAACGACAACCCCGAGGGCGCTTCGCGCCCCTTCGACCGCGACCGCGACGGCTTCGTTTTCGGCGAGGGCGCATCGGTGTTCGTGGTGGAGTCGGAAGAGCGGGCGCGGAAGCGCGGCGCGCGTGTGTACGCCGAGATCGCGGGCGGCGCCCTGAGCAGCGACGCGTACCACATCACGGCACCCCGCGACGACGGCAGCGGGGCGGCGCAGGCGATGTCCTCCGCCCTCGACGCCGCCGGCATGGGGCCCGAGTCGATCGATTGCATCTCCGCGCACGGCACGGGCACGCCCTTGAATGACGTGTCCGAGACGCTCGCGATCAGGATCGCGTTCGGGGAGCACGCCGACTCCGTCGCCATCAGCGCGACGAAGTCGATGGTCGGGCACCTGCTGGGCGGGGCCGGCGCGGTGGGGGCGATGGCATCGGTGCTGTCGATCGCGGAGGGCTGCGTGCCTCCGACGATCAACCTGGAGAATCCCGATCCGGAGTGCGACCTCGACTACGTGCCCAACGAGGCGCGCGAGATGACCGTCGACGCCGCGATGGTCAACGGGTTCGGCTTCGGCGGCCAGAACGGCAGCGTGATCTTCAAGCGCTACGAGGGTTAGCCCCGCCTCACCCATCAGGGCGGCGACAACAGGGACCAATGACAGCTCAAGCTGAAGCCTCGGTGGACCCAGGACGCTTCCTTGCGATGGTCGGGATGCTGGTGTGGCGCCGGTCCGACGGCAAGTTTCTTCTGCTCAGGAGGTCACCCTCGAAGGACTTCGCCCCCGGAGAGTGGGAAACCGGTTCTGGCCGGCTGGAGCAGGGGGAAGGGTTCATTCAGGCGTTGCGACGGGAGTGCATGGAGGAGCTGGGCATGGAGGTGCGGATCGAGTGCATCCTGGGCGTCACGCACTTCTACCGGGGGCGTCCGGAGCCCGCCAACGAGATGGTCGGCGTGAGTTTCGGCTGCTCGGTGCCCGATGCATCGGGCCTTTCCCTGAGCGACGAGCACTCGGAGCACGCCTGGATGACGGCTGACGAAGCGGCAGCATTCCTCCCTCCAGGCCACTGGCTGAGAGAATTAGTCGCCCGGGCAGCAGCCCTTCGCAGACTGATGCCAGAGGAACTCCAGCGGCTTCACTGGACGGGCGCCTTCGAGTTCTAGCGCCTTCACCAGTGGCGTTCTCGACAGCGGTTCGGGCTAGCTCGGGGCGAGCGCCCGCAGGCGCTTGACGATCTCCGGGAGCTGCTCCAGCACGTACTCGATCTGCTCGTCCGTGTTGCCCTTGCCCACGGTGAGACGGAGCGAGGCGTGGGCGAGGTCGTCTTCGATTCCCATGGCCGTGAGGACGTGCGAGGGCTCGAGCGAGCCGGTCGTGCAGGCGCTGCCCGAGCTGGCTGCAATCTCCACCATGTCGAGCCCGAGCAGCACGCTCTCGCCTTCGACGTTGCGGAAGCAGCAGCTGAAGCTGTTCGGGAGGCGGCGGCCGGGGTCGGTGGGGCCGGTGACGACCGTGTCGGGGACCCGCTCGGGGAGCTCGAAGAGGAGGCGGT
Organism: Tepidiformaceae bacterium; assembly: GCA_965203545.1. Taxonomy (GTDB): domain Bacteria; phylum Chloroflexota; class Dehalococcoidia; order Tepidiformales; family Tepidiformaceae; genus UBA2991. The sequence continues at coordinate 747,616 of OZ241899.1, forward strand.
CGCGGAGGCGGCGGTAGTGCGCGACGCGCTCCTCGCGCTCCTGCCAGGCGAGCTCCATGGCGACGGCAAGGCCGAAAGCTCCGGCGACGTTCTCGGTGCCGGCGCGGCGCTCGCGCTCCTGCGTTCCGCCCAGGATCTGGGGCTGCCAGGGCGTCCCCCGGCGGACATAGAGGAGCCCTGTGCCCTTGGTGCCGTACAGCTTGTGCGAGGCCATGCTGAGCAGGTCGACGCCGAGCGTGTCGGGGGTTATGTCGATGGCGCCTGCCGCCTGCACGGCATCCGTGTGGACGACGATGTTCGGGTTGCGCGCCTTCGCCAGCGCCGCCGCCTCGGCGACCGGCTGGAGCGTCCCTACCTCGTTGTTGGCCGCCATCAGCGTCAGCACGGTCGTCTCGGGGCCGACGGCCTCTTCGAGGGCAGCGAGGTCGACCCGGCCGTCGGAGTCGACAGGGAGATAGGTGGCGCGGAAGCCGTCGCGTTCGAGCTGCTCGACGGTGTGGAGGACGGCGTGGTGCTCGACCTGGCTCGTGACGATGTGGTCACCGCGGCCGCGTTCACGTTGGGCAAGGGCGGCCCCGCGGATGGCGGCGTTGTCGGACTCGGTGCCGCCGCTCGTGAAGATGATCTCGCTCGGTTCCGCGCCGAGGAGGCGGGCGCAGCGGGCGCGGGCCTCGTCGAGCCAGCGGTGGGCGGTCTGGCCCTCGAGGTAGATGGAGGAGGGGTTGCCCCAGTCACGGGAGAAGACGGGCCACATGGCCTCAAGTACGCGCGGGTCGGGGGGCGTGGTGGCGGCGTGGTCGAGGTAGACGCGCTCCATGCTTCCCTCCCGATGACGCGCCTCCGGACCTTAAGGGCGCGTCTCTTGCTATACTTTAGCCGCGCCCGGCGTTTGCGCGCCGGATTGGTATGCGAACAACCTCCAAGGAGTGCACATGACGACGGAAGCCACCACCGAGACTCAGCTCGTCACCATCACCGACGCGGCCGTGGAAAAGGCGAAGGCGCTCCTGGAAGCGCGCGACCTTCCCGAGGGCGCGCTGCGCGTATTCGTAGCCGGCGGCGGCTGCTCGGGCTACCAGTACGGCATGGCCCTCGCCCGCTCGACCGAAGAGGACGACCTTGTCTTCGAGCAGGGCGGCGTCCGCATCGTCGTGGACCCGGAGAGCGCCCAGTACCTCGACGGCGCCGAGATCGACTACGTCGACGAGGTGATGAAGAGCGGCTTCAGCATCTACAACCCGAACGCCACCAAGAGTTGCGCCTGCGGATCCAGCTTCCAGACCCAGGACGGCAGCGGCGAGGCTCGCCCCTGCGGCCACTAGCCCCTCCTTCCGTTCGACCACCCAACTTGGCCCTCCTTCAGGTGCTATGCTTCGCCGTCGGCACGCCCACTCCCATCAGGAGGTGAGCCATGTCCTCACCTTTTGAGCCCGAGACTATCAAGGCTAACATCGTCCTTTTGGGTCTTGGCCTGCTCCCAACCGAAGACGATCTCCGCCTATTCACGGGGATGACCGACGGTGACGTCCGTGTGGAAGCTGGACTGCTTCTGGGGCCGGCCCAGCCACAAAACGCCTCCCGACGTATCACGCTTGACAGGGAACGAATTACCCTTGAGCTCTCCTCGGAGCGATCCCTCATTCAGCAAGACTATCCGCCCACACCAGATTTGTCCGCCCTAGTACAAGTGATTGAACGTGCCATCTTCAATACCCCTTCCACTGAGGGCGTTCGGGCATTTGGCTTCAATCTTGACCTTGTTTACGAGACACCCTCTAGGGAACCTGCTTCACGGTATATTGCCACGCACCTCTTTCCCAAAACGTTCGCCTTGAATGAAGGATGGAACATGATCGGTGGCTCAACAAAACTGTCATTCCAGCAAGACTCAATCACTTGGAATGCCGACATTGCACCTCGCTTTGAAGACGCTACCACAGATCGAGTGTTCTTTCATCTCAATCTTCATAAAGACGAGGCGCGCTTCCCTGACCGAGAGGAACTCCTATCTGCTTTCGATCAGATTCAGAAGAGCGCGGTAACGTTCATTCGAGAGTTTGACAGGTTACGGTCAGATGCCTAGTCACCACACTTCTTCAACCGAATCTGTGGCTGCATTCGGGATTCAGACTAGGTTGGTAAGGCAATTTTCCTCTACTGATCCAGACCTTGTCCAAGGCATGCAGCCTGAACAGTGGCGGAGAATTCTCATGAACACCACCACCGATACCGTGGATACGATCTCCCCAGAATCCCACTCCGAAGGATCTGCTGGTCGCGAGCCGAATGTTGCGGCAGCTGGTGAGTCAAATCGAGAGCTTGGCTCACCTGAACCCAAGGCCGATCCTCGGCTCGTGTCCTCGCTCTTGTCCCTGTTGGGCATTCCCGATGAAGCTACCGAGGAGGCATTTGAGCAACCATCCCCGGAAGTTTGGTGGGCTGCACGAAGCCTGATCCGTCGCATGTTTGCCGTTGCCCCACAGGAATTCGATGTAGTGGCTTGCCCCGAGGGGGAGATTTCGATTGATGCTGCCAGGAAGCATGGCCAAGCAATCTTTGTAGTTTGTGAGCCAGGCGGAACGGCATCCTGCTGGGTTGGAACACCTGAGAGAGCCGAAGAGCGACATTATGAGTCACTGGAGGAGCTTCCTGACAACTTCCTGGAAGCAGCCCTGCGAGAACTGAGCGAGTAGTTGGAGGAACCTCCTGACATGATTCTTGCCCATGAAAAATTGGGCAGGGCCATCTCGTCAGAAACAAGCGCTCGTCGCTCGCGTCCGCATTGGAGAGACCTTCTGCCCGGCAAGGGGGAGAATGACCTGTCAATGGACCGGCTCACGTTTGCGCCAAATGGCGCGGCCCAAGAAATCGCCCAGAAGAGGGCTCAGGCAAGTGACAGCAAGACCTTCCAGAAGTGGATCGCCTTGCTTGCTATCAACGCCAAGTGCAGCGGGCGGGCAGTTGCGGTGGAACCGGTCCCCGGCAACGCCTATCACATGATCATCGTGCTCCCCACCGAGGATCGCGAAGCGCAGAAGTCTCATGCAAAAGCTCTAGCATCAGTCGCTTGTTGGGCAGAGGCTACGGAAAAGCCCGGCTAGGTCTGCGTACAGAGCACTACCCCATGGCTTCACACTACAGGCGCTTTCGCGCCCCTTCTTCGTGCCCACGACCAGGACGAACCCCCGGCTAGAGGACGTTCCGCATCAGTTCGACGTGGGTGGTGAGGAACGCCATCGCCTCGCGGGTCGCGCGGCGGAAGCGGGCGAACTCGGCATCCTGAAGGGCAAGGTCGTCGAAGCGCTCCAACTCGCTCATCGAGTCGAACTCGCCGGCGATGGCGATGGCGTTCGTGCCACCGGACAGAGCACTCCAGACGCTTGTGGTGGCGTCGACTCCACGCTCACTCTGGTACCGCAGCGCCTCGGAGAGGGAGAGGACGAACTCGCGGCCCTTGCCCGGCAACACCTCGCCCGTCATGAGACGCAGGAAGCGGCGGGGGGCGGTCGCCTCCTCGGCGGAGATAAGGCCCTCCGAGTGGTACGAGAGGCGATGGATGGAGGCATCGGTACGGCCGGGGAGGAGGTGGCGCTCGACATCGGCCCAGATCCCTGCGAACTGAGAGTCCTGTGTGGCGAGGTCGTTGAGGCGCTCAAGCTCCTCGAGCGTGTTGAAGTCCATCACGATGGAGATAGCGTTGGTGGGGCCGGTCATGGCCGCCCAGAGGGCCGTGCGCGCGCGGATGCCGCGGTTGTCCTGGTGCTCGAAGGCAACACGGGCGGCCGCGAGCAGTTCGGCCGTCTGGCCACGCTCGACGATGCCGCGGATCAGGCGCCGGTACATACACGCTCCTGGCCGTTCGAGGCCGGCGCCAGTGTAGCAGGCGCCCTCAGCGACCCTTGACTCAGCGTCCCTTGAACTCGGGATCGCGGCGTTCGAGGAAGGCGGTCATGCCCTCGCGGAAGTCCTCGCTGGTGAACATGGGGCGGAGCTGCAGGTAGGTGTGGTCGACGGCGGTCTCGAAGGTCTCGTCCATGCCGAGGCGCATCATGCGCTTGGTGGCCTGCACGGAGTACGGCGCGTTGCTGGCGATGCGGCCGGCAACGACGCGGACCTCGTCCATGAGGTCATCGTGGGGGACGACGCGGTTCACGAGCCCGAGTTCGTGCGAACGCTCGGCATCGAGCACGTCGCCCAGGAAGGCGATCTCGGCGGCCTTGGCCCAGCCGACGAGACGGGGCAGGTACCAGGTGCCGCCCGACTCGGGCAGGACGCCACGGCGTACGAAGACGGCCCCGAGCTTGGCGCGGTCGCTGGCGATGCGGATATCGCAACCGAGAGCGAGATCCATGCCGTACCCGGCCGCGGGGCCGTTCAGGGCGCAGATGACCGGCTTGTCCATGCGATGGAGGACGAGCGGCGGCGTGTTGTGCAGGTCGAAGAGGCGCAGGTCGGTGGCGCCGCTCATGTCGTCGCCGTCGGCGCGGGCTTTCAGGTCGAGGCCGGCGCAGAAGCCGCGGCCGGCGCCCGTCAGCACGACGACGCGGATCTCGGGGTCGACGTTGGCGCGGTCCAGTTCGGAGGAGAGGGCGGCAAGCATGGGGCCGCTGATAGCGTTGAGCCGCTCGGGGCGGTTGAAGGTGAGGGTGAGCACGCCGTCGCACTGGTCGACGATCAGTTCATCGGTGGCATCGGTGGACATGGGGGTGGCCTCCTGTCGGGGGCGAGTCTTACATCCGTCAGCGTGGCGGGCAATCAGCGCAGGAGGAACTGGCCAAGGGTCAGGCCGCTGTCGCGCACCTCGGCCGCAAGCTCGCGGCCGACCCAGCGGAAGTGCCACGGCTCGAACGCGTAGCCCGTGACCACCTCCTTGCCCTCGGGGTAGCTGAGGATGAAGCCGTACTCGTGGGCGTTTTCGATGAGCCAGCGACCTTCGGGCGTGCTTCCGAAGGCCTCGACGAGCTCGTAGCCCACAGTCGTGCTGGAAAAATCGACGGTTGTGCCGAGCTGGTGCTCGCTGTGACCGGGGCGGGCGCTCACGCGGAGGGCTTGCTCGAGGCCGAACTCGTTGACGTGGTACTCGAACGTATTGCGCTGGGTCTCGTAGCTGCGATAGCTGCTGACGACCGCAACCAGGTGACCCGCCTCCGACGCCGCCTCCAGCAGGGCGAGAAGGTCGGGGAGGACGCCCTCGACGACCTCCTGGGGCCCATATGCGTAGACCTCGGGGACGGGCACGAGGGCGTTCGGCACGCAGTCCTCGGGGAGGCGGTGGACCTTGTCGAGGGGGACGTAGAAGTCGTGGCAGGCGATGATGTAGACGCCATCGGCGTTGGGGGTGGCGGTTGGTGGCGCCGGGGTGGAGGTCGATACAGCGTCTGCCCCCGACGGGGTGGCGTTCGACTCCACGGCCGGGGTTTCTTCGGGAGCCGGTGAGCGGCGCACCAGCTCGTCGTCGACGCCGTCCCCGTTGTCGCCGCAGGCGACGAGCGCGAGGGGAATCAGCAGCGCAGCAACCAGGAAGAGCGGTTTCTTTCCCGGTATCGCCTTCGGTATCGCGCGGGACACGATTGCCGCTAGCTGGTGGTGAAGGCGCTGATGCGCGGGTCGCGGCGGACGTCGTCGACGAAGGCGCGCAGGAGGGCGTTCGTCATGGCGGGGTTCTCGAGTTGGAGGAAGTGCCCGGCCCCCGTGACCGGCTCCTGGCGGAGGAAGAAGGTGATCTGGCGCAGACGCTCGGGGTCGCCGAGGGGCGCGTTTCCCCAGAGGGCCATAAACGGCTTCTGGTCGGCTGCCTGGAGGAGGGCGCCGAGGTTCTGGGAGAAGAAGCCATTGTCCGTGAGCTGGCCGGCGGCGACCTGCGGGTCGCAGGCCATCATGCGCTCCTCTACGTGCTCGCGGACGTCCGACTCGGAACCCTCCCCGAAGAAGCGGTCGAAGAAGACGCGGGCGGGCTCCATGGAGTCTGCGTCGCGGAGCTGGGCGGCGAGCCCGCCCATCGCGCCGCGGGCGGCGGAGTCGAGGGGCGGGTCGACCATGACGGTGCCGATGACGCGGTCCTCGTGACGACCGTTCGCGAGGAGCGCGACCAGCCCGCCGATGTCGTGCCCGGCCACGATGGCAGCTTCCATGCCACGCTCATCGATGACGGCGGCGACATCATCGGCGGCCTGGGTAAGGTCGTAGGGCGGATCCAGCGAGGACTCGCCGCAGCCACGCAGGTCGAGGGTCAGGCAGTGGAAGTCGCGCGAGAGATCGTCGACCTGGGGACGCCAGAAGGAACGGTCGCCGGCCCAGCCGTGGACGAAGACGAAGGCCGGGGCGCCCTGCCCTGCCTCGTCGTACCCGAGCGAGGCTCCCTCGACGGTGAGTTGCGGCATTACGCCTCGTCGTCCCTTCGTCCCCTGCGGAATCGGGAGAAGAGGAAGGCGCCCGAGGCGACGACTGCGGTTACGGCCACCGCTGCCGCGGCGATCAATGCCACGCCCGGGATGCGACGCTCACGGGCACGCCAGCCGCGGCGCAGCTCATCAATGTCGTCGGGGATGGGGATCGGGGTGGGGCCGGCCTCGGGCTCGGCTTCAGGGAAGCGGCCGGCGCCGACATCGTCCAGGAAGGCGGTCACGGCTTCGGTGAATCCTTCGGGGTTGTCTCCGGGCACGCTGTGGCCGGCCTCGGGGACGACGACGAGGCGGGCGGCGGGGATCTCGCCGGCGGTGCGCTCGGCGACCTCCTGGCTGAGGATGTCGCTCTGCTGGCCGCGGAGGAGCAGCACCGGCGGGGCGAGTTCGCGGAAACGGCGCCAGAGCTCGTCGCTGCTGAGCTCGCTGCCGGAGCGGACGGCGCCCTCGCCCTCGCGGAAGCGCTTGTCGAACTTCCAGGTCCACTTGCCGTTCTCCAGCGGACGCAGGCGGTGGCGCATGCGTTCGCGGATGTTCTCCTCAGTGCGGCGGGTGTTGAAACGCATGGCGTTCTGGACGAACTCGTCGAAGTCGAGCTCGTCGGGGCCGCGGGTGAAGCGCATGATGTTGTCGACCCCTTCCTTCGCCGCCTCGGGGCCGACGTCGACGAGGATGAGGGCGCTTACGCGTTCGGGATGCTGGAAGGTGTACTCGACGGCGTTGAGGCCGCCCATGCTGTGGCCCATGAGGATGACCGACTCGAAGCCGAGCGCCTCGCGGACAGCCTCGACATCGGCGACGAACGCCTCGCGGGTGTAGTCGCCATCGGAGGCCCACTCACTGTCGCCGTGACCGCGCTGGTCGAGGTTGACGAGGCGGTAGCGATCGGAAGCTCGCTGGCCGAACTCGTCGAACATGTGGCCGGAGACGCCGAAGCCGTGGAGGGCGAGGATGACGGGTCCGTCATCCGGTCCCCACTCCTGGTAGGCCAGCGTCAGGTCGCCACTGGCGGCAGTGCGCTCGCGGTAGGTCGCAGTCAGGGTTCGGGGCCTCCGCGGAAGTCTCGCGGCGCACGCGATGCCGCCGCGGGTTCTCGATGATAGCACCGGTCGGGGTGTACGCCGGAGGGAGTCGGGGTCAGGCGCTCGACTCGATGTAGCGCTCGACCACCCACTTGAGCGCATCGGAGGCGGTGACGACGCGATACCCCTGGCGAGTGCCCATGGGCACGTGGCGGAAGCCGCCGTCGGCCATCTTGTGCAGGGCGACGGCGACGGTTTCGTTCTCGCGGACGACGACGGGATCGGTCGTCATGTACTCGGCCACCGGGGCATCGAGAGCGCCCGGTCGGCCGGCGACCTTCTTGAGCACGTCCCGCTCGGTGAAGATGCCGGAGAGCGAATCGCCATCGAGGACGAGAACGGCTCCGCCCTTGTTCTCGACGAGCAGGTTGACGGCATCGCGCACGCTTGCGGTGGGGGCAAGGGCGGGAGGGCGAAGGAGACGCATGGAGGCCAGGGGCGCACTGAAGGCGCTCTCGCTGATGGCCTGCTCCGGCTCGGGGATGTCGACGCTGCGCAGGGGCTGAAGACAGTTCTCGCAGCGATCAACCCCCGCGATGTTCTCCTCCCCGCAGAAGGGACAGGTCACCAGTTCGGTTCCGGAATGTTGGGTCATGGGGTTTCTCCCATACGCCGGGCGGCACGATGGCCGCTAAAGCACGTTCCAGGTCTCGGGGCCGGCGATGAGGGCCTCGATGTCGGGTTCTGGAGAGAGGCGAGACACGTCGATCTGGTCCTGCACCAGCCCGTCGTACGTTTCGCGTTCAACCTGCCGGAAAACGCCGAGGGGCACGGGAAAGTCGGGATAGTCCATGCCGCTGAGGATCATCGGCAAGGCAATGTCTTCGCGGCCGGTGTCGTGCACCAGCAGCTCGTCGTCGCTCATCGGGTTCTCGACCACCTCGGGCTGGAAGCCGTTGAGGCGGACGCCGTGCTCGAGGTGCTTGCCGTAGCGGAGCGGCTTGCCGTCTTCGAGGTAGACCATGCGGTCCTGGCGCACGTCCTTGTCGGCGAACGAGGCGAAGGCGCCGTCGTTGTAGATGTTGCAGTTCTGGAAGACCTCGACGAAAGCGGCGCCCTTGTGCTGGGCAGCAGTGGACAGGGTCGCCTCCAGGTGCTTCGTGTCGCGATCGACCGAGCGGGCGACGAAGGTCGCGCCGGCGGCGAGGGCAAGCTTGATCGGGTCGAGGGGGTTCTCGGTCGTGCCCATGGGGGCCGACTTGGTGACCTTGCCGATGGGGGAGGTGGGTGAGTACTGGCCCTTGGTGAGGCCGTAGATGCGGTTGTTGAAAAGCACGACCGTCACATCGACGTTGCGGCGGAGGAGGTGCATGAGGTGGTTCCCGCCGATGCTGAGGCCATCGCCATCACCGGTGATGACGAAGACGGTGAGCTCGGGGCGGGCGGTCTTGAGGCCCGTCGCGATGGCGGGGGCGCGCCCGTGGATGGTGTGGAAGCCGTAGGTGTTGACGTAGTAGGGGAAGCGGCTGGAGCAGCCGATCCCGCTGACGAAGACGATCTCCTCACGGGGAATGCGGAGGCCGGGCAGGGTCTTCTGCATCTGGGCGAGGATGGAGTAGTCCCCGCAGCCCGGACACCAGCGAACTTCCTGGTCGGAAACGAAGTCCTTCCGCGTGAGGAGAGGGATCTCCTCGTCGAGCGCTCCGTTGGAACTAGCTGCCGTCACTGGATAGCCTCCCGCGGCGAAGGTCGCCGCTAGAACTGGAACTCGAAGGGGCCGCCCACACCGAGGACCTCATCGATCTTGCCGGAGATCTCGGAGATCTTGAACGGTTGGCCGGCGATCTTGTTGAAGGGGATCGCGTCCACGAGGAACTGCGACCGAATAAGCACCGAGAGCTGCCCGTTGTTCAGCTCCGGAACCAGGACCTTGTCGTAGCGCGAGAGGACCTCGCCGAGGTTGGAGGGGAAGGGATTGAGATTGCGGATGTGGGCGGAGGCCACCGACTTGCCCTCCGAGCGGGCCCGCTCGCCCGCGCTGGTGATGGCGCCATAGGTGCCGCCCCAGCCCAGGAGCAGCAACTCGCCCTGCTGAGGACCGGTCACCTCGATCTCGGGAATGTCGTCGGCGACCTTCGCGACGCGCTCGGCGCGGGTCAGGGTCATCTTGTGGTGATTCCCAGGCTCGTAGTTGATGTCACCCGTCTCGTACGACTTTTCGAGACCGCCGACGCGGTGCTCGAAGCCGGCCTGGCCGGGAACGGCCCAGGCCCGCGCCAGCGTATTCGGGTCACGCTCGTAGGCGTGGGAGGCGCTGGTGGGGTCCGCGTGGCTCCACTCGACCGGCGGGATCTCCTCCAGCCGGGGGATGGGCCAGGGCTGCGAGCCGTTCGCAAGGTAGCCGTCGCTGAGCATGATCACGGGGACCATGTACTTGAGGGCGATACGGAAGGCCTCGATCGCCATCCAGAAGCAATCGCCCGGCGTGGAGGGCGCGATGATGGCGACGGGGGAGTCGCCGTTGCGACCGTACATCGCCTGGAGCAGGTCGGCCTGCTCGGTCTTGGTGGGCATGCCGGTGCTGGGCCCGGCTCGCTGCACGTCGAGGATGACGAGCGGGAGCTCGGCCATGACGGCGAGGTTGAGGCCCTCGCTCTTGAGGGCGAGGCCGGGACCGCTGGTGCCGGTGAGGGCCATCTGGCCCGCATAGGAGGCGCCAATGGCGGCGCAGACCGCGCTGATCTCGTCCTCCGCCTGCATCGTCTTCACACCGAACCGCTTGAAGCTGGCGAGCTCGTGCAGGACATCGGAGGCGGGGGTAATCGGGTAGCTCGCGTAGAAGAGTGGCAGCCCCGCGAGGTGCGAAGCGGTCACGAAGCCGAGCGCCGTCGCCTCGTTGCCGCTGATGTGACGGTAGACGCCGGGCGCGACCTCGGCGGGGGGCACCTCGTAGCGCTCGTGCACGAGCTCGCTGGTCTCGCCGAAGGCGTTGCCGGCGCGCAGCGCCCGCAGGTTCGCCTCAAGGACGACCGGGTTCCGCTTGAACTTGTCCGTCGCCCAGCGGACGACGGTGTCCATGGGGCGGGTGAAGAGCCAGAGGACGAGGCCGAGCGCGTAGAAGTTCCGCGAGCGGAAGCGCTCCTTGGCGCCGAGCTCGAGCCCGTCGAGGGCGTCGGCGTTGTTCTTCGTGATATCGATGCGCATGAGGCGGTAGGACGAGAGCGACCCATCCTCGAGGGGGTTGGCCTCGTAGCCGGCCTTGCGCAGGTTGGTGGCGTTGAACTCGCCCTCGTCGACGATGAGCAGCCCGCCGGGGACGAGGTCGCTCAGATTCGTCTTGAGGGCGGCCGGGTTCATGGCGACCAGCGCGTCCGGGTTGTCGCCCGGGGTATGGATATCGTTGCTCGAGAACGAGAGCTGGAAGCCGGACACGCCCGGGAGCGAGCCGGTTGGGGCGCGGATTTCGGCGGGGTAGTCGGGCAGGGTCGCGAGATCGTTCCCGTAAACGGCGGTCGTGCGGGTGAACTGCGTCCCCGTGAGCTGCATCCCGTCGCCGGAGTCACCAGCAAAGCGGATCGTGACGCGATCGCGCGTCGTGGTGGCTTCGGACAGCGGTGACTCGATTTCGGTGGTCATCCTGTGACTATCCCCCCTCCCGCTTCGCCACGACCTGGTGGGGACGCGGCGGCAGGTTCAGCACTTCCTCGGGAAAAGATTCGGCGAAGTGCTGCAGAAGCTCGCCCAGACGTACGAGCCCGATGACGGCGCCATCTTCCATGACCGGCAGGGTGCGATAGTTGTAGCGCTGCATGAGCGCGATCGCATCACCCACGGTGGTCGAGGAGGCGATGGTGACCGGATTGCGGGTAAGCAAGCCTGGATCGAGCGGCTGATCCCAGTCGAAGTCCCCAGACATGCAGCGCGTGAGCACATCCCGTTCGGTGAAGATGCCCACGAGCTCCTCCTTCTCCACGGCGAGGACGCAAGAGCGCGCACCCGAGTGCATCCGCTGGACAGCGGTGCGAACAGAGGCCGTGGGCGGGAGAAACACTGGTTCCGCGAGTGGGAGCTCACCCACGCGCTGGTCTATGAACTTCGCGAGCCGGGACCGATCCATCCGTTCCTGACTGCTTCCGCGAGCCGCGGGGTCTACCCCCGCGGTAGCGCTTAGCTCTGCATCGGAGTGTAGCGCCTTTTGCGCTTATACACGCCAGTGCAGCCACCGGCTACGGTCTCGCTTACATCCGGGGGGAGCTCCGGCATCGGTCACACTTGCAGGACGGCGAGAGGCGTTACAATCCCGCCGCATAAACGCTTGCCCGAGGGGGCCAGGGATGAACATCCGGATCGTGGCGATTGCCCGGCCCGTGGGAACGGCCGGGGAAGAGATCGCCCAGCTGACCGCAGAGAAGCTGGGCTTCCGTTTCTACGACTACCAGGTCGTGCAGACGGCTGCCCAGGAAGCGGGCGTCTCGCCCGAGACGGTAAGCGAGGCGGAGCACACGCCCTCGCTGCTGACCCGCATCCTGGAGGCGCTGGCGCGCAACCCGAGCATGCCCGTCGCCGCCTGGGCCGACCCGGTCCCGCTCGCGACCAACCCCCTCCTCACGTCCACCGAATACCGGCGCTTCATCGAGGACGTGATCCGGGACCTCGCCGACCAGGGCGAGGCGGTGCTGATGGGACACGGCGCGCCGATGGTCCTGCAGGGCCGGTCCGATACGCTCAAGGTGCTCACGACCGGTTCCATGGACCAGCGCGCCCAGCGCATCGCCGGCGGTATGAACATCGACGTCGACAGCGCCCGCAAGACGGTGGAGAAGACGGACGCCGAGCGGCAGGACTACTTCCGGCGGTTCTACAATCGCGCGTGGCTGGCCACGGAGAATTACGACCTCTGCCTGAACACGGACCGGCTTACGCCTGACCAGGCGGCCACGATCATCGCGCAGACAGCGCAGATGCACTAAGGCGGGCGATCAGGCCCGCTCGAAGGCGACGATGGCGGCGCCGAGCAGCACCGCCTGAATCAGCGCAGCCGAGGCCAGCAGCCAGAGGCCGGCCGCCCGCTCGCGGGCGTGCAGGATGAATCCCAGGGCCAGGTTCACGGCGACGATGCCCCCGCCCACGGCGCCGATGCGCAGGAGCTCGGAGCGCTCACCTACGCGCACGATGCCGGTGCTCTTGGGAAAGTCAATCTGCACGAGGGCGGGCAGATCCGGGTACTGGGTGAAGAGGAAGCCGCCAAGCACCCCGAGCCCTACGAGGACGAGACTGAAGACGAACCAGACATCGCCGTCGCGCCAGAGGGGGAGCAGGGAGAACCCGAGGGGTTCGGAGCGCTGGGGCTCTCCCGGCTCGAAGCCGACGATGAGGCGACGCGAGCAGGCCTCCGCGAAGGCAACCTGGTCGGGCACGGTGAGGCCGTAGGTGCGGCCGGGCGTGACGACGAAGACGTTGTCCTCGGGGCGGTTGTGGGTGGCGAAGAAAAGCGTGGGACCGAGGGATGAGGCCACGCCCCGGCCGATGTGGCAGCCCCACCAGTTCAACCCGGTGACGGACTCCTCGCCGACGGTGCGGCCGGGGACGACACGCTGGATGTCGACGACGGGGACGATGACCTCGCCGCCGGCCCAGCGAATGCGGAGGGCGTCGTCGTCGATCTGATAGGCGAGCCGCGCAACGGCGACCGTCCACCAGCCGAAGAGGATGGCGACGCCGGCGAAGAGGGCGACGACGACCCAGGCGAGGAAGGTGGTGGGCTCGACGGCGGCGCCACCTGCCAGGACTCCGGCCACGAGGGCGATGAAGGCCGCCCAGACCGTGAACGCCCCGCCGACGATCACGCCGAGGGCGCGAGGCGGCCGGAAGATATCGGCTTCTACGACGCCACCCGCACGCGTGCCGGGGTGCACCACTGGCGGTACTTCTCGCTCTTGCCGCGAATGGCATCGAAGAAGAGGCGGGACAGCTCCTTTGTGATGGGGCCCGGCTCTCCTCCCTTGACCACTCGGCGGTCGATCTCGGTCACAGGTGTGAGGTGGGCGGCGGTGCCCGTCATGAACACCTCGTCGGCGATGTAGAGCTCGGAACGGTCGATGGACCGCTCGACGGTCTCGATGCCCAGCTCGTTGGCGGCGAGCTCGACGACGGTGGCGGCGGTGATGCCCTCAAGCACGTTGTCGGAGGGCGGAGGCGTGATGATGGTGCCGTTGCGCACGATGAAGATGTTCTCGCCGCTGCCCTCGGAGACGTGGCCATCGGAGTTGAGCACGATGGCCTCGTCGAAGCCGTTCAGCTCGGCCTCGGACTTGGCCAGGGCGCTGTTCACGTAGATGCCGGTCACCTTGGCGCGGGGCGGGATGCCGGTGTCGTCGACCCGCCGCCAGCTGCTGGTGTGACAGCGGGCGCCCTTGTCGATGTCGAGATAGGGCCCGAAGGGGGCGATGAAGATGAGCAAGTCGCTCTCGAGGCCGTGCAGGCGGACGCCCAGCACCTCTGAGCTGAGATAGACCATGGGGCGGATATAGACGTCCTCTTCATAGCCGCTGCGCTCGACGATCTCGACGGTGAGGTCGCAGAGGCGGTCGATCTCCTCGTTCATCTCCAGCCCGAGGATGCGGCTGCTCTGGGCGAGGCGCTCGTAGTGCTCGCGCATGCGGAAGAGGTAGAGACAGCCGTCGTCGGCGTTCCAGTTGCCGCGGATGCCCTCGAAGACCGCCGTTCCGTAGTTGAAGGCGTGGGTCATCACACCCACCTTGGCCTCCTCCAGAGGGACGATCTGACCTTGGAAGTAGGCATAGGGCGTGGGCATCGGCGGGTACTCCTCGGGGCTGCTTGGCGACTTCAGTATACGCGCGAGCCGCTACTGGTCCGCCTGCGAACCATTGAAGAACGTGGGCTCGCGGCACTCCTCCACGGAGCGCTCCTTGTCAGCAAGCCGCTCCCGCACATCGTCTTCAGGAAGCGGGGGGGCGAGCACGAGCGGACTGGTTGGGTCGTCGACCGCTTCCTCCAGGTACTCGATGAAGGCCTCGTGGAAGTCGCGCAGATCGGCGGGCGGCTCGACCGCCTCAAGCTCCTCGATGAAGTCCTCGATGACCTCTGCGATGTCCGCTTCCGCGGTCGCCTCCATGACCGCATCGAAGAAGCGGTCGAGGTTCACGCACATGACGGCGAGGTACTCCTCGTCGGCAACGGGGTCCGGGGGTGGCCCGTCGTCGCAGGCCAAGGCCAGCAGGCCAAGCAGGGCCGCGAGCACGAGGACCGGGAGGGAACGGGCCATCGCGGAAATCGTACGCGGGGGTCCGGTTCGCGGCGAACGCAGGCGTCTTCCGCAGCGCTAGAGGACGATGCGCCGCACCGCGCCCGCGGGGGCGCGCCTCCAGTTCTCGACGACGAAGCGCTCGACCCCGCCGATCTCGCGGCGCTCGATCCGGCAGCGGCGGGGTTCGTCCAGCTCGCGCCGTGCTGCGCGCGCCCAGCGGGTGAGCGCCTCGGGGTCGGAGATGGGCAGGACGTCCCCGGCTTCAAGAAGCATCTCGACCTTGGCGACGCCGAGCGCCAGCAGCCAGCCGCTCGTCAGCTCGGCAAGGGCCATGTGGAAGTCGCGGTCGGCGAAGGTGACGGCGAGCCTGCCGGGTCCGCTCTCGCCGCCCGTGAGGAACAGGGTCGCGCCAGGCGACGGCTGTGCGAGGGCCTGCGTCGCATCGCGCACCTCCGCCAGGAGCTGCGGGAGTTCGGTCGCCTGCGGGGCCTCGCCGAGGGAGAGCTGGGTCGCGTGCTCCTCGGGCATGTCGCTCACGCGGTCCGTATCGAGGAGGTCCTGCCATGCAGCAGGGCCATCGGCGAGGAGGGCGACGCTGGCGGCCTCGTGCTCGGCGGCCGAGGCGACGAGGGGCACGGCCGCCGCGTAGGCGCCCGCCTCGATGGCGTGCAGGGTCTCGAGACGAGCGCTCCACGACCGCGAACCGGTCGCGAGCAGGGCGGCGACGGCGACGTTGCGGTAGCGCGAGCCCGCCGCCTCGCTTGCGACGGCCGATTCGAGGCGCAGGCCATTTAGCACAAGGTCGACGGTCTCGCCGAGGACGAACGTGGTCTGGCGGTGGGCGTCGACGGAGCCGGCAGAGCCGGCGGGCGGTCGCGACGAGCGCTCCGCCTCGGGGTGGATGCGGGGCGGGGAGACGCGGAAGTCGGCCATCGGCCTAATGCCGGTCGCGGGGCCTGCGGCGGCGGCGGGAGCGGCTGGGTGGGGCGGGAGGGGTCTCGGCGGGGGGCCGCGGGCCGAGCTGGCGGATTGCCTCCCAGCCGGCGTAGCTTGCGGTGACCCCCAGCTCCGTCTCGATCTCCAGCAAGCGGTTGTACTTGGCGGTTCGCTCGCTGCGGGCCGGTGCGCCCGTCTTGATCTGGCCCGCGCCGGTAGCCACGGCGAGGTCGGCGATGAAGGTGTCCTCGGTTTCGCCGGAGCGGTGGCTGATGACGGCGGTCCAGCCCGCGCGGTGGGCGAGGGCGATCGCGTCGAGCGTCTCGCTGAGGGTGCCGATCTGGTTCAGCTTGATGAGGACGCTGTTGGCCGCACTCTCGTCGATGCCGCGCTGGATGCGCTCGGGGTTCGTGACGAGCAGGTCGTCCCCGACAAGCTGGACGGTCGCGCCGAGGCGCTCGACGAGGCTGCTCCAGCCGGACCAGTCGTCCTCGGCAAGGCCGTCCTCGATGGAGGCGATGGGGTAGCGGCTCGCCCAGTCCGCCCAGTGGTCGATGAGGCCCTCGCTGGTCAGGGTGCGGCCCTCCTTCTCGAGGACGTATTCGCCGCCCTGGTAGAGCTCGGTCGTGGCCGGGTCGAGGGCGAGGACGAGGTCGGCGCCGGGGCGGTAGCCGGCGCCCTCGATCGCTTCCAGCACGACCTGCACGGCCTCCTCGTTGCCGGGGAGGGAGGGGGCGAAGCCGCCCTCGTCGCCAATGGTCGTGTTGAGGTTGCGGTCGGAGAGGATGCGCTTGAGCGACTGGTAGACCTCGGCGGCCATACGCAGGGCCTCGGAGTAGGTCTCCGCCCCGACGGGCATGACCATGAACTCCTGGAAGTCGGTCGAGTCCTCGGCGTGTCGGCCCCCGTTGAGGATGTTGAACATGGGGACGGGGAGGCGGTTGGCGGCGGCGCCGCCGAGGTAGCGGTAGAGCGGTTCCTCGGCGGAGTCGGCGGCGGCGCGGGCGATGGCGAGGGAGACTCCGAGCATTGCGTTTGCGCCGAGGCGGGCCTTGTTGGCGGTGCCGTCGAGCTCGATGAGCTGGCGGTCGATGGCGCGCTGGTCGGCGGCGGGCTGGGCGATGAGGGCGGCGTTGATCTCGCCGTTGACGTTCTCGACGGCCTTGAGGACGCCTTTCCCACCGTAGCGGCGAGCGTCGCCATCCCGCAGCTCGACGGCCTCGTAGGCGCCGGTCGAGGCGCCGGAGGGGACGGCGGCCTGGCCGACGGCGCCGTCGTCGAGCAGGACGGAGACCTGGACGGTGGGGTTGCCGCGGGAATCGAGGATCTCGCGCGCGACCAGCTCTTCAATCAGCATCAGGACGCTCCTGCCGCCAGCCGCTCGCAGGCGTCGATGGCGGCGCCCGCATCGTCGCACGAGAGGAGCGGGGCGGCAGCGCCGTCGGGGAGGGTGAGGTTCCAGCTCCCCATCGTGACGACGGGCTTCCCCGCGATGAGGGCGAAGGCGATCTCGCTAAGGGTTCCGTAGCGGCCGCCGACGGCCACGAGGGCGTCGGCGGTGCGGGGGATCATCGTATTCCGGGCGAATCCGATGCCGGTCACGATGGGGACGGTGACGAACTCGTTCATGTCGGTGCGATCGTCGCCGGGAAGGATGCCGACGGTCACACCGTCTTCGGAGCGGGCGCCACGACAGGCTTCGCGCATGACGCCGCCCCTTCCCCCACAGACGAGAGTGTGGCCGCGGGCGGCCAGCTCGCGTCCGACAGCGAAGGCAGTCTCGCCCTCGGCGGGGCTGCACGTCTCGCCGCCGATGACGCCGATCATCACTCCTCTTCCTCCCCTTCCCCCTCTGCCTCCGGCGCAGTGTCGACCCGGACGAGCGCATCGGGGCTGTCGAGGTAGTCGATGTAGAGGATGCCGTTGAGGTGGTCGATCTCGTGCTCAAGCGCCTCGGCGAGGAGGTCGTCTTCGGCGCGGATGCGGACCTCCCTCCCAGTGGTGGGATCGATTCCCTTCACAAGGACCTTCACCGAACGGGTGATTTCGCCGCGGAACCCGGGCACGGAGAGGCAGCCCTCGTGGAGCTGGCGTTCGCCCGACCGCTTGATGATCTCGGGGTTGAGCAGGGCGAAGGGCTCGGCCGGGGGCGTGTCGAGCACGATCACCTGGAGGGGGATGCCGATCTGGGGGGCGGCGAGGCCCACACCGGGCGCGTCGTACATCGTCTCGAACATGTCCTCGATGAGCTGCGGGAGGCTCGAATCGCGCACACGGACGCGCCTTGCTTTCTGCCGGAGGACGGGGTCGCCGGCGCGCCGGATGGGGTGGATCGCCACCCTTGGCATTGTACGGCGGCGCACGATTGGGGCGACTCGCGCGGCCATGTGGCCGCGTCGCGGGGACTTCGTGTACGACGTACACTAAGTCCCGTGAGCGATCCCCCACGGGCGGATGGCCGGTACCGGGCGATCGTGGTCGGGAGCGGCATGGCGGGCCTCTTCGCCGCGCTCGAGGCAAGCGCGCTGGGCCCCGTGCTCCTCGTCACCAAGGGGGAGTTGCACGAGGGCAGCACACGCCACGCCCAGGGTGGCATCGCCGCCGCGATCGGCCCGGACGACTCCACCGAACAGCACCTCAGGGACACGATCGCGGCGGGCGCGGGCCTCGTCGACGAGGCTATGGCGCGCATCCTCGTGGAGAGCGCCCCGCGACGCATCCGGGACCTCGAACGGTACGGGGTCAGCTTCGACAGCGAGGGAACGGGGCCCGCCTTCGGGCGTGAGGGCGCGCACCGGAACGCGCGCGTCCTGCACGCTCGCGGCGACCGCACCGGGGCAGCCATCACGACCGCGCTCGCGGAGCAGATCGAGAGCGGCCGGATAGCCGTGGGCGAGCACACGCTGGCGACCGAGGTCCTGCTGGAGAACGGCAGGACCGTGGGCGTTCGCGCGCTCGACCAGGCGACCGGGACGGAGTGCATCTTCGAGTCGGACGCGGTCGTGCTGGCGACGGGCGGGGCGGGCGCGGCCTTCTCCCACACGACGAATCCGCCCGTGGCCACAGGCGACGGCATCGCCCTGGCCTACGCCGCGGGGGCGGAGGTGACCGACCTCGAGTTCTACCAGTTCCACCCGACGGCCTTCCGCCAACAGGGTGCGCCGCCGTTCCTGATCTCGGAGGCGCTGCGGGGGGAGGGCGCGGTGCTGCGCAACGGCGACGGCGAGGCGTTCATGTCGCGCTACCACGAGCTTTCCGACCTCGCGCCGCGGGACGTGGTCGCGCGGGCGATGGTCGCGGAGATGCGCGACGCAGGCTCCGACCACGTCTGGCTCGACTGCACCGCGCTGGAGCGTGTGGACCCGATCGAGCGGTTCCCCGGGATCGCGGCCTTCTGCCGCGAGCGCGGAGTCGACCTGCGCCGGGATCCGGTACCCGTCGCCCCCGCCGCGCACTACCTGATGGGCGGCGTGCGCACGGACTCGTGGGCGCGCACGACGGTGGCCGGGCTCTACGCCTGCGGGGAAACGGCGGCGACGGGCGTGCACGGGGCGAACCGGCTGGCGAGCAACTCGCTGCTCGAAACCGTGGTTTTCGCGAAACGGGCGGTCGAGCACATCGCCGAGGAAACGGGCGGGGCGATGGCGTCCTGCGCGGATTCGACGCCGTTCGCGGCGGGGAGGACGGCTCCGCCCGACCACGCGGCCGTCCAGCGCCTGCTCTGGGAGCACGCCGGCATCGAGCGCTCGGGCGAGGCGCTGCAGGAAGGGCTCAACACAGTCGACAGATGGCCCGAGGGCGAGCCGGAGGCCTCGCGGGAGGGGCACGAGCGACGCTGGCTGGGGGTCTTCGCGGAACTGCTGCTAACGGCGGCGCTCACACGCGAGGAGAGCCGGGGCGCGCACTTCCGCATGGACTTCCCCAAGCGGGACGACGCACGTTGGCAGCGGCAGCAGGTGTTCCGCCGTGCTCATTGAACCGCCCCCGCTGGGAGCTATCACCTCCGTGGTGCGAACCGCACTCTCGGAGGATCGCGCCGGCGACGACGTGACCACGCAGTCAGTGGTGGAGCCGGGACTCGTTGCGCGGGGGCGGCTGGTGGCGCGGGAGGCGGGGGTGATCTGCGGGCTTGTCGTGGCCCGGTACGTCTTCGCAACGCTGGACGAGGCGACCGCCTTCGAGGCCCATGTGGACGACGGCGACGAGGTGGAGGGCGGGGCGGTTCTGGCGAGCGTGGCAGGTCCGGCCCGGGCGATCCTGTCGGGGGAGCGGACGGCGCTGAACTTCGTACAGCGGCTGTCGGGGGTGGCAACGCTGACGAGGCGTTATGTAGAGGAAGTGACGGGCACGGACTGCGTCATCCTCGACACGCGGAAGACCACGCCCGGCCTCCGGGATATGGAGAAATACGCGGTGCGCTGCGGCGGGGGCGCGAACCACCGGCGTGACCTCGCGGCGATGGGGATGGTCAAGGACAACCACCGCGAGGCCATCGCACGGCAGGGCCGGACGCTCGCGCAGGCGGTCGCGACCATCCGGCAGCACGCGCCGAACACGCCGGTCGAAGTCGAGGTGGACACGCTCGACGAGCTACGGGAGGCGCTCGGCGCGGAACCGGAGTGGATCCTGCTCGACAACATGACGACGGAGCAGATGCGAGAGGCCGTCGCCCTCGTCGCGGGGCGGGCAAAGCTGGAGGCGAGCGGCGGCATCACGCTGGAGCGGGTCGCGGAGATCGCGGCAACGGGCGTGGACGCCATCTCCTCAGGGGCGCTCACGCACAGCGCGCCTGCGCTGGATGTCGCCCTGGATATCGACTTCGAGGAGCAGGACGCCTAGCCGAGACCGACGGAACGGAGGAAGGCGGGGGCGGCACGGACGTCGTCATCGGTCTCGCGCTGGTCGATCTCGAGCGTGATGGCGTCGAGCGACGAGAGGCCGGCGGCGACCATCTCCCAGTCGAGCTGGGCCGTGCCGGGCGCTCGGTGGTCGACGACACCGCGCACGTCGTGGACGTGGGCGCCAACGAGTCGTTCGCCGAGCTCGTCGAACCAGGCGCGGTGGGGCAGGAAGCCGAGGCGGTCGAGCACCTCGGCGTGGCCGGTGTCGTGCCAGTGGCCGACCTCGTCGGGAGCGAAGCCCTCCATGAGGGCACGCGACTCGGCGGGGAGGGGAATCTGGTGGTAGTCGAGGCGGTTCTCGATACCGATGACGATGCCGTGGGGGCGGGCAGCCTCGACGAGTTGCTCGAGCGACGCCCGCGCCGCTTCCAGGTTTGCGGGGGCTGCCTCCGCGCGGCGCTGCTCCATGTCGGCGCGGGCCTCGGCGGCGCGGTTGTCCCCGATACCGTGCTGCCGAAACAGGCGGTAGAGCTCGGCGGTCGTGCCTGAGAACGAGCCCTCGACGTGGCCGAGGTGCACGACGAGCGCCGACGCTCCCGCCTCCGCCGCCCACTCGATGCTGCGGAGGGCGTGCCGGAGGGCGCGTGCGTGCTCACTCCGTTTGGTCGAGGCCAGGTTGAGGTCGGCGTTGCTCTTGCCGCCGTCCACTTCGACGTGGGGCGCCGGCTGGTGGACCGAGGTCACGGGGAGGACGCCGCTGTCGAGGATCTCGCGGAGCTTCTCCGGCGACGTCGAGTGGGAGACCTCGATCGCGTCGTAGCCGGCCTCGGCGGCGTACCGGGCGAAGTCGGCGCCATTGTCGAAGCGCTTCTGCTGGGCGTACATGGTCGAGAGGGCGATGGTCATGGCGTCAGTCCGGGGCTCCAGGCTGCCGGCGGCGCGAGATTCGCCGGGCGGTCAGCAACAGGGTAGGGAACACGAAGGCTACGACGAAGCTGAGGATGAGACCGAGGCCGTCGTCGCGAGCGAAGGAGACCGCGAGGCCCCCGACCACTCCCGCGGCCATGCTGGGCAACAAGTAGCGAATCCCGGCGTTCCCGCGAGTCGCCACGCTCATCGTGAGCCAGGGCAGGAATCCGAGCGCGAGCCACCCGATGACAAAGAGCGTGATGAAGAGGGCGTCGAAGAGCACGGCGGGGCGTCAGGTGATGAGGCGGGAGATGTCGAAGAAGGTGATGACGAGGATGCCCGCCAGCAGCACGGCGAACCCGACGAAGTGGACGAAGCCTTCCTTCTCCGGGGAGATGCGGCGGCCGCCACGCAGCATCTCGACGACCACGAAGAACATGCGGCCACCGTCGAGGGCCGGGATGGGCAGGGCGTTGAACACCGCCAGGGAGAGGCTGAGGAGGGCGGCGAGCTCGATCAGAGGTCGCCAACCGGCCTGTTCAACGATGTCGCCGGTGGTGTTGGCGATGCCGACGGGGCCGGAGAGGAGGGGCTGGTCGGGGGCGGCTCCGGTGCTGCCGTTCACCCGCACCTGGATCTCATTCTTGGTGACGATGACCGCATCGATCATGGCCTGCCAGCCGCGCGGGACCGCTTCCCAGGGCGGGTACGAGACGTTCTCGGTGTAGGGGAAGCGCTGGCTGCAGCCGATCGGGTTGCCATCGGCGTCGATGTCGGTGCAGACGGTGGGGGCGCCCACGCGGATACCGGTCGGGCCCTGGCCTTCGGGCGGGCGCCATCGGGCGTAGAGCTCGGCCTCGAGGGTTGAGTTCGCGCGCGAGATAACCCAGGTCTGCGTCTCCCCGATGAAACGGCGCGTGTGGAAGATCAGCTCGCTGACGTTACGGACCTCGCGGCCGTTCACCTCCATGACGACGTCGCCAGGCTGGAGGCCCTGCGCGGGCTCGGTGCCGTCTCGCAGGGTTCCGGAGATGGTCGCCATCGAGGCGGGGGAGTCGGGCATGACCTCGGCGACCTGCGCGAGGTTGAGGGCGCGTTCGCGCGGGGCCATGAATCCGACGGTGAAGAGCAAGAGTGCAAGAGCGACGTTCATGACCACGCCCGCTCCCATGACCGTGAGCCGCTTCCAGGGCGCGGCGGCGGCGAGCGAGCGGGGGTCGGTGGGGTCCTCCTCGCCCATCATGCGGACGAAGCCGCCGATGGGGAGCCAGTTGATCGTGTATTCGGTCTCGCCGCGCCTGAACGAAAGGCCCTTGATGCGGGGCGGGAAGCCGATGCCGAACTCGAGCACCTTGATGCGGAACGCCTTCGCCGCGAGGAAGTGCCCGAGCTCGTGGATGACGACGAGGGGAACGAGGAGGGCCGCGAAGATCAGCGCCGAGCGAAGGACATCGACGATCTCGAAGGCGGCAAGGAAGGTCACGCGCGGGCTCCCGCCGGAGCCACCTCCGCAGCGGTGCGCGCCCACTGGTCGGCCGCGAAGACCGCCTCAAGGTCGGGATCGGGCGTCGACTCGTGCCGCTCCATCACGCCCTCGATGATGCCGGGGATATCGAGGAAGCCGACCTCGCCGGCCATGAAGCGCTCGACGGCGACCTCGTCGGCGGCGGCCATGGCGGCGGGGTACGTCCCGCCGAGGCGTCCGGACTCCATCGCGAGGCGGAGACAGGGGAAGCGCGAGATGTCGGGCTCGCCGAACGTGAGCTGGCCGGCGACGGCGAGGTCGAGGGCGGGAGCGGGGGGCTCGGGCATGCGCTCCGGGTAGGCGAGGGCGCACTGGATGGGGAGGCGCATGTCGGGGACGCCAAGCTGCGCCTTCACGCTGCCGTCGCTGAACTCGACGAGGGAGTGGACGATCGATTCGCGGTGGAGGACGACCTGGACGGCTTCCATGGGCACGTCGAAGAGCCACATCGCCTCGATGGTCTCCATGCCCTTGTTCATGAGGGTGGCGCAGTCGACGGTGATCTTGTCGCCCATGTTCCAGGTGGGGTGCTTGAGGGCCTGCGCGGGGGTGACGGCGGCAAGCCCGTCGGGGTCGAGGTCGCGGAAGGCGCCGCCGCTGGCGGTGAGCATGATGCGGCGGATTCCGTGCGTCTCCTCGCCCCAGAGGCACTGCCAGATGGCGGAGTGCTCACTGTCGACGGGGCGGAGGTCGCCGCCGCCGGCGACCATGGCGCGGCGGATGAGGTGCCCGGCCATCACGAGCGCCTCCTTGTTGGCGATAGCGACCGGCTTGCCCACCTCCAGCGCCGCGATCGTGGGGAGGAGGCCGGCGGCGCCGCCCGTGCCCGCGAGCACGATGTCGACGTCGGCGGCGACGGCCATCTCGTCCATGGGGAGCCAGGTCGCGCCGGCCGCCTCGATGGCGTCGTCGAGGGTCGCGTCGCGCTGGGCGGCGTAGACGTAGCGAGGGCGCAAGTCGGCGACCTGTTCGGCGAGTCGGGCGGTGTTCCGCCCGGCGGCCAGGGCTGTGATCTCGAAGAACTCCGGAAGTTGCCGGGTCACGTCGATGGTCTGGCGGCCGATGGATCCGGTCGAGCCGAGGACGGCAATGCGCTTTGGTGCCATGCGCCCATCGTAGCCCGCCCCCGCGCCCGTGTCTGCGATCACCCTTGCCGTGCGCTTGCGGAGTTGTGACACTGGTCCGCATGAAGACCATCACCGTCTCCATTGACGACGAGACCTACCAACGCACGTGCGCGAAGGCCGCCGAGGACGGGACGGACATCGACGAGCTCGTGCGCGCGTACCTCTGCGAGTACGCGGAGACGCCCGAAGAGCGCTTTGATCGGCTGCGGAGGCACCAGGAGGAGCTCTTCGAGTCCATAAAGGCGCGTGGCGGCGGGCTCGACTCGCGCGAAAACCTGAGCCGAGAAGAACTCTACGATCGCGCGGTCGGACTCATCGACGACGACGAGCCACTCACGTCTACGTCCACCTAGGGCCGCGATGCGCTTCGTCGACACGAACGTGCTCCTCTACGCGGTTTGCGCTGGCCCAGGAGATGCGCCAAAGCAGGAACGTGCAGTGACCCTGCTCAGGAGCAGGGACCTCGCCCTTTCCGTACAAGTACTGCAGGAGTTCTACTGGCAGGCCACTCATCAACAGCGCGTTGGCCGGCTCACCCACGACGAGGCAAGGGCGCACATCGGCGACTTCCGCCGGTTCCCGGTCCACAGCTTGACCCTCGATGTCGTGGACCTGGCGCTTGACCTGACCGAGCACTACCAGATCGCCTACTGGGACGCCGCCATCCTGGCGGCTGCCACCCTCGGCGAGTGCGATACGGTCCCGACAGAAGACCTGAGCGACGGTCAGACCTACGGCGACGTACGCGTCGTCAATCCGTTCGGGGCGTAGCCACATGCGCTGCGTGGTGACCGGAGGGTGCGGGTTCATCGGGTCGCACATTGTCGATGCGCTCGTGCGGGACGGCTGCGAGGTGGCGGTGCTCGACGACCTGTCGACAGGCAACCTCGAGTACCTGAACCCGGCGGCGGATCTGGTGGAGGGGTCGGTAGCGGATGCGGAGGCAGTGCTGGCGGCGGTGGAGGGGGCGACGTGGGTGTTCCACCTGGCCGCTCTGCCACGCGTGCAGCAGTCGGTCGACGACCCCATCGGGACGCACGCCGTCAACGTGAACGGCACGCTGAACGTGCTGCAGGCGGCGCGCGAGCACGGCGTCGAGCGGGTGGTCGTGTCGTCCTCGTCGAGCGTGTACGGGGACCAGGACACGCACCTGATGACGGAGGACCTGGCGCCGAACCCGCTCTCCCCCTACGGGCTGCACAAGCTCATCGGGGAGCAGTACGCGGACCTGTTCGCGGCGCTCTTCGGGATGCAGATCGTGTCGCTGCGGTATTTCAACGTGTACGGACCGCGGCAGTCGGCAGAGGGGGCGTACGCGCTCGTGATCCCGCACTTCCTGCGGCTGCGGGACGAGGGCAAGCCGCTGACCGTCTATGGCGACGGCTGCCAGACGCGCGACTACGTGCACGTCGAGGACGTGGCGCGGGCAAACCTGAACGCGGCGAACTCGGAGCTGCCGCTGGGGCGGGCGGTGGCGCTGAACGTGGGGTCGGGCGAGGAGACGTCGGTGAACGAGATCGCGGCGATGGTGGGGGGCGAGGTGGAGCACATCATCCCGAACCCGCGGGGGGCGTTCGAGGAGTTGCGCAAGTGCGCGGACACGTCGCGGGCGAAGTCGGTGATCAGCTGGGAGCCGGGCATCCTGCTGGCGGAGGGGATCAAGTCGGTCCTGTAGGGGCCGGCGGGTAGACTGGCGGGGCGGGCGATTAGCTCAGCTGGTTAGAGCGCTTCGCTTACACCGAAGAGGCCGGGGGTTCGAGTCCCTCATCGCCCACGCTTTCCGGCCATGACGGACTGTACTGCGAACTCGTCGACCGGTTCACTGAATCAGGACCGGCACTCCAAATTGGCTCTCACGCCTGACAAGCACTACCTTCGACCGATGTGGCTCCTGGACGTGGTGACTGCGGTCCCGTCGAGCTTGGTCGTTGATACGCGAGCTTCAGACGCCGACTCTGCTTTTGCACGCGGTGCCCCCGCATGACCTCGATCGCGTCATGAAGAGAATTGGCATTGTAGCCGGCATCCTCACAAGCGTTGTCGTCGCCATCCTCGCCGTGGTCTTCCTGGTTGACGGTGGCGACCCCGCCGAGCGGGTATCGGCCGATACGCCGGCGATGGCGCCTCTGTCGATCCCCCCGCTGCTCGAACCGACGCCTGAGAATGGTGTCTCGCGTTACACGCTGACGATCGGAAGATCACGGCACCGCTACAAGCAGGCAGGGATCACTGATACCTACTCCTACAACGGCATGTCCGTGCTTGGGCCCACCCTTCGTCTCAGGTCCGGGGCATCGGTGGTCATCAGCGTCACGAACGCTCTGGACGAGGTCACGACAACCCACTGGCACGGCGCCGACGTCCCGGCCGAGGACGACGGCGGCCCGCACAGTACGATCGCGCCAGGCACGACCTGGGTAGCCGACTTCGACGTCATCCAGCCGGCGGCTACCCTCTGGTATCACCCCCACGCTCATGGCTCGACCGCCGAGCATGTCTACCGCGGCGCCGCCGGTCTGATAATCATCGAAGACGACAACCCGGCAGCCGCAGTGCTACCGGCAACCTACGGCGTTGACGACATTCCGGTCATCATCCAGGACAGGGACTTCACCGGCGACGGCCAGCTCGACTTCGCCATCGACGACGGCGATGAGGGCAACCTCTACGGCACGCTGACGGTGAACGGCACGATCAACCCGTTCGTCGAGGTGCCTGAGGGGTTGGTTCGGCTCCGGCTGCTGAATGGCAGCCAGGCCCGAATTTACCGGCTCAGCGTCGAGGGGGCCGATATGACCAAGATCGCCTCCGACGGCGGCTATCTGGAGAGACCTGTCGTACTCGAGCAGCTCGTGCTCGCACCCGGCGACCGAGCCGAGATCATCGTCGATGTCGGCAACGAATCCGCCGCTCTGGTCGACAGTGCATTTGGCCGGGTGCTGGAACTCCGCCCGAACGGATCAACGTCAGGCACAGGTGCGCTTCCAGACAGGCTCGCCACCATCGAGCGAATCTCCGAGTCGGAGATCACGGTCGACCGGCGCTTCCACATGGAGGACGCGCGCAACTTCTGGGAGTTCAGCGCAACCTGGGCAATCAACGGAAGACAGTTCGACATGAGCAGGACCGACCTCACGGTGCAGCTCGGAGCTACCGAGCGCTGGACGCTCTCCAGCAGTGACGGCCAGCACGTGTTCCACCCCCACCAGATCCAATTTCAGATACTGGCGATCAATGGCGAACCTCCGCCACTAGAGGAATCAGGCTGGGAGGACTCCGTGTTGGTGAATGCCGACCGTGAGGTCGTTGTCGCCGCGAGATTCCACAGTTATTCGGCTGAGGACACTCCGTATATGTTCCACTGCCACATTCTTGATCACGAGGATCTCGGCATGATGGGGCAGTTCGTAGTCGTTGAGTAGCGCGCTCATGCTGGAATAGCCCCGGTCCGGGCGCCATTGATGTTGGGCGAAGCCGTACCCGGTCCGGCCGGCCATCCTGGGGAACCACCAGTGGGTAACCGCGGTATCACCAGCGAGGCGGCCCCGGTTCTCGATTTGGTCCAGTATCGTCCAGCAGACTTGGCTCGCGAGCGCATCCCGGCGGCCGCGAGTGCACGAACGTGGAGGCGCAATGGCAGCCACGACCAAGCACGACACCGAAGCAGCGCTGGAACTGCTGGCATCGGCGGCGGCCCCGGCCGAAGAGGCCCAGGCCCTGCCGTTTGCCGCCTACCGGGACGACGGGCTCTTCGCACTGGAGTTGGACCGCGTGTTCCGCAGCGACTGGGTCGCGGTCTGTGCGGAAGCGGCGCTGGCGGAACCCGGCGACTACCTCGCCATCGACATCGCCGGCGAGCCCCTGGCGCTGGTTCGCGGCGCCGACGGGCAGTTGCGGGCGCTCTCGAACGTGTGCCGCCATCGCGGCACGCTCATGCTCGAACCGGGCGTGGACTGTCTCGACGGGGGCACGATCACCTGCCCCTACCACGCCTGGAGCTACAGCGACTCCGGCGCCTTCCGCGGCGCTCCCTACACGCACGGAATCACGATCGACCGCGAGGAGCACTGCCTTCCCGCCTTCCGCGTCGAGGTCTGGATGGGCGTCGTCTTCGTGTGCCTCTCGGCCGATGCCCCACCGCTCGCCGAGCGGCTCGCGGACATCGCCCCGCACCTGGCCGAGTTCGACATGGAGTCCTTCGCGTTCCCGGGACCGCTCGCCGCCCCCGAGGTCTGGGAGGCGAACTGGAAGCTGATCGTCGAAAATGGCATGGAGAGCTACCACCTGTTCAAGGTGCACGAGAAGACACTTGAGAAGGTCACGCCGACCCGGGGCGCCTACTACATCGAGGGCTCGGCGCCCTGGACGCTGACCGGCGGGACGATCGTTCAGGGCGATGGCGGCGTGGTGGGGAAGCTGCTCGGGAGCCTCTTCGGGGGCGGCACAGGCGGTGACCACTATGTCCTCGTCTCGATCCCGCCCTCGTTCGTGGGCGTCGTGACGCAGGACTCGTGGGACTGGATCATCGCCCACCCCGTGAGCCCGACGTCGACACGGGTCTTCCAGGGAACGCTGATGCGTTCCGCTCCAGACCAGGTGACGCAGGCCATCTCGGACGGCTACGCGACGGCGTTCCTGGAAGAGGACCGCGCGATCTGCGAGCGAGCCCAGGCGGGCATGGCGGCGAAGCTCTCCCGGGGCGGGCGGCTGGTTCCCCTCGAGCGGGTGGTCGTGGACTTCCATCACTACCTCGCCTGGCGTCTGCTGGGGCAGAAACCCCAGGCGAGACACGTGGAGGCGAGGGGTTGAGCTTCGATCGGCGGCAGGGCCGTACGGTGGGCGGCGGCGTTCGCTGGCTCACGCTGGGCGCCCTGGCGATCGTGGTCACCGCGGTCGTGTTCAACTTCCAGTGGCTCTGGGGCCTGCTGTTCCTGTACTGGGCCGTGCCGGCTCTCGCGACCGGCGTGACCTTTCTCGTGGAGCCGATCTACCGGGACCAGAACCCCTGGCTCTACTGGATCATCGTCACGATGTGGACCGGCCTCAGCCTTGCCCTTATCGGCATCGATATAGCCCAGCTGGCTACCTAGCCGCCCCCTGGGGGTGGCGGCGATCTGCGCCGTCCTGTGAAGGTCCGGGCCATCAGCTTGCCGCACAGGGCGGCACGCGGGTTCGAATCCCCCCTCCCACCAATAGGTCGGGCTCCAGATGGTGTCGATGGTCTTGCCGGCTACCGATAGACGCGTCACTGAGGGCGGGTTGGGGCAAGCCCTGCGCTAGATCGCGACCGGCCAGCGGAAAGTTCGCAGTACAGGACGCGTAGGCCCAAGAGAACGTCCCGCCGTACCGATGCCCTGACGGTAGCCCCGGTGCGTAGTGGGCCTGGGCGCTAGCCGCCTTCGTCCGTAGGCACGATTACGCCGCAGGCCAGGCGGCCGCCGGTGTCCGACTCCGCTTCTGCGTAGGGATCGGGGCGCTCGTGCACGATGATGGCGGAACCGTCGTCGTCGAAGACGGAGTGGGGCTCGCCCGTATCCAGCGTGACACCGGCGGTCAGGAAGTCGGCGCGGGCGGAACCGTCGGCGGCGGCGTAGATGTTGAGCAGGTCGCCACCGTGCCCACCGGAGTCGCCACGCTTCCAGGTCGAGTGGACGAAGCCGTGGTCCTCGCCGGTCGGGTTGAAGTGGTCGCCGGCAGCGCCAAAGTTGGGCGAGCACGCACCGACCTCGTGGATGATGAAAGCGTGTCCGCCCGGGGCCAGCCCCTCCATGTCGGCCATGATCAGGACCCCGTTGGCGGTCTGCCGGAACGTAACCGTGCCCAGGGTAGCCCCGTCCGGCGACGTCAGAGCCGCCTCAGCGGTCAGGCCCACTGTGGGTTCAAATTCCTCGCCGCACCGGACGAACGCCAGGACCACGATGATGATCACCAGGGGCGACGCGGCGACAGCAGCCGGCAGCACCACCCTAAGCACGTGGGGCACCCCATCGACTTGACCAACCGCACGACGACGGAGGTCTCTGCTGCCTCCAGAAGTGGGGATTCGGTCCTGGTTGGGCTACTAAGCGCATATCCCAGCTTCGGAGCCCGCATGGGCAGGCAGGCCGCATGATACACCCATGGCATGGGCCCCCAGCGCGTCGCGTCCGGCCCGGTTGGTCAGAACCCGTCCCGGCCGAGCAGGGCATTTCCTCAATCCACCCCGCTCGACACGACGCGCGGTCTAGTTCGCTCTGGACGCCAGCAAGTCGGCCGCCTGGCTTGCGGCCCGCTCTCCACTGGAGAGGGCGCCGTTGACCGACGGGATGCCCATGTAGTCGCCCGCCAGGAACAGGTTGTCGATGCGCCCGGCGAGCTGCTCCGGGACGTTCGCCAGCGCGGCGAGCATCCCGGGCGTCCCCATACAGAGCGCCTCTTCCCAGCGGTACACGCGGTAGAACAGACCGTCGTCGTCCTCGGGCAGAGCCGAACCTGGAGGCGCTTTCCGGCGGGCGGCCCCGAGCAGTTCGCGTTTGATCTCCTCGTCGGCGAGCGGGATGAGCTCTTTGGCGCGGTCGCGCCCGATGAGCAGGTCAAGCAGGCTCTTGCCGGGCGGCGCGCAGGCGGGAAGGAAGACCGATCGGTCCAGCAGGAGCGGGGTGTCGTCGTCCTCCGGGAAAAGCGCGCCGTGCCAGCCGGGTGGGAGCGGGGGGCGGTCGAGGCCGATCACCACCCGGCAACCGGTCGAGTAGCTGACGGTGCCAAGCGCGCGGTGGGTCGCGTCCGGAAGCTCGGGGACGAGGTCCGGCACCTTCGTGCCGGGGACGGCGCAAATGACCGCGTCCGCCTCGATGGTCTCGCCGTCGACGAGGACGCCGGTCACCGTTCCGTCTTCGACGACGACTCTCCTGACGGGGGTCGAAACGCGAATCGCATCGGAGCAGTGGGCGGCAAGGGCCGCGCTCAGGGATCCGATGCCTCGCTCGGGCATCGACACCCTGCCGTCGTGCAGCATCGTTTCGCCGATGTACGCCCGCATCAGCGCCTGACCTGCGGGCTCCGGGTCGCCCAGGATCATATCGAGGGGCCCCCTGAGCGTGACCTGCAGGTTCTCGGGGACGCCGAGCCGCTCCATGTAGTCGCCGAAACTCTCGCCGTCGTCGATCTCGGCGAGGGGGCTGTCGCTGGCGAAGCTCATGTAGGGCTCCTCGCGATACATCTGTCGCATCACCCTGGAACCAGCCCGCAGACCCGAAGGTGAGAGGAAGCCCATGGTGATGGCTGTCCGCAGGTGCCGGACCATATTCCAGAGCGACTGCTCCGGCGTCGTAGTGACCCACCGCCCGTTGCGGTAGTGGCCGAACTTCATCTGCGAAGGCACGAGCGGCAGCCCCAGCTCCTCGCACAGGCGGAAGGCGGTGTCGTACGTGGAGGTGAAGACGAACGCGCCCATATCGAGGGAGAACCCGTCCACCGTCTCGCCCTTGCCGCGTCCGCCCGCGCGATCGCCGGCCTCGAGCAGGAGGGGGGTGACGCCCCGCTTCATCAGCGCGTAGGCGGCGCTGAGCCCGGCGAACCCCCCACCAACGATGACCACGCGCCCGCTAGTCACACGCGCCTCCCTTCCCGCCGCTCTCCATCTATTCCGCAGGCATCTGGCGCGGAGGTGTGAGCCCGCCGGGGGCTCTGACCTAACGGTGGGGAGCTACCGCCTTTCGAACTGGAACCTGCGTTGTAGCACACCCTCGCGGATCCAGGAACTCGAGGGAGTTCCCGGGTCCCGCTAGGGCGTTTCTGGAATGTCGGGCTGGTCGTCGTAGTAGCGGGACATGAAGAGCAGCCCGTCGTAGCGAATGGCCCACGTATGCGCGTACAGGGTCTCCGAGGATCTCACGTTGGGGAAGATGTTGCTTATCCAGATCCCCTCCTCGGTGGCCGCTGCAAGCTCCTGGCCGAGGGCAATATCCTTCAAGTCCCTGCCGACGAATCGAGGGGCAATGAACGCGGTGAGCAGAATGTCGTTCTCATCGGCCAGCGTCAGGGCCCACTGCCCCTCAAGACTCTCCTCGCTGCCGTAGAGGGCGATGGTGGCGTCCAATCCATTGCTCTTGTAGTACTCGATGGCCCTTTCCACGTATGCGATGGTCTCGCCCACCGGGTCTTCAATACGCACGTAGTAGCCGGAGGCGAAGAGCATTCCATCGCGACGCACGGCGTACCCAACCTTGGGGACTTCCTTCAACGTGACCGGGTGGGGCCACAGGTACTCCACCCAGACCCCCTCCTCGGTGGCCTCGGCCAACGCCTTCCCCAGTTCGTAGCCATCGGAACCGATGACGTCCTTGATGTCCGTCCCGATGAGTCCCGGCAACAGCGGGTGGACGTGGTAGATGTCGTTCGCGTCGGTGGCGAAGAGATACCACTCGCCCTCGAAGCTGGCGACGCTGTTGTAGTAGTTGAGCAGGGACTCCAGGCCGTCACGCTCGTATCGCTCGATGGCCGCGTGCACGTACTGAATGGTGTATTCCCTCGGGTCGGCTCCCCGCCATGCCGGGCGTCCGGTCTCGGGCTCGCCGGCGTAGTAGCCGGAGGCGAATATCAGCCCATCGTGGCGGATGGCCCAGGTGACCTTTTGCTGTTCCTTCCGGGAGACGGGATGGGGCCACAGGTATTCCACCCACGCGCCTTCTTCGGTGGCCTGGGCAATCTCCTTCCCCAGTTCCTGCCCGTCGGAGCCGACCACGTCCTTGATGTCTGTGCCGATGAGATGAGGAAAGATCGGATGAGCCAGGTAGATGTCATCCTCGCCGATGAGGAACAGGTAGAACTGTCCTTCCAGGCTGTCCTGGCTGTTGTAGTGGGTGATAAGGGCGTCGAGGCCGTCCGCTTCGTATTTGGCGATGGCCCGGCTCACGTATTCCTGGACGGACTCCGCAACGTCTTCCACCAGGGCCGAATGGGTGGCCGCGAACAGCAGGCCGTCGTGAAGGACCGCCAACATTCGCCGTGGCTCTTCCTGTCTGGTGTCCGGGTTTATTCCCCGAATCGTCGCCCAGTAGCCTTCCTCGGTTGCAAGTCCTGCCAACCGCGCGAAGCCGGAAAATGATGAGTCCGAGCCAACGTACTGGCCCTGCAGCGCGGGAAGCGCCTGGTAGACCAGCAAGATGTACTCGGCTGTGTCCACGAGGATGAGCGCCCGCCCGCTCTCGGTGCCCGCCTCGGAACTGTAGAACTCAACGGTCGCTTCCAGGCCGTTCGCTCGGTAGTACTCAATGGCGCCTGCGACAAAAGACCGGGTCAGGTCCTCGTCGTTCAACGCCACGGGTTCCGGCGTTGGCTCCGGAGTTGGGGTGGGCGTGGGCTCCGGGGCCTCAGTGGCTGTGGGCGTGGGCTCCGGTGTCGAGGTGGCTGTGGGTTCGGGCGCCTCGGTGGCCGCCGGCGTTGGCTCCGGCGTTGCGGTGGCTGTGGGCTCCGGGGCCTCAGTAGCCGCGGGCGCCGGCGCCGGTTCGGGGTCGCCGCCACAGGCAACGGCAACGGCTGCAATGGAGGCCACGATTAGAAGCAAGAACAGCGCGTGTACGCCAACTCGTGCTCGCCGGTACTTAACGTCTGTCCAACTCGCCCGCGGTTGCATTCTCTCTCGGTTCACAAGGCTCCCCTGGAATCGTAGTGTTTGCGACTGCGTATCATACGCTGTGCGCTGCTGTCTATGAGCAAGATGACCCGAACACCGCAGGGTCGGCCTGCAATTCACTACGAACCTGATGAGAAGTGCCCGCCACTGTTGGCGATAATCTCTTCACTTCAAATATTCATTCCCAACACCATTAGCCTCATCATATTGGCGGCGCTTGTGGTGCGCGCATCCGACGAGTCGGATGCTTATCTATCGTGGGTGACATTCACCGTGCTGGCAGTCACCGGAGCCGGCATGATCCTCCAGACCCTGCGACTCCGTCACGTGGGCTCGGGTCGCCTCATCGTCGCGAACTTCAATGTTCCGTTCCTGGCGGTTTGCGCCCTGGCGCTCTCTGTCGGCGGACCTGGGTTGCTGGCCAGCCTGGTGATCGTCTCCACGCTGGTTCAGTCCGTCTTGACGCTCCGTCTCGCCTCCCTCCGCCGAGTATTCACTCAGACGGTGAGCGGGGTGGTCGTGATGCTGGTGGCGGTTTCGGCCATGCCCTTCATCATCAGCCGAGCGGTCACTCCCCCTGAAGGCGAATCGACGTTGCTCTTCCTGGCGCCGGGGATGGCCGCTCTGGCCGCCGGGGTCCTGATATCCCTCCAGGACAAACCGGTCTGGCGCATGTGGATACTGACGGTCACCGTGGCCGTCGGTCTGCTGGTGGCCGTGCCCCTTGGCTTCTATGACACCTCCATCATTGCCGACACTCCGTGGGTCAGCCTGCCCAACTTCAGGTGGCCTGCGCTGGATATGGTGGTCAACTCAGACTTCTGGGCCCTGCTTCCGGTCTTCGTCGTCGTCAATCTCACCGCCTTCATGAAGGCGGTAGGGGATCTGTCGGTCATCTACCGCGCTTCCTACCGGACCCAGTCCGCTGTTGACTTCCGAACGGTCCAGGGGGGCTTGAATGTCTACGGCGTGGGTACCCTTGTTTCCGGCCTCCTGGGAACCCTGCCTGTCGCCGCGCCGTGGGCGGCTACCGCCGTCTATATCGGCTTTACCGGCGTTGCGGCCAGAAGTGTCGGGCTCTACCTGGGCGCCTTGACTATCGTCGTCGCGTTCTTCTCCAAGTTCCTCGCGTTGCTGATCGCGATTCCCAGCCCGGTGGTCAGCGCGGCCTACATCATCATCTTCGCCATGCTCTTCATCGAAGGGGCGAAGACGGTCTTCACAGGCCAGGTTGACCAGAGGAAAGCCACCATCACGGGCGTGTCGATGGTCCTGGGTCTGTCCGCAGCGGCCTTCAGCAGCTTCTTCGAAGGGGTCACCGGCCACCTGGTGGGCAACACGATTGTGGTCGGCGGCATGGCGGCCATCGCCATGACGCTCTTCACGGAACTATCGAGTCTTCGCGCCAGGAAATTGCAGACCGAGCTGTCCCAGTCTTCCCTCGCAGCCGTCGACGACTTTCTCTCCCAGTTCGCCGAAAGCCATTCCTGGACCGAGGAGGGAGGAAACCGGCTGCGCCTGGTGGGCGAAGAGGCCATCGTCAGCCTGCTCGAAGAAGAGAAGGACGGTTCAGCAGAGCAGAAGCGCGGATTGGTCGCCACGATCCGGCCTGACGGCGGCTCGGCCGAGCTCGAGATCGTTGTCGCCTCGGACGACGCCATCCAGGGGAACATCGAGAATCGCATGGCCTATCTGGGCCAGGACCAGGCGTTGGAGGACGAGCAGGAATTGTCCGTCCGGATCCTGCGGCACTACGCCTCATCGGTACACCACCGCAAGTACTACGGGATAGACATCGTCAGCTGCCGCGTGGATCAGTAGGGGCAGGGTCTTCACCGTCCGATGCGAACCGGTGACAAGCAGATCCCGGAACGCCGTCGCGGCGCTACCGACCGCCTCATATGATGTTGGCTGGTGGGCGATACTGGATTCGAACCAGTGACCTCTGCGATGTCAACGCAGCGCTCTAACCATCTGAGCTAACCGCCCACGGACTGCTCAGCCTAGCGCGTTTTCCCCGCAACCGCTCCCGCCGGTGCGCGGCACGAGGTGGCTTGGCATACTGGCGCACCTTATGCCTAGACGTGGACGGTATTACCCGCCAGAAGACCTCGGTCCACCCCAGGATCGTCGCGACGCCGCCGACCCGAACCGGCGGTTCTACGTCTACGTCCTCGATACCGACTACGGGCATTATGTCGGCCACACATCGCACGTCGGGAGACGGTTCCGCGAGCACCAGGACGGTGAGACGCCTTCTACCGCGGGCAGCGATCCCGAGCTGGCCTGGACCTCCGGGCCACTCCGCACCCGCGGCGACGCCGCGCGTTTCGAGGCCGCCCTGAAGTCCCTGCGCGACCAACGGGCACGCCGTTTCGAGGAGATCACCGGTCTGGAACCGGTTCCCTTTGAGTCTCCCCATTACGCTCCGGCCCGTGAAGGCATGGGCTGGCTGGGGCCCCTCCTCGTTGCGGCTGCGGCAGCCCTCATCATCTGGCTCATCGCCAGCGCAGTCTGATCACCCCTCGACCCAGCCGCTCCGCTGGCTATACTCGAAGCAGCACAGCCGCAGAGAGAGAGGCGACGACCGGGACGAGTAGCCGCCACCCACAGAGAGCCGCGCCACTGGCTGGAAGCGCGGCGACTGGCGGCGAACACCACCCGCGAGCCTGCGCCCGAAGCCCCGGCGGATAGGCGCGCACGGATGGCCCCGTTACCGGCCGCAATGAGCTCGCGCAGCCACCTGGCAACCGCGCGGGGAATCAGGGTGGGACCACGGGCCGCGCGCCGTCCCTGAACAGGCGCCAGATCGTCCGGGGGAATCCCAGCCATGCCAGAACCCATAGAAGACCACGTCGACCTTGCCGAACTCCCGCAGGAGGACCGGCTCGCGCGCATGCGCCACTCGGCAGCGCACGTGCTCGCCGAGGCCATGGTCGAGCTCATGCCCGAGGCCGAGCTAGGCATCGGGCCGCCGACCGCCACCGGCTTCTACTACGACTTCCGCCTGCCCCGCGCCCTCACCCAGGAAGACCTGACCTGGCTTCGCCGCCGCATGCGCAAGTCGATCGGGCGGCGACTTCCTTTCCAGATGGCCTCCATCACGCGGGACGAGGCCATGGAGCGCTGGGCCGACCAGCCCTTCAAACTGGACCTGCTCGCCGAACTCGAGGACGGCGCCATCACGCAGTGCACGCACGGCCAGTTCACCGACCTCTGCCGGGGCGGTCACGTGAACCACACCGGCGAGATCCCCGCCTTCAAGCTCATGAGCATCGCCGGGGCCTACTGGCGCGGCGATGAGAACAACCCCCAGCTCCAGCGCGTCTACGGCGCCCTCTTCGAGACGAAGGAAGAGCTCGACGAGTACGAGCGCCGGCTCGAGGAAGCCCGCAAGCGCGACCACCGACGCGTCGGTCGCGAGCTCGGGCTGTTCACCTTCTCCGACGTCGTCGGGCAGGGTATTCCCCTCTTCCTGCCGAAGGGCGAGACCGTGCGTCACCTGATGGAGAGCTACGTGCGCGAGCTACAGGAGCGCACCGGCCACCAGCACGTCTGGACGGCCAACGTGGTGAAGGGCCAGCTCTACGACCGCTCCGGCCACCGCGAGCACTACGCCGACGCCATGTTCCCCCCGATGGTCGACGGCGAGACCGAGTTCCTCCTGAAGCCGATGAACTGCCCCTCGCACATGATGCTCTTCAACGCGGAGCCGCACAGCTACCGCGACCTGCCCCTGCGCTACGCCGAGTTCGCCACCCTCTACCGCTACGAGAAATCGGGCGAGCTGAGCGGCCTCACTCGCGTGCGCTCCCTCACCCAGGACGACGGCCACATCTTCTGCACCCCCGACCAGATCCAGCAGGAGTTCGCGCTCGCCCTCTCCCTCGTGCGCGAAGTGCTCGGGACCTACGGCTTCAGCGACTACCGGGTCGCCCTTTCCCTCCCCGACACGGGCGGAGACAGCAAGTTCGTCGACGCGCCCGAGCAGTGGGAGCAGGCCGTCACGGCCCTGCGGAACGCGATGGAGGCGTCGGGCCTGGAGTTCAACGAGGAGGAAGGCGAGGCCGCCTTCTACGGCCCCAAGGCCGACTTCATCGCGAAGGACGTGCTCGGCCGCGAGTGGCAGCTCTCGACCATCCAGGTCGACTTCATCCAGCCAGGACGCCTGGGCTGCGTTTACACCGGCGAGGACGGGAAGGAGCACACGCCCGTCATGCTCCACCGCGCCGTCACGGGCGCCACCGAGCGCTTCATGGGCGTGCTCATCGAGCACTTCGGCGGCGCTTTCCCTCTCTGGCTCGCGCCCGTCCAGGCGACGGTCATCCCCATCGCCGACCGCCACCAGCCGTACGCCGACGAGGTGGCGGGGAAGCTCCGGGAGGCCGGCTTCCGCGTCGAGGTGGACGCCCGCAGCGAGCGCATGAACGCGAAGATTCGCCACGCGCAGCTGCAGAAGATCCCCTACATGCTCGTCGCCGGCGATCGCGAGGCCGAGGCGGGCACGGTCGCGGTGCGCGTGCGGACCGGCGAGGACCTCGGCGCAGTCCCCCTCGCCGACTTCCTCGCGCGCGTCGAGGAAGAGCGCGAGACGAAGGCGCTCGCGCCGTAGTCGCTAGGCCAGCGCCGCCTTCAGCTTCTCCGCCGACTCGTCGGCCGCGTTCGTGGCGTCGTCGAGGACGCCGTGCATGCCATAGAAGGCGTGGATCTGCCCGGCGTAGCGCGTCTGCGTGACAGCAACCCCCGCATCCTGCAGGCGCTTCGCGTAGGCCTCGCCCTCGTCGCGGAGCGGGTCGTACTCGGCCGTGATGACGTGCGCCGGCGGTAGCCCCGACAGGTCCTCGGCGCGCAGCGGCGAGGCGTGCGGGTGCGAGCCGTCGCCGTCCGGCCCCAGGTAGTGGTTCCAGAACCACTCCATGCCGGCGCGCGTCAGCAGATAGCCGTCCGCGTTGTCCCGGTACGAGTCAGTCCCGTAGTCGTGGTCGGTCACCGGGTAGACGAGCAGCTGGAAGCGGATCGCGGGGCCGTCCTCGTCGCGCGCCCGCAGGGACACAACCGCCGCGAGGTTGCCCCCCGCAGAGTCGCCGCCAACCGCGAGCTTGCTCGCGTCGGCGCCCAGCTCAGCGGCGTTCTCCGCCGCCCAGACGGTGGCTGCGTAGCAGTCCTTGTGCGCCGCCGGATAGCGGTGCTCGGGCGCGAGCCGGTAGTCGACCGAGACGACAACCGAGCCGCTCTTCGCAGCCAGTTCGCGACAGGTCACGTCGGCCCCGTCGAGGTCCCCGATAACCCAGCCGCCGCCGTGGTACCAGACCAGCAGCGGGTGGTCGCCGGCATCGGTCGGGCGGTAGATACGCACGGGGATGTCGCCAGCGGGCCCGGGGATGTTGCGGTCCTCGACGTTCGCCATCGTGGCACCGGGCACCGCCGGTGGCAGGCGGTTCGCCTCGCGCACGGCCTCCGGTTCCTGCTCGTGGATCGGCGGCATGCCCATCGCCGCCATCTGATCAAGTAGGAATTTCGCCTGCGGGTTCAGTGTCATCGGTCCGCCTCCTCGGGTCCGCGAACCGTAGGAGCGCCCGCCGAACGCGTCAACCGGATCGCTCCCTCAGTGCCCGCAGGAACTCCCCCGCCGTGACGAACTCGACGGAGCCGTAGCCGCGCATCAGCAGCACCTCGCGGTCGGCGGTCACGAGGTAGGACGCGCCGGCGGCGTGGGCAGCCTCCACGAGGCGGCGGTCGCCTGCGTCCTTCAACGTGAGCTCATTCAGCACGGGTGCATCTACGACCATCGAGCGCCGCCGCAACTCCGCGAGCAGCGCATCGCGCGCATGGCTGTCGGCGATGCGCGCGACCCAGCGTGCCCCCACCACCAGCTCCGCCTCCCGCAGGGTCGCACTCGAGGCGACGTGCTCGAAGTCGCCCGCGCGCCAGTGGTCGAGGATGCGCGCGGCCGATCCGTCGGGCCGCGCCAGCGCCCCGACCAGCAGGTTGGTATCGACGATCGCCCGCAGCCGCTTGCCTTCGCTGGTCAATGCGCGACCGCGTTGCCCCCGCAGACGTTGATCGACTGCCCCGTGATCCAGGAACCCTGGTCGCTGCACAGGTAGACGGTCGCCCAGCCGATGTCCTCGCCGAGGCCCGCGCGCCCGATCGGGATCATCGACGCGCGCGCGGCGAAGTCGGGGTCGTCGAACACGTCCGCCATGCGCGAGGTGTCGACGAGCCCGGGGCAGATGGCGTTCACGCGCACCCCGTGCCTGCCGATCTCGCGCGCCATGCCCCCGGTCATGCCCTGGAGGCCGGCCTTGCTGGCGACGTACGCGGCCATGTTCGGACCGAGCACCTTCCCCGCGATCGAGGAGATGTTGATGATCACCCCGCCGTTCCCCGCGTCGATGAGCTGCTGCCCGAATATCTTCGACATCAGGAACGGACCGCGCAGGTTGACGCGGATGACCGTGTCCCAGGCGTCGATGGGCATGTCGACGACGGGCACGCGGTCGGGGCCACGCGCGGCTCCGGCGTTGTTCACGACGAAGTCCACGCGCCCGAACTCGGCGAGCGTGGCGTCGAGCAGCTCCTGGACGGAACCCTCGTCGCCCGAGTCGCTCACGAGCGGCAGGGCGCGCCGGCCCTCCGCCTCGATCTCCTCCGCCACCGAGGCGATATCGCGCCAACCCGCCGCCTTCTCGTCGTCGGGATAGCGCTCGGGGGGACGCCCCGTGCCGGTGATGACCACATCGGCCCCGGCCTTCGCCAGCTCGACGGCGATGCTGCGGCCGATGCTCTTCATACGGCCCGCACCCGTCACCACCGCCACCTTGCCCTCGATTCCCGTGAGATTCAGTCCAGCCATCGCTCTCCCCTTGCGGGCCAACCGCCCGGCGGCGCGACTATGCCGCCTCCGAGGGGTTCCCACAAGACGGCCTGATCTTGGCCCTGCCGATGATGCGGCTAGAGTGGACGGATGCGCCCAAACCGGTGGGTCTTCACGGTCATCCTGGCGTTCGTCGCGGGACTTGCCGTGCTGCTGTTCTTCGTGCTCGAGGACGGATCGTCCACTCCGGCCTCGGAGCCAGCCGAGCCACCCGAGCCACCCGCCTCGACCCCGGCTCCGCCCGACCCCGACACCGCCACCCCGTCCCCTTCTCCCACGCCGCCGCCTGATCCCGCTTCCACCGCGACGTCGGCGTCCACCCCCACTGCCATCGCCTCTCCATCCCCCAGCCCGCCGGCTCCCTCCCCGACTCCCACCGGGGCGCCAACCCCTACGGCGACCACGGCCACGACCCCCTCGGCCGCGGCAAGCGCAGCCGCCGGCTCCGAAACCAGCAACGGCCGCCCCTCCCGTTGCGCGACTGTGGCCGGGCGCGCCGC
Source organism: Tepidiformaceae bacterium (assembly GCA_965203545.1). GTDB lineage: Bacteria > Chloroflexota > Dehalococcoidia > Tepidiformales > Tepidiformaceae > UBA2991. The sequence goes on from OZ241899.1 coordinate 788,634, forward strand.
CCTTCTCATCGACCAGGTTGAGGCAGCCATGACGGACTACGAGGGGATCTGGGGGCTGGCCCTCATCGACCTCGACTGCGGCTCCTCCGTGGTCGTGCGTCCGCAGCACGCCCAATACCCGGCCTCCGCCGGCAAGATTGTCATCCTGACCGCGAGTCTGCGGGCGGTGCAGGAGGGCTTGCTCGAGTTCGAACTCATCGAGGAGAACGTCGAGCTCGTCCTCCATCACTCGCTCGACAAGCAGACCGACGAGATCGCGGAGCTCCTCACCCCCGAGCAGGTTGGGGACGTGATGGCGCGGGCGGGCGTCTCCGCAAGGTGGTTCCCCGAATGGCAGTGGCGCTGGGCGCTGTTCACGCCGCACGAGCTCGCGCTCTTCTGGGCCTCGATCGTGCGGGGAGAGCAGCTCGACGAGCGCTGGACGGCTCACCTCCTGCAGCTCGCCTCCGAGGTCGTCCTCCCGGAGGGGAAGGAAGCCTTCCCCCAGGAGTTCGGCGTGGAGGGGTACCGGTACGGGCAGAAGGCCGGCTACTGGACGCCCGAAGAGGAAGAAGAGGAGGCCGACATCTTCGTCTCGGCCGGCTACGTCGTGCCGGAAGACGGCTCAAGCATGGGATTCACCTTCGCCTTCCTGCTCGAGACGTGGGAAGAGGACATCCTCGAGCCGAAGCGGCGGGCCGTCTTCCCGCTCGTGCGCGACTTCGTGGTGGGGGAGATGGAGCGCTAGTCCCGGTTCAGCCGGGTTTCGAGGTCGACGAGGGTGTACGCGCCCGGTCCCCGTCCCGACGCCGCCACCTCCGCTGCGACCTCCTGCAGGAGCGCGTTCACCGGAGTGGGCACGCCGTGCAGCCTCCCCAGCAGCGCGATCTCGCCGTTCAGGTAGGCCGCCTCGATCGTCGTCGAACCCCGCGTCAGGCTCTGCCACGAGGAGTTCCCCGCCCGCGCCGCCGGACTCCCCGAGAAGATGCGGTTGAGCACCTCGAAGCGTTCGCGGAACTCGTCGTCGCCCACGAGCTCGATGCCCGCCGCGTCGAAACACGCCAGCGCCTCCTCGTGCGCCCGCGCCATCAACCCTTCCGCGCGCTCCTCGAGGCCAAGGATCGCCTGCGTCGAGTTGGCCAGGTTGCGCAGGAGCTTCGCGTACTTCCACGGCATGATGTCTTCGCTCGCGACGGCGCTGAAGCCGGCATCGGTCAGGTCGCTCGCTATCGTCGCCGCACACTCGTCGCTGCCGTGCGGGTAGCGCCCGAGGTCGAGTACGCCGTAGACCGGGCTCGCGCTTGAGACCACGACGCCCGGCTCCAGGTGCGTTCCCGGCAGGATGACGAGCTGGCCGTAGACATTGGGGAAGCGCCGCAGCGCCATCCGTTCGTTGACGACCCCGTTCTGCGCCGAGACGACGGTGATCGCGGGCGGCGCGCTCGCGAAAAGCGCGTCCAGCGCCGCGACCGTGTCCTGCGACTTCATCGCCAGGATGACGACGTCCTCAGTGGTCAGGTCGAGTTCCGCCGGTGAGCCCGCCGCGGGAATCGGGAGCGTCTGCGTCCCTTCGGCGCTCACGAACGTGAGGCCTTGCTCGCGAAGCGCCTCCAGGTGGGCGCCCCGTGCGATGAGGGAGACATCGTGGCCGGTCAGGTGCAGCCGCGCCCCGATGACCCCGCCGATCGCCCCGGCGCCGTAGATGACGTAGCGCAAGCTCAGGCCTCCCCGCAGCCCCCGGCGTAGCTCAGTGGTGCTCGCCGTAGTGCCGAGCGAGGAGATCTTCGCCGAAGTCGCCCTCAGGGTCGCGCCAGACCGCATGGATGTGGTTGGCGTCGTTCTGCGTGCAGTCGTACTCGACGAGGAAGCGCGGCCCCTGCAGGCGGTAGTAGTGCGGCTCGCCCTTTTCGGCCCCGCCCGCCCAGGCGAAGTGCATCTCCGCGAGCGCCCCGGTCGCCAGCGCCTCCCGCTGACTCTCCGCCAGCTCGTCGGGAAGCCGGTCGACGTAGAGCGCCACGAGCCCCTCCAGCATCTCGCGCTGCGACCCCCGTAACGCGCCCGCCACCAGGCCGCTCGGCGTCGCCGAGTAGCGCACCGCCGCTTCCTGCTCCGGCCCGAACCCGAGCCCCGCCCGCTCCGCGCGCCAGCGTTCGTCCCAGGCGGGGTCGTCGGGAAGACCCATGAGGCGCCTCGTCGGGACGGGCAGCGCCCCATCCTCTACACGCGGCCGGTTCGACTGGACGATGTCGGGCGGGGCGGCCGTCGAGATAAGCGCGGCCTCCCGCTGCTCCCCGTCGAGCGCGTGCAGGAGCTCGCGCGCGAGGTCCTCTTCGGCGGCGAGCGGCCGCAGCGTACCAGCCCCGCCGAACGGCGCCTCAGCCGGATTCGCCCCGAGGAACGTCGGGTTGGGCGCGATGACGGCGCCTTCCTCGATCGTGTAGTGGATGGAGACGTGGTGGCCCTCGAAGCGCCAGCCCCACGTCTCCTCGTCCGGGTCTCCGAAGATCGTCACGAAGTAGAGCTGCGGGTCGCGCCAGCGCTCAGACCCCACATCCACGCCTATCCGTCCCCCACTCCACACCTCCGCCGCGTCGAGGATGTTCTCCAGCCCCATGACGACCGCTGCCGTCACGTACCCGGAGCGGCTCAGTCCCGTGGCCGCCAGCCGGTTTGCTGCCTGCTGCTGGCCGGGCGTCATCGCCAGCAGCGGCAGGCCCTCGCGCTTCATTGGCGCGTAGTTCCAGTGGCGGCGCTCCTCGTCGTCCAGGAGCGGTCGCACGGCCCGTTCCCGCTGCTCCGGCTCGAGCAGCGCGAGGAAGTCGCGTGCGGCGTCAGCCATGCGTCCCGCGGTCTCCGGCGCTTTTGTCGCTGGCATGGGCGGAAGGATACGCCTCCCGCGCGGACGCCGAACGGGGGGCCGGGCACGGGCTAGAATGCCGTCGCGCGCCGCTGCGCGCGGAGGTCAGCGATGACGGCGACCGAACCACGAACCCAGACCGCCCGCGAGGCCGCGATCGACGAGCTGCTCGCCAAGCAGGAGATCCGCGACGCCCTCATGCGCTACTCGCGCGGCATCGACCTGCTCGACCCGGACCTCGTGAAGTCCGCCTACCACCCCGACGCCTACGACGACCACGGCACCTTCAAGGGGAACGCCCACGAATTCGCCGACCACGTCATGGTCGGCCTCTCGAACCTCACCTGCACCGAGCACTTCCTGGGCAACTCCCACATCGAGGTCGACGGCGATCGCGCCTACTCCGAGACCTACCACGTGGCCTATCACCGCATCCCCGCCGGCGACGACGGCGTCGCCAAGGACTTCACCTGGGGCGGGCGCTACGTCGACGTGTTCGAACGCCGCGACGGCGGCCCCTGGCTCATCCTGCACCGCACGGTCGTCCACTCCTGGAGCCGCATCGACCCGGTGCTCGACGACAATGCCACGATGGCGGCCAACTTCACCGAGGTCGCGCGCGGTGATCGCAGCGACCTCATCTACCGCCTGCGCGAGGTCGTGGGCTAACCAGCGGGGGTCCGAGGCGGTATCATTCCCGAGAATGGCTGGTGTGCCCCTCACGGAATCCAGGAGGCGAACATGACCGCAGAAGCGACGACGGAGCGACCCTTTTACCAGGATCCCACGCCCGACCAGATCCGGCGTGATCCGCCCCACCGCTACCTGCCCGTGAGCGAGCGCTCGAACTGGCGCGAGCAGGGCATCGACATGCCCTCCATCCTCCTGCGCGACCCCGAAAAGCTGCCCGTGAAGGTGCTCCTGCACTCGATGTACGGCGGCGAGATCGGCGGCTCCGAGGCCTTCGGGCGCCGCTACGTCCTCGCCACCAAGGACGGGGTCGACCAGCTCCCCTGGGAGCTCGCCCTCGTCAATGCGCGCCTCACCTGGGACGAGTGCCGCCACACCGAGATCGTCCTCGAGCAGATGGCCAAGAACGGCTGCACGCTGGGCGACTTCGTCGATGGCTACATGGCCGGCGAGAGCCTCAGCAGCTCCAGCGGCAACTCCAACCCCGGCGCCGCCCTCGACATGGTCAACAGCATGGCTTCGGTCCACCGCGGCGGCGAGGGCCTGGCCATGAACCTCTTCACCGCCCTCATCGACATGGGCCGCAACATCGGCGACCCCGACTGGGAGACGGCGTTCGACTTCAACCACGCGGACGAGGTCATGCACGTCGAGGTCGGCAACTACTGGGTGCCGCGCCTCACCGAAGGCAACGATGGCAAGCGCCGGGAGGCGATGCAGGCCCAGCAGGCGTTCGAGGAGCTGATCATGGCCCTCAACACGGGCGACGAGGTCGTCGCACCGAAGGAGTTCGCGCTCTAGCAGTCCACGCAACACGGGGAGGAGTCCATGTCCGCCACCGAATCCACCGAGCGACCCTTCTACCGCCCCCTTGGCGCCGGCGACCACCGGCGCGACCCACCGCACCGCTACCTTCCCGTGGACAAGCGCGAGAACTGGCGCGAGAACGGCATCGACCTCGCTTCCATCCTCCTGCGCGATCCCGAGAAGATGTCGCGGCGGGTGCTGCTGCACGCCATGTACAACGGCGAGATCGGGGGAGCCGAGGCGTTTTCGCGGCGCTACGTGATGGCCACAAAGGACGGGGACGGCGAGGACCTCCCCTGGGAGCTGGCGCTGGTCAACGCGCGCCTCACCTGGGACGAGTGCCGTCACGCCGAAATCGTGCTCGCGAAGATGCCTGAGCACGGCGTCACGCTGGGCGACTTCGCCGACGGCTATCGCGCCGACGACGGCAGCGTCTCGCAGACGGGCGAGCAGAACATGGTCAACAGCATGGCCGCCGTCCATCGCGGCGGCGAGGGCATGGCCATGAACCTCTTCACCTCGCTTATCGACATGGGCCGCAACATCGGCGACAAGCAGTGGGAAACCGCCTTTGACTTCAACCACGCCGACGAGGTGATGCACGTCGAGGTCGGGAACTACTGGGTGCCCCGGCTCACGGAGGGCGACGCCGCCAAGCGCCGCGAGGCGATGGAAGCGCAGCAGGCCTTCGAGGAGCTTGTCATGGCCCTCAACACCGGCGACGAGGTGCTCCCGCCCGAGGACTTCGCCCTCTAGGCGCGGCCGGCCGGGGAGAGACGATGGCGAAACGCTGGCGCCCGCCCTTCAACTTCAAGCGCTATTGCGGCGACTCCGCCACCATGCTCGTCCACGACCTCGTCTGCGAGAAGCCCGACTGCCACGTCTCTACTTTCGAGGATGAGCAGATCACGATGTGGGATTCCGAGGAAGAGGTCTCCGTGGCCCTTGCCGGCGGCGAGTGGAGCCAGTGCCAGCTCTGCGAGTCGGGCGCCCTCTACTTCACCCCCCGCGAAGAGCTGAAGTAGTACACGCCAGGCCCCCGGGCCGGGAAGCGAGTCATCGATGGTCGAACTGTGGTATCCCCAGCGCAAGCTGGGCGGGGCCTTCTCCGTGGACGAATGCGCGCGCCGCCTGATGCACTACCGCTATGCGGAAGTGGAGATGATGCGCGCGCTCCTGCAGTGGATCGCCACGCAGCCCCAGGTTCACCACAAGGTCGAGTTCGGGCCCATTGCCTACCAGGACGCGCAGCACGCCGACATGCTCGGCAAGCGCCTCCCCGAGCTGCGCATGACGGAAGGCGCCGAGGGCCCCTACCCGCTCATGACCTCGCCGAAGATGGACCCGCCCAACGAGGAGTTCCGCGCTTTCATGGAGGAAATTCAGGACCAGGATGACCCGGTCCTGCGCGTGATGGGGATCTTTGGCGTCCTCAAGCCCCACCTCGCGACGCACTACCTCTATCACATGCGCGCCACCGACCAGGTGGTCGATTCCCCCACCGTGCGCATCCTCAAGTTCATCCTCATCGACGAGGAAGAGCACATCCAGTGGGGGCGCGCCCAGATCGAAGAACTCGCCGACACCCCGAAGAAGCGCCGCCACGCGAATGAGTGGCGCATGCATCTCGAGGAGATGCTGACCGAGGCCGGCGGCGTCATCGGCATCCGCGGGAGCGACGACGACGAGTGACCTACGTCATCGACAAGGCGCTCTGCATCAACTGCGGCTACTGCCGCCGCGTGTGCCCCACCGAGACGATTCACTACTTCGACACCGACGACTTCATGCACACCATCTATGCCGAGGAGTGCATCGATTGCAACGCCTGTGTGCCCGTCTGCCCCGTCGACTGCATCGACTACGACGACACCAACGTCCTCAGCGGCGAGGCCCTGGAACAGGCCCTCGCCAAGGCTCGCGAGTGGGCGCGCAAGCGGAACCAGGATGAGCTGCTGCGGGAGCTCGCTCCGCGCGCCAAGTTCCGGCCTTCGGTGATGCCCGAGAAGGCGCGCCGCGGCTCGCGCAAGGACTAGCGGGCCATGGCCCTCAAGATCATCGACGGCTGCATCAACTGCGGGAACTGCCGCCACGTTTGCCCTACCGACACCATCCGCTACTACGACACGCCCGACCTCCAGCACACGATCGAGCCCTCCGGCTGCATCGACTGCAACCTCTGCATCGACGCCTGCCCGGTGGAGGTCATCGAAGTCGACAACGCCTACATCCACGACCCGGAGGAGCTCGCCGCCGCCAAGGCCCTGGCCGCTGAAGTCTGGAAGGAACGGGGACCGCTTATCCAGACGGTGTTGAAGGTGATGCGACAACGCAACGCCCGCTGGGCGCGGGAGCGCGACGACCGACGCGACGACCCCGACCGGTACCGCAGCGGCAACCGCCAACCCTAGCCTTACTCCAACCGACGAAAGCGCACCCGGCGCTATACTGCTAGTCCGGTAGGCGCGTTCGTCTAGAGGCCTAGGACACCGCCCTTTCAAGGCGGAGATCGCGGGTTCGAATCCCGCACGCGCTACCAAGCTATACAAAATCGAGAACCTTCATCCTGACCTTCACATTGGCCTTGTAGGGCGACTGAATCGTGTGAGCCTTGTGCACGGCCTGTTCGGCTGTGACGTAGGCCTCACTTGGCTGCATTGAGTGTCGGGCGCGAAGGGCTCGACGTGCTTAGTGGGCTCACCGGAGACCGGACGGCAACTACTGGGCGTCACGCACGCACTCAGGCTTTCCACTTGGCGTCATCCTCTTCGTCCTCTGGCGGCGTCTCCATGCCCGAGGCCCACGACTGGCTCTGAGCCCCCTCGTGTGCGTCCCAGCGCCGTTGATGGTCAGAACGTACGTTCTGTACCCTGCGCGCCCGGGCCGCGGCCGGCCCGAGTCGCCGCCAGGAGGGACGCCGTGCGGGTCGCCTGCGTCCTCGTCGCGCACCTCAGGGTCCGGGTCGAGTGGAGGCGGCAGCCCCACCTGCGGGGTAGCCCTGCCGTGATCGTCGAGCGCTCCGGGCGCGCGCCGCTGGTGGTGGACGCCACGCCGGAAGCCTCGGGCGTGGTCGCGGGGATGACGCTCGGGCAGGCGCTCTCGCGGAGCGCGGACGCGGCTGTGCTGGACGCGAACGAACCCGCCTACCGGCGCGTGTTCGAGCAGGTGCTCGTCGCCCTGCAGGGGGTCAGCGACCGGGTGGAGGGGGTGGAGCTGGGCACGGCCTACGCGGGGCTCGACGGCCTCGAGGCGCTGCACGGCGATGAAGCGGCGCTCGTGCGCGCCCTGGGCGAGGCCGGTCGACGATGTGGACCGTGGTCGGGTGATACATGTCATGGTCCACGGCAGGGCCCCCGCGCTGACACGCTCCCTGGCCGGACCTCATAAAACGTTACGCCCTGGGGGCGAATTCCTGATAGTGCCCTCACGTCGGTGCTCTAACCTGCCCTGCGGTCGAGGGCTCCGCCGGAGGCAGCACGATGGCGAAGCTGCAAATGCCCGCGAGGGTGGTGCGCAGGAAGCCAACACATGGCCATGACTGAATTGACACATCAGTCCAGCCGAAGACGGGCCGGAAACGTGCCTGCGGTTGCCAAAGCCCTGCTGGTGGTCGCTGCCGGCCTTCTCGTATTGCTGGCGGGATGCTCCAGTCCGGACCACGCGCCCCAATCTGAACCTGCGGAGACGGCGTCACCCTCCCCGCAAGGGGACTCCCCACCGACCCCTTCGGCCCAGTCGTCCGAAGCTCGGCAGCGCGCTGCCGCGGCTGCGGACGACGACTCGACTCGGCAAGACGCAACGTCTGGCGACGCGAGCACCGAGGATGCCCAGGGCGACAACCAGTCGGACCAGGAGCCTGAGCGGCCGATAGCGGAGAGTGCGCCACAGTCGAACCAGGGCAAGCGCGGCTTCTCCGGCGACCGGGGCCACCTGAGCCCGTACACGCCGCCGCCAGCCATCGATGGGAGCGGCAGAAAGCTCCTCGCCCTCTACATCGTCGGCAGCGACCTGGAGGAAGACTACCTTGCTGCCTCGGTGGACCTCGAAGAACTCCTGATCGGTTACTACGCCCTGGGCACACCGGAGGCGGTCGAGGTCATAGTCGCGTTCGGCGGCGCCGACAAGGATGGCTGGCGAGGCATGAAGCTGGCCAATATCGACCAACTCACGGCGGACTATCAGGACCTGGAGTTTGGCAACGAGTCGGGCTCCGACGCCTACCTCTACCAGGCTGAGGGCGCCCACATGGGCGACGAGAGCTCGTTCAGGCTGTTCCTTGACTACCTCGGCGACGCTTATTCGGATTTCGATCAGCGCTTCCTGGTCATGTGGGACCACGGCAATTCGTACAAGGGTTTCGGTAACGACTCCAACTTCAACGCAGACCCTTTGTACCTCGACGAGATCGAGCGCTCCTTCACTCGGAGCAGGGGCGGCCGGTTCGATGTGATCGGCTTCGACGCTTGCCTGATGGCGACGGTCGAGGTGGCGAGAGTGGTTGCGCCGCACGCCGACTACATGATTGCGTCGGAAGCGCTCGTCCCAGGGCACGGTTGGTCGTGGAGCGACGTCATTCGTCTTTACGCCGATGGAGACGAGGTCGAAGAGTTCGGCAGGCGGATCGTCGACAACTTCGTCCAGGACGTACATCTCTACGAGTCGACGGGCAAGACGATTTCGTTCCTCGACCTGAGCCGCTATGACGACCTAGTGGCGGCGCTTGACCCGGTTGTCGCGGTCTTCGCCGACCGCCTGCTTGCAGATGAGGCCTACTCCGATGGGCTGGTCTACGGCACGACCAAGGCGCAATCATTCGGCGCCTCCGAACGCGACGCCTCCCGCGCGTCGGTCGACCTGAGGCACTTTGCCGAACTGCTGGCGGAGGGCATTGATGACCCACAGGTGGAGGCCGACCTCGAGGCGCTAACCGAGGCGGTTGACCGGTTCGTGGTGCACGCCAATCACGATGGGTCCATGCCCAATGCCCATGGCCTCGCGATTGACGCCCCGGAGAATGTCGAGAGCGAGTACTCGAGCTACAAGGTCAATGACCTCTGGTGGGACTTTCAGCTCGCCTTCCTCGCCTTCCTCGACGGCGATACGGAACCGCCCGAGGTGATCATCGACTCCTTCGACTCGGACGGCGCCTTCGCGACCGTGCGGGACGAGAGCCTCGCAGGGGTCAGCACGCTCTACGGCTTCGTCCAGTCCATCGAGTTCGAGGACGGAACAGCGGCGGACTACTTCATGGTCGTCGCGGAAGAGCAAGCGCTGCCGACCGAGATCGAGGACCTCTACCTCGCCCCAGCCTGGGACCAGGTCTGGTTCACGGTTGAGTACAACCCGGGCGCCGAGACCGCCTGGGTTCCCGCGTTCCTCGCAGAGTCCTTCGAGCTGGAGGGTCGGACGTACCTCACCTACGTCGCCGAAATCGAGCTGTACCAGGCGAACAAGGACTACAGCCAGGACGAGCTGCCGTATGACCTGGCCACGTTGACGCTGATTGTGGAGCTGGGCGACTACTGGGAGGTCGTCGACTACTACGTCGAGACCTATCGCGTCTTCTACACGAGCGCCGACGATGAGGAGGGCACGGTCCAGTTCGACAAGGCCACCCTGCAGCTTGGTCCAGGCGACCGAGTCCAGTTCTGGAGCTTCGGATTCAACCTGGACGATCCCGCCGAAGACGGCTGGTTCGCCGCCAGCGACGTCCTGACGTTCGTCCAGGATCCGCTCTTCCTCTTCGAGTTCCTGGAGTTCGAAGACGCCGACGGCTGGTTGCTCGACTACTACTACGCGCTCTGGGCCGAGGACGCGAGCGGCAATCCGACCCTGTCCGACCTGATCCGGGCCGAACCGATTGCGGAGTCTCCCTACGGGAACATGCTGATCTTCGTGGAGGAGTCGGGCGTCTTCTCCGTCCAGGTGCCTCAGGACTGGGTCGAACAAGTCCCGGACGAGTCGCAGTTTGAGGTGTTCACCGCATCCGACGCTGAGGGGCTGCGCCACGTCAGCATCTTCGTCGAAGCTAATGCCGGCCTGGCGCTGACCGACTACGCCGACGGGGTGGAGCAGTTGCTACAGGAAGGCGGCGTCGAAGAGCTCGTCCGAGAGACAGCCAGGACGTCAACGGGTCTGGAAGTCGTGGTGTTCGGAGGGATGCGCGGTGAAGACGTCATCGTCTGGCTGTCGCACGTGACCGCCGACGGCACAGGCATCGACATCACCTACCTGTTTCTCGGGGCCACTGCGATCGAAACCGGTCTCCACCTGGCCTACTACTCACTCGACACGCTGACCGTCTACGGCGACTAGACGGCGCTCAGGGGAGTGACTCGCGACCCCCGAGCACAGGGCTAGTTCCTGGGAGCTCGTGAGTGGCGACCTGAGCTTCCCCCATCGAGCTCGGCGAGTTCGCAACTTGAGGATGAGACGTAGCAGCGGCAGAAGATGGGTGCGCGAAGGAGCCGTGAGCAAGATTGAGCACAGTGACCGCCTCGCGAGCTCCGTCACCACGACACGGGCATCACTCCTGATACACATCCGGCAGCGCCATGCGGTACCCCACGCGGGGTTCTGTGAAGATGTACTTCGGGCGCGTGGCGCTGTCGGCGAGCTGGCGCCGAAGGGTGCTGATGACCGTGCGCATTGGTCGTATGTCGGCGCCTTCTTCGACTCCCCAGACCCGCCTCAGCAGGATCTCGTAGGTCACCACCCTCCCGGCATTCGTCGAGAGCTCGGCAAGCGTCCGGTACTCAATTGGGGCCAGGCGGACCGGCCGGCCGGCGAGGGTCACGCGGCGGGCGGCATAGTCGATTTCGAGATCGCCCACGACATAGCTCCCCGGGGCCTCTGGCGGTGCGTGCCTGCGAAGGGCGGCCCGGATCCGGGCGGTCAGTTCGGTGGGCGTGAAGGGCTTGATGAGGTAGTCGGACGCCCCGGCATCGAAGGCTCGCTCGATGACCTCTTCCAGCCCATAGGCTGAGAGGAACAGGACGGGGAGGTCGTGCACCTTGTGGATCTCCCCCATGAGCTCTATTCCGTCGATACCTGGCAGCATGAGGTCGAGCAGCACGAGTTGGGGCTGCTTCTTCACCAGGCGCATGACCTCCATCGGATCCCCGGTCACGATTGGGTCGTAGCCGGACTTCAGGAGGGTGTCGCGCACGTACCTGAGCGCCTCGGGGTCGTCGTCCACCACGAGAATGCGGGGCCGTGCCGGCTCGGCCCGCTTGCCAGTGGCGGTGGTGGTGGCGGTGAGCCCGGGGCTCGCCTCCCGGGGGATGGGAGGGGCGCCCTCGACGGTGGGGATGGTGAAGGTGAAGCGAGCGCCCAGGCCCGGCCCGTCGCTTTCGGCCGAAATGCGTCCCCCGTGCGCCTCCACGATTCCCCTGCAGATGGCGAGCCCGAGCCCCGTGCCTCCCGGCTCGTCGCCGCCGGACCGGAAGAACTTCTGAAACAGATGCGGCAGGTTCTCCGTCGGGATGCCCCTGCCCTCGTCGGAGACAGAGACCTCGAGGTGAGTGTCTTCCCTCGTGACCGCCAACCGGATCGGGGACGACTCGTCCGAGTTTCTGGCCGCGTTGGAGAGGAGGTTGGAGAGCACCTGGACCAACCGCGGGCGGTCGGCCATGACCCAGGGCAAGTCCGGTGCGATATCGATCTGGAGGGGATGCTTGCCTCCGCCGCTGCGGAAGGCCTCGCTTGCCTCGCCCACCAGGATGGCCACATCGGTCGGTTCGGGCGAGGTGGAGAGCGTGCCGCTCTCGATGCGGGCCACATCCAGCAGGTCGCTGATCAACACGCGCATGCGTTCCGTCTGCGCGTCGATGATGCGATGGAACTGGAACCGCTCGGCGGCATTCAAGGCCGAGGATGGATCGAGGAGGGTGGTGATCGACCCCTTCACCGAGGTTAACGGCGTGCGCAACTCGTGGCTCACCATAGCCAGGAACTCGGCCCGGAGCCGCCCCATCTCCTGTACGGGGGTCATGTCCTGCAGGGTGATGATGTATGACTCGAGGGTGCCGTCCTCGCGGTGGATCGGGGTTGCGTTCATGAGTGCCGTCACGCTCCCTCCGTTCTCCACGCTCATGACGACCTCCTCGGCTCGAACGGTTTCTCCCCCGCCCAGTGCCTGCGCAAGGGAGGCCCGTCCCAGCCCCACCTCTCGCCCATCCGCGCGGCGCAGCGAGGTGAGGGAGAGGAGCTCCTCGGGCAGGTGGCCAGCGGTGTTCAGGTTCCTGGCCATCCTGGAGGCCTCGTGGTTGACGAGGACGGGAGCTCCCGACCGCGTGTTGAACACGGCGACGCCCACGGGCGAGGTCTCCACGAAGGTCTCAAGATCGGCACGCACGCGCTGTTCTTCGCGGTAGCGGCGGGCGCTGGCGATGACGAGCGCCGCCTGCGCGGAGAACGTGAGGAGGGTGTCCTCGTCTTCCTGCGTGAAGGTCCGTCCGCCTTCGCCGCCGGCGAGAGAGATGCCGCCCAGGCGCTTGTTCCGCTGCACGATAGGCACTCCCAGGAACGGCACCGCCGAATCCATATCCGAGGGCAGCAGCGCTGCCGGGAGACCCTGTTCCCTGATGTGACCGCCGAGGTCGGGGACACGCATCGCTTCCGGGATGGTTGCCAGGTACTCGATGAGCCCGGACCCCTCAGGGGGAGCCAGGAGCCGCTGCTCCTCCGGGCTCAGGCCGGAGGTGAGGATGTCCTGGGCCTGGCTCACGTCCAAGATGCCTGCGCCCCCCTGTTCTTCAAGCAGGGCGATCACACCGTAGCGCGCCCCGGTCAGGGCGCGCGCGGAGTCCAGCACGCTCTGGAGCGCCGTGTCGAAGTCCATGCGCTCGCTGATGCGAAGGCTGGCTTCCCTCAGCCCCGACAACCGCTCCCGCAGGGCATCATTCTCTCGTGAGAGCTCAGCTATGTCGGTCATGGTGCCACACCCCTTTCCCGGAGGATCCGCTCACACGAACGGTTCCCGACTGTGGCGACTCAGACCTTACAAGACCTAACTGAAGATCACTACAAATCTCACATAAGGCTTATAGCACTGCTGTACCTTCCCCTCCCCGTGATTACTAGCGCACGCAGGTCAATCGGGACGGGACGCACAGTGACAACTGGCAACCGCGTGACGGGACCAGAGGCGTCGCCCCTGCGCGGCAAAGGCCACGGACCAAACCGGGGACTGGCCTGTCCTCTGGCTGCTGCTGCACGCCTTGTTTGCCCGAGGAAGTCGCCGCGGGACAACTTGCAATCGGCGCTGCCGCCTGGCCGAGGTCGAGCACCATGGCATTCGCTGGAGCCCCCTGGACCTCGGTGTCGCCAGTGCCCTCCCGCATGGACGTGCGGAGGGCGTCTCTTGATGCGGGTTTCTCCGATCGTCCCGGGCGTGCCGCCTCCCCGGGCGGCAGGCAGGCTTGGGAGGTGCGCCCTGCGGGCGCGCTGGCTTTCGTCGCCCACGGAGGGGGGCGCCTCGCCGTGGCGGGCGTGCTCGCCTCCCTGATCGTCATTGCCCTGGGAGTCGCCGGCGCCCCCTTGCCGGCGCCCAGGGCAATGATCCCGTCACTACCCTCACCATGAGCAACGGCTCGGCCATGCAGACCTACACCCTCACGCTGAACCGCGGGCTCACGGGTACGTTCCAGTAGAAGGCCTCGGACGACATCTACGGGGTTGGGCAGGGCCTACTGAGGTCGCGACTCCACGGCCGGGAGGGATACACCTCTGAGGCTGTTGGGGCCTAAGGACATGGTAGGCTCGACACTTCACGTGGAAGGGAGAGCCTGGGGCGTGACAAGACGGATGACATCGCTCAGGAGCGGCAACTTCGCCGCCCGCAAGGTGTACGAGTTCGTCGTTGTCGCTGCCCCCGGACGTGGCTACGGGCTCAACGGCCAGGGTTACTAGGGTGTACGTGCTGACGCTGGTCCGAGACGGGCCCTACCGTTTCTACCTCTACAACCAGGAAGCCAACGAGCAGCCTCACATCCACGTCGACCGGCACACGGACTCGGCCAAGTTCTGGCTGAACCCCGTGGCGTTGGCTGCGAACTACGGGTTCGGAGCCGTGGAGTTGGGACAAGTTGAGGCCCTCGTCGAGCGGAATGCGACGGTGCTCCTTGAGGCCTGGGGCGAGCGTTTCGGCACGCCTAGCGAAGAGCGTGCGGGACGTACGCGTGCCCGCGAACCCGATCACGGTGGACCTGCCTGACGGACACACCTGTTCACAGTCAGGCAGGCCCCGCCAGTCTCACAAGACCTCACGAACAAGCTGCAACTTCCTGACATTGCTCTGATATCCACGCCTTAGCATGACGGTCGCCGAGCGCCGGGCGCCCACCCTGAATGCGTGCCACCGCTGGGCACCTGGACTGGAACCGGCTAGAGGTTGATGCGCTCTCCGAGTGTTCGAAGGGCCTCGGGAACCGGACTGGAAGAGGAGTACGTCGCAGTGAGTGATCCATCCACACGAAAATCCTCCCACGCTGCCTTCACCACCATCCAGTTCCTGCAGATATACGTGCCCCAGGAGCGAGGTGCGTGAATCCGTCACTTTGCTTCTCACGGCCGACGTTCCTCCTCGCCTGCGCCGCTCTCTTCGCGGCGTTTCTGGTGGCCCCCGGAGTCGGTCATGCTCAGGGTGAGCCTCTGGCGTTCGCCCTCCCGGGCGGGGACGAGGTCTGGTCAGCCGACCTGACCGCCGGCAACAACCGGGGGCTTGTCGGATACACGACTTTCTCCGAACGCACCGTGGGCGCCATCAGCTCGACGACCTTCTCGTGGAGGGGCGCCACCTACACGATCACCAACCTCGCCTCCAACGAGGCGCGCGGAGGAGCCGACGGGTGGGATGTCCTCCTCGACGTCTGGCCGCCTCTTCTTGCGGACCCAGGCTGCCTGACCCTCCGACTGGGCGACCACTGGCTCAACCTCGCCGATGGCCTGGGCAACGGCCGCCAGTTCTTCTGGTACGGCGTCGACCTTGACTGGCGCTTCCGCGACGAGGTTCGCGTCGCCCTCTGGGAGTTCGCGCCGCCCTTCGAGCCCCGCTCCATGGACGGCTGGGGCAACAACGTGAGGGAGCCGGAGCTGGGCATGGCCGATCGCGAGCTCCTCCGGAAGGCTGCGGTCTCCTTCGCCTACGGCATGACCGGCGAGCCGGCGCAGGACCTTCCCAACCCCCGCGTGGTCAGCAACATGGTGTCGGTCCAGTCAGGACCCATGCCCAACGGCGTCGGGGCCACCGACATGGTGTGGCAGTGGGGGCAGTTCCTCGATCACGACATCAGCCTCAGCCCGGAGGCCAGTCCGCGGGAGACCATCCGCATCGCCATCCCCACCGGCGACCACGTCTTCGACCCCTTCAACAGCGGGCTGCGCACCATGCCCTTGAATCGCTCGGCCTTCGATCCGGCCACAGGCGCTGGCCCCGACGCACCCAGGGAACAGGTCAACGTGATCACGGCGTTCATCGATGCCTCCAACGTGTATGGCTCCGACGAGCGCCGCGTCCGCGCCTTACGCACGAACGACGGTACGGGCAGGCTCAAGACCTCCGGCGATGGGCGGTTCCTTCCCTACAACGACGACAACATCGAGAACGATCGCGGCAACGCCCGGCAACTCCTGTTCGTGGCCGGAGACATCCGCGCCAACGAGCAGCTGGGCCTGACGGCCATGCACACGCTCTTCGTGCGGGAGCACAACCGCCTGGCAGGGGTCATCGCTGCTGCGAACCCCGACCTGCACGGCCACGAGATCTTCGAGCTGGTGCGGAAGATCGTGGGCGCCCAGATGCAGATCATCACCTACTACGAGTTCCTGCCTGTGCTCCTGGGGCCCGGCGCCATCGGCCGTTACGAGGGCTACGACCCCGAGGTCGACCCCACCATCGCAAACGAGTTCTCGACCGCGGCCTATCGCTTCGGGCACAGCATGCTCTCCCCGACCCTGCTCCTCATCGACGACGAGGGACAGGAAGAGAGCTTGCCCCTACGGGACGCCTTCTTCGACCCGGCACTCGTTCCGGAGCTGGGCATTTCGGGGGTTCTCCGCGGCCTCGCCCGGCAGCAGGCCCAGACGGTCGACGTCCGCCTCGTCGACGATGTTCGCAACCTGCTGTTCGGCGCCCCGGGCGGCCCCGGCCGCGATCTCGCTGCTCTGAACATCCAGCGGGGGCGCGACCACGGGCTTCCCGACTACAACACCGTCCGCATCGCCTACGGGCTGCCGCCTGCCACCAGCTTCGCCGATATCTCCTCGGACCTGCAGGTGCAGGAGACGCTTGAGCTGGCCTATGGCGAGCTTCGCCACGTCGACCTCTGGGCGGGAGGCCTCGCAGAAGACCCGTTGCCCGGGGCCATGCTCGGCGAGACCTTCCACACCATCCTCGTCGACCAGTTCCGCCGCCTGCGCGATGGTGACCGCTACTGGTTCGAGCACGACCCCTTCTTCCTGGCCAATCAGGACCTCCTCGAGGAGATACGGGGAACCACCCTGGCCGACGTCATCCGTCGCAACACGGTCATCGCAGACGAACTTCCGGACAGCGTCTTCGGGGGGTCGCCGCCACCAACCATCACGATCGAGGCCGCCCCTGGCCCCATCCGGGAGGGCACTCCGGCGAGATTCGCCCTGACGCGGACCGGGGCGGTCACGTGGGGGCTTACGGTAGACGTCCTGGTGAGCGAGACCCTTGCGATGCTGGGCGAGGGTCTCGCCTCCAGGGTTGCGGTGACCTTCCCCACAGGGAGCGCCACCGCAACCCTTACGCTGCCGACGGATGAGGATGGCGTCCTGGAGAACTCCAGTACGATCTCCGTGACGCTCGCTGAATCCCGTTCCCATCTGGTTGAGGTTGGGGCGAGGGTTGCGGACATCGTCGTGCAGGACAATGACGGCGTCCCCGTGGTATTGACGCCAGGATGGTCGGCGTTCGAGTGGACGGGCAGCGACGGCGCCAGTATCGAAGCGGCCCTCCAGGTCGACGACGCGATCGACCAGGTCCTCGCTGTCTACTCCTGGGACGAGCCCACGGGGACGTGGCGGGCGTACTTCCCCGGCCTCGAGCAGTTCGCCGGTCTGAACACGCTCGGCGTGCTTCAACACGCCGAGACCTATTGGATCGCCGTCGCCGAAGCGGTCACCTGGCGTATCCCCGGGATTGCGCAGCCTGAACCGGCCGTGACGGCCTCCCGCGAGCCGTAGCGAGGTGGGGAGAGGGACTTGGGGTTGGAACGCGGTTCGTGCTGCATGAGGGCTACGATGCTTGCTACTGGATACACGTTCGCACCGACGAGGGACTTGAGGGCTGGATACTGAGCGACTTCCTTCGCTGGGGGCCGTAGGGGGGCGGAGTGCCGGGCCTGCATGGCACGAACGGTCTGGATGTTGACTGCGGGAGGATACGCCCTGCTGGCGCTCAAGCGCCGATTCGGGCGGGGGGCTTATCGACAGCCCATCGGAGGGGCGTGGACATGCCGACGCGTTCCGTACTGCGAATCTTCAAGTGGGTGGGCGTCCTGCAAGGCGGAGGGGGCGATCCGCGACCTACGTGCTGTCGACCACTCTCGCCGTGACCGCTACTCGGGGCTGTACCACGGGCGCCGCTGGTATCCCTCGTCCCCCCAACAGACGACTTCACCGGCCGTGGTAAGGGCGCAAGCTCGGAAGGAGCTGGAACTGAGCGCTGTGTATTCCCCGGGGGGCAGCGTGACTGTCCCATAGCCATCCTGGCCCTGCAGTGCCGTAAAGGAACCCCAGCAGGCCGCTTCACCAGTGTCCGTGAGCACGCAGGCATGGCGCGTCCCGGCGCTGTTTGCCACGTAGGGACCCGATGGGGCGTCTTGCGGCCCCCATCCCCCCCAGCAGGCCGCTTCGCCCGTGTCGGCAATCGCACATGTGGAGGAGTCGTGCACGCTGACAGCGAGGTAGCGGCCCGGGGGAACTTCCGTCGCGCCATATCCATGGCCCCAGCACACCAGGTCCCCCGCTGCCGTGCGAGCGCAGGCGTGGGTCCACCTGAAGCTGACCTCGTCAAACGGGCCCGGGGGTATCTCCGCCAGCGCCCCGTGCATAGCCAACCAGCCCCAGACGCAAGAAAGGGGCCCCGGAGGGCCCCTTTCGGGTTGTGCCTTGCGGCGCCAGAAGACTAGCGGCGGCGGCGGGCGAAGGTGTAGCTGCCCAGCAGGATTGCGAGGGCGGTCACACCGAGGATGGCAGCCAGCGAGGTGCTGGTGCTGGTCGTCGCGAGGCCGGTGCCGGTATCGGCAACGGTCGGCGCTTCCTTGTCCATGTCGTCGTCGTCCGTGGTCGTCGGCTCCGTGGGCTCTTCAGTCCCCGGCTCCGTCGGCTCCGTCGGTTCGGTCATGGGGTCGTCCATGTCGTCCGGGTCCGGGCAGTCCTCGTCCGTGCCGTCGCCCATGTCGTCGCCGTTCATGGACGGCTCCGCGGGCTCGGAAGGCTCGGAAGGCTCGGACGGCTCATCGGGCTCGGCGGGAGCATCGCCCTCGCCTTCGCCCATGCCGTCGCCGGCCATGTCGTCGGGGCACTCTTCCATGGGCTCTTGAGCCGGCATGGAGGAGGCCGTCAGGGCGAGGTCGGTGCGGCCACCAACCGCCCACGTCCCAGACTCAGCGGCGTCGTAGCCACCAACCTGGAAGGAGACGGTGTCGCCGGCATCGGCGCAGCTGTCCGGTACGTCGAGCGCGTAGGTCGACCCGGCAGAACTCTCGATGACGGTGGCGGAGCCACACTCGGCGCCGTTGACGACGGCGGTGACCGACGTGCCAGCGGCCGCAGGTTCATCGTCGATGGTCACGGAGCCGGCGAAGCGGTGAGGCGGGCCAGACGGCTGGGCCTCGGCCACCTCTCCACTGAAGAGGCCGGCGAGGCCAAGCAGCATGACCGCCGCAACGCCCCCCCCGAGCCACTTAAGAGTCTTGGTCATTCGTTTTGCTCCTTTGTCTGTCCGTATGGCTAAAGCCCGGACCTTCCCCGGTCCCCCGGCCCCGCGCGAGGCGGGGCCGGGGTGGGGTTGGTTGCGGACAGGTTAGTCGACGATGACCACGTAGGCCTGGCCGTTGCCGAGGGACGTCAGGGTGTTGCCACCCGGAACATCGGCAGCGGACGGGAAGTAGCCGTCCCAGGTGCCAGCGCCGGCGTTGTAGGCCCAGATGGCCGACACGCCGTCGGCAGCGCCCTCGGAAGGATCGGCGCCGTCAGCGCCGTTCCAGACCACGAGGTTCTGGCCGGAGACGAGGTCGTTGTTCCACGTGGCCGGCGGCGCCTCAGGGGCGTCTGCCGCGGCCTCGCCGATGGCGATGGTGATCGTGTCCTGGATGAGGGTCGCACCGGCGCCGGCGCGAATCAGGAACACGGCCTCGCCCGAGCTGAGCGGGGCAAGGTAGCTGAACGTCGCGCGACCGTCGGAGGTCATGCCGCCCGGTACGGGGTCGGCCTTACCGGAGCCCTCGACCTGGTCAACGGTGATGGGCACTGCGCCAACGCGCCCGCCCTCTTCGTCGAGGACGGTGACGGTGATGCTGGTCGTGCTGAGCGAGTCAACACGGGCCGGAGCGTTGGTCTCGATGGTGGCGGGCGAGCCGCCAACCTCGACCTCGACGGTCACAGGGGCAATCCTCGGGTTGGTCACGATGGCCAGGGTCAGCGAGTGCGTGCCACGGGTGGCGCCGTCACCAGCGCCGGTCTCGGCCGGAGCCGTGACCTGGATGGCGCACTGGCCGCCAAGGCTCGTGCCGTTCGAGGAACTGGCTGGGACAGCCGGCGTAGTGGCGGTCGCCGGGACCGCCGCAGTTTGGTGCGCCTCGCAGGAGGGCACGTCGTTCGCGACGCCGGGGAGATCCCGGTTGGTCGTGAAGCTGGTGGTGACGAGGTTCGCCGTATCGCCGGCCGGAACTTCCGGACCGGTCCGCGCGGGAACCAGCGGCTTGTGGTTCTCCACCTTGACGTCCGTGATGTCCGGGACGGGGTTGCCGTCAGCATCGCTGACGCTCACGACGATAAACGTCGAGTTGCCGCGCCCGATGGTGCTCTGGTCCAGCGAGGCGCTGATGCTGGCCGCGGAGCCGTGGAGGACCACGCTGACCGTGTGGCTGTGCCCGGATACCGGGTGCCGGAAGGTGACTTCGGCAGTACCGGTGCCGCCATTGCCCTTGAGAACGACAGCGACAAAGCCACCGATCTCGTCATCGGTGGTGTTGGCGGCGCCGTCGGTGCCGTTCCCAGCCGATGTGGCGAGGAGCGTACAGGCGGCGTTACCCGCCAGGCCGTCAGTTGCACTTGGGCAGGTGGTGCCGGGAGCGAAGGCGTTCGCCGTCCGCGTCCGCACCGCGGCAACGGGGTTCTGTGGGTCCGAATTGTCGCCCACCACGCCTGTGACCGCCTCCGCGATCGACAGACCGCCACGCGTCGTCGTGATCTGGAGAGGGGCGCTATCGATGCCAGCACCCCCAGCGTTCACGACCTGCACCACGATCAGCGCACCACCGCCCGTAGCCGGGGTGTCCTTCGGGATCGCAGACGTGACCCTGTTGGCGGCCTTGATCGCCGCCACCGGGTTCGGTCGCGTCACGGTGATGATGACTTCCGCTTCGACGGTGATGTCACCAACTGAGCCAGAAGTTGTACTACGCGAAACCTGCTGGACGTAGATCTCGCCGATAGGCGAGTCCTCGTCGATGGTCACCTGGAGCGAAATTCCCGTGGTCGGCCTATCCGTCGGCAGGGAGTCGTTGTTGACGTCGCAGCCAGTGGCGGCGTCGTTGGCGCAGCGAAGCGACTGTCCGCCGTTGAAGGCGAACGAAGCGCTGCCCTCGCTGTCCGTGCCGATACGGAACCTGTCCTGGGTAGTGCTCGTGAACGCCACGGTCACGGTCTGACCGGGAACCCCGGAGACACCCGCGGCCTGCGCGTCGGCAGACTCCGTACTGGTGAGGACGCCGCTGAAGGCGACGGTCGCCACCATTGCTACGAGCGCCAGGAGCGCGGCGGACTTCCAGCCGGCAATGGCGCCAATAAGGTTGTTCTTCAATCCAAACTCCTTGGAGTCGTGTGGTGGGCCGGCGGCCCGGGGGCGTGAAACTAGGCGTTAGCTCGTCGCTCGGCTCGCCCCTCCTCTCGTCCGATCTGTAGTGAGTACCAATCGTTCACAACGCCCGAGTGTGGAAAAGGTTACTTCTTTTTCGCGAATTCCACCCCAAGCTCTCACATCCCCGATCAACCCACATCCCACCGAGTGTGTCAAGAGAACACTACCACTGAGAAAGGAGATAGTACGTCCAATAGTGAAGGACTAGTCTCTCGCTACTCCTACCACTGAGAAAGGATAGGGGTAGGGAGTAGGGAACCACTAGTAGTGGATGACGTCCGCTGGAGTACTAACACGGAGAAAGGAGAAGGGCAGCGACTGGTGAACGGTGGCCAGCGCCCGCTGGGGTGTTATCACTGAGAAAGGAGAGGAGTACCGAGCATTAGCGGGTAGTGGGTGGCGGGTGGTCCGCCGCTCCGTCAGCCGCAGGCCGGCCCGGTGCTCATCTCCCACCGGCAAAGAGCCAGCAGCCAAGGCCGCGAGCTCCGCTCGCCCACCAACCGCCGATCACTCCCGTCCCCGCCAGTACCTCTCCCGCTTGCGCGCCGCCTCCCCTTGCAGGAACCGGGGGTCTCGCGCTTTCCGGCGATAACGCTCCGCGTTGGCCTCCTGGATGCGCCTGCGCTGCGCTGGCTTCGTCTCGTACGCCTCGCGCTTCTCGTTCGCGTTGTGCTCGCGGTAGTGGTCCGTCTTGCGCCAGCAGGCGTAGCAGAGGCCGTCCGGCCGCAGGGAGTTCATCCGCGGGGGACGCGTCTCCTCGCCACATTCCGAACACAACGACATCTATGCAGATGGCCCGGCAAGAGAAGCACGCCGGCGGTCAGGGTCAGGATGGCGGCCGCCGTTCTGGTCGGCGCCGCCGATCTCGATGAGGGCGTCGTCGCCGGCCCCCTGGGCGAGGGCCGGACCTGTTGAGGCCGGGCCGGCGGCAGGGGCGGCGAAGGGGACGGGGAGCAGGGCCGCACGGCGGCGCGATGGCCACCGGCGCAGCGGGCGGGCGCGTATGGAACGGGGGTGGCTCACGCCGTCACCCCCTGCATGGGGCTGCCGGGAGCCAGGCGGGAGTTACCTGAGCGTGAAAGTCGGGGGTAAATGCGCCACTAGCGGCGCGAGAAACACGGGAGGTCTGGAACGGGGCGACGGACGCCGACAGCAGCGCGCACGGAAGGTTGGAGGGTTGATGGCCTACCAGTCGCATGCGCCCATCCACCACAAGCAGTGGTATGGAACTCTAGCATGAGGACGGTGGGAACTAAGTCAGATTATTATCATCCATCGGTGCTTTACCGAGAGAAATACATTAGATTTCCATGTTCAAGGCCTTTCCAACCGGGGGAGAGGCGCCAGAGCAGGTGGAAGCGCAAAGCCGAAGACCGCCAGGGCCTCCACGCGAGACGCCAGCGCTACCCATGCGGGCGAGGGGGGAGGCGAAGACGTGGGGCTGACTCCCGGCTTCACTCCACGTTGGCGACGAAGCCAAGGCCACGTTGCGCGAGGCCGTGGCTGCCCATGAGCCCGGACGGGAGCCCTTACCGCCTCGGTGCCCCATCCTCAGGCGGGTACCCCGCGGTTACTGTCGGACCAGGAACTCGTCGCTCACCCAGGAGGTTGCGCCGTCCCCGGAGACCTCCACCCAGCGCCAGCCGGCGCACGATCCGAGCCCGTCCGCGAGTACGCCGACGACCTGCCCGTCGCCCCAGCCGAAGCCCGGGAGGCGAGCGCCAACGGCGCACTCGTCGCGGCGCGCGACGCCGATGCCCTCGGTGTTCCCGATCACGCGACCGACCTGCTGGTCGGCGGGCTGCGTGGGAACGAATCCGGCGACGTACTCCTCGCGCACCCACGAGGTGAAGCCCTCGGCGCGCACGAGGAGCCAGCCGTCGCAGCGCCCGCGGCCCTCCCCGAGCGCCTCGACGGCCTGTCCCTCGGCCCAGCCGAAGCGCGGGAGGCGCGCGCCGTCGACGCAGTCGGTGCGATGGGAGACGCCGCTGCCGTCGGTATTTCCGATGGCCAGCGCCACTTGCGGTTGTGCGTCCTCCTCCGGTTGTGCGTCCTCCTCCGGTTGTGCGTCCTCCTCCGGTTGTGCGTCCTCCTCCGGTTGTGCGTCCTCCTCCGGTTGTGCGTCCTCCTCCGGCTGCGCGTCCTCCTCCGGCTGCGCGTCCTCCTCCGGTTGCGCCTCTTCCTCCGGTTGCGCCTCTTCCTCCGGTTGCGCCTCTTCCTCCGGTTGCGCCTCCTCCTCCGGCTGCGCCTCCTCCTCCGGCTGCGCGTCCTCCCCACTCCTGACGATGAGCGGCGTGAGGGCGGGCACGCCGCCGGGGAACAGCTGGCGGAAGGGGCGGTTCGCGAGCGCGGGCGCGCTGGGGACGTAGGACACCCAGGCACCCTCCGACAGGGCATAGAGCGCCGTCACGTCGAGGGTGCGCGCGCAGGCGGCGAGGTCCTCGACGCTGCCGCCCTCGTAGAGCACGAGGCTGAAGCCTTCGGCGGCGGTCCCGCGCAGGCACTCGGGCCAGGCCGGGACCGCCGCGACGGCTGCGAGGTCGGGCGACGGCGGCCCCTCGCTCGCGACGACCAGCGGCGTGAGTGCGGGCACGCCGGCGGCGAAGAGGTCGCGGAAGGGGCGGTTGACGAACGCCGGCGCGCCGGGGACGTAGGGCACGTAAGCGCCCTCGTGCAGGGCGTAGAGCGCCCTCACGTCGAGGCCGCGGGCGCAGGCGGCCAGCTCATCGAGGCTCCCGCCCTCGTAGACGACGAGGCTGAAGCCCACCGCCACGGCTCCGCGCAGGCACGGCGCGGGCTCACGCGCGGGCTCGGGCGCGGGCGCGGCCAGCTGCACGCGGTAGACGCGCGTGCGGCTGCCGTCCGCCGAGGTGACCGTGATCCTGATCTGGTCGAGGCCGGAGAGGGATACCTGGTGGCCTCTCCTGGCGGGGTTCGCGTCGGCGGGTTCGATCGCGACCGTCGTGCGGCGCTGCACGGCCGCGGCGGTGACGGTCGTCTGCGTGACGCCCTCGCCCGGCTCGCCCTGGTAGACCGTGCGGACAGCGGCGAACTCGCCGATGTCGACGCCGCTGAGCGCGAGCGAGGCGAGGCGCGCGTCGAGGGCATCGGGCATGTTGTAGGTGTAGACCTTGCCGTCGCTGGCGTCGGCGACGTACATGACCGCGCCGTCCGACCAGATGCCGCGCGGGCTGTTGTTGCTGGAGCTGGACAGGTGCGTGAACTCCTCATCGCGCACGCGCTCGAGGGGTACGGGCTCGCCCTCGTGGCTGGAGGCGGCCGCGACCTCTCCGTGGGGTGGGTCGGGCAGCCGGTAGGCGAAGAGGATCTTGGCGCCGTGGTCGGACACCCAGACGGTGGTCCCGTCCGACCAGATGCCGCGCGGGTCGCTGTTGCGGGCGTCGAGCTCGTAACGGGCGAGCAAGCGGCCGCTGGCGAGGTCGTAGGCGAAGAGCGCCCGGCTGCGCCCGTCGAGCACCCACATGACGCCGTCGCCCGACCAGATGCCGCGCGGATTCTCGTTGCCGTCGGCGAGGACGATCTCGCGCTCCTCGAGGCGCTCGCCGCTGGCGAGGTCGTAGGCGAAGAGGCGGTCGCGGCCGCTGTCCGAGATCCAGACGGTCTCGCCGTCGGACCAGAAGCCGCGCGGCGCCCGGTTGGTGGGGTCGAGGGCGAACTCGCGGTCGGCCGCGCGCGCGCCCGTGGCGGCATCGTAGGCGTAGACCTCGTCGTCGGCGCCCTGGCCGTTGTCGGCGATCCAGAGGGTGACGCCGTCCGACCACAGTCCCGTGGGGGCGGCGTTGCCGCCCGCGAGAGCCTCGAGGTCGTGCTTCACCGTCCATTCGTAGTCGATGACGCTGGGGCTGGGACCGTCGCCCCCGCCGCCGCCACCGCCGCCGGGTCCGCCGGGACCGGGACCGGGGCCGTCGGGGCCGGAGTCGTCGGGGTCGTCGGGGTCGGGGCCGCCGCCGCCGCCACCGCGGCCGCCGTCCACCTTGTGCTCCGAGAGCCGCACCAGCGTGACCTCCGGGATCACGGGGGCGCCCGAGCGGGAGAGGAGCGGCGGTTTGCCCTCGACCAGGCCGCCGCCAGTCTGGTCGTGGGTTCCGGCCCACAGCCCGCCAGACATGACCTTGTCGCCGCTCACGACGATGTACTCGAACGCGAGCTGCTCGAAGGGCCCCTCGTCGGTGAATTCGATCGCGTGCGGACGGTCGGCGGAAGGCCGCAACTGGAGCTTCGCATCGCCGTGGAACGAGCCGTCCGCGGAGTGCAGGCTCAGCGTCGGCGACCGCTGCCGCGACCCAGTCCGGTCGGTGGGCCAGATCACCGGGTCGCTGAACGTGACCAAAACGACGATCTCTTCCCCATGTAGATAGGTATCGCCCTCGGCGGGGCTCGACACCATCACCACGCCGGTGATGGACGACTGCTGGCCCGACGACAGCTCGGGGTACTCGCCGCCGGGGAACCGCCACGGGTAGTCCGCTTCACCGTCGGCGGGGTCGTCGAGATCGAGGTTCCAGTTCGCGTAGATGCCGGTGTAGCTCGTGGGGGTCTGGAGCTCGGAGGTGGTCTTGCCCACGCCCTTGCCCGTGTCGCTCCGGCCCGAGGTGGTGCTGTCGTAGTAGCTGTCGGTGACCGTGCCCGAGTTCTGGCCCACCAGACCGCCGCCTGATGCCACAGAGCCAACCGAGTAGCTGGCCACGATGTTGGCGCCCAAACCGTCGTTCCTGCCCACGAGGCCGCCGGTGGTGGCTGCGGTGCCGCCCGACACACTCCCGGTGGCGTAGGCGGCCTTGATGGCGCCCAGGTTGTCGCCGGCCAGGCCGCCGACGCGGCCGCCACTGCCGGTGACCGTCGCCGACGAGCCAACTGCGGCCAACGTGGCGCTCGGGGTGTTCTCGCCCACCAGACCGCCGACGCGCTCGCCGCTGCCGACCGTGCCCGCGGTGGTCACTCCGTACACGCGTCCCTTGTTTTCGCCCGCCAGCACCCCTGCGCGGTCACCGGCGTTCACGCTCGCGCCGGTCAGGCTCAGGTTGCGGACTTCGCCGCGGGACGCGATGCCCGCGAACAGTCCCGCGTCGTCCAGCGTCGAGTCGCTAATGGTCAAACCCGACACCGTGCGGCCGTTGCCCTCGAACACACCGGAGAACTCCGGCAGCGGAACCCAGCCCGTCCCGGTGTTGTGGGGCGCGACGCCCAGGTTGATGCCCGCCGTCAGCTCGTAGCCGATGCAGCCCGTCCCCGGACAGCCCATGCCCTGCCGCGCGCCGGCGAACGCGTCCAGGTAGCGCTGGTGCGACGGCGACCCGTTGCCGTCGGCGTCCCAGCGCACCGCGTTGAGCTGCGCCGCAGTTGCGATCTCGATCAGCCCGTCGTCGTCGGTGTCGTAATCGCTGTTGCCGCTGTAGCGCAGCGGCGTCTGGTTGACCACGGCCTGGTCGGTGATATCGGCAACGTCGTTGCCGCTGCGATCCTGCAGCTTGAGGTCATCGCCGCCCGCATCGTCATCGTCATAGCTCAACGTCACCACCTCGCCGAACACCACCGCATCGGCGGCAGCCAGCGTCAGGATCAGCCGGTGGCCGCCGGCCTGGCCGGCCGTGCCGCCGGTGGTCGCCACCGCCACCGCGGTCGGCGTCCTGTCGACGCCGTCCGCGCTGACGGTGAACGCCGCCGCCGCCGGCAGACCGCCCGACGCGCGCTCGTCGCCCGACAGCCACTCGTTGAAGTTCACCGTCAGCGCCGTCCCGTTCACCGTCACGTCGTTCGCGCCGGTCCCGACGCTCGGCGCGGTGGTGTCGGCGCCCAGGCTGCCGTTCACCTTGTGGCCGGCGTCCGCCGACGTAGCCGCATGGGCGCGTGACGCCGCATCGCCCCGCGGATCGGTGATCGTGGCGTTGCCGCCCAGCTGCACCATGTCGCCCGACGAATCGGGCGTCGGCACAACGCCGTCGCTGTCCGAATCGGCCGACGCCACCGTGTACTGGAACACCAGCTCCCGGCTCGTGCCGCTGGTCGCGCTGCCCGTGACCAACGAGGCGGTCTTGTTCGTTCCGCCCACATTGATCAACAGCCCAATGGAGTCACCCGTGGCCCCCGGATGGCTCCAGGACACGTCCTCGTCCCAGCGCACCGTCACCTCGATCACATCGCTTTCCCGGTACGTGTCCGGCGCCTGGGTGCTGGTGGCGCTGATCAGGGGAACCGACGTGATCCGCACCGACTCCACCAGCGTCGTGCGCGTCTCCACGCCGATCAGGCCGATCATGGCGCGCTCGCTGCTGTCGTGGGCGAAATTCCACCCGGACGTGGCGCCGGAGTCCGCGGTCTGCGAGGTCGTCCCGTCGATGCTCAGCGCGTTGGTGCTGTCCACGGTGACGCGCACCCAGTACTTGGCTCCGAGGGTCAGCTCGATGCCGCTGGAGGGCACCGCGAAGGTGTCGATGTCCGGGTCCAGGGAACGCGGCTTGGTCAGCGTGGCCAGCTCCGTGCCCACCGACCCGGAACTGTCGTCGTGAACGGTGACCTGATACCCCGCGGGGCTCCCAGCGACGGCATGGTCCATGCGCATCTGCAGCGCGGTCAGCACGAAGCCGTTGAAATCACCGGTGTTGGCGCCGACGGTGAAGCTGCGCTCAGCCGTGCCATCCGTCGATCCGACCTTCGCCACCGACAGGGCCGAGCCGTCGCTGGCCTGGTCGAAGTTCTGCGCGAACAGGACCGAGCTGTCGAAGCCGTCGAGCGGGAGCTTGGGATACTCGAGGGCCGCGAAGATGAACTCGGTGGCCGCGCTAAAGTCCACGGGCCCCAGCGCCCGCATCTCCGAGGTCGTCTTGGCGGTGCCCCTGCCGGTGTCGGACCGGCCCGACACGGTGCTGTCGTAGTAGCCGTTCGTGATGGCCGTGGTGGACGCCTGGCCCGTCAGGCCGCCGAGGTTGCTGGCGCCCATCGCCACCGACACCTCGCCGGCGGCATACACATTGGTCAGGGTGGCACTGCCGGCCATGCGGCCCACCAGACCGCCCACGACACGGCTGGCGCTGGCCCCGGTGTGTCTCACCGCCGCGGTGGAGTAGCTGTCGGTGATCTGGGCGGACCCGGCAACGGTGCCGGCCAGCCCGCCCATCCAGAGAAAGCGGGGCGTGGGCACGACGCTGGCCGTGACCGAGCCGCCCTCGACGTACACGGAACTCACCTTGGCCGTCGAGCGCACCATGCCGGCCAGCGCACCCACAGCCGGCCCAGTGCCGCCGGCCATCCCCATGTTGATGTCGGGCTCGATGATCCCCAGGTTCCTGACCACGGCCCCTTCGCCGATCACCTCGAACAGACCGCGACCGCCGTTCCCCGAAAAGTCCGTGGTCTCAGCGATCTTCAGCCCCGACACCGTGTGGCCGTTGCCCTCGAGCGTCGTCTCGAAATGGCTCGACCAGGTGCCGATCGAGATCCAGTTCGTGGGGTTGTCGGGGTCCGGGCTCAGGTTGATGTCCGCCGTCAGCTCGTAACCGGTGCAGTCGCTGGGGCAGCCCATGCCGTCCGCGGGGTCGGGGAAGGCGGCGAGGTAGCTGTCGAGGTTGGCGGCGGAGTCCACCTCGCCGTCGCCGTCCAGGTCGTAGCGCACCGCGTCCAGCTGGGCGGCGGTGGAGATATCGATCAGCCCGTCGTCGTCGGTGTCGTAGTCGAGCGTGCGCACCTCGAAGCCGAACACGCCCAGCTTGAGAGCCGGATTGCCGGTGCCGGGGTCCGCGATGCTCCACGCTGCCGCCGCGCCGGCGTCCTCGTCGGCAGCGGTCGTCCGTTCGTAGGTGATGCTCTTGTTGCTATCGGACAGCTCGACCTTCACCCAGTAGCTCGTGCTGGGCTCAAGCTCGATGCCGCGCTCCGGCGCCGCGAACGTATCGACGTCCGCGTCCAGCGACTGCGGGTTCACCAGCGCTGCGCCCACCTGCGTGCCCGGAAGCCCGTTGTTGTCGTCCTCGTGCAGGGTGACGATGTAGTCGCCCCGGGCGGCGTTGCTTGTGGACATGACCAGCTGCAGCGCGGTCAGCAGGTGGCCGTTGAACTCGCCGGTGTTGGAACCGGTGGTGAACTCCTGGCGGCCGACGGTGAGGGAGTCACCATCGCCGTCTGTCGCCTGACCGAGGTTGGACACCAGCCTCGACGACCCGTCGAAGCTGTCGAATACCAGCTTCGGATACGACCTCGCCGCAAACGCCAGCTCGGAGGTCGTACCGAAGTCGGTGGGCCCCAGCGCCTGCATCTCCGCGGTCGTCTTGGCCGTGCCCCGGCCGGTGTCGGACCGGCCCGACACGGTGCTGTCGTAGTAGCCGTTGGTGATCGACCCGGTGCTGGTGTTCTGGCCCACCAGGCCCCCGAGGTTGCCGCCAGTTCCGCTGGCCGCGCTAAGAGTGAAATCGCCGGCAGCGTAAACATCGGTGAGCGACGATGTGCCGCTCATGGTCCCTACCAGACCGCCGACGTGACGGTTGCTGGTCGCCGCGGGAGCCAAGCTCCCCACTTCTGCGGTGGAGTAGCTGTCGCTGACGCTGGCGCTACCTGTGAGCCCTCCGGCCAGCCCGCCTATCCACAGGACCTTGCCTGTCGGCCGACTCCTGGACCAGACATCGCCGCCTTTCACGTAGACAGATCGCACCGTGCCCTTCACCTCACCGGCCAGCGCTCCCACACTGGGTCCACTGCCGTCTACCCCTTGCAAGACCAAGGTCGGATTGACGATTCCAAGGCTCCTGACCTCTCCGGCCGCCCCAATCACTGAGAACAGGCCGTAATTGACGGCTGGATGAGAAAGAAGGTTTATCTTCAACCCAGAGATCGCGTGCCCGTTGCCTTCGAACGTGCCGGTGAATTCGGACGAACCGCCGATTGGCTTCCAGCCGGTTCCCGAGTTGTAGGGAGCGACACCCAGGTTGATGTCGTTCATCAGCTCGTAGCCGGTGCAGGCCTCGGCGAGGCAGCCCATGCCGGCGCGGGGGTTGGGGAACACGGCGAGGTAGTCGTCGAAGTCGTCGTCGCCGGGCGTGCCGGCGCCGCCGAGGTCCCAGCGCACGGCGTTGAGCTGATCGGCGCTGGAGATGTCGATCAGGCCGTCGTCGTCGCTGTCGTAGTCCACCAGCGTCACGCCCGCGGGCAGATCGACGGCCACGTAGTCCAGCGTCGGATACTCGCTGCTGGTTCCGAAGTTCCACAGGTTGTTGCCCAGCCGCCGGTTCAGGTCGAGGTTCCAGTTCTCGTAGATGCCGGTGTAGCCCGTGGGCGTCTGGAGCTCGGAGGTGGTCTTGCCCACACCCCGGCCGGTGTCGCTCTGGCCCGACGTGGAGCTGTCGTAGTAGCTGTCGGTGATCGCCCCTGCATCCGTGTTCGAGTTGCCGCCGACGAGCCCGCCAATATTGGCCGTGGCCCGATTCTTGCTGACGGCGCCTGCCGAGTAGCTGGCGGTCACCGTGCCGGCGCCGCCGTTGTCGCCCACGAGGCCCCCGACGCGAACGAGAAGGTCACCCGCGCCGGAGCTGGTGACTGAGCCCCTGGCATTCGCAGCCTCGATTGTGCCGCCGTTCTGGCCCACAAGCCCGCCGACACCCGAACGGCCTCCCTGCACCTGGGATTTCGTGACCGTCACATTGGCGCTCGCCGCCGCCAACACGCCGGTGGCTTCGACGGTGCCGACCAGCCCGCCAACGTTGCCGAGTGCGCTCCCGGTGTACGTGCCGGTGACGGTTCCGCTGACCGAGACCGCTGTCACCTTGCCGCTGCTGTTGGCGGCCAGGGCGCCCACGGTGCCTATGCCACTGCCGTAGGCGCCCGTCACGTCCACGGAGGTGAGCTTGAGGTTCCGCACCCGCCCGGTTGACGCGATGGTGTGGAACAGGCCGATGTCGCCGCTGGTGGCGTCGATGGTCAGGCCGGTGATGGTGTTGCCGTTGCCCTCGAAGCGGGCGGAGTAGCTGGGGATGGGGACCCAGCCCACGCCGGTGTTGTAGTCGGCGACGTCGAGGTCGATCTCGATGGCGGTCTCGCCGCCGGCGCCGGTGCCGATCTCGTAGCCGGTGCAGCCGCCGGCCGGGCAGCCCATGCCGGTCGCGGCGTCGGGGAAGGCGGCGGTGTAGTCGGCCTGGTTCGCGGTGGCCGGCGTGCCGTTGCCGTCGGTGTCCCAGCGGATGGCGTTCAGCTGGGCGGCGCTGCTGATCTCGATGAGTCCGTCGCCGTCGGTGTCGTAGCGGATCGAGTCGGGCTCTCTCAGGGTGGGATAGTCGCTGGCGGTTCCGAAGTTCCACGGGTCGTTGCCCCGTGAATTGCCGTCCAGGTCCAGGTTCCAGTCGAGGTAGATGCCGGCGTAGCTGGTGGGGGACTTGAGCTCGGTCTCGGTCTTGCCCTCGCCCTTGCCGGTGTCGCTCTTGCCCGAGTTGGTGCTGTCGTAATAGCTGTCGGTGATCGTGCCGCCGGTCTGGTTGACTCCGACAAGGCCGCCGGAAGTGCCGGCGCTGCTGACTGTGCCTGCCGAGTAGCTGGCCGTGATCGTGCCAGTGCTGCTGTTATGGCCGACGAGGCCACCGGTGGGAGAGGCCGTGGCACCGCTGTGGGTGACACTACCCCTGGAGAACGCAGCCTGGATCGTTCCGCCGTTGCGGGCGGCCAATCCGCCCAGACCCGTGATATGTCCTGTGTTTTGGGCTCTGGTGACCGTCACATCAGCGCTTACCGCGGACAGCACGCCGGTCGAATTGACATCGGCGACCAGCCCGCCGACGTCGCCGCTTGCACCAGTAGCGTACGTGGCGGCCACGGTGCCCCCGCTGACCGACACATAGGAGACCTTGCCGCTGACCTTGGCGGCCAGCGCGCCGACATTGCCTGTAGGGGAGAGGCCGCTGTACGTGTGGGTCACGCTCACCTCGGTCAGCTTCAGGTTGCGCACCTGACCGGCGGCCGCGATCTCAGCGAACAGGCCGGCGTCGCTGCTGGTGGAGTTGATGGTCAAGCCGTCGATGGTGTGGCCGTTGCCGTCGAACGTGGCGGAGTAGCTCGGGATCGGCACCCAGCCGACGCCGGTGTTGTAGTCGGTCACGTCCAGGTCGATCTCGATGGCCGTCTCGCCGTCGGCGCCGGTGCCGATCTCGTAGCCGGTGCAGCCGCTGGACGGGCAGCCCATGCCGGTCGCGGCGTTGGGGAAGGCTGCGTCGTAGTCGGTCTGGTCCGCGGTGGCGACCGTGCCGTTGCCGTCGGTGTCCCAGCGGATGGCGTTCAGCTGATCCGCGCTGCTGATCTCGATGAGGCCGTCGTCGTCGGTGTCGTAGTCGACGGTCGTCTGGGCGCTTGCGACGCCGGGGCCCAGGGAGGTCGAGCCGGCGGCCAGGGCGGCGAAGAGGACGAGGAGCAGGGCCGCAAGGCGGCGCGACGGCCATGGACGGGACGGGCGGGCGCGCATGGAACGCGGGTGGCTCACGCTGTCAGCCCCGCGCAACGGTAGTGGAATCCTGGCGGGAGTTACGGGGGTGGGAGGCGCGGAAAAGGGGGGAGGTCTCGGACGCGGGGACGGGGGCCCACGGCAGCACCCTCGATGGGGTCGCTGGTTGATGGCTTACCAGTTGCATGCGCCCATCCACCACAAGCACTGGTACGGAATTCTAGCATAAGGAGAGTGGGAGATAATTCAGCCTTTTATCATCTTTAGGGCGTTTTGCTCGTGATATGTATTAGTTTTACATTTCCACGGGCTTCCATCCGTCGGCACGAGGCTGGTCAGGCCTGCGGAGGACGCTGCCTTCCGGGCGCGGAGTGAGAAGCCAGGAGAACGGCAAGATGCCCAGGCGCCGCCCAGCTGACGAGACCGCCCGCCTCGGCGACGAGATCTACGAGCGAGACATCCGGCCCCAGGTCGAGCTGTCGCGTCACGGGGAGATCGTGGCCATCGACGTGGACAGCGGAAGCTGGGCCGTCGCCGGCAGCGTCCTCGAGGCAGGCGCACTCCTCCGGGAACAGCGTCCAGAGGCCACCAACGTCTGGAACGTGCGGGTCGGGCACCGGGCGGTCTACCGCTTCGGGGGCGGCTCCGCGCGGCCAGCCGGCTGAACGCGGGCCTCGTCAACGCCGCCCTCGGTGGTACATAACCGACCTAAAGCCTCGAACTGATGAAAAAATGATGAGATTTTGTTCATATTTTCACAATCTCTGACAGAACACTGGGATTCCTTGCGTAGACTGCGCCGCTGGTACTTCATCTTTTTTCTGAGGTAAGCATATGACCGGATCCCGGCCTGGGCAGGGCGTGTGCAGGGGCTGAATCGGATACCAGCCCTTCTCCATGGAGGCATCGCCGCCATCGCACGCTCCCTTCCCCGGTCCTCGATCCGGGTTCCCCCCTAACCCATGACGTCACCCGTCATCCCGCGTTCATCGAACCGGTTGAGCCGGTGTGCCCGCGTGCTGTTCGGCGCGCTGCTCGCGCTCGCGTTCGTTGGGGGAGGCTCCTGGGGGGCGGCCGTCGCCCGGGCGCAGCAGCCCAACGGCCCGCCCGCCTTCTCCGCCAGCGAGACCGGCCACCGCAGCATCGCCGAGAACAGCTCGAGCGGCACGAGCATCGGCGCCCCGTTCTCAGCCACCGATCCCGAGGGCGAGGCCGTCACCTACAGCCTGCAGAAGGTGCGGACAGGGGATACGACGACCGTCTTCTCCATCGACGCGACGACGGGCCAGCTCTCCACCAGCGAGCCCCTCGACTTCGAGACGAGGCGGGTCTACCTGATCACCGTGCGAGCCAGCGACGAGCAGGGCAACGGAACGTCGCGGGCCATCACGGTGCGCGTCACCGACGTGGACGAAGCTCCGTCGATCACCAGGTTGAAGCCCGCCAACGCGCCCGCCACGGATTCGACGTCCCTCAGGGTGGGTCCGGATCGCTCCCCCGTGGCGACCTTCGCCGCCAGGGATCCGGAAGGCGGCCCGGTCACCTGGACCCTGGGCGGAGCGGACGCCGCCCGGTTCAGCATCAGCAGCGCGGGGGAGCTCAGCTTCGCCGTCACCCCCGACCTCACCGATCCGGCCGACGCCGGCGGCGACAACATCTACGACGTCACCCTCCGGGCCACCGACGCCGCCGGCAACACGTCCGACGACCACGCCGTGCAGGTGACGATGATCGGGATCATCGGTGCCGATACGTTCGTGCGGAACGAGGGCGGCGACCGCTTCGTCGGCTTCTTCTCGCTGGCCAACAAGCCCGAGCACATCCTGGACGGGGACGAGAAGGCGTGGTTCGTCACCGGCGAAGACGCAGGGAAGTTCGACGTGACGTACTGCCGGGACTTTGGCTGTCCCCAGGGCATCCCCAACAACACGTTGAACGGCGTGCTCAGATTCAGGACCAATCCGCCGGACTTCAGCAATCCATCGGACTCCGGCGGGGACAACACGTACCACGTCAGCGTCGGCTGGCATTACGACTTGCCTCGCGTGGAATTCCCGAGGCTTCCGGTCACCGTCACGGTTCGCGACGTGGGCGGCGCGCCCACGGTGAAGGCTCCCGACGATCGGAAATCCGCCGCCCTCTCCCTCACGGAAGGGGACGGAGGTGGGCAGACGTTCGAGTTCCTGTTCACGATCAGCGACCCGGCGGGGCAGAGCCTCTCCACCGTCCTGGCCGGCGCCGATGGAAGCCAGTTCCACCTCTTCCACTCTTCTGGCAGCCTGTGGTTTCTCGCACTCAAGGGCGTGCCCGACTACGAGTCGCCAACCGACCAGAACGGCGACAACGTCTACGAGGTGCTCGTCAAGGCGCACAACGGCATCAATACGACGATCCGGCCGGTCACGCTCACGGTGACGGACATACCGGAGAACCCCCGGCTGCACGGCCCCACGGCCACGAAATTCGAGGTTGGCGGCAGCGGAACGGTCGCCAGCTACATCGGCGCCGACGACGCCGGACCGGTCTCCTTTTCCCTGGCCGGGGCGAACAGCGACCTGTTCACGATCGACGGCGACGGCGCGCTGACGTACGTCACCGCTCCGACGGCCACGGCCACGCACACCGTCGAGGTCAGGGCCGGCGCCGGCGGCCGCACGAGCACGCAGTCGCTCACGGTCACGGTCGTCGCGAGCGGCACGAACACGGCGCCGGGGGCGATTACGGGGCGGGACACGGCCTCGACCAACGAGGAGTTCAGCGCCCTGGGCGAAACCGGAGATGTCGGGACCTACCGTTCGACCGACGCCGACGGCGACACCATCTACTGGAGCCTGTCGGGCGACGACGCCGCGTACTTCTGGATCGGTCACGACGGCAAGCTGCGGTACATCTACAGCCTCGACTACGAGAACGCGCTCGATAGCGATGGGGACAACGTCTACAACCTGACGGTGACCGCGTCGGACGGCATCGCGTCCGTGAGCAAGGCGGTGGCGGTGACGGTGGTCGACGTCAACGAACCGCCCATCGTGACCGGTCCGATGTCGGTCAGCAGGGCCGGGGGCACGGACCTCTCGGTAGGCAGCTACGCGGCGAGCGACCCCGAGCAGAGCTCCACCATCACCTGGTCGGTGGTCGGCAAGGATGCCGAGGACTTCGCCATCAGCGCGAGCGGCGCGCTGAGCTTCAAGACCGCGCCCGACTTCGACTCGCCGGCGGACGCCGACTCGGACAACGTGTACCACGTGGTCGTGAAGGCGTCGGACGGAACCGCGTTCGACACCGTCCCGGTCGAGGTCACCATCACCGGCACCGTCGCCAACACCGCCCCGACCATCACCGCCGGGCCGGCCACCGCGAATCACGCCGAGAACAGCACGGCCGCCATCGGGACGTATAGGGCGACGGACGCGGACGGCGGTCGCATCGAGTGGAGCCTTTCGGGCGACGACGCGGGCGAGTTCACGATCAACGGCGCCGGGAAGCTCAGCTTCCGGGCCGCGCCCGACTTCGAGTCGCCGGCCGACGCCGATACCGACAACGCCTACGAGGTGACCGTGACCGCGTCGGACGACTCCGACTCGGCGACGCAGGATGTCACCGTGACGGTGACGGACGTGGACGAGGCGCCGGTCGTGAGCGGCCCGACGGACGTGACCAGGACGAGCTTCGGCGACACGGCGGTGGCGACCTACACGGCGGCCGACCCGGAGGGCGCAACCGGCATCGTGTTCGGCCTGGAGGGCGAGGACGCAGGCTCCTTCGCGTTCGATCAAACCACCGGCCAGCTCAGCTTCAAGGCGAGTCCGGTGTTCGGGACCGCCACCAGCGCCGATCGGGACAACCTGTTCGAGGTGACCGTGTCGGCCACGGTGGACGGGAAGAAGGGGAAGCTGCGGGTGCTGATCCCGCTGCACGACCGGAACCTGGCGCCCACCATCGCCGACGGCGGCGCCACCCTCTCGACCGCCGAGAACAGCACCGGCACGCTCCACGACTACGACGCCACCGACCCGGAGGGCAAGAGCGTCGCGTGGGCGCTCTCGGGCGACGACGCCGGCGACTTCCGCATCGATAGCAGCGGCAGGCTGTCCTTCGCCGCCGCGCCCGACTTCGAGAACCCGGCCGATACAGGAGAGGACAACAACTACCAGGTCACGGTCCTGGCCGTGGACGGCCCCCACCGGACGCCGCGCGCGGTGACGGTGACGGTGACGAACGTGGACGAGGCCGGGAGCGTGACGCTCCCCGCCGTGATCCCGCGGGTGAACAGGGCCATCGCCGCGACGCTGAACGATCCGGAGGGCGGCATCAGCGGCGTGAGCTGGCAGTGGAGCCATGCCGGCGGCGGCGACATCAGCGGCGCCACCTCGGCCTCCTACACGCCCACGGCGAGCGACCTGAACAGGCGGCTCGAGGTGGCCGTGAGCTACTCGGACGCGCAGGGACCGAACAAGAGCGCCTCGGCGCGGACCGGCACGATCCGGCGGGAGAACAACGCGCCGCAGTTCGGCGCCGCCAGCGCGACGCGCAGCGTGACCGAGGGGTCGGCCGCGCGCGTCGATCTCGGCGCGCCCTTCACCGCGACCGACGCCGACCAGGGTGACACGCTGACCTACTCGCTCTCGGGCGCGGACGCGGCCCTGTTCGCGATTCACTCCGCGACCGGCCAGCTGTCGACCCGCGCCACGCTCGACTTCGAGGCGGCCTCCACCCGCACGGTGCTGGTCAGGGCAACCGACACCGCCGGGGACACAGCCACCATGACCGTCACGGTGTTCGTGACGGACGTGGAGGAGCCGGGGGTGGTGACGCTCTCGACCAACTCGCCGCGGGTGGGGACGGCCGTCAGGGCGACGCTGCGCGACCCGGACGGCGTCGCCGGCAGCGTGGGCTGGCAGTGGACCGCCGGTGGAACGACGATCGGCGGGGCCCACTCGGCAAGCTACACGCCCGTGGCGGACGACGCCGGCAAGCGGCTCAGCGCGAGGGCCACGTACCGGGACGGCCGGGGGCCGGGCAAGACGGCGGCGGCTTCCACTTCCAACCCGGTCTCGAGGCAGACGACGAACTGGCGCCCGCCGATCTCGCCCCCCACGCCCGGCGGCCCCGGCGGCGGCGGTGGTGGTGGCGGTGGTAGCGGCGGTCCCAGCCCGAGCACGGTCGACTACGAGTGGACCGTGAAGCACGACATCGAGGCCCTGGACAGCGGCAACGACCTGCCCACTGGGTCCTGGTCCGACGGCGACACCCTCTGGATCGTCGATAACGGCGAGGGCGCCGACGACGAGGTGTACGCCTACGACCTCGAGACCGGCGAGCGGGTCCCGGAGCGGGAATTCGCGCTCGACCCGACCAACCGCGCGCCACGCGGCTTCTGGTCGGACGGCGAGACCGTGTGGGTCTCCGACAGCGGGCGCGACCATGTCTTCGCCTACGACCTGGCCAGCGGCGAGCGTCTCGAGGAGCGCGAGGTCGTCCTCGCCGAGGACAACGCGGATGCGCGCGGCATCTGGTCCGACGGCCAGACCCTCTGGGTGCTCGACGCACGCCCGGGCGCCCTCTACGCCTACGACCTCGAGAGCGGCAGCCTGCTGGGCCGCTACGATCTCGACGCGAGGAACGGCGACCCGCACGGCATCTGGTCCGACGGGTTCACGGTGTGGGTGTCCGACCACGGGACGAAGACCCTGTTCGCCTACCCGCTGCCCGAACCGCCGCGCGCCCGGGTCGCGGCGGTCTCGGTCGCCGGCGAGGTACCGGCCGGCATCAGCCAGGAGGACCGCGCTCTGCGGCGCGCCGACCACCAGGACTTCACCCACCTGTCCAGCTCGAGCAACAACAGCCCCCGCGGCATCTGGTCGGACGGCGACCTGATGTACGTCGTCGACGCGAGCGACGACCGCATCTACACCTACAACATGCCCGACGCCATCGACGCCCGCCTGGCGTCCCTGAGCCTCAGCGGCGTCGACATCGGGGAGTTCGACGCCGCGCGCAGGGCGTACGACGGCGCGCCCGGCGAGGGCGTGAGGGAGACGACCGTGAGCGCCGAGGCCGTGCAGCGCCGCGCGACCGTGGTCATCGAGCCGCCCGACGCCGACGGGGACCCGCTCAACGGCCACCAGGTCGCCATCGGGCAAGCCAGCGAGCTGCGGGTCACGGTCACCTCGGCCGACGGCAGCCGCAGGTTCGTCTACCGCGTGCGCGTGGCGGGAGGGGCCGGGCAGCCGGAGTGCCTGCGCGGTCCGGTGGTCGCGGGAGGTTTCAGCCTCGTGCTTTCCCGGGGCGTGGACGAGGACGAGCTGGCGACCTGCGCGGCGGGGAGCGGCGTGGCGGGGCTCCATGCGCTGCACGAGGGCCGTTGGGTGTCGTACGTTCCCGGCGCGCCGGAGGTCGTGAACCTGCCCTTCCACGAGCTGTTCGCCGGGGGGCTGCCCGCGGGCACGCCGCTGGCGGTCAAGGGCGGCGGCGAGGCCCCCGGATCGGACCTGGCAGGGTCCGGCGCGAGCCTCGCCTCACTGACGCTCGAGGGCGTGCGGTTCGGGGCGTTCTCCCCGCACCGCACGGAGTACGCGGGCGTGGCCGTCGCCGGCGTGGCGCACGCCACGGTCTCGGCCGTCGCCGCCGCTCCCGGAGCCACCCTCCGCATCGAGCCCGCGGACGCCGACGGCGATCCCGGCAACGGCCACCAGGCGGCGATCGAGGCGGGGCGGCCGATCACGGTAACCGTGACCTCAGCGGACGGCGCGCGCTCGCAGGTGTACCGCGTCTGGGTCGGGGACGAGACGCCGGACGGCGGCGGGGCCGCGGTGGAGTGCCTGCAGGGCGACATCGCCGGGGGGTTCAACCTGGTGGTGTTCGCGGGGGGCGCGATCGAACAGCTGGCAGCCTGCGCCCGCAGCCTGGACGTCGCCCTGCTCTACGCGCTCGTGGACGGCGCGTACCTGCCCTACGCGCTGGATGCGCCGGATTCGTTCAACCAGGGCTTCCGCGAGCTGTTCCCGCACGGCCTCCCGCCGGACACGCCCCTCGTCGCGGCCGCCGGGGCTCCGGACGCTGCGGCATCGACGGCCGGCGAGGGCGAAGACGCTCCCTGACCCGACGCCCGGCGCCGGTGTGGTTCACCTCTGCGTGCACATCTGAGCGATTGGATCCCAGCGGGCTCCGTGGTGCGGGTAGTAGATGACGTTGCCCTCAGAATCCGTCTGCAAGGTACCATCGGCATTCTTCACCGCCCGGTAGGCCGTAATGCGTTCACCGGCGGAGTTGGTGTAGAAGCACGTGTCGCTGTAGCCGGGGTCACCGGGGCTGATGAGCTGATGGTCCCACGCGAAATCGACGCCCGGCTGGGGGATCCTGCCCGTCACCCACTCGCCGGTCTCCAGGTCGCAGTAGACCGTCTCCCAGGCGGGCCAGTTCGTTCCCAGCGGGTCCCTGTAGAACGCTTCGTGCAGCGGATTCGGGGTGCCGCCGCAGGTCGTCGCGTGGGCGTAGTCGTCGCCCAGCTCGCCAAGCGTCTGCGAGAACAACGCGGGTGGCGACCCACCCGGCGCCGGGTCCGCGAGGGCGGCCTCCAACTGGTCCCTGTCTATCTCCCCGTGGAAGTACCTGATCAGGGCGTCGTACTTGTCGGAGTCGTTGGCATCGGCGACGGAGGCGCCCCCCAGCGCCGCGAATGCGAGCAGGATCGCGAGACTGACTCCGATGATCCGCTTCATGGTCTCCTCTTTCTTCCCATTGCTTCCCAGTGGGCAAATTAAAGGGGAGCGCTCCGCGAGTGACAATTCTTGTTCCGTCAGAATGTCGACAATATGCCGTGGATTTCCATCAGTTTTTCATTCTTCCGGCCTGCCGCCGGCCACGCCCCTCGTCGGCGGCGGCCGAGGGCGACGACGCCCCCTGACCCACCGCCCCGGCTCCCGGCGCCGCTGCACGGGACGCGAAAGCCCCCGCTCCTCGTAGCGGGGGCTCGTGCGTTCCAACGCTCGGCTGGCTCACCGGTCATGTGCGGTTCCCCTTTGCGTGCATCGGTCGGCGATTGGATCGTAATTGGCACCATGGATCACGGTGTAGGTTCCGTCACCATGGTGCATGTAGCCCGGTTTGGAGTAGCGACACTTCTCGTCGTAGCCGGGCTCACCAACGCCGATGAGCTGATGATCCCACGCGAAATCGACGCCTGGCTCGGGGATCCTGCCCGACACCCACTGGCCGGTGGCCTCGTGGCAGTAGAAGGTGTGGTAGGCGTTCCAGTTCGTTCCCAGCGGATCCCTCTGGAACGCCTCGCGGATCGGATGCAGGTTGCCGCCGCAGTACGTTGCCCAGGTGTAGTCGTCGCCCAGATCGCCGAGCGTCTGCGTGAAGGCCGGGGGCGGGGTTGGCACCTGAGGCGGCGTATACGTCCCCGCGCTGACGGAGATCTTGAGTGCTTCGCTGTACGTATTACCCCACGCAGCCGTGTTCCAGACGCGATGGACAGAGTCGTCTCTGATGCTCCAGCCGGCCGCTGCGCCGGCATCCTCGTTGTTCGAGGTGGTGTGCTGGTATCTGACGTCAGCGCCATTGCCCGAAGCCAGAGCTGTCACGTCGAAAATCAACGCGTAGGCGGTGTTGGGTTGGAGACTGAGGGGAGTATTCCCATCCAGGGTGAAGGTGTTGACCCCCGCGGACAGCGTGCCCGAGACCGAGAACGTGCCCAGGGCGGAGCCGGTCGGGTTCGGCGGGCTTCCGGAGACGGCGTAGAGGCCGAGCGAGTAGGTTGGCAGCGTCGGCGTCCCGGTGAAGGCGAACTCGAGCGTGACCGAGGTGATTCGCCAGACACCGTTGTTCGCCAGGGAGCCGGTCGTGAAGATCTGCCCGCGGTCCCGTTCGGTCTGGGAATCAAGGCCGTTTGTCTGGCCGTCATTGCTGACCCGGGTGGCGGCGTCGGTGGTGGTGGCGGGGAGGAGTTCGGCGGGGGGCGCGAGGGCTTCCTCCAACTCTTCCCGCGTAATCTGCCCGTGGAAGTACCTGACCAGGGCCTCGTAGCGGTCGGAGTCGGGGTCCTGGGCGTCGGCGACGGAGGCGCCCCCCAGCGCCGAGAATGCAAGCACGATGACGAGACTGGCTCCGATGATTCGCTTCATGGTCTCCTCCTTCCTCCCATCGCGTACCTATGGGCAAATTAAGGAGGAACGCTCCGCGACTCGCAATATTCAATTCATCAGATTATGACCAAAATCCAGTGGAATTCCATCAGTTTTTCATCATCTTGGGTGCGACGGCTACCGGGGTCCCGCCGCCCGGCGATCGCCCTCGAGGCGCTACTCGTCGCCTTCGCAGATGGCCAGGTGGGAGCCGTCGATGTTGGTGTGCACGGCGTAGGACGTCTCGGCGAGATCGAAGGCCAGCCGGTAGCCCGGAGTGATGACCTGGGCGTAGGCCTCGTCCTCCCGGGGGCATCCCAGGCTGGCGTCGGACCACTCCACGCTCTCGGAGCTCTCGAGCCGAAAGTCCCGCGCGTCCGCGTCCAGCTCGGCGGCCAGGTGCGCCCGCGCGGCGGCCTCCACCGCCGCGGGAAGGGGGTCGTCCCACAGGACGACCAGGGGCGTCACGGGCGGGAGGCCGCCGGCGAACAGTTCCCGGAAGGCGCGTTTCCGGTCCGCGTGCGCGACGGGCCGGTACGGCACCCACTCGCCCTCGTGCAGCACGTAGACGACCCTGACGCCGCGGCTGCTCACGCAGTCGTGAAGGTCGTCGACGCTGCCGCCCGCGTAGACGGCGAGGCCGTAGCTGAAGCTCGCGGCGATCTCACCCTGCAGGCAGCGCGCCCAGATACTCGGCGCGGTGATGTCGCCCGTCGGGTCGTCGCTCGCCTCGTCGCCCGCGGCGACCAGCGCCGTGAAGGCGGGCACGCCCTCGGGGAACAGGGCCGCGAACGGCGCGTTCACGAACGCGGGCGCTCCGGGGACGTAGGCGACGTAGGCGCCCTCGTGGAGTGTGTACAGCACGGTGACCGCGCGGCTGACGGCGCAGGCGTCGAGCTCCTCCATGGCGCCGCCCTCGTAGACGACGAGGCTGAAGCCCGCGGCGATATCGCCGCGCAGGCAGTGGGGCCAGGGCTCGTGCCTGACGGTTATCTCGCTCACGCCGTCGACCGCCTCCGCCTCGCGGCCGGAGTCTTCGATGATGCCCTCGAAGGTGTACGTGCCCACCGCGGCCGGCGCCCGGAGGGTGTAGGTGAACGTGACGGTAGCGACCTCCTCGAGATTGAGCAGGATGAACCACGCCACGCCGTCGCCGGTCTGGACCGCGCCATCCGGAAGGTCCGAACCGAGCAAGGTCCAGCCCTCGGGCAACGTCTCGGTGACCCTCCCGTAGAGCCCGAAGTCAGTCGCTTCAATGGTGACGGTGACCTCGCCGCCGGGGACCACCGACTCCACATCCAGCGTCCTCGTGGCGCCGTGCCCGCCGGCGGCAACCGGGGCCGGCGCCACGAGCGCCATCGCGAGGAGAACGGCGACGGCCACTGCCGCGGCCGCGAGCGGTCGCGTGCGCAACGTGGCGCCGGCTGTTCCCATGCGGTGGAGGCGGACGGCCCGCCGTTGCAGCGCCGTCAACGCTGCTCGTCCCGCCCTGTCTGGAAGCTGGTCATCACGAGTCCTCCACGAAGGGGTGATCCGTCCCACCGGCGATCAACCGGACGGGCCCGGCCCTGTTCCCGTGCTCCGCCCACCACCCCCGCCATTGGCGCTGCGGGGAGTGAACGGCGCGCGGATGGGGAGGGGATGGCTGTCGCAGTCCGTGCCCTCAAGCGCTATTGCCCCGGCGGGGTCGGGGGAGGCGGCTTGTCGTCATCCGGGTAGAAGTCGTAGCTCGCTTCCCAGTAGAGGAGAGCGCTGCAGTAGGCCGCGTCGTAGTGCAGGTTCGCGACGGTGAAGGTCTGTCCCCCGTACGTGCTGATGTTCGAGGGGAGGGTGACGCTCACTGTCGCCGCGCAGTAGGCGGGGTTGGCGGCGTTCTGGCTGGCGGCGTACTGCCTGATCATGTCCCAGGGGGTCAGGTCGGCCGGTCGGTTCGGATCCGGCGGGGGGCCAGTGCCAGGGGGGCTGTTGGTCGTGACGGCGTCAGGCTCGATCGACACCACATCCACCCCCTCCGCGTTGAGAATCGCCCGCAGCTCGGCCTCCGTAATCTCCCCGTTGAAATACCTGATGATGTCGTTGTAGTACGCGTCCGCTTCGTCGGGGCGAGCAAGGCCGACCGCCGTGAAGGCGAGCAGGGCGATGAGACCGACTGCAATGATGCGCTTCATGGGTGCTTCCTCCCCGTAGCTTTCCACGGTCGATTGTAAAGGGAGCGATCCGGTAAGAATATCGTCATTCCATCAGATCATCCCGGAAATACCCGCACTTTCCGTCAGTCTTTCATGGGTCCGACGGTTATCGGCCTTACGGTTGCACGAGGAACTGGTCGCTCACCCAGGAGGTGGCGCCGCCCCCGGAGGCCTCCACCCAGCGCCAGCCCGCGCACGATCCGAGGCCGTCCGCGAGCACGCCGACCGCCTGCCCGTCGGTCCAGCCCGACGCCGGAAGACGCGCGCCATCGGCGCACTCGTCGCGGAGCAGGACGCCGGCCCCGCCGGTGTTC
Organism: Tepidiformaceae bacterium; assembly: GCA_965203545.1. Classification (GTDB taxonomy): domain Bacteria; phylum Chloroflexota; class Dehalococcoidia; order Tepidiformales; family Tepidiformaceae; genus UBA2991. Next base: position 833,142 of record OZ241899.1, read on the forward strand.
CCGATCGCGCGCGCGAGCTGCTGGCCGGCGGGCTGCGCGGGCACGAATCCGGCGACGTACTCCTCGCGCACCCACGAGGTGAAGTCCTCCGCCCGCACGAGGAGCCAGCCGTCGCAGCGGCCGCGGCCCTCGCCGAGCGCCTCGACCGCCTGCCCCTCGGCCCAGCCGAAGCGCGCGAGGCGCGCTCCGTCGGCGCAGTCGTCGCGATGCGAGACGCCGCTGCCGCCGGTGTTCCCAATCGCCAGCACCAGCGGCTGCGACTCCGTCTCCGGTTGCGCGTCCGTCTCCGGTTGCGCGTCCGTTTCCGGCTGCGTGTCCGTTTCCGGCTGCGTGTCCGTTTCCGGCTGCGTGTCCGCCTCCGGCTGGGTCTCGGTTTCCGGCTGCGGCTCCGGCTCCGTGACCGGGGCCGGTACCTCGCGGTTGACGATGAGCGGCGTGAGGGCGGGCACGCCGCCGGCGAACAGCTCCTCGAAGTCGCGGTTCGCGAACGCCGGCGCGCCGGGGATGTAGGACACCCAGGCGCCCTCCGACAGGGCATGGAGCGCCGTCACGTCGAGGCTGCGGGCGCAGGCGGCGAGGTCCTCGACGCTGCCGCCCTCGTAGAGCACGAGGCTGTAGCCCTCGGCCGCGGCCCCGCGCAGGCACTCGGGCCAGGCCGGGACCGCCGCGGCGGCGGCGAGGTCGGGCGACGGCGGCCCCTCGCTCGCGGCGACCAGCGGCGTGAGCGCGGGCACGCCCCCCGCGAAGTGGTCGCGGAAGGGGCGGTTCACGAACGCCGGCGCTTCGGGGAAGAAGGAAATGTACGCGCCCTCGTGCAGGGTGTAGAGCGCGGCCAGGCCGCGCTCTTCGGCGCAGGCGGCCAGCTCGTCGACGCTCCCGCCCTCGTAGACGACGAGACTGAAGCCCACCGCCACCGCTCCGCGCAGGCAGGCCGCGGGCTCGCCCTCGCCGAGCTGCACGCGGTAGACGCGCGTGCGGCTGCCGTCGGCCGACGTCACGGTGATCCTGATCTCGCCGAGGCCGGCGAGGGCGACCTGGTGACCGGCCCTCGCGGGGTCCGCGTCGGCAGGCTCGATCGCGACCGTCGTGCGGCGCTGCACGGCCGCGGCCTCGACGGTCGTGTCCGTCACGCCCTCCTCCGGCTCGCCCCGGTAGGCGGTGCGGCTGGGGGCGAACTCGCCGATGTCGATGCCGCTGAGGACGAGCGAGGCGAGGCGCGCGTCGAGGGCGTCGGGCATGTTGTAGGTGTAGACCTTGCCGTCGCTCTCGTCCGCGACGTACATGACGGCGCCGTCCGACCAGATGCCGCGCGGGCTGTTGTTGCTGGAGCTGGACAGGTGCGTGAACTCCTCGTCGCGCACCCGCTCGAGGAGCTGCGGCGCCGTGCTGGACTGCGCAGCGCTGACCGTTCCCGGCTCCTGCGCGGGGAGCGCGGGCAGGCGGTAGGCGAAGAGGATCTTGGCGCCGTGGTCCGACACCCAGACGGTGGTCCCGTCCGACCAGATGCCGCGCGGGTCGCTGTTGCGGGCGTCGAGCTCGTAGCGGGCGAGGAAGCGGCCGCTGGCGAGGTCGTAGGCGAAGAGCGCCCGGCTGCGGCCGTCGAGCACCCACATGACGCCTTCGCCCGACCAGATGCCGCGCGGATTCTCGTTGCCGTCGGCGAGGACGATCTCGCGGTCCTCGAGGCGCTCGCCGCCGGCGAGGTCGTAGGCGAAGAGCCGGTCGCGGCCGCTGTCCGAGATCCAGACGGTCTCGCCGTCGGACCAGAAGCCGCGGGGCGCGCGGTTGGTGGGGTCGAGCGCGAACTCGCGGTCGGCCGCACGCGCGCCGGTGGCGATGTCGTAGGCGTAGACCTCGTCGTCGGCGCCCTGGCCGTTGTCGGCGATCCAGATGGTGACGCCGTCGGACCACAGGCCCGTGGGGGCGGCGTTGCCGCCGGCGAGGGCCTCGATATCGTGCTTCACGGTCCATTCGTAGTCGATGACGCTGGGGGAGGGGCCGTCGCCCCCGCCGCCGCCGCCGCCACCACCGGGGCCGCCTGGGCCGACGGGTCCGCCGCCGCCCCTGGGGGGCAGGCTCGGCGGCTCCGAGGTGACGGCCACAATCACGGCCTGCCGAACCTCGTTCGGGGTGCTGTCGCTGGCGACCACCGTGACCTCGTAGATGTTGTCGGTGTTCTGGTCCTGCGGATTCGCGGCGTCGGGAGTGGAGACGAACGCGAGCGCGCCGTCCGCGAAGGTGAACCGGGCGCCGTCGGTCCCCTCGTGCCCCCAGGTGATGTCGCCCCCGTCGGGGTCGCGGGCGGTGAAGGTGGCGACCACGAGGTCGTCGTCGCCGCTGCCGTGGAAGACGATGCGGGGGCCGCTGAGCACCGGATCTTCGTCGACGTCGGTGACCGTGATCGTGACGGTGGTGGTGGCGGTCTCCAGGGAGGGGTCGGCGACGGTCACGACGACGGTGTAGGTCGTCCGGGTCTCGTAGTCGAGCGGCGCCTTCGTCCTGAGCTGGCCGGTTGTCCGGACGATGTCGAAGAGGGCGGCGGAGGCGCTGTCGAGGGTGTAGATGAGGGCGGCCTGGTCGCGGAGGGTACCGAAGCCGGAGCCCGCGTCCCAGAAGTCGTCGTCGGTGGCGCCGACCGGTGCGCCGATGGGTTGGCCGGCGGCGGTGTTCTCGGCGACCGTCCGGTCGACCGCCTCCGCGGCGAAGTACGGCGCGGTGTTCGCCGGCGGGGGCGGGTGGACGAGAGGAATAGGGGCTCCGACCACAAGGCTCCGGATCTGCCGCTCCACGCCCTGGCCATCGACGAACGTCGCCTGCGCCCAGAGCTGACTCCCGATGTCCTCCACCATCGGGGTGAAGGTGGGGGCCTTGCCCTGGCCCACGTTCGCGGCGCCCACGGCGCCGTTTTCTACATTGAGCCTCCCGGGGCCCCTCCACCGCCAGGTGACCGTGGAGGACACGCCCTCGGGACTGAACAGCGTCGCCCCGATCGGGACTTCGGCCTGCGGCCGCACGTGGGACATCACGACCGTGGCGTCCTCGACGCGATTGGTCACGGTCACGGTCACGGGGAGCCTGCCGGTGTTCATCCCGTCGAAGGCCTGGATGGTGACCTGGTAGACGTTGTCGCGGTTGGCGTCCGCGGGAGACTCGAAGTCGGGCTCGGCGAGGAACATGAGCTCGCCGTCCCCGGCGCTGTTCCGGGTGATGGTGAAGTCGCCGCCGTCGGGCCCCGCCACGGACCAGGCGACGGCGAAAATCTCCGGGTCGTTGGCTTCATACGTGCCCAGGGTGTGGTCGGTCCCGGTCCCCTCCTCGACGCTCACCGCATCCTGGCTGGAGGAGTCGGGAGCGGGCACGGGCGCTTCGTTGACGTCGAGGACGGTGACGGCGATGGTCTGCTCCGCCGTGTTCTGGGCGTTGAGCTCGTCGTCGGAGATAGCTTCGGTGGCGGTGACGGTCACGTCGTAGGTGTTGTCGGCGCCGCTGTCGCTCGGGTTCTCGAAGTCCGGCAGCGGCTCGCTGAAGGTGAGCACGCCGGCCTGGGTGATGGAGAAGCGGCCCGCATCGCTCCCCCCGAGCGACAGCGTGAACTCCTCGCGCTCGGGGTCGCGGACGCGGAGGCGGACGACGGTTCCGGCGTCGTTCTCGAGGACGTCCATCTGCTCGGCGCCGCTGAGGAACTCGATCTCCGGCGCCTCGTCCACGTCGGTGACGGTGATGGTGACCGTGATCGTGTCGGAGGTCTCCTGCGGGTCGGTGGCGGTGACGCGCACGCGGTAGGTGCTTCGCCTCTCGTGGTCGAGGGGCGCGATCACCCGGAGCTGGCCGGTGGCGGAGTCGATGCTGAAGAAGGCCTCGCTGGCCCGGTCGATCGCGTAGGTGAGGGTGTCGTCCTCGTTCGGGTCCAGGGCCACGACGGGGGCGCCGACGGCGACGGGCGCTTCGCTGGAGGCCCCGATGGTGGCGTCCTCGGAGATCTCGCGCTGGCCGGTCTCCGTGTCGGGGAATTCGGGCGGGAAGGGCGTCGGGGGGGCCTCGTCGACCGGGTTCGCCGAGTCTGCCGTCGCCGTCTTGCCCGCGCCGTGCCGGTCCTCGTAGCTCGCGGTGACGGTGAGGGTCTGGTCGACGTCCGTGGGGATCGGCTCGTAGCTCGACCGCGTCGCGTTCTCGATGTCGACGTCGTTGATGTCCCACTGCCAGGTGAGGTTCCTGACGCCGCCGTCGGGGTCCTCGAGCGTCGCGCGGAAGGGGATGGTCACCTGCGGCTGGACGTTGGAGAACGTGATGACGCCCGGTTCGTCGACGTTGGTGACGGTGACGGTGACGTTGAGATCGGAGTGCTTGGCGCCGTCCGAGGCCCGCAGGGTGATGGTGTAGTCGTTCCGGCGGTTGGAGTCGGCGGGCGCTTCGAAGTCGGGCTGGGCGGCGAAGGTGAGCTCGCCCGTAGCGCCGTCGAATGCGAAGTCGGCGGCGTCCGACCCCCGGAGCGTCCAGGTGATGCTGGTGTTCTGGCCCTCCGGGTCGGCGGCGGTCCAGGTCCCGACGGCGTCCGTGCGGTCCTCGGCGTAGCTGTGCTCCGCGTCGCCGGTGATGGCCGGCGGCTCGTCCACGTTCGTGACGGTGACGGTGACGGCGATCGAGCCGCTGAGGCCCTTGTTGTCGCTGGCCGTGACCGTGAGGGTGTAGGTCGGGGTCGTCTCGAAGTCGAGCGCCCCGCCGACGCGCAGCCGCCCTCCGGAGTCGATGGTGAACGGGGGGTCGCCTTGCTCGCCCCAGGACACGCTGTAGGTGATGGGGTCGTTGTCGGCGTCGGTCGCGCGGAAGGCGGCGCCGAGGGCGAATCTGAGGGACGCGTCCTCGGAGACGGTGCGGGTGGCGGTGGTGGCGCCGAAGCTCGGCGCCAGGTTCTGCTTCGCCGTGACCGAGCTGGTGTCCTGCGTGAGGGTCTTGCCGGAGCCGTGGCCGTCGGTGTAGGTGACGCTCACGCGGAGCGGGCTGCCCTCGTCGGCCTGGACGGGCCTGTAGGTGGACGATGTGGCGGTGGAGGTTCTGGCGGTCACGTTGGCCGGGCTGGCGCCGAGCCGCCGCCAGGTCCAGGTCGCGGAGGTGACGCCGTCGGGGTCGCTCAGGGTCACCGTCACGTCGCGAGAGGTCTGGGGGGCGTCGTCGGGGAGGGTGAGGGTTCCCGTCTCGTCCTCGTTCGTGACGGTGACCGTGAGGTCGCAGGTGGACTCGTTGCCCGCGGTTCCGTCGGAGGCCACGACCGTGACCGAGTAGCTGTTGTCCGTGTCCGAGTCGGCGGGATCTTCGTAGTCCGGCGTGGCCGCGAAGGAGAGCGCGCCGCTCGCGTTGAGCGTGCCGCTGCCGGTGATCGTGAAGTCGCCCGAGTCCGTGCCCCTGACGCTCCACGTGATCGACTGGCCCTCGGGATCGGTCGCGCTGTAGGTGACGACGACGCGGGTCTCGTTCTCGGCGTAGCTCGCGCTGGTGGTGCTGCAGGTGAGGGTGGGCGGGTCGTTCGTCGAGGCGGGGACGCGGTTGGCGATCTCCCCGCTGGCGGTCTTGTTGCCCGGGCGCCGGTCGGTGTACGTGACGGTCACGCTGAGCCGCTTGCCGCGGTCCTCGTTGACGGGCGTGTAGGAGTTCGAGGTGGCGCCGCTGATGGCGGATCCGGCGGCGCTCCACTGCCAGCTCTCGCCGCTCACGCCGCCGTCGGGGTCGGTAAGCGTCGCCGTCACCGCCGTACCCACCTGCGGCGTGGTGACGCTGCCGAAGGAGATGGTTCCCGCCTCCTCCACGTCCATGACCGTGATCGTGACGGCGATGGTGTCGCTGGCGCCGACGGGGTCGGTGGCGGTGACCGTCACCGCAAGGCTCGGGGCCGTCTCGTGGTCGAGATCCCCGCTCGTAGAGAGCTGGCCGGAGGCCGAGTCGATCGCGACCGGGAGCGTGTTGGTGCTGGCCGTGGTCCAGGCCACGCTGTAGGTGAGCGTGTCCTCGTCCTCGTCGGTGGCCTCGAAGGCATCGCCGAGATCGACGCCCGAGGCGGTGTTCTCGTCGATGCTGCGGGTGGCGGTGGCGGTGGCGAAGGCCGGTGCGTGGTTCGCCTCGTCGACCGAGTCTCGCATCTCCGCCGTCACGGTCTGGCCCGCGCCGTGTGCATCCGAGTAGTTCACCTGCACCCGGAGACGCTTATCCAGGTTGGACGCGGCCGGCGTGTAGGTCGCCGACGTCTCCCCCGGGAGGTCGCTCCACTGGAACGTCCCCAGCTGCCCTCCCGTGAGCTGCCCGAGCTGCCACTGCCAGCCCACGGCCGTCACGCTGCCGTCCGGGTCCTCCAGCGAGGCCGTCACCGGCGTTCCCACGAGCGGGGCCGCCGGGGAGAAGGTGACGACGCCCGGCTCGTTCTCGTTCGTGACCGTGACGGCGACGGCGCGCGTGGCCGTGTTGTCCCCGTCGGTGACCTCGACGGTGACGTTGCAGGTCCTCTTCGCCGCGTCGGTCGCGCCCGCGCAGGTCGGGTTCTCGAAGTCCGGCGCCGTGGTGAAGTTGAGAACGCCGGTCGAGCTGATCGTGAAGAGCCCGCTGTCCGTGCCGGACACGCTCCAGGCGACGTCGTCGTTCTCGGCATCGCTGTGGTTGTAGTCGTCGACGAGCGGGATGTTCTCGGCGTGGTTGGTCTTGGTCTCGGTCCCGGCCGTGAAGGTGGGAGCGGCGTTCGTGCCCGCGACGGTCACCCGGACGGAGAGCGTGTGGGACAGGGACGCGCCGTCCGTGCCGAAATCCGAGACCATCACGTCCACTTCGAAGACGTCGTCGTTGTTGTGGTCCAGGTCGTTGGCCGGGTTCGGCGCCTGGGTGAGCGTGAGCGCCCCGGCGGTGCTGATCCTGAACTGGTTGACGTCGTTGCCTCCCAGCGCCCAGGAGAAGGTGTCGCCGGCGTCGGGGTCCGCGGCGGTGTAGGTCCACACGGAGGTGCCCGAGTTGAGCGCCTTGGTCAGCCTGGTCAGGCCGACGACGGTGGGCGCCTCGTTCACGTTCGTGACGGTCACGGTGACGGAGTACTCGACATTGTTCTCGCCGTCGCTGGCTGTCACGGTCACCTGGTAGTTGTTATCCCCGTCGCTGTCGGCCGGATCCTCGAAGTCCGGGGACTCGTCGAAGGTCAGGTTGCCGCTGGAGTTGATCGAGAACAGGCGACCGTCGGTCCCGTCCACGAACCACCTGATGGTCCTGTTCTCGGGGTCGGCGGCGGCGTAGGTGGCGATGGTCGTGGACGTGGCGCTGTTCTCGGCGAAGCTGGGGTCGGCGGTTCCGCTGACGACGGGCGGCTCGTTCACGTTGGTGATCGTGACGGTGACGTTCAGGCTGTCGCTCTTGCCGCCGGCCGTGGCCGTGACCGTGACGCTGCAGATCCGCTTCGCCGCATTATTCGCGCCCGCGCAGGGCGGGCTCTCGAAGTCGGGAGCCGTGGTGAAGCTGAGGACGCCGTCGCTGTCGATGCTGAAGTCATCGTTGTCCGTGCCGCTCACCGACCAGGTGAGGGGGTCGTCCTCGGGGTCGTCCGCGGTGTAGGTGGCGACCGTGGTCTCTCCCTCAGGCGTGGTCACCGAGGCCGGGGCCTCGTCGTCGATGACGGGTGCTTCGTCAACGCCCGTCACGGTCACGGTGACGGCGAGGCTGCTCTTCACCTTCGCGGCCTGCGACAGGTCGCGGTCCTCCGCGTCGATCGTGATCCGGTACACGTTGTCGCGGTTGGTCGCGCCCTCGTCGCCATCTTTCGGGTCCTCGAAGTCGGGCGCGTCGTTGAAGGTGAGGACGCCGGTGGTGCTGTTGATGTTGAAGAGACTGGCGTCGTCGCCGGACACGGCCCAGCTCTGGGTTCGGTTCTCCGGGTCGGTGGCGCTGTAGGTGGCGAGGGTCCCCGTGCTGTTCTCGGCGATGCTGATGGCGGTGGCGGTGGACCCCGTGGCGGCGATGGACCCCACGGTCCCGGTGACCGTGGCCTGCTCGTTGATATCCACGACGAAGATCGTGACGTCGCGCTCGACGCTCTGGGCGGCGCCGCTCGCGCCGGTGGAGGTGGCCGTGATCGTGATGTTGCAGGTGGTCTTCTCGAGAACGGTCGTGCCCGCGCAGGGCGGATCCTCGAAGTCGGGCACGTTCATGAAGGTGAGCACGCCGGTGGTGGTGTCGAAGGTGAAGTCCCCGGAGTCGTCACCGGACATGGCCAGGGTGACGCTGTCGCCGTCGGGATCGGAAGCCGAGTAGGTGGCCACGTCGCCGGTTCCATTCTCGTTGAAGGCGATGTTGTTCGACCCGCTGATCGTGGGCGGCTCGTCCACGTCCGTGACGGTGACGGTGACGGCGCGGGAGACCGGGGTGTTCGCGCCGTCCGAGGCCTGGACGGTCACGTTGTAGACGTTGTTCGTGCCCGTGTCTTTCGGGTCCTCGAAGTTGGGAGCGAGCTTGAAGAACAGCCGGCCGGCGCCGTCGATGCGGAAGTCGTCCTCGTCGGTTCCCGCGAGCGACCAGATGATCGTGCTGCCCTCCGGGTCGGTCGCGTCGTAATCGTGGAGGGCGGCAGTGCCGTTCTCGGCGTAGCTGATGGTGGCGCCGCCGGCATCGAGCGTGGGCGGCAGGTTCTGGCTCTGGATCACGACGCGGACGGCGAGGGAGCCCGTGAGCTCGGTGGTGAGCGGGTCCCCGTCGTCCGGCTCGGTCGCGTTCAAGGTCACCTCGTAGATGTTGTTGTTGTCGGCGTCGCCGGTGTTGGCGTCCGGCGCGTTGTCGCCTGTGAAGGTGAGGGCGCCGGCGGCGGAGATGTCGAAGTGGGAGGCGTCATCCCCCGAGAGGCTCCAGGTGGTGGTGACCCCCTCCGGGTCGCTGGCCGAGTAGCTCGCGACCGCCTTGGCGCTGTTCGCGGCCTTGGTCACCACCGCGTTGCCCGTCACCACGGGCCGTTCGTTCTGGTCCAGGATGGTAACGGTCACGCCGAGCGTGGCGGTGTCCGTGCCGTCGGAGGCGGTGACGTTGAACGAGTAGCTGGACTTGTCCTCGAAGTCGGGCGCCCGCTTGAAGCTGACCCGGCCCCTGCCGCTGATCACAAAGCGGGAGGCGTCGGTGCCGGAGAGGCCCCAGGTGATGCGGTCGCCGTCGGCGTCCGTCACCGTGTAGTCCCTGAGGAACCGGAGATTGTTCTCATGGTGTTCGGGGGTGGTCGGCCCGCTGATGACGGGCGCGCTGTTGGGGGGCGTGCACGTGTCGACCGTGACCACGACGGGGAGCGTGTCGGCCTTCGGGCTGGCCGCTGCGTCCGTCGCCTTGACGGTCACGTGGTAGACGTTGTCGCCCTCCGCGTCCATCGGACTCGAGCAGCTGGGGTCGTGGTCGAAGCTGAGCGCGCCGGAAGTGCTGATCGTGAAGTCGTCGGCGTCCTTGCCGGCCAGCGACCAGGTGATGGTGGTGCCCTCGGGGTCGGTCGCGGTGTAGGTCGCGACCGAGCGGTCCGTGCCCGGCGACACGGTGACGGCCCGTGAGCCGGTCAGGAGGGGCGGCTCCTCGACATCGGTCACCGTGACGGCCACGGCCTGCGTGACGGACGCGATCCCGTCCGAGGCCTGGACCGTCACGTTGCAGGTCCTCTTTTCGGCGACGGTCGTGCCGGCGCAGGGCGGGTTGTCGAAGTCGGGCACGCTCCTGAAGCGCAGCACGCCGTCGCTGCCGATGAAGAAGAGCGCCGCGTCGGTCCCCGAGAGGCTCCAGAAGATGAACCGGTCGCCGTCGGCATCGGTGGAACTGTACTTCCAGACTATCTTGCCGGTGATTGTCTCCCTGAAGTTCGGCGCGTCCAGCGTGCCCGTTACGTTCTGGCCTCTGCTTCCCGTGATCGCGGTGGGCGCATTGTTGTCGGCGGCGTCGGTCACCTTGACCGTCAAGTCGTGGAAGGTGTTCTGGCCACCCGCCCTCGCCCGGATCCTCACCACGCAGTTGCCGTCGCCGCAGGTGCTCGTCGTGGGAGGACTGTTGAAGGTGACCTGGCCGTTGCTGTCGATCCTAAAGTCGGACGCGTTCGTGTGGCGGAGATCGAGCGTGATCGTGTCGCCATCGCTGTCGGCGGCGATATAGGTGGCGACCGTGCCGCTGGTCCCGGCGGCGAACTGGATGTGCGTGGGGCCGTGGAGCGTCGGCTTCTCGGCGACTGGCGTGACCGTGAGCGTGAACGGGTGGACGGTCGTCCCGCTCCCGTTATGCGCCTTCACGAGGACGTTGTAGACGTTGTCCGTGTCGTGGTCGGTCGGGTTCTCGTAGTCGACAAAGGCCTCCCGGACGGTCAGGGTGTAGGCGTCGCCGAACCCCTCGTCGATGAGATAGAAGTCGCCGGCATCCTCGCCGCCGAGGGTTACCGACGCCTCCGCGGGCGAGACCGTCAGCGACCAGCCCGTGGTCGAACCCTCGTCAACTTCGACCGAGGTCGCGTCCTGGAAGGAGGCAGTGGGGGACTGTATCGAGGGGGCGCCGCCCAGGTCGTGGATCTTGACGGTGACCGGGAGGAACCCGACCTCGGTGCGGGCGCGGACCTCGACGTTGTAGGTGTTGTCGCGGCCGGAGTCGGTCGGGCTGGCGAAGCTCGGCGTATTGGAGAATCTGAGCAGGGCTGTGTTGTGCCGATCATCGCCCCTGGGATTCCCGGGGCAGGGGTTGTAGTCGAGACAGCTCCCAACGAAGAACCGAGCGGCGTCGGTCCCGCCGACGCTCCACATGTTCCGCGGATCCGTGATGGTCGGGTCGCGGTTGACCACCTTGTAGACGCCCACCCACCACCCGCCCTCGTCGCGCGTGACGTAGGCCGGCCCCTGGATGCCGTAGACGGTCACGGTGACGGCGTGCTCGGCCGTGTTGTTGTCCTCGTCCGTGGCGACGACGGTCACCTCGTAGACGTGGTCGCCGTCGGCGTCGGTGGCGTTGCTGAGGTCGGGGGCGACCTTGAAGTAGAGCTGGCCGCCGCTGTCCATGGTGAACTGCCCGGCGTCGTCGCCGGAGACGCTCCAGGTGTGGGGGCCGCCCTCGGGGTCGGTGGCCCGGTAGTTCGCCACCACCCTGACGTTCTGCTCGACCCGGAGGGCGCTTGCGCCGCTGATGGTCGGGGGCTCGGAAGCGTCGGTGACCCGGATGGTGATGGCGCGCGACCTGCCCGGGCCGGTGGCGGTACTGGCGGAGACGGTGACGGTGTGGAAGTCGGCGTTCTCGTAGTCGAGGGGTGGCCTGGTGACATCGTTGTGGGGATTGCCGACGGAGATCTGCCCCGTGCTCGAATCGATGCTGAACAGGGTGGTCGTATCGTGCGTCCGCACGTTGATCAGGCTGTACGTGACCGCCTCGCCCTCGGGGTCGGTGGCGCTGACGGCGGCGCCGACATGCGTGCCGGGGGTGGCGTCCTCGCTGACGGTGCGGTGGCCGGACTCGGAGGCGGAGAAGACGGGCGCCTCGTTCGTCTGCGCCTCGGACAGGGGGGCGCCGCCGGCGAGCAGGCACGCGACGAACGCCACGAGGAGGAGGCAGGCGGCCGGGAGCAGCGGCTTCGATGATCGCGAGGGGGCGGGCTTCAGCATGGAATCGGCCACTGCGGGCGTCCTCCCCGGCGGGCGGCCTGGCGCGGGCGAACTGCCTGGGGCCGGGCGTTCTCCGGGCAGGTGGCTCGTGGCCGCCGCACGGGGTGAATTTTAGAGCATAAAAATGAGTGTAGTATCAGATTTATGGGGAAAACGGGCCTTTTCCCATCAGACTTTCATCATGTCGGGCATCAGCGTCAGGTCAGGAAGCCGAAAGGGGGTTGCAGCCGCGCTCGACGGAGGGAAAACGGGCATGGCACACTGCGAGAGCGGAGACGAGTAGGTAGATGGAACGGGAAGCGGACCAGGTACAGGCGCTCAGGGAGCGGCTCGCGAGGCTGAGCGAGGCGAGCCTCCGGATCAACGAGAGCCTCGACCTCGACACGGTGCTCCAGCGGGTGCTCGATTCCGCCCGCGATCTGACGGGGGCGCGCTACGGCGTCATCGCCACCATGGACGAACAGGGCGGCCTGGAAACGGTCCTGACCTCGGGCACGAGCGAAGAGGAGCACCGGCAGCTGGTCACGTTGCCGGGGGGCACGGAAATCTTCGCCCACTTCATCGCCATCGCCGAACCGCGGCGGCTGGACAACTACGGTGAGTACGCGGAGTCGGTGGGGCTGGACGGCTCGCTTCCGATGACGGTGTGGGCGGGCCTCTCCGCCCCGATCACGGACCAGAGCCAGCCCATGGGCGTCATCTGGCTGGGTATCGACGAGGAGGAACGGAAGTTCAGCGCCGATGACGAGGCGACGCTCGTGATGTTCTCCTCGCAGGCGGCGTTGGTGATCGCCAACGCCCGCCGCTACCGGGATGAACGGAGGGCCCGGGCCGACCTGGAGACGCTGGTGAACACCTCGCCGGTGGGCGTGGTGGTGTTCGATACGCAGACGGGGCAGCCCCTGTCCTTCAACCAGGAGCTCGAGCGCATCGTGAGCGGACTGCACGAGGAGGGCGCCGCCCCGGGCGAGGTGCTGGCGTCGCTCACCATCCGCCGCGACAACGGGCAGGAGCTGGCCCTGCGCGACGGCTCCCTGGTCAAGGCGTTCCACGCCGGCGAGACGGTGCGAGCCGAGGAAGTCGTGCTGTCGCTGCCGGACGGGCGCAGCGTCACGACGCTGGTGAACGCGACGCCGATCCGGACGGAGGGGGGCGAGGTCGAGACGATCGTCATCACGGTGCAGGACATGACGGCGCTCCAGGAGATCGAGCGGATGCGGGCGGAGTTCCTGGCGATGGTGAGCCACGAGCTGCGGACGCCGCTGACAACGCTGAAGGGATCGGTGACCACGCTGCTCGACCCTCCGGCGACGCTGAACCCGACGGAGTCGCGGCAGTTCTTCCGCATCATCGACTCGCAGATCGACCGCATGCACGCGCTGGTGAGCGACCTGCTGGACGTGGCCCGGATCGAGACGGGGACGCTCCCGATCTCGCCGGAGCCGACGGACGTGGCGGTGCTGGCGGACGAGGCGCGCAACGCCTTCCTGAGCGGCGGGGGCGAGCACAGCATCGAGTTCGAGATCCCGCCGAACCTTCCCTGGGTGATGGCGGACCGGCTGCGCATGGGGCAAGTGCTGCACAACCTGCTGAACAACGCCGCGAGGCACTCCCCGGGGTCGTCTCCGCTGCGCGTGAGCGCGGCGGTGGAGGGCGTCCACGTGGCGGTCTCCGTCTCGGACCAGGGCCGGGGTATCCCGGCGGAGAGCCTGCCCCACTTGTTCCGGAAGTTCTCCCGCCTCGAGTCGGAGGAGCGGGGCGGCGACACGGGGCTGGGGCTCGCCATCTGCAAGGGCATCGTGGAGGCGCACGGGGGACGCATCTGGGCGGAGAGCGACGGGCCCGGCCTGGGCGCGCGCTTCAGCTTCACGGTGCCGACGGTGGAGGAGGCGGGCTTCGTCTCCCCGAACGCGCCCGCATCGGTCGACGTCCGCACCCAGCGCCGGGCGGCGGAGGAACCGCTGCGCGTCCTGGCCGTGGACGACGAGCCGGAGGCGCTGAGGTACATCCGCGACGTGCTGGTGAAGTCGGGCTACGAACCGCTGCTGACAGCCGACCCCGAGGAAGCGCGGCGGCTGGCGGAAGACGAGAGGCCGCAGCTGATCCTGCTCGACCTGATGCTGCCGGGCACCGACGGGATCGAGCTGATGCGGGAGATCAGGCGCACGGCCGACATCCCGGTCATCTTCGTCTCGGCCTACGGGCAGGACCAGCTCGTGGCCAGGGCGTTCGACATGGGGGCCGCGGACTACGTGGTCAAGCCGTTCTCGCCGACGGAGCTGGGCGCCCGGATCAGGGCCGCGCTTCGCCGGCACGATGTGCAGCAGCCGGCGGCGCCGTATGTCCTGGGGGACCTCGTCATCGATTACGAGGAGCGCCTCGTGACCCTCGCGGGCGAGCCGGTTCAACTCACGGACATCGAGTACCGGACGCTCGCCGAGCTGTCGGCCAACGCGGGGCGGGTGACAACCTACGAGCAACTGCTGAGGCGCGTCTGGCACGCCACCGGCGACGCCGACGTCGGTCCGATGCGGACCGTCATCCACACGCTGCGCTCGCGGCTCGGCGATGACGCCGGCAATCCCACCTACCTCTTCACCCAGCCCCGCGTGGGCTACCGGATGCCCAAGGGCGACGCGGCGGCTGCGGAGCCTTCCACTACTTCGTGAGCGGACCGGCCAGGCTGCCGAACCGGACGGGCCATTCGCCGGCAAGCGCCTGGGTACGCCCGCGGCGCGGGCCCCTCAGCCTGCGCAGGCGTGAGCCAGGGGAACGCTTTGCCCGGTTCCTGCGTAGTGTCTGGTAGCTAGCAGTTGAGTCCCTGGTGGCTCAGCGTGGCGAACACGAGGGGACGGCTTGCGACTCCCTGTTTGCCGGCATCACCGGAACAGTCGCGCTCAACCGCGATCGGGTGTGCGCGCGTGGAGAACGGCATGGATGTCGGTTGCTGTACTGGCTGTGTTGTTGCTGGTCGCTGGCGGGGGAGGGACCGACCACGACGCTCCGGACCGTGGTGCTCGGGGTGCTAAGGTGACCGGGTTGCCACGGTGTCGTCGCTGCTGCGCGCATCGGGATCGTGAGGCGGCAGGAGGCGGCCCGTGAGGAGCTGGGGGCTTCCCGCGATCGGCGTCGGCGTTGCCCTGCTGGTGCTGGCGACCACGGGACAGGGTGCGCAGTCGCAACCGACGGTGGACACGGAAATCCGGGTCTGGCAGCGACTCTCCGACTCTGCGGACCTCTTCGTCAGCGTCCGGGTTGAAGGCAGGATATGGGCGGACTTCGGCACTGTTCCGCTCGTCATGTCGGGTCTGAGCAGATCCCGCCTCTACCGCTACGGGGATGTCACCGCTGCGGGCATCGAGATACGGGTCTGGCAGCGACTCTCCGACCTTCAAAGCCTATTCATAAGCGCCCGCCCGGAGGGAGGACTCTGGGCCGACCTCGGCACGATACCCCTCGACATGAGCGGGTCAGGCCCATCTGGTCGGTACCGCTATGGCGCCATCCGGCTGGCAGTGCCCGCCCCCCACGAAGCCGGTGAGGCACGGCCTCCGGACCCCGTCCACATGGTGAGTGCGGGCCGCGACTACACCTGTGTCCTGGTGGAGTCGGGGCGGGTGAGCTGCTGGGGCGCAGATCTCCATGGGCTGGAACCCGCGGCCGGGAGGTACCGCTCCGTATCGGTAGGCAACGGGTTCGCCTGCGTCCTCCAGGAATCCGGGGCACTGGCCTGCTGGGGCATCCACCCCTGGTACCCCGGGGACCCGCCGACCGGAACCTACGAGTCGTTTCATGCGGGCACGTGGCACGCGTGTGCGATCAAGGGGTCCGGTGAGGTGGACTGCTGGGGGCGCAACGACGAGGGTCAGGCGGACGCACCTGGAGGGGTGTTCCGTTCCGTGAGTCCAGGCTTCAGCCATACCTGCGGCCTGCGCGCCTCGGGGCAGATCGAGTGCTGGGGAAGCGACGCGCACGAGAAGCTTGATGCGCCTCCTGGGCGGTACGTGTCGGTCAGCGCCGGCGTCTCCCACTCGTGTGCAGTGCGCGAGTCCGGCGAAGTCGCGTGCTGGGGGGATGCGCGCTGGGGCGGCACCGCGGCCCCGGGAGGTCAGTTCGTCTCGGTCAGTGTCGGGAACGAGCACACCTGCGCGCTAGGGGTCCTCGGCGAGATACGGTGCTGGGGAAGGAATCTCCAGGGCCAGACCGACGCTCCGGCGGGAGCCTACAGTTCCGTCGAGGTTGGCCCCTATCACTCGTGCGGCGTCCTGGAGTCCGGTGAGGTCGTGTGCTGGGGGGGCCAGTACGAGGACTACGGTCAGGCCGATCCTCCGACCGGTCGCTATCAATCCATCAGCGGGGGCTTTCACCACACCTGTGCCATTCGCGATACAGGGCGGGTCGATTGCTGGGGCGGATCCAAGTCCGGCAAATCCGATCCTCCGGTTGCGAACTACCGGTCCGTCAGCGCGGGGTCTCGCTACTCGTGCGGCGTGCGGGAATCCGGGCATCTCGACTGCTGGGGAGGGAACGTCCTCGGGGCGAACGAAGACTACGGCCAGGCCGAGCCCCCGGAGGGGCGATTCCGCTCGGTCAGCGCCGGACGGCGACATGCCTGCGGCCTTCGCGAGTCCGGCGAAATCGACTGCTGGGGGAGCAATGAGCTTGGCCAGGCTGAAGCCCCGGAGGGGCGATTCCGCTCGGTAGGCGCGGGTGCAGGCGTCACCTGCGCCGTGCGGGAAGCGGGCGACATTGACTGCTGGGGAGAAGCGAGTTCGCCCGTTCGGACCACCCCCCCGGTCGGCCGTTATCACGAGGTGAGCGTGGGGAACCTGCACGCCTGCGCCTTCCATGACTCGGGCAGGGTGGATTGCTGGGGTGACTCGAGCTACGGAGTCACCGATGTCCCTGAAGGCCGCTACCGCTCGGTGAGCGTGGGGGATGCCTTCGCGTGCGCGGTCCGCCAGTCGGGCGAGCTCGCCTGCTGGGGGACCAGCTACTACGGAGCTACCGATGCCCCCGAGGGCCGCTACCGCTCGGTTGAAGCAGGGTCGTTCCACGCCTGCGCCATCCGCGACTCGGGCGAGCCTGTGTGCTGGGGCGCGGAGCCGCACCTCGCGGCCAGGGTTCAGCCCATCCTCGCCGGTTCCGCAGAGACTCACGACCCGCAGCCTGCCCGGGCCGCCCCTCTCCCCCGGGAGGAAGAGCCTCCCGCGCTGCGCGTGAGTGCCGCGGAGGAACATACCTGCGCCCTGCTCCGCTCCGGAACGGTCACCTGCTGGGGCGAGGCGTCCAAGGGCTGGGTGCCCGCCGGGTCGTACCGCTCGTTGAGCAGCGGCCCGACCTTCTCCTGCGCCGTCCGCGTGTCCGGGGAACTGGTGTGCTGGGGCCGGCTGCTCGAGGGCATCAGCGCGGAAGTGGAGGGATCCTACCGCTCCGTGTCTGTCGGCTCCGGCTCTCTGGGCACCCATGTCTGCGCCGTCCGTGA
Source organism: Tepidiformaceae bacterium (assembly GCA_965203545.1). Lineage (GTDB taxonomy): Bacteria > Chloroflexota > Dehalococcoidia > Tepidiformales > Tepidiformaceae > UBA2991. The sequence goes on from OZ241899.1 coordinate 850,242, forward strand.
GTCGGGCGAGATTGGCTGCTGGGGCGGCAACGAGTGGGGCAAGGCCGACGCCCCCTCCGGTCGTTACCAGTCGGTCACCGCGGGCCAACGGCATACCTGCGGCCTGCGCGAGTCCGGCGAGATCGAGTGCTGGGGAGACAACACCCGCTTCCAGCTGGATGCTCCCGCCGGGACCTTCCGGTCCCTGGACGCAGGCGCCTTCCACTCCTGTGCGTTGTCGGAGTTCGGGGCGGTTTCGTGCTGGGGGAGCAACGACCACGGCCGGCTCGACGCTCCTTCCGGTCGCTACCGGTCCCTCAGCGTGGGAGGCGCGCATGCGTGCGCCGTGCAGGAGTCGGGCCAGGTCGATTGCTGGGGCCTAAACAGCTACGGGCAGACCGATGCCCCCTCGGGCGACTTCGTCTCCGTGAGCGCGGGGACCGTGTATGCCTGTGCAGTACGCCCCTCCGAGACCATCGAGTGCTGGGGCTACGACCGCGGACGCCAGACCCAGCCCCCGCCTGGCGAGTTCCAGTCGGTGAGCGCCGGGTTCGATTACAGCTGCGCCATCCGCGAGTCCGGGGAGATTGCCTGCTGGGGACGCAACGAGGAGGGCCAGGCCGACCCCCCACCCGGCCCCTACCAGTCGGTCGCGACGGGGCGCGCACACACCTGCGCCTTGCGGGACACCGGCAGAGTTGATTGCTGGGGAAACAACGACGGCGGCCAGCTGGAAGCGCCCCCGGGAACGTTCCGGTCCGTAACCGTGGGGGGCTGGCCCTCGCCCTACTGGACGGAGGGCCACACGTGCGCTCTTGAGGCCTCGGGAGCGCTGGCCTGCTGGGGCTTCAGCGAGGAGGGCCAGGCTCACCCCCCATCCGGGCTCTTCCGGTCGGTGGGCACGGGGAGCTCCTTCTCGTGCGCACTACGCACGACCGGCGAGGTGGTGTGCTGGGGACGCAACGGCTACGGCCAGGCGGATCCACCGTCCGGTACCTTCAGTTCGTTGAGCGTGGGGGCGCGCCACGCCTGCGCCCTGCGGCACTCCGGCGAGGGGGTGTGCTGGGGCTATGATTTCTCCGACACCGAACCCGAGGGGATCTACCGCACCATCAGCGTCGGTGTGTTTCACGCCTGCGGGCTCAGGGATACTGGCGAAGTTGCCTGCTGGGGAAGCAACTACCGCGGTCAGTCAGATGCTCCTGGAGGAACCTTCAGGTCCGTGAGCGCTGGCGATTCGCACACCTGCGCGGTACGCCACTCCGGCGAGCTCGTCTGCTGGGGGGGAACGCACCTCGCCACCCGGGTGCCGGAGTTCCTGGCTGCGCCACTGCACCAATAGGGAACCATCCCGCGGGCGGGAGCCAGGCGTCACACAGCGAGAGTGCGCCCCTGGCGCATCGGCCAGACGGAGTCCGCCCAGGTCGCCTCCCGGCAGGCAAGCCCGCTACGAGACGAATTACTCGCTATCGATCGTGATCTTCCGGATGACACTCCCGGACGACACGAAGAGGGTGCCATCCGGTGCTACGACGAGCCCGGCGCCACTGCCAACGCCCGTATCGACGACGATAGCGAGGATGCCATCGCGTGTGAACCTGAGAAGACGGCCGGTTCCGTCAGCGACATAGAGCTCACCTTCGGGCCCAATGGCGAGTCCGCCCATGAAGGGCGAGAGTGCTCCCCCCTCCCGGTCGTTGGGCGTGCTCAGGGCGGTGGAGAGGTAACCGCGGCGATCCAGCTTGCGGATCGTGTGGTCGGTGTTGGAGAACGTGTCGGTGAAGAAGACGTTGCCTTCATCGTCGACATCGAGCCCCCAGGGATTGAGCCGGATGCTCGTGCTCAGCCCGGCGTAAGTCGCGCCCCCGAACCGAGCCCCACCGCCGGCAACCGTCGTGACCTGGCCATCAGGAGAGAGGCGCCGGATGAGGTGGTTCTGCGCATCGGCGATGAACAGGTTGCCCCGGGAGTCGAAAGCAATCTCTTTGGGGAAAAAGAACTCTGCCTGGGCAGCCGGTCCGTCGCGGCGGCCGGTCGATCCATCCTCCCTGCCGGCGACGGTCGTGACAGCGCACTCCCCGGGCAGGCCCCTCTCGATCCTGCGGATGCGGCTGCCGTCCGTGATGTAGATGGATCCATCCGCGTGGACGGCCACCCCCCACGGACGCTCAAACCGGGCCTCCTCGCAGGGGCCGTCGCGATACCCCGGCTCGCCGTTCCCCGCGATCGTCGTCACGGTCCCATCCGGGGAGATGGAGCGGATGGCTTCGTTTGCGGAGTCGGCGACGACCAAGTTGCCCGAACCATCCAGCGCCAGACCCCTCGGGAACGTGAAGCGCGCACTGCCGCCCTGCCCGTCCACCAGTCCTTGCTTCCCTTCCCCGGCGAGGACGGTGGAGCGCACGCCCGTCACCGTCGGGAGCGGCTCGAAGCCGGCGAGCGGGATCGCTACGCCTGCACGCCCCCGTTCCGGGGGCAGGATCTCGCGGATGACACTGCTGCCCTGGTCGACCACAACGAGTGAGCCGTCGGGAGCGGCCGCCATCCTCCCGGGCAGGCTGAACGTCGCCGCACCGCGAGGACCATCAAGGAGGCCCTTCTCGCCAGTGCCGGCCACCGCCCGCAACTCGCCCTCGGCGGTCAGCCTGACGATCTGGTGGCGGCCCGTGTTCGCCAGGTAGATCGTGCCATCGCCCGTCACCACGAGTCCCAGGGGAAAGGCCAGGGTTCCACCCCGCGACGGGTGCCGATCCCAGTAGAGGGTCGTGACAGTGCCTCCCGCGTCGATCTTCCGGATCGCGACGGCGCCCGTAGCACTCGATCCTCCGCCTTCGTCAATCAGGTAGACGTTGCCCGCGCCATCCAGGCCAATGTCAACCAGACGATGGAACCGCGCTTCCTCAACCGGACCATCCACGTGGCCCCGACCTCTCTCCCCGGCCACGGTCGACACCCAACCCGAGGGCGACAGGCGCCGAAGGTGGTAGGCATCGAGGATGTACAGGTCGCCGTCCGGCTTCAGTGCAAGCGCCGCGGGTTCCCGGAACAGCGCTTGATCGGCCCGCCCGTCCCGGATCGCCCACCGCCCTTCTCCCTCGTCGTCGCCCCCGGCCACCGTCGTCACCATGCCCTCCGGCGTGATCTTCCGGATGCGGCGGTTGCCGAAATCGGCGACGTAGATAGCGCCGTCGGCAGCCAGCGCCACGTCTCGAGGCTCGACGAACTGTGCCTCTCCCGAGGGGCCATCCTGCAGACCGGGTCCGTTGCCGCCAGCGATGGTCGTCACCACGCCGTCGAGCGTGATTCGACGGATGGCGTGACTCCCCGGATCCGCCACGATCACGCTTCCGTCTCGATCGAGGGCCAGCCCAAGTCCGCCGTAACGGCCCCCGAAGCGAACGTCGTCACCACGGGCGTCTACATATCCCCACAGCCCAGGGCGCCCCGCCAACGTTCTGACGCCCGTCTCGGGCAGGGGCACGTCGAGGGAGATGTCGCCGTAACGGAACCGCTCGCTGGAGCTAAGGCCGTCGGTCAGCGGGAGGGGGATCGTCCCGAGCGAGCCCCAATCACCACCCGCCGGCCGCGCGCTGATGTAGATGTGCCGGGTGTTCCCGACATCCTGCCAGACGCGGATTTCGACCGTCGCGGGCGTGGCATGGTTCGGAAGCGGCACGTCGATGGCGATGTCACCGTAACGGTATCGCCCGGTCGAGCTGGTCCCATCATCGAGGGGCAACGGAACCGTCCCAAGCGTTCTCCACGAGCCTCCCGCAGGACGAGCACTCACGCGGATATCACGCTCATCGCTCAGGGCCTGCCAGACACGAACCTCCACCGTGGCCTCCGCCCCACCTTGGGCGGTTGCCGAAGAGACCACTGCCACAGGGACGAGGGAGGCCAACAGGGAGACAACGAGTAGGCGAATGCTCATGCGGCGTTTACCTCGATCGGGCGAATCACGGGGAGTATGCCATTCGTGTCGCTCCCGTTACGTGACTGTGGAGCCTGTCTCCCGTGATGACTTGTAGCCACTCGTCGTCCGCAGGATTGCCCCCATCCAGCCGTGCCCGAGGGCGATCGTCGCGACCAGCTCGCGCCCCTGCTGCGCAGGAGACGGGGGCGCTGAGGAGCCTCACAACCGGGGATGATATGCCGGTAATCATGGCGAAATGATGCACACTGCAGACATGAGGGAAATACCTGATACGTTTCTGATCAAGGACGCAGTCTCATCATGCTAGGATTTTGTCATGCGTGCGGCGGACGAGCGGAAGGGACTGGCAGGCCATCAACCGGTGAGCCTCCTGAGGACGCCGCTGGCGGCGTCCGGCGCCGCGTTCGAGATGTCCCGGGCCTCCAGTAGAACATGTGGCCCGCTTTTCGAGGCTGACTGCATGAGCCGCCCCGACCGGTACACATCGGTTTGGCTGCTGCCGTCCTCGCCCTCAGCAGGAACGTGAACCACACAACCAGCCCCAGGAGGTGACTCACATGCCGCGCTTCTCCGGAATAAACGGCTCTCTCACCATTGTGCTTGCGGTAATCGGCCTTTCGGCCCTCGTTGTCCTGGCTGCGTGCTCGTCGGAGCCGACGCCCACGCCTGATCCAACACCCACGCCTAACCCAACTCCCACAGCGACGCCAACCGCCACACCCACGTCGACACCCGTCCCGGCAGTCGATGGAGCGGCCATGTCGATGCGCGGCTTCGTCCTCGACGCGTCAACCACCGGGAAGGACCTCTTCGACCGTTTGTCCGAAGAGGAGAACGGCTGCATCAAGGAAGCCCTGGGCGAAACCGTGTACAACTTCATGCTCAACGCGCAGCTGCTGGCGGGGGGCGGCGATCCTGCAGCGGCGGCGCCGCTGTTCAAGTGCCTTGCCCCGGAGAACGGCGCGATCCTCGGAGTAGCGTTTCTTAGCGCCACGGTCGGTGGGCACACCGACGAGAGCCTCGCGTGCATGACCGACCTCGCCCTCGCGCACCCCGGGCTCATCTACGCCCGCTTCGGTCTCGAATGGACAGGGGAAGCTGACAGTGGGGTTGCCACAGACGCGACCATGCGTCGACGCGCACCCGGTCCGCGAGACGTGCACATGGGGTCTGGGATCCGGAGTTGCTGGCTGTGCAGAAGTGGCCCCGGGCCGGTGAGCGTTGGCGGTGACTCGTCCGGAAGGCCGTTGTGAAGCATCTGGCCGCCGCGGCCCTGGCCGCCGCACTCGGGTTCGCGGTGCTGGCGCAAGTTGGGTCGGCGGAGAACGAAACCGGCACGGTGGTAACGGAGTTGCGAGTCTGGCAGCGTGTGAGTGAGCCGTCGCAGTTGTTCCTCTCGGCCCGCCCCGAGGGTGGGAGGTGGGGGTCCACCGAGCGCCTGCCGATGTCCCGGACCAACGCCCGCGGCACGTTCCGCTACAGCGACCGCACGGTCAATGTGTCGATCGGCGGTGGCGTGGCGGGTGTTGAACTGCGTGTCTGGCAGCGCGTGAGCGATCCGCTGCGCGTATACCTCTCCGCGCGACCTTCCGGGGGTGAGTGGGGAGTCACGGAACGGCTGCCGCTGGAGGAGACGAACGCCCGGGGAACCTATCGCTTCAGTGACCGCCGCGTCGCGGTACGGGTTGAGTTGACGAGCGAGTTCGAGGGCGAGGATCGTGCGGCCCTTGAAGATGCGCTGCGGGGCGAGGTGCAGTTGTTCCCCTTGCGGCACAGCGGCCTCAACCAGGGGATGTGCGCCCTGCGAGAGTCGGGAGAGCTCATCTGCTGGTGGTCCCGGTCGAGACTGGTAGAAGAGGACAGCCCGCTGCCCTCCGGACCCTTCCTCACAGCCTCCGGTTCCTACCACTCGCTCTGTGCCATCCGCCTGTCGGGCGAGGTTGTTTGTCTTGAGAACCTGGAGAAGGAGCATCCGCCACCGGGGGAATACGCGTCGGTGGACATCGGCACCAACTATGCCTGCGCGTTGCGGGAATCGGGCGAGATTGACTGCTGGGGCCACAACGGCTGGGGTCAGGCGAGCCCGCCGTCGGGGGCGTTCCGCTCCATACGCGTCGGCGCCGGCTCCGCCTGCGCGTTGCGGGAGTGGGGCGAGATCGTCTGTTGGGGGGACAACGGCTCGGGTCAGGCGAACGCGCCGCCGGGCCGCTTTCGCTCCGTGAGCGTTGGCTTCCATCACGCGTGCGCCTTGCGGGGGTCGGGGGAGATCGCCTGCTGGGGCCGCAACGATCGCGGGCAGACGGACGCGCCACCAGGGACGTTCAACTCTGTGAGCGCTGGCGGCTGGTTCACATGCGCGTTGCGGGATTCCGGGGAGATCGTGTGTTGGGGGGACAGCGACTGGGGCTGGACGGACGCGCCACCAGGGATCTACCGCTCGGTAAGCGCGGGCGACTATCACACGTGCACGCTGGGAGGCTCGGGAGAGATCGCCTGTTGGGGCGACCATCGCTGGGGCCAGTCGAACCCGCCCCCCGGGACGTTTGATTTCGTGGACGCGGGCAAAACCCTGACGTGCGCGCTTCAGGCGTCTGGAGAGGTGGCTTGCTGGGGGCCTACGGGCACGGAGAACACCCCGCCGGGGACCTTCCGCTCGTTGAGCGTTGGGGGTGACGACGCCTGCGGGTTGCGGGAGTCGGGGGAGCTCGTCTGCTGGGGAGGGAACTTGTGGAGCCAGGCGGGGCCACCGCCGGGACCGTACCGCTCCCTGGGCGTGGGCGACTTTCACTCGTGTGGCGTCCGCGAGTCTGGAGAACTCGCCTGCTGGGGGAGCAACAACGCAGGCCAGACGGACGCGCCGCCTGGGACCTACCGCTCCGTGAGTGCGGACGCCGACCACACGTGCGCGGTGCGAGAGTCGGGTGACCTAGCCTGCTGGGGTCGGAACGGCTGGGGCCAGACGGACGCGCCGCCTGGAACCTACCGCTCCGTGAGCGCAGGCAGCGCCCACACGTGCGCGCTGCGAGAGTCGGGCGAAATCGCCTGCTGGGGCCGCAACGACCGGGGGGAGACGGATGCGCCGGCAGGGACGTTCCGCTCGCTGAGTGCAGATGGCGGCCACACGTGCGCGCTGCGGGAGTCGGGCGAGATCGCCTGTTGGGGGGGTGCCCGCTCTACCGCGAACGATGCGCCCCCGGGCACCTTCCGGGCGATGGCGGTGAGCCCGTCCGGCGGCTGTGCAGTCGGCGAGGTGGGGGGTGTGGTCTGCTGGGGGGATGTGGCAATCCAAGATCTGGCGGCCAACCCACTGCCGGGTGCCCACCGCGCGCTGGACGCGCCCTGTGCGCTGCGGGAGTCGGGCGAGATTGCCTGCTGGGGCGACTACTGGGAGGGGATTGCGACACCTGCCGGGACGTTCCGCTCGCTGAGCGTGGCGTCCGACTATGCCTGCGCGCTGCGGGAGTCGGGCGAGATCGCCTGCTGGGGTGACAACCGCCGGGGCCAGACGGATGCGCCGCCCGGCACGTACCGCTCCCTGAGCGTGGCGTCCGACTATGCCTGCGCGCTGCGGGAGTCGGGCGAGGTCGCCTGCTGGGGTGACGACTTCCGGGTCCAGACGGATGCGCTGGCGGGGACGTTCCGATCCCTGAGTGTGAGGAGAGACTTCACGTGCGCGGTGCGGGAGTCGGGCGAGATCGCCTGCTGGGGTTGGAATGGCTGGGGTCAGACCGACGCCCCGCCGGGGAGGTACCGGTCCCTGAGCGTCGGGGCCTATCACGCCTGCGCGATAGGGGAGTCGGGCGAGATCACCTGCTGGGGAGTTGAGAGCCTGTACGGCAACAATTGCCGGTATCGTGAGTGCGTTGGAGACCCGTACCCGGAAGGCGCCATCGACCACGGTCAACTGGACGCCCCGCCGGGACGATACCGCTCCGTGAGCATGGGCCGGCTCTTCGCGTGCGCCCTTGGGGAGGACGGTACGATCGCCTGCTGGGGGGGCAACAGGCGAGGGGAGACGGACGTGCCCGACGGCACGTTCCGCTCCCTGAGCGCCGGGTCCTATCACGCCTGCGCGATACGGGACTCGGGCGAGATCGCCTGCTGGGGTTGGAATGGCTGGGGTCAGACCGACGCCCCGCCGGGGAGGTACCGGTTCGTGCAGGCTGTGGGTTCGAGCACCTGCGCCCTGCGGGAGTCGGGCGAGATCGCCTGTTGGGGTGGCCTCGGCGTGCCTGCCGCGCTGCGCTGAGCCGGCAAAGGACGCGAGGGTGACCGTCACCAAGCCCAGGAGAAGTGCCCAGCGTGGCATGCTCTGACACTAGCACCCCGTGCGCCGGAGTGTGCTGCTCACCGTCATCATCCGTCCTCCCCCCCTGAGCCCACCGTCGAGCTGCCGTGCAGGCTCCCGCGCGTCGCTCGCTCACCGTTCTGGCCCACCAAATCGCCCGTTTCCGACTTCCCTCCGACGGAACTCTCGACGGTTTGGCGGGAACGCGCCCTGACACCGAAGTCGGTCGGCCGCACGTAATTCTCTCCGAACGGACGGGGTAATTCGGCCGAGCCCCTGCTAGAGTCCCGCCATGGACGGCAGGGGCCACGGTCAAGCCGGTCTCCCCAGGCTGCTGCGGACCGCTGTCAGCTTCGTACTCGCCGCCGCCGCTGCCGGCGTGGGTGTGGCCGGCGCGTTGCTCGTCTACGCGTTCCTCGCCCCGCTCGGCTCGATCGACGACCACGCCCCGGTCGCGGGCACGCTCGTGGTCGACCGGCACGGGACGCTCCTCGGCCGCGATACCTCGGAAGGTGTCCGCATCCCCGTCGCGCTCGAGCAGATCGCGCCTCTTGCCGTGGCGGCCACCATCGCGGCGGAGGACCAGCGCTTCTGGGGCCACGTCGGGGTCGACCCGCTGGCGGTCGCGAGCGCGCTGGGCGAGGCCGCCACCGGCCCCGCGCGGCCCCGGGGGGCCTCGACGATCACGCAGCAGGTGGCGCGGGAGCTCTACCTTGACGACGACTCGCCCGCGCTCCTGCGGAAGGCGCGAGAAGCGCTCACGGCGCTCCAGCTCGAAGCGCGCTACCCGAAGTCGGCGTTGCTCGAAACCTACCTGAACCACGTCTACTACGGGCGCGGGGCGTACGGCATCGAGGCGGCCGCGCGGATTTACTTCGGGGTGAGCGCGCGCAACCTCGACCTTGCGCGGGCGAGCTATCTCGCCGGTCTCCCCCAGCTTCCCGGCGTGTACGGCGAGGGCGGCGACGCGGCGGAGGCGAAGGCCCGCCAGCGCTATGTGCTCGACCGCCTGGTCGCGACGGGTGCGATCACCGTCGCGCAGGCGGACGAGGCGGCGGCCACCCCGCTTGGCTTCGTCGACGCGGCGGAGGCGGCGCTCGCACCGCACTTCCTCCTGATGGTCGAGGACGAGCTGGCCGCCATCCGCCCCGACCTCGCCGGACGGTCCGGGCTGGTGGTCGAGACGACGCTGGACGCGACCCTGCAGCGCGAGGCCAACCGCTCGGTGGGCGCCCACCTCGGGCGGGTTGCGGAGCGCAACGCGGGCAACGGCGCCGTGGTGGCGCTCGACGCGAACAGCGGGGCGGTCGTGGTGCTTGTCGGCAGCGCCGACTTCGCGGCGGAAGATGGGGGGCAGGTCAACATGGCGGTCGCGCTGCGGCAGCCCGGATCGGCGCTCAAGCCGTTCCTCTACGGCGCCGCCTTCGAGCAGGGCTACACGGTCGCCACGCCCCTGCTCGACGTACCGTCGAGCTTCGCGACGGCGGACGGCTCCTACCGGCCGATCAACTACGACCACCGCTTCCGCGGCCCCACGCCGCTGCGCGCGGCGCTGGCGTCGTCTCTGAACGTGCCCGCCGTGCGCACGCTCGACGACATCGGCATCGAGGCGTTCCTCGCGATCGCGCAGCGCTTCGGCCTGGACGACTTCGCGCCGCCGGAGGCGTACGGCCTGGCGGTCGTGCTGGGCGCGGCGGAGGTGCGGCTGCTCGACCTGACGGCGGCGTACGGCGCCCTGGCGGCGGGCGGCCTTCGCGCGGAGCCCTACACGATAGAGCGGGTGCTGGTGGCGGCGACGGGCGAGGTGCTCTACGAGCGAGAGGCGCCCCTCCGCGAGCGGGCCATCGCCGCCGGGCACGCGTTCCTGCTGGCCGACATCCTCAGCGACCCGTTCGCGCGGGCGCCGGCGTTCGGCTTCGATACCGCCCTCGACACGCCTTTCAACGCGGCGGTGAAGACGGGTACGACCTCGGGGTTCCGCGACAGCTGGGCGCTGGGGTTCACCCCGGAGCACGCGGTGGGCGTGTGGGTGGGGAACGCCGACGGCGAGCCCATGGTCGACCTGCCGGGGCTGGAGGGGGCGGCCCCCATCTGGCGGGACGTGATGGTCGCGGTCTCGGCGGACCGGCCCCAACGGGCCTTCGAGCCTCCGCCGTCGATGGTCTCCGTGACCGTCTGCGCGCCCACGGGGCTGCTCCCCGGCCCGCACTGTCCCTCGCCGGTGCGCGAGTGGTTCGTCGCCGGGACGGAGCCGGGCGAGGTGGAGTCGTACTACCTCCGCGACGCGGACGGGCGGCTCGTCATCGACCCGCCCGTCGAGGCGCGCGGCTGGGCCGCAGAGGCGGGCCTGCGACTGGCCGGGGTGCGGGAGGGGTCGGCGGTGACGGGCCTCACGATCGTGCAACCGGCGCGGGGCGCCGTGCTCTTCCTGGCGCCGGAGCTGCCGGCGCAGGAGGCCGTCCTGCGCGTGTCGGCGCCGGCCGCGGCGGAGCGCATCGAGTTCTTCATCGACGGCGAGCCCGTGGGCGACGCCAGCGGCCCCGACGCCCGCCTCATCTGGAAGCTGACGCCGGGCGTGCACACGCTGCGGGTCGTGGCCATCCTCGCGGGCGGGGGCACGGAGACGGCCTCGTCCCGCTTCGAGGTGCGTGAGCCATGATGGGCGCCCTGCGGTCGCGAGCGGGAAGGGCGTCCCGGCCCAGGGCCGCGGTGATCGCGGGCGCGGTCCTGGTGACGGCGGCGCTGCTGGCGCTGGCGTTCTGGCGGAGCAACGCCGGCACGGAGGAGCACGACCTCCCCGCCGCCCCCGCGGCGACGGTGGAGACACCTGCGGCCGACCCCGCTACAGCCTCGCCGGCAGCCGCCGCTCCCGCGGCGACGCCCTCGCCGGCGGCGGCCTCCACCTCCTCCCCGACGGCGGCGGCGACCCCCGCCCCGGAGCCGCCGGCGCTGGTGTCGATCTCGCCGGAGGGGCTCGTGCCGCGCCTGGCGACGATCACGCTCGCGTTCCCGGAACCGCCCCCGGAGGCGGACGCGGCGCGGTTCGTATCGACCGAGCCGCCCGTCGAGGGCTCCTTCGCCTGGGTGGACGAGCGCACGCTGCTGTTCCAGCCGGCGTGGCCGGGCTGGCTGCGCGGCCAGCGCTACGAGGTCCTCGTCAAGGCCACGGGGACGGGCCTCCCCGACGACGAGGTGCACGCCTTCACGGTCGAGGGGCAGCTCGAGGTGGCCTACGTCATCCCCGCCGAGGGCGACCGCGAGGTTCCCGCGAACGCGCAGATCCTCGTGCAGTTCAACCGCTCGGTGGCGGCGCTGACGGTGCTGCAGGAGGGGCCGGGGCCGGACGTGCTCGAGATCGATCCGCCCCTGGAGGGGCGGGGCGAGTGGCTCAACACCTCGCTCTACCGCTTCATCCCGGCGGCGCTGGCGCCGAGCACGGAGTACCGCGTGCGCATCCCCGCCGGACTGACCGCCGCCGCCGACGGCGTGCTGCTGGAGGACCGCGAGTGGAGCTTCCGCACGATCGGCCCCGCGGTCACGAGCGTCTGGCCGGGGCCCAACTCCCGCTTCGTCGAGCTGGACACCGCGGTCGTGATCGCCTTCAACCAGCCGATGAGTCGCGCCTCGGTGGAGGCGGGCGTCACCTTCCGGGAGTCATTCCCCGACGACTCGCGGAAGGAGGCCCTCGACCCGTTCGCGATCGAGCCGGGCGTGGTCCCCGTCCGCTACCGGTGGAACGAGGACGGCTCGGTCGTCACGCTCGAACCCATCGGCGAGCTCGACCTGAGCACGTCCTACGAGGTGGCCGTGCCCGCCGGGTTGCAGGGGGCCGCGGGCTGGGCCACGCCCACGGGCCTGGAGTCGCAGTTCCGCACGGTCGACTACCCGAGGCTCGTGAGGACCCGACCTGGAAACGGGGCGACCGCCCGCCTGGACTGGTACTACAACTACTACTGCGAGTGCCACGACATCGATCTCGAATACAACAACCCGATGGACGGCGAGTCCTTCGAGGGCCGCGTCTCGGTCAGCGGGATCGACGAGGAGGACATCTGGATCTCCTTCTCCGGCGGGCGGTGGGTGTCCATCGGCGCCCCGCTGGAGTACTCGACCAGCTACACGGTGACGATCGCGGAGGGCGCGCGAGACCGGGGTGGCCGCGTCCTGCCGGCGTACGAGTTCTCCTTCACCACGCAAGCCCCTCCCCCGCCGAGCCGGCGGCTGCAGTTCTCGCTGCCGGGCCGGTTCCTGACCTACTCGGCCTCGGCCGACGCGGAGGTCTACTTCCACTCCCGAAGCTACTCGCGCGTCCTCTTCAAGCTGCACCCGTTGACGGATTCGGAAGCCGTGACGCTGATCGGCCGCGGGTACTTCGACACGTATGGCTACGACTCGGAGGGCCGGCGCATCCTGGTCCCCTTCGTGCCGTCGCTGCCGGAGCGGCGGAGCTGGTGGGAGGAGATCCCGGAGGAGAAGCGGGACACGCTGCAGCTGTACTCGACCTCGCTGGGCGAGGGTGAGCCCCTTCCCAGGGGCGACTACCTGCTCTACGCCGCCGGGGAGAGATACGTGATCAGCGTCGTCGACACGGCGATCGTGACGAAGCAGTCGTACGACCAGCTGCTGGTCTGGGCGCTCGACTACGAGACCGGCCGGCCCCTGGCGGGAGAGCCTGTCGCCGTGGCCCGGAAGACGGCCACGACCGACGCCGACGGGCTGGCGCAGGTCTATGGCTCGTACGGTCGCGACCTGGTGCGCCTGACGAGCGGCGGACGCCATGGCGTGGCCACGACCGACTGGCAGCAGGGCAGCGAGCCCTGGCAACTGGACATTCCCGTGCACGAGTTTTCTCCCCGGTTGCGGGGCCACCTCTACACGGACCGCCCCATCTACCGGCCGGGCGAGACGGTCTCCTTCAAGGGCGTGGTGCGCTTCGATGACGACGCCGCCTACTCGCTGCCCTCCGAAGACCCCGACCTGCTCGTGAGGGTGCGTGACCCTCGCTACGCGGCACTCCCGGACATCCGCGTGCGGATGAACGACCTGGGGACCGTCGCCGGCTCGTTCGTTCTCCCCGAGGATGCGCCCACGGGCACCTACTACCTCTCGCTGGCGGGCGAGAACAGCGGCATCACGAGAACCTCGTTCACGGTGGCGGAGTTCCGCGTGCCCGAGTTCCGCGTGGAGGTCGAGGTGGAGGGGGCGCACTTCATCGACGGTGAGACGATCCCGGCGGAAGCGATCGCGACCTTCTTCTTCGGCGGGGCCGTGGGGGAGGCGCACGTGGACTGGGCGGCGCTCTCCTCACCCGCCCCCTTCTCTGTCGCCGGCTACTGGGGCTACTCGTTCCACGACTACGACATCTACTACGGCTATTACGGCTACTACGACTACTACGGCCAGGCGATCCGCTCGCAGGGCTCGGCGCGCACGGACGCGGCGGGCGTGGCTCGCTTCGACGTTCCCGCCGAGATCCAGGGGCATGAAGGCCCCCAGCTGTTCACCATCAGCGCGACCGTGACCGACGCGAACGCGCAGGCCGTCGCGGGGAGCGCGAACGTCACGGTTCACCCCGCGCGCTGGTACGCCGGCATCCGGCCGGAGTCGTACGTCGCCAGGGCGGGCGAGCCCACGACGGTGCACCTCGTGACGGCGGACGTGGAGGCGAACATCGCTCCCAACCGCCCCGTCACGGTGCGCGCCATCCACCGCGAGTGGGTGACGACGAAGGAGCGCACCTCCCGCGGGCGCCGCTATTACAGCACCCCGGTCGAGACGGAGATCGAGACCTGGACGGTGACGACGGGGGCGGACGGCGAGGCCGGGATCGAGTTCACGCCGCCCGAGGCAGGCACCTTCCGGCTGGTGGCGGAGTCGGTCGACGAGGAGGGGCGCGTCGCGCGGGCGTCGCACTTCCTGTGGGCGAGCGGCACGCAGTGGGCGCGCTGGCGGATCCGCACGGACGACACCATCGAGCTCATCGCCGACCGCGAGCGCTACGAGGTGGGGGATGTCGCGGAGGTGCTGGTGCCGGCGCCGTTCCCCGGCGCCACCGCCCTCGTGACGATCGAGCGCGGACGCATCCTGAGCCGCGAGGTGCGCACCTTCGAGACGAACAGCGAGGTGCTGCGCATCCCCATCGAGGACCACCACGTGCCCAACGTCTACGTGGGCGTGGTCCTCTACCGGCCGCCCACGGACGAGGATCCGCTGCCCCGCTACCACGTCGGCTACGTGGAGCTGCCCGTCTCCACCGCCTCGCGCGAGCTGGAGGTGCGGATCGAGCCGGAGCGCGAGCGGGCCGTTCCCGGCGAGACCGTGCGCTACGAGGTGGAGGTGACCGACTGGCTGGGCCGCGGGGTCGAGGCGGAGGTATCGGTGGCGATCGTCGACGAGGCGGTGCTGTCGCTGGCGGACGAGGTGGGGCCGGACGGGATGGCGGCGTTCTGGTTCCAGCGCGCCCTCGGCGTCTACACGGCCTCGTCCCTGTCGGTCTCGGTGGACCGCACGAACGACGTCATCAGCGAGCCGGAGGAGGAGTCGATCGGGAAAGGCGCGGGGGCCGATCCGCGGGTGCGGTCAGACTTCCGGCACACGGCGCTCTGGATCGGGCAGCTCACCACGGATGCGAACGGGCGCGCCAGCTTCGAGCTCGATCTTCCCGACAACGCGACCACCTGGCGGGCGCAGGCGCGCGCCGTGAGCGGGGCGCGCCAGTTCGGCGAATCGACGAGCGAGTTGCTCGTGACCCAGCCCCTGCTCGTGCGCCCGGCGCTGCCCCGCTTCCTGCGCGTAGGGGACGAGGTCACCCTGCGCACGCTCGTTCGGAACGGCACCACCAGCGCCCGCGACGTGAACGTGACCATCGCGGCCGAGGGCGTCGTCCTCGAGGACGGCGCCCCGCTGACGGCGCGCATCGCCTCCGACGGCTCGACGATGTTCGAGTGGCCCGCGCGCGTCGTCGAGGCGGGCACGGCGACGGTGCGGTTCAGCGCCGTCGCCACGGGCGGCCACGGGGACGCCGTCGAGCTGAGCATCCCCGTGCACCTCGACGTGACGCCGGAAACGACGGCGACGGGCGGGGTGGTGGACGGGGCGGTGGCCGTGGAGGCGGTCTACCTGCCCGACTACGTGATCCCGGACAGCGGCTCGCTCGAACTCTCGCTGCAGGCGTCGCTGGTCGGCGCCATCGAGGGAGAGCTGCGGTACTTGCGGCCACCGCCGCCGTGGGAGGGACCCGAGGGGTACGAACGCATCGCCAGCCGCGTCATCGCGACGATCGCCGTGGAGCGCTCGAAGGGGAGCCTGACGACCGGGCAGAGCAGCCAGCTCAGGGCCGACCTGACGGCGCTCGTGAGCGGCCAGCGCTACGACGGCGGCTGGGCCTGGTGCCGGAAGTACTGCCAGACGAACCTGTGGGTGACCGCGTGGGTGCTCGTCGCCCTGGGCGAGGCGCGCGACGCCGGCCATGCCGTTCCCGCCCATACGCTCACGAACACGAGCCGGCTCTTCACGAGCCACGTGAATCGCTGGACGGACTACGAGCGCCCGCCCGACCCGAACCGGCACGCGTTCCTCCTCTACGGCCTGGCCAAGGGGGGAGACGGCGACACGTCGAGCGCCACGGCGGGGGCCCTGCGCGCGCTCGTCGAGCAGGACCGCTCGAAGCTCACGAACTGGGCCCGGGCGTACGCGATCCTGGGGCTGCTGGCCACGGGCCATGAGCCTGATCACCAAGCGGTCCGCGTCCTCCTGAACGACCTCACGGCGGCGACGATCGCGAGCGCCAACGGCAACCACTGGGAGGACGAGCGGCACGCGGGATCGATGCACGGCCGGCCGGTGCGGTCGACGGCGCTCGTCCTGCGGGCGTTGACGGAAGCGGCGCCGCGCCATCCGCTGATCGAGGAGACGGCGCGCTGGCTCGTCCTGGCGCGCTCCGACGGGCGCTGGGAGACGACGGTCGAGCGGGCGCAGGCCATGGCCTCGCTCGGCGCCTTCGCCGACCTCACGGGCGAGAACCGAGGCGTCTACGACTACAGCGTCCTGCTGAACACGGCCACCATCCTCGAGGGCGCCTTCAACGTGCCCGCCCGGGACTACCGCGACGGCACGGTGATCGCGCTGGAGGAGCTTCCCCTGGGCGAGATCAGCCGCGTGCAGTTCCAGCGCGACGCAAGCCGCGAGGGGCGCCTCTACTACGCCCTCAACCTGCGCTACGTCACCCCCGCGCAGGAGATCGAGGCGCTCAACCGGGGCTTCGCCGTCTCCCACCGCTACACCCTGCTGGACGACCCCGATACACCCATCGCGAGCGCCCCGCTGGGCGCGGTCGTGCGGGTCACGGTGACGGTCCTGGCGCCGCACGAGCGCCTGTTCACGAAGGTCGAGGATCCCCTCCCGGCGGGTCTCGAACCCATCGATCCGCGTCTCAACATCGTCTCGCCGGAGCTGCGGCTGCAGCTCGAGCAGGACCGCAGGGATGCGTACTACGGCAGCATCCCGAAGTACTTCGCACCGTGGTACGCGTGGTACTACAACCCCTGGATCCACGTCGACATCCGCGACGACCGCCTGACGCTGCTGGCCACCCGCCTGCCGAAGGGCGTCCACGAGTACGTCTACTACGCGCGCGCGACGACTCCGGGCGACTTCTTCGTGGCCCCGGCCTACGCGGAGGAGACGTACTTCCCCGAGGTGTTCGGCCGCAGCGACAGCAGCCGCTTCACCATCCACGAGGCCGAATAACCGGCCGAAGCGGCGGCGGCGCTCCGCGCCTCGCTCACCTATCCAACCCTGACAGCTACGCTCTTGGAGACCGCCAGAACTCGCAGCACAACCCCTGTTGACCGGAAGGCGATAGGCGGACATGTACCGTACTGCGAACTTCCACTGGACAGTCGCGATCTGAACCGTGCCCGCCA
Organism: Tepidiformaceae bacterium; assembly: GCA_965203545.1. Classification (GTDB taxonomy): domain Bacteria; phylum Chloroflexota; class Dehalococcoidia; order Tepidiformales; family Tepidiformaceae; genus UBA2991. The sequence continues at coordinate 867,370 of OZ241899.1, forward strand.
CCCGAAAGCCCCCGGCTACGCGCCACTGGATTTAGCGGCGGCGGCGAGCGAAGGTGTAGCCACCCAGCACGAGTGCGAGGGCGGTCACGCCGAGGATGGCGGCCAGCGAGGAGCTGGTGCCGGTCGCGAGGCCGGTGCCCGTGTCGGGCGGGCCGGTATCGCCGTTGGTCATGCTGCCGTCGCCGGGCTCGGCAGGCTCGTCGGGCTCTTCGCCCATCTCGCCTTCGCCTTCACCCATGCCCTCGTCCGGGCAGTCCTCGTCCATGCCCGGGCCATTAGGCAGTTCTCCCCGGAATCTCCGGTCGCCGCCGGTGAGCCCGCCGCGTGGACGATCCCGACGTCCGCTGGCTATCCGACGAGGGACGTCCGCCCGGAAGCTCGCGGGTGTTGTGGGCTAGTCGACTTCGGCGTAGGTGAGCAGCCACTCCCCGTCGAACTGCTCATAGACGAACGTCATGTCGAGTGAACGCCCGCTGTATCGCACCTTGTGCTTGAGCTGCCACTTGCCGGGCTCGGTCTCCCTGGGCGGGGATGTCTCCTTGGCTTCGAACACGGTGCCGCGGTTCTTGAAGGGCTCCATGTTGCGCCGGAGCTCTTCCCTTTCTTCCTCCCAATAGTTCGCCTCGTAAAACCGCCGGAGTGCCTCAACCTCGTACGTGTTGTAGACGTCCCAGAGTTCCATCGTCTTCTCACTGAGGTGCGCCGCCAGCTCTTGTTGCTCACCGGTGAGCGGTTCCGTAGGCGCGGCTGCCTCGTCCTGCCCGCCGCCGCACGCAGCCAAGACAAGCGCCGCCAGGATCCACAGCGGTCTCGTCCCGGTCCAGCGGAGCAGACGCGTCGGCGTGGTTCGAAGTACACGCCTTCCGAGACCCTGACTACGCTCGGACGTGGCGACGGACGCCGACAGCAACGTGCTGAGAAGCATGGACGGTTGATGGCCTACCAGTCGCATGCCCCCATCCACCACAAGCAGTGGGACGGAACTCTAGCATGAGGAGGATGGACTCTATTCTAGAGTTCTATCATCTACAGCCGTTTCACCGGGTGAAATCCATTAGTTTTCCATTTTCACGGGGTATCGACGCCGGTGCGGACGTGAACGCTCCGAACGCCCACGGCAGAACCCCCCTCGAGTTAGCGGGCCAATTCCGCCACGAAGAGATCGTTCAGCTGCTCGTCGACGCAGGCGCGGTGGAGTAGCCGCTCCGGGGTACGTAGCCGCACGGGCGGCGGGCGGGAGGCCGGAGGACGGCGGCTCAGCCTGCTGGGCGCACGGGTGCCTGAGGAGAGGCCCGGATTCCCGTTCGGCGGGCTGGCGGGAGATGGTCCCCCGCCTCCTGCTCGGGCTCGTCGCTGCCGCCACGAGCCTCTGGTGGTGCGGCCTCGTCATCGACGTGGCGCACGCGGTCTCCAGCTTCGTCGCCGCCTCCCTCGGCCTCAGCGCCGGCGACCTCCTGCGCTCATCGGCGCAGACCCTGCTCACGGCGGTCGAGGTGGGGAGCGTCGGCATGGCCCTGCACTGCGAACCGGCGACTGAACTCGCCCCCGCTCGCCATGGCATCGAGCGCCTCGATCAGCACCAGTTGTGTCGTTACCACAGTGACCGCCCCCAGACTCTCCGCCACGGTCATCGCCCGCTCATACAGGGCATCCCGGGGCCTCCAGAGTGCGATCCAGTAGCCCGCGTCCGCGAAGACAGCGGTCATGCATTCTCTTCCTTGGGATGAGAGTAGAGGTAGTGCTTCTTGTTCCTCGCGAGGTCGGTCGGGAGGCTGTCCCCTGCATCGTGGGGCATGGATTTGTGGAGCTTCTTGACTCGCTTCGCAATGGCGGCTAGTCCACCACCCGCCGCCGGCGCCTCTTCGATCGACACCGTCACCTGCTCGCCCTCCTCGAGGTCGAGGGGCTCCGAAGGCGTCAGCACGCCGTTGGCGTAGGTGGCCTTCACTGTTGTGGTCACGGCTGGTCCTCCCTGCGTGCGCCTGCCTCTATCCTACTGCGCCGTTGCTGCTGGCCGGAACTGAAGGCCGATGCAGGTGACCGGTCGCGCAATGGCCCATCTACAGGACGACCACCCACGTGAACGTTCGCAGCACCGCACGAGTCGGCCTACCACCCCCTTGAAAGGGGGTGCGCGCGTGCATCCCCTTAGGGCAAGGGCGAACTCCAGCCGCGGAGCCGCCTCGGCCCAGCCGAACTCACGCCCCGTCGATGGAACCTCAGCGCTCCAGATGGCGATCGAAGAACCCCAACATCGAGGTCCACGCCGCCTCGGCCGAGGGCTCGTGATGGGCGGCCGTCATGGGCGAGAACCGCACCAGCAGCGACTGCAATCGGCCATACCGGTTCATGAACGAGTGGCCGGCATCGGGGTAGATCGTAATCTCGTGTTCCACGCCCAGTTCCTGCAGATGGCCGCGCAACCGTTCGGCGTGGCCACTGAACACGCGGTCCTGGCCACCGTAGCCGCCGACCACCGGGCAGATCCCCTCAATCGCCTGGCGCTCCCTCGGGACGGCGCCGTAGAAGTCCGCCACAGCGCCGATCGGCGCGCGGGCAGCGTAGAGGATGGCGAACCCGCCGCCCATGCAGAACCCGGCCACCGCCAAGCGCGAGGCGTCGACCTCGGGCCGCGCCGCCAGCCACTGGCGGGCGGCCTCGATGTCGTCGAAGGCGCGACCCGTGCCGCTGCGCAGCGCGGCCATCGTGCGGCGGATACAGAGCAGGCGGGGGCCGGCTTTGGCCGAGTACAGGTCCGGTGCAAGCGCCACGTAGCCATGGTCAGCAAAACGCCGGGCGATCCGCCGGATGTCGTCGTTCAGGCCGAACAGTTCATGCAGGACGATCACGCCTGGCCGGGGACCAGCGGCCTGACCCGCAGTGGCCAGGTAGGCCGATAGCTGTCCATCGCTGGTCGCCAGGCGAACGTCTTCAGTCAGCATGGCGCACCTGCATCTAGATCTCTGGTGATTCTACAAAGAGCGCCTTTGGCGCCGCCTGAGGCCGACGCCCGCCTAGCGGAAAGGCTCACGCGCCGCGGTCGCGCCGGACCCGCCCACTCAAGTGGTTTCGAACGCCTCCCGCCTGCCACATCGGCGAACCTCGTTGCCACGGCGACGACCCCCCCACCGTGACCTAGTGTCGGAGTCAGAAGTCCCCCGCTACGGTGTCACCTACAGCAGTACGACCAGTGCGAAGGTTCTACCCCGAATAGGGCAGGGGGTACTGGTCGCTTCGCGGTGTACCCCGTCCGCTGTCGGTGACCGGGATTGACCGGATGTGCCGTGACAATAAGGATGAGGCGGCGCGCGGCAGGGGCGGAACGGTGCAGCTTGCGATGACCCGGGAGGTGGCATGACAGAGGGCTCGAGCGTCGACATTGCCAGCCTCGAGAAGCTGGGTGAGGGATACGAGGCGGAGATCTTCGCGTGGGAGGATGGTCAGGCCCTGCGGCTGTTCCGCGAGGGGTACGAGGCCAACGTTGAGCCGGAGCGGATCGCGATACCGGCAGCGCTGGCGGGAGGCATCCCCGCGCCGCACCTGGGCGAGGCACTGCGCCTTGATGGCCGCGCGGGCACCCTCATGGAGCGTATCGACGGGGAGAACCTGCTCGACCTGGTGGGGCGAAAGCCGTGGCTCCTGAGGCGGGAGGCATGGGAGACGGGCAAGATCCACGCCCGGTTGAATGCGCTTCCCGCCCCCTCAGGAATCGCGACCGTCCACGAGCGGACGCGCGAGTGGGTCGGGAACGTGGAGATTCCCCCGCACCTGGCGGCACTCGCCAGGGAAACGCTCAAGGGGCTCGAAGGCGGGGACCGGTTCTGCCACGGAGACTTTCACGCCGGGAACGTCTTGCTGGAGCGGGGAGGGCGGCGGGTGGTGATCGACTGGGGGTCCTGTGCGGCCGGGCCGCCCGAGGCGGACGTGGCGCGGACGGTGACCCTGGTGCGGCTGGGCGAACCCCTCGACGCGACCCCGGCGATGCGTGTGATTACGCGACTGTTCCGACCGTTGGCCGCGTTCGCCTACCTGCGGGGGTACCAACTGACGGGGCCAGTCGACACGAACCTGATGTGGCGCTGGGTGGTCGTGCGAGCGATCGAGCATCTGGCCATCCTGCGGGCGATCCGCCCACCCGACGAGGACATCCCGTTCCGAGTAACAGCGGTCGAGCGGCTGGTGGCGTTGGCGAAGAAACAGGCAGGTGCGTAGTCAGGCGCCTGGCCTTCCCCCCGGCTCTCCGCATCAGGGCTCGCCGCAGTGCGCGCCCGCGAGCGTCTGGCCGCTCTCACAAGAACCCGATTCAAGGCGTGGTGCAGTGGCCCCGCGATGCCTCGAACCGGGAGGCGCCAGTGCACTCCCACGTCTGTTCTCAGACCCACGTGGCCAGCGCGCCGCCGAAAGCACAGGACGGCAAGGCCCACCAGCCACCACATCCACGACGGCGGCAGGGTCGCAGGGGTCTGTCGCAGTCCGTAGCCCGCGTACAGGCCCGCGAATATCACGATGACGACGCCGATCACGAAGAAACCCATGGGCCTCCTCAGGCACTGCCCAGTGTAGGAGGGCTCGTCCGACTGCGGACTGTCGGCACCTTCGGGCAGAGGACACCGGGGAGTCGTAGCGGGGCACCGCATAGGACTCGAACTACGTGGCTTGGCTTGTGTTCTCGGGCGGCGACCGCTCCACATGGCCCCCGTCCGCTCAAGTCCGAATCCTCAGTCGCAAGGGGTGGGCTTCTCCCCGGCTCACTCTCTCCCTTGCGAGGGGGCTATCACGGCGTCGCGCCGGGGCTATTGCCAGACGTTGTAGGATGCGACCCACACGGTCGGAGGCGCAGCCATGCCCGAATTCGATACCGTCATTAAGGGTGGCACCGTCATCGACGGGCTGCGCACCCCCCGCTTCAAGGCCGATATCGGCATCAAGGACGGGCGCATCGCGTCGATAGGCGCTGTCAACACGTCGGACGCGGCAAAGGTGCTCGACGCGAGCGGCCTGATCGTCGCACCGGGTTTCGTCGACCTGCACACCCACTACGACTCACAGGTGTTCTGGGATCCGTGGTGCTCCATCTCCGGGTGGCATGGCGTCACCTCGGTCGTGATCGGAAACTGCGGCTTCGGCTTTGCGCCGGTGAAGCCCAAGGACCAGGACCGCGCCATGCTGACGATGGCGCGCAACGAGGCCGTACCCCTCGCCACCATGCAGGAGGGGATGCCCTGGGACTGGGAGACCTACCCGGAATTCCTCGAGAGCCTTGAGCGGACGCCGAAGGGCGTGAACCTGCTCAGCTACCTTGGCCTGAACCCGCTGCTCGTCTACGTGATGGGCATCGAGGAGAAGGGGCGGGCAGCCACCGACGAGGAGATGGACCGCATGTGCCAGATCCTCGAGGAGGCGATGGAGATCGGGTGCTGCGGCTTCTCGACCCAGCTCTCGGGCGAACGGAGCGTGCAGCGCGACTACGACGGCACACCGATGATCACCGATGTGATGCCGCACGACGACGTCATCAAGCTCGCGCGCGTGCTGAAGAAGGTGGGGCGGGGATTCATCCAGGGGGCGGGGGTGAGCCACGAGCTGACAGAGGCGCTCTGCCAGGCCAGCGGCCGTCCGGTGATGAGCAGCCTGGGCGTGACGACGGACCAGCATGGGCAGCCGATGGACAACTACAAGGAACAGATGCAGTGGCTGGAGGACACCAACCAGCGCGGCAACCGCGTCTTCGCCCAGCTGATCACGGCCGAGGTCGGGTTTGAGTTCACGCTGGAGGACTGGAACCTCTTCGACTCGAGCCCACACTGGCGCGACATCACGCTCGGCGACGTGCCCACGCGTATCGCGAAGATGAGTGACCCGGAGCGCCGAGCGGCCCTGCGCGAAGAGTTCGACGCGGGCAAGGGCCCGATCGCGGGCGGCGGCACCGAGGAGCGCGTCGGCGGCGTCAACGTCTGGGGCGTCGCCTCCATGATCGTGGAGTCGGTTGAGGAGGACGAGCTGCGTGACTGCGAGGGCCTGACGATCGCCGAGGTCGCGGAGCGGACGGGCAAGCACCCGATCGACGCCATGCTCGACCTCGCGGTGGCGGACGACCTGCAAACGACCTTCGTGACGCCTCCACGGGAGCGCTCCGAGGGGGAGATGGAGGCGATCAAGGAAGTCTGCAACTCCAGCTTTGCGCTCCCGGGCGTCTCCGATGGGGGCGCGCACACGAAATTCATCACCCTGGGCGCCTACACGACCGAATACCTGACGAAGCTGGTGCGCGACGAAGGGGTGATGGACCTCGAGCAGGCCCACTGGCGGCTCTCGGCCTACCCGGCGCTGGCGGCCGGATTCCAGGATCGCGGTTGGATCCGGGAGGGCGCTCCGGCCGACATCATCGTGTACGACTACGAGAACCTGGCGTTGCAGCCGCAGGAGAAGGCGTTCGACTTCCCCGCCAATGAGTGGCGTCGCGTGCGGAAGGCGACGGGCTACCGCTGGACGCTGGTCAACGGCAGGGTGACGTTCGAGGAAGGCGAGTGCACGGGGGCGACACCGGGCAAGGTGTTGCGTCACGGCAGCGCCTGAGCGACAGGAGGATCGTTCCGAGGGATGACCGCCTACATCGTCCGCCGCCTGGTCGCAGTACCGGTTGTGCTGTTCATCCTGTCGATCGCGGTGTTCTTCATGGTCGACGCGATCCCGGGCGACATCGTGGCGGCCAAGCTGGAGAACTCGTACACGCCCGCGCGGGCAGAGGCCCTGCGGGCGCACCTGGGACTGGACCGTCCGGTCATTGTCCAGTACGGCGACTGGCTGGGCGGCATCTTCCAGGGCGACTTCGGCAACTCCCTCTGGAACGACCGGCCCATCCGCAATGAGCTGTGGGACCGGCTGCCGGTCACGCTCGAATTGGGCCTGATGACCCTGCTTATGTCCACTATGTTCGGCGTGGGCGCGGGCATCATCGCGGGGGTGCGCCAGAACAAGATCGAGGACCACGTCCTGCGCTTCGTGACCACCTTCGGGCTGGCGATACCGGTGTTCGTCTCGGCGACGCTGGTGGTGGGCCTGCCACCGGTGTTCACGGACTGGTCGGTCAAGTTCGGGTACGTCGACTTCCTTGAGGATCCGTTCGCCAACCTCGGACAGGTGGCGATTCCCGCAGCGGTGGGAGCGCTGGCCTTCTCCTCCATCCTCCTGCGGCTAACGCGTGTGCAGGTGCTCGAAGCGATGCGGCAGGACTACGTGCGCACGGCGCGCGCAAAGGGGCTGCTGGGCTTCACGGTGATCTGGCGGCACGTCCTCAAGAACGCCATGATCCCGGTCGTCACCGTGATCGGCCTCTCTCTCGGGGGCATGATCTCAGGCTCCGTTTTCCTTGAGCAGATCTTCTCGCTGCCCGGGCTGGGACGGTACATCGTCAACTCCGTGAACCAGTCCGACTACCCGGCCGTGCAGGCCTTCGTGCTGCTGGCAGGCGTCCTCTTCACGCTCGTGAACCTCATCATCGACCTCACCTACACCGTGTTCGATCCGAGGATCCGCTACTCATGACGACGATGACGGCTCCCGAACCCGGCGTCGAAGCCCCCAACGTTCTCCGCGAACGCGCGATCGCCCTGCTGCGGCGCTTCGGGCGGTTCGTGCGAACGCAGCCTGTGGGAGCGCTCGGGCTCGTGCTCGTGATCCTCATCCTGGTGATCGCGATCTTCGGCGAGTGGCTGGTGCGGACGGATCCCAACGCGCTCTCGCCGGCCTTCCAGGAGGGGCCGAGCACGGAGCACTGGTTCGGCACGGATAACAACGGGCGGGACTACTACTCGCGCATGATGAGCGGCGGGCGGCCGACGATCGCACTGGCCGTCATCGGAGTCATCTTCGGCTTCATCGGCGGCACGTTCTTCGGCGTCGTCTCGGCCTGGGCGAAGGGCTGGGTGGACCTGCTCTTCCAGCGCATCGTGGACTCGTTCCTGGCGCTTCCCGGGATCATCCTGGCGCTGTTCCTCGTGACCGTGCTGGGACGGGACACCCTGGACCTGATCATCGTGCTCACGCTGCTCGTGATCCCGCCCACGATCCGGGTGGCGCGGAGCGTGGCCCTCTCCTTGCTGAACGAGCCCTACATCGAGGCCGCCTACGCGATGGGCGCGCGCACGCCACGCGTGCTTGGACGCCACCTGCTGCCCAACCTGCTGCCGCCGGTGGCCGTGCTCATCACCACCTCCATCGGAAGCCTGCTGCTGATCAGCGCCGGCCTGAGCTTCCTCGGGCTGGGCGTGCAACCACCGACGCCGGAGTGGGGCAATCTGCTCAACGAGTCGCGCGGAGAGATCCTCTATGCACCCCACCTGGCCATCTTCCCCGGCATCGCCATCAGCCTCGCCGTGTTCGGCGTGAACCTGTTCGGCGACGCCATCCGCGACGTCTGGGATCCACGCCTGCGCTCGCTCTAAGAGAGGGTTGCGCGCATGCGTAGAATGACGATCTGCAATCAGCGTCCGAAGGAGGACTTGCATGGAAAGCTATTGGAACCGGTACTGGCGGAGGAGGGTTTCGAGGCGTGCGGTCCTGGGAGGGGCCGCCGCCGGGGCCGCGGGCCTAGGCGCACTCGCGATCGCAGGTTGCGGCGACGATGACGACGATGACGATGACGACGAGGCGACGCCGGTAGCGACTGCGGCGCCAGCCACGGAGGCGCCAACCGAAGCGCCGACCGAGGCGGCAGCGCCGGCTGGCGGCCCGGTCCAGGGCGGCGTGTTCAACATCGAGGGCGCCTCGCGCGAGCCGGACGTGTTCGACCCGGCGATCACGATCCTGGGCGGCACGTACTCGCTCGGCCTGGGGTACGTCTACTCGCGGATCATCAAGTACGACGACAAGTTCAACATCCTGCCAGACATCGCCATGCCGCCGGAGCAGCCGGACGAGGTGACCTACATCTTCACGATGCGGGACAACGTGTACTGGCACGACCTGCCACCGGCAAACGGACGGAAGTTCACCGCCGAGGACGCTTCCTTCGGCGTGCAGCGCATGGCCAAGGACAACCCCGAGTTCGTCTTCGGTTCGAAGCTGGACACGGCGCAGAGCCACGAGGTGATCGACGAGTCGACCTACAAGCTCACGACGAGCGTGCCTCACGCGCCGATGATTACCGTCATCGCGGACGACGCGTACCTGATGGTGAACAAGGAGCAGAACGACGCCGTTGGTGACGAGGGCATCAAGCTCTACGAGAACATGATCGGGACGGGAGCTTTCGTCCGTGGTGAGCTGGAAGTCGGCGTCGGGAGCCACCTGAACCGGAACCCGAACTTCTATGAGGAGGGGCAGCCCTGGCTGGACCAGGTCAATTTCATCCCGATCGCGGACCGCTCCGCGCGAGGCGCCGCTTTCCGCAGCCGCCAGATCGACGCCAGCTCGTTCATCACGGGCAACGTCAAGCAGGCGGTGGAGGAGTTGCAGGCTGAGTTCGGCGATGCCATCCAGAGCCGGCCGAAGGTGCTCTCCTCAACGTACGACATCGACCTGAACCTCACTCGCGAGCCGTACGGCGACAAGCGGGTGCGGCAGGCGCTGCACCTGGCGGCAGACCGCGACTCGTTCCAGAACGCCTGGGGCAAGGAAGCGGGCCTGACCATGACGGCGGTCCCGCAGGCGGGGTACTTCCCGCTCTACGGCCGCACGCAGGAGGAGATCTACGAACTCCCCGGCTACCGCCAGCCGAAGGACCAGGACTTCGCGGATGCGAAGAAGCTGTTGGAGGCGGCCGGCTTCGGCGACGGCCTGCAGCTGACGACCCTGAAGCAGGGCTACATCGGCAACCACGGGATCGCCTTCAAGGAGAACCTGAAGCAGATCGGGGTGGACCTCGAGCTGAACGAGGTTCCCACGACGGAGTGGATCGTGGCCCGGCAGCAGAAGAATTTCGACATGTGCATCGCCAGTAACAACGGCGCCATCGACCCCGGCCACTACATCGACACGCGCTTCCATTCGGGCGGCTCGTTCAACTTCGCGAGCTACAACAACCCCGACTTCGACGCGCTCGTCGAGAAGCAGCGGGGCCTGGTGGACATCGAAGAGCGGGCGGCCGTCATCCGCGAGGCGGACGACTTCCTGCTCGACGAGGCGCCGCACATCTTCAGCGCCCAGATCGTGTTCCACCCGACGTGGTGGAGCTACCTGAAGGACGTTGTGCTGGTCGCGGGCCTGACCTCGTGGTTCCAGCAGCTCTGGATCGACCCGGCCGAGAAGGAGCGCATCGGCTAGCGACCTCGCAACCCCGAGCAGTTGCCCCAACGAAGCGGCCCGCCTACCGGCGGGCCGCTTTCTGTGTCCGGGAAGCCGAGGTCAGCGTCGAAAGGCGAGGGGCAGCCGCCGGAAGCCGTAGATGAACGGCGACTCGGTCTGGCGCTGGGCCCTCGCCGCTCCGGGCTCGATGTGGCTGTAGCGGTCGAGCATGGCGCCCAGCAGCTTCTCGGATTCGAGGCGCGAGAACGGCGCGCCGATGCAGTAATGCGCGCCGCTGCCGAAGCCAAGGTGGTCCCGCACGTCGCGCTCGAGGTCCATCTGCTCGGGATGGTCGAAGACCCGCGGGTCGCGGTTCGCCGCCCCGACTCCGAGGGCCACCACGGAGCCCGCGGGGAGGCGGGTTCCACCGATCTCGGTGGCCTCGGTCGTCGTCCGGAAGATGGTCTGCGTCGGGGACTGCCAGCGCACCATCTCCTCGATGAAGGTGGGGACGAGCTGCCTCTGGTCGCGAAGGCGGCGCCAGAGGTCCGGGGCGGCCGCGAGCACATTGAGGCTGTTCGCGATGAGGTTGCTGGTGGTCTCGTTACCGGCCACGAGCAGGGTGATGCACAGCCCGATGATCTCCCACTCCTGCAGGCTCGGGCCATGGCGGTCGTGGGCGAAGAGCTCGCTGATGAGGTCGTCGCGGGGATCGCGCCGGCGCTCGGCGACGAGCCGCCGGAGGTAGCCGACGATGGCGGTGAACTCGGCCTCGCGCTCCTGCTGCGTCTGGCCGCGCTGGGGGCTGCGCATGCGCATGAAGCGGTGGCTGTCCTCATCGGGAATGCCGAGCAGGTGCGTGATCACGGACACGGGGAGCCCGACGGCGAAGTCGCCCATCGCCTCCGCGTTCTCCGGGTCGACCGCGTCGAGCAGCTCGTCGACCCGCTGCTCGATCCAGGCGTCGAGGTCGTCGTTGAGGCGGCGGGTCATCGGCCGCTGCACAAGGGCGCGCCGCTCCGTGTGCCGTGGAGGGTCGTCGTTGACGAGGATGATGATGCGGCTGGGGTCGTCGATGCCCGTCTTCCCCGAGGACGAGAAGACGCGGGGGCTGCGCAGGATGTCGAGGATGTCGGAGTGCCGCGTCACGACCCACGCGCCGAGGTCGGGCTCGTGATAGGGGGAGCTCCGCCGCAGGAGGCGCCGGTGGCCGGGGTAGGGGTCGACCGTCGCGTGGGGGGCGAAGGGACGGACAGGCATGGCGCTCCCCCGAGACCCGGATGGCCGGCAGTGTACCGCCCACTCCCGGGCGGTACCGCGCTCGGCCGGTCAGGTCACCGGCCGAGGGTCAGCCCCTGACCTCGGGGCGATGAGGCGCCTCCCGCATCAGGCGCCGCCCTCGACCTGGACGGTGACGATGTCGACGCCGTGGAACTTCTGGTGCCGGACGGCGGCGGCGTGATGTCGCAGCAGGCGGAGCGAAAGGTCGTCGATGGTCGGGATGGGGGCTTCGTCGGTCAGGAACGCCAGCTGGTCCTCGATGTTCTCGTGGCGGGTCGTGGCGACGAACTCCAGCTCGACCGTATTGCCCTCTGGTCGCGCGACGAGGCTCAGGCGCGGCCGTTCGGACCCCTCTTCCGCTTCCTCCCGCGTGAGCAGGGTCGCAAGCGTTTCCTCGCCGGCGGAGCGTAGCCGCAGCGCAGAAGCCTCGTTCCACCTCAGCCTTCCCGCGAGCTGAACGAGAAAGGCGTCGATCGCGGGCAGCGAGGCCATGTCCAGCCTGACCTCGAGGCGCGAGCGGCGCGTGCTCATGGCCTCGAGCAGGAAGGTCATGACGATCGCGACGACGGCGCCGATCGTGACGCCGCTCCCGAGCAGGCCGCCCACTTCATCGCCGAAGAGGTCGCGGGTGATGGGATGCCCGTGGAGACCGAGGCCCAGCGCACTCGCGAGGGCGACGACCAGCACACGCCTCGCGTCGAGGCCGTCACGCAGGATGGTCTGCCAGCCGCTGACGAAGAGCATGCCCATGGCGAGCATCAGGTACGCGCCCAACACGGGACCGGGAATCGTCAACAGGAGGGCGGCGAACTTGGAGAAGAAGGCCAGCGTGATCGTGACGACGGCCACGCCAACGCCGACGCGCCGGGCGGCGACGCCGGTGAGGCTGATCAGCGAGAGGCTGTAGGAGGAGTTCGCCATCGTGGGCAGCGTGCCGCAAAGGCCCGCGAACAACATGCCGATGCCGTTGACGCTGACCATGCCCTGGATTTGGCGGAAGTCGATGGCCTTCGGGCGGCGGCGCGAGCCCTGCTGGATGACGACGCCGTCGCTGATGGTCTTGAGCCCGAGCACCAGCGTGAGAATCGCAAAGGAGGGCAGGAGCGCCCAGAACTCCTTGCCGGGGGTGAAGTCGGGGCCCACGGACGGCACATCGGGGAACCCGAACCAGGCGGCGTCGGCGATCCGGTCCCCGTCCAGCACACCGAAGGCGGCGGCCACGGCGCAGCCGGCGATGATGCTGATGAAGGGCGCCACCAGGCGCCAGCGTCCGCGGGCGCGAAGCGTCACGATCACCGAAACGAGGAGCGTCGCCACTGCGATGACCGGACCGGCCGAGGTGGGCGCATCGGCGGGCAGATCCTGGACGCTGTCGAAGGCGATGGGCAGGACGCTGACGGCGATCAGCATCGTCACCGTTCCGGAGACGACGGGCGTGATGATTCGCCGGAGGGTCGGCAGCCACCAGGCCAGCCCGATCTGCACGAGGCTGCAGACGATCAGCAGGCTTGCGAAGGTGGCCGGTCCGGCCGCCTCGATCGAGGCCACCATGATCGCGATGAACATGGCCGCGGGCCAGGCGAGCACAACGTGGCCCGCGCCGAACCGCCGCAGCTGGATCGCCTGGAAGGCCGTGAGCGAGGCGCAGATCAGCATCGCGGCGAAGACGCCCCAGCTCAGCCAGCCGTCGTCGAGCCCCGAGGCGCGAATCGCGATCGCGACGTTGAGCACCGTCGGGGCGAGGACGAGGGCGGCGCCCTGGAAGCCCACCAGCAGGGCGACCCCCGGAGGACAAGCCTCTTCGGGTTCGAAGCGGATGGGGTTGTCAGGGTTCGCAGCGGTCACTGGTCAGCCACTCGTCCTCTGGTTCGCCACCGCGGCGCCTCCCGGCGATGCCTGCCGGCCACCGCCCGGAGCGGTCGCCAGGGTCCTGAGCGGCCCCAGCATAACGACGCAGCAGCGCCGGCCCGTGTGCACTCCGGTCGAGGCGCACAGGCACGTATGTGCAGGGTCTGACGTGCGGCTAGTATCCTTGGGCCGAATCTCTAGTGGGATGCGGGAGCGCCGTGCTAACCAGCGACAGGCTTCTTCGAGTTGGCCGGACCTGTTCCGTCCGCGGGGGCGGGACGGTCGGGTTGCTAGTGATCGTGGCGGCGCTTGCGGTGGCCGCGCTGGCGGCGTGTGGTGGCGGCGGGGAGGACGAGCCACCCCCGCCCACGGAGCCGCTCTCGGCCGAGCACCAGGAGCTTGCCGCGTATCTCAGCGCAAGAACCATGGAACTCTGGGACGTCTACAACACGTACGTGCTCGAAGACCTCAGGCAGTTCTACGAGCCGAGCTACTGGGCGACCGAGAGGATGGACATCGAGCGCAACATGGAGCCCTTCGAGAGTCGTGGCACCGTCTTCGAAGCAGAGGAGACATCCCCACCCAGGGAGATCGAGCCGGGGAAGTGGGAGATCAAGCACACGGCACGGTTCGGCGGGAGCTCAGTCAAGATGAAGTTCATCTACGAGCAGTTCGACGGAGAGTGGCTGCTCACCTACGCGGAGGTCGACTAGGGCGGGGCCGGGGGCTGCGGGGTCGGCGAGGGCGTGCGTCGGCCCTGGAGGTACCGGTAGGTGAGGTACACCACGATCCCGTACGCGACCCCGAAGCCCCACAGGACCGCCACCCCGATGCCGGAGGGGCCAAGGGTGATGCTCACCACGTAGCCGGCACCCGCGATGATGAGGCCAGTCGCAAGGTTGAGGGCCAGCCCGGTCAGCAGCCGGCGCCGGCTCAGGTCCGCTTCCAGCTCCATTGAACCGGCCAACTTCGAGTCGAGCCACTTCTCAAATGAATCGAGGCGCTTCTCCAGTGAATCGAGCCACTTCACTTCGTTCGTCCTGGTTGGGCGCCAGCGGACATCGACACAACGGCGCCTACGCTCATCCTAGCCGACAAGGCATCCCCACGCGGGCGAGTGACTCCTAGTAAATCCCCGGCACGATCCGGTAGGGGACCTTCTCCTGGTACTCGGCCCACTTCTCGGGGCCGTACTTCTCCGCGCAGGCGCGGTCGTCCTCGACCTGGCGCCAGGTGAACATGGAGATGACGAAGACCGCGTAGGCCCACGACCAGGCGACGTCGAAGTGGCCAAAGGAGATGCCGACGGCCAGCGCGAAGAAGCCCTCGCCCATGTAGTTGAAGTGGCGGGCGGCGCCCCAGTAGCCGCTGGTCAGGATCTTGCGTTCGCCGGCCTGGATGTAGCGGGGCTCGATGATCCCCAGGAACTTGCGGTCGGGCCAGCGCTTGAAGGTGTACTTCTGCATGTTGGCGCCGCGCGAGATGCTCCACCCGACCAGGAACAGGGCGGAGGCCCCGATGATCCAGACGTACGTCCAGGCAGTGCCGAAGCCGGGGTCGGGGTAGGCGGCCATGCCGTAGAGCGGGACGATGAAGAGCCAGCCGTAGATGACGATGTCGCCCCAGAACATCTTGAAGCCCATGCGCTCGTGGATGAGGTCGAAGGTGTAGAGCTGGACGCGCTCGAAGACGTGGTAGTCGAACACGTAGAACGTGAAGATGGCCGCGTAGACGAATACGCCGAGGTTGACCTCGTTGGTCGGGCTGAACTCCTCGTAGTGCCAGGCCGCGCCGGACATGGCGTTGATGCCCAGCATCGTGCCGCCGACCACGTAGAAGGTCATCTTCAGGTCGAGGCGGTCGTTGAAGAACCTGATCTCCTGGACGCGGCCAAGGTAGAAGTCGATGATCGGGTTCCTGTTCCCGACCTTCGGCTGGGTGTACACGGCAAAGGCCGTGAAGAGCAGGGCGAAGCCGGTCCCGCCGGCAACGGCGTAGAGCGAGGTCCGGTAGAAGAACTCCCGCTCGACCCCGGGGATGACCTCGAACCCCCACACAAGCACGGCGACGACGAAGACGAGGAGGCCGTTGAGCCGGTACCGGCGGGGCTCGCCGGTTCTCTCGTCGAGGGCGTATCCGGGAACCCAGCGGCCGGGAAGGACGACCGTCGCGATGGCGAACGCGACGAAGATCGCCAGCGGCGTGAAGAGCCCGGCGATCTTCTCTCCCGTGGACAGTTCGAAGAGATGCTCGATGCCAAGCCACTCAATCATCGCGGGCTACCCCCCAATTCTTAGCCCGCAGGGTAAAGAACCGGGGCCCGGCGCGCAGTAAGCGAGATGACCCGGGCAGGCCACCGTGTCGGTGGCCTGTCCGCCACGTCGGCGGACTGCCCAGCTTCTGTGGCGAGCGTCAGGGACGCGCTCGAGGCTAGGAAGAAAGGATGAGGAGCAGCGACGCCATCACCACCCCGGCGATTGCGCCAACCATCACTACAAGAGCGACCGATGTGAGCCTTGGCCGAGGCGGCAGTCCATTTCTACTCGACATTTCATTCCCTCCTGGTAGCACTTCGCAGGACCCAATTTCGACTTCCTGCGTGGAGGTCTCACTGCAACCAGACTAGGAGGGTCCGATTGCGTGACGGGTAAGGGTTCGAGCAACGGTAATGACAGGGTTCAGCAGGGCTTGTCGAAGGCACTCGCGGCGCCCCGTGCAGCAGACGGCCTGAGGCGCCTGGGCCGACGGGGCATCGACGGCTTGCCTAGAATGGCGCGCAATGGCCGCTTCAGCTCCCGAGCACCCGCGCTATGAAGCCGACGACAAACCGCCCCTCCTGAGCTCGCTCGGCTTTGGCCTGCAGTTCAGCCTGATCGCCTCGGCGACGCTGCTGGTGACGCCGGTGATCGTCGCGAATGCGGCAGACCGGGGCGGCTCGTACGTGACGTGGATGGTGTTCGCGTCGCTGGTGGTGGTGGGGCTCTCGACGATCATCCAGGTCCGCAGGCTGGGGTTCGTGGGGGCGGGCGCGGTGCTGCCGATGTTCACGGCGGCCTTCGCCATCCCCTTCTGTATCACCGCGCTCGTCGACGGCGGGCCGGCCACGCTCACGACGCTCGTGGTCGTCTCCGCGATCGTCCAACTCATCGTCTCGCGCTGGCTCTTCATCCTGCGCCGGTTCGTGACGCCGACGGTGGGGGGCACGGTGATGATGATCCTGTCGATCACGCTGGCGTCGGTCGTGTTCGACCTGCTGGACGACGCCACCAGCGCTGATCCCGAGGAAGCGTCGCTGACGGCGCTGGCGACGATGGTAGTGGCGGCGGCGCTGATGCTGCGGGGCTCGGCGTTCCTGCGCTTCTGGGGGCCGCTCGCGGGGATCGTGGTCGGCTGCATCGTGGCGGGCGCGCTGGGCATCTTCGATACGGGCCGGATCACGGCAGCAAGCTGGGTGGGCGTCCCAAGCGAGTCGCCCGGCCTCAGGCTGGACTTCAGCGTGGACTTCTGGACGCTGGTGCCGGCGTTCCTGTTCCTGGGCGTGATCATCGCGATCCAGGCGAACGGCGCGGCCATCGCGATGCAGCGGGTCGCCTGGCGCGACAACCGGGCGGTCAGCTTCCGGGGGGTGCAGGGAGCGGTGGCGGGGGCCGGCGCGAGCAATCTGCTCGCGGGGCTGGCGGGCACGGTGCCGAACGCCATCAACCCGGCCATGGTCTCGTTCACGCAAATCACGGGCGTGGCGGCACGGCGGGTGGGCTACTTCATCGGCGCCATCCTCATCATCGTGGCGTTCCTGCCGAAGGTGTCGGCGGTGCTGAGCAGCATCCCGGGGCCGGTCATGACGGGGTACCTGATCATGGTGACGGGCGCGCTCTTCGTCGAAGGCGCGCGGACGGTCATCCAGAACGAGCAGAGCCAGGAGAAGATCGCAGTCGCCGGCGTGTGCTTCTGGATCGCGGCGTCGTTCCAGTTCGAGCTGTTCCACCTGCCGGACATCGGGGCGGTGGGCAATGCGCTCCTGAAGAGCGGCATCACGACGGGCGGGCTCGCGGCAATCGTCATGATCCTGTACCTGGAGCTGACGAACCCGCGGCGCATGCGGTTCAAGTCGCAGCTGAACGTCGACGCTCTGCCGGATCTCAACGAGTTCATCACGAGATTCGCGAGACGCCGGAACTGGGACTCGGCCATGCAGGAGCGGCTGACCGCGGTCGCCGAGGAGACACTCCTGACGCTCGCGCCGCTGGACCTGAGCCTGGGGGGCGACGACGAGGACGAGGAGAAGCCGAAGGACGAGCGCCAGCTGGTCGTGCTCGCCTCGAGCGAAGGGACGACGGCGGACCTCGAGTTCATCGGCGGAGGCGCGGGAGCCAACCTCGAGGACCAGATCCGGCAGATCCAGGAGCACGACTCGCTGACAGCCGTCGAAGAGGAGCTTTCGCTGGTGCTGCTCCGGAGCTACGCCGAGTCCGTGACGCACCAGCAGTACCACGACACGGACATCATCGCCGTCCGCGTCGTCCCGCCCGAGGGGGACTCATAGCAAGCGCCCCCAACACGAAGGGAGTCTGCAATGGCCGCGATCGACGATCTCCTGGAGAACAACGCGAGCTACGCCGCGAGCTTCAACAAGGGTGATGCGCCCGCGCCGCCCGGGCTGGGGCTGGCCGTGGTGGCGTGCATGGACGCACGGCTTGACACGCATGCCCTGCTGGGCATCGACGTGGGCGACGCGCACGTCATCCGCAACGCGGGCGGCGTCGTGACAGACGACGCCATCCGGTCGCTCACGATCTCGCAGCGGCTGCTGGGCACCACGTCGATCATGCTCATCCACCACACCGGGTGCGGCATGCAGACCTTCCGCGACGACGACGTGAAAGACGCAATCGAAGCCGACACGGGCATCCGGCCGTCGTTCGCACTGGAAGCGTTCACGGACCTCGACGGCGACATCCGGCAGTCGATCGCGCGCATCAAGGCGAGCCCCTTCATCCCGAACACGGACGACATTCGCGGGTTCGTCTACGACTGCGAGACGGGGAAGCTGAACGAGGTCTCCTAGACCACGACCGCCGGGGCGGTCGACGGGGTTCGCCACAGGGGACCGGCATTCTCGTATGCTTCCGGGCTCTTGATATGACGTATCGTGCTCCCCTGGGAATGCCAAGAGTGAGCTACAGCCTCGACACCTTCCGCGGCGACATCTTCGGGGGCCTGACGTCCGCAGTGGTTGGACTGCCGGTGGCGCTCGCCTTCGGCGTGGCGTCGGGGCTCGGGGCTGCGGCGGGGCTCTACGGCGCGATCGCCGTCGGATTCTTTGCGGCGGTGTTCGGGGGGACGAAGTCACAGATATCGGGGCCAACGGGGCCGATGTCGGTAGCGATGGCGGTCATCGTCACGATGCACGCGGACACGCTCACGGAAGCCCTCACGATCGCGATGATGGCCGGGGTAATCCAGATCCTGCTGGGGATGCTGCGGATCGGCCGTTTCGTTTCCTATACGCCGTACTCGGTGACCTCCGGTTTCATGTCGGGCATCGGGATCATCATCATCCTGATCCAGACGCTGCCCTTCGTGGGGCACAAGACCGCCGAGGGTGGGCCGCTGGCGGCGATTCGGGGCTGGCCGGACGCGTTCAGCGACATCCACTTCAGCGCGCTCGGCATCGCGCTCGCCACGCTCGTCGTGGGCGTGCTCTGGCCATCAAGGTTCCAGCGCTACTTTCCGCCGACCCTGGCCGCGCTTGTCGTCGGGACGGCGCTGGGGGTTCTGTGGCTCAGCGGCACGCTGGTGATCGGCGACATCGGGCCTGTGCCCAGGGGGCTGCCGGACTTCGGCTTGCCAACGTTCGATCCGGGCTTCCTCGCGAGCGCCGCACAGCCCGCCATCACGCTCGCACTGCTGGGGTCCATCGACAGCCTGTTGACCTCGCTGATCGCCGACTCGATGACCCGGACGCAGCACAACCCGAACCGGGAGCTGGTGGGACAGGGGATCGGCAACGTGGCAGCGGGACTCTTCGGAGGGCTGGCCGGGGCCGGGGCGACGCCGGGCACGGTGGTGAACCTGAGAGCCGGCGGCAGCACGCCGGTCTCGGGCGTGCTGCGGGCGGCGATCCTGTTAGCACTGGTGCTGGGCCTCGGACCGCTGGCGGAAGAGATTCCCCAGGCCGTGCTCGCCGGAATCCTGGTGAAGGTCGGCTGGGACATCATCGACTGGCGCTTCCTCACGCGGCTGTTGCGAGTGCAGCGGGAGCACCTGCTGGTGATGTTGATCACGCTGGCGCTCACGGTCTTCCTTGACCTGGTGACTGCAGTCGCAATCGGCCTGATCGCGGCGGGCATGGCCAGCGCCCGGCAGTTCGAGCGGCTGCAGCTCGACAGCGTGGTGTCGGTGCCCCTGCTGGACCGCAGCTTCTTCACCGGCGACGAGAGCCCGAGCGACATCGACGCGTTCTCCGCACGAGTGGGCCTCGTCGCGCTGCGCGGGAGCTTTACGGTGGCTTCCTCGACCAAGCTGATCAGCACGATCAGCGTGGACATCCGCGACCATGAGGTCGTCATTCTCGACTTCTCCGAGACGGTCTACGTGGACGACAGCGCGGCGCTCGTGGTCGAGCAGCTGGTAGACACGGCGACCTCGCAAGACACGGAGGTCATCGTGATGGGCCTCAGGGGATCGTCGCGCAGGGCGATGGATTCGCTCAACGTGCTGGACGAGGTTCCCGAGGATCGCTTCGCGGAGAATCTCGACGAGGCGCGGGAGATCGCGGCGCGACTGCTGGCGCTTTCTAGCTAGCGGGCGTTGACCCTGTCGAAGAGGTCGACGACCTCGCGGGACGGGGGCGGCGTGGCAAGGGTGACGGCGACCGCCACGATCGAGGCGAGGATGAACCCAGGCGTGGCGGGCTGGATGTCCCACATCCCGGACGGTCCACCGTCGCTAAAGGCCCAGATGGAGGCGACCACCGTCCCGACGACGATGGAGGCAAGCGCCCCCGGGAAATTGAAGCGCCTCCAGAACAGGGCCAGGATCGTGACTGGCCCAAAGGCCGCCCCCATCCCGCCCCAGGCGTACGCGACCAGCTCGTTGATCGACCCGGGGAAGTAGACCGAGACCAGCACGCCGACGCCGCCGATGACGACGAGGAGCACACGGCCCAGCCAGACGCGGCGGTTCTCCGAGATGGCGTAGGCGACGCGCTTGAGCACCGGCATGTCGTCGGTCGCCACGGCGGAGGCGAGGAGCAGCTGGGAGTCGGCGGTGCTCATAACGGCCGCGATCACGGCTGTCAGGAGGAGGCCGGTCACCGCGGGATGGAAGAAGACCTCCGACACAACCACGTAGATACGCTCGGGGTCGGTGACCTCGCCCAGCATCGCTTGCTCCGCCAGGGCGCTGTGCGCGACCAGACCCACGACCAGCGCGAGGGAGTACACCAGTACCAGCCACACGAAGGACAGATTGCGGCTCCGGGGGATGTGGTCCTCGCGCTCAATGGCCATGAAGCGCTGCAGGATGCGCTGGGCGCCAAAGGCGCCGAACGCCCACCCGAGGGCGGAAAGGATGAAGACAGCGTCGATGGGCGAACCAGTGTCAATGGTGAAGGGATTGAAGAAGCCCCGGGTTTCGCCGGTCGCTTCCACGAACGGGCTGCCTGTCGAGCCGATAAGCACGGCGGCGATGATGGTGAGGCTGATGATCATGAGGAGCGCCTGGAAGACATCCGTGCGCGAGACAGCAAGGAAGCCACCGATCAGGGTGTAGGAGGCCACTGCCCCGAAGGTCAGCAGAATGCCGGTGTTGGTTTCGATGCCGAACATCGTGTCCAGCAGCTTGGAGCCGCCCACCAGCCCCGAGCTCACGTAGAAGACGACGAAGAGGATGGTGATGGCGGCCGTCATCCCCCGGAGGATTCCGGTGGTATCGCCGAAGCGCACCTCGAAGAACTCGGGGATAGTGAGGACGTCGTTGGCGGCGATGGTGTAGCGGCGGAGCCGCCTGGCGACGAAGGTCCAGCTGAGCCAGAGACCGACCGCTGCCGCCAGCGGAATCCACAGCTCCACGAGGCCGCTCACGTAGGCCAGCGCGGGCAGGGCGAGCATGGTCCAGGCGCTCGTTGTGGAGGAGCCGGCGCTGAGAGCGGCGGTGAAGCTGCTCAGCCGCCTGCCGCCGAGCACGTACTCGGACATGTTCCTCATGCGCCGGGCGCCGACGAACGCAATCGCGATGAGGAGCGAGAAGTAAACGGAAAATACCGCTAGAACCCAGGCAGTCGACACAGGGAACTCAGTCTACGGAGGTCGCGGCGCGAACGGCTGCCGTGACACCGGCTCCCGGAGAGCAGCCCCTTGTGCATCGCTCCCCTAGGATCGCCTCATGGCTGAGGCCGTCATCGAGGTACGGGGGCTGCGGAAGCGATACGGCGAGATCGAGGCCGTGCGAGGTATCGACCTGCGCATCGAGCGGGGCGAGGTGTTTGCGCTGCTCGGCCCGAACGGGGCTGGGAAGACGACGACGGTCGAGATTCTCGAAGGGCACCGCTCGCGAACGGCGGGCGAGGTGAGTGTGCTCGGGTTCGATCCGGGCCGGAACGAGGTCGCGCTGAAGGAACGAACCGGCATCGTGCTTCAGCACACCGGTCTCGAGCCGTACCTGACCGTCTCGGAGACGGTCGACATGTTTCGCGGGTTCTACCCGCGGCCCCTGCCGCTGGACGAGGTGCTGGAGGTGGTGGGGCTGGAGGAGCAGCGCGACCAGCGTGTGCGGCGCCTCTCGGGCGGCCAGCAGCGCCGGCTCGACGTGGCCGTGGGCCTGGCGGGCGACCCCGAGCTGCTGTTCCTCGACGAGCCGACGACGGGGTTCGACCCGACTGCACGTCGGGGCTCCTGGGCCATGATCCGGAACCTGCGCGAGCTCGGGAAGACGGTGCTGCTGACGACACACTACCTCGACGAGGCGCAGGCGCTCGCCGACCGCGTGGCGATCATGGTGCGAGGCGAGATCGTGGCCGAGGACACGCCCGCCGGGCTGGTCGCAGCCGACGCGGACGCGGTCATCCGCTTCCGCGCGCCGCAGGGGACGGCGCTCCCGGACGGACTGGGGCTGCGCGACGCGGGAGAGGGGTTGATCGAGGCGCGGACCGCCGACCCGACGCGTGACCTGCACGCCCTCACGAGCTGGGCGCTCGCCGAGGCTGTCGAGTTAGAGGACCTCACGGTGAGCCGTCTATCCCTCGAGGACGTGTTTCTGCGGCTGACCGACGACGGCGACGGCGAGGTGGTTTCGTGAAGGCGGCTCGGCTGGTGCTCCTGCAGATCAAGTACCAGGAGCGGGCGTTCCGGCGGAATCCGGCAGCGGCGTTCTTCACGATCGCGTTTCCCCTGATCTTCCTCGTCATCCTCAACGTCATCTTCGGGGGCAACGACCTCGACATGGGGGATCGCGTCATCAGCGGGGCGACGTTCTACATCCCCGCGATCGCGGCGCTCACGATCGTGAACTCGTGCTACACGTCGATCGCGATGAGCTGGGTCTTCGACCGGGACGGGGGCGTGCTGAAGCGTGTCCGTGGGTCGCCGTTGCCGCCGTGGGCGTTCCTGTTCGGGCGCATCGCGCACGCGGTGATCCTGATGCTGGCCCTGCTCGTGCTCGTGGTGCTCTTCGGGTGGCTGTTCTACGACGTGGACGTACCGGGGCAGACGATGCCGGCCGTGCTGGTGACGCTGGCGGTGGGCGCGTTCTCGTTTTGCGCCATGGGCTTCGCCATCGCCTCGATGGTCCCGAACGCGGACGCCGCGCCGGCCGTCGTGAACGCGTCGATCCTGCCGCTGCTGTTCATCTCGGACGTGTTCATCCCGCCGGACGCGGGTACGCCCGCCTGGGTCGAGCACGTGAGCTCGGTGTTCCCCGTGCGGCACCTCTCGGAGGCGCTGCAGACGGGCTTCAACCCGTTCGAGACGGGGGCTGGGTTCGAGCCCGTGCACCTCGCCGTTATCGCGGCGTGGGGCGTGGCGGGGCTGCTCGTCACGCTACGGTTCTCCTCGTGGGAGCCGCGCGTCTGAGGCGCTGCTAGCATCCACGTTTCAACGGCACCAGGAGCAGAGCGATGGACATTTCGTGTGCGTTTCCGGCGAACAGCGCGGCGGTCGAGCAGGCCGTCCTGGCGGAGGAGCTCGGCTACGAGCGGGTCTGGATCTACGACTCGCCCGCGCTCTATCACGACGTGTGGGTGACGCTCGCGCGTATCGCCGAGCGCACGGAGCGCATCGGGCTGGGCCCAGGGGTGCTGGTGCCGCACCTGCGCCACCCGATGACGCAGGCGGCCGCCATCGCCACGCTCGACGAGCTGGCGCCGGGGCGGCTGGCGGTCGCGTTCGGCGCGGGCTTCACGGGCAGGCTCGCGATGGGGCAGCCCATGCTGTCGCGGCGCGAGTTCGAGCGCGGTGTGCGGCAGGTGATGGCGCTGCTGCGAGGGGAGGTGGTCGAAGTCGACGGGGCGGCGACGCAGATGCTGCACTCGGCCGGGTTCGCGCCGGAGCGGCCTATCGACGTGCCCGTGCTCGTGAACGCTCAGGGGCCGCGGGGGCAGGCGTTCGCGCGCGACATCGGCAGCGGCGTGACGGTGAGCTTCCGGCCCGTGCCGGGATTCGACTGGTGCGCCGTGCTCAGCACCGGAACCGTGCTCGACGCGGGCGAGTCGCCACGGTCAGAGCGCGCGTTCGAGGCGACGGCGCCGTCGCTGGCGGTGCGCTACCACGGGACGGCCGCGCGCGGGCAGTCGCTCGACGCGTTTCCGGGCGGGGAGGACTGGGCGGCATCGATCGCGGGGGTCGCGGAGGACGTGCGGCACCTCGAGATCCACCGCGGGCACCTGGTCGAGCTGAACGAGCACGATCGCAAGGCGCTGACGGCCGAGGGGGAGGCGCCGGCACAGCTGACGGGCACGGTCGACGAGATCCGGGAGCAACTGCAAAGCCTGGAAGCGGGTGGCGCGACGGAGCTGATGTGGCAGGCGATGGGGCCCGACATCGAGCGCGAGATGCGGGCCTTCGCCGAGGTGCTCGGCTAGTCGCAGTGGTTCGCGACGCGGGGCCGAGCCTGTAGGCTGGCGCGGTCATGTTCGAACCCGGAGTGGTTCCGCCGGAAGACACCAGCGCCCCGAGACTCTGGATGCTCGTCCAGCGCAACCGCGTCCTGTTCCGCGAGGCGGACACAGCGCTTGCCGAGCAGCGGGAGGCGGACCGCCTCCCGCGGACGGGGGCGGCGCACTTCATCGGCATGCTCGACGGGCGGCCCGTCTGGGCGGCGGGGGTGGAGGACGAGGCGGAGGCGGGCACGGGCTGGCACTTCTGCGACCTCTTCTCCGTCTACGGCATGACCGACGAGGAGATGTGGATGGCGGCGGGACGGGCCGTGCAGATCGTCGAATGGGAGCGGATCAACCGCTACTGCGGGAGCTGCGGCGCTCCCAACGAACCGGTCTCCGGCGAGCGCTCGATGCGCTGCCCGCAGTGCGGTCTGCTGCGCTTCCCACAGCTCTCGCCGGCGATCATCACGCTCATCCACCGGGGGGACGATGTGCTGCTGGCCCGCAGCCACCGCTTCCCCGAGGGCCTGTACAGCGCCCTCGCTGGCTTCGTGGAGCCGGGCGAGACGGTCGAGGGGGCGCTCCTGCGGGAAGTGGAGGAGGAAGTCGGGCTGCGGGTGAAGAACCTGGAGTACCAGGGCAGCCAGCCGTGGCCCTTCCCCAACTCCCTCATGCTGGGCTTCTTCGCGGAGTACGAGAGCGGCGACATCGTCCTCGAGGACGCCGAGATCGCAGCGGCGGACTGGTTCCCGGTCGATGCGCTGCCGAACATCCCCGGTCCGATCAGCATCGCCAACCGGCTCATCACGTCCTGGGTGGCGCACAAGACCGCGGGCTAGGGAGATGCGCTACGCGGCGCTGCTGCTGGCGGGCGTCACAGCCCTTGCGGTCACCCTCGCGGTGACGGTGC
The DNA here is from genome assembly GCA_965203545.1 of Tepidiformaceae bacterium. Taxonomy (GTDB): domain Bacteria; phylum Chloroflexota; class Dehalococcoidia; order Tepidiformales; family Tepidiformaceae; genus UBA2991. Next base: position 892,728 of record OZ241899.1, read on the forward strand.
AGGCGGGGCAGGGGGAGTCCCAGCCCGAGACAGCCGCCCTCATCACGGCCAGGCCGCCTGTCGAGACCGCGGAGGCAGCCTCGCCGGAACCGAAGCCCGAGACCCACCGGGCCGTCATCCCCGGACTCGCGGGCGACTGGACCCCGGAGCGGTGCTCGGCCAACGTCCCCGATCCGTGCCTGCTCCCGATCACACTGCTCAGCGTGACGAGCGCCGACGGCGAGTCGTCGGTGACGCTGACGGTCGAGATTGCAAACCGGTCGGACCAGCGCCAACGGGGCCTGATGTTCCGGGAATCGATGGACGAGCTGGCGGGGATGCTGTTCGTGTTCCAGGGAGACCGTGCGGGGGGTTTCTGGATGCGGAACACGCTCATCCCGCTCGACATCGCCTACCTGGGGGCGGACGGCATCGTACTCGAGATCGTGCACGGCGTGCCCCTCAGCCTCGATGTCCTCAGGCCCGCACAGCCGTACCGGTACACGCTCGAGGTCAACGGCGGCTGGTTCGAGCGGCATGGGTTCGGCGTGGGCGACAGGGTCGCGATACCGGCGGGCGTGGAGGCGCGGTAGGGCTAGCCGGCGGCCTCCATATCGTCCGCCAGCCGCGGGAAGAGGGGCTTGATGTTCTTCGAGCCGATGGCGTCGAGCTCGTCCTCGGTGAAGCCGGCCTCGTTCACGAGGAACGCGATCGCCTCGTCGACGTCCGCCTGCGAGAAGGCGGGGTAGTCGGTGCCGAAGACGATGTGGTCGGTGTCGGTGACCGTGCGGAGGCTGGGGAAGGCGTTGGGGTGGCAGCTCACGGCGACGTCGAAGTACATGCGAGACAGGTAGGCGGCGGTGCCCTTCGGCGCGGTGGTGAGGAAGGGTTCGGCGCCGTCGGAGCGGGCGACGCGACCGGCGATGTAGGGGAAGCAGCCGCCAGCGTGGGCCATGATCCAGGTCAGGTTCTGGTAGCGCTCGAGGGCGCCGGAGGCGAGCAGGCTGCCAATGGCACGCGTCGTCTCGACCGGGAAGTCGACGACCGCGGGGGAGAGGTTGGGGATGCCGAGGTGCGATTTGGTCGGGTGGAGGTGGATGACGACGCCGCGGTCGTTCATCGCCGCGAGGACGGAGTTGAAGCGCTCGGCGCCGATGAGGTCGGGGCCGACGCCGCTGGGGAGGAGGACGCCGTCCATGCCGAGGTCGTCGAAGGCGCGGTCGAGCTCAGCGCGGGCAGCGTCGGGGTCGACGAGGGGGAGGGTGGCGAAGGCGCCGAAGCGGTGGGGCCAGCGCCGGGCGACGCCGGCGAGGTAGTCGTTGGTGGCGCGGTGGAGGGGGACCGCCGCCGCGGGATCACCGACATCGGCGACGAAGATTGTGGGGGTGAGCACGGCCGCGGCGATGCCGCTGGCGTCCATGGCGGCCATCGCCGTCTCCGGCGTCCAGGCGCCGGCCATGGGGATCCCGACCTGCGTAGCCGCCTCCGCGATCTCGGCCGAGGGCACGTGATGGTGTACGTCGATGAAACCGTCCACGGGGATCCTCCCGGGCATGCTGCGCCCGCGCCCAATCGTAGGGGAACGCGCCGTCGCGGGCGCGCACGAGCGCCGTCCGGCGCTTCTGGTAGCCTTGCGCCTTCGGAGGAACGGGAATGCGTATTGGCGTGATGATCGGCGGACGGCAGGATCTCGAGGGTCTGGTCGCTCGCACGCAGGAGGTGGAGGCACAGGGGTTCGAGAGCGCCTGGATGCCCAACGTCTTCGGGCTCGACGCCATGGCCGCCTTCACGGTGATCGGGCGCGAGACCGAACGCATCGAGCTGGGCACGGCCGTCGTCCCCACCTACGCCCGCCACCCCGTGACAATGGCGCAGCAGGCGCTGACCGTGCAGGCAGCCTCGGGGAACCGGTTCGCGCTGGGCATCGGGCTCTCGCACAAGTTCGTGGTCGAGGACATGTGGGGGTTGTCGTTCGAGAAGCCGGCTCTGCACATGCGCGACTACCTGGATGCGCTCCTGCCGCTCTTGCGCGGGGGCGAAGTGAACGTCGAGAACGAGAGCTACCGCATCCACGCCACCTACGGCGTTCCCGACACGGAACCGCCGCCGGTGCTGATCGCGGCGATGGGCCCGCGGATGCTCGCGCTGGCTGGGTCGGTGGCGGACGGCACGAGCCTCTGGATGACGGGCCCGGACACGATCGAGAGCTACATCGCGCCGGCGCTGCGGGAGGCCGCGGAGCGGGCAGGGCGGGAGCAGGCGCCGCGCATCATCGCGGCCTTCCCCATCGCCCTCACCGACGACCCCGAGGATGCCCGCAAGCGCGTCGGGAGGATGCTCGCGGGCTACAGCGGCATCCCCTCCTACCGGGCAATGCTCGATCGGGAGGGCGCGGCCGAGCCCGAGGACGTCGGCATCCTCGGCGACGAGCGCGTGCTCGACGAAGCGCTCGACCGGCTGGAGGCCATGGGCGTCAGCGACTTCTCCGCCTCGATCATGCCCGTCGACCCGGAGGCGGAAGGGCGCACCGCCGCCTACCTGCTCTCGAGAATGGCCGGGGCGTAGCGCGAAGCCATGGAATCGAAGGTCGTCGGGAGCTTTGCCGAGGCGGTCGCGGATGTCGCGGACGGCTCGAGCATCCTCGTGGCGGGCTTCGGTGAGCCGGGTTCGCCCCACAACCTCATCGCGGCGCTGTACGAGCAGGGCGCCTCGGACCTGACGCTGATCGCGAACGGCGCGGGGATGACCCGCGACGACGGGGTGATCACGACCGGCAACCTGGTCGAGGAGAAGCGCGTGAGCCGCGTCATCCTCGCGTTCACGGCCTCGACGCACCCCTCGCGACGGACCCCGCTCGAAGAGCTGAACGAGGCGGGGGAGATCGAGGCGCAGATCACGCCGCAGGGCACGCTCGCCGAGCGCATCCGGGCGGGCGGCTCCGGCATCCCCGCGTTCTTCACGCCCGCGGGGGTGGGGACGGAGGTGGCGGAGGGGAAGGAGCACCGCGAGTTCGGGGGCCGGACGTACGTGCTGGAGGAGGCGATCGTCGCGGACTACGCCCTCATCCGCTGCTGGAAGGCGGACACGTTCGGGAACCTCGTGTTCCGGCGCTCGCAGCGCAACTTCAACCCGATCATGGCGATGGCGGCCGACTGCACGCTCGTCGAGGCGGAGGAAGTGGTGGAGGTGGGCGAACTCGATCCGGACCTGATCCACACGCCGGGCATCTTCGTGCAGCGGGTCGTGTCCATCCCGGAGGCGGGCGGCATGCTGCAGGCGCCGCCACTCGCCATGTTCAGCGGGAGGCCACGGTCATGAGCGTCGAGGGCAAGCGGCTGTCGCGTGACCTGATGGCGGCGCGAGTCGCGGCCGAGTTCGAGGACGGCTGGGTCGTGAACCTGGGCGTGGGCATGCCGACGCGCTGCTCCGACTTCGTGCCCGAGGACCGCACGGTCATCCTGCACTCCGAGAACGGCGTCATCGGGTACGGGCGGAACGCGACGGTCGAGGAAGCAACGCCTTATGTCGTGAACGGTGGCGCGCAGCCGGTGCTGCTCACGCCCCTCGCGTCGATCGTGCACCACGCCGACGCGTTCGCGATCATCCGGCGCGGCCTGCTCGACGTGGCCGTCCTGGGCGCGTACGAGGCGGCCGCCAACGGGGACTTCGCGAACTGGCGTATCAGCGGACGGAAGGGCGGCGGCATCGGCGGGGCGATGGACCTCGCGGTGGGCGCGAAGCAGGTGTTCCTGCTGCTCGAGCACACGACGCGCGACGGCCGCCCCCGCCTGCTCGAACACTGCGCCCTCCCGCTGACGGCAGCGGGCGTGGTCACGCTCGTGATGACGGACCTGGGGCTCTTCGAGCCCGCCGGCGACTCCTTCCGCCTGCACGAAATCGCGCCTGGATTCACGGTCGACGACGTGCGGCAGCTCACGGGCGCGCCGATCGTGCCGGTGTCCGACCTCAACGAGGTCACGGTCTAAGTCGCACGGCGGCCGGGCGAGCGGTAGACAGCCCGGCGAAAGCGCGTTCTCATACAGGCAGGCCCCCGTAGCTCAGGGGATAGAGCAGTGGTTTCCTAAACCATGTGCGCAGGTTCGATTCCTGCCGGGGGTACCAACTTTTTCAGAAAGCAATGGGAAGATGCGCCGACACCCGTAGCTCACGCAGTCCACCATCTTCACCCAAGGGCTCCTCACCCTCGCAGTAGTACACCCCGGGCAGTCACAGACCATCCTCGCGCGGAAGCGGCTCCCGCGTCGGGGGAGGTAAATCAGGTGCCGAGGCTGGTAGCGTGCCTCTATGTTGTGAACCCCAACTCCATGTCATAGCCTCGGGGTGTGTGCCCACCCAACAGACCCAAGGTTGCGCTCTTCAGTAGGTCCGACACATCGGCGCAAAGAGGGTCGCGTTGAAGCTCTCCCTCGTCCCTGTGGCGGTGCTGTTGGCGGGGGTAGCGCTCGCCATTTTGGCGCTCGCCTGTAGCTCGGAGCCGGAGATCGATTGGGCCACCACAGACCCAACGGCGGAACCGGACGAGGCAATTACGTGCAAGCCCCGCGCCGAGCCACGCGGTGCGAAGTCCCTCGAGCTCGTTGTAGCCACCGATGGGTTCAGCGACTCGCTTGTCCTCATGTGGAGTGGCGGCCCTGGGGACGCGAACGGGTGGCAGTACCGGGTAAGGGGCAGCCACTGGACGGACATGACGGGCATCGGTTTGCACCACACCAGCTACCGACTCCGTGGCCTGAAGCCCGGCACTCACATTGAGGTTCAGTTGCGCGCAGTCTTCTGGAGGGACGACCAGTCAGCAGCGGGGTACGGTCCCCCTACCGAGTGGGTAAGCGGCGCGCCGCAAAGGGCTGACCGCAGGTACGAGGAAATTGGCCATGACCAGGTGGTGGTGGCTGGCTACTGGACAGACTGGGAGTTGCGCGGAAGCGGCCTGGGCGTCGTGTTTCCTCTCAGCATCGGGGCGCATATTCGGGGTCGCGCGTTCCCGCCGGCTCGTGGGGAGGCGCCGGTGCGGCATGAGGCGCTAGAGCCCGGCATGAGGGTCGTCACGGGCGCCGGCGAGATCATCGACATGGCCAGCGGTTCGGTGCTGCGCCTCGAAACGGGGTTTGTGGTGAGGCAGACCGAGGCTGGGGAGCTGTGGGGTGACCCGTTCTATGGCCAGGAGGTGGAGCGCGATGTCTGGTGCCGCCCCGGTGACTCTCCAGAATGGGAGGTGCACGCCTTCTTCGACAGGATCCTCTTGGACATGCGTTACGTGGGTGACCAGGTCGAGATCGTCAACATCCCACCTGCGGCTGAGCCAACTGCGACGCCCCACGAGCCGGCCGAGTGAGGAATCTTCGAAGGGGTGGCCGGCCGCTCCTCATCCTGGCAGGCGCGCTGTCGGCGGCCGCAGTTGTGGCCGGGGTGGTCTTCGTCCTCCTGGCTGTTCGCAACGGGGGAGGCGAGGAGCCACTGGTTGTCGCACCAGACCACGCCACGCCGGCCGGGACGGACCAGCCACCGCCGGCTTCAACCTCCACCAGTCAGTGCGCCGAGCCCGCGACCGGGGCAGAGCCCCGTCTCGGGAGCAGCAGCGGTCCGGGAGTGTACCGGGTGGGCGAGTACCGGATCGTCATCCCCGAGGGGATGGAGCTAACCGCCTACGGGCGGGAGACCTCGTCGGGGATTCTCGTCAACGGGGATGCCTACGAGTACGAGGCCTGGGCCTACCACTACCAGATCGCCCCCGGCGGGCTGCAGGTCATCGTCGAGCGGGAGCAGAGGTGGAACCTCGACGGCGAGTTGACGGACACCCTCGTGACCGCCGAGGTGGTGGATGCGTCCGGGGCGTACGTGCGGTCGGTTCGGCGCTACTGCGCCTGCCCGGGGCAATATCTCAGTCCCGACCTGAGAGTGCTGGTCACCATCTACTGCCATGTGGAGGGTGACTCGTTCGAGCATCCCGCAAACGAAGCGGAGTAGCGTCAACCGCTCTGTGGCTATCTCCGCTCATGCGGCATCCGTGCGGCGCGCCCTTAGGGGATCACCAGCTCCCAGCCGACCGCGAGATTGGTGCAGTTGGCGTTGATCCGCGAGTTCGCCTCGAGAAGCGCGATGGTCGTCACGCCATGGTCCTGGGCGATGCGCCAGCACACGTCGCCCGGCTGGACGGTGTAGGTGGCCGGGGCGGAGGCGTCCGACGGTGGCGGTCGCGTTGGCCGGGGCGCCGGCGTCGGCTGCACCGTTGGCGTCTCCCGGGGCTCTGGTCTGCGGGTTGCCGGGACGGGCGGCGGCCGGGTGGGCTCGCGGTCCGAGACGACCGTCCCCCGTACAGGCGGAGCCGTCGCAGGCCCCTCCGGCGTACAGGCGCCGAGGACGAAGGCCATCGTCACGAAGACGGCGAGGCTGAGCGGGAGAGAGCCATGAATCGAACGCATCATGGACCAACCCTAGGTCGCGATCCTTCGAATTACCCCACCCGTTCAGGGAATTTCGGGGGCCGATTCCCTAGACTTCTTCCACCGGATGCCGTCCCGCAGCGAGGAGATGAGCGATGACCAACACGCAAACAACGACGAGCGCGGAAACGATGTCCGCCACCGACAGGCTGGTCGCCAAGGCGGAGATCTACGACGTCATCATGCGCTACTGCCGCGGGGTCGACCGCAGCGATCCCGAGCTGGTGAAGTCCGTCTACCACGAGGACGGGTACGACGACCACGGGGCCATGTTCCAGGGGCCCGGCTGGGAATTCTCGAAGTTTTTCGCACCCCGCGAGGATGGTGAGCCGAGCGCCTCCCGCGCAGTGCACTTCATCGGCAACCACTACGTCGAGTTCCAGAGCGCGGACGTCGCCCTCTCTGAAGCAAGCTTCGTGACCTACAGCCATTCACCGATCGATGAGCACAACGCCAGCCTGTTCACGTTCTGCGGTCGCTACATCGACCGTTTCGAGCGACGAGGCGGAGAGTGGAAGGTGGCGCACCGCATCTGTCTGCACGAGTGGAACCGCGTCGAGCAGTTCCCGACCGACCCACCACACTCCCTCCCGGATTTCGCTGCCGCGTTCGTCCAGGCAGCTCGCGCACCGGACGACGCGACCTACAACTGGGAGTGGCTCGACAGGCCGGGCGCGCGTCCCGGCGCCAACCCCACCGACCCGCCCGTCTTTCCCGGGCACGGCACGGGGCCCCTCATCGCGAGGGAGTAAGCGCCTGCAGAACGCCCTGCCCGGCTAGCCCGTGGGAACGGGCGCGGGGTCCTCGACCTTGCGCACGTTGACCGGGATCGCGCTCATCACGGGGATGCCCGTGATGGGGTCGAAGTCACGCTGCGTGTCGGAGAGGCGGCCGGTGTTGGCGCCGAGCTCGCGCACACGCGCGTCCTCAGTGGGGGCATCGCCCCACGCATGCGCCATCGAGATGACCCCCGAGCGAACGTCGTCCGCAGGCTCGACGACACCGTAGATGGCGGCGCGCGCGGACTCGATCTCGACCAGGTCCCCGGCGGCGAGGCCGAGCTCAGCGATATCCATCGGGTTCATGTAGGCAGGGTTGCCCTTGTTCTCGTACTTGCGCATGAGCCGGGGGATGTCGCGGCCCGAGGAGTTATACGACTCGAGCATGCGCCGGCTGACGAGGCGGTGGGTGAACTCCTCACCTTCGCGATAGCCACCGCCCTCGAAGTAGGGCTCGGCGCGCACGTCGGCGAGCTCCGCCATCATCTCGGCGCGTCCAACATCGAGGCGCGGCGAGCCGGGGCGTTTAGGCAGCACACGAATCTCGTCGTCCTCGAAGATGTGGCCGTGGGGATACTTCTTCACCTCGTCGAGGGGGATGCGCGAGCCTTCGCACATCCACTCGAGGAGCTGGGAGGTCGTCGGCTTGTTGTCGATATCGACCTCGCCCCAGCCGGCGCGCAGGGGGATGCGCATGCGGTGGGCGATTCCCCAGAAGAACTCCCACTCCTCGATGACGTCCGAGCCCTCGGGCGGGTCGATGAGCTTGGGGCCGTACTGGGCGTAGGGGGCGGGATAGCCCTGGGCGAAGCCGAAGACGCCGGAGAGCGCCTCGTTGGGGAGGGTCGTGTCCTCGCGCTCGAGCGAGAGCTTTGGCGCGATCACGTAGTGGGCCAGCTTGGCGGTCGCCGACATCTTGATGTCGAGCGTGACGAGCAGGTCGAGCGCCTGCATGGCCTCGTAGGTGCGGAGCTGGTCGGGCCAGGCAGCCATGGGGTTCGAGCCGATGCAGATGAGGGCGCGGACCTGTCCCTCGCCGGGGGTCAGGATCTCCTCGGCGAGGGCGCTGGTGGGCGGCCCGATGGCAGTGATGGGGAGATCCCGGATGCGCATCCGCTCGCGCGCGTCCCAGTCGGTGCTCTCCTCGTAAGCCTGGGCGACGTAGTCCTTCGGCTTGCGCAGCACGGGCGGATTGGGGACGCGCTCGCCCTCGCGCATCCAGCGCCCGCAGACGGTGTTGATGGAGTTGATGAGGTACTCGGTGATGTTGGGGTGCGGCGAGAAGTCGGGGCCCGTTCCGGACGTGACGGAGCCACGCTTGCCGCTGGCGAAGATGCGCGCGGCGCGCTCGACGAGGGAGGCGGCGACGCCGGCGCGCTCCTCCACGTAGTCGAGGGTGAACGGCTCGACGGCCTCGCGCAGCTCCTCGAGGCCCTGAACGTTCGCGGCGACGAAGTCGCCGTCGACGAGGCCCTCGGTGAGGATGACGCGGAGGATGCCGGCGAGCAGGGTGGGGTCTTCGCCCGGCTTCACCTGCAGGAAGACGTCGGCCTTCTCCGCGGCCTCGGTGCGGCGGGGGTCGATCACGATGAACTGCATCCCGCGCTCTTTCGCCTGGTGGAGCCGTTTGGCGGGGTTGTACTGGGGGATGCCTCCCCACATGGAGATGGTGGGGTTGGCGCCGATGAGCATCCAGACGTCGGAGTCGTCGAACATCTGCGGGCCGGCGCCCCAGTTGCCGTGGTAGGCGCGGGCGATGGGCTTGGCGGGCTGGTCGATGGTGCCGCCGGAGTAGGTCATGTTCGAGCCGATGCCGGCCATGAAGGCCCCGGTGAACTGGCCGGAGGAGGGGAAGGAGAAGCCGTAGGTGCCACTGAAGGTGGCGACGGCGCGGGGGCCATGCTCGGCGATGATGGCCTGGAGCTGGTCGGCCACTTCGTCGATGGCCTGCTGGTGGGGGATATCGTGGTACGTCCCATCGGGGGCGCGCTTCTGGGAGTGGAGGAGGCGGTCGGGGTGGTAGTGCTGCTCGGGGAGCTGCCGCCCCTTGATGCAGGTGAACCCCTGGTACATCGGGTTCTTCGCATCGCCGCGCACCTTGATGGCGCGTCCGTCCTCGATGTCGACCTCTATCGCGCAGAACGCGTGGCAGAAGCGGCAGAAAGTCTGCTTCGTCTCGACGGCCATGGGATCCCCCGGAGCGCGAATGCGCTGCCGGAACTGTAGCCGAGCGCAATCAGCCTCGCCAGCGGGAACGCAGATGCGTTCCCGCCGGCTCAGTGGGGCGGGACTGCGCCTGTTGGCGCGATACGCCTAGTCCTCGTCCTCCGGAATGAGCTCGCTCTCACCCCGTATCACGCCGATGCCGATGACCAGGAGGGCAATCGCCGCGACGAAGAGGACGATGTTGCTGGCCATGATGAAGGCCTCGGGGTCGATCTCAGCCTGCTGGCCGACGACGACGTTGACGAGACCCGCCACCCCGGCGAGGGCGAAGACCCAGCAGGCGGCTGCGGTGGCGTTCATTGAGCTGAAGCGCCTGGCAAGCCCGATCCCCACCAGGATGCCGCTCACCGACGAAATCGTGACGAAGGCGAAGTGGAGCCCTCCGCTGGCCGCATGCAACACCAGCATGAGTTCCGGAGCCCCCGCGGGATCCGCCAGTGCCTCGGCGTGCTGCGAGACCGCAACGAGCAGGTGCCGCACTCCCATCGTCAGGATGTAAACCCCGTAGTGGAAGAGGTTGACCAGTATCCCGAAGCGCAGCATGGAGTGGCCCAGGCTTCCCGAGGGCCCTTGCAGCCGCCAGAACGAAAACAGGCCGTACGAGATCAACAACGAGCAAAGGATGATGACGAACGACACCGCGTGCGTAAGGTTGTCGTGGTCGGCATATGCCTTAAGCGTCTCATTGAAGTCGAGCGGGTCGCTCGGGTCGATCAGCCAGCCGCCCGGGTAGAGGAGCAGGGCGATGATCATGACGACAAGCCCTAAGACAATGGCCGTCCCGGGCGCCTTTTTTGCGGAGCACAAGCTACTAAGTATGTTCATGGAATCCCCCTTGCGCGTCCCCCGACTGCGCAAGGTGACACTAGCCGCCTGAGAATCGCCTTTCAACTGCCGCGAGCAAGCTGTCAACTGGTTATGTCCGGGCCTCGCCCCGCACCCGCCGGCAAGGGCTAGACTCGCCGCGCAACAGACCCTGTCAGGAGGGACGCCATGCAGGCCGAACCGTTCACGATCGCGATCCCCGAGGAGAAGCTGGAAGACCTGCGCGGCCGGCTTGAGCGCATCAACTGGGCGCCCGACTTTGGCAACGAGGGCTGGGCGTACGGCGTGAACGGCGAGTACCTGCGCGAGCTCGCCGACCACTGGCTCAACCGCTACGACTGGCGTGCGCACGAGGCAGAGATGAACCGCTTCGACAACTTCCGCGTCGAGATCGAGGGGATGCCCATCCACTTCGTGCACGAGCGGGGGAAGGGGCCGAACCCGATCCCGATCATCCTCTCGCACGGCTGGCCCTGGACGTACTGGGACCTCCGCCACGTGATCGGGCCGCTGACCGACCCGGCCGCCCACGGCGGCGACCCGGCGGACTCGTTCGACGTGGTGGTGCCATCGCTGCCGGGCTACGGCTTCTCCACGCCGCTGACGACGCCGGGCATCAACTACTGGCGGACGGCCGACCTGTGGGTGACGCTCATGCGCGAGGTGCTCGGCTATGAGCGCTTCGCGGCCCAGGGCGGGGACTGGGGGGCGCTCGTCACGAGCCAGCTCGGGCACAAGTACGCCGAGCACCTGATCGGCATCCACCTGACGGACGCGATCATCCTGAACATGTTCACGCACGACCGACCGTGGGTGCTCGGCGACCCGGGGCTGGCGTCGATGCCGCCCGGCGAGGCGCGGGCGGCCAACCTTGCACGCCTCCGCTACTACTCGGCGCACGTGGCCGTGCAGGCGCTGGACCCGCAGACGCTCGCCTTCATGGCGCATGACTCGCCGATCGGGCTCTGCGCCTGGATCCTCGAGCGGCGGCGGAACTGGGGCGACACGAACGGCGACGTGGAGTCGCGCTTCCCCAAGGACGACCTGCTGACGACGATGATGCTGTACTGGGCGACGGACGCCTTCGTGACCTCGGTGCGGTACTACTACGAGGCAGCCTGGAACCAGTGGCAGCCCAGCCACGACCGCACGCCGGTGGTGGAGGCGCCGACGGGGATCACGTTCCACGGGCCGGGGGCGCCGCAGGAGCCGAGCGAGCAGCAGCGCGAGTACTGGAACCTGGTGCACTGGGACTCGCACCCGGCGGGCGGCCACTTCGCGCCCGCCGAGGAGCCCGAGGCGATCGTGCGCGGAATCCGCGCGACGTTCCGGGAGCTGCGCTAGCGCTCGCTAGCTGGCGGCCCAGGCGCGCGCTTCCTCCGACGCCACCCAGTGGAGGGTGTTGTGGAGGAGCCTGCGGAACCCTTCGCTCTCGTAGCTGCCGGGACCGTCGCCGAGGTGGGTGGCGACGACCGGCGAGTTGCCGCTCTTCTTCGCCCAGACGACGAGGTCGCTGCCCTCGGGGTGAGCCCAGCGGTCCTTTTCGTCCTGGGGCGCCATCGGCGGCGGGTTGAAGTTCTCCTGGACCATCGGGTAATCCGTACGCATCAGCGGCAGGATGTCGGGCTGGGATTCGAAGATCTTCGAGGTCAGGTAGAGCTCGTCCTGCACGACGAAACCGTCGTCCAGCCCTTCGAGGACGGGGTGGCCGGCGGCGGCGGGGTCGGGCGTGACCTTGCCGCGGCCGTTGCCGCGGGGGTCGGCGCCGCCGCCACGGTAGCCGGAGCCAGGGGTGAGCTCGCCGAACACCTCGCCCTCGGTCAGCAGGAACGACGTGCCGCTCACGTCGCGCCAGCCGGGCCAGGCCGGCCACTCCACGAGCGCATGGTTCATCAACATGAGGCCCTTCCCGCTCTCGAGGAGGGCGGCGATGCTCTGCTGATACTCCTCGGGCGCGGGTGAGAAGTCGACGCCCCACATGTCGTAGAAGCAGACGGCGTCGTACTCGGCCACGTTCTCGGGGCGCAGGAGCACCTGCGCGGCCGGCTGCTCGACCTGTGTGGTGAGCAGCTCGGGGTTATCGTCGAACATGGAATAGAAGCCGTTGTAGTTGAAGCCGTGACCCTTGGTCACGAGCAGCACCTTCACTGCCATGGGTTCGCTCCTTCCGCTAGCCGGCGGCCCAGGCGCGCGCTTCCTCGGTCGCGACCCAGTGCAGGGCGTTGCTGAGGAGCGTGCGGAAGCCGGGGTTCGCGTAGCAGTTGGGGCCATCGCCGATCTGCATGGCGATGACCGGGGAGTTGACGCTCTTCTTGGCCCAGACCACGAGGTTGCTGCCCTCGGGGTGGTCCCAGCGCCCCTGCTCCTCGGCGGGAGCGAGCGGCGGCGGGTTGAAGTTTTCTTTCACCATCGGGTAGTCGGTGCGCATGAGCGGCAGGATGTCGGGCTGCTCCTCGAACCTCTTTGAGGTCAGGTACAGCTCGTCCTCGATCGTGAAGGGCTCGACGCCCTCAAGGACGGGGTGGCCGGCGGCGCCAGAGTCGGGGGAGACGGTGCCGGTCGGATTGCCGCGCGGGTCGACCGCGCCGCCACGGTAACCGGAGCCGGGGGTCATCTCGCCAAAGACCTCGCCCTCGGTCAGCAGGAACGACGTGCCACTGACATCGCGCCAGCCGGGCCATGCGGGCCACTGCACGATGGCGTGGTTCATCATGACGATGCCCTTCCCGCTCTGCAGCAGGGCGGCGATGCTCTCCTGATACTCGTCGGGCGCGGGGACGAAGCTGGCGCCGCCGTCGGGGCTCTCGGTGCCCCACATGTCGTAAAAGCAGACGGCCTCGTATTCGGCCACGTTCTCGGGACGAAGCATGACCTGCGCGGCCGGCTGCTCGACCTGCGTCGTGAGCAGCTCGGGATTCTCATCGAACATGGCGTAGAAGCCGTTGTAATCGAACGGGTGGCCCTTCGTAACGACGAGCACCTTGACGGACATGACTCGCTCCTTTCGGCGGCGCGACTAGCTGGGGATGAGGTCGTAGGCGTCGAGGATGCGCTGGAAGCGGGCTTCGACGGCGGGCTGCGTCTCGGGGTGGCTGACGACGTAGAGGTGATTGCCGCGGATGGCGTTCAGCACCTTCTGAGCGAGGTCCTCGGGCTCAAGCATCTCCTGGGGAACGCTCTCGCCGGGGAGCATACCGCGGATGGGGTCCTCGGGGCCGCCGTACTCGTCGGGGCGGTTGCGGCCCGCCTCGACGATGCGGGAGCGCACGCCGCCGGGGCAGAGCACGCTCACGCCGATGTTGTGCGGCTCGAGGTCGAGCGCGAGCGCCTCGGAAATGCCGACGACGCCGTACTTGGCGGTCGAGTAGGAAGAGATGCCGGGCGTGGCCGGAGCCACGAGTCCGGCGATGGAGGACGTGTTCACGATGTGGCCGCCCTCGCCCGCCGCCACCATGCCCGGGAGGAACGCCTGGATGCCATAGATAACGCCGTAGAGGTCGACGCCGACGACCCAGTCCCAGTCGTCCTCGGTCATGTCCTGGGCGAGCTTGAAGGTGACGACGCCGGCATTGTTGCAGAGCACGTGGCAGCCGCCGAAGGCGTCGTGCGTTGCGTCGGCGAGCGCCTGCATGGAGGCGCGGTCGGACACGTCGTTCTGGACCGCGATGGCGCGCACGCCGTGCTCCTCGACGGCGGCGACGGTGCCGGCCGCGGCATCCATGTCGACCTCGCCGATGACAACGTTCATGCCTTCCCGGGCAAAGGCGACGGCCAGGGCCCTGCCGATACCGCCACCCCCTCCGGTAATCACAGCTGTACGACCGCGGAACTCTTCCACTCGGCACCTCCTGGCGGAGCGGCAGTCTACACGCTGGCACCCGTGAATTACGAACGGCTTGAGGCTCGCACAGGGGCTCCCCGAGCTATGATTGAAGGGATGGCAACGCCACAACCCCACTCTCCCCGGAGCGCCACGTGATCCCGCGCTACTCGCGGCCCGAAATGGCCGCCATCTGGAGCGAGCAGGCGAAGTTCGAACGCTGGCTCGAGGTCGAGATCGCCGTCTGCGAAGCGCGCGCGGCCGCGGGCGAGATGCCCGTGGAAGCGGCGCGGCTGATCCGCGCCAACGCCACCTTCGACGTCGACAAGGTGAACGAGTACCTCGCGATTACGCACCACGACATGACCGCGTTTCTACAGTCGGTGGCGGACTCGCTCGGGGAGGAGTCGCGTTATGTCCATTTCGGGCTCACGACGAGCGATGTCTGGGACACCGCCACCGCTCTCCAGCTACGGGCCGCAAGCGACCTGCTCATCGCAGGCGTCGAGCGGCTGACAGCGGCGCTCGAGAACCTTGCGCGGACGCACCGCGACACGCTTTGCCCCGGGCGCACGCACGGGGTCCATGCCGAGCCGACGACGTTCGGGCTGAAGGTAGCCGTCTGGGTCGCGGAGATGCGGCGCAACTGCGAGCGCCTCCTGGCCGCCCGCGAGACGATCGCGGTCGGGGCGATCAGCGGGGCAGTGGGGACGCACGCGTCCATCCCCCCCGAGATCGAGGAGGCGACCTGCACGACGCTCGGGCTGGGTGTCGAGCACGCTTCGACGCAGGTCATCCAGCGCGACCGGCACGCGCAGTTCGTGGGCGCGCTCGCGCTGACGGGCGCCTCGCTGGAGAAGTTCGCGACGGAGATCCGGGGGCTGCAGCGCACGGAGGTGCTGGAGGCGGAGGAGCCGTTCGCGGCCGGCCAGACGGGGTCGAGCGCGATGCCGCACAAGCGCAACCCGGAGAAGTGCGAGCGCATCACGGGGCTGGCGCGGGTGCTGCGGGGCTACGCGAACACGGCAATGGAAAACGTGGCCCTTTGGCACGAGCGGGACATCAGCCACTCCTCGACGGAGCGCATCGTCTTCCCCGACGCCTGCCTGGTGCTGGATTACATGCTCGCGCTGTTCACGGACATCGCGGATGACCTGGTGGTGTACCCGGAGCGCATGCGCGAGAACCTCGACGCCTCATACGGGCTCGTGTTCTCGCAGCGCGTGCTGCTGGAGCTGATCGAGACGGGCCTGAGCCGGCAGGATGCGTACGGCATCGTGAAGCGCAACGCGATGGTCGCGTGGCAGGAACGCGAGCCGTTCCTCTCGCTGCTGCTGGCGGACGAGGACGTGTCCTCGCGCATCGACGAGCAGCAACTGCGGTCGCTGTTCGACTACAGCTACTACCTGCGCAACGCCGGCTCGACGTTCGAGCGGCTCGGCCTGACGTGACCAGGGGACCTGAACAACAGCTTCCCCAGCAGCAAGAGAAGCCGAGCGTGGGCGAGACGCTGAGCGCGGCGGCCGCGCTTATGCGCGACCACCCGCGGGAGACGATGCTGCCCCTGCTCGCCATCCAGGCGCCCCTCGTGGTCGGGACGATCCTCGTGACGATCCTGCTCTACAACAGCGTGTTCCTCGACGAGATGTACCCGCGAGGAGGCATCACGGGGGCGAGTGAAGGGGGCGGCCAGGTGTTCGCCCTGGTGGTGGTGGTGGCGATCGCGGTGGTGCTGGGGCTCGTGGGGCAGGCGGCGACGATCGTGTCCGTAGCCGCGGCCGCGCTCGGGAAGCCAGTGTCGCTCACCGAGGCGCTGGACCCAGCTTTCACCCGCCTTGGGGGGCTGATCGTGCTCACGGTCATCTTCGCGGTCGTCGGCGCCCTCCTCGCACTCACGATCGTGGGGTTGGCGGTCATCCCGTTCCTGATAGGGCGCTTCGGGATCGCGTATCAGGTGTACCTGATCGAGGAGATCGGACCGATCGAGGCTCTGACACGGAGCTGGCGCACGATGAACGGCAACATGCTGCGGCTGCTCGCGATCGTGATCGTGGGGTTCGTGCTGGTTGTCCTGATCGGGCTGCTGGTGCCGGTGAGCCCCGGACCCGAGTCAATGAGCCGGGGCGGGCGCATGGCAATCGACGCCTTGATTCAGATTCTGCAGGGCGGCGTGGCGATCCCGCTGACGGCGTTTGCCCATGCCGCAATAACCCTCTATTACCTGCGTATCCGGGAGGAGAACCCATGACCGACGTAGTGCTTCAGACCGATCTGCCCGCTCCTATGGTGCGGGGAAAAGTGCGCGACACGTACGACCTCGGCGACACGATGCTGATCATCGCGACGGACCGCATCTCAGCGCTCGACCTCGTACTGCCCACCGGCGTCCCCCGCAAGGGCGAGGTGCTCACCCAGCTCTCGGCGTGGTGGTTCAAGCGCATCGGCGAGGTCGTGCCCCACCACTTCATCTCCGTCGTCGACGGCTCGAACGCGGAAGACCTCGTGCCCTTCCCCCTCCCGGAGAACTGCTACCGCCGCTCGATGCTGGTGCGGAAGGCGCAGCCGTACGCGGCGGAGTGCATCATGCGCGGGTACATCTCGGGGTCGGGCTGGCGCGAGTACAAGCGCGACGGCTCCGTGTGCGGAATCCAGCTGCCGGAGGGCCTGACGGAATCGGACCGCCTGCCGGAACCGATCTTCACGCCCTCGACGAAGGCGGACGTAGGTCAGCACGACGAGAACATCAGCTATGAACAGTTCGAGGAAATCGTGGAGTCTGAGCCCGCCAACGCGATGGCGAAGCGCAGCCGCGCCGTCTACGACTACGGCCACCAGGTGGCGCTCGAGCGCGACGTCATCATCGCGGACACGAAATTCGAGTTCGGGCTGCGGAACGAAGAGACGATCCTCATCGACGAGGTGCTGACGCCGGACAGCAGCCGCTTCTGGCCGCTCTCCGAGTACAAGCCCGGCGGCTCGCAGCCCAGCTTCGATAAGCAGCCGGTGCGCGACTGGCTCGTGGGGACGGGCTGGAAGGACGGCGACCCCGCGCCCGAGGTTCCGAACGACGTGGTTGCGGCGACAACGGAACGCTACCTGACGCTCTACCGCACGCTCACGGGCGAGGATCTGCCCGGGTGAGCCGTTTCCTCGCTTCGATCGCGGTGACGCTGAAGCCGACGGTGAACGACCCGGAGGGGCTCACGATCGCGTCGGCTCTGCACAACCTCGGCTTCGCCGGAGTGGCGGGCGTGCGCTCGGGCAAGCTATTCGAGGTGACGATCGAGGCGGCGAGCGCCGACGAGGCGCAGTCGCTGGCCGATGACATGTGCACCCGGCTGCTCGCCAACCCGGTCATCGAGCGGTATCACTGCGAGGTCGCAGAAGAGGAACCGGCCTAGGAACTCCCGACGGACGCCGTGCCGGCAGGCAGGTGGCAGGCGTCGTTGTGGCGGAGCACGATGAGGCGCCCCTCCGGGTCGCGGGCGAGTTCGGTAATGCCGCAGTTCTTCATGGGGAAGCGCACGCGGCGTCCGTGGGTCTCGGCTGCGCCGTGCATGCGCATGACCGCGTTGAGGGCCGCCATGATGACGCCGCCGTGGGTCACCACGATCGTCTGGCCGTCGAGCGCCATCAGCTCCGCGAGGACCTCGGCGATTCGCCCGTCGAAGCTGGCCCAGCCTTCCTCACCGGGGAGCGTCTCCCGTGGTGTGTCAGCCCGGTCGACGAGCCAGGACCAGCCCGGGTAGCGCTCGTTTACCTCGGGGACGGTGAGCCCGCTGAGCTCGCCGAAGTCGTACTCCATGAGGCGGTCGTCCGTGGCCACGGGCAGGTCGAGGGCGCGGCCGATGGCTTCAGCCGTCTCGAGCGCGCGGACGAGGGGGCTGGACACGATGCGGTCGGCGCTGCCGTCGGTGCGGAAGCGCTCGGCGACGGCGCCCGCCTGCACGCGGCCGACATCCGTGAGGGGCTTGTCGAGCTGCCCCTGGATGAGGCCCTCGACGTTGCCTTCGGACTCGCCGTGCCGAACCAGGGGCAGGGTCACTCCGTGAGGCTCCGGTAGAGGGCAGGCAGGCGGCGGGGCAGCGACTCGATGTCGCCCACGACCTCGTAGCCCATGTCTTCGCACATCGTCTTCAGGTAGTCGTGGCCGGCGCGGTCGACGGTGAGCGCGAAGGGCGTGATGCCCTCGCGCTTGGCCTCGTTGAGGGCCTGCTTGGTGTCGTGGATGGCGTATTCCTTCTCGGTGCGGTCGCGCCCGTAGCCGTGGTCCTGGGGGCGGCCATCGCTGAGGAGGACGAGGATGCGCACCTTCGCCTCCGTCTCGCCAAGCTTGTGGATGGCGTGGCGGATGGCGGGGCCCATGCGCGTCGAGCGGATGGGCGTGACCTTGTCGATGCGCTTCTTGGTGGTTTCGCCGAATTGCTCGTCGAAGTCCTTGAGCACGTAGAACTCGACGTTGTCGCGCCCGTAGCCGCTGAAACCGTAGATGCCGTAGTCGTCGCCGATGGTCTCGAGGGCGGTAATGAGGAGGACGGTCGCCTCCTTCTCGAGATCGATGATGCGCTTGGGCGGGGCGGCCAGCTCCTGGCGGCGCTTGGTGACCCACCAGCTGAGGTACTTTCGGGGGTCGTCGTCGGAGTCGTCGTACTGCTGGTCGCGGCGGGCGATCTCCTCGTCCGTCGAGGCGGACATGTCGAGGAGGAAGGCGATGGCGACGTCGCGGTCGACCTTGTTGCGGCGCCAGTAGACCTTGTCGGAGGGGCTGATCCCGGTGCGGATGTCGATCATCCACTCGATGGCGGGGTCGAGCTCGATGTCCTCGCCATCGGAAAGCTTCTTGATCTTGCGGAAGAGCTCGGGCTTCATCAGCTCGAACTGCTTGCGCGTCTGGGCAACGAGGGCGGCGTACTCCTTGAGGGTGTCCTCGTAAAAGTCCTCCTCGCCTTCCTCCAGGTCCGCCTCCTTCACGGCGCACCAGCGAGGCTTGTAGTCCTGCGCGCGGAAGTCCCACTCGTCGTAGTAGTAAGTGGTGACAATGGGGGCGAGCGGCTCCTCGCCCTCCTCGGCGCCCGTGCTGAGGTCGCTCAGGGGCTGGTCGGACTGGGCATCGCTATCGAGGGTGGGGGTGCCGGCCTCCTTCAGGAGGTTGGAGAGGAACATGCCGGTCGTGTTCTGGAGGTCGCCTTCGAGGAGGGTGTCGAGGTCGATCTCGGCGCTTTTCTCCAGCAGCTCCTGGAGCTGCTCCTCGGTGAGCTGGTCCGGCGAGATCTGGCCGGCGTCGCCCAGCTCGGCGTCGTCGCGGAGCTTCATGAGTAGCTGCACAAGCTCGGGCTTGAAGTCGCCGCGGAAGTCGATGTCCTGGGGGCTCTCATACTCGACGTCGCCCTCCTGGGGCTCGCCCATCTCCATGGCCGCGCCCTCGCCGCCGAGGTCGCTCATGTCGAGCTGGAGCGACTCCTGGTCCATGTCGGGGAGGGAGTCCCACTCCTCGTCGCCTTCTTCGCGCTCGTTCTTGATGCTCATGGCGAGCTGGTAGAGGCGCAGCGTGGCCTCGGCCGTATCCTCGACGCTCGCGCTCTCGGCCATGAGCTGCTGGAGAACGGCGACACCGTTCGAGACGGCATCCCGCTGGGCGGCGGGCCAGCGCACGGCGTCGACGCCATCGAGGCTGACGCGCACGAGGTTCTCGACGAACGCCTGCCGGAGCGGGAGCTCGCTGACTTCGGGGCGGCGCGCCAGCTCCTCACGCTCCATGCGGGTGAGGGCGCGGCGGATGCCGGCGTAGTTGCGCTTGATGGCCGCATCAATGCGCGCCCCCTCGGCGATCTTGTGGATGTCGCTCGCGAGCGTGCGGTCGGGAAACAGATCGAAGAAGCGCTCGATCTCGGTTGTCGGATTGGCGCCCGGCGCCTCGGGAATGGTGGGGCGCAGGTCCTCGAAGAGGGTCGAGGGCCGGTCGAAGCTGAAGGTGAAGCTCCCGAACTCGAGGCGCGCCGCCTGGTGCGTCGTGAAGACCTTCACGGCAGCGAAGTTCTCGTCCTTTTCGCGGTAGAGCTCCATCACGTCCGGCAGGTAGATGGTCGTGCCGTCGGTGCTCGCACGCTCCTCGTCGACCCAGCCGATGCCCTTTTCGGCGAGCACGGCGGCGGCGTGGATGCTGATGTTCCTGCCGGTAAGCGCCTTGGCGTAGAGGCGGAGCACGTCTCCGACCTTGGAGAGCTCGACGCGCGCCGAGAGGGTGTCGAGGATCTCCTCGCCACGGCTGGACTGGAGGCGGAAGTAGGCCTCGCCGCCCTCCTTGCTGGAGGCGAGGATGCCGAGGCCGTGGTTCTGCCAGGCTGCCAGCTCGTCGATACGAACCTTCTCCAGCACCTCGGGAGCGTTGCTGATGAAGTCCATGGCGGCGTAGGCGGAGTGGGGCGCGAGCTGCTCGGCGAGCTCGATGACGGGGCCGTGGTCGTCGGGCTCGACCTCGCCGAGGGCGTGGGCGGCGTCCTCGAAGTACTGGAACACGGAGCGGCTGTGGTCGCGGGCGACCTGCGCGGCGAGGGTCAGGTAGCGCTCGCGCACGGGGCCGTGGACGCGCTGGATGAGGGGCACGCCGCGGTCGAAGTAGAGCCGGGAGTCGGCCCAGCTCGTCTGCGCCAGCTCGACGCCAAAGGTGAGGAACGGCATGCGGTCGCCGCCTTCGAGGCGCCCAAGCACCTCGGGGGCGGAGGTGAGGCAGGCGGCCGCCAGCTCGTAGGAGTGCCGCGCAAGCTCGTCGAGGAAGAGCACGAGGCGACCGGCATGGCTGACGCGGATGGTGCTGAAGAGGTCCGGTCCGGCATCGTAGAACTGTGCAGCCAGGGAGGAGCTCTTCCAGTTGCCCTTGTAAAGGCGGCGGCCGAAGTCGGCCCACTGGGCGAGGTGGTTGGGGCCGATGTGGGTGAGGGTGGCGGGGGAGCTGCGGAGGAAGGAGACGGCCAGCGGGGCGGACTGCTCCGTGAGGTCGCTGGCCTCGCGGGCGAGCTGCTCGTAGGTGTCCCAGGGCGTGGACTCGAGGAGCTGGGGGCCGGCCTTGAAGTACTCGGCGGCGGATTCCCAGGAGCGCAGGCTGATGGCCATGAGGTCGAGCCCGCCCTGCGACCACGCCTCGAGCTGCGTGGGCGTGAGGCGCGGTTCGAGGGCGCGCAGGCTGCTTTCGTACGACTCCAGCAGGGGCTCGGGGAACCCGTCGAAGCGGGAGCGGTTGCGGGCGATCAGGCCACTGGCGACGCTCATGAGGCGCCCCCGGAGGCTAGCACGCGCGAGGGGCGCGCCGGGTCCTCGTACTCGTAGAAATGGACCTCATCGCCGGCGGTATCCCAGACGGCGCACGAGAGGCGGTAGTCGTTCCCGGGGTGGCGGGCTTCGCCGACGGAGCCGGGGTTGATGACGAGGGTGTCGCCGAAGCGGGCGGCCATGGGGACGTGGGTGTGACCGGTCACGACGACGTCGTGCTCAAGCGTCTCGGTGCGCTGCCAGATGGGGTCGTGGGGGTAGTGGTACTCCCACCCGCCCCAGGGCGAACTGTGCGCCATGAGGAAGCGCTTGCCGCCGACCTGTGCGTCGACCGAATAGGGCTGCTCGCGCAGCCACTCGACGAGATCTTCGCGTACGTGCTCCATGGAGCGGGCACGTTCACCGTCGCGGCCAAGGATGATCTCGTCGTGATTGCCGAGGACCACGCGGGCGCCGCTGTCGCGCAACAGTTCGACCGTCTCGTTCGACCAGCGGTACTGGTAGACGGTGTCGCCAGCGCAGAGGAGCTCGTCGATAGGCCCCATGCGGTCCAGGGCCGCCTGCAGGCCGGCGACGTTGCCGTGCACGTCGGAGACGATGCCGATCCTCACGCCACCACCTCGCGCGCGCGCCGCGGCCCGCGCTTCCCTGGGAGCTCCCGGCGGGGAGCCGTGGCGATCACTCGAAGATCGATGTCACTACCTCTTCGATGCTGCGCTGGACTTCGAGATCGTCGGTCAGCGCCCAGGTGACACCGACCTGGGCGGCGCGCCGCGGCTCGATGCCCCGCTCGATGAGGCGGCCGGCGTAGATGAGGAGGCGCGTGCTGACGCCCTCGCTCAGGCCGTGCTCCTTCAGATTGCGCACCTTCTCGCCGAGCTTCGCCAGCTCGATGGAGACGGCGAGGTCGACGCCGGACTCGTGCGAGATGATCTCCGCTTCCTGGTCACGGGTGGGGTAGGTGAACTCGACGGAGATGAAGCGCTGGCGGGTCGAGTGCTTCAGATCCTTGAGGGCGCTCTGGTAGCCGGGGTTGTAGGAGATGACGAGGAGGAAGCCGTCCGCCGCCTCGACGACCTGGCCGAGCTTCTCGATAGGGAGCAGGCGGCGGTAGTCGGTGAGGGGGTGGATGAGGACGGTGGTGTCCTTACGGGCCTCGACCACCTCGTCGAGGTAGCAGATGGCGCCGGTTTTGACTGCGCGGGTAAGGGGTCCGTCGATCCAGCGCGTGCCGTCGGTATCGAGCAGGTAGCGGCCGACGAGGTCGCTGGCGGTGAGGTCCTCGTGGCAGGCGACGGTGACGAAGGGACGCGGGCCCTCATCATCGAGGGGCGCCTCGCCACCCTGGGAGATGTGCGTCATGGGCCGGCCGAGGCGCCACGACATGTACTCGACGAAGCGGGTCTTGCCGCAGCCGGTGGGTCCCTTCAGGAGAACGGGGATACGCTGCTCGAAGGCCGCCTCGAAGAGCTCGATCTCGTCCCCGAGGGGGAGGTAGTACGGCTCTTCGCGGACGGTGAACTCTTCGGCGGCGAGCACGAGCCCGCCGGGAGCCATGACTTCGGTGGTGGTGGGTGCTTCAGCCAATCGTCTGCCTCTCTGTGCCGGTGCGCGCACGGAGCGCCTGCCAGGCGCCGCGGATGCTGTCCGCGAGCTCCTCGCGCGTGCCGTTGTTCTCGATGACCACGTCCGCCACGGCGATCCGCTCCTCGTTGGAGAGCTGCGAATCGATGCGGGCGCGAGCTGCGGCCTCGTCAAGGCCGTTGCGCTCGGCGAGCCTGGCCACGGCTCCGTCGGCCTCGACGGTCGTGACCCAGATTTCGTCGACCATGTCCTCCCAGCCGGCCTCCAGGAGGACGGCCGCCTCAAGGACGGCGATGCGCGTGCCCGCCACCTCGAGCTGGGACAGCTCCTCGGAGGCGAGGGCGCGAATGCCGGGCCAGACGATGTCGGTGAGGCGGGTCATCATCTCGGGCTTGCCGAAGACCTTGCCGCCGAGCACGCGCCGGTCGATGGTGCCGTCCTCCGCGACGAGGTCGTCGCCGAAAGCGGCGACGACAGCAGCGAAGGTCCCGGTGCCGGGCTCGTAGGTCCGGTGACCGAGGATGTCGGCGTCGATGACGGGAACGCCCTGCTCACGGAAAAACTCCGTGACGGTCGATTTCCCGCTGGCGATGCCGCCAGTCAGGCCGATGGTGTGCACGCGCTCACTCCCGATCGAGGTGGGGACTTTCCCAAACAGTGAGGATACGGGGCAGGGGTAAGGGGGGGCAAACCCCGGAGCGCCTCAGGCGGGCACTGTGTGGGAGGTGGGCGATCAGCGGCGTTCCCGGTGTAGCATGAGTTCCGTGCTACCATGCTAGGGTGATCGTCTCGTTCAAGGCAGGCGGGACCGAGGATGTCTTCCACGGGCGAACGACTCGAATGGCATTGCGCACATGTCCCCGGGCGATATGGAGAGTCGCCCAGCGAAAACTGGACCTCCTCGACTCCGCAACCAGCCTCGGCGATCTCCGAGCACCGCCCGGCAACCGGCTCGAGAGGCTCAAGGGAAGTCGCCGGGAACAACACAGCATCCGCATCAACGACCGCTACCGTATCTGCTTTGTGTGGACCGATCCTGGACCGGCCAACGTCGAGATTACCGATTACCACTGATAGGAGACTGAGCCATGGTCCGTATTCCGACCGACCGGGAGCCGACGCATCCGGGTGAGGTGCTGCTAACGGAGTTCCTGCAGCCCCTCGGGGTGACCCAGCGCGCACTGGCGAGCGCGATCGACGCGCCGTACCAGCGAGTCAACGAGATTGTCCGCGGGAAGCGCGGCGTCACGCCCAGCACCGCCTTGCGGCTTTCCAGATTCCTCGGGACATCGCCAGACTTCTGGATGTCCCTGCAACTCCGCTGGGATCTCTACCATGCCGAGCGCGTCGAGGAGGCGCGCCTGAGGACCATTGAGCCGCACGACCGGGTAGCCAGCCTCCTGAGACTGCCAGCCCGCTGAACCGCGCGACGGCATCCCTGAATGGCCGTCTTCCGAGTGCTTCCAGTCCTCAGGCGGGGACGATGCGGATCCGGGAGCGGGGGGCGGAGCGGTCGCAGGTGGGGCAGTGGTAAACCACGTCGACGCCGTGCCCGCAGCGGTGGTCGACGATGCTGAGATCGTGGTCGGTGTGGCGTTCGCCCCAGGTGGCGAGAGCGCCGACGACGACACCGAGGGAGTGCCCCTTGGCCGTAAGGAGATACTCCGCGCGGGGCGGGTGGTCGCTGTAGAGGCGGCGTTCGACCAGCCCCTCGGCCTCGAGCAGCTTGAGGCGCGAGGAGAGGACGCTGCCCGTGATGCCCTCGACGGAGCCGCGCAGGTCGGTGAAGCGCGCGTCGCCTTTGAGCAGGTCGCGGACGATCAGGAGCGTCCAGCGATCGCCCACGAGATCGAGGGTCGAGGCGACGGGGCAGCGGACGCTTCGCGAGGTCATGGCGCCTCCAGTGGGTTGTGACGAGCTACCGACTCGTATTGTACTATCGAGTACCGGCCCGGGTCGATGAGCGGGCCCCGGAGTGCGAATGCGCGAAACGACAGAGGCTGTGCTGGCACGAGCGCTGGCCGGCGTGAGCCCCACCCACGACGAGGCTCTCGCCCTTGCCTCCGAGACGGACCTTGCCGCCCTGACGGCGGCGGCGGGGGCCCTTCGCGACCAGGCCCACGACCACGTCATTTCCTACTCGCGCAACATCTTCATTCCGCTGACCAAGCTGTGCCGCGACGTCTGCCACTACTGCACGTTCGCCCAGCCCCCGAAGCGGGGCGAGCGCGCCTACATGAGCATCGACGAGGTGCTGGAGATCGCGCGCGCCGGGGCGGCGGCGGGCTGCACGGAGGCGCTCTTCACGCTCGGGGACAAGCCGGAGCTGCGCTACAAGGTGGCGCGCGAGGAGCTGGCCGCGCTCGGCCACGAGACGACCATCTCCTACCTGGCCGAGGTCGCGGGGATTGTGGCCGAAGAGACGGGTCTCCTGCCCCACGCCAACCCCGGCGTCATGACGCGCGAGGACATCGCCCTGCTGCGGGACGTGTCGGTGTCGCAGGGGATCATGCTGGAGAGCATCTCGCCCCGGCTGCTGCAGAAGGGGCAGGTCCACTACGGCTCGCCCGACAAGGATCCGGCCGCGCGCATCGAGACGATGCGGCTGGCGGGGGAGCTCCAGGTCCCGTTCACGTCGGGCATCCTTATCGGCATCGGGGAGACGCGGGAGGAGCGGATCGAGTCGCTGCTGGCCCTCCGCGACGTACACGAGGCGCACGGACACATCCAGGAACTGATCATCCAGAACTTCCGGGCCAAGCCCGACACGAAGATGGCGAACGCCCCCGAACCGGACTTCGACGACCTGCTCTGGACGCTCGCGATGGCGCGCATCCTGTTCGGGCCGGAGATCGGCGTGCAGGCGCCGCCGAACCTGATGCCCGAGTCGTACGGGAAGCTGGTGGCGGCGGGCCTGAGCGACTGGGGCGGCGTCTCGCCGCTGACGATCGACCACGTGAACCCGGAGGCGCCCTGGCCCCAGCTCGAGGAATTGCGGCGCCAGACCGAGGCGGCCGGCCACCACCTGGCCGAGCGGCTCGCGGTCTACCCGAGCTACGCCAGGGACAGCGACCGCTGGCAGAGCAAGAAGATGGCGACGCAGGTGCTGCGCTCGATGGACGCGGACGGCTTCGCGCGCGAGGGCGAGTGGGCCCCCGGCGCGGTTCTGGAGCCGCCCCCGGGCTACACCTTCCCCCGCGAAGAGCCCGACGCGATGCCGCCCCACTCGCCGGTTCCGGCGCTCGTCGCGAAGGCGAAGCGCGGTGAGGAGCTGGAGGAGGGGGAGATCGCGCGGCTGTTCGAGGTGCGCGGACCCGAGTTCGACTACGTCTGCGCCGCCGCGAACGAACTGCGCGCCGAAGTCTCGGGCGACATCGTCCGGTACGTCGTCAACCGCAACATCAACTACACGAACATCTGCTACTTCAAGTGCCAGTTCTGCGCGTTCTCGAAGGGGAAGCTGAGCGAGAACCTGCGGGGCAAGCCGTACGACCTCGGCCTCGACGAGGTGGTTCGCCGCGCCCGCGAGGCGTGGGACCGCGGGGCGACCGAGGTCTGCATGCAGGGCGGGATTCACCCCGACTACACGGGCGAGACCTACCTGCAGATCTGCGAGGCGGTGAAGGACGCGCTGCCCGACATGCACGTCCACGCCTTCTCGCCGCTGGAGGTGCACCAGGGCGCGGAGACGCTCGGCATTCCGGTGAAGGAGTTCCTGGGACGGCTGCGGGACTCGGGCCTGGGGACGCTGCCCGGCACCGCCGCCGAGATCCTCGACGACGAGGTGCGCGACACCCTCTGCCCGGACAAGCTCAGCACCGACCAGTGGCTGGAGGTGGTGGGCGCAGCGCATGAGGTCGGCTTCACGACCACTTCGACGGTGATGTACGGACACATCGACGGACCCGTTTCGTGGGCGCGGCACCTGCTGCGCCTGCGCGAGCTGCAGGCGCGCACGGGGGGCATCAGCGAGTTCGTGCCGCTGCCGTTCGTGCACATGGAAGCTCCCATCTACCTGAAAGGCCGGGCGCGCAAGGGCCCGACCTGGCGCGAGGCGATCCTGATGCACGCTGTCTCACGGCTGGCCCTGCACCCGCTCATCACGAACGTCCAGGTGTCGTGGGTGAAGATGGGGTCGGCGGGCTCGAAGGCGGCGCTCCTGGCGGGCGCGAACGACATGGGCGGCACGCTCATGAACGAGAGCATCAGCCGGGCGGCAGGCGCGAGCCACGGCCAGGAGATGCCCCCCGAGGCGATGGACGAGCTGATTACCAGCATCGGGCGGCTGCCCCGCCAGCGCACGACGACGTACGGCACGCCGCCAGAGGAGCGTCAGCGAACGTCTTACGGCGCGGACGAGCTCACGCCGATCGTGCTGACACCGGTGAAGAAGTACGCGCGCTCGCGCTAGGCGCTCCCGGTCGGCTCCCAGCTCACGATTCCAAGCACGCCGGGGTCCTGCCTGAACGCGACTTCGTCGCCCTCGTAGTCGACGTAGTGGGGGAGGATGGCGCGGAGCTTCGCCTCCTCGGGGCTGCCCTCGGCAATCCAGAGCTGCTGGCGGAGGAAGCGGAGGACGCCTTCCTCATCGCCGTAGCCGATGGCGTCGTACTCGGCGAAGGAGACTTGGCAGAGCCGCCCCCGGGCGAGCTGGAGGGCGAGGAACTCGGGCAGGGCGGGAAGCGGGTCGCGGGGCTCGCCGTGGACCGCCTCCCAGAAGGGATTGGCGCGCGAGGGCGGGGGCTTGCTCAGCATGACGGCGATGCAGAGCCGGCCGGCAGCCGCCTCCATCGCGTCGAGGAAGGGCCCGAAGTCCTCGATGTCGTAGCCGACGTGCGAGATGAGGGCGACATCGGCATGCGGGGGCTCGTCGGAGGGCCAGCGGCTGTCGACGACGCGGACGTTGTCGATGCCGTGCTCGCCCATGCCCTCGGCGAGCACCTCGCGCATCGCTTCGGAGGGTTCGACGGCGATGACCTGGCGGGCGTGGAGGGCGAGGGGCAGGGCATAACGGCCGCCCCCGGCGCCGATGTCGAGCACCGTTTCGTCG
Organism: Tepidiformaceae bacterium; assembly: GCA_965203545.1. GTDB lineage: Bacteria > Chloroflexota > Dehalococcoidia > Tepidiformales > Tepidiformaceae > UBA2991. The sequence goes on from OZ241899.1 coordinate 920,718, forward strand.
GGCCGGACGGTGGCGCGGAGGGCGTCCAAAGTGGCGTCGCCCTCGCGGTGGGGGTCGGCGCGAAACATGGCGGCGATGGGGGCGTAGTAGTCGTCTCGCGGAGGCATGGCCTTGCGACGGCGCTCGACCTGCTCGCGGTTAAGGCGCACGCGGTCGGCCCAGGCGGCGAGGGCGGCGGCAGGGTCGGGGCGGAGGGGGTCGCTCACGGGAGCAGCGTGGCACATCGTGGGGGCCCTCGCCAGACGGCCCGTGCGTGCTAGGCTTCCTGTCACAACGCACACGAGGGGCAGTTCCTGTGGCTACCAAGGATCCGCGAGAGCCGTTCACGAGGCTCTCGATCGAAGAGGCGAAGGAGAAGCTCGACAACGGCGACGCCGTGATGGTCGACGTGCGGGATCCGCACGAGTACGTCGAGGTTCACGCGAAGGGCGTGCGCCTGATTCCCGTGAACACGGTGATGACCGAGCTGGACCAGATCCGCGAGTTCGCGGGCGACAAGAAGGAAGTGCTGTTCATCTGCAAGATGGGCGGCCGCAGCGCGCTCGCCGCCGAGTACGCGACAGCGGCGGGTCTGGACGGGCTGGAACTGTTCAACGTCGAGGGCGGCACGGACGCCTGGGCGGAGGCGGGGTTCCCGACGGGGGACTAGTCACACCCCTTTGGCCGCGGTCTTGAGGCCCGTTCAGGCTTCAGATCGGCGCTCATTTGTGCTATGATCAGGTTGGCGTTGTGTGTCCCGCGCGCCGTCCCAATTCCACGTACCGGGGGTACCTGTCAGCCGCATGAGCGACGAAACGTTGACCGACCAGACTTCTTCCACCAGCGCCGACGCGATGATCGGCAGCGTCCTCAGCCGCCTGTCCAGCGGTGATTTCGACGAGCGTCGCGACGAGGAGAACGAGCTCTCCGGGAACCAGACGGCGACCCAGGACGACGAAGAGAAGGACGAAAAGGATCCCGACGAGAGCGAGGAGGAAGAAGAGGAGACCGTCGCACTCCTGACCGAGGAGTCCGAGGGGATCGACGATCCTGTGCGCATGTACCTGCGCGAAATCGGGAAGGTCTACCTGCTCACGGCCGACGACGAGAAGCACCTGGCCCGTCAGATGGAGGAAGGCATCCATCTGCGCGACATCGAGAAAGCGTACGTGGATGCGTTCGGGCATCCGCCCTCCGCATCGCGCGTGGCGGTGACCCTGCTCGAGCAGTTCACGGAGCTGCTGCCCATTTACAAGGCCGCCCTCTATTACGTCGACCGCTACGAGAAGGTGATCTCGGGCCAGACGCCGCCTGAGGGCAGCGAAGACGAGTGGCCCCCGAAGGAGCCGAAGTGGCGCGACCCCGAGGGCATCAAGCTGATGCGCAGCAACTACACCGAGGTCATCGGCGACGGCCAGTTCCGCGGGCTGATCGACCGGGAGATGGAGCTCCCCTTCCGCACGTACTGCATGAAGCGGCTGCGCAAGGACGAGGAGACGATGCACCACGCCATCGTCTCGCTCTCCATCGTGACCCACATCCTCACGCCCGACCTGTTCTCTCAGATGGCAGAAGAGGCCGGGGGCGAAGACCAGCTGCTGCCGCCCGCCGAGGGGCTGATCGAGAAGATCACGTCGCTTGAGGACCGGCTGCGGTACCACTTCGACACGATCAAGCACAACGGCGACAAGGCCGAGCGGCGCCTGACGGAGGCGAACCTCCGCCTCGTGGTGTCGGTGGCGAAGAAGTACATCGGGCGGGGCATGTCGCTCCTGGACCTGATCCAGGAAGGGAACATCGGCCTCATCCGCGCGGTCGAGAAATTCGACTACCGCAAGGGGTACAAGTTCTCGACCTACGCGACGTGGTGGATCCGGCAGGCGATCACCCGCGCCATTGCTGACCAGGCGCGCACCATCCGCATCCCGGTGCACATGGTGGAAACGATCAACAAGCTCGTACGCGTGAGCCGGCGCCTCGTGCAGGAGTACGGCCGCGAGCCGACGAGCGAGGAGATCGCACGCGGCATGGTCGAAAGCTCCAAGCAGGACACGGCGCACCAGTTCTCGCCGGAGCGCATCCGCGAGATCCAGAAGGTCTCGCAGGAGCCGGTGTCGCTGGAGACGCCGATCGGCGAGGAAGAGGACAGCCACCTGGGCGACTTCATCCAGGACGAGCGGGCGCTGGCGCCCGCCGACGCGGCCAGCCAGCAGCTGCTGCGCGAGCAGGTCGAGGACGTGCTCGCGACCCTCACGAGCCGCGAACGCCGGGTGCTCCAGCTCCGTTTCGGGCTGGAGGACGGGCGCAGCCGGACGCTGGAGGAAGTGGGGCGCGAGTTCAGCGTGACGCGCGAGCGCATCCGCCAGATCGAGGCGAAGGCGCTGCGCAAGCTGCGGCACCCGAGCCGCAGCCGCAAGCTGAAGGACTACCTGGACTAGCCGAGCTCCGACCGTCAGCCCTTACGCCGACGCCGCCTCCCGCCAGAGGCGGCGTCCTGTTGCCAGCCACAGCATGGGACCGACGGAGTCGAGGAGGAGCCAGATGACCGGCTGAGCCTGGGCGGAGTCACCGTAGACCTGCATGAGCCAGGACCAGGCAAGCAGGATCGCGTGTACCCCACCGACGTAGAAAAGGCCATTCGCCTCAAGGTAGGCACGCCAGTTGTTGGCCTCTGGAAGCGCCGCATCATGGCGGCGCTTCCAGAGGTATGCGAAGAGCAGCACCAGGAGCGAGCCCGCCATCATGAACGGGTCATAGGCTTCCCAGTAGGTGAAGTCGGGATCGTGGTCGGGCTGGTAGAAGGGCGTAATGATCAGGTGAACAACCGTCGCAGCCGCCAGCAGCAGCAGGTACAGCGCCACGACGCGCTTCACGACGGCGAGGTTCTGATCAGTCACGGGCTCCAAAGGGCGCATGGGGCTCGCGCCAGAGCTTGATCGCCATCTCGACCGCGAGGATCGGCATGGCAATGTCGATCACGACCCAGAGGAAGGCGACGGGCTCAAACCCGCCCTCGCCCCACTGGCTGGCGAACCAGTTGTTCAGGAAGCCGAGAAGCAGGGCCACGGCAATATGGAAGCGGCCGTTAGCGACAAGCTTGTCCCAGCTGGTGGCATCGTCGGCCAGCGACCTGGTCCCGACGAAGGTAACCAGGACGAGGAGGATGGCGGCGACGGCCATGAACCAGTTCAGGATGTCCCACACGTCGCTGGCGTCTGCCAGGTTCCCCTGCCCCGCGTAGAGGGGGGAGATGACGAAGTAGGCTCCTACGGCCAGCCCCACGAGGAACAGGTAGACGGCGAAGAGTCGGTGTACGGCTGCCATGGAGCTTCCTCCTTGCTGCGGCCCGGAACTACGGGCCTAGGCGTTCGATTCTCGCCAGGAACGGAGCCCGTGCACAACGAACAAGATGGGCAAGGCGGTGTCGATCATGTGCCAGGTGACCCAGCTGGCGCGCTCCGGGTAGGCGCCCCACTCAACCCAGAACCAGGCGGGGAAGAAGGCCAGGGTAAGCGCCACCATTGCGTAGAACAGGCCGTTCACCTCGACGTACTGGCGCCAGGGGGCATCGTCCCCGGTGGAAGCGTCAAAGGCGCGCTTGCGGAGGTACGCTCCCGCGACAGCTAGCACGAGGCCGACGGCCATGAGCCAGTCCAGCACTTTCCAGACGGACAGGTCGGTATCGTGGTCCTCGTAGAAGGGGAAGATGATGAACTGGAGAGCCACCGCGAGGCCGACCAGGAGCAGATAGACCGAGACGAGTTGCTTGAGCGCTCCGGGCATCTCTACCTCCTCTTGCCGGAACCGTACCACGGCCAATCAGTCAGCACGCTTACGGGCTCCCGGCGGTACCCTGACGCCCGCGCACCCGCACCCTGAAACCGGAGAGGAACATGGCCGATCATCCCGAGCTCACCGACAGCGAGGTCGTGTTCGACGGCCGCCTCTTCGACCTGCGCCTCGACACGCTGCGGGCGCCGGAAGGGCACACGTTCCGGCGCGAGATGGTCTACCACCCGGGGGCGGTCTGCATGATTCCCGTCGACGGCGACGGGCGCCTCCTGCTGGTGGAGCAGTACCGGCACGGGGCTCGCACGCGGCTGCTGGAAATTCCGGCGGGGACGCTTGAGCCAGGCGAAGATCCCGCCCAGACGGCGGCGCGGGAGCTGCGCGAGGAGGTGGGGATGCGGGCAGCGCGGGTGGAGTCGCTGGGGGGTTTCTGGATCGCGCCCAGCTACGCGACGGAGTACATCCACCTCTTCCTCTGCGGCGACCTGACTCCCGACCCCTTGCCCGGCGACGAGGACGAGGACATCGAGGTTGTACGGCTCACGCGGGAGGAGGCAGTGGCGGCAGTGGACGAGGGGCGCATCATCGACGCGAAGTCGATCGCGGGCATCCTGCGCTGGGAGCGGCTCTCGGGGCGCAGAAGCTAGCCGCCGACCTCGCGCCAATAGCGTTCCAGCGCCTCGATGTGGTCGCGGGGACTCTCGAGGCTGGCGTTCATGGTGCGCATGGAGACGTACTCGACGCCCGTGTCGCGCCAGCGCTCCACCTCGGCAGCCCAGTTCTCGGGGCCATCACCGTAGTTCATCATCGCCTCGAACCCGAAACTCCCTGGATCGCGGCCTTCCTCCTGGAGGTAGCCGCGAATGGTCTCGACGGTGTTGCGCGCGTCGGGACTGCCGTTGCCGAAAACGAATCCATCGCCGATGCGGGCGGCGCGCCTGAAGGCGGGGTCGCTGAAGCCACCGAACCAGATGGGGATGCGGCGGCCGGGGAGGGGCTTGAGCCCGGCGCGGTCGATCCGGTGCCAGTTCCCGTCGAAGTCGACGACGGGATCGGCCCAGAGCTGGCGCAAGACCTCGACCTGCTCTTCCTGTCTCTTCCCACGGTTGGTGAAGTCCTCGTTGAGTGAGTCGTATTCGACGTAGTTCCAGCCGGTACCGATGCCAAGCCGCAGCCGGCCACCGGAGAGGATGTCGACCTCCGCCGCCTGCTTGGCGACGAGTGCGGTCTGCCGCTGGGGAAGGATGATGACGCCGGTAACCAGCTCCACGCGCTCGGTGATGGCGGCGAGGTAGCCGAAGAGGACGAACGGCTCGTGGAAAGCGGACTCATGTGTGTAGGGGCCCCACAGCCGCGGCTCTCGTTCGGGAAGGGCGCCGAGCACGTGGTCGTAAGCGAGGATATGGGAGTAGCCGAGCCCTTCGGCGGTCTGGGCGAAGTCGCGGATGACGGACGGGTCCGAGCCGATCTCCGTCTGGGGGAAGATGGCGCCGATCTGCATGCGAGGGTCCCTCTCTGGTGGAAGTGGCGTGAGTCTACGCGAGCCCCGGGAGGGCGGCCCCACGGCAAGCAGGGCTACTCGTGGTCCATCCCCTCAGCGTCCCTCTCCTCGTCATCCATGGACCCGTGATCCATACCGCCCTCGTCGGCGCCGAATTCCTCGACGTGCACGGTGATCGTCATGCGCCCGGCAGTCTTGAACTCGAGGACAACCTCGAAGGTCGTGCCCGGCTCGGGTATCTCGTCGACGCCCAACACCATGACGTGATAGCCACCCGGCTGGAGGCTGACGTGGCCTCCGGGGTCGATGGGGATACCGCCCTCGACGGCGCGCATCATCGAGCTGCCGCCCTCGGACACGATCTCGTGGATCTGCGTGTCGGCAGCGATTTCGGCGGAGGCGCCGAGAAGGCGGTCACCGGCGCCCGTGCTGCGGATGTCGAAATAGACGGCGCCCACGTCCGTCGTCGTGAACCGGGCACGGGCGTTGCTGACTTCGATGGAGCCGCCAGCGTCGCTCTCGCCCTCATCATCCCCGCAAGCGAGGAGCGTCCCGAGGGCCAGAACCGCGACGGCAGCGGCTGCGAGCCGCCGCCAGCTTCCCGGGAACACGGTCACGAAGGCTCCTGCCAGCCGTTCTCGGCGAGCAGGGGCAGGTCGTGCTGCATCATCTCCCGAAGGCCGCCTCCCTGGAGGAAGGGGTAGACGATGTGTCCGAGGTTGTCGGGGGTGTAGGCGATCAGGAACGTCGCGTGGTTCACGGTGTAGCGACCATCGCCGATGTCACGTTTCGTGATCTGGGGCATGCCGAGGAAGGTGAGCAGCGAGGAGAGCGTGTCGGGTTCGATGGTCAGACCGATGAAGCTGGAGTCGAAGAGGTCGAGCCAGCGGCGGATGGCGGCCGCGTCGTCGCGTTCGGGGTCGGTGGTGATGAAGACAACGCGGATGCGTTCAACGAGCTCCGGATCCATAGCCTCCAGCACCTTCGAGAGTTCGAGCAGGTGGGTCGGGCAGATGTCGGGGCAGTGGGTGTAGCCGAGGTAGAGCAGCGTGAGGTAGCCCTCGGTCTCGGCGAGGAAGTCGAAGGGGTCGCCGTGCGTGTCGGTCAGGACGACGTCGGGCTTGGGGAGGGGCGGGGTTGCGCGCGCCCCGCGGTAGGCGACGGTGGGCGCCTCGCCGGAGGACGAAGCGGCGGTCGCAGCATCTTCGCGACTGCCGTCCTCATCGACGGCCCTGGGTGGGCCCTGGACCTCGAAGGGAGCCTGGTTGCCGTCCTCGCTGCTACAGGCCACCAGCACGACGGCCAGCAGCGTGACAACGAGGAAGGTCAGGAATCGCAAGGCTTCACTCCCTACTGCTCACGGGGCACGAAGGGGCGCCACTCGTTGCTGGTGTCGGCGGCATCGAGACGGCGGCCAACGCGCTCTTCATGCGAGGCCCACTGCCAGGCGACGATCAGCAGGGCGATCAGGCCCAGCGCCTCACCGGCGATGAACATGATGGCACCGGCAATCTGCTGGTCCAGCAGGGGGCCGGGACCCCAGGCCCGGGGAATCACCGCCAACTGCTCGTAGATGACGTTGTCGGGTTCATGGAAGATCAGGCCGAGAAGGGCGTGGATGGGCACGAGCGCGAGCAGGTAGACGAGCCGGACGGGGTAGGAGAGGTTCCAGCGGGTGGGGTTCCCGCCGATCACCGGCCACCAGTAGTGCAGTCCCGCGAACAGGAAGATGGCGTAGCCGATGAAGTGGAGCGGCGCGCTCTCGAGACTCGCCTCGAACGCGGGGGTGATGTACCAGAGGAGGGGGACCGCGGCGAAGAGGAACACGCCCACAAGCGGGTGCGTGAAGGCGCGGAAGGGCCCCGCGTGCAGCACCGGGTAGATGGCGCGACGGCGGCGCTCCTTGCCCGAGGCGATGAGCCAGAGCGTCATAGGCGCACCCAGGAGGATGAGGGGGGGCGCGATCGTGATGAGGATGAAGTGCTGCACCATGTGCAGGGTCAGGAACGTGCCGTCGTAGGCGGCGATGGGGCCGAAGACCGTGAACAGCACGAGCGCCAGCCCGCCGAGGTAGGCCGCCACGCGCGTGTTCGAGACGAGCCGCCGGGCGTGGGATGCCTGCGCCCGCTGACGCGTGCGCAGGTACCAGACGGCGGCGAGGACGAGCAGGAAGATGGGGATGGGCTCGATGGCGAAGGTGAAGATGGCCTGGGGGAACTCGGGCGGCGGCACCTCGGCCCAGGTGCAGACCCAGATCCAGCCGGCGCCGCCTCCATCGCCGGCACGCAGCGCGATGGTCGCGACGATGCTCGCGACCAGCCCTCCGAGGATGGTCAGGAAGAGCGCTCGGTCGGTCGAGTAGAGGGAGGTGAGAGCCGTCGCCTTCATGGTCGCCATTGCTGCCGGCTCCTGTTCGTCCAGCCTACCTCTTTGTGATTCTTCTCACAATTGCGGCGTGGCCTCACTGCGGGGGGCTATCGGCGATGACGCCGGCGGACAGGAGCGCGGTGTACTCGTCTCCACTGTATCCGAGGAGGTCGCACAGGATCGCCTTGTTGTCCTGCCCGAGGGTGGGGGCGCCCGCGAAGCGCTCGATGGGCGTCCTGGAGAGGTGGATGGGGAAACCGGGAAATTCACGACGTCCGGCGTCGGGGTGGTCGATGGGAACGATCATGCTGCGGGCGCGCAGGTGGGGGTCGGCGACCATCTCCAGGTTCGAGAGGGCCGGACCAGCAGCCACTCCCGCCTGCTGCAGGAGGGCGGCTACCTCGTGGGCATCGCAGGAGGACGTCCAGGCGGCGATCTCCGTGTCGATGATGTCGTGGCGGCGGCGACGCTCGGCTTCGCTGTGCAGGGCAGGGTCGGCGAGGGCGGGGCGGTCGATGAGCGCCACCAGCGCCTTCCAGGCGTCGTTCGACTGCACCGTGATGGCGACCCAGTTGTCGTCCCCGCGGCAGGGGTAAACGCCCTGCGGGGCGAAGGCCGGGGACCGGTTACCGCGCCTCGCCGGGGCCTCACCACCGGCTGAGGCGGCGACGACGAACTCGCCACCGATAGAGACGTACGACTCGAGCTGCGAGAGATTCACATAGACCGGCCGGCCGGTACGGTCGCGCTCACGGAGGGCGTCGAGGACCGCGAAGGTCCCCGTGAGGCCGCCGATCCCGTCGGGGAAGGCGGCGCCCTGCTTCACGGGGCCGCCTCCCTCGTAGCCGGTGGTCGCGGCAAGGCCCGAGTGCGCCTCGAGGATGGGTCCCCAGGAGCCGCGATCGCGATACGGCCCCGTCGAGCCGTAGCCCGACATGGAGATGCGAACGATGCGGGGGTTGATGGCGGCGACCGTCTCGAAGTCGAAGCCGAGACGGTCGAGCGCGCGAGGGCGGTAGTTATCGAGGAGGATGTCGGCCTCGGCGAGTAGACGGCGGAAGACCTCGCGCCCGGCCTCGGCCTGCAGGTCCAACGCGAGGGAGCGCTTGTTGCGCTGCATCTTGTTGAAGGGGCCGTTGCGGTTCCAGGGGCGTTCGCCCGGGTCGGCGTCGGGGAAGATGCCGGCGCGGTAGGCGGGCGGGGGCAGCTCTCCCCAGCGCCAGCCCTCGGGGGCGCGCATGGGCGAGCCATCGGGCCGGCGCCCGTTTCCGCGCGCGCCGGGGTGCTCGACGCGGATGACGTCTGCGCCGAGGTCGGCGCAGAAACGGGCGGCGAGCGGTCCCGCCCAGGCGATCGAAAGCTCGACGACGCGCACGCCCTCCAGCGGCAGGGGAGGGGGAGAGGCCGCGGCCGCTGGCGCACGGGAGGGGGCGGGAGGCTCGCCGGGGGACAGGTCGGCGAGCACCGTTTCGGTGTCTTCGCCGAGTTCGGGGGCGCGACGGCGCCCTTCGCTGACAACCGGACCGCGCACGGGAAGCGAGGGCGCGACCACCCCCTCGCCGAGGTGGGGCAGCGGCTGCCAGAACCCGCGGTCGGCGAGTTGCTCGTCGTCCTGGACGCTCAGCACATCGAGGACGGGACTCGTGGGGACGTTGCACTCCTGCAGCCGCTCGACGATTTCGCGCCGGGGACGGGCCAGGAGCCAGGGCAGGATGATGGCGTCGAGCTCGCCGGCGTTGTCGAAGCGATCGCCACCGGTAGCGAAACGGTCGTCGTCGAGGAGCTCCGGCATCTCCAGGGCGAGGCAGAACCCTTCCCACTGGGCCGGGCTGGACACGGCGATGCAGACCGCGCCATCCTTGCAGGGGAGGATGCCGAGGGGGTGGAACGACTCGGCGTGGCGGTTTCCGGAGCGGCGCTTGCGAACGCCCTGGTGGGTCGCGAGCACGATGGACCACTGGTGCAAGGCCGTCATCGCGTCCATGGCGGCAACATCGACGAGCTGGCCGCGGCCCGTGTGCTCGGCGGTCCGGAGCGCTGCCATCGCCCCGACGGAGGCCGTCAGGCCGTTGACGTGGGCGCACCAGGCTCCACCGGCCTGCAGCGGTTCGCGGTCTGGATCACCGGTGATGGCGGAGTAGCCGCTCATGGCCCAGTCCACGAGAGCGGAGGAGCGGCGATGGGCGTACGGCCCGGTCAAGCCGAAGGGACTGCAGGCGACCGTGACGAGGCGCGGATTCAGCTCCCGGAAGCGCTCCATGCGGGCGGCGACCGCTTCGGGCGTCTTGCCGGCTTCGACGTCGACCTCGTCGATGACGATGTCGGCCCTGGCGACCAGACGCTCCACATCGTCGTCCGCAAGGACGGCGGAGCGCTTGTACATCCCGAGATACTCGAAGAGAGCCGAGCGCCCGTCGGGAAGCAGGGGATGGGCGGAGCGGAGGGGGCTTCCCGCGTCCGGCTCGCAGGCCACGACATCCGCGGCGGCGCCCGCAAGGAGGCGCCCGCACCAGGCCGAGGCGACGCCCCCTCCCAGCTCGACTACGGTGACGCCGTCCGCCACGCGTTCAGGGGCGAACGGGGCCCTTGGGCCCGAGGTTGCGCCGCAGGGTCTCCTGGGCGCTCTCGATGAAGCGGCAGACGATGGGGCGGGTTTCGCGTGGGTCGATGATGTCGAGAACCTCGAACGCCTCGGCCACCTTGAAGGGGGAGCGCCCCTGCAACAGTCGCTTCTCGATCTCGGCTCGCCGGGCCTCGGGGTCGTCCGCGTTCTCGATCTCGCGACGGTAGGCGGCGGCGACGCCGCCCTCGATCGGGATCGAGCCCCACTCGCCGGAGGGCCAGCCGAAGCGCATCTTGAGGGCGCCGGGACCGCCCAGGCAGGAGGCGGCATCGCCGGCCATGCCGTACGACTTGCGCACCTGGATCGCGATCGAGGGGATGGTCGCGCTGGACCCTGCTACGACCGCGCGCATCCCAGCCCTCATGACGCCCTCGCGCTCGGAACGGGAGCCGATCATGAAGCCGGGCACGTCGACGAAGAGGACGACGGGAATGCTGAAGGTGTTGCAGAGATCGACGAAGTGGGTCTGCTTGTCGGCGGAATCGGCGGTCATGGCGCCGGCGTAGACCTTGGGGTCGTTGGCGATGACGCCAACGGGGTACCCATCGAAGCGGGCGAAGCCGGTGATGAGGCTGCGGCCGAAGGAGCGGCGCATCTCGAAGAACTCGCCGTTGTCGACGACGAGCCCGATGAGCCGGCGCATGTCGTACCAGCGCGTGCGGTCGAGGGGGACGATGGAGAGGAGCTCCTCCTCACGGCGGTCGGCGGCGTCACCCATGTCGAGGCGGGGCGGCATCTCCCAGACGTTCTGGGGCATGTAGCTGAGGAAGGCGCGAATCTGGCGGAAGGCGTCCTCCTCGTCCTCCGCCTCGTTATCGACGACGCCGCTGGTGCGGACATGAACGCCGACGCCTCCAAGCTCTTCCTTCGTCAGGTCCTCGCCGATGGCGCGCTTCACGACGGGCGGCCCGGCGGCGAAAACCTGTCCCTGGCCTCGCACCATGACACTGAAGTGCGAAAGCACGGCCCGTCCGGCCACGTGCCCGGCGGAGGGGCCGACGATCGCGGAGCAGACGGGCACCTTCGAGAGGAGCTCGGCGTCGCGCGCCCACTGGTTCCCGTCGGGGAGGTGCATGCGGCCGGAATCGTCGTAGCTGCGGGCGGAGGCGCCCGCGCCGTCGGCGAACTGGATGAGGGGGATGCGGCGCTGGAGGGCGGCCGGCTGCAGCCAGCGTCCCGGCCCCTTGCCGCCCCCGCCCGAGCCGCCGCGCACGGTGAAGTCCTCGCCGCCAACGCAGACTTCGCGGCCGTCGACGGTACCGAGGCCGAGGACGTACCCGGCAGGGATGAAATCGGTCAGGCGGCCGTCGGCGTCGTACTCGCCCGTTCCGGCCATACCCCCGACCTCGAAGAACGAGCCGCGGTCGAGGAAGCCGTCGATGCGCTCACGGATGGTGAGCTTTCCCTGGGCGCGCTGGCGGGCGACGCGTTCCTCGCCGCCCATGCGGCCGGCCAGGTCACGGCGTCGCTCAATCTCGTCGACGGAATCGGACCAGGACGCGGATGCGTCCTTGCGGGACTCGGCGTCGGTGGCCATTGTCACCTCCCCGAACGGTATTCCCGGGCGTTCGAACCACCCGCAGTGTACGCCGCATGCCGTTCGCGCAATCGCCCCGCGACGGCGTACGTGGTAGAACCTTCCGGCGGCAAACGGCTGCGGAGAGCTGAAATGGACATCAATGGACTGAGCGCGATCGTAACGGGCGGTGGTTCGGGACTCGGCGAGGCGACGGCGCGTGAACTGGCAGCGCACGGCGCGAAGGTCGCGATCCTCGACCTGGGGAGCTCCAACGGCTCCGAGGTGGCGGCGAGCCTCGGCGGCATCTTCACCGAGGCGGACGTGACCAGCGACGAGCAGGTGACGCGAGCAGTGGCGGACGCGGCAGCGGCGCACGGCGGCGTGCACATCCTCATCAACTGCGCCGGGATCGCGACCGCCGACCGCACGGTCGGACGGGAGGGGCCGGCCAACCTCGAACTCTTCACGCGGACCGTGAACATCAACCTGATCGGCACGTTCAACGCGATCCGGGTGGCTGCGGCGGAGATGGTCAAGAACGAGCCAACTGAAGACGGCGAGCGCGGGGTCATGATCAACACCGCGTCGGTGGCGGCGTTCGAGGGGCAGGTTGGGCAAGCGGCCTACTCGGCCTCGAAGGGCGGCGTCGTGGGGATGACCCTGCCGATCGCGCGGGATCTCGCCCGCGATGGCGTTCGCAACAACACGATCGCGCCGGGGCTGTTCCTGACGCCGATGCTGCTCGGCCTCCCCGACGCCGCGCGGGAGGCGCTCGCGAGCGTGACCCCGTTCCCCACGCGCCTGGGCAAGCCGGAGGAGTACGCGCAGCTGGCATGCTCGATCATCGAGAACCCGATGATCAACGGCGAGACGATCCGGCTCGACGGGGCGCTCCGGCTGGCGCCGCGGTAGGTCTCACCGCCTCCGGAGGCGGACGACGGGAATCTGGCGCGGGTTGGCGCGCTCCTGGTACTCGGTGTAGGGCGGGTAGGCGGCCGCAGCGATCGCCCAGAGGCGGTCACGGTCCTCGCCTTCGACGACCTCGGCGGTGACGGGGATGCGGCGGGTGTTCACGCGCAGCCAGGCCTGCGGGTTGGCAACGAGGTTGGGGAACCACGCGGGGTGTGCGGGCGCGCCTCCCTTCGAGCCGATGAGCACGAAATCGCGACCGTCGCGGAAGTAGAAGAGGGGCACGGAGCGGAGGTCGCCGCTGGTGCGGCCGATGGTCGTGAGCATGGCCGTGGGGACGTAGGGGACGCCGCTCTGGCGGCTGATGTGCCAGCTGACGACGGACAAGCCGAGGAACCGTACAAGGAAGCTCTCGACCGGTCGCAGGATGTTGAGGCGCGTCAGAACGTTGAAGAGCACAGGTCAGGCCTCCGGGAACGGAGCGGGCGGCCCGAAAGCCGCCCGCTGGTGCTGTTTGCCTTACTGCAAGGTCAGTTGGCCGCAGAGGCTTCCTTGCGGGCGCCACCGCCGGGCCTCGGGGCCGCGCCCTCGCCCTGGTAGATGCCGGCGCCGCTGACCTCGCGCCAGTGCGTGTGCGCGAGCGTGTGCATGATGAAGACGGCCTGCTGGGCCGTCCACAGACCCTGCGCGTCCTGCGTCTGGTTGACCGCTTCCTTCGTGATCTTCAGGCCGAAGGACGGCTTCTCCGCGATCTTCCGCGCCAGGTCCTCGACGTACTCGCTGAGCTCGTCGCGGGGCACGACCTCGTTCACCATGCCTGCCTCGTAGGCGCGCTGGGCGCTCACCCAGTCGCCCGTGTAGAGCATCTGGCGGGCGAGACGATGGCCGAACTCCCAGGGATGGGCGAAGTACTCGACACCGGGGATGCCCCACGCGACAACGAGGTCGCGAAACTCGGCATCGTCGGAGGCGATGATGATGTCGCAGACCCAGGCCAGCATGAGGCCGCCGGCGATCGTCTTGCCGTGGACCTCGGCGATCATCGGCTTGGGGAGGTTGCGCCAGCGGCGGCACATCTGGAGGTAGATCTCCTCCTCCTTGGCCATCGCGCCCTCGGCGCCTTCCAGGTCGAAGTTGGCCCATGTGCCGACGGGGCGGACGTCGTTGAAGCCGAGCCCGGTGCCGCCGCGCATGTCGTGACCGGAATTGAAGTGGGGGCCCTCGCCGCTGAGGATGATGACCTTCACCTGGTCGTCCTGGTTGGCATGGTCGAAGGCGTCGTTCAGGTCGCGCGTGAGCCGCAGGTCCTGGGCGTTGCGGGCCTCGGGGCGGTTCATGCGGACGCGCACGATTTCGGGCGTCAGGTTCTCGTAGAGAACGGTCTGGTACTCAGGCATGGAGAGTCAGCCTCCCATAAAGGTGGGCTGAGTATACGCGCCTCGAATACGCGCCGGAGCGAGGGCAGCTCAGATGGTCTCCTCAGACTCGCCGACGTCGGTGGCATCGCCGCCGCCGACCTCCTCGCCGACCGCGCGGATGGCGGCGAAGTCGGCGCGGAAGGCGTTGTGAACAGCGCGCGTCTCGGTGCAGTGCAGCACGAAGCGGGCGCCCTCGCGCAGCCACTTCTGCGACAGCTCCGCCGTCTGGTGGTGGATCAGCACCGGCACGTTCGCCGCCCGACAGGTGGCGATGATGGTGCGCAGGGCGGCCTCGTAGTCGGGGTGGTCGTACTGGTCGGGGATGCCGAGGGAGATGCTGAGGTCGTTGGGGCCGACGAAGATGGCGTCGACGCCATCGATCGCGACGATGTCGTGGAGAGCCTCCATGGCGGGCACGCTCTCGATGCCGACGATGCAGACGCTGTTGCGGTTACGCCGCTCGAGGTACTCGCGGGAGGCGTCGCTCGGGAACTCGTCCTGCTCGACGACGCGGCGGACGAGCTCGCCCTTGAGGGGCCGCCACTTGGTGGCGCCCACGACCTCGCGGACCTCGTCGGGGGTCTCGCAGTAGGGGGCGAGGATGCCCTGGGCGCCGGCGTCGAGCGCCATTGTTATGTAGTGGGAACTGGGGATGGGGACGCGAACGATGGGGACGACGTCGACGCTCGTGAGGCCCGAGAGGAGGTCGGCGATCTCGCTGCGGCCGCGGGGGGCGTGTTCGCTGTCGATGATGACGTAGTCGAGGCCGAGGCCGGCAACAGTCGTGGCCCAGCGGGGATTGCGGGCCGCGGAGAGCATCGTCCCGTAGACGATGCCTCCGGCGCGGGTCTTCGCCTTCAGCTCTGCACCGTTCATTCGCGACCTCCCATCGAGACAGGAAGCCTAGCGCATCCGGGGCGCGGAACGGCGCGCTCCAGGTCAGCCCTCTTCGCCCCGCTGACTGCGCAGATGCAGGAACCAGTGGATCAACCCGATCAGGGCGCCCCCGACGATGTTGCCCAGTGTGACCGCGGCGAGATTGTGGACCACCCAGGGAAGGGTCAGCCGATCCAGGTCAGGCGCGGCCACGCCGGCGGCGGCGAGGACCTCGGGCTCCTCCGCGACGAGCAGCCCCAGCGGCAGGAAGTACATGTTGGCGATGCTGTGCTCGAAGCCGGCGGCGACGAAGGCGGTGATGGGAAGGGTGATCCCGAGGAGCTTGTCGACAACGGTGCGCCCGGCCATCGCCATCCAGATGGCGAGGCAGACGAGCATGTTGGCGAGGATGCCCCGCAGGAATGCCGCCTCGAACGACAGGCTGGCTTTGGCGTCCGCGATCTCCAGGGCGGTCGCGCCGAAGGAGAAGTCCCCCTGCACCCACCAGCGTCCGTAGAAGACCAGGGTCACGATGAGGAGCGCTCCGGCCAGGTTGCCCACGTAGGCCAGCGCCCAGTTGCGGCCCAGCGCGAGAAGGCGGATGCGACGGCTGAGGAGGCTCATGAGCATCAGGTTGTTGCCGGTGAACAGCTCGGCCCCGGTGATCACGACCATGAACAGGCCCATGGAGAGGCCCAGCCCCATGAGGAGCCGCGTGGGACCGGCGCCCAGGCCCGAGTCGACGGCAATGGTGCCGGTCAGCGAAGCGCCCAGCCCGATGAAGACTCCGGCCATGAGCGCAAGTCCCAGCGTGGAGAAAACCCCGAGGTACGTCCTCGCGGCGCCCACCGTCTCGACCCGCCTCGCGATCTCGTTGGGGGTGAAGGCCTCGACGATCCGGTTCATCGGGCAGCCGTCCATCGGGCATGGACAGCCGCGAGCTGTCGCGCTGAAAGCCGCCGGGCATTGTGGCGAAGAGAGCCGTAGGGCACCTGCAGCTCAGTAGAGCCGTTCGCGATTGGCCTCGTCCTCAGAGGCGTCGATCTCGACGGCGTTCGCTCCCCTGATCTGGTCCGCCAGCACCTGCCCATAGGTGGGATAGGTGGCGCGGTCGATCTGGACCTCGGGATCCCACAGGCGGGAACGGATCAGCGACCTGCCGCAGTGCAGGAAGGCCTCCTCGACCGTGATGCGCAGGCCCGAGAGCGGAGGCTTGCCCCCCACGGTGAAGGGCGCCAGCAACTCCTCATCGGTGACGATCTCGGCCTTGCCGCTCACGCGCAGCGTCTCGTTCATTCCCGGCACCAGGAAAAGCAGCCCCACCTCCGGGTGGGCGATCACGTTCTGGAGAGAGTCCACTTGGTTGTTCCCCGGACGATCAGGGATCAGGAGCGTGTGCTCGTCCAGCACACCCACGAAACCGGGAGGGTCGCCCCGGGGGGAGGTGTCGGCGCGTCCGTCCGCTCCGAATGAACTGATCACGCAGAAGGGAGAGAGGGAGATGAAGTCGCGGGAGTGCTTGTCGATGTGGTCGAGAACCTTCTGCGCTGCTCGCGGGGCCGGCTCACGGTACGCTTCGCGAAGTTCGGACTTGCTTCCGATAGCCACGGCAGACCTCCCCGCCGGAATCCTGATCCGAGTATGGCACAGCCTGACCACTTCGGGACCCCATGGGCAGGGGGCGGAAAAGGGCGGGGCAAGGCGTGGCCCGCAACGGACGGGCGTCCTAGGATGCCCCGCTGGAGGGAATCCCATGACCAGTCTGCCCATTCCGATGACCGCCGAGGAGTTCACGCCCGAGTGGGTGACCGACGCCCTGCGTTCGAGCGGGATCCTGGGAGACGAATCAGTCACGTCCGTGGAGACGACGCCCGTGGGCGAGGGAGCGGGTTTCCTCGGGTCGCTCGCGCGGCTCACCCTGACGTACGACCGGCACCGCGCGGGCGCTCCCGCGACCGTGGTGGCGAAGTTCCCGGCGCTCGTCGAGGTCAACCGCGGGCTCGCCGTCCAGTACCAGGTCTATCAGCGGGAAGCGCGCTTCTTCAACGAGATCAAGGGCACCATCACGGCGATGCCGACCCCGGAAGCGTTCTACGCGGACATCGACGAGGCGACGGGTAACGGCGTCATCCTGCTGGAGGACCTCGACGGCAAGCTCCGGGTGGGCGACCAGCTCGCGGGGGCGTCGGTGAGGGAAGCGGAGCAGCTCATGACCCAGATCGCGGACCTGCACGCGACCTGGTGGGGACGAGCGGACGAGGACACGATCTCCTGGGTGCCGGCCTTCGACGGGCCGGTCTGGGCGATGACGGCGCAGACGCTGCCGTCCCTCTGGCCAACCTACCAGCAGGACTCCGGGCACCTGCTCCTGCCGGGCATGGCCGACATCATCGAGCGGACGTGGGAGGGGCTGCCCTGGCTGGGGCAGCAGCTCAGCCGCGGCCCGATGACGCTCGTGCACGGCGACTACCGTATGGACAACATGTTCTTCCCGAAGCAGGAAGGCGACCCCATCACGATCATCGACTGGCAGCTGATGTCGCGCGGGCGGGGCCCGTACGACGTGGCCTACTTCATGAGCCAGAGCATCGACGTGGAGCTGCGGCGCGAGCACGAGCGCGCGCTTGTGAAGCGCTACCACGACGGCCTCGTGGCCGGGGGCGTGGTGGACTACTCGTTCGACGACTGCTTCGAGGACTACCGGCTCGCTTCGCTCTGGTGCGTGATGTATCCGGTCGCGATGGGCGGTGGCATGGCCCACAACGAGCGCGCTCTGCAGATCGCGGCGGAAGTCTCGAAGCGGTCGTTCAACACGATCCTCGACCTCGACTCGGTCTCGGTTCTGCCCAACTAACGACCGACCGAACCCAACGACAACCAGGCCCTTGCCGGAGTACGCCCATGAGTGACCTGCCCATCCCCCTGACCGCCGAGGACTTCACGCCCGACTGGCTGACCGACGCCCTGCGTTCGAGCGGAACGATCGAGGACGAACGCGTCGACTCGGTTGAGGCGAACCCCATGGGCGAGGAGTTCGGCTTCCTCGGATCGCTTGTGCGGCTGTCGCTGACCTACGACCGGCCGCGGGAAGGCGCTCCGGCGACGCTGATCGCCAAGTTCGCCGCCCAGGCGGAGTTCAACCGGGCCTTCGCAAGGCAGTACGGGATCTACGTCACCGAGGCCCGCTTCTTCCAGGATCTGCAGCCTTCCCTGACGGCGATGCCGACCGTCCGCGCCGTCTACACCGACTACAACTCGGCCGTGGGGGACGGCGTGACCATCCTTGAGGACCTGGAAGGAAAGCTGCGCATCGGCGACCAGATGGCATCGCTCTCCCAGGCGGAGGCAGAGCAGGTGGTAACCCAGTCAGCCGGGCTCCACGCCACGTGGTGGGGAAAGGCGGACGCCGACGAGCTCGCCTGGATCCCGAAGACGGACGGGCCGGTCTGGCAGATGGCCCCGGCGACGCTCCAGGGATTCTGGCCGGTGTACCAGCAGAACTTCGGCCATGTGCTGACGCCCGACCTGATCTCGGCGGTGGAGCGCACGTGGGCGAACATGGACTGGGTCTTCAAGCGTTTCGCGACGCCGCCGGTCACCGTCATCCACGGGGACTACCGGCTGGACAACATGTTCTTCCCGGAGCGGGAGGGCGACCCCATCACCGTGATCGACTTCCAGTTGATGGCCCGCGCTCGCGGCCCCTACGACATCGCCTACTTCACCAGCCAGAGCCTCGACATCGAGCAGCGGCGGGCGACGGAGCGGGACCTCGTGCGCCAATACCACGACACGCTCGTGGCGGCGGGCGTGCGCGACTACTCGTTCGACGACTGCTTCGAGGACTACCGGCTGGCGATTCTCTGGTGCGCCGTGTTTCCGATCGGCATGGGCGGGGGGCTGGCCGGGGACAGCGAGCGCCACCTCGAACTGGCGACGGAGGTCTCGCGCCGCTGCTTCACGGCGATCGCGGACCTGGACGCCGTCTCGACCCTGCCGAACTGAGTCAGGCGCCCGCTGCTTCGAGCGCTCCTTCGATCTCGCCCAGGTGGGCCTCGACGTGCATGGTCATCGACATCAGGACGAGGTCCGACATCTGGATCTCGTTGGGCATGATGGGGAGCTTGACGGGCCGCGCGAGCGTCTCGTCGTCGAGACCGTTGATACCGGTGACCGCCTCTTCGTAGGCGGCGTGCATCTCGTCGAGGATCTCGGCGGCGGACATACCGGCGCGTTCGGCTATCTGCTGGGCGTTCATCGCCTCGCCCTCGTCTGCGGGCGGCGACTCAGCGCCGGACTCCGCCATGGCGGTCACCATCTCGATGAGGGGCAGGGGATTGGCGCGGGCGGCGAGGTGGCTGAGGGTATCGCGGACGTTCCAGTCGCCCTCGGCGAGAGGAGCGTCCGGCGCGGAGATGATGCGCTCGCGGAGCGCCTCGCCGCGGGCATCGGCGTTACGGATGGCCTGGACGATGGCTTCGCGCGTAGCCATAGGGGACTCCTCTCGTATCGAGCTATCGTACGGTTCACGCATTCTGGGGCCTGAGCGCAAGGGATGCCACAGAGATGCCAGAGACCTGGTTGACGATGTCGCGAGCGGTCCAGAGAATCGCGCGGTGCCTCATCCCGACCGAATCGCCATCGTGGGGGCCTCCCTGGGGGGCCTTCGCACCGCGCAGGCGTTGCGCGGACGGGGCAAGTTCGAGGGGACGATCACCCTCATCGGGGCCGAGCCCCACTACCCCTACGACCGCCCGCCGCTCTCGAAGCAGGTGCTGGCGGGCGAGTGGGGTCCTGAACGCACCCTCCTCGACCCACCGGACAAGGTCGACGAGCTCGGGCTGGATCTGCGGCTCGGCTCGCGGGCCGAGGGACTTGATCTGGAGGCGCGGGAAGTCGCGCTGAGCGACGGCGAGCGCGTCGCATTCGACTCGCTCATCATCGCGACGGGCGCAACCCCGCGGACACTGCCGAACACGCCGGACCTCTCCGGTATCTACACGCTCCGCACCATCGACGACTCAATGCGAATCCGGGCCGAGCTGGCGAAGGAACCGCGGGTGGCGGTGGTGGGAGCGGGGTTCATCGGGGCGGAGGTGGCGGCCGTGGCCCGCAGCGCCGGCCTCGAGGTGACGCTCATCGAGGCCCTGCCGGCGCCGCTCGCGCAGGCGGCAGGGGTGGAGGTGGGGGAGGCATGCGCGGCGATGCACCGCAGCCACGGCGTCGACGTGCGCTGCGACACGCTCGTGGCCGGTTTCGAGGGCGGCGAGCGCGTCGAGCGGGTCGTGCTCGCGGACGGCTCGACGGTCGAGGCGGATCTGGTCGTGGTCGGCATCGGGGTGGCGCCGGAGACGCGCTGGCTGGAGGGGTCGGGGCTGGCGCTGCGCGACGGCGTCGTCTGCGACGCCACCTGCGCCGCGGCGCCCGGCGTCTACGCGGTCGGCGATGTCTGCCGCTGGTACAACCCGATCTTCGAGGAGGAGATGCGGGTCGAGCACTGGACAAACGTGATCCACCAGAGCCGCCACGTCGCGCGCAACCTGCTGGCGGAGGCGGGCGAGGCGCGGCCGTTCGCCTCCGTGCCGTACGTCTGGTCGGACCAGTACGACGCGAGCATCCAGTCGCTGGGCCACCCCCGGGCAGACGACGAGGTCGAGGTGCTGCACGGCTCGCTGGAGAGCCTCGAGTTCGTGGCCGGCTACCAGCGGAACGGGATCATCGTGGGTGGCCTCACCTTCAACATGCCCCAGCAGCTCTCCTCGTACCGCCCGCTGATCGAGCAGCGTACGCCCTGGGAGGCCGTGCTCGAGCACGCCCAGGCCATGGGCTAGGAAGCCCCCCGACCACGCGGGTATCATCGCCGCGCCACCGGGAGGCCGGGCATGGACCTCGCTGAGCTCTCCGAACGCCTCGTGCCGTTCTGCCGCGAGCACCTGGGCGACCCCGCGGCCACCGTCTCGAACGTCGAGACGATGGCGGGGCACGCCGGCTTCTCCTTCGGATTCACGGCCACGTCGAAGGGCGAGTCGAAGTCGTACGTGCTGCGCGTTCCGCCACCGAACGTGCGCCGCGTGGGCACCGCCGACGTGATCCGGCAGGCGCGCGTGGTCGACGCGATCCGCGACACGGACGTGCCCGTGGCGAACGTCATCTGGTCGGGCGAGGACGAGCGCTGGTTCGGATCGCCCTACTTCATCGTGAACAAGTTCGAGGGCGACGTGCTGCGGAACGAGTGGGGCCAGTCCCTCTCGTACGAGCAGATGCAGCCGGTCGCGGCCCAGGCGATGCGCGCGCTGGCGTCGCTGCACCTGCTCGACTGGCAGGAGTACGTGCCCGACGACGGCCCGCCGCTGGAGCTGGAGCCGGACGTGACGCGCTGGGACCGCTTCTACGAGCGCTCTGGCGACATGGATCTCGTGGCGCTGGGGCCGGCGGTGCGGGAGAAGCTGCTGGAGCGCCTGCCGGAGACGCCGCGCATCGGGATCTTCCACGGCGACTTCCAGTGGTCGAACGTCCTCTACAGCCTCGACGGCACCCTGCAGGCGGTCATCGACTGGGAGCTCTGGGGGGTGGGCGCGACGCTGAACGACCTCGGCTGGGTGATCACGTTCGCCGACGCGGCGGCGTGGAAGCACGGGCTGCGGCTGAAGCTGCCGAGCCCGGATGACCTCATCGCGGAGTACGTCGACACCTACGGCAGCGACCCGGGCGATATCGCCTGGTACCGGGCCCTGGGCGCCTACAAGTTCGCCATCATCAGCGGCTTCAACCTGTACCTGCACCGGACGGGGAAGCGCCCGGACGAGTCGTGGGAGGACACGGCGCTCTCGGCGCCGTTCCTGATGCGGCGCGCCCTCGAAGTGCTCGACGGGGGGTAGGCGCCATGCCAGGCCCGCTCGACGGCATCCGCGTGCTCGACTTCACCCGCCACCTGGCGGGGGCGGGGTCGACCCGCATCCTCGCGACGCTGGGCGCGGAGATCCTGCGTATCGAGTGGCCGCACCCGCCGGCCCTCGACTTCCTGCGGCTCTCGGGCCCACACGCGGACGGCAGGCCGGGAATGAACCGGGGCGGGTTCTTCGCCCAGGTCAACGTCGGCAAGAGGAGCGTCGCCATCGACATGTCGACGGAAGCGGGGAAGGACATCGCACGCGAGCTCATCCCGCACTGCGACGTGCTGGCGGAGAGCTTCTCACCAGGCGTGATGAAGCGCTGGCGGCTGGACTACGAGGCCGTGCGCGCGATCCGGCCCGACATCATCTACCTGTCGGCCTCGGGGTTCGGGCAGACGGGTCCGTACGCGGGCTACCGCTCGGTTGGGCCGACGGCGCAGGCGTACAGCGGCCTGACGGCGACCTCGGGACTGCCCGACCGCGAACCCGCCGGCTGGGGCTTCTCCTACATGGACCACATGGGCGCGGTGATGAACGCAGCCGCCATCCTGATGGGCCTCGAGCGGCGGCGGGCGACGGGCGAGGGCGAGTTCTTCGATGCGGGACAGAGCCAGCACGGGTGCGCGCTCCTCGGACCGATGCTGCTCGATGTCTCGTTGAACGGCGCGCAGGTGCGCCCGAAAGGGAACCGCGACCTGTACGGCAACTTCTGTCCGAACAACGCCTACCGTTGCCGGGGCGAGGACTCCTGGCTCACGATCTCGGTGCGGGAGCCGAGTGAGTGGGCGGCGCTGTGCAAGGTCATCGACGCCGATGACCTCACGGCGCGACCGGACTTTGTGACGCTTGCGGGACGCCTCGCGCACGAGGACGAGATCGACGCGCGCATCGGGGCGTGGACGCGGGAGCGGGACGCCCGCGAGGCGATGGTGGCCCTGCAGGAGGCAGGCGTGCCGGCGGGGGTCGCGCAGACGGTCGAAGACAAGGTGCACCGTGACCCGCAGCTCGCCTTCCGCGGGCTCTACACGAAGCTCGACGACCCGGTGCTTGGGGAGAAACGGTACGAGGACATCCCCGTGACGATGAGCGGCCTGAACGTGGGGGTCGCCAGTCCTTCGCCGTGGCTGGGCGCGGACACGCGCGACGTGCTGCGCGACCTGCTCGGGTACCCGGAGGAGCGCCTCGAACAGCTGAAGGCCGACGCCGTCATCGACGACGCAATCTCGTTGGAGGAAGCGGAGGCGGTATGAGCCGGACGCTCGAGCACTTGACGGTCGTGGAGCTGGCGGGACCGCGCACGGAGTGGTGCGGCAAGCTGTTCGCGCAGGCGGGGGCGCGGGTCGTGCTCGTCGAGCCGCCGGGCGGAGCGGAGACGCGGGGCTACGCGCCCTGGTTCCGGGAGCGCCGTGACGGCGAGTCGAGCCTGCACTTCTGGCACTACAACACGGACAAGGAGAGCGCCGTTCTCGACCTGCACACGGAGGACGGACGCGAGGCGTTCCTGCGGCTGCTGACGGAAGCGGACGTGCTGCTCGACGGCAGCGAGCCGGGGGGGCTGGAGGGGCTGGGGCTGACGCGTGAGGCCATCGCGGAGGGGAACGACCGGCTCGTCCACGTCGCGCTGACGCCGTTCGGGCAGGAGGGGCCGATGGCCTCCTGGCTGGGCAGCGACCTCGTCCACCAGGCGCTCGGCGGCCAGATGATGATGAACGGCTACGACGACATGCCCGCGAGCCCTCCCGTCAACGGGCAGGGGAACCAGGCGGGACACATGGCGGGCAGCTGGGGCTTCATCGCGGCGCTGGCGGCGCTGCAGACCGGGAAGGGCACGTTCATCGACCTGTCCGTGCACGATGCCTGCGCGGGGATGACGGAGAACGCCCTGCCGCAGTTCGACTACACGGGGAAGGTGGTGACGCGGCGGACGGGGAGGCACGCGAGTGTCGCGCCGACACCTGCCTGGCAGCACCGGGCCGCGGACGGGCGCTACATCAACGCCCAGCTCGTGAACGTGAGTCCGCGGGCGTGGGAAGGCCTGGTCTCGTGGCTCGACGAGCACGGCATGGCCGAGGACCTGACCGACCCGAAATACTTCGTGCCGGAGATCTTTCGCGAGGAGGCGGACCACATCTCGGACGTGATCGGGAAGTTCGTGGCGACGAAGACGGCGGACGAGATCTTCCACGGGGCGCAGGCGCGGGCGCTCATCTTCAGCGCCATCCTCAACCCGGAAGATCTGCTCGACGACCCCCACCTGGCGGCGCGCGACTTCTGGATCGAGCTGGACCACGGCGAACCGGACGGCGCCCTGCGCTACGCGGGGAGCGCGTTCGTCGCCCAGAACTCGGAGGTGCGCCCTCGGCGACGGGCGCCCCACCTCGACGAGCACGGCGACGCCATTCGCGGGGGAGGGGCGGACGGATGAGTGGCCGGGAAGCAGCGGTCACGAAGCCGGTGCCGGTCCCGGACGAGCTGACGGCGCCGTTCTGGGAAGCCGCCAACCGGGGCGTGCTCGCGATCCAGCACTGCGCAGCCTGCGAGCGCTACGTCCACCCGCCGGAGGCCGTCTGCCCCCACTGTCAGGCGGCGAACCTGGCATTCCGCGAGGTGAGCGGTCGGGCGTGCGTCTACACCCACACGGTCGTGCGGGACAACATCACGCGCGGCTTCGCCGAGGGTGAGCCGTACGTGATCGGCATCATCGAACTGGTCGAGCAGGAGCGGCTGGTGCTGGTCGCGAACGTCGTGGGCGTGGCGCCGGAGGAGGTTCGGATCGGGATGCCGTTGCGGGTCACGTTCGAGCGGCTGACCGACGACATCGCGCTGCCCCAGTTCGAGCCGGAGGAGGGGGGCTGAGCATGGACGAGTTTTCGGGACGATCGGCGATCGTAGGGCTCGGGTACTCGAAGCTGGAGCGGCGCTCGCCGCGGCCGCTGGCGCACTTCGCCCGCGAGGCGGCCGAGGCCGCCATCGCGGACGCCGGCCTCAGGGTCGAGGACATCGACGGGCTGGGGACGATCCCCAACATCGCCGCCTACGGCAACACCGGCGACCTCGAGGGTATCGACATCGTGACGGTCCCGAACATGGTGCAGATGCTGGGGCTGGAGCACGACATCCGCTGGCACGTCCAGACGCCGGGACTGTGTCCCGACACGATCATGGCCGCGGGGGCGGCGGTCGCCTCGGGGGCGTGCACCTACGCGCTGGTGTGGCGAGCGGTGAACGTGCCGAAGGGCCGCTACAGCGACTTCTCGCGGGAGAAGGCGTACGGCGGCGACCAGTTTCGCGCGCCCTACGGGTTCAACATGCCGGCCGCCTGGCAGTCGGTCGCCCTGCGGAAGTACATGCACGACCACGGCTCGACGCGCGAGGACATGGCGGCGTTCGTCGTGCAGAACCGGGAGAACACGCAGCTCAATCCGAAGGCGTACTGGCACGGCACGCCCCTAACGGTGGAGGACTACCTCGACGCGCCCATGGTGGCCGACCCCTTCTGCCTGTACGACTGCGACATCCCCGTGGACGGCTGCGTGGCGGTGGTGCTGGCGAGCGCGGAGCGGGCGCGGGATCTGGCACAGCCACCCGCCTACATCACCGGTCACGCCCAGACGACGTGGCCGACCCGGGGCGGCTTCACCGACTCCGAGAACATGTGGGAGGGCGGCGCGGCGCTGGGGGAGAAGCTGTGGGCCTCGGCGGGGATGGGGCCGGCGGACATCGACGTGGCCATGCTGTACGACGGCTTCAGCATCTTCCTCTACGTCTGGCTGGAGGCGCTCGGGTTCGTGGGGCGAGGCGAGGCGGCCAGCTACATCGCTTCGGGGGCGACGGCGCTCGACGGGGAACTGCCGCTGAACACGTCGGGCTGCTCGCTGGGCGAAGGGCGGCTGCACGGGATGGCCCAGATCAGCGAGGCGGTGCTGCAGGCCACCGGTCGTGCGGGAGCGCGCCAGATCGAGGGCGCATCGCACACCGTCGCCACGGTGGGGGCGGGGACGCTTGCCAGCGGCGGGCTCATCTTCAGCAGGGAGGCGCGGGCATGAAGTTCGGCACGGTCATCCACGGGATCCGGGGCGAGGCGCTGATTGCGGCGGCGCAGAAGGCAGAGGAGCTGGGGTTCGAGTCGCTCTGGCGCCCGGACCACCTCATCTTCCCGACGGAGATGCCCTCGACCTACCCCTACGCGGAGGACGGGCAGGCGCCCCTCGACCCGCGCTGGCCCTTCATGGACGGGCTGACGGTGTTCACGTATATCGCCTCGCACACGACGACGATCCGGTTCGGGACAGCCGTCTTCATCCTGCCCCTGCGCGACCCGGTGTCGACCGCGAAGACCATCGCCGACCTCGACTACCTGACGCGGGGACGCGTCCTCTTCGGGGTGGGCGCGGGCTGGCTGGAGGAGGAGTTCGACATGGTCGGGCTCGACTTCCACACGCGAGGGGCGCGCATGGACGAGTGCATCGCCGTGCTGCGAGCGCTCTGGACGGAACCCGAACCCGAGTTCCACGGCGCTCACTACGACCTCGGCCCGGCGGCGTTCGAGCCGAAGCCCTTCCAGAAGCCGCACCCGCCCATCCTCGTGGGGGGCGAGACGCCCGCGGCGCTGCGCCGGGCCGCGCGTCTGGGGGACGGCTGGTATGCGCTCCGGCACACACCCGAGAGCGCTCGTGAGCACATCGCCAGGCTGACGGAGCTGCGCGAGCAGTACGGCCGGGCCGACCAGCCGTTCGACGTGACGGTGAACGGTTCGCCTTCGATGACGCGGGAGGAGGTGGAGGCGCTGGAGGAGGCGGGCGTCAACCGCATCGTCGTGACGCTGTGGCGCTCCTCCCGCGACGCCATCCCGGCGCTGGAAGCGTTCGCTGAAAGGATGCTGTAGGCCACCGCCGACGGGGCGAAACCGCCCTCGTGCTACACTCTGGCAAGCGCCATCCCGCATTCCCACGATGAAGATCTTCGACGTTCACATCCACTTCCCGCGCGACTGGGAGAAGCCCGACGCCGACCCGGCGCCCCTGATCGAGCGCCTCGCCGAAGTCGCGACGGCTGCCGGGATCACGAAGGGCTGCATCCTCACGGGCGGGCGCTTCGGGCCGACCTACGAGCGCGGCATCGAGATCCTGAAGCAGTACCCGGACCTGTTCGTGCCGGTGGCGATGATCGACCCCGAGGTCATCGGCCGGGACGAGGTCGGGGAGCTGCACGCGATGGGGTACCGCGGGCTGAAGCTCATCGGCGTGGCGCGCCGCTACGACGAGCCCGACTATCTGCCTACCTACGCGGCAGCCGAACGGCTGGGGATGCCGGTCCTGTTCCACCTGGGCGTCATCGGCGGAGGCATCGACTACTCGATCACGCACCCGCGGCGGGACCCGGAGGCTGCGGCGACGTTTCGCCGCATGCAGGAGATGCGCGGCCGCTGGCCGATGCGCGACGTCTCCGCGGAGCGCATGTCGCCGGTGCATCTGGACACCATCGCGCAGCGCTTCCCGGACCTGCGCATCATCGGCGCGCACCTCGGGAACCAGGGCAACTACGAGTACGCGACTTCCATCGCGCGCTGGCGCCCGAACGTCGCGCTCGACATGAGCGGCGGCGAGACGATCGAGCGGCACGCGGTCGAGCTGAATCTGATCGGCGGCGAGATCGGCATTGAGAAGCTGGTGTTCGGGTCGGATTGCGGGATGGACGACATCCAAGAGCACATCGAACGCTTCGAGGCGATCTACGACCAGCTCGAGCTCTCGGAGGGGGATCGGGAGCGCCTGTGGTGGCGCAACGGGGCGGAGATTTACGGGTTCGAGGAACCCACGCTCGCGGAGGAGTAGACGCTGGAAGCGGAAGCCCCGGCCGAGCCACCAATCCCCAGCCTGACCGCGACGGGCCGGGCCGTGGTGCTGGGGGGACTGGCTATGGCGGGCCTCGCCGCCTACCTCAACTTCCGGCCTGAACAGCACTGGATCCTTGCCCTCACCGCGCTTATCGCGGCGGCGGGTGTCGAGAGCGCCGTCCGCTCCCACCCCGACTGGCGCGGGAGCGCCTTCGGCTCCCTGAGCTACGCGCTGCTCCCCCTGCTGGGGGTGCTCGGCGCGGGTCTCTTCATCGACGAAGCGGTCAGCGGGTACGCCCGCATGGCCGCGGGCCTGGCGGCGGGCGCCGCGACCGGCCTGCTGCTGTACGCGGAGTACCACGCAGTCTCGCCGACCCGGCCGCTCTTCGGGTCGATGCGGCTCGTGCTGGCAGTGGTCACGTACCTGGTCGCGCTGGCCCTCTTCACCGTGTTCTTCACGCACGACCTGAACCTGCCCGCATCGGCGGCGGCGGTCGGGGTCCTCAGTTTCGCGCTGGCGCTCGACCTGCTGCGGGAAAGCCGGGGGCGGGGCGCATCGTCGCTGCTGGCGGCGCTGGCGATCGGCATCTCGCTGGCGGAGTTGCGCATCGCGCTCTACTACTTCCCGCTCGACGACCTGCTGACGGGCGCGCTCATGATCGTCGGGTTCTACGTCGCGACCGGGCTGGTCCACCACCTGCTCGACGACGACCTGACGCCGTCGACGATAGTCGAGTACCTCGTCGTGGCCGGGGTGAGCACCGCGGTCGTCGTAATTGCCCGGCAGTACCTGTAAACGGTGGCGACGCTGCGCATCTGCTCCTGGAACGTGAACGGCCTCCGCGCGGGGCTGCGTTCGGGGGCCTTCCCGGCATGGCTCGAGAAGACGGCGCCCGACATCGCCGGGCTGCAGGAGGTGAAGGCGCGTCCCGAACAGGTCGAGGACCAGCCCTGGCTCGAGGCGGGCTACGACGCCACCTGGCACCCTGCCGAGGAACCGGGCTATAGCGGCGCCCTGCTCCTGACGAAGCAAGCCCCCGCCAACCTGCGCCTCGGGCTGGAGACGCCCGAGTTCGAACGCGAGGGGCGGGTGATCGAAGCGGACTACGGGGACTTCGTGCTGCTGACGTCGTACTTCCCCAACGCCGGCCGGAAGCTCGCGCGGCTCGACTTCAAGCTGGCGTACTACAAGGCCTTCCTGGAACGCGTCGTGGCGCTGCGGGACGAGGGCAGAAGCGTCGTGTTCATGGGGGACCTGAACGTTGCCCACGGCGAGATCGACGTGGCCCGCCCGAACGAGAAGGAGACCGGCTTCCTGCCGGTCGAGCGCGAGTGGGTCGACCGCGTGATCGAGAGCGGGTTCGTCGACACGTTCCGGGCGCTGCACCCGGACCAGGCGGACGCGTACAGCTACTGGGACCCGTGGCGGGAGCGCCGCAAGCGGAACATCGGCTGGCGCATCGACTACGTGTTCGTGAGCGAGGACCTGCTGCCGTCGGTGCGAAGCGCGTTCATCGAGCACGAGCAACTGGGGTCCGACCACTGCCCCGTGGGGATCGAGCTGGAGCTCTAGCCGGGGGAGGCGCGGGTCTCGTCCCGGGACCGGGTCAACGTCTCGCGCACCAGCAGGAGCATGATGACGCCGCCGGCGAGCCCGATGATCCCGGTGACCGCAGCCGCGGCGTCGAGCGTGAACAGGTCCTCGAGCCCACCGATCGCGGGCGGCGCGGCGACCGCCCCCACATCCCCAACTAAGCGCCAGAGGCCCAGGAACTCGCCAGCGGCATCGGGCGGGGCGAGGTCGGCGCCGAGGGTCATGACGGCGCCGCTCCCCAGTCCGTTGCCGAATCCGGACAGCAATCCCACCAGCAGGAACGAGACGAAGCCGGCCGTGAGCGGCATCAAGAGCAGGCTGGCGGAGAGCACGAGCAGGCTCGGCACGATGACCCACTTCCGTCCCCAGCGGTCCATGACCATGCCCACGGGATAGAACATGACCATGTCGATGGCGGAGGCGAGCCCAAAGATCAGGCCGATCTCGAAGGGATCGAGGTCGAGGGCTTCCCGGCCCCAGACGGGAATGAGGAACTGGCGTCCGTGGCGGATGAGGACAAGGGTGATGGCGACGGAGCCCGCGACGATGAGGCTGCGGCGTTCGGCCAGGGCCACGCTGCGGAGGCTCACGTGAGCGCGCTCCGGGGTTCCGGCATCGCCGGCGCGAACCTCGGGGAGGCGGGTCGCGACGAGCAGGGCGGCGACGCCGACAACCACGGCCTGCGCGAAGAAGACGGTTTCCAGCCCACCGAACTGGGCGATCGCGCCGCCGATGATGGGACCAGCGAAGAAGCCGACGCGCGTCACGCCACCGACGAGCGAGAGGGCGCGTCCCCGGTACTCGACCGGCACGGTCTCGGTCATGTAGGCGAGGCGGGAGACGTGCCAGAGCGCGAAGGCGACGCCGTTCAGCAACGTGAAGAGGCCGAGGGTGGCAGGACCGGTACTGAACCCCATGGCGGCTGCGGTAGCCACCGTCAGCACGACGCCGGTGGTCATGGTGAGGCGGCCGCCGAGGCGGCTGGTGAGGAGCCCCGAAGGGACATCGCCGATCATCGAGCCGGCGCCGCGGGCGGCGAAGATGATGCCGCTGAGGAAGACGCTCGCCCCGAGTTCGTCGGCGAACTGGGGGATAGCGGGGATGATCATCCACTGGCCGATGCCGAAGAAGAGGGCGGGCAGATAGATGCCGCCGATCAGCGAACGCAGGTCGAAGCCCTGCGCCTGACCGGGGATGACGCGCATTGGGGAAGCCTACGCGGGCGGGGCGAGGGTAGGAGGGGGATCGTGTACGCTTCGAAGGCCTTGTCGGGGCGTGGCGCAGCCTGGTAGCGCACTTGACTGGGGGTCAAGAGGTCATCGGTTCAAATCCGGTCGCCCCGACCAGCACAACCCCATACGCCGTATAGAGATTTCGCCGGCCCGCTATTCCGGACCGGGCGAGAAACCGTCGATTACGAGCCGCTAAACGTCACGCTCCCATAGGTGAGCGGTCCTCTATCAGGGAATAGAGCTCCTTCGTGAGATATCTCCTACTGGTCGTGCTGGTCGCCGTGGTGCTCGTGGGCGGCGCCGCGTGCGAGGCAGAGGAAGGGGCGCGTCCTCTGGAAGAGGCGCCGGCCGCCACCACGCCCCCGGAGACCGAGACTTCCGCGGCGGCGACCCGCACCCCGACTTCCGCCGCAACCCCCGCGCCCACCTCGACCGCGACATCACGGGCGACGCCAGCCGCGGAGGTGGCGACCACCTACACCGTGCGGGCAGGGGACGTGTGCTGGCGCATCGCGCAGGACTTCGGCATCTCCACGTCGCGGCTGCTGGAAGCGAACCCCAGGATCGAGGAGAACTGCAGCAACCTCAGAGTAGGGTGGGAGCTGGTCATTCCCGGGTCGGGAGCGGCTGCCTCCGCTCATCAGGAGGCAACCGCCGCGTCTCCAACGACGGCACGCGCAACCGCGACCAGCGGTTCGCAGGTGTCGGCGGAGGAACCGGAGTGGTGCGACGACCGGCCCTCGTGGTCGGGCGAGGCGCGCGATCTACTGGACGGCGCGAGGGGGTTCTACAGCCTCGATTTGCTGGACGGCGGGCATCGCGACCACGTGCTCCCGTGGTCGGTGCTCTGTGAACTGGTGGACAGCGAGGACGAGGCTCGCGTCGCCTACAACGATCTCCGCAACCTCGTGCCCTCGGTCGCCAGCTTCAACCTGTCGAAGTCGGACGACCTCGCGCACGAGTGGCTGCCGCGATGGCAGGCGCGGGATCCGGCTGGCTACAACGCAAACGCGTGCGAGTACGCGACCCGCTACTGGGACACGGCCAGCCGCTATGGCCACATCCTGGGGCCGTCGGAGACGCGCGCCCTCACGAGCGCGTGCTCCGCATCGGGCTCGACGTCCGACCCCACGCCCACGGAGGCCTCCAGCACGCAGTCGCAGCGCACCTACGCATCGTGTGACGCAGCAGAAGCGGCTGGGGAGCGCAGGCAGCAGGGCTGCAGTCGGGGAACCTGTCCCGGCGGGGGCAGGGGATTCCCGGCGGAGATGGTGCCGAGCGCCCGGGACGGGGACAGCGACGGGGTTGTCTGCGAGGAGTGAGTCTTTACAGCCCCAGTGCCTCCGCGGTGCTCTCGACGTAGGCGACGACGTCGTCGCGGATGGCGTCGGGATCCCCGGTGGGGAGCATGAGGTGGCGGGGCATGGGGGCGAGGCGGTGAACGCCGACCTCGGCGAAACGCTCGACGGTCTCGCGGTCGAGGCGGCCGCGGGGCGTGATCGTGATCTCGAGGGGTCCAAGGTGGTCGGGACGTTCGACCTTCTCGGCGGCCTCGTCGAGGGCCCTGATGGCGTCCGCGGCGCCTTCGACATCCATCATGAAGCCGTACCAGCCGTCGCCCTGGGTGATGGTGCGTCGGTGGGCGGCATCGGAGTAGCCGCCGATGATGATCGGCGGGTGGGGTTGCTGGAGGGGCAGGGGACGGGACTGGATGCCGGAGAACGAGGTGAAGCGGCCCTCGAAGATGGGCTTCTCCTGCGTCCAGAGTGCGCGGAGGACTTCGATGTGCTCGGAGGCGCGGGCGCCGCGCTCGCGGAAGGGGACGCCGATGGCGTCGAACTCGCCTTCAACCGAGCCGACGCCCACGCCGAGGATGAGGCGCCCGCCAGAGAGCACGTCGATGCCGGCGAGCTCCTTGGCGAGGACCACGGGGTTGCGCTGAGGGAGGAGGAGGATGCCGCTCGCGAGGCGGACGCGCTCGGTAGCGCCGGCGAGGAAGGCGAGGGTCGCGACGGTGTCGGCGAGAGGGGTGTCGGGGACGAGGGGGGAGGGCGGCTGCTGGGGGTCGACGAAGACGACGTGCTCGCCGGTCCAGAGCGACTCGAAGTTGGCCGCGTCGGCCGCGCGGGCGACGCGGAGCATGGCGTCGCGGTCGGCGAGCACTCCGAGGTTGATGCCGTAGAGCCCGATCTTCATCGCCAGCCTCCCATGGGTGCGCGTCGGCCGGATGATACGCGCCCGAGGTTCGCGGACCGGTAGACTCGCGACGACGAACGTCACTGCAGGAGGCCCCATGCCTGACCGTGAACCCCTCGATGTCCTTGACGCGATCCACACGACGCGCGCGCAGCGATTCCTGAAGCCAGACCCGATCCCGGAGGACGTGCTCTGGCAGATCCTCGACGCCGCCATCCGTGGGCCGACGGGCGGCAACCAGCAGGGCTGGGGCTGGGTCGTGATCCGGGACCAGGCGACGAAGGACGCAATCGCGAAGGTCTACTCGGAACGACTCCTGTCCTCCTACGGCTACGAGCGGGTGAGCGACGAGGAGCTCGGAACGGCGCGCATCACACGCGGAGGGATCGCCGAGGGCGAGGTCGGGATCGACGCGCGTAATCGCCGGGGCGTGGTGCACCTGGCCGAGCACTTCGCGGAGGTACCGGTGATCGTGGCGCCGGTCATGCAGACGGCAGCTCGCATGTCGGACAACTCGCGGCGCTCCGGCGCGGGGCTCGGGGGCTCGATTTACGGCGCGGTACAGAACCTGATGCTGGCGGCGCGGGCGTTCGACCTCGGCACCGTGATGACCTGGACGCTGGACGAGGAATCCGGCATCAACGAACTGCTGGGGCTGCCCGAGAACGCCTTCGTGATGGCCCTGATCCCGCTGGGCTACCTGGAACAGGGGCGGTTCTCGCAGGCGCGGCGGAAGCCCCTGGGCGAGGTGGTGCACTGGGACCGCTGGGGGGATCAGCGTGAGGCGCCTGAGTCGGGCCGCTAGACGCGCTCGACGATCCGGGGGAGCACGGACCCGATGCCGTCCCGCAAGATGGCGGCCGCGGCCGGGTCGTAGGGCGTCTCCTGCGCGTTGAGGATGACGAGGCGCGCCCCGCACTGAAGCGCGATCTCGGGGAGCGCGGCCACGGGGTAGACCGTCAGCGAAGTGCCGATCGCGAGGAAGAGGTCGCAGTTGGCGGCGGCAAGCTGGGAACGCTCAAGGTCCTCGGCGATGAGCGCCTGGCCAAAGGAGATCGTCGCGGACTTGAGGAGACCGCCACACTGCTCGCAGTGCGGATCCTCGTCGCCGTTGCGCACGCGCTCCAGCACGACCTCGATGGGGCCGCGATCGCCACAGCCGAGGCAGGCGTAGTCGCGCACGGTCCCGTGGATCTCGACGATGCGCTCGGCGGGTGTGCCCGCGGCGTGGTGAAGGCCATCGATGTTCTGCGTGACGAGGGTGTCGAGCCTCCCCTTCCCCTCGAGGGCGGTGAGGGCGTAGTGACCGGCGTTCGGCTCGGCGTTGTGCATGGGGCTGCCGGCGCGACTCGCCCAGGAACGGACGCGGTGGTCGCGGTCGGCGACGTAGTGCTGGATGGTGGCGGTACGCTCACCGGCGGGGTTCTTCGTCCAGACGCCGTCAGGCCCTCGGAAGTCGGGAATCCCCGACTCGGTCGAGATGCCGGCGCCCGTGAGGATGGCGACCGACCGGGCTTCCTGCAGCCACGAGACGACGGCGTCGATGTCGGTCTCGCTCATGGCGCGAGCCTACCGGAATCTGGCGCCTCCGGGCATCGCACCGTACGCTGAGGACCGGCGCCTCCCGGGGCGCCCGCCGAGTCGATGAGAGCCACTCGCAATCTCGCCTTCATCACCTGCGCCGCCACGCTGATCCTGATCGGGGTCGGGGTATACGTGCGCGCCACGGGGTCGGGGCTGGGCTGCCCCGACTGGCCGACCTGCCACGGCGGCATCGTGCCGCCACACGAGCAGGAGGCGCTGATCGAGTCGACGCACCGGTTCGTGGCCGCCCTCGTCGGGATCCTCGTGATCGCGACCGCGGTCTTCGCCTGGCGGCACTTCCGGGGAACGCCGGCGGTGCTGTGGCCGGCGATCGCGGCCGTGCCCCTGGTCGGCATCCAGGGCGTGATCGGCGCGATCACGGTGTGGGAGGAGCTTCCCGCCGAGATCGTGGCAACCCACCTGCTGCTGGCAATGGCGATCCTGACGGTGATGGCGGCAACGGCGCTCGCGATGTTCAACGAGATCCGCGGTGGCATCCCGCCCGAACAGCGCGCCGCGGCCTGGCGCGTCGGGCAGCGGGCGATCGTCGCCCTCGTGCTGTTCGCGGGGGTGGTATGGATAGGGGGCTACCTCGGTGAGAGCGGGGGCTCGACCGCCTGCGAGGGCTGGCCACTCTGCAGCGGCGGAGTCTTCCCCGGCGCCGACGACCAGCAAATCACGCACATGGTGCATCGCTACCTGGCGGCGCTGCTGCTCGCACCGCTTGCCTGGCTGGTGGTCGTGGCCTGGCGGGAGCGCGGGACGCTGCGGTGGGGGATGCACGTCGCGCGGACGACGGCGGTCCTGTACGCGGCCCAGGTGGCGATTGGCGCACTGAACGTGCTCTACACGTTCCCCGACGGGCTTACCGTAACGCATACCGTGCTAGCCTCCCTGCTGTGGCTCACCCTGTCGGCAGCCGCGCTCCTCGGGTACTCCGCGCAAGCGGTGTCGCCCAACCGCGTCCCGGCGGCCCCGGCGGAGGCGCCGGCATGACGGCGCTGGCGGTGGCCCTGCGGGGGTCGAGCCGGGCATCAGCGACCATTCGCAGCTATGTCGCTATCACGAAGCCGCGCATCATCCTGCTGCTCCTGGCGACGACGGTCCCCGCGATGGTGGTGGCCGAAGGCGGCTGGCCCTCGACGGCGCTCGTGATTGCGACGCTCGTGGGCGGCGCGGCCTCGGCCGCGGGGGCGAACGCGGTCAACTGCTGGTACGACCGCGACATCGACGCGCTGATGAGCCGGACGCAGTCCAGACCGCTCGTGCGGGGGGAGATCCCGCCGCTCAACGCGTTCCTCTTCGGACTCGCGCTCGGGGTTGGCGCGTTCGCGTTCCTCTGGGCGACAACGAACCTGCTGGCGGGCGTGCTGGCGTGGGCGGCGTTCCTCTTTTACGTGTTCATCTACACGGTGTGGCTGAAGCGGCGCTCCTCGCAGAACATCGTCATCGGGGGAGCAGCGGGAGCGTTCCCGCCGATGGTGGGCTGGGCGGCGGTAACCGGGGAGCTTGCCTGGGCGCCGGTGATTATGTTCGCCATCATCTTCTTCTGGACGCCGCCGCACTTCTGGGCCCTGGCCCTGCGGATCGCGCCCGACTACCGCGACGCGAGCGTACCGATGCTCCCGGTTCAGGCCGGCGAGGTCACGACCCGGCGGCAGATACTCGCCTACTCGATCGTGCTCCTGCCGCTCACGCTCTCGCTGCTGCTGACCGGCGAGGTCGGCTGGGTCTACGGGGCGGTTGCGGGAGCGGCCGGCCTAGGGTTCGTCGCGCTTGCGTTCGGGCTCTGGAAGTGGCCGGATCGGGTGCCGTCGATCCGGCTTTACACGTTTTCTCTGGCATATCTTGCGGCGATCTTCATCGTTATGGCCATTGACGTGGCCATCCTCGGGTAATCTACGCACACCGGCGGCCAAACTCACGCAGGAGTCGACTACCCCCATGAACAGAATGAAGCCCTGGATTCTCAGCGCCGCAGTTGCGGCGCTCGCGCTTTCCTTCGTAGCGGTTGCTCTGGCGCAACCCAGTCCCCCCTCGGTTTTCACTGGAACCGTTACCAGCGCTGATGGGGCAGTCGCTGAAGGACTAAGCGTGGAGGCATACGTCGGCGAGACGCTCTGCAACAACAGCCCCTCGGAGACCTTCTCCAGGTCACAGGGCGTGACCGAGTACTTCGTGACCGTTCACAACGGCAGTACACGCGACGGTTGCGCGGGCGACATCCGCTTCGAGGTCGGAGGCCAGGCTGCCACGCAGACCGCACAGCACGGCGGTAGTGGTCCCGTAACGCTGAATCTGACGCTCGCGCCATCGGCGCCTGAGTCGGTAACCGTTGACGTCACAGTCTGGCAGTCACTGCGCACGGAAAACATCTTCGTGAGCACGCGGCCCCAGGGCGCCGGCTGGACCACGCACAACACGCCGGTCGACCTGTCGGCACTCAGCAGCAGTGGGAACTTCTACCAGGGCAGCCCTGTGCCGATCGAGGTTGACATCGGTGGAGGCGCCACCGTCAGCATCGAGGTCACCGTGTGGCGCTCCGTGCGAACGGGCAACCACTTCGTCAGTACGCGTCCCCAGGGCGCCGGCTGGACCACGTTCAACACCCCGATCGACCTGTCGCAGTTGAGCAGCAGCGGCAACTTCTACCAGGGCAGCCCCGTTACGGTGGAAGTGGACCTGGAGTAACGGCTCGGCCTGACCGGCAAAGGCGCACTGAGAAGCCAGGGCAGATGCCCTGGCTTCTTCGCGTGCAGGAGGTCCCTGACCTGTTGCGACTGCCCGGGCCGTGACAGACTCCGCTCGGAGGCCGGACAGGATGTCGCCGAACCAACACGTGGATGTCGCAATCGTGGGCGGGGGCGTCATGGGGGCGGCGATCGCGTACTTTCTCGCGCAGCGGGGCGCGCAGCCGCTTGTCATCGAGGGCAACGAGATCGCCTACGGGGCGAGCGGGAAGTCGGCGGGGCTGTTGTCGCCGGGCCTGCCCCACGACGATGACGAGACAGGGGTACTCCCTCCGCTGATCGCACGAAGCGTGGCGCTCCACCGAACCGTCGCGGAGCTGCTCGACGGGCCCGCGAGCTACGACTACACGCCGTACGTAACCTGCCTCGTCGCCCAGGACGAGGACGAGGCGGCAGACCTCCATGCTCGCGCCGAGCACCTGAGCGCCGAGCCGATCCCGCACGCGGAGATCGCCGAGCGTTGCCCATGGCTCGACAGACCCGTCGCGGGAGCTCTCGCGCAGCCCACAGCCCAGATCGACTCGGCCAAATTCACCGCCCGGCTCCTCGAGAGCGCGCAGAGCATGGGAGCCTCCCTGCGCATGGGGCGGGCGGTGGGGCTCGTGGGGGGAGCGGACTACGTGGACGGCGTGGAGATGGACGACGGTGTCGTCACGGCCGACGCCACGGTGATCACCCTTGGCCCGTGGTCGCTACGAGCCGCGGCGTGGCTGGACCTCCCCATACCGGTGCGTCCGCTCAAGGGCCAGATCGTGCACCTGGAGCCTTCGGTCGAGCCGCCACCGGGAGGCTTCTCGGACATGCACGGGCACTACGTCGTGACTCGTCCGACAGGCCTCGTGCACGTCGGCGCCACGGAGGAAGAAGAGGGATTCGACGCGGAGCCGACGGAGGCCGCGCGCGACTACGTGCTCGCAACGCTGGCACGGTTCACCTCCAGACTCGAGGGGATGCCGGTCGTCAACCAGACAGCCTGCCTCCGTCCGGTGTCGGGCGACGGCCTGCCGATCATCGGGGCGGCGCCGGGGAGGGAAGGCGCATACGTGGCCACCGGGCACGGGCGCAAGGGCATCATCCTCTCGCTCGCGACGGGGGAGGCGATGGCCGAGCTGATCACGGAGGGGCGCAGCAGCGAGGTCGATCTGACACCGTTCGACCCGGCCCGGTTCGGAGGAGACCAATAGCGGAGCGGGCGAACCTCAGCTGGGCCAGCGTCCTCGCCTGGCGCATGCAGCGGCAGCACCTGGTCTCGAGGCGCCCGCGCGATGAGTTGCTGAGGGTTGTGGGGGCAGTGGGTGGGCTGCAGGCGCAGATGGCCTCCAGCGCCGAGCTGGCGGCATGGGCCAGGGTCGACGGGCTTCGCCCGGGCGATCTCGACGCGGAGCTGTGGGAGCCCCGCAACCTCGTGAAGACCTGGGCGATGCGCGGCACGCTCCACCTGCTGCCCGCAGCCGAATACGGCCTCTGGCAGGCGGCGCTCGACACCTACGACCATTACCTGAAGGGCGCCTGGCTGCGGGGTTTCAAGATCACCGCCGAGGAGCGCGACCTCCTCCTCGACACGGTACGGGAGGTGCTGGGAGAGGAGCCGCTGACACGCGACGAGCTGGCGGAGGCGGTGGCGGAGGCATCGGGATCGCGAGCGCTCGGGGAGAAGCTCGGGGACAGCTGGGGCGCGTACCTGAAGCCGGCGTCGTTCCAGGGGAGCCTCTGCTTTGGTCCCAACCGCGGGCGGAACGTGACCTTCGTCAGTCCGGCGGCGTGGATCGAGGCGGAGCCCGGTCCCCCGCCAGAGGAGGCGCTCGCGAAGGTGACGCGCCGCTACCTCGGCGCCTACGGACCGGCGACCGCCGCGGAGTACTCGCGCTGGTGGGGTCCGCGCCGCCCTGCACAGGCCACCAGATACTTCCGCGCGCTCGAGGACGAGGCGGTTGAGGTCGACATCGAGGGCGAACCGCACTGGGCGATGGCGGAGCAGGTTGCGGAGATTGCAGGCACAGCCCCGTCGGGCGCCGTCCGCCTCCTGCCGGCCTTCGACCCCTACGTCATCGGCTCGGCGCGGGACATCGCGGCGATCCTGGCGCCGGAGTACAAGGCGCGGGTGCACCGGCCGCAGGGCTGGATCTCGCCGGTGCTGCTGGTCGACGGACGTATCGAGGGGGTGTGGTCGCACGAGCGGGCGCGCGGACGGCTCTCGCTGACGGTCGAGCCGTTCGGCGAGGTTACCGGCGTGGTTCGGGATGGGGCAGAAGCCGAGGCAGAGCGCCTCGCGGCCTTCTTCGGCGACGAGTTCGCGCTGGAGTGGGGTAGCTGACCAGCAGGCTGGTGGGGCGTATGCTCCCAATCTCGTGGCAACCATTGTCTACGTAGATGGCTTCAACTTGTACTACGGCGCCGTCAAGGGCACGGCCCACAAGTGGGTCGACATCGAGGCGGTCTGCCGCCGCCTGCTCCCCCACGACGACATGGCAAAGATCCGCTACTTCACCGCGCGGGTGACAGAGCGTCCGGACGATCCCCAGCCGCCGGTGCGACAGGACATGTACCTGCGCGCGCTGGCGACGAACCCGCTCATCGAGATTCACTACGGGCACTTCGTCACGCGGCCCGCACATCTACCGCTGGCTTCCGACACCAGCGCCATCGTCAGGGTGCTGAGGACAGAGGAGAAGGGCTCAGACGTTAACCTCGCGACCTATCTTCTGCTGGACGCCTTTCAGGGCCATTGCGACACGGCAGTAGTCATCAGCAACGACTCCGACCTCGCGGAGCCTGTCCGCGTCGCCCGGGAGGAATGCGGCATACCGGTCGGAGTCATCAATCCTCATGATCCGAAGAGGCGATCACGCTGGCTCAGGGGGACGTTCTTCAAGCAGATCCGTCCCTCGCTCATCGCACAGTGCCAGCTTCCGCAGTCCCTGCGCGACGCGGACGGTGCAATTCACAAGCCGGAAGGGTGGTAGAAACGCAGAAGCCCGCCGAAGCGGGCTTCGCACCCAGTCCACCGGAAGCGGCTGGGGGGGTAGCACGAGTATGGCGGTTGGGGCCTCCCCGAACAACCCCCTTGCGGCCTAGCCCTCGCCCTCCTCGGGCTTGACGATACCGCGCGTCCAGAAGGGGTCTAGCGCCTTCAGGACCTCGCGTTCCTGCTCGCCGGACATGCGCTCGGGGTCAGCCTCGTCGTCGCGCTTCTCCTTGCCAGGCAGGACGGGAGCGGCGCCGGTGTCTTCCGGGCCCCAGCGCACCTTCGCCGCCTCACGGGCGAGTCGCGCAAGCTCCTTCACGGAATCAGATTCGGCCACGGCCTTCCTCGCGTGCTACTTCGCCTTCTCGAAGTTGAGGTGGAGGTCCCACAGACCGAGCATGATGCCGGGCTGGTGGCGGAAGTCGTTCTTCCCCGGGGTGAACGAGATGCCATCGAGGCGCTCGAAGAGCCGCTCCCAGGCGATGTTCTGCTCGAGGCGGGAGATTCCGGCCCCGGGGCAGACGCGGATGCCCTGCGAGAACGTCATGTGGCGGCCGGTGTTTGGCCGCGACAGGTCGACATCGGCGGGACACGGGTACTCCTCTGGGTCGTGGTTGGCAGCCCCGTAGCGGAGGTGCAGGATCGAACCCTTCGGGATCGTGACGCCTCGGAGCTCCACGTCCTTCGCGGTCATGCGGGTCGAGAGGCCCTGGGTGGGGGCCTGGATGCGCATGCCCTCCTCGACGAAGAAGCGGATCTTCGAGCGGTCCGCCTTGAGCGTGTTCCAGAGCTCGGGATCGCGACCGAGGAGCTCGGCCTCGGCGGCGATGGCGTACTGGGTCGTCTCCAGGCCGCCGATGTGCATGCCGAAGACCACACCAACGACCTCGGAGTCGGTGAGCTTGCGGCCCATGTACTCCACCTGCGTCAGGAAGGACGTCATGTCGTCCTTGGGGTCCTGGCGCTTCTTCGTGACGTGGCTCTGGACGTACTGCATGAAGTCGCCGAGGTCACGGGCGTTGTCCGCCTCTTCCTCGTCGCTCATGAGGTTGCGGTGGCCCTTGCCGTAGACGAAGCGACGAACCTGCGCCTGGCCCCAGATGCGGAGCTGAGGCATGTCCTCGAAGGGGAAGCCGAGGATGGTGGTCATCACCATCTGGGGGAGGGGGGCAGCGAACTCCTCGACGAAGTCGATCTCGGCCGGCTCGCGATCGATCCAGTTGTCGATGAGCTCATCGACGAAGCGCGTGACCATGGGTCGGTGGCGGGGGGCGCCGGTCGCGCCGACCCACGGGTCGGTGAGCTGGATACGATGCTGCTTGTGCAGCTCCATGTTGGGGCGGAGGGTGTTGCGCGCCATCGCGTCGAGCAGGACGGAGTGGTCGTCCTCTTCCTTCACCTCGAGGCCGGCCCCACCGTAGGAGGGCTGGGGGAACGTGTACGGGTCGCGAATGATCATCGCGATGTCGTCGTACTTGGTGATGATGAAGCCATCGGTGCCGGGAGTCGTCCCCTCGCCGGGGATGCGCATGACGGGCGCTTCCTCGTGGAGGATCTTGTAGGAGTCGAACCAGTGCTCCTGCTGGCCGGCCTTGAAGAGGTCGATCTCCTCCAGATTCACCGGACACTCGGCGACGGCGTCGATCATGTCCTGGTACATCATCTCGGTCATGAGGGTCTCCCGTACGTGGAGTCGCGCGCGCCAACGAGCGGGGCGCGGCCTCGCGGTCTGGCGCTAAGCATACCGCGCCGGTGGGGATTGGGGGATGCAGCGAAGCCCACCGGGGAGGTGGGCCTCGCAAGGGTCCGAACGGGCTTGCGCGAGCTAGCTCACGCTGGCGGCGGGCTGCTGCTCACCGCGGACGAGCTTGCCGGGGCGGGCGCCGGTGTCCTCGCCGTCTCGCATGATGACCTCGCCGCTGACGATCGTGGCGACGAAGCCCTCCGCCTTCTGGATGAGGCGGCGGCCGTCGGCGGGGAGATCGTGGGCGAGCTCGGGGGCGCGGAGCTGGAGGCGCTCCAGGTCGATGACGTTGACGTCGCCCTTCATGCCGGGGCGCAGGACGCCACGGTCGTGGAGGCCGTAGAGGCGGGCGGTATCGCTCGTCATCTTCTTGACGGCGAACTCGAGGGGCAGGCCCTCGCCGCGGGAGCGGTCTCGGGCCCAGTGGGTGAGCATGAACGTGGGCATGCTCGCGTCGCAGATGACGCCGCAGTGCGCGCCCGCATCGTCGAGGCCGAGGGCGGCGCGCGGGTGGGTCAGCATCTTGCGCACGACCTCGTAGTCGAATTCGGTGTAGTTGAGGGTCGGGGCGAAGAAGAGGCGCTTGCCGTCGTCTTCGAGCATGAGGTCGTAGAAGAGCTCGTGGGCTTCCCGACCCTCACGCTCCGCCATGGCAGCCACCGAATCCTCCTCGGAGGGCTCGTAGTCGAGGGGCTCCTGGAGCTGGAACACGCGACCGAGGTTGATGAAGGCGATGTCCTGGTGGGCCGCGCCTAGCTCCTCGAGGAGCTTCGCCTTGACCTCGGGCTTGCGCATCTCGGCAGCGACTTCCTCGATGGGGACGCGGCGGAGGTGGTGGGCGTCGCCGGCGCCGAGCTTGTAGTGCCCGCTGATCTCCTGGAAGGTCGGGGCGTTCACCCAGGGGTGGTTCGTCTGGAGGCCGAGCAGGACGCCCGGCGCGCGCGCCGTGACCTGCGGGTAGAGGTCAGCGCCCTCGGCGACGGCCTCCTCGGAGAGGTCGAACATGCGCTTCCAGTGGTCGGGCTCAGCGTCGAGCTGGACAAGGGCGAAGGTGATGGGGCGGCCGGTGGCGGCGGAGACGCGCCGCATCCAGGCGACCTCGAGATCGGGGAGGTTCATGTCGTCGCCGGTGACGCCGGCGGGCGCCAGCTCAAAGACGCCGGTGCCAGCCTCGGCGAGGGCCTCGCCGAAGGCCAT
Organism: Tepidiformaceae bacterium; assembly: GCA_965203545.1. Taxonomy (GTDB): domain Bacteria; phylum Chloroflexota; class Dehalococcoidia; order Tepidiformales; family Tepidiformaceae; genus UBA2991. Next base: position 963,690 of record OZ241899.1, read on the forward strand.
CATCTCGTCCTCTTCGGCGAAGGTGCCGGGGACGTTCACCCCGTCGATGGCGCGGTGGACGATCGTGCGGGAGGTGGAGACGCCGAGCGCGCCCGCCTCGATGCCCTCGCGCACGAGCTGCTTCATCTCGTGGATGTCCTCGGGGTTGGCGGGCTCGTTCATGGCGCCGCGTTCGCCCATGACGTAGGCGCGGACGGCGCCGTGCGGCACCTGCGTGCCGACATCCAGGGCCTTGGGCAGGGTGTCGAGGTAGTCGAGGTACTCGGGGAAGGTCTCCCAGTTCCACTGCATGCCGGCGGAGAGGGCGGTGCCGGGGATGTCCTCGACGCCTTCCATGAGGCCGATCAGCCACTCGTGGCGGTTGGGGGCGGCGGGGGCGAAGCCGACGCCGCAGTTGCCCATGACGACGGTGGTGACGCCATGCCAGCAGGAGGGCGTGAGCAGCGGGTCCCAGGTGATCTGGCCGTCGAAGTGGGTGTGGATGTCGACGAAGCCGGGGGTGACGATCTGCCCCGTCGCGTCGACGGTCTCGCGGCCCTCGGCCTCGATGCGGCCGATAGCGGAAATCTTGCCGTCGTCGATGGCGATATCGCCCTGGAACGGAGCCTCTCCCGTCCCGTCGACAATGGTGCCGTTGCGAATAACCAGATCGTGCACGTCGCGCCTCCCGGAGCTGGCACAGACGCGCTGAGGCGTCATGCGCCCTATCGCAGCTAACGGTACTGAATAGGGGCAGGCGCTACAAGGAGTTTGCGGCGAGGCGAGCGTTTCCGAGCGTGGTCCTATAGTCCCGGGTCATGCCGCTCTTCTCCTCGACGCGGGAGCGCTGGCTGTGGCTGTGGACGCTGGCCGTAGTGGCGGCGATCTTCGCCTCGCTGGGGGTCGGCGGGCAGCTGGCGGAGGCGCTCCGCGACCTCGAAGCTCTCGACGAAGCGCTCCAGGTCGGGCTGTTCCTGCTGTGCATGCTCCTGGTGGGCACGACGGCCGTGCTGCAGGGGGTGTGGACGCGGCCGGGGCGGCTGGAACTGGCCGTCGCGGCCGGCGTCGTAGCCGTGTACCTCATGGTGTTCCTCCGCATCGCGGTGCTGGAGGAGCGCTCGCACCTGATCGAGTTCGGGGTGCTGGGCGTGTTCGTGTACGCGGCCCTCACCGAGCGGGCGGGCCAGGGCCGGCGCGTCCCCGCGCCGGCGGTGCTCGCCATCGCCGGGACGTCGGCGGTGGGCCTCCTCGACGAGTGCCTCCAGGTCTGGGTCCCGAACCGGGTCTTCGACCCGTGGGACATCCTCTTCAACGTGCTGGCGGCGTCGATGGCGGTGGGAGCGAGCGTCGCCCTGTCGTGGGCGCGGCGGCGGGCGGGGCAGTGGTGAGGGACGCTGGGGGGACCCTCACGCGGGGGCGTGGGCCAGGCACTCACGCTTCTACTCCTCCCACGGACGCCAGAAGTTCGGCCACTCCTCGTAATCCGTGTCGCCCCAGCACACCACCTCGCCAGCCTCGGTCAGGGCACAGGCGCGGTGGTGGCCCGAGGTGATCGCTGTATGGCGACCCCGAGGCGGGTCGACCGGCCCGTAGTCAGTTCCGAGCTTTGAGTTGCCGAAGGACCCCCGGCACTGCACTTCGCCTCTGTCGGTGAGCGCGCAGTCGTGACGGAGTCCTGTGCTTACGGCTACGTAGGGCCCTTCCGAAGCAGAAAGGAGCCAGTCGCGCCGGTAGTCCCAGCAAACTACCTCGCCTGCCTGGGTCACACCGCAGGCATGGGACTGACCGACGCTGATCATGCGGTAGGGGCCAGGCGGGGGCTCGTGGGCGCTCTCGCCCCCATACCGACGGCCCCAGCAACCTGACTCGCTCGAGGAGCCGCCGCACGCGTCGCTGTAGGAAGTCCAGGAACGGGTGAAGCAGGCCACTTCGCCGCCCTCCGTGAGGGCGCAGCTATAACCACCCCAGCCAAGGCTGATGCTCTCAAGTGGAACCTCCGGGAGATCGGCCTCTTCGGGCCAACAGACCACCTCCCGCGATTCAGTAAGCGCGCAGCCTCCGTTGAAGTCGCCGGCACTGACTGCGACGTACCGTTCTGCTGCAGAAGGCATGCTCCAGGGAGGAGAGTTTCCACCCCATCTCACGGCCTTGCCTTCTTCGGTGATCGCCCAGGTGCTTCCGTGACCGGCGCTGACGGCGGTGTAGCGACCGGATGGGACCTGGGCCTGCCCGAAGTTGTTCCAGCCCCAGCAGACCGCTTCGCCTCCCTCGGTGAGAGCGCAGGTGTGACCCAGCCCATCGCTCACCGCAACGTAAGGACCTGCCGATGGTTCAGGCCGTTCGAGCTTGTTCGGCACGCTTCTCCAGCAGACCGCCCTGCCGCTCTCCGTGAGGGCACAAGCATGCACCACCGGGACGGAGGGTTCCCACGAGGTGTCTCCCATGCTGATGGCCGCGTAGCGGTCAGGAGATGGCTCGGGTGGGGTCATCACCGACAAGACCCCACCGATCTCATACGAGATGGAGATGCGGTCTGCCTCGCACACGGCCATGCCCCCGACGGTGATCGCGCACGTGTGAGCCTCACCCGGACTGACCGCTATGTAGCGACTTGCACCATCGCCGGGGGACTGATGGCACCAGTCGCGCACCCCAGAGGCGGGCTCGGCATCTCCGCTTCGATTGCAGAAGACATCGCCAACCAGCTCATAATCGCCAGAACGGCGGGAAGTCTCCGGCGGGCCGAACGGATGCAGGTGGCCGTGCCCGCTCCCCCAACAGACGAGAGCACCCGTCTCGGCGAGCGCGCAGGCGGTGAGAAAGTGGGCTCCAAAACCCGGGGAATCGTGCTCGACCCGGATTGCAGTGTAAGAACCCGAGGGAGGGTCGGGGGGAAACAGAGCTCGATCGAAGCCTGAGCCCTCCAGGCCCCAGCACACGATGGCGCCCTCTTCTGTCAGCGCGCACGTGTAATGACCACTGGGGACGAGGCCACTGACATACCCGGTATCCCACGCGAGGGCTTTGTAGCGGCCCTGCGGCGAGTCGCGAGAAGGGTCGGGTTCGCCGTCCCCTATCGGGGCTCCTCCCCGTGACCAGCACACGATCTCGCCCTCGTCTGTGATGGCGCAGGTAGTGTCGCGTTCGGTTTCGATGAAGAGGTACGAGCCGGGCGGAGTGTCCCACGCAGCGGTGCTGCCGACGTCCCAGCAGACGGCCTCGGCCTTCTCGGTCAGGGCGCAGGCGTGGGTGGAGCCGACGGTGATGTCGGTGTAGACGCCGGGAGGCGCTTCGAACACGGGGGACTGGGGGAGGCGGGAGGCGATAGGGTCGGGCTCGACGGGTTCGACTGGCTCATCGGGTTCGGCAGGGGTTGGGGTTGGGCTGGCCGTCGGCTCGGGGGTGGATGTTGGGGTGGCCGTGGCAGTCGGGGTTGGGGTGGCGGTGGACGTCGGGGCAGGGGTTGGGGAGGGGTCGGGCGTGGCGGTGGTTATCGCCGAAGGGGTGGCGGTTGGTGGCGGGGCGGTTGCCGGCTCCGTGGGGTCAGGTGTTGGGGTGGGAGCAGGGGAGGGGGGCGCCGAGTCGCCGCCGCAGGCGACGAGCGCCACGGCAAGGGTCGCGAGGACAAGGAAGCGGGCCACCACTGCGTTCACGCCAGAAGGGTACCGGTCGGAGTCCTGAATTACCCCGTCCGACTGCTCGAGTCGAGGGTTCACGGTGGCGCTTCGGCGCCTTCCCTCGTTAAAGTTCTGCGTCGGCCCTGCGGCAATAGCCGCGGGGCATATCACCATGGATACCTGGAGGGGCGAGATGAAGCTGGAAGGCAAGGTGGCTGCGGTCACCGGCGGAACGCGCGGCATTGGTCGCGGCATCGTCGAGGCGTTCATCGCCGAGGGCGCGAGCGTTGTCATGAACGGTCGCAGCGAAGAGAAGGGCGCGCGGGCGCTGGCGGAGATGAACGCGGGCGACAAGGCCCACTTCATCGCCGGCGACGTGACGCAGGAAGCGACACTTTCGGGGCTCGTCGACGGCACGGTCGAGCGCTACGGGAAGATCGACATCCTCGTGAACAACGCGGGAGGCAGCTCCGGCTTCGCTCCGGTTTCGGCAATGGAGAACGAAGCCTGGGACCACACGATCACGTGGAACCTGTCGGCGACGTTCTGGGGCATCAAGCACGCCTTCCGCTACATGATTCCGCAGGAGAGCGGGCGCATCATCAATATCTCCTCGCTCGAGGGGAAGCACGGCAAGCCGGGCATCGCCGCCTACGTGGCGGCGAAGCACGCGATCAACGGGCTCACGAAGAGCTCGGCCCAGGAAGTGGGCACGATGGGCATCACCGTGAACGCGATCTGCCCGGGCCTGATCGAGACGGACATCCTGCTCGACAGTGGCGCCGAGGCCGCTGCCTCCATGGGGCTGACCTACGACGAGATGGTGGAGCAGTTCTCCAGCGAGTCCTCGATCAAGCGCATGAACACCGTCGAGGAAGTCGGCGCGGTGGCCGTGCTGCTGGCGTCCGACGTCGGGTCGGGCATCACTGGCGCGCTCTGGTCGGTGGACGGCGGAACGGCCGCCTACTAGCCGCCGAACGGCACAGCATCGTCAGGAGGGACGCGACGATGAGCGACGAGCTTCACTGCAGCTGGGACAGCCACCACGACACCGTGCACGGGAACTACACGACGGCGAACGCCGCCGAGGTGCTCCCGGGCGTGACCAAGCCGCTGTCCGCCGACATCTGGCGGGAGTGGGATTATGTCTGGAACTACGGGGTCATGGAGGCACTCGGCACGACCGACCTGCTCGAAATCCCGAAACCTCCGGTGGCGACGACGCTGCCGTTCATCGGCGGCCGCTTCGTCATCAACTTCGGGATAAACATGGCCTTCACGGCGCTCTACTCCGTCGGCGAGGGCAGCGACTTCCTGAAGCAGTTCCTCGAGGGCGACGACGAAGAGTTCACGAGCGAGACCCACGGCGACGAGGAGCGCGCCATGGCGGCCCGCACCGCCATCACCGAGAAGTGGGAGAGCTCGGTGGAGATTCGCGACAAGAACCGCGAGATCACCAGGAACGCGTACCAGGATTCGCTTACGCGCGACTGGAGCGCGGCGAGCGACGCCGAACTGATCGAGGCGCTTGACGCAGCTACCGAGCTGGCGGGGCGCATCTTCATCGCGCACTACTTCAACTCGGTGGGCGGCGGCGAGTACACGAGCGTGATCGGAGGCATCCTCGATGAGCACATCCCCGACCACCCGCCCGAGTGGGCGAACACGATCACAAGCGGGCTGACGGACGTTGAGAGCGCGCTCCCGGCGAAGGCGATCTGGGACCTGAGCCGTTTCATCGCGGCGCGGCCCGCGCTCGCGACGGAGTTCGCCTCGCTGACCCCGGACGGGCTGGTTGCGAACCTCGCAAGCCCCCCGAACGACGACTGGCAGGCGTTCGCGGCCGAGTATGCCGAGTTCATCAAGGAGCTCGGGTTCCGCGGGCAGAACGAGACGAATCCCTCGTACCGCACCTGGAACGAGGCTCCGAATTTCGTCCTGAGCAGCATCCAGGCGGACCTGAACGCCGACGCGGATCGCGATCCGCACGAACTGGAGCGGAAGCAGGCGGCTGCCCGCGAGGTGGTCGAGCGAGAGATCGAGTCGAAGCTGCCGGCGGAGGTGCTGGACGAGTACCGGCACGCCCTGTACCACGCCCAGACGATGAACCGGGGCCGCGAGAGCAGCAAGGCGAACTGGGCGCGGGCCTGCCGCACGCAGCGCCCACCCGTCGTGGAACTCGCGGGGCGACTCGTCGAGCGCGGCATCCTCGACGACGCCGAGGACGTGTGGTTCCTGCGGCTGCCGGAGCTGCGAGCCGCCGCCGAGGGCAACCTCGACGCAGCGGAGGCGAAGGCCAACATCGCCAGCCGCAAGGACGAGTTCGCCCTGATGGAGCAGCATGAGTTGCCGGTCATGTTCGAGTGGCCGGTCGAGCTGATCCCGAAGGAGGCGGCCGCTCCGGTCACCTCGGCGAGCTACGAAGGGCTGGGCATCAGCCCGGGCCAGGCTTCTGGCAAGGCTCGCGTGATCGAGAGCGCCGCAGCCGCCGTCAGCACCATGCTCGAGCCCGGCGAGATCCTGGTCGCACCGGTGACGGACGCGGCGTGGACGCCGCTCTTCATCCCGGCCGCGGGGGTCGTGGTGGAGACGGGGGGCATCCTGAGCCACGCGGCCACGGTCGCGCGCGAGTTCGGCATTCCCGCCGTCGCCCAGATCCGGGGCATCACTTCGCTCATCCCGGACGGGGCCACAGTCACGATCGACGGGTCGACGGGCACGGTCACGGTCGAGCCATAGCAACCATCAAGCAGGCGGCTCGTCGAGGCACGCGCCGTCTGCTTGCCTCTCCAACACCCTCACCTTAGCGTGAGGGTGTGTGCGTCCCGCACACCGGAGGCCCCTTGGCGCAGTCGACAGGCACGGCCCGCGCCGGGTCCCTTCTCCGCTCCAATCCGGTTACCGCGCGCGTCGCGTCGCTGCCCACGTTCGCCTCGTTCGGGGAGCGCGACTTCCGCTGGTTCTACCTGGCCATGCTCGGCCAGATGGCAGGGATGAACATCCAGCTCGTGATGCGCGGGTACGTGGTGTTCGAAATCACGGGCTCGTTCGCGGCACTGGGCGGGATCGCGCTCGCCTCTGCGCTCCCGATGCTCTTCCTCGGGGTCCTCGGCGGGGTGCTGGCGGACCGTGCGCCGAAGAAGGTTGTCCTGCAGGTGGGACAGTTCGTCTCCGTCCTGAACGCCCTGGGGGTGGGCATCCTCATCCTGACGGACACCGTCGTGCTGTGGCACCTGTTCGCGGCGGGCGCCCTGCAAGGGGTCACGATGGCGCTGATGATGCCGGCCCGGCAGGCGATGATCCCCGAGGTGGTGGGGCGCGACCTGCTGATGAACGCGGTCGCGCTCAACTCGGCGGGCATGAACCTGATGCGGGTGCTGGCCCCGGCAGCCGCGGGCTTCCTGACCGCGGCTGCGGGCGGGGGCGTGATCGGGGCGGGGCCGGTCTACATGGTCATGGCCGGCACCTACTTCTTCGCGATGGTGACCCTGGCGATGTTGCCTCGCCAGGAGGCCGCCTCGAGCGGGTCGGCGCGGGGCGGGCTGGGCGACCTGCGCGACGGGTTCGTCTACGTGCGCCACGACCCGACGATCCTGATCGTGCTGGCCGTCACGCTGCTGAGCGCCTTCCTGGCGATGCCCTACATCCAGCTCCTCCCAGGCTTCGTGAAGGACGTGCTCGGGGGCGGCCCCGTCGAGCTGGGGCTGCTGACGGCGATCAGCGGCGGCGGCGCGCTGTTCGGGGCGCTCGTGATCGCTTCGTTGCCGGAGCGCCGTCGGGGCCTGCTACTGCTGCTGAGCGTGGTCGGGCTGGGCGCGTCTCTGATTCTGCTCGCGGGCTCGACCGCGTTCTGGTTCGCCGTCATCGCGATCGTGTTCGTCGGGATCGGCACCGCGGGACGGCAGGCGTTCAGCCAGATCCTGCTGCACTCCTACGTGGAGAACGAGTTCCGCGGCCGCGTGATGGCGCTGATGATGCTGCAGCCGGGGATGATGGCGCTGGGGGCGTTCGTCATCGGCGTGGTCGCCGAGCGCGCGGGCATCGACATCGCGATGGGGGCGCTTGCCATCGGCCTGGTGGGAATCGCGGCACTCATCATGGTGGCCTCACCGCGGCTGAGGCGGCTTGAGTGAGGCGGCTTGAGTAGGGGGAGCTACTCGATCTCGCCCCGCGCCCACTGGGCCGTGGCCTCGCGGCCGCTGATGTCCATGATCTCGACGCGCAGCGCCTGCGGGCTTGAGAGGTAGGCCCAACTGTTCAGCCGTCCACCTGGCCCGATGCCGGCCGCCTCGATGGCCTGGCCGAGCCCCTCCAGCCGCTCAATCTCGGCTTCGACATCATCGACGTGGACGCCGATGTGATGCAGGTGTGAGCCGGGCGTAAGGGCCCAGACCGAGTCCGGGACGGCCTGCAACACCTCGAGGAAGAGGGGGCCCTCCTGCGAGTAGACGACGGAGAGGTTGAGCGTGCGATCGCCGCGCGAGTCGCGCACGGGAAGCTCGAGGTGGCGGGGGGTGGTCCAGGAGACCCCGTAGACCTCGCCGACCTCTTCCATGCCGCGCTGCAGGTCGGAGGCCACGAAGGCGATGTGGTGGATGTCCTCGTAACGGATCACCGGTGACTAGCCGCCACCGCCACCGCCGGCAACGGCGGAGACGATAAAGAGAATGACCTGGATGGCGATGAAGATGGCCAGCAGCTTCGACCACCAGGGGAGCCCCATGAAGAAATCCCAGGCCGAGTCGGAGCGCTGCTGGCCCGGGGGACGCTGCGGTCGCTGGGGCCGCCCCAGGGGGTCGCGCTCGCGATCACGGTCGCGGTCACCGAGGTTGGGGAGGTCGTCGAGGGGGGAAGGCGGTGGTTCGCGGCGCGAGATGGGGTCCTCGCGTGGCGGTGGCGGAGGGGGTGGCGGTGGTGGAGAGGGCGGGCGGAAGGGGATGGGCTCGTTCCGCATCTGCCCACAGCCGACGCACTGCATGCGCTTGCTGTCTTCCTCGAGAGGACGCCAGGCATGGATGCCGAAGACGTGGGCGAAGCGCTCGGGGAGGGTGGGCATGCCGAGGGCGGCCCGATGGGCGGAGGCGGGCGCGGCCTGGGGGCGGCGCAGCTCCTCGCGGGGCTCGGGAGCCTCGGCAGGGGCGGACGCGGCAGGCGCTTCCGCCGCGGGCTCAGGCGCGGGCGGCTTCGGCGTCGGTGGCTCGGGCGCCGGGGCGAAGTCGCCCTGCTCGAGGGCGGCGGCCAAAGCGCGGCGACCGTCCTCGGTCGTCTCACCGTCCTCGGAGATGTCGTTGGGGAAGCGGGCGCTGACGGTCGCGATCTGCTCGTCGGTGTATTCGCTGAGGTCGTAGCCGCGCCAGCGCATGGTCTCGCGGATACGGCGCACCTTCGGCGAATCGGCGCTCGGACGGGAACGGCTGTCGCCGTTCCCAAAGCCAAGGGCACGCGTCAGACGGCTCATCGGGAAGCCCTCCGAACACGCAGGCAAGACACGCTGCGCCGGTAATCGGCGTTCATCTGTTCATTGTCTACAAAAGCGGGCCTTTTGTCCCAGCGCTCCGGGCGGACAAGCCTTTACCGGCAGAAAAAAGCGTCCGACCTCAGCCCCGCGTGTGGTAGGCGCACTCGAACTCGTACCAGCCCGAGCCCTTGACCTTGAGGGGAGTTCCCTCCGTCTCGGCCATCGCCCTGTTGTGCTCGGCGCGACCCTCCCAGGCGTTGGGATCGCGCTGCCACTCGTTGAGGACGCGCTCGGCCTCCTCGTAGCTCTCGGCGTCAACCTCGTAGATGGCGATGTACTCGGAGGGAATGTCGATGCCGACGTGCCCGCCCCGCAGCTTGTAGACGGTGCCGCTGAGGAAGTTAGGGCAGAGGGCGGTGTCGTAGATGTGCTGCCCGAGGTAGTGGTCGTCGAAGGCCCGCTGGTCTTCCGGACTATCGCTTGCGGGCTCGACGAGGCCAATAAGGATGAATCGCGCCATGGGGAACCTCCCTGGCTGGGATGGCGGCACGGTAGCACGCGAGCCAGGGGTCATGCGGCAGCGGCCATTGGGGGCCATTCGCGTACGATGGCGGTTCGCCCATGCAAGCTCCGGACTTTCTGGTTACCTCCCCGATGACCGCGACACCCGGCAGTAGTGGCGCATGAGCAACATCACGTCCACCGCTGCCGCAACCATCTCGCCGGAGGATGCGCGCGCGCTGCAGGCGAACGTCTGGAAGTTCTACCTCTTCCGCTTCTTCGTGGACTTCCAGCTGTGGCTGCCGATCTGGGCCGTGTACCTGATCGACGAGCGGGGACTCTCGCTCACGCAGCTCACGGCGCTCGACGCCCCGTTCTGGATCCTGCTCATCGTGCTGGAGGTGCCGACCGGCGCGATCGCGGATCGGTGGGGACGGAAGGTTTCGCTGAGCTACGGGGCGCTGACGAACGCGATCGCCGTTGTCGTCTTTGGCATCGCCACGAACTTCGGCGTCCTGCTCATCTCCTACATGGTGTGGGCGGCGGCCTTCACGCTCTATTCAGGCGCCGACTCGGCCTTCGTGTACGACTCCCTGCGCGCCACCGGCCGGGAACGCGACTACACGAAGCTGTGGGGAAGGGCGCGGGCGATCCAGGCGGTCGGCGCCATCCTGGGCCTCCTGCTCGGGGCTCCGCTGGCGCACTTCACGAGCCTCTGGGTGCCGGTGGTCGCGAGCGGCGGGCTGATGGCGGTGGCCTGGATCGTCAGTTTCAGCTTCCGGGAGCCGCCCCGCTTCGAGAACCCGGAGGACCAACCGAGCTATTTCGATGTGGTGAAGGACGCCTTCGGCGTCGCCTTCGGGAAGCCGTCGGTGCGCTACATGATGCTGCTGACGGCCGGGGTGATGGGTGTCGGGGTCAGCATGATCATCCTGCAGCAGCCATTCCTGAGCGAACACGAGATGCCGATCTGGTCCTTCGGCATTTTCCTGACGCCCGGGCAGCTGCTCTCGATGGTGGCGGCTCTTGTGACCTACCGGGTCCTGACGCTGTTAGGGGTGAGCCGGATCATCATCCTGATGCCGCTCGTGGTGATGACTACGGCGGTCGGGCTGGGGGCCATCGACTACGTGGCGGCTTTCGCCTTCTATCCGCTCACGACCACGATGTTCGCGATGAGCCACGTCGTGATCTCGGACTATCTGAACCGCCGCATTCCCAGCGCCAACCGCGCCACGATCCTCTCGATCCACAACATGATCTTCAGCCTTGCCGTGGCGGGGATGGAGCCGCTGCTGGGTTGGCTGGGGGATACCTGGGGCCTTCCCGTGGCCTACCGCGCGGCAGCGATCATCGTGGCCGTCCTGGCGGGCCCGCTGCTGGCGCTCTGGTTACGGGCGCACCGCCAGGAACAGATTCCGGGCGAGGAGATCCTGGGGCCCGATGGGGAGACGGAACCCGAGCCGGCGCAGCCTCCCTAGGCTTCGCCGGCGGCTTCCATGGCAGCCCAGCGCTCTCGGGCGAGCACGAAGATGTGCTTATTGCCCGTCGTCCAGGTGACGTTGAGCTGGCAGCGGCGGATGCGCCAGCCGTCGTCCGTGCGCACGAGGGTGTTCGTGTAGTAGCCGCCGAGGGTGAGGGTGTTATCGCCCTCGGCGTTGGGGAGGTAGTGCTGGGCCTGCATGTAGGAGACGCAGGTGGCCTCATCGCCCCCGTCGGCGAACGTGATGACGTGGTTGGTGCTGATGTGCTGGGTCGACTGGAAGCCGCTGAGTCCGGCACGCACGCCCGCGGTCCAGTCGTCGCCGCTCATCGTCGAAGGCTCGCCACCACCCCACGAGGTGAAGTCGATCTCGACCTCATCGGTAAAGCAGGAGCGGTAGGCCTCCCAGTCGCGCATGTCGATGCCGGTGGCATAGCGCAGGACGGTATCGCTGACGGCCTGGCGGTCGAGCAGCGTCTGGAGCGGATCGTCTCGCGGACTTTCACTCATGGGAGACCTCGTGGCTGTTGGCTATTGGCGGAGTGTAGCGAGGCGTTCGGCCATCTGCTCCCGGACGAAGCGGCGCTGGACCTTGCCGGAAGCGGTAGCGGGAAGGGCATCGAAGCGCTCGATGGCGGCGGGAATCTTGTAGCCGGCGAGGCGGCTGCGGAGCAGCGGCTCGACGCGGGCCAGTTCGACCGGCAGCGGCGAGACGACCGCGGCGACGACGCGCTGGCCCCACTCCTCGTCGGGGACGCCAACGACGGCGGCAGCCTCGATGCCCGGATAGGCAAGCAGGGCCGCCTCCACCTCGGCGGGATAGACGTTCTCGCCGCCGGAGACGATGACGTCGTCGCCACGGTCGAGCACGGTGAGGAAGCCGTCCCTGTCGAGGAACCCGATGTCGCGTGTCTGCAGCCAGCCATCGGCAAAGGCGCGGGCGGTCGCATCCGGGTCGCGGTAGTAGCCGGGGGTAACGGCGGGACCGCGGATCAGGATCTCGCCGGCCTCGCCGGCGGGTGCGTCGACGCGCACGTCGGCAGAGAGGAGGGCGCGTCCGGCCGAACCGAGGTGTGACATCGCCTCGGAAGGGGCGAGCGTCGTGACCTGGCTGCAGGCCTCGGTGAGACCGTACGTCTGGACGACCGGCAGCCCGCGCGCGGTCGCGCGGTCGAGCAGCGTCGGCGGGACGGGTCCGCCTCCAACGAGCACGGCTCGCAGCGAGCCGTCGAAGCGGCGGTCGTCGGCGTTGAGCATTCGGCGGAGCATTGTCGGGACGACGGAGAGGAGGGTGATCTGGCCCGAGCGCACGGCCCTGTTGACCGTTTCGGGTACGAACTGGGTGTGGAGCTCGACGGCGGTGCCGTAGATAGCGCTGCGGATGGGGATGGAGAGGCCGCCGACGTGGTTCAGGGGCAGGCAGGCGAGCCAGCGATCGGAGGGGTCAAGGCCGAGGTTGAGGGCGGAAGCGCTCGCGCTGGCCCAGAAATTGCCGTACGTGAGCATGACGCCCTTCGCGTTTCCGGCCGTGCCCGACGTGTAGACGATGCTGTGGCAGCTGTCTTCGTCGTGGGCGTCGACGAAAGAGGCCTTCTCCGGCACGGGCGGGAGCGGCATGCGGCGCGGAGGAGGGGCGCCCGCGAGAGCGGCGGCCTCGACTGCAAGCGCCTCGCGGGACTTGTCGCAGAGCACGACGGCGGGTTGGGCGTTCCGGAGCTGCTCCGCAATCTCGGCGGCGGTGAGCCGGATGTTGAGCGGCACGAAGATGGATCCCGTGAGGCTGGTGGCGTGCATCGCGACGACAAAGTCGCGGGAGGTGCCCGCGACTATCGCGACGCGCTCTCCGGGACCCGCACCAGCGGCGGCGAGCGCGTTCGCCTGGCGGACGGCGTACTCGTAGAGGGAGGCGTAACTGAGCCCCCGCCGCCGCCCACTGGAGATGGCGGTCACGCGCGGAAGGGCGCGGGCGCGATGGGTGAGCCAGTCGGGAAGCATGGCGCTCATGCGGACACACCCTCCCAGGGGCCGGTGGCGAAGCGGTCGAGCGCGCCCTCGTCGAGTTGGACGCCGAGGCCGGGGGTGTCGGGGAGCGTAAACGCTCCGCGATCGGGGGCGGGACAGGCGCGCGCGATATCGCCGACGAGCATGGGCAGCGTTGCGAGGCCACAGGCGGGCCGGGGTTCGGGCAGCAGCGCGGCGAGGTGGGTCGCGAGGGCCGTGCCAATGCCCGTGTCGAACGTCGTGGTCAGGATGCAGGGCACGTCGCGGGCGCTGGCTTCGCCGATCATGGCGAGCGCCTCCGCCAGGCCCGTGCGCAGCGGCTTGATGACGACGGCGTCGACCGCGCCTGCATCGAGGAGGGCGCGAAGGTCGGCGAGAGACGCGCAGGACTCGTCGGCGGCGATGGGGAAGGGGCTGGCTGCCCGGACCCGGGCGAGGCTCGCAAAGGCGTCGGGTCCGGGCGGGACCGGCTGCTCGCAGAGGGCGACGCCATGAGCTGCATGGGCTACGAGGGCCGCGACGGCCTCCTGCTCGTTCCACGCGCCGTTCGCGTCGATGCGCATCTCGGCGTCGGGGCCGAGAGCGGCGCGGACCGCGCGCAGCCGCTCGCCGTCGAGAGCGACATCGGGACCGACTTTCACCTTGACGGTCGCGAAGCCGCAATCGAGTGCGGCCAGGGCCTCGCGGGCGAGGTCGTCGGGAGAGGCGGCTCCGAGAAGCGCGTTCACGGGGATGGGAGCGGGCGAGGGGGGCGCCAGCCCTGCCCGGTCCGCCAGCCAGTTGGCGAGGGGCGCTCCACACGACCCGGCAAGCAGATCAGCAAGGGCCGTCTCGATACCGACGTCCGCGCCAGCGAGCCGCCCATCGGGCAGAGGCCACGCATCGGCCGGCGACCGGCCCACAAGCGTCCCGCCCACCTCAGCTACGCGCGCCGCGAGGGCACGCACGCTCAGACCCTCGGCAGGGAGCGGTGCGCTCTCGCCGAGGCCGGCGGCGCCGGCGGCGGTCTCGATGCGCACGACCAGACCCTCGCGAGCGGTCAGGTCGCCGGCGCCGGTGGCGAGGGTGTCACTGAGGGGAATGCGCCAGGGCCGCCAGCGCACGTTGGCGATGGGGCCGGCGGGGATCATGGCCGTCGCGGAAACTTGGCCATGTCCGAGTAGGCGGGCTCGCGCTTCTCGATGAAGGCGTTGCGTCCTTCCTTGCCCTCGTCGCTCATGTAGAAGAGCAGCGTCGCGTTGTGGGCGAGCTCGGTGATGCCGGTCATCCCGTCGAGCTCGGCGTTGAATGACGACTTCATGAGGCGCAGGGCGAGGGGGCTGTGGCGAAGGGCCTCGCGGGCCCACTGGACACCCTCATCCTCAAGCTGGTCGAGCGGGACGACGGCGTTTACGAGGCCCATCTCGAGCGCTTCCTGGGCGTCGTACTGGCGGCAGAGGTACCAGATCTCGCGGGCCTTCTTCTGGCCGACGAGGCGGGCGAGCTGCCCGGCCCCAAAGCCGCCGTCGAAGGAACCGACGCGCGGGCCCGTCTGGCCGAAACGGGCGTTTTCGGCAGCGATCGTGAGGTCGCAGATGACGTGGAGGACGTGCCCTCCGCCGATCGACCAGCCGGCCACGAGGGCGATCACGGGGATGGGGATGGAGCGGATGAGCTTGTGCAGGTCGGTGACGTTGATGCGCGCGACGTCGTCCTCGCCGACGTAGCCGCCATGGCCGCGGACACGCTGGTCGCCGCCGGAGCAGAAGGCGCGGCCGCCCTCGCCCGTGAAGAGCACCACGCCGACCTCGGGATCCTCGCGGGCCTTCTGGAAGGCGTCGATCAGCTCGAAGACGGTCTCGGGGCGGAAGGCGTTGTGGACCTCGGGCCGGTTGATGCTGATGCGAGCGATCCCCTCGGCCTTCCCGTAGAGGATGTCTTCGTAGTCACCTGCCGGCTCCCAGGCTACCGCCATGTCGCTGCTCCCTCGCGCCTTCCCCGAGGAAGGCCGTAATCGTGCGAGCGCAGTATGCCGCTTTCTCGATGTGTGCGGCATGGCCAGCGCCGGGGACGAGGGCAGCGCGGGCGTCGGGCATCGCGCCCGCCATCTCGTCGGCGATCGCGGCGAACTTCGAATCGTGCGCCCCCGCGAGCAGCAGGGAGGGAGCTTCGATGTCTCCGAGCCGGTCGTGGAGCGAGGGCTGGGCGCCGGTTCCCATGCCGCGAAGGCTGTTGGCGAGCCCGCGCGCATCGTTCGCGAGGCGGCCGCGGCGGATGGCGAGGCGCATCCCCTTGGGGAGTCGCTGCTGGCTCTCGAAGAGGGGCAGGGATTCCCAGTGGTCGACGAAGGCGGGCACTCCGTCCTGCTCGATGCGGTCGGCGAGGGCTTCGTCGGCGGCGCGGCGGGCCTCGCGCTCGCCGGGGTCGGAGAGGCCGGGGGAGGCGCCGATGAGCACGAGCCGGTCGACGGCTTTCGGGATGGTCGCGGCCACGTAAAGGGCGAGACGACCGCCCATCGAGTAGCCCAGCCAGGAGCTTCTCCGCAGGCCGAACGCGAGCATGCCAGCGACCGCGTCCCGCGCGGCGTGGTCGGTGGCGTAGCGCTCGGGATCGTCGGGCTTGCTGGAGTCGCCGTGCCCGACGATGTCGACGGCCAGCAGGGTGAAGCGCGCGGCCAGCATCTCGGCGAGCGGCCCCCAGCTCATGGCGGAGCCCGTGAACCCGTGCAGCAGCACCAGGGGCGGTCCGCTGCCCCAGCGCTCCACATTCAGGGAGTAGCCGCCTTCGAGGGGAACCAGCGTCATGCCCAGGCTGCCTCGTTGGCCTTAGCCCATGCTTCCTCGTGCATCTCGAGGTTACGGACGCGGTCGGTGCGGGCCTCGACGATGCGGACGCCCTGCCCCGGTCCGGAGAGCGCGCTGTCGAGCTCCGACCAGTCGCCGAGCACGCAGTGGCTCGCGCCGTAGGCGCTGGCCGCAGCCGCGAAGTCGATGTCGCTGGGCGTGGCGAACCACTCCTCGAAGACGTGCTCGTGGGCAGCCTGGGGGAGATAGTGGAAGATGGCGCTGCCGCCGTTGTTGAGCATGACGACGGTCAGGTCGAGCCCGTGGCGCATGCCCGCCCAGAGACCGTTGAGGTCGTGGTACAGGGAGATGTCGCCGATGAGGAGAGCGACGGGCCCCGCTCCGGCTGCAGCGTGCCCCAAGGCCGACGAGACGACGCCGTCGATGCCGTTGGCGCCGCGGTTGGAGGCGACGGCGAGCGCCTTCCCGTCGCTCGCGAGGAACGAGTCGACATCGCGGACGGGCATGCTGTTTCCGGCGAAGATCGTCGCGCCGGCGGGGAGCGCTCGCTGTAGCTCGACGACCGCGCGACCCTCGAACGGGTCCGCCGCAGCCAACGCATAGGCGTCGAGCGACTGGCGGGCGCGGGCATCGCGCTCGCGCCACTGCGAGAGCCAATTGCCGTTGGCTTCGCACGAGAGCTCCTCGCGCAGGGCGTTGGCGGCGGAGCGGGCGTCTGCCGTCAGGCGCTGTGTCGTGACGGCGTTCGGGTCGCGGAAAGAGCCGGGGAGGTCGCAGAGGATGTGGGCCGCGCCGGTCGCGCGCGTCAGGAACTGGTTGAGCGCCTTGGAAGTCGGGGCCGCGCCGAAGCGCAGGACGCAGTCCGGCGCGAGCGCGCCGGCGCGGGGGTCGCGGAGGAAGGCGTCGTAGGCGTCGAGGACGTAGGTGCGGTCGTGGCCGCCGGTGCGGAGGCCGCTGAGGGGATCAGCGAGGAGGGGAGCGCCGAGGGCACTCGCCAGGGCCGCGACTGGCTCCGCGGGGAGGCCGTTACTCTCGGGCCCGGCGACGAGCAGGGGCCGTTCGCTGCGATCCAGGGCCTCGACCGCTGCCTCGAGCGCGTCGGGGCGGGGCGTGACCGGCGGTACCAGGGGAAGGGGGCCGGGCTGAGGGGTCGAGGCGGGAGGGGGGTGGGCAGCAGGAGACTCGATGAGGGGCTCGTCGAAGGGGACGTTGAGGTGGACGGGCCCGGGAAGGGGCCCCAGCGACGCCTCGACGGCCTGGGCCGCGGCCTGACCGAACACCTGCGGCGATGCGTCCGGGGAGCCAGGGGCGGGGAGGTCGCGCTCGTGGCGCACGCTGACGCCATAGAGGCCGACCTGGTCGATGGTCTGCGGGGCGCCGACGTTGCGGAGGTGGGGCGGCCGGTCGGCGGTGCAGACGATAAGGGGAACCCGGGAGAGGTCCGCTTCGACGACGGCGGGGTGGAAGTTGGCAGCGGCCGTGCCCGATGTGCAGACGAGGGCTACCGGCCTGCCGCTGGCGCGGGCGAGCCCGAGCGCGAAGAAGGCGGACGAGCGCTCGTCAAGGTGGAGCCAGGGGCGAATCGCGTCCTGCTCGGCGAGGGCGACGGTGAGGGGGGTGGAGCGGGAGCCGGGCGTGACACAGGCATCACGGACGCCAGCACGGGCGAGGCCTTCGACGAGGGCGCGGGCGGCGGCGGTGTTGGCGGCGGCAACCACCGCTATTCCCCGCGCAGGGCCTCGAGCAGGGGACGGAGCTTCAGCTCGGCCTCGGCGAGCTCGCGATCGGGGTCGGAGCCAGCGACAATGCCGGCGCCGGCGTAGAGCAGCGCCTCCCGACCGTGCAAGAGGGCCGCACGAAGGGCGACCGCGAAGGCCCCCTCGCCGTTCATGTCCATCCAGCCGATGGGACCCGCGTACCAGCCGCGGTCCATGCCCTCGAGCCGGGCGATGGCGTCGAGGGCGGGCTCGCGGGGCGAACCACCCACGGCGGGCGTGGGGTGCATCGCGAGCAGGGTATCGAGCACGTCAACGCCGGGAGCGGCACGCCCCTCGATGGGGGTTTGCAGGTGCTGGATCCCCGCCATGCGCAGGATACGAGGCTCGTCCGGTACCGAGAGATCGGCGCACAGTGAGGCGAGTGTCTCGCGGGCCGCGCGCACGACGAGGTCGTGCTCGCTGCGCTCCTTGTCGCTGGCGATGAGCACGCCGGCCAGTTCGTCGTCTTCCTCCGCGTCCCGGCCACGGGCGCTGGTGCCCGCCAGGCTGAGGGCGCGCACGCGGCCCTGCTCCAGCGACACGAGCAGCTCGGGGCTGGCCCCAACCCAGCTGGAGTCGCCGAGCCGGTAGCCAAACACGTAGCAGCCCTCGTAGCGGTCGGCGAGGGCCGTCAGCGTGCCGGCAACGTCGTGGGGGGTAGGGGAGTGGCAACGCGCCTGCAGGGCGAGGACGACCTTCCCGTAGCGCCCATCGGCGATCTCGCGGAGGGCCTGCAAGACGGCGGAGCGCCAGTGGGGCGCGTCGGGGCCGGTGCGCTGGTACCGGGGTGGTCCAGCCGCGGGACCGGAAGGCAGGGCGACGCGGGCGATGGCGCCGGCCACGGCAGCCGCGACGTCTTCCCGTGTCTGCTGCGGGCGGACGGCAAGCGTGAGGGAGGCGCTGACCTGCCCTCCGTGGAGGGCGACGATGACCTCGGGGAGGACGAATCGCCAGGCGCCAAAGGCCTCCCAGGCGTGCTCGAGGTGCGGGGCGCTGGCATCGAAGCGCGCGCCGCCGAAGAAGCGGGGTCGGGCAAGGGGGTCGATGTCGCCAGCGCGATGCTCGTCGGCTGCCTCGCGGAGGGCGGGGGCAGCCGCTGCAAGCGGAGCGCCCGCCGCCGAGCCAAGATCGAGGGCGCGCCCGAAGCCGAACAGGTGCAGGTCTTCGGAGGGCTGCTCCCAGGACACCGTGGCCGCGGCCCGAAGCTGCTGCACGGTCCAGCCGGCCGCGCTCCCGAGCAAATCCACCGGGAGCGCCACGGTGGCGAGCCCGGCTCCATCGCGACGGGAACGCAGGCCAAGCAGTTCGCGAGCGAGGTCGAGGGCGGAAATGCGGGACGGGGCGGTCTCGATCTCAGTCACGCGCCCCCTCCAGGTCTGCTCATCGCTTCCGCCCGATCTCAATGTAGGTGAGCGTTGCACCCCTTGCGGTGCGTTCGCTCACGGCCAACGACGCCCCAGGGCGGTCGCGCGAGGCCCAAAGGAGTATACGGCGTACCCCTCCTACGGCGGCGCGAGCACGGTATGCGCCCCGAGCGTACGATCCTGCGCGAGCTGCCCCAACGGGGAGCCCTCTACTTCAACCAGCGAGTTCCCTTATGCACCGCTTCCTGACGATCCTGCTCGGACTGGCCCTGCTCCTCGTGTTCGCCGCCTGCGGCGACGGGGAAGGCGACGAGGAAGAGGTTCTCACGCTCCTCTACTGGCAGGCCCCATCCCTGCCCGGTCCCTACCTCTCTGGAGGGTTCAAGGACCGGGACGCGGGCGCCATCACGCTGGAGCCCCTGGCCTGGTACGGCCCGGACGGGTCACTCGTGCCGGCGCTGGCCGAGGAGATTCCGACCCCCGAGAACGGCGGGGTCTCCGCGGACAAGCGGTCCATCACCTGGAAGCTGAAGGAGGGGGTGAAGTGGTCGGACGGGAGCGACGTGACCGCCGAGGACGTGGTCTTCACCTGGCGCTACTGCACGCATGAGGCGACGGGATGCACGGCCGAAGATGCGTTCACCGGAATCGCGTCCGTGGAGGCGCTCGACAAGCACACCGTCAGGATCACGTTCGAGGAGCCGACTCCGTACCCCTACGACGCCTTCGTGAGCGCGGGCACGCCCATCATCAGCGCCGCACAGTTCGCCGATTGCGTGGGCGAGGCCGCCAGCGGATGCGAGGATGCAAACCACGGGCCGCTGGGCACGGGCCCCTACCGAATCGTCTCCTTCACGCCCGAAGTCGAGGCTGTCTTCGAGCGCAATCCGCACTGGCGGGGAGAGAAGCCGTACTTCGACCGCGTCGTGCTGAAAGGGGGCGGAAGCGCGACCGCCGCAGCGACGGCGGTGCTGCAGTGGGGAGTTGCCGACTACGCCTGGAACCTGCAGGTCGAGCCCGAATTGCTCGCCGAGCTGGAGGCAACGGGCTACGGCACCGTGGTGTCAGCATTCGCGGACCTGGTAGAGCGCATCGTCGTGAACCAGACCAATCCGGATCCCGCACTAGGCGACAACCGCTCGGAGTACCTGGACGGCGAGAATCCCCATCCGTTCCTCTCCTTCCAGCCGATTCGCCGGGCCATGTCGATGGCCATCGACCGGCACCGGTTGACGGAGCTGTACGGATTCGCGGGACGGCCCGAATGCGACCTCATCGCCGGGCCCGCGCATTACGTCTCGGGAGCGAACGACGACTGCCTCACCCAGGACATCGCCGGGGCGAACGCGCTGCTGGACGAGCACGGCGTGGTCGACAGCGATGGGGACGGCGTCCGGGAGCACGACGGCGTGCCTCTACGGATCACGTACCAGACCTCGACGAACGCCATCCGGCAGGCGACCCAGGAGCTGGTTCGCGACTGGTGGCGCGAGATCGGCATCGAAACGGAGCTGGTCCACCACGACGCAGGCGTGTTCTTCGGCAGCGACCTGGGGCCGGAAACGTACCGGCGGTTCTTCGCGGACGTGCAGATGTACGCGACTGGCGGGGGAATCGAGCCGCAGAACTCCCTCTCCGACAACCGCTGCACGCATATCCCCACACGCGACAACAGCTGGTCGGAGGGCAACGTGGCCCGGGCCTGCGACCCGAACTACGACGCAGCATTCGAGCAGCTCCCGCCCCTCCCCATCGGCGCCGAGCGCGAGGCAGTCGTGAAGCAACTCAACGACATCCTCGTTCGAAGCTACGTCGAGATTCCGCTCGTGAGCCGGGGTGTCGTCTCGGCACACGTAAACACGCTGAAGGGCGTCGAGTTCAACGCCTGGGACAGCGAGGTCTGGAACATCGCGGAGTGGCATCGGTAGACCCCACATCACTAGCGACCCACGCGATCGGGACGCCGGTCGGGGACCTCACGGTCGTCACGTCGGAGCGGGGTGTCCGGGAGATACGGTGGGGCCGGGAGGGTGACGGCGGAAGCCGACCGGAGCCGAAGGCCAGGGAGCACGTGGAGCGGGCGGTCAGCCAGCTCGGTGAGTACTTCCGTGGGGAGCGCCGGGAGTTCGACCTGGCGCTCGACCTTGCGGGAACGGAGTTCCAACAGCTCGTCTGGGGTGCGCTGGCGCGCATCCCGTTCGGGGAGACGAGCAGCTACGGCGTCATCGCCGGCGAGGTCGGGCGACCCACGGCGGCGCGGGCCGTCGGGGCGGCGACGGGACGGAACCCGGCGCCCGTCATCGTGCCCTGCCACCGGGTCCTGGGGGCGAACGGCTCGCTGACCGGATTCGCGGGCGGCCTGGACGCGAAACGGGCACTGCTCGCACACGAGGCGGAGGTTGCCGGGGCAGGAGGCGAGCGGCGGCTGCCAGGCTTCTGAGGGCCGCCGGCAAGACTGCTCGACGCGGCGGTGGCGTCTCGATAGGCTGCGGTCATGGGCCGTCGCAAGGGACGCAAACGCCGCCCCCGTCGTGACCGGGAGAGCCTGGGGGCCGAAGCACTGCGACGCTCGGAAGCGCGCCGCAAGCGCCGGCGTTCCGACGACGACTTCTTCGCCGGCGCCGTTGCCGCCTCGCCACCAGACGACGACCTGCGGGCGCTCGCCTGGCAACCCGGGCCACGGAGCCTCATGGCCGCGGTGCGGGAGGACCTGAATCCTGGTGCGAAGACAGCCCTCACGTGCGAGAACTGCCACGAGTTCGTGCCCGGCGACACCGGGCGGGGGCGGTGCCTGCACCCTGGGAGCGGCGTACTCGCGCCCTGGCCCGACACCGAAGCCTGCCAGTTCCACGAGGTTCGGCGACGCCGGTAAGGGTTCCGATCGAACCGCCAGCGTGAACGGCTGGTAAAATGTTATGGCACCTTAACAGCCCCAATATCTTGTGCCTCATGTATTGACAGGCCCCCAAGATATGGGCGATGATGCGCTTCCAGCGAGAAAGGCGTTAACACCCGTTAACAGTTCAGAGTCGTTATGCGCTGTCCCTTCTGCCACTCAGAAAGCTCCCGCGTTACGGACAGCCGGGGAACGGGAAACGCCGTGCGCCGGCGGCGCGAATGCGCGGACTGCGGGGAACGCTTCACGACGCTCGAGACCGTCCTTCGCTCCACCGTGCAGGTGGTCAAGAAGGACGAGCGCCGCGAGGACTTCGATCGGGAGAAGCTGCTCGCCGGGCTGCGCTCGGCCTGCGCCAAGCGCAACGTTTCCGCCGACCATCTCGACGCCGTCGTGGCCGACATCGAGGGGCGCGTCACCCGCGACGGGCGCCTCGAGGTGCCGTCCTCGGTTATCGGCGAGCTCGCCGTCGATGCGCTGAGGCGGATCGACCACATCGCCTACATCCGTTTCGCTTCGGTCTACCGCGCCTTCGCCGACCTTGACTCGCTTAAGGACGCGCTCCAGGCGCTGGACGAGGGACGCGTGCCCACCTTCGATGAGCAGACCCAGCAACTCGCCTTCCCCGAAGACGCCGCACGAGAAGAGACGGACTCGGAAGAGCCGGCGCCAATCCTGCGGACGGTGGGGTAGCGATGGGGGTTGCAACCCGGGGCGAGCGGCGCTACTCTGCCCGCCCCGAACAAACGTTCTAGCGCTAGACCCGCCACCTGGAACCTGCTGGAGGACATCATGGTTACCACTTCCGAGCCCACTCCCGATACCGGCGCCGGTTTCGTCGCGACACCGCTTTCGGAGAACGCCGTCGTGGTCATGGAACGTCGCATCGTGGCGCGCGACGACAAGGGCGATCCAATCGAGACGCCCGACCAGTGCTTCCAGCGGGTGGCGCGCAACCTCTCCCAGGCGGAGCTGCGGTACGGCGGCACAGAGGCCGATCGCGCCGCCGCCGAGCAGGACTTCTACCGCCTGCTCTCCTCGCTCGACTTCCTCCCGAACTCGCCGACGCTGGTGAACGCGGGACGGGACCTGCAGCAGC
This sequence comes from Tepidiformaceae bacterium, assembly GCA_965203545.1. GTDB lineage: Bacteria > Chloroflexota > Dehalococcoidia > Tepidiformales > Tepidiformaceae > UBA2991. The sequence goes on from OZ241899.1 coordinate 986,628, forward strand.
TCTCGGCCTGCTTCGTGCTGCCGGTGCCCGACTCGATCGACGGCATCTTCAAGGCGATCCGCGATACGGCCGTCATCCACAAGTCGGGCGGCGGCACGGGCTTCGCCTTCTCGCGTCTGCGCCCGGCGAACGACCGCGTGCGCAGCACGATGGGCGTGGCCAGCGGTCCCGTGTCCTTCATGACGGTGTTCGACTCGGCCACGGAGGCGATCAAGCAGGGCGGCACGCGGCGGGGCGCCAACATGGGCATCCTGCGCGTCGACCACCCGGACATCGACCACTTCATCGAGATGAAGGCGGACATGACCACGCTCACGAACTTCAACATCAGCGTGGCCGTGACGGACGAGTTCATGACGGCGCTGGAGGAGGGCGGGGACTACAACCTGATCAGCCCCAAGACGGGCGAGGCGGTGGACAAGCGGAACGCCCGCGAGGTCTGGCAGACGATGGTCGAGAACGCGTGGCAGAACGGTGACCCGGGCGTCATCTTCATCGACCGCATCAACGGGGGGCGGGCGAACCCCGTTCCCGGACGGGGACCGATCGAGTCGACGAACCCCTGCGGCGAGCAGCCGCTGTACTCCTACGACTCGTGCAACCTGGGCTCGCTCAACCTGGCCCACTTCGTGGTCGGGGAGCCGGGCTCGAAGGCGGTGGACTTCGAGCGGCTGGGCTCGACGGTGCACCGCTGCGTGCACCTGCTCGACAACGTGATCGAGATGAACCAGTACCCGATCGAGGAGATCGAGGAGACCTCGCTCGCCATCCGCCGCATCGGGCTGGGGGTGATGGGCTGGGCGGACATGCTGCTCGAGCTGCGCATCCCCTACGACTCCGAGCAGGCGCTCGCGCTGGCCCGCGAGGTGATGGGCTTCATCCAGCGCGAGGCGGACGCGGCCTCGCACAACCTCGCAGCGGTGCGCGGCAACTTCCCCGAGTGGGGCCAGTCGATGTACGGGCCGGGCGGGGGCGAGGGGCCGATGCCCCTGCGCAACTCGACCCGCACGACGATCGCGCCCACGGGCACGCTCAGCATCATCGCCGACTGCTCGGGCGGGGTTGAGCCGGTGTTCGCGCTGGCCTTCGTGCGCTCGCACTACCTCGACAAGGACGACCCCACGAAGCGGGTCGAGCTGAACGAGGTGAACGAGCACTTCGAGCGCGTCGCGCAAACGGAGGGCTTCTACAGCGACAACCTGATCGACTTCCTCGCCCACGGCGGCCACCTGGCCGAGCGCACGGACGTGCCCGACTGGGTGAAGGAGGTGTTCGTGACGGCGCACGACATCGCCCCCGAGGCGCACGTGCGCATGCAGGCGGCGTTCCAGGAGCACACCGACAACGCCGTCTCGAAGACGATCAACTTCCCCAACGAGGCCACGGTCGAGGATGTCGCCACCGCCTACCAGCTGGCGTACGACACGGGCTGCAAGGGCATCACGATCTACCGCGACGGCTCTCGCGACCTGCAAGTGCTGAAGCACGCGGGCGAGGAGGAGAGCGAGAGCGAGGAGGCCGCCGCCGAGGCCATCGCCGCCGCCGAGGCGCTGGTGGCGGAGAAGGGCCGGCCCATCCGCCGCCGCCTTCCCGACGAGCGCCAGTCGATCACGCACAAGTTCCGCGTGGGGGAGCAGGAGGGGTACATGACCGTTGGCCTCTTCGCGGACGGGACCCCCGGCGAGCTCTTTGTGAACGTGAGCAAGCAGGGTTCGACGGTGATGGCGCTGATGGACAGCCTCGCGATGCTGACGAGCTACGCGCTCCAGTTCGGGGTGCCGGTCTCGGTGCTGGCGAGCAGGATGCAGGGTAGCCGCTTCGAGCCGAGCGGCCCCACGGGCAACCCGGAGATTCCGATCGCGACGAGCATCACCGACTACATCTTCCGCTGGCTGGAGCTGAAGTTCGGCGACAGCGAAGCGGCGGTGCAGCCGACGCTCATCCCGCCGTATGAGGTCGTCGAAAGCCGGGGCGTGGACGAGCCCGTGTTGTCCCACGGCGACATGGTCCCGAGCGGGGTGGGCTGCCCCGAATGCGGCTCGGTCCTCGAGTACGGCGAGGGTTGCCTCGTGTGCCGGAGTTGCGGCTACACCAAGTGCGGCTAGGGGGCGCTCCGGTCCCTCGCGCGCACGGGTAAGATCGAGCCCGTGAGCGCCGTCGCCCTGCAGCAAGACGTGGAAGCGGGCATCGAGCGTGTGCGCGAGCGGATCGTCCGCGCCTGTCAGCGAGCCGGTCGCGATCCGGACACCGTGACGCTCGTAGCCATCAGCAAGGGCCAGCCGGTCGAGGCCATCCGGGCGGCGTACGCCGCAGGCCTCCGGCACTTCGGCGAGAACCGCATCCAGGAAGCGGTACCCAAGATCGACGCGGCGACGGGCGCCGGCGTCGAGGCGACCTGGCACCTGGTGGGGCACCTCCAGTCGAACAAGGCGAAGGCGGCCTCCGCGGCCTTCGACGTCATCCACTCGGTCGACTCGGCAAAGCTGCTAGCGCGACTCGACGGGACGGCACCGGCCCCACGCGACGTGCTCCTGCAGGTCAACGTCGCCGCCGAGCCGCAGAAGCAAGGCGCTGCGCCCGACGAGGTCGCGGGGCTGGTCGAGGCAGCGGGCAAAGTGGCCAACCTGCGCCTGCGTGGCCTCATGACGATCGCGCCGATGGTCGCGGATCCCGAAGAGGTACGGCCAGTGTTCCGCGACCTGCGGGAACTGGCCAAACGCTTCGCGCTGACGGAGCTCTCGATGGGCATGACGGATGACTTCGAGGTCGCGATCGAGGAGGGGGCGACGCTCGTGCGGGTGGGGCGCGCCATCTTCGGGGAGCGCACGACGTGACGGTCGCGATCGTGGGGGGCGGGGTGATGGGGGAGGCCATCCTGGCCGGCGCGCTCGACCGGGGGGTGGTCGCCGCGAGCGATGTGACGGTCATCGAGCTCATCGCCGAGCGCCGGGAGGAACTGGCGGCTCGCTACGGCGTCGCCACGGCCGGCGAGGCCGGCGACGTGCTTGCCGGCGCGAGCCTCGTGCTGCTGGCAGTCAAGCCACAGGAGTTCCGCAGCCTGTCAGGGAAGCTCTCGGGCGATGCGCTCCTGATGTCGATCATGGCAGGGGTCCGCATCGCCAGCCTCGCGGAGCACTTCGGGCACGACCGGATCGTTCGCGTCATGCCGAACACGCCCGCGGCAATCAACGCGGGCATGAGCGTCTGGACCGCGACCGCGTCGGTCGACGAGGGGCAGCGCGAGACCGTGCGCGGGTTGCTGGGCGCGATCGGGCGGGAGCTCCGCGTCGACGACGAGGGGAAGCTCGACATGGCCACGGCGCTGAGCGGCAGCGGCCCCGCCTACGTGTTCCTGTTCATCGAGGCGCTCATCGACGCGGGCGTGGCCATCGGCCTGACCCCCGACGAAGCGGAGGCGATGACGATGCAGACACTCGCGGGAGCGGCCGCGTACGCACAGGTCAGCGAGTACCCGCCGGCGGTCCTGCGCGAGCGTGTCACCTCGAAGGGGGGCACGACGGCGGCCGGGCTCGCGGAACTGGATCGTGGCGAGTTCCGCGCGCTTATCGAGGCGTGCGTGCGCGCCGCCTGCGAACGATCGCGCGAGTTGGGGGCCGCGCAGTGAACCCGGTCATCGCCGACCTGTTCCGGGCCTTCCTCTACATCCTCATCGTGGCCATCATCGCGCGGGCGCTGCTGAGCTGGTTCCCGATCTCGCGCACGAATCCGTTCGTGCGGCTCGTCCACCAGATCACGGACCCGCTGATCGACCCGCTGCGCCGGGTCATGCCGCGCACGGGGATGATCGACCTGAGCCCGATGGTCGTCATCATCCTGCTCTGGCTAATGATCTGGGTCGTGAACCGCGTCTCGAACTGAGGCGCGGGGCCCGCTAGACGACGATGTTGAGCAGCTTGCCGGGCACGTAGATCACGCGGCGCGGTTCCTTGCCCTCAACCCAGCCCTGCACCCGGTCGCTCGCCAGCGCACCGGAGAGCGCCGCGTCCTCGCCGGCGTCGACGGGCAGGGTGAGGTGGTCCCGCACCTTGCCGTTGACCTGCACGACGATCTCGACCGTTTCCTCGACGACGAGCGACTCGTCGAACTCGGGCCAGGCCTGCTGGTGGACGCTGTAGGGCTTGCCGCGGCGGCCCCAGAGCTCCTCGGCAATATGGGGGGCGAGGGGGGCGGTCAGCAGGATCAGCGTCTCGACGGAGCGTTCCCAGGTGGCGGCGTCCACGCCTCCCGACTCTCGCGCACGCGAGAGGGCGGTCGTCAACTCCATCAGGCGGGCGATGGCGGTGTTGAAGCGGAACTCCTCGATGTCGGCGCTGACGTCGCGGATGGTGCGGTGGGTGGCGGCGACGAGCTCCCGTGACGCGGCACCGTCCCCGGCTTCGGGAGGGGCTTCGGTGGCCACGGACCAGAGGCGGTTGAGCCAGCGCACGATGCCGGGCATGCCGCTCGGGTTGTAGGGGCCACCCTGGTCCCAGGGCCCAACGAACATGAGCTGGCAGCGGAACGCATCGGCGCCGTGCTGCGCGACCAGGTCGTCCGGCGCGACGACATTGCCGCGGCTCTTGGACATGCGGTTGCCGTCGGGGCCGAGGATGACACCCTGGTTGAAGAGGCGTTTCATCGGCTCATCGCCCTCGACGATGCCCATGTCGCGCGCCGCCTTCCAGAAGAAGCGGGTGTAGAGGAGGTGCATCACCGCGTGCTCGGCGCCGCCCGTGTAGAGGTCGACGGGGAGCCACTGGCGCATCGCTTCCGCCGAGAAGGGCCGCTCGGGGTTGTAGGGGTCGACGTAGCGCATCTGGTACCAGCTCGAACACATGAAGGTGTCGAGCGTGTCCGTCTCGCGGCGAGCGGAGGCGTTGCACTGCGGACAGTCGACATTGACCCATTCCTCGATCTGCGTCAGAGGCGACTGACCGGTCGGCTCGAAGTGCACGTCGTCGGGAAGGACAACGGGAAGATCGGCCTCGGGCACGGGGACCACGCCGCAGGAGTCGCAGTGAATCATGGGGATGGGCGTGCCCCAGTAGCGCTGGCGTGAGATGAGCCAATCGCGCAGGCGGTAGGTGATCGCACCAGTCCCGGCTCCCTCGGCCTCGGCGTGGGCGATGACGGCGGGGATGGCGTCGCTTGCGGGAGTCCCGTCGAAATGCCCCGAGTTGATCATCGCGCCGCCCTGCGTGAACGCCGCCTCGAGGGGTGCGTTCGTATCGATCTCGGGGTGGTCAAACACCGGCACGATGTCGAGGCCGTGGTCGCTGGCAAATTCGAAGTCGCGCTCGTCGTGCGCGGGGACAGCCATGATCGCGCCGGTCCCGTAGGTCACGAGCACGTACTCGGCGATCCAGATAGGGATGCGCTCGCCGTTGAACGGGTTGACGGCGTACGCCCCCGTGAACACGCCAGTCTTCTCGCGCTCGGTGGAGAGCCGCTCGACCTCGGCAACGCGGGACGTGGCGGCGACGTACGCCTCGACGGTCTCACGCTGCACATCGGTGGTGATGCGCTCGACGAGGTCGTGTTCGGGCGCGAGCACCATGAAGGTGGCCCCGTAGACGGTGTCGGGGCGCGTGGTGAAGACGGTCAGGGGCTCATTGACTCCCTCGACATCGACCGGGAAGCGCAGATTCGCCCCCTCGGAGCGGCCGATCCAGTTCCGCTGCATGGTGGTGACACGCTCGGGCCAGTCCATGCCGCCGAAATCAAGCAGCTCCTCGGCGTAGGCGGTGATGCGGAAGAACCACTGCGTGAGGAAGCGGCGCTCGACAGGGTCGTCGGAGCGCTCACAGAGGCCGTCGAGCACCTGCTCATTGGCGAGCACGGTCTGGCAGCCGGGGCACCAGTTGGCGGCGGCCTCGGCGCGGTAGGCGAGGCCGCGCTCGTACAGCTTCAGGAACCACCACTGGGTCCAGCGGTAGTAATCGGGGTCGCAAGTGACGATCTCGCGCTCCCAATCGAAGCTCGCCCCCATCGAGCGGAGCTGCTGGCGCATGCGGTCGATGTTCCCGTAGGTCCACTCTTTCGGGTCGACGCCGCGCTGGATGGCGGCGTTCTCGGCGGGCAGGCCAAACGCATCGAAGCCGATGGGGAAGAGCACGTTGTACCCCTGCATGCGGCGGAAGCGGGCGAAGGAGTCGGAGGGCGTCATGGCATACCAGTGGCCCGTGTGGAAGTCGCCCGACGGGTAGGGGAACATCGTGAGCACGTACCACGGCGGGCGCTCGTCGTCGTCGCTGGCGTGGTCGATACCGTCGGCTTGCCAGCGGTCGCGCCACTTTGGCTCGATGGTGTGCGGGTCGTAGCGATCTACCATGAAGCTCCTCGTTCAAACGGAGGTCCCGGCCCACGGCCGGCCCGGGCGGGAAGAAAACGGGGACAGGTGGGGGGAGGCCTCGCCGGCTATGCGCCGCGAGGCCGTCGAAGGGCGAGCCTGGAGCCGGGCCACATCGAATGCATCGTGTTGACGATGGTAGCGAAGCCCGCCGTGAGCGTCATCCCGCGGCTGCGGGGCGCTTCGGGTAGTGCGCGACGAAGAGCGTTTCGAAGTTGCGTTCGGGGGAACAGGTCTGGCAGGTGAGGTACCACACCCAGATGCCGGCGGGATTGCGACCGTAGCGCTCCCGGGCCATGTCGCGGGTTTCCTTCACGAGGGTTCGCATCTGGCCCCAGGGGGCTGCCATCAGCCGGGTGAAGACGACGCCTCCGGGGGTGACGATGTCGCGACGGGAGGTGTCGGCATCCTCCACTTCCATCATGACCGTGCGGCGCAAACGTCCGGGCCCCATAAGGAGCATGGCGTCCTCGGGGACGTTCCCGGCGGCCTCGGCGCGGGCGACGAGCTTGCGCCGGTTGGCCCAGAAGCCGATGGGGACGCCGAAGAAGGCGGGGATGCCGATCTTCGCGAAGGCGATGTCGCTCCAGTCACTCTCCACCTCGTGCCACTCGTTCCGGTCGAGTCGCGGGCATTCGCAGGGCTCCGGCCCATCGACGGGAGACGGGCGGCTTCCGCCGACCTGGTCAACGGGAACGCGGCGACGCTCCTCGGTCATGACGCGCCCGAAGGGAGGCCGCGGGCGACGGCGACGAGCTCTGGACGCTCCGCGAGTGTCGCGGCGGAGATCACGACGATGGAGTCGATGCGTCCTTCGCGCTCGACCTGCGCCTCCAGCCAGGCCTCGCCCACGGCGCGGGCGGCTTCGGCGCGGAAGTCGGGACCGTCCTCGGTGGAGGCCGCCTGCGCAAGCGCCTCGGCGGCGGCGTCCTGCAGGAGGACGGCGACCTCGCGGGCGGGGCGGTTGGGCCAGTCGAGGACGAAGTCGGCCTGGGTTCCGCCCCAGAGTTCGGCGCCATCACCGGGACCGTGGTAGCTGATCGTGGTCGTTTCGGACGCCGCGCTCACTCTGACACCTCCTCGCGGGGCCGGGCGATGCGGAGGGCCTGGGGCAGCTGGTCGAGCAGCTGCCGGCGGGCCTGCACGCGCGTCTGCAACCCCCAGATGTCGATGAAACCAACCGCCGATGCGTGGTCGAACGCGTCCTCGCGGTCGTAGGTGGCGAGCGCCCGGTCGTAGAGCGAGGACTCGGCGCGGCGGCCGGTTACGGTGACGGCGCCACGATGGAGGCGCAGGCGCACCTGTCCGCTCACGAAGCGCTGGGTGCTGGCGGTGTAGGCGGCGAGATCCTGGTGGTGGGCGCTGAACCAGAGGCCGTCGTAGATGAGCTCGGCGTACCGGGCGGCGATCTCACGCTTCAGCTTCAACTGCTGCTTCGAGAGCGTCATCGTCTCCAGCGCGCGGTGGGCGGCGAAGAGGATGGTGGCGGCGGGCGCCTCGTAGATCTCGCGACTCTTGATGCCGACGAGGCGGTCCTCGACGTGGTCGACGCGGCCGACGCCGTGGCGGCCGCCAAGGTCGTTGAGGCGCTCGACGAGGGCGACGGGGTCGAGCGCCTTGCCGTCGACGGTCACAGGGAAGCCGCGTTCGAAGCCGATCTCGACATCGACGCCCTCGGCGGGGGCATCCTCGGGGGCGGTCGTCCAGACGTAGGCCTCGGGGGGCGGCGCGGTCCAGGGGTCTTCGAGCACCCCTGCTTCGACGCTGCGGCCCCAGATGTTCTCATCGATGCTGAAGGAGCCCTTCACCTCCCAGGCGAGGGCGATGCCGTGCTCCTGGAGGTATTCGATCTCCATCTCGCGTGACATGGCCTCCTCGCGCGTGGGGGCGACGATGGCGAGGGCGGGGTCGAGGGTGCGGATGCCGACATCGAAGCGGACCTGGTCGTTGCCCTTGCCCGTGCAGCCATGGGCGACCGCGACGGCGCCCTCGTCGTCCGCGACATCGACGAGCAGCTTGGCCATGAGGGGCCGGGCGAGGGCGGTGGCGAGGGGGTAGGCGTCCTGGTAGAGGGCACCGGCTGCGAGGGCGGGGAAGGCGAAGTAGCGGAGGAAGTCCTCGCGCGCGTCCTCGACGATGACCTTGGCCGCGCCGGCTGCGAGGCCGCGCTCTTCGAGCACGGCCTGCTCACGGCTCATGCCCACGTCGATGTTGAGGGCGACTACGTCGTAGCCGCGCTCCTTCGTGAGCCAGGTGATCGCGGTCGTGGTATCGAGGCCACCGCTGTAGGCGAGAACGAGTTTGGGCACGCGGGCCTGCCTTTCGGTCTAGTCCCCCAAAGCGTAGCGCGCCCGCCGCTCGTGCGGCAGTCAGGCCACCTTCCGGAGCACTGTCCAGGCCCCGAGCGTGCTCACGAGCGCAATCAAGACCAGTACGAACACGACCACGCCAAGGGCGGTGGGGAGGGACCCCGCCAGTGCGAAGGGAGTGAAGGCGAGACCGATTGCTCCCGCCGCCACGCTTCCCAGGACGAGCGTCGCGGGAGGGGCGATGGCGGCCTCGGCGGCCCGAGCGGCAAGCAGCAGCCGCAAGCCCACGCCCGCCACTCCGACGGACGCAAGCGTGCCGAAGGCAAGGAGCAGACCTGTTACGAGGTCGCTAACTGGATAGCCTCCTCGAGGATGTCGCACGCGCGGTCGATCTCGTCGTCTTCCACGATGAGAGCGGGCATCAGACGGATGCGGTCGGGGCGCACGTTGTTCACGAGCAGGCCCCGCTCGCGGCAGAGTGTGACAACGCCGGCGGCGGCCTCGCTGGAGAGGCTGACGGCGAGCAGCAGGCCGCGTCCGCGCACCTCTGTAACGGCGGGAAGCCGGTCCTCCATCGCGCGCAGGCGGGCGACGAGACGGTCCGATGCGCGGCGGGCAGCGGCGAGCACGTCGTTCTCGAAGATGTGGCGGAGGACGGCGACACCGGCGGCAGTCGCGACGGGATTCGCGCCGAAGGTCGTGCCGTGGTCACCGGGGACGAGGTGGGCGGCAAGCTCCTCGCGGGCGAGCACAGCGCCGATCGGGAGGCCGCCGGCGAGGCCCTTCGCGACGCACATGATGTCGGGCTCGATGCCATCCTGCTCATGCGCCCAGAGCGTCCCGGTCCGGCCAATGCCGGACTGGATCTCGTCGAGGATGAGGAGGAGGCCGTTCTCGTCGCACCAGTCGCGGACGCCCTGCAGGTAGCCGGGAGCGGGGGCGTTCACGCCACCCTCGCCCTGGATGGGCTCCATGAGGACGGCGACGGTGTTGTCGTCGGTGGCGGCCTTGAGAGCATCGAGGTCGTTCCAGGGAACGTGGCTGAAGCCGGTTGGCAGGGGCTCGAAGGGCTCGCGGTAGCGTGCCGTGCCGGTGGCGGCGAGAGCGCCGAGGCTGCGGCCGTGGAACCCGTCCTGCATGGCGATGATGCCGTGCTTGCCGCCCTGCTCGTCGTGCCCCCAGCGGCGGGCGACCTTGATGGCGGCTTCGATCGCCTCCGCGCCGGAGTTGCAGAAGAAGACCCGGTCGAGGGGGGAGTTCTCGACGAGCAACTCGGCCAGCTCGATCATCGGGGTCGTGTAGTAGAGGTTGGAGACGTGGATGAGCTGCTTCGCCTGGGCCGCGGCGGCGGCGCTGACGGCCGGGTGGGAGTGGCCCAGCGAGGTGACCGCGAGACCGCCGACGAAGTCGAGGTACTCGTTGCCCTCGCTGTCCCAGACGCGCGATCCCTCGCCGCGCTCGAGCACGATCGGCTGCCGTCCGTAGTTCTGGAAGAGGTACTTGCTGTCGCGTTCGATCCAGTCGCTCATGCCGTTCGGGCTCCTGTCGGGGTGATGCCGGGGTCGGGATGGGGATTGTACGCGGCGCTCGTGTACGGGCCCCGCGGTCAGGTGCGAGCGGGCGGGAAGACGGTGCCAACACCCTCGCGCTCGAGGAGGGCGCGGGGAACGCGCCCATCGATGATGTGGCTGGGGACGCCGAGCTCGGCGGCGAGCAGGCAGGCGTCGGTCTTGGGAATCATGCCACCGGCGATGACACCCTGTTCGCGCAGGACCCCGACCGCGGCAGCATCGAGCTGGGAAATGACAGCGCCGTCCTCGTTGCGCACCCCCTCGACGTCGGTCAGGAACACGAGCTCGCGGGCGTCAACTGCGCTGGCGATCCAGCCTGCGGCCTCATCGGCGTTCACGTTCACGAGTTGGTCGTCGCCGTCGCCGGGCACGTAACCGACGGGGCTGACGACGGGTACGAAGCCGGCGTCGCGAAGGGCGAGCACGGCTTCGGGATGGGCAGCGACGGGCGTCCCGACGAAGCCGAGTTCGGGACGGCGCTGCTCGCACTCGAGCGTACGTCCGTCGGCGCCCGAGAGGCCGGCGGCACGGACGCCGGCGGCGTTCAGGGCGGAGACGATGCGCTTGTTCACAAGGCCGGCGAAGACGGCCACGACTACGGGCAGGGCGCGTTCGTCGGTGGCGCGCAGGCCGTCGATGAAGCGACTCTCGATACCCATCGCGTCGAGCCAGCGGCTGGCCTCAGCGCCGCCGCCGTGGACGACGATGGGGCGTTCGCCGGCGTGGTCGAGGGCGGCGATGTCGTGAAAGGTCGTGTCGGCGCCGCCGAGGGTGCTGCCACCCACCTTGATAACGAGGGGCCGTGGGTCGCTCACGTCGTGTAGTCGGCGTTGATGCGGATGTAGTCGGCGCTGAAGTCGCAGGTCCAGCCGGTAGCGCTCGCGTCGCCGGCGCCGAGGGACACCTCGATGGTGACCTCGTCGCCCGACATGGCGCGCGAGACCTCCGCCTCTTCGTAGGGGATGGGCACGGTGCGCTCGAAGAGCTGGTGGCCGCAGACAGCGACGGTCACCGCCTCCTCGACGATGGCAACGTCGGAGCGCCCGATCACGCCGACGATGCGCCCCCAGTTAGGGTCGGCGCCGTGGACGGCGGTCTTGACCAGGGGAGAGGTGCCGATGTCGCGCACGAGGCGGCGGGCGTCGGCATCCGTGGCAGCGCCATTGACGGTGATTTCGATGAGCCTCGTGGCGCCCTCGCCGTCGCGGGCGATGGCCTTCGCGAGGTGGATGCAGACAGCGTCGAGGGCCTCGCGGAAGGCGGCGTAGTGCTCGCTCCCGGGCGTGATCGTTTCTCCGCCGGCGGCGCCGTTCGCGAACAGGAGGACGGTGTCGCTGGGGCTGGTGTCGCCGTCGACCGTGATGAGGTTGAAGCTGCGGTCGTTCGCCTCCGAGAGGGCGGTCTGCAGGGTGTCCTGAGCGATGGGAGCGTCGGTTGTGAGGTAGGCGAGCATGGTCGCCATGTTCGGGTGGATCATCCCGGAGCCCTTGGCGCAGCCGCCGAGGGTGTACGGCCCGAAGGTCACGGAGCAGTGCTTGGGCACGAGGTCGGTCGTCATGATGGCGCGGGCGAACTCAGGGCCGGCATCATCGGACAGATCCACGGCCTCGATGCCCGCCTCTATCTTGTCCATGGGCAGGTAGTGGCCGATGACACCCGTGTGGCAGACGAACATGGCCTCCGCGGGGATTCCCACCTTCTCCGCGGCCAGCTCCGCCATGCGGTAGGCGTCACGCACCCCGCGCTCACCGGTGCTGTCGTTGGCATTGCCGCTGTTCACGACGACCGCCCGCCCCTCGCCGTTCGCGAGCCGCTCGCGGTCCACATCGATGGCTGCGCCGTGGAGGCGGGTGACCGTGAAGACACCCGCCGCCGTGGCCGGCAGGTCGGAGAGGAGGATGCCGAGGTCGAGCTTGTTTTCGCCATAGGTCTTGATGCCCGCGTAGGTAGCGGCCGCGCGGTATCCGGCGGGGCTGGTGGCGCTCCCGGTCGGGTCGATCTCGATGCTCACGGGTAGAGGGCCGGGCGATCGAGGCCCGCCCGCTGGGGCAGGCCGAACATGAGGTTCATGTTCTCGATGGCGCTGCCGGCGGCGCCCTTCATGAGGTTGTCGAGCACGCCGACCGCGACAAGCGCGCCGTTACGCTCGTCGACGGTCGGGTGCACAAGGCAGTCGTTACTGCCGTAGGTGTGCTTCGTGTGCGGGGGCGAGTCCGTCACGGAGGTGAAGGGCGCGTTCGCGTAGAAGTCGCGGTAGAGGGCGAGCGCCTGCGCGGGCGAGACGTCCTCGGCGAGGGGCGCGTAGCAGGTCGAGTGGATGCCGCGCGTCATGGGGACGAGGTGGGGCACGAAGGTGACGGCAACCTCGGAGCCCTCGCGCAGCCGCGAGAGCTCCTGCGCCATCTCGGGCTGGTGGTTGTGGTTCGCGACGCGGTAGGCGGAGACGTCCTCGTTGACGTCGCTGTAGCTGAACCCTCCGCCCGTGCCCCGGCCCGCGCCGGAGATGCCCGACTTGGCATCGACGAACACGCGCGGTTCGACGATTCCCGCCGCGACGGCGGGGGCGAGAGCGAGGATGGTGGCGGCGGGGTAGCAGCCGGGGTTCGCGACGAGGTCGGCGCCGGCAATGTCGCTCGCGTAAAGCTCGGCGAGGCCGTAGACGGCCCGGCCGAGGAGCCCAGGCGCGGGGTGCTCGGCACCGAACCACTGGGCGAACGCTTCCGGCTCGCGCAGGCGGAAGTCGGCGGCGATATCGATGACACGCACGCCCTGCTCGACGAGCGGGGCGCAGGCCTCGGCGCTCGCGCCGGTGGGCAGCGCCGAGAAGACGACATCGACCTCGGTCTCGATCTCGCTCGTGATGGGGAAGTCCGAATAGGCGGCGAGGTGGGGGAAGGCTTCACCGAGCTTCTGGCCGGCGAGTGAACGCCCCGTGGCGGCGACAAGCTCGGCCTCGGGGTGGTTCCAGAGCAGGCGCGCCGCTTCCATCCCCGCGAACCCGGTGACGTTGACGATGCCTGCCCGAACCATCATGCAGGCATTGTCTCGCCTGTTGCGGGCATGCGCGAACGCGTGCCACGCGGGCTCGGTAGGATGCCGGCCATGTCGCTCGACCTGACGTTCATCGGCACAGGGAACGCATTCGCCGCCGGAGGGCTCTGCTGGAACGGGTTCCTCGCGAACGGCCGCTACCTCTTCGAGGCACCGCCACAGGCGCTCATGTCCCTGCACCGCGTGGGCATGGATCCGAACCTGGTCGAAGCGGTCGTGCTGAGCCACCACCACGGGGACCACTTCCTCGGTCTGCCCTTCCTGCTGCTGCACTGGAAGCACCAGGGGCGGGAGACACCGGTCACGATCGTGGGGCCGCCGGAGACGGAGCGGCTGGCACGCGAGATCGGCGGGACCGTCTACCCGGGGCTGTTCGAGGGGGAGTTCGGCATCGAGTGGCGGGAACTGGCCGCGGGCGACTCCGCCACGGTCGGGGACCTGACCGTCGAGGCGGTGGCGGTACAGCACGACAACCGGCTCTCGCTCAACCTCGGGTACCGCGCCCGGCTCGAGGGCGAGCGCTTCGCCTACACCGGGGATACACGCCTCTGCGACGCTGTCCTCGACCTGGCGCGGGAAGCGGACGTGCTCGTCGCCGAGTGCGCCTCGCGCGACATCCCGATTCCGATCCACATGAACCTGGTCGACGACATTCCCGAGGTCCACGCGGCGCTCTCCGAGACGGCGCGGCTCGTGCTCACGCACGTCACGCCGGATGTGGAGACGGACCTCGCGCGCACGGTAGTCGCGAAGGACTACGAGACCTATCGCTTCTAGCCAGCGGGCGGCATGCCGGAAGGGGCTGCGCTAGAATCGCCGCCATGGCACATCGACTACGCGGCGCAGCCGCCATCACCGGTCTCGGCATTACGCCCATGGGGCGCATTTACGGAAAGAGTTCGACCGACTTCGCGGTCGATGCCGTCCGCCTCGCCATCGCCGACGCAGGGCTTGAGAAGTCGGACATCGACGGCCTGCTCATCAACGCCGGCATCACGGGCTTTTCCGGCCAGGGCGTGAGCCTGCAGCTCCAGAACGCCCTCGGGATGGGGAACCTCCGCCTTCTGAACCACATGAATGCAGCCGGTTCGACGGCGGCGCAGATGGTGCAGTACGCGACGATGGCGATCGACGCGGGCATGGCCAGGCACGTGGTCTGCGTCTTCGCCGACGCTCCCCTGCAGCAGGGCGGCTCCTCGGCGGCGGCCTACGGCAATGCCGGGCGCCGCGCCGGCCCGACCGGCATCCTCGGGCTCTCGGCCGGGGCGGGGCACTTCGGCGCGAACACCTCGTACGCGCTGGCCGCCCGGCGGCACATGTCGCTCTACGGCACCACGCAGGATCAGCTGGGGGCGATCGCCGTGGCGGAGCGCTCGTGGGCGACGATGAACCCGCACGCGAAGATGCGGGACCCGCTCACGCTGGAGGAGTACCACGCCTCCCGCTGGATCGTGGAGCCGCTCCACCTGCTCGACTGCTGCCTCGTCTCCAACGGCGCGGTGGCGGTGATCGTGAGCCCGCCGGACCGGGCGAAGGAGATGCCGCAGCCACCCGTGTACGTCCATGGCATGGGCCAGGGACATCCGGGCGACAGCCGGCACGCAGGCGACTCGCCGGAGACCGAGACGGGAGCGCGGTTGGCCGCGGAGACCGTCTTTCGCATGGCGGGCGTGGGCCCCGGGGACATCGATATCTGCGAGCTGTACGACTGCTACACCTACACCGTGCTGGTCACGCTCGAGGACTACGGCTTCTGCCAGAAGGGCGAGGGCGGCGCCTTCGTGGAGGACGGCAAGCTCGGGCCGGGGGGCTCGCTGCCGACGAACACGGGGGGCGGGCAGCTCTCCGCGTACTACATGTGGGGCATGACCCCGCTGAGCGAAGCGATCATCCAGGGACGCGGCCAGGGCGGGGAGCGCCAGGTCGAGAAGAACGACCTCATCCTCTCGACAGGCAACGGGGGGGCGCTGAGCTACCACGCCTCACTCATCCTGAGCCCGCACGCGAACTGAGGCGGAACGCGATGGCCGACACCCCACCAGTGAAGCCCGTCTCCCAGCCCGACGAGCTGACAGAGCCCTTCTTCGCCGCCGGCGAAGAGGGCCGCCTGCTGCTCGCAACCTGCGACATGTGCGGCGAGATGCGCCTCCCCACGTCCCCCACCTGCCCCACCTGCCTTGCCGAGGGGATCACCTGGAAAGAGGTCAGCGGGCGCGGAACCGTCTACACCTTCGGGATCATGCACCAGCGCTACCACCCCGCCTGGGAGCCGGACCTGCCCTACAACATCGCGGTCGTGGAGTTGGACGAAGGGCCGCGGATGCCCGCCAACATCATCGGCGTCTCGAACGACGAGATCGCCGTCGGCATGGCGGTCGAGGTGGCCTGGGAACACGAAGGGGAGGCGCCCGTCCCCCGCTTCCGCCCCGTGGCCTGACGCCCCATGCCACAGGGGGCACTCAGCATCGTCCTCTGGGCGACCGACCTGGACGGATTCGCCGCCTTTCTCACGGAGGTGGCCGGCGCAACGCTGGAGACGCGGCACCCCGGATTCGCGTCGCTTGCGCTCGACGGCGCGGAGATCCAGCTGCACTCGGACGAGTCGTTCCAGGGGCATCCCTGGCGTGAGGCGCTCGCGAACGAGGGGGCGGCGCGGGGCATCGGGGCGGAAGTGCGGGTACGGGTCGACGCGGTGGACGCCCGGCACCGGAAGGCGGTCGAGATGGGCTACGTCAGCATCCAGCGGCCGCACGGCGACGGGACGGGGCGGACGTGCCAGATCATGGGGCCGGACGGGTACTTCTTCACGCTCTGGGAGCCGCAGATCGGCGGGACGTAGGGGCGGCTACCAGGCCGTCCAGCCGCCGTCGACGAGGATCGTCTGGCCGGTTACGAAGTTGCTGGCGTCGCTCGCGAGGAAGATGACGGCTCCCGCCAACTCGTGCGGCTGTCCCCATCGGCCCATGGGCGTGCGGTCCTCGATGAAGGCCTTGCGCTCGGGGTCGTCGTAGAGAGGGCGGGTCAGGTCCGTCTCGAAATAGGTGGGTGCGAGGCTGTTGACCTGAACCGAGGCCTCGGCCCATTCAATCGCGAGCACTTTCGTGAGCTGGTCGATGGCGCCCTTGGAGGAGGCGTAGGCCGCCTGGTTCGGCAGCGCGACGCTGCCGAGGATGCTGGAGATGTTGATGAGCTTCCCGGAGCGCTGCGCGACGAAGTGCCCGCCCACTGCCCGGGCACTGTTGTAGTAGCCCTTCAGGTTGACCTGGAGAACGGAGTCGAACTCGTCCGGCGTGAGCTCGAGAGCGGGCTTGCGGACGTTCATGCCGGCGTTGTTGACGAGCACGTCGAGCCGGCCGAGCTCATCGAGGGCGGCAGCCACCATCGCTTCGCACGCCTCGGGGGAGGTCACGTCGGTGGGAACGGCGATGGCGCGACGGCCCAGCGCCTCCACTTCCTCGACAAGGGACTCGAGCTCGGAGCCGGTGCGGCTGGCGAGGGCGAGATCGGCGCCGGCGGCGGCCAGTGCGAGGGCCATCGTGCGGCCGAGGCCGCGACCCGCGCCCGTCATGATGGCGACGCGTCCGGTGAGGTCGAAGAGCTGCGCGCCGCGCAGCTCGGGGCGGTCGTCAGGGGCGCTCATTCGTAGCGGAGGGCCTCGGCGACGGCGACGCGGGAGGCGCTCTGAGCTGGGAACCAGGTCATGATCATCGAGGCTCCAAAGGCGATTCCACAGATGACAATAAGTTGGAGCCAGGGAACGATGAAGTCCCCGCCCTCGGAGGCCTCGCCGATGCCGCCGGAGGTGAAGAGAACCCACGAAAGGGAGACCCCCAGCACGGCTCCGAGGATGATCCCGGAGAGGGCGACGAAGCCCGACTCGAAGACGAAGCTGAGGGCGACCATTGAGCGCTGGTAGCCGATGGCGCGGAGCATACCGATCTGCTGGCGACGCTCCACGACGGCGCGGAAGGCGATCACGCCGAGCGCAGCGATGCCGATGATGAGGCCGAGCCCCATGAATCCCTGGAAGAGCAGGAGGAAGCCCTGCGAAGCGGCGCGCTGGTCGTCGAGCAGCTTCTGGAACGACTCGGCCGAGGCCTGGGGCAGGCCCGATTCGATGGACTTGGCGAAGGCTTCCTGGTCGGTTCCGTCGCGGTTCTTGAGGACGAAGCGCTGCGAGTCGGAGTCCGGGAAGGCGGCGACCACGGTGTCGCGCTGCACGATGATGCCGTTCCAGAAGATGTCGCCGGGATCGTCCACCTGCCCGATCACGGTGACGGAGGTGTTGAGGTCGGTCCCGGGTGCGTGAAGGTGCAGGATGAACGGCTCGAAGCCCTCCCCCACAAGCGCGGGGTCGAGCGTGAGCAGTGCGAACTCGGAGAATTCGGCGCCCGCGGCGTCCGTGAGCTCCCCCGGGATAACGGCAAGGGTGGCGTCACTGGCCACCGCGGCCCAGACCTCTTCGTCGCTGCCGTAGCCGGCAGCGCGGCGCTTGAGCTCGAACTCGTTCGTGGCGAAGAAGGCAGCGTCGGCGCCGATGACGGTGAAGGTGCCGGCCACGCCGGGGCCAGACGGGGCATCGACGAATATCTCCGTCTCGCCCGCCCAGGCGATGCGTTGCTCGCTGACGGCGACGATGGGCGTGGTATCGACGCCGTTCTCCTCCAGCGTCGCCACAAGGTCATCCGTGCGGTTGTTGCTGTTGACGAAGACGATCGTGTCGAAGCCGCCCTTCGCGTCGTCGGAAAGGAAGATGTTGGTGAAGTTGTCGTTGACGGTGGAGAACATGACGAGGGAGAAGGTGATGAGCCCGATCATCATGATCGTCATGCCCGTGCGCATGCGGGCGGTGAGCGGGTAGGCGACTGCGGTCTTGACGGCGGGCACGATGCGGCCCAGGCGCGCGCCAACGGTCGCCACCGGCGGGAGCAGGATGTCGGCGTTGTAGACGATGAGGAACGTGCCGCAGGCGACCATGACGATGCCGCTAAGGAAGAAGAGCTCGGGCCCGCCTTCGAGGTCGCCGATGATGAAATCGAGGGCGCCGGCGGGGGACACGTACCAGAAGGCGAGCAGCAAGCAGGCCAGGATCGTGAACGAGACGCGCTCCTGCATCCGGAAGTAACGCAGCGTGAAGGCGGCCCAGCCGAAAGCGAGCGACATTCCGCCGGCGAAGAAAAAGTAGCTGTTGGAGGAGAACGCCCACTCCATGAAGAGGGCGGCAAGAGCAAGTCCCACGACCCCGAAGCCGGCTCCCCACGCGATCGGACGATCACGGTCCTGGGAGGCGACGAGCAGGAGCCCGATGGGAGGCAGGAGGATGCCGAGAAAGATGAGCCAGAGGCCCACCCGCGGGTTGCGGTCGCGCATGATGCGCACAAACAGCAGCGCGACGAGGTAGAAGGGGATGAGGGGGACCAGCACGAACGGCCAGAGGGGAATGCGCTGCCCGGCGATGCGCTCGTGGCGGGGCGCGCCGAAGTTGTGCCGGCGCAGGACGTACACGTAAGGGCCGATGAGACCGAAGACCAGGGCGATCGAGAACAGGCCGGCGAAGTCCGGGAGCCGGTAGAGCGCGAACACGCTTACGGCGATGGCGCCGCCGGCAACGGCCGCGTTGAGCACGGCCCGTGCGTAGCCCCGCCAGGTTGCCGCCTCGGGGTTGGTGACGATGGGCTCCGGGAGATCGCGGATGGCGGCGACGATGTTGAGGCGGCTGGCGCGCACGGCAGCGAAGAAGATCACGACGAAGGTCGAGATGACGCCGAGGCAGAAGGCAATGATGAGACTGCGCGGGGTGAGGTTGGTGCGCAGCTCGAGCCCCAGCCCTGCCTCCGCGAAGGCATTGATGAGCGCGACCATCCCGAACGTCACGAAGACGCCCGCGACAAGGCCAACGACGGCGGCTCCCAGGTCGTAGCCCATGCCCTCGGCGAGGAAGGACTCGACGAGGTGGCGCCGCTTGGCGCCGACGGCGCGGGCCATGCCCATCTCCGGCTTCCGTTCGGCCGCCAGCATGATGAAGATGAGAAAGATGAGGAGGATGCCGGCGGCAATCGAGAAGAGCCCGAAGATGATGAAGATGGTGGTGAACACGCTGCCGACCAGCTTCGCGATCTCGATCGCGTCTTTCTTCAGCGGCTGCACCTCGTAGGGCGTGCCATCGATGACTTCGTTGAGCTTCTCCTCGACCACGTCGGAGCGCTCCAGGCCGTCGCGCACGCCGCCCGCGTTCGTGACGACCACGGCATAGGCGATCCCGTCCAGTTCGAGGATCTCGGAGAGGAAGTCGAAGCTGACCGTACCGCCGGGGTACTCCGAAGCGCCGACGTTGAAGGTGCCGCTGAGGAAGCTGTTGGGAGCGATCGCCACGACAACGACCTCCACCGGGTAGCCGCCCAGGAGCAGGACGAGCGTCTGCCCAACCTCCGCGTCGATCTCGCCGGCGAGGTCCTCGTTGACGACGATCTCGTTGCCGCTGACCGTCACCACGTTCCCGTCAAGGTCCCGGAGCGAACCAAACGGCGCTGCCGCGGTGGTGTCATAGGCGACGATGGTGGCGCCGGCCTCGTTCAACCCGGTTGCCGTGTTGATGACGGGGAGCGTCTCCAGAAGGATCGGCAGGAAGCCATCGATGTCGGGGTCGTTGGCGAATCGCTCCTCCCAGGCGGCAACTTCCTCGAGGGGAATAACGCGCTCGTCCTCCGGGCGCGGGCTGCCTTCCTCGTCCCAGACGATGAGCATGTCGGTCTCGCCGGCGAGCTGGTAGATGTCGTCGGTGACCGTGCTCGAGACGGTGTCGCCAGTGCCGAAGGCGACGGTCATGATCACGGTCGCGAGCATGAGGCCGAAGATGATGAGGGTGGTCTGGGCGCGGCGGCGAGGGATGTTGCGGAGGCCCGTCTTGAACATCACCGGGTTGCGGAAAGCCACCCATGCCAGCAGCACAAGGATGGCGAGCGTGATGATGACCACCACCACGGCGATCGTGTTCATGGAGACGCCGAAGAGTTCCTCCATGGCGGTTCGCTACGCGGGGGCGGGGGCGAGGGGGCGGATCGCTTCCTCGCGTTCAATGAGGCCGTCGGCCATGTAGATGGTGCGGTGGCAGCGGGCGGCCACTTCGGGAGCGTGCGTCACGATGACCTGCGTCTGGTTGCTCTGCCCGTTCAGCTCGACGAGGAGGTCCATGATGCCGCCCGCGGTCGTCGAGTCGAGGGCGCCCGTGGGCTCGTCCGCCCAGACGATCGAGGGGCTGTTGACTACGGCGCGGGCGACGGTGACGCGCTGGCGCTGCCCTCCCGAGAGCTGGGCCGGGCGGTGACCGGCGTACTGCCGCAGCTCGACCCGCTCGAGGGCGGCGAGGGCGAGCTCACGCGCTTCGCGGGGCCTGGTGCCGGAGACGATGAGCGGCAGCTCGACGTTCTCGACGGCGGAAAGGACCGGGAGCAAGTTGTACGTCTGGAAGACGAAGCCCATGCCCTGCGCCCGGAACTCGGTCTTCTCGTTGTCCGCCATGCGGGCGATGTCTTCGCTGTTGATGAGCACCTGACCGTCATCGAAGGCGTCGAGCCCGGAAAGGCAGTTCAGGAGAGTCGTCTTGCCACAACCGGAGGGGCCCATGACGGCGACCATCTCGCCGCGGGGGACCTGGAGGTCGACGCCACGCAGCGCCTGGACCTGGACCTCACCGGTGTCGTACGTCTTCGTGACGCCTTTCGCGTCGATGACCAAATCGCCCACACGCCCGTCAGCGGTCATTGCAGCTCCCATGACGCCTGTGTGTCAGGCGCCTCACCGAGCGTGGACGACGCACCGCACCCGATCAAGTTGGACAGGCGCCAGGGGAGGGTGCGCACACCTCGCCGGGGACGCAGAATGTGGCCGGGAGCACGGTATGAGCAACGCTGACGAAAGCACACCCGAGGTGGCGCCCGCGCACACGGACGCGCGGTCGGAGTTCAGCCCATCCGATATTGCCCTGGTTCTCGGGCTAGGCGCGGTTGCGATCATCGCGGGCACGGTCCTGGGACTCGTCTTCACCACCTAGGCGACAGGTCCCGCTCCGCTCTCACGTAAGCACGCGGTCGAACGGCATTTCGGCGGGGTATGATCGAACCATGAACGGTGCTCCCATCGCTCGCGGCGACCCCCTGCTGCTGCGCGTCACCAAGTACGACGGCGAGGCGCATTGGATCCAGCACCTGCGCGTCATTTCGGACGACGGATCGCTCGTGCAGGCGCACGCCTCGGCGGGCAGCCCGATCTTCACGAGCCGGGGCGAGTTTCGCTCCCGCTACGAGAGCTACGTGCACTTCTGGCGGGACCGCTGGTACAACGTGTTCCGCCTGGCCGAACCGGGCGAGGAGACGGCGCTCTGGTACTGCAACGTCACCACGCCGCCGGAGTTCGAGGACGGCGAGATTCGCTATATCGACCTCGACCTCGACGTGACGGTGCGGGCGGGCGGAACGATCGAGCTGCTCGATGCGGACGAGTTCGAGGAGCACCGGCTGAAGTACGGCTACCCGCCCGAGGTGGTGGAACACGCCCAGGCGGCGGTGGGGGAACTCTCCGAGCTGGCACAGCGCCACCAGTTCCCGTTCGACCTGTAGGGCGCGACTCCCCCGGTTGGGCGAGAGGCGATACGCTGGGGCGGTGACTGACACCACGACCCTCCGGGACCGCGTGGGGGCGCTCGTCGCGGGGGCGACCCGGGCGGCGATCGAGGCGGGCAGCCTTCCAGATGTGGCCCTGCCGGACGAGCTTGTCGAGCGGCCTCGCGACGCGAGCCACGGCGACTACGCCAGCTCGCTGCCCCTGCGCCTCGCACGCTCGGCGATGATGCCACCCCTGGCCATCGCCGAGGCGATCGCCGAACACCTTCCGGCCAACGACGTCATCGACGCGCCGCAGATCGCGCCACCCGGTTTCATCAACCTGAGCCTGGCCGAGCACTTCGTGCAGGGCGAGATCGACCGGGTGGTCGCGGAGGGGTCGGCGTTCGCCGACAGCACCCTGGGGCAGGGAAAGCGCGTGCAGCTCGAATTCGTCTCGGCGAATCCCACCGGGCCGCTGCACGTGGGGAACGGCCGGGGGGCGGCCATCGGCGACACGCTCGCGTCGGCGCTGGCGGCTGCCGGGTACGAGGTCGAACGGGAATATTATGTGAATGACGCGGGCACCCAGACGGACGTGTTCGCGGAGACGCTGTACGCCCGCTACCAGCAGCAGCACGGCCGCGACGTGCCCCTGCCCGAGGGCGGCTATCCGGGCGAGTACATGGTCGACCTGGCCACGCAGATGCGGGAACGCGAAGGCGACCGCTTCCTCGAGGCGCCGGGCGAGCCACCTCCGGCGGGTGTGCGGGAGATGGGCATCGAGCTCATCGTCGAGCAGATCCGGGAGACGCTCGGAGCCTTCGGCACCACGTACGACCGCTGGTTCAGCGAGCGGTCGCTCTACGAGCCTGCCGCGGACCACGACGCCTCAGCCTATGACGCGGCCCTTGCCATCCTGCGCGAGAACGGGCACCTCGCCGAGCGCGAGGGCGCCCTCTGGCTGACCTCCAGCAACCTCGGCGAGGACAAGGACAACGTGGTCGTGCGATCGGACGGTCGCCCGACTTACTTCGCCAGCGATATCGCCTACCACTACGACAAGTTCTTGCGGCGCGGTTTCGACCAGGTCATCAACGTGTGGGGCGCGGATCACCACGGGCACGTCTCGAGGCTGGAAGTCGGCACCGAGGCGGTCACCGGCAAGGGCGACGCCCTCCACCTGCTCCTGTACCAGCTCGTGACGCTGAAGCGGGGAAGCGAGACCGTGCGGCTCTCGAAGCGGGGCGGCGAGATAATCACCCTCGACGAGCTCGTCGAGGAGGTCGGGCCGGACGCAGCCCGCTTCTTCTTCCTGCTCCGGGCTCCCAGCTCGCAGATGGATTTCGACCTGGACCTCGCGGTGAAGCAGTCGAACGAGAACCCGGTGTACTACATCCAGTACGCGCACGCGCGGCTGGCGAGCATCCTCGATCGGGCGGCCAGCGAGGGGCACACGCCCGACGGTGGCGACGTCGCGCTGCTGACGGCGCCCCACGAGCTGGCGCTCGTGCGGGAGATGCTGCGCCTGAACGAGGTGATCGAGCTGGTCGCAACGACCTACGAGCCACAGCACCTCGCCCACTACGGCATGGAGCTGGCGACCTCATTCCACGCCTTCAACGACGCCTTCCGGCAACAGGGCGACCCGAACCTGAAGGTGATCACGGACGACGCGGCGCTGACGGCCGCGCGGCTGCGGCTGGTGCAAGCCGCGAAGATTGCGCTCGGGCGCGTGCTCGACCTGATGGGCATGACCGCACCGGAGCGAATGTAGCTACCTACCGCAGCGGCCCTTCCCCACTCACCTCCCGCGGGGCGACGATGTAGCCGTTCAGGTCGCCGAGCGTTTCCCAGCGATCGGGCTGCTTCCACAGAAGCCACGCGGCGAGCGCACAGGTCAGGCCGTCGAGGGTATCGTCGAGGCGCTTGAGGGCCGCGCCCTTCGCGGCGGCTGCGGTCTCGGGGTGGAGGACGCGACGGACGTCGGCACTCCGGAGGACACCCGGAGCCTCGCGCTCCAGCACCTTCCGCAGGTGGCACTGGTAGCGCTGCATCACCTCGTGGCGGAAGGCCGCGCTGCGGCCGCCCTTGGGCTTGTAGGGGAGGCGCTCGGAAAGGCCGAAGAGGCGCACGTGGACCGTGTGCGGGTAGACCTCGACGGCGGTACGGCCGTCGCGCTGGCCTTTGAGCAGCGAGGCCGGGTCGAGTTCGAAGCCGCGCGCTGCGAGTGCCTCGCCAAGGTCGATGCCGGCGGTGTAGCCCTGCCGCACGGCGTAGTGCGCCTGGTGGGGCGAGGCCTTGTAGCGACCAAAGCGGCGTGCGACCTCGCGTTCGGCCCAGCGTTCAGGGGTGTAGAGGAGGGGCGCGTCGATAGCGACGACGAGGGCGCCCTCGACCGCCTCGATGTCGTCCGCAAGGCTGGTCGTGTCTCGGACAGCAGCTTCGAGCCGTGTGCAGCGCAGGTCCGCGGCGCTCTCGCCTTCGAACCAGCAGATGCCGCTCTCACGGTGGGATGTCCAGGCGAGGTCGAGGCCGATGAAGGTCGGCATGGCGCGTCACCCTAGCACCGGGGGCGGGAGGGTGGCACGATCGCGCGCCGGAGGGTGCATGGCGGAGCTCATCGAGGCGCTGGCGGGGAGACGGGCGCGGCGCGCGTTCGACCCCCGCGAGGTTCCGGCGGAAACGCAGGAACTGCTCTGGCTGGCGGTATCGGTCGCGCCGAGCCACGGCAACGTGCAGTCGGCGCGACTGCTGGTGGCTCAGTCGGCGGGAGCGCGCGAAAAGCTGGTGGCGGCCCTCTCGGAGGGGAACCGGAACTGGGCGCCGGCGGCGCCCCTCCTTGTCGCGCTGGGCTCGATGCCGGACCACGAGCACGCCGAATCGTACGGCGAGGAACGCGCCCTCTGGTCGTTCCATGCGGGCATCGCCGCGGGAAACCTGATGACGCAGGCGACCGCGCTCGGGCTGATCGCGCACCCCATGGCGGGATTCGACGAAGCGGCCGTGCGGGAGGTCTTCGGCGCTCCCGACGAGCTACGGGTACTGGTCGTGTTCGCGATCGGGTATCCGGGAGCGGTCGAGTCGCTGCCCGAGGACCTGCAGCGTCGGGAACGCCGCGAGCAGCGGCGTCAGCCGCTCGACCGGCTGGTTGCGGTCGACACCTGGGGGGCAGGGAACAGCGTGCCCGCGCGCGATCCCTCGCGGCGGAGCGGGCGGAGTGGCAAGCTAGAACGCTGATGTCAGCGATAACCGATCTCGGGGACACGTACGTCGAGGAACTGGCGGCCCTTCACCCCAACGCCGCCACGAGCCTGGGCATCGCCGGGCACGAGGACGAGCTCACGGACTACTCGGTCGAGGGGTTCGAGGCGCGCGACCGGCTCTCGCGGGACACGCTCGCGAAGCTGGAGGAGCTGCCGGACGAAGCCGGCGGCGACCGCATCCTCCGCGAGGTGATGCGCGAGGCGCTCACCGTCGACATCGAGCTGCACGAGACGGGCGACTACCTCGCGGGTCTGAACGTGCTCGCCTCGCCGATGCAGGGGCTCCGCAGCACGTTCGACCTGATGCCCACGGACGGGGACGCCGACTGGGCCGTCATCGCGCGGCGGCTGGCTCGGCTGCCCGGCGCGCTCGCGGGGTACCGCACGACGCTGGAGGCGGGGCTGGCCGGGGGGCGCGCCGCTGCCCGGCGGCAGGTCGAGGCGTGCCTGAAGCAGTGCGAGACGTGGGCCGGCGACGGCGACGGCGGCTTCTTCGGGGAGTTCGTGGGGCGCTCGGGCGACGTCTCCAAAGGGCTGCGTCGCGACCTTGACGCCGCAGCCGTCGCGGCCGCGGAGAGCTACCGCGCCTTCGGGGAGTTCCTGCGCGACACCTACCTTCCCAGGGCCATCGAACGGGACGGCGTGGGCGAGGAGCGGTACGCACGGTACGCGCGTTCCTACAACCGCTGCGATGTCGACCTGCGCGAGACCTACGCGTGGGGCTGGGACGAGATTCACCGCATCCAGCACGAGATGGAGGAGGCGGCGGAGCAGATCGCCCCGGGCGAGGGCGTCGAGGCGGCCAAAGAAGTGCTCGAAACGGATCCGGACCGCGCCATCGAGGGAGTCGAGCCGTTCCGGCAGTGGATGCAGGACCTGCAGGAGCAAACCATCGCGGACCTGAACGGCACGCACTTCGACATTCCCGAGAAGCTGCAGCGGCTCGAGGCGATGATCGCGCCTCCGGGCGGGGCGCTGGCGATGTACTACACAAGCCCCTCCGAGGACTTCTCGCGGCCGGGGCGGACGTGGTACCCGACCGGCGGGAAGACGCGCTTCCCGCTCTGGGGCGAGGTCTCGATCGCGTACCACGAAGGCGTCCCCGGACACCACCTGGAGCGGGGCAACACGCGCCTGCTCGACCTGTCGCGCTTCCAGCGGTTGATCGGCGACTGCTCGGGCTACGTCGAGGGCTGGGCGTTGTACGCCGAGCGCCTCATGGGCGAGCTCGGATACCTGGAGGTGCCAGACTACCGGATGGGGCTGCTGGCCTCGCAGGCGCTGCGGACCGTGCGAGTCATCATCGACATCGGGATGCACCTGGAACTTGCCATCCCGGAGGGACAACCGTTTCCACCCCGGGGAGGTCTGGACACCTGCGCTGGGCGACGAATTCGCGAGGACCAGGAGCCACTTCCCGGCGGACTTCATCGCGAGTGAGATCGACCGCTACCTCGGGCTTCCGGGGCAGGCAATCAGCTACAAGGTGGGGGAGCGCTACTGGCTGGCCGCGCGGGAAGAGGCGCGCCAGAGCCTCGGTGACGCCTTCGACCTGACCACGTTCCATCGCGAGGCGCTTGCGATGGGACCGATGGGGCTGGGGCTGCTCGCGCAGGAAAGCGCCCGGCTGGGGGACGGCGCATGACGGTGCGGCGAACGGTTGGCGGCGCGCTCATCGTGGTGCCCTCGCTCCTCTCGGGAGTGGGCATCGCCTTCATCCTCGCGGCCATCCTGGTGAACCACCAGATCATCCAGGACGCCTTCATGATCGTGGGCGCGGTGATGCTGTGGTTCGACTTTTTTGTGACGATGGCGATCATCCGCTACTCGCTGCGCAGCCTCGATCGGCGAATCGCCGTGCTGGAGGAGCGCGGTGAGGACGAGTCGGACTCGTAGGCAGGGCCGGCTAGATCGTCAGGCCGCCGAGGCCGAGGATGCCGCGCGCGTATTCGATCTCACCCACGTGGCGGTAGCCGTGGCTCAGGCAGACGCCGTTCAGGCCCTGCCAGAGCGACATCTCGCCGAGGGGCTTGATGGTGACGGTGCGCGTGTCGAACTCGTCGGGCGACATGGTGGCGAGGTAGCCGTCGGTGGCCTGCCAGACGCGGGGCTGGTATTCGCGCCAGCCTTCGAGGTCGTTGAGGGTCATCGCCTTCGCCTCGTCCTCGGGCATGCCCGTGCCCTGGGAGGTGCGATGGAGGCCGAAGCGCTGGTCGTAGCCGCCCTCGAGCCAGACGGTCGGCCGCCCCTGGGCGATGAAGTTGACGATGTTGTCCTCGGTGCGGACGTAGTGCCAGAGACTGAAGAACGGGCTCAGGCCGCCCTCGGCGGGGCGGAAGTTGAGCTGCTCGAGGGTCATGTCGCCGATCGCCTCGTCGAGAAGGGCGTGCATCGAGCTGAGTCCGGTACGGAGGATTTCGAGTGGGGTGGGTGCTCATATCGGCCTCGCGGAAGGAAGTGGGGCGATCGTGCCTGCTCGTGGCGGCAGTGTCCAAGGCGCGCCGCATGGCCCCACCGCTCCCCGGTGATTGCCCGGACCCTGTACCATGCGCGGCCCATGCCGGATGAGTACGCCACCATTCGTCAGCTCTGCGAGCGCTACGTCGACGCCGTCAACCGTCGTGACGCAGAGGCGTGGGTGGCGACCTGGGCGCCGGACGGCGTCTTTGAGTACGGAGGGGAAGACCCGCCCCGGGGCCTGGCGGCGATCGCCCGCTTCTGGGACCAGGCGATGTCAGACATGCGCGTGGTGATGTCCGTGACCTCGGGGGTCGTCGAGCGCGTCGATGGCGACACGGCAAAGGCGCGCTGGTACCACACGGAGGACGTCCAGGTCGGTGACGACCAGGCCATGGCAGGCGTGACCGTCTACGAGGACGACCTCGTGCGAATCGACGGGGAGTGGCGGTTCGCTCGACGAACCCACGAGCTTCTCTACAGCGGCGAGATCAGGGGCACGTTCTACCCCTACGAACGGCGATAACGCGATCAACAGCGGCCCGCTGGCGCAGTGCGCGCAGGGCGAAACCAAACAGGAGAAACGCAATGGGTAAGCCGACAGTCGAGGACTACACCGCCATCCGCATGGTGGCTGAGCGCTACGTCGACGCGGTCAACCGCTTCGATGCGGAGGCGTGGGGCCAGACGTGGGCGCCGGACGGCGAGTGGAACGTGGGCGAGGTCCACAAGGGCCGCGACGTGATGGTGCCGCTCTGGACGCAGATCATGGGCAGCATCCCCAACGTCTACATGCACGTGTACTCGGGCGTCGTCGACGACGTGACGGGCGACACGGCGCGCGGCCGCTGGTACATGGGCGAGTTCCTGAACATGGCCGATGGTTCGCGCTCGATGAACTCGATCTGCTATGTGGATACGTACACGCGCATCGACGGGCAGTGGTACATCCAGACGCGCGAGTTCCAGGCGCTGTACCGGGGCCCGGCCGACCTGAGCGGCGAGTTCGCGAAGATCGCGGTCCCGGTCTAGGGGTTTCCGGACCACCACAGGGCAGGCAGCGGTCCAGGTGAGGATCGCTGCTTCGCCGTGTCCGAGGCTGCCGCAAGAAGGACGATGACGAGCTCCGAAGCCCGCAAGACCATCTACCTGGCGAGCCCGTACGGGTTTTCGGAGCAGCAGAAAGCGTTGCTGCTCCCGCAACTGGTGGCGGCGCTGGAGGGGCTGGGGCTGGAGGTGTGGGAGCCGTTTGCGCGGAATAACCAGGTCGACCGGGCGCAGCCGGACTGGGCCTGGCGCATCGGGCAGGCGGACTTCGAGGACGTGAGGGAAGCGGACGCCATCTTCGCGGTCGTGAACGGAGCGCCGCCGGACGACGGCGTCATGGTGGAGCTGGGGATGGCGATCGCGTTGGGGAAGCCAACGTTCCTGTTCCGGGACGACTTCCGTCGCGTGACGGACAGCGAGAACTACCCGCTCAACCTGATGCTGTTCACGGGGCTGCCGCGCGAGGGCTGGCGGGACTGGTACTACGGGTCGATCGAGGAGCTTGGGGACCCGGAGAAGGCGCTCGCGCGCTGGGCGCGTGAAGGCTGAAGGACAGCCGCTTACGGTTTCCTCGCCTCGATGAGGTACAGGGCAGCGTGGAAGGCCAGGTCCTCGCCCGCATCCAGTCGCTCCTGGAGGGCGAGCAGGTAGCGGAGGTGCGTCTTCACCCTGAACCCGGGTACTTCCCAGGGAGTGGCCTTGAGGTAGTAGACGACGGCGCCGACATCGGTGAAGGCGAGCCTTCCCTCCCACTCCTCGACGTTCTGAATCGCGAGCCCGGCCGCTTCCAGTAGCGGCACGTACTTCGCCGGCGTTGCGTCCGGCCACCGGGGCTTCTCTTCGAAAGCGGCGAGCAGATCCCAGGCCCACATCCCGTGCACCTGCTGGGTCAGGAAGGAGCCGCCGCTTGCAAGGACGCGGGCCACCTCCCGGGCATTGAAGGCGGCGTGCCGGTTCAGGACGAGGTCGAACTCGCAGTCGGCGAAGGGCATGGCTGCCGTGTCGGGGACAGGCGTCCTCACAACTGTCGCGCCAAGGGGCGACAGTCGCCGAGAGGCGAGTTCGTGGTTGGGCGCGTAGTCCTCAGTGGCGACTACCCTCGCGGGCCAGTGGTCCCGCAATGCGAGAAGCCTCTCGCCGCCGCCTGTATCCAGGTCGACGACAGACGAGGACTGCCCCATGAGTTCGGCTGCACGGTCGAGATACGACCAAGGCTCCTGCTCGACGATCATGCGACCGTCGAGGTGGGAGAAGTCCCAGCCAGCGAAGGGCTGCTGCTCTTCCCGCAGCCAGCCTTCAATCAGCTTGTCGGGCGGGCCGGCCATGGACTCAGCCGCAGCTCAGTAGAGCATCCGCCCTTCGATCTGGGCGGTTGTGATCCAGACCTCAATGTCACGGATGGCCTGGGCCATGGCCTGGCCGATCAGGTCGAGCTTGCGCACCTGCTCAATGCGGGGCGTGACCTGCTCCAGCTCCCGCTTGGAGAGGAGCTCGCGGAAGATGCGGCAGGCGTCGACGAGACAGATGATGACGACGTCGCGCGGGTCCGGGATTTCCTCGCTGAAGAGGATGCCCATGATGCGCAGCTTCACTTCTCGCTCGGCCTTGCCATCGACCATGGGGTAGCGGCGGGAGCGGAAGACCCAGAGGAAGCGGTCGTCCTGGCGCTCGAGGATGCCGCCGTCGACGAGGCGCTTGAGCGCCTCTTCGCGAAGCTCGGGGGCGCGCTGGGCGACTTGCTCGACCCAGTAGCGGGGATCGCGGGTTTCGTCGGCGGCGATGTCGGCGAGGGTGGGGTCGAGGAGGCTGTCGCCAAGGGGTGTGGAGTCGACCAGGATGAGGTTCTCGAGGTCGGTGTCGATGCGGTTCTCCATCGCCAGGTCCATGAGCACGGCGCCGGCGATGGCGCGGTCCATCGACCAGTTGGGGACGTGGACGAACGTCCCGTCCTCGTCTCGCAGCAGGAGCAGAATGATCTCTTCAGCGAATCTCAGCATTGCGGTTCACGGCCTCCCTGACGCGCCCATGCTACACGGCCAGCGGTAAAGGGCCGGGTGGAGGGTAAGCGGCCTGACGGGGGAGACGCGGAGAGCTGAGGCCGGCGCTTAGCCCTAGTTGGCATGGCGGCTCAGCGGGAGCCGCGAGCAGATGGGGTCGCCGGCAGAACCTCCACCCGGGCGTGGCATCCGGGGACGTTCGCCAACGCCCCATCGGTAGTGAGAAGGGGCGCATCAAGCGCCTCCGCGAGGGCGAGGTAGAGGCCATCGTAGATGGTCACGTTGGCGCGCAGCTCGAAGGCGCGGGGCAGGAGCCACCCGTGGGCGTACCGGCGTATCGGGAGATTGGAAAGGTGCCCCAGAGAGACTTCAGCCCGTGGGACCGCCACCTCTCCCCGTAGCGTCAGGCGTCTCAAGACCTGTCCTACTTCGGCCTCGACTAGGTACGGGGAGTGGATCTCCTCCTCCTGTTCAATGCGCCTTCCCAGGTCCAGCCCGGTCGGAGACTGGGGGTACGCCAGTAGCTCAACGACGACAGAGGCATCGGAGACGATCACCGGGCCTCACGCTCAGCCCTGATCATCTCGGCGGACGTTTCGGAGGAGCGAATGGGCTCCTGGTCTCGTATCTCCGCCAGCAGTTCGTGAACATCGGGAGTAGCGAGGGATCGCTCGAGCTGGCGCAGCAGGTAGGCGGAGAGGGTCATGCCGGCGCGGGCGGCGCGCACCTTCGCCTCCCGGTGGAGTTCATCGGGCACGTTGCGAATCTGGATCATCTTTGACATGTGGACCACATTAGCACATGTGGCACACATGCAGCGGGACTCAGGCCTCCGCGGGAGCCTCCTCGGGATCGGGCGGCGGGGGCTCCGGGAAGGAGAAGTCGTCGGGCATGAGGACGAACTCGGGGTAGGCCTCGATGCCAAGCTCGCCCGCATCCTGACCAAGCTGCTCCACCTCCGGGGAGACGCGTGCCTGGACCGTGAGGGCCAGGGCCTTCCAGAGTACGAACGAAACCGTGAACACGAACGCTCCGACGGCGGCGACGCCCGCGATCTGGGCGCCGAAGTCGCCCCCGGCGGCAATGCAGACGGCGAGCGTGCCCCAGATGCCGGCGAAGAGGTGAGCAGGGACGGCGCCGACGACATCGTCGAGCTTGAGCTTCTCCAGCCCCTTGATGCCGAGCGTGCAGATCACGCCACCGATGGCGCCGATGACGATCGCCCACCAGTGCTCGGTCATCGTGGGGCCGGCAGTGATGGAGACGAGCCCGGCGATGGCGCCGTTCAGGCCTGTGATCAGGTCGATGCGCCCGAAAACGAAACGGGAGATGCCGAGGGCGGCCATGACGCCAGCGGCAGCGGCCAGGTTGGTGTTGACGAGCACGTGGCTCATGGAGACTGCATCGAGGGTGCTGGCAAGCGCCAGTTGCGAGCCGCCGTTGAAGCCGAACCACCCCAGCCAGAGGATGAAGACGCCAAGGGTGACGACAAGCACGTTCGAAGGCGGCGTTGACCTGACGGTGCCGTCGGCGCGGAATTTCCCGAGCCGCGGACCGACGACGATGATGCCGGCGAGCGCGGCCCAGCCGCCCACGCCGTGCACGATGGTCGAGCCGGCGAAGTCCTGGAAGCCGAGATCGGCGAGCCAGCCGCCACCCCACGTCCACGCGCCGACGATCGGGTAGATGACGGCGGTGAGGGCCAGCGTGAAGAAGAAGAACGGCCACATCTTGACCCGCTCGGCGAGTGCGCCGGAGACGATGGAAGCCGCCGTGGCCACGAAGACCATCTGGAAGAACCAGTCGGACATGGTTGCGTAGCTCTCCTCGGCGAGCACGGCGTCAGCAGTGGCCTCGCCTTCGAGCAGGGCGAGCTCAACGTCGGAGGCCTCGTAGAGGAGGTTGAAGGAGCCGATGAAGTCGCCGACGACATCGACGTACATCAGGTTGTAGCCGATGACGAAATAGGCGAGGCCGGCGATCGAGTAGATGCCGATGTTCTTCAGGCAGATCATCGAGGCGTTCTTGGTGCGGACGGACCCGGACTCGAGCATCGTGAATCCGGCGCACATCCACATCACGAGCGCACCCCAGATGAGGAAGGCGAAGGTGTTCAGGACGAACTCGGTTTCGCCGTCGACGGCGGCGGCCTCGGCAATGGCGGGGCGGCCGAGGAAGATGGCGGCCGCCCCGATGGCGGTAATCGCAAGGATGATGGCCGGACGGCGGTAGGGGCGGAGCTTCGCGGCCATGCGCAGGCCTCCCAGACACGTCGGAAACGTGCCGGGAGCCTACACGAAAAGCGAATATCCCCGGAGTGACCCCGCTCACGCCGGAGGAGAGCACCAGCCGCTAGCGCGGGTTCCGCACCGCCAGGTGGCGATTGCCTTCGTAGCGCCCGGCCTGGACCTCCCAGATGCCCCTCGCCGGCCGCTGTGGCGGCGTCTCGAAGAACGGGCGGACGTGGTCCTGCATCATCTGCTCGATCACGTCCGCATAGGCAGGATCCGCGACGACGTTCCAGTTCTCGTCGGGATCCTCCTGGAAGTCGAAGAGCTGGACCGGCTCCTGCGTGTCCTCGAAGACGACGAGCTTGTAGCGGTCGGTCGCGAACATGCCGAACCCGTAGTTCTCGCTGTGCGCTACCTCCCGGGTCGGCCCGGCGCCGCTGCCATCGACGTGGCCGATGAGCGAGTTGCCCTCGTTGCCCGGGAGCGGCGAGATGCCGGTCAGGGCCTCGATCGTGGCGGTCACGTCGACGTGCTCGACGATGCCGTCGACGCTGAGCCCCTCCATGCCGGCGGGCGGGCGGATGATGAGGGGAACGGTTGCCGACTGCTCGTAGAAGAGCATCTTCCAGAGCATCCAGTGGTCGCCCATCATCTCGCCATGGTCGGCGGTGTAGATGATCCAGGTGTTGTCGAGGATGCCCTTGCGATCGAGGGCCTCGACGATGGCTCCAACCTGGTCGTCGATAGCGGTGATGTTGGCGTAGTAGTAGCGGGTGAGGAGCTCCACGATGTCGTCGGTGAGCCCCTCCCACTGGGCCGTGGTCTGGAGCCAGCGCATGAGCGTGTGGAGCGGGCCCGACTCGGGAACCTGGGGCGGGATGCGCTCACCGACGGGGATCTCGACCCTGCGGTAGAGGTCGACGTAGTCGCTCGGGGCGTCGTGCGGCTCGTGCGGCCCGGGGAACCCGACCCACTGGAAGAAGGGCTCGTCGCGGTCGTACCCGTCGATCCAGTCGACGACCTGCTGACCGGTCCACGTGTCGAGGTAGGCGTCGTTGGGCAGGGGCGTTGACTCCGGGAACCACATGGGGAGTCCGAGGTGGTCACGCGTCTTCTTGGGGTAGGCGCGCAGGTGGAACCATTCCCCGTACATCTCGAAGAGGCCCCGTTCCTTCAGGTGGTCCACGTACTCGCAGTCGAGGCCCATGACCCCGTTCTTCTCGGGCCCCGGGTGCGGCTCGTCGAAGCCGACCGCCCGGTAGCGCGCCGTCACGCTCGGGTCGGACACCATGTCGGGCCTTCCACAGACGAGCGTCTCATCGGCGAAGAGGTGCATCTTGCCGATGCAGCTCGTGTAATAGCCGGCCTGCTGGAGGTGCTGGGCGAGGTTGGGGATGTCCTGGGTCATGTCCCAGTCGTTCTCGAACACGCCGTGGTCGCGGACGTAGCGGCCCGTCAGCAGCGACCAGCGGGCGGGCATGCACAGCGGCCCCTGGCAGAAGGCCCGGCCAAAACGCGCGCCCTCGGCCGCGAGGCGGTCGATGTTGGGCGTGCGGATGATGTCGTTGCCGTAGCAGCCGAGCGCGTCGGCGCGGTGCTGGTCGGCCATGATGACGACGATGTTGGGCCTGGAGTCAGCGGGCATGGGGTGTTCCTCCCGGGGTGTGCGGGCGCTCCATCAGGTGATGGCCGTTAGCGACGCCTCTGGTAGGGGCTCGATGCTTCGTTGATGGCGTCGGAGAGCAGGTTGAGGCAGAAGAGGAGCAGGGCGAAGACCGCTCCCGGGCAGACGGCGTACCACCAGGCCTCGCGCAGGTACTGGCGGCTAACGTTCAGGAGGCCGCCCAGCGAGGGCGCGGGTGGATTGTCGCCCAGGCCGAGGAAACTGAGGGCGGCGGTGATGAGCACGGCCACGGCCATCAGCAGCGCCATCTGGGTAAGGAGGGGCGGGAAGGCGTTGATGGCGACATGGCGGAAGATGATGCGTTGCGGACTGGCGCCCAGCGCCTGCGAGGCGAGGACGTAATCCTTGTTCTTCTCGGCGAGCATCTGGGCACGCGCCAGGCGCGCGAAGGCGGGGATCGTGAAGAACGCGATCGCAATGCCGATGCTCCGCACACCGGGCCCAAGGATGTTGAGGATGGCCAGGGCGGCAAGCAGCCCGGGGAACGCGAGCAAGGCATCGACGATGCGCATGGCAGCGGCTTCCGCGAACCCGCCGAGGAATCCGGCGAGGAAACCGACTGTCACGCCAATGGCCGTGCCGATGGCTACGCTGATGAGGCTCACCGCGAAGGAGGCGCGCAGCCCGAAGAGGGTGCGCGAAAAGAGGTCACGGCGGAGCTCGTCGGTGCCGAACCAGTGTTCAGTCGACGGGCTGAGGAAGCGCCCGGCGGCATCCTGGGCGATGGGGTCGTGCTGGGCGATGAGGGGCGCGCCCACGGCCCCGACGACCAGCAACACGAGCCCGACGATGGCGATGGCGCCCTGGGGGTTGTGGATGATGCCGTTGAGGGTGGCGAAGAACAGGGACTCGCGGGTCTTCCGCCCCCACCAGGAGAGCTGAAGCTCGGCGTCCACCTGGGCCGCGCTCATCGTCCGCGCACCCTGGGATCGAGGAAGCCATAGGCGATGTCGGCAGCGAGGTTGGCGGTGATGAACACCGACACGAGGATGATGAGCGTGCTCTGGACGACGAGGTAGTCGCGGGCCTGGATGGCGTTCACCATCAGGCGGCCGAGGCCGGGGCGCGTGAAGACCTGCTCAACGATCACCGCGCCCCCGAGCAGCCCTCCGACCTGCAAGGCCATGACCGTCACGACCGGAATCATGGAGTTGCGCAGGGCGTGGCGGACCACGACACGGCTCTCGGCGAGCCCCTTCGCCCGCGCGGTACGGACGAAGTCGTTGCCCATGACCTCGGAAATGGTCGTGCGCGTGTAGCGGGCGAGGACTGCCGCCACGCCGACCCCCGTTGCGAGTGCGGGCAGGGTGAGGTGGCGGAGCGATTCCACGGGGTCGTCGAGGATGGACACCTCACCAAACGTGGGGAACCAATCCAGCCTGACGCTGAATATCCAGAGCATGATGATGCCGAAGAGGAACCCGGGGATGCCGATCGTCACGAGGGTGTAGCCGGAGAGCAACCAGTCCCACCCCGAGCGGGGACGGATACCTCCCAGGATCCCGAGGGGTATGCCGACGACCACAGCGACGACGTAGGCGGCGACCGTCAGCTCCAGCGTCGGCGGGATGGCCGTGCGGAGCATGCGGGTGACGGGCAGGCCGCGGGCGAAGGAGACGCCGAGATCGCCCTGAAAGATGTCCCCGAGCCAGCTGATGTACTGCTCGGGGAGCGAGTCATCAAGGCCCAGCTGGCCCCGAAGCCGCTCGACATCCTCCTGGGTGGCGTCCTGGCCCGCCAGGAGTTCTGCAGGGTCCCCGGGGACGAGCCGGAGCATCAGGAAGACCCCGATGCTCGCCAGCACAAGAACGGGAACCGCCTGCAGAACGCGGGCGAGGACGTAGGCGAGCAAGGTTTACCCCTCGAGCCAAACCTTCGCCAGATTCGGCTGCTCGAAGATCGTCACGAAGTGCTCGTCGTACCCCTTGACGTTGGCGTTGGCCACCTCGATTCGCTGGTTCGTGTGGACCGGCAGGAGCCAGGGGTCTTCGAGCCACATCCGGTTGAAGCGGGCGTACTGCTCCCTCGCCTCTTCGCCGAGCGGGTCCAACCGCTCGAGGTTGGCGATGATGTCGAGGTAGGTCTCCGTCTCGTAGTAGCTCGGATTCCCCATGCGATACGGGAACGTCTGCTGCATGGTGGTGAGCGGCGAGAGGTTGGAGAACTTGTGGGGAGCGACCCACAGGTCGACGAAGCCGCGCTGCCGCAGCTTGCCGACCCAGGCGCCGATCTCCTGGGTGACGATCTCGACGTCCACGCCGATGTCCGCGAAGTTGCTCTTCAGGATCTCGGCGGTGACTTCCGTGCCCGGGATGGGCTCGATCATCAGGGGCTCGTCCTGCGACCAGCCCGCCTCATCGAGGATGGCGCGGGAGCGGTCGGGCTCGTAGAGCTCGCTCTCGAGGTCGGGGTCGAAGGCGGGCGAGGAGCTCGGCCACGGCTGGGCCGTGAGGTCACCGAAGCCTTCGCGCAGCTCTTCCGTCATGCGCCTGCGGTCGATGGCGTAGAGGAGCGCCTGGCGCACGCGCGGGTCCACCAGCTTGGGGCTGTTCGTGACACAGCCGACGTAGACGATGCCGGCCTTGGGGGCGAGGAAGCCCTGGCCCGTGCGCCTGGCGACCGAGGGCGCCACGCCGAGCGACCAGTCGATGTCGCCCGCCTCAAGAGCGAGGCCCAGCGACTCCGCATCGGGGAAGTTCTGCAGCTCGATGCGATCCACGTACGGACCGCCCTCCACGGCGCTCTGGTGCCAGCCGCGGTTCGCGACGAAGCTCGCGCCAACGTCCGGGGTCCACTGCTCGAAGGCGAAGGGGCCGGTGCCCTGGATGTTCAGGCCTTCCTGCAGCTCGCGGTAGGTGTTCTTCTTCGTGACCAGCAGCTGGGCGAAGAAGTCGGTCATGTTCGGGCGGGGCTTGTCGAACTCAAACTCCATCGTGCGCGAGTCGACCGCCTCCCAGCGCGTGAGGGCTGCGGCGAACGAGCTGATCTGGAAAACGCCGGTGATGCCCCACGGCTCAGGGTCGAGCATGACCTCGATGCCGTGGAAGACGTCGTCGGTCGTGACGGGCGAGCCGTCGTGGAACTCCAGGTCCGGCTTCAGGGTGACGGTCAGCTTGCTGCGGTCGTCGTTGTACTCGAAGCGCTCCGCCAGGACGGGGAACGGATCGAGGCTGTCCCGGTACCGGACGAGCGGCTCGAGAACGGAGAAGTAGGGCTCGTTCTCCCAGGTGAAGGAATACGGGAAGCCCGTGTTCCAGATGAATGTGGGGGCGGAACCGCGCAGGGTTCCGCCGGTCTGGGGGCCGCCCTGCTGGGGCGCCTCGGTTGCCGCGGCCTCAGTCGCCGCTGCCTCAGTCGCCGCCGCTTCGGTGGCGGCAGCTTCGGTCGCTGCCGCCTCAGTCGCAGCGGCCTCGGCAGCAGCCTCGGTCGCGGCGGCCTGGGTCGCGGCGGGGGCCGGCGCCTCGTCGTCGTCGTCGTCGCCGCAGCCCACCAAGGCTGCCGCCCCGAGGCCTGCCGCTGCCGCGCCGCTCCCGGCCAGCAAGGCCCGGCGGCTAATCCTTCGATCCTTCAGAGATGTCATGAGTCTTCCCCTCCGGCAGGCAGATCGCCTGCTCCAACTCCGCGTCCAGCATTCCTTGACTGGGAATGTGGAGTGGCGGGATTCTACGATACAAGCGCCCGAAGCGGGCGCACTGGAGGCATGGGTGGCAAACGAGCCGGGGGACGCCTGCTGCACGCCCAGCACCACGTCGTGGGCGCCCTCGCGATCGGACTCGGAGCCGGCGGGAGCGGCGCAGTCGAACCGTCCCTCCGCGACGCCCGGCGTTCAACCGCAGCGCGCTCCCTCAGACAACGGAGTCGTCGAGTTGCCGGGTGGCTCGTTCCTGATGGGAGCGTCTCCCAACGGGGAACCGGACCACGACGGCGAGGGCCCCGTGCGCGAGGTGACGCTCAAACCCTTCGCAATCGACGCGCACACCGTTACGAACGCACAGTTCGCGGCGTTCATCGAGGCCACCGGGTACGTGACGGAAGCGGAACGCTTCGGATGGTCGTTCGTCTTCCGGCGGCACCTCTCGCGACAGATGGCGCGGCGCCTGGAGAAGACGAACGCGGTGGTGCAGGCGCCCTGGTGGCTGGCCGTGCCCGGAGCTCGCTGGGACCTCCCTGAGGGCCCCGGCCGCGACCTCCGGGGCCGCGAACAACACCCGGTCGTGCACGTCTCCTGGAACGACGCGCAGGCGTACTGCGAGTGGGCCGGGGGGCGCCTGCCGACCGAAGCGGAGTGGGAGTACGCCGCCCGCGGCGGGATCGAGCAGGCTGTCTACCCGTGGGGCGACGAGCTCGAGCCGGGCGGAGAGCATCGCTGCAACATCTGGCAAGGGGCTTTCCCTGACCGCGACACGGGCGCCGACGGCTTCACCGGCACCTGCCCCGTGGACAGC
Organism: Tepidiformaceae bacterium; assembly: GCA_965203545.1. Classification (GTDB taxonomy): domain Bacteria; phylum Chloroflexota; class Dehalococcoidia; order Tepidiformales; family Tepidiformaceae; genus UBA2991. The sequence goes on from OZ241899.1 coordinate 1,025,632, forward strand.
TTCGAGCCGAACGGCTACGGGCTCTACAACTGCTCGGGGAACGTGTGGGAGTGGACGGCCGACTGGTTCAGCGTCGACTACCACCGGCAGGAAGATGCGGCCACGCGCGACAACCCCGCCGGGCCGCCCACGGGCACGCATCGGGTGCAGCGCGGCGGGTCGTTCCTGTGCCACGTTTCGTACTGCAACCGCTACCGGGTGGCGGCGCGCACCGCCAACACACCGGATTCATCGACGGCTAACTCGGGCTTTCGCTGCGTCCGCGAGCGGTAGGCCCGGGCGCCAGCCTAGCGGGCGAACGTGTCGACCACGAGCCACGCCACCACCAGCAGCAGCGTCGTCGAGAGGACGCGCAGGATCACGGCTCCGCGGACCCTCGAGGCGATGCGGGCGCCGGCCTGCGCGCCAACGACGGCGCCGATGGCGATGAACCCTGCCTCGGCCAGGTGCTCATCCAGGTGGAGGCCTCCGGTCACGGAGTGGACGACGGTCGCCTCGAGAGCGATGAGCGCGTAGGCGAACTGGCTGGTGGCGGTGGCGATGTGGACGGGGAAGCGCAGGACGATCGTGAGGAGCGGCACCTGGAGAACGCCGCCGCCCGCTCCCAGCAGACCGGAGACGAACCCCATCGCACCCGCGATCGAGAGTCCGTGCCAGAGGCGAAAGGTGTAGAAGAAGTTCTGCCCCTCGCGGTCCCTGATGCGGCGGGAGATGGCCCCCCGACCGGTGATCGGTTCCCGCAGGCCGGTGGCCTGCCGGCGCAGGATGAGGTGCGTCGCGACGCCTGCAAGCGCCACCGCGAACACGACGACGAAGACGTCGCGCGGGATGATGCCCACGAGGAGCGCCCCGCCGATGGCGCCGGGGATGGCGGCCAGCGCCCACCAGATGCCGCTGCGGTAATCGATGCGCTTCTGGTAGGCATAGGCGATGGCGCCGGAAGTCGCGTTCGCGAACACCGCCGCCAGCGAGATGGCCGTGACCGTGGCAGGGTCGCGATCGGGGTAGACGACCAGCAGGATTGGGACGAGGAGGAATCCACCACCGGCGCCGACAATCGCGCCGAAGACGCCCACGCCCAGCCCCAACAGGACGAGCAGGACCGCCTCTAGCACGTCGGACTCCAGAGGGCGCGCCAGCCAACGCGGTTGATCGCGCTACCGCTGATGGTGGCGGACGTGCCACGAACGCGAGTCACAGTCGCACGATACGCCCGACGATGCCGGCGGCTCCCGGACTAACGCCGGGGCGTCGTGTTACTCGGCGATGATGCGACCGCGCAGCTCGGCCTCGCGATCCAGCACCTGGTTGGAGCCGAGCTCGATGCGCACCTCGGCAATCACTCCCGAGAAGGCGAATGGCACCTCGTAGTCCTCGCTGACTGGCGTGTAGAGGTCCTGCCCGACATCGAGACCCTCGATCGCGAACATGCCCCCGAGCGTTGCGGGGAGATCTCCGCTTCCGACCTGGCGGCCGTTGATCGTGAGAATGGCCGTTCCCGCCAGCTCGTTGGTCTTCGTGAACTCGAATGTCACGACCGACCCCCCGGTGGGTACCGCCGTGTCGGAGACGATGCGGTAACGCTCGCCGACGTAGCTGTACTCGTGTACGAGGCGGTTGTCCTTGATGAAGAGGGAGTACCCGCCGGTGAGCCCGCCGTGAGCGACGAGCACGCCTTCGTCGGCCTCGGTCTCCCGGGACAACTCGACCGTGATGGTGTAGTCGCGATTGCGAACGTCGGCGGCGGCGTTCGTGGGTGTGTGGGACATACCCTGGCGATACACGAAGCTCGTGCGGTCCTGGGGGGAACCCTTCTTGGGGGGTGTGCCCCGGGCGCCACGGAGGCCGTCCTCAAGGGGAAGCACGTCGTACTTGGCGGCTTCGATCCACCAGTGCTCGATCATCTCCTGGAGTTTTTCAGGCTCCGACTCAGCGAGGTCGTTGCACTCGGAGAAGTCCTCATCGAGGTGGTAGAGCTCCCACACGTCCTCCTCGAAGGTGCTCCCCGGCGCGTGGAAGGTGACGGCCTTCCAGCCGTCGTGCCAGATGCCGCGATGGCCGAACATCTCGAAGTGCTGGGTGCGCTTGCGCGTGGGCTCGTCGCTGGAGTCGAACGTGTAGAGCATGCTCGTGCCGTGAACGGGGAGCTGGGGCACGCCGTTGTGCATCTCCGGCGCCTCGAGGCCGAGCACCTCCAGCACGGTCGGGACGATGTCGGAAATATGGTGGAACTGTGGGCGGATCGCTCCAGCGTCCTTGATGCGATCGGGCCAGTGGATGATGAGCGGGTCGCGGATGCCGCCGCCGTGGGTATTCTGCTTGTAGCGCTTGAGTGGGGTGTTCCCGACCTGCGCCCAGCCCCAGGGGTAGTTCGTGTGGGACCTGGGTCCACCGATCTCATCGATGTTGGCCTGGTTGTACTCCTCGCTCGCGGGAAGCTGGTTGTAGAAGCGGCCCTCGTTGACGACGCCGAGGGGACCACCCTCCTGGCTCGCGCCGTTGTCGGAGACGACGACGAAGAGGGTGTTATCGAGCTTGTCGATCTCCTCCAGGTAGTCTGCGAGCCGTCCGATCTGGTGATCCATGTGGTCGAGCATGGCTGCGAACGCTTCCTGCAAGCGGGAGCGCACACGCCGTTCGTCTTCGGAAAGGTCATCCCAGGCGGGGACGCCGTTGTTGCGAGGGGCGAGCTGGGTGCCTTCGGGGACGATGCCGAGCTCCAGCTGGCGCTGGAACCACGCTTCGCGCGTGGCATCCCAGCCCTGGTCGAACTTGCCGCGGTACTTGTCGAGGTACTCCTGTGGGGCCTGGTGGGGGGAGTGGCAGGCCCCAAACGCGACGTAGAGGAAGAAGGGGCTGGTGGCGAGGGATGTCTGATCGCGGACGAACTCGATGGCCTCGTCGACAATGGCCTCACTCAGGTGGTAGTCCGGGTCCGACGGTGAGGGGATATGGCGGTTATCGAGGATGAGCTCGGGGGCGAACTGGTCGGTCAGCGCGTCGAGGAAGCCGTAGTAGCGCTCGAACCCCTTGCCGAGGGGCCACCCGTGGAAGGGCCCCACGGCCGAACCGTCGGCCATTGGGGCGAGGTGCCACTTGCCGAAGGCAGCCGTGTTGTAGCCCGACTGCTGGAGCATCTGTGCGATCGTCGCGGCGCTCGGAGAGATCGCGCCGCGGGCACTCGGGAATCCTGTGTCGTAATTGGAGATCGTGCGCATGCCGACTGAGTGGTGGTTCCGTCCGGTCAGCAGGCAGGCGCGGGAGGGGGAGCAAATGGTGGTGGTGTGGAAGTTCCGGTAGCGAATTCCGTTGGCCGCGAGGCGATCCATGGCAGGGGTATCTATCGAGGAGCCGTAGCACCCGAGGTGGCCGAAGCCAACGTCATCGAGCATGATGAAGACGACGTTGGGGCTTCCCGGCGCCGGCTTCGGAGGCTCGGGCCACCACGGCGTCGACTCACTCGTGTAACGCCCGATATGCCCCTGGAAAAACGGTTCGCTGCTCATCGCTCACACCTCGGCTGGCCGGAGAGCGCCCTCCTTGAGGGAGAGCGCTCCGTGGCCGGAAGTCGGCGCAGTATAGCGGCAGCCCTCCGGCGAGGCGGGCCGGGAGCGGGCGCCTCGCGGGTGTAAGCGCAACTGCCTCGACGGTGGATTCGCTCCGATAGAATGCGCGCCATGACCCGTGTACTCGAGAGGCTGAGCTGGCTGGTCACCGTTCGCCCGTACATCACGATCGGCATCCTCCTCCTCATCACTGTGGTGATGGCTGCGGGCGCCGGGCGGCGCGCCGAGGTCATCGAGGGGGCGGCGCTGGCGTTCCTTCCCCCGGGCAACGCCGTCGCCAACGCCATCAACGAGATAAACGACCTGTTCTCCGATACCGGCGACGTGAGCGTTGCCACGATTGTCTTCCGTGGCGAGGCGCTCACGCCCGCCGGTCTCTCGCAGATGGACGCGCTGGTCGAAGAAGTCGTGGGCGACGAGCAGGTGGGTGGGCTCCTGGCGCCGGGGGACTCGGTGGTCGCGCCCTCACTCCTGATCCGGGCCGCGCTGCAGGTCGACGGTTTCGAGTCTGTCACGCAGGCGGAGATCGACGCCATCCGCAGCCTCCCCGAGCTCAGGGAAGCGTTCGCTTCCCTGACGGGAACCGACGCGGACGGCACGCCGGTCGCAATCGCCACCCTCCGCCTGATCGACACCGACGACGAGCGGATCGTGGACGCCGAACGGAGAATCAGCGACCTGGCGGCCGCCGACGAGGGCCCGCTGCAGGTGAGCAGCCTCTCGCCCGTGGTGATCGAGGACGAGTACAAGGAAGCCACCGAATCGGGGTTGCTCCCGCTGATCGGGCTCGCGCTCCTCCTGATCCTGGCCCTGATCCTCCTCTTCCTGCGCACGCTCTCGGACCTACTGCTGACGCTGGCGGGACTGCTGATCTCGCTCATCTGGGTGATCGGCGCCGAGGGCTGGCTGGGGCCGGACGCGCTGGGCCTCATCGGGCCGCCGAGCTCGCTCACGGCGATGGTCCCGATCATCGTGATCAGCCTCACGGTGGACTACGCCATCCAGACCGTCTCGCACTATCGCGAGCAGCGAACCGCGGGCACGCCCGTGGTGGAGGCGGTCAGGACGGGATTGCAGAACGTCACGATTCCGCTGGTGCTGGCAGCCGTCACCACCGTCGTGAGCCTCCTGGCGAACCTGTTCTCCCCGATCTCGGTGGTGGGCGACTTCGGCATTGTCGCGGCCCTGGGCGTGGGGCTGAGCCTGATCGTGATGCTGACGCTGATCCCCGCCACCCGCACGATCATCGACCGCCGGCGAGAGGCGCGAGGGAAGCTGACCCCGCCCCGGCCGGTCGCGAACGCGCTGCCCGGCATCGGGCGCCTGGCCGAGGTGCTGGGCACATCGGTCGCGCGCAGGCCCGCGCCGTACTTCATCGTCGTGCTGGCGATCACGGTGGGGTTCGGCTTCGCCGCCACGCGGCTGGAGAGCGGTTTCGACATCCGCGACATCCTGCCCAGGGGCGGGACGGTCCTCGAAGACATCGAAACCCTCGAGACATCCGTCGGCGGCTCGACGGAGATGGCCACGGTCCTCGTGAAGGCCGAGGCCACGGACACCCGCACGTATCTCAACCTCCACGACCTGCGGGAAGCCTTCGATGACGAGGAGCGACGGCCCCGGGCGGCGGCGGGGCCCATCCAGGTCTCGTACGAGCTGATCGTGCGTGACTGGATCGAGGACAGCGGCGAGCCAGGCGACAAGTACGACCCGGATCTGGCGGCGCTCTTCCAGAAGGCCTCCGCCGGGGTGGAGCTCGACCCGGACCTGTTGCAGGAGTTCCTCGACAAGCTCAAGGAGAGAGACCCCAGCGTTGCCCATGCGCTGGTCGACGACCCGGACGGTGTCGATTCACTGCTGGTCCAGTTCCCCGCGTTCGCGGGCGACCCGCATACGACGAGGGCGCTCCAGGAGGATATCGAGGGGCTCTGGTTCGGTGAGGACGGCACCGTTACGGCCACGTCCGCGAGCATCGTCTCGATCGCGGTCACGGACGAGATCACCAGCCGTCAAACCGAGGCGATCAGCACGACGATCGCGATGGCGTTCGGCATCCTCGCCATCTTCTTCTGGGTAACGCTGCGGCAGCCGGTGCTGGCGTTCATCGCGGTGGCCCCGGTGGTGTTCGTGCTCATCTGGGTGCTGGGCACGATGGCCCTGATCGGCATTCCCTATACGTTGATCACCGCGATCATCACGGCGCTCTCGGTCGGGATCGGGGTGGACTACACGATCCACGTGATCCATCGCTACCGGGAGGAGTTCGCCCACCTGCGCAATCCCGAGCAGGCGGCCATCCGCACGCTGGCGACCACGGGGTCGGCCCTGCTTGGTTCGGCGCTGACAACCGCCCTCGGCCTCGGAGCGCTGGTGCTCTCGCCCACGGTCGCATCCCAGGAGTTCGGGATCACGGCGGCGATCACCATCGCCTACGCGCTCATCATCTCGATCGTGCTGGTGCCGCCGGCGATGACCGTCTGGGGCGCCTACCAGAACATGAAGCTGCGCTCGATGGTGGAGCGTGTCTGGGAAGAGCTCGACGAAGCGATCGAGGGCGTGCACGAGCAGTACGAGCAGCAGCAGGACTCATCGTAGCCGCCGGGGGCTAGAGGGGCTTTCGAGCCAAAAAACAGTACAGCGGTGTGAAGATCCCCGTCTTACCGCCTGCGACATAGGCATCTGCGGTCCGATCCAACAGTCGGACGACTTCCGCCGAGCCCGCCGGAAACAGCCGCACGCCTTCGGCCAGCTTTACTCCCGCAATCATGGCCTTGCGGCCCCATGGAAGCCTGCGCAAGGCACCCCCCAGCGTTCCCTGCGTACTCTCCATGGGCTGATACCAGGGCGTGGACGGTCCTTCCTGGACATCCCGGTCCACCCCTTCAATGACCTCGAACCCAACCGCTTCAAGCGCGTGATTGACTTCCGCGAACGTTGCGATGTCGTTCAGTGCGATGCCGTGCATGAGTTCTTGCTTGATGGCCCTGTGGCGGTCGTCGTTCGGGTCGAACTTGTCCGTCAGGCACATCTCCTGACCCCAGAAGAGGGCTCCAGGTTTCAGCACGCGGAAGATTTCCGCGAAGGCGCCCTGCTTATCCGGCGCATGGCAGGTGGACTCGATGGCGTAACCCCGGTCGAAGGCGCCGTCCTGGATGGCGCTCATATCCATGAAGCTGCACGTCTGGTAATCGACCATGTGGTCGAGCCCCGCCTCAGCGGTCAACTGTTTCGCCATTGCGAGCTGGATTTCGTTGATGTTGATTCCCGAAACGCGGACATCGGCCTCGCGTACCACCCGGCGCATTGGGCCGCCGACTCCACATCCGACATCGATCACGGTCATTCCCTGTTGCAACTCCAGCCTGGAGATCATCAACCGCTGATGCCGTGCCTTTGATTCCTCCAGGCTCTCAGAGGGCTTGAGTGGTGCGAAGTGCAGGGATTCCCCCCAGCCCCAGACCATGAACGCCGTGCACAGGTCGTAATACTCTTTCGCCGTTTTGCTGTGGGAGTAGTCGCCCGACCCATCGACCCCCATCGCCGCGAGTTCGGTCCAGTTGTTGAAGGCTCGCACGCGGCCTGCGACATCGGAGCCGCGGTACGAGTGGTTCAGCTCTTTCAAAAGCGTGCCTAGCTGCACTGCGTGGCGTTCTCCTCACCCATCGTCATATGGCTAGCTGGCAAATTTGCCGAACGGAGTCCGAAGGGAGCCGGCGTCTCAGGTTGGGATCTCGCGCCGTTTCTCGGCGATGACGAACTTGATCTTCTTGCTGATGGACAGCGAGGGGAACGGGTTTATCCGGAGCGGCCCGTTTTCGGGCGACACCTTGATGGTGAAGTAATGTGCGAGCATCAGCAGGTTGGCGCTGAGCTGCAACTCCATCCAGCGCGAGCCGAGGCAGGTGTGCGTGCCCAGCCCGTAGGGAGCGTAGCCGGGACCCCGATGCTCGTCGCGAGGAGGCAGGTAGCGGTCGATGTCAAACTTCTCGGGATCGGGGAAGACGTCGCTCATGTAGTGCGAGGCGGTCTGGGCGATGTGGATTTCCGATCCCTCGGGGATCTCGTAGCCCTCGACGACGCAGGTGTTCATCACGGTCCGGATCGACACCGGGACGATGGGGTAGATGCGCATGGACTCCATGATGAAGCGGTGGGTCGTGTCGATCGCTTCCAGGGTGAAGTCCTCGGGAGAAGGGTCGCCGTCGGCGAAGAGGGCGTCCGCTTCGGCGCGGATTCGCTCATAGAGATCGGGCTGGGTGGCCATGGCGTAGAGCGCGAAACTGAGTCCGTCGCCGAGGTACACGCTCGCAATAAGCGGCGCCGAGAGCGCAAAACGCAGATTCGACTCGGGGAGGAACTGCGGGTCGCTTGCGTGCAGGCTGAGCAGGTCGTCGGCGAGATCGCGGGGACATCCGGCCCGCTGGGCGGGGGTGTGGATGCCCTGAACGCGGTCCAGCAGCGTCTCGATACCCCTCGCCTTCCGCTTCATGCCCGGAGTGCTCAGCATGAACTTCGGCAGAACCTTCACGACTCGCGTGGCGAGCGCTCGTTCCTTGTACACGCTCAGGTCGTCGAGGAGGTCCTGCGACTGCACACTGAGCATGAGCGGCGAAATCTGCGAATTGATCAATTTCCGGGACATGGGGCATGCGGGGAAGGCGTCCCCAGCCTTCCAGGTCGCCATGTGCGCGCGGGCGTTGTTGAAAACGGTGTCCAGCTGTCCTTCCAGCCGGGCACGCGAATAGGCCGGCTGCAGGGACTTGCGAAAGCGGAAGTGGTCGGCCCCGTCGAGGGAGGGGAGAATTCCGGACGCGCCATAGACCTTCTCGAACTCCTGGAGGTAGTCCTTGGCCCGCAGGAACGTACGCCCGTGCCGGTGCGCCCAGCGATTGGTTTCGGGACCGGCGAGGAAGGTCATGGTGTCGAGGAACGGTGGGTTGAGCCTGAACACCGGGCCGTATTTTTCGGCGAGCTCGGCGAAGAAAGCCGGCAGGTTCCCGCTCCAGAGGCGCCGGTTGAACATCACCTTGTGCAGCGGAACCGTGGGGATCTCCTTGGTCAGCGTGGCGCGCCGGAGCAGCGGGCCGGCCAGGTTGTTGGCGACCGCATCGGCGATCGCACGGCCGATTAGATCCATCCTGCAGATGAGCTCGACGCGCTCCTCGTGCTCTTCCTCGATGGGGAAGACGAAGCGGAGGACATCGCACGTGTTCGCGAGCGCGATGATGATGACATCCCGCGGGTCGGGAATCTCGTTGTTGTAGAGCACGTTGCTGAGCCGCGTCGTCACGAACTCAGTCGAGCCGTTCGTCGACCCGCCTTCCGCGCGCTGCCAGGCGATGCGCGACAGCGTCCAGAACTCGCCGTCGTGGTACTGGAGGATCTGCATCGCCACCAGACGATCCAGGGTCACATCGATGATCGCCTCCGCATGTGGGGCGAGGCGCTCGATCCAGTACTGGGCGTTCTGCTGGGCGGGTTCGTCGGCAATTTCCCGCAGGATGTCGTCGAGGGCGGCGTCTCCCGTGGGGGTCTTGTCCAGAAGGATGAGCGAGTCCATATCGGTGTCGATGCGGGAGATAAGGGACAGTTCCGCGAGCACGGCCCCGACAACCGCGCAGTTCAGATCCCAGCCGGGTACCTGGCGGAAGTAGCCGCTGTCCTCGTTGAGGAGCATCAGGAGGAGTTCATCGGGCAGGGTGAGCGCCCGCGTTGCCACGCTTTCGGTAGCGAGAGTCATTGTGCAGTCCCCGAGGCAGAGCTAGCTCGCTCCGCGCGCCATGCCTCGCAATCAGTGTATCTCACGTGCAAAGAGGCGGGGCAACCGATCCCGGGAGAAAGGTCCGGTTCAGATGTGAGTGTGCTCACCTGACGTAAGATTCGCGTGCCCCTACCGTAAATGGTGACTCTTCGGCAAAAGGGATCCGTTAGTCGAGATTCCAGGTGAGGAGTGTCGGACGATGCCAACGCCCCGTCCCGAGCCCGCCAACGACACGCTGTTCCCCTTTCCCGAGGGCTGGTATTTCGTCGAGAGCCGCAAGGCCATCGAGAGAGCGGGACTCATCGAGAAGACATGGATGGGCGAGGACATCGTCGTCTGGTGTGACGACGACGGTCGGATCTGCATCGCGGAGTCGGTCTGTCCGCACCTCGGCTCGGCCCTCGGGCCCAACACGGGGGGACGCATCTGCGAAGGACGGCTGGTCTGTCCATTCCACGGCTTCGAGTTCGACGCCACCGGGCAGTGCGTCGCCACGCCCTTCGCCGCCCCGCCGCGATCGGCGAAGCTGCGAGTCTTCGAGACGGAAGAGATCGCAGGGCTGATCTTCGCCTGGTGGGGGATGGAGGGACGACCGTCTCAGTGGAGCGTGCCCGACGAGGCGACGGACCAGGAGGGCTGGAGCGATATCCGTATCCAGACGCTGCGCTTCCCCGGTCACCCGCAGGAGACCTCGGAGAACTCGGTGGACATCGCCCACCTGCGGTACGTGCACGGCTACGACAACGTGGAGCGAACGCACCCGGTTGAAGTGGACGGGCCCCTCTTCGTGAGCCGCTGGGACTTCCGGACGGTCCGGAAGATTGCCGGGATCGCCAGGCTCACACTCGACCTCTCCGCCAACACCCGCATCTTCGGTCTCGGCTACTCCCTTGTGCAGGTCCGCGAGCACTCGATCCCGATGGACATGCGTCTGTGGATCCTGGCGACCCCCGTGGACGGCAGGCTGATCGACATGTCCCTGGCCTCTCAGGTGCGAGTCGAACCGAAGACCGGGCGGTTCATCGCAGGGGCGGGGTTTCTCCCACACGGGTTGCGGGCTCACGTCGTCAACAGGTTCCTGAGCCCCATGCAGAAGATGGACGTGCTTCAGGACGTAGTGATCTGGCGCCGCAAGCAGTACCGCGCGCGCCCTCGCCTCAACCGGGCAGATGGGGAGATCACGATGTTCCGGGACTACTGCGCGCAGTTCTATCCGGACCCGGCGGGCGCCACGGATCAACTCCCCGAGCCCGACCGTGCAGTTCGGCAAGCGGATGCGGGGCTACGCCTTCCGGAATCGCCAGCCGTAGAGGATGCCCCCGTAGTAGTTGAATGAACGCCTCGCAGCGTCGTTCTCGAAGGGGTAGTCCGCCCCGAGCTGCCGGGCGGCGGCGAGGCCCGTCACGAAGCACGTCTCCTGGGCGTTGACCAGCGTGTGGGCGCCGCAGTGCCATGTTCGCCTCTTGCCCTGGATGAAGCGGAAGATATTCGCCGTAACCGCAACGTGACGCACGTCGTGGACGATGTGCTGGAACCACCACTTCTTCACGACTTTGTTCTCGTCGATGGGGTTGATCGGGTTGTAGGTCACGAGGCAGGGCTTGTCGGACTCCTGAGCCCACGGCTGCTGGTTGTGCATGATGTAGGTGATTTCGTAGTTGTCCGGCCTCGCTCCGTACTGCTCGATGTGATTGCTCCGGGTCGTCAGGGGCTTCACCTCGTTGTCGGGGAGGACGGAGGCATCGGAATGGACGACCGTGTGGTTGTGGAGCTCACTCTCGTAGCGGATCGACGAGAGGATGGAGCGCTCGAGGAAGGTGGGTTTGTCGAGGAGCATCAGGGTCTGGTTGGCGTTACAGGCGAAGATGACGTCGTCGAACGCTTCCCGGACGCCGTCTGCATCCTCGACCACGACGCCGGTCTTCTCCCGATAGACCTTGCGGACGGGACGGCCGAGGGAGATCTTGTCGCGGAAGTCCGCCGATAGCTCCTCGTAGATGCGCCGCGTGCCCTGGTCCCACGTCTGCATGGGCGTGGAGGTCTCGATGTCGAAGAACTCGAGGTAGCGCGAGAAGAGGGCCGCGGGCATGTCGAAGACGTTCGTCGCCATAAGGAAATTGACGAACATCGGCTTCAGGATCTTGTAGCGGAACTCCCCGGAGAAGCCTCCCAGGTTGAGCACCGTTCCCATACTTATGTAGTTAAACGGGTTGAGGGCGTTCAGGAATTTCGACTGCTTCCGGGTCAGCCAGCCGAACCGGTGCAGGCGCCGCAACATGCGCTGGAACTTCGCAATCTCGGGTTGCAGCTGCTGCCGGATGTCGGAGTCGAAGTCGTGGGCGTAGAGGCGACCCTGGTACTTCACGCTGTAGCTGAACCTGGTATCGACGAGGTCGATGCCGAAGCGCTCCATCAAGAGCACGATGTGGTGGTAGATAGAGGGGATACAGGCGGTGACGGAGATGTCGAAGGGGACCGAGCCGCCGCCGTCCTGGGGCATGTCGGCCGTGATGGCGTTCCCGCCGATCTGGTCCTGGGCCTCGAACAGGCGGAAGTCGAAGCGATCGGGGTGATGGTTCAGCGCCCAGGCGGCGCCCAGCCCCGAGATGCCTCCGCCAACGATGGCAATTCGCCGCATGTCCGTCCTCACTCCGTCCCGGAGGGCTACTCCTCCTCGGGGAGCAGCACGATGTGAATGTACCGGTCGTCGATCAGGTAGCGGCGGGCAGCGGCCGCGACCTCCTCCAGCGTCAGGGCCTCGAGCCGCTCGTCGAAGCCGCTGATCTCGCCGAGCGACTCACCCCGCTGGGTCGCGTCCCGGATCTGGTTCAGCCAGAAGCTGTTCTCGCGGAGCTGCTCCTCGCGAGAGGTCCGGAGCTGCTCCTTGGCGGTGTCCAGGTAGCTCTGCTCGCCACCGTCGCGGAGCCAGGAGACTTCCACCGCGACCTCTGCCGTCAGCTCCTCCACACGCGCGGGGTCGCTGCCAAAGAGGATGTACAGGAGGTACTCGGAGTCAGGGATGGCACTGATGCTGGCCCTGACGCTGATGGCGTACGTGCCGCCCAGCTCCTCGCGCACGCGCTCGCGCAGGCGAGTGCCGAGGATTTCGCCAGCCACCGTCGCCGTGAGCGCCTCCTCGCGGGTCCACAGCGCGTCTCCCGCGTAGATGAGGATTGTCCGGCTACGCGGTTCGATGCCCTTGCGGACGACGTGTTCCTCGACCCCGGGCGGAGGGTCGACATCATGGTCGACCCACGTCTCGACCCGTCCGGTGGTCGGGAGACTGGCGAGGTAGCGGGAGGTGAGGTCGCGCAGAACATCCCAGTCGAAGGCGCCAACGAACACGAAGGTCGCATCGCTGAAGTCCGCGAAGCGCTCGGCGTAGGCTGCCTTCGCCCGCTCGAGGTCGAGCTCCGCGAGGACCTCGAGGGAGAGGGGTCGTGCCCGGTGGTGGTTCTGTGCGAGCACTGTGTTCGCCTTGTCGAAGAACACGGAATCCGGGTCGGTAGCGCGAGTCTCCGCGCTGGTGCGCAACCTCGCCTCGTACGTCGAGAAGTAGGTGGGATCGAACCGGGGCTCGGTCACGTAAAGCGTGATCAGCTGGAACAGCGTCTCCAGGTCTTCCGGCGAGGCGTTCCCACTCAGCCCTTCGAAGAGCGCACCAACATAGGGGGCAACCGACACCCGCTTGCCGGCCAGCAGTTTGTCGAGCGTGACGCTGTCGTGCAGGCCGACCCCGCTGCCGGAGGCGATGTCGGCGGCGTAGAGGGCGGACACGTGGTCCTCGTCCGAGACGAGCGAGTGGCCGCCGGGGCTGAAGGCCGCGAACAGCACCTCGTCATTCTGGAAATCGGTCTGCTTGGCGATGACGGTAATGCCGTTGGAGAGGGTCCACCGCACCGCATCGATCGACTCGACCTGCTCCTCCACGGTGATGCTTCCCGGGGTAGGGAGCGTTGCCATGAGGGGGAGGTCGTCGAACTCGTCCTCGTACGCCTCCACCTGGAGCGCGTTGGCGCCCTCCAACTGCGCGGACATGGCCGCGCTCAGGACTTCGTCGGAGCTGGCCTCGGGATCCTCGGGCCGAAGGACGAGCAGCACGGTGTCCCGGGTGTCCGACCAGGACGCCCCCAGCAGATCGACCTCGCCCAGCGAGACCTCCGGAATCAGTCGCTGGTACAGCTCCCACTCTGCCTCTATGCCCGGAGCCGGGATCCCTGAGAGGAAGTGGGTGCGGTACTCGCTTGCCAGCAACTCCGAATCCCGCTGGTCGCGCTCCTTGTAGAGGCTCTCCACCGATCTCAAGAGGTTGACTTTCTCCCGGGCCAGCTCGGAGGCGGTAAAGCCGTGCTGGCGCACGCGCTGCAGCTCCTCCAGCAGCGCCGCGAAACCCTGCTCGATGCCGTCTGGCTCGGTCACGACCGAGAACTGCACGATGTCGGTGGGCCTTACGAACGCTCCCTGCGCGCCTCCCGCCCACAGCCAGGGGGGATCGGCGGCCCGGCCGCGTTCAAACAGCCGCGCGTTCAGCATCATGAAGGCCAGTTGCTCCGCCACGAGGCGCTGGAATGCGGCAAGGTCCCGGCCCGCTTCCGGGGCAATCTTGCGGACGAGGATGAGCTGGGTCCCGGGTGCCTCGGGGTCGGTGAAGATGTCGATGCGCGGTTCCTCGTGTCCCGGAACCTCGAACGTGGGCAAGGTCGTCGGTGGCGCAACGGCCGCCCGCTCCTGCCGTGCTTCCCCCTCGGGAGGTGGTGCGAAGTGCTGCTTGATCCTGGCCTCGATGAGGGCCGGGTCGAGGTCGCCCACCGCTACCAGGGCCATCAGCTCGGGCCGGTACCAGCGCTCGTAGTAGGCGCGCAGTTGCTCGACCGGGGCGGTCTCTACGACCTCAGGCAGGCCGATGGGGCTCCGCTCGGAATAGCGGGAGGCGCCGAACAGGGCCTGGTAGATGCCGTCCCGCCAGCGGGAATCGAAGCCCTGGCCAAGGCGCCACTCCTCGAGCACGACGCCGCGTTCCAGCTCGACCTCTTCCGGTTCGAAGCTGATGGCGTAGGCCCAGTCGCTGAGGATCTGGAACGCCTTCTCGAGAATCTCGGGATCATCCGTCGGGATTTCGAGGAAATAGACCGTCTCGTCGTAGCTCGTGTAAGCGTTCAGGTGGGCGCCAAAACTGGATCCGATGGACTTGAGGTAGTCCACGATCTCCTGCTTGGCGAAGCGCTCCGTGCCGTTGAACGCCATGTGCTCGACGAAGTGGGCCAGTCCCCGCTGCTCTTCCTCCTCATGCACAGACCCGGCCTTGACGACGAGCGACAGGTGCAACCGCTCGCGGGGTTCTTCGTTGCGCCTGATGTAGTACGAGAGCCCGTTGCTGAGGGTTCCCCGCACGACTGCGGGATCGAAGATCAGGTTGCCGTCGGGACCGAGGACTTCCACCGGCGAAGGCGTGGGGGTCGGTTCGGGCGTGGAGGTGGGCGTTGGCGTTGGCGCCACAGGCGTGGGAGTAGCGGTTGCCCTGGGCGTGGCCTCGGGGGTGGTGGTCGCCGCCGGCGCGACGGGAGTGGCAGTCGGGGTGGGCGAAGGGTCGGTACTGGGGGAGTCCGAGCCGCATGCCGCCAGCGCAACCGCCAGCAAGGCGACGCAGAGCAGGACAACCGCCGACTTCAGGGTCACGTCGTGCTAACTCGTTTCATGAAGTGCGTCCGCCGGAGCACATGAACGGAGGTCGACGGGCGAACGCTGCTGGCAGCATTCTTCCCAACCGGCTGGCTACGCGCAGCCTGTGGGTTCCAGGCACGAAGGGAGCGACCCGGTCGGGAGTCTCTCGCTCGCCGTCAGCCGCAGGAAACGGCCTAGCCGCCGCCAGCCGAGCCCTGGGTCCAGATGTGGTCGATGCGCGTGCGATGGATGAACCACTCGCCATCGACCTTCTTGTAGACGTCGTTGTAAACGCCGAGGAGACCGACGGGGTTAGGGTTGTCGCCCATGCCGAGGTCGAGCAGGAACCAGCTGCCGGTCGCGCTATCCGGGCCCGTCAGCTCGACCCAGCCGTTGGTCGTCGCGTGCATGAACGAGAAGGGTTTGGGGCTGTGCCCGGCGACCTCCTTGTACTGCCTGCGGATCTCGTCGCGACCGACCCAGTCGCCGTAGGGCAGGTCGTCGCTGAATTCGCAGACGGCGTCTTCCGTGAAGAGCATCGCCATCTCGTCCGTGCGGTGACTGTCGAATAGCTGCGAGTAGAGCACGCGCAGCTGCTTGATGGCTTCGATCTCGAGATGCTCTTCGAGGGTTGGTGGCTTCACGCCCATGACAAATCGCTCCCCTTGAAATGTGCTGCTCAGGATACCGCCGTCGGGGGAGCGTTAGCCGCCGGTGACGGAGAGGGTTGCGCCCGTGACCCAGGAGGCGGCGGGCGAGGAGAGGTAGACGACGGCGGCGGCAACATCTTCGGGCTCGCCGATGCGCTGGAGTGGCAGCATCGCGCCGAGCCCCTGCCGCAGCTGTTCCTCGCTCATGCCGGTGTACTCGATCATGACTTCCGTGGCGATGGGGCCGGGGGAGACGCCCACGACCCGCACCCTCGGCGCGAGCTCGCGGGCGAGCGTCATGGTCAGGCTGTTCACGCCGAATTTGGCGGCGGCGTAGGGGCCGTTCATCGGCGACGGCTGCGTGGCGGCAGCAGAGGAGATGTTGACGATTACGCCACCCTCTTCGCCCATGACCCGATTGGCAGCTCGTGCACCCGCCCAGACGGACTTGAGGTTGAGGTCGATCTGGTTGTCCCAGGCCTTCTCAGGGGTGCCGAGGATCGTACGAGCGGTGCGGTCCTGGGCCCCACCGACGTTGTTGACCCAGATGGTGAGCTTGCCGAACTCGGCAACGGTGGCGTCGGCGAGCGCCTCGATCTGGTCGACTTCGAGGAAGTCCGTGGTCCGCGCCAGCGCCTGGCCTCCCGCGGCCCGGATCTTCTCCGCGACTGCTTCGATCTCGTGTGTTCGGCGCGCAGCGACAACAACCGCAGCGCCGGCCTCCGCGAGGCCAACGGCGATGCCTTCGCCGATGCCCCGTCCGGAGCCCGTGACAACAGCCACCTGCCCATCGAGTCGAAAGAGGTCGAGGATGCTCACATTTCCCTCGTTCCCGTGGGCCCGCCACTGACAGCCAACGTCTGGCCCGTAATCCACTCGGCCGCGGGCGAGCAGAAGTAGACCGCGGCGGCTCCAATGTCCTCGGGTTTGCCGGCGCGTCCGGCGGGCAGCTGCGAGCCCATGTTCTCGACCGCAGCCTCATCAACCTTCATGGTCTCGAAGAACATCTCCGTCGGCACGAGGCCGGGAGCCACGCAGTTGACCCTGATCTTCTGCGGGGCCAGCTCCATCGCGAGTGTCTTGGTCATGTTGATCATGGCGGACTTCGTCGCGGCGTAGGGCCCGGCGCTGGGGGAGGCGCCCCACGCAGCCACCGACGAGATGTTGATGATGTTGCCGCCCTCGGTCATCTGTTCAGCCGCGGCTTTGGCTCCCCACCAGGCGGTCTTGAGGTTGAGGTCGACGAGAGTGTCCCAGACGTCCTCCGGGGTATCGACAAGTTTGCGCTGGGTGCGGTCGAGATTGCCGCCCGCGTTGTTGACCCAGATGGTGAGCTTGCCGAGCTCGGCGACGGTGGCCTCGGCGAGGCGGTCGTTGGCGGGCCAGTCGAGCACGTCCATGCCCACCGCGAGGCTTCGCCGGCCGAGCGCCCGCACCTCTTCGGCCACGGCCTCGACCTCATGCGCGCGTCGCGCCGCGACAGCGACGTCGGCGCCGGCCTCGGCGAAGGCCAGGGCGATGCCGCGGCCGATGCCGCGCCCTCCGCCCGTGACGACAGCCACGTGTCCATCAAGCCGGAACTGATCGAGAACGCCCACGGCCGGCATCCTACGGGATCGGTAGTTCCGGGATACGCCGCGGCGCCGGGACCAACAGGACTTCTGTGGGGGCTCAGTGCCAGTCGTGCGCGTCCGGCATCGGAACGCCCGTGCCCACCGGCTCCACATGCGAAACGACGATGGTCGTGGTCCCGCCCCGGCACGAGACCTGTCCCCGGATCAGGAGCACCTCGCTCCGGAGCTCCTTGCGGTGGCGCGCGTAGACGCGAGGCCAGAGGATGACCTGCACCTCACCACTCTCGTCCTCGATGGTGACGAAGACCGTCCCCTCCTGTCCGCGCGGGTGCTGCCTCGCGATGGGCCACCCTGCCACTCGCAGCGCCGTTCCGTCGGGCAGGCCCTCGACGCCGGCGCAGAGAGTCACGTCGGGGGGCAGTGAGGGCCGCACGAACTCCATCAGGTGGCCGCGGGGGTAGACTCCCAGCGTCCGATACTCGCCCACCATCCTCTCGTACTCGCTGAAGTCCACGAGCGCGGGGACGCCTGCCGCCCCCGTCGTGGGGAAGGCACGCTGCCCATTCCGGGATGGCGGGGTCGCGAGGCCCACGTCCCAGAGCGCCAGCCGGCGGTTGGGGGTGACCGCGTCGAGGGCGCCCGCCTCCACCAGCGACTGAGCCGCCTGCGGCTTCAGGCCCGTGCGACGCACGAGGTCGCCGGCGCCGGCGTAGGGGCCACGCCGCTCACGCTCCGCCACGATCAGCTCCGCCGCCGCCTGTCCGACGTCCTTGACCATCTGGACCCCCAGCCGCACGCAGCCGTTGTCGGGGATGGCGTGCGCCTCGCTCGTGTTCACGCAGGGGTTGAGGAAGGGCGCGCCGAAGCGGCGGGCGTCCTCCTTGAGCGTCTCCAGCGGGTAGAAGCCCATGGGCTGGTTGTTGACGAGCGCGACGAAGAACTCGAGCGGGTGGTAGCGCTTCAGCCAGGCGGCCTGGTAGGCGGTGATGGCGAAGGCGTGGGAGTGGGACTCGGGGAACATGTAGTGGCCGTTGATCTTGGCGAAGATCGTGCGCGCCGTTTCCTCCGGGACGCCCTGGCGCAGTGCTCCCTCCAGGAAGCGCTGCCACTGCATCGCGACCAGGTGCTCGCTCTGCGGGCGGGCGAAGGCGCGCCGTAACTCGTCCGCCTCGGCCGCGGTCATTCCCGCCACGTCCATGACCAGTTGCACCACCTGCTCCTGCCAGACGATCACGCCGTAGCCCCGCTCCAGGGCGCGCTCCTCCAGCGGGTGGTCGTACGTCCACTCCACCCCGTGCCGGTAGCGGTCGATGAACTTCGAAACGGCGCTGCCCTGCACCCCCACCCCCGGCCGGATGAGGGCCACCTGGTAGGCCAGATCGAGCAGGTTCCGGGAGCGGAGGCGCTGGGCGATCTTGAGCTGGGCGGGCGACTGGAGGAGGAAGACGCCCTTCCCCCGCCCCTCGTTGATGAGGTCGTACACGTTCGGGTCATCGGGGGCGATGCGACTCAGGTCGGGCCGCGTCCCCTCGCGCTCCTCGATCAGGTCGAGCGCTTCCTCGATCTGGTCGAGGACGGGCAGGGAGAGGAGGTCGATCTTGGCGAAGCCGGCGTCGGCCACGCTGTCCTTGTTCCAGTCCATGATGAAGCGGCCCGCGATCGCCCCCTCGCGGGTGGGGACCATCCCCGGGATGGGGCCGTCGCTCAGCACCAGGCCGCCGACGTGCTGACCCAGCCCCCGGGGCGCGTGCAGCAGCTGGGGCGCCAGCTCCGTCAGCTCGCGCCAGCCAGGGGCGTCCACACGCTCACGGAAGGCGGGCGCCTCCAGCATCGCCTCGCGCAACCCCTCACCCCCGCGCGACCTGAGCTGCTTCGAGAGCAGCCGCAGGTCCTCCCGCGGCAGGCCAAGCGCCTTGCCCAGATCCTGGACGACGCCCTTGAGCGAGTAGGTCGCGATGGCTCCCGCGAGGACGGCGTACTCCGCACCGAAGTGCTGGTGCACTCGTACGATCAGCTCGTCGCGGAGGGCACGGGGGAAGTCGAGGTCGATGTCGGGGAGGGTCTGCATGTCCTCGGGCATGAAGCGCTCGAGCGTGAGGTTCCAGCGCAAGGGGTCGACGTGGCTGATGCCGATCAGGTAGCCGACCAGCAGCGCCACCGAGGAGCCCCGCCCCCGTCCCGGCGGGCGCTCCTCCATGGGCGTATCGGGCTCGGCGAGCCCCCGCTCCTCCATGATCCGGCGGGCGAGGCGGACGATCTCCCGGTAGAGCAGGAGGAAACCCGCCAGACGGTGGCGGCGGATGAGCCCGAACTCCTCGTTGAGGCGCTCTCGCACCTCTTCCGTGAGCGCGCCGTAGCGCCGCCGAGCGGCCTCCTCGCAGAGCCGCCGCAGGTAGCTCTCGGGCGTATGGCCCGCGGGCACCGGGGGCTCGGGCAGGCGGTAGCCCAGGTCGGTGCTGAGGTTGAAGCGGCACTGCTCCGCGATGCGCAGAGTGTTGGCGACGGCCTCGGGGTAGTCGCGGAAGAGGCGCGCCATCTCCTCCGGTGGCTTCAGGGAGAAGTGGTCGTTGGGCCGGATGAAGGGCAGCGCCCGGTCGATGGTGACGTTGCGGCGGGCGGCCGCCAGCGCGTGCTGCAGCCGGTAGCGCGCGGGGTCGTGGTAGCGCACGTCGTTCGTGGCTACCAGCGGAGCGCCCGCCTCCCGCGCGAGCTCCGCCAGTTCGCGGTTGCGTGTGGTGTCGCCCTGGAGCAGGTTTTGCTGGAGCTCCACGTACACGGAGTCCGGGCCGTACCACTCTCGGTAGCGGTCGAGCAGCTCCCCTGCCTCCCGCCGCCGTCCCTCCAGCGCCAGCCGCGCAAGGCGCCCGTCGCGGCCGCCGGCCAGCAGGAGCAGGCCCCCGGCGTAGTCGGGCAGGCGGGCGGGGTCGAGCCGCGGTTCGCGCCGGTCGACGGCATTGGCGAGGGTGAACAGCTGCGAGAGGTTGGCATAGCCCTCGCGCGTCTTCGCCAGCAGCACCAGGCTGGAGCCGTCCGCCAGCATTAGCTCCCCGCCCGTGACGGGCTGGACACCGAGGCTGTTGGCCAGGCGCGCAAACTCCAGCGCTCCGCAGAGGTTCGTGTCGGTGAGGGCGAGGGCCGGGCTGCCGTGCGCCTTCGCGCGCGCCAGCAACTCGTGGCCGTGCGAGGCTCCCTCCCCAAAGGAGTAAAAGCTCCGCGCGTGCAACTCGACGTAGGCGGCGGACACGGAGCGGCTCCCGCTAGCAGGCCTGCCGGTACCAGCGCGCCTCGCGCCGGTCACGGAAGAGGGTGACCCGCCGCCCGTCCTCGCCACGGACGCGGTAGTAGTCGCGGCTCATGGGCGCAGGCAGCCACCAGAGGTCGAAGCTCCAGCGATCCTCGATACGTTCGACCGGCCGCCAGCGCTGCTCCAGGCATACGGCCAGGGGTTGCCCCTCCGGTCCCTCCTCCACCGCCACGGGGGCGGGCGGCGCGAGCGGGCGCATGGCGTCGCGAGCGCCAGGGTCGATGGGCGCCTGCAGGACGCGCATCTCGGGGGCGGGGTGCCAGGGTGCGACGGAGGTCATCCGGTACAGCGCGGGACCGCCGAGACGGGCCCGGAGCTGCCGCTCGGCCTCCTCCAGGCGGCGCTCGCGCCCCGCGCGCACATCGGGGAAGAGACCCAGTTGCTCGCCCGCCCCCTCGCCGAGGTCGCCGAGCTCCAGCACGAGCTCCTCGACGGGGGCCTCGGGATGGTCCTGCTCCAGCCGCCGCCGGATCACGGGGGAGGCCTCCTCCCGGCTTCCCACGCCCCGCCGGAAGTGGAACGCCCGCTCCCAGGGGGGCGCCTCGTGCAGGAGGCACGTCAGCTCGGCCCGGCCAGCGCGGCGCCCCCGCGCCGCGGGCCGCGTGAAGGCGCGCTTGAGGAGCGTGTCAACCCCGGTCAGCGCCAACTCCAGCGAGGCGGAGGCGAAGGGCAGGGGGATGCGCTCCACTACCGCCTCCTCGCTCTCGATGGGCAGCAGGGGACGGTCGTCGATGCCCTGGCTGAGCTCCCAGGCGCGCCGTCCCTCGTTCCCGAACTGGTCGATGAGCAACTCCAGCCGCATGGCGGCGACCGCGCCCATGGTGTGCAGCCCGAAGCGGAGCAGTCCGCCAAGCGCGTCGCGAGGGATGGGCAGCAGGTCAATCGGGTGGGGCGCGAGAAAAAGGGCGGGATCGGCGGAAACCGTGACCGCCTCCGGTCCCCTGCCCGTACGCGCGGCGACGAAGGCCGGGAACTTCGCATCCGCCACCCCGATCCGGGGCTCCAGGTCGCGGGGGAGCGCCTCTCGCAGGGCGTGCACGAGCGCCGCCCTGCCGCCGTGCAGCGCTTCGAGTCCGTCGAGGCCCGCGTAGGCCGTGCCCAGCTCCGCTCCCTCCACCCGGTCGCTGACTCCCTGCAGGGCCGTGAGCACCTGCCGGAACACGCGACGGTAGGCGGGCTCATCCGCCTCCAGCACGGTCGAGTCGGGATACCGCGAGAGCGCCTCGTCCAGCGTCATGCCCGCGATCACCCCTGTCGCGGCCGGGAAGGCGTCCACCACCCGTGGCCTGCCCCCAGAGCGGTCGACGATCACGGCGGGCCGCGCCCGCAGGTGGGGCTGCCGCCTCAGCTCGACCCTGGCCCTGAGGTGCGTGATGAGCACGCAGGCGATCCGCACGGCGTCCTCCCGGTGGCGTCGTCGGCAGCGGTGGCTGCCGAGGCACCTTATAGAACGTACGTTCTATTCGTCAACCAACGCCATCTTCCGGACGAGCTACATGTCCGGATGCGGGGGAGAACCGTTCTGTAGCACGTACCAGCTCGAAAGCCATGGCCTCGTTGGGCGCGTGCCCCGCGCTGTCCACGATGATAAGTCCCGCCTGTGGCCATACGCGGCTCAACTCCCACGCATTCCCGATGGGCGCCTGAAAGTCGAAGCGCCCGTTGACCATCACCCCAGGAATGCCGGCGATCGCGTCCGCTCCCCGCAGGAGAGCCCCATCTTCGAGCCACGCGTTGTGGCGCACGTAGTGCGTGACGAGGCGGGCGAATGCCATGGCATAGTCAGGATCCTCGAACCTAGGTGCGAGACCAGCCGTTGGTGGCCACTCTGGCGTGGCCGACTCCCACAGGCACCACTCGAATGCCGCTCGCCGGCGGGTGTCGGGGTCAGGATCGTGCAGCAGTCGGTGATACACCTCGACGAGATCACCATGTCGGTCGTCAACCGGTACCGCAGCTTTCAGCCGCTCCCACTGCTCGGGAAAGAGGCCCGCTACGCCCCCTCGAAAAAGCCAGTCGAACTCCGAGTGCCGTCCTGTCGTCACACCGAACAGGATCAACTCGGTTACACGGTCTGGGTGGAGCTCGGCGTAGGCCAGGGCCAACGTGCTGCCCCACGACCCGCCAAGCACGAGCCAGCGTTCGATTCCTAGATGGTTCCGCAAGGACTCGATGTCCTCGACGAGCTTTGAGGTAGTGTTGTTCTGGAGGTCCGTCTCAAGCGTGCTCGCATGCGGAGTACTCCGCCCACAACCTCGCTGGTCGAACTGAACTACTCGGTAGACCTCTGGATCAAACAGCCTGCGTTGGCCGCGAGAGCGCCCCGAGCCGGGGCCGCCGTGCAGCACGACTGCCGGCTTCCCTTCAGGGTTGCCGCAAGTCTCCCAGTAGATGAGGTTGCCATCGCCTACCGGTAACAGACCTTGAGAGTACGGTTCTATCGCCGGAAAGGGGCCAGCCACGATGCATCCCGACCCTTCACCGCTGTCCCGCAGAGAGTGTGACCCTAGCCAGCGCGGTTCTACCTACGGTGAGGTTTGGTACCCCCGAGAGGACTCGAACCTCTGCCTTCGGCTCCGGAGGCCGACACTCTATCCGCTGAGCTACGGGGGCCCGGCGAGGAGCGATCGTAGCGCGTCGGAGGCGCACCCGCACCAGCCTCGACCGCTCGCGCGGGAGTGCTACGATCGGGCGACACTTCGCGTCGTACCTCCGGAAGGGAGCCCTCCGCCATGCCCATCTACGAATTCAACTGCCCTTCGTGCGGACACGTTTTCGAGCGCAAGCGGCCAGTGACGAAGGCTGGCCAGGGGGCTCGCTGCCCGGAGTGCAACAAGATGGCGCAGCGCATCTTCGGCGCAGCGATCATCGGCGTGGGCGGTGGCGGCGACGACTTCGGCGACCTCGGCGATCTGGCCGGGATGCCGGACATGGGCGGCATGCCCGACATGGGTGGAGGCATGCCTGGGATGCCTGGCATGGACGGGCTCGACATGGGCGGCGACCTGGACTTCTAGCGCCTCGGCACAGGCTCCCTAGTACGGGTCGCGGCGGGAGAAGACGCGCCGCGGGTTCTCCACCATCATCGCGTTGATCTGCGCCTCACTGACGCCACGCTCGCGCAGGGCCGGGAGCACGTCGTTGCTGATGTGGAGGAAGTGCCAGTTCGGCGCCCACTCCTGGGATGAGGCGCGCGGCATCGTGTCCATGAAGCAGTTGGTGTCGTGCGAGAGGACCATGCCCTCGGCGTAGCCCATCTCACAGAGCCTGACGATCGTGTCGACGCGGCCCTCGGTGTTGAGGGTGCGGTCGATCCCGAAGCGGTCCATGCCGATGACGCTGCCGCGGTCCATGATGCGGCTCAGGTAGCCGGTGTCGTCGCTGTCGCCGGAGTGGCCGATGACGACACGCGTCAGGTCGACACCCTCGCTCTCGAACACATCCTGCTGGGCCAGTCCCGACTCGGTGGAGACATCGGTATGGGTGCTGATGGGAACGCCCGTGCGGCGATGGGTGCGGGCGCCCGCCCGCAGCATGACCTCGTTTTCGGCGTCGACGGTGGGCTGGGTGGCGAGCTTGATGACGCCAGCGCGGACGTCGCTGCCCTCGATGCCCTGCTCGATGTCGCGCACGAAGAGGTCGGCGATGGCGTCGCTGTCCATCTGCTTGAAGAGGTTGGGGGGCTGCCGCCAGACACCGGTGCACATGACGATGTTGAGGTCGACCTGGCGGGCGACCTCCGACACCATGGCGGCGTCGCGGCCGAGGTCGATGGTGGTCAGGTCGACGATGGAGTCGATGCCGGCAGCCTTCAGCTCGCGAAAGCGTTCGACGGCGTTGGCGACTTCGGCATCGCGGTCCCAGAGCTCGGGCCAGGATTCGTACACGCCCGGCGAGCGGATGAACACGTGCTCGTGCATGAGGGTGGCGCCCAGGTCGGTGTGCTCGATGGCGCCGGCGGCGGTGGGGATGGTGACCATGCCTGCCTCCGTGACCGAGTCGCTGACGGGCGGCAGTATACGGGGCAGGGGGAGGGCCATGGACCCAGCAATGGCGGAGCTGGTGGCGGCCGACCAGATTCCCTACTGGTCGCTGCTGGGCATCGAGCTCGTGGACGCCGAACGCGGGCACGTGACGCTGCGACTCCCGATGCGCGAGGAGCTCGCGACCCGACGCCCCGACGTGATGCACGGGGGCGCGATCGCCTCGCTCGTCGACGCGGTCGCGGGGTCGGCCGTGGCGACGCTGCGCGATCCGGACGACGAAACCTGGGCCGGTCACGCGACGACGGACCTGAACGTCTCGTACCTGCGAGCGGTGCGCGGGGAAGCGCGGGCCGAAGGGCGCGTGCTGCGGGCAGGCCGGACGACGGTGTTCGTGGCGGTGGAGGTGCGGGACGAGGCGGGTGAGCTGGCGGCGGCGGGACGCGTGACCTACGCGATTGCGCGGCGGGGGTAAGCACTCGCAGGGCTGGTGCCTGCTATCGTGAGAGGGCGGCCCCGGCATGGGGCGAGGAGGGTCGCCGGTGGGTGCGAAGGACTTCCGGAACCTGACGGAGCTGGCCGAGCTCGACGCGCTGTTCGAGCGCTCCCGCGAGGGCGACGTCGTGCTGTTCCTGCACGACTACTGGTGCCCCATCTCGAGCCGCGCCTACGACGAGATGTCGCTGTTCGAAGGCGAGATCGCACTCATCGACGTGGCCGAGGGACGTGAACTGACCCGCTCGATCGAGACGCGCACGGGCGTGAAGCACGAGTCGCCGCAGGTGCTGATCTTGCGGGATGCGCGGGCGCGGTGGGCGGCCTCACACGGGAGCATCACGCACGAGGCGGTGGGCGAAGCGATCGGCGGTTCGTAGGGAGCAGGCTGGGCAGCGGGTGTTCAGCGCGACTCGCGCAGGCTGTCGCTGCTGCGGTCGAGCGCTTCGAGGACGGTGCGGATATCGGCCTGCAGCCGCTCGATGACGCTGACGGCGTAGCGATCGGCGTCCTGGAGCTGGCTGGCGGCGGCCTCGGCGGCCTCGCTCAGGTGGGCGGCGGCGGTGGCGTCGGCATCGGCAACGGTCTGCCGGGCGCGCGCCTCGGCATCCATGATGATGTCCTGGCCACGCTGCTGCGCCTCCTGCACAACCGAGGTCTCGCTCACCAGGTGCGCGCGTTGCCGCTCCGCTTCTTCGATCACGGCCTGTCCGTGTTCCTTGGCGTCGCGCAGGAGCTGCTCGCGTTGTTCGAGCACCTGGGCGGCCTGGCGGACGTTGTCGGGAACGGCGAGGCGTAGCTGATCGACGAGATCGAGGATGGCGCGGCGCTCGACAACAAGGTTGCCGCCCACAGGCAGGCGGCGCGCGTCGACGACGAGGGTCTCAAGGCGGGCGATGAGATCGAGGAGTTCCACAGGGGGCCTCCCCGGTCAGGCCTGGAGGCCGACCCGCTCGCGTATGGCGGCGCGCACGTGGTCCGGAACCAGGCCGTCCACGTCGTAGCCGAGCTGGGAGACTTCACGCACACGGCTGGCGCTCACGTAGATGTACTCGTGGTTCGTCATCAGGTAGACGGACTCGATAGAGGGCGCCATCTTGCGGTTCATGAGGGCCATGTCGAACTCGTACTCGAAGTCGCCGCCGCCGCGGATGCCGCGCACAATCGCGACCGCGCCCCGGTTCTTCGCGAATTCGACGGTGAGCCCCTCGAGCATCTCGACCTCGACGTTCGGAAGCTCCTTGACGGCTTCCCGGAAGAGCTCGATACGCTCCTCGCAGGTGAACATGGTGCTCTTCTCACGTCCGCGGATGACGGCGACGATCACCTGATCGAAAAGGCCGGTCATGCGCTTGACGAGATCGAGGTGCCCGTTGGTGACGGGATCGAACGCACCCGGGAATATCGCGGTTCTCATTCACCCTCCAACGCCACGAAGAACGCCACGGCGGTGTCGCCGTAGACCCGACGATCGGACAACGTGAGTCCGAGCGGGCGCTCCGGAGGATTGTATCGGCTCCGATGCTCATAGACGACCAGACCGCCTCGGGCCAGCAGCGCGCCGACCGCGCTGAGCGTGGGCAGCGCCTGCTCGGAGTCGTAGGGCGGGTCGAGGAAGATGAGGTCGAAGGGACCGTCGGCGGCATCGAGGGCGCCCGGCAACGCGCCCCGGACGACCGACCCACGTTCGGCCATCTCCGCGCGGGCGAGGCTCTGGACGATTGCGCGAGCGGACGATCGGTGGTTCTCGACGAAGACGGCGCGGGCTGCCCCCCGGCTGAGGGCCTCGATGCCGAGGGCCCCCGTGCCGGCGAAGAGGTCGAGCACCGCGGCATCCTCGATGCGGGTGGCGAGCACGTTGAAGATGGCCTCGCGCACGCGGGCGCTGGTTGGGCGCAGACGGGCGCCGCCCGGCTTGGCCAGCTGAAAGCCGCGCAGGGCGCCACCGGTGACGCGGACACGGGTTTGCGGCACTCAGGGAGCCTCCTCGGGCTCTTCGGTTTCGGCGGGGGGAAGGGCGAGCACGATGCGGCTCTCGAAACGCTCGACACCGTCGCTGAGGGTGAGCGTAACCACGTAGGAACCGGCCTCCAGCGGCGTCTGCCAGGTGACGAGGCCGCGATCGCCGCCTACGAGGCTGCCGGCCGTGACCTTCCACTGCGGGAGGAGGTGGGGGTGGCTGGGTTGCAGGAGCACGGGCTGTCCGGACGCCACGAAGGGTTCGACGGCCATCCAGATGTTGCCGAGAAAGTTGTTGTCGCTGGAGTCTTCCACCGCGAGGCCGCCAAGGTTGAAGACGCTCACGAACTCGAGCTTGAAGCCCGCGCTGAAGGAATTCTCGAGCCAGACGGTGCGGCCACCGTTCAGCTTGTAGGTGAAGGCGACCGTTGCCGTCTCCGCCTGCCAGCGCAGGCCGCTCAACCCCTCGTCGCGGTCGATATTGACACCCACGATCTGGACGTCGCTGCCCGCCACGAGGCTCTCGCTGCGGATGGCGAGCTTGCTGGCGATCGTCATCGCCTCGGCAAGGGTGAGCGGACGGATGCCATCCCCCGACTTTTCGGAGGCGTAGGGCGTGATCGTGAGGATCACCTTGCCCGGGTCGACCAGGGAGGTGATGTGATCCAGCACCTCGGGCATGTGCAGGCGGTAGGTACTCTGGTCGCGGACGGGCGCGATCTTGATGAGATCCGCCGACTCGCCGAGGGCGGCCCAGTCGTACGCCCCCTCGTCGATGCGATCGATGCCCTTGAGGGGAGCGGGGAGGGTGAGGGTGAGCGTCTTGCCCTGCGAGTGCAGCCCTTCGGCCAGCTCGGAGATGAAGAGGGTGAAAGAGGTGCGGTGGTCGGCGCGCAGATCGAGGTAGGCGATGTCGATGCCTGAGAGGCGATGGGCGGCGACCCGCTGGAGGATCTGCTGCACGTGGTTCGTGCGATCGGCCCCGGTGGACAGGATGTTGTCGACGCTGGGGACGGTTCCGTCGATCTCGGCGGAGGCGGAGATGACGGGGTAGTGGACGGCCGTGGACGGGGGGCGAGGGCTCGGCTGGCCTCGGAGGGAGCCATCCGGCGCCGGGGTGAAGTCGAGCGTGTGGACGACCGTCGCGAGGAGGGCGGCGGTGGGGTGGAGGGTGTCGCCAAGCGCCAGGTAGGCGACCACCTGACGTCCTTCGTTCAGCCGCCGGAACACGGCGAGGAAGCGGGGCGGATCGGCGAAGATGCCGGTTGCGCGCTCGCCGGTCTCGTCGAGGGCGGCGCTGGCGACGGGCTCCCATATCTGGCTCTCGGCGTTGTAGCCGTAGAAGCTCAGGCCGCGGCCATCCGTGGTCGGGACTTCGAGGGGGATCGTGATCTGCAGGTCGAAGCCGCCGGGGAGGGGCTCGGCGTTCGGGTTGCGCTCGAAGAGCCTGCTATGCCGGTCGAAGTCGGCGGGGATGTCGATGTCGGAAGCGGTAACCTCGCAGTAGGCATCCGTGCACTCTCCGGGCGAGCGACCGAAGAAGAACCAGATGAGCACGCCGACGGCGATGACGGCGATCGCGATGACCGCGAGGACCACGAAGCGCACCGGTGAAGGGCGGCGACCGTCCGAGAACGCCGAGCGCTGCACCGCCCCCCCGGCGTAGCCGCGGCGGGGGCCGGGCCGGATCACTGCGCTCCACCCACGGCAGACGCGGGGCGAGCGCGGGCCCAACGATCGAGTGCGAAGGCAAGCAGCGGAAGCATCAGGGGCGATTATCGCCTACCAGCGCCCAACATCCAGAGCAGGGAAGGGGCGGGCGCCGTGCGGTATACTTGTTGTTCCGCGAGCGGCCTCCCCGGAGGCGGCTCGCGTTCGTAAAGGCAACAAAATCATGTCACAAGATCCAGTGCCGATGACCGAGGAGGGCGTGGCCAGGCTCCACGAGGAGCTCGACGGCCTGAAGGCCGATCGCAAGACGGTCGCGGACCACATCCACAAGGCCCGCGAGCTCGGCACGAGCCAGAACGACGCCGAGTATGACAACGCGAAACAGGAACAGAGCCTGCTCGAAGGAAAGATCCTCAATTTGGAGGACCTTCTGCGACGGGCGGTCATCATCGACGAGGAGGGCGCGCATCACGCCTCGCGCGTGGTGGTGGGGAGCGGCGTGAAGGTGCGGCAGGGGCGCAAGACCCTGCACTACCAGATCGTCGGTCCGCCGGAAGCAAACGCTGCCGAGGGCCGCATCTCGAACGAATCGCCCATCGGCGCGGCCCTGCTCGGCCGAGCCAAGGGCGACGAAGTCGAGATCACGGTGCCGAGTGGCGTCATCAAGCTGAAGGTTCTCGAAATCGACTAGCGAGGCGGCGCAACGGGTACATCCGGAGAGGGCCGCCAACCGGTGGCCTTCTTTGCTGTATGAAGAGGACTGAGACGAGCATGGGCGAGGAACAGGGGACGCAGGAATCGGAGGCGGCCCCCGCGGGGACGGGGGCGGAGAGCCTTCGCGTCCAGCGCATCGAACGCGCCGAGCAGCTTCGCACCGCGGGTCTCGACCCCTACCCCCCTCGAATCGAGCGGACGCACACGAACGCCGAGGTCGACGCGCTTCTGGAAGGCGTGGAGAGCGGGGAGGAACCTGACCTCGACCCGGTCGCGATCGTCGGGCGGGTGGTTGCGCAGCGGGGAATGGGCCGTGCGAGCTTCCTCGACGTGGTCGATGGGAGCGGGCGGCTGCAGGTGCTGGTCCGCCGAAACGTGGTCGGCGACGAAGCGTACGAACGGTTGAAGCTGCTCGACCTTGGTGACTTCGTCGCGGTGCAGGGCTCGCCCATGCGCACGCGCACGGGCGAACCCACGGTGGGCGCGACCGCGTGGCAGGTGATCACGAAGGCGCTTCGGGCGCCGCCGGAGAAGTTCCACGGGCTAACCGACGTCGAGATCCGCCAGCGCCAGCGCTACCTCGACCTGATGGCGAACGAGGAAGTACGGGATACGTTTCGCGCGCGGAGCCGGATCGTGGCGGCAGTTCGCCGACACCTCGACGAACGCGGTTTTCTCGAGGTGGAGACGCCGGTGCTACAGGAGGAGGCGGGGGGCGCGGCTGCGCGGCCATTCGAGACATACTCCCAGGCCCTCGGCGAGGCACGAGCACTGCGCATCAGCCTCGAGCTGCACCTGAAGCGGCTGCTCGTCGGCGGCTACGAGCGCGTCTACGAGATCGGACGCATCTTCCGAAACGAGGGGTTCAGCCAGCGACACAACCCCGAGTTCACGATGCTCGAGCTGTACGAGGCCTACGGCGACTACGGCACCATTGCAGCCCTGCTCGAGGAGCTGATCAGCGGCGTGGCGAAGGAGGTACTGGGGACCACCACAGTGTCCTTCGGCGGACACGAGATCGATTTCAGTCCGCCCTGGCGGCGGATGGGCTATCACGAGGCGCTGCGCGAGCACGGCCACCTCGACCTCAACGAGTTCGGCGACACCGAGGCGCTGCGTGAGGAGCTGCGGAGGCGGGGACTCGACGCGCCCTCCGAGGCGAGCCGCGGCAAGCTGATCGACATCGCCGCGAGCAACCTGGTCGAGCCCCACCTGATCCAGCCGACGTTCCTGCTGGACTACCCCATCGAGCTCTCGCCGCTGGCGAAGCGAAAGGCCGGCGTGGAGGGTGTGGTGGAACGATTCGAGGCGTTCGCCGGCGGCTTCGAGTTCGCCAACGCCTACTCCGAGCTGAACGACCCGGTCGACCAGCGGGAGCGGTTCGAGGCGCAGCAGGCATTGCGGCTGGCAGGCGACGACGAGGTGGAGCTGGCGGACGAGGACTTCCTGCTGGCGCTCGAGCACGGCATGCCGCCGGCGGGCGGCCTCGGGTTCGGGATCGACCGGCTGGTGATGCTGCTCACGGGCCAGACGAGCATCCGCGAAGTCATCCTCTTCCCGCAGCATCGCAGCCTCACGGGGCAGGACGAGGAGTGACGGACCCGCTCGAGCGCCACCACACGAGCACCGCGTACGTCGTGGCTGGGGACAGGGCGCTCCTGCTCTGGCACGCGAGGCTCGGCATGTGGCTCGCGCCCGGCGGACACAGCGAGGCGAACGAAGACCCGGTGCAGGCGGCGCTTCGCGAAGCGCGCGAGGAGTCGGGGCTGGAGGTCGAGGTGATTCCGCCCCCGGATCTGCTGGCCGTCGACGAGCCCGAGGTGCTGCCGCCTCCAGCGGTGATCCTGATCGAGGACATCGTGCGGGACGACCAGCCCTTCCACCAGCACATCGACCACGTCTACTTCACGCGCGCAACCGAGCCGGTCGACTACGAGGCGCCCATCCCCCACGGCCCGTGCCGGTGGGTCGATCGGGAGACGCTGGCAAACGCGTTTTCGCTCCCCGCGCCCGATGGTAGGCTCGTGGCCGTGGCGGAAGACGTTCGACTGCTCGGAGTGCGGGCGCTGGATGCGGCGGCGGAGGCAGGGCGACGATGCTGAGCGCCCAGTTCATCCGCGAGAACCTCGACCGGGTCAGGAGCGATGTCGCGGCACGGGGCGCGGACGCCCCTATCGACGCAATCCTGACCCTCGACGAACAGCGACGCGCGCTCATCGGCCAGGTCGAGGGACTGCGCGCCGAGCGGAACACGGCCAGCAAGGCGATCGGCCAGACACAGGACGCCGACGAGCGCGCCGAGCGCATCGCGGCCGCGCGGGCGCTGGGGGACCGGCTCGACGGGCTGGAGGCGCAGCTGCGGGAGACGGAAGCGTCGCTCCAGGACGCGCTCTACGAAATTCCCAACATCCTCGACCCGACAACGCCCCAGGGAGCCGACGAGAGCGAGAACGTGGTTGTCGATACGGTGGGGGTGTTCCGCGAGTTCGACTTCGAGCCGCGCCCGCACTGGGAGGTGGGGGAAGCGCTCGGCGGGATCGACTTCGCGCGCGGCGTGAAGATGTCGGGCACGCGTTTCTTCGTCCTGCGGGGGGCGACGGCCCGCCTCCATCGGGCGCTGACCCAGTGGATGATCGACTGGCACGTCGACGCCGGCTTCGAGGAGCACTACCTGCCCTACATGCTGACGGAGGAGTCGTTCCTCGCCTCGGGCCACCTGCCCAAGTTCCGCGAGAACCTGTACCAGGACACCGAAGAGGACTATCTCTTCATTCCCACCGCCGAGGCGCCCTTCGCGAACCTCTACCGCGACGAGATCCTGGACCCGGGGATGCTACCGCTGCGTTATGTCTCGCACACGCCCTGTTTCCGGCGCGAGAAGATGAGCGCAGGACGGGAGACGCGGGGGCTGAAGCGGGTGCACCAGTTCGAGAAGGTGGAGATGTTCTCCTTCTGCGAGCCGGAGCAGAGCGGCGCCGAGCTGGACCTGCTCGTATCGCGAGCCCGCTCCATCCCCGAAGAGCTGGGCGTGCCCTACCGCGTCCTGGAACTCTGCAGCGGCGACCTCGACTTCAAGGCGTCGAAAGGGTTCGACATCGACATGTGGGCGCCGGGGCAGGAGGAGTGGATGGAGGTGAGCTCCGTCTCCAACACGTTCGATTTCCAGGCGCGCCGGGCGCGGGTGCGCTACCGGCCCGAGGCGGGCGCACGGCCCCGCTTCCCGCACATGCTGAACGGGTCGGGGCTCGCGCCCGGACGGGCGCTCATCGCCGTCATCGAGAACTACCAGCAGGCAGACGGCTCGGTGGCCGTCCCGGACGTGCTGCAGCCCTACATGGGCGGCCTGACGCGGATCGAGCCGGAGGCTTCGGCCTAACTGCCGGCCGAGTCGGAGGTCGCGCCGTTGGCGCCGGCAACCGGACCCTCGAGCACCTCGTCGATGAGACCGTAGTCCTTGGCCGCCTGCGCATCGAGCCAGAAGTCGCGGTCGGTATCGCGTTCGATGCGCTCCATCGGCTGACCGGTCTGCTCGTGGATGATGTTGCGGAGGATGGCCTGCAGGCGGAGGGTCTCGCGGGCCTGGATCTCGATGTCCGAGGCCTGGCCCTCGGCGCCACCCATCACCTGGTGGAGGTGGACGGTGGCGTTGGGGAGGGCGGTGCGCTTGCCCTTGGCGCCGCCGGTAAGCAGAACCGTACCCATGCTGGCCGCGAGACCGATGCAGACGGTGGCGACGTCGGGGCGGATGAGCTGCATCGTGTCGTAGATGGCGAGGCCCGCGGTGACGCTGCCGCCGGGGCTGTTCACGTAGAGGGTCACGTCCTTCTCGTCGTCCTCGCGGTCGAGGTAGAGGAGCTGGGCGATGATGATGTTCGCAACCATCGCGTCGATGGGCGTGCCAAGGAAGACGATGCGTTCCTTGAGGAGGAGCGAGTAGATGTCGTAGGCGCGCTCGCGGCGTCCATCGGACTCGATGACGAGGGGCATGATGTCGCGGATGGGATCAAGGCTCACGTGGGCACTCCCGGCGGTAGTCCCTCCAGTTTGCTAGGCGCGATCCGTGCGAACAATCCGCGGGCCGTGCCCAAGCCGCACGGGCAGGCTAGACTGACGCCATGAAGAAGTGCCCCGCCTGCGGACACGAGAACCTGAACGTGTACGCCTACTGCCAGGCATGCGGCCGCGGTTTCGCGGATCTGGAGGACTCGGGAAGCGCCGACAAGGGCCCGAATCCGCGCGTGCAGGCGTTCCTGAACTGGCTGCGCGGCCGGCGCCCGACGGCTGCCTGATCGACTTCCTGCCGGGACTGAGAGTCCTGCGCCGACCCATGTGTTAATCCTTCGCCCAACCGCATAGCGGCTCCGAATCACGGGCGTAAGATTGCGCCCATCGAAGCCATCCAGCGCAGGGGGAAGACATGGACGAAGGCACACTTCGGCAGACCGTGGCGGACCTGGTCGCACCCAGCAGAGGCATCCTCGCCGCCGACGAGAGCACGCGCACGATCAAGCGCCGCTTCGACTCGATCGGCGTCGAATCGACGGAGGAGAACCGGCGCGCCTACCGGTCGCTGCTGCTCACCACGCCCGGCGTGGGCGACTACATCTGCGGCGTGATCCTGTTCGAGGAGACGCTGGGACAGGCCGACCGCGACGGCACGCCTCTGCCGCAGGTCGCGGCGAGCGCCGGCGTGGTTCCCGGCATCAAGGTCGACAAGGGCACGGTGCCCCTGCCGGGCGCCCCGGGCGACCTCGTGACCGAGGGGCTGGACGGCCTCGCGGGGCGGCTCGAGGGGTACAAGGAGCAGGGCGCGCGCTTCGCCAAGTGGCGCGAGGTCTACAACATCACCGACGACCTGCCGAGCGCCCTCGCCATCTCCGCCAACGCGGAGGTGCTGGCTCGCTACGCGCGCATCTGCCAGGAAGCCGACGTCGTGCCGATCGTCGAGCCGGAGGTGCTAATGGACGGCGGCCACACGATCGAGCGCTGCGCGGAGGTGACCGAGGCCGTGCTGCACGCGGTCTTCGCAGCGCTGGACCGGCACGGCGTGCTGCTCGAAGGCATCGTGCTCAAACCGAACATGGTCCTGCCCGGTAGCGAGAGCGGCCGCAAGGCCTCCCCCGAGGAGGTCGCGGACGCGACGCTCACGGTCTTCCGGCGGGCGGTGCCGGCGGCGGTGCCGACGATCAACTTCCTTTCGGGCGGCCAGTCCGCGGTCGAGTCGACGGAGAACCTGCACGCCATCAACGCGGCCGCCGGCGAGAAGCCGTGGGCGCTGAGCTTCTCCTACGGGCGCGGATTGCAGGCGCCGGCGCTGGCGGCCTGGGGCGGCAAGGTCGAGAACGAGACCGCCGCGCAGGCGGCCTTCCACGAGCGGGCGCGTCTGAACGGGCTCGCGCGCGACGGCCGTTACGAGGGCGAACCGGAGGCCTCGGCGGCGGGCTAGCGACCGCGCCTATAATCGGGCCAATCGCAGGGAGCACGACGGGAGGCTCGCGATGACGGGCACGGCGACGCGCGACAGGGAAGCCAACCGGCTCTTCGCCCAGCTCGAGGAGAGCATCCTCGGGCGCGATCAGCAGGCGACGCGGCAGACGCTGCTCGATCTGCTGGCGGCGGACCGCGACCCGGTCGAGATCCTGAGCGAGACCGTCCGTACCCACGGTCCCTACACGAACGTGCCGTACCACCAGCGCGTCGATGGCGGCGTGATGCGCTTCGTGAACAACGACCACTGCATGCTGAGCTCACGCACGAGCCTGACCCTTCCCCGCTACCTCCCGCCGGAGCTCAAACACCTGCCCATCGCGCAGACGCTCTGGTACGTGCCTACGGGGCTCGACCCGTGGAACCAGCTTATCGGGCGGATGCCGGGGCACTACGGGCGGCGGACGTACAAGCCCGTCCCCGGCGTCGAGCCGCCGCCGCCGGAGCGGCACTGGGAGGACCAGGAGTCGCTGCACCTCGAGGGCACGTTCGAGGAGCGGCTGAACGAGTGGCTCACGCTGGTGGAGCGGGGGGAGGTCGTGCGCGCCTACCGCGTCTTCCTGGGGCTGTTCGAGGAGACCGAGCGGCGCAAGGAGCTGCTGGCGCAGCTGGTGTTCGCGGGGCTCATCGACGTGCAGGGGCGTCTGCTCTACAACCGCTCCTACACGACCGGCCACAAGGCCTACCGCGCCCGAGCCACGATCGAGCTGGGGCAGGCAGTCGGCTGGGAGAACGCGCACCACATCCTCTACGCGGGCGTGCTCGACGTCGCCGTGGGACCGCGCTGGCACTCCGAGTACGAGATGGCCTGCCAGGTCGAGCTGTACCGGCTGCGCGAGGAGCTTCCCAGCTCCTCAATCGACCCGACGCCGGGCGCGAGTCGCGACACCGACTTGTTCGCGAACGATGCGCCCCTCTCCGAACCAGAGGCGGAGGGGTTGATCCGGGCGCTCACGACGATGCCGGAGCCGGACTACATCGAGCACCTGGTGGCGTTGCTGCTGGCCGGGCGGGGTCCGCGCCAGATCATCGACACCATCCAGGTGGCGGCGGCGAACGTGCTCCTGGAGACGGTCGTGCCGGACGAGTTCTCGATGCCGCAGCACGCCTACGAATACACGAACACCGTCCGCTGGTTCTACGACAACTTCGAGCACCCCCACCGGACGAAGCTGCTGTTCGTGGCGGGCTCGTTCGTGAACCAGGCGGCGCGCTGGATCGCGAACCTGAAGGGCCACGGGCGACCCTTGATCGCGCCGCCGCAGGGCTCCGAGTCCCTCTCGGGCGACCAGCTCCTGTCGCGGCTGGACGACGCGCTCATGGCGCTGAACAAAGAGGAAAGCGTGGCCTGGACGCAGGCCTACCTCGATGCCGGGTTCGGACGCTCGCCCCTGGTGCAAACGCTGACGACCGCCGCCGTGAAGCACGGGAACGATCCGCACAACCAGGAGATCGGGCTCTGCCTGGCGGAGGACTACGGCCACTCGACCTCGTCGCGGCGCGACACGCTGCTGCTGGCGAGCGCCTGGCACACGGCGGGGCACCGCAAGTACGGCGACTCGCTGGAGTCGTACCGGCGCTTCGCGGAAGCGATCGGGGTGAGCGCGAGTGGGGAGGGTCGGGGCGAAGGCGACCCAGAGGAGGCAGTGCTCGACCAGATCGAGGAGCTTCCGCAGACGGCCTCGCCCGGACAGTAGCGCCCTACACAGGTCTGGCTCGAACGTTCAGAATAAGTCCGCCTGCCGTGGGGACTCCGGACGCACCCCGCGACGGGGGAGGACGTGCGTGTCGCTTGGGCGACTGGGCAAGCCGATAAGGATTGCAGTCGGTATCTCCATCAGCCTCTTTCTCGTCTGGCTGCTGCTCCGCGACGTCCATCTCGGTGATGTCGCGAGGACGCTGCAGAAGGCCGACCTGCGCTTCCTCGTCCCAATCGCGCTGGTGTTCTTCACCCGCTACTGGCTGCGCGCGATCCGCTGGAGGATCCTGGTCGAGCACCTGAAATCGGTGACGACGCGGCGGGCCTTCCCGCGCGTGATCCTCGGGCAGGCGGCGAACATGGCCCTGCCGTTCGGGCTGGGCTACGTGCTCATGATCCAGGTGACCGCGCGCAAGTTCGGCATCGGACGGCTGGAGCTGCTAGGGGCGGAAGCGCTGGAACGAATCATGGACGGATTCGTGTTCGCGCTGCTCATGGCGGTCGCCATCGCGACGCTCACGATCGGCGACAGCTTCACCGGGCTGGGAGCGTTCATGTTGTTCGGCACGCCCGCGGGGATCGCGCTGGCGTGGTTCCTGACGCGGGACCGGGGAGAGCCGCCCTCGGCGATCGGCTGGCGGGGGTTGCTCGCGAATCCGCGCATCGAGCCGTTCCTGCGGGGCCTGCGCTCGGTGCAGAGCGGGAGGCAGACGGGGAACGTACTGGTTCTGACGGCTGCGATCTGGATGAGCGAGGCCCTCCTCTACTGGGCGGTAGCGGCCTCGCTTGGCATCAGCCTCAACTTCCTCGTACACGTCTTCGTAGTAGCTGCGGCGAACATCGGCGCGGGCATTCCGCTGGCGCAGGCGAGCGTCGGCCTCGCGTTCCTCGCGAAAGAGGCACTTGTGGCGCTGGGCGAGACGCAGGCAGCGGCGCTCTCCTACGCAGTGGGTGTAGAGGCGATCATCATCCTGCCGGCCATCCTGCTGGCGCCGCTGGCCGCCTGGGACATGCGGCTGAGCTGGCGTGACGCCATTCCGAAGTTCGGAGGCGGTACTCCGCAACCCACGGTCGCCATCAACAGGGTGCGCCGCGCCCTCGAGGGGCAGTGAGCCCGATTCGGCCCGGCCCGGGCTTCGACGGCGCGCTCTTCCGCGAGGTGACGGAACCGCTGCTGGCCACCGGCCTCGCGGACGAGGGCACGATCATGGGGTTTCCCTGCCTGCGCACGAGCAGCGGGGAGTTCCTGGCGATGGCCGAGCACACCAGCGGCGACCTCATCGTGAAGCTCCCCGCCAGCCGGGTCGACGAGCTTGTCGACGAGAGCACGGGACTCCCGTTCGCCCCGGCGGGACGGCGATTCCGGGAGTGGGTGCGGGTGCCGGGTCGCGACGAGGAGCTGTGGCAGGCACTGCTCGACGAATCGCGCGCGTTCGTCGACCGAGGGTCGACATGACCGCCTCCGTCGCGTTCCCGGCGGAGGCGCGCGACTTCCTGCGGGAGCTTCCCACGCACGACAAGCCGTGGTTCGATGCGAACCGGCCTGCGTACCAGGCGCTGGTCGCCGAGCCGGCGAAAGCGCTGGTGGAGGCGGTTGCTGCGGACCTCCAAGACAAGCTATCGCCGGCGATCGTGGGCGTGCCTCGCGTCAACGGCTCAATCTCGCCCATCAACCGCGACATCCGCTTCTCCGCCGACAAGACTCCCTACAAGGACCACCTGCTGTTCCGCTGGTGGGAGGGTGAGAACAAGAAAACCGCGCCGACCCTGTTCGTGCGGCTGGCCGCAGACGAGGTGGGCTTCGCCACGGGGGTCATGCTGCCGTCACTGGACCGCTGGCGCGAGCTTGTCGACGCCGAGTCGACGGGGGCTCCGCTGGCCTCGGCCGTCACAGATCTCGTGGTGGAGACCGGTGCTGACGTCGCGGGCATCGAGTACAAGCGCATCCCAAAGCCGTTTTCGGCCGAGCACCCACGCGCCGACCTGCTCCGCTGCAAATGGCTCCAGGTCCGCTGGATGGAGCCGTTCCCGGAGGACGGCTCGGATTTCGCCCCGTGGTGCGCGCGACACCTCCTGCGATGCGCCGACGTGCACCGCTGGCTGGTCGAGCACCTCTAGGGGCGGTCCTACTCCACGGGCGTCAGGGTGACGTGGAGCTCCTTGAGCCCGCGCAGGACGAAGCCGGGCAGGTGGGTGAAGTCGTTGGCGCCGGGCACGAGGTCGAAGCGCTCGACGCGGTCGAGCATCGTCTCCCAGGTGATGTTCTGCTCCAGCCGGGAGAGGCCGGCGCCGGGGCACATGTGCTCGCCCTGCGAAAAGGCGACGTGCTTGGCGGCGTTGGGGCGTTCGAGGCTGAAGTCGTCGGGAGCAGGGAACTCGTCCGCGTCGCGGTTGGCGGCAGCGAAGCGGAGGTGGAGGACGGAGCCAGCGGGAATCTTCACGCCTCTCAGCTCCTCGTCCTGGGCGGCGATGCGGAACAGGCCCTGCGTGGGGGATTCGAGACGCAGCACCTCCTCGACGAAGAAGCGGACGCGCGAGCGGTCTTCCTTGAGCCGAGGCCAGAGCGACGGGTCCTGGGTCAGGAGCCAGAGCGCCGAGGTGAGGGCGAACGTCGTGGTCTCGTTCCCGCCGATGTAGAGGTGGGAGATGATGCCGATGATCTCTTCGTTGCTGAGCGGGCGCTCGCCGGCGTAGCGGGCGCGCGCCGCGAGATGCGAGAGCACGTCCTCGCCCGGGTTGGCGCGGCGCTCGTCGATGAAGCCCTCGATGTACTTCTGGAACTCGACGCCCCTCTCGGCCAGGTACATCTGCTCCTCGTGGGTGAGGCCCAGCTGGAAGGGCATGACCCAGGCGTTCGACCAGACGCGGAGCTGGGGGATGTCCTCAAGCGGGAAGCCGAGCATGAGCGTGATCACGCGAACCGGGAGGGGGACGGCGAAGTCCTCGACGAACTCGACGCGTCGCTTGGCCACCACTTCGTCGACGAGCTCCTCGATGGTGGCGGCGATCATCTCCTGCTGACGGGTGGCGCCGGCAGGGGAGAAAAAGGGGTCGACGAGCTCGCGGTAGCGGCGGTGCTCGGGCGGGTTGGTGCTGAGGGGCTGGAGCCGGGGGTAGCCGTGCTCCTCGTGGTAGGCCTTGGCCTCGTCGCTCATGAGGAGGCCGTGGCTGCCGGTGGGGTTGTGGGGGAAGCGATCGGGGTTGCGCACGATCCAGGCGATGTCCTCGAACTTCGAGACGAGGAACATGTTGCGGCCGGGGATGGGGTAGACGGGGGCCTGGTCGAGGATGGCGTGGTAGGAGGGGTACCAGTCTTCCTGCGTCTCGGGGGAGAAGAGGTCGACGTCGTCGATGCTGAGGGTCATCGCACACCTCGCGCCACCAACGGCGACTTCGCGCCGCGCCAACGGATCCCCGACACGAGGAGGGCCGCCAGGCTGTGGCCCGAAGGAGTATGGCACACGCCGGCAAGCGCTCGTTCAGGCTTCATTGAGGATGATCCCTTTCAATTCACTCAGGGTATCGATTCGATAGCTGGCCTGAGAAAAGTCCTGCGCCTTCGTGAAGTCGTTATGGACAATGACGCAGTCAATGCCGGCCGCCACCGCCGAGTTCAGACCCCTGGATGAATCCTCTACGACCAGTGTCTCTTCTCTGCTGGCTCCGAGGCATCTCAAGCCGGCCAGGTAGGGTTCCGGGTGCGGCTTGGCGAGGTCGTAGTCTTCGCGAGCAAGGACGAAGTCCATGAATTGGGTAATCTGGCGATTCTCATGGATGACTTCAAAATCAACACGTTTCGCAGTCGTGACGATGCCCATGCGGACGTACTTTGACAGTTCGGAAAGCGTTTCGACGACGCCTTCGATCTCAATGGCTTCTGTTCTCAGGTACTCCTGGTAGTAGGCATTGCGGACCTCACGCTGCCTGCTGATGGTCTGTTCATCAATGCCTGCCGCTCTTGCCTGGGCCCACGTCGCCATTCCCCGGGTCATGTCGCGGATGTACTGATCTCTATCCTGGGTAAATCCAATGTCGGCGAGGGCGCGCTCTCCGGCCTTGAAGTACCAGAATTCGGTATCCACCAGAACACCATCATGATCGAAGAGTACGTACTTCTTCACGCTCTTGAGCCCTTCCGGTAGCCACGGCAGCCGGGGCGATGGCCGGTGGTCGGCGGGAGTGTACAGGCACGGGATCAGGCAGGGGCGAGCGTGCGGTTGAGCCAGGCGAGCATGGCGTTAGCGGCCTCTTGCCAGTTGTTCTCCAGCATCATGTCGTGAACCATCTCAGGAATCATGGTGAGCTCGGCGCCGTAGTCCGCGGCGGTGTCCCTGAGCAGGTGCTCGGGGATGAGGCGGTCACCGGCCGCGCCGAGGATGAGCATGGGCGTACCGCGGATCCGGCCGGCGTCGGGTGCACGGCCCAGCATCTCCATCCAGGAGCGGAAGGACTCGCCACCGAGCCGCGCCCAGTAGCCGCGGACGGTTTCCTCGTCCATGTCGGGCGAGAAGAAGAGCGCGTGGCAGCGCTCGGGCGTGGAAAAGAGCGCGTACGGATCGAGCGTGAGCCAGAGCCTGAGGAAGGGTAGCGGCTCTCGCAGTGACCAGCGGAGGGCCGCACGGGTCATGCCCCGCCTGGGCGCGGGGGCGACGAGTACGGCGCCAGGCGCGTCATTCGCCTCGACGTACTTCTGCACGACGAAGCCGCCGAGCGAGTGGCCGATGACGACGGGTTCCGCGCGCAAGTCAGCGGCTACCGCCTCGACATCGGCCACGTAGGAGGCGATGGAGGTCCAGCGGAGGCTCCGCGGGCTCGCGCTGGCGCCGTGGCCGCGCAGGCTCAGGGCGTAGGCGTCGAAACCGCGTTCGGCGAAGTACGGCAGGAAGTGCTCGTCCCAGCACCAGGCGGCGTGACAGGAGCCGTGGACGAAGAGCAGTGGCGGGTAATCGGACCCGCTCTGGGCCTTGCGGGCGATGACCTCCAGATCGAGCGCCATCGAACCTCCGGGCTAGTCCGTGTCGAATTCGACCCAGAGCTCCACGGGTGAGCGGAAGCCGCCGGAGCCGAGGTTCGGCGAGGTGATTCCCGGGTGCGTCGGGAACTTCGGACGCGGATTCTTCATCGCCTCGAGCAGGCGGGTGGAGGCGATGATCGCCTCCTGGCGGGCCATCGCGTAGCCCATGCAGAAGTGCTGGCCCATGCCGAAGCCGAGGTGCCCGTGCTTGCCGTCCGGGTACCGCCCGGAGCGGAGCTCTCGGCCCATGTGCAGGTCCTCGCGGAAGATGTCGAAGGTGTCGGGGTCCTGGAAGACGCGCTCGTCGCGATTGCCGGCGCCGAGGAGCAGGGTGATGCTCGCGCGCTCGGGGATGACCTCGCCGTGCAGGTTGACCTCGCGCGTGGTGTAGCGGTACTGGAAGTGGACGACGGGGTCGTAGCGCATCATCTCGGTGAAGACGTTGGTCCACAGCTCGGGGTTCTTCTTTACCTCCTCGAACTGGTCGGGGCGGGTGTAGAGCATGTGGTACCACATGAGCGCGATGGCCTTGTCGGTGGTATCGCCCCCCGCCGCCAGTAGCAGCGCGATGAAGCCTTTGATCTCGTCGGCATTCATGCGCTGGCCACGGAACTCGGCGTGGACGATGCGGGAGACGAGGTCCTCGCCGGGGGCGTCCTCGGCGCGACGGATGAGCGGGTCGAGGTAGTCCCACATCTCGTTGCGGGCCTGGAGGCCGCGGGCGAGGTGCTCACCCCCGAACCCGAGCCCCTCGATGAGGTGCTGGTACCAGCGCACGAACGTGTCCTCGTCCTCACGCGGGAGTCCGAGCATGTTGGAGATGACGCGGATGGGGAACTGGGTCGTGAACTGGCTGACCAGCTCAACCTCGCCGCTCTTCGCGAATCCCGCGGCGATGTCGTCGGCCGACTTCGCCCAGATCCGGCCCATCATCTCGCGGGCGATCTGCTCGATGAAGGGGAGGAAGGTCTGGAGGCGGTTTCCGACGAACTGGTCGGCGACGACGTTGCGAAGGAAGCGATGCTCGTCGCTGTTGCCGTACTCGAGGATGTTCGGCCCGAAGACGTGCTTCTTGCCGAACTCGTAATCGCCCTTGGGGTCGTACTCGGCGCGGTCGAAGTCCTCGTTGTTCTGGAAGATGGAGACGATGTCGTCGTAGCGGGTGACGACCCAGTTGTTGTGGAAGAGATCCTGGTAGGCGGGGTGGTGGTCGCGCAGCCGCTTGTAGAGGGGGAAGGGATCCTTGATGTACTCGGGGCTGTCGAACTCCTGGGGCTCGATGGCCAGCGCAAGCTGCTGCTTGATGGCCTCTTCCATCGTCATGGACTCGTCGGTCGCGGTCATCGTCGTCTCCGTACGTGGATGTCGTGCGGCCAAAGGCTACCGCATCAAGGGGAGGGCTTGCCGCCGGAGAGGGGCGGAAGGGGCGCGGTTGCTACAATCGCGAGAGACCGCGAGCGGGAGTAGCTCAGCGGTAGAGCGCCTGCCTTCCAAGCAGGATGTCGCGAGTTCGATCCTCGTCTCCCGCTCCAGTTTCTTCAAACCTCCCACGGCGATCGGACCAGGAGACCTTGATGGCACGACGTGAGAAGTGGACAGCCGACGACATTCCCGACCTGACAGGCAAGGTGGTGGTGGTGACCGGGGGGAACAGCGGCATCGGGTTCGGGGCCGTGAAAGCGGTCGCGCGGAAGGGAGCGGAGACCGTCATCGCGTCGCGCTCGCGCGAGCGGGGGCAGCGCGCCCTCGATGCGCTGAAAGCAGAGGTCCCCGGCGCGAAGGTGGAGCTGATGCTGCTCGACCTGACCAGCCTCGCATCGGTCGAGCGGTTCGCCACGGAGTTCTCCGAGCGCTACTCGCGACTCGACGTCCTGGCGAACAACGCGGGGATCATGGTGATCCCCTTCGCGAAGACCGAGGACGGGTTCGAGCGGCAGGTCGGCACGAACCACCTGGGGCACTTCGCCCTGACGGGACGGCTGCTCGACCTGCTGCTGGCCACGCCGGGGGCGCGGGTCGTGAACGTGAGCAGCCTGGCGCACAAGCGCGCCGAGCTCGACCTCGACAACCTGCTCTACGAGAAGGGTGGCTACAGCGAGTGGGGGGCCTATGGCCGCTCGAAGCTGTTGAACATGCTGTTCACGTACGAGCTGCAGCGCCGTTTCGAGCGGGCAGGGATCGACGCGCACTCGCTGGCGGCGCACCCGGGCTTCTCCGCCTCGAACCTGACCGGCCACATGGCGGATCGGTGGCACCTGCGGATAGCGCTTCCCATCTTCAACAGACTGATCCAGGGGCCGGACATGGGCGCCCTCCCCACGCTGCGGGCCGCCACCGACCCGCACGCCACGGGCGGCCAGTACTTCGGTCCCGGGCGGCTCAACGAGACGACGGGGCATCCAGTGCTGGTCGAGGCGTCGGCCTCGGCGCACGACGAGGCGGACGGGAAGCGGCTCTGGGAGATCTCGGAGGAGCTGACCGGCGTCCGGTACGCGGCGCTGGAGGCGGAGGGGAGCGAAGGCTGACGGCTCGCCCGTCCAGCAGCGGCGGGGTCATGCGGACCTGCTCTTCCAGGATGCGATTGGGCAAGGCAGCACTCGCGGGGAGGCGGTGTTGAGGCTTCGATCCGCCCGCGCTCTCGTCGCTGCGCTCCTCGTTGCACTTGCAGTCTGGGCTGTGTCGGCGCCCGGACTCACCCTCGCGCAGGACGAGGCCCCCACGGTCACGACGAGGTTGTATCCGGGCTGGAACATGGTGGGCTGGGTCGGGAAAACCACAGCGGTGGCCGACCTCTTCGCGGCCATCCCGGAACTCCAGCAGGTACGCGGATGGGACACCGAGGCGCAGCGCTTCCGGCGATCGACCCGGACGAGCACGGGGTACGGGATGGGCCGGCTCACCGGTGGGCAGGGGCTGTGGCTGGAGATCGGGGGTGAAGCCGCGGTCGACTGGGAGCGCCCGGTCAGCGACAGGTACGTCCTGCTCTCCCTGGAGGCGGGCCTCAACCTCGTCGGCT
The DNA here is from genome assembly GCA_965203545.1 of Tepidiformaceae bacterium. Taxonomy (GTDB): domain Bacteria; phylum Chloroflexota; class Dehalococcoidia; order Tepidiformales; family Tepidiformaceae; genus UBA2991. Next base: position 1,070,186 of record OZ241899.1, read on the forward strand.
GGACGGGGAGTGACGGCACACCGGTCGAGGAAGCGTTCAGGCGGTTCGGCGACGAGGTTCGCGCCGCATTCCGGTGGGATGCGGAGGCCCAGCGGTTCGACAGCTACCTTCCCGGCGCAGGCTCGTTCAACACGCTCGGGGAGCTGAACCGGGGTGACGCCATCTGGGTCGAAATGGCCCGCGAGGCGCGGTGGTGGCAATCGGAGACGGGAAACACTCTGTTCACCTTTGGCGAGGCCGTATCAGCCGAGCGCCAGGAAGAGGTTCGGCGAGCGCTGACGAACGTGATCGGGTTCTTCGCGGAGCGCTACGGAGTCGAGCCACCGCAGTTCACCCTCAGCACCGGTGAGGGCTCTCCCAGTGCCGTCACCACCAGGTTCGTCGGCACACCACCTGCAAGTCGCGTCGTCCTCAGCACGCTCCAGATTGCCAACCACCTCGTGGGGGATGAGCTGGAGAGCACGCTGGCGCACGAGTACTTCCATGTGCTTCAACACACCCTCGCCCGATACCCCTACCCCCCTTCGTGGATGACCGAAGGGGCAGCGACGTATGCCAGCGGAATCTACGAGGTGTCCCAGCTGGGCCGAGACGGTGGCAGCATCCGGCAGTACTGGCTCCTCGCCTCCGTACCCCGTTACAAGGAGCTCGGGGATCTCGAGGACGTCAAGTCCACATCTGCCGAATATCGCGAGACCTACAACCTGGGCGCAATGGGCCTCGACTGGCTGGTCGGGCACTCAGCACGGCGACCGGAAGCGGCGGAGAACCTGCCTCCCGAGGGGCCGCTGTCGCTGGCAGAACAGGCAGACCACGACTCGTACCTGGAGTACTACCGGCTACTCGCCTCTGCCGAGGGTTGGCAGGAGGCGTTCGAAGCCGCCTTCGAAATCAGCCCCGGGGGGTTCTATCCGGAGTTCGAGGGCTATCGCGAGGAACTGGCGAGACCTGTCGTCGTGTTCGCCGGAGACGTACCGCAGACCGCACGAGAGGCGATCGAGCAGGAGGTCGAGGGGACGTACCGGTTCCTCACGGAGCGTCTGGGGGCGCAGGGTCTGGCCTACCTCGTGTACGTCGCAGCGGACGAGGAATCAGGTCGTGCTGCCTTCGGCGCGCTCTCCCGCCAGGGACTCGTGGGGGGGTCGTATGCATGCTCCCTCCGCAGCTCCCTCCGCTTGATCTTCCACGTCCAGGACTGCCCGACCAGCTTGAACCACCGCTCGTATTTCCTCGGGTACTTCGACGTGCTTCGGTCTACACCGACAGGTCCATACTGGCTCGCGTTCGGAGCGCCCGACTACGCGGCTGCAGCCTACGAAACCAGCGTCGGGGCCGCTTCCTACGATGGGGAACTCGCAAGGCGGATGGGGACGGTGCACGAGGCTTCGGCGACCCTGCGCCAGATCGAAGACCACGATGGCTGGACTTCCGCGGGGACCGACAGTCCGGCGCTTGCGTTCGTCGCGCTAGACCTGCTGACGCAGATCGCAGACGAACAGGCGGTAATGGAGTATTTCCGCCTCTTGCCAAGGGGAGACCCCGGGGATCTGACCTACGAGGGCGCGGGAAGCTGGCAGGCGGCATTCGAGCAGGCCTTCGGCCTGACCATCGACGACTTCTACCGGCAGTTCGCGGAGTACCGGGCCGGGCTGTCGCAGCCCTGACGCCGACGGGCCAGGTACGAACTTCCAGCGTGGCCGAGGGGGGCGCGAACGTGCGACACTCGCGCGCAACGCCGGACTGGCGACGAGGAGCAAACCGTGGCACTCGAACCGGGCCCGATGCAGGTCATCCATAACGCCTTCACGACCAAGGAAGAGGTGCTCGAGGACATCAAGCGCCTCGACCTCTGGCCGACGACCTACGTGTCGGAGCGGATGGAGGAGCTGCCGCTCCACTGGCACGACGTCGACAACTGCGGGTACGTGCTGGAGGGACGCAGCTACGTGCTCAACGAGGAAGGGGAGCGCTTCCCGCTCGGCCCCGGCGACAAGCTCGTGATCCCCGCCGGCGCCGTCCACGCCGAGGGCGCGGTGAAGGAGCGGATGGTCTACATCGTCGGCATCTCCGAGGCGGCGAACCTGTTCGAAGTGCTTGAACTGCGTGACCCGGCCGAGAGCCCCCTCGCCCGGAAGGCGGGCTAGGCGGCGAATGGACGGGCGGCCTGAGTTCGGGCTGAACCGCTGGGACTGGACCTCCACGGAAGCGTTCGTAGCGGACATCCAGCAGGCGGAGGAGCTGGGCTGGGACTACGCGCTCATCCCCTGGAACCCGCTCTCGCGGCGCGACCCATACATGGAGCTGGCGATCGCAGCGGGGCGCACGTCGCGCATCAAGCTGGGGCTGCTGCTCGATAACCCGGTCCTGCACCACCCCGCGGTTTCGGCGAGCTCCATCGCGACGCTCGACATCCTGTCGGAAGGGCGGGCTTTCTTGAGCCTTGGCGTAGGCGATACAGCCGTGCGCTGGCTGGGTCTGCGTCCCGCGCGCATGGCGGAGCTGGAGGAAGCGACCGTGCTCGCCCGGCGGCTGCTCGCGGGGGAGGCGGTGGACGTGGGGGCGGTGCGGCCCGCACGGCTCGTGCACGCGCGGCCGGTCCCTGTCTGGATCGCGGCGGGCGGGCCGAGAACGATCGAGATGGCGGGGCGTGTGGCGGACGGCGTCTTCCTGCGCGTGGGGCGCCACCCGGGGAACCTGAGGACGGCCATCGAGCGCGTCCACGCGGGGGTGCGGGAGGCGGGGCGGGACCCCGACGAGATCAGCATCGGGCTCATCTTCCACACGGTCATGAGCGACGATCCCGACGAGATTCGCGCGACGGCGCGGTCGATGGCGGCCGGGTACTACGAGTACTCGCCGGCGCTCTTCGAGATTCCGGGGCTGCCCTGGGACGGGCCCTCCGTGGAGGAGCTGAAGAAGCAGGTGTACCCCGACTTCCACCACGCCCCCGACCTCGTGGAGTCGGGCAACCTCGTGAGCTTCCTCGACGAGGAGACGGCCGATTCGTTCGCCCTGTTCGGGTCGGCGGACGACATCGCGGGGCAGCTCCGAGCAGCGATCGAGGCCGTCGGGCGGGTGGACATCGTCGTGCCGCACCCGGTCCCGATGCCGGTGCCGGGTGCGCCGGTCCCGCGGGCGGTTCCGCCGGCGCTGGCGGGAGCCGACTACAAGACCTGGTTCGCCACGGAAGTAATGCCGCGGCTCTAGCGCCCGCACGACGCAAGCGCTATATCGCCATGAAGCTAGCAGCTATTGCGGGGCGTTCTGGCACGGCGTAGCCTGCCAGCCAGCGGCTTGGCACCCCTGGATGTCGTGAGCGCAGGCGCGCCCATAGCCAGAAGCCGGATTCGACGGGGCCACAGAATAGGGCTCGCTTACGGACCGTGAGCGAGCCACTCCGGGCACTGACCCACCGGGCATGGAGGGAACGGCATGGCTGACAACTACTGGCGACGGCACTGGGATCGGAAGCGAGTGAGCCGCCGGGCGGGGACTCTCGACCTTAGTGCCCACCTACCTGAACGTGGAAACAAGGAACAACACCAACTGACTCAGCAGAAACAATCCCACTAACGCAGAGACGAGGGCCTTAGCCACTCTTTGGCCTACGCTCCGCAATGAGTAGCAGGCCCGGCTCGTACGAGACGAAGCCAAGGGTGAGCACCTGAACGAGACTATTCCCGAGAGTGCGTAGTACAGACCAGCGGTCGGGGACCACGAAGACCACCCAGTAGTCCTCCTCGTTCAGGGCTTCCAACGCCCGGTCCGTTGCCGACCCGAGTGATTCTCGAAGGTTGAGCCAGCCGGTCTTGACGCTGACATGAAGTTGGACGTTGTCGTGCTTCGCCATCGCAGAAAAGCCCCTTCCGTGCGGGCATCGGGTTATCTGCTACGGACTCCCCGAGAGCACGAAAGGGGCACGCTGCCCCGATGCCCTGCTCTCGTTGAGCGGGAGTCCGTAGCACGGACTGTCATACAGGGGCATACCCGGAAAGACAACAGGACTCGTTCTGGACCACCCCAGCCCGGGCGGTGTACCCTTGATACGCAATGGAGCGCTTTGATACCTCGAAGGCCGAAGAGGACCTGCGGATTGATGCAGACCCGCTCGACCTCATTCGAGCCATGCTCGGGGTAGATGAGCCGAGGGCGGAGTCCGGGGCCGGAGTCGAACCGGCTTCTCTGCCTTTGCGAGAGGGAGCGGCTTACCGTTCGCCCACCCGGACTCTGCCTTCAGATTAGCGTTCTCTTACCTACCGCTCTAGGCGATAATGAGCCTATGAGTACCCGCCACTCGAAGCGAAAAGGCATCTCGGTTACCGAGCTTCTCCGGATGTTCCCGGACGATGCTTCGGCCGAGTCCTTCTTTGTCTCGGTCCGTTGGCCAAATGGTCCGGTTTGCCCCAAGTGCGGCGCTTCGGACGTCCAATCCGGTGCCAAGCACCCCTCGATGCCCTACCGGTGTCGGGCGTGCCGGGGTCGATTCTCGGTCCGGACCGGAACGGTGATGGAGGCTTCCAACCTGGGCTACCAGACGTGGGTACTCGCAGCCTATCTGCTCACCACCAATTTGAAGGGTGTCTCGTCCTTGAAGCTCCATCGGGACCTCGGTGTGTCGGCCAAGACCGCATGGCATCTGGCCCACCGACTCCGGAAGGTCTGGGAACGGGACACCTCGTTCTTCTTCACCGGACCAGTCGAGGTGGACGAGACTCACGTCGGCGGGAAGGCCAAGAACCGGCACGGTAAAGAGGTTCGCCCGAAGGTCCTCGTGGCCGGCATCAAGAATCGACCTACCAAGCAGGTTCACGCTCGGGTCATCTCGCAAGCCGACCGTCGAACCCTCGAGCGATTCATTCACGGTCAGGTCAAGTACGGTTCGAAGGTCTATACGGACGACTTTCCGGGGTATCGACATCTTCCAAATCACGGAGTCGTTCGGCACACCAAGGGCGAGTACGTGAAGGGAGATGTCCACACCCAAGGTATCGAGTCGTTCTGGTCGATGCTGAAACGTGGCTACGTCGGGACCTATCACTGGATGTCGGAGAAGCACCTCGACCGCTACGTGACCGAGTTTGCGGGCCGCCACAACGCAAGAGAACTGGACACAATCGACCAGCTCCGGCTCGTCACCCACGGAATGGTTGGGAAGCGTCTCAAGTACGCCGAGCTTGTCGCCAAGGCCTGATTCAGGAGATTGTGGCTGACGGCTGTGTCCCGCTTCTCGGGGACTGTGCCGAGCAGCCCAGGTTGTGGCCCTGAGTTGCTAGGCTAGGGTCTTTGGGCACTAAGGTCGAGAGTCCCCCGCCGGGCGCTCCTGAGGGGCACGATCGCGGGGGCGGCGGGGGCTGGCGCGCTCGTCGTCGTGGGCTGCGGCGATGATGACGATGAGGAAGAGCCGACAGCAGCGCCCGCAGCAGCCACGGAAGCCACTGCAGCCGCGACCGAAGCGCCGACGGAAGCTCCCACCGAAGCTCCCGCGGCGGGCACGGTGCCGACCGACGGCGGGCAGTACAGCTTCCACCGCGGCCTCGATGGGGCAACGCTGGACATGCACCGCGAGCTCTATCCGAACCGCGGCGAGATGCTCAGCCTGGCCTACAACCAGCTGGTGTCATGGGACGACATCGAGGCGGCGACGATCCGGGGCGAGCTCGCACAGGGCGTACCTGAGCAGCCCGACGAGGTGACCTACACCTTCCAGATTCGCGACGACGTGAAGTTCCACGACAAGCCTCCCGCGAACGGCCGGGCGATGACGATGGAGGACATCCGCTGGAACATCGAGCGCCAGCGCGAGCGCAAGCTGGCGGACGGAACCGAGACCGAGGACTTCTACCGCTACAGCGCCCTCTACTCGCACGTCGAGAACGTCGACTACATCGACGACACGACGTTCACGATCACGCTGAACGCTCCGAGTGTCCTCTGGCTCTCGGAGATGTGCGACCGCTTCAACGTCATCAACGATCGCGAGACGGCTGAGGCGATCGAGCTCGACTTCGCCGTGACCAATGCCGAGGTCATCCTCGGAACGGGGCCATACGTGTTCGAGGAGTACAACCTCGACACGCGAGCACGGGCGCGGCGCCACCCCGACTACTTCCTCAAGGCCGCAGGCGAGGAAGTACAGTACTTCGACGAAGTCATCTACACGCCGATCGCTGATGCCCAGGCGATCCGGCTGGCGTTCGAGCAGAAGCAGCTCGACATCATGCAATCGACCAACGACGTCATCTCCGCGGTCGAGGCGGCGCAGCCCGACGCGGTGCGGCTGTCGGTGGGCGAGCCGAACAGCAACCTGGGCCTGACGTACCCCTATCTCCAGAGCGAGGGCTGGAACAACAAGGACATCCGCAACGCCATCTTCATCGCCACCGACCGGGTGTTGAGCGGGCAGCAGTACTTCCAGGGCGTCGCTCGGCCGAACCCGCCGGTGCCGTGGCCGTTCCAGGACTGGGCGCTCACGCAGGACGAACTGGCGACGACGCCGGGCTACCGAGCGGACAAGGAGGAGGACATCAAGGAAGCCCGGGCGCTGTGGCAAGCGGGTGGTGGCGATGCCATCGACCCGATGTGGTTCGAGATGACCATCATCGACGTCCAGGACCAGGCCATCAAGGAGTGGTGGCCGGCCATGATGAACGAGAACCTCGGGACGGATAAGTTCTCCCTGCATACCGTGCCCGTGGGCACGCTCCTTCAGTACCTGCTTGACCAGGGCTCGGGAGGCTACCTCGGCGGCTGGACGCAGTGGCACTCACCCGACCCGCGGCAACGCTGGAAGGGTCTGTGGGGCATCGAGGGCAACATCAACTTCTACAAGACGACGACTCCGGAAATGGAGGAGTTGATTGCGGAGATGTTCGCCGAGTTCGATACGGAACGCGCAAAGGAGATCCTCAGGGAAGCGCAGCGCTTCACGCTCGGGGATGGCGGCACCGGACACATCCCGATCTCCGGTTCGCTGCGCCAGTACCTGCACTGGCCATACCTGCACGGCGCCGAGCCGGGGTTCCTCGACTTCGAGAAGAAGCTTGGCAGGCGGGCATGGCTGGACCAGACCGATCCCACGTACGCGGGCAAGCCCACCTTGTAAAGTGAGGCTGCAAGCGTCAAACGGCCAGCGGAGGTTGGGGCATGGCTGAGTTCGATACCGTCATCAAAGGCGGAACAATCATCGACGGGCTGCGGACGCCGAGGTACGTAGCCGACATCGGCATCACCAATGGACGCATCAGCTACATCGGGAAGCTGAACGCTTCGGATGGCGAGCGTGTGCTCGATGCCCGGGGGCTCATTGTGGCGCCGGGCTTCGTCGACCTGCACACGCATTACGACGGTCAGGTCTACTGGGATCCGTACTGCTCGATCTCGGGCTGGCACGGGGTGACGTCCGTCGTGATCGGGAACTGCGGGTTCGGCTTCGCGCCGGTGAAGCCGGACGACCGGGAGCGGGCGATGCTCTCGCTGGCGCGAAACGAGGCGGTCCCGCTGGAGTCGATGCAGGAGGGGATGCCGTGGGACTGGGAGACGTACCCGGAGTTCCTCGACAGTCTTGAGCGCACGCCGAAGGGGGTGAACCTCCTGAGCTACGTCGGCCTGGGCCCGTTGATGATGTACGTGATGGGCCTGGAGGCGGCGAAGAACCGCCAGCCGACCGATGCTGAGATGGCGGAAATGTCGCGCATCCTGGAGGAGGCGATCAAGGCGGGCGGGTGCGGCTTCTCCGCGCAGGTGCTGGGACCGGGGAGCGGCCAGCGCGACTACGACGGCACGCCGATGATCACGGACACGATGGCGCCCGAGACGCTGGTGTCGTTCGCGGAGGTGCTGGCCAGGTGCCGCGCGGGCTTCATCCAGCTCACCGGCGGCAGCATGGAGCTGAACGAGCAGCTCGCCGAGGTGAGCGGCCGGCCCGTGATCTACAACCTTATCCTGGCGATGGCGCAGGACCAGCACGGGAACAAGATGGAGGGGCACCACAAAACGATCGCGTGGCTGAACGAGGCGAACGCGCGCGGCAATCGGGTGTACGGCCAGGCGGTGACCGTGAAGATCGGCTACGAGTTCACGCTCGAGCACTGGAACATGTTCGATACACATGAGCTCTGGAGGGAGATGACGCTCGGAACGGTCGAGGAGCGAATGGCGAAGATGGGCGATCCCGAGCGCCGGCCGGCCCTCCGCGCCGAGTACGACGAGGGGAAAGGGCCCAGCGCCCCCGGCCGCGACGAGGAAGCCGAGGTCGACGGTCACGTCGGCAGGGGGCTGGCGGTTCTTACCGTGCAGGAAGTCGAGGATCCCTCCCTGGAGCACCTGGAGGGGCTCACGGTCGGGGAGATCGCGAAGCAGAGCGGCAAGCACGTCGTGGACGCCTTCCTCGACCTGGGCGTGGCCGACAACCTCCAGACGACATGGGTGACCCCGCCGGAGGAGACCGATGTCCAATCGATGAGCGAGGTGGCGAACTCGCCCTTCGCACTCCCGGGGGTCTCGGACGGGGGCGCGCACACGAAGTTCCTGGCGATGGGCGTATACCCGACGGAGATGCTGTCGGAGCTGGTTCGCGATCACGAGATCATGGACCTTGAGCAGGCGCACTGGCGCCTGAGCGCCTACCCGGCGCAGGCCGCCGGGTTCAAGGACCGGGGCTGGATCAGGGAAGGTTCGCCGGCGGACATCGTCATCTACGACCTGGAGAACCTCGGCATCGGGCCGATGGAGAAGGTCTACGACCTTCCCGCCGGTCAGTGGCGCCGCGTGCGGCGGGCCGAGGGCTACCGCTGGATCCTGGTGAACGGCGAGGTGACCGTGGAGGACGGGGAGACGACTGGCGCCACACCGGGCCGCCTTATCCGCCACGGCGCAGGGTAGGCGGCAGGCATGGCGCATAGCGCCCCGGCCTGGCGCCGGGGATGCCGTGCCAGAACCCTTGCGGAGCGTGCCCCGTGACGCAGTACATCGCGAGACGCCTGCTCCTCAATCTCGTTGTCATCCTGATCGTGATGACGTTCATCTTCATCACGCTGCGCATCCTGCCGGGCGACTTCGCCGCGCAACAGGTTTCGGACCAGTTCTTCGCAGGCCGGGGCGGCGATCCCGATGAAGCCCTCCGCCTGGCCCGTGAGCGCCTGGGGCTTCACGACCCCATCCCCGTCCAGTACGGAAAGTTCCTTCGCGACCTCGTCACGGGGGACTTCGGGACTTCGTTCCGGACGGGGGACTCTTCCCTGACCTCAGTGCGGGCCGCGCTGCCGTATACGCTCCAGCTCGGCCTCATGTCAGTAGTCATCGCGCTCATCCTGGCGTTCCCCATCGGCATCATTTCGGCCCTGCGACAGGACTCCTGGCTTGACGGCGGTCTTCGTCTGTTCGCGGTTTTCTTCCTTGCGGCGCCGCCGTTCTGGATTGCGACGCTCGGCTCGGGTTGGTCACTCCAGTACGACATCCTGGAGTTGAACGTGATCGCGCACCCCGGCATCTGGGAAGATCCGTGGGGAAGCATCCAGCTCATGATCATCCCCAGCCTTGCCGCCGGGCTCGGCTTTGGGGCGATCCTGATGAGGTTCCTGCGGTCCCAGTTGCTCGACGTGCTGCGCCAGGACTACGTGCGAACGGCGAGAGCGAAGGGCCTCCAGAGCAGCGCCGTCATTGCCCGCCACGTGCTCCGCAATGCGCTCATCCCGATCGTGACGATTTTCGGTATCTCCCTGGCCGCCCTGGTCGGCGGCAATGTCATCCTCGAAACGATGTTCAACATTCCGGGCATGGGGAGACTGCTCCTGGAGGCGCTTCTGATCCGAGATGTTCCGGTTGCCCAGGCCATGGCCCTTCTGCTCGTCGTGGGGGTGGTCATGATCAATCTTCTGGTTGACCTCAGCTACTTCCTGATTGACCCCCGGGTCACGGTGGGGGCTGCCGAGTGACATCGCGCGTGGGATTCGAGGAGCACAACCTGGAGGTGGCCGGCGGCGAGGAGGAGCGGTCGAGGGTCCGGAGGGCCGTGGCGGGCTTCGGACGGTTCGTGCGACAGAAGAAGGTCGGCGCCATCGGCCTCGGCATGGCCATCATCTTCCTGGCGCTGGGGGTGCTGGGCCCGTACATGACGCCGTACGACAAGGACGAGGCGTTCAGCGTAGTGAACCCGAACTACGATCGCAGCAGCACGGACCCGGAGAAGATCAGCCCGACCACGCTCCTGCGGCTCTCGAACCCCAGCTGGGAACATCCCCTTGGGACCGACGACAAGGGCCGTGACTTGCTGACGCGGCTGCTCGTGGGAGCGAGGCGCGCGCTCTACTTCGGATTCGCCTCGGCGGCCATGGCGACGGTACTCGGGGCAATCATCGGGGTTGCATCCGGTTACTTCGGTGGCCTCGTGGACCTGGTTCTGCAGCGACTGGTCGACGCCATGATTGCCATCCCGGGCCTCATCTTCCTGCTCCTTCTGATCCAGATCGGGGAGGTGACCCTGTTCAGAGTCATCCTCGCCTTATCCATACTGGGATCATTCGGCGCCGCCCGGGTTGTGCGGTCAGCGGCGCTATCCACGCGCAATGAGGTGTACGTGGAGGCGGCGAGGGTGGTGGGCGCCAGTCATTTGCGGATAGTGGCTCGCCACCTGCTGCCGAACATCGCGGCGCCGATCATCGTCATCTTCTCGATCTCCATCGGCACGGCAATCCTCGCCGAGGCCGGGCTCTCGTTCCTGAATCTCGGGGCGCCCGGTCCCAGCTGGGGGAAGATGGTGGCGCAGGGGCGCCTGACATTCGACTCGCAGCCGGTCATGAGCATCGTTGGGGGTGGCGCCATCACCTTCACCGTCGCCGCATTCAACCTGCTCGGCGATGCGATGCGCGACGTCCTGGACCCGCGGCAACGGGGAACCTGAGGCAACAGCCGAGATCACGGGGGCACACCGGTGCTACCCTTCGCGCAACTGGCAGGAGGAACCAGACCATGCCGAAATTCGTGCTCATCGGGCTCTGCGAGCCCACAAGCGAAGACGCCCAGGAGGCGTTCGACGAGTGGTTCGTCGACCAGCACATCGAGGACACGGCCAAGTGCCCGAACTTCATCCGGGGGAGCGTGTTCAAGCTGAGCGGTCCGCACGGGAACGGCGAGACCGTCTCCGGCTACCTCTCCCTCTACGAGGTGGAGGCGGACAGCTACGACGAAGCCGAGACCACGCTGAACGCGTGGCAGCGCGACCCCGACGCCTGGGAAGGGCGCAAGCACCACCGGGAGACCGGCGAGAAGCTTGGCGGGATCCCAATCGCGGTCAACGGCTCCGGCTGGTACGAGCTCATCAAGTACTGGGACGGGCCCAAGGCGAGCGCGCGGTGACCGCTGCCTGCATCGGGGTCCGCGCGTGACCAGCCCTCGCGGCATGAGCCGCGACCAGATCGAGGCGTTCCTGGCGGAGCCCCGCAACGCGATGGTGGGCGCCATCCGCAAGGACGGACGCCCGCAGATGACGCCGAACTGGTTCCACTGGGACGGCTCGCGGTTCTACGTCTCGACGACGAAGTCGCGGCGGAAGTACGAGAACTTCAGTCGCGACCCGCGGGTGCAGCTGGCGATCGACGACGCGACCGGGTTCCGCACGGTGCTGGTCGACGGCACGGTCGAGCTGCGCGACGACCACGAGGCGGTCTTCGAGCAGTTCAAGGCGATCCGCGCCAAGCACGGCCGCGAGCACAACGACGAGGACTTCCTGAAGGAACTACGGCGGGACGAGCGCGTCCTGCTGGTGATCACGCCCGACAAACCGATCGACGAATGGACCTCGTGGGGTCCGCCAGGCTAAGGAGCAACACGAATGGTTACCCCCCAGGAACTGTGCGAAATCGAAGAGATCAAGGAGGTTCGCTACCTCTACACGCATTACTACGACGGGCAGCGGGTCGAGGAGCTCGCGAACCTGTTCACCGAGGATGCGGTGTGCGAGTTCGGCGAGGAGTACGGCGGCGACTGGGTCGGCCGTGAGCAGATCTACAACAACTACAAGAACTTCATCGACGGCGAGGGCGATGACCCGCACGGGGTCATGCACGCGGTCGTGAACCCGTGGATCCGGCTCGCGGACGAGACGACGGCGCACGGACGCTGGTACTTGCTCGACCTGCGGACGACGGAGGGCGTCGAGAATCCGCTGATCCTCTTCGGCATTTACGACGAGACGTACAAGAAGACGGATGACGGCTGGAAGATCGCGCGCACGCGGATCGACTTCCTCTGGCCCCGGCGGGAATACCAGCCGAGCACCAACCTGTAGGAGGTTCGACGGTGGTGACACCCGAGGAACTCTGCGAGATCGAGGAGATCAAGAACCTCCGCACCCTCTACGCCCACTACTACGACGGGAACCGCGTGGACGAGCTTGTGGCGCTCTTCACCGACGACGCCGTGTGCGACTTCGGGGAGAACTACGGGAAGTGGGAAGGGAAGGAGGAAATCCAGCGGGAGTACGCAGCGGCGGCCGCGAGCGGGCGCACGGATTACGGCATCCTCCACAACGTGATGAATCCGTGGATCCGTCTCGTGGACGAGACGACAGCGAGGGGTCGCTGGTACCTGATCAACATTCGCTCGACGGTGGGGGAGGAGAACCCGCTGATGCTGTGCGGAATCTACGACGAGACCTACAAGAAGACCGGGGACGGCTGGAAGATCCACCGGACCCGGATCGACTTCCTCTGGCCACGCCGGGAGTACGCCGGCAGCACGGACCTGTAGGAGGCCCGGGAATGGTGGAGTTCTGGACAACGGGGCTGGGGCTCCCGGCGGTGATCGCGAAGGCCGCGGCCCGAGCGGAAGAGCAGGGGTGGGACGGTTTCGGCACGCCGTACGCGCCCACGATGGCTCCCGATCCCTACGTCTCCCTCGCCACGGCGGCGGCCGAGACGAGCAGGCTGCAGCTGGCCACATGGGTGGCCACGCCAGCCTCGCACACGCCGGCGGCCGCGGCGGGGTCGGCAAGGACGTTGCAGGCAGTGTCCGGCGGTCGTGCGGTGCTCGGGCTGGGGCGGGGCGACTCGGCGATGGCCTACCTGGGGATGGCGCCGGCGCCGGTCAAGTTCTTCGAGCGCTACGTGAGCCGGCTGCGCAACTACCTGCAGGACGAGCCACAGCCGTTCGACCTCGATCTCGACGGAGGCGGCCACTTCCCACCAGTCGATCGCCTGGGGCTCGCGCAGACGGCGACGGAGGCGAAGTTCGGGCTGTTCATGCAGGGCACTCCCTCCGTGCCGCTTGACCTGGTAGGCACCGGGCCGAGGGTGCTCGGGATCGCCGCGCGCCACGCAGACCGGGTGACGACCGCCGTTGGCGCGAATCCGGAGCGGGTCGCCTGGGCGCTCGGCGTCGTGCGCGAAGCCCGCGAGGCCGCGGGCGTGACGCGTCCGCTGAGTCTGGGCGCATGGGTGCCGGTGGCGGTAACGGACGATCGGGAGGCGGGACGCCGCATGCTGAGCGGCGTGGCCACCTCAATGGCGCGCTTTACGGCGATGTACGGGAAGGTCGTGGCGCCAGTCTCGGAGGAAGACCGCGAGGTGTACGAGCGGATCCACGACGCCTACGAGTTGCACGGGCACTTCCGCGAGGGTTCGCCGCAGTCGAAGGTGGTTCCGGGCGAGTTCATCGACCGGTTCACGATCATCGGACCACCCAAGGACTGTATCGAGCGACTGCGGGCGTTGATCGATCTGGGTATCGAGCGCTTCGTGATCGCAGGGCCCGCGCAGGGGGCGCTGGCCTCGTCCGCGCCAGAGGTCTCGGAGCGCGCGGTGCAGTTGTTCGAGGAGGAGGTCATGCCGGCGCTGCGCTGAGCACCGGCCGGCAGCCTGGACCCTGGACTTGTCCCACAGGAACGGCCCGCCGATCGGCGGGCCGCTCTTTCGTCTACGGAAGCTGATGGCGGAACGAGCGACGCCGCTCCCGGGTCTAGCCGGTGAGGTCGAGGGCCATGATCAGGAGGTCGCGCGGCAGGCCGCGGCGATCCGTGACCCAACCATGCAGGGTGGCCTCCTCAGTGAAGCCAAGTCGCTCGAAGGCAGCGCGGGCGCCGCCCTGATCGACCGTCATCTGGGCGGTGATCTTGCGGGACCCGAAGTTCGGGGCTGCGTCGATGACGTCGCGGACCAGGCGGCCACCGAGGCCGCTGGCGCGATAGTCGCTGTCCACGATCACGCGTACTTCTCCCACATTGCGAGTCCAGCGCATGGGCTCGCCGTGCAGGGAAGCGTACCCGACGACCCGGCCGCCAGCCTGGGCCACCAACGCGAAGTCGATGCCCTCCTCCACGTTCCGGACGAGCCCATCAACGACCGCGCCGCTGGAGATGTCCTCACGGAGGAAGAGCAGGTCGTCATGAGCAAGCCCGCGGGCGAACTGGAGGAACGCGCCCCGGTTCGAGCGGGTCAGCCGGTGGAGCTCCACCTCACGTCCATCGGCAAGGTTCCAGGTGACGGGGTAGCGCGCGTGTAGGTTGGGACGCTCCTGCAGGCCGCGACGGATACGGTCCGCCTCGGTGCCGCGCAGAATCTCCTCTTCCTCGCGCGTGAAGGTCTCGCCACAGGTGTTGCAGCGGTAGCTGCTCGCTTTGTCCTCGATCCCCATGTTCTCGGGCGAGTCCCAGTGCGGGACCAGGAGGACGCACTCACAGGTTTCGGAGGCATCCTCAGCTACCTGCGTGCTACTCGATTCACTCTCTCCACGTCGAAGAAACCGCATGTCTACCCTCCAGACTCTCGATTCACGCGTTCAGCCTACTCCTTTTCGACAGGGGCAAGGAGTCCCCGGGGCGGGCTTTCGTGTGCGCGCTCGCTTCCGCGCAAGAGGCGCCTAGGGTGCGGCAACCCTATCCGGTACGTCGGCTGCGGAGACGGGAGATTCCGCCTGCTCGACCCTGGGAAGCAGGCGGAACCCGAGGAACGCGAGGGGACCGGCGATGGCGAAGGCGGCGATGATGCCGATCTTGCTGAAGCGAAGGAGGTCGGGGTCGGCGTAGGCCAGGTCACCCACGAAGAGCGCAACGGTGAAGCCGATGCCGGCGACCAACCCGATTGCCCATACTCCTCGCCAGGTCACCCCCGCCGGACGCTGGGCGCCGAGGACGACCGCGATCCACGTGGCCGCCACGAGTCCGACGGGCTTGCCCACCACCAGGCCGACGATGACGCCCCAGGTGACCGTGCTGGCGAAGGCATCGGCGAGACCAGCCGGGTCCAGGTGGACGCCGGCATTGGCGAGCGCGAAGGCAGGCACCACCAGGTAGGCAACCCACGGATGTAGATGGTGCTCGAGACGATCGACGTGGGGCACCGCGTTGCTGCTGAGATCGCTGAGGCTGAGGAGGGAATCGACCACCTGGTCGTGACCAAGGGGCGTCTCGGAATCCTCGTCGCCGGCACGGAAGCGTTCGAGGAGCTGTCGGGCGGTGCGCACGAAGCCGTCGAGGGGCATTGGCGGGCGCCAGGGGGTGAGGAAGCCCAGGACAGCACCCAGCGTTGTTGGATGCACGCCCGAGTCATGGATGGCCGCCCAGGCGACGACGCCCAGGCCAGCGAAGATGAACATCGGGCGCAGGCCAAGGCGGTACACGAGGAGCATGAGCGCAACCAGCCCGACCGTCAGCAGGAGCTGGTCGACCTGGACGTCGCCGGAGTAGAAGAAGGCCACGACCACGACCGTCCCGATGTCATCGACGATGACGAAGGTGAGGAGCATCGCGCGCAGGCCCAGGGGGACGCGTCTCGCGAAGAGCATGGCGATGCCGAGAGCGAAGGCGACATCGGTGGCCATAGGGATGGCCCAACCCTCACGTGCATCACCCGAGGCGCCCTGCGTGATGAGGAGGAAAATGGCCAGGGGCAAGAGCATGCCGCCTATGGCTCCGATCACGGGGGCCGCCATGACCCGCGGGTCGGACAGCTCGCCGATCGTGATCTCGCGCTTGACCTCGAGGCCGATCAGGAAAAAGAAGAGGACCATCCCCACTTCGTTCACCCAGAAGTGGAGGCTCCCTTCGACAGCCCAGAAGGCCAGGTCAACCCCGAGTTGGACCGCCAGCAGCTCCTCGTAAGAGTGACGCCAGGGCGAGTTCGCCCAGACCAGCGCCACGATGGCGGCGACCATGAGGAGAATGGCGCCCGCACTCTCCGTCTGGACGAACTCCTGCACGGGGCGAACGAAGTTCGTGAGCGGCCGCCGGGGGAGGCGCTCGCGCGGATCGAGCCTGCGGATGACGCCTCCGAGCATGCATCTAGGGTAGATGGCGGCGGGCCAAGCGTGCGATGTCAGAGGCATTGCCGCCCGGCATATTGACCCGCCTCTGGCCGATCGCTAGCGTGGGCGCCGAGCCCCACGCGCCACGCCGCCCCTTCCGGGCTCCACCGGGTGGACACGCGGCAGGCAGCGGCTGGGAGGTGCCCGATGAAGATCTCGATGTTCCACCTGATGCCCCACCGGGAGCTGCCGGACGACTTCGAGGAACGCTACCACTCGGTCTGGGTCGACCCGCCGTTCCACGAGCTGGCAACCCCCGAGCGGGTCGGCGACTACTACAACTGGACGCTCGACGAGCTGATGCACGCGGCCAACCTCGGCTTCGACGGTATCTGCGTGAACGAGCACCATCAGAACGCCTACGGCTTCATGCCTGGCCCGAACGTGATGGGCGGTGCGCTGGCGCGCGCAACGCGCGGCCAGGACGTGGCCCTGGTGCAGATGGGCGCGACGCTGCCGACGACGAACCCGCCGATCCGGATCGCGGAGGAGTACGCGATGCTGGACTGCATCTCGGGCGGGCGGTTGGTGGCGGGAATGCCGCTGGGCACGGCCATGGACGCCAACATGGGCTACGGCATCACGCCCATCGAGCAGCGCGAACGCTACTACGAAGCGCACGACCTGATCCTGAAGGCATGGCAGTCACGCAAGCCCTTCCCCTACAACGGGAAATACACGCAGTTGCCGATGGTGAACCTGTGGCCACGGCCCGTGCAGCAGCCGCACCCGCCTGTCTGGGTTCCGGGCATGGGCAGCCTGAGCACATGGGAGTTCGCGGCGGAACAGGGGCACTGCTACTGCTTCCTGAGCTACTTCGGGCACGCGCGCGGCAAGGCGGTGATGGACAGCTTCTGGGAGTTCATGGACAGCAAGGAGAAGGAGCTGAACCCCTACCGGGCGGGCTTCCTTCAGCTGGTGGCGGTCTCGGAGACAGACGCGCAGGCGGAGAAGGACTACGAGACGCACATCAAGTATTTCTTCGAGAAGTGCCTGCACATCGCTCCCGAGTTCACCCCGCCGGGGCACCAGGACTACCGCAGCCTCGAAAACAATCTTCGACGGATGCTCTCGCAACAGATGTCGGAGCAGCAGCGGCTGAGCGATTGGTCGTTCAAGGATTATGTCGACAATCAGTACGTGATCTCGGGAGGTCCCACCTCAGTGCGGGACCAGCTCGAAGAGCTGATCAAGAGCCTGCGGGTGGGGAACCTGATGCTTCTCCTGCAGATCGGCTCGATGCCGCACGAGCTGGCGATGAAGAACATCGAGCTGATGGCCACCGAGGTGCTTCCCCACATCCGCCACCACTGGACGGACGAGTGGGAGAACAAGTGGTGGCCGGAGAGCCTGCGCGCGGGGCGGCAGATGAACAGGCAGACCGAAGTCGCAACCGTGGCGGGCGGCTCCTGATGGCAGCCGTCAGCGAGCGGGAGACGACGGTCTGGCAGGGCAAGGTGCAGTCGCGCGCGCTCGTCGCGGGCGATGGCCCACCGCTGGTCTTCTTCCACGGGGCCATGGGGCTGACGTGGGACCCGTTCCTGGACGTGCTGGCGGAGTCGTTCACGGTGTACGCGCCCGAGCATCCCGGGACGACCCCGGGCCTTCCCGACGCGATCAAGCCCATCGACAACCTCTGGGACCTCGTCCTGTCCTACTACGAGGTGTTCGACGAGCTCGGCCTGGAGAGCCCCGCGGTCGTGGGGCACTCGTTCGGGGGGATGGTCGCGGCGGAGGTGGCGGCCACCAACCCGTCGCGCGTGAGCCGGCTGGCGCTCATCGACCCGGTGGGGCTCTGGCGCGACGACACCCCCGTGAAGAACTGGATGGCCACGGCACCGCAGGATCTCGGCCCGCTGCTGTTCGCCGACCCGACGGGACCGGCGGCGCAGATGATGGCCACGCCTCCGCCAGACCCGGAAACGGGCATCCAGATGGCGCTGCGGACCACCTGGTCGCTGGCGTGCACGGGGAAATTCGTCTGGCCCATCCCGGACAAGGGGCTGAAGAAGCGTCTGCACCGCATCACCGCGCCGACGCTCATCCTGTGGGGCGAGCAGGACGGCCTCATCCCGCCGGTCTATGCGACCGACTTCGAGCAGGCGATCCCCGACGCACGCGTCGAGCTGATCGCGGGAGCGGGGCACGTGCCGCAGATGGAGCAGCTGGAGCAGACCGCAACAGCCGTGAAAGGGTTCCTGGGCGGGTAGCGATCGATGGGGACGTACATCCTGCGGCGACTGCTGCTCGTGCCGGTGACACTGTTCATCCTCTCCTTCGGCACGGCCATGATCATGCGGCTCACCCCAGGCGACGTCGTCGACTACCGCCTGCAGAACAGCTACACCCCCGAACGCGCCGAAGCCCTGCGTGAACAGCTCGGGCTGAACAAAGGGCCCTTCGAGGCGTATTACGACTGGATATCGAATGCCTTCCAGGGCGACTTCGGGAGCTCTTTCATCAGCGCCACCCCGATCGTGGACGAGATCAAGCGGCGCTTTCCCGTGACGATCCAGCTGGTCGTCCTCACGCTGGTCGTGCAGGCGATCCTCGCGATTCCGCTTGGAGCGATCGCGGCCGTGAGACAGAACGGCCTGAACGACCACTCCATCCGCATCGCAAGTGTGGTCGTGCTGGCAGTCCCGAGCTTCGTGATTGCGGTATTCGCCCTGAAGTTTCCCCCCATCTGGTGGGGCTGGCTGCCCCCGTTAGGGTACGTGCCGTTCCAGGATGACCCGCTGCGGAACATGCAGGTCTACTCCATTCCCGTTGTCGTGGGAGCGCTGGGCTTGATGGCGACTCTTATCCGGCTCACCCGCACAGAGATGCTGGAGGTACTGCGCCAGGACTACACACGCACCGCCCGGTCGAAGGGCCTCCGGGAGGTGACCGTGGTCTGGCGGCACGCACTCAGGAACGCGCTCATCCCCGTCGTCACCGTCCTTGGGCTTTCCTTCGGCGGGGCGCTCGGCGGGGTGGTCATCATCGAACAGATCTTCAGCCTGCCGGGGCTGGGCCTGTACGCCCTGAACGCCGTCCGACAGGAGGACTACCTGGTCGTGCAGACCTTCGTGGTCTTCTCCGGCTTCATGTTCGTGATGGTCAACCTGGTCGTGGATATCACATACGCATGGCTCGACCCGAGGATTCGGTACTCGTGACGGAATCCACAGCTCTGGCCACCCATGAGGCCGACGCCTCCACCCTGACAGCGCGTCCGAGCATGTGGCGCAGGCTGGGGCAGGTGGCCCGCTCGCAGCCTGTGGGCGTATTCGGTCTCTTCCTCACGCTTGTGGTCGTCGTGATCGTCATCTTCGGGCCGTACCTCGCCACACACGAGCCGGATGCCGAAACCACCAATCTGCTCGCATCGCCATCGGGTGAGCACTGGTTCGGCACCGATCTGAAGGGACGCGACTACTTCTCACGCACGCTGGCAGGCGGACGCATCACGGTGGTGTTGGCCGTGGCCGCGCTGGCGCTGGGGACAGCCGCCGGGACGCTCATCGGCATGGCGTCGGCCTACGTGAAGCTCCTCGACCTCCTGCTCCAGCGGCTCATCGACGCCATCCTGGCGCTCCCGGGCCTCTTCCTCATCCTCCTGTTCATCACCGTGTTCGGGAAGGACGTTGAGATCCTGATCTATGTGGTCGCCCTGTCCGTGACCCCCGCCCTCGTGCGCATTGCGCGAGCGGCCACCCTTTCAACGCTGACGAATCCGTACGTCGAGGCAGCGGAGGTCGTCGGCGCTTCGGGGATCCGCATCCTGCTGCGACATGTGCTGCCGAACATCGCGCCAACGATCGGAACCATCTTCGCGGTGGGCGTCGGAAACTTGATGCTCGTGACCGGCACCCTGGGCTTCCTTGGGCTGGGCGTGCAGCCGCCTCAGTCGGAGTGGGGCCAGATGATTGCGGACAGCCGCCAGTACGTCGCCAGCGCCTCACACCTGTTCATCTTCCCGTCGATCGGACTGGCCCTTGCCGTGCTGGGCGTGAACCTCCTCGGCGATTCCCTGCGCGACCTGTGGGATCCGCGGCTGCGAGGGACCTAGGCCAGCGCCGCGCCCCGCCACAGCAAAGAGGCCGCCCCGACGGGGCGGCCTCTTCAGTGTGCGGTGCGGAGTGGTCTCGTTGCTACGCTTCCTTCCAGAGGCGAGCAAAGTTGAAGGTCAGGCCGGCCGGAACAGGCTCGGCGTGGCCGTGGACGTAGCTGCGAGACACCGGCCAGAACACCAGCTGGGCCGTGAAGGCCTGGGGCGAGTGCTCGATGATGGCGAGTGAGGCATCCCGGATCGCGTCCGCCCGCGCCTCCGGGTCGAGGGTGGCGCGCTGCTTCTGAAGCAGGGCGTCGACCTCGGGATCGGAGAAGGCGGTGCGGTTGAACGGCGCTCCCGTGTGGAAGCGGTGGTAGATGTAGGTATCGGGGTCAATCCCGCCGACCTCGAGACCAATGTTCATGATGAAGTTCCCCTGGGCGCGCTCGGCGAAGTAGTCGGCGCTGGTAGCCGGCTCGAGCTCGAGGTTGAGGCCGAGCTGCTCCACGTCCGCCTTGATGCCGGTGGCGTGACAGGGGCACTGGATGGGCGTGTTGATGGTGATGGTCTCGTCGGCGCCAACCCCGACGCCGGCGGCGTTCATGAGGGCAATGGCGTCGGCGATGTCCTGGTCCTTGTCCTCGCGCCAGCCCGGCATCTGGAGGAGCTCCTCCTCCGTGAAGGCCTGGGGCACGAAGTTCTGGGGCACGGGGCCCATGAGCACGCCACTCCCCGGACCGAGCGGGTTGGCCGCGATCTGGCGGTTGATTACCAGGTGCACGGCCTGGCGCACACGCAGGTCATTGAAGGGCGGCTTCTGCGTATGCATGTGCGTCTCCGAGATGGCGGAGTGCAGCTTGCGGTAGACATCGATGCGGTCGCCCATCTGGCCCTGAAGGGACTCGGCCTCGGTCAAGCTCAAGCCGGTGGTGAAACTCACCAGGTCGACCTCGCCCGTGATGAAGGCGCCCTCGTAGGCCTCGCGGGAGAGAGCGACGAGCTCGATCCCGTCCAGGTAGGGCAGCTGCTGACCATCCTCACCCATCTCGAAGTAGTTCGGATTGCGGTCGACCTTGGCGTAGACGCCGGGGTCGAACGTGTTGCGGATGAAGGGGCCCGTACCGAGCTGATTCTCGTAGAGCTTCATCCCCTCGTCGCCAACGGCCTCCCGCTGCTCGCGGTTGACCATGAGGACGGGGTCATCGGCGAGGAAGCGGAGCATCGGGGCGAAGGGCTCTTTCGTCGTGATGCTGAAGGTGAGGTCGTCGATCACATCGATGCGGTCGACCTGGTCGAGCTGACCCTGGATGAACTCGGCGTTGTCCTCGTTGAAGCGGTTGATGCCGAAAGCCGCATCCTCGGCGGTGAACTGCCGGCCGTTGGCAGGGGGCAGGTCGTGCCAGTGGATGTTGGGGTTCAGCTTGAAGACGTAGGTGAGGTCGTCGGGCTGCTCGGGGAGCGACTCGGCCAACTCGGGATTGACCTGGCCGGTACCGTCGTAGTTCAGGATGCGGTTGAAGGTCCGCCCCATGGCGATCGCGTACGTGGTCGCGTGGTTGGTGATGGCCGGGTCGTAGACCTGGTCGCCGGTCACGGGGCTAGCGAGCGTCAGGATGCCACCGCGCGTGATGTCGGTGCGAACGGGCGCGGCTGTGGCCTCCGCGGCAGCCTCCGTAGCAGCCTCGGTGGCCTCGGCGGCAGCCTCGGTGGCTTCCGCGGCAGCCTCGGTGGCCTCGGCGGCAGCCTCGGTGGCCCGGGCAGCGGTCGCTGCCGGGGCGGCCGGCTCGTCATCATCGTCATCGTCGCCGCAGCCGATGAGGGCGGCCGTGGCGGCGCCGCCGGCAACGACGGCCGTGCCCGTCAGGAAGCCTCTCCGGCTAAGGGGACGCCTGCGCATGTGCCTGGTCCAGTAGTTCTCGGCCATGTTCCCTCCTTCGTCCGAGCGAAAGTGTGGTGCGCCGCATTCTATGGCATCGCGCAATGCGCCGTGACGCGGAGCGGGGCGCCCGATGGGCGCCCCGCGCTGGTGCGTTGCCGATGACGTTCTGTCCTAGGCGGAGCCGTGGCGCAGAAGCTTGCCGGTCGTCGCGCCCGTGCACTCGCCGTCCACGAACGTCTCCTCACCGTTGACGATGATGTGGCGGTAGCCCTCGGGTTTGCGGATGAGGCGCCAGGCGCCCGCCGGGTAGTCGTACGCCTTCTCCACCTCGCCCATCTGCAGCTTCTCGAAGTCGTAGATGACGATGTCGGCGGGGGCGCCCTCGCGGATGGTGCCACGGTCGCGGAAGCCGGCCGCCAGCGCCGGGTAGGCGCTCAGCCGCCAGTGGGCCTGCTCCAGGTCCATCACCTCATTATCGCGAACGAGGAGGGCAAGGAACTCGGTCGGGTAGCGGCCGAGGGTGATGAACTTGGTATGGGCGCCGCCGTCGGAGACACCGGGCAGCGCGAACGCGGAGTTCGCCATTTCCCTCATGGCATCCATATCGTACGGACGCGGGGAGGTGACGAAGAGCGCCTTCATATCGTCCTCGAGCGCGATGTCGAGCATCGCGTCGATGACGTGCTGGCCACGCTCCTCGGCGGCCTCGGCGACGGTCAGGCCGGTGTACTTCTCGAGCTCCGGCGTGTGCACCTCGCCGATGATGAGGTCGTCCATGGAGAAGACGACGCCCTGGCCGGTGCGCTCGGAGTCGTCGTACTCCTCCTTGGCGGCCGCACGGCGCTCGGGATCGGCGAGCTTGGCGGCGCGCTCGGGCACCGTCCCGAGCGTCATCTCGCGCCAGACCGGGCTGGTGTCGAACAGGTTCCACTCCTCGAAGGTGAACTGGAAGTTGTTCTCCGAGGTGAGGGCCTGGCCGAAGACGCGCGTTCCGCGCGAGTTGCAGTCGTCCAGCCACTGCATGGTGTCCTTGTACTGCGGCATCGCGACACCGTGCTGATCCATGGCGACGGCGAGGACGTTGTAGATGACCGGGCGGCCGCTCTCGTCGGCCAGGGTCTCGGTGAGCTCACGGGAAGCGCCGATGCACTGGATGAAGCCGCGGCCGACTTCGCGAAGGACGCGGGCGAAGGAGACGAGATCCTGCTCCTTCATGAGGTTCGTGATCATCAGCGTTCCGTCGTAGTCGCGCTGCACGTCGTTGTCGCCGAACTGGCCGGACCAGCCGCAACCACCCGCCTCGAGACCCTCGATCATGAGGCGGCGCATCTCCGCCATCTCGTCATCGTTGGCGGGGCGGCCCTTGGCCGCCTCGAGGCCCATCACGTACATCATGAGGGGGTTGAGGGGCATGTAGCTGAGGACGTTCACACCCTTGGGGATGCGATCGAGGCTGTCCAGGAACTCGGGGTAGGTCTCCCAGTCCCAGGGCATGCCTTCCTGCATCGACTCCAGGGGAACCGCCTCGTTGCGCGACATCGTCAGCATGGCGCGGTCCTGGTCCTCGGGCTTGCAGGGCGCGAAGCCGAAGCCACAGTTCCCGATGGCGACCGAGGTGACGCCGTGCCAGCCGGAAATGGAGCAGTACGGATCCCAGAAGATCTGGGAGTCGTAATGCGTGTGCAGGTCGATGAAGCCGGGAGCGACGTTCAGCCCGGTGGCGTCGATGACCTTGCCGGCGTCGGACGAGTGGATCTTGCCGCCGATGGAGGCGACGTGGCCGTCCTTGATGCCGATGTCGCCGTTGAATCGCGGCGTGCGCTGGCCGTCAAAGACCGTCCCGTTCTTGATGACGGTATCGAATTCGGGCATGGAGTTCCCTCCCGGGGGGATAGACGTAGCCCAATCCTACCGCCGGACCTGCCGCGATACCAGCATTTTCGCGGTGTTCAGGGCCTCTCGCGACAGGCTCCGGAGCGGTTGTAGCGGCGCACGCGCGTGGCTATCGTGCCGGCACCAGCAGCGACCCGCGCTCGCGCGGCGCGGGCAGGAGCGAAACGATGGGTGACCTCTCGGTTCACGAAGCCATTTTCACGACACGGAGCATGCGTCACCTGAAGCCGGACCCGGTCACGCGCGAGGACCTTGAGTACATCATCGAGGCGGCGACGATGGCGCCGAGCGCGGGCAATACGCAGATGTGGGCCTACGTGGTCGTGACCGACCCCGAGCAGATCGCGAAGATCGGCGCGGCCTACCGCGACGTGGGCGAGCGTTACATCCGCGATGGCGTGCTCGCCGACCCCGACATCACCGCGGACCGCCAGCGCGTCTACTCGAAAGCGATGCACAACGTCGAGCACCTGGACGAGTCGCCGGCGATCATCGCGACGTGCCTGCACGGTCGCGCGCCGGACAATTCCGACATCTCCTCGGGCTTCTTCAGCTCGACGTACCCGGCCGTCCAGAACATCCTGCTGGCAGCCCGTGCACGCGGTCTCGGCACGGTGCTCCTGACGCTGGCGACGGACTATTCGCCCGTGAAGCCGGTGGAGACGGCGGAGATCCGGGACGTGCTGGGTCTGCCGGAGGACGTGACGATCACGGCGCTCATCCCGGTGGGGTACCCGAAGGGTCCGTGGGGGCGACCCTGGCGCAAGCCGTGGCAAGACTGCACGCACTGGGACCGGTGGGGCGGGTAGGTTACCTCCTCCGAGGAGGCGCTAGTCGCGCCGTTTCGGAGGGGGAGGCGGTGGGGACGGGGGCTTCGTGGCGTTCTTAGGTTTGGCAGTCACGCTCTCGGTATGGGTGCCGCTACCTGAAGGACTCTTCGAACCACTGGCCATGAGCCAAGCTCCTACTTCTTGGGGGGCGGCGCGGGGGGAGCAGCAGGCTTACCCGTACCAGCGGGCTTTGGTGTCAGTCCCTTGGTGCCCGTACCTGAGTCCGGTCTAGCCATGCTTCAATTCCTCAAGCTACCGCTTCGGGGGAGGAGGGGGTGGGGGTGGCGGCTTTACCGCTCCCGGAGGCTTAGGCGTAGGCGCTTGAACCATGACCTCTCCTTCGACTCTTCATCAGACTTCCGGGTTACAAATTCTACCATCTCAACTTCCGCGAAAGGGATGAGCGTACCTACAACAACTGCCTCCTCGTCCCCTTCTTGAGCGTCTCCCTCCTGGATTAGTGACGCGTCCACCTCTTCCCCAGGAGTCTTCTCCTCCGTATCCAGCCACGCAGCATCCACAATTCGGAAGTGGCCCTCTCCCGGATGGCTGGGCCACTCCTCCGCCCAGCCGTAGAGTCGCCGCTTCCCCACCAGATGCAAGACTACGGGAAGACCCCGATGCCGATTGAAGGCCGAGTACCACTCCGATGCGTACGAGGTCTCCCGCGTGACGCCGATTCGCCGGAGAAGGCTGTGCGCGAGGTCGTAATTCACGACGGTGACAACGATGAGCGCGACGACAGTGGCAACCGCGACGGGCCAGACCGGATCCCACGGGGCGTCCGCGCCGATATTGATCTCGGCGGTGGGCATGGAGTCGGGCAGCAGGGCCATGACCGCCTGGATAATGGCCGTAAAGATGAGCGCTTGGATGACGCGCTCGAAGGCACCCGGCTTGGGGTGGGAGGTGAGCGAGTAGTAGATGACCGCAGCGACGAAGCCTGGCAGGAGGAATGCGAGCACGTTGACGACTTCGCTGGAGGCCCAGGGCATACCTGACACAGTTTACATGCTGCAACCATCGGGCATGGTGGCAGGCCCCGCCGCGGAGTGCGAATATTCGGCTAACCCATCCGATGCCCGCCGGGGCGCGGAGAGGAGTGCGTGATGTCGATGACGTATCACGGAACCACCGAGGTTCCGACAGCGCCGGCGCAGTGCCCGGTGAATCACGAGGAGATCGACCTCTTTGCGGCCGGGTCGCAGGAGTGGTGGTTCGAGGCGTACCAGAGGCTCCAGGAGGAGTGTCCGGTGATTCGCCTGCCGGGCGAGGGCCGCGAGCCGGGGACGGACGCCTTCATCCTGACGCGGTACGAGGACATCGCGCGGGTCGCGCGCGACCGGAGCCTCGTGCTCGGTCGCGAAGACCAGGCCATGCAGGGGAACGGCAACAGCCCCCTGCAGGAAGAGATCTTCGAGGAAGCGGGTTTCGGCGACGCTTTCAATGCCCAGCAGGACCTGCGCTCGAGCGACGAGCAGGCGATGCGCTACAAGCGCGCAGTCACGGACCCGTGGGTGGGGCCGGAAGGGGCGCAGCGCCACCAAAAGATGGCGGAGGCGGCCGCGCACCGGCTGATCGACAACTGGATCGAGGACGGCGAGGTCGACTTCGTGAAGGGCTTCGCGGCGCCGCTCCCGCAGGTCGTGATCACGACCATCCTCGGGCTGCCGCTGGAGGACATGCCCATGCTGCGGAAGATGGAGGAGGCGCAGGTGCGCCGCTTCGTCTACGGCAGGGGCGTGAACAGCACCATGAGCGACGAGGACGAGGTCGAGAACGCGCGCGAGCTCGTCGCCTTCAACGAGTACCTCGCGGAGCAGATCCAGGAGAAGCGTCGCAATCCCAGGGACGACATGATCTCCTACCTTACCCAGCTGGAGTTCGAGGGGAAGCCGTTCAGCGACGGCGATATCACGAGCGTTGCCCTGCTGATGCACATCGGCGGAAACGAGACGACGCAGTACGCGCTGACAGCAGAGGCGATGCTGCTCGCACAACATCCTGAGTTCGTCGAGGAGCTGCGCGCGGACCGGACGAAGGTGCGCTTCTTCGTCGAGGAGGCGCTTCGCCTCTACGCGCCGACGCAGGGGCTGACCGCGCGGACGGCGCGCGTCGATTTCGAGATGGGCGGGGTGCAGATTCCCGCCGGCTCGACGCTGCACTTGCGCTTCGGGGCGGGGAACCGCGACCCGGAGCACTACCCGAACGCGGACCAGCTCGACCTGACGCGACCGCATGCGGGGCGGCACCTGACGTTCTCGCAGGGGCCGCGCTCCTGTCCGGGAGCGGGGCTGTCGCGCATGGAGCAGAACGTGGCCGTGAATGCCCTGCTCGACCGGCTGGAAACGATCGAGCTGAAGGACACGAACGACTTCCAGCACCAGCCGGGGATCATGCTCGGGCTGTACCACCTCGACCTGGCGTTCACGAAGCGCCAGGCCGCGGTCACGGCGTAGCGCGGGAATGGTGGACGGGTACAACCCGCTCTCGGACGAGGTCCGGGCCGAGCCGAGCGTCGCCTACCACCACCTGCTGGAAGAAGCGCCGGTGCACTTCTTCGAGCAGTTCGAGCCGCCCTTCTACACGCTCTCGCGTTTCGCGGACGTGCAGGGGGCGTTGCTCGACATCGAGACGTACTCGAGCGAGTGGGGGCAGGGGCCGCGCCACAGCCCGCCGGGGGGAATGCTCTCCAACCCTCCCCAGCACACCTTCTACCGGGGGCTCGTCCAGCAGGCGTTCACGCCAAGGGCGATCGCCGAGTGGGCGGACCGGATCGTGGAGATCTCGGAGGAGCTGCTCGACAAGCGGGCCGACGCCGGCAACTGGGACATGCACGACGACTACGCCTTCCCCCTGCCCGTGATCGTGATCGTGGAGATGCTGGGCGTGCCCGGTGACGACCTGCAGAAGTTCAAGTACTGGTCCGACATCACCGTGGAAGCGATGGGCGCCGAGGACCCCACGCCCTGGGCCGCCGAGATGGGCGAGCTGGCCGCCTACCTTTTGGGCGTCATCCGGGAGCGGCGGGAGAACCCGCGCGACGACCTCATCAGCGAGCTCGTGACGGCCGAGCAGGACGGCAAGGGACTGACCGACGAGGAGCTCCTCGGGGTCGTGAACCAGCTGTTCGTGGGCGGCAACGAAACCACGACGTCGCTCATCACGAACATGGTGTGGCGGCTGCTGCAGGATCGACCGCTCTGGGAGCGGCTGGTGGCGGACCCGGGCCTGATCGACGCCGCGGTCGAGGAGAGCCTTCGTTTCGATCCACCCGTCCTGGGCCTCTACCGGACCACGACGAAAGACGTGGATCTCGAGGGAGGGACGATCCCGAAGGACGCGAAGGTGATGATGCACTACGCGGCCGCGAACCGGGATCCGGAGGCGTTCCCGTTGCCGGACGAGTTCTCGCTGGACCGCGAGCGCAACCGGCACCTCGGGTTCGGGCTGGGCGTGCATTTCTGCCTGGGGGCGCCGCTGGCGAGGCTGGAGGCTCGCGTCGCGCTGCGCACGCTGCTCCAGCGCTGCCCCGATCTCCAGCTCCTGGGAGACGGGGAGCGAATCGCGCCGTTCTTCCTGTGGGGAAGGCGCCGGCTCCCGGTTTCGGGGTAGCGAGCCCGGCAGCCCTGTAGCATCGCCCGGACGTGGGAGCGCACTCGGATAGCCCGGGGCAACCCGGTCGCGGGGAGCCCACCCCTTCGACATTCAGCACCTTCCGCTCGAAGCCGTTCACGCTCCTGTGGGCGAACACGATCGTGTTCGCGCTCTCGCAATCGATCCAGCAGTTCACCCTGGTCTGGCTGGGGCTCGAGATCGGCGAGGATGGGGTAGAGCTGTGGTCCGGGCTGGCAGTCGGCTCCGGGACGGCCGTGGGGCTGATCGTCTTCGCACTGGGTGTACCGGTCCTCTTCTTCGGGCTCTACGCCGGCATCCTGACGGACAGGCTCGACCGACGACTGCTGCTCTTCGGGAGCCAAGTGGCCGGCATCGTCATCACGGCTGGAGCAGCGACGCTCGTGGCGCTGGACACGCTGAATTTCTGGGGCATCTTCGGGCTCGCGGCCGTACTCGGCTTGATCGTCGCCTTCGGCATGCCGGTGCGGCTGGCAATCGTGCCTTCGCTGGTGCGGCCCGAGCGGGTACTCAACGCGGTGACGCTCATGAACGTGGGGCAGCAGGTCGCGCTTGGCGGCGCAGCGGTCAGCGGCGCCATCATCACCGTGGGGGGCACGGAGGCGGCCTTCGCCGCCCAGGCGGGACTGCTCGCCCTGGGGTTGATCGCGCTCTTCCCCCTGCGCGTGCCGGTGGTGCGCACAGGCGTTCAGCGAAGCGTGCGCGAAGACCTGCGCGAGGGGTTCACCTTCGTCGTACAGCACGCGGGCATCCGCTCGCTGATGATCGTGCTGCTGGCAACGGCGCTTGTGATGGCGGGCGCCTTCCAGGCGCTGCTTCCGAAGATCGCGGTCGACCACCTGGGGGCGGGACCGTTCAAGGCTTCGGCGTTGTTGACGGTGATGCTCGGCGGCAACCTGATCACGTCGCTGATGCTCGCC
This sequence comes from Tepidiformaceae bacterium, assembly GCA_965203545.1. Lineage (GTDB taxonomy): Bacteria > Chloroflexota > Dehalococcoidia > Tepidiformales > Tepidiformaceae > UBA2991. The sequence continues at coordinate 1,099,673 of OZ241899.1, forward strand.
TCCTTCCAGCGGGTGGATCGGGCAGGGCTCTTCTTCCTTGTGACGCTGGTGGTCGGCGGCATCCTCAACGTCAGCGTCGGGCTGGCGCCCTGGTACACGATCGCGCTCGTGATCATGTTCCTCAACGGCCTGGACGCGGGCGTCTTCGTGAACCTGAACATGGCGCTCATCCAGGCGCACACGCCGAACGCGATCATGGGGCGAGTGATGAGCATCTACCAGATGTGCATGGCGGGGGGCATGCCGCTGGGCGCGCTGATCGCGGGGCTCATGGCGGACAGCGTGGGCACGCGCGAGTGGTTCGCCATCTGCGGCGCGATGTTGATCCTGCTCGGCCTCGGGATGATCGCCACGCAGCCGGCGCTGCGGCGGATGAGCTCGGCTCCCGACCCGGTACCGGAGCCGGCGGGCGCCCCCGCCGGTGGCTAGCCCGGTGGCAGGCTAGCCACCCGCCCCGGGGTAGGTAGACCGGCAGCCCTGTAGCATCGCCCGAACGTGGCAACCCTTTCGGAGTCAAGAACGGGGCCGGTCGAGGTATCGAGCGAGGGCGGGCGTGGCCTGTCGCGCTCCACGTTTGCCGTGTTCCGGCACAGGCCGTTCGCCTTGCTCTGGGGGAACACGATCACGTTCGCCCTCTCGCAGTCGATCCAGATGTTCACGTTCGCGTGGCTGGCGCTCGACATCGCCGGCGACGGGGGCGTGGAGCTCTGGGCCGGCTTTACGGCACAGTCGGGCACAGCGGTGGGCCTCGTCATCGCCGCGCTGGGCCTGCCCGTGCTCTTCTTCGGACTCTACGCCGGCATCCTCACCGATCGCATGGACCGACGACTGCTGCTCTTCGGCACCCAGATAGGCGGAATTGCGCTTGCGGCCGGCGCGGCGACCCTCGTGGCCCTGGGGTCGCTGAACATCTGGGGGATCTTTGGCCTGGCGTTCGTGCTGGGGTGCACCACCGCCTTCGGGATGCCGGTTCGGCAGGCGATCGTGCCCTCGCTGGTCTCCCCCGAACGGGTCCTCAACGCCGTCACCCTGATGAACGTCAGCGCGCAGGTAGCGCAGGCGGGGGCGGCGGTCAGCGGGGCCGTTATCGCCTTCGGGGGGATCGAAGCGGCATTCGCGGCGCAGGCAATACTCCTGACGCTCGGGCTGTTCGCGTTGATCCCCATCCGCGTGCCCAACGTCAGGGGCGGCACACCGCGACGGATAGGGGAAGACCTCCGGGAGGGCCTGTCCTTCGTGATCCACCACCCGGGCATCCGCACGCTCATGATCGTGCTGCTCGCAACCGCCCTCGCGATGGCGGGCACGTTCCAGGCGCTCCTTCCCAAGATCGCGCTCGACGAACTGGACGCGGGCCCGTTCAAGGCCTCGATGCTCTTCACGATCATGCTGTTCGGCACGCTGATCACGTCCGTCGTGCTGGCCTCGTTCCGGCGGGTCGACCGGGCAGGGTTCTATTTCCTCTGCACGCTGGTGGCGGGCGGTGTGCTGAACGTCGCGCTGGGCCTTGCGCCCTGGTACTACATGGCCCTGCTGATCATGTTCATAACCGGCTTCAACGCCGGGATCTTCATCAACCTGAACATGGCCCTGGTCCAGGCGCACACGCCGAACGCGATCATGGGGCGGGTGATGAGCATCTACCAGATGTGCATGGCGGGAGCGATGCCGATTGGCGCCCTGGTCGCGGGACCGATGGCGGACGTGGTGGGGGCGCGTGAGTGGTTTGCCATCGGCGGCGCGCTGCTCTTCGTGCTCGGCGTCGTGGTTATCGCGACGCAGCCGGCCCTGAGGCGGATGAGCTCGGCGCCCGACCCAGCGGCCACGGCAGCGGCCGCTGCAGCGGGGAGCTAGCATCGAGGGCCGGGGCAGATTGACGGTGGCGGAGGGGCCGGCGCTGTAGCATCGCCGATACGTGGGTTCTGTCTCCGAAACAGCCGCGGACCCGGTAGCGGTTGAGCACGAGGGCCGCGGGCTCTCGCACTCGACCTTCGCCGCGTTCCGCTCGAAGCCGTTCACGTTGCTGTGGGCGAACACGATTACGTTCGCGCTGTCGCAGTCGATCCAGCAGTTCACGTTCGCCTGGCTGGCGATCGAGATTGGGGAAGGGGGCGCACAACTCTGGCCCGGATTCACGGCGGGCGAGGGGGCCGTGCTCGGATTCGTCATCGCGGCCCTGGGCCTGCCCATCCTCCTCTTCGGGCTCTACGCGGGCATCCTCGCGGACCGGCTGGACCGGCGGTTGCTTCTCTTCGGGAGCCAGGTGGCGGGCATCGCGATTACAGCGGGGGCGGCCACGCTGGTGGCGATGGGCTCGCTGAACATCTGGGGCGTCCTCGCGCTGGCGTTCGTGCTGGGCTCCGCGGTGGCCTTCGGAATGCCCGTACGCCAGGCGATCGTGCCGTCGCTCGTGCCCCCCGAACGTGTTCTGAACGCGGTGACCCTCATGAACGTGGGAGCGCAGGTCGCGACTGGAGGCGCGGTGATCAGCGGCGCGGTCATCGAACTCGGCGGGATTTCCGCGGCTTTCGCGGCGCAGGCGGGGCTACTGACGCTGGGGCTGCTCGCGCTCATCCCCCTGCGGGTCCCCAATGTGCGAGCGGGCATCTCCCGCCGGATGGGTGAAGACCTGCGCGAGGGGTTCACCTTCGTGGTCCGCCACGCGGGCATTCGCTCGCTCATGATCGCCCTGCTGGCGACGGCGCTGGTGATCGGCGGAGCGTTCCAGGCGCTGCTCCCGAAGATCGCCGTCGACGACCTGGATGCTGGCCCCTTCCAGGCCTCGATGCTGTTCACGGTGATGCTCGGCGGCACGTTGATCACGTCCCTCGTGCTCGCGTCGTTCCGGCGCGTGGATCGCGCCGGGTTCTACTTCCTCATGACGCTGGTGGTCGGCGGCTTCCTGAACATCGGCCTGGGAGTGGCGCCGTGGTACACCCTGGCCCTCGTCATCATGTTCGTGACGGGGTGGAACGCGGGCTTCTTCACGAACCTGAACATGGCGCTCGTTCAGGCGCACACGCCGAACGCGATCATGGGCCGGGTGATGAGCATCTACCAGATCTGCATGGCCGGAGCGATGCCCCTGGGGGCGCTGGTGGCCGGCCTGATGGCGGACGTGGTGGGCGCGCAGGAGTGGTATGCGATCTGCGGCGTAGGGCTGCTCGTGCTGGGCATCGTCATGGTCGCCACGCAGACCGACCTGCGCCGCATGAGCTCGGCGCCGGACCCGAATCGGGATGCAATCGCAGGCGTGCCCGGCAGCTAGGCTCGGAGAAGAGACTCCGGAGCAGTCAGCAAATCAAGAGCGGTTGAAGCGTTCCAGACTACGAAACGACGAAATACACCGACCCGTCACGGACCCATGTGTCGGCGCTCTTGCCGACGCGCTTGGCAGCACGGGAGATCCGGAGTGCGAGTCCACGAGTCGTCTCGCCCTCTTCAGGAGTGAGCTTTCCCGCTTCATCGGACTTCACCGAATTAACGTAGTCCTCGTACTGCCGCATCCGAGCAGTAAGCCGTCCGGTCTGTTTCATCGGACCGGGAGCAGCGGACGCCTTCACCGTTGAGAACTTCACCATTGCCGGAATCTCCTGAGAATTGTGCATCCCAGAATAGCAGTACCGATCAAGAAGTTCACACTCCAGGGCCGCCAGCAGACGCCCTCTATTGCCCGACCAGAGCGCGAAGACAACACTCGAACAAGAAGCGTCACTTCCGCCTCCGTGCTTGTGCCACCGGGTTCCCGGAGGGCGCCGAACCGGGACGCCTGGGGTGGTTCAGTACTCCCGCGCTTCACGCGACCCTTTCCGAGCCGTAGGCTGCGCGGCGATCGGAGGTCAGGATGAGCGTCGCCGCGAAGGATGTCGTTGCACGAATGGCGGAGGCGGCCAGCGACTGGCTCGACTCGCTGCCGGAGGAGTTGCGGTCCGCGGCGAACCCACCCTTTGCCGACCCGCGCAGGGAGATCTGGTACTACACGCCAACGAACCATGAGGGCGTGCCAATGGCCGACCTCAACGTGCGGCAGGTGCAGCTCGCGCACCGGCTGCTGGCCTCGGGCCTGAGCCTGCCGGCCTACCGGCGAGCGACGGTGATCATGAACCTTGAGGCATGGCAGGACGCGCTAGGCGGCTGGCGCATCCCCCGGGGGTCCATGCGCGGCACGATGCACGGTTCGGATCCGGCGATGTACTTCGCGATGGTCTTCGGGGAGCCCGGCAGCGACGCCTGGGGGTGGCGCTTCGGGGGGCACCACGTCTCGGTGCACAACACGATCGTGAACGGCGAGATCGTGTCGGTGACGCCCACGTTCTTCGGGGCGAACCCGCACGAGGCCGACCTGAGCGACTACCAGACGCTGCGCCCCGTCGCGGGCGAGGAGGACATCGCCCGCGACCTCGTGCACAGCCTCGACACCGAGCAGCGGTCGGTTGCGATCATCTCGAAGGCGGCGCCCTTCGACATCGTGCAGTCGAACCGCTCGCGGGTGGAGGACGGGGCGCAGCCCGAGTGGATTTCCATGGTGTTCAACGGGCTGCCCGACCAGGGGACGGCCGATCGCCTGACGGTCATGCAGGACGACCTCGACAGCCGGCAGGCGATGACGGACGCCGACCGCGCGGCGGCGCGCTACTCGCTCACGCCCAAGGGGCTGGCGGCCGCGGGCATGTCGCAGGCGCAGCTCGCGATCCTCGAGGCGCTCCTGCGCGAGTACACCCAGCGCCTTCCGGAGCCCATGGCGGCAGCGGAGCACGAGCGCCTCATGGGCATCCTGCCCGACCTGCACTTCGCCTGGGCGGGAGGCATCGAGCGGAAGCAACCGCACTACTACCGGCTGCAGGGCCCGCGCGTCCTGATCGAGTACGACTGCGTCCAGAACAACGCCAACCACAGCCACACCGTCTGGCGCGATCCGGAGGGCGACTTCGGGCGCGACCTGCTGGCGGAGCACTACGCGGCAGCGCACTGACAGTGGCTGGTGGTTGGTGACTGCTGACTGGTAGCCCCCAACCACCGAGCCCGATTACGAGAGGAGCACCTGATGAGCGACGCCACCGAGACACCCGGAAAGACGCCGGACGACTTCAGCTTCCTTGACCCGGAGGTCCAGGACTGCCCCTACGAGGCGTACCAAGTGCTGCGCGACCAGGCGCCGGTGTACCGGGACCCGCACACCGGTCAGTACGTGATCTCGCGCTTCGAGGATCTGCGCGAGGTGCTGCTCGACACGGAGAACTTCGGGAACGGGGGCAATCGCGCCGCTCAGGCCGAGGCGAGGCCCCAGCTGACCGAACGGCAGATGCGAATGCTCGCGGTGTACGAGGAGAACAACGGGTGGCTCCCGGAGCCGACCCTGGCCGCGCGCGACGACCCGAACCACCGCCAGATGCGGAACATGTTCGACAAGGCGTTCCGGCCCGGGAAGATCAAGCAGCTCGACCCCTTCGTCGAGAGCGTCGCGAACCGGCTCTTCGACGCGTTCATCGAGGACGGGCACTGCGACTGGGTGCACCAGTTCGCGGTACCCCTGCCCCTCATCGTGATCGGGCACCAGATGGGGGTGAAGGAAGAGGACATCTGGCTCATCAAGCGCGCCACCGACGCGTGGGTGCGCCGCTTCGGCCAGATGGTGAGCGAGGAGGAAGAAAAGGAAGCCCTGGAACTGGAGATCGAGGCGCAGCACTACTTCAAGAAGGTGTTCGACCGCCTCCGGGAAGAGCCCGACGACACCCTCCTCTCGGACCTCGTGAACACGGAGATCCCCGAGTGGGGCCGCACCCTCACCGACGGGGAACTGCAGTCGGAGATGATGTCCGACACCTTCGTGGGCGGCTCGGAGACGAGCACGAACGCGATCGCCGAAGGCGTCAAGATCCTGATCGAGCGCCCGGAGATCTGGGAGCAGCTCAAGTCCGACCCGGACCAGTACCTGCGTACGTTCGTGGAGGAGGTACTGCGGCTGGAGTCACCGGTGCAGATGCTGGGGCGGGTCGCGCTGAACGACGTGGAGATGCACGGCGTGACGATCCCGGCGGGCGCTTCGATCGGGACGCGCTACGCCGCCGCCAACCGCGACGAGCGGCGCTTCGAGTGCCCGGCGGACGTGGACCTGGAGCGCAAGAACCCCATGGCGCACCTGACCTTCGGGGCGGGCATCCACTACTGCCTCGGCGCCCCGCTCGCGCGTCGCGAGCTGTACTACAGCTTCAAGACGCTGGTGGAGCGGGTCGACGAGATGTGGTTCGCGCCGGGGCAGAACGACTTCAAGCACCACCCGCACATGTTCCTGAGGGCGCTCAAGGAGCTCCACATCGAGTTCAAGGCGAATTAGATGGCCGGGAGCTGGCCGCGCCTTGCGGTTCTCCTCGGTGGATTGGCCCTGCTCCTCGCGGGGGCGCTGGCGGCGTGCGGCGGGGAGGAGGAGCCGGGGCCCCTGAAGGTCGGGCTGATCCTGTCCTTCGGCGACAACCCTTCCGAGACGACGCTCGGGCGGCAACGGGCCTTCGAACTCGCCATCAAGCACATCAACGAAGGTGGCGGCGTGTTCGGACGGCCCGTGGAGGTCGCGGTCGGAGACGCCTCCGCGCCCGGCGGGCCGGCAGCGGAAGCGCGCCGGCTGGTCGAAGAGGAAGGCGTCCACGCCATCGTTGGACCCAGCAGCAGCGCCGACTCGCTCGCAGTCATTGAAGTGACCGGACCGGCCGGCATCCCGACAATCAGCCCGTCGGCTTCCTCGCCCCGGCTCAGCACCGCCAGCGACCGCGACTTCTTCTTCCGCACGGTCCTCTCGGACGTCGCCCAGGGGCCCATCCTGGCGCAGCTCGCGCTGGACCGGGGATACGAGCGCGTGGGCCTGCTCTACCGCGACGACGCGTGGGGGCAGGGGCTCGCCAACACCTTCCAGGAAGCCTGGAACGGCGAGCTCACCGCCGTCGCGGTCGCGCCCGACCAGGAGAGCTACCTCTCCGAGCTCGAACAGAGCGCAAGCGGCACTCCCGAGGCGCTCGTCCTCATCACCTTCGGGACCGAAGGGGAGATCATCGTGCGCGAGGCGATCGAGAACGGGCTCTACGACCAGTTCCTGTTCGGCGACGCACTCCGGCGTCCCGAGCTCATCGACGCGATCGGCGGGGCCCACCTTGGCGGCATGTACGGGGTCGCGGGCGCATACCTTCGCGACACGGCCGCCGCCAGGGCCTGGGAGGCAGCGGCACTCGCGGAATACGGCGAGGTTCCGGAACTCACCTACATCCGCCAGACCTACGACGCCACCATCGCCGTCGCGCTCGCGGCCCAGGCCGCCGGGAGCGTCGACGGCGCCGCCATTCGCGACGAACTGCGGGCGATCGGGGCCGCGCCCGGGGAGACCGTGATCGCGGGGCCGGACGGTGTCGCAGAGGCACTTCGCATCCTCGGGGACGGCGGCGAGGTCGACTACCAGGGAGCAGCCGGCACGCTCGACTGGGACGAGAACGGCGACCTCCGCCGTGGCGCAATCGGCATCTGGCGCTTCACCGCGGACGGCGCCATCGAGGACGTCGACGTGGTCGTCTACGAACGCTGAGGGAGAGGATTAGCCATGCGTATCGGAATATCAGTCGCGACGGCGCTGAGGGCGCCTGATTCGCGCACGGGAGCGCGCTGGGCCGTGGAGCGGGCGGCGGCCGCGCGCGAAGCGGGGCTCGACAGCCTCTTCGTGGGGGATCACCACAGCACGAGGCCGATGCTGTACTACCAGAACGTGCCGCTGCTGGGGAGGATGCTGGCGGAGTGGGGGGACCAGCCCGCCGGGGCGCTCTTCCTGCTGCCGCTCTGGCACCCGGTGCTGCTGGCCGAGCTGATCGCGACGCTGGCGGCGCTCCACGAGGGGCGGTTCATCATGCAGTGCGCGGTGGGGCCGGACGACAACCAGTTCCCGGCCCTGGGGGTGAACGTGAAGCACCGGCCCTCACGCTTCGAGGAATCGCTCGACATCATGCGGCGGCTCTGGGCCGGCGAGACCGTCAGCTCGGAGGGGCGCTGGAAGTTCGAGAACGCACAGATCATGCCCGACCCGCCGGAGGGGGTGGAGGTGTGGATCGGGGCGGTCGCGCGTCGCGCCATCGACCGCGCGGCGCGGCTGGGGGACGGCTGGCTGGCCGCTCCCGGGCTTACGCCCGAGGGGGCGGCGGCGCAGTCGGCCGAGTACCACGAGCGCCGCCAGGTCCACGGCCACGAGGACCCCGGGGCCGTCGCCATCCGGCGCGACATCTACGTCGGGGAGAGCGACGCGGAGGCGGAGGAGACGACACGGGCGGTGCTGGAGGCCGGTCACCGCGGCTTCGACCGCTCGGCAATGGCGATCGGCAGTCCGGAGACGGTGGCGGCGGAGTTCCGCGCGCTCGAGGAAGCGGGCTACACCGACGTGATTGTGCGCAACCTCATGCCCACGCAGGAGCACGCGCTCGGCTCGATCGGCCGGCTGGCGGAGGTGCGGGCGAGCCTGGTGTAGGCCCGGCCGGCGGCCGGTTCTGCACTACTGGCCCGCGGGGACGGGATCGCGTAGCGTGCGCGGGCACTCTGAACGCACGGAAGAGAGACCGATGACCATCCACACCGGCAAGCCTGTCATGCACCACCTCGGGTTCGTCGTGAAAGACGCCGACGAGATGGCGAACACGTACACGAACCTGCTGGGCGCCGAGTTCCGCCTGATGCCGCCCTACATGGTTCACTCGATGGCGGGCGAAGAGGCCGAGCTGCGCGTCTACTACGGCGCAATTGCCGGCAGCATCGCCGAGATCATCCAGCCGGTGCGGGGCGACACGCCCCACCAGCAGTGGCTCGACGAGCGGGGCGAAGGCGTCCAGCACCTCGGTCTGTACGTCGACGATGTGGTGTCGGCGACGAAGGACCTGCTGGAGAAGGGCGGCGAGATTCGCTGGGTCTACCCGAACGCGGGCGTCGTCCAACTGAACTTCGACAGCTCCCTCGACGAGATCATGGGCGAGACGCTGCCGGGCAGCCTGACGTACCTGCACGCCGCCGGCGGCGGGCCCATCCTCGAGCTGCTCGGTCCCCCGATTCACACGGGCGTGGTCGGCGGGGCTGTCGCCGGTCTCAACGACTACTGGGAGACGACCTTCCCGCCTGTGGAGCCACTCCAGCAGGGGTAGGTTCCAGCCGATCGACTACTCCTCCGCCTCGCGCGGCTTGAACGTGTCCTGCGTGAGCGAAGCGACCTCGGCTTCGACGATGTCGGCATGCTCGCGGAAGGCTTTGGCGGCGTCGGTAAGGGCGGCGTTGTAGAGGTCCGGGCCGGCGAGGTCGAGTACGAAATCGAGAAGGAAACCTGCAGCGAGCTCGCCGACATCCTCGTCGCGCTCCTCGAGCAGCCAGGCCTGGAGCTCGCGCACCATGGCCCGGCGACGGCGGGCGTCGATGCGTTCCGACAGTCCACGGCCCTTGTCCGCCATCGCGACCCCCTCACGTTAGGGTAACGGCCTTCCCACCAAGCGCCGAACGCGCTGGCTATACTCGATGCAGATGCCTTCCCTGAAGACGGCTCGGCGCGCTTTCCTGCTCATCCTGATCGCGGTCGGGATCGGCGTGGCGTGCGGCAGCGACGACCCCGAGCAGGGCGCCATCCACCTGCTGGAGATCGATGGCGGCATCGGACCCATCACCGAGCGCTACATCGACCGTGGCATCAACAAGGCCGAGGACGAGGGCGCCCGGCTCATCGTGATCCAGCTGGATACGCCGGGCGGATTCAGCTCGTCGATGCGCGAGATCGTGCAGCGCATCGAGGCGTCGAACGTGCCGGTCGTCGTGTACGTGTCGCCCTACGGGGCGCGGGCGGCGAGCGCGGGGACGTTCATCACGATGGCGGCGCACGTGGCGGTCATGGCGCCGAACACGTCGATCGGGGCGGCCTCGGCAATCAACGCCGACGGCAGCGACATCGAGGGCACACTCGGCAAGAAGATCGAGAACGACGCCGTCGCCTTCATCCGCGGAATCGCGGAGTTGCGGGGCCGCAATGCCGACTGGGCCGAGGAAGCGGTGCGCGAGGCGGTCGCAGCCACGCAGACCGAGGCGGTCGAGCTGAACGTGGTCGACTTCGTGGCGAGCGACCTCGACGAGATCCTGCACCGCATCGATGGCACGACCATCGAGCTGAAGCCCGGGCTCATGGTCACCCTCACGGGGCTGCCCGGGGCGGAGCGGGTCAACACAAGCATGACCGTCTGGGAGCGGATGCTGGAGCACCTCGCCAACCCGACGCTGGCGACCATCCTGATTTCGCTGGGCATGATCGGGCTCTTCATCGAGCTCACGAATCCCGGCGTGATCTTCCCGGGCGTGGCGGGCGTGATCGCGATTGCGATCGGGTTCCTCGCCCTGGGCGTGCTGCCGGTCGACACGATCGGCCTCGTCCTGATCGGAATCGCGCTCCTCTTCTTCGCGCTGGAACTGTTCGTGCCGTCCGGGGGGATCCTGGCCGGGGGTGGGCTGGTGGCGCTCGTGCTGGGGGCGATCATCGCTTTCCGGGACACGCCCACGGAGTTCCAACCGAACCGGATTGTCGTCGGCATCCTGGGGTTCCTGCTGGTCGTCGTGTTCGTTTCGATGGCGATTGGGCTGGCGCGGATGCGGAAGATGCGTTCGGAAACCGGGGCGGAGGCGCTTGTCGGTAGAATGGCGATCGCACGCACGCCGCTTACGCCGGACGGCACGGTCTTTATCCAGGGTGAGCGCTGGCAAGCGGAGCTGGAAGACGGCTCCGCCGCAGAGGGTGAAGAGGTGCGCGTCGTGAGCGCAAACGGCCTGAGGCTCAGGGTACGGAAGGAGAACGACCCATGACCGAGCAGCTACCACAACCCGAACAATTCGAGCAGGAGCCGCCGAGCAGCTTCCTCGCGACGATCATCCGCGTCTTCCTGCTGGGCTTGAGCGCGATCCTGTTGGTCCCGCTCCTGCCCTTCCAGGTCCGCGTGGTCGCGGAATACGAGCGCGGCGTGATCTTCCGGCTCGGGCGCCTGCAGGGGGCGAAGGGCCCGGGCCTGTTCGTGCTGCTGCCGTTCATCGACCGGATGGTGAAGGTGGACCTGCGCACGATCACGCTGGACGTGCCCTCGCAGGACGCGATCACGCGCGACAACGTGACGGTGCGGGTAAACGCGGTCGTCTACTTCCGCGTGGTCGAGCCGACGATGGCGGTCGTCCGCATCCTCGACTTCGTCCGCGCAACCTCGCAGATCTCGCAGACAACCCTCCGCTCGGTCATGGGGCAGACGGACCTCGACGGCTTGCTCTCGCAGCGCGAGGAGGTCAACCAGCAGCTTCAGTCGATCATCGACGAGGAAACGGAGCCCTGGGGCATCAAGGTCAGCACGGTCGAGGTAAAGGACGTGGAGCTGCCGGAGCAGATGCGGCGCGCCATGGCCGCGCAGGCCGAGGCGGAGCGGGACCGGCGAGCGAAGATCATCGCCGCCGACGGCGAGTTCCAGGCCAGCGAGCGGCTGCGTGAAGCAGCCGACGTCATGGCGGAGCAGCCGATCACGCTGCAGCTGCGTTACCTGCAGACGCTCGGCGAGATCTCCGTGGAGAACAACTCGACGATCGTGTTCCCGCTGCCGATGGACCTCATCCGCATGTTCATCGAAGACGACGACGACGAGGAGTAGCCAGCGGCGTCACCCTCCGGGACGGACGGAGACATCGGCGGCGAGCACCGTGAGGCGCTCGCCGCCGTCGCGTTCGACGATGAGCGCGCCGTCGGGTGCAATGTCGACGGCGCGCGCTTCGTAGGCGCCCTCCGCCTCCTCGACCGTGATCAGGCGGCCGAGCACGAGGCTGACCGCGCGGTACGCATCGACGAGATCTGTCTCTGGAGCGTCCATGGCGGCCTCAAGCTGGTCGCAGATGCGGGCCAGGAGTGACTCGCGGACGACTTCGCGGCCGAGCTCTCGGGAGAGGCTGGTGGCGGAATCGCGCAGGGCGGGGTCGGCGGTGGGGTCGGCGTTCACGTTGATGCCGATGCCAGCGTAGGCGGTGAGGCCGCCGGGCCCGGTCTCGCCGTCGATGAGCATGCCGCACAGCTTGCGTTCGCCGACCCAGATGTCGTTGGGCCACTTGATGCGCGCGTCGACGCCCTCGTGCGCGCAGGCGCGGCAGACGGCGAGGGGGACGGCGAGGGGAAGGCGGCCGTACACGTCGCGGGAGGGGCGCAGGATGAGGGTGAAGTAGAGGCTGCCGCCTGGCGGGCTGAAGAAGCCCCGGCCCCGGCGCCCGCGGCCCGCGGTCTGCGTCTCGGCAAGGATGAGGGTCCCGTGGGGCGCGTCCTCCCCAGCAGCGGCGCGGGCGACGTCCATGGTGGAGGGAGTTTCGAGAACGTAGCGGAAGTCGCGGCCCAGTTCGGCCGTGTGCAGAGCCTCGGCGAAGCGATCAGCGTGGAAAGGGGAGGAGTCGGGCATGGCCGGCGGGAATCCGGGAATGAAAAAAGGGGCCTGGCGGCAATCGCACCGCTCAGGCCCCGTTCGTAGCTCAACGCTTGTTCTAGGAGGAGGTCACCTCCTGCGCTAGATGGGGTTGGCTACTACTGTGGTCGTCCATGCGCATCACCTCCTTCCTTGCGGCTAACGATAAACGTCCGCTCGCCCGGTGGCTAGAGGTGAAGGTCTGGGAGGCCCGCGCTTCCGCGTGTGGGGGAGCACCGGTATTCTGAGCGGGCGCGCGGCGCCTGGCGCTCTGCGTCAAATCTATGCGTTGCGCAGAAAGGGGCGGACCTTGGTCACGCCCGTCACGATGAAACAGCTCCTCGAAGCCGGTGTGCACTTCGGCCACCAGACACGTCGCTGGAACCCGAAGATGCAGCACTTCATCTTCACGGAGCGCAACGGCATCCACATCATCGACCTGCAGCAGACGGTTACGCGGCTGGACGAAGCGATCGACTTCGTGCGCGAGGTCGTCGCCGGGGGCAACGACGTGCTCATCATCGGCACGAAGAAGCAGGCCCGCGAAACGGTCGAGCAGGAGGCGCAGCGCGCCGGCCTGCCCTACGTGAACAACCGTTGGCTGGGCGGCACGCTCACCAACTTCCGCACGATCCAGGCGCGCATCCGTCACATGCGCGACCTCGAGGAGCGCACCGAGCGCGGCGAATTCGCGCGGCGCGCCAAGAAAGAGCAGCTCGACATCGCCAACGAGATCGAGCGGCTGAACCGCTATTTCGGCGGCATCAAGTACCTCGACCGGCTTCCCGGGGCCGTCTTCGTCATCGACACGATGAAGGAAGCGATTGCGGTGGCCGAGTGCGACCGGCTGGGAATCCCGATCGTGTCGCTGGTCGACACGAACTGCGACCCGGACCCGATCGCCTACCCGATCCCGAGCAACGACGACGCCATCCGCGCGATCAAGCTCATCCTGGGCAAGATCGCCGACGGCGCGATCGAGGGCCGCGCGGCCCGCGAAGCGGGCGTCGGCGCGGAGGCGTACAGCGAGGAGATGGCGCAGCTCGCCGCCGCCCAGGAAACCGAGGCGGCTGAGGCGGAGGCTGAAGCGCCAGCAGCAGAAGAATCGGTCGCCGCGGCGGCCGTACCGGCATCAGAGGAGCAGACCACTGGCTAGCATCTCAACGGCGATGGTGAAGGAGCTGCGCGACGCGAGCGGCTCCGGGGTAATGGACGCCAAGCGCGCCCTGGAAGAGGCCGGCGGCGACATGACGCAGGCGGCCGCCATCCTGCGCGAGCGGGGACTGGCGGCGGCGGCGAAGCGCGCCGAGCGCGAGACCGGCCAGGGTGTCGTCGACACCTACATCCACGCGGGCGGCCGCATCGGCGCGCTCGTGGAGGTGAACTGCGAGACGGATTTCGTGGCGAACACGGACGAGTTCCGGGAGCTCGTCCACGAAATCGCGATGCAGGTCGCGGCGATGAATCCCGCCGTCGTCTCCGCGAACGACCGCGAGCCCGAGCTTGAAGGCGCCGACGACGAGGTCGCGCTGCTGAGCCAGCCATGGGTGAAGGACGCCTCGAAGACGATCTCGGACCTGGTCCAGGATTCGATGGCAAAGACGGGGGAGAACATCCGCGTGCGACGGTTCGCACGCTTCGAACTCGGATCGTAAGAGGGGGAGCCGTGACCGACGCGTACCGGCGCGCGCTCGTAAAGCTCAGCGGTGAGGCCCTGATGGGCAACCGCGAGTTCGGCATCGATCCCGATACGCTCGCCGGTCTCGCCGAGCAGATCGCGCGCGCCTCGGCCGGTGGGGTCGAGGTCGCGATCGTCGTGGGCGGCGGAAACTTCTGGCGGGGCCAGGCGGCAGCGGAGACCGGGATGGACCGCGCCACCGCCGACTACGCGGGGATGCTCAGCACGATGATGAACGCGCTCGCGCTGCAGGACGCGCTGGAGCACGCCGGCGCGGAGGTTCGCACGCAGACGGCGCTGACGATGGCGCAGATCGCGGAGCCCTACATCCGCCGCCGGGCGATCCGGCACCTGGAGAAGGGGCGGGTGGTCGTGTTCGCCTCGGGGACGGGCAACCCGTTCATGACCACGGACACGGCAGCGGCCCTGCGCGCCATCGAGGTCGACTGCGAGACGCTGCTGATGGCGAAGAACGGGGTGGACGGCGTGTACGACGCCGACCCGGCGACTTCGCCGGATGCGACGCGGTTCGAGCGATTGAGCCACATCGAGGCGATCCAGCGGCGCCTGCAGGTGATGGACAGCACGGCCCTGAGCCTCTGCATGGAGCACGAGCTCCCCATCGTCGTCTTCGACGTGCGGGCGCCAGACAGCATCTACCGGGCGCTCAACGGCGAGCGCATCGGCACGATCGTGAGCGCGGGAGCGCTCACCGAACCCGCCCATCCGGGGTAGAACGAGAGCAGACACATGGCCGACCCAGACGAGATCATGCTCGACGCCGAGCTACGCATGGACGGCGCCGTGGAGGCGTTCGGACGCGAGCTTGCGGGCGTTCGCACGGGGCGCGCGCACCCGAGCCTCATCGAGGGGTTGCAGGTGGAACACTACGGCCAGTCGCAGCCCCTCAACCAGATCGGCACGATTAACGCCCCGGAAGCGCGGCTGCTGACCGTGCAGGTCTGGGACGCCGGGGCCGTGCAGTCGGTCGTGAAGGCGATCCAGACCTCGGACCTGGGGTTGAACCCAAACATCGACGGGCAGCTCATCCGGCTGCCCATTCCCCAGCTCACGGAGGAGCGCCGCCGCGAGTTCGTGCGGCGGGTCCACCAGAAGGCGGAGGACGCGCGCGTCGCGGTTCGCAATGTGCGACGGCACACGCACGACGACCTGCGCAAGGGCGAGCGTGAGGGCGACATGACGCAGGACGACCTGCGCGACTACGAGAGCGACCTGCAGAAGCTGACCGACTCCCATACCGGCCTGATCGACGAGGCGATGCAGCGCAAGGAGGAGGAGCTGCTTGAGCTATAGGCTGGCGCAGCGCGCGGGAACCGAATCCCGGACCGACCCCGGTGGCGACCGCATATCGTCGCTGACGGGCGGGCGCGTGCCCGGCCACATCGCGATCATCATGGACGGCAACGGGCGCTGGGCCACGGAGCGCGGTCTGCCGCGCGCGGCCGGGCACCGGGCGGGGGCAGAGAACATCCGGCGCGTGATCGAGCGCTTCGCCGAGCACGACGTGCGCTACGTGACCCTGTTCGCCTTCTCGACCGAGAACTGGAACCGGCCCGCGAGCGAGGTGTCGGTCATCTTCCAGCTGATCGACCGCTTCCTGAAGCGGGAGCTGGACAACATGCAGCGCGACAACGTGCGCATCCGCCACTTCGGCCACCTGGAGCAGCTCCCGGCCGCGCTGGCTGTGAGAGTCAAGGAAGCGGTAGCAGTCACCTGCGGGAACGACGGGTTGATGCTAAACATCTGCCTGAGCTACGGCAGCCGGGACGAGATCGTGAACGCCATCCAGCGAATCGCCGAAGAGGGCATCCCCGCCGGGGAGATCGACGAGGCGACGGTGTCGTCGCACCTGCTCACCGGCGGCCTGCCGGACCCCGACCTCGTCATTCGAACGGCGGGCGAGCAGCGCATCTCGAACTTCCTGCTCTGGCAGAACGCCTACGCGGAGCTCTACTTCACGTCCGCTTACTGGCCGGACTTCGGGCGGGAGGACGTCGACCTCGCGCTGGCCGAGTACGGCCGCCGCAAGCGGAAGTTCGGCAAGCTGCTGCCGGAAGACCTCGACGCGTTCGAGGACGCCTAGTGCGAATCCCCCGCAATCTCGCGCTTCGCCTGGGGACGGCGGCCGTAGGCGTGCCCGTGCTGCTGCTGGTGGTCTGGGCCGGCGGCTGGCCGTTCGCCATCGTGGCGGGATTGATCACGCTGGGCGGCACGATTGAGTTCGCACACGCGTGGCTCATGCCCACGCGGCCGTACCGGGACATCGCGCAACTCGGACCCTTCCTGCTGGGACCGGCGATCGTGGTGGCGGGCGTTCACGCCGACGAGCGGTTCCTTATCGCGGGGGCGTTGCTGGCAGCGCTCTTCCTGGGCGCAGGGTACTCGCGCTCGAACCTCTTCGGACCCCGGAAACCGCTGCGCGTGATGGGCTGGGCGATCATCTACCCGGGCATCATCTTCTCGACGATCGTGCTGACGCGGGATCTCGACCAGGGCCGCGACTGGGTCCTGCTGACGGTGCTGACGACATTCACGATCGACACGGGCGCCTACTTCACCGGATCCTTCCTCGGGCGGCACAAGCTCTGGCCAGCCGTCAGCCCGAACAAGACATGGGAGGGGGCACTCGGTGGCCTGGCCGCAGCCGTCCTGGCCGTCTGGGTGCTCTCGTCGTGGTTTGGCCTCGACCTGAAGATCGCGGCAGTCGTGGGGCTGGGGTTAGGGCTGGGAGTGGCGGCGCAGGCAGGCGACCTGCTGGAGAGCTGGATGAAGCGGAAGGCCGACATCAAGGACTCCTCCGGCTTGCTGCCAGGACATGGGGGCCTCCTGGACCGGCTTGACTCGATCGTGGGTGTGGCGCCGGTGGTTTACCTGGTCGCGACCTTCACCTGACCGAAACGCGCCGACCTGCCCGTTCCGGGCGCTCGCCTAAGATAGGACCAATGGCTCCCGAGACGCCGTTCGAACCCCGGCACCGCCAGGTCGTGGCGAACGGATTGCGCATGCATTACGTCGAGTGTGGCGAGGGCGAGCCGGTCGTGTTCCTGCACGGCTTCCCGGAGTGCTGGTACTCGTGGCGGAAGCAGTTGCCGGCGCTGGCCCCGAACTACCACGTGATCGCCCCCGACCTGCGGGGCTATCACGAGACGGAGGCGCGCCCTCCTTACGACACCGAGACGCTCCAACAGGACGTGCTCGGGCTCATCGAGGAGCTGGGCGAGCGGAGCGTGCACATCGTGGGGCACGATTGGGGCGGCGCGATCGCCTGGCAGCTGGCCATGAGCCACCCGGAGGTCGTCCGTTCGCTCGCGGTCCTGAACATCCCGCACCCGGCGCTCTTCCGCGAGGGGCTGCGGAGCATCGCGCAGCTGCGGCGGAGCTGGTACATCGCCTTCTTCCAACTACCCTGGCTGCCCGAGCAGGTGCTGGCCTTCGATGGCTACCGGCGACTGGCGCGCTCGGTCTGCCGCGGGCTCCCGGCGGGCGAGGAGCGGCGCACGGACCTGGCGTTCTACCGAAAGAGCTGGCGGGAGCACGGTCTCACGGGAGGGATCAACTGGTACCGCTCCCTCCTCCGAAACCCCCAGCCTCTGCCCGATCCCGTGCCCATCATCGGGGCGCCGACCACGATGATCTGGGGCGAGGAGGATGTCGCCCTGGGCAAGGAGCTCACGGTCGGGACGGAACGGTTCGTGCACAACCTTGAGCTGCACTACATCCCGGACGCGGGGCACTTCGTGCAGCAGGATGCGCCGGAGCGGGTCAACGAGCTGTTGCTGGCGCACCTGGAACGGGCGGGGAACCGTTCGAATGGCTGAGGACCGTTCCGCGCGCACCCTGCGCAAGCCCACCATCACGGACTTCGTGGCCGAAGGAGAGGAGACGCCGATCCTGCTGCGGCCGCGCGTGCTGGCGGGGATCGCGGTGGTGTTCCTGGCGCTGGTCGCGGCCTATTTCATCCTCGCCGACGTTTTCGACATCTCCCTGCAGTTCGACACCGAGCCGCTGCAGGACTGGGTGGAGCAGTGGGGCGTGTGGGGCCCGATCGCGTTCATGGCCGTGATGGCCTTCTCGGTGCTGTTCGCGCCCGTACCGAACGCGCCCATCTTCATCGCCGCGGGACTCGTCTGGGGGCCGGTGCTGGGCACCGTCTACTCGATGATCGGGATGATGTGGGGCTCGGCGATGGCGTTCTGGGTGGCGCGCTGGCTGGGGCGGCGCCACCTGCCGAAGCTGGTGGGGAGCAAGGCGGCAGCCAACATGGACTCCCTCTCCGTCCGCATGGGGGGACGGCTCATCTTCTGGGCGCGGATGCTGCCGGTCGTGAACTTCGACTGGATCAGCTTCCTCGCGGGGCTGACGGCGATGCGCTTCTGGCGGTTCTTCTTCTTCAGCTTCCTGGGCATGCTCACGCCGACCACGGTGGGCGTGGTCGCGGGCGACAGCCTCGGACGTGACCTGCGCATCACGCTGGTCATCGTGGCGGTGTGGGTGGCGGCCATCATCCTGAGCGGGCTCTACCTCTGGTGGCGACGGCGGCAGGCGCGAACGCAGGCGCCGCCCCCACCCGCGAAGCCGCTGGCGGAGGGGCAGTCGGGGCCGTAGGCAAGGAGCGCTACTGGAAACGGTGGGGAAGCGGGTCGACGCGGGGCGGCAGCGCGATCTCGTGGTCGAGCCAGATGCCGATGTTCTCCCCGGTGCGACCGTCGGGGCCCTCCTCCAGGAGGTCGACCAGCAGACCCGCGATCTGTTCGGGACGCATCCAGCGGTCGAGGAGCTCCTGCGGGGGCGTCATGCCGAGGGCGCCCCGGATCATCTCCGAGTCGGTGGCGTCCATGCAGAGGGCGTTCACGCGCACGCCGTGGGGCTCGAGTACCCGCGACCACGCCTGGGTGAAGCCGTTGATCCCCCACTTGGAGGCGTCGTAGACATCCATGCGGGTGCCGCCGCCGGTGTTGTAGCCGGGTGGCGGACAGATGTGGTCGGTGGCGACGTTGACGATGTTGCCACCGCCCATCTCGGCCATGTGGGGAGCGATGGCGCGCCCGCAGAGGAACACGCCCCTGAGGTTGGTAGCAACGAGGGCATCGAAGTCGTCGATGGCCTTCTCCCAGGGGTCCAGGGGGGAGGTGGCGCGCCAGATGCCGGCGTTGCTGACCATCGTGTGGATGCGTCCGTAGCGCTCGATGGCGGCATCGACGAAGGCGCGGACGGCCGCGGGATCGCTGACATCGGCCTCGACGGCCATGACGCCGGCGCCGTCCGCCTCGAGCTCGGCAGCGAGGTCGTGGACGGCGGGGGCGATGTCGCACAGGGCAAGGGACACGCCCTCGCCAGCGAGGACGCGGGCAATGCCGTTGCCGATGCCGTGGGCCGCACCGGTGACGATGGCGGCCGTGCCTTCGAGGTCGCTCACGAGGCGCTCACCGGCTCGAGGGGCCGGTAGAACGTGTTCCCGGCCTCGGTCCACTCGTTCACTATCTTCATGAAGTCCTCACCCATGGGGTCGAGGCCGCGGATGAGCATGGTGCCGCGGCGGATGGTGAAGTCGTGGGGCGCGAGCTCGCCGGCGCGCACGTAGTGGGGCTCCGCATCCTTGGCGTGACCCTGCTGGGAGAGCCACCACGCGAGGGTGAACTCGGCCCGCGCCTCCTGCTCAGCAGCCGTCGGAAGGGTCTGCACGGCGCGCACCTCCTCCCGGGTCATTGCGGGGCCTTCGCCACGCACCCAGGCGCGCAGACGCTCGTGGTGAAGCTCGGAGTCGATGCCGGTCATCTCCTTGAAGTCGTTGGAGCCAAAGGCGACGTCGTTGGGGCGCGCGATGCGGCCTTCCTCGTCGATCCAGAGGATTGTCGGCACGTTGATCATGCCGTACAGGTCGGCCACCAGGTGCTCGGTGTCGATCAAGCTCGGATGCGCGGGCTTCGCCGCTTCGATCCACTCGCGCGCGTCGTCGGGCGAGCGTTCGATAGCGACGGTGATGACCGTGAAGCTCTCGTCCTTGAGCTCCTCGTAGACGGACTGCCAGACCGGCAGGTCATAGCGGCAGCCTCACCAGGAGGCGTAGGCGACGAGGAGGACCTTCTTGCCGCGCTGGTCGCTGAGTGCGTGCAGGTTGCCGTCGAGGTCGGGGAGGGTGAAGTCGGGCGCCTGCAGCGAGGCTAGGGCGTCGCCGCGGTCATGGTGGGAGGCGCCAAATGCGGCGACAGCGTGCTTCTCGTCGGTAACCAAAGGACGCTGGAGAGCATCGGCGAGGACGCGCAGGTCGAGTCCGTCGCCGCGAACGAGGGCGAACTGGTCAACGGGGACGCAGACGACCCCGCGGCACAGGCCTTCGGGCTGCAGGTCCCAGCCGAGCGTGGCCTCGAGCGCGTCCGCGGGGATGGTGGGCCGGGCGGGGTCGGCGACGGTAATCTCGTCGCTGCGGCCGTCGTGCAGCAGGGTCAAGGTGGCAGACATGGAAGAGCGCTCCCGGGAATGGCAGGTGGAGCGGATTCTACGGGGCGGGTGAAGGGGGCGCGTGTGCCCGGCGGCTACGCAGGGCTGTCCTCGATCCGGCGGTACAGGGGAGTGCGCGTCAAAGCGCTCTTGATCGCGATCTTCAGGAAGGCGAAGCCCATGGGGTTGAGGCCGCGGGTGCGCATGGAGCCGCGCCTGATAGTGATGTCGTGCGGGGCGAGTTCGCCGGCGCGCTCGTAGTGGCGCTCAGCGTCGTCGTCGTGACCTTCGCGGGAGAGCCACCACGCGAGCGTGAACTCGGCCCGCGCCTCCTGCTCGGCAGCGGTCGGCAGGTCCTGGTGCTTGCGGACCTCGGACGGCGTCAGGGCGGGGGCGTCGCCGCGCACCCAGGCGCGCAGGCGCCTGAGGTGCCGCCTGGAGTCGAGCCCCGTGAGCAGCTTGAACCTGTTGGATGCGAAGGAGGCGTCATTGGGGCGGGCGATGCGGCCCTCCTCGTCGATCCAGACGACGGTGGGGACGTTGATCATCCCGTAGAGGTCGGGCACGAGGTGCTCGATGTCGATGAGGCTGGGGTGCTGGGGCCTGGCTTTTTCGATCCAGGGCCGGGCGTCTTCAGGCGATCGCTCGATGCCGACCGTGATGACGGTGAAGCCCTCGTCCGCAAGCTCCTCGTATACGGACTGCCAGACCGGCAGGTCGTAGCGGCAGCCTCACCAGGAGGCGTAGGCGACGAGCAGCACTTTCTTGCCGCGCTCGTCGCTGAGGGAGTGGAGCTTGCCACCGAGGTCGGGAAGCGTGAAGTCGGGAGCATCGAGGGAGGCCAGTGCCTCGCCCCGGTCGTGGTGCGAGGCGCCGAGGGAGGCGACGGCGTGCTTTTCGTCCGTCACGTAGGGACGCTGGAGGGCATCGGCCAGCACGCGCAGGTCGAGGCCGTCCTCGCCAACGAGGTCATCTTGGTCGACGGGGATGCACATGTAGCCCTGGCAGAGACCCTCGGGCTTCAGCTCCCAGCCGAGCAGGCTCTCAAGCTGGTTCGGGGGGATGGTGGGGCGGGCAAGGTCGGCGACGGCGATTTCGTCTACGCGGCCATCGTGGAGGAGAGTCAGAGTCTTAGGCATGAGCAATAACTCCAGAGACAGCAGCCAAGTCGGATTCTACGGGGCAGGGAGTGGGTGCGGTGTAAGCGAAACATGGCGGAGAGGGTGGGATTCGAACCCACGGTGGGTATCAGCCACGCCCGTTTTCAAGACGGGTCCCTTCAGCCACTCGGGCACCTCTCCTCGTTCGATTGTAGTGCGGGATGGGCGGAGCGGGAGTTAGCAGTCACCACCGGAGAGTGCTAAACTGCCGCAGTCAGACTTCCGCTCAGCCTGGACGGACCCGCGTGCCCACCTACGAGTACCAGTGTGATTCCTGCAAGCGCAGATATGACCTGCGGGAGGGGTTCGACGCCCCCAGCAGCCACCCCTGCGAGCGCTGCGACAAGGGTACGGCGACACGCGTGCTGCACGCGCCCACGGTCGTCTTCAAGGGCAGCGGCTTCTACGTGAACGACAGCCGCAAGTCGGAGAAGAGCACCAGCTCGAGCGAGAAGACGATGAGCCTGCCCAGTGACTCCGGCAAGAGCGACAGCAAGAGCAAGGGCAAGAGCGCGAAGTCCAGCAGCAGTTCCTCGAAGGACTAAAGCGGCGTGCGGGCCCTCCTGCAGCGCGTGAGCCGTGCGAGCGTGCGCGTGGACGGCGAGGTCACAGGCGCCATCGAGAACGGCTTCCTCGTGCTGCTGGGCGTCACCCACGGCGATGACGAAGCGGTCGCGGATGCGCTCGCGCGCAAGGTCACAGGGCTGCGCGTGTTCGAGGATGAGGCCGGCAAGATGAACCTGGACCTGGCGGCCGTGGACGGAGGGGTGCTCTGCGTCAGCCAGTTCACCCTGTACGGGAGCGTGCGGAAAGGGCGGCGGCCGTCGTTCACGGAAGCAGCGGAACCGGAGCGGGCGGAGGCGCTCTACGAGCGCTTCTGC
This sequence comes from Tepidiformaceae bacterium, assembly GCA_965203545.1. Lineage (GTDB taxonomy): Bacteria > Chloroflexota > Dehalococcoidia > Tepidiformales > Tepidiformaceae > UBA2991. The sequence continues at coordinate 1,122,315 of OZ241899.1, forward strand.
GGGGCGGTCGAGGGCGAAGGGGTGCGGTGCGAGCGGGGAAGCTTCGGCGCGCACATGGAAGTCGAGAGCGTGAACGACGGGCCCGTCACGCTGCTTATCGACAGCGCCGACCTGGAACGCCCGCGCCGCGCTTGACCGGAGCGACGGGGCGGGGAGAGTAGGTCCATGACCGTATCGACGCGGATGAGCCGGTACTTCCTGAAGACGCTGCGGGAAGCGCCCGCCGAGGCGGAGCTGCCGAGCCACCGGCTGCTGCTGCGCGCCGGCCTCGTGATGCCGCTGGCGGCAGGGCTCTACTGCTTCACGCCGTTCGGGTGGCGGGCCATGCAGCGCGTGGAGGAGCTGGTTCGCGAGGAGATGAACCGGGCAGGGGCCCAGGAGCTGCGGCTGCCGGCCCTGCAGCCGGTCGAGCTCTGGGAACGGTCGGGGCGGAACGAGACCTTCGGGGGCGTGCTCTACCGCGTTTCGGACCGGCGGGAGCGGGACTTCGTGCTCGCGCCGACGCACGAGGAAGCGGTGAGCGCGCTGGCAGCCTCGCAGGTCCAGAGCTACCGCGACCTGCCCGTGACGCTCTACCAGTTCCAGCAGAAGTTCCGGGACGAGCCCCGTCCCCGCGGCGGGCTCATCCGGCTGCGCGAGTTCTGCATGAAGGACGCCTACAGCTTCGATCCGGACTGGGAGACGCTGGACGAGTCCTACCAGGCGATGTTCGACGCCTACGCGCGCATCTTCGCGCGGGCGGAAGTGCCCGCCGTGCCGGTCGAGGCGGACTCGGGGGCCATCGGAGGGAAGGACAGCCAGGAGTTCATCTACCTGAACGAGAACGGAGAGGACGAGGTGCTGCTGTGCTCCTCGTGCGGGTACGCCGCGAACGCGGAGAAGGCGACGTTCCGGGCGGAACCGCCGGTCGCGGCCGAGCCCGCGCCGGTCGAGCGCGTGGACACGCCGGGTGTGGGGACGATCGCGAGCCTGGCGGCGTTCCTGGGAGTGGAGGAGCGGCAGACCGTGAAGGCGGTGTTCTACGCAGCGGACGGGGAGCCGGTGTTCGTCGCCATCCGGGGCGACCTCGAGGTGAACGAGACGAAGCTGCGAAACCTGCTGAAGGCCGTCGAGCTCGAGCCCATGGACGACGCCGCAGTGGCGCGACACGGGCTGGTGGCGGGTTCGGCCTCGCCGGTGGGACTGGAGGGGATGCGGGTGGTGGCGGACACGAGCGCCACGGAGGCGGTGAACCTGGTCGGCGGGGCAAACGAACCGGACGCGCACCTGCTCAACCTGAACTACGGCCGCGACTGGACGGCGAACCTCGTCGGCGACATCGCCCTGGCGGAGGGGGGGCATCGCTGCCTCAGCTGCGAGGGCACCCTGGCCGTGCAGTCGGGCATGGAGCTCGGGCACGTCTTCAAGCTGGGCTCGACCTACGCCGAGGCGCTCGACGTTCGCTACCTCGACGGCGAGGGCGAGCGCCACCACGCGGTGATGGGCTGTTACGGGATCGGGGTTGACCGCCTGCTGGCGGCGATCCTCGAGGCGAACCACGACGAGGACGGCATCATCTGGCCGGCGACCCTGGCGCCGTTCGACGTGCACGTGGTCGTGCTCGGCGGCGACAAGCCGGAGGTGGCGGAGGCGCTGGGCGAGCTGGAGACGGCGCTGGAGGCGGCGGGGCTGGAAGCGCTCGTGGACGACCGGGACGAGTCGCCGGGAGCCAAGTTCAAGGACGCGGACCTGCTGGGCATGCCGGTCCGCCTGACGGTGAGTCCGCGCGCGCTCGGGCAGGGCGGCATCGAACTCCAGGTGCGGGCCTCGGGTGAGCGTGTGGTCGTGCCGCTGGGGGAGGTCGTGGGGAGGATCCGGGAGCGGGGGGCGTAGGGCGAGCCTGGGATCCTGCTCTATCGTGAGCAGGGGAGCGTCACCGTCCCACCTTGCTCGTCAACCACCCCAACACGACGAAGAATACTCCTGCCAGCAGCGGTATCCCGACCAGCAGGAGCAGGTCGAACTGCCCAAAGTCGCGCATCGCGTAGTCAGGCATGCTGTCGGTGTCTCCGCCTTCTCCGGCCCTGGTACGAGAATCCTCTAGCAGCCGCACAGGGCACCTGCCTCGCAACCTGCAAGTGCCGCTCCTTGCCCCTGCCGGGTGCGGTTCCTACGATGGCCTTCACGCTGAGGTAGCTCAGTTGGTAGAGCACTGCGCTGAAAACGCAGGTGTCCCCAGTTCGATTCTGGGCCTCAGCACCACCCTTCCCTTCCCCGATTGACTACTTCGCGGCCGGTGTGAGGTCGCGTTCGCGCCGTCCTCGTCGGTCCAGTTCCCCGAACTCGATTTCCGCCTCCCGGGTGCTGGTGTCGATCCGACGCAGGGCGGGACTGGCAAAGTAGAAGATCACCGCCAGGACCATCATGAGCGCGGAGGCGAGGGCAACGACGTTGGGCGCGCCGTACTGCTCAGCCAGCCAACTGATGGGCAGGGTGGCGAGGGGCGTAAGGCCGAACGACATCATGAGCAGACTCATGACCCGCCCTCGGACGAAGTCGGGAATGAGCACCTGGATGGCGGTGTTGTTCAGCACCATGAAGATGGTCACGAAGATGTCGGCGAGCAGGATCAGGGGGAGCGCTATCTCAAACACAGGGCTCTTCGCAAACAGGACGAGGGTGGCGCCAAAGGCAAGAATGCTCGCCATCATGAGGCGCAACCGCCTGTGGGAGTCCCCGCTCCAGGCCACGTAGACGGATCCCAGCAATCCACCGATACCCGCAACAGCGTTCAGAACGCCGAGACCCACCTCGCCCTTGTTCCAGACGTCCTCGGCGAACACTACAAGCAGAGTCTGGAATGGCATCGCCAGGAGCGTCGGCACCAGGCCAAGGAAGAGCAGCACACGCACGGCCGGGTGCCGCCAGACGTAGCGGAAGCCCTCCGCCATGTCGCTAAACACCGTGCGGCGCTCCTCCACGTCGTCCGGGTAGGACGGGCGGACACGGAACATTGAGGCAAGCCCGATCACGTAGAGGATGAGGGCGATGGCCCAGGTGTTCGGGATACCAATGATGGAGATGAGGACCCCGGCAGCGACTGGTCCGGTGATGCGGGTGAAGTTCATGCCGCCCATCTGCAGGGCCATGGCGTTCCCAAGGCCCTGCCTGCCGACGACGTTCGCGATGATCGCCTGGCGCGCAGGCATCATGAAGGGAAAGAGGGCGCCGAGGATGCCGGTGAACACAAGGAGGAGGGGAAACGTTAGCTGGTCGGTGATGAGGAGGAAGTAGACGAGAGCCTCATCGATGATTACGACGATCTGCACCAGGAGGATGAGCTTGCGGCGGTCAATGCGATCCGCAACCGCGCCGCCCAGGGGCGAGATGACAAGCATGGGGATAGCGACGACAAAGTTCACGATGCCGAGGGCAAAGGCGTCGTTGTTGGTGAGGTCGTAGGCGAGGACGGAGCGCACCAGGAACTGGGCCATCATCGCGAACATGAAGCAGAGGTTGCTGATGTAGAGCCAGCGGAACTGGTCGTAGCGCAGCGAGGAGGTCAGCCGGTCCCAGGACGAGTTGTAGTGCGCCTCGACCACGTGGACGCCGGAACGGGACACGCGATGGCCCTCCGCCACGATTCTAGCGGCTCGGCCTGGACGGTCGGCTGGGGGAACTTATGTCCAGGTGCCCTTCCAGTCGGGGTCGCGCTTCTCGGCGAAGGCCCGCGGTCCCTCCACGGAGTCGGGGGACTGGCGGCGGCGGCTCTCCCAGGTGAAGACGCTCTGGGCGGCGTCGGGCAGCGCCATCTCCAGACCACGCATGGCCGTCTCCTTGGTGGAACGCACGGAGAGGGGAGCGCAGCTGAGGATGTCGTCGACCCAGCGATCGACGGCTTCGTCGAGCTCCTCGAGGGGGACAACCTCGTTCACGAGGCCGAGCTCATAGGCGCGCTGGGCGGTCATGTGGCGACCCGTGAGCATGTGGCCCATGACAGCCTTCAGGGGGCCCTGGCGGGGCAGGCGGTGGACGCCGTTGGCCCCGGCGATGAGCCCGACCTTTGGCTCGGTGAGGCCGAAGCGGGCGTGTTCGGCGGCGACGACGATGTCGCAGGCGAGGGCCATTTCGAAGCCGCCGCCGAGGGCGTAGCCGTTCACGCGGGCGATGATCGGCTTGTAGAGGTTGAAGCGACTGGTGAGACCGCCGAAGCCGGTTCCGGGCCAGCGCACAGTCGGGCGCTCGGAGGCGGGCAGCCGGGACATCTCAGCAGTGAACTTGAGGTCGTTGCCGGCGCTGAAGGCGCGGCCGCCCTCACCGGTGAAGACGGCGACCCAGAGGTCGTCATCGTTGGCAAAGTCTTCCCAGACCTCGTGCAGCTCGAGGTTCGCGTAGACGTGGAGGGAGTTCATGACCTCGGGACGAGTGATGGTGATGTAGGCGACACGGTCCTTCTTCTCGTAGCTGCAGAACTCCACGTTGGCGACCTCCGGAGGTGTGGGTGGCACTCTACCGCCCGCCGGCCTACCGCGCCGCCGCATCTCGCTAGACTGGACCTCGTGTCGTTTCTCATCGGGCTCGTGCTGTTGCCGTTCTTTGTGTGGTCGTGGATCAAGCACGACGCGGACGAGGACGCGGCGGCGGCCCTCTCGATCGCGGCGTGGATGGTGATCGGCGTGAGCGCGATGGCGGCGATCTGGTACGCATTCGGGTAGGGCAGTAGGACCGCTGGCCCGCTCACCGGACCCGCGAGAGAATGGGAGCCCATGCCCGCCGCGATTGATGATCTCGAGGCCGCGAGGCTGCGCATCTACGCGCTGCAGGACGGGGCGGTGCGCGCGCAGGCGCTCGCCTTCTGCCTGCGCAGTGGCGTCTTCGAACGCCTGTCGAGCGAGCCATCGACTGCAGACGACCTGGGGCTGGCGCCGCGCGTGGCGCCGGCACTGCTGGCGTTCCTGACGAGCCAGGGGCTTGCGGAGCGCGATGAAGCGGGGCGCTTCCGCGCGACACCTGCGGCCAACGCGTTCCTGGCGCGTTCGAGCCCGCGGTTCGCGGGGGGACGAGCGCTACTGTTCCAGGGCTTCTTCGAACAGATCGGACGGCTCGGGGACGCCCTCGGGAGCGGCAAACCGCTCGCAGAGGCCGGGCAGGCCGACCTGTTCGGGGGCTTCGACGACGAGGACCGGCGCTGGTTCGCCGAGGGGATGCTCGCAAACGCGATCGCGGGAGCGGAGCACCTCCTGGGCGAGGTGGACTTCGCACCGTATCGGCGGCTGCTGGATGTGGGGGGCAGCAGCGGCGGCTACACGATCGCCCTGCTGGAGGCCCATCCGTCGCTGGAGGCGACGATCTTCGACCTGCCGGCCACGCGCCCGCTCGCGGAGGGGCGGATCGTGGAGCACGGGCTCGGTGACCGCTGCCGCTTCGTCGCCGGGTCGTTCTTTGACGACCCATTGCCGCGGAGTCACGACGTCCTGTTGCTGGCGAACATCCTGCACGACTGGGAGACGCCGGAGTGCCAGCGAATCCTGGCGGCGTGCCACGACGCAATCGAACCAGGGGGTACGATCGTGGTCGTGGAGCCCATGCTCGCCGAAGACCTCACAGGACCCGACCACGCGTCCGTCAGCGGCCTGACGATGGCGATGCTGGGAGGAGAGAACCGCACGCAAACTCGTATCGGGGATCTGCTGGAGGATGCGGGGTTCGGCGGCGTGTGGCGCTCGGCCATCGGGGAGCAGAACAGTGTGGTGACAGCGCGAAGGCCGGGAGGGAGCAGCTAGTGCTCAAGGCGCCGATCTCGCCGTATGTGGTGGCCGGACGCATCCTCTCAATCATCGGGATGTCGTTCTTCACGGCCGCGGGCATCCTCTTCTGCATCGGAGGGTTCTGGTACTGGGGGCTGGGGGCGCTCATCGGCTTCATCCCCTTCTTCGCGCTCATCGTGGCGGTGGAGCGCTACTCGACCAAACACGGATTGATTGGCCCTGAGCCGGATCCGCCCTTCGACGACGAGTAGGGCAGGAGTCGCCCTGGCCGCGCTGGGCATCCTCGCGCTGGTGGCCGGGTGTTCGGGAGACCCGCAACTGCTCGCCGATCGCGCCTGCCGGGAGGAGCACCTGCCGGAGGGGCTCGAGCGCCTCACGTTCGGGAACCTTTCCCGCAGTGAGATGGGACGCGAGGTGGGGGCGGCGCCGCTGGAAGCGGCGGGCGTGGACGGGGGGTACTTCGCCTACTGGAAGGAGCGCCGTGACAGCCTGGAGGATGAGCCGCCAGTCGAGGTCGTGTGCCAGGTGGTCGCCTTTGGAGATGGCGGGGAAGCGTCGCGCTTCGTGGCGGGGCTGCCGGCGGACGCCGACTGGCTGAGCGTCACGGTCGCGGGTATCGCCCTGGCGGAGGGCACGGGCCTCACAGAGCTGGCGGCGCAGGGCGCGCGGGCGTTCCGGCTCGACGAACCGGATGGGCGGGTTCGCTACGCGGTGGTGGTGGCGCAAGATCGGTTCGTGCTGAGCGTGCACCTGGGCGGCCCGAAGGGGGAGACATCGGTGGAGGCGGCGGTGGAGATTCTCTCGGCGATGGGTCGCTAGGGCTGGGGGCACTTCCGACCAACTCTCCGATAAGCTGTTGGCGCGAGCATCGGCGTGCGCGAGATTGAATCCACAGAAGCTGAGGAACGATTCGCCGATTTCCTTCGGGAGGTCGAGCAGGGTGAGACCCTGGCCATCACGCGTGACGGTGCGTGCGTCGCGTTCCTGGTGCCTGCTCACGACCTCAAGCAGGCTGAACGCGACATGGCGGTCCATCGCTTGCTGGCGATCCGCCGGCAGTGGGCGCCCACACCGACCAGGCATGACGCTCGAGGAAATACTCGCTGCAAGGCACGAGGGCCATCGCTTCTAGTGGGCTGTAGACAGCAGCGCTAGACCACCAGCAGGATGGCTGGCACGGCGACGATGACGCCGAGAAAGCCGGCGAGGCGGCGGGGGCTGGCGGCGATCCAGCGCTCGCTGCGGAGGATGGCGGTCCGGTAGGGCTCGTAGAGCGCGGTCAGGACGACGACCGCGACGAGCGCGGTTGAGGCGACCTGGGCGAGGACGACGGCGACGGCAGCTTCGCCGCCAACGAGGATGCTGGCGGCGAGGGTGTCGACGAAGGTCGCGATGTTGGCCCCGAGAACGTAGGGAATGATGTGCTCGCGGCGGACGTAGCCGCGAAGCGCGAGGGGCACGAGCACGGTCAGGGAGACGGCGACGCTGAGGGTCGTGAGCGTGATGATGACGCCCATCAGGAACATCAGGGGGCGGCGGTTGAGGACGTCGAGGCGTCGGCGGATGCCCTCGGCCTCCCCTTCAAGCTGGGGGAGGGCGCGTTCGAAAACGGCGAAGGCGAGAAGCAGGACGCCGGCGCCGGCAACGAACACGAGGAGGCCGGGCAGGAAGGAATCGAGGGCGTCGGTGACGGGGCCGAAGGCGGCGTCGGTGCCCTGCAGGAGGGCGTCGGGGGCGGACGGCATGGCGCCTTCGAACCAGCCGAGGTGCAGGGCCAGGAAGCCGAGCGCAACAGCCGGCCCCTGTGTCGTGAAGGTGACGAGCATGGCGACGATGCCGATGGCGAGGCCATCGCCGCTGCGGCGGCCGAAACGAAAGGCGAGAAAGCCGACGGCGAGGACGATGAAGGACGCGCCGAGCCGCGAGCCGGCGATGACAGCGAAGGCTTCAGTCGTGTGGAAGACGCCCTCGGAGAGAAGGGTGACGCCGATGGCGGCGACCGGCGAGCCGCTGAGGACGACGTAAGCGAAGAGCCACCCGAAGCCGAGCCCGTTGGCGACGCCCTCGGCGCTGATGTCGGAGAGGAGGGGGACGAGGGAGCCGGCTCCCGCGCGCGTGATCTCGAGGGCGAGGGCGAACAGCGCGATCCCTGCGACCGCGCAGACCACACGCGCGAGCATCGCGAGGGGCAGCGTGCGAAGGCCGCGCACAGCGGGCGCCTCGCGCGCGGCGGAGCGCGCCCGCTGCATCACCTCAGCCGCCCCGGGCGCTCTCCATCAGCACGGCGGCAACCTCGGGACGCGTGAACTCGACGGGGAGGTCCTCGCCGTTGGCGAGCATCTCGCGCACCTTCGTCCCGGAAAGGAAGAGGCGCTCCTCGGGCGTGGCCGGACTCGTCTTCGTGGTGGCCATGGCGCCACTGCGGAGACACCAGAAGGCGTGTTCGAAGAAGAGCGGCTGGATGCCGAGGGCGTCGAGATCGATGTCGTCAAAGATGCGCTGGGCGTCGTAGGTGCCGTAGTAGTTGCCCACGCCGGCGTGGTCGCGCCCAACGATGAAGTGGGTGCAGCCGTAGTTCTTGCGCATGATGGCGTGGAAGATCGCCTCGCGCGGACCGGCGTAGCGCATGGCCGCGGGCAGCACCGAGAGCTGCACACGGTCCTCGGGGAAATAGCGGTCGAGCAGCACCTCGTAGCACTGCATGCGCACGTCCGCGGGGATGTCGTCGTCCTTCGTGTCGCCCACCAGGGGGTGGATGAGGGCGCCGTCGACGCCTTCGAGGGCAACCTTGATGAGGTACTCGTGGGCGCGGTGGATGGGGTTGCGGGTCTGGAAGCCGACGACCGTGCGCCAGCCGCGCTCGGCGAAGGCGGCGCGGGTCTGGGCGGGGGTGAGGCGGTGGTCGGGGAAGTTGCCGTGGTCCGGAAGGCGCAGGGCCTTGACCTTGCCGCCCAGGACGAGGTCGCCGGAGGCGTAGACCGCGGCGACACCCGGGTGGGCCTCGTCGGTGGTGCGGTAGACCTGCTCGGCCAGTCGGGTCTTGTCCCGCCGGTAGACCTCCTCGATGTCGATGACGCCGAGGGGGAACCCCTCGTTGTCGCGGAGGTCGGCGCGAACTCCGGGGGTCAGCTCGCCGGCGCGAGACTCGGGGACGGAGAGCGTGACCGGCATCGACCAGGGCAGGCCGTTGGCCAGCGTCATGCTCTCGACGACGGAGTGGTAGTCGGCCTCGCCCATGAAGCCGGTGAGGGGGCTGAAGCCGCCGTTGGCAAGGAGCTCGAAGTCGGCGAGATGGCGCGAATCGAGTTCGATGGTGGGCAGGGACGCGACCTCGCGGCCGATCTCTACGTGCTCCTCTTCATCGACGAGCAGGTCGACAAGGGTTCCGCCGTACGGTTCGCCGAGGTTGCTCATGACTGCGCCTTCCCGATGAGCCCGCGGGACTCAAGGTAGTCGAGGATCTGATCGAGGCTGCGCTCTTCGGAGTCGACTCCGGTTTCGCAGCGCACCTCGGGGGAGGGCGGCTCCTCGTAGGGGTCGTCGATGCCGGTGAAGCCCTTGATCTCGCCGGCGCGCGCCTTCGCATAGAGCCCCTTCACGTCGCGCGCCTCGCACTGCTCGACGGTGGCGGCGGCGTGGACCTCGACGAAGACGGCGCCGTCGCCCTCGGTCATCGCGCGGTTTTCGTCGCGGATCTCCTGGTAGGGAGAGATGGCGGCGGTGATGACGCCGACGCCGTTGCGGGCGAGGAGGCTGGCGACGAAGCCGATGCGGCGGATGTTCGTGTCGCGGTCCTCCTTGCTGAAGCCGAGCCCCTTTGAGAGGTTGGTGCGAACGATGTCGCCGTCGAGGATCTCGACGTTGCGGCCGCGCTCACGCAGCACCGGGGCGAGCGCCTCGGCGAGGGTGCTCTTGCCGGAGCCCGAAAGCCCGGTGAACCAGATGACGAAACCCTGACTGCTCATTGGCTGTTCTCCAGACGCATTGGTGTTACTCCCTGACTGTCGTGGTGGCGCCTGCGGGGCGCCGGATGCGCATCAAGACGGCGGCCCGATGGCCGCCGTGCGGAGGTGGTGGACGCAGGCCGGCTCAGGTGTGGAGTCCGCACTCGTCCTTGTCGAAGCCTTCCCAGCGCCCCTGCCGGCCCTGCTTGCCGGGCACGGTGCAGTTGAAGCAGCCGATGCTGACGAAGCCGTGGTCGAGCAGCGGGTTGTAGGGAACGTCGTTTTTGGAGATGTAGTTCCAGGTGTCCTTCTCGGTCCAGCGGGCAAGCGGGTTGATCTTGATAAGGCCGAACCTCTGGTTCCAGGCGACGACGGGAACGTCGGCGCGGCCCTCGGACTGATCGCGGCGGAGGCCGGCGATCCAGGCGGTCTTACCGGCGAGGGCACGCTGGTTGGGCTCGACCTTGCGGAGGTCGCAGCAGAGGTCGGGATCGCGCATCCAGAGGGCGGCGCCGTACTGCGCGGCCTGCTCCTCGTGGGTCAGCTTCGACTTGTAGACCTCGACGTTCGTGAGGTTGAGGGTGGCGGTGGCGCGCTCGCGGGTCTGGTGGGTCTCGTCGAAGAGGTAGTCGGTATCGAGAACGAAGACGTGGACGTTGGGCTTGAGCTGGGCGGTCATGTGAAGGATGGCCATGCCGGTGGGACCGCCGAAGCTGGCGCCGACGGAGAGCCCGTCACCGAATGTGTCGACGGCCCAGCGCACGATCTCCTCGGGCGTCGCGTCCTCGAAACGCTCGTTGAGCGCCGCGATGGCGGTGTCGTCGAGGGTGGCGGTGAGGGACACGGGGAAGGGCTCCGCGTAAAGCTGAGTTCGTCGCTCAACAATATCAACAACGTGACTTGCCAGCAACGACTGGGCGCGTCCTACATGCTACAGTCGCTTCACACACTTCCAGCCCGCGATGGCCGGGCCCGAAGGGCCTGCCGCGAAAGGACGGCGTAGATGCGCGCAGTCGAGACTATCGTCCAGACCAACGCTCCCGGCAAGGTTCTGCCGATCCTGACCGAGGAGCTCGACGACTTTGAGACCGAAGCGACGCGCTTCCTGGCGGGCGGCTACGAGGAAGAGGCGGTTTTCCAGGGCTACCGGCTGAAGCAGGGCGTGTACGGCCAGCGCCAGCCGAACGTGCAGATGACGCGCGTGAAGCTCCCCTTCGGGGGCGTGACGCCGGACCAGATGGACGCCTTCGGAGAGCTGGCGGAGCGCTTCGCGCCGCTGCGCAAGGGACACATCACCACACGGCAGAACTTCCAGTTCCACCACATCCCCCTGGCGCGCATGCCGGACGGGTTGCGGCTGCTCGCGAGCGTGGGCCTTTCGACGCGCGAGGCCTGTGGCAACACCGTTCGCAACGTGACCGCGGACCCGTGGGCGGGCGTGACCGACGGGGAGCTGTTCGACGTGACGCCCTACGCGGGCGCGTTCGCGCGGTTCTGGCTGCGCAACCCGCTGACGCAGCTGCTGCCGCGCAAGTTCAAGGTCGCCTTCAGCGCCGACGACGCGGACGTGGCGATCACGGGCATCCACGACCTCGGTTTCATCCCGCGCATCCAGGACGGGGTGCATGGATTCAAGATGGTCTGCGGCGGCGGCCTGGCGATCATGCCGCGCGAGGCGATCGTGGTCCGCGAGTTCGTCTCGCTGGACGAATACCTGAAGGTGAGCGAGGCGGTCATCCGCATCTTCAACGCAGCGGACATGCTGCGGAAGAACCGGGCGATGGCCCGCATCAAGGTGCTCATCGACCGGATCGGGGCGGACCGCTTCCTCGAGATGGTCGACGACGAGCTGGCGCAGGGCTGGGCCCAGCGCGACTTCAGCCCGGAGCGGCTGCTCTTCCTCGACAACGAAGAGGAGCGGGCGCCGGCGCGGCGCGACTCCTACGCGCAGCCGGGCGACGACGCGGCCGCGTTCACGCAGTTCGTCTCCGCGAACGTGAAGGCGCAGAAGCAGCAGGGCTTCAGCACGGTCGAGATCAAGATCACCCGCGGCGACCTGACTCCGGCCCAGTTCCACGGCATCGCCGACATCATGCGCGACTACTGCGGCGGCAACGCTCGCACGTCGGTGCAGCAGAACATGGTGCTGCGCTGGGTGCGCGACGAGAGCCTGTACGAGGTCTACTCGCGGCTGGTCGACCTGGGGCTGGCGGAGGCGGGCGCAGGGACGGTCACAGACGTGGTGAGCTGCCCCGGCACGGACAGCTGCAAGCTCGGTATCACGAGCTCGATGGGGCTGAACCGCGCCATCCAGGAGCGCGTGACTGACCTGGCCGTGGCCGACCCGCTCGTGGAGAAGCTGCACATCAAGATGAGCGGCTGCCCGAACAGCTGCGGCCAGCATCACCTCGGCAACATCGGCTTCCACGGCGCCGCCATGAAGGTCGACGGGCACCAGCTTCCCGCGTACCACGCCTTCATCGGCGGCGGCTACGAGGAGGGCAACGGGAAGGTGCGCGTGGGCACGCAGTTGAAGCTGCGGCTGCCGGCGAAGCGCACGCCCGACGCCGTACAGCGCTGGCTCGAGCTGTACCGGCAGGGCCGCCAGAACGGCGAGGAGTTCAACGCCTACTTCGACCGCGTGGGCAAGGAGCCGTTCGAGGAAGCCGTGCGCGACCTGACCATTCCCGGCGAGTTCTCGGACGACAACCGCGAGATGTTCATCGACTGGACGAAGTTCGAGCTCTACGTGCTCGAGCGCGGCGAGGGCGAGTGCGCCGTCTAGCGGCGTAGCGCCCCGGGAGGCGCAAGCTCACCATGGAAGGGCTGGAGTTCCGGCGACACCGGCGGCTGCGTAGCTCGCAGGCGATCCGCGGGCTCGTGCGGGAGACCGAGCTGACGCCGGCGCACCTGGTCGCGCCCCTGTTCGTCGAGGAGGGCCTCGACGGGCGCGCGCCCATCGAAGCCATGCCGGGCCAGTCGCGGCTGGGGCTGGCAGCGCTGGTGGAGGAGGCGCAGGAGTTGCAGGACGTGGGCGTGCCGGCAGTGCTGCTGTTCGGCATCCCAGCCGCCAAGGACGAACGCGGCTCGGGCGCGTACGACGACCGGGGCGTCGTGCAGGAGGCGATCCGGCGGCTCAAGGACGCCGTCCCGAAGATGCTGGTGATCGGGGACGTGTGCCTGTGCGAGTACACGAGCCACGGGCACTGCGGGCTGCTGACGGACGAGGGCGAGGTCGACAACGACGCGAGCCTTCCGCTGCTGGCCGACATGGCCGTGAGCCTCGCGGACGCGGGCTGCGACATCGTGGCCCCCAGCGACATGATGGACGGGCGCGTGGCGGCCATCCGCGAGGCGCTCGACGGCTCGGGGATGAGCGACACGGCCATCCTCTCGTACGCGGCCAAGTTCTCGAGCGCGTTCTACGGGCCCTTCCGCGAAGCGGCGGACAGCGCCCCTGCCTTCGGCGATCGGCGGGGATACCAGATGGATCCGGCGAACGCACGCATGGCCCGCGACGAGGCGCTGACAGACATCGAGGAGGGGGCGGACATGGTGATGGTGAAGCCAGCGCTCCCGTACCTCGACGTGCTGCGCTCGGTGCGGGAGGCAGTGGACGTGCCGGTGGCGGCCTACAACGTCAGCGGGGAGTACAGCATGTTGAAAGCGGCGGCGGCGAACGGCTGGATCGAAGAGGAGCGTGCGATTGACGAGGCGCTGACGTCGATCCGGCGGGCGGGGGCGGACATCATCTTCACGTACCACGCGAAGGAGTGGGCGCGGAGCCGCTGACCAGTATCTGGCTCAGTCGGCGTCGGTAGCGGCGACGGCGCCGCTCTCGACGGCGTCCTCGATGGCGTCGCGCGAAAGGCCGGCCCACGCGAGGATCTCGCGAGTCTCGGAGCAGAAGGGGGCGGGGGTGGGCGCGGGGGCGAAGCCGCCCTCATCGAGCCTGAGAGCGCTCCCGAGCGCGGTGAAGGGGCCTGCCTCGGGATGGTCGCGGTGGATGAAGAGATCGTTGGCAGCGGCCTGTTCGTTGTCGATGAGCTCGGTGGGGAAGCGGACGCGGGAGACCGGGATGCCGGCCTCCCGCAGGCGTCCTTCCCAGTAGTCGGTCGTCTCGGAGGCGAAGAGCGCCTCGATCTGGTCCCGCAGCTCGGTATCGAGGGCGTGGCGCTCCTCCTGGGGGAGCGAGGGGTCGAGGGCGGGGTCGTGGAGCCCCACGACCTCCATGAGCCGGCGGCGCAGCCCCACGCTGGGGCAGGCGATGGCGATGGCCGAGTCCTTCGTGGTGAAGGTTCGGTAGTAGATGCTGACCAGACGCGCGACGCGGCTGCTCGGCATGTGGCTCGCCTGCTCCGCGTAGGGCATACCGCTCGTCCTGGCCTCGGCGAGCCAGTCGAGGTAGGTCGAATGGGTCTCGCCGTCCTGGTCCTCGACGCGAATGAGGAGGTTGTTCTGGAGGATGAGGGCGGACATGAGCAGGGAGGTGTCGACGCGCCCGCCGCGTCCCGTGATGGTGCGGCGGTAGAGGGCCGAGGCGACGCCGTAGGCGAGCAGCGCCGCGCACATGAAGTCGGAGATGGGCGAGCCCTCGGCGATGGGGCGGCCGTCCCGCATGCCGCCGTTCATGGCCATGAGGCCACTGTGCGCCTGCACGACCTGGTCCATCCCCGCGAGGCCGGCATCGGGCCCCTTCTCCCCGAAAGCGGTCACATTGCCCACGACGATGCGGGGGTAGCGCTCGGAAAGACTGTCGTAGTCGAGGCCGAACTGGGCTGCGAGGCCGGGGCGGAGGTTGGTCAGGACCACGTCCGTCTTCGCGAGGAGGGCGTCAAGGATGCCGGCTGCCTTCTCGTGGCGGAGGGAGAGGGGGAGGGAGTGGGTGCCGCGGTTGCGGGCGAGGAAGTGACGGGTGACGTCGCCCCAGCGGTAGCCGGTGTGTCGCGACGCCTCGCCCTCGAGGGGCTCGATCTTGATGACGCGTGCGCCACCATCGGCGAGGAGCTGGGCGCCGTAGGGGACGGCGACGAACTGGCCGAATTCGAGCACCGTGATCCCGGCGAAAGGCTGCTCGTCGCTCACGAGTCGTCCTGCTGGGGGCGCTTGAAGTAGAGCATCTCGCGGAAGACGAGCTGGGTGCCGACCCAGTTCTCGACGCGCGCGTCGGAGACCATCTCCCAACCCGCGTCGCCAAGGTCGCGGAGCGCTTCGGCGAGGTCGTTCGTGCCGTACTCGCGGTCGTTCTCGGGTTGGTGGCTGAAGTTGGCGACGATGGGCTGCTCCATGCCGCTGACGACGACGCGGGCGTACTCCCAGCGGGTGCGTTCGCTCACGCCGGAACCCCCTCGGGGGGCGGCGCATCCCAGAAGTTCTCGAGCTCGCCCTGGGGAAGGCCGCTGACGGGCTGGTAGGCGCCGCGGTGGAGGAGGCGGAGAAAGTGCTCGGGACTCTCGACTGTCTCGTCAAGCTGGATACTGAAGTAGCCGATGCCCTGGTTGGAGTGGGCGTCGGAGCCGCCGGTCCCCGGCTTGCCGAGAACCTTCGCGACCTGGAGGGCGAAGTAGTTCTCGCGAGGTGTGTTGCAGCCGTTGAGCACCTCGACGGCATCGACGAGCTGGAACACGGGGAGCTTCGCCGCCTCCTCGGGAGTGAGGGTGAAGGCTGGCTTCCCCTGCCGCTTGAAGTGGACCGGATCGAAGAAGTGGCGGAAGGGGTGGGCCACGATGAGGTAGGCGCCCTGCTCGTCGGCGACCTCGCGGAGCCGTTCGAGGCGGCGTATGCCGCCCTCGTAGCCGCGGAGGCCGACGGCGATGACGTGGCCCATGTCGGTCGAGACCTCCATGCCGTTCGAGATAAAGGTCTCCGGGTGGGCCTTGCGGAAGGGGTTGAGGTCCCAGGACTCCCACATGCGGTCGTGCTCGGTGATGTTCACGCCGGTCAGGCCGATGCGGTTGGCTTCGGCGATGAGGTCCTCGGGGTCGAGCATGGAGTCGGACGCACCACGGGTCGTGTGCAGGTGCATATCGACGATGGTGCCGGCCACGTGCGCCTCCACGCTCGTGAACAGCGGCACAAGCGCGCCAGCTATCTTATCGGCCCGCCAGGTGAGGCAGAAGCCAGCCGAAGAGGCCGACGCAGGGAAGGCCCAGCCCCACCCACATCCACCAGAGGCGCGTCCAGAGGATGCTGAGGAGCATGACGGGCGCGACCGAAAAGACCACGGCGATGATCGTGAAGACAGCGCTCGGGCTGGCGACGCCATCCGGCTGGGCGCCGAGATCGGCGACCTCATAAATGATGGCGGCCACGAGCCCAACGAAGACCCAGCTCAGCACCGAGGCTGTGAGGATGGGGACGAGGAGGAGCGGTCCGGCGACGTCCCGGTCGACCCAGCGCTGGAGGAGCTCGGTGTCGCGGGAGCGGAACACGAGGTAGGTGACGGCGACGCTGGTGAGCATGGCCATCACGTAGCCCGCTATCGCGCCCCCGATCAGCGCCATGGCGAACCAGCCGTGGCCGTGGGGATGATCGTGCAGTCGAGCCCCTCGGCGGCATTCCGTACGCGCTCGGTCTCGTCCGCGGGGCCGATCCAGAACAGGGTCGGGCCGGCGCCGGCGAGGCGGATGGCCTCTCCCGTTCTCGCCTCGATCTGCTCCCAGAGGCCGGCCAGACCGGGGAAGCAATCGAAGGCGACGCGCTCGAAGCTGTTGTAGAGATCGGCGCCGGTGAGCCGCGCGGGCAGGCGTTTCGCCAGCGCCGCGCTCACCGTTGGCTCGTCGACCTGGCCGTCGCGATCGAGGGCGCGGAAGAGGGTGGCGGTCTTGTCGGGGAGGGTGTCGCGCGGGATGAAGAGCACGACGCCGTGCTCGGGGAGGTCGGGGAGGGGGGTGACGCGCTCGCCCCGGCCCTCGACGAGCGCCGTGCCGCCCGCGAGGAAGAAGGGCTCGTCGCTGCCGACTGCGGCGGCGGCGGTCGCGAGCGCCTCCTCCGTGGTGTCGGGCCAACGGTGGGCAAGCAGGCGGAGGACGGTGGCGGCGTCGGAGGCGCCGCCGCCGAGGCCGCCGGCTGCCGGGATACGCTTCACGATGCCGATCCGGAGCGGCTCGGGCTCGCGCCCGAGGGCGGCGGCGAGAGCGTCGATTGCACGCCAGGCAAGGTTCTCGGGGCCGGCGGGCGAGCCGCCGGCGAAGGGACCGCTGTTCTCGATCGAGGTCGATGCCGCAGGCTGCAGGGTGACCTCGTCGGCGAGGGCCAGCGTCTGGAGGATGCTGGAAAGGTCGTGGTAGCCATCGGGGCGAGTGCGGCCGATCTCAAGGGTGAGATTGATCTTGGCGGGGGCGAGCGCGGTCAGCGTTTCAGACATGGGAGGCGGAAGCCTCGAAGGCATCGAGGAGGGCGAGCCACTCCGGGATGTCGAGCGTCTCGGGGCGGCGCTGCGGGGCGATGCCCGCGGCGTCGAGGGCGGGGCGGACGGCGTCGGGGACGTGGCCGGGGGCGCGGGAGAGGGCGTTGTGGATCTGCTTGCGCGGGTTGCGGAAGGCTCCCGACACGAGCGCGAAGAACGCCTCGTCGCGCTCACCCGGGACGAGCGGCGCCTCGCGCAGCGTGAGGCGGACGACGGAGGAGTGGACGGCAGGGGGTGGGTCGAAGGCGATGGGAGGGACATCGAAGAGCGGTTCGGGGACGGCGTGGTTCTGGACCGAGATGCCGAGCAGCGAGAGCTTGCCGGGGCCGGCGGTAATCTCGCGGGCGACCTCACGCTGCACCATCACCACGAGCTCAGTCGGGCGGGGACGGCCTTCGAGCAGGTGGCGGATGATGGGGTTGGCGGCGAAGTAGGGGAGGTTCCCGACGACGCTGAAGTGGCGTCCCGCGGGGATGACCTCGGCGAGGTCGAGGATTCGGGCATCGCCTTCGACCAGCGTCAGGCGTTGACGGTCGGCGAAGCGCTGGCGGAGGTGGCCCAGGAGGCGGGACTCGATCTCGAGCGCGACGACCTCGTGGCCGGCATCAAGCAGCGTTCCGGTGAGCTGGCCGGTGCCGGCCCCTATCTCGAACAGGACGCCACCCTCGGGCACCCGCACGGCGGCCGCGATATCGGCCAGGACGCCGGTGTCCGTCAGGAAGTGCTGGCCGAGCCCCTTGCGGGCGCGAGGTCCCCGTGATCGTGCGCTCATGATGCGATGGTAGGCCCGGCTGCGCGGGTCAGTCGAGGATGTAGATGTGGACGTAGCCGGTGTGCCACGGCTCAGGCGGATGGCCTTCGGGAAAGCCGAGGTCCACGTCGTAGCCGTTGATGAGCCCGCCAGTGTCGGCAGCGAGGCACTCGCCGTAGCCGGGCACGTAGAACCTGGTGCCCAGGGGAATGTAGTCCGGGTCCACGGCGCAGATGCCGTGTTCGAGGGGTACGCCGGTGAAGGTGATGCCGTAGGCGGGGTCGCCGAAGGGCGCCCACCCGTGCGTGGCGTTGTACCAGGTGGCCCACACCCGCAGCTTCTCGCGGTACGGTCCCGTGTAGTCGTCGACGACGACGGGAGAGACACCGTCCTCGGCCACCGGGCCGCGGAGGCGCTCGCCGGAGACGGGTTCCGACAAGACCAGGGCGGAGTGCGGCTCGCGCGAGACCTCGGCGCCGTTCTCGTAGGTCACCTCTTCCCAGACCCGCACTTCGCCGGGCGTTCCCTCGATGAGACGTACCTCGCCGGGCGCGAGCGTGTGATCGTCGCGCCAATGGATGGTCGGCGGGGTCTGCTCGATGTACTCCTCGACGACCTTCTCGACGAAGAGGACGACGAGCTCCATGTCGGCGGTCACAGCCGCTTCGAGGGGATGGGAGATGCGATCGTGCTCCCCCAGCTCGACCCCGAGCTGGGCAAGGACGTCCTCGACCGTCTCGGCGGCGATCCGCATCCTGTCGACCTGACCGCCGATGTTGACCGTTATCAGGACCCTCGCCGGAAGGGCGGCCACGGCCCGAAAGAGTGCTTCCATGTCGGGGGGTGAGGAGCTCTCGATGGGCCTCCAGGCGTTTGGGTCGACGAGCACGCTGAGGATTCGGCGAGCGGGCACCGCCTCAAGCGCCGGGGCCACCTCGGCTCCCGGTGGAGGCGACGCCGCAGCGGTCGAGTCCGTGACGGGCGCCTCGGGAAGGGCGCGCACGACCTCGATGCGGAGAGGCGGCCCATCGGAGGCGGCGGAAACGGCCCCCGGGGCAAGGCTGTCAAGCTCGCGGCCGGGGTCGGTGCGGGAGCCTTCGACATAGATCCGGTCGCCGGCGCCCACCTCGACGTTGGCGAGAGCGAGGGCGCCGGCGACCGTCCGGGCCCTCGTACGGACCTCGATGCGGGCGCCGTCGGCGTGAACCACCACGGGCATGGCCCGCTGGACGGCAAGGGCGGCCTGATCGCCGGTGCGGGCGACGAGGACACGGTCGCCGGGGCCGAGATCGAGAGCGGCGGCGGCGAGCGCTTCCTGCTCGTCGCCGAACGTGGAGCGCACCTGCACGGTCGTGTCGCCCGTCACCAGGGTGAGGTTCTGGACGGGGAAGAGCTGGAAGGCGAGGACGACAAGGAGGGCGACCACGAGCATGGCCGCGGCGTGCCGGCGACCGCGAGTGGAGCGGGAGTACTCGATGGGATCGAAACCGCCGAAAGGCCGCCCGATCATCGGCGGGGACTCGATGGCCGGGCGGGGGCGAGGCAGGCTACGGGCCAAGGGCACCCCCTCCCCTGTCGCCACCCGTTGCCGGGCGGCCGGTGAAGTCCGGCAGCGACCGTGCACCCGTCGTCGAAGTGAATGCCAGGCTTGCACCGCGCGAGCCAACTCGGACCCGGCGATTCTGCGGCGCCCGGAGCGTTCTACTTATGGCTGCTTCCTTCCGGATCTGACCAGGTTCGTAGTGCTCCGCCGCGCAGGACCAGATCGTCAACGCCGCTTTGCGAAGGCAGTCCCCGGAGAGACGACCCCTCGGACGGGAATTCAGCCCCGCTGGAGCGGTTTGCGGGTAACAGGGCACCGCTAGCTCCCCGCCTAGCACGGCCGGGCGCGTACCGTACGTAACAACATCATACGGGTCAACGGAAGCGTAACTCAGGCGGATCCGTTCGAATCTTCCCGCGGGCGAATGACGACGAGCTCGGCGCCCTCCTCGACCTGTGCATCGACAACCGCGGCGACACGTTCGACCACGCCGGCGGCGGGGGCGCGGAGCTCGTTGTTCATCTTCATCGACTCGATGACGACGAGGACTTCTCCAGCCTCGACCTCGGCGCCCGGCTCGGCGCGCACCTCGAGCACATTCCCCGTCATCGGCGCGTTGATACGCACGATGCCGTCGCCGGCGGCGGCGGCCGCGGCGGCCATGCTGGCGGCCCGGCGGCCACGTCCAATCTGGACGTGGTAGGTGCGCCGGCCGATGGTGACGTCGACGGCGCTGCCGCGCCGCTCGATGTAGAGCTCAACGGGTCGGTTGTCGAGCATGACGACGTGCAGGCCGGCGCGCACGTGCTGCATCTCGGCGAACTGCCACTCGCCATCGGCGTGCAGCCGCACTCGCGCCGCACCACCGCCGTTCAGGCGCTCCAGCTCAGCCTCGATCGGCTGGTCGTCGATCTGAATCAGATACTTTTCGGCCATCGTCCCATCGCTTGCTGTCGCCAGGCGGACGGCGCCTGGCGCTGGTTTCGCCTGTCAGCGGCAGCAACCAGCGAACGTCCCTCGCCGGAGAGGGTGAGGAGAGCGGCAATGGCGGCCGCCTCGCGCAGTGGCTCCTCGGAGTGACGCCCCTCAACCTGGTGTCGGTCAAGGAAGTCGGTGTCGAGCCGCCCCTCCACAAAGGCCGGCAGATCGAGAATCTCGAGGAGGTAGGGGATGTTGGTGGCGACGCCGACGACGCGCGACTCCTGGAGGGCGCGGATCATGCGGGTGCGGGCATCCTCGCGGTCGGTGCCCCAGGCGGTCACCTTGGCGAGAAGGGAGTCGTAGTAGGGCGTCACCTCGAACCCGTCGTGCAGGCAGCTCTCGACGCGGATGCCGGGACCGGCGGGCTCGCGGGAGAAGACGATGCGCCCCACGGACGGCAGGAAGCCGTTCTGGGGGTCCTCGGCGACGATGCGGCACTCGATTGCCCAGCCGCGCATGATGAGGTCGCTCTCGTCGTACGGCAGTTCAAAGCCGCTGGCAACGATGATCTGGTCCTTCACGATGTCGACGCCGGTCGTCATCTCGGTCACGGGATGCTCGACCTGGAGGCGGGCGTTCACCTCGAGGAAGTAGTACTGCTCATCCTCGGTCAGGAGGAACTCCACCGTGCCGGCGCTGCGGTAGCCCGCGGCGCGGGCGACGCGCACGGCCGCGCGGTTGAGGGCTCGGCGCAGCTCGGGCCCGACGACGACGGACGGGGTCTCCTCGATGATCTTCTGGTGGCGGCGCTGGATGGAGCACTCGCGTTCGCCCAGGGGAATCACGTTCCCGAAGGTGTCGGCGATGATCTGCACCTCGATGTGGCGGACGCCCTGCATCTGTTTCTCCAGGTAGAGCGTTCCATCGCTGAAGGCGGCCTCGGCCTCGCGGCTCGCCAGGGCAAGGGCGCGGGGCAAGTCTTCCTCGCGCTCCACGAAGCGGATGCCGCGCCCACCGCCGCCCGCCGCCGCCTTGATCGCGATCGGGTAGCCGATCTCGCGCGCAAGCCCGGGGGCGTCGTCGTGCGACTCGAGGGGATCGGTTCCGGGCACCACGGGCACGCCCACGCTCGCGGCCAGCGAGCGCGCGGCGTTCTTGTCGCCCAGGAGGCGGATGGAGGCGGGGGAGGGGCCGACGAAGGTGAGCCCCGCCTCCTCGCAGGCTTCGGCGAAGTTCGCGTTCTCGGCGAGGAACCCGTAGCCGGGATGGATGGCGTCGGCGCCGCAGGCGGTGGCAATGTCGAGGATGCGCTCGACGTTGAGGTAGCTCTCGGACGCCTCCGGAGGGCCAATGAGGTACGCCTCGTCGGCGTAGCGCACGTGGCGGGAGAGGCTGTCGACCTCGGAGTAGATGGCGACCGAGGTGATGCCAAGGTCGTGCAGGCCACGCACGATCCGCAACGCGATCTCTCCGCGGTTGGCGATCAAGACCTTCTTCAGCATCCAACCCTCTCTGCGCAAGGCGCCGGGTCAATCAGCTTAGCGGGTTGAGATGAGCGCCGAAACACACAGTCCTTTCCCTGATTCTGGTCCCGCCGTGGGCGAGGACGTACGCTGAGGTCATGAACGACCACACCCTGCGCGTGCTGGAGTTCGACAAAGTTCGGGCGATGCTGGCGGGCGAGACCGCCTTCAGCCTGGGCCGGGAGCTGGCGCTTGCGCTCGAACCCGAGCGCGCGCACGAGGCCGTCCTGGCATTGCAGGCCGAGACCGCCGAAATGACGGCCATCGACCAGATGGGCCTCGACGTTCCCCTCGGTGGCATGCGCGACCTGCGGCCGCTGGTACACGCCGCCACGATCGGGCAGGCGCTGGAGCCCACCGATCTGCAGGAGGCGGCAGGAACATTCGACACCGCCAGGCGGGCGCGCCAGCTCGCCGAACGCCTCGCCGAGCGCACGCCGCGCATCGCGACGATTGCGGAATCGATCGCGGACTTCCGGTCGTTCGTCGCCGAGGTGCAGCGCGCGATCACGCCCCGGGCGGCGGTCGCCGACGACGCCAGCCCGGAGCTGGCCGCGGTTCGCCGCGAGCTTCGCGTCGCGCATGGGCGCCTCGAACAGCGAGCGAGAACCGCCCTGGGAGATGCCGTCCGGCGGGGTGTCGCCCAGGAGGAGCTGCTGACGGAGCGGAACGGGCGCATGGTCATCCCCGTGAAGGCGGATTTCCGCGGCCAGCTTCCCGGCATCGTCCACGACGTGTCGTCGAGCGGAGCAACGGTGTTCCTCGAACCGATGAGCGTCGTCGAGACCGGCAACGAGGTGCGCGAGCTCCAGCTCGCCGAGGAGCGCGAGGAGCGCCGCGTGCTCCTGCAACTCTCGGCGATGGTGGGGGAGCGCGAGGACGAGGCGCTGGCAACGCTGGAAGCGATGGCACGGCTCGACCTGCTCCGGGCGAAGGTCTCCCTCGGGAAGCGGCTGAGCGCCGACCTGCCGCGGGCCGACGGCGATGACTCCTGGCTGGGCCAGTGGGGCCACATCTCGCTCGTGCGAGCGCGCCACCCGCTGCTCCAGGACGACGTTGTCCCGATCGACCTCGACCTGAGCGAGGAAGCGCCCGGACTGCTGATCACCGGGCCGAACACGGGCGGCAAGACGGTCGCGCTGAAGACGGTGGGGCTGCTCACGCTGATGGCGCAGGCGGGTCTGCCCGTCCCCTGCGACGAGGGCAGCCGCTTCGTGACCTACGGGGCTATTCACGCCGATATCGGCGACGAGCAGTCGATCGAGCAGTCGCTCTCGACGTTCTCGTCACACATGCGGACGGTGGGCGGGATCCTGGAAGCGGCAGCGCCCGGAACGCTGGTGCTGCTCGATGAGCTGGGAGCGGGCACCGATCCGGAGGAGGGGGCGGCGCTCTCGCGGGCAGTGCTGGAGACGCTGCTGGACCGCGGCTGCACGATCATCGCGACAACGCACCACGGCGAGCTGAAGACGTTCGCGCAAGAGGAGCCGCGCCTGCGAAACGCCTCCGTGGAGTTCGACCTGCAGACGCTGAGCCCGACGTTCCACCTCACGATCGGGCTGCCGGGACAGTCGAACGCGATCGCGATCGCGCGGCGGCTGGGCATCGACGAGGGTGTGCTCGAGCGGGCGGAAGAGCGGGTTGCGCCGGAGACGCGGGAGCTGGACGGGTTGCTGGACGAGGCGCGTCGGGAGCGGGCGGGGGCCGCGGAGGCACGCAGTCGCGAGGAGGAGGCGCGGCGCGAAGCGGAAGAGCTGCGCCACCAACTCGCGGAACAGCACCGCACGATCGAAACGGAGCGGGAGGCGATCCTGGGGCGGGCCCGACGGGAGGGGGAGGCGCTGGTCGCGCGCGCGCAGCGGGAACTGGAGCGCCTTGAACGCCGCGAACGGGAGCGCACCGTCGACCGGGAAGCGGCGGAGCGCCTGCAGGCGCTCGACGCGGAGATCGAGGCGGCGGGAAAGCAGGCGACGGAGCGGGCGACCGCCTGGCTCGACCCGGTCTCGCCGGGCGACATCGTTCGCGTACGGGACATCCCGCAGCAAGGGGAGGCGGTGACGGGCGTGGGGGCGGACGGGCGCGTGGAGGTGCGATTCGGTTCGATGCGGATGAAGGTTTCGGTCGACCGGATCGAGCGGACGGAACCGCAGCTCACGCCACCCGCGAGGGCGACGGTGGACCTGCCCCCGGCGACATCAGTCGCGGCCGAACTGGACCTGCGCGGTCAGCGAGCGGAGGAGGCGGTCCTGAACTTCGAAGGGCACCTCGACGAGGCGTTCCGGGCGGGGCTGCCATCGATTCGAATCATCCACGGGAAGGGCACGGGGGCGTTGCGCGCGGCCATCCGCGAGGCCCTCGCGCGTCACCCGCTTGTGCGTCGCTACGAAACGGCGCCGCCGCAGGAAGGCGGCGACGGCGTGACCATCGCCGTGCTGGCAGGCTAGCGATGCCGCGGCAACGAGACGCACGAGGGCTGCAACCGTCGCTGGGCTTCTCCGCGGGCGAGCGACCCGACGCACCCCTCGCGGCGCGGATGAGGCCGCGAACGCTCGACGAGTTCGTCGGGCAGCAGCCGGCGGTGGGCCCGGATGCGCTGCTCGGTCGAGTGGCGACGGGCGCGACGCTGCCGTCGATCATCCTCTGGGGACCGCCGGGGTGCGGGAAGACAACGCTGGCGCGCATCCTCGCGAGCGACACCGAAGGCGAGTTCGTGGCGTTGTCGGCGGTCGCCTCGGGCGTGGCGGAGCTGCGTCGCGTCATCGGGGAGGCCCAGCAGCGCCGGGACGCCGGCGTTCGCACGGTGCTCTTCATCGACGAGATCCACCGGTTCAACAAGGCTCAGCAGGACGTCATCCTTCCTTATGTAGAGAACGGCACGGTCACGCTCATCGGGGCGACGACGGAGAACCCTTCGTTCGAGGTCGTCGCGCCACTGCTGAGCCGGGTGCGGGTGGTGCGGCTGGAGGCGCTGGCGGAAGACGACCTCGCCAACATCGTCGAACGGGCGCTCGGGGATGGGGAACGGGGACTGGGATCGCTGGGGCTCGCCATCGGGGAGGAGGCGCAGGAGGCGCTGGTCGAGGGCGCACACGGAGACGCGCGGGCGGCGCTGAGCGCGCTGGAGATCGCGGCAGACTCGGCGCGAAGGGACGGGCGCGAGGAGATTGCGGCGGGAGATGTACGGCGAGCGTTGCAGGAGCGCCGCCCCTACTACGACAAGGAAGGCGACTACCACTACGACGCCATCTCGGCGTTCATCAAGTCGGTACGGGGGTCGGACCCGGACGCGGCGGTCTACTGGCTGGCGCGGATGGTGGAGGCGGGGGAGGACCCGCTGTTCATCGTGCGGCGCATGGTGATCCTGGCGGCGGAGGACATCGGGTTGGCGGACCCGCAGGCTCTGGGGGTAGCGACTTCCTGCCAGCAGGCGGTGCATTTCATCGGCATGCCGGAGGGGTTCCTGCCGATGGCGGAGTGCGCGCTCTACCTGGCGCTCGCCCCCAAGAGCAACACGGCGCTGACCGCGTACGCGCGGGCGAGCGAGGACGCGCGGCGCACCTCACACCTGCCCGTTCCCCTGCACCTGCGCAACGCGGCGACGGGGCTGATGCGGGAGATGGGCTACGGCTCCGGCTATCGCTACGCGCACGACGAGCCCGACCATTACGCGGAGGGCGAGCGTTACTTGCCCGAAGAACTGGGCGAGACGCGGTACTATCACGCGGGCTCGCTGGGTGCGGAGGCGTCGCTGGCCGAACGCCTCGCCCGGCAACGGGAGCCCGGGGAGGAACGCTCTGACAGCAGCAGCGATTCAGGTTGAGGTTCTGCACACGCGCGGGCAGTCGCCGGGGGACGAGGCCGAAGAGAACCTGCGCCTCGCCATCGAGGCGACGGGTGTCGCGGTCGAGGTCACGTACACAGAGGTGCTGAGCCAGGAGGACGCAACCGAGAAGAAGTTCCTGGGCACGCCGAGCATCCGCGTCGAGGGGATCGACGTGGAGTACGGGAACCGCCCGCCGGAAGAGGTGCAGATCGGGACGCGCTTCTACAACACGCCGGAAGGCTGGAAGCCGTTCCCGCACGCCCGCCTGATCGCGAACGCGATCCTGGAGGCGCACACCAACCAGGAGGGCGGCTAGCCCTCGGGAGTCGTGGCCTCGCGGGCCGGCGAGGCCGCCCCGGCGTACTCGGCAAAGCGCCCTTCACTGTCCCAGAGAAGCCACCACTCGCGCTTGGCCTCCATGCGGAGGAAGCGCTCGTTGCGGCGCAGCACGGTCTCGGTCTGGCGGAAGCCGGCACGCTCGAAGGAGCGGCGGGCGCGCTCGTTCCACTCGAGCGTGTGCAGGTAGACGCGCCGCAGCGGCAGCGACTTCCAGGCGAACCGAAGGAAGGCGATCGTCGCCTCGGTGCCGAGCCCGGCGCCGCGGCTCTCGGCGGGGCCGATGGAGATGCCGTACTCGGCCGTGCCGGAAACGTGGTCGGCGTTGTAGTACATGAGCGCGCCGATGTGCTCGCCCTCGACCGTCTCGATGGCGTAGGCGTGCCGGGCCGGGTTCGAGAAACGCAGGTCCCGCTCGAACTGTTGGACGTACTCGCGGTAGGAGAGGATGAGGGGCGGGGTTGCGTCGTAGCGGGCAACCTCGGGGTCACGGCGCCAGGCGTACTCGGCCGGGGCATCCTCGATGCGCTTCTCGCGGATGCAGAGGCGGGGCGTCTCGGCCACGACGACGACGGGCTTGGCCTCGCTCATGCGACCGCCCCCAGGAGCGCCAGCGCCTTCTCGAGGATGGTGCGCTCGGTTGGGAAGGTGATCTGGGTGAGCGCTTCGCCAGCCGAGACCCAGACAACGTCGTCGTACTCGTGGTCGCGGTGGGCGAAGTCGCCACCGATGACCGTCATGAGCCAGTGGTGGACGTGCTTGTGGTAGCGCCGCCCGTCCTGGGAGAACCAGTAGTCGATGACACCCACCTTCTCGCCGAGCACCACCTCGAGGCCGGTCTCCTCGGTAACCTCGCGGAGGGCGGTGGCTTCGAGGGTCTCGCCCTTGTTGGGGGTGCCCTTGGGGAGGCCCCAGCGCCTATCCCTCGCCTGGTAGCCGATGACGACCTCGATCCCTCCCCCGGCATCCCGGCGCCAGACGACGCCGCCAGCGGAGACGGAATCGATGATGGGCAGGCGGCGGGCCGCGCGCGTGCTCACTCTTCGAACTCCGCATAGTCGCGCTGGACCGCGGAGGCCGCCTCGATGGCCTCGGCGATGACGTCCTCCCACCCCTCGGGCGCTTCCCCGGCGAACTCGCGCAGATACTCGAGGGCGACCTCGCCGCCGATCTCCCCCGTTGCCTCGATGGCCGCCCTGGCCACCTCCTCCTCGGCATCGAGGAAGAGGTCGGCGAGGCGGTCGACGGCGTCCTCGGAGTCGATCTCGCCGGCGGCGATAACGGCCTCGCGCCGGAACTCGGGGTCACCGGACTCGAACTGCTCCAGCACGTATTCGAGCCAGTCCTCACGGGCGGAGAGTCCCATCGCGCGCACGGCGGCGAGCCGCACCGTCTCGTCATCGCCGTAGTAGGCCTCCAGCACGAGTCCGTCGATCCAGGGGAGCGTGCGCGGCGCCAGCGACTCAAGGGCGCTGGCGCGGACGGCGGGTGCTCGAGCCGGGTCGGACGCGGCAGCGCGGAGACTCTCGACGACGGCCTCGCCCTCGCGTTCGGGGAAGTGGCCCAACTCCAGGCGCATCACGAACTCGCCGAGGATATCGGCGGCGTCGGCCGCCACCTCCTCGTCGTCATCATTGCGGAGGACGGACGTCAGGAGGCGGGCGGTGGTGCGGTGGGTGGACTCGCGCAGGGCCTCGACGGCGGCGCCGCGCACTTCGGCCAGCGGGTCGGCGATGGCCACACCGGCGAAGCGGGAGAACTCGACCTCGACGCTCTCGTCGGAGAGGCGCACCGCCTCGGTGATGACGCGGACACGGGTGTCGTCGGGGATGCGCGGCCAGGCGTCTTCGAGTGCCTTCACCTGCTCGCGGTCGAGGTCGGAGAGGACGGGGAGCTCGGAGGGGAGAAGGTCAGCGCCACCGGCGAGCCGTTCGAGCGCCTCGTTGAGCTCGGCGAGCGGCGTCGAGGAGCTGGTCATGCCTCTGATGGTACACAGCGGTTCAGCCCTCGGCGCGAAGGTCCCGGGAAAGGAGCGCCTCCAGGGCGTCGGTGACCGAGCGCTCGCCGGAGATGACGGCGTTGACCTGCTCGGCGATGGGCATGTCGAGACCGTGGCGGGCAGCCAGCGCGAGGGCAACCGGCGCGGTGGCGGCCCCCTCGACGACGCCGCCGGCAGCCGCCATCGCCTGCTCGGGCGCGTCTCCCGCGGCGAGGCGCTCGCCGAAGCGGTGGTTGCGGCTGAGGGGCGAGTAGCAGGTCGCCATGAGATCGCCGACGCCGGCGAGTCCGAGGAGGGTGGTCGCAGACGCGCCTTCGGCAACGGCAAGGCGGGTGATCTCGGCGAGTCCGCGGGTGGTGAGGGAAGCGAGGGCGTTCGCGCCAAGGCCGAGTCCGGCCCCCACCCCCGCCGCGATCGCGACGACGTTCTTGAGGGCTCCGCCAAGCTCAACGCCCACGAGGTCGGCGGAACGGTAGACGCGGAAGCGGGAGGTGCTGAGGGCGCGCTGCCACATCTCCGCCTCCGCCTCGCCAGCGGATGCGACGGTGGAGGCGGCCGGGAGGCCCGCGACGATCTCACGGGCCAGGTTGGGGCCAGAGAGGGCCGAGATGCGCTCGCTGGGCCAGCCACAGGCGGCGAGCACCTCGCTCATCCGCAGAAGGGAGCCGTGCTCGATGCCCTTGGCCGCGCTGAGCACGGGAACGTTGCGGGAGAGGGCGGGGTGTTGCGCCGTCTCGCGGAAAGACTGGGCGGGCACGGCCACCACGATGCCATCGGCGGCGGGAGCGGCGTCGATCGGGCAGACACCTACGGTGGCCGGCAATTCGAAGCCGGGCAGGCGCGCGAGTCCGCGGTCGCGGTCGACGTCGGCGGCCTCGTTCGCGGTGCGGGCGAGGATGGTCACCTGGGCGTCGCCCTGGGCGAGGATGCCCGCGAGGGTCACGCCCCAGGAGGTCGCGCCGGCGACGGAGAAGGCGGGCATGGGTCAGCCGTTCGCGGGCGTTTCGCCGCCCTGCCCGAGCTTCGGTTCGGTGCCCGCGATCAGGCGGCGGATGTTGGGGATGTGCATGTAGTAGAGGAAAGCCACCATGCCAAGCGCGTACCAGGCGATGATGTCGTCGAGCCTGCCGGCGAGGGCGAGTCCACCGGTGATCGCCACCGCCGCGATTCCCCCGACCAGCGACATGACCGAGGCCATGCGCGTGATCGCGACGGCGATGACGCCCGCGCCGAGCATGGCGAGGGCGAGCAGGGGGATGATGCCAAGGAGCGTGCCGAGGGCGGTCGCGACCCCGCGGCCACCGCGGAAGCCGGCGAAGACGGGCCACACGTGCCCGACCACGGCCGCCCCGCCGCCAGCCATGGCAACGCCAACGTCATCGAAGAGGAAGCGGCCGATGACAACAGGCGCCGCGCCCTTTCCCACGTCGACGAAGAGGCCGAGGGCGGCGGGGATAGGGCCGGCGGTGCGCAGGATGTTGGTCATGCCGGTCTTGCCGCTGCCGAACTCGCGGATGTCCTTGCGCAGCCAGAGGTAGCCGAGGAGCAGTCCGGTCGGGATCGAGCCGAGGACATAGCCGATCGCGATGTTGCCGATGTACTCGCCGATCATTCCGGCTCATCTTCCTCGTTCGAGCCACGGAAGGCGAACCGGATGGCGGTGCCCTCGAAGTCGTGCGCCTCGCGCAGGCAGCGCTCCAGGTAGCGACGGTAGCTGAAGTGGATCAGCTTCGGGTCGTTGACGAACACGACGAATGTGGGCGGATCGACCGATGGTTGGGTGGCGAAGCGGACCTTGAGGCGCTTGCTGTGGACGACCGGGGGGGCATGGTCGCGCAGGGCGCGGCGGAAGATTCCGTTCAGCTCTCCCGTGGGGATCCGGCGGCGGCGCGCCTCGCGCGCCTCGGCGGCCAGGCGGAGTAAGTCGGGGAGGCCTGCGGCCTCCTCGGCCGAGACGAACGTGAACATCGCCCAGGGCAGGAAGCGGAAGCGCTCCCGCATGGCGGCGAGGAGGCGGGCGCGGTCCTCCTCGGGACTCTCCCAGAGGTCGGTCTTGTTCACCGCCACGACGATGCCGGTAGAGGCTTCCTGGGCGAGGCCGGCGATGTGCGTGTCCTGCGCGGTAACGCCCTGGGCGCCGTCGACAAGGAGGATGGCGACGTCGCAGCGGGCGAGGGCGGAGGTGGCGCGGAGAACGGCATGGCGCTCGACGCCCTGGCCACGCTTGCCCGGCCGCCGGATTCCCGCGGTGTCGATCAGTGTGAAGGCGCCCTCGGGAGCGTCGAGGTCGGTGTCGATGGCGTCGCGGGTCGTGCCCGCCACCTCGCTGACGATGACGCGCTCCTCGCCGATGAGGGCGTTCACGAGGGTCGATTTGCCAACGTTGGGTCGCCCCACGATGGCGACGCGGACCCGATCCTGCTCGACGAGGGGCGGGATCTCGGGGAGGCGCTCGACGACCTCATCGAGGAGGAGGCCGACGTTGAGGTCGTGGAGGGCGGATACGGGGAGGGGCGGACCGAAGCCGAGCCCTCCCGCCTCAGCCGCGGCGACGACCTCGCGCGACTCGTTGTCGGCCTTGGTGGCAACAAGGATGGCGGGAGTCTGGCCGCGCCTCACGGCGTCGGCCACGTCGTAGTCGCTGGCGGTAAGGCCGTCGCGGGAATCGACGCAGAAGAGGACGAGGGTGGCCTCGTCGATGGCGGCGTTAATCTGGGCGCGGATGAGGTCGGTGTAGTCGCCCTCGTCCTCGACCTGGAAACCGCCGGTATCCAGAAGCAGGAAGGGCCGGTCGCGCCACTCGACCTCGGCCTCGAGGCGGTCGCGGGTCGTGCCGGGCTCGTCCTCGATGATGGCGAGCCGTTCACCCACGATGCGGTTGAAGAGGGACGACTTGCCCACGTTGGGACGGCCCACGATGGCCACGCGGGGGAGATGGGCAGAGGCGATCACTGCCCGGCCTCATCCTCTTCGGCAGTCTCGCCCGATTCGCCCTCTTCGTCGGTGGCGGCCTCCTCCTCTTCGGGTTCGTCCTCGGGAGGGGCGACCAGCTCGACCCAGAGGGGCGCGACGGACACGACCTCGATGCCCTCGGGCACGGAGACCTCGGGTTGGTGGCGGGAGAACCTGGGCGGGGCGCCGGCGAGCGAGACCTGCGCGGTTACGTCGTCCAGGCCGAGGCGGGCGAGGTCTGGCTCCAGGCCGGCAAGGCGGACCTCGACAAAGTACACACCAGCTGCCAGCTCCAGGCCCTCGGGGGTGTCGCTGAAGACGGGGACGACGCGCAGCACGCGCCACCCTTCCTGTGGGTCGATGGTGACCGTGATGAATACGGTCTCGACACTTGCGGACACACCCGGGGGAAGGTCGAGCTCACGGCTCTCAATGACCTCGGCGATGGCGCCGCTGACATCGGCGTCTTCCACGACGAAGGTGGAGAGGCCCTCGACGATGTCGCGCGGGCCCGTGACCTCGATGGGGGAGGGGTCGACGGCGACGTCGGTGACGGTGTAACCGCGCGCGGGGGCGCCGGTCGCCCCACCGAGGACGGCTATCTGGCGCGTCAGCAGGGCCTCCTCGACTGGCACGGTTACGCGGGCACGGTTCCGGGAGAGGGTGACGGTGACGCGGGAGCCATCGCTCGTTCGCGGAACGAGTTCGACGTTGAAGGTCTGGGTGTTTTGCAGGCCCGCGATCGAGACGGTTGCCTGAATCTCGTCGACCGAGTCCACCAGCTCTTCCCTACCCGTAATCTCGACAAAGGGAGGATCGACCGCCTCAAGGCCCTGGCGGAAGCCGGAGGGGAGCTCCCCGGTGATGACGACCGTGACCGGGAGCTCCCTGCGGACGGTCGCGACCACGGAGACCTCGACCGTCCGCGGTTCAGGGCGGATGACGCGGACCTCGCGGCGCTCGGTGGTGACGGTGACGGGGAGGCTGCGGATATCGCCGGCCCCGACCTGCGAGGCGTCCACGACCGCGCTGAAGTCGGCGGCTCGCAACTCGTCGACGTCTTCCTCGCGGGCCTCGACGAAGACACGGATGGGTTCAACTTCGCCGACGATGAGGCCGCTCGGGACGTTGACCACCTCGACGGGTATGGCGGCCTGCTCCTCGGCGGGGACGGTAGCCTCGATGCGCGGGTTCTCGACGTCCTCCACCAGGAACCAGATAGCGAAGGAGAGCACGAGGCTGAAGATGGTGAGCGGCCAGTTGTGGACGAGGGAGAGGACCGTCGCCCTCGCAAGGGTGCGCGCGGTCAGCAGGAGCGGGCGCAGGCGTACCCAGAGTTCATTCATTCGTCACGCGCTCGAGCTCGGCATGCTCCTGATGGCCGCCGTCGGTGTTCCGCGCCATGCGGCGGTGGAGCTCCTGGACGAGGAGCGAGCCCCGGGCGACCCGGTCGAGGCGGCCACCCTGGGCCACGCTGATCTCGCCGGTCTCCTCGGAGACAATGACGGTGAGGGCGTCGGTCTGCTCGGTGATGCCGACGGCGGCGCGGTGACGCGTCCCGAGCCTGCGCACGCCGAACCCCCGCACCTCGTCGGCCAGGGGAAGCTCACAGGAGGCGGCGACCACACGGGCGCCGCGGACAACGGTGGCCATGTCGTGCAGGGGCGAGTTGGGGAAGAAGATGCCCTCAATCAGTTCGGCCGAGACGCGCGCATCGACCGGTACGCCAGTCTCGACGACGTCCTGCAGACCCGTCTCGCGCTCGAAGACGATGAGGGCGCCGTGGCGTTCCCGCGCCATGCGCGTGGCGGCCTCGGCGACGGCATCGATGGTGTCATCGGTTGGATCGTGCGCGAGGAGATCCTGGATCCCGGTTCGGCCGAGCAGGTCGAGGCCACGCCGGATCTCGGGCTGGAAGATGACGGCCGCGCCGACGATGAGGGCGACGAGGCCGTTCTGCAGGATCCAGTTGACGGCGGTCAGGTCGAGCGCGAGCCCGAGGATGACGAGGACGAGGATGAGGCCCACGGCGCCGCGCAGCAGGGTGATGGCGCGCGTACGGCTGAGCAGCCGGAAGGCAGCGAAAATGGCGGCCGCGATGAGCAGGACGTCGATCGCCGCCGACCAATCGAACTGATTGAGGACTTCGCGGGCCTCCTGGAAGTCCATGGTTCATCGCTCGCGGCGCGTGCGCGCCGGCCTCCCCCGGCAATCATAGCGAACGCGCCCACGGCCAGAGGTTCAGGCGGGAGGCGCCTCGACGAGGCGGAGCAGGAAGGCGACAACCGCCACCTGCGCCCACACGCGGTTCTCCGCCTGGTCGAAGATGATCGAGTTGGGGGACTCCATGACCTCGTCGGTGATCTCCTCGCCGCGGTGGGCGGGGAGGTCGTGCATGATGAGCGCGTTGGGGGCGGTGCGGGCCACGAGCGCCTCATCGAGGCAGTAGCCGACGAAGTCGATACGGCGCTGCTCCGCTTCTCGCTCCTGGCCCATCGAGATCCAGGTATCGGTGTAGAGCGCATCGGCGCCCGCGGCGGCTTCGTCGGGGTCGGCGGTGACGAGGAAGGAGCCGCCGGTCTGGTCGGCGCGAACCTGCGTCTCGACTAGCAGGGCCTCGGGTGGGCGGTAGCCCTCGGGCGTCGCGAGGCGCACGTCCATGCCGAGCGAGGCAGCCGTCACGATGAGGCTGGAGGAAACGTTGTTGCCGTCGCCGATGAAGGCGAGGGAGTGGCCGCGCGTGTCGCCGAAGCGCTCACGCAGGGTGAGGAGGTCGGCGAGGGCCTGGCAGGGGTGC
The DNA here is from genome assembly GCA_965203545.1 of Tepidiformaceae bacterium. Taxonomy (GTDB): domain Bacteria; phylum Chloroflexota; class Dehalococcoidia; order Tepidiformales; family Tepidiformaceae; genus UBA2991. Next base: position 1,156,059 of record OZ241899.1, read on the forward strand.
TGTTCGTCGGTGAGGGCGTTCACGACGGGGATGTCGGAGAAACGCGCGTACTCCTCGATGATGCCCTGGCCGAAGGTGCGCACGGCGACGATATCGACGTAGCGGGCGAGTACGCGGGAGACGTCCTTGATCGCCTCACGCTCGCCGAGCCCCACCTCCTGTGGAGCGAGGTAGAGGGTTTCGCCGCCGAGGTGGTGCATCCCGACCTGGAAGCTGACGCGGGTTCGCAGGGACGGCTTCTCGAAGAGGAGGGCGAGGTGCTTCCCCTCGAGGAGCTTACGGGGACGACGCTTGAACTCCAGGGCGGTCTCCAGCAGGAAACCGATCTCGGCAGGCGTGAGGTCGGCGGATTCAAGCAGGTGTCGTGTCATTGAACGAGTGTTGGGGAGCGACGGCCAACGAACAATGATCGCGTGGAATGCCGGTCGGGGCCCGTGTCGCAGGTGTTTGGTACGATCGAAGAGCCGCAGGGGTGTAGCTCAGTTGGTAGAGCATCGGCCTCCAAATCCGAGTGTCGCGGGTTCGAGTCCTGCCACCCCTGCCAAACCCTCTTCCTGAGATCGGGGCGTTGCGGCCGGCGCGCTTGCCGCAGGCTGGCTCGCTGCCTACGATCGATGGTCTGGGCCCAGGTGGTGGAACCGGCAGACACGCTGTCTTGAGGGGGCAGTGCCCTTTGGGGCGTGTGAGTTCAAATCTCACCCTGGGCACCAGTTTTCCCTCGCGGCGCCGTGGCCAAGTGGTAAGGCAGAGGTCTGCAAAACCTTTATCACCGGTTCGATTCCGGTCGGCGCCTCCAATCCCGCATCCCCCGTCCATCGGGCGTGAACGCACAGGGGCCGCTAGAATCCGGCGACTCCACGCCGAGGACCGTCCATGACCTTCGCCGAGACCGTCGCCAGCGCTCGCGCCGAGAACCGCACCCTGCTCTCCGAGGTGGAGGCGAAGGCGGCGCTGGGCGACGCAGGGATTCCCGTGACGGCGACCACGCTTGCACAGGCGCGCGAGGAGGCGGCGGCGCAGGCGGAAGCGATCGGCTATCCGGTGGCGCTCAAGGTGGTCTCCCCGAACGTGGCCCACAAGAGTGACGTGGGCGGCGTGGTGCTCGGGCTTGAGAGCCACGAGGAGGTCTCCGAGGCGTACGACGAGATCATCTCCTCGGTACAGGCAGCCCAGCCCTCAGCGACGATCGAGGGCGTTTCCGTGCAGGAGATGGCCTCTCCCGGGGTAGAGGTGATCGTCGGGGTCACGACGGACCCGCAGTTCGGGCCGGTGATGATGTTCGGGCTGGGGGGAATCATGGTGGAGGTGCTGGGGGACGTGGCCTTCCGGCTGGCGCCCCTCGGCGAAGGCGACGCGCGCGACATGATCAACGAGATCCAGGGGCGGCAGGTGCTCGACGGCGTGCGCGGGCAGCCGCCGGTCGACGTCGGTGCGATTGAGGCGATGCTCGACCGGGTGTCGGCGTTCGCGGCGGAGCACCCCGAGGTGGCGGAGCTCGACCTGAACCCGGTCATCGCTTCGCCCGAGGGCGCGATCGCGGTGGACGCCCGCATCGTGCTGGCGGAGGCCTGAGATGTCGGTACCAGGACACCCGCTCGACCGCATGTTCAACCCGAAGACGGTCGCCATCATCGGGGACAAGGGTCCCAACTACATGTGGCTGCGGAACAACCAGCCCTTCAAGGACCGGGGCGGCAACCTCTACTCGGTTCAGATCGACGAGAAGGAGATTCCCGGCATCGAAGAGCTCGGGATCGAGAACTTCCGGGCGCTCACGGACATCCCCGAGCCGGTGGACTACGCCCTCGTGGCGGTGCCCCGGCACGTCTCGCCGTACGTCATGAAGGACCTGATCGAGGCGAAGGTGGGAGGCGCAGCGTTCTTCACGTCGGGCTTCGCGGAGACGGGCGAGGAGCTGGGGGTGAGCCTGCAGGCGCAGCTCACGGAGATGGCGCGCGAGGCGAACTTCAACGTCGTGGGGCCGAACTGCATGGGGCTGTATCTGCCCCGGGTAGGCGTGCGCTTCAACCCGGACGTGCCGGTAGCCGACGACGGGCGGGTCGGGTTCGTCTCGCAGTCGGGGACGCACAGCATCATGTTCAGCCTGGTGATGGGCGCGAACGGCATGCACCTGAGCCGCTGCGCCAGCTTCGGCAACGCGATCGTGCTCGACATCAGCGACTACCTCGAGTACCTGACCGAGGATCCGGAGACGGACGTCATCGCGATGTACGTCGAGGGCGTGAAGGACGGTTCTCGCTTCGTGAAGGCGCTTCGGGCTGCGACCGCGCGCAAGCCGGTGGTGGTGTGGAAGGGCGGGCAGACGGACGCGGGGGCGCGGGCGACAATGTCGCACACGGGCTCGCTGGCTTCGCCGCACGCGGTCTGGCGGGGAATCATGCGGCAATGCGGCGCGATCTCGACCAACAGCCTCGACGAGACCGTCGACGCGGTGAAGGTGCTGCTCGACGCCAAACCCTCCACGGGCAAGCGGATGGCGTTGATGGCCATGACGGGCGGACAGTCCGTCTCGATCACGGACGCGTTCGTGGGGGAAGGGTTCGAGGTAGGGCGGCTCAGCGAACAGTCGTACGAGGAGCTGTCGAGCTTCTTCAACATCATCGGCGGGAGCTTCCAGAACCCGCTCGACATGGCGGGCACGGTGCAGGGGAAGCGGGAGACGCTGGAGCGCATCCTCGGCATCCTCGACGCCGACGAAAGCGTCGATGCGCTCGTGATGGAGCAGTCGGCGATGTTCGGCGCGCGGCAGTGGAAAGACCACCCCGAGCGCGTTGACGACCTGGTCGACACACTGGCGAGTCACATCGAGCGTTCGGCGAAGCCGTTCCTGATGGTGATGCACCCCGCGCACGAGGAAGCGTTCGTGGCGGAGGTGCGGTTGAAGTTCGCGGAGCGGCGCATCCCGGTATTCGCAAGCTTCGAGCGGGCGGCCGCCGCCGCCGCGCGGGCGCTGCCGCAGGGAACGCGCTCCTAGCGCTCCGGACAGCCCTCGCACCGAGACAGGGAGGCGTGGGGCTCCCGCACCACGAGCCCGGCGGCGGCAAGGATCGAACGGAGTCGCCAGAGCGGCAGCCCCATCACCGAGCAGTAGCAGCCGTCGAGGGCGGTCACCGTGGACACGTCCTCGTCCTGAATGGCGTAGGCGCCGGCCTTGTCGAGGGGGCGTCCGCTGGCGACATAGGCGGCGATGGCGTCGTCGTCAAGTTCCCCGAGCGTGACGTGCGAGGCGCTGACCTCGCTGGCAGCGCCGCTCGCGGAAACGACGGCGATGCCGGTCACGACGAGGTGCGTCTTGCCGCGGAGTGCACGCAGCATGGCTGTGGCCGTCCCGTCGTCACCGGGCTTGCCGTAGGCGCGCTCGCCGTCGTGAACGATGGTGTCGGCGCCGATGACGACCGCCCCGGGGTGGCGACGAGCCACGGCCGAGGCCTTCTCGCGGGCGAGGCGGAGAGCGTCGGCACGGGGGTCGTCGGTTGTGTGCTCGTCGATGTCCGCGGGGTCGACGGTGAACCCGTCGAGGAGGACTTGCAGCAGCTCGCGCCGTCGGGGCGAGGCGGAGGCGAGGACAACGCGACCGGCCACGCTAGTCGGTGGGCCGCGTGAGGCGAGAGACGCACTCGATGTGGGCGGTCTGGGGGAACATGTCGATTGGCGTGACGCGCTCGAGCTGGTAGCCCGCATCGGTGAGGCGACGCACGTCGCGGGCGAGGGTGGTGGGGTTGCAGGAGACGTAGACGATGGTCGGAGGCGCGAACCCGACAAGGGCTTCGAGCACCTCGGGGGCGCAGCCGACGCGGGGTGGGTCGAGGAGGACCACATCGGGCTCCTCGGCGAGTTCCGGCAGAAGCTCCTCCACCTTCGCGCGGCGGAACTCGACGTTCTCGATGCCATTGAGGTTGACCTCGGCATCGCGGAGGGCGGAGGGCGACTCCTCGATGGCAATGATGCGCTCGAAGCGCTCGGCGAAGATGGCGGCGAAGGTGCCGACCCCCGCATAGGCATCGATGAGCAGGCGGCCCTGCTTCGGCAGCTCCGATGCGACGAGCTGCACCAGTTTCTCAGCCTGGGCGCTGTTGACCTGGAAGAACGAGGAGGCGCTCACGCGGAATCGGCGCCCGGCCAGCTCCTCGACGTAGTGCTCCTGGCCGCTCTCCTCGGGGAGCACTTCCAGGGCGGGGGCGACCAGGGTGCTGCCAGTGGCGGCGTTGCGCCGGAGCTGGATCTGGTGGAGGCCACGGGCGTGGCCCTGGAGGCGGGGGAGCACGGCGTTCACCCAGGGGTCGGCGATGGGGCACTTCGTGACTTTGAGCAGGCGGCGTCCGCGGCGGTGGATGAAGCCGGCGTCGCCGAACTTGCGGCCCGCGGAGAAGCGCATGTGGTTGCGGTAGCCCCAGGGATCGTCCGCACCGACGACGGGATTCACGGTGACGTCGGGGAGGCCGCCGATGCGGGCGAGCTGCTCACGCACGACGCCTTCCTTGGCGGCGAGCTGGGCCGGATACTCGAGGTGCTGGAGCTGGCAGCCGCCGCAGTCGCCGAAGAGGGAGCACTCCGGCTCGACGCGGCTACGGGAGGGTTCGAGCACGTTGGTGACGACGCCTTCGACGTAGTCCTTATGGATACGTTCGACCTCGACCTCGACGAGCTCTCCCGGCGCGGCGAAGGCGGCCATGAGCGCTTTGCCGTCGGGGAGGCGGGCGAGGCCGCGCCCGCCCGCGACTATCCGCTCGATACGAACGGTCTGGAAGCGGTCTTCCTCGGGGATCTCCTGCCTGCGGCGCCGGCGGCGAGCCATGGAGCTAGCGTAGCGGCGGGCCGGGGGAGGGGCGAACGGCGCTAGTCGAAGGCGCCCGCGGCGGCGAGGTCGGCGATGTGCTCGGCGGCGTAGCCGAGGATCTCCTTGAGTATCTGCTCGGTGTGTTCGCCGACGGCGGGCGGCTGCCCGATGCGGGCGGGGGTGCGGGAGAGGCGGAAGCGGGAGCCCTCGACGACCGACTCGCCATGGAGGGAGTGGGGAACGCGAACGATGTGACCGCGGTGCGTCAACTGCGGGTCGTCGATGGCGTTGCTGGCGCGGATGACGGCGTGGGCGGGGACGCCCCCCGCCTGCAGGATGGCCTCGGCCTCGGCGGGAGTGCGCTCGGCCGTCCAGGCGGAGATGGCGTCATCGAGCTCGTTCTGCGAGGCAAGGCGTCCGGCGAGCGTCGCGAAGCGGGCATCGCCGGCGAGGTCCGGGCGTTCGATGACGGCGCAGAGACGCTGCCAGTCGGCATCGTCGCGGACGGCGATTGCGACCCAGTCATCGTCGCCGCGGGCGGGGTAGACGCCGTGGGGGGCCATGTCGGGGTCGCGGTTACCCATGCGGGTAAGGGCTCGGCCGTTCAGCTGGTAGTCGAGCAGATAAGGACTGACGAACTGGACGGAGCTCTCGACCTGGGAGTGGTCGATGTACTGGCCTTCCCCGGTCCGGCGGCGGTGATCGAGGGCGGCGAGAAGGCCGGGGAGGAGGAAGCGGGGGGCGATAGTGTCGGTGTAGGCGCTGAAGGGCCCGGCGGGGGAGCGGTCGGGGTAACCGGTGAGGTCGATGAAGGTGGAGACAGCCGCGCCCATCGTGCCGAAACCCGACACGTCGGAGAGGGGCCCGTCCTGTCCGAAGAGACAGCTGCTCATCATGATCAGGTCGGGCTTGATCTGACGCAGGGAGTCGTAGTCGAGGCCCCAGCCGCGGAAGGCCCTGGGCGCAAAGGACTCGGCGACGACGTCCGCCCAGCGCACGAGGTCGCGGGCGATCTGGCGGCCTTCCTCGATGCTCAGGTTGAGGGCAAGGCCGAGCTTGCCCGCGTTCATGTTGTCGAAGAAGAGCGAGTTCTGGGGAGCGAACTGCCCCCCGCGGAAGGGCGCCATGCTGCGTCCAGCACCTGGGCGCGAGGGCGTCTCCACGCGGATGACGGTGGCGCCGTAGTCGGCGAGAACGCGCGTGGCGGCGGGTCCTGCCATTACCCACATGAAATCGAGGACCTTCAGCCCCTCGAGGGGAAGGGCGGTCGGGGGTGGGTCGGCAGGCGCGGGAGACGCGGGCCGGACGGGCTCGGCGAGCACCTCGGTGTTCGTACCGGAGTGTGGCGGGGGGCGCTCGGCGGGGCGGGGCCAGGCGGAGAGGCGGACGGAGGCGCCGGGGTGGCGCGCCTCGCGACCGGCCACGGGCAGGGAGCGCCAATACCCGCGCGCCTCGAGCTGCGGGTTCTCGAGCACCTCGGGCACCGTCGCGACGGGCAGGATGAGCAACCGGCGGCTCTGGGCCTCCATCATCAACTCGGCCTTGGTCTTCGTCCTGAGGAAGTTTTCGACGACGCCGATGATGCGGTCGAACTCCGAGTAGGGCTCCTCGCCCTGCTGGAGCAGCGCCGCGTAGGCAATCCAGTCCTTGTCGCGCGTCGCCTCGTCGCAGGCTCCTTCCTCGCAGATCCACTCCATGAGGCGGCGAGTGAAGGGGCCAACGGCCTGGCCGAAGAAGAACGTGAGGGAGACGTAGCCGTCCTTTGCCTCCCAGATGAGCCTGAGCGTGACCGGCCCGATGACAGCGCCCCCGGCTACGCGCACCGTCTCCGGAGCGCCGGCGGCGACATTCACGAGCTGCCCGAAGGCCCCGAGGTTCAACGCCTGCTGGGCGGAGACATCCACGTGCTGGCCGCGACCGGATCGGGCCCGCTCGGCGAGGGCGATGAGGGCCGCGCCCGCGGCCTCGCCGGCGCCGTGGTGCCAAGCCTGGGGAGCGGTCACGCGGACGGGCGCCGCATCGGGATAGCCGGCGATGTGCATGGTTCCCGAAGCGGCGGCGACGACGAGGTCCGTCGCGAGGTAGTTCGCCTTCGGGCCATCCTGGCCGAACGGGGTAATAGACACGTAGACGAGTCCCGGATTGACCCCGGCGAGGTCGTCGTAGCCGAGGCCGCGGCGGGCCATCGCACCCGGGGCGCCGGATTCGATCAGGACATCGGCGGAGGCGGCGAGACGGAGGAGCTCCACCTGCCCCTCGGGGGAGTCGAGGTCGAGTTCGATGCTGCGCCGGTTGCGGGCGTAGGCGGCCCAGTAGAGGGACTGCTCACCCTCGGGAGCGCCGTCGAGGAGGGGTGGGGTCTTGCGCGCCGGGGAGCCGCCGGGCGGCTCGACCAGGATCACATCGGCGCCCAGGTCCGCGAGGATGTAGCCGCAGAGCAGCCCGCGCTCATCGGAGAGGTCGAGCACGCGGTAGGGGCCGAGCATCGCGGGATGGTAGCAGGAGCCCCGGATCGAGGGAGCGGAGCGTCAGGGGAGGCGCTGGCAGGGGGCGCAGCGGCCGTAGAGCTCGGCGCTGTGGCCATCGAGTTCGAAACTGGCAGTCTCGGCGTTCTGCTCGATGGCCTCGTCGAGGGAGGGGTCGCTGAATTCAGTCACCGAGCCGCATTCGCTGCAGATCAGGTGGTGGTGGTGGCGACCGCTGCGGGAGCGTTCATAGCGGATGCCGCCGTCCTCGAGGGGAACGCGGCAGACAATGTCGAGCTCCTGGAGAAGCTTGATGGTGCGAAAGACGGTCGCCCGCCCGATGTTGGGAAGGCGCTCGCTCAACTCCTCGATGGTGAAGGGGCGACTCGTGCGCGCGATGGCTTCAAGAACAGCGCGCCGGGGAGCGGTCAGGCGATAGCCCGTGTCCTCCAGGCGGTCGGTGGAGTCCTCGGTGGTGCTCACGGCATCGATCGTAGGGATGGCTGCGAGAGGGTGTCAACGACTGAAAGCGCTTGCGGAGGCTCATCCGCCTGATACGAAGTCCCCTTGACACCTAATCTCACAGTGGTGGATGCTAACCCGTCGCATTGATACTTACACTCAACAAGGGAGACACCGATGAGGCTGCCGTACCTCAAGGGACTTCGCACCGCAATCGTCGCACTGCTCGTGGGAGCGGCATTCGTCGCCGTCGCCTGCGGGGGTGACGATGATGGGGAGGGCGAAGGTGCGGCACTCTCGGTCATAGCTTCCACGACGATCGTCGAGGACCTGGTCGAGCAGGTCGGCGGCGATCGGGTTTCGGTCGAGAGCATCGTTCCCTCCGGGGCGGATCCCCATACGTTCACCCTCTCACCCAGTGACATCCGCAAGACAGCGGAAGCGGACCTGGTGGTGATCGTCGGAGCCGATCTGGCTGCGATGGAAGACGACCTGGAGCGCAGCACCGAGGGCGCGGTGCTGGAACTGACCCACGACATGGACCTACGACCCTTCCCCGAGGGGTTGGCGCACGCCGAGGATGATCACGAAGACGACGACCACGGTGAGGAGGAAGGTGAAGGCCACGACGAGGACGAAGACCACGGTGAGGAAGAGGGCGAAGGCCACGACGAGGACGAAGACGACCATGGTGAGGAGGAAGGCGAAGGCCACGACGAGGACGAAGACGACCATGGTGAGGAGGAAGGCGAAGGCCACGACGAGGACGAAGACGACGACCATGGTGAGGAGGAAGGCGAAGGCCACGACGAGGACGAAGACGACCATGGTGAGGAGGAAGGCGAAGGCCACGACGAGGACGAAGACGACGACCATGGTGAGGAAGAAGGCGAGGGCCACGACGAGGACGAGGACGACGACCACGGTGAGGAAGGCGACGGCCACGGCGACGAGGGCGGACACGGCCACGGCGCCTTCGACCCGCACTTCTGGATGGACATCGACTTCGCTATCGAGGCCGTCGAGGCAATTCGCGACGAGCTGTCACGCCTCGATCCCGATGGGGCGGACCACTACCGCGAGCGGGCCGACGCTTACATCGCGGAGCTGCGAGAGCTCGACGGGGAGATCCGCGAGCAGCTCGCCGGGCTGCCGGAGGAGCGCCGCTACCTCGTCACGTTCCACGACGCCTACGGCTACTTCGCAGACCGCTACGGGCTGACCATCCTGGGCTTCGTGGTGGAGGGTCCGGAAGAGGAGCCGAGCGCCTCAGCGATCACCGAGCTGGTGGAGAGCATCAACGAACTGGGGATCCCCTTCATCTTCACCGAGCCGCAGTTCAGTGCGCGCGTGATCGAGCAGATCGCCCGCGATACGGGCGCGACTGTCCGCACGATCCCTTCCGGGGGCCTGGCTGAGGAGTATCCAACGTATGTTGAGTTCCTCCGCGCCATCGCCAACGGCATCGCGGAGTAACGCGAGGTGGTTCCCGCCATCGAGGTCAAGAGCCTGACGACGGGCTACCGCGGCCACCGGGCCATCGAGGACGTGTCGTTCTCGCTGCCGCAGGGGAAGGTCATGGGGTTGCTGGGGCCGAACGGCTCGGGCAAGAGCACGCTAATCAAGACGCTGGTCGGCTTGATTGAGCCGTGGGAGGGCGACGTCTGCGTCCTCGGCGGCACGCCACGGGAGGCCCGGCGACAGGTTGGCTATATGCCGCAGGCGGAGGACATCGACTGGAACTTCCCCGTGACGGTGCGGGAGGTGGTGGCGATGGGCCTCTACCGGAAGGCGCTCGGGCTGGACCGCTTCCGGCGCGGGTCCGAGGAGAAGGACCGCATCATGACGGCGCTCAAGCGGCTCTCCGTCGACCACCTCGCCGACCGCCAGGCGGGCGAACTGAGCGGGGGACAGCAACGTCGCGTGCTCTGCGCGCGGGCGCTGGTACGGAATCCGGACCTCTTCCTGCTGGATGAGCCAACCGCCGGACTCGACGCACGCTCGGAGCAGGAGATGATCGACCTGCTGGGCGAGCTGGCCGCCGACGGCGCGAGCATCGTGTTCTGCACGCACGACATCGGCTGCGCCGCCGAGTGCTGCGACCTGACGCTGTTCCTCAACCGGCAGGTCGTCACGTACGGACCACCTGCGACGACGATCACGGAAGAGATGCTCAACCGCACCTTCGAAGGGCATGCGCTGGTGATGGGGGCGGAAGGTAACAGGCTGGCGCTGTCGCCCCACGACCACCACGAGCGCGAAGACCCCCGCCGCGACCGCGAGCACGCCCGTCACAACCACCCCGTGCGCGGGCACGAGGGGCGCGGCCAGGGGTAGGGGCGGGCATGGACTGGCTGACCGACCCGTGGCAGTTCGAGTTCATGCGTCGCGCCCTGCTCGCGGGCGCGCTGGTGGCGATGGCCTCCTCCGTCGTCGGCGCGTTCGTCGTGATCAAGGGGTTGGCGTTCTTGACGGACGCCGTCGCGCACACCTCCCTGGCGGGGGCGGCGATCGCGTTCCTGGCAGGGGGCGGGTCGATCGCCATCAGCCTTGGGGCGGCGGGGGCAGCGGGGGTGACGGCGGTGGGGGTCTCGGCGCTGACGCGCGCACGGCTACGCGAGGACACGGCCATCGGCATCCTCTTCGCGGCCCTCTTCGCCTTCGGTGTGCTGCTGATAAGCCGCGCGCGAAACTACACGCTCGAGCTCAGCTCGTTCCTGGTGGGGAACATCCTGACGGTGCCTACCGAAGACATCATCGTGATGGTCGTGCTCTCGATCTTCGTGGTCGTGGTGATGATCATCTTCTACCGGGAGATGCTGTTCGTGGCGTACGACCCCACGATGGCGGCGGCTGCGGGCGTGCCGGTGGCGCTCGTGCAGACGGGCCTGATGGTGCTGGTGGCGCTGGCGGCGGTGGCGGCTTTCCGGCTGGTGGGAGTAGCGCTGGTGATGGCGATGCTCGTGGCCACGGCGGCAACGGCCGCGCTGGTGGTGCGCCGGGTGCCGTTGATCATGCTTGTAGGCGCCGTCTTCGGCGTGCTGTCAGTGGTCATCGGGCTGTACGCCTCCTTCCATGCAGACGTGGCCGCTGGGCCGGCGATCGTCGTAACCTCGGCCCTGTTCTTCCTGATCGTGTTCACGCTCTCGCCACGGGGCCTTGCGCCGTGGCTGCAGCGTGTCCTGACCCGCTGATCCTGTCGCCTGGAGCCGCGTGCTAGGCTACCGCGCGCACGACTGCGACCGGCGCGACAAGGAGGCCACGCATGGCATCGACAGCACCGCTGACCGTCGAGGAACTGCTTGAGGTCGAGGCGATCAAGCGTGTCCGCATCCTCTACTCGCACTACTTCGACATGGCCGATATCGACAGCCTGATGGACCTGTTCACGGAGGATGCGGTCTGCGAGTTCGGACCGAACTACGGCGGCGACTGGGTCGGCAAGGAGCGCATCCGCGCGGGCTACGAGGAGTTCAGCGGCGACGCGGGCCAGTTCACGGGCGCGATGCACGCCAACACGAACGAGTGGATCGAGCTGACGGGGCCGGACACCGCGAAGGCCCGCTGGTACCTGCTCGACCTCTCCCTGAGCGGGCCGGCCGACCAGAACCCGCTCATGCTCATGGGCATCTACGACGACGTGTACCGCAAGGTCGACGGCGAGTGGAAGATCGCGCGCACCTACATCGATTTCGTGTGGCCGAACCGGCAGTACCGGGGGCCACGGGAGGGCTGACATGGCAGACGCCGAGGCACTGCGCGACCTCCTGGAGCGGGACGCCATCACGCAACTGATGGTGCGCTACGCGGACCGCATCGACGCGAACGATCCCGTGGGAGCAGCCGCGTGCTTCGCCCCGGACGGGCTCGGCGTGTACTGGGGTGACTACCGTGGTCCTGAAGCGATCGCTGAGCGGCTTACGGGCATCCTGGCCGGGTTCCACGCGACGAGCCACCACCTGACGAATGTGCAGATCGAGCTGACCGGCGAGACGACGGCGCGGGCGCAGTCGTACGTCTACGCGTTCCACCGCCTCAAGGGCACGATGGAGCAGATGCACTACTGGGGGCGCTGGGTGGACGAGCTCACGAAGGTCGAGGGGGAGTGGCTGTTCGCGCGGCGGGAGGTGGTGGGCATCGGGAGCTTCACGCCCGGCGTCGAGGCCACTCCCGACGACCATCCGGGGCACCCGGGCCGGCTCTAGCCCTCGTCCCACTCCCCGGCGGGAGCGGCATCGATGCGGTCGGGGCAGTGCGTCTTGCTGATGGGGCAGTAGCGGCACTCCTGCCAGCTCGGGACGCGGAGCGCCTCTTCCTCGGGACCAACGAGGATGTCGAGGAAGTAGGGAAGGCGCTCGTACACATCCTCGCCCTGCCGCCGATCGAGCTCCTTGACGAGCCCGTCGTCGTAGATCAGGCGTCCCCTGAAGCGCCGCTCCCAGTGTTCATCAAGGTCCGAGCGGGGAAGCAGGGCCATGGGGAGGAGCACCTGGTGCGCGTGCCAGTCGTGTGGCTTCCCGGTCTTCACGTCGAGGACGATGTTGTCGTCGTCGCGGAGGGCGAGGAGGTCGGGTTTGCCGCCGATGACGATGCCCTGGGAGCCCTCGTGGCGGGCGCGGAACCAATTCTGATTCTCGACCTTGACGCGGTAGCCATCGGCGTTGAGACCCTTGTGCGTCTCGCGTAGAAGCCGCGTGTGATCGACTTCCCACACGGCGAAGTTGAAGTCGCTCTCGACGCGATCAAAGTCCTTCCAGTGGGACTGGAACCAGAATGCCCACTCGCAGCTCCGCTCGCCGCTGATCCAGCGGGCAAGCAGCGAGACGAAGATGTATGGCTCGTCGCGGGGGACGGCCACGGGCCGGCGCCTAGGACGCGGCCGCGCTCGGGAGGACGGCGTCCTCGAGCCCGCGGGGCACGCCGGGTACCTCGACCTTCTGGATCTCGCCGAGGATGTGGTCGAAGCGCTCACGCTGCTCGGGGGTCTTGACGGGCATGCCGAAGCCGACGCGGCTGGCGTACTCGCGGTTCTCGCGGATGAAGTTCGGCAGGTTGTCGTAGGTCGAGGTCTGGGCGAACCCGCGGAGGACGTCTTCCGGAATGACCTGCCGCATCTCGTCCCACTTCCCCGCCAGCGAGAGGGAGTGGAGCTGCATGCCGAGGTCCTTCCAGCCGTGGATCTCGAAGACGTCGTGGTAGCTGCGGGTCGAGCCGTAGAAGGAGATGGGCTGGCGCAGCGCTTCGAGGCCCCGCTCGATCTCAGACTCGGTCTCGCCGAACACCGTGAAGCCGCCGCCGGAAAGCTCGATGTCATCCCATGTGCGGCCGGAACGGCGCAGGCCGATGGCGATGTTGGGGAGGACGACCTCGCGCATGTACTTGTCGGTCATGAAGCCGTGGGGGTAGACGCCGTCGGCGACGTCGCCGGCGGCACGGGCCATGCCGGCGCCCACGCAGGCGAGCATCACCTTGGGGGCGGGGTACTCGATGGGGCCGGGGTTGAAGTTGGGGTTGATGAGCGTGAACTGGTAGTGCTCGGTGACGTGGTCGGGCTTCTCGCCCGTCTGGAAGGTCTTCCAGATGGCCTTGAGCGTCTTGATGTAGTCCTTCATGCGCGGGGCGGGCGGCACCCAGGGCACGCTGAAGCGGCGCTGGTTGTGGCCCTTCACCTGGCTGCCGAGCCCGAGGGCGAAGCGCCCCTTGCTCAGGTGCTGGATGTCCCAGGCCTGCATCGCGAGGATCATGGGGACGCGGGGGAAGGCGATCGTGACGGAGGTGGCGATCTCCAGCCGCTCCGTCGCGTTCGCCGCGAGGGTGGCGGCGAGCATCGAGTCATGGGCGGTCTCCGCGACGTTCGCGAAGTCGAAACCAAGTTCCTCGGCGCGCCTCGCGCCTTCTGCTGCATCCGTGATCCAGCCACCGCCGAATCCGCTTCCAACCTTCATGGCCTTCGTGTCCTTTCGATCGGCCCCATCGCGGGGCGCCAACCGAGAATTGTACGCAGGACCGGGCTTAGTGGCGGCGGCGGCTCTTGGTGCGGGCCCGGGCACGCTTGCGGCGGGAGGTGGGCGCGACGGGAGGAGGCGAGTCGAGGAGCGCGGCGATGGCGGAGAGCTCCTCGGGGGTGTTGGCGTTGCGGAAGCTGCGAAGGTCAGGGTCGACGCGCGTCAGCCGGTCCTCGCCGAGGGCAAGCACGTCGAGGCCTGCGAACGCATCGATGACCTTGTTACCGCCGCCGGCGAGGGCGGCCTCGGCGGCGGCGAGGCAGGGCTCGCGGCGGTAGGTGGCCGCGAGTGGCTGCTGGAAGCCTCCGACCTCGGGGAGGACGGCGTCGTGGTCACCGAGGGCGCCGATGATGCGCTGGACCACAGCCGTCCGCAGGAGAGGGGCGTCGCAGGAGGTGGCGAAGCACACTGGAGAAGCGGCCACGGCGAACCCGGCCGCGAGGCCCGCGAGGGGGCCACGCTCGGGCTCGCGGTCCGCGACGACGGTCACCGGCACGGCGGGGTGCATGGGAGGCAGGGTCTGGCCCGCGGCGGTGACGATGACGATCTCGTCGACGGCGGGGGCGAGGGCGTCGCGCACCCACTGGAGGAGGGGCCGTCCACGGAGGCTGGCGGAGGCCTTGTCGGAGCCAAAGCGGCGACTCAGCCCGCCCGCGACGATGATGCCGGTGACGGGTCCGGGAGGGCTGTCGGTCATGCGCTCAGGGTACGCGAGGGCGGCTCGCTATGATGGCGCGATGCGACTCTTCCGGCGGCGGCCGCTGATCACGGAGGAGAACTACGGGCGGCTGATGACGTCGTTCGGGCGGACTGTGGACGCGGACCCGCTGGTGGCGGGACCGGCGGAGGCGCTGGCGCAGCGGGTCACGGGGGAGCTGGCGACCGAGGCAGCGGCGGCGGACGAGAAGCTGTACCGCGGTGCAGCGGCATACCACCTGCGCTTGCTCGCGGGGGCGTGGATCCTCGCCAGCGAGGGCGGGATCCCGACGGAGACGGCGGAAGTCTTCGAGGAGGCGGTGGCATGGCGGTTTGGGTCGCGCGAGCTGCCGGAGCGGCTGGGGGAGCTGGCGCGGGGCGAGGCCGAGCGGGACCTCTCAGTGGAGGGAGAGTAGCGCCAGGCGCTCTAGTCGCGCGTGGCGAGCCAGGCACGTCCGCGTGGCGAGAGGCGGTAGCCGACCTCCAGGCTCTCGGTGAGGCCAAGCTCCTTCAGCTTGCGCACGTCGCGCTTGAAGGGCTGGGCCTCGCGGCCGAGGGAGGCGGCGAGGTCGGGGGCGCGCACGCCGGGCGAGGACTCGATGAGGCGGAGGACGGCCTCGGTCCAGGGGCCGCGGCGGCTGGACCGGTCGAAGCGGGCGAGCCGGGCGCCGATGGCCTCGATGGCGTCGCCGTCGAGCGTGTCCTGCTCGCGGAGGGCAGTGCGAGGGTCGGCACCGGCGAGATGGAGGGCAACGCAATAGAGATCGCCATCAGCACGGCGGTTCAGGTCGGAGATGAGGGCATCGCGTGTGGGGTAGCCGGCGCTGCGAGCGTCCGTTTCGGTTATGTCGCTTTCAGAGATGGCATCGACCGCCTCGATCGCGAGGACCCCGATGGCGGTGCGCAGCTCGCCGCCGGCGCGCACGGTCGGGCGCTTCCAGCGGCGGAAGGCGAGCGTGATGCGGCCGTCGGCGATGCCCTCAAGCGTCTCACGCCTCAGGAGCATCTTCGCGAGCCCGTCCTGCTACTTCGAGACGCCGGCGGTAGCCGCGACGCCGCTCTCCACGCCATTCTCAGCGAGCAGCGCATGGATCTGGCGGGCGTGGGTCACGATGCGGCCCGCTTCCTCGCGTACGGCCTGGCGGCCGTCGCAAAGCGCCTCCTCGGGGTTGCAGTGGATATCGAACTCGAGGCCGTTCGCGCCAGCTGCCACGAAGCCGTAGGACACACGCTCAACGAGGGCACGATCGCCGGAGCTGTGGGAGGGGTCGGCGATGAGGGGCAGGTGCGACTTGCTCCGCACGAGAGGAATCATCGAGATGTCGGCAGCGAAGCGGGTCTCGGATTCGAACGACCTGATGCCGCGGTAGCAGAGGATGACGTTGGGGTTGCCGGCGCCGGTGTGGTTCCCGGCCCGATCGAGTCCGGACATGATGTAGGCGGCGGCGCAGAGCCACTCGTTGAGATCGTTGCCGAAGCCGTGCTTGAGGACGATAGGAGTGCGTATGCGGGAGAGCTCTTCGAGCAGAGGCGAGTACTGGGCGCTGCGGGCCCCGATCTGGATGACGTCGATGCCGGCCTCGAGGAACGCCTCGAGATGGCGCAGGTCGATGAGCTCGCAGACGACGGGGAGGCCCGTCGCCGCCTTCATCGACTTCACGATGTCGAGGCCGCGGGCGATTTCGAGGCCGCGGTAGTCGTAGGGGCTGGTGCGGGACTTGTCGACGAAGGCGCGGAGAATGTCGATGCCAGCGTCGCGCGCCATGATGGCGGAATCGACGGCCTGGTCCTCGGTCTCGATGGCGCAGGGGCCACCGAAGATGGTCAGGTTCCCGCCTCCCACCAGTGTGCCGTTCACGTCGACGATGGTGTCTTCGTGGTGGAAGTTGCGGCTGGCGTCCTTGTATTTCTCGGTGATGCGGATGACGCGGTCGACGCCGGGAAGCTCGGTAATCCGACCCTCATCGATGATGCCGGCCATTCCCTTGACGCCGATGACCATGCTTCCGGCGCCAACCATGGTCTGGCACTGGAGACCGTAGTCGCTGACGATGCGGTTGATTACCCGCTCGGTCTGCTCATCCGAGGCGCCCTCGACCATGTGGATGATCATAATTTCGGGGTTCTCCATCCATTTTCGAACGCTCATCTTCCTATGCGCGCCGTCAATAGACCAGCCTTCAGCCCGGCCTTCACACGGATTGGCGTGGCCGCCGTGGACCGATTCAGAAGAGGAGCTGCGTGAGGCGGCGCTGGTATTCGCGCACGAGCGTGCTTTCGAGACCGAGGATGTCGAAGACGGCGAGCACTGCCTTGCGGGCAGCATCCCCGGCAAAGGTCTTGTCGAGGCGTACAGACTCAAGCAACTCGTCGAGGGCTTCTTCGTACCGTCCAAAGGCGGCGAGCATGACGCCCCAGCGATAGCGGGCGCGGGGATCCTCGGGGTCGAGACGGGCTTCCTGCTCCAGCTCCGCGGGGTCGTTCTTGCTGGAAAACTCGGCGAGGAAGATGTGGTGGCGGAGGGCCTTGGCCCGGCGGTCGTTGCCGGCGCGCTCAAGCAGCTCCTCGGCTCCCTCGCGGTCGTCACGCTCGAGGAGGATGGCCGCGAGGCCAGTGAGGGCATCGGCGTTCTCGTCGTCCTCCTCCAGCATCTCGCGGTAGCGCGCCTCGGCGCCTGCGAGGTCGCCGGAGGCGGCGAGATCCTCGGCCTCGGCGGCGGCCATCTCGGCAGGCGAAGTCACGAGCTGAGCGAAGAAGGCGCGGACGTGCTCCTCGGGGAGAGCGCCGGCGAACTCGCTGGCGACCTCGCCATCGACGAACGCCTTCACGGAGGGGATGGCCTGGATACCGTGAGCGGTCGACGTAAGGGGGTTGCGGTCGGTATCGAGCTTGGCGAGGAGGACGTCCTCGCCGAACTCGGCCGCGACGCTCTCGATGATCGGGCTGAGGACGCGGCAGGGACCGCACCACTCGGCCCAGAAGTCGACAACGACGGGTCGGTTCTTCGATTCCTCGATGACGGCCTCGGCAAAGGTCAGGTCGGTGACTTCGAGGACGGGGGAGGGGGCGGTCATGGGGATGCCTCCGAGGGCTGGTCGGGAATGGGCGGGAAGGTCTCGCTGATCTGCTCGCTGAGCTGCTCGGGGGAGCCGGCTGGAAGCTGGCAGACCATGTTCTCGCAGAGCCAGGCGATGGCGCCGCCCTCGGGGGATTCGCGGCCTTCGAGCAAGGGGATGCCGTTGGGCTCGTCGGCGGGCGCGAGGGCGAGGCCTGGCAGGAAGCGTTCGGCGACGGCGCGCTCGAAGGGCGCGCGAGCCTCGGGCGCGCCGACGATGGCGAGCTCGCGCGAGGGGGATGCGAGCAGCTCGATGACCTGAAGGGTCGCGCCGAAGCCGGTGGCAGCGTTGAGGATGAGCCCCTGGACTCCGGCCACGACTTCTCGGGCGATGGCTTCCCCGTCGGTGCGGAGTCCGTAGCGCTGCAGCATGAGGGCGAGCTGGGCGGTGGAGGCGCCGGCGCTAGGGGTCGCCTGGTCGAAGCGGGGCTTCTGGCGGAAGAGCAACTCCTCGGAGCCTTCGGCCGTCTCGAAGAAGGCGCCGGCCTCGTCGTCGTGGAAGCGTGTGACGATGACCTCGAGGAGTTCGTTCGCCCAGTCGAGGTGGTCGCGGTCGCCCGTGAGCTGGTAGAGCTCGACGAGGCCGAGTCCGTAGTAGGCGTAGTCCTCAAGCATGCCCTCGATGCGGGCGTCGCCGTCCTTCCAGGTGTGGAGCAGGGCGCCGTTCGACCACATGCGTTCGCGCACGAAGCGGGCGTTGCCCTCAGCGATCTCGCGCAGGTGTGGGTCGCCGAAGACGCGGGCGGCCTCGGCGACAGCGGCGAGCGCGAGGCCGTTCCACGAGGTCAGCACCTTGTCGTCAGTCTGGGGCGGGATGCGCTGGGAGCGCGCCTCGAAGAGGGTGCGACGCCAGCCCTCGATGCGCTCAGGGGAGGTGTTGGCGCCGGGGAAGGGGTCGGTGCGGCGGGAGAGGACATTACGGCCGATAAGCTCAGGATTGTGGGGGTCGTAGAAATTGCCCTCGGGCGTGACCCCGAAGATCTGGTTGAAGGCGTCTGCGTCGTCGCCGAGGAGGCTCCCAATCTGGCCGGTGGTCCAGAGGAAGAACTTGCCCTCGATGCCCTCGCTGTCGGCGTCCTGGGCGCTGTAGAAGCCGCCTTCCTCATGAAGCATCTCGCGTTCGAGGTAGGCCAGGGTCTCGCGCACGACGCGCTCGCAGGCGGGGTCGCCGAAGAGCTGGAAGGCGTGCAGGTAGACGCGGGCGAGTGCGGCGTTGTCGTACAGCATCTTCTCGAAGTGGGGCACCAGCCACTGGACATCGACGCTGTAGCGGGCGAAGCCGCCCCCGATCTGGTCGTACATGCCGCCGCTGGCCATGCCCCAGAGGGTGCGTTCGAGCATGGAGCGGATGGCGGGGCGCTCGGGCTCGTCGGCGCGCGCGGCGCGCCCGAGGAGGAACTCGAGGTTGGCGGGGGCGGGGAACTTGGGGGCGGTGCCGAAGCCGCCCCAGACGTCATCCGCCGAGCGCAGCATGGCCTGCACGGCGCTAGCCGCGACCGTTGGATCGAACGCCTCCTCGCGGACGGCGCGGCCGGAGGCCTCCGCGAGTTGGTCGCTGATCGACTCCGCGGAGTTGACGATGTCCTCGCGCCGCTCATCCCAGGTGGCGTTGATGGTCTGGAGGAGGCGGGGGAAGCCGGGACGGCCGTGGGCATCCTCGGGCGGGAAGTAGGTGCCGGCGAAGAAGGGCTTCTTGTCCGGCGTGAGGAAGACGGTCATGGGCCAGCCGCCCTGGCCGGTGAGCGCCTGGACGGCGGTCATGTAGACGCCGTCGATGTCGGGTCGCTCCTCGCGGTCGACCTTGATGTTGACGAAGTGCTCGTTCATGAGGCCGGCGATCTCGTGCGACTCGAAGGATTCGTGGGCCATCACGTGGCACCAGTGGCAGGTGCTGTAGCCGACGGAGAGGAGGACAGGCTTGTCCTCCTCGCGGGCCTTCTCGAAGGCCTCGTCGCCCCAGGGGTACCAGTCCACGGGGTTCTCGGCGTGCTGCAGGAGATAGGGGCTGGTTTCGCCCGAAAGACGGTTTGGCATCGCAGGTAGTGTACGGGTGCGCCGCCTTTGGAGATTGCCCCGAGCGGGCAGCGCCCCCAGAGTGGGGCGGTGCTGGAACGCGAGCTGGAGGTGGCGATCGAGGCGGCGCGACGTGCGGGCGGCGAGGTCGCGCGCATGCGGGAGGAGGGGCTGCGGTACGGGCGGAAGGGTGGTTACGAGCTCGTCTCGGAGGCCGACATCCACGCGGCGGAGATCCTGCACGAAGCCCTCACCGGCGCCTATCCCGGCGACGGCTGGCTGAGCGAGGAGCATCGCGACACCGCGGAACGGCTCGACCGGGAACGCGTGTGGGTGGTGGACCCGATCGACGGGACGAGGGAGTACCTGCAGGGGCATCCCGAGTACGCGATCTCGGTAGGGCTGGTGGTGAAGGGGCGGCCGGCGCTCGGGGTCGTGCATAACCCCGCGACAGACGAGATGCACGCGGCCGTCTGCCCGGACCCAGCGCCGGACGCCACTCCCGGCGAGGATCAAGGTCGCAGCTACCTTGCGCTCGTGGGGCGTGGGGAGGAGATGCTGGGCGAGGTGCCGCCGCTTCCCGGGCAGGCGCGCACGCGCGGGGTCGGGAGCGTGGCCTACCGCCTCGCACTGGTGGCAGCGGGGCGGGGTGACGTGGTGGTGACGTGGTACGCGCGCCAGGAGTGGGACGTGGCAGCGGGAGCGGCACTCTGCCTGGCGAAGGGACTGACGGTGACGGACGTGGTGGGGGATCCCATCGACTTCAATCAGCCACGCCCGGTTGTACGGGGGCTGCTGGTGGCGGAAGCGGGGCTGCACGCCCGCATCAGCGACTACTTCCGGCGGATGTCGCGGTAGGAAGGCGCGCGACGGGCTAGGATGCGCGCGGAGGCATCGCGATGAGCGTTCGCATCGGGCTGGGGGCAGCGCTGCTGCCGGAGACGACTCCGGCATCGTTCTTCCGCTGGGTCGACCTGTGCGAGGAGAGCGAGGCCGACTCGATCTGGTTCAGCGAGAGGCTCGCGGGGCCGCAACGCGCGCTCGAGCCGATGACGGCGATGGCGGCGGTCGCGGGGGCTACGAAGCGGATCAAGTTCGGGATGAACGTCGTGTTGCTGCCGCTGCGCGATCCGCTCGTGCTGGCGAACGAGTGCGCGACGATCGACTACCTGAGCGATGGGCGGCTGCTGCCTGCGTTCGGCGTGGGCGCGCTGAACGCGCCCGAGTGGCGGGCGACGGGTCGGGAACCGCGCGGTCGCGGGGCCATCGCCGACGAGATGATCGACCTGATGGTGCGGCTGTGGGAGGAGGACGACGTCACCTTCGACGGGGAACACTTCCAGTACGAGTCGGCATCGATCGCGCCGCGGCCCGTGCAGCAGCCGCTGCCGCTCTGGATCGGCGGGAGCAGCGACGCCGCGATCAAGCGAACGGCGCTGCGGGGAACCGGGTGGCTGGCGGGAATCCAGACGCCGGCGCAGGTGGCGCCGGTCGTGACCAAGATCAAGGCGGCGGTCGCGGAGGCGGGGCGCACGATCGACGAGGACCACTACGGGGCCGGGTTCCCCTTCCGCTTCGGAAGCTGGGACGACGAGCCGATCGCGCGCACGGCGAAGGCGTACAGCCGCTTCGCGGCGCTCGACCCGGAGGCGCTCTTCGCCGTGGGCGGCGCGGCCGAGGTCGTGGCGCGGGCGCAGGAGTACGTCGCGTGCGGCATCAGCAAGTTCGTCCTGCGGCCGCTGGCGGACTCGGACGAGGACGCCTACGCACAGACCCAGCGGCTGATCGAGGAAGTGCTACCCGCCGTCCACACGGGGTAGCTGGCGGGTGGCGGAAACGACGAGGGCACCATGAGGCTCATCGTGTTCGGCGCGACCGGCGGCGTGGGACGGCACGTGTGCAAGCACGGGATGGAACAGGGTCACGAGGTGACGGCGTTCACCCGCTCTCCCGGCAAAATTGACCCGGACGCCGGCGCGCACATCGCCCAGGGCGATGTCACGGACGGGAATGCGGTCGCCGAAGCGGTGGCCGGTCACGATGCCGTGATTGTCGCACTCGGCGCGAACGGGCTGCGCGACAAGACGACGCTCACAACCGGCACGAGGAATGTGGTCGACGGCATGGCGCGGCGTGGGGTCGGGCGGCTCGTCGTCCTGTCCGCCGCCGGGGTGGGCGAGAGCTGGGGGCAGGTCCCCCTCCTCGCACGAGTGGCGTTCCGGACCTTTCTGCGCAACATCCTGGCAGAGCACACCGCACAGGAGGCGATCGTCCGGGAGAGTTCCCTGGACTGGACCATCGTCCGCGCCGCCGTCCTCAACGACGACCCGGCCTCGGGGAGCGTGATCGCAACCAACGAAGGAAAGGTCGAGCGGATCAGTCGCGCGGATGTCGCAGAGTTCCTTGTGACGGAAGCATCGGCCGGGGCCTACAGCGGCCAGGCCATAGCAGTCACATCGTAGGACGCTACCCGCCGTCCACACGGAGGGGCGGGGCCGCAGGGGGCGGCGGCGCGATTCGGAAGTAGTAGCAGTCGTCTTGCTGTCCGCCATCGGCGATGGCGACATTCGCGCCGAGGACCGCAACAACCTCCTCGCGTCCGGCGAGGGCGATGAGGTCGCCGCGCTCCCAGGCGGGGACACGGGCCGCCTTGAGGATGCCGCTCACCTTGCGGCGATAGCCCCGGTACTGCATGCGGTCGCCGGGGGCGAGGGCGCGGAGGCGGAGCGCTCCCTCGATGCGATCGGCGGGGACGGCGGCGGCGGCGGGCGCACCTGCGTCGCGCGGGAAGGGGTCGGTCGCGGCCTGCAGGACGCGCTCGCCGGCGCGCGTGATGCCGGGGATGTTCACGAACTGCTCGGGGATCTCGGGGGCGTCCTCTTCGTCGCCGCGATCGGCGGAGAGGCGAGCGAACCCGACCGACACCTCAACGGCCAGGCCGCCGAAGGCGACGCTGCCGGCGCCGCCGGACAGCACCTCGTCGAGGTTGCGGAGGCGGGTGCGATTGGCATCGACCTCGGCCTTGAGGAAAGCCGCTTCGCGTTCGAGCAGGAGCAGCCGGGCCTCGCTGCCGAGTGACCGAAGCGTCTCGAGCTCGAACACGACGGAACCGGGAGTGCGGTCGCCGGGCTGGGCGAGGTCGGCGGAGCGCTCGACGGAGCGGAAGAGCTCGCGGGCGCTCTCAGCGAGCCCGAGGATGGCCGCATCGACCGAGGGGTTCTCCTCGCGCAGCTGGGGAAGGACCGTGTGACGGAGGCGGTTGCGGGTGGCGTGGAGCTCGGCGTTGGTCGCATCTTCGCGATAGTCGACGCCGCCGGCGTTGCAGACGGCAACGGTGTCCGCCCGGGCGAGGGGGAGGATGGGGCGGATGAGCCGGAGGGATGGCATGCCGGGCAGGGGAGCAGCCGGCAGCATGCCGCGGATCCCGCGTACACCGCTGCCGCGCACGATGTGGTGGAGCACGGTCTCGACGTGGTCGTCGGCGGTGTGGCCGGTGGCGACGGCGCCCGCACCCTGGCGTTCAGCGGCAAAGGCGAGGAACTGGTAGCGCAGCCGGCGGGCCGTCTCCTCGATGCCCATGCGTATCTCCTCAGCCGCGATGGGGACGTCACCCTCGCCGGTCATGCAGGGCACGTCGAGGCGTTCGCAGAGGGCACTGACGAAGTCACGGTCGCCGGCGGATTCGTGGCGCAGGTGGTGGTCGAAGTGGGCGACGACGACTTCGAACCCGTGCGTTTCGCCCAGGTCGCGCAGGAGGAGGAGCGCGGCTACGGAGTCGGCGCCACCGCTGACGGCGACGACGACCTTCTCGACGCTGCGGAAGAGCTGCTCGCGCTCGGCGAAGCGCCGGACGCGCTCAAGGGGCGAGGGGGTGTCGTTCGACACTACTTGGGGAAGAGGCGCTCCCACCACTCACCAGACAGATCCTGGTCTGAGGGGGGAGGGGGACTGAGCACGACGAATGCGGTCTCGCCCGCGCGGATGTAGCCGAGTTCGCGCCGGGCGGCCTGCTCGACGTAGGCGTCGGAGACGACGTAGTCGTACACGGCGAGAAGATGGTCGCGCCTCGACTGGAGATTCTCGATCTCAGCGAGCGCGGCTTCGTGGTCTTCGTTCTGCTGGCGCTGGCGGACGGTTCCCGATGAGGCGGTGTAGACGAAGTACCCGGCGAGCAGCAGACAAACCAGAAGAAACAGGGTTGTCTTAGTGAACACCGGGATAGGCATGTGACCAAATTAGGCTCGCGCCGTTCAAGATTCAAGCGCTTTCGTTTGGGTCCCTGGAAAGGTGAGAGCGGTCGTTGAGGGAGCGGAGGGAGGCCTGGGCGGCCCGCAGCGAGAGCGTGGAGACGGACGCGAGACCGACGTTGAAGGCCCGAAATACGCCGATCTCCAGGCCGAGCAGGCGGCAGATGAGGAGTCGCAGCACGAAGTTGTGAGAGACCACGACAACTCTGCTGTCGTCGGAGAACGCGTGCAGTTCATCGACAAGCGGTTCGAGGCGAGCCGCAACCTGCGCGAGGCTCTCGCCGCCGGGCATGAGTACGTCGGCGGGGTCGGACGCGCGCCATGCCTCCAGGAAGTCGGGGAAGCGCACTCGCATCTCCGCGAAGGGGAGCCCCTCCGTCTCGCCGACATCCATCTCCGTCAGTTCGTCGCGGACCTCAAGGGGGGCGCCGGTGCGCTCGGCGAGTCCGCGGGCGATGGACGCGGCCCGCGTGAGGGGACTCGTGAGGATGCGATCCACGGGCTCGGGGGCGAGCCGTTGGACCGCTGCGGCGGTCTGGCGGAGGCCGAGATCGGTGAGCTGTGCGTCCTCGCGGCCCAGTCCGAGGCCGTCCCGGTTGTGGGCGGTCTCGCCGTGACGGACGAGGGTGAGCCTCACTCGTACTGCCCCTTCTCCCGCCACGCCTGCAAGGCGGCCGAGGGCTCCTCCAGCACGAGGTCCACGCGCACGTAGCGCTCGACCGACGCCGTCGGGAAGAGCGCGGCGACGAGCTGCTCGGGGCGCACCGTCAACTCCTGCCCACAGCTCAGGCGGGCGTCGATGGCAACGCGTTCTTCGCTCGCGTCCACCATGAGGGAGGCGACGCCCGCGCGGAGGTCGTAGTCGCGCGCCTTCTTGCCCTCGCGCTCCTGACGCCAGGGGAAGGTCTCGGTCGCGAGGAAAGCGTCGACCGACTCGGTGGCGTGCTCGGGCGTGACGCCGTCGAGGGCGAGGCGATAGTCGGCCCAGCGCAGGAGGGTAGGGAGGGCGGGGAGGCCGAGGGGGACCTCGGTCGCCTCGCGGAGCTCGAGGTCGGGGGTGGTCTGGGGGGAAAGGGCGGCGGCGAAGGCTTCGAGGGCGACGCGCTCGGCGAGCAGCACCTCCATGATCTCGCCTTCGCCGATGAACCCGAGGGGGAGGGGCGCGGCGAAGGCGATCTTCGGGTGGGGCGTGAAGCCCTGCGAGTAGAGGAGGGGCAGCTCGGCGCGACGGATGGCCCGCTCCCAGTAGCGAAGCACGTCGAGGTGGGAAATGTGGCGCACACGCTCGCCCTTGCGGAAACGAGCACGGATGCGCTGGCGGGCTTCGCTCACACCGCCTGGCCCTGTTCGACGAGCTGCTCGGCAGCGGTGTGGGGGTCGAGAGAGCGCCCCGCGACCTTCCCCACGAGATCGCCGAGGGTTTCCTCGGAGGTCTCGCGCCGGATCTGTTCGAGAAGGATGCGCTGGGCGACGGAGAGGATCTGGTGGCGCGCCTCCTGGCGCCGGTGGCGCTCGAGCTCACCGGAGGTGTCCAGCCAGGCGCGGTGCTCGTCTATAGCGTCGACGAGCTCGGGGACACCGTCGCCGGTGGTGGCGACGGTCGAGAGGATGGGGATATCACGACCCTCGCTCGGCGCCAGCGAGAGGAGGGCGCGGAGCTGGCTCACGAGCACGTCGGCGCCGGGCCGGTCGGCCTTGTTCACGACGAGCACGTCAGCGATCTCGATGATGCCGGCCTTCAGCGCCTGGATGTCGTCGCCGGTGCCGGGGTTGTTGACGAGCACGGTCGAGAGGGCGGTGCCGGCGATCTCGACCTCGTCCTGG
Source organism: Tepidiformaceae bacterium (assembly GCA_965203545.1). GTDB lineage: Bacteria > Chloroflexota > Dehalococcoidia > Tepidiformales > Tepidiformaceae > UBA2991. Next base: position 1,181,684 of record OZ241899.1, read on the forward strand.
CCGGCGCCGACGGTCTCGACGAAGACGTAGGGGAAGCCGAAGGCGTCCATGACGGCGACGACGTCATCGATGGTGGGGGCGAGCCCGCCGAGGGCGCCGCGGCTGGCCATGCTGCGGACGAAGACGCCGGGATCGAGGATGAGATCCTGCATGCGGATGCGGTCGCCGAGGATAGCGCCCTGGGTGAAGGGGCTGGAGGGGTCGACGGCGATGATGCCGACCTCGTGACCACGCTTGCGCAGCTCGGCGGCGAGGGAGCCGGTGAGGCTGCTCTTGCCGGAGCCCGCGCTGCCGGTGACGCCGATCGTGTGGGCGCGCCCGGAGCGTGGATAGAGCTGGCGGAGGTACTCGCGCCCCTCGGGCGTGCCGTTCTCGACACGCGTGAGGATGCGAGAGAGGGCGCGGCGCTCACCCGCGAGGAAGCGCTCGATCAGGTCGCTCACTCGAGTGAGGCGTTGTCGTACACGAACGACACGATGTCGCGGGTGTTGGTGCCCGGACGGAAGATGGCGCTGAAGCCCATCGCCTCAAGGGCGTCCGTGTCTTCCTCGGGGATGATGCCGCCGCAGAAGAGGAGGACGTCGTCGAGGCCGCGCGACCTGAGCTCTTCCACGATGCGGGGGAAGAGCTCGAGGTGGGCGCCGGAGAGGATGCTGAGGCCGACGACGTTGACGTCCTCCTGGAGGGCGGCCTCGGCGATCATCTGGGGCGTCTGGCGGATGCCGGTGTAGATGACCTCGCAACCACCGTCGCGCAGGGCACGCGCGACGATCTTGGCGCCGCGGTCGTGGCCGTCGAGGCCCGGCTTGGCGATGAGGACGCGGATCTTCTGTCCGGTTTCGCCCTGGGCGGAGGTCTCGGGAGATGCGGTCATGGTGCTGCTCCTCTTTGTCGTGGGGTCAGGATCGCTCGACCAACTGCAGGTTGACGCCGAAGGACGAGCGGGGCGAAACGAAGGCGACGCCGCCGTTTGCGTTGCCGACGCGGGCGCCGCCATCGCGCAGGCTGGCGACTGCGGCTTCGGCATCGGGTACGGCGAGCGAGAGGAGGAACGAGCCCTCGCCCCGCTCGGCGGCGAACTTTGCGACGGGCCCCTCTTCGGTGGTGGGCCGGATGAACTCGAGGTGGGCGTTGCCCGCGAGCATGAAGGCGTTCTCGATGCCCAGGGCGTCGTTCTGACCGCCGAGGTTCGGGTCGAGGGTGAAACCGAAGTGGCGCTCGTAGGTGGCGGCAGCCGCAGGGATGTCCTGCACGACGATGCCGATGTGGTCGATGCGCTTCGCCAGGGCGCCGTCGCTCGGCCCGACGTGCGATTCCTCGACCGGAGTGGCGTACTCGATGAGGACGCCGTGGTTCGACCTGGGGTGGAGGAATCCGATCATGCCGGCGAGCCCGGCTCGGGGGGCTTCATCGATGAGCTGGACGCCGGCCTCGGCGGCGGCGCGAAGGTCGGCGCCACAGTCGTCGGACTCGAAGCAGACGTGGTGCATGCCCTCGCCACGGCCTTCGAGGAAGCGCGCGACGCCGGTGTCGTCACGGGTCGGCTCGAGGAGCTCGATCTCGGCGGTGCCGCAGGGCAGAAGGACGCCGCGGACGCCCTGGTCCTCGATGACGCGGTCGACGCTGACGGGCAGCCCGAGCGCATCGCGGTAGAAACCGAGCGCATCGTCGGCGCTGCGGACGACGATGCCTACGTGATGGACCTTGCTGAGCATAGGGCTCCTCTTGGGTGCTAGCTGGTTCCGGCGGCGCTGGTTTCGCGCACACCGGGCATGCCGGCGAGGTAGGCGGCGATGATGTGCCAGTGCTCCTTGTCGTGGTTGGCAACGACCTGCAGGAGCTGGTTGGGAACGCGGCCTTCCTCGCCGATGGCGGCGTCGTCGAACTCGGCGACGGTGGCGAGCAGGCGCTCGCGTCCCGCCTTGAGCTGCTCGAGGACGCTCCAGAAGGTGAGGCTGCGCTTGCGCTCGGCGTGGTCCTGGTTCCAGGCGTCGGTGCGCGTTTCATCGAAGTCGAGGATGGCGGGGCGGCGTCCCTCCTGGATGTCGAGCAAGGCGCTGACGACCTCGGCCTCCCAGCTGGCGACATGGCCGACGATGTCCTTGAGGGACCACTCGTCGATCATGGGGCGCTCGATGTCGCGGATGCGGCAGGTCTCGATATTGCGCAGGAGCTGATTGCGCTCCAGCTCGAGTTCGCCGAGCAGGCGGCGGCGGTCGTCCGCGTAGCTGCGGGTGTCGTCCTCGGCCATCAGACGACCACGATCTCGCGGTACTCGCCCCAGGCGCGGCGCAGGGCGTGGCTGATTTCCCCCAGGGTGGCGCGCGCCTCAACGGCGGCGACGATGAGGGGCACGAGGTTGTCCGTGCCGCGGGCGCCCTCCTCGAGGGCGGCGATGGCGGCATCGGCGGCATCGTTGTCACGCTCGGCGCGGAGGGCCTGGAGGCGCTCGACCTGGCGCTGGCCGATGGAAGGGTCGACGCGCAGGAGCTCGGGCGGCTCCTCGCCGGTCACGGTGAAGTCGTTCACGCCGACGATGACGCGGTCCTTCTCCTCGATCTCGCGCTGGTAGCGGTAGGAGGCTTCCTGGATCTCCCGCTGCTGGAAGCCCTGCTCGAGGGCGGCAGGCGCTCCGCCGAGGTCCTCGATGGTCTTCAGGTAGTCGCGCGCCTCACCCTCGAGGCGGTCGGTCATGGACTCGATGTACCAGGAGCCGCCGAGCGGGTCGATGACGTCGCCGACACCGCTCTCGAAGCCGATGACCTGCTGCGTTCGGAGCGCGATCTGGACGGCCTTCTCGGTGGGAAGGGAGAGGGCTTCGTCCATCGAGTTGGTGTGGAGTGACTGGGTCCCGCCGAGGACGGCGGCGAGGGCCTGGAGCGTGGTGCGGACGATGTTGTTCTCGGGCTGCTGGGCGGTAAGGGTGGCGCCGCCGGTCTGCGTGTGGAAGCGCATCATCATCGAGCGCGGGCTCCTGGCCTCGAAACGCTCCTTCATGATCGTGGCCCAGAGACGGCGCGCGGCGCGGAACTTGCACACCTCCTCCAGCAGGTTGTTGTGGCAGGCGAAGAAGAAGCTGAGCCGCCCGGCGAAGGCGTCGACATCGAGGCCGGCGGAGACGGCGGCATCGACGTAGGCGATGCCGTTGGCGAGGGTGAAGGCGATCTCCTGGGCGGCGGTGCAGCCCGCTTCGCGCATGTGGTAGCCGGAGATGGAGATGGTGTTCCAGCGGGGAACGTTCTCCGAGCAGAAGCTGAATACATCGGTGATGAGCCGCATGCTGGGCGTGGGCGGATAGATCCACGTCCCGCGGGTGATGTACTCCTTGAGGATGTCGTTCTGGACGGTGCCGCCCAGCTTGTCGAGGGGCACGCCCTGCTCCTTGCCCACAGCGATGTAGAGGCCGAGGAGGACGGCGGCGGTGCCGTTGATGGTCATGGAGGTGGTGACGCGGTCGAGCGGGATCTCCTTGAACAGGGTGCGCATGTCGTCGATCGAGTCGATGGCGACACCGACCTTGCCGACCTCGCCCATGGCCATGGAGTCGTCGGAGTCGTAGCCGATCTGGGTGGGGAGGTCGAAGGCGACGGAGAGGCCGGTCTGGCCCTGATCGAGGAGGTAGCGGTAGCGCTCGTTCGACTCTTCGGCCGTGCCGAAGCCGGCGTACTGGCGCATGGTCCAGAGGCGCCCGCGGTACATCGTGGGCTGGACGCCGCGGGTGAAGGGGTACTCGCCGGGGAAGCCGAGGTCGCCGTTGGCGGAGCCGTCCTCGGGCGTGTAGACGGGGTCGAGGACGGTCTCGCCGGTGGTGCGGAACGACTCGGCGCGCTCGGGGTTGCGCTCGACCGCCTTGCGGTATGTACCTTCGAGCCACTCCTGCTTCGATTGGCTGGCCATTTCGCTCTCCGTGGTCCTTCCGGGCATGCGACCGCGAACGAATGTCGCGACAAAATGCGCGCGGGGCAGTATATCCCGACCGGCGGTTATGGTGGCTGGCCGGCCCGGCGCTAGCGCACCTGGCGGAAGAAGGCGCGGATGTCGGCGAGCAGGTGGCCAGGCTCCTCGAGGGCGGCGAAGTGGCCTCCCGCCGGCATCTCCGTGTAGTGGACGAGGTTGTAGGCCGCCTCAACCCAGTGGCGGGGGGACTGCAGTATCTCCCCCGGAAAGGCAGCGAAGCCGGTGGGAACGGCGACGGGTCCGGCGCCCGGGCCGCGACCCATGCCGCCCTCGGCGCGCGCCTCGTAGTAGATGCGGGCGGCCGAGGCGATGCTGTTGGGCGCCCAGTAGAACATGATGTTGGTCAGCAGCATGTCCTTCGAGTAGCGCGATTCGACGTCGCCGTTGCAGTCACTCCAGCTACGGAACTTCTCGGTGATCCAGGCGGCGATGCCGGCGGGGGAGTCGGCCTGGGCGATGCCGAGGGACTGGGGCTTGGTGCCCTGGACGTTGCTGTAGCCGGTTTCCTGCGCCTGGAAGGCGCGGCGCGAGGCGAGTCCGGCCTGGTCGGCCTCGGTGGGCGGGTCGGGGGGACCGGCGAGGGCCATGTTGAGGTGGATGCCACTGAGGTTGTCCGCGTGGGCCGCGCCCAGGCGCGTGCTGATGATGGCGCCCCAGTCGCCGCCCTGCGCGCCGTAGCGCTCGTAGCCCACCTCGGCGGTCATGAGGTGGTCGAGCGCGGCGGCGATGCGCGAGGGGCCCCAGCCGCGCTCCGCGGGCTTGCCGCTCCAGCCGAAGCCGGGGATGGAGGGGATGACGACGTCGAAGGCGTCGGCGGGATCGCCGCCGTGGGCGGCGGGGTCGGTGAGGGGCCCGATGAGGTGGAGGAACTCGAACATGGAGCCGGGCCAGCCGTGCGTCAGGAGGAGGGGATGGGGGTCGGGGCCGTTGCCGCGGACGTGCCAGAAGTGGATGTCGACGCCGTCGACCTCGCAGAGGAACTGGGGCCAGGCGTTGAGGGCGGCCTCCTGGGCGCGCCAGTCGTACTCGTTGCGCCAGTAGTCGCAGAGCTCCTTCACGTAGGCGACGTCGGCGCCGTAGTCCCAGCCGGTGTCGGGAATGGCGTCGGGCCAGCGGGTGCGGGCGAGGCGCTCGCGGAGGTCGTCGAGGACGGAGTCGGGGACATCGATACGGAAGGGTCGTGGAGGCATGAGGGGACTATAGCGGGCGGGCTGTTGGCCGTTGGCTATTGGCTCTTGGGGGAAACGGCCTGGCCGGGAAGGGAGACGAGGGCGCCGGCGACGGTCTCGTAGAGGTCGCGGTCGACGAGCTTCGAGGCGCCGGTGAGGTCGGCAAGGGGGGCAAGGCGGATGTGGTTCGACTGGAGGACGGTGGCCTTCCCCCAGTGGCCGTCGTGGACGGCGTCGATAGCGGCGATGCCGAAGCGGGTCGCGAGGACGCGGTCGAAGGCCGTGGGCGTGCCGCCGCGCTGGACGTGTCCGAGCACCGTGAGGCGCGTCTCGAAGCCGGTGCGCGCCTCGATCTCATCGGCGACGACGCGCCCGACGCCGCCGAGGCGGACGTGGCCGAAGGCATCGCGCTGGTCCGCCTGGGTGATGACGTCGCCGTTCCGGGGGCGGGCGCCCTCGGCAACGACGACGATGGAAGCGGAGACGTCGCGTCCGTGATGGGCGCGGAGGCGCTCGGCCACGGCGGCGATGTCGAAGGGTTCCTCGGGGATGAGGATCTCCGTGGCGCCGCCGGCGATTCCGGCGTAGGTCGCGATCCAGCCGGTATCGCGGCCCATCACCTCGACGACCATGACGCGGTGGTGCGACTCGGCGGTGGTGCGCAGGCGGTCGATGGCCTCGGTGGCGGTCTGGACGGCCGTGTGGAAGCCGAAGGTGACTTCGGTAACGCCGAGGTCGTTGTCGATGGTCTTGGGGACGCCGAGAACGGTGACGCCCTCGGCGGCGAGCTGGCCCGCCACGCTCAGGGTGTCGTCGCCCCCGATGGCGATGAGGGCGTCGATCGCTTCACGCTGGAGGGTGGCGCGGACGGCCTGTGCGCCGCCTTCGGTCGCGTAGGGATTCGCGCGGGAGGTTCCGAGGATGGTGCCCCCGAGGGGGAGGATGTCGCGGCAACGCTCGGCGGTAAGGGCCATGACGTCGCCTTCCATGACGCCCGCCCAGCCGTTGCGGAAGCCGACCACCTCATCGCCGTACTGGCGCTCGCCCTTGGTCACGACGGCGCGGATGACGGCGTTGAGGCCGGGGCAGTCGCCTCCGCCGGTCAGGATTCCCACACGCACGGCTGCACCCTCCCTCCGAGAGGTCTGCAACGACCGTAGCGCGGAACCGTGAACGGGACGAGCGGAAACCGCCTGTCCTGGTTACGAACGGGAGAAGAAGCCCGGGGCGTCAGGCGAGGCCGCGGGCCTTGAGCTCCTTCTCGAGGCGGACGGCGTCTGAGCTGAGCATGGGGCCCTTCTTGTCGTCCGGGAGGACGCCGGCGGTGGCCATGCCCATCTTGGCCCCGTCGAAGGTGATCCACTTCTCCGGCACGAGCTCCATGACGACGCGCAGGGGCGAGTCGAGGGACTTCTCGAAGGCGGCCGCCTGCTCGGGGTCGGCCCCGGGGCGGAAGGCGAGTGCGTGGTAGAACCAGTCCTTCGTCTCGCGGTCCTCGTACATGACGCAGCGGCACTTGGCCGTGATGGTCTTGCCGGGGCCGAGATGCGTGCCCGTGCTGGTGAGGACCACGGAGCAGCGCGGGTCGCGGCGAAGGGCGGCCATGCGGTGGCGGTGGGCGGCGGCGGTCATCCAGAAGGAGCCCTTGGCCCAGACGACGGCGTGCATGACGCCCACCGGCCAGCCGTCCTTCGTCGACCAGTTGAGGACGGCCTCGCCGACGGTATTGAGCAGCTCCTCCTTGACGTCGTCATCAAGGGGGTAGATGGAAACGGTCTCGTGATCCTTGGTGGGGTCGGGCGCGTAGGCGTCGTCAGCCATGGGGTACCTCCGCTAGCTGTGCGCGCACGTTGCCCGCCGCGACGCTCCGTGTCAACGGCCGGAGGACTGGCTCCTGGCCCTCGGCGTCGCTCCCAGGATGCGCTTCCGCAGGCGGATGCTGCCGGGCGTCACTTCGACAAGCTCGTCGTCGTTGATGAACTCGATCGACTGCTCCAGGCTCAGCAGTCTCGGTGGAACGAGACGCAGGGCGTCGTCGGCCGCTGCCGCGCGCATGTTGGTGAGCTTCTTCTCCTTGGTCACGTTCACGTCCATATCGGACGGGCGGGCGTTCTCACCGATGATCATCCCCTCGTAGACCTGCGTGCCGGGACCGATGAATATCTCGCCGCGCTCCTGCAGGTTGTAGATGGCGTAGGCAGTCGCCTTGCCCGGCCGGTCGGCCACGAGCGCGCCGGTCAGGCGGCCCGCGATGGGCCCGTTCCACGGCTCCCATCCCGCGAAGAGGTGGTTCATGATGCCGTTGCCGCGGGTGTCGGTGAGGAACTGCGAACGGAACCCGATGATCCCTCGCGTCGGGATCAGGAACTCCAGGCGGACGCGTCCGCTGCCGTGGTTCACCATCCGGGTCAGCGTCGCCCGACGGGCGCTGAGCTGCTCGATGACGATGCCCTGGTAGTCCTCAGCCACGTCGATGACCAGCTCCTCGACGGGTTCCTCGGTCCGGCCGTCACGCTCGCGGGTGACGATCTGCGGGCGGCCCACCTGCAGCTCATAGCCTTCGCGCCGCATCATCTCGATGAGGATCGAGAGCTGGAGTTCCCCCCGACCGATCACCTGCAACTGGTCGGGTGAGTCGGTGTCCTCGACGCGGATCGAGACGTTGCTCTCCAGCTCGCGTTCGAGCCGCTCGCGCAGTTTCCGCGAGGTGACATACTGGCCGTCTTGCCCGGCCATGGGGGAGGTGTTGACGCCAAAGATCATCGAGACCGTCGGCTCATCCACCTGCATGGGAGCAATCGGCTGGGGGTCGTCCGGGGCGGTGATGGTCTCGCCGATCGTGATGTCGTCGATCCCGGCGAGACAGATGATGTCACCGGCGGCGGCCTGCTCCACCTCCGTCCGCTCCAGACCTTCAAAGACGTACAGCTTCGTGACGCGGGTCAGGGCGACGGAGCCATCGAGCTTCGACACGGCGATCTCGTCGCCCAGGGCAACGCGGCCATTGACGATGCGCCCGATGGCGATGCGGCCCAGGTAGTCGCTTGCGTCGAGATTCGCGACCCGGATCTGCAGGGCGGCCTCGGGGTCGCCCTGGGGGGGAGGCAGTTGCCCGACGATGGCGTCGAGCAGGGGCAGCAGGTTCGGCCCTGGCTTGTCCGGATCCTCACTCGCGGTTCCGGCTTTGGCGTTCGCGTACAGCACGGGGAAGTCGATCTGCTCCTCGGTCGCTTCGAGGTCGATGAAGAGGTCGTAGACCTCGTCGAGCACCTCCGCCGGCCGCGCATCCCTGCGGTCGATCTTGTTGATGACGACGATGGCCGGCAGCCCGTGCTCCAGCGCCTTGCCGAGCACGAAACGGGTCTGGGGAAGCGGGCCCTCGGACGCGTCGACGAGCAGCAGCACGCCATCGACCATGGTCAGGGTGCGCTCGACCTCGCCGCCGAAGTCGGCGTGGCCGGGGGTATCGACGATGTTGACCGTCCAGTCGCGATAACGGATGGCCGTGTTCTTGGCCATGATGGTGATGCCGCGCTCGCGCTCAAGATCGATGTTGTCGAGCGCCCGTTCCTCCACCCGCTCGTTCGCGCGGAAGACGCCGCTCTGGTGCAGCATGGCGTCGACCAGCGTTGTCTTGCCATGGTCCACGTGCGCAATGATGGCGATGTTGCGCCGCAGGGCGTTGGCGATACCGGACTCGGCGAGCGCGGTCACGGGGAGCCGGGCTCCGAAGCAGCAGTCATGATCTCCCCGCAGGCATTCAGCTCAGGTTGGATGGTGGGCCCACCGCGGTTCGTCACGCGGGCATTGGCTCGTCCATGAGCCGGGGCTTATCAGCCCGAACCAGCGAGTTGATTGTCCACACCGGCGGAGTAATGGGCGACTCGCGCGGATTAGTCCTCGCTGAAGGCCGGGATGACTTCCTGGGCCCAGGCCTCGAGCGCCTCCCAGTCGAGGGGCGGGCGGATGGCGATGTTGAGGAGGTCGCAGCCGAGGTCCTGGTATTCGGCGACGAGCTCCTTCGCCTCCTCCGGCGTGCCCATGATGAGGCCGCGTTCGCGCCAGGTGTCGATGGCGCCGCCGAAGACGGTGCGGGCGTGCTCCTCGGCGCGGGGACGGGCGGCCTCGTTGGCGGCGAGGTGGAAGCTGAGGTTGACGCTCTTCTCGATCTCGTCGAAGTCGCGCTCTTCGCGGTCGCAGGCCTCCTGCAGGACACGGGCGAGGTGGCGGAACTGCCAGGGGGTCAGGTAGGGACCGTTCCAGCCGTCGCAGAGGCGGGCGATCATCGGCAGGGTGCGCTTGCGCCCGACGCCGCCACCCCAGATTCGCAGGCGGTCCTGCAGGGGCTTGGGGTTGCAGCAGGCGTCCTCGAGGGTGAAGTGCTCGCCCTCGAAGTTCACGTGGTCCTCGGTGAGGAGGAGGCGAATGACCTGGATGCCCTCCTCGAGGATGTCAAGGCGCTTCCCGAGCGAGGGGAAGGGGATGCCGTAGGCGCGGTACTCGTCCTCGTACCAGCCGGCGCCGATGCCGAGCTCGATGCGCCCGCCGCTGAGGTGGTCCATGGCGGCGAGGGCGTTCGCGAGGACGGCCGGGTGGCGGTAGTTCATGCCCAGCACGAGCGAGCCGATGCGCAGGTTCTTCGTCTCGCAGGCGAGGGCGGTCATGATCGTGGTGCCCTCCCAGTAGTCGCCGTGGTTCTCGTGGACGAGGGGCGCCTCGTAGAAGTGGTCGGAGGCGTCGATCCAGTCGAAACCGGCGGTATCGGCCCAGGTCCAGAGGCGACGAAGCTCCGCCATTTCGATGTTCTGCTGAATGAGGTGCACCCCGAACTTCATTTGTCTTGCTCCTTCGACTGCTGCGCTTCGCTTCGCGCTCACTCGCGGGCTGCCGCCCTCGTCTTGCTCCTTCGACTGCTGCGCTTCGCTTCGCGCTCACTCGCGGGCTGTCGCCCTATCCTGCCCCTCGACTGCTGCGCTTCGCTTCGCGCTGTGTACACCTGTCGCTCGGCTGCTTCGCTCCGCTCCGCGCTCGCTCGCGGGGCTTGCGCCCCGACAACTCACTCTCGGTGGTCCGGCAGTCTAGCGAGTTCCGTTGTGTGGAGAGGGGCTACGATGCGCGCGCGGGAGGGCCTCATGACCGAGATCACGCACCGGTTCGTGGAGACGAACGGCATCAACATGCACATCGCGGAGGCGGGGGAGGGGCCGCTGGTGGTGTTGTGCCACGGCTTCCCGGAGTCGTGGTACTCGTGGCGGCACCAGCTCACGGCGCTGGCGGAGGCGGGGTTCCACGCGGTCGCGCCGGACCAGCGGGGCTACGGCCAGACGGACGCGCCGGAGGCGATCGAGGCCTACACGCAGCTCCACCTGATCGGCGACATCGTGGGGCTCCTGGACGCCCTGAAGGAAGAGCAGGCGGTGATCGCGGGGCACGACTGGGGGGCGCCCGTGGCGTGGAACGCGGCGACCCTGCGACCGGACCGCTTCCGCGGCGTGGCGGGGCTGAGCGTCCCGCCGAACGCGTGGTCGGGGCCAATCCCGCCAACGGAGGGGATGAAGCAGCGCTTCGGCGACACGTTCTTCTACCAGCTCTACTTCCAGGAGCCGGGCAAGGCGGAAGCGGAACTGGAGGCGGACGTGCGCACGACGATGCGAATGCTGCTCTACACCGCCTCGGGCGACTGTCCACCGAACCCGGCGGCGGCGGCACTGCCGAAGACGGCGGGCTTCCTCGACGCGATGCAGGATCCCGGCGACGACCTTCCGGGGTGGTTGACGGAGGCCGACCTCGACGTCTTCACGGGCGAGTTCGAGCGGGCGGGCTTCCGCGGGGGGCTGAACTGGTACCGCAACATCGACCGGAACTGGGAGCTGATGGCCGCGTTCAACGGGAAGAAGGTCACGCCGCCGTCGCTGTTCGTGACGGGCGACCGCGACCTCGTGGTCTCACTGATGGGGCCGAAGTGGCGCGAGCAGATGGAGCAGTCGGCCCCGAACCTGCGCGACGCGGTCATGATCCCGGGCGTCGGGCACTGGACACAGCAGGAAGCGCCCGAGGCGGTGAACGAGGCGATGATCGCGTTCCTGCGGGGGCTGTAGGGACCGAGGCTACTCCTCGGCCAGGTGTCCGTTGGACCGGGGGCAGACGTGCCCCTCGGGGTCGATGGGCGCGCCGCAGAAGGGACAGGGCGGGCGTCCCGCGGCTACCACCTCGGTGATCTGGGCGCGCAGGCGGCGGGCGGTGTCGAAATCGAACTCGATCGAGACGGCCTCGCCTTCAGCTTCGGAAGCCGCTTCGGCGGCAACGACGACGATGCGTCGCGTCTCCTCGTTCAACCCGAGCGAGAGGCGTCCTGCACGCACATCGAGGTCGAGGTTGGCCTGGAGGGGGAACACGGGCTCCGGCTCGCCGGGGCCGGCGGAGGCAAGGTCAACCTCGGCGTGCTCGAGCGTGGTTTCGATGGCCTCACCGATGGCGGAGAGCTGCTCCTTCTCCATCCAGACGAAGGCGTAGGCGCCGCCCTGGCTGATGGCGCGCAGGCGGAAACGGCGCTGTCCCGGCTGGCCCACGGCATCGGCGGAGAGGTGCTGGACGGGCCCGAACTCGGTCAGGGGCATCCTGCCGATCCTACCGAGAGGGCGGGAAACGCGCCTACCGGGGGTCGAGCGCTACAGGCCCATGGCACTTGCCAGCGCCAGGACCCTCCGCAGTTCGGGGACGGAGCGGAAGACGTGGCCGCGGAACCCCAACGCCCGGGCAGCTTCGACGTTCCCGGCGGTGTCGTCGACGAAGAAGCACTGTCTCGGTTCCGTGCCGGTCAACCTGCAGACGTGCTGAAAGACCTCCGTGTCGGGCTTCGCTCTGCCGAGGTCGCAGGACACGAGCAGTGACTCGAAGTGTTCGAGCTCCGGATGCATCGTCCGCACGACCTGCCAGTAGTCCCGGTCGACGTTGGAGAGGAGCACCAGCCGGTAGTGCCGGGAGAGGTCCTCGACAAGCTCAGCCATGCCGGGGATCGGCTGGTGGTAGGGCTCGAGCCAGGCAGCTTCGAATTCTGGATAGGAAAGGGTGAGCCGATGGGTGTCGACGAGCTCGCGGTGGACCTGGGGTAGCGTCGTTTCGCCGGTGATGACGTCGTGGCGGGCAGTGAGCTTGTGGAGCCGCTCGAAGGCACCAGCAGGGTCGGCACAGTGACGCGCCAGGCGGGCGGTCACGAGATCGTCGTCGAACGAGATGAGCACGCCAAAGAGGTCGAATACGAGGACCTCGACCGCTGAATCGCCAATTCGCATGGACCTCGGCGACCCTACTGCGTGGGGAGGGGCGATTGCCACCAGCCGGGACGGTGGCTGACCTCAATGCTCACGACCCACTTCACCCAGTTGTAGCCGCGGCGCCCCGGCGCGACGAGTCGCACGGGGAATCCGTGGCCCGAACTGAGACGCTCGCCACCGACCTGCGTGGCGAGCAGAAGCCGCGGGACCGTGCCCAGCCCGAAGCGACGGCTGAATCCGGTCGCGGAGGTGACGACGACGCTGTGGGCGTCGTCGGTCAGGCCGGCGCGTTCGAGGACGGCGGCGAGGGGAACGCCGCTCCAGTCCTGCACCGTGTACCAGCCGCCGGTGCAATCGAGGGTGGCGCGACGCGTGCGTTCGGCGAGGGCGGTCAGTTCGTCGTAGCCGAGGGTGAGCGGCTCCCGCACTTCGCCCCGGACTTCGAGGCGCCACTCGTCCCGCGGGATGCGCTGGCGGTTATCGAACAGCCAGTTGGTGACGGGGTGGGCATTGCCGGTGAAGCTAGCCTCCTCGCGGGAGCCGGTGAAGCGGCGGTCGGGGCCGGAGTGGGGGGCGGCGACCGCAAGTCCGCGGGAGATGGCGAAGCCGCCGGCCCCGACGGCGAAGAGCCGGAGGACGGCGCGGCGGCTGGCGAAGGCGGCGGCGGGTCGCCTGGGCCAGCGCAGCAGGACATGGAGCGCAAAGAACGGCACAAGGGCGAGGCCGAGGATGGTGTGCAGCACGAGCGGGCGCATCTCGCCATAGAACGGGACGAGCAGGGTTCCCCGCCCGACGAGCAGCCACCAGAGACCGGTCACGAGGATTCCCAGGAAGAGGACGCCCAGGAGGGCGGGCGCGAGCGACCAGAGCCCGGCGCCCCGGCGGGCGAACGAGCGCACCACGATGCGCCACTTCCAGACGAGCAGGACGACGATGGAGAGGCCGCCGGCGCTGTGGAGCCAGAAAGTCCAGCGGCCCTCGGGGCTGCCGGCGAGGAAGCTGACAAGCCCGGAGATCAGCTCCAGCAGGAGGAGCCCGAAGAGGGCGAGATTGGTGACGCGGGCGTTCATGGAGTCCCCTGCCGCATGGGGGAGCGGCGCCTGCGGATCACGTCCAGCGTACACCGGCGCGGGCGGGGATCGACGGGAGATCGCTACACTGCGGACATGCAGCAGAAGGAAGCGGCTGCGCTCGTCGGCCAGCGGCGGGAGCGTGCGGCGGAGCGCTGGAACCTCGACCGGGGCGTCGTGCTCGTACCGGCGGGGCTGATGCTGCCGATCGCGGGCACGGACCAGTTCCACGAATACCACGCGCACCCGGAGCACCACTACCTCTCGGGGGTGGGGCAGCCGGGCGGGGTGCTCGCGTTCGACGCGGTTGATGGCTGGACGTTGTTCGTGCCGCAGCCCGAGGCGGCGGAGAGGGTCTGGACCGGGGACGGGCCCTCGCTGGCGGCGGTGGAGGAGGCGTCGGGGCTGGGGCGCGTGCGGCCCGAGTCCGAGCTCGGCGGGTGGCTGGAGCGGCGGCGGGGCGAGCCGCTGGCGATCATCGGCAACGACGACATCACGCTGCGGGCAGCGGAGTACGGCGTGGAGTCGTGGGCCGGCCTGGAGTTCGCGACGGACGAGGAGGAGAACGAGCGACTTCGCACGGTCGTGGCGGAGCTGCGACGGGCGAAGGACCCGCGTGAGTTGGCGCTGATGCGGAAGGCGGCAGCGGCGACGCACCTCGGGCACATGGCGGGGCTGCGCAAGGCGCGGGCGGGGATGTCGGAGCGGGCGCTGCAGATCGAGATCGAGGTCGAGTTCTTTCGGGCGGGGGCGGAGCGTACGGCGTACGGGTCGATCGTTGGGGGCGGGCCGAACGCGGCAACGCTGCACTCCACGCCGACCTCACGCGAGTTCGGCGAGGGCGAGTTGATCCTGGTCGATGCGGGGGGCGAGGTGGGGGGGTACGCGAGCGACGTGACGCGCACGTACCCGGTGGGGCGGCGCTTCGAGGGGGCGCAGCGCGACCTGTACGCGCTCGTGCTGGGGGTGCAGGAGCGCGCGATCACCGGCGCGAGGCCGGGGATCGAGTACATGGACCTGCACCTGGCGGCGAGCGTCGAGATCGCGGAGGGGCTCGTCGACCTGGGGCTGCTGCGGGGTGACGCGGAGGGGCTGGTCGAGCGAGACGCGCAGGCGCTGTTCTTCCCCCACGGGCTAGGCCACATGCTGGGGCTCGCGACGCACGACGCAGGCGGCTGCCTCGAGGGCCGGATGCCGAGCGAACGCCCGACGCTGCGCTACCTGCGGGCGGATCTGCCGCTACAGCCGGGTTATGTCGTTACGATCGAGCCGGGCATCTACTTCATCCGGGCGTTGCTGGAGGATCCCGACCTGCGCAAGCGCTACCGGGACGACGTGGATTGGAACCGGGTCGACGGGATGCTGGACTTCGGCGGCATCCGCATCGAGGACGACGTGCTGGTCACGGAGGGGGAGGCGGAGGTGCTGTCGGCCGCGACGCCGAAGGCGCTCGATGCGATCGAAGCACTGCGCGTAGAGGGACTGGAGGGGTGACGGCTCCGTACGCGCGCATCTCCATCGAGCAGGTCGCGCGCTATCCGCGGCCGGGCATGGGCGGGCCGATGCGCTGGTCGTTCACACCCGATGGGAGCGGCATCACGTACCTTGCCAGCGAGGACGGCGGGCTCGTGCGGAGCCTCTGGCTCTATGACATCGCGACGGAGGAGCGGCGGGCGCTGGCGGGGCCGGCGGGCGGGGGCCGGCCGATCTCGCGGGAGGAGGAGCTGCGCCGGGAGCGCGCGCGCCTCCGCGACGTGGGCGTGACCGACTACCGCTTCGCCACGAAGGCGGCGGAACGCACGATCCTGCTGCCGGGAGGCGAGGGGCCGCGGTTGATCGTGGGGGACGGCGAGCCCGTCGCCATCGCGGGGGCGGAGGGGGCGATCACGCCGCGGCTGACCAGCGACGGCGCACAACTGGCGTTCGTGCGGGAGGGGGAGCTGTTCGCGATGTCCTCCGGCGGCGGGGAAGCGCGGCAGCTCACGAGGGGCGCGGAGGACGGTTTCACGAACGGGCTCGCCGACTTCATCGCGCAGGAAGAGTTCGGTCAGCCGGATGGATTCTGGTGGTCGCCGGACGGCTCACGCATCGCCTTCGTCGAGGTCGACGCACGACACATCCCCGACTACCCCATCGTCCACCAGGGGCAGGACGCGCTCGACACCGAGCACCACCGCTACCCGTTCGCGGGAGCGCCGAACGCGCGGGTCCGGCTGGGGGTGGCGCCGGCGGAGGGTGGGGAGCCGGTGTGGATGGACCTCGGCGAGGAGGACGACATCTACCTGCCGCGCGTCGTCTGGCGGCCGGACGGCGTCCTGGCGGGAATGGTGCTGAACCGCGCGCAAACTGAGCTGCGCCTGCACTTGTTCGACGTGAACACGGGAACTGTGTTGCGCACGCTCGAAGAGCGCAGCGAGCCGTGGCTGAACCTGGGCGACTTCCGCTTCCTCGAGACGGGTGAGCTGCTGTGGTCGAGCGAACGGAGCGGCTTCCGGCACCTCTACCTGTACGACGCCGACCTGCGCGAGTCGCGCGAGCTGACCGCAGGGGAGTGGGTCGTGACGCGCATCGTGGAGGTGGACGAGACGGGGCGCACCGTGTTCTTCAGCGGGACGCGGGACGGCGCGGTCGAGCGGCACCTGTACCGGGTGGGGCTGGACGGCGGGGAGGTGCAGCGCCTGACGAGCGAGCCGGGGGTCCACGGCTGCACGGTCGCACCGGACGGCTCCACGTTCGTCGACACGTTCTCCTCGCGGGAGCGGGCGGCGGTGACGACCCTGCGTCGCACGGACGGGGGCGAGGTGATCGCGACGCTACACGAGGAACTGGAGATGACCGCCTCGGGGCAGGGACTGCGGCCCCCGGAGCTGCGGTTGATGGCGGCCGCAGACGGTACGCCCATGTTCGGAGCGCTCTACCGGCCGGAGGGGGAGGGGCCGCATCCGCTCGTCGTGTCGGTGTACGGCGGGCCGCACGCGCAGCGCGTCCTCGACGACTGGGCGCTCACCGTCGACCTGCGGGCGCAGTACCTCGCGCAGTCCGGATTCGCCGTGCTGGCGGTCGACAACCGCGGGAGCGCCAACCGCGGGCTCGCGTTCGAGGCGCACCTTAACCGGCGGATGGGCACGATCGAGGTGGACGACCAGGTGGCGGCGGTCGAGCAGGTGGTGGCCGAGGGACTCGTCGACCCGGAGCGGGTCGGCATCTATGGGTGGAGTTACGGCGGTTACATGACGTGCATGTCGCTGATGCGCGCGCCTGAGGTGTTCCGCGTGGGGGTGGCGGGCGCGCCGGTGGTCGACTGGGACGGGTACGACACTGGGTACACGGAACGGTACATGTCGACGCCGCAGGACAACCCAGAGGGGTACCGCGACGGCGCGGTGACGACGCACGTGGAGGGTCTATCGGGGAAGCTGCTGCTGGTCCACGGCATGGTCGACGAGAACGTGCACTTCCGGCATACAGCGCGGCTGATCACGGCGCTGACGGCGGCGCAGAAGCCGTACGACATCCAGATCTTCCCCGAAGAGCGCCACATGCCCCGGGACGCCGCGGGGCTGGAGTACATGGAGCGGCGGCTGGTGTCGTACTTCGAGGAGCACTTGCTGGCGTAGCGGGGCGGGGTCGCCCGGCCTATCCTCTGCGGGACCTTCGCGCAGAGGAGTGAGCGATGCCGTACGCCCGACCGGAGCTGCTCGCCGAGCCGGACTGGCTCGCGGAACACGCCGACGACCCGCAGGTGCGGATCATCGATTGCGCGACGCTGGAGGCCTACCGGCGCGCCCACATCCCGGGGGCGGCCCACCTGCCCGTTCACTACTACATCAAGGAGCAGGGCGAGCGAGAGGGTGGCGCGGGCATGTTCGTGATGCCGCCGGACGACTTCGCCGCGCTCATGGGCAGCCTGGGGGTCGACGCGGACACGACGGTCGTGACGTACGACGACAACAACGCGCTCGTAGCGGCACGCCTCTGGTGGGTGCTCAACTACTACGGCCACACGAAGGCGAAGGTCCTGAACGGGGGCTGGCACCGCTGGCTGACTGAAAGCCGTCCCGTCACGTTCCACGCGACGCGCCCGGAGGCGCGCACCTTCGAGTCGCGCACAGCACCGGCGCTGCACGCGAGCGCGGAGGACCTGATCGCCGAGCACGACTCTGGGTCCTGCACGGTGCTCGACGTTCGCAGCGACGGGGAGTGGGACGGATCGAACTCGCGGGGGAACAAGCGTGTCGGGCACGTGCCGGGGGCGAAGCACCTGGAGTGGACGGACCTCGTCGAGCGCTCGGATACGCGCCGCTTCCTGCCGGCGGAGGAGATGCAGCGGCTGCTGGAGGATGCGGGGGTGGCTCCGGGGGCGCGCACGGTCACGTACTGCCAGGGAGGCATCCGGGCGGCGCACTCGGCTTTCGCCCTGACGCTGCTGGGCTACGACGACGTGCGCGTGTACGACGGCTCGATGTATGAGTGGGCAAACCGCGAGGACACGCCGCTGGTCACGTAAACGGCGAGGGGGTCGCGGTTAGATCGCGGCGGTCTCGGGCTCTTCCGCCTCGGTGGAGGCGGGCGGCTGGGCGTGAAGCAGCGCTTCGAGGGTGAAGCCGAGGTCACCGGCTTCGCAGAGGTGGCTGCAGTAGGTCATCTTGAGGGACGCGCTCGAGGACCGGCGCCAGTCGTAGCGGAGACCGCAACGGACGCAGGTCTTGATGTGCTCCAGGTTCATGCCTTCGCTGCCGGGGCCAATCGCACCACTCATCGCGGCACCTCTCCGGGGCCGGTCGCTCCGACCCGCCTATCCAGCGTAGGCGGCGGTTCCCGAAGGCGCCAGCGAAAACGGAGCCGGTTCGTTACGGGACCATTTCGCAAAGCGCCCAAGTTCTCCACTTCAGGAGTGCTGGGGCCACCCTACGTCTCGTACCTTGCGCACCGCTACGCCAACGGACGTTAGCACGACGGGGGGCAGTGACAGGATGAAGAAAAGCAGCAAGTAGCTAAACCACAACTCAAACACCGGCTCCCCGACGCCAGTCCTAGGCGTGACCCAGGTCCACACCAAGAACGCGGGGAAGTACAGCAGCGACACCGACAACGCCCACCAGCGACCGATGATGTATCCCACTATCGGCGGGGAGATGAGCCAGACCAAGGCAAAGACGAACACGATCACCTCTCTGGTTTAGCCGGTGAGCTGGCGGCACGTCTGATACGCCTCCGGCGGGAGGGCAGTCCGGCGGCGGGTATCTGAGCTGGTCCCTGCTGCCGGTACGGCGGAACAGCCACCGCCCGCACCCTTCCTCCTTACCCTACCAAGACAGCGCCCCGTGGCTCGGAGAGTGATCGGGCACTTAGCGATATAGTCCCCTTTCGCTACGGGATGTTTTCAATCTTGCGGCTGACGGGCGAGCTCGCCCAACCGCCCAGGACCGCGGAGAACTTCCCGGCCTCGCTGCCCGCCACCACCATGTGGATGAACTCGGGACCGCGGAACTTCGAGTAGAGCTTGTCGAGCTGCTCCCCAGTGGGTCCGTCGGGACCGAACTGGGAGGGCTCGATGCCGCCCGCGTCGGCGTTGGCGAGACGATCGCGGAGGGGCATGCTCGTGACCTCGAGGATGTAGTCGCGGACCTGCTGCTTGCTCCACTTGTCGCGCCAGATGGTGTCGGCGTGCTCGGGGCAGACGACGAAGAGGACGTGGCCGGTGGGCGTGCGGGGGTTGCCGACAGCCGCCATCGTGAGGCCGAGGATGCCGGTAAGGGCGCGGGCCGTGCGCGCCGTCTGGTCGACCATGAGCTGGGGTCCGCTGGTGGCGGGAAAGACCGTGACGACGCTGTCGTCGGGTTCGAAGCCCTTCTCGACGTGCATGGGCTCCCAGGGACTGCGCTCCTCCCACTCGGCGAAGGCGAGGGTGTACTTCATGGGTGTGCCGAGGGTGGAGCGTTCGGTGCCGCCCGGCTTCGCGCCACCGACGTTGCGCATGACGAGGCGCACCGCGCGTCCGATGGAGGCGTTGGCGCGACTCCCCTGGCCGAGCGCGCCGAGCTGCATGTTCATGCCGATGTGGTGGCGGATGGGTCCGTTCACGACGATGGCGGGGGCCGCGCCCATGGTGGTGGCCCAGACGCCGTGGGCGTTGAACTCCTCGGTCACGCAGGCCTCGATGGCGGTGATGACAACGGGCAGGTACTCGGGCTTGCAGCCAGCCATGACGGCGTTGATGGCAACCTTCTCAACGGTCGCCGGAGCCATGTTCGGGGGAACCACGGCGACGAGGTCCTGGGCGTCGCGGGTGGTGCCTTCGAGCATGCGCATGACACGCTCGGGGGTGGGCGGGACGACGGGGAGGCCGTCGGTCAGGCCCTGGTCGTAGAGGAACTCGTGCAGGTCGTCGCCGGCGCCGATGTCGATGCGGCGAGCACGGAGGGGGCTGCCCTCGGCCTCGGCGGCGAGCCGCTCGGCGATGCCGGGCTCGACCGAGCGGGAGCCGCAGCCGGGGCGGGAATCGGGGTAGTCGTCCCAGCCCGGGTCGGGGGCGTCGACGCCGGTGAGGGCGGCGAGGTCGCCGAAGAGGTCCCGCCAGTCGTCGCGGCCGAAGCCGATGAAGCGCTTCTGCTCGGCGCCGTCGGGGCCGGTGAGGATGAGGGTGGGGACGGTGTCGAGGTCGTAGGCGTAGGAAGTGTGCAGGGCGCTGTCGTCGAGCATGGGGGCGGTGAGGCCGTGGCGATCGACGAGGACGGCGTTCCCCTCCGCTTCCTGGCCGATGGCGAGCACGTCGACAGCGTCGCCGAAGGCCTCGTGGGCGGCCTGGATGAGGGGCATGGAGAGGCCGCAAGTGGGGCAATCCTCCTTGACGAAGGCGAGGAGGGAGGGGCGGCCGGAGGGGAAGGCGCGCTCGCGCCCGTCGCCGTCGGTGAGGGTGAAGGCGGGAAGCTCGGACATGGGGACTCCCGTGCTGAGGTCGGGCGCCATTGTAGGGCGGAGACAGGGCGCGTGACCGCCGCCCCCGCGTTCGCGAGAATAGGGCCACCAAACCAGAGGAGGCGGGGATGATCGGGACGGAGGCATACGACCGGTTCGTAAGCGAGAACCGCTGGGCCGTGATCACGACGGTGAGGAAGAGCGGACAGCCAAGTAGCTCGGTGGTGGCATACGCACGCGAGGACGACACGCTGGTCGTGAGCACGACCGCTCCGACGCTGAAGGTGAAGACGCTGGAGAACGACCCGCGGGTCACGATCACGGTGTTCAACGATGCAGCGCCCTTCAACTTCGTAACGGTCGAGGGGCGGTGCGAGATCGAGCGCGAGGGGCTCGAGCACGCCACGCACCTCGTCTTCGAGAACATCAAGGGCTCGGGCTTCACGGAGCCGGAGGACCTGCCAGCCTGGCTGGAGGCGCAACGGCGCGTGATCCTGCGGATCCACGCGGAGCGCGTCTCCGGCGTGATTCGCTAGACGAAGGCGACACAGGAGGAAGCGATGCCGATCACGTTGGAAGCGGGCGACGCAGCCCCGGACTTCGAGCTGCAGGACCAGGACGGGAAGACCCACCGCCTGCAGGACTACCGCGGCCAGACCGTGGTGCTCTACTTCTACCCGCGCGACAACACGCCGGGATGCACCAAACAGGCTTGCGGCTTCCGCGACAACCACGAGGACATCGGGGCCGAAGGCGCGGTGGTGCTGGGCGTCTCGACGGACAGCGCCGCCTCGCACACGAAGTTCCGGGAGAAATACGACCTGCCCTTCCCGCTGCTGGTGGACGAAGACGCGAGGGTCTCCACGGAATACGGCTCGTGGGGCGAGAAGACGCTCTACGGGCGGAAGAGCATCGGCATGACCCGCTCGACGTTCGTGATCGGGCCGGACGGCACATTCACGAAGGTGTGGAAGCGGGCGAAGGCCGCGGACAACGCGGACGCGGTCCTGAAGCTGCTGCGCGGGGCGTAGGGTAGCCGCGGGGGCGCACATGACGGACCAGCCCGCGGGCGGCGGACGCGAGGGCGTCGAAGGGGTCGCGGGGGGCGACGGCCCGCGCCGGGGGGCGCTGCGCGGCTCGGGGACGTGTGTCATCGCCGACCACCCGCTGGCGGCAGCGGCCGGCCAGCGGGCGCTCCACGACGGCGGCAGCGCCGCCGACGCGGCGGTCGCGATGGCGGCGGTGCTCACGGTGGCGCAGCCGTTCATGAGCCACCTCGGCGGCGACTCGTTCGCCACCGTGTACGACGCGGCGACGGGCGCCGTCGAGGCGCTGAACAGCTCCGGCCCGGCGCCCGCCAGCGCATCCGCGGCGGCGTATCGGGAGCTGGGCGGCATCCCCGATACCGGCTCGCTGGCCGTGACGGTGCCGGGGTGCGTGGCCGGGTGGGGCGCGCTGCACGAGCGGTACGGCAAGCTGTCGTGGTCGCGGGTACTGGAGGATGCCGAGCGGGTTGCACGGGAGGGGTTCCCGGCCTCGCGGGCGCTGGCGCGGGCCGTGCAAGTGGGCAGGGAACGCGTCTACCCGGCGGGGGCGTTCAAGGAGACGTTCGGACACGTGGCGGGTGACGGCGGGCAGCACGTCGTGCAGCCTGAACTGGCGGCGACGCTCCAGGGGCTGGCGGATGGTGGGGCGGCTGCGTTCTACGAGGGCGAGATTGCCGACGCATGCCTGGCGACGCTGAACGGGCTCGGAGCCGCGTTCACGCCGGATGACTGGCGCGCGCCCGCCGAGTGGGTGAAGGCGCTCTCGGTCGAGTTCGGAGGAATGCTCGTCCACACGCAGCCTCCGCCCTCGCGCGGACTCGTGACAATGCTGGCGCTGAAGCGGCTGGCGCGTTCGGAGGGCGGCATCGGGGGGCAGGTCGAGGCGCTGCAGGAGGCGTTCGCGGCGGTCGATGCGGAGGCGGGCGACCCGCGTGTCACGGGCTTCGACGCGGCCGCGCTGCTGCGCGCGGGGGGCGCGCCAGCGCGGGCGGGGGTCGCCAGCGGCGGCGACGGCGACACGACCGCGCTCCTCGCGATCGACGGGCAGGGGAACGCCGTCTCGCTGATCCAGTCGGTGTTCTCGGCCTGGGGGAGCGGCGTGCTCTCGGCGACCACCGGAGTCGTGTTCAACAACCGGATGCGGGGGTTCAGCCTCGAAGAGGGGCACCCGAACGAGCTGGCGGGCGGGAAGCGCCCCATGCACACGCTCCACAACTACATCGTCACCTCGATTCCCGACCTGCCGCTCGCGGGGGAGGCGTCGGGGCCCCGGGACGGAGAGCTGGTTGCCGTCGGGGGGACGCCGGGCGCGCACCGCCAGCCGCAAACGAACGTACAGGTGCTGGACGCCGTCCTGCGCCAGGGCGCCGACCCGCAGGACGCGCTCGATGCGGCCCGCTGGGCGCTCGACACGGACGGATCGCTGTACGCGGAGTCGCGCACGCCGGACCTGCTCGGGGAGGCGCTGGAGGCGGAGGGGCTCGCCTTCGAGCCGCTGGCGGCGTGGGACGGGTGGACGGGGCGGGCGTGCCTGGCAGTTGTGTCGGGGCAGGGGATCGCGGCGGCCCACGACCTCCGCGGGGAGGGGCTCGCGATCGTCGGCTGAGCACAAGGGACCGCCGCCGTAGACTTCCGCGGCGGAGGGTACGCCATGGAGGCTCAGCTTCAGCGATTCATTCAACAGAACCGCCCCGACGCCGAGTCGGTGCGGATTGAGGACTTCCAGCTACTGGCGGGGGGCTACTCGCAGGAGACGTACAGTGCCGACGCGGTCGTTGAGAGCGGCGGGAGCACGGAGACGCTTCCGCTCATAATCCGGCGCGACCCGCCCCCGGACCAGGACATCCTGCCGACGGACCGGCGCCTGGAGTTCCAGATCACGGAGCGGGTGGGAGAGCGGACCGGCATCCCCGTCGCCACGCCCTACTTCCTCGACGAAGAAGGCGCGGCGCTCGACCGGCCCGCGATGGTGATCGAGCGCTTGCGGGGAAGCGCAGACCTGACGCCCCTGTTCGCACCGGGCAACGAGGACGAGCTGGAAGCGGTAGCAACGGACTTCTGCGAGCGGATCGCAGAGTTGCACGCAACGTCGCTCGACACTCTTGACCCGGAAGGGGACTTCCGCGACGCACGAAGAGTAGGGATCGATGCCACGAGCTGGGAGTCGTACATGACGACTTCGATGGAGTTCTTCGTCGAGAGCTACAAGCAGATCGCCTTCGACCCGCTGCCGGTCTTCTTTGACATGTACGCAAGTCTCCCGAACCGGCTGCCGAAGCCAGTACCGCTGTCGATGTGCCACGGGGACTACCAGCCTTCGAATTTCCTGTACGAGGACGGCCGCATCACGGGCGTGATCGACTGGGAAGCGGCCCACGTGGGCGACCCTCGTGAGGACATCGGCTGGCTCTACCAGCTCTCCCGCATCACCGGCTTCGACCTCGCCGGGAGCGTGAAGGCCGACGGCGGCTTCCTGCAGCACTACTCGAAGCTGAGCGGTATCCCCGT
Source organism: Tepidiformaceae bacterium (assembly GCA_965203545.1). Lineage (GTDB taxonomy): Bacteria > Chloroflexota > Dehalococcoidia > Tepidiformales > Tepidiformaceae > UBA2991. The sequence goes on from OZ241899.1 coordinate 1,205,626, forward strand.
GACGGAAGAGGACGTCGGCTTCTTCCAGGTGTTCTCGTCGGCGGCGCTGGCGGCCCCGATCCTGGACGCGGTGCGGCGCGGCCTCGACGGGGAGGCGAAGAACTTCCTCAGCACCTACATGCTGCAACCGCTGGTCTCCGCGCAGCCCGGCTACTGCATGATTCTCGGGTACCCCGAGGCGGAGGAGTAGGTTCCATGTTCACGAATCCAAGTTCGGCACGGGTCCTGGAGCTGATCCGCGAAAGCCTCGACCGCGATGTGATGCCGGAGCTGCAGACGAACGCCGCGAAGGTGACGGTCCAGATGATCCAGCAGATGCTGGTTTCGGTTGAGCGGCGGCTGCCGGTGGAGCAGCAGTGGATGGCAGACGAGTGCAACCGCATGTCGCGGGCATTGGGCGAGGCGGCCTCGGCGGCGGCGGCGCGCGACGGGGAGGCGGCAGCGGCGCTGCGGGCCATCGGCGAGCGGGCGGCGGGGGCGCCGGAGTTCCCGGAGGTGCCGCCGTTCGCGTCGATCACCGAGAGCTACGGGGAGCTGAGCGAACTCCTGACGGAAGCGCTCGGTCACCTGCACAAGCTCGACGGCGAGGGCTGGGAGGAGGCGCCGGAGCTCATCCGGAAGCTGCGCGCCTACCTGCAACTCCGCATCAACCGGGACATGGCGGGCATCTTCGCGATGGACGCGGGAGGATTGCTGGGCCGCGGCTAGGCCTTCCGGCGAGCGTGTGCGGCCCGAGGGTGCGACGATCGGGAACGATCGCCACCTGGAGGCCGCATCATGACCGTCACCCGCCGCGTTTCCGTCGAACGCAACCGGCTACGCTTCGCCGCCGCCCACTTCGCCACGTTCCTGGGGGAGTGCGAACCCCTGCACGGCCATAACTACGACGTGATGGTCGACGTCGAGGGCGACCTCACAGAGGACTCGTGGGTCTGGGACTTCGGCGACCTGAAGCGGCTGACGAAAGCGATCGCGGACGAGCTCGACCACAAGTTCGTGCTCCAACTCAAGAGCCGCGTCCTCACGATCGCAGAAAAACAGGATGACTGGGAGATTTCGTACGAGGACCGGCGGTACGTCTTCCCCAAGTCGGACGTGGCAGCGCTGCCTATCGACAACTCGACGGCAGAGCGGCTGGCGGAGTGGTTCGCGGTGCGTCTGCGGGCCGCCCTGGCCGAACACGGGGCATCGAACATCAAGCGGTTGACGGTCGGCATCGAGGAGATGCCGGGACAGGCCGGTTGGTATACTGCCGAGTAGGCTCGCGAACGAATCCCGGGGTAGAGGGACGCTGATGTCGGTGGATTGGGACAAGACGATTAACGAGATCCTGGCGGGCACGCTCGCCTGTCAGGCCTGCGACGCGCTGGGCGACGAGATGATCGTGGGCTACACGCGCAGCACCGACGCAGCGGAGTTCGCAGCGCGCTGCCAGGACTGCACGGACAAGACGGACTGCGACGCGCGCAAGCTGGTGGTGGTCTGCGAGCCGTGCGCGAGCCGCTATCGCGTGAACGGCCAGCTGATGACCGAAGCAGGCTGGATGGGCGTCCAGCTCGACGAGTGCCGCCGCAACCTCGAGGAGTCGCTGGACTACCTCTCCACGTACTGGAAGGAAGAGGCGGAGATCGAGTTCGCGGACATGTCGCGCAAGCTCGAAGAGGTGGACCCGGACACGTTCCGGGAGGAGGACGGCTGGCGCGCGCGCATGGAAGAGGAGTACCTGCGCATCCACCGCTGGTTCCGCGACCACAACGTACGTGTTCCCGACGCCGGCTGGCGCAGCCAATACGTCGAGGACGTGGTCGCGCTGGGCTACACCTCCCGCCTCGGCGATTGATCTTCTGGGCCGAGCCAGGTTGTCCCCACCGAACGGTTGGCGCCGCGAGGGGTGAAGCTGCGAGCGGCAGGTCCTACGGGGAGCCTTTGCTATACTCGCTCGGCGCGCGGAAGTAGCTCAGTGGTAGAGCGCCTCCTTGCCAAGGAGGAGGTCGCGAGTTCGACCCTCGTCTTCCGCTCCACGCCTTCTCCGCCTCGGTCCATCCTTGACCGGGCGCGCGCGACAGGTCTACGGTCAGCAGCAGCCGAAGTGGCGGAATTGGCAGACGCGACGGTCTCAAACACCGTTGGGCGCTAAGCCCGTGCCGGTTCGAGTCCGGCCTTCGGCACCAGCCTCTGGCACCCGCGCTCTGCCGAGTGGTGTAACGGTAGCACACGGGCCTTTGGAGCCTTTGGTCGGGGTTCGAATCCCTGCTCGGCAGCCAACCCCCTGAAGGGTGCGGGCGTGAACCCCCGGAGACCCAGATGAGCCGCTGCCTGCGAGGGGAACTCGCGCACCCGCAGTGCCGGGACGGTACCGGCCTCTAGCGCGCTACCGGGCAGGTGTACAAAGGTGATCGAGCATGTTCTCGCCTTGACGGCGTCGATGCGTTGGAGGTTGGGAAGGGAAGGCCCTCAAGTGGGGATGTGCTTCACGGCGTGACAGATGTAGAGGCGCACCGATTCCCTCCCCTCCGCGTCTGTTTATGGCTCGAAGCCGGCCTCACGAATGAGTTCGATGGTGCGTTCTAGGCTGGTGCCGAGACGGTCGAACTCGCCGAGGTCGACAGGCCCTGGCGTTTCGGCGTTGACCCCTTCCAGCTCAACGCCGATGGCGAGCGGGTACTCGAAGTTCGCCTGCCCGAAGTACTCCTGCGCGACCTTGCCGGTGAGGAAGCGAATCAGCTTCTGGGCGACGTCCTTGTCGCCCGAAGCAGTGGCGCCGATAGTCGTGGCGATGGTCACGCCGCCGGGATCGCCATCGCGGAAGCGGTGGTTCTCGCTGGGGGTTGAGGGGTCCTCCACCTTGATGCGCAGGTTGTAGTAGTGGTTGACGAGCCCCAGCTCGATCTCGCCGCGGGCCACGGCCTGCACGATCGAGACGTTGTTGGGGTAGACGGGAGCGCCGCCATCGTGGAGCGCCGTCAGCCAGGCGAGAGCGACGTCATCGCCGTCGGACAGCCGGAAGAGGGTGAAGAAGTCCTGGAACGACCCGTTGGTGGGGGCGAGGGCAACCCGCCCCAACCACTTCTCGTCGGTGAGCTCGTGGATGGAGGTGGGCAGGTCGGCCGGGTCGAACAGCTCCTTGTTGTAGACGAGCACGCGCTGGCGCCCGGTCAGCGCCACCCAGTAGCCGGAAGGGCTTGAGGGTGCGAGGCCGAGCACCTCATCGTCCAGTTCGGCGAGCAGGCCTCGTTCGGCGAGGAAGCCGATCGGGCCGGGGCTGCGAGAGATGAACACGTCGGCGGGGGTCCTGTCGCCTTCTTCCTGGAGCAGCAGGGCGAGGTCCGTCGAGCCGCCGTAGCGGACCTGGACATCTATCCCCGTGTCTTCGGCGAACCGTTGGAGGAGGGGTCCGATGAGGTTCTGGCTCCGCCCCGAGTAGACAGTGATCGTTTCATCGTCATCGGAGCAGCCCATGGCCGCGAGAGTCCCGACGACGAGCGCGAGCATGAGAGCGAGGGCAATCCCGGTTCGCCTTACGGGTACGGCGACTCGTAACGCACACATAGTTGACACGGCTGCACCACCGAAAAAAAGTAGTATCACCTAACTTCTTGAGATAGGTGCGACGCAATTCTGAACTATGTCTTCGCGGGGCACAAGCACCTGTTGGAACGCTCGGAAGGATGGTGGCGGGGACTCGATGGCGGTGAGGGGGAAGAGCGCCAGCGTTCACTTCGGCCTCCGGAATCTGGTCCTGAGAAAGCTGGTCAAGTCTCCTGGGATCGCGCCTCTTCAGCTCGAGCAACTCCCGTACTCCGCTGTCCAGGGGTTCGGCGATGGCCGCGCAGCGCAGGCCCCAGCTCAGCCGGCCACGAAGCGGGTCATGGCGCTCTTGATTGGAACGTCGGCTTGTTCGCTCGGGTTCTCAGGATCGCCTGGAACACCGGGAGCGTGGATCTCGGGCCGCACCTCGACGACTTCCCCGGAGTCTCCGCCTGCCTCAGGAGAGCGGCGTCCAGACGACGGTGTCCGGGTGGAACTGGCTCCAGGCGAACCAATACGCCTGGTGACTGGGCAGCGGGCGGCCGTCGGTCCACTCGGCGCGAAGTCCGCCGCCGTCCAGGACGAGCCGGACCCCCGCCAGCACCACGGCGTCGCCCGCCTGGAGCGCGGCCCGCGACTGCGCGACCGGGAAGGCAACCGCCTGCCCTGCCGGCGTGACGACCCCGAGGACGGGTGCTTGCACGGGAAGCCGCTGGTCCACCGCGCCGACGGGGAAGATGGGTCCCGCAGCGTCGCGCCCGCGCAGCGGGTCGAGGGGGTAGCTGCGGCCGATGCCGCCGTCCTCCGCCACGATCGTCGTGTCGGGGTAGGCCGCCTTCCACTCGCCCCAGGTACTGGTGACGACGGGCAGCATCTCCAGGACGAAGCGCTCGTCCTGGAGCGGCCCCGAGAGCGCAGCGCCGGTGAACGTGTCGAAAACCGAGTAGGTGTGGAAATCGAACATCACTTTGTTGGATCGGGAGAGCAGCCCCGACGTGCGCAGCTCGACTGTCGTGAACCCGGCCGGAGGACGGTCGGTGAAGTAGGCCTGGGCCGAACCGCAGAGGGTGCAGTAGGGGATGCCGATGCGCCGGCCGCCCAGGGTGTCGTTGACCATCTCATGCACTTCCATGATGTGCCTGGGGTAGGCACGGGCCTCGCCGTTGACGACGACCCCGAAAACGATGCCGGCGTCTGCGTACCAACCGCCGCCGCTGACGTCGGTAAGCCCGGGGTCATTGAGCGCGGGGATGCAGCCCTGGGGGCAGGGGAGCTTAATCTGCTCGAAGGGCCGGTCGTCGATCAGAACGCCCCCCCAACTGACCAGGCGCCAATCGATCGCTGCGTCCTCGTCCGCGAAGAAGGGCGCCCAGCCGGGCTCGATCAGTTCGAACGGCTGGCGCTTCCAGGTCACGTAACCGGGCGGGGCCGGCAGATCCCAGGCGATCAGCCAGTTGGTCACGATCGGCCAGGCGAATCCGCCCGGCACATCGGCGCCCGTCAGCGCCTCGAAGGCCAGGACCACGTGATCGGCGCTGTCTCCAGCCTGGAGAAAGCGCAAGAGGTCCGAGAGCAGCCAGGCCACGCGCGCATCTCCCGAGGCGCCGACGCGTGCGAGCGCGGCGCGGTCGATCGCCGGGCCGACGTTGCTGAAGAGCCGGTCGAGGTCGGCGACGAGCGCCACGTCGAGAGGGCCGCTCGGGACCGACGGCGCCGCCGGCGGCTGAGAACCGTCAGCGAGAACGAGTGGGGGGGTGCCCTCTTCCGCCGGGTCGGACGGGACCTCGTCGGCCTCAGCCGCGGGCGAAGGGCTGCCGCCCGCCCTTTCCGCGTCGCCGCTTGCTGTGCCGCAGCCCCACGCGCCCAGGCAGGCGACCAGGATGAGCAGCCACGCAGAGACCGTGGGCCAAGGGAGCGGGGTCACACACACCACCGTATCAGGGCGAGGCCGAGGCCAACGCTCTACCCTGGTAAACACTCGTCGTTGTGCTCGCCGAGCAGAGGAGCGCGACGGACCGACCACGGCGACTTCTCGAACTTGTAGGGCGCGCCGGGGTAGATGAATGAGCGGCCATGCTCGGGGTGCTCCACCTCCACGGGGAAGCCGCGGGCGACGAAGTGGGGGTCGGCCATGGCCTCCTCCGGCGAGTAGATGATGCCCACCTGGAAGCCGCGCTCCTGAGCGCCAATGAAGAACTCATACGCGGTGAGATGCGAGGCGATGCAGGCCATGGCCTCCTGGCCGGCGCCGTAGATGGCCCGCAGGTCCTCGTCGGAGGGTAGCCTCGAGAGGTCGAATTGTTCGCGTTCGGCGCCCAGCGGGAGCAGGGCGGCAGCGTGGAAGTGCTCCACCAGGTCGAGCTCCTCCAGCCACTGGTGGGTCAGCGTGAACTCGTGCGGGCGGCGCGGCGAGACACCGGTGTTGACGTAGCGGCCGTCGGCGGAGCGCACCTGCGCGGGCATGGTCGGGTTCTCGGCGGCGTGGCGACCGGTCTGGCGCTGCACGGTCTCGCGGGCCACGAGCCAGTTGTAGCTGCCGGCCTCGGTCGTGACGTTCGCGGCGGCGTGCATGTTCACATCGATGTGCTGGCCATGGCCTCCGTTGTCGCGGTGGAGGAGGGCAACCAGCGCCGACATGACGGCGAAGTGGCAACCCGTGTGGTAGCCCTGGTCGCCGCCGCCGCGCACGGGAGGGAGGGAGTGGTCGTCGTAGCCGTTGTTCCAGCCAGGGCCCCCGCCGGCGAGGATAGTGAGGTCGTTCGCGGGCTCACTCGCGCGGGGCGCGTTGCGGCCAAAGGGCGTGATCGAGACGTAAATGAGCCGCTCGTTCGACGGCTGCAGGTCGGGGAAGTCAAGGCCGAGGGCGTCCATGACGCCGGGGTCGCGGTCCTCGAGAAGGATGTCGGCGCGGGCAGCCAGCCGCCGAAACGCATCGCGGCCGTCATCGCTCCCGAGGTCAAGCGTGACACCCCGCTTGCTGGTGTTGTAGTGCCAGAAGTAGAGGCTGCGTTCCGGACCGGGCTCGTCGTCAAGGAATGGCGGATAGGTGCGCGTGATGTCGCCGCCAGGCGGTTCGACCTTCACGACGTCGGCGCCCATGTCAGCCAACAGCTTGCCGGCCCAAGCACCACGCTCGCTGCACAGTTCGACCACGCGCAGGTCCGCCAGGGGGCCGCTCAAATGACGCCCTCCTCGCGCAGTGAGGCGATCTCGCCGGGCGGGAGGCCGAGGATCTCGCCATAGACCTCGTCGTTGTGCTCGCCGAGGCAGGGTCCGCCACGCTCGAGGCGCCAGTCCGTCTCCGACAGGTGCACAGGCAAGCCATCGACCCGAACGTCGCCCATCGCGGTGTGGTTCACGCTGGGCCAGAGGCCCCAGGCCTCGGTGTTCGGGTCCTTGTCGACGCGCTCCTCGGGGCGCTGGACGGCGGTCGCCGGGAGGCCGGCATCGCGGATGCGCGCGGCGAGAGCGAAGCGCTCGTGCCGGCGAGTCCAGAGCTCCATGTTGCGGTCGAGCTCGTCCTCGAACTCGAGCCGGCCCGAGAGGGAGTCCCAGCGCGGGTCTTCTGCCCACGGCTCACCGATGAGTTCCCGCAGGGCTTGCCACTCTTCATCGGAGCGGCAGGCGATCGCGATCCAGTTGTCTTCGCCCTCGGCCGCGTAGATGTTATGCGGGGCCATCGGCGGGAACTGGCTGCGATTGGCGTGAGGCATCCCCTCGCGGCGCAGCGGCCGACCGTTCACGGTGGCGTCGAGCAGGGCGGGGCCGTTGAGGGTGCAGGCGGCTTCGGTGCAGGCCAGATCGACCCACTGCCCTTCGCCGGTGACGTTCCGGTGGTGCAGGGCCATGAGGATGGCGATGGCCATGAAGTAGCCGCCGGTGTGGTCCATGTAACTGTAGCCCCAGCCTGCCGGCGGCTGGTCGGGCAACCCCGAACTGAAGGTGAGCCCCGAGATGGCCTGCACGATCGGCCCCCAGGTCTTGTAGTCGCGATAGGGGCCGGAGTGGCCGAAACCGCAGTTCGACACGTAGATGATGTCGGGGCGGATCGCCTTGAGCGCCTCGTAGTCGAAGCCCCAGCGCTCGAGGACGCCCGCCGAGAAGTTCTCGGACACGACATCGGAGATGCCGACGAGTTGCCGGAGCAGCTCACGGGCGCGTTCGGTGCGCAGGTTGAGCGTGATGCCCAGCTTTTCGACGTTGTGGTTGTTGTAGGCGCCCCCGAAGTCGGTGCCGCGACGCTCGTCGACATACGGCGGGTTGCCGCGAAGGATGTCCCAGCGCCCCTCGGGTACCGGGTCCTCGATACGGATGATCTGCGCCCCGAAGGCTGCAAGGAACCGGGTTGCCCCGGCGCCGGCCAGCTGCCCGGTGAAGTCGCAGAAACGGAGATGGGACAGCGCGCCGTCGGCAGCGACGGGCCCGCTACCGGGTTTGCGGGTCACCGGTAACGGGCCAGCGCAGCGACCTGAGCGAGAAGGCGAATCGACGCTTGCGGATACTTCCCTTCCTTGATGACATCGGCCCCGCTACGCCAACCACAAGTCGGCAGCGTGACGGGCGATGGTGTCCCAGTTCTCGAAGTTGCCTGCCAGGGGCTCGGTGGCGCCCGGGATGATGGGGAAGCCCCGCACGTCGGGCGCATAAATGCCCGACTGGTGCAGGCGGTGGTCGATGAGCTGCGGCATATCCTCCAACAGGATGCGCTGCGCTTCCAAGACATCCTCGCTTGCCTCCGCGGGAATGTACTTGGCGTCGGCTCTTGCAATCACCGCATCAAGCTCCGGGTTGGAGTAGCCCGAGAAGTTGTTCCCGGCGCCCGTCCTGTACTGGCCGAGGTCCGAGGACGCCGGCGACGAAGACCCGATGGGAAGGTGAGAGACGTCGAAGCCACCGTTGGTCAACGCCTCAATATGGGCGGTTGGATCCGCGGAGAGGCGCCCTTCGACATCGATCTGCGGGAAGGCGGTTCGCCAGTCGTCCATCTGTCGAATTGAGAAGTTGTAGCCGTAGGCCTCCCAGACCGTATTCCCCATGAATTCGAAGGACAGGCCCTCGCCCTCGGGGAAGCCGGCGGCCGCGATCAGTTCGTTCGCCGTCTTCAGGTCTTCAGTCTTGTCCACCCGCCAGCCCGGCAGTTGGAGGAGCTCCTCCTGCGAAAGCCCTTCGGCGTGGGCATTGTTCAGGACGCCGCCCAGCCTGAAGAAGCCCTTGCCCCAGAAAGCCTCCTGGTTCGCCACGTAGTTCGTCGCCAGGTGCATGGCGCGCCGCAGGCGCTTGTCCTCGAACGTGGCTCCGCTCCGGCAATTGAAGATCGTGTAGGCGCACGTGGAACCGGCCCAGTGGAACAGCTGAGAGCCCTCGCGCTGAGCGAGGATCGTTTCGCGCTCCACCTTGGACGGATTGTTGAAGAACGTCCCGTTTCCTGCAATGAAGGAAGCCGACTGGCTGACGCGGTCTCCTGTCGGCCTCCAGATCACGTTGTCCATGTACGGGGCGCCGTCCCAGTAATCGGGGTGTCGATCGGCGGTGAAGCTCTCGTCTGTCTTGTATTCGGAGAGCATCCACGGTCCGGTGCCCGATATCGTGTCCGGCTGCGCATTCTGGAGACCGCCGGACTCGAAATTCTCCACCGGCATCAGGGATGCGTAGGGAAGCGTGAGACCCCACGGGAAGGCCAACGGGCTGGAGAACGTCACCGTGACCTTGCTGTCGTCGACGGCTTCCGCGGAAACCAGTCCCTGCAGCAAGTTCGCCATCCAGTAGGCGCTGGCGTCACCGTCGGGCGCCAGCAGGCCGGCTATGCGCTCGAGGTTCACGGCGACGTCCTCGGTGTTGAACAACCGGCCGCCGGTCAGGGCCCCGTCGTGCGTCTTCACGCCCGGCCTGATGGTGACGATGTGCTCGAGGCCGTCGACGGTCTCCCAGGCGTTGAAGAGCTCCGGTACGAGCTCGCTCCCATCGAAGTTTCGGCGAACGGCGATGTTGCCGGCGAAGAGCCACAGCCTCACACCACCCGAACCGGCAAGGTGAGGATCGACCACGGCAGGGACAAACCTGATGCCGTCGCCCTCCCAGATGTACGAGCCACCCTGCTGGGGAGCATCCGCCGCGGGGGCTTCCGTCGGCGCCTCCGTTGGGGCTTCCGTAGCCGCTTCGGTTGCCGCGGCCGCGGGCTCCTCTACGTCATCGTCATCGTCGTCGTCGCCGCACCCCACAAGGGCAAGGCCGGCCGCTCCCGCGCCCAGACCCACGGAGGTGCCAAGAAAGGCGCGTCGCCCCAGACGTGACCCCGGGTAGCGCCGGCTCCAATACGAACTGTCGTCCCTCATCTCACGGTTCTCCTCTCCAGAACCTCGATTGCGTTCATTCGTTTCCAAAATGGACAGCATTCGATTGCCAGCATTGTAGACCTACAGTCAAGGCCCTCGATTGCCACGTAGACGAAAGCTGAGAAACCCTCACCCCAACAGCAGGCTGTATGCTGCCGGGGCATCGCGGCGAACCTGATGCGGGATGAACCGTCTGGTCGACCCGACGAGCGCGGCTCCTCCACCAACGGCTGTGCGCCGCCCCGGGGGAGGCATGACGAAGTACATCATCGCCCGCCTCGCCGGCATCATCCCCACGACGCTGCTGCTGCTGTTCACCGTCGTTGTGCTCGTGCGTCTGCTTCCCGGTAGCGCCATCGATGCGCTTGAGGCCCAGGCGGCCGTGGCCGGAACCAGCGGCATCAGCGGGGAGGCGCGAGCAGCGCTCGAAGAGCGGCTCGGACTCGATGAGCCCCTGCCTCTGCAGTACATCGAGTACACGTGGAACGCGGCGCAGCTCGACTTCGGTCGATCGGTCCTGAGAGGGGAACCGGTGACGAACATGATCGAGCGCACGCTGCCGCCGACCCTAATCCTGGGGGTGATGGCGCTGGTCTGGGCCACCGTGGCCGGGATGATTATTGGTCTCTTCTCCGCCGTCACCCGCGGAACCGTGGCCGACTACGTGATGCGGAGCATCTCCATCCTTGGCCTCAGTATTCCGAACTTCGCGCTCGCCACATTTGTCATCGTTCTGCCCACCATCTGGTGGAAGTGGTCGCCGCCGGTCACGTACACCTCGTTCGACGGCTCGAACCTGTGGACGTACGTCTCACAGTTCTTTGTACCCGCCCTTGTCCTGGGGCTTGCCTTGAGCGCAGTCGTCATGCGTCTGACCCGCACCCAGTTGCTGGAAGTCCTCGGCCACGATTACGTCCGGACGGCGCGCGCGAAGGGCCTGCCGGAGCGCACGGCCGTGCTCCGGCACGCGTTGCCAAACGCGCTCATCCCGGTGGTTTCCACACTCGGGCTCGAGGTAGCCACCTTGATCTCCGGTGCGGTTCTGATTGAAGCGATTTTCGGGCTTCCCGGTATGGGCCGCATGCTGCTGACCGCTATCAGCGAGCGTGACTATCCGGTTATCCAGGGGATCGCCGTCGTTTCGGGCATGTTCGTGATATTCGCCAATCTGCTCGTCGACATCTCGTACGGGTGGCTGAATCCGCGGGTGCGGGTAGGTTCATGACGACGGTGCCGTCCGCAGGGCAACCGCTGGCCGTAGGGCCCCAGACGCGATCGGTCTGGGTCGGGTTGCCAAGGAGATTGGTGCGATTCAGCCGCCGTCAGCCGCTGGGAGCCTTCTCGGCGGTGGTCCTGATCGTGCTGGTGGTGTCCGCGGCGCTGGCGGACGTGATCGTCCCCTACGATCCGATTCGCAACAACGTAGGTCCCAGCCTGGTGGGACCAAATGGCGCCCACTTCTTCGGCACCGACCACTTCGGGAGGGACGTCTTCAGCCGCATCGTGCACGGGGCCCGGACATCGCTCTATGTCGGAATTGGCGCGAACGTGCTGGGAGTGCTCTCCGCCACGTTGCTGGGCGCGATCAGCGGCTACCTGGGCGGAAAGTTCGACTACTTCGTGCAGCGATTCGTCGACGTGGCGCACTCGATCCCACCGCTGATCTTCCTCCTGGGCGTCCTGCTCGTTCTCGGTCCTCGTACGGAATACGTCATCCTGGCGCTCGGCCTTCGAACGGGGTTGAGCCTGTCCCGCATCGTGCGCGGCTCGGTCATCGACATCAAGGGCGAGGACTACGTCGAGGCGGCGCGGGCCTTCGGCGCCAGCGACGCGCGGATCCTGACCTTCCACGTTCTCCCGAACATCTTCGCGCTGATCATCGTCCTCGTCTCGACGACCATCGGCGGCCTGATCGTTGCGGAGGCGGCGCTGAGCTTCCTGGGATTTGGTGTGCCGCCTCCCACTCCATCCTGGGGAGGGATGCTGAGTGTGGACGGAAGGATCTACATGCTCGCCGCCCCGTGGCTGCTCGTTGCTCCGGCTCTCGCCCTCACCCTTGTCGTGTTCGCCACGAATATGTTTGGCGATGCGCTTCGCGACGAGCTGGACCCACGATTGCGGTCCGCCTAGCAGGGGGAATGCATGAAGCCACGAACGTGCGACCAGTCCTGTCAGGCTGACGGACTCGTTCAGCCTTGTAGCGCACAGCTCACTAATGGAAGGAGCCCTTGATGAGCGTGTCCCTTGGCCCGCTGCGTGAGGGTGACCTTGAGGCGAATCACCATCTGGTCGGTGCGGCCTTCGGATCCTCGCGTGCGTTCGACCCCGAGCGCGCCGTACCCCCGGACCAGGTGCTGGCTGGCTACGAAGGAAGCGAACTGGTCGCTACCGCGACGCTCATTCCCGGGGGCCACTGGTTTGGGGACTGCCCCGTTGATGGCGTTGCGGTGAGTGCCGTCGGTGTCGCGCCCCATCGTCGCGGCGAGGGGATCTCGAAACCCTTGATGGCTGAGGCCCTGAGACTCATGCACGAGCGTGGCACGGCGATCTCCACACTGTTTCCGACAACCGCCTCGCTCTACCGATCGGTCGGCTACGAGATGGCCGGCGACTACGTGAAGCGCACCATTCCGCTCACCGACCTCGCCATGGCAGACATCGAGGCCGATGTCGAGTCGTTCGCAGCGGATGACCTCCAATCGCTGGCGCCGGCCTACGATGCCCTGGCCCGACTCTCATCGGGTTCCGTCGCGCGCGGCGAGGACTGGTGGGAGCGGCGTCGGGGTCGGACGGAGCATGCCGACGTGCGCGTCTTCCTCGTAAAGGTGCAAGTCGCTGATGGCATGGGATACGTCGTGCTGGGGGCTCAGCCCTCCGAACACAGCTTCATGGATCTGAGGATCGACGATCTCGGGGCCGAGAACGGGGCGGTCCTTCGCGCTCTCGGGACCGCGATCACCCGCTTCGGCACGGTTACCGGCACCGTTACCGCCTTTCAGCCACCGTGGGTGCTGGAAGCGCTAACCGACCATGGGCAGCGCTGGAAGGCGAGGGAGAGTATCCCCTGGATGCTGCGCCTCGTGGACCTTGCAAGGGCCATCGAGCAACGGGGCTGGCCCCCCATCACCGCGACGGTCGCTCTTCGAGTCAGCGACTCCACGCTGTCACACAACGACGGGAGCTTCGAGCTCCAGGTCGTCGACGGCCAGGGAACCCTGACGCCGGGCGGACCCGGCACGTGGGAGGTCGACATTCGCTCACTCGCCTCCTGGTTCACGGGGTGGCGCAGCGCGTCCCAGCTTGCCTCGCTCGGGTTGCTCACCTCGGAGTCGGGAACCGCGGATGAGCTGAGGGTCCTCGACACCCTCGCCGCCGGACCCCCTCCCCTCATACCCGAGTCCACCCTGGCCGTAGGCCCGACCGGTCGGGAGACGCCCCCCTTCTAGTTGGCGCCCACCGGCTTCCCCGGCCATCGGACGCCTCGCCCTACTCGACCACCCGCCACTGCACGAGCGTGTACGCCTCGTCGCCTTCGCCCTTGTCCTCGAAGGCGACCTCGACCTCTGCCCCGATGACGACGTCCTGCCTGCGGTCCCCGAGCAGGTTCCCCGCCATGCGCACGTTGCCCGCGTCGGGCAGCTCCACCAGCACGACGAGGTAGGGCGTCGCCTCCTGCAGCGCCGGGTGGACCGGGTGCCACACCCGCTCCCAGCTGTAGATGACCCCGCGCCCCGAGACCCGCGTGTACCCGAGGTCGTAGGAGTGGCACTGGTAGCAGATCCACTCCGGGCCCCACTGGAAGCCGTCGCAGGCGCGGCACTGCTGCACGACCAGCTCGTGGCGCTTCGCCGCCTCCCAGAACTCCTCCCCCAGCCCATCGATGGCGGGTGCGGGTCGGGGCAGGCCCTCCGGCAGGTAGCTGCGTGCCTCCGCGCTCATGCGTCCACCCCCCGGTCGGCCGCCAGGATCAGGTCGCTTACCGGCTGCACCATCGGCCCCGACGTCACCATCGAGACGTTCGCCTCGGGCACCTGGCAGGTCGATTCGCCCCGCACCTGCCGCACGGCCTCGTGCACCAGCTCGAGGCCGTGCATGTAGCACTCCGCGAGGTTGCCCCCGCTCGTGTTCAGCGGCAGCTTCCCGTCGGGCGCGGAGAAGTTCTCCAGCGTGAAGAAGTCGTTCACCTCCTCCGGCTCGCAGAACCCGTGCTCGACGATGCTCATCAGCACCCCGCCGGTGAAGTTCTCGTAGCTCTGGAGCACGTCCACGTCCTCCGGACCGACGCCTGCCATCGCATACAGCCGCGGCGCCAGTGTCTTGAAGTTCGAGGTCGCGTAGTCCGGCGAGTTGTGCGCCGTCGCCGCCTGCCGGTAGTCCGACCCCTGGGCCGCGCTCAGCACCCACGCCGGCTTCTGCTTCATGTCCTTCGCGCGTTCCGCGCTCGTCACGATGAGGGCGGCCGCCCCGTCGTTCTCCTGGCAGCAGTCGAACAGGTGGAAGGGCTCCACGATCATGCGCGAGTTGTCGTACATCTCCTCGGTCAGCTCGCGCCCGTACATCACCGCCCGCGGGTTCGACTGCGCGTGCTGGTACGTGGCCAGCGAGATGGCCCGCAACGCGCTCTGCTCGGCGCCGTGCTCGTGCATGAAGCGGCGGATGCGCATCGCGAACGACTGCGCCGGCGAGAGCAGCCCGTAGGGCGCGGTGAAGGCGCCCGGCCCGGGCGCCGTCGGCGTCTGCGGGCCCTGCCCGAAGCGCCCGAACTGTCCCTGCGCCAGCCCCCGGTAGACGACCACGTACTTCGAGTAGCCCGCCACGACCGCCGCCACCGCGTTCGCGACCGCTCCGGAGCCACCGCCACCGCCGCCGCCCCAGACCATGTTGCTGAAGGTCAGGTCCGGGCTGCCGAGCGCGGTCATCAGCCGGGACGGGTCGTTGCGGTCGTTCGCGTAGGCCGCGAAGCCGTCGATCTCGCGCACGTCGATACCCGCGTCCTCGGCGGCCAGCTGCACGGCGTCGAGCACCAGCTTGACCTCGGGGTCGGGCGACTGGCCGCGCTTGTAGTAGGTGGTCTCGCCGATGCCCACGATGGCGGCCTTGCCCCGCATGGTGGCCTCCGTTATGCCTGCCTTCGGGCGCTGTCAGGCTACGCCCGAATCGTACACGCGCCCTCCCAAGCTAGCACCTACATTCCCCGCCGGCGCCGACCGCGACCACTCCCTGCGCGCCAACGTCGAATACACCGGCGATTACGACGCAGGCAACCCGCCTCCAGGCCACAATCGAGCTCTGGAACGCCGCCGCGCGGGAGTTTGGCGACCCCGTCCCGGAACCCGGAGAGCGCCTGATGGTGGTGTAAGGCCCCATGACGGACATTGGCGAGACTGCGCCAAAGGCAGGTCAACTCGACCAACGCTGCCACGCCCAACACTACGAGTGAGTGCATCTGACTTGGGGGCGCGCGCTTGGAGCCAGACGGGGCGTGGCTGCTGCGGCCCTCAGAATGAGAGCACGCCGTAGAACCGAGCGCATCCTCTTTCGCACGAGCGCGGCGTCAAGCCGGTGTCAGTTCCCCCGTGCGAAGTGTCCTCTCGGCAGAAGACCACCACGCCCTCAGACGTAGGAGCCGAGGTCATATCCCTGCACTTCCATGGGGCGCTTCAATGCGGTCCTACTTGCCCCCGGCGCTTCCCTCTGCAACCGCGTCGGGCTCAAGCCCGGGGACGCTGCCACCGGCCCCGCCCGCGAACACCTCTCGCAGCCGTCGCCGTTCGAGCGCCTCGGTTCTCGGTGTGAAGCGCACCGCCAGGACCAGGCTCGAGGCCGCAACGACCGCCATGCCCATGTAGAGGAAGGCGTCCTGGACCGCGAGGCCTTCCATGCGGAACAGGAACCCCGCCGCCACCGCGCCCGCGTTGCCCCCGGCGCCGACGATGCCGGCAACGGTGCCGAGCGCCTTGCGGTTGATGAACGGTACTACCGAAAAGGTCGCCCCCTCCGACATCTGCACGAAGACACTGAAGACCAGCATGGCCGGTATCGCCAGCAGCAGGGCATCCATGCGCGAGAAGAACATCAGCGCGAGACCTTCCATCAACAGCACGCCACCGAGGAAGAGCACGCGGCCCCGCAGACCGAAGCGGATACCCGCACGGTCCCCGAAGAAGCCGCCCATCGTCCGCGCAAAGATGTTCATCAGTCCGAAGAGCCCGGCGATCACGCCCGCGAGACCAACGCCGATGGCGAAGCGATCATGGAAGTAGAGGGCAGCCACGTTGTTGATCGTCAGCTCGATTCCGAAGCAGGCGCCGTAGATCAGGAACAGCGCCCACACCCGGTGGTCGCGGGCCGCCGACCAGAACGCCCCCCTGCCCCGGTCGAGCGATGGCAGCATCCCCGTGGCCCGCAGCTCATGGAAGTCCCCGTCGGGAGCATCCCGGGTGACCCGGTAGTAGGCGATACCCGTCACGAAGAGCGCGATGCCGGGCACGATCATCGCGACGCGCCATCCCAGCGCCTCCCCCACCCCAAGGGCGATGACCACCGTGAGCACCAGCGGCATCACCATCTGGGTGACGCCGCCGCCGAGGTTCCCCCAGCCGGCTGTCGTGGCGTTCGCTGTGCCGACGACGTTCGGGCCGAACATTACCGACGTGTGGTACTGCGTGATGACGAACGACGCGCCGATCACGCCGATGCCCAGCCGGAATAGCAGGAACGTCTCGTAGCTCTGCGCCAGCCCGATCCCCATCACGGGAAGCGACCCGAGAAGCAGGAGCCCCGTGTAGGTGCGTCGCGGACCGTAGCGGTCGCTCAGGAAGCCGATCACGAGTCGGGCGATGATCGTGATCGCGACGGACGCGATGATTGTGTTGCCCACCTCGGCCTTCGTGAGATCGAGGTCCTCCCGCACGATGGCCATCAGGGGCGCAATGCCGAACCACCCGAAGAAGGCAAGGAAGAAGGCGGCCCACGTCATGTGGAACGTTCGCATCTGAATGCTCTTCAGGCTGAACAAGTCGATCCGCGACGCCTTGTTCTGGATCCGGGCTGTGTCCATTGATGCCTCCATGGGGGACCGGGTTGTGGTCTCAGGAGAAACGGTAGGAGGGGCAGGTTGAAGGCTGTTTTCGAGCAGATGAAATCCGGGAGAACACCATGCTTCTGCCTCGTTTCACGTCACGCCCGGGCCACCACCGAGAACGCACGCCGGACTCGTGGAACCCCACGTCCTGCCATGCCCGGGTGGATGCCGGTTAGAGAGGCTCCACTCGTACCGCGGCGAACTTCAGCTCGGGCTGCTTGGAGCGGGGATCCCGTGCCTCGCTCGTGACCGCGTTCACCGGGCCTCCCGCGTGCCTCAGGGATCCCCAATGAAACGGCGCCCAGACCGTGCCCGGCCTCACCCGCCGGTCCACCCGCGCCCGCGCCTCGAAGCTGCCGCGACGCGAGCTGACAAGGAGGGGTCGACCGCTGCGAACCCCGAGGGGACGGGCGTCTGCCGGGTGAATCTCGAGGACCGGCTCAGCCTCGCTCTTGTTGAGCTTGGGCACGTTGCCCGTGCGAGTCATCGTGTGCCACTGGTCCTTCACCCGCCCGGTCACGAGCGAGAGGGGATAGCGCTCCGTCAGGGCATCGTCCGGCTCCCGGTAGACGGGAACATGGAAGCGCGCGCGACCGTCGGGTGTGGCGAAGGGCATGCCTTCGAAGAGGCGGGGGCGTTCGCGGCCTCCCTCGGGAAGGGGCCACTGCACGCCGCTCGTCGACGACCGCAGGAGCTCGTAGCTGACACCTGTGATGTCGAGATCCTGCCCCCGTGTGAGCGCCCGGTACTCCGTGAAGATCTCCTCGACATCGTCGTACGAAAACGCATCCCCGTATCCCAGGGCGGCCGCAACTCGGCAGATGATCTGCCAGTCAGGAAGAGCCTCCCCGGGCGCTTCCCCGACCGCTTCGAGGAGGCAGATGCGGCGCTCGCTGTTCGTCATCGTGCCCGCACGCTCGGACCACTGCGCCGCGGGCAGGAGAACGTCGGCCAGCTCCCCCGTCTCCGTGGGGTGGTAGGCATCCTGTACGACCACGAGCTCGGCCCGTGCGAAGGCCGCTCGCACGCGTTCGCTGTTGGGGAGTGAAGCCACGGGATTCGTCGCTACGACCCACACCGCTTTCAACTCATCCTGCTCCAGTGCCTCGACTATCTCCGAGGCGGTTACGCCCGGTCGCGAGGCGATCGACCCCGGAGGAATACCCCAGGCCTTCTCCATGTCCGCACGGTCCTCGGAGTTGGCCACGAGACGGTGGCCTGGAAGCGTGGGCGCCAGGCCCCCGGCCTCCCTGCCCCCCATGGCATTCGGCTGGCCCGTCAGCGAGAACGGCCCGCCGCCGGGCCGGCCAATATTCCCGGTCGCGAGTGAGAGGTTGATCAGCGCGAGGTTCTTGTCGACCCCCGAGGTGCTCTGGCTCGCCCCCATCGTCCACATCGTCAGGACGGGGCCGTTCGAGGCGATCATCCGTGCGGCGTCCACGATCTCCTGGGCCGCCAGCCCCGTACTGTCGGCGGCGCGCTCGGCCGACCAGCCCGCAAGCGAGACGGCTAGCTCGTCCCAGCCTGTCGTCCGCTCGGCAATGAAGTCCTCGTCCAGCCCACCCGCCAGCCGTACCTCGAAGAGCAGAGACTGCAGGAGCGCCACGTCTGTGCCCGGCCGCAGTGGCAGGTAAAGGTCGGCGATCTCGGCCGTTCTCGTCCGGCGCGGATCCACGACGATCACCCTCACGTCGTCGCCGCCACGGCGCTTTCGCGCCTTGATGCGGTCGAAAAGGATCGGGTGGCACGCCTCGATGTTCGCGCCGAGGATGAGGAACGTCCTGGCCTGCTCGATGTCAGCAAACGAAGCGGGTGGCGAGTCCGTTCCGAAAGCGAGGTTGTAGGCGGCGACCGTGCTTGCCATGCACAGGCGCGAGTTCGTGTCCTGGTTGTTGGTCCCGATGAATCCCTTCGCAAGCTTGCCGAAGAGATAGTAGTCCTCCGTGGGCAGCTGGCCCGATCCGTAGAACATGACCGAGTGGGGACCGTACCGCTCGATGATCGAGCGGAGACCGCTCGCTACCCGATCGATCGCTTCGTCCCACGAAGCCGGTTCCAACGCGCCTCCGCCGCTTACGCGGATGGCTGGTCGCACGAGCCTGTCATCGGACTGGAAAATGGCGGGCAGGAGGGCGCCCTTCGCGCACAGCCGGCCCTCGTTCACTGGATGGTCGGGGTCACCCTTGATCCGGGTAACGACCCCGTCCTTCGCCTGCGCGAGCACCCCGCAGCCCGTCCCGCAGTAGCAGCAGATCGATCGGAGCCAGCCCTTGCCGCCGCGTTCCGCTGTCGTCACCGACGGCTAACCCGCTGCCTCAGGGGCGGAGCCGCGAACGCGTACCGCCTGCCCACCGCGTAGCGCTCGCAGGGAGCCCGCAACAGCCTCGGGGAGGTCGTCGATGAGCACGCCGGTGCTGATGCGCTCCCCGAGCGCAGCGTCCTCGCCGAGGCTTCCACCCACGAACAGGTCCGCTGCGTCCACGATTGTCTCGCCACGGCGCACGCGGCTGCCCAGCAGCCCAATCTCCCCGGCGCGGTGCTGCCCGCAGGAATGGGGGCACCCAGACATCTGGAGGCGCACGGGGGCGTCGATCTCGTACCGCTCGTCGAGGGCGCGGGCGAGCTTGAGGGCCTCGCCCTTGGTATCGATCAGGCTGAAGTGACAGTAGTCGGTCCCCGTGCAGGTGACGACCGACCTCATCCACGGCGATGGCCTGGGGCTGAACGTCTCGAGCAGCGGCTCCTTGAGGAGGGCGATCAGATGGCGCTCCCGCACATGTGGAAGCAATACGTTCTGTTGCACCGTGAGCCGGAGTTCGCCCTCCCCGTAGACGCTCGCAAGGCGTCCGAACTCGGTGAGCTGATCGCCCGTGATCCTCCCCACCGGGACCAGGCAGCCCACGACGCACCGCCCCGACTGTTCCTGCCCCGTCACGCCGATGTGGTCACCACCGTCGCGCCGGGTCGCAGTCTCGCCCGCCCGCGCCAGTGGCCGCCCCACCCGCTCGACGACGGCCTCGCGGAAGCGTTCCAGCCCCCACTCCTTCAAGAGCACCTTCAGGCGTGAGGCCCGGCGGGACTCGCGCGGGCCGTGGTCGCGAAAGACCTCGAGGATTGCGGTCGCCAGTGGAACCACATCCCCGCTCTCGACAAACACATCCAGGGGCCGGGCGTACGCGGGTTCGCGGCCACCCATCGCCCCGCCAACGAGGACGTTGAAGCCGGGCACCGGCAGGTCGCCGCCCCGAGCGGGGACGAAGGAGAGATCGTGCGTTCTGGCATGAATGCAGTCGTCCCGGCAGCCCGTGATCGCGAGGTTGAACTTGCGGGGCAGGTTGCTGAAGCGCTTGTGCCCGATGATCGCCTGCTGCAACCGCACCGCGAGCCTGCGGCTATCGATCAACTCGTCGGGATCGAGGCCCGCAACCGGGCATCCGACGACGTTGCGAACGTTGTCCATCCCGCTCTGCTGCGACGTGAGGCCGGCAGCGGACAGGCGCTGAAAGATCCAGGGAACGTCCTCGATCTCGATCCAGCGCAGCTGGATGTTCTGCCGGGTGGTGATGTCCGCCTGACCCCGCCCGCAGCGATTCGCGATCTCGCCGATCGCTGCCAACTGCTCGCTCGTCAGGACCCCGTTCGGAACCCTGAGTCGCAACATGAAGTAGCCCGGCGTCGCTCTACGGTGGAAGAGCCCGTACCACTTCAGTCGCTCGAAGTCATCGGGCTCTATCGCCCCGCAGCCCTCGCGCGCGTAGCGAAGGAGGTCTGGAAGCACGTCGAGCCCGTCCTTCTGCTGTTTTAGAACCTCGATCTTGTTGGTCATCGACACCGTGCCTCGCTCCCACCATCGGCAATCGGTGTTGCGACAAGGTCACGGGCTGGTGAACGTTGGATGAAAACGGATGCCTTCGCAGTACGGTCGCCTTTGGCCAGCCAACCCCTACCCTCCGAGCCTGGCTTGTACGCGCTCGGATTCCAGTTCCCGGAGGGCGTGGCGGCCGATCCAACCCGGCGCTCGTGCCGGGTTGGCGGCCAGCCGGGCGGCGACTTCACGGGCCGCGTCGTTCAGCGTGCGGGATCGTCTTCCTATCGCTCGCAGGGCCATGTCCACGGACTTCTTCACGTAGAGCCGGTCGTCTTGAGCGCCGTGCTCGATCCACTGCAGCGCGTCTGTGAACCGTTCATCCTCCGCTTCCTTGTCGTGGCTGCTGAGGCCCCAGAGCAGCGCGAAGGCCGCGCGCTTCTTGAACTCGCTCCGCGCCCTGGCCCACTTCGGCACCTTGCCCCAGGCGTGACGGGTGCGATCGAACAGGTGAAAGCAGGCGGTATCACAGATCGCCCAGCTGTCGAGGTCGGCGGCCCAGGCGTCCATTTGCGCACTTGTCATCGCCGAGGGCTCAGCGATGAACACGGCGACCGTTCGAGCCTCGTACCAGCCCGTCTCCCACAGCGTGAGCGCCAGGTCGTGGTCCTTCCCGATCTCCTTCGCGTAGCTCTTCATGTCACGCATCGCGATGCCGAAGGCACGCTCGTTGGGGATGGCGTAGCGCAGCATCCCCGACCGGACCTCCTCCGAGCTGTTCTCCCGCAGCCAGGCCAACACGGAGTCCGAACTGTGGGTCATGCCGTCGCGCCTTTCATCGGCAGACCGCTGCCCGCGCAACTCGCTTCCAGACCTCGGTCCCCTCGCCTCCGCATGATCATGCGCCGCGTCTCCTCAGTGGAGGTCGAACTCCACGTGCAGGTCCGCCACTGAACGGATGCTGCCGTCGCGCTTGCGGGCCTTGATGACATCCATCTGTTCGTCCGAGAGGCGCGGCGACTTCATGACCCTGAGCAGCTCCTGGGCTCCGACGACCGCCTCCCGCCGGGCGAGCTGGTAGCCGATGCAGAAGTGCCGGCCGAGGCCGAAGCCGAGGTGGCCGAAGAGGCCATCCCGGAAGTAGCCGGCACGAAGGTCCCGTTCGGAGTACAGGTCGCCCCGGAACGGGTCGAACGTATCGGGATCCTCGAACACGGCGTCGTCACGGTTCCCCGACGCGAGCCAGCACCGCACCACGGCTCCGTATGGGATCTCGACGCCCGCCAGCTCGACATCACGCGTGGCGCCCCGGTCTTCCCGATGGACGGGCGGGGAGTGGCGCATCGTCTCGCTGAAGTAGGCGTCCAGGAGGGAGTGGTCGGCCTCAAGCCGGGAGACCAACTCGGGCTCCTGGAGTACGTTCCACCACATGTTCCCCATGGCCTTGTCGGTTGTTTCGCCGCCGCCCGAGAGGAGAAGCGAGACGAAGGTCTTGATTGCCGGATCGGGAACGCCTTCGCGGATGAGACGCGAGGTCAGGTCGTCGCCGAGGTTGCGGCGCCGCACCTCGAGGAACGGCGTCATGTACTCCTCGTACTCGGCGCGGGCCTGCAGCGCGGTGGCGCGGGTGTCGTCGGCCCAGCCCATGCCCATCATGAACTGGCGGTACCAGCGCTGGAACAGGGCGAAGTCCTCCATGGGCAAACCGAGCATCGCCATGATCACGCGGATCGGGAGCTGGCTCGTGAACTCTTGCGTGAGGTTGACGTGGCCGCGGTCCGCGAACGTCTCGACCAGCGAACGGGCCACATCCCGGACGATGGGCGTGAACGCATCGAGTTTCTTGCCGACAAGCGCGTCACCGACGAGATTGCGCTGGGCGGCGTGCTCGGCTCCGCCGAGGCTCAGCATCGTCGGCCCGAGCACACCGTCGGTCTCGTAGCTGTGGGGGCGGGTGCCGAAGGCCTCCTCGTCCCGGAACACCTCGACAAGGTCCCAGTACCGGGTGACGTGCCACTGGTTGTGGAGCCGGTCGTGATAGACCGGGTGGTGGGCGCGAAGCCGGCGGTAGAGGGGGTGGGGGTCTGCGAGGAAGCCGGGCGAATCGAACTCGCTCGCGTCGATGATGCTGCCGTCCGGGGTCGACCCCGACGTAGAAGACGCGGTCAGCGACATGGCTTCCTTCCTCCGTCCCGTGGCGCCCTGCGACAGGACGGAGCTGTCGTCCATCTCAGGGCTCCTGATCTCCGCACAGTGTGCGCCATTTCGGGGCGCTCCGGCGCCGCCCTGGCCCCTTGGGTCACGCTCGGGAGGCATAGAATGGGCGGTACGCCGGTTGCCACCGGGATTGGCTGCGAGCTGGCTGCAGCGGACGGCGAACCGGGCGGAGGGAGTTCCGAGCCATGACCACCGCTTCAGCACACGACCAGAAGATGCTGAACGCCGAGATGGCGTGCCCGATGAGTGTGGAGGAGGTCGACCTGTTCGCCCCCGGGTCGCAGGAGCACTGGTACGACTCGTACTCCCTGCTGCATGAGGAGTCACCCGTGCTCCGGATCCCGGGAGGCGGCAAGACCCCCGGGACCGACGCCTACGTCATCACCAAGTACGCGGACATCTCCCGCATCATCCGGGATCCGGAGACGTTTCCGCCGTCCCAGCTGCGACAGGCGAGCGACGAGGCCGCGGAGATCTTCCGCGACACCGGGTACGGCACGCCCGCCGACGCGCGGGAGTCGCTGCGCCCGGACCTTGAATCGCACAAGCAGCACCGCCTGCAGCTCACCGATCCGTGGGTCGGGCCCGTCGGCGCCGATCAGCACGCCGACATGATCCGGGCCCAGGTCGACACGCTGCTTGAGGGCTGGGAGCACCGGACCGGGGCAGAGCTGGTAACGGAGTTCGCCCAGCCGCTCCCGCAGCGGGTGATCACGACGATCCTTGGTCTGCCGCTCAAGGACATGCCGAAGCTCAAGGCGTTCGAGGAGGCGCAGGTCCGCCGCTTCGTCTACTTCATCAACCACAAGGACGAGCTCCCGCCCGCCGAGGAGGTCGAGAACGCGCAGGCCCTGGTCGAGTTCCAGCAGTACCTGAAGGAGCAGGCGGACGAGAAGCGGCGCAATCCCGGGGACGACATGCTCACGTTCCTCACCCAGGTCGACTACGAGGGGCGCAAGCTGACAGACGCCGAGATCGTGTCGGTGGCCTTCGGGATGCACATCGGCGGCAACGAGACGACGCAGTTCGCGCTGACGTCCGAGTGGCTGCTCCTCGCCCAGAACCCCGAGGTCTGGGCGGAGCTCAAGCGCGACCGCAGCAAGGTGCGTTTCTTCGTGGAGGAGGCGCTGCGCGTGTACGCGCCGACCCAGGGCAGCTCGAGCCGACTCGTATCACGGGACGTCGAGTTCCAGGGGGTAAAGGTCCCGGCGGGCTCGCTCCTGCACGTGCGCTACGGAGCCGGGAACCGCGACGAAGAGGCGTTCCCTGGGGCGGACAGCATCGACCTGGCCCGCCCGAACCCGGGCCGCCACCTCACCTTCTCGCAGGGTCCGCGCAACTGCCCCGGCGCAGGGCTCTCGCGCCTGGAGCAGAACCTGGCGGTGCACGCCTGGCTCGATCGCTTCGAGTCGATTGGCCTCGACGAGGAGAAGAACACCTACCGCCACATCCCCGGCCGGATGTTCGGCCTGATCGACCTGCACGTCACGTTCGAGCCAGCGAACGCGAGTCGCTGACGCCTCCGCCGGGGCAGGACCTCAGAACACCGCGACCGGGTTGACGGCGCTGCCGGTGCCGCCTTCGAGGCGCAGCGGCTGGATGCTGAGGAAGAACTCCCAGCGGTTGAGGCGTTCGCAGGTCTGGGCGAGGGCCTCAAGGTCGCAGTTGTCGATGAGGTGGAGACCCATCGCGACGATCGCGATGAAGTGAACAGGCACGGGCAGGGCCTCGTAGCCGGGTGAGCCAGACTCCTGGGCGTTGTCGGCGCCGATGACGGCGACCTCGCGCTCGTGCAGCCAGGGCAGCGAGGCCACGTGCCAGCCGCCGGAGGAACCCGGAGCGTCCGACTCCTCGCGCTGGCGGCGGCCCTTGCCCGTGCGGAGGAGGACGATGTCCCCGGTTCCGACACGCACGCCCTGGCGCTCCTCGGCGGCCTCGAGGTGCTCGGGGAAGACGCCCTCGCCGGGGTCGAGCCAGGGACGTCCGTCGAGAGCGGGGATGTCCATGAGCACGCCGCGCGTGACTATGCCGTCGCCGAGGGCGGTGACGGCGTACTCCTCGGCGCCCCTCTGGGCGGTGACCAGATCGGCGGGCTTGCCGTTGTACATCTTGCCGTCCCAGAAAATGTGGCTGAGCCCGTCGAGGTGGGTGATGGTGGCGCCGTGGAAGGCGAAGCTCATGACCTCCAGGGCCGAGCCGCCGCGGCCGAATTCGAGGGGGTCCTTGCCGCTGGCGACCATGTAGCGCTGGGGCACGCCGAACATGTGGTCCGGGCGGGGGGTGGTCTCGATATCCCAGGCGCAGGAGACGGCGACACCCTCGCGGATGAGAGCGGCGGCGGCCCGGCGCTTCGCGGGCGTGATGTAGTTGAGGGCGCCGAGCTGGTCGTCGGGACCCCAGCGGCCCCAGTTGGAGAGCGAGTCGAAGTAACCGAGCACCTCGGACTGGGTGGGGGGATTCTCCTGGCTGGCCACGCGGTCCTCCTCTCGGGGGGGAGTGGCGGCAGCGTACCCGTTCCGCAGGCATCACGGAGGCACGAGGTTCTCCCCACGCGGCGAGAACCGTCCGAGTGGGAACGGCTGGCTCCGGTCCGAAAGATCAGAACTGGCGGTAGGCGCGGTGGCGCATGACGATGCTCTGGATGATGCCGAGGCCGAGGAAGAGGGTGAGGAGCGAGCTTCCGCCCTGGCTCACGAAGGGCAGGGGGAGGCCGGTGACGGGAAAGATGCTGAGATTGACGGCGATGTTGATGTAGGCCTGCATGAGGATCGTGATCACGATGCCCGCGGCTATCAACTGGCCGGGAATGTCGCCCGCGATCTGGGCGGCGCGTATCCCTCGCATCAATAAGAGGATGAAGAGCGCGAAGAGGGCCATCGCGCCGACAAAACCGAGCTCCTCTCCCAAGACGCTGAAGATGAAGTCCTTGGTCTTCACCTTGAGGAAGTCGAGCTGGGTTTGCTCCCCGTTGGTGAGGCCCTTGCCCAGGAGCTGTCCCGAACCGACGGCGATCTGCGACTGGATGGGGTTGTAGCCGGCATCGAGCGGATCCTCTTCCGCATCGAGGAGCACGGAGATGCGTTCGATCTGGTAGTCGGCCACGGTGAAGGTCCAGAGGAAGGGGAGGACGGCGAGGAAGACGGCGCCGAAGAAAAGCATGTGGCGGCGCTGGATGCCGGCGACTACGACCATCCCGAGCCAGATGGCCGCGAAGATGATGGTCGTGCCGAGGTCGGGCTGGATGAAGACGAGCAGCAGGACAGGCGCGGTGATGGCGAGCGAGCCGCCGAGAACGCGTAGATCGCGGGCATCGCCCCCTTGCTCGCTGAGGAAGCGGGCGAGCAGGAGGATCGTGGCGATCTTGGCGAACTCGGAGGGCTGGAACTGGATCGGGCCGATGGCGAACCAGCGCGTCGAGCCGAAGTCGGTCTGGCCGATGGGGATGAGGACAAGCAGGAGCAGGATGGCGGCGCCGTAGAGCCACCAGGCGTAGTGCAGGAGCACGTGGTAATCGAAGCGCGAGATGATGAACATCGCGCCGATGGCGATGATGGCGAAGAGACCTTGCCGGACGACGGGATTCTCGAGGCTGGCGGTGGGGCCGTCGTAGGACCCGAGGCTGCCGCTGTAGATGAGCACGAGGCCGTAGCCGACGAGCGCGAGCGCGGTCAGGGCAAGGATCGCATCGAAGCGGTCCCAGGCGCGGAGTGACCCTTCGACCCCGAATCGGCTCATGGTTCCACGTTCTCCAGGAAGTACCCGATGATGTCGGCAGCGGTGGGCGCGGCCTTGGTGCCGCCCACGCCGAGGTCGTAGAAGACGGTCACGACGACCTGGGGGTTGTCGTAGGGGGCAAAGCCGGTGAACCAGGCGCGATCCTTGGTTTCGCCGTCCTCAGGGTCGATGAACTCGGCGGTTCCCGTCTTGCCGGCGACGAGGATGTCGGGAAGGGCCGCGAGGCGGGCCGCGCCATCGATGACGGACTGGCGCATCCCCTGGCGGATGACGGCGAGGTGCTCCTCGTCGACCGGGACCCGCTCCCGCGACGGCTCCGTGGTCGAGAGGAGCGTTCCATCGGGGCCGAGGATTTGCCGCGTCACGTAGGGTTCGAGGAGGTAGCCGCCGTTGGCGATGGCGGCAGTAGCGACGGCGATCTGGAGGGGCGTGGCCGTGACATCGCCCTGGCCGATGCCCATGAAGCAGGTGTCGGCCAGGTACCAGTCGCGGTCCTCGGGGTTGAAGAGGGGACCGCTGCGAACCCGCCGCTTCCACTCGGGGCTGGGGATGACGCCGGGTGACTCCGTGCTGGCGATGTCGAGTCCGGTGACCTGGCCGAGGCCGAAGCTTCGGGCGTAGTAGCCGAGGACGATGGCCGACTGCTCGGTGTTCGACCCGAGCCCCGCAATCCCCTCCTGGGGAATCCCGCAGGAGGCCATGTAGAAGTAGATGTTGGACGACCAGGAGATGGCCCCGACGAGGTCGATCTCACCATGGACGCGCCAGTCGTAGAAGTAGTAGGGCTGGCCGTCTTCACCGATGAACTCGAGAACGCTGCTGTTGACGTCGCGCCTGGTGTAGCGGGTGACGTTGCCCTCCTGGAGGGCGGCGGCGGCGGTGATGATCTTGAAGGTCGAGCCAGGGGCAATGGGACTGAGCGCCTGGTGGAGGAGGGGAATGCGGGGATCGTCCAGGAGGGCCTGGTACTCCTCGGCCGGATCGGGCAGGGAGAAGATGTTGTTGTCGTAGGTGGGGACGGAAACGATGGCGTAGATCTCGCCGGTGACGGGGCTCATGACGACGGCGGCGGCGGTGGTGGCCTCACCCATCGTGTTGGTGAGGAGCTCGTACACGTAACGCTGCAGGTCGGAGTCGATCGAGAGGAGGATGCCGCGGCCTCCTTCGGGGGCGGTGTGCTCGATGGTGGTGATGAGGTCGCCCTGGGCGTCGACCTCGGTAATGGACGTTCCCGGGTTCCCGCGCAGGGCGGACTCGTAGCGGGCCTCGACGCCGACCTTGCCGACGACCTCGTTGTAGGCGTAGCCGTCTTCCTGGAGCACGCGCCACTCGTCGGGCGACTGGGGACCGACGTACCCGAGGATATGGCTGAACTCGGGGCCGCCGGGATAGAGCCGCCGCGGCTCGACGGAGAGGGTCACGCCGGGGAGGTCGGCCGCGACCTGCTCGAGCATGAGCGCCGTCTCCCGATCGAGAGCGCGAGCGATGGGGAGGGGGAGGTCGCGCTGGCCGCGTTCCTCGGCGGCGGTCACGGCCTCGTCGATCTGGAGGGCGGGGATACCGAGCAGGTCCTCGAGATAGAGGTAGAGGCGGTAGCGGTCGCCGGCGTCCTCGGGGAGAAAGGCGGGGGTGACGAGGGCGGTGAACGACCCGCTGTTCTGGACGAGGGGCTGCCCCTTGCGGTCGAAGATAAGGCCGCGGGTGGGTTGGACGCCCTCGACGATGATTCGGTTGAGCTCCGAGCGCTCGGCGTACTCGGCGCCGTCGACGATCTGCATCTGGACCAGGCGGGCGCCGAGGACGAGGAAGAGGATGACGACGGCGATGCGCAGGATCCCCACGTTGCCGCGGGGACGGTTACGGCTGAGGCCGGGATCGACCTGGCGGTCGCCGATGGCGCTCATGGCTCAGAACCCCGCCTGCTCGAGATCGAGGGAGCGCACCGGCCAGCCGACCCAGCGGCAGAGGCCGTAGACGACGGAGACGACGGCCACGTCGAGGACGGCGCCGGCGAGGAGGATGTCCGTAACGACCGGCCCGATGGCGAGGCCGCCGCCGGACGCCATCGCCACGGCGGAGAAGACAGCGCGTGCCCAGAAGCCGGCTGCGACCACCATGACCAGGACGAGGGCGTACGGGGTCTGGGGGATAGCGCGGTGTCGCTGGATCCAGGCGGCGCAGGGCAGGAGAGGCAGGTAGGCAATCACGAGCCACTCGAACTCAACGTTCGTCGAGAAGCCGAGGAAGAGCACGAGGATCGGCAGGCCAATCATGACGGCGTGAGGGCCGGCGAAAACAGCCAGCAGCAGCAGCACGACGATCGGCAACTCGACGACGGCGCCGAGGAAGGGGAAGAGGGGAGCGACCGCGACCTGCGCGAGCACCGCCGCCAGCAGGAGCACGACCGTCAGAAGGACCCGCATCACTCATCCACCTGGAAGCGCGCCGGCGTGAAGCTGGTCATGACGAGGACGGTGCGGGTCGTTGAGATGCGGACCGTGGTCTGGAGGCGAACCGTGGGGAAGGGGTCCTGCGTATCGCCGAGGATGTCGGTGACCTCCCCGATCGGGATGTCGGGGGGATAGGTCCCGCCGAGGCCGGAGGTGACGATGGTGTCCCCGATGTTCACATCGCCTTCCACCAGCTCGAAGTGGAGGGCGCCGCTATTCCCCTTGGCGATGCCGTCGGCGGGGCTACCGCGGACCTGGGCGGCGACACTGCTGCGGCTGTCGGTGAGGAGGCGAACGAACGAGCTCGACGGGAGGGCCTCGGTCACCGTCCCGATGAGCGTTCCCTGCACGGAGAGGACGGGATTGCCCTCCACAACGCCGTGGTTGGTGCCTCGATCGATGCGGAGCTCGCGCGTGAGAGGCCCCTGGATGCGGCTGAGGACACCCGCGGCGAGCCGCTCGGCGGAGGGGTCGGCCGTGACGACGCCCAGGGCCTCCTCGAGCTCGGCCAGTCGAAGGCTGTCGGCGCGGAGGGCGGCGTTCTGGTTGCGCAGGGTCTCGTTCTCACTGAGGAGGCGGCGGTTTTCTTCCTGCAGGCGGTCGACGCTTCCGACATCGCTGAAGAAGCTGGCGACAGGACTGAAGACCGAAGCGGTTCCTTCTTCGAGAGGGCCGGTGGCGCGCAGGAAGACATCCTGGACCGGTTCGAGGAGGCCGGCGCGCCCCACGACCGCGAGCAGAACGGCGAGGGCGACCATGGCCCCGACCCAGTAGCTGTACCGACTGAAGATCAGCATGCGGCGACCGTTTCGAGGCTACCGCCGCGCCCTTCCCGAGTCGAACTGCTGCTCGACCGTGCTGCTCGCTTCGATCTCGTCGAAGATCGCGCCGGCGCCACGGACCACGCAAAGCAGGGGATCCTCGGAGACGTACACGGGAAAGCGGGTCTCCTGGCTGATACGGCGGTCAAGGCCCCGGAGCAGTGCGCCGCCGCCGGCGAGGGCGATGCCGTGCGCCATGAGGTCGCTCACGAGCTCGGGAGGCGTGACCTCAATGGAGGAGCGGACGGACTCGACGATCTGGCCGACAGAACCGGCGAGGGCATCGCGCAGCTCGATGGTGCTGACGTCGACGGCCTTGGGAAGGCCCGTCGCCTGGTCGCGGCCACGGAGAGTGACGGACTCCTCGGTATCGAGCGGCGCGGCGGAGCCCGCGAGCTTCTTCACCTCCTCGGCGGTGCGCTCCCCGATGAGGAGGTTATGCACCTGGCGGGCATAGGCGACGATGCTGCGGTCCATCTCGTCGCCGGCGACCCGAATGGAGCGGCTGACGACCATGCCTCCGAGGGAGATAACGGCCACCTCGGTCGTGCCGCCACCGATGTCGACGACCATGCACCCGGACGCCTCCATGACGGGGAGGCCGGAGCCAATGGCGGCAGCGAGGGGCTCCTCGATCAGGAAGCAGGAGCGGGCGCCGGCGCTGAGCGCAGCGTCGTGGACGGCACGCTTCTCGACCTCGGTTACGCCGCTGGGGATGCCGATGACGACACGGGGCTGGGCAAGGAAGGAACGGTCCTGCACGGCGCGGATGAAGTAGCTGAGCATCCGTTCCGTGACCTCGAAGTCGGAGATGACGCCGTCTCGCAGGGGGCGAACGGCGACGATGTTGGCCGGGGTACGGCCGACCATGCGCTGCGCCTCCTCGCCGATGGCGAGGATGCGCTTGGAGGTGCGGTCGATGGCGACGATCGAGGGCTCGATGATGACGATGCCCCGTCCGCGGACCATGACGAGCGTGTTCGCCGTCCCCAAGTCGATGGCGATGTCGTGGGACAGGAAACCAAAGAGGCGCGAGAAAGGGCCGAGGATTGCCAAAGGGACCGGTCCTGTCGCAGGCCAAGCCTGCGTTCGCGTGTTAAGAGCCTGGGGTCAGTATAGGGCAGCCGGTCCAGCGCACCGGCGGGACCTGAGCGTCAGGAGACGGTGGCCAGACCCTCGACGTGGACGAAGAGAAAGAGCGCCTCTTCGTGGCGGGCCCAGGCGCGCCAGCCGGCGGAGATCCGCTCAAGGTCGTCGCGGGTGGCGAGACCGTAAGCGAGCGCCTGCTCGGCGAGGGCGGAGCTGGTCACGCGCTCGGCCCAGGAATCCCCCCAGTTCAGCACCTCGGCGGGGTCTCGCATCATGGCCACGGTGGTGCTGACCTCGACCCGGTCGAGGCCGGCGCGAGCGAACCAGGAGGGGATACGGCGGCCGGCGTTGGCGTCGGCGCCGTTGCGGCGGACGACCTCGGTGTAGAGGGCACGCCACTCCTCGATGCCCTCGGTGCGGGGGTGGCAGATCATGGTCTGGTAGTCGGAGTCGCGGGCAGCGACGAAACCGCCCGGGCGCACGACGCGGCGCATCTCGCGGAGGGCGGCCGCGGGGTCGGCGAGGTGCTGCATGAGCTGATGGGCGTAGGCGACGTCGAACGACGCGTCTTCGTACGGGAGGGCGTAGACGCTGCCCTCCTCGTAGCTGAGGTTGGGGGTATCGCCTGTGAGCTCCCGCGCCGTTTCGAGGACGGAGGGCTCGGCATCAATGCCGACGACCTCGCCGGGGTCCACGTACTTCACGAGGCCGGCGGTGATCGAGCCGGGGCCGCAGCCCACGTCGAGCAGGCGCATCCCCGGGCGCAATCTCGGGATGAGGAAGGCTGCCGCTTCCTCGGCTGTGCGGCGGCTGTGCTGGGACACGACGGAGGCGTGGTGGCCATGCGTGTAGGTGTCCCGGGGGGCGGGGTCGCTCATGGTCGCGCCATTGTGGACGGTCGGACGCTTCGGGTCAGGCCTCGCCGGCGGCTGCCTCGGACTCCTCGCGGAACCGCTCAAGGGCCGGCGGACCCTCGTCGAGGACGGCGAGGTACTGCTCCTCGCTGAGGAGCAGGGTGCCGAGCTTCTCGGCGCGGGTGAGCTTGCTGCCGCCAGGGTCAGCGCCAGTCACAAGGAAGTCGGTCTTCTTCGAGACCGAGCCGGTCACGGAGGCTCCGGCATCCTTGGCGCGAGCTTCGGCGTCGCCGCGCGTCATCGAGTCGAGCTTGCCGGTGATGACGACGGAGAGGCCGGCAAGCAGGTCGCTGGCGGGTTCGACGACCTCGCCGGCCATGTTCACGCCTGCCGCGCGCAGGCGGCGGACGATGTCACGGTTCAGGTCGCGTTCGGCCCAGCGGGCGATGCTGCGGGCGACGACGGGGCCGACGCCCTCGACCTCCTGCAGGGCCTCCTCGCCCGCGTCGAGGATGGCGTCGAGGTCTCCGAAGCGCTCGGCGAGCAGGCGGGCCGTCTCGGATCCGGTATGGCGGATACCGAGGGCGAAGATGAGGTTGGGGAGAGGGCGCTCCTTGCTGAGGCGGATGCCCTCGATGAGGTTGGCGGCGTTCTTGGGGCCAAAGCCCCGGTCCTCGATGCGGAGCCGGGCGAGCTCCGCAACGCCGGGCTCGACACCGTCCTCCTGCCACGAGGCGACGCGCCTCACGTTCTCCTCCCGCTCACGCCAACCGGCGATGCTGCGGGCGACGATCGGTCCCACGCCTTCGGCTTCCTGCAGCGCTTCCGGGGCCGCCTCGAGAACAGCGGCGACGCTGCCGAAGTGCCGCACGAGGGTGGCGGCGCTCTTCTCACCGATGGTCTGGGGCAGCGTGAGCGAGGCGAGTTGCTCGGACGTCAGATCGTAGATGTCGGCGACGTCGTCTACGAGCCCCTCGCGGAAGAGCACGTAGGAGAGGCGCTCGCCCAGCCCCTCAATGTCCATAGCGCCACGCGAGGCGAAGTGCTCGACGAGGCGGACCTGCTGCTGGGGGCACGCGAGGTTGGGGCAGTAGGAGTCGGCGGCATCCTCTTCACGCTCGATGCCGGTGCCGCAAGCGGGGCAGGCGTCGGGCATGGCAAACACGCGCTCGCTGCCGTCGCGCAGGCTGACGACGGGCGCGACGACCTGCGGAATGACGTCACCGGCGCGCTGGACGATGACGGTATCGCCGATGCGGACGTCCTTGCGGTGGATGTCCTGCTCGTTGTGGAGCGTCGCCATCTGGATGCGCGCCCCGCCGACGATGACCGGCTCCAGCACGGCGAAGGGGTTGAGCGCACCCGTGCGCCCAACGTTCACGGCGATGTCGAGGAGCTTCGTTGTGCGCTGCTGGGGCGGGAACTTGAAGGCGACGGACCACCGCGGCTCGCGGCCGACGACACCGAGGCGGTCCCACTCCTCGGTGTCATCGATCTTGATGACGACTCCGTCAATGTCGTAGTCGAGACGCTCGCGCCGCTGGCCCCACCAGGACACGCGCCGGGCGACCTCGTCGAGGTCGGCGTGGCGCTGCGCATCCTCGTTCACCGGGAACCCGAGCGACGCGAGCCAGTGCAGCCGCTCGATCTGGCTCGCAGGCGCCACGCCCTCGCTCCAGCCGATCTGGTAGACGTAGATGGAGAGGGGGCGCTGGGCGGTGATGGCGGGATCGAGCTGGCGGACGGCCCCGGCGGCGGAATTGCGGGGGTTGGCAAAGAGCGGTTCGCCGCGTTCCGCCCGCTCGGCGTTCATGCGTTCGAAGCCGCTCTTGGTCATGTAGACCTCGCCGCGCACCTCGAAGGCGGAGGGGAAGTCACCCGTCAGGGCGAGGGGAATCGTGCGGATCGTGCGGAGGTTGGGCGTGATGTTCTCACCGCGACGGCCGTCCCCGCGAGTAGCACCCTGCACGAGGCGTCCGCCCTCGTAGGTGAGGGAGATGGCGAGACCGTCGATCTTCGGCTCCGTCGTCAGGGCGAAGTCGTCGCGACCGGCGCGTTCGGCGGCGCGGCGGTGCCAGTCGGCGAGGTCCTCGGCGCTGGAGGCGTTGCCGAGGCTGAGCAGGGGCGCACGGTGCTCGACCGTCGAGAACGCCTCGAGGGGAGCACCACCGACGCGCTGGGTGGGCGAGTCGGGGGTGATGAGCTCGGGGAAGGCCGCCTCGAGGTCGCGCAGCTCGTTCAGCAGCTCGTCGTACTCGCCGTCGCTGATCTCGGGCGCGTCGAGCACGTAGTAGCGGTGATTGTGGTAGTTGATGCGCGAGCGCAGCTCCTCGCTGCGGAGTCGCGCCTCGTGCTGGGAGTCAGCCATCCGTCCATTGATCTTAACGCGCCGGGGAGTGCCGCTCGACCGCTGGAACGGCTCGTGACGATAGCGGAACGAGGCCGCACACTGACCTCATGGGCGCCAACCCGTTTCTTGTCGTTGTGGACTACGACGCCGGCAACCTGCGCAGCGTCGAGCGGGCGCTCGCCCACGTCGGCGTGGACGCAACGATCACGGCCGACTGGGCCGACCTCGCACGGGCGGACGGCGTCATTCTCCCAGGGGTGGGGGCAGCCTCGGACACGATGGCGAAGCTCGGGGAGCGCGGCCTGACGGAGCCGCTTCGCGAGTACGTCGCCTCCGGGAAACCGTTCCTGGGCGTCTGCATGGGACTGCAAGCGCTGCTCGACCACT
This sequence comes from Tepidiformaceae bacterium, assembly GCA_965203545.1. GTDB lineage: Bacteria > Chloroflexota > Dehalococcoidia > Tepidiformales > Tepidiformaceae > UBA2991. Next base: position 1,240,278 of record OZ241899.1, read on the forward strand.
CGGATGAGGGGGGCGGGCAGGAGTGCCTGGGTTTGCTGCCGGGGACCGTTCGCCACTTCGGCTTCGACCACCTGAAGGTACCGCACATGGGCTGGAACCAGGTGACGTGGCTGCGCGAGCACCGCATCACGTCGGGCATCGCGAGCGGGTCGTACTTCTACTTCGTGCACAGCTTCTACCCGGATCCGGCCGACCCCGACCTGGCGCTGGGGGAGACGACGTACGGGCTGACATTCCCGAGCGTGCTGGCCCGGGAGAACATGGTGGCAACGCAGTTCCACCCCGAGAAGAGCGGCGAGGCAGGTCTGGCGATCTACGCGAACTTCGCCGAGTGGGTGCGCGAGGCAGCGTGAGCTTCGAGGTGATCCCGGCTATCGATATCCGCGGGGGGCGCTGCGTGCGCCTGCTGCAGGGCGACTACGACCAGGAGACGGCTTACGCCGACGACCCCGCTGAGGTCGCGCGCGACTGGGAGGCGCAGGGCGCCCAGCGGCTGCACGTCGTCGACCTGGACGGCGCGCGCGAGGGGCGACCGGTGAACCAGTCGGAGGTGGCGGCGATCTGCGAGGCGGTCGCGATCCCGGTGGAGGTGTCCGGGGGACTGCGGACGCTGGAGGACGTCGAAGGGGCAGTGGAGCGGGGGGCGAAGCGCATCCAGCTGGGGAGCGCCGCCGTTCGCAACCCGGAGCTCGTGAACCAGGCGGCCGAGCGCTTTCCCGGGATGCTCGTGGTCGCGATCGACACGCGCGCGGGGGAGGCGCTGACGGAGGGGTGGCGCGAGGGGTCGGGGGCGGACGCGCTCACGCTCGCGCGGGAGATGGTGGAGCGAGGCGCGCCCCGCATCATGGTCACGGACATCTCGCGGGACGGCGCCCTCGAAGGCCCCAACGCCGCGCTGGCGGCGGAGTTCGCGGCGGCGCTGCCGGTGCCGGTCGTGGCCTCGGGCGGGGTCACGACGACAGCCGACCTGCGGACGCTGGCGGAGACGGGCTGCGAGGGCGCGATCGTGGGGAAGGCGCTCTACGAGGGGCGCTTCACGCTTGCGGAGGCGCTGGAAGCGGTGGCGGCATGCTGACAAAGCGGATCATCCCCTGCTTCGACGTCGACCGGGGGCGCGTGGTGAAGGGCGTCTCCTTCATCGAGCTGCGCGACGCCGGCGACCCGGTCGAGCTGGCGAAGCTGTACGACGCCGAGGGAGCGGACGAGCTCGTGTTCCTCGACATCACCGCCTCCTCGGACAACCGGGCGACGGTCTACGACATGGTGTCGGCGACGGCCGACCAGGTGTTCATCCCCTTCACCGTGGGCGGGGGCATCCGCACGACAGTCGACATGAAGACGATGCTGGAGCTGGGGGCGGACAAGGTCAGCATCAACACGGCGGCGGTGAACAACCCGGACCTCGTGAACGAGGGCGCCTACCGCTTCGGCAGCCAGTGCATCGTCGTGGCGATCGACGCGAAGGGGGTGGGCGAGGGCTGGGAGGTCTACACGCACGGGGGCCGCACGCCCACAGGTATCGACGCGATCGCGTGGGCGCGGGAGGTCGTGGAGCGGGGCGCGGGCGAACTGCTCGTGACGAGCATGGACACCGACGGCCACCAGAGCGGCTACGACATTCCCATGCTGCGGGCGATGAGCGAGGCCGTGAACGTGCCCGTCATCGCCTCCGGGGGCGCCGGCGGTCCCGACCACATGGCGGAGGCGCTGACCGAAGGGAAGGCGGACGCGGTGCTGGCGGCGAGCATCTTCCACTTCGGGACGTACTCGATCCGCGAGGTGAAGGACGCGCTCGCAGAGCAGGGGATCGCGATGCGTCCGGTGGCCGCGCGGGACTGACCGCGGGCGCGAGCGCAGCGCCACCCTCCGGTATCCTCGAAGGCACAGAGCCACGCCACTCCGGAGAGCGCCCATGCCCCTCAGCTTCGACGAACACGACCGCATCCCCGCCATCGTCCAGGACGTGGAAACGCACCAGGTCCTGATGCTCGGCTGGATGAACCGGCAGTCGCTGGACCACACCTTCGCGACGGGGCACGTGACATTCTGGAGCCGGAGCCGGGACGAGCTCTGGGAGAAGGGCGCGACGAGCGGGAACTATCTCAACTTCGTGAGCCTGCACAAGAACTGCGAGGACAACTCGCTGCTCGTGATGGCGCGGCCCGAGGGGCCGACCTGCCACACGAATAACGTCACCTGCTACTACCGCGAGGTCGACCGCGAGCACGACTTGCCATGAGCGACGCCTGGTCTCCAGGCAAACCGGACTACACGGCGCTCGACCTGCCGGCGCCGCCCCCGGACCGCCCCTACGTCGTCGCAAACACGGTGATGTCTGCGGACGGGAAGAGCGTGATCGAGGGCACGGAGCAGGGCATCGGGTCGGCGGTTGACCAGCGGCTCATGCGCGAGCTGCGGGTGAACGCGGACGTGGTCCTGAACGGGGCGGGGACACTTCGTGCGAGCGGCACATCGTCGCGGCTGGGGGACGAGGCGCTGGAGGCCATCCGCATCGAGCGGGGCAAGCCGCCGACGCCGATCGCGGCGGTCTTGAGTCGCGGGGGTGACCTGCCCCTCGAGCGACCGTTCTTCACGGCGCGCGACTTCCCGGCCGTGGTCTACCTCTCCGAGGAAGCGCCGGCGGAGCGTCGCGCGGCGATTGAAGGCACAGGACGGCCCGTCGTGACGCTTCCCGAAGGGCGCGAGTTCGCCGAGATGCTGCGCCACATGCGTAAGCAGCTCGAGGCTGAAATCCTGTTCGTCGAGGGCGGTCCGACCGTCTACGCGGGCCTGTACGCGCTCGACGCCATCGACGAGGCGTTCGTGACGCTGGGGCCGGTGGTGGTGGGCGGGGTCGACACGCTGACGGCGGTCGCGGGAGAAGCGTTCACACGGGAGACGGCGAAGCGGCTCGAACTGCTGTCAGCGCACGCCAATCCGGATACGGACGAGGTCTACCTGCGGTACCGGGTGCGGCGCCAGGGTTAGCCGGCCAGAGCGGCCTCTGTTTCCTGTGCCGGGGCCTTTCGGGTGCGTTTGCGCTTCGCCTTTGGCTTGGGCAGGGTGCCGGCGGCTTCGAGGAGGGGGTGGAGGTACCGGCCGGTGGCGCTGTCGGGGTTCCGGGCGACGGCTTCGGGCGTGCCCTCCGCGAGGAGTTCGCCGCCACGGTCGCCGCCGTAGGGGCCGAGGTCGATGATGTGGTCGGCCGACTTGATGACGTCGAGGTGATGCTCGATGACGACGACGGTGTTGCCGCCGTCGGCGAGGCGCTGGAGCACGTCGAGGAGGTGGTGGACGTCCTGGAAGCTGAGGCCGGTGGTGGGCTCGTCGAGGACGTAGAGGGTCTTGCCCGTGGAGCGCCGGGCGAGCTCGCTGGCGAGCTTGATGCGCTGGGCCTCGCCGCCGGAGAGAGTGGTGGCGGGCTGGCCGAGGCGGATGTAGCCGAGGCCGGTGTCATCGAGCGTGCTCAGGATGCGCCTGACGCGGGGAAAGCGGTCGAAGTGCTCGAGCGCTTCGGCGACGGTCATGGCGAGGACCTCGGCGATGTTCTTGCCGCGGAAGCGGATCTCGAGGGCCTCGCGGTTGTAGCGCTGGCCGTGGCAGACCTCGCAGGGCACGGTCACGTCGGGGAGGAACTGCATCTCGACGAGCTTGTAGCCGTCGCCGGAGCACTCCTCGCAACGACCGCCCTTCACGTTGAAGCTGAAGCGGCCGGGCTTGTAGCCGCGGGCGCGCGCCTCGGGGACGGAGGCGAACAGTTCGCGGATGACCGTGAAGACGCCGGTATAGGTGGCGGGGTTGGAGCGGGGCGTGCGGCCGATGGGAGACTGGTCGATATCGACGACCTTGTCGAGGTGCTCGAAGCCCTCGATGGCGTCGTGCCGGCCGGGGTGCTGGCGGCCGTTCTGGAGGACGTTGACGGCGCGCTTCACGAGGATCTCGGTGATGAGCGAGGACTTGCCGGAGCCGGAGACGCCGGTCACGACGACGAACTTCCCAAGGGGGACGGCCACGTCGAGGTTCTTGAGGTTGTTCTCGCGGGCACCACGGATGACGAGCTCTTCCCCGTTGCCGGGGCGGCGGGCTTCGGGGGTGGGGATGGTGCGGCGGCCGGAGAGGTAGGCGCCGGTGATGCTCTCGTCGCAGTCGAGGATGGCGGCTATCGGACCCTCGGCGACCACATGGCCCCCGTCGCGCCCGGCTTCGGGACCGAGGTCGATGATGTGGTCGGCGGCGCGCATGGTGGCCTCGTCGTGCTCGACAACCATGACGGTGTTGCCGAGGTCGCGCAGGCGCTCGAGCGTGCGGATGAGGCGGTCACCGTCGACGGGGTGGAGGCCAATGGAGGGCTCGTCGCAGATGTAGAGGACACCCATGAGCGCGGACCCGATCTGGGTGGCGAGCCGGATGCGCTGGGACTCGCCGCCGGAGAGCGTGCCGGAGGCGCGGTCGAGGGTCAGGTACTCGAGCCCGACGTCGATGAGGAACTGCAGGCGTGAGCGGATTTCCTTGAGGATCTGACGGGCGATGGTCTGCTCGCGCTCGCTCAGAGGCGTGTCCGCGGCGGCGAGGGCATCGAACCAGCGCAGCGTTTCGCTAATGCTGCTGGTCGTGATCTCGACGACGGTGCGGCCGTCAATACGGACGCCGAGAGCCTCCGGGCGGAGGCGCTGGCCACTGCAGCCGGGACAGGGGACGGCGCCCATGTAGCGCTCGATGTCGCTGCGGACGTAGTCGGAGTCGGTCTCCTTATGGCGGCGCTGGAGGTTGTTGATCACGCCCTCGAAGCGAGCGTCGTAGTAGCGGGTGCGGCCGTAGTCGTTGGTGAAGCGCAGGCGCAGCTTCTCCTCGCCGCTGCCGTAGAGGATGACGTTGAGTTGCTCCTCGGTGAGCTCGCGGATGGGGGTGTCGATGCCGAAGCCGTACTCCTCGGCGACGGCTTCGAGGAGACGCTGGTACCACGTCTGGCCGCCACGGGACTTGGCGAGCGGCTCGACGGCGCCCTCGGCAACCGACTTCGTACGGTCGGGGATGACGAGGGCGGGGTCGACCTGCATCTCGACACCGAGGCCGGTACAGCGCGAGCAGGCGCCGTGGGGACTGTTGAAGCTGAACGTGCGCGGCTCAATCTCCCCAAAGGAGAAGCCGTCGTAGGGACAGGCGAAGTGCTCGCTGAAGATGCGCTCCGGCGCTTCCTCCTCGTCGCCGCGCGTGACCGTCGCGACGTGCATCACGCCCTGGCCGGCGGCGAGGGCGGTCTCGACGGACTCGGCGAGACGCAGGCTCGCGCCGTCGCTCTCGCCCGGCTCGGGCACGACGACGCGGTCGACGACAACATCGATGTCGTGGCGCTTGTTCTTGTCGAGGTCGATGGTCTCGTCGAGATCGCGCACATCCCCATTGATGCGGACCCGGACGAAACCCTGGCGTCGGGCCTCTTCGAGGAGGCGGACGTGCTCGCCCTTCTTCGCGCGCGTAAGGGGAGCGAGGAGGAGGAGGCGCGAGCCGGGCGGGTAGGCGAGGGTGGCGTCGACGACTTGCTGGACGGTCTGGCGCTCAATGGGGCGGCCGCAGGTGGGGCAGTGGGGCCGTCCGACACGCGCCCAGAGGAGGCGCATGTAGTCGTAGATCTCGGTGACGGTGCCGACGGTCGAGCGAGGGTTGTTGGAGGACGACTTCTGGTCGATGGAGATGGCCGGGGAGAGCCCGTCGATGTGGTCGACATCAGGCTTTTCCATGAGGCCGAGGAACTGGCGGGCGTAAGCGGAGAGGGACTCGACGTAGCGGCGCTGGCCCTCGGCGTAGATGGTGTCGAAAGCGAGGGAGGACTTGCCCGAGCCGGAGAGGCCCGTGATCACGACCAGTTTGTCGCGCGGGATCTCGACGTCGATGTTCTTGAGGTTGTGCTCTCGGGCGCCGCGCACGGCGATGTGATCGAGGGGCATGTACCTCCGATTCTAGCAGCGGCCCCCCAACCGTTCGCCGCCGTGGCTACTGGAGCTGGGTCAGATCGACCTCGTACGCCTGGAGCACGGTGATCTGGCCGCCCTGGAACTGGAAGACGGCGTAGGAGCCGGTCGTCGGGTCGCCGTTCGGGGTGAAATTGATGGGGCCGCTGACGCCGACGTAGTCGATGTCCTCGCCGGCGTCGATGAGGGCAAGGCATTCCTCGTAGGAGTAGCACTCCGTACCACCGTGGGTGAGGCCGCTAATGGCCGCCATGATGGCATCGCCGTCGGTGCTGCCGGCGATCTCGGCCGCGAGAGCCAGGAGGACGACGCAGTCGTAGGACTGGGCGGCGAAGTTGACGTTGCCGTCGGTGACGTCGGAGATGCGAGTGTTGAACTCGTCGCTGCCAGCTACGCCGATGAACTTCATGCCGTCGAGGACCGTCGGATCGTTCGGATCGACGAGCTGCCAGAGGAAAGGATGGAAGAGCGCATCGCCGCCGTACTGGATCTCGGGGCCGAAGCCGGCCTCGATGAGGCCGTGGACGATGCTGGTGCCATCGAAGAAGAAGCCGATGTTGATGATGGCGTCCGGCCCGAAGGCGGCGACGGCCGCGACCTGCGAGTCGAAGGTGGTGGAACCGGGGTCGTAGAGAACGACCTCCGTCTCGGCGCCGAGCTCGGTAAGAAGCTGGGCGACCAGTCCGCTGATGGGGGTGCCGTAGTCGTCGGCGCGGCCGACGATGGCGACTCGTGTGCCGCCGTCCTCGGCGACGACGCGGGCCATGATCGGCGCGACGGCGTGGGCGGGCGGCACCGTGCGGAAGAAGTAGGCGGCATTCTCCTGCGTGCTGAACGCAGGCGATTGCGCCGAGGGGGTGCATTGCGGCACTCGCTCATCGAAGAGGGCCTGGATCACGGCCTGGGTGACGGCGGAGGTGGCAGGGCCGACGATGACGTCCGCGCCTTCGCCCAGGAGGCGCGCTGCCGCCTCCCGTCCGGTGGCGGGGTTGGTGGCGGTGTCGGCGATCGTGGTCGTGACATTCCCGCCGGCGGCGTTGATGTCGTCCACCGCGAGCTTCATGGCTTCGATGGCGGGGGCGGCGAGGGGCCCGACCGCGCCCGTCTCGGGGATCAGGAGGCCGATGTGGAGCGCAACCCGCTCGGGCGGCGCTTCGGTCGGGGCGGGCGTCGCCTCGGTATCGTCAGGTGTTGCGGGGGGCTCCGTAGCAGGCGGCTCCGTGGGGTCGGGAGTGGCGGTCGCGGGCGGCTCCGTGGGCGCGGGGGCTTCAGTCGCCTCGGGCGTTGGCTCGGGTGTGGGGACGGGGCCATCGTCGTCGTCGCCGCACGCCACCGCTGGAAGCAGGGCGAGCGAGACGACGAAGAGCGCAAGGGTTCGCAAGGGGTGCGGCATATGACGATCACCTGTCCGGGTATGAGCCGGGAGATTCTGCCATCCACACTCGTCTCACGCCGTGACCTCGCCCACAGTCCCGGTCATGCCAGGCCCACCGCCCTCCGGCGGCAAGGGCGAACAGCGCTTATCTTGTGGAGCGGTGCGCCTCCTGCTCACGCCCCTTCAACAACAGGTCTCTGCTCTCCGGGAACGAGTCTTCTACGGCTGGTGGATGGTCGCCGGCGGCTTCCTGATCCAGACGGTGCTCGGCCTGTTCATGTTCCACGCGTTTGGATTTTATGTTGAGCGGCTAGAGGAAGAATTCAAGTGGAGCAAGACGACATTCTCGCTTGCGTTCGCGATGACGCGCATCGAGAGCGGCGTACTAGGGCCGATCCAGGGGTGGGCGATCGACCGCTTCGGCCCACGGATCATGATCCGCATCGGGATCGCGACCACAGGAATCGGGTTCGTGCTCTTCAGCTTCGTCGACTCGGTCACGACGTTCTTCCTGACGTATTTCCTCATCGCCGTGGGCGCGAGCATGGCCGGCTTCGTGACGCTGGTCGTGGCCGTCGTCAACTGGTTCGAGCGGAAGCGGTCGATGGCGCTGGGCTTGATGTCAGCGGGCTTCTCGGTGGGAGGCTTACTCGTCTTCCTGGTGGTGCTCGCCATGGACGAGTTCGGCTGGCGGACCACTTCCCTCGTAGCGGGGATCGTGATCTTCGTGGTGGGCCAGGCCGTCGCGACCTTCATCCATCACCGGCCCGAAGATCGGGGCGAGACGATCGATGGGATACCGGCGCAGGAGCCGCCCTCGAGGCCGGGGCTCGGGAGCGGTCCGGTGGTGATCCCGGCCAGCGAGGACTTCTCGACCACCGAGGCGCTGCGCAGTCCGAGCTTCTGGTTCATCTCGATCGGACACGGGGCGGCCGTCCTCATCATCGGGGCCTTCATGGTGCACCTCGTGCTGCACCTGGAGAACCTCGGGTATTCGGCCTTTACGTCGAGCCTGATCGTGCTCCTGATGACGGCATTCCAGTTCGTGGGACAGGTGGGCGGCGGCTACCTCGGGGATCGGCTGAACAAACGGCTGATCCTGGTGGGCTGCATGGTCGGGCACGTCGTCGCGCTTCTGCTGGTGACGTACTCCGTGGGCTTCTGGATGATCGCGCTGTTCGCCATGGTGAACGGCATCGCCTGGGGGACGCGAGGACCGATGCAGCAGGCGTTGCGGGCGGACTATTTCGGCCGCCGGGACTTCGGGAAGATCATGGGATTCTCCTCCCTGATCGTGATGTTCGGAATGATGTCGGGCCCGATCATCGCGGGGGCGATGGCGGATGCCTTCGGGGACTACGAGCGCGGGTTCACAGTGCTTGCCGGGATCGCGCTCATCGGAACCATCTTCTTCGCAATGGCCGGACCGCCCAGCCGTCCAACCGGACCCATCTGGTACAGACGATGGCCTCTCGTCAGGCGTCTGACGCTCCAGGAGCGGTTGGCGTAAGTTCCGCGGGCGGGGGATAGAATCACGCCACCCTCGCGGCGGGAGGCGCCCCATGGCCACCGAGACTGCCAGCCCAACCACACTCGACACCCTCATCGCGGAGCGCGACATCACGCGCGTGCTCATGCTGTACGCACGCGCCATCGATCGGATCGACCAGGAGCTCCTCAAGAGCTGCTTCCACCCCGATGCCGTGCTCCGCTACGGCGACGAGACGACGCCCGATGCATTCGCGGCGAACGCTCCGAACGGGCTTGGCGCCTATCGCTTCACCCAGCACCGCGTCGGGAACGTGATCATCGACGTCGAGGGCGACTTCGCCTGGTGCGAGTCGTACTGCCTCGCGCGGCATCGCATCCCGAGCGGCGAGGGCAAGGTCGATGTGGACTTCCTCTGGGGCGGGCGCTACGTCGACCGCTTCGAGCGGCGGGACGGAGAGTGGCGCATCCTGCGGCGGACGGTGGTGCACGACTACACCCGCTACGACCCGGTGACGGAGACGTGGCCGGGAGCGCCCGCTTTCACGCAGGGGCAGCACTCGACGGACGACATCGTCTACCAGCGGTAAGGGGGCGGAGCCGTGCGGCTCGTCCTGCTCGACGCGACGTACGAGCTGTTCCGCGCCTACTTCGGCGCGCCGCCACGGACCGCGCCGGACGGGCGCCAGGTAGGCGCGGTCGCGGGAATCGCGGCGAGCACGCTGGCGCTCCTGCGGGAGCAGGAGCCCCTGGCGATCGCGGCGGCAACGGATACGGTCGTGCACTCGTTCCGGAACGAGCTGTACGCGGGCTACAAGACGGACGCGGGCGTGCCCGAGGACTTGCTGGCGCAGTTCCCGCTGGCGGAGGACGCGCTCGAGGCGCTGGGCGTCACGGTCTGGCGGATGCGGGAGTTCGAGGCAGACGACGGGATGGCCTCGGGGGTGGCGCGCTTCGGCGACGAGGCTGAACAGATCATCCTCGCCTCGCCGGACAAGGATCTTGCCCAGTGCGTCGACGGCGACCACGTGGTCATGCTGGATCGCAGGAAGGGCGTGACCACGAACGCCGACGGCGTGCGGGAAAAGTTCGGCGTTGGTCCGGAGTCGATTCCCGACTACCTGGCGCTGGTCGGCGACGCAGCCGACGGCTTCCCGGGGCTGCCGGGGTGGGGGGCGAAGTCGACGGCCACGGTGCTCGGGCACTACGTGCACCTGGAGGCGATCCCGGAAGCGCACGGCGACTGGGCGGTGCAGCCGCGTGGGGCGGGACGGCTGGCGAAGTCGCTGCGGGAGGGGCAGGAGGAGGCGGCGCTGTTCAAGGAGCTGGCGACCCTGCGCCGGGACGCCCCCATCCCCCAGACGTTTGCGGACCTCGAATGGCTGGGGGTGCCCCGCGAGCCGTGGCAGGCATTCTGCGAGGAGCTGGGGCTGGGCGAGCTACGCTCGCGCCCCCACCGCTGGCTGGACTAGGCGCTACCCCAGCGCCTCCAGGCGCTCCTTGAGGGCGGCGAGGAAAGCGCCCACCTCGGCGCCGTCTAGGGCGCGGTGGTCGAAGCTAAGGGCCACATTCATCACGGAGCGAATGGCGATGGCGTCGGCTTCCACGACGACGGGGCGGCGGACGACGCGCTCCATCGTGACGATGCCGATCTGGGGGTGGTTCACGATCGGGTTCGAGGCAATCGAACCGAAGGCGCCGGTGTTGTTCACCGTGAAGGTACCGGCCTCCATGTCCTCGATGCGGAGCTTGCCGGCGTGGGCGCGGGCGACGAGGTCGTCGATGCGGCGAGCGAGGCCGGCGACGCTCAGATCGCGGGCGTTGGGGACGACGGGGACGACGAGGCCGCGCTCGGTGGCGATGGCGATGCCGAGGTTCACGCGCCGGTAGCGGCGGAGCTCGTCGCCGTACCAGCGGGCGTTGAGCTCGGGGAAGTCGGTGAGGGTGTGGGCCACGGTGGAGGCGAAGTAAGGCAGGTAGGTGAGGTCGACGCCAACGAAGCGCTCTCGTTCGCGGGAGCGGAGCTCGACGAGCCCGGAGACGTCGGCCTCGGTCATCATCCAGGCCTGGGGCGCCTCCGCCGTGGAGCGCGCCATGTTCTCGCCGATCTTGCGGCGCGTGGCGGAGAGGGGAACGACGTCGTAGGCGTCAGAGGCCGCCACGGTCGCCACTTCGGGCGTGGGAACCACCTCGCCGTCGGGGAGGGGGAGGGGCGCGGCGGCAGGCGGGATGCCGTCGGCGGCGGCGGCCTCGCGCTCGTCGATGAGGGACTGCACGTCCTTGCGAGTCACACGTCCGCCCCGACCGCTGCCGGCGATGGCGGCGAGGTCGATGTCGTGCTTGGCGGCGAGCCGCTGGACGACCGGGGAGTAGACGCCCGAGCGGCTGTTGTCGGCAGCAGGGGCGGCTTCCGCTTCGGCCGCAGCTGGTTCCGCAACGGCGGCGGGGGCGGGCTCAGGGGAGGCAGAGGCCGCTTCGTTGATGGTGCAGAGGGGGGCATCGACTTCGACGGTCTCACCCTCGGGCACGAGGATCTCGCCGAGTGTGCCCTCGAAGGGGGAGGGCAGCTCGGCCGCGACCTTTTCGGTTTCGATCTCGCAGAGGGGCTCGTCGAGGGCGACAGTGTCGCCGGGCTGCTTCAACCACTGGAGAACCGTGCCTTCGGTTACGCTCTCGCCGAGCTGCGGCATGGTGACGGTCGCCATCAGTAGGCCGCCAGGTCGCGCGCGGCGGCGGCGATCTTCGTGCGATCGGGCATGAAGGCCGACTCCATCGCCTCGTGGAAGGGGATGGGCGGGATGTCGGGCCCGGCGAGGCGCCGGATGGGCGCATCGAGGTCCTCGAAGGCGTGCTCGGCGATGATGCCGGCGATCTCGCCTCCAAGGCCCCCGGTCAGGGTGTCTTCGTGGACGATGAGCACCTTCCCGGTGGCGCGGGCGGCTTCAAGGATCGTCTCCCGGTCAAGCGGGTTGAGGGTGAGCAGGTCGACGACCGTGCACTCGATGCCTTCGCCTGCGATCTCCTCGGCGGCGGCGAGTGACTCGTGCAGCATGAGGCCGTAGGCGAAGACGGTGAGGTCGTCACCGTGACGCGTGATGCGCGATTTGCCGATACGGTCCTCGGTGGGGGCGCCATCGACTTCCTGGCGGATGAGACGGTAGGTCCGCTTGTGCTCGAGGAAGAGGACGGGGTTGGGATCGGCGATGGCGGCCTTCAGGAGCGAGCGGTAGTCGGCGGGGAACGACGGCGCGACGACCTTGATGCCGGGCATGTGGGCGTAGTACGCCTCGATGCTCTGCGAGTGGTGCTGGCCGCCGTGGACGCCTCCACCCCAGGGCGTGCGCACGACCATCGGGAGGTACTGCTCGCCGCGGGTGCGCCAGGACCAGCGGGAGGCTTCGCTGCAGAGCTGATCGAAGCCGGCGTGGATGAAATCGGCGAACTGGATCTCGGCGATGGGGCGCTGGCCGTAGTGGGCGGCGCCGATGGTGATGCCGATGATGGAGGACTCGGCCAGCGGCGCATCGAGGACGCGGCCCGGGTACTTCGCCGAAAGGCCATCGGTGGCGCGGAAGACCCCGCCCGCCTCAAGGTCCTCACCTAGCAGGAACACGCGCTCATCGGCAGCAAGCACCTCGTCGAGCGTCCCGTGGACGGCTTCGATGACGCTGAGCTCAGCCATCTTCGCCCTCCCTGTAGAGGAAGCCGTACATGTCCTCGGGCACGGGGTCGGGCTGGTCGAGCGCCCATCGGGCAGCGGCGCGCACCTCGACCTCGACACCCGACTCGATGGCGTCGAGGTCCTCGGGCGGGAAGAGACAGTCCTCCTCGACGCGCGCGCGGAAGAGGGCGATGGGATCGCGGCTGGCCCAGTTCTCGAGCTCCTCTCGGGGGCGGTAGCGCCGGTGGTCGTCGTCGCTGGAGTGCGCCCACATGCGGAAGCACTTGGCCTCGATCAGGAACGGGCCTCCGCCACGCCGTGCCTGGTCCACCGCGGGGCGCACGGTCTGGTAGACCGCGATGGCGTCGAGGCCATCGACAACGGCGCTCTGGATGCCGTAGGCGGAGGCACGGTCGGCGACATGGGGGACGGGCATCTCCTTCTCGGTTCGCTCGGAGATCGCGTACCCGTTGTTCTCGACGAAGAAGATGACCGGGAGCTTGTGAATGGCGGCGAAGTTGAGCGCCTCGTGGAAGTCGCCCCGGCTGGTGCTGCCCTCGCCGCAACTGGCGAAGGCGACGATGGGGTCGTTGCGCATCTTCGCCCCGAGGGCGACGCCGACGGCATGCACGAGCTGCGTCGCCACGACGCTGGACTGCGTCAGCACGCGTCGCCTCGCGCTGCCCCAGTGCGACGGCATCTGGCGGCCGAAGGAGTTTGGGTCGTCGAGCTTGCCGAGGGCGTTGAGCATCGCTTCGCGGGCGGTCATACCGAGTACGAGCATGACGCCGAGGTCGCGGTAGTAGGGGGCGGCGTAGTCGACGCCGGCCTTGAGGGCCATGCCCGCACCCACCTGCGCGGCCTCCTGGCCGGCGCCGGCGATGACGAAGTCGGCTCGTCCCTGGCGGTTCAGGGTCATCATGCGCTCTTCGAGCCGCCGCGAGAGGAGCATGTAGCGGTAGATGGACTCGAGCTGCTCCTCGCTGAGGAGGTAGTCGTCGAGCATCTCGCTGGAGCGTGGGACGCGTGTCTGGCTGGCGGTCATCGTGCGCGGATTCCTTCCGAATCCATGCTAGCAGGGTGGTGTCATGGGGGCTGTTAGCCGCTGGCCGCGTGTGCGGTAGATTCGCGGGGGGAAATGGATGAGGGTCGGGGTGGCGCTGGCGGCGGTCCTGTGACAACGGGCGGAAGCGCTGCTACGGGCGCGAACGCGCCTGAGCAGCGACCATGCGCAGGAATGTCTGGCCGGCATCGCTCGTGGCGAATGAGGGAGTTGTGACGATGTCGACAGCCTCCGTGGCTATGCGGAGAGCATCGAGAGCCCGCCCTTGCGAGAACCGTGTCAGGTGGTTGTAGTCGGCGTGCACTCGCTCCTGGAGAAGCAACAGAAGGGTACCGGCAAACTTCCGTATCGCTTCATCGCCCCGCAGATTTCCAACCCTGTCGGTCCACTGAGGAGCCGGTATCCCGTCTCCCGTGATCCACATCGCGACAGTGCGGAGACTCTGGTGCCTGAATCCGCGAGCAAGCCGGTACTGCTCGTGACGCTCCTCACCCGAAGCGAGGAGGCTAGCGGCGCCGAGCGTGACAGCGTGGAAGATCGCAAAGTACCCCGCCGAAACAGCCCTCCGGAAGTCGGCTTCCGACCGTCTCGGGAGCATGTTGAGGAAGCCCACGGTCTCCTCGGCAGGCGGTGGGGCGCCCGACGACGCGAGGGGCGGGTAGTCTAGGGTGTTGAGCCTCGCGTGCCTGAGAAGGGCGGCCGGGTCGATCGGCGACGGCAACTCAGGCCGGCTCCCGGGGTCAGTCATCGAGCGGCGGGAATCCGCACTCCTTCGCCTCCGAGCGGCCGAACAGCCGCACTCGTACCGGCGTGCCCGGGGTAATCCCTTCCGGGATGCCGATCTGGCGGGCGCGCTCTCGCGCGGCCTCGTCGAAGGCGTCCATGTCTTCACGCGGCCAGAGCTTGCCCTGCGCCCACTCCTTCATCTCCGCAAGGCTGAGGTCCTGCCGCTTGTTGAGCTCGTGCCATTCCGGCGGTGGCGGTGGCGGGTCACTCACAAGGAGGTCAATCGCGATGTGCGGAAGCTCCCCGGGAAGCGGGTCGCGGGGTTCCCAGAGGCTGTGCTCGAAAGTGATCGGAGTGATCGCGCCGAACCGCTGCGTGAGGAGCCACTCGCCGATGGCTTGGGCAAACTCGTCGATCGCGGTGTCGTCGCGGGCCTGCGTAACCATGATTCCATCGTACCTCACGCCCGCTCGATGTCGGTGAGCGCGAAGTTCCCTCTTCCCTTTGGGAGGCCGTACTCGTCGTAGAGGTAATCGCCGTGGGTGATGGATAGCTCTTCGCCGGGGGCTAGGGGCGGGCCGACGTCCGGCAGGGCTGCCATCTCCTTCCCGATGGCGCGCATCTGCTCGATGCGCTCCTCGCCTTCAGCCTTGCGCTGCTGGCGCTCGCGTTCCAGACGTTCGCGCAAGGCGACGGTAATGGCGCCGGTCTTGGTCTCGCCCGTCAGTTCGGCCAACTCGGCAGCCAGGCGGCAGGTCTCCTCGTTTCTGATCCTGATGGCCATGTCCGGCCTCCCCAGCGGCGTTCTGTGCGTCTCTAACGTACAACGATTGTCCCGACTTCCGCCAAGACCAGGCTCCTCGTCTGGCCCCTTCCCCTATGCTTGCGGCATGTGCGGGCGGTTCACGATGACGGTGGACGACGTGGCCGCAGTGGCGGAGGCGTTCGGGGTGGAGTCGGGGGAGCTGCCGGCGATCCAGGCGCGGTTCAACATCGCGCCCACGGACGAGCATTTCGTCGTGCGGATGCGGCGGGAAGACCGGGAGCTGTTGCCGGCCCGGTGGGGGCTTGTGAAGTACGGGTCGAAGGACCGGAAGCAGGCGGCGCGGGGGATCAACGCGCGCGTTGAGGGCGTCGAGACGCGGCCGCTGTACCGCGAGGCGTTCCGCAAGCGTCGCTGCATCGTGCCCGCGGACGGCTACTACGAGTGGGTGGGGACGAAGGAGAACCGCCAGCCGTTCTGGTTCCACCGCCCGAACGGGGAGCTACTGGCCTTCGCCGGGCTCTACGAGTGGTGGCGGCCGACGCCCGAGAGCTGGGAGGCGACGTTCACCATCCTGACCTGCCCACCCAACGAGCTCGCGTCCCGTGTCCACGACCGCATGCCGGTGATCCTGCCGGAGGACCGTATCGACGAGTGGATCTTCGGGGGCGAGCGGGAGCCGGACGAGTTGAAGTCGATGCTGGGGCCCCTGCCCGAGGACTACCTGGTGGTGCGTCCCGTCTCGCAACGGGTGAACAGCGTGCGCAACGACGGACCCGACCTGATCGAGGAGCTGACGGCGGAGACGGGGGAGCAGCTGGACCTGTTCACGGGAGCGTAACCGGGGCATCGGGTGGCCCGTGGTTGACAGGCGGGCGACGCCCTATCATGGGCGCCACAGGGTAGGGATACCGTTCCGGGTGAGTTTGAGCGCTGCTTGATGCGGCGGACCCGGACGGCGCGGCGGCTTCCTCTCGTCGTTGTCGTGTTGGAGCATGTGCCCCCTGCCCGGAGGAGCGCGAGCGAGTGAGTACAGTCGAGCGTCCAAGGACCGTTGGTGAGCTGCGAGAGTCGGGCTACCGGCCCATGCCGGTGCGCGAGGAGATGCGCAAGAACCTGATCGCGCGGATTCGCTCCGGGGAGGAGCTGTTCCCCGGCGTGTACGGGTACGACGAGACGGTGATCCCGCACATCGTGAACGCGATCCTGGCGGGCCAGGACATCATCTTCCTGGGGGAGCGGGGACAGGCGAAGTCGCGCATCATCCGCTCACTCACGGGCCTGCTCGACGACGCCTACCCGGTACTGGCGGACTGCGAGATTCCCGAGGATCCTTTCGACCCGATCACGACACAGGGCCGGCAGATCCTCGCCGAACAGGGCGACGACGCGCCCCTGGTCTGGCTCGACCGGAGCCAGCGCTACGGCGAGAAGCTGGCGACGCCCGACATCACGATCGCCGACCTCATCGGCGAGGTGGACCCGATCAAGGTCGCGGAGGGGCGTTACCTCTCGGACGAGCTCACGATCCACTACGGGCTGGTGCCGCGCACGAACCACGGCATCTTCTGCATCAACGAGCTGCCCGACCTCGCCGAGCGCATTCAGGTGGGTCTCCTGAACATCATGGAGGAGCGCGACGTCCAGATCCGGGGCTACCGCGTGCGGCTGCCGCTGGACGTGTTCGTGGTGGCGAGCGCGAACCCCGAGGACTACACGAATCGCGGACGCATCATCACGCCCCTGAAGGACCGCTACGGGGCACAGGTGCGGACGCACTACCCGCAGCGGATCGAGCACGAGATCGACATCGTGGAGGCGGAGCACCATCCCGTCCCGGCAGACTTCAGCGTGTCGGTGCCCGCCTACATGAAGGAGATCATCGCGGAAATCACGCGGCTCGCGCGGCGCAGTCCCGACGTGAACCAGCGCTCGGGCGTGAGCGTGCGGGCGAGCATCGCGAACTACGAGAGCATGCTTGCGAACTCGCTTCGGCGGGCGATCGTGAACAGCGAGGAGGAGGCCGTTCCGCGCGTGAGCGACCTCCCGTTCGTTGTGCCCACGCTGAGCGGCAAGGTGGAGCTGGAGACGATCGAGGACGGGCGCGAGGACCAGATCATCGAGAAGCTAATCCAGGGCGCGGTGGTCTCCGTCTTCAACCGGCTCTACAACCTCGCGGACCTCGAGCCCATCGTGACGCGCTTCAAGGCCGGCATCTCCGTCGAGGTCGGCGAGATGACCTCCAGCGAGGACTACAAGGGACTGTTGAACACCATCGAGGGGCTGGACGAGGCGCTCAAGATCGTCGAGGCGGGTTCGCCCGGCGAGGTGGCCGCCGGAACCGAGTTCATCCTTGAAGGGCTGCACCTGAACAAGCGGCTGAACAAGGACCGCGTCGGGGCGAAGATCCAGTATCGGGGATGAGCTGGCGCATCGACCCGTTTCCGGAAGGTGGCCCCCTGTTCGAGGGGGCCATCGCCGTCTATGCGGAGGCGTTCGCGCCGCCTCCCTACAGCGACCCGGACCGGGGCGAGGAGATTCGCTACCGGCTGCGGCGTCTCCACCGCGACCGCCAGGGCTTCCGGGGGTTCATCGCGCTCGGTGAGCGGGAAGAGCCGGGCGTTCCCGCCCACGGGGTCGTGGGGATGACGTACGGGTATCGGAGCCAGCGGGGCCAGTGGTGGCGCGACGCGGTTGCGCGAGAGCTGGACCGGAAGGCGCGCAAGCGGTGGCTGGGGAACGCCTACGAGCTGGTCGAGATCGCCGTCCACCCGGACTTCCAGAGTCGCGGCATCGGGGCGCTCCTCGTGGAGGCGCTGCTGGAAGGCCGGCCGGAGAAGACGTGCGTCCTTAGCACACGCACCGATAGCCGGGCGCACGAGCTCTACGGCCGCCTCGGGTTCGAGATCATCACGGAGATGACGTTCACGCCTGGGGGTGCCCCGTTTTATGTCATGGGGAAGGTGCTGGCCTGACGGTTGCCGGCGCGCCACGAATAGTGCATGGTACAAGAGCATGGGCACGAAGCTGACGGAAGCCGAAGTCAGGGAGATATTCGGAGACCTTGAAGAGCGCGCGCGTGAGATGGATGCCTTCTCCCGTGGAGCAGGAATCTTCTCGGCCCACCAGGCACGCATTGAGGCCGAGTACGACGAGAAGTGGGTGGCCATCCACGAGGACGATGCACGGGCCGAACACATCGTATCGGCGGACACGCCGGAAGACCTGAAGGCCAGGCTGCAGCAGCAAGGGCCTCCCGAAGGGGAGTGCTTCATCCGCTTTGTCACTTCGAGCAAGCGGAAACTCATCGTCTAGCATGCCGATCAGCGGCCAGTTTGAAGAGCTGACGAGACGTCCGTTCATGGACGGTTACGTCGAGTTCCCTCGACTGGGTATCCAGAGCAGGGTCTTCTTCCTTCTGGACACCGGCGCCGACAACACGGTGCTGATGCCTGCCGATGCCGCAAGCATGGGCGTGCCATTTGGCGCCCTCGCTCCCGCACAGGAGACTGCCCACGGCATCGGAGGGGAAGCTCGGTACCACCGGGAACCCGCGCTCCTGCTGTTCCCTGGCGAAGACTCTCTTTACCTGTATGACTTCCACCTGGAAGTCGCCGAACCCGACGAACACAACCGAGATTTCCCCTCGCTACTTGGACGGGACATCCTGAACCGCTGGCTCATGCGCTATGAGGCGCCCCGAAACGTGCTCGCAGCCGAGGTTGACTCGGCCGACCTGGTTGTCCCCCGGAGCCGCTAACGGGCCCAGAATCCCTAGACCGACAGGCGCGTCGGGTTCTCCAGGATGGT
This sequence comes from Tepidiformaceae bacterium, assembly GCA_965203545.1. Lineage (GTDB taxonomy): Bacteria > Chloroflexota > Dehalococcoidia > Tepidiformales > Tepidiformaceae > UBA2991. Next base: position 1,259,133 of record OZ241899.1, read on the forward strand.
CTGGATTTCCTTGAGGAAACCGGCGCCTTCGGCGCCGTCGGTGACGCGGTGGTCGGCGCTGAGGGCGAGCGTCATCAGCTGGCGGACGGCGATGTCGCCGTCGACGACGGCGGGGCGCTCGGTGACGGACCCGGCCCCGAGGATGGCGGCTTGGCCAGCATTGATGATGCCGACGAGGACGTCGATGCCGTAAGCGCCGAGGTTGGTGATGGTGAAGGTGCCGCTCGAGTACTCCTCGGCACGGAGCTTGCCGGCGCGGGCCCGCTCGACCAGCGCCTTCGACTCCTCCGCGATCTGGGGAAGGGGCTTGGTGGCCACATCGAGGAGGGCAGGGGCGATGAGGCCCTCATCAAGGGCGACGCCGATGTTGATGTCGACTTGTTCGTGGTACTGGATGCCCTCGTCGGTGAGGGAGGCATTGAACTTGGGGTGGCTCGCGAGGGCGACGGCGCAGGCGCGCACGAGGAGGTCGTTCACGCTCACCCGCTGGGGGCCGTGAAGGACCAGGTTGACGTGGCGGCGGAAGGCCATCGCCTCGGTCATGTCGACATCGACGGTGAGGTAGTAGTGGGGCTGCTGCTGCTTGGCGTCGGCCATGTTGCGCGCGATGGCGGCGCGCATGCGCGAGAGCGGCTCGACGCGGGCAGGCGGGGGCGGTGGGGGTGGAGGCGCAGGCTCGACGGTGGGCACACCGGCGGGGGCGTGGTGATCACGGACGGTGATGGCCTCCTCCACGTCGCGGCGGAGGATGCGGCCGTCGGGACCGGAACCGGTGACTTCAGCGAGGTCGATGCCTGCATCGTCGGCGATCCGGCGGGCGACGGGGGAGACACGGACGCGGCGGGCGTCGAGGTCCCCACCGGTGCCGTCAGCAGTGGGAGCGGCCACCGCGCGGGGGGTGGGCTTCTCGGAGGGAGCGCGGCGCTCGACCTCGGGCATCTCCTCGTCCGCATCGCCGAGGAGGGCGATTACCTCACCAACGGGAACGACATCGCCCTCGGCGGCGACGACCTGGCGGAGAACGCCAGCCTCGAAGGCTTCAAGCTCCACCGTCGCCTTGTCCGTCTCGATCTCGGCAATGATGTCGCCTCGCGCGACGGTATCTCCGGGGCTCTTAAGCCAGCGGATGAGGGTGCCTTCCGTCATGTCGGCGCCCATCTGCGGCATCACCACTTCGACAGCCATGCGCCCCTCCTAGAGCATCGAGAGGACCGCCTCGACCACATCCTCCTCGGAGGGCAGGGCGGCATACTCGAGGTTGCGGTTGTAGGGCATGGGCACGTCCTTGCCCGCTACGCGGGCGACGGGTGCGTCGAGCCAGTCGAAGGCGCGCTCCATGATCTGGGCGGCGATCTCGCCCGCGAAGCCGCCGAACTTCCAGTCGTCCTCAACGACGACGGCTCGGTTGGTGCGCCGCACGGAGCGGATGACCGACGACATGTCGAGCGGCCGGATGGTGCGCAGGTCGATGACGTCGGCGGTGAGGCCGTGTTCCTCGGCGAGCATGTCGGCGGCCCGGTAGCACTGGTGCACACTGCCGCTGTACCCGACGAGCGTGACGTCCTTCCCGGAGCGAACGGTGGCAGCCTGGCCGAACTCGACGAGGTGGTCGGGGTCGTCGGGAACCTCGCCACGGGCGCCGTAGAGGGCGGTGTGCTCGATGAAGACGACGGGGTTGGGCTCGCGGAACGAGCGCTTGAGCAGGCCCTTGGCGTCGCCGGGGAAGGCGGGGCAGACGACCGTGAGTCCGGGGAAGTGGGCGAACATGCCCTCGAGGCTGTGGCTATGGGTGGCGCCGAGCTGGCTGCCACCGCCGCTGGCCATTCGCAGGACAAGAGGTACGTTCACCTGGCCGCCGCTCATGTAGTGGAGCTTGGAGGCGTTGTTCACGATCTGGTCGAGGGCGACGAGGCTGAAGTTGATGGTCATGATCTCGACCATGGGGATGAAGCCCGCGAGGGCGGCGCCCACGCCCGCGCCGACGATGCCGGATTCGGAGATGGGCGTGTCGCGGACGCGCTCGGGGCCGAACTCGTCAAGCAGGCCGCGGGTACAGGCGTAGGAACCGCCGTAGGCGCCGATGTCCTCGCCCATGAGGAAGACGCGCTCGTCGCGGAGCATCTCCTCCCGCATGGCCTCGCGGATGGCGTCGCGCATGCGCATCTCCGTCATCCGGATTCTCCCTCGTACTCCTTCGTGATGTGGTCGTAGAGGGTGTGGAGGCCGGGCTCGGGGCTGGCGTCGGCGAAGGCGACGGCCTCGTCGACCTCGGCATCCACCTGGGCGACCAGCGCCTGGTAGGTGGGTTCATCGATGAGGCCGTCGGCGATCATCGAGCGCTTGAGCCGCTCGATGGCATCGCGCTGGCGGTACTCCTCGACCTCCGCCTTCGTGCGGTAGAGCTCGGGGTCGGCCATGGAGTGGCCGCGGTACCGGTAGGTAAGGGCCTCGATGAAGTAGGGGCCATTCCCCTCGCGAACATGGGCGAGGGCGAGCTGGGTGGCGGAGTAGACCTCGAGCACATCCATGCCGTCGATGCGGACGCTCGGCATCTGGTAGGAGGCGGCGATCTTGTAGACGTCGTTCGCGAGGGAGTCGTCGAAGGGGACGCCCATGCCGTAGCCGTTGTTCTCGCAGAACCAGACGACGGGGAGCTTCCAGATAGCGGCGAGGTTGAGGGCCTCGTGGAACTCGCCTTCCCCCACACCGCCGTCGCCGAAGATGCAGAGCGCGGCCCAGTCCTCACCGCTCAGGTTGGCGGCGAGTCCGAGCCCGGCGGCGATGGGCATGTGGCCGGCGACGATGGCGTAGCCGCCGAGGAAGTTGCGGTCGACGTCGAAGATGTGCATCGAGCCGCCGCGGCCCTGGTTGGTGCCGCCGACGCGGGCGAAGAGCTCGGCCATGATGCGGTTGGGTTCGACGCCGCGAGCGAGGGCGTGGCCGTGGTCGCGGTAGTGCGTGACGATCTTGTCGTCGGCGCGGAGGGCGTTGATGGCGCCAACGGCGCAGGCCTCCTCGCCGGTGTAGAGGTGGAGGAAGCCGCGGATCTTGCCGCGCGTATACATCTCGGCGCACTTCTCCTCGAAGCGCCGGATGAGCAGCATCTCGTAGAGGAAGCGCTGCTGGAGATCGCCGTCGGGGGGCTCGCCCACCATGGTGGGGATGGCCTGTCCAACGCTCACGTTTGCACCTTCATCGAAACCACTAGCCATTCAGTGTAGGCGACGAGCGGTAACGGCGCGCTTACGGAAGCGGGTGGGGGCCGCAGGGCCGGGCAGGCGCTAGACTCGCCCGATGGACCGCGAGCTGGAGGAGCTGACGGGCATCGCGCGGAGGGCCGCCGCCCTTGCGGGGGACATCGTGATGCCCCTCTACGAGCAGCACCTGACGGTCGAGCTGAAGGCGGACGGGACGCCCGTAACGGAGGCGGATCGGAAGGCGGAGGAGGCGATGCGGGAGCTGTTCGCGCGGGAGACGCCCGGCTTCGGGGTGCTGGGGGAGGAGCAGGGGGAGTCAGCGGGCGACGGGCGCCACCGCTGGGTGATCGACCCGATCGACGGGACCAAGAGCTTCATCCACCACGTACCCCTCTTCGGGACCCTGGTGGCGCTGGAGCGGGACGGCGAGCCAGTGGTCGGCGTGGTGGCCTGTCCCGCCGTGGGCGAAACCGCATGGGCGAACCGGGGGGGAGGCGCGTTCCTGAACGGCGAACCGACCCGCGTCAGCGACACCGCTTCGCTAGGCGAGGCGACCGTACTGACGACCTCGTCGGCGAGCCTGCAACGGCGGACGCCGGCGGGGTTTGCGGAGCTGGCCCGGGAGGCAGGGTTGGTTCGCTCGTGGGGCGACTGCTACGGCTACCTGGCGGTCGTGGCGGGACGAGCGGAAGCGATGATCGATCCCGTCGTGAACCCCTGGGACATCGCGCCCTTCGCCGTGCTGATGGAGGAAGCGGGGGGACGGCTGACGACGTGGGAGGGCATGGATGGGGCGGGCGAAGACGCGGTCGCGACGAACGGCCACATCCACGAGGCGCTGCTCAAGGTGCTGACGACGGGGGAAGGCGGGAGCTAGGCGCCGGCGACGACCTTCAGGGCACGCACGCGGCCGGGCTCGTCCACCTCGCCGACGCCGACGAAGGAACCGTCGGCGCCGTAGAGGCGCGCGAGGGTGGCGGGGCGCAGGAAGCCGCCACGCGTCCAGGCGAGCTGGCCGCTGCGAAGCTGCTCGGCGTGGCTGGCGGTGAGGATGGCGGCGGCGCTCTCGGCGATCCCCTCGTCGGCGGGGCGCACGACCTCGTCGAGCTTGCCCGCCCCGGCAAAGGAGCCAACCGCCTCGACGGGAACCGCGTCGCGAACGTTGAAGGGGCCGCTGCCGGTGCGACGGAGGCTGGCAAGGTGAGCGCCGCAACCGATCGCGCGCCCGATGTCGCGGGCGAGGCTGCGGACGTACATACCCGGGCCACAGTGCACATCGACGCGAAGCCGGTCGGGGGCGGTGCGCTCAAGGCTGAGGGAGGTCACCTGCACGGGGCGGGGCCGTAGTTCGGGCGTCTCGCCTTCGCGGGCGAGCGCGTACGCGCGACGGCCCTCGACCTTGACGGCGCTGTACGCGGGAGGCGTCTGCATGATCTCGCCGGTGAACCGGCGCGCGATCGCATCGAGGTCGAGGTCGCCCTCAGGCGCCTCGCCGCTGGCGGTGGGCTCACCTTCGGCGTCGTCGGTGTCGGTTTCCTGACCCAGGGCGATCTCGCCCTCGTAGGCCTTCTCGCTCGCCATCATGTACTCGACGAGGCGGGTGGCGCGCCCGAGGCAGAGCACGAGCAGTCCCGTCGCCATCGGGTCGAGGGCGCCGGTGTGGCCGATGCGGCGCTGGCCGGTGAGCCGTCGCGAGCGGGCGACGACGTCGTGGCTGGTCCAGCCGGGCTCCTTGTCGATGAGGATCACGCCGGTAAGCCCGGAGTCGCCCTTGCGGCGCCGACTCACGGTTCGGGCTCGGGGTCGGGTCCGCGGTCGCGGGCAAGGTCGGCGATGGTCGAGGCGAGGCGGGCGCCGCGCTCGATGGAGGGGTCGAACTGGAACGTGAGGGAGGGCGTACGGCGCATGCGCAGGCGGCGGCGCAGCTCGCGTTCGAGATAGGCGGAAGCGCTCTGGAGGCCGGCGAGGGCGTCGTCGCGCTCCTCGGCGCTGCCGAGGTGCGACACGAACACCGCCGCGACCCGGAGGTCGGCGCTGACCTCAACCTCGGTGATGCTCAAGAAGGCGCCTTCGAGGCGCGGGTCCTTGAGGTCTCGCTGGACGAGGTTGCTGATCTCCTCGCGGAGCAGCTCGCTGACACGGCTCGTACGCCGGCTCATGGCGATTTCACCCGGGCCGCGCTAGTTCACGCGCTGCTGGTGGTAGAACTCCAGGACATCGCCCTCTTCGAAGGCGTCGAAGCGTTCGAGGACGATGCCGCACTCGAAGCCCTGCTGCACCTCGCGCACGTCGTCCTGGAAGCGCCGCAGGCCGCCGCAGCTGGTGTCGGCGACCTCGTCGCCGTTGCGGAGGACGCGGACGCGGTCCCCCCGGAGAAGGGTGCCATCGGTGACGTAGGAGCCAGCGATCTGGCCCACGCGGCTGGAGCGGAAGAGCTGGCGGACCTCGGCGGTGCCGTCGACGACGCGCTCGTAGACGGGCTCGTAGAGGCCCTCAAGGGCCTGCTCGACGCTCTCCAGGAGCTGGTAGATGACATCGTAGGAGCGGATTTCGACGCCGTTGATTTCGGCCTGGCTGGCGGCAGACGGCTCGGTGCGCACGTTGAAGGCGAGGATGATGGCGCCCGAAGCGCCGGCGAGCATGACATCGGACTCGCTGACGGGGCCGGTCGAGGTGTGGATGACCTTCACCTTCACCTCGCCGGTGCCAAAGCCCTGGAGGGAGCCACGGATGGCCTCGGCGCTGCCGCGCACGTCGGTCTTGAGGATGAGGACGAGCTCCTTGACGTTTCCGGCGCTGACCTCGTGGAAAAGGGTGTCGAGGGTGACGTGGCCGCGACGGGCGCCGGACGCGCCCTCGGCTTCGCGACGGGTCTGCTCGACGATGCGCCGGGCTGCGCGCTCGTTTTCGACCACCTCGATGGCATCGCCAGCGGCAGGGACATCCTCGAGCCCCATGATGCGCACGGGGCGCGCGGGGCCAGCCTCCTTGAGTCGCTCACCGCGCTCGTCAAACATCGCCTTCACCTTGCCGCTGATGAGGCCGCTGACGAGCGCGTCTCCCTGCCGCAGCGTGCCGTTCCGGACGAGGATAGTGGCGAGCGGTCCGCGCCGGGAATCCAGCTCGGCCTCGATGACCGTGCCCATCGCGAGACGGTCGGGGTTGGCCTTGAGCTCCTGGATCTCGGAGACGAGGTCGATGGACTCGAGGAGGTCGCCGAGGCCGGCGCCGGTGGTGGCCGATACGGGAACGGCAAGGACATCGCCGCCATAGTCCTCGACGACGACGCTCTGCTCGGTGAGCTGCTGCTTGACACGGTCGGCGTCGGCAGCGGGTAGGTCGGTCTTGTTGATGGCGATGATCATGGGCACGTCGGCGGCGCGGACGTGGTCGATCGCCTCGATGGTCTGGGGCATCACGCCATCGTCAGCGGCCACGACCACGACGGCGACGTCCGTGATCTGGGCGCCGCGGGCGCGCATGGCGGTGAAGGCCGCGTGGCCCGGCGTGTCGATGAAGGTGATGGGGCTCCCGCCGCGCTCGATCTGGTAGGCGCCGATGTGCTGGGTGATGCCACCAGCCTCGCCGGCGACGACGTTCGTCTCGCGGATGGCGTCGAGCAGGCTCGTCTTGCCGTGGTCGACGTGGCCGAGGATGGTCACGACGGGGGGACGGGGGGCGCCTGCTTCTTCGCCCTCTTCAGCCTCCTCATCCTCGCGGACGGCGGTGGCGACGGCTGCAGCGGCAGCCTCCGGGGAAGGCGCGATGCCCAGCTCGGACGAGACGATCGCGGCGGTCTCGTAGTCGATCGTGTCGTTCATGGCAGCCATGACGCCATGCGTCATCAGGCGCTTGATCGCCTCGATGGGGGAGATGCCCAGGCGCTCGCTAAGCCCCTTGACGGTGATCGCCTCGGGGAGGGTGACGGTGCGCGGACCGGACGACTGTCGGGCTGTCATGCTTCCTCCGCGCCTGTGTCGGGAATGGTCTCAAGGTACCGCCGCAGGCCCTCGAGATCGCCGGAATTCGGGGACATTCGCAGGGCCTTGCCTATGGTAGCGCCTTCCAGGGCGCGCTCCCAACAGGAACGGTCGTGGCAGAGGTAGGCGCCCCTTCCGGCAAGGCGTTGGCCGGGCGATTCGACGGCGACGGCGCCCTCGGGGGAGCGCACGAAGCGCACGAGGCCGCGCTTGCCGGCGACTTCGCGGCAGCCGATGCAGGTGCGCTGCGGCTCACGACGGGCGACTGCCATGGCGGGCCTCAGTGGATCCGGCCGGAGTAGTCGATGTCGTCTTCGAACTCGTCTTCTTCTTCGACGCGCGGTCCGCGGCGACGGCGGCGCTTGGGCTGGTCCTCTTCCTCGCGAGTGGGAAGCACGTCCTCGGCGAAGCGGATGGCGGTGGGGCGTTCCTCCGGCACGACGAGCGTCGGCACCTGGTACTCCTCGCCCTCCTCGTCGTCGAACTCTTCCTCGCCGTAGTCCTCGGCCTCGCGCGTCTCCTCGTCGGGAATCTCCATCTCGGCGAGGGCGGCGGGGAAGGCGAGGTCCTCCTCCTCGGAGCCCTGGACGGTGGCAGCGGCCTCCTCGGCCACGGCAGGCGCGGCGACGGGCACGGCAGCGGCCGGACGCGGCACCTCGATCTCGATCGGAGGCAGCGGCTCGTCCGGAAGCTGGAGGATGTCGAGGTCCGGCTCAGTGCCGGGCGGGAAGGCGTCGAAAGCGGCGGGCGCCTCGACGATGGTGGCGCCTTCGGTCTCGCGCTCGGTCCCCGTCTGGCTGCGGATGCTGATGCGGAAGCCAGAGAGCTTGGCGGCGAGGCGGGCGTTCTGGCCCTCCTTGCCGATGGCGAGGGAAAGCATGGAGTCGGGAACGACGATGATGGCCTCTCGGGAGTCCTCGTCGAGCTGGACGTCGACGACCTGCGCCGGGCTCAGCGCGTTGGTCACGAAGTTCACCGGGTCGGGATCCCACTTGATGATGTCCACGCGCTCGCCGCCGAGCTCGTTGACCACGTTCTGGATGCGGGAGCCGCGCATGCCGACGCAGGCGCCGATGGGGTCGACGCTCGCGGCGCGCCCGTGGACGGCGACCTTGCTGCGGTGGCCGCCCTCGCGGGCGATGGCCTTGACCTCGACGCGGCCCTGGGAAATCTCGGGCACTTCGACCTCGAGGAGGCGGCGGAGCAGGAGGCGGTGGCCACGACTGACGATGACCTGGGGGCCCTTGATCTCGTCGTTCACCTCGAGCAGGAGCACCTTGACGCGCTGGCCGGCGCGAAGGTGCTCGTTGCGGACCATCTCGCTGCCGGGCAACAGGGCCTCGGTGCCGCGGCCGATCTCGACGGTGGCCTGACGGGATTCGACACGCTGGACGGTGGCGAGCAGAACCTCGCCCTGCTTGTCCGCGTACTCCTCGTAGATAGCGCCGCGCTCCGCCTCGCGGAGGCGCTGGAGGACGACCTGCTTGGCAGTCTGGGCGGCGATGCGACCCGCGTTCTCGGGCGGCTTAACCTCGAACTCGAGGACGTCGTCGATGCGCGCGTCGGGCTTGTAGCGCTTGGCCTCTTCGAGGTCCATCTCGAGGTTCGTATCCTCGACGTTGCGCACGACGGTCTTCTGAATGAAAGCGCTGATATCGCCTGTTTCACCGGAGATGCGGACGTGCACCTCGGGGCCTTCCTCGCCGTCACGGCGGTAGGCGGAGGCAAGCGCGGCCTCGACGGCCTGGAAGATCACCTCGCGGGCGAGGTTCTTCTCCGCGGCCAGCTGGCTGATCGCAAGCAGAAAGTCGTTCTTCATCGTCGTTCAACAAAAAAGGCGGGCAACACGCCCACCTCTCCCAAGGGATTGGCCTCCATCACTATATCAGACGTGCGGTTAGCGGGCTCCGGAGCCGGTATGGGGCGGCCGGGAGACGCGGGCGTGTAGACCGCCCACTTCGCTTATGCGGCGGTCGGCCAGGGCGATCGCCTCGGCCAGGGGGGTGCCGCCGCTCTCGCGGGTGCGCTCGAGCAGCTCGATGACGGTCGCTTCGATGCCGTCGACGCGGCGGTTGGCGCGCTCCAGACGGTACTCGTGGCCGACCTCCTCGGCGAGGTTGATGACGCCGCCGGCGTTCACGATGAAGTCGGGGACGTACAGGATGTCACGGGCCGCGAGGTCGGCGGCAAGCTCGTCGCCGGCGAGCTGGTTGTTGGCGCTGCCGACGATGGCCGCACACCGCAGCTCGGGGATGGTCTCGGGGTTGAGGGCGCCCCCGAGGGCGCAGGGCGCGAAGATGTCGCACTCGGTGGCGTGGACGGCGTCGGGAGCGGCGATGTCCGCCCCGATCTCGTGGGCCAGGGCCGTGACCGCCTTCTCGTTGACGTCGGCGATCGTGAGGTGGGCGCCGCCCGCGGCGAGGAGCCTCGCGAATGCGCCTCCCACCTTGCCAACGCCCTGGATCGCGACATGCCGGCCCGAGAGGTCGGTGGAGCCCCAGAGGAAACGGGCCGTGCCGCGCATGGCGGCCATCAACCCGCGGGCGGTGACGGGGGAGGGGTCGCCGGAGCCGCCGGTGTCGTGGGATGCGCCGGTGACGTAGCCGGTCTCGCGCGCGATCACCTCCATGTCCGCGATGGTCGTGCCCACATCCTCGGCGGTGACGTAGGCGCCACCGAGCGACTCGACGGCGCGGCCGTAGGCTCGCAGCAGGCGTTCGGACTTCACGGTGCGGGGATCGCCGATGATGACGCCCTTGCCTCCGCCGTGATCGAGCCCGGCGGCGGCGTTTTTTCGGGTCATGGCGCGGGAGAGGCGGAGCGCGTCGGCGAGGGCGTCCTCCTCGCACTCGTAGGGGTAGAAGCGAGTGCCTCCGAGGGCGGGTCCGAGAACGGTAGAGTGAACGGCGATGATGGCCTTCAGGCCCGACTCGCAATCCTGGGCGAAGAGAATACGCTCGTGACCGTCCTGTTCGACGGCTCCGAATACCTTCATGGCTTCGATCGTAGCGCAGCCATGGGCAAGCCGCGTACGCCCCGGAAGGGCGGGTAAAGGGCATGTCGATCGAGGCGGTTGCGGCGGAGATCGAGCGGGAGCTACGGGCGCAGGGCAACCCTCGAATCGGGCTGGGGCAGCAGGCGGACCGGGAGAAACACATCCCCAATCCCCCCGGGCCGGCGATCAAGCTGGAATACCTCGGGACTCGGGTGCCGGTCGTGCGCAGCACGACGAAGGCGGCTCTGCGGGCGCACCCGGTAACGGACCGCCGCGAGCTGGTCGCGCTGGCCGAACGCCTGTGGGACGCGGGCGTCTACGACCTGCGGCTGGCGGCCATCGATGCGCTGCGGGTACGCATCGAGCTGCTCGAAGCCGGGGACCTACAGACGCTGGAGCGGTTCGTACGCGAGGCGCAGACGTGGGCGCTGCTCGACACGCTCTCGATCAGCGTGCTCGCGCCGCTGGTCGAGCGCTACCCGGAACTGGTCGCGACGCTGGACCGCTGGGCGGAGGACGAGGACTTCTGGGTGCGGCGACAGGCCATGCTGAGCCTGCTGCCCGCGCTGCGGCGGGGCGGGGGCGACTTCGAGCGGTTCGCGGGCTACGCCGACGCCATGCTGGACGAGCGAGAGTTCTTCATCCGCAAGGTAATCGGGTGGGTGCTGCGCGAGGTCAGCAAGAAGCGCCCTGGGCTGGTGGCGGAGTGGCTGGGGCCGCGCACGGGTCGCGCCTCGGGCGTGACGTTCCGGGAGGCGGTGAAGTACCTGCCGCCGGAGGACAAGGCCCGGCTGACGGCGGCCTTCCGCGAGGGGCGTCCGGCCTAGCGGGTCAGTTGGCCTCGCTGGCGGTCTCGAGGAAGGGCCTGGCGTTCATGGCGATACCCCGGTGCTCGGGCTTCTGCAGGAGCGGGTCGCGGTCGAGGACGCGGCGGGCCATCTCGCGCGCGTCCGTCAGCAGGTCGCGGTCGGTGACGCGGGCGACGCGGAGCATGCCGTTGCCACCGCTCTGGGCCATGCCCCAGGCCTCGCCCTCGCCGCGCATCTCCAGGTCGACCTCGGCGAGCTGGAAGCCGTCGGTCGTACGCTCCATGGCGCGGAGACGGTTCTGCGCGTCCGGGTTGGGATCCTCGTCGCTGCTGAAGAGGAGGCAGTAGCCCTGGCGGTCGGAGCGCCCGACGCGACCCCGGAACTGGTGGAGCTGGCTAAGGCCGAATCGCTCGGCTCCCTCGATGACGATCGTGGTCGCGTTGGGCACGTCGATGCCGACCTCGACGACGCTGGTCGAAACGAGCACGTCGGCCTCGCCCGACCCGAAACGGCCCATGACCTCATCCTTCAGGCGACCTGACATGCGGCCATGCAGCAGGTCGAGCCGGTAGGCAGCGAGGGGGCCAGTCCGCAGGCGTTCGAACTCCTCCTCGGCCGAGCGCACGTCGAGCACCTCCGATTCGTCGACGAGGGGGCAGATGACGAAAGCCTGCTCCCCGGCATCGAGGCGTTCGCGGAGGAAGTCGTAGGCCTCCTCACGCTCGCCTGGCTCGACCCACGAGGTGCTGACCGGGAGGCGCCCGGGAGGGAGCTCGTCAATGGTCGAGACTTCGAGGTCGCCGTAGACGGTGAGCGCGAGGGTGCGGGGGATGGGGGTGGCGGTCATCACGAGCAGGTGGGGATTAGCGCCTTTCTGGCGGAGGCGGGCGCGCTGGTCGACGCCGAAGCGGTGCTGCTCGTCGACGACGGCGAGGGCGAGGCGGGGCAGTTCGACCGCCTCTTCGATGATGGCGTGCGTGCCGATCACGATGTCGGCGCCGCCGTGCGCGGCAGCATCGCGGATGCGCTTCTTCTCTGCGGCGGTGCGGGAACCGGTGAGGAGGGCGGCGCGGAGGGGTCGCTGGTCGAGCCAGTCGGGCGCGAACATGCCCTCGAAGGCGGATTCGCCGCCCCCGAGCAGGGTGGTGAGGGAGCGGTAGTGCTGCTCGGCCAGGATCTCGGTGGGGGCCATGAGCGCCGCCTGCCGGCCCGCGGCGACGGCGGCGAGCATGGCGGCGAAGGCAACGACGGTCTTGCCACTGCCCACGTCGCCCTGGAGCAGCCGCAGCATGGGCGCCGGATTCGCGACGTCGGAGAGGATCTCGTCGAGAGCGCGCCGCTGGGAGGCGGTGAGGCGGAAGGGGAGAGAGTCGAGGTAGCCGTCGAGATGGGCGCCGAATTCGAGCTCGGGGGCGTGCTGGTCGTGCTGCCAGGCGGCCCGGCGCTGGAGCACGGCCACCTGGATGGCGAGGAACTCGCCCAGGGCGAGGCGCTGGCGGGTGGTTTCGACGTCACGCAGCGTCTCGGGGGTGTGGAAGGCGCTGACGCACTCGCCGAAGGGTTCGAGGCCCTCCTCCTTCACGAGCCAGCCGGGGACGGGGTCGGGGAGGCGGTCGGCGAGCTGTTCGACGGCGTGGCCGACAGCGCGACGGATGGTGCGCTGTCCGAGGCCCTGCGTACCCGGGTAGATGGGGAGGAGGCGGCCCGGGCGCATGAGGTTCGAGTCGAAAGGCTCGTACTCGGGCGGGTTCGCCATCTGCAGGCGTCCCCGGTAGACGGTGACGGTGCCGGAGACGGCGAACTCCTCGCCCTCCTTCAGCCCGCGGTGGACCCAGGGCATGTTGAACCAGACGAGGCGGAGGGAGCCGGAGCCGTCGGTGATGACGGCCTCGCTGCCGCGCACACGCCTGCCGTACCGGAGCTGGCCAGACTTGAGGATCGTGCCCACAACCGTCTTGGGGAGGCCGTCGGCTTCAAGATCGGAGATGCGGCGGACGTCGGTGAAGTCGCGGAAGCGGCGGGGGAAGAAGAGGGCGGCGTCGCCGGCATTCGTCACGCCGAGCTTCTCGAAGCGCTCGGCGGCGCTTTTGCCGATGCCTGGCAGGCGCGTCACGGGGTCATCGGGGGCGAGGGGACGTTTCCGTCCGCTTGCGGCAGAGGGCGCCGGGACACCATCGCCAGCGTCGGAGCCGGCGGCGGGGATGGCCCGTTCCAGCCACTTGCGGCGGCCCTCCTCGGTCAGGCCACGGTAGCCGCCGCCTCGCTGAAGGCCGCGGATGCGTTCGTACAGGGGATGGCCGCGGGCGATGACACCGTTGTCGACCATGCGAATGAGCAGCGTGTCGAGGCCGCCGGTGATTTCGGTGTTCGCGGCGCCCTGCTCCAGCTCGCGTTCGAAGACGGCCCGGAGACGGGAAAGCTCGGTAGCGGGAGAGGGTGGAGAGGGAGTGGCGGCCAACCCTACGGGCTCCGCCGCACCGTGCAGATGCCGAGGGCGTTCGGTCCGAGGTAGGCGCCGACGGTCGGGCCTGTCTGGATGACGTCGATGCGCGTGTGCGGAAGCTGCGGCGTCACGTGCTCCACGAGCTGCCTGGCAGGGGTGTCGTCGGTGGAATAGATGACGAAGAGCCGCTCGATGGTCTTGTCCTCCAGCGTGACCTCCTCGAGGCGCTTCACCGCCTTCGAGCGGGTGCGGACGCGATCGAAGGGGGCGACTTCGCCGCCATCGATGTGGATGAGCGGCTTGATGCGAAGGGCAGTGCCGACGAAGGCGCCGGCGCGGCCGATGCGGCCGCCCTTTTGCAAGTACTCGAGGGTGTCGAGCGTAACGAAGACATGGGCCCGGTCCATCACGCTGCGGGCGGCGGCGGTGACCTCCTCGAGGGGCGCGCCTTCGCGGGCGCGCTCGGCGGCAACCTCGACGACGGCGCGCAGGCCGACGCCGGCGGTGTAGGAATCGAGCAGCTCGATACGGGTTTCCAGCTCGCTCGTTTCGCTGGCGATGGACGCGGAGTTGAGCGTGCCGGAGAGCTTGGAGGAGACGTGAATGGAGGCGATGTCGTTCCCCTCGGCGGCGACCTCGCGGTAGACGCTGGCGAAGGCCTCGACGCTGGGCTGGCTTGTCTTGGGGAACTCGCGCGCGGTTGTCAGGCGCTCGTAGAACTCGGTGGGGGTGATGTCGACACGATCGCGGTAGACATCATCGCCGAACGCCACGAGGGCGGGGACGACCTTGACGCCGAGTTCCTCGGCTTCCGGAGGGCTGATATCGCTGGTGGAATCGGTGACGACCTGTACGGGCATATGGATCAACCCCCTACGCACGTGAAGTATACGGCTGGCGCTGCCGAGCGCATACAATCCGACCATGCGCACCGTGAAGCTTGCCCCCTCGATCCTGACCGCGGATTTCGGACGGCTCGCGGATGAGGTGCGGGCGGCAGAGGAAGGCGGGGCGGACCTGCTCCACCTGGATGTAATGGACGGCCGCTTCGTGCCGAACATCACCTTCGGCCACGCACTCGTCGAGGCGCTGCGAAAGGCGACCTCTCTTCCCTTCGACATCCACCTGATGGTGGCCGAACCGGAGCGACAGGTGGGGTTCTACACCGAGGCCGCGTCGACTGTGAACGTGCACGTCGAGGCAACCGACCACATCAACCGCGTGCTTGACCTGATCCACAAGGGCGGGGCGGAGGCGGGGGTCTGCCTGAACCCGGGCACGCCCCTGGCGGCGATCGAGGAGTCCCTGCCGTACGCCGACCAGGTGATGGTGATGACCATCAACCCCGGCTGGGGCGGCCAGACGTTGATGCCGGCGCAGTTGAAGAAGGTGGCGCGGCTACGGACGCTGCTGGACGAAGGAGGCCACGCGGCCCGTATCGAGATCGACGGCGGCGTGAAGGTCGAGAACGCGGCGACGTGCGCGGCTGCGGGCGCGGACGTGCTCGTGTGCGGGAGCAGCGTCTACAACGATCGGTCGAGCGTGGCGGAGAACCTTGCGTCGCTGCGGGCGGCGCTGACGGAAGGGAGCTAGGCGCTCTTGGAGAGCGTGCGGAGGCAACGCGTGCAGATGTTGAGGCGCTTCCAGGAGCCATCGATGAAGACCCGCTGCTTGTTCACGTTGGGGCGAAGCTGGCGGGGCTTGGAGGGCGCCTTGCGCTCCCAGCGCCCACCGTGGCGGTGGCGGATGTGGCGACCGAAGGTCGTCGTCTTTCCGCAAACGTCGCAGGCGCCGCTGGCCATGGAAGTCACTCCCCTGGAAGGCTGGGAATCGATGCTAGCACCGGTTCCCGCTAGCAGCCATCCGCGACTCGAGAGGCAAGCCGCATGAGCAAGGAGACACTGACGGGAGCGGAGCTGCGCGCCGCCATCACGTCGGCTTCCGACTACCTGACGGAGTCGGCGAAGGCGGTCGACGCCATCAACGTCTACCCCGTTCCGGACGGCGACACCGGCTCGAACATGGCCGCAACCCTGCGCGAGGCGTGCGACCACATGCTTGCGCTGGAGGAGCCGCTGGCGGCGGGCCAGGTACTGGCAACGTTCGCGCGGGGCGCGCTCTACGGGGGCCGGGGGAACTCGGGCGTGATTCTGTCGCAGTCGCTGCTGGGGCTGGCGAAGGGCGTGGGGGAGGTCGAGGAACTGGGCGGGGACGTGCTCGCGGAGGGGCTGCGGGCGGCAGCGGCGGCGGCCTACACGGCCGTCTCGGAGCCGGTCGAGGGGACGATGCTGACGGTCCTGCGGGCGGCGGCGGGCGGGGCGGAGGAGCGGTCGGGGGAGGGGGTGCTGGCCACGCTCGAGGGCGCACTGGCGGAGGCGGAGCGGGCGGAGGCGGAGACGATCGACCAGCTGCCGGTGCTGCGGGAGGCGGGGGTCACAGACGCCGGCGGCGAGGGGGTTTGCGTCGTGCTTCGGGGGCTGGTGGCGGCGCTGCGGGGCGAGCTCCCGCCGCCGGTCGCGATTCCGGACAAGCCGCTGGCGATGCTGCCGGGGCACATCGACGACGGGTTCGGGTACTGCACGGAGTTCGTGCTGGTCCCGGGCGAGCGCGAGGTCGACGTCGAGGGGTTGCGGCGGCACACGGAGGGCGAGGGATACGGGTCGGTGGTGATCGTGGGGGACGAGCAGGCGTTGCGCGTCCACGTGCACACGAACGAGCCGGAGCAGTTGCTCGAAGAGGCGGGGACGTTCGGGGAGCTGACGCGACCGAAGTTCGAGGACATGAGCGCCCAGCACGCGCGCTTCCGGGAGGAGGGGAGCGGCGCTGGGCTGAAGGTTGGGCTGCTGGCGCTCAGCAGCAGCACCGGGTTCGACGAGGTGTTCCTGAGCCTCGGTGCGAGCATCCACCGGCTGGAGGCGATCGTGAAGCCCGCGGCGGGCGACATCGCGCAGGCGGCGGACGCGCTCGGCCCGGCGGACGTGATCGTGCTTCCGAACCACAAGAACGCGATTCCGGCGGCGGAGCAGGCGGTGGAGCTGGCGCGCTGCAACCTGCACGTGGCGCCCTCGATCTCGCTCGCGCAGGGGGCGGCGGCGGCGATCGCCTTCAACGCGCTCTCGACGGCGGAGGAGAACACGGAGGCGCTCGCGGAGGCGCTCGAGGCGACGCGCTCAGTCGAGGTGACGCGTGCGGCGGCGGATCGCACCGCCGACGGGGTGGACGTGCGGGAAGGGGAGGCGATCACACTCGTCGACGGGACGCTCATCGGGGCGACGGACGACCCGGTGGAGGGGCTGCTGGCGGGGCTGGCGGAGGCGGAGGCGACCGACGCCGCCATCGTGACGGTCTATGTGGGGGAGGGGTTCGAAGGCTCGCACGACGATCTGGCGGAGCGCATCGAGGGCGCGTTCGAGGATGTCGAGGTGGAAGTGGTGGAGGGGGGCCAGCCGCTCTACGAGCTGGTGGCGGCGGTGGAGGCGTAGGGGGTGGCAACGGGGGAGAGGCGCGCTATCGACACCTCACGCCTGCGGGGAGCGTAATCGACAGGTCGGTGATGTCCGCGTCGTCCAGCACGATGGGCGTCGCCTCGCTCCGCAACTCGACGAACCCGTCTTCGCCACCGTACCAACCAAGTTTCTGCGCGAAACAGCCCACCTCAAGCACGTAAGTGTCGGCGCCAACAAAGAACTGGAATCCTCCGTTGGCGTTGGCGACACGGCGCCCGCCCGTGCTGTCGATCAGGGAAAGAATGACTCCCTGTGCCGGCTCGCCGTCCTCGGTGAAGATGTCGCCGGCGATGGCGCCGTAGGCGATCGCCAGTTGCCCCGGTGCCGGCACGCGATGGAGCCAGTCCGCCAGTCGGCTGTCAGATGAGACCCCACTCTGGATGGCGTCTCTCGTGCTGCTGTAGTAATGGCGCGAGGTCGAGACCCCGGGCCGCACGGTCTCTGGATTGAATCCCAGGGTGTAGCTGCCCTCGGGCACGGTAAACGAAAACGCTCCGTCAGCCCCCGTGTCCCGCATCCAGGCATCCGCCGTGTTGTCGCGGTACCCAAATGCGTCCCGGACGAGCCCGACACCCACGCCCGAACGGGGATTCCCGGCCAGGTCGGTGAAGGTCCCCTGGACTGTTGCGCAGGGCTCATCGGAGGCATCCGGGTTGCTCTGCTCTGGCCGGTACCAGTCGAGCGGGCACGTGTGTGACTGTTCGGGAGGAACGAGCCGCACTTCCCGGTCGAATACCCGGTTGAACTGGGTAGACGTCATCCCATAGACGTCCTCGAACGCAGCGTCCCAGTCACCAAGCTCGCCAGCCTTCCGGAGGACGTCGTTGAGCGCCTCGGGCCCTTGCTGCTTGACCAGGCCGTGAACGCGCAGGTGATTGCTGCAACAGAATCTCGTGAACCAGAAGCGATCCTGCCCTAGCGCGTAGTCCGAGAACTGGGCAATCGGGAGAACGAACTGGTGTAGGTCTCGCACGTAGTCCCGCTGCCCGCCGGCGTCGGCGTAGAGAGCTGCCCAGAAGTCGGCGTGACCTGCCCTGAACCAGGGCGGCGGTTGCACCGCCCCTCCCGTCAGATGGTCCTGGATGGCCTGGGCGTACCCGTGCGCGAACTCGTCGAAACAGCCACGTTCCGTGGCGGAAGATGCCATGTGGTGGAAGCCCTGGCAGAGGAACTCTCCGTAGCGGACGGTGACATCGGACGCTCGGAAGCCCAGGCGCTGGAAGAAGAACGCCACAACGTCATCGACGTGGGCCCGTACTTCGTCTTGCTGCTGGTCTGAGATGTCGCCTGCGAACTCGATCCGGGGCGGTTCGTAAAAGTGGTCCAACTCGCGGCCACCGGATGAAAGATAGAGCCAGAACGCCTGCCCGGTGGTGAGCCTTCGCAGTGCCCGGCCCCGACCGTCAGCAGCGACTTCCAGGATGTCATCGAAGCCCGCGAGTACATCCCCGGCGGCTACACGATTCTCCCCCGTCCAGACAACGAGGTTCCAGCCTGGGTGGAGATGCGTGACACTGGCCGACCTGACCACCGAACGGATCCATGCAAAAGGTTCGTCTCCCGCGATGGCGAGCCACAGGCCCATGCCGGGAGTGAGCCGCCGGAGGTCGCCCAGGATCTCGTCGCCGATCCTTAGGGCCGTCTGCTAGCGCTGGTCCTCGGCGTCCCACGAATAGGCCGCTTCGAGTTGCGGGATCGTCTCGAAGATGGTTTCGATGTCCGTCGCGTCTTCCGTCCACCCCGTGAGGTTCCAGCCAGGCTGAAGCCTCGTTGTCACAGTCCCGATGGGTTCGTCACTACTGACATCGGTATTCGCCGCCGCCGGCTGAGGGGACGCCGTCAACGCCCACGCCACGGCGACAGCCAGAAACGCGACGAGGGCCACAGGCATCGTGGTCACGAGGCGCACCCGGGTAGTCTACTGATCACAGTCGGGAATTCCCCCATCCCCCCGATAAGGAACCTAGCGGCGTTCCTTGATGCGGGCGGCTCGGCCGGTGAGGCCGCGGAGGTAGGAGAGGTTCTTGCGGCGGACCTTGCCGCGGCGCACGACCTCGATCTTGTCGAGGCGGGGGCTGTAGAGGGGGAAGGTGCGCTCGACGCCGACGCCGCTGGCGATCTTGCGGACGGTGAAGTTCGAGGCCATGCCCTTGCGGCGCTTGCGGATGACGACGCCGGCGAAGACCTGGATGCGCTCCTTGTTGCCCTCGACGACCTTGGCGTGGACGCGCACGGTATCGCCGCTGCCGAAGTCGGGCAGGTCGTCGCGGGGCGTGGCGTCGGTCAGGGCATCGAGTTCGTACGACATGGGTGCGTCCCTGGGGAAGGCGTGAAGGCATACGGTAGGACACGCGCCGCCTACGGCCAACGGCGGGCGTCAGCGGCCGGTGCTGCCGTGGCCACGGGCGCCGCGCTCGGTCTCGGAGAGCTCGTCGCGGAGGGCGAACTCGACCTCGGCGAGGCGGGTGATGATGAGCTGGGCGATGCGGTCGCCGTGCTCGATGACGTAGGTGAAGTCGGCAGAGGTTGTGTACAGGGTGACGAACACTTCGCCGCGGTAGTCCGCGTCAAGGGTGCCGGTGGGCTTCATGACGCCCCGGCTGGCGAGGCCGCTGCGTCCCCGGATCTGCGCGTCGAGGCCGGGCGGCACGGCGAAGGCGAGGCCCGTGGGGATGCGAACGGGCCGGTTCCCCACTCTGACCGGGCCGTCGGGGAGGCAGGCGTGGAGGTCGTAGCCCGAGGCGTGCTCGCTGGCCTTCCGGGGGAGGCGGGCGCCTTCGCGCAGCAGCTTGACCTCGATCTCCTCCACCGTCCGGCTCAGCGGAAGAGGTCGCGCTCGGCCTCGCGGATGATGTCGGTCATCGAGGCCGTGTCGTCGGGCTCCCAGGGGTAGCCGCGGATAAGGGCGACGGGCACACGGCTGAGGTTGCCCTTCACGAGCTCGCCGGCGCTGGCCAGCTCGTCCGCGCGGCAGACGGCCTGGACGAGGAACTCGTGGCCGTGGGGGTCGTGCTCGCCCACGTAGCTGATGACGGGGTTGATCCCGGCGATGCCGATAGCGACATCGACCTGGGCCTCGCGCCAGGGGCGACCGAAGGTGTCGGAGATGATGACGGCGACTTCGTGGCCGAGCTCGCGGAAGCGGGCCCGCAGGCCGCGGGCGCTTGCGTCGGGGTCGACGGGGAGGAGAACGATGCGTCCCTTCGCGCCGGAGCTGGACTGGTCGACGCCGCTGTTGGCGCAGACGAAGCCGTGGCGCGTCTCGGTGATGAGGACGGGGCCGACCTGGCGGACGACGCGCTTTGCCTCGCGCAGGACCATCTCGACGACGCCTGGCTCCTTCTCCCAGCGCTCGGCGAAGTCGCGGGCGAAGGGGGATGGCTCGACGGCATCGAGATCGACGGCGCGGCCCTCGGACTTGGAGACGATCTTGGAGGTGACGATGACGACATCGCCGTCGGCGAGGGGTTCGTCGCTGGCGGCGGCCGACTCCACGATCATCGCGGCCAGGTCGTCACCCTCGGTGATCTCGGGAAGGCCCTCAACGGCGATGACGGAGACGGCCACCTCGGTCTCCCTTAGACGCCCGCGATGCGGACGCTGGTCTGCGTCTTGTGGACGCGATTGAGGTTGATAAGGAGAGACGTGAGCATCTCGACGTAGCGGCTGTTGCTGAGGGCGCCACCGTCGACGCCACGAACACCGTCGATCTCGTCGGCCAGGGCCATGATGACGGCCTTCGCCTCCTTGTCGTCGCCACAGACAAGGACATCGGCCTCGACGGGCTTGTCAAGCTCCATGAGCTTCTCGGCGCTCATGTTCTGGAAGGCGGAGACGACGCGGGCGTTGGGGAGGGCGGCGGCGGCCTCCTCGGCGGCGCTGTTACCGTCGACATCGAGGGCGACGGCGCCCTTCCCGCGGACGAACTCGAGGGGGGCGACGACGTCGCAGACGATGGCGCCGTCGAGGGCGCCGCCGATGGCCTCGAGGGTTGGGCCCTGGCCGCTGTAGGGGAAGGTGAGGAAGACGACATCGGCGCCTGCGACGGTGGCGGCGTTCTCGCCGCCACTGACGGTAGCGCCGGGGACGGCGTCGGCGATCTTGGTGGCTCCCTCCTCGCCCCGTTCGGTGGAGCGGGAGCCGATGGCGACGTGGTGGCCGGAGGCGGCGAAGCGGATGGCGAGCCCGAGGCCCTCGGGGCCCGTCCCGCCGACGAATGCAAGTTTCATGGCTGGGGAGTCTAGCGGAAGTCAGTGGAAGGGACGCGCGAGGCGCGGTAGTGTCCACCGGCAGGGCTTTCGGCGGGCCTTACGGGCCAAGGCGGGTGCTCTGCTATACTCGATTCCGAGAACAAGAAACACCTTCTCTGAGCGGCCTCCTTGCCGCCAGGAGCTCCCATTTGTACTCCCGCTGGATGCGCAACGGCTTCATCTGGCTCCTCGTGGTGGTTGCCGCGATCGCGATCGGCTTCGCCTTCTTCTCGGGTGGCGACTCGAAGCAGGAAGTGCCGTTCGGGCAGGTCGTGCAGGACATCCAGGGCGGCCTGGTTGAGACCCTTGAGGTCGACGGCCGGGACATCAACGCGATCTACTTCCAGCACATCAACGGCCAGCCCCTCGAGAAGAAGTCGAAGGTGGCGGAGAACCTCGATATCGCGACCTTCCTGAGCGGAGAGGGCATCGCCCTGAACGGGGCATCGCCGGGCCGGCTGAACGCCGTCAACCTCGAGTTCAAGGAGAGCGGCGGACTGGGCCCGTGGCTGGGACTGCTGCTGAACCTGTTCCCGTTCCTGCTGTTCGGCGCGTTCCTGCTGCTGATCATGCGGCAGGCCCAGGGCTCGAACTCGCAAGCGATGAGCTTCGGCAAGAGCCGCGCGCGGCTCTTCACCGGCGCCAAGGTCACGGTCACGTTCATGGACGTGGCGGGCGCGGATGAGGCGAAGGAGGAGCTCGTCGAGGTCGTCGAGTTCCTGAAGTACCCGGAGAAGTTCGCGGCGCTGGGCGCGCGCATCCCCAAGGGTGTGCTGCTCGTCGGCCCGCCGGGCACGGGCAAGACGCTGCTCTCGCGCGCGGTCGCGGGCGAGGCCGGCGTGCCGTTCTTCAGCATCTCGGGTTCGGAGTTCGTGGAGATGTTCGTAGGCGTGGGCGCGAGCCGCGTGCGCGATCTGTTCGAGCAGGCGAAGAAGAACGCGCCCTGCATCGTGTTCGTCGACGAGATCGACGCGGTCGGGCGCCAGCGCGGGGCGGGGCTGGGCGGCAGCCACGACGAGCGCGAGCAGACGCTGAACCAGATCCTCGTCGAGATGGATGGGTTCGATACAGGCACGAACGTAATCGTGGTCGCTGCCACGAACCGGCCCGACATCCTCGACCCGGCGCTGCTGCGGCCGGGACGCTTCGACCGCAAGGTCGTGCTGGATTCTCCGGACGTGAAGGGCCGCGAGGCGATCCTGGGCGTCCACCTGAAGGGGAAGCCGATCAGCGAAGACGTGGAGCCGGCGACGCTGGCGAAGTCAACGCCGGGCTTCAGCGGGGCCGACCTCGCAAACCTGGTCAACGAAGCGGCGATCCTGGCGGCGCGGCGCAATCGCAAGACGATTGCGATGGAGGAGTTCGAGGAGGCGGTGGACCGCGTAATCGCCGGCCCAGAGCGCAAGAGCCGCGTGATGAGCCAGCACGAGAAGCAGCTGACGGCCTACCACGAGGGCGGCCACACAGTGATCGCGCACTTCCTGGACAAGCACGACCCGCCGCACAAGGTCACCATCGTTTCGCGGGGCATGGCGGGCGGGTACACGCGCTTCCTGCCCGACGAGGAGACGCACTACCGCACCCGCGACATGTTCAAGGACCAGCTCTGCACGGCCCTCGGCGGCCACGCGGCCGAGGAGCTCATCTACGGGGAAGCCTCGACGGGGCCCTCGAACGACCTGGAGCAGGTGACGCGCATCGCGCGCTCGATGGTGACGCGCTGGGGTATGAGCGAGCGGCTCGGCCCGCGCACGTTCGGGCGCAGCGACGACCTCGTCTTCCTGGGCCGCGAAATCTCGGAGACGCGAAACTACTCGGAGAAGATCGCCGAGGAGATCGACGACGAGGTGCGGCGGATCATCGAGGAAGCGCAGGCCCGAGCGCGCGACATCCTGCGCGACAAGCGCGACGTGCTGGAGAAGCTTGCGACCGTCCTGCTGGACGTCGAGACGCTGGAGGGCGAGGAGCTGACGCGCCTGCTCGAGAGCGACCCGAGCGCTCCCTGGCCACCGCCCGATCTGGAGAAGAAGGACGAGCCGCCCGCGGAGTCCCTCGACGAGGAGCCCGCGGACACGCCCACGTTCCAGCCAACACCCAAGCCGGGGCTGGCCTGGGAGGGCGGCGCCCAGGCGACGACCGACGGCGGCGGCAAATAGCCCCGCTCCAGCGAGCCACCACGTGAGCGACGAGGGCGAACCACGACGGTGCACAGCGTGCGGTGCGGAGATCGACGAGGGCGCCAACAGCGAGCTGTGCGTGGACTGCATCATCGCATCGGAGGGCTGACAGGCTGCCGAAAAAGTTCGCAGCAGTCACTCTCTGGCTGATTCGCGCGGGGTGCGAAGTCGCAGAGTCCGTATGAGGCGTTGACCCTACGGGGGGCCTTCCTAGACTGAACTTTCCCAGTCAGAGCGGGAGCAAGCGGAGCAACCAGTGCAGGCGATCGTGCGAGCCGGCGGACATCAATTCATGCTCACGGAAGGGCAGGAGTTCGACGTGGGCACCCTTGATGGCGAGCCCGGCGACACGATCGACTTCGACGTGCTGCTGCTGATCGACGGCATGGACGTCGAGGTCGGCGAGCCGACGGTTCCGGGGGCCTCGCTGCGGGCGCGCATCGCGCAGCACGGCAAGGGCCCCAAGCTGCGCTTCATGAAGTACAAGAACAAGGTGCGCTACCGGCGCACGCTCGGGCACCGGCAGCCGATCACCCGGCTCGTCGTCGAGTCGATCACGAAGGGGTAGGCCATGGCGCACAAGAAGGGCCTGGGCAGCACCAAGAACGGCCGCGACAGCAACAGTCAGCGGCTGGGCGTGAAGCGCTACGACGGCGAGTACGTGACGCCGGGGACGATCATCCTGCGGCAGCGTGGCACCCGCTTCCATCCGGGTGAGAACGTGGGACTTGGCCGCGACCACACCATTTACGCGAAGGTGGAGGGCACGGTGAAGTTCAGCCCCCACGCCAAGGGACGCCGCAAGCGCGTGAGCGTGCTCGTACCGGCGGGCCAGGAGTAGCGCGGTGAAGGCCGAGATTCATCCCGAGTACGTCGACGCCGTCATCACCTGTTCGTGCGGCCACCGCATCGAAACCCGGGCCACCAAGGACCAGATGCACATCGACGTGTGCAGCGAGTGCCACCCGTTCTTCACGGGCGAGCAGCGCATCGTCGACACGGCAGGCCGGGTTGAGCGCTTCCAGCGCCGTTATTCGCTCGGCGACCCCTCGTAGAGCGGCATCTCTCCACCGGGCCGGGACTGATGCGGCCCAGCAGCGCCACCGGTCCGACCCGAGGCAGAGGCTGATCGCCCCATGACTGCCGCCCCCCAGCGTCCAGACGTGTACTACGGCGGCCAGGCCGTGATCGAGGGCGTGATGATCCGCGCTCCACGACACATGGCCGTGGCCGTTCGCCACCCCAGCGGCGAAATCGTGCGTCACTCGGAGGAGCTGACCGGCTTCACGACGGGGCGCCTGCGCCAGGTCCCGCTGGTGCGCGGGGCGGTCGTGCTGTGGGAGACGCTCTCGCTGGGGCTGCGCGCCATCAACTACTCCTCGCGCATCGCCCTCGATGAGCCGGCTGAGGACGACGGGGAGGGGGCTGGCGCCGCGCCCCTCCCGGAGGAAGAGGAGCCGCTGACCGACGCGGCGATGTGGTTCTCGATGGCGATCGGGATCATCTTCGCGATCGCCATCTTCTTCGTGGGGCCGGTGCTGCTGGCGAACTTCCTCGAGTCGCAGGGGATCGCGCGGGCGGCGGTGGTGGCGATCGAGGCGGCGGTGCGTCTGGTGCTGTTCGTGGCCTACATCGGCCTGATCGGGCTGATGCCCGACATCCGGCGGGTGTTCCAGTACCACGGCGCCGAGCACATGACGATCCACGCCTACGAGGCGTCGCGGCCTCTGGAGGTCGCGGACGTCCGGGGCTTCCCGAAGGAGCACACCCGTTGCGGGACGAGCTTCCTCGTAGTCGTCATCATGATCGCGCTGGCAGCGTTCCTCGTGTTCGACCTGCTGGTGGACCAGGGCATCGTCGTGCGCGTCCTCTCGCGGGTGGTGCTGCTGCCACCGATCGCGGGGATCAGCTACGAGGTGCTGCGCTTCGGAGCGCGCTACGAGTCGAACGCGCTCGTGCGGGCGATGTTCGCGCCGAACATCGCGCTGCAGGCGCTGACGACACGGGTTCCGGAAGACGACCAGATCGAGGTCGCGATCGCGGCCTTCGAAACGGCGGTGGAGTCGGCGGCCGAGGACTAGCGGCGCGCCTTCTGGCGCGCAGGGGCGGTGGTCCGTACTGTTGCGCCATGGCGGCGGCAACCTACCGGACTGGCGAATTCGACGTCGCGGTCGTCTCCGACGGGCACATCAAGCTCGACGGCGGGGCGATCTTCGGGCTGGTGCCGCGCATCCTCTGGGAGCCCGTGGTCGGCAGCGAGAATATCGACGACCAGCACCGCATTCCGCTGGCGCTCAACTGCATGCTCGTGCGCCGGGGCGACAACGTCGTGCTGGTCGAGACGGGTATGGGGACGAAGTACACGGAGCGTGAGCGAGAACGGATCTGGCCGGGCGAGTACGGCACGCTGCTCGACGAACTGGCGGCGATCGGCATAGCGCCCGGCGACGTGACCCATGTGGTCAACACGCACCTGCACACGGACCACTGCGGCTGGAACACGCTCGAACGCGACGGCGAGGTGACGCCGACGTTCCCGAACGCGCGATACTTCATTCAGGGGGGAGAGTACGAGGCGGCGATGCACCCGAACGACCGGACGCGCGCCACCTACCTGGCCCCGAACTTCGAGCCGCTGGAGCGGACGGGGCAGCTCGAGCTGGTAGACGGCGAGCGCGAGATCCTGCCCGGCATTACGTTCCTGCCAACTCCCGGACACACCGCCGACCACGCCTCGGTCGTACTGAGCTCGCGCGGCGAAACGGCCATCTACACGGGCGACCTGGTGCACCACGCCGTCCAGGCGGAGCGCCCGGCCTGGATCGCGGCCTTCGACATCCTGCCCGTGGTCTCGCTGGAGACGAAGAAGCGCCTGATGGAGCGCGCCGTGCGCGAGAACGCCCTGCTCGTGTGCGTGCACAACGCGTTCCCGGGGGTGGGGCGCCTGACCGAGGTCGACGGGCGGCGGCGCTTCGTCGAGGAGTGACGGAAGCGGGCATCAACCGGCTGGCCCTGCACGCGGTCCACGAGGCGCTGGGCGCAACGTTCCGGCTGCGTGGCGGCTGGCGCCTTCCCGAGAGCTACGGCGACAGCGAAGACGAGTACGCGGGGCTGCGGTCGAACGCCGTCGCCTTCGACCGCTCGGACCGGACGCGGTTGCTGGTAAGCGGCACGGACGCAGGGGCGGTGCTGGGGGCAGTCTTCGGGGACGCTGCCGGGGAGCTGGAGGAGGGGCGGGCGGTTCGGGCGGCCGCGCTCGACGCGGGCGGCCGGCTCGCGGACCTCGCGCTGGTCGCCAGGACAGGGGGCATCGCCTACATCGTTATGGGGGAGCCGGGCAGGGGCGCCACGACGATGGCGATGCTGGAAGACGCGGTGGGAGAGGGGTACGACGTCGCCATCCAGGACCGAACGGCGACCACGTGCCTGGTGGGGATAGCGGGGCCGGGGGCGGCGGAAGCGGCAGCACGGCACGTGAACGAGGGACTTCCGCCACGGCTGCCCTCGATGCACGCGTCCCCGTTCGAGTTCCACGGATACCGGGCGCTGGCGATCCGCACGAGCAGCGTCGGCGAGGACGGTTTCGAGTTCATGGTCGCCCCGCCCGTAGCGGAACACCTGCTGGGACTGCTGCAGGCGTCGGGGGTGGGGCTGGCGGGCGCGGGGGCGCAGGAGATCGCGCGCATAGAGGCGGGCGTGCCTGCCTTCACACCGGACCTGGAGACGGGGCTCACCCCGGCGGAGGCAGGGCTGAGCGAGGTGCTCGGGCTCCCCGCGGAGGAGCCTACGCGCGTGCTCAGCGCGCTCCTGTTCGAGGGGGCGGAGGTCCCGCCCGTGGGGACGCCGGCGCTGGCAGACGAGCAGGTCGTGGGGGAGCTTCGAAGCTGCGCGTCCTCGTTCGCGCTTGACGCTGCGGCAGGACTGGCAATACTCAATCGGAACCGGAGCCATCCAGGTACAGCGATTTCGGTAGGCGGGGAACGCGCACTGGTCGCGCAGACGCCGCTCTACCGGCGGAGGAAGACGTAGCGATGCCACTCGGCGACATCCCCATGCCCAAGATCCCGATCCCGGAGGTTCACTTCCACGGGAAGACCGAAATCATCCTCGGGCGCGACTGGCGCTCGGTGTACGTCGAGGACGAGGAGGCCCTTCCCGAGGACAGGCCCGCGCTCTTCGCCTACGCCTGCGTCGTCCGTGGCGACTACGGATACGTGACGGAGCCTGACGAGGGCGGCGACGGCTGGCGCGTCGTGGAGGGCGAGATCGCGGAGGGCGAGACGCCCGAGGAGTTCGTCGCGAGGGCGGCGCACGACCAGATCGGCGCCACCATCTCGCAAACGCTTCTGCTCGGCTATCTCGACTGCGAGGCGACGAGCTACAACGAGCAGTACGAGACACATTTCCGGTCACTGAGGCCGCTCTACGTGGCAGTGGCGAGTGAGGTAGGGCCGATCCCCGAAGGCGCTGGCTACCACCGTCGCCGGTACCCCATGAACCAGTTCCAGAACGAGTTGCGCGTTCGCTACCCCTCGATCCACCAGCATTTCATGAAGGGGCTCAGCCGCTACATGATCCTTGAGCGCACGGGGAAGCTGGACAGCTAAACCGGGCTAGTCGTCCTCGTCCTCGATCTCCCAGGCCGCCTGCACGGTGACCCTGACTGCGGACGTGCCTGGCTGGATCGACGTGCCGAAGCTGTCGTCCGCAGCGAACTCGGCACGGGGCCCCAGCCCCACAAACGGAGCCGCCCAGCTCGTCTCAACGACGGTGACGATGGAGCCGAGGGTGACCCCCGTGAGCTCGGCGAGTTGCTCCGCCTTGGCTCGTGCATCGGCGACGGCAAGCTCGCGTGCCTCTTCGGTGAGGGCTCCGGGATCGGCGTGGGAGAACGAGATGCCGCCAAAGCGGACGGCATCGCCGCCGGCAGCGGCAACGGCATCGATGATGTCGCCAACGGCCTCGACATCGCGAACGGTGACCTCGATGGTGTTCGAGAAGACGTAGCCGATCACGCGGGGCGTCTCGTCGCGATAGTCGTACTCGGGGTAGACGTAAAAGTCGACTGTGCGGACATCGCTCTCCTCAACACCGTGGGCGCGAAGCGCGGCAATGACGGCGTTGGCGGCCTCAACCGCGCCTGCGCGGGCCTCGGCAACGGTCTCGCCGCGGACCTCGACACCGGTGCTTACGGTTGCGATGTCGGGCTCGGCATGGACCTCGCCCGTGCCGGACACGGTGATGGAACGGGAGTCGTCGACGCCATCTTCGACAGATGTCTCGAAGCAGGCCGAGGCCAATACGAGGAGCGCCGCCACAGCCACGAGGGCAGCCACCATGCGGGAGCGAGTCATCCGGGCCTCCAGGGCTCGCACTCGTTGCGAGCTACATCGAGCGTAGGCGACGAGAAAGAGACCCGCGACCTGTTCGGAATGACAAGTGATAGGCTCGTGGGGTGGCTTCCGAAGACGAACACGCTCCCGGCTCGCAGCCAGAGGAACCCGACTTGAGCGACGAGACCCCACCGATCATCGGCGGTGGCATGATGCCGCCCGTGGCGGAGGCGCGCTCCGCCTCGGGCCGGGAACCCGCGACCAGCGAGCTTCCGGCGCTGGAGGCCGAGGCGTTCCTGGTGCCTTCGTGGACGGAGGGGGTGGCTGTCGCGGCGGCGGCGGAGAAGCCGGACCGCAGCCGCAAGCTGATCCGGGAGATCATCGAGACGGCGCTGCTTGCGCTGCTGGTGTTCCTGGCGGTGCGGGCGAGCCTGCAGAACTACCTCGTCGAGGGGTACTCGATGTTCCCGACGCTCGACCACGGCCAGCACATCCTCGTGAACAAGCTGGGCTACGCCGAGGTCAACATGGACCGGCTGACGGACTTCATCCCCTTCGTCGACGCCGAGGACGGCGATGTGCGAACGGTCTTCGGAGATCCTGGGCGGGGCGACATCATCGTGTTCGAGAGCTCGGCGGGAAGCGGGAACGACCTCATCAAGCGCGTCATTGCGTTGCCCGGGGAGCGCATCGAGATCGTGCAGGGGAGGGTGTACATCAACGGCCAGTTGCTGGACGAGCCGTACATCACGGAAGCGTGGAGCGACACGCGCCCCGAGATCCTGATCCCGGCGCGCCACTACTACGTCCTGGGTGACAACCGGAACAGCAGCCAGGACAGCCGCAGCGGGCGGATCGGGCTGGTGCCGCGAGAACGCATCGTGGGGAAGGCGTTCCTCCGCTACTGGCCGTTCGATTCCTTCGGGCTGGCGCCGAACGGCGGCGCGGAGCTGACCGGGACGACGGTGTCGACGCCATCGCAACCCTCGGAGCCAGACGAACCAGAGGAGCCATCGGAACCGTGAGCGACACCCTTCGGGAACAGCTCGAAGAGCGCGGCGCGATGCTGCAGGGGCACTTCCAGCTCTCGAGCGGCCGGCACGCCGACACCTACATCGAGAAGTTCCGCATCCTGCAGTGGCCGGACGTGACGGGTGAGCTCTGCGCGGAGATGGCGCAGCGGTTCGCGCACGCCGGAGCGAATGTCGTGGCGGGACCGACGACGGGCGGGGTCATCCTCGCCTTCGAGGTGGCCCGGCGGATGGGCTTGAAGGCGATCATCGCGGAGCGGAAAGACGAGGGCCCGGGCCGCGAGTTCCGGCGCGGGTTCGAGCTGGGAGCGGGCGACCGCGTGCTCGTGGTCGACGACGTGCTGACGACCGGGGGCAGCGTTCGCGACACGGTCGACGCCGTGCGCGAGCGGGGCGCGGAGGTCGTGGGGGTGGGGGTGATGGTCAGCCGGGGCGCCTCGCCGGACTTCGGGGCGCCGCTTCACGCCTGCCTGAGCGTGGAGGTCGCCTCCTGGGAACCGGAGTCCTGCGACCTCTGTCGCGAGGACGTTCCCCTCGTGATTACCTGAGTCGCCGGTGGGGTTGGCAGGGTTCGTAGAATGGGACCATGCAGGAGGCCCCCACCAGCAGCGACCGGTTTCTCCTGAAGGCGCTGGGGGAAGCGGCGGGTGAGTTGCGTGGCTTGCTCTGGTCGACGAGCGAGCGGCAGGCGCGAGAGCCGGGAGAGGGGCAGGATGAAGGGTGGTGCTTGCTCGCGATCGCGTTTCATTTGCGCGAGGTGGAGCGGGAGACGACCGAGCAGTTCGAGACGATCCTGCGGCGACCGTTCGCGCCTATCCGCAACATCGACCTCGACAACATCCCCTTCCCGGAGGACTACCAGTACGTGAGCATCGACGAGGCGATCTCGGGCTTCTCCCACGCGCGCCAGGACACGTCGTACTCGCTCTGGGGCCTCTCGCAGTCCGAGTGGGAGCGGACGGCGATGCACCCTTACCGGGGAGAGGTCGCGCTCATCGACCTCGTACGCGACCTGTACAAGCACGACCTCGAACACCTCTGGCAGGCCCGGCGCATGCTCGGCCTTGACCCGATTCCGCGCCGGTGACGCCGCTGCTGCGAGCCGTCCCGCCGGCGGAGTGGGCGCTGGCGACGGACGGCGAAGCCGAGCACATCGCGTTCTTCGGGGACGACCTTGAAACGCTGGCGCTCGCCACGAGCGCGCTCGGCCTGGGATTGACCGTGACGGAGGGGACGGGCCGGGTGGCGGCGAGCGCGGGCGACCTCGGACGGCTGGCGGCGGAGCTGGAGCGGCGGGAGAGCCCGCTGTCCGGGCCGCTGACGCGCTACCTGTCGCCGGTCGAGCACTGGCGGGCGGGGCCACACGAGCTGGCGCTGGACGAGCCGCTCGTGATGGGCATCGTGAACCTGACCGACGACTCCTTCTCCGGGGACGGGGTGGGGACCGACGTGACGGCGGCGCTCGCCCACGCCGAGCGGCTGCGGTCGGAGGGGGCGGACATCATCGACGTGGGGGCGGAGACGGCGCGGGCAAGCCGTCCGCAGTTGGAGGCGGAGGCGGAGGCGGCGATCGCGGGGCCGGTGGTGGCAGCGCTCGTGGGGGAGGGGCACCTCGTCTCCATCGACACGTACAAGCGCGAGGTGGCGGAGACGGCGATCGGGAGCGGGGCCGCGATCGTGAACGACATCAGCGGGCTGACGCTGGGAACCGAAGCAGCGGAAGCGGCGGCCGAGGGCGGGGCGGGGTACGTGCTCAACTACAGCTACACGATCCCGAAGCACCGGCCCGATCCCGCGCCCGTCTACGAGGACGTGGCCACGGAGACGGTGGGGTGGATGGCGGAGCGGCTGGCGAAACTGGAGGCGGCGGGTCTGGAGCGGGAGGCTATCGCCATCGACCCAGGGATCGCCTTCGGGAAGAGCCACGACGAGGACATCCAGTCGCTCCGTCGCCTCTCCGAGCTGCGCACGGCGGGGCAGCCCCTGCTGCTGGCGCACTCGCGCAAGAACTACATCGGAAGCGTCTCGGGAGCCGGTCCGGAGGACCGCGACCTGGAGACGCACGTCACGACGGCGCTCGCGTACGCGCAGGGGGCACGCATCTTCCGCGTGCACGACGTCGCGGGCACGTGCCGGACGCTGGCGATGGCGGCGGCGATCGTGTCGGCGGCGCCGGGCGCGTTCGCGCCGGACGAGGGGAGCTGGCCGTGGGCGGCGGGGGCGACGGCGCCGGAAGCGATCGCGGAGAAGGCGCTCATCGACGCGCCGCCGGGGCAGCGCTGGTAGGGGTAGTACCGGCCCGAAGTATGCCCTTATGTGGCAACAATGTTCGGAAGGAGCGGAGCACCGGCGGCCAGGCGAGCAATCAGGGTTGCTGCTACCACTGCATAGGACAGCCCGCGTAACGCCGCACGGAGCCCCTCCAAGTCATTCTCCGTCCAAGACCAAGGCAAGTGATACCTCGCATACCCCTTGCTAAGTGGATGCACTATCACGCGGAACGGACCAAGCGGTCCTCTCCACAGCCGCCCAAAGCCATAGTTCCTGCTCGTCGGCTCGCCGTTACTGGTAGTTCCGCCTGTGTCTTTCGTTATCGCCAACAGGAATGATCCTAGCCCAGCAAGAATCTGCAAGAGGAGCGCGAACGACAGAGATCCAACGGTCGCCCAGTGCAAATCCGAATCCATATGTGCCACAACCCCTTACGCCAAGTACGCCGACATAGCGCCCACCGTTCTGCGAGATCGCCCTGGCCGACTGAACTCATTCTGCCAACCCAAGCCGCAATACGAGAGACTGACTGTTCCGAACCTTGTTGGGGCGGCCGCTCGCGCGTTCATGCGCGGGCTGTATGCTCGGCGCGGTGAGTTCGCCACAGCGGGGTCCGGCTTCCAACGCGTTCAATGAGGCGTTCCTGACGGGGATCGAGGGAACGACCGAGATCGTGCTGGTGCGGCACGGGCAGCAGTCGGTCCCGAACCTGCCGAACGCGAAGCTCGGGGACAGCGTCGATGCGCCCCTGAGCGACCTTGGGCGGGAGCAGGCGCGGCTGGTGGGGGAGCGCTTCGCGACGGAGCGGGTCGACATCGTGTACTCCAGCGGGATGCGGCGCGCATTCGACACGGGCGTGGCAATCGGGGGTCACCACGGGCTTGAGCCGGTTGTGATCGACGACCTGCGCGAGATCGGGATGTTCCGCGATGTTCCGCGCGACCAGACCGCGGCGGAGGCGCTGGGCATCGACTACCTGGCGGGGCTGCGGAAGCGGATGGCGCGGGAGCGGTCGTGGGATGTGTTTCCGCTGACGGAGCCGAGCGCGGAGTTCCAGAAGCGCGTGGTGAACGCCATCGAGGGAATCATCGCGCGGCACGAAGGCGAGACAGCACGAGTCGTGATCGCCTGCCACGGTGGCGTGATCAATGCCTACACCGGATACGTCATCGCGACGGACTTCGACATGTTCTTCCGGCCGGCGCACACCTCGGTGCACGTGGTCTTCGCCAAGGGACACATCCGGGCGCTTCAGAGCCTGAACGACACCCACCACCTGCAGACTGCCGAGGGCAGCTTCGTCACCTACTAGGGCGCGGGCGCGGGTCAGCCGGTTTCGTAGCGACGGCGGGCGCCGGCGGTGTTCATGCGCGGCGGGTCGAGGGTTATGTCGCCGAGGCCTTTCTCCCGAAGGGCTTCCCGCACACGCTCGAAGTGCTCGGGGCCGTTGACCTCCAGGAGGAGGTCAATGAGGGCGACCTCGACGGGCAGGCCCGGAGCCTCGCGGTCGTGGTTCACCTCGAGCAGGTTCGCGGCCTCGCCGGCGATGGCGCCGGTGATGGAAGCGAGCTCGCCGGGGACGTCGGCGATCTCGATGGTGAGGTGGCGGTAGCGCCCGTCCTCCACCAGGCCGTAGCGCACGATTGAGCCGAGGCGGTTGATGTCGACGTTGCCGCCGGAGAGGACGATGGCCGTCTTCGCGCGGGGGCGGTAGGCGTCGGACAGGAGGGCGGCGACTCCGAGGGCGCCGGCGCCCTCCACCAACAGCTTCGAGGTCTCGAGGAGGTACACCATCGCGTGGGCGATGGCGGTGTCGCCGCAGGCGATCATCTCGTCGACGTGCTCGCGGATGAGGGCGAAGGTGCGGTCGGAGGGGCCCGCAACGGCGACGCCGTCGGCGAGGGTGCCGGCGTGGGGCACGGTGCGGACCTCGCCGGCCACATAGGAGCGGCAGATACCGTCCATGGCGGCGGCCTGCACCCCAACGATGCGCACCTCGGGGCGTCGCGCCTTGATGGCCGTTGCAACGCCCGCGAGGAGGCCGCCGCCGCCTGCCGGGATGAGCACCTCGGCGACGTCGGGCACCTGTTCCAGGAGCTCGAGGCCGAGCGTGCCCTGGCCGGCGATGACGGCGTCGTTGTCGAACGGAGGCAGGTAGACGAGGCCGTCGCGATCGGCGAGCTCGCCCGCGTGGGTACGGGCCTCCTCGAGCGACTCGCCGTGGAAGACCACGCGGGCGCCGTACCCCTCGGTGGCGGCCGCCTTCACGAGAGGGGCGCCCTCGGGCATGACGACGGTTGCGGCGATCCCGGCCGCCTGCGCGGCCAGGGCGACTCCCTGGGCGTGATTGCCCGCGCTGGCGGCCACGATGCCGCGGGCGCGGTCCTCTTCGGACAGGGAGCGGATGGCGTTGAGGGCGCCGCGAATCTTGAAGGAGCCGGCGCGCTGGAGCTGCTCGCACTTGAGCACGACCGGGACGCCGGTCAGGCGTTCCAGGGCACGCGCGGGCCAGACCGGCGTCTCGAGGACGCCTCCCGCGATCACCGCACGGGCCGCTTCGATGTCGGCGAGGGTGACGGATGGCGCGGCGGTCATCGCTTGCTCCAGATGGTGCGGCGCTCCCAGCAGTGTGCGCAGACGATGGCCATCTCGGCGTCCTGGTTGGGGCTCGCGGAGGGGTACAGCTCGTCGGAGAGGTGCTGGAGGCAGAAGCGCCCACCGCACTTCGAGCAGTCGAAGGACGGGCTGTGCGAGCAGCCGTCGAAGCCGCAGGAGCCGTCGCGGTTGCGAAGGCGAACGCCGCGGACGTACTCGTGGTGGCCCGGGAGATCGTCGTGCTTGGCGGTGCAGGCAGGCCGAACGCAGACCGCGTCGTAGCCTTCGAGGACGTAGGCGTGGTGCTCGCAGATGGGGCGCGCGCAGTACTGGCAGGTGTCTCGCGGGGGGCGGGAGCAACGCCGCAAACGACCTCCAAGCGCGCAGCGATCCCCGGGCATGAAGGCACCGTACCGGGTTGCGCAGCGGCGGGCCACCGGAGCCCGCGGCCGCCGGTTTACGCCCCGAACGGGCTGGTCTATCGTTCACCGCGCCAATTTGGATTGAGGAGACGGCATGAGCGACGAGACGCAAGAATCGTTGATCACGGACGAGATGCGGGCATCGATCGGCAGGGAGTCGGAGCCGACGACGCTGGAGGTGGACAAGACCTCCGTGCGCATGTTCGCGCGGTCCGTGGGGTACACCGACCCGGTCTACTACGACGAAGCGGCGGCGCAGGCGGCCGGCTACCGGAGCCTGCCCGCGCCTCCCGGATACCTGGGCACACCGGTATTCGACCCGAACAAGCGCAGCGCCCGGCCGCAGCAGATGCTGGAGCCGAGCCGCCCGCTGAAGCGGGTGCTGAACGGCGGCACGGACGTCGAATACCTGGCCGACATCTGCGCGGGCGATGTCCTGACCTCGGTAAGCGCAACCTCTTCGATCGAGGAGCGCAAGGGACGCCTCGGTGAGATGCTGATCACGACCACGAAGACGACGTACCGGAACCAGGACGGCGAGGTTGTCGCCATCATGACCGGCACGGGCATCCGGTACTAGGAGGACCACCATGGGCGCTAGCTGGGACGAGGTTCAGGAGGGGATGGAGATCCCCACGCTGGAGAAGAACTGCAGCACGCAGCAGCTCGTGCACTGGGCCGCAGGCTCAGGCGACTTCTACCAGATTCACTACGACCACAACTTCGCGGAAGCCACGGGGCTTCCCAACATCATCGTGCACGGCGCGCTGAAGCATGCCTTCCTGGGGCAGCTCCTCCACGACTGGGTGGGCAACGAGGGCGCGGTCAAGCGCGTGGGCTGCAGCTATCGCGGCATGGATTTCCCCGACCAGGACATCCACTGCAAGGGCGTGGTGACGCGCAAGTACGAGGAGAACGGGGAGAAGCTCGTCGACCTCGAGATCTGGACGGAGAACCCGGACGGGCAGAGGACCTCGCCGGGAAGCGCGACCGTCCGCCTGCCGTAGGAGCACACCCATGGCGAATCTGCTTGAAGGCCGCGTCGTCGCGATGACGGGGGCGGGGCGGGGGATCGGGCGCGCGACGGCGCTACTGGCCGCTTCGGAAGGAGCGCGCGTCATCGTGAACGACCCGGGCGTGAACCCGGACGGAAGCGGGCACGACGACGGCCCGGCGGCGCAGGTCGTCGCCGAAATCAAGGACGCAGGCGGCGAGGCGACAGGGAACTTCGCCGACGTCTCCTCAATGGAGGGAGGCGAGAGCGTCATCCAGACGGCGCTCGACGCCTACGGCAAGCTCGACGGGCTGATCAACTTCGCGGCGATCCTGCGCGACCGCATGGTCTTCAACATGACCGAGGCCGAGTGGGACGACGTCATCCGGATCGACCTGAAGGGGCACTTCACGACGACGAAGCCGGCTGCCGTGCTGTTCCGGCAGCAGCGGTACGGCCGCATCATCAACTACTCGTCGGTGTCGGGCCTGCAGGGCAACTCCGGACAGGCGAACTACGGCGCCGCCAAGGCGGGCGTCGCGGGGCTGACGCGGGTGTCGGCGCGCGATCTCGGTCGCTACGGCGTGACCGTGAACGCGATCGCGCCGGGTGCGGCGACACGCCTGACGGCAACGGTGCCGGACTCGGCGCGGCAGATCCGGCAGCAGCGGGGGATGACCGCCGGCGGCGGGCGGGCGGCGGAGACGCAGCGCCAGGCGGCGCAGGCGTCGGGCATGCGCGGCCCGGAGATGGTCGCGCCGATGACCGTCTACCTGCTGCTCGACGAGGCGTGGAACATCAACGGCAAGATCTTCTCCGTGGCCGGGGGGCAGGTGGGCCTGCTCAACGAGATCTACCCGCCGCTGCGGCAGATCTACAAGGACGGCATGTGGACGCTGGACGAGCTGCGGCAGCAGGTGCCGACGCAGCTCATGGCGGGCATCCCCAACCCCGCACCGCCCCCGGACGACCTGGAGGTTCCGGGCCGGTCCTGAGCCCGTTCGCTGTCAGGCGCCCTGGCTGGCCTGGATGTAGCGCACGACGCGCTCGTAGTCGGGCGCCTCGATGCGCCCTGAGTAGCGCAGGTAGGTCGCGATCTGGTCGAGCGTGAGGATGCTGACCAGGTTGATGCCCTTCGCCTTGAGCGCCGCGCGGCCGCCTTCCTGGCGGTCGATGAGCGTAACGGCGTCGTGGGCGACCAGGCCCGCCTCGGCAAGAGCCGCCGCGGTCTGGATGATGCTGCCGCCACCGGTAATGAGATCGTCGATGATGAGGCAGGACTGGCCGCGGACGTAGTTCCCCTCGATCAGGTCTTCCTTCGCAGTGCCGGGCGGGTGGATGTAGATCATGGGCGTGCTGACGTGCAGGGAGAACGCCGTCGCGACGTGGAGACCGCCAAAGGGGACACCCGCGACGAGGGTGAAGGGCTGCACCTGGGGATGGCGCATGGAAACGAGCGCCTCGAGCTTGACCCGGATGATGTCGGCACAGCGTTGGAGGGCGTGCGGGCTGCTGATGAGCTTGCGGAGGTTTATGTAAATGGGTGAGTCGACCGTCGTGCGGCCCAGGGTGAAGTTTCCGAACTCGACGGCGCCAAGCTCCCAGAGCTCTTCCGCGAGCCAGAGGTTTTCGGTGGCTGGTTCGTCGCTCAGGGCGAGGGCCTCCCGGCTGGGGTGATGAAGTGGCGCGCCACCCCTGTTGTCCGTGACAGCGCGGGTGGTGTCAAGCGGAACGGGAGTTGGGCGGCCGGTTGACGGGATTCGGGGGCTCCTCCCCGGCGAGGACGGCGATGATGTTGCTCGCCGCCATCTCGGCCATGCGGGCGCGGGCGGCGTGGCTGGCGCTGCCGATGTGGGGCGTGATGACGACGTTGGGGAAGCCGTAGAGGGGGTGGTCGAGGGGGAGGGGTTCGGGCACCGTCACGTCGAGAGCAGCGCCGCCGATGGCACCGGCGCGGAGGGCCGCGACGAGCGCATCCTGGTCGACGACACCGCCGCGGGACGTGTTCACGAGGATGGCCGTCTCCTTCATTGCGGCGAACTCGGCGGCCCCCATGAGGCCTTCGGTCTCGGGGCCGTAAGGGACGTGGAGGGTGACGAAGTCGGAGCGCTCCAGAAGGTCTGGGAGAGCGACGCGTTTGACGCCGAGCTCCTGCTCAAGCTCAGGGCGAGGCGTGCGGGTAGCGGCGAGCACGGTCATGCCGAAGCCGCGGGCCCGGCGGGCGACGGCGCGGCCGATCTCGCCGAGGCCGACGATGCCAAGGGTGGCGCCGTGGGGATCGTGACCGAGGAATCCGGTCGGCGACCAGGTCTGCCAGCCGCCGGCGCGCGTGTCGCGCTCGCTCAGGACGACGTTGCGGGCAGCGGCGAGCAGGAGGGCGAACGCGAGGTCGGCGGTGGTCTCGTGGAGGACGCCGGGGGTATTCGTGGCCCACACGCCGGCCGCGGCGGCGGCTTCCGCATCGATGTTGTCGTAGCCGACGGCCATGTTCGCGACGACGCGCAGCCCCGGAGCAGCATCGAGGAGGTCGGGGCCGACAGGGTCGGTCACCAGAACGAGGGCGGCGTCAGCTCCCCGGATGCCCTCGCGGAGGGAGTCCGGATCGGGGGGGAAGTCGCCGGGCCAGACGGTGACATCATGTCCGGCTTCCTCGAGAAGCTCGATGGCGCGTCCGGGCAGGCGACGGGTAACGAAGACGTGGCCCACAGGGAGCGATTGTACGTGGCGCCCTCGGGTGTGGCGGTTAGGTGTGAGGCAAGGCGGTACGATGGATGGGCATCGAACCACAACCGCCCCCGGGGCGACGACACGGAGCACTGACATGGGAAGCAAGGAGATCGCCGCCCTCATCGACATCCTGACACGCGAGAACGAGCTGGGGACGGACAGCCATGTGCTGGGGAGCTGGACGATCAGCTTCGACAAGGCGAAGGGCGCGTTCACGTTCGACAAGTGCGAGAACGAGGGCTATTGCGAGGAGCGCCCGAGCGTGATCGGGGTGGGCGGCGAGGTGCTGGACCCCGGAGGGCCGCTGTTCAGCTAGCGCTGTTCAGCCAGGCAGCGGGGCGTCCCAGGGCAGGGCGCCGGCGCGGGAGTCGAGAACAATCCTGACCTGCCCGTCGGCGACGACGGCGATGAGGTCGTAGCCGGAGTAGAGGGTGGGGTCCATCCCCCGGAGTGTCAGTGAGACCTTCTCCCCGGCGAGCTCGGTGGCGGCGGCGAGGATGACGAGGGCGCGGGCGTCCGCGGGAGCGGTCGAGATGCCCTGCGCTTCCCGCAGCAGCTTGCGGAGTGAGCGACGGAGTCCGGCGCTGGCCTCGTCGCCCTCGGCGACGGGCGAGCCGACGACGTAGGCGCGGTCGCCCGAGAGGCGGTTCGCGGTCCAGACGTCGTCGGCGGGGATGACGCAGGAGTCGTCGACATCAGGTTGTCCGGCAGCCAGGACGACGCGCTCGATGAGCTCCGTGCGTTCCTCTTCCGACTCGGGGAGCCGGTGCAGCTCACCGGCGTTGAGCTGGAAGGAGCCGGCGACGCGGTTCGTGAATTGCGCCCAGAGCGGCGCAAGCCCTCCGAGCACGGTGACGACCGAGCCGTCGAGGCTGGTGCGGCGGAGGTAGAGGTTGACGCCGCGGCGCAGCTCGAGGCGGTCGCCGTCAACGGGGCGCGCCTCGTTGGCGGCGAGGGCGAGCTGGCTCAAGCCGGGCTCGCCGACGGGCAGCTCGGCCCCGCGCGGCAGCCAGAGTGCGTACGGCAGCCCTTCGAGGTCGAGGCGCTGCTCGATAGCGGCGCGGGCGGCCTCGAAGGGGAGGTCGGCATCGCCGTGGACCGAGTTGATGAGGGTGCAGTCCAACTCCCAGCGACGCCCTACCTGGATCTGGACGCTGCGCACGGGCTCCCCGTCCACAGATCGTTCGGTGACGCGCGTGCTGCGGGCATAGCGATGCCCGAACCAGTCGAGGAACAGCAGCAGGGCGGCTTCGCTCGGGTCGGAGGGATAGAGGCGGTCGGGCACGGCGGGGCGCTAGGCCTCGTCGTCGGCCCCTTCCGCAGGGGTCTCGGCGCCTTCCTCGCCTTCGGCGACTTCGCCTTCTTCGCCCTCGAGCTCCTCGTCGCCTTCTTCCTCCTCGCCTTCAATCGTGAGGCGGGGGGCGTCGACGGTCGCGACGCCGATGTCCGACGCGACGAGTACTTCGACGCCTTCAGGCACGGCCAGGTCGCCGATGCTGAGGCTGAGCTCGAAGCTGACGAGGGAGCTGACATCGAGCTCGATCGCCTCGGGGATGTCGAGCGGCAGGCAGCGGATGGCGACGGTCTCCAGGTTCTGCAGCAGCGTGCCGCCGAGGTCGGTGACAGCCGGAGCCGTGCCCACGAGGCGGATGTTGGTGGTGGTCTGGATGGGGCGATTCAGGTCGACCTGGTAGAAGTCGACGTGGATGGGGTCGCCGGTGCCGCCCTCGCGGTCGAGGCCGCGTACGAGCACATGGCGGGAGTCCTGTTCGCCATCGATGGCAAGCTCGAACATGCTGCGAATGCCGGCCTGGCGGATCGCGCGGCGGAAGTCGCGGCCATCGAGCTGGATGGCGGTGGACTCGACGCCGCGGCCGTAGACGTTGGCGGGCAGCAGTCCCTCACGCCGAAGGCGCTTGACCTTCTTGCCGAGCACGGTGCGGCTGGCTGCGGAAAGGGTGAGTCGGTCTGGCATGGCGCCTCCTGGGCGACGCGCTTGATACGCGTCTACGCGCTCACTGACCGGGGAGCGGTGACCGGGTGGTGTGGTTCAGGCGGGCTTCAGCTCGTTGATGCGAGCGCGGACGCCGTCCTTGTCTTCGAACCAGTTCGCGTTGAGGGCGGTGTACTCCGTCTCTTCCTCGGGAACGTCGTCCTCGGCGAAGATGGCAGTCACGGGGCAGGCCGGCTCGCAAGCGCCACAATCGATGCACTCGTCCGGCTGGATGTAGAGCATGCGGTCGCCGTCTTCATCGAAATAGATGCAGTCGACTGGACAGACCTCGACGCAGGACTGGTCCTGGACATCGATACACGGCGTCGTAATGACGTAGGTCATGCTCTTTGATCCTCTCGGCTTCTGCTACGGGCCGCCCTCAGCGACCGAAACGCATAGTACAACCCGTTCCGGTATGTGTGAAGCGAGGCGCAATCGACAGGTCAGGGACTAGCCGCCGACGGCGGCCACGAAGGGCACGGCGTCGCCGGTGCGGAGGTCGACCGAGTAGAAGCGGCCGGCCTTGATCTCCTCGATGAGCTGTCGCTCGTCCTCGATGTCGCGCTCGAAGTAGGTGGCGCACTTGCCGATGTCGCCGATAGCGTGGGAGTCGGTACCGGCGGTGCCGGGCATCTCCATGCGTTCGCAGAGGCGGCGGGAGAACTCGTTCTCCTTGTCGCTGCCGCGGCCATTGAGGGACTCGAGTGCGACGCAGTACTCGTAGGCGGGATTGCGGCTGGCCTTCTCCAGGGCCGCCTCGTACTTGTCCTCGCTGCTGGTGAACCAGGGCATCTGGCGACGGTAGGGATGGGCCGCAATCATGACCCCGCCGCCCTGCTCGACGTAGTTCGCCAGCTCGGGGGCGCGATGCATACCGAACACGTAGCGGTCGATGCCGAAGGCGAGGATATGGCCGTCGTCGGTGCTGATCTCAACGCCGGCAAATACGGGGAAGTTGTGCTTCGCGCGCATCTCCTCGACCTCGCGCTGGTCCCAAACGGTGTCGTGCTCGGTGAAGCAGATTGCATCGAGGCCAGCGGCCTTGGCCCGGACGACGAGGTCGTCGGGGTTGAGCACGCTGTCGTGCGACTTGGGCCAGGTGTGCGAGTGAAGGTCGACGAGCATGGCCGTGCGTGACTCTACCACGTTCGGCGGTTTCGCTTAGCGTAGGACCTGCGCAACTCGCGCGAGGACGGCCATGCGGCTGCGACGGGCGCTTCGGCTGGGACGGAAGAAGGCGGAACCGGCCGCGTGGCTCGTCGTGGGTCTGGGGAATCCGGGGGAGCAGTACAGCCGCAACCGCCACAACGCCGGCATCTGGACTGTGAACGAGCTCGCGCGGCGGCTTGGTGTGAAGCTGAAGGCCGAGGGCCGCTCCATCCGCATCGGGTACGGTGAGATCGCTGGTGAACGCGTCGCGCTCGTGCGTCCCCGCACGTACGTGAACGAGAGCGGGCGGGCGGTGGACCAGGCGCTGCGGACGTGCGGTGCGGAGCTGGAGCAAACCATCGTGATCTACGACGAGCTCGACCTGCCACTGGGGGCGATGCGCCTGCGGGAGGGTGGAGGCGCCGGGGGGCACAACGGGCTGAAGTCGATCATCGCGGAGACGGCCGGGGACTTCGTGCGGGTTCGGATCGGCATCGGCCGGCCCCTGGACGGGGAAGAGCCGACGCGCGACCCGGACCTCGTGGCCGGCTACGTGCTTGCGGACCCGGTCGGGGAGGAACGGGCGACGCTCGAGGAGACGACGCGGCATGCGGCAGACGCGGTCGAGGCGATCGTGGCGGAAGGGGTCGACCGGGCC
The DNA here is from genome assembly GCA_965203545.1 of Tepidiformaceae bacterium. Taxonomy (GTDB): domain Bacteria; phylum Chloroflexota; class Dehalococcoidia; order Tepidiformales; family Tepidiformaceae; genus UBA2991. The sequence goes on from OZ241899.1 coordinate 1,301,666, forward strand.
AGCTCGCGCTTCAACCGGCGGGCCCCGGGGGGCAGGCCTGACGCGTAACAGGGAGCCGTGTAGATTCGCTCCCGGCCCGCCGGAACGACGGCGGGATCGTTTTGCACACGGGAGAGACAGATGGCTGGACGGCTCGAAGGCAAGGTAGCGATCGTGACCGGCGCGGGACGCGGGATCGGACGCGGCGAGGCGCTGCTGCTGGCGGAGGAGGGGGCGAAGGTGGTCGTGAACGACCTCGGGGGCTCGGAGGCGGGCGAGGGGGCGGACACGCGTCCCGCAGACGAGGTGGTGGCGGAAGTCGTGGCGGCGGGGGGCGAAGCCGTCGCGAACTACGACTCGGTGGCGACGATGGAGGGAGGCGAGCGCATCGTGCAGACGGCGCTCGACAGCTTCGGGCGGCTCGACATCCTCATCAACAACGCCGGCATCCTCCGCGACCGCATGGTCTTCAACATGACCGAGGCGGAGTGGGACTCGGTGATCGACGTCCACCTGAAGGGGCACTTCACGACGACCAAGCACGCGAGCCTCGTGTTCCGGCAGCAGCGCTCAGGGCGAATAGTGAACACCGGTTCCGAGTCCGGACTCGGGAACATGGGCCAGGCGAACTACGCGGCGGCGAAGGAAGGGATCGTGGGACTGACGCGGACCTGCGCGCTCGACCTCGGGCGGTACGGCGTCACCGTGAACGCCATCCGTCCGCGGGCAGGAACCCGGCTGACGCTCTCGCCGGAGCTGCGGGAGGCGATGCAGCGCGCCCGCGCCTCGCGCCGAGGCGGGGACGGCGACGCCAGCGAGACGGGCGCGGAGCAGGCCGTCTCGCAGCTCGACGCGCTCGCGCCGGAGATGGTCGCGCCGCTCGTCGTGTACCTGTGCACGGACTCAGCGGCAAACGTGAACGGCCGCGACTTCGTGGTCGGTGGCGACGAGGTGTCGCTTATGACCATGCCCACGAAGCAGGCGACGATTCACCGCGAGGGCGGCTGGGACCTGGCCTCGCTGGAGCGGGTGTTCCCACAAGTGATCGGGGCGAACCTGACGAACCCGGCCCCCGCGCAGCCTCCGAACACGGGCAGCTAGGGAACCTGCCTCCCGGGGGCGCACGGCGTCGCGCTGCCGTAGGCTCGTGGCATGGCCCCGGAGCGAATAGTCTCACTGGTTCCGAGCCTGACCGAACTCGTGTGGTGGCTGGGCTGCGGGGACGATCTGCGGGGACGCACGCGCTTCTGCGAGGAGCCGGCCGGAGAAATCGAGGTCGTCCCCACGATTGGCGGGACAAAGAACCCCGACGTCGAGGCGATCACCGGCATTGCCCCCGACCTGGTCATCGCCAACCGCGAAGAGAACCGGCGAGAGGACGTCGAAGCGCTCCGGGAGGCCGGACTCAACGTGCTGCTGACTGATCCGAACAGCGTGGAGGAGGCGCTCGCGATGATCGGGGAGCTGGGGGAGGCGCTGGGACGGGAGGAGGCTGCGGAAGGGCTGGTGGCGGAGGTGCGGTCGGCGGTCACGGAGGGGAGGGGAGAGAGGCCGCCGGCGCTCTTCGTGCCGATCTGGCGGAACCCGCTGATGGGCCTCGCGGGCGACACGTACGGGGACTCCGTGCTGGAGGCGGCGGGCGCGAGGAACGTGCTCGCGGAACGCACGCGGTATCCCGAGGTAACGCTGGACGAGGTGGCGGCGCTCAGGCCGGAGGCGATCCTGCTGCCGGACGAGCCGTACCGGTTCAACGAGGGACACGTCCCCGAGTTCTCGGATGTCGCGCCGACGGCGGTCGTAGATGGGAAGCTGCTGTGGTGGTACGGCCCGAGGATGCCCGAGGCCATCCGCGAGCTGCGACGAGTCGTGCGGGAGCTGGCGGCCTAGCGGTCGCTAGCGACCCTGGAAGTTGGGCTCGCGCTTCTCGACGAAGGCGAGGCGCCCTTCCTTCACGTCCTCGGTCTGCTGCATGAAGCCCTGGTAGAAGTTCTCGAGCTCGGTCTGCTCCTCGATGCCCCGGTGGAGGCTCTCGCGCACCAGCTTCTTCGAGACTTCGACGGCGACGGAGGGGCCGCGAGCGATCTCGCGGGCGAGAGCGCCGGCGCGTTCCATGAGCTCGTCGTGCGGAGCGACCTCGCTGACGAGGCCGATCTCCTTGGCCTCCTCGGCGCCGACCATGCGGCCCGTGTACATCATGCGGAGGGCGTGCTCCATGCCGACGCGGCGGGGCAGGAGCCAGCTCGCGCCAGAATCGGGGACGATGGCGCGCTTCACGAAGATGGCGCTGAAGCGCGCCTCGGTGGAGGCGATGCGGATGTCGGCGGCGAGGGCAAAGGAGAAGCCGGCGCCGACGCAGACGCCGTTAACGGCGCAGACGCTCGGCTTGTTGGAGTTGTAGAGGAAGGCGGGCCAGAGCATCGTGCTGCGCGTAATGCCTGCTCGCCCGGGGAAGGGCCGCTCGACGCGGGTACCGCCGCGGGCAGTGAGGTCCGTGCCGGAACTGAAGCCGCGGCCTGCCCCCGTGATCAGGATGCAGCGCACGTTGTCGTCGTCGTTGGCGCTGGTGATGGCTTGCTCGACCTCGGCCAGGGTATCGAGGCTGATCGCGTTCAGTTTCTCGGGCCTGTTGAGGGTGAGGTGGGCGACCCCGTCGTCATCGACTTCCCAGAGGATGTCCTCGAATTGCATGGTCGGCCTCCGCGCAGCGAATGGCGCTAGCGTACGGGAGCACGGGCGTGGGGACTATGGCAGGACAGTCACGCGCAATCGCATCTGCGGGTGGTAGTCGCAGGTGACAACGTGCTCGCCGGGGGTGGAGAAGCTCCAGACGAAGATGTCCCCGGCTTCCATGTCTGGGGAACGCGCCGACTTGTCGAAGACGAGGTTATGAACGGCGGTCTCCCCGTTGTAGAAGTAGATGCGCTCGCCCACCTGCACCTGGAGCTCCTTCGGGGAGAACGTGAGCCGATCCTGGGACACGAAGGGGGCGTCCGGGGGGACGTCCTTCGGGGCGGGGACGCCGGGATCGGCGCAGGCCACGAGGGCGAGGGCGGCGGCAAGCGCGAAGAGGCTCCGAAGCACGGAACGATTGTGACGCAGGCGGACGCTGCGGGCAGATCAGGAGAGGCGCACCCTGGCGGGTGCGCCTCTCGCCGATTCGTGATACCCGGGTGGGCTAGAGGAGATCGAAGCGGTCGAGGTTCATCACCGTGTCCCACACGGCCACGAATTCGTCCACGAAGTCCTCTTCCGCGTCGTTGGAGGCGTAGACCTCCGCCAGGGCGCGGAGCTCGGAGTTCGAGCCGAACACGAGATCAGCCCTCGAACCGGTCCACTTGACCTCACCGGTCTCGCGGTCTCGTCCCTCGAACACGTCCCCGGAGCCTGAAGCCGGCCGCCACTCAGTGCTCATATCCAGCAGGTTGACGAAGAAGTCGTTCGACAGCGTTCCCGGCCGGTCGGTGAGGACACCGTGCGGCGACCCCCCGGCATTCGCGCCAAGGGCGCGCATGCCGCCGAGGAGCACCGTCATCTCGGGGGCCGTCAGGGTGAGCAGGCTCGCCTGCTCCACCAGCAACTCCTCGGCGGGCTCGGAGACTCCCGCCTGGACGTAGTTCCGGAACCCGTCGGAGGTAGGCTCGAGGACGGCAAACGACTCCGCGTCGGTCCACTCTTCGGTCGCGTCGGTGCGGCCGGGGATGAAGGGAACCTCGATGTCGTGTCCGGCGTCCCGGGCCGCCTGCTCGACGCCCGCGCAGCCGGCCAGAACGATAAGGTCGGCGAGCGAGATCCTCGTGCCGCCGCTCTGCGACTGGTTGAACTCGGCCCGGACCTGCTCCAGCGCCTGCAGCGCACTTGCCAGTTCGGCCGGGTCGTTCACTTCCCAGTCCCTTTGCGGGGCAAGCCGCACGCGGGCGCCATTGGCGCCGCCGCGCTTGTCGGTGCCACGGAACGTGGCAGCCGATGCCCAGGCGGTCGAGACGAGCTGGGAAACGGACAGGCCCGAGGCCAGGACACTGGCCTTGAGGTCGGCGATCTCCTGCGCGCCGACGAGGTCATGGTCGACCTCGGGAACGGGGTCTTGCCAGAGCAGCGCCTCGTCGGGCACCAGCGGCCCCAGGTAGCGGCTGCGGGGACCCAGGTCGCGGTGGATCAGCTTGAACCACGCCCTGGCGAAGGCATCCTCGAAGTCGCCGGGGTTCTCAAGGAAGCGCCTGGCGATTGGCGCGTAGTCCGGATCCATCCTCAGCGAGAGGTCCGTCGTCAGCATCATCGGGGGGTGCTTCACCGCGGGGTCATGGGCGTCTGGCACGGTGGCCACCGAAGCGGCGTCCGCGGGCGCGTACTGCGACTTGCCGCCCGGGCCCGTGATCAGCTCCCACTCGTGGTTGTGCAGGTTCTCGAGGAAGTTGTTGTCCCACTGGACAGGGTTGTTGGTCCAGGCGCCTTCGAGGGCGCTGGTTATCGAGTCGTTGGCCTTACCGCTGCCGAGGGGGTTGGTCCAGCCGAATCCCTGCTCCTCGAGGCTTGCTCCCTCGGGTTCGGGACCGACCTCGTCGTCGGGAGCGGCGCCGTGGGCCTTGCCGAAGGTGTGTCCGCCGGCGATGAGAGCAACGGTCTCCTCATCGTTCATCGCCATTCGCTTGAACGTTTGGCGGATGTACCGCGCCGCCGCGAGCGGGTCGGGATTGGCGTTGGGCCCTTCCGGGTTCACATAGATGAGGCCCATGTGGTCGGCGCCGTAGGGGCCCTCGATGTCTCCATCGCCGTCGTGACGCTCGTCTGCGAGCCACTCGCCCTCGGCGCCCCAGTCGGTCTCGTCGGCTTCCCAGACATCCGGGCGACCGAAAGCGAAGCCGAAGGTCTTGAAGCCCATCGACTCCAGGGCGCAGTTGCCGGCGAAGATGAGCAGGTCGGCCCAGGAGAGGCTCCGACCGTACTTCTGTTTGACCGGCCAGAGTATGCGGCGAGCCTTGTCCAGATTGGCGTTGTCGGGCCAGCTGTTGAGGGGGGCAAAACGCTGGTGGCCCGAGCCTCCGCCGCCACGGCCGTCGCTGATGCGGTAGGTGCCAGCGGCGTGCCACGTCATGCGGATGAAGAGCGGCCCGTAGTGACCGTAGTCGGCCGGCCACCAGTCCTGGGAGGTCGTCATCACCTGCTCGATGTCCTGTTTGAGCGCATCGACATCGAGGGTCGCGACTGCCTCGGCGTAGTCAAAGTCCTCGCCCATCGGGTCGGACAGGGGGGAGTTCTGGCGGAGAGCCTTCAGGTTCAGCTGATCGGGCCACCAGTACTGGTTCGAAGTCATGTTCGCCTCGCTGTGAAATCTCTTGGTATGGCGCAGCTTGCGCTGGCTCAGCCTTTGGGAGCCTTCGCAGGCCTGCCGCATTGTAGCCCTCGATCGTCAATCCTGTGAAAGCGCCCGTGAAAGCGGCGGGCGTCTCGATAGACTATTGGTCAAGCGCGAGGGCACATGAGCAATTTAGACGTCTCCGGTACGGTGCGGACGCCACCGGAAGACGGTGTGGGGAACATTCCGCTGCAGACGTGCCCGCGGTGTCTCGGGCCGATGTCGGCCATCAAGGGATCGCGCCTGGCGGTCTGCCGGCGCTGCGGCTACAAGGACGACTGCTGCTAGGGACTCGGTGAGGGCCGGGGCGTCAGGAGTTGCTGACGCCGGTCACGCGGAACTGGATGACACCAGAGGGCACCGAGACGCTGACCTCGTCGCCAGGGCGGCGGCCGAGCAGCTCCTTCCCGACGGGGGACTCGACCGAGATCTTGCGGTCGGACGCGTTGGCCTCGCGCGCGCTGACGAGCTTGTACTCGATGTCGCGTTCGTTATCGAGGCGCGTGACCTGGACGGTCGAACCGATGGTGGAGCGATCACCAGCGGATTTGCCCTCGTCGACGGCAACGGCGCGGCGAAGCGTGGCGTTGATCTCGCGGCGGCGGGTCTCGTTGAAGGCGAGCGCTTCCCGGGCAGCCTCCAGGGGCGCGTTCTCGCGAAAGTCCTTGTCCTCGCGAGCGAGAGAGATGGCCTTCACGAGGTCGGGAACGTCGCCTTCGAGCTTGTCGAGCTCGTGCTGCAGGTTGGTGATGCCCTCGGCGGTCATCTCGATGGGCGCTTCGTTAACGGCGTGGGCAACGGTGGCGCGACCGGCGGAGCGTCGCAGGCGGATGTGCACGCCGTAGTTCTTCTCGACGTAGCTCCGCTTCTTCAGGTACTGGAACCAGGCCTTGAGGGCGGCCACGCGCTGGGGCGCGGCAGGGTCCGACAGCTGGATCTGCGACTCGGCGTAAGACTCGACGCGGGCGCCCGTGAGAGCGGCAACGGCGGTTTCATGGCCGGCGTGTTCGACGTAGCGGCGGACGAATGGAGAAGCGTTGTTGTGGGCTTCCGGCGCGAGCGTTCCGAGGTATTCCTCAAGCGCCTCGCCCAGCGTTATCGAGGCACTGGCCCCCGGCTGATCACTCATGGGAGGATCGTACCATGCACTTGCGCAACGAACCGGCGCATTCCCTCACAAATCCGAGCATTTCGCCATGCTAGCGTGGGAATCCCTGCCGGAACTCTTCCCGGACTTGGTCGAGCCGGAGCGCTGGCTGCCCCTGCTGCGTCGCCACGCGCAGTTGCTGGCGGAGTCGCCCGTCCAAACGACAACCGTGAAGGGCAAGGAGGCGGTCGCGCGCCACTATGCGGAGTCGCTCGAGGCGCATCGGCTGTCGGGGTCTCCGGAGGCGGGGGTGGTGGTGGATGTCGGGAGCGGGGGCGGCTTTCCCGGGCTCGTGATCGCGGCGGTCGCGCCCGGGGTGGAGGTCCACCTGGTAGAGGCGCGGGGGAAGCGGGCGAACCTCCTGCAGGAGATGGCGGAGGCGCTCGGGCTGGGGAACGTGAAGGTGCATGGTGAACGGGCGGAGGAAGCGGGGCGAGGGGCGCTGCGGGAGCGAGCGGACCTCGTGATCGCGCGGGCAGTCGCGCCCCTGCCAGTGCTGCTGGAGTACACCGCACCCCTGGCAGCGACGGGCGGGACGATCGCCGCGGTGAAGGGATCGAGGGGGGAAGCGGAGCTCGCGGAGGCAGGGGCCGCCCTGACGACGCTGAACTGCGAGCACACGGGCACGAAAGCGATGCGACGCGAAATCTCGGGCCAGATACGTGTGCTCCTCTTCCGAAAGCTGGGGGCGACACCGACGCGATACCCGAGAAGGCCTGGCATGCCCGAGAAGCGCCCGCTCACGGCGTCCTGAGCAGCAGGGATGCCTGTGCTAGAGTGCGAAGCTGTCCAGTGGGAATATTTCCCCGCAGCGATCCTTCGCGTTCGCTTCGCAGAGGGGCATTCGCGAGCGAAGGGGTAGACACGCCTGAGGTTCCTGAACTTTCTCTCCAGCGCCCTGCAGCGGGCAGCAGACCGGGTCACCGGGATTGATACGCGACCCGGCAAGGTCGTGCTGGAGCGGCTCGTGCGGATGGTGTTCCTCGACACAGGGGTTTTCGAGGAAGTGCGGGACGACGAGCGGGAGCTGGGTTCGGCGCTGATCGTGGCGAGCGGGGCCTGCCTGCTCGCGGGTCTTGGCGCCTGGCTCCACTGGGAAGGCGCCAGCTACACGCCCCCCAACGCCTTCATCAACTCGTTCCTGCTGGGGTCGCTATTCCTGGCGGCGATGTACGGGGCGGCGGCGCTCCTGATCTACGTGCTGATGGTGCAGTTCTTCCGCGTGCAGGTGGACCTGCTCGCGATCGTGCGAACGATGGGTTACGCGGCGGCGCCGCTGGCGCTCTCGATGGGGATGTTCCTGCCGGTGCTCTACCCGGTGTTCGCCCTGATGCCGCTGGCCCTCCTGCTGGTGGCGATGATCTACGCGGTGCAGGCGGCGACGGGGGCGGAGCCACTGCAGGTGGTGGTGTCCTGCCTGGTCGGCTTCGGGTTCATGGTGCTGGTGCTGGGGGTGGTGGCGATCTCCTCGTCCGGGCCGGACGCACCGATCGGGGCGGGGCAGTTCGGGCTCTACTACGAGTTCTGACGCACCGGCACCAGCGAACGGGAGGCGGGGCTCTGCTAGGCTGAGTCGGATGGTCTACCTCGATCACGCGGCCACAACACCGCTGCGCCCCGAGGCGCGCGAGGCGATGCTGCCCTTCCTGGGCGAGCGGTTCGGCAACCCGAGCGGCCACTATGAGGCGGGGCGAATCGCGCAGCAGGCGGTGGATGATGCGCGGGATTCCGTTGCCAATTGCCTGAATGCCAGAAACTCGGAAGTGCTCTTCACGAGCGGGGGCACGGAGGCGATCAATACGGCGATGGTGGGCATCGCCTACGCGATGCGGCGGGCGGGCGCCGGTTCACACATCGTCACGACCGCGATCGAGCACCACGCCGGATTGCACGCGGCCCAGTTCCTCGAGGAGATCGGGTTCGAGGTGACGACGCTCGGGTGCGACGGGTTCGGACACGTCAGCCCGGCGGAGTTCGAGCGGGCGCTTCGTCCCGACACGGTGCTGGCGAGCGTGATGCTGGCGAACAACGAGGTCGGGACGATCGAGCCGATCTCAGAGCTGGCGGGCATCCTGCGGGAGTACGCGGTCCGTCAGCGCCACCGGGTGATGCTGCACACGGACGCCGTGCAAGCCGCGGGCTGGACACCGCTGGACATGCAGACGCTGGGGGTCGACGCGCTGAGCCTGTCGTCGCACAAGTTCGGGGGGCCGAAGGGGAGCGGGGTGCTGTTCCTGCGGCGGGCCACGCCGTTCCATGCGCTCCTGCTGGGGGGCGGCCAGGAGATGCAGAAGCGCGCCGGCACAGAGAACGTGGCCGGCATCGCGGGGACGGCGAGGGCGCTGGAGCTCGCGAGCGCGAACGTCTCGGAGCGTTCAGCGCGCGTGCGGGCGCTGCGGGAACGGCTGCGCGAGGGCGTGCTGGCGGCGGTCCCGGACGCGGAGACGAACGGCTGCCAGGAGAACTGCCTGCCGAACAACCTGAACATCTCCTTCGACGGGATCGAGGGGGACGACCTGGTGGCCCGCCTGGACGCGCGTGGGATCGCGGCGAGCACCGGCAGCGCCTGCTCAAACGCGATGTGGGAGCCCTCGCATGTGCTGCTGGCGATGGGCGTGCCCATCCGGCGGGCGGCGGGGAGCGTGCGGTTCAGCCTGGGCGAGGGGACGACGGAAGCGGACATCGAAACCGTCCTGGAGGCGCTTCCGGGGGAGGTCGAACGGGCGCGGCTGTCGGCGGTGGCTGCGCGCTAACCGCTACGAACGATCGCGGCGCAGGGCCTGCTCGGCGGCATCGACGGCGGCGGCGGCATCTGCCTCGTACCGGGCGCGCTCGATGGCCGCACAGTGACGACAGCTATCCTCGCCACCAACGAGGCGGAACAGCAGGTGCAGGTTGTGGCGGCCGCAGGGAGGGGGCTCGCGACGGCGCAGGCGACCGCGAGGACGGGAGGCTGCTTCCTCGGGATCGGCGGGGGAGGAGCGGACATCCGTGACTGTGGCATCGACGATGCGGTTGCGCTCGGCCATGCGCATCGCGATCCAGGTGCGCAGCACGAGTCCTATCAAGGCCACAAGGCCGGGAAGCAGCAGGAGGAGCAGGAACCTCACGGTTCGATCGTAGCGATTTCCGACGGGCGCGGCTACGAGATGATGGGCTCGGGGTCGGGGACGACGGAGAGACCGCCACGGGCGGCAGCGAGGTCCTGGAGGCTGCCGAAAATGGTGACGATGTCGCCGAGGCGCAGCTCGGTGCGGCCGTTGGGGATGACGGAGTCGCGCCCGCGGGTGACGAGCACGACGAGCGTCCCGCGAAGCTCCGGGATGGCCTGGATCTCACGCTGCGCCGAGGCGGAGGTGACGACGACGCGGGCAACGGTGACGTCCTCGGCAACCTGGGCGAGCACGTCCTGGAACATCGGGCCGGCGACCATCCGGGCGAGCTCGGACGCGACCGCCTCGGACTGGCTCACGGGCACGACCCCGAGCTTCTGGAAGGCCTCAAGGTTGGCGACGTCGTTCACGCGGACGAAAACGGATTCGCAATTGAACTTCGAACGGGCGAGCTGGGCGGCCAGCAGGTTGCGGGCGTCATCGGGGGTGGCGAGCAGGAGGGCCTTCGCCTCGTTGAGGCGGACTTTCTCCAGGACAGCCGTGTCGGAGATGTCGCCGATGAGGACCTCGAGGCCCTCCTCGCGTGCCTGCATGACCGCGTCCTCGTCGGTCTCGACGACGAGGACGGGCTCGCCCGAACCCGCGATCAGGGTCGCGACACGCCTCCCGACCTCGCCCGCGCCGGCGACGACGGTGGTCATTGGCTGGACCCGGAGGAGCCGCGCGAGGGTGCCCGCATAGGCGGATTGTATTCCGATGGTGAGAAGGATGACGACGAAGACCATGGCGACAAGGCGGGACGCATCGCTCCCCGCCAGCGAGCTCGCCTCGACGGCGACAACCCCGGCGAGGGAGGCGGCAACAACGCCACGGGGAGCGACCGCGGAGAGGAAAGCCTGCTCGCGCCAGTTGAGGCCCGAGCGGATGCTGGCGAGCACGATGAGGAGCGGGCGTCCGACCAGGGCGAGGATGGCGACGACGATGAGTCCCTCGGGCCAGAGGCCGGTGAGGTCGTCGATGCTGATGCCGGCGGCGAGGAGCACGTAGACGCTGGCGATGAGCCAGACCGTGACCGACTCCTGCAGGTCATCGACGCGCTCGCGCTGGGGGAGGCGAAGGTTCCCGATGGCGATGGCCATCAGGACCATCGCCACCAGCCCGGACTCGTGGGCGAGCGACTCGGCCACGGCGAAGGCGGCAACGGCGGCGCCGATCACGAACAGGGCCATCTCGCGGCCACCGAGCCGCTTCACGGTGCGCGACAGGAGCCAGACGAGGAACGCGCCTCCCGCACCCACCGCCAACCCGATGAGCAGGCGCTCGATCACCCACCAGGTGGGACCGGCAACGTGGAGCGTCTCGGCGAGGACGATCTCGAGGAGGAACAGCGTGAGGAGAGCGCCGAACGGGTCGATGATGACGCCCTCGCTGGCAAGGATGTCGCGGAGGCGGTCGTCGACGCGGATGGAGCGCAGGAGGGGGGTGAGCACGCTCGGTCCGGTGACGCTTACGAGGGCGCCGAAGAGGAAGGCCATGCGCCAGTCGAAATCGAGGAATACCCAGGCGGCGAAGGCGCCGACGGTGGGGGTTACGAGGAGCCCGAGCACGATGATGTTGCGGACGACGGGCGCGAGGGTGCGGAGGGAGGCAAGGCGAAGCGCCGTGCCGCCCTCGAAGACGATGAGGGCAACGGCGAGGACGACGACGATGCGGATGAGATCCTCGAGCTCGTGCGAGCGGACGATGTTCAGGCCGTCGCGGCCGAGCAGGAGGCCCGCGGCGAGCAGGAAGAGGGGCAAGGGGATGGGGAAGCGGCGGGAGATGATCTGACCGAGCGCAGCGGCTCCGGCAATGGCGGCAGCCGCCCTGAGGGCGACATCAATCTCCACGAGTGCGGAGTGTACGCGAGGAAGGATTACAGACGGTTGTGGAAGGCGATCCAGGCAGTGGGGACGAGGATGGCTGCCGCCCAGAGGTAGCCGCCCACGACATCGCTGGTCCAGTGAACGCCGAGCCATACGTTGGCGAGCCCACCGAGCGCCAGAAAGGCGACAGCGACTCCCGTAACGGCCGCCCGGACTCCTGCGCTGAAGGGGAAGGCAAAGGCGGCAGCGGCGAGGAAGCCGTAGAGGAAGGTCGGGCTCATGGTGTGGCCGGAAGGGAAGCTGGGGCTGGTGAACCCGGCGCGCAGATCGACCAGGTCGGGCGACGGACGAGGCCGGTCGACGATCTCCTTCACGCCGAACTGCAGCAGGACCATCACGGCGAGGCCGGCTGCAAGCACAACAGCGAGGCGGCGGCGTCCCGCAAGCCAGGCAGCTACCGCAAGGACCGCGCCGATGGTCACGATGAACTCGGTGCCGCTAAGGAAGCGGAGGATGTCGGCGAAGGGCTCACCGGGGAAGGGCCAGCCCTGGACGGTGCGGGTAGCGGAGAGGTCGCCGGGGAGGCGGTCGTTGAGAGCGGCGAAGATGGCGAGGGCCACGGCGGCAGCCAGCACGACGCCCCAGAGCGCCGCGACGCCGGGATAGGGACGGAGTGCCCGCGGATTCGCTCTAGCTGATGGCACTCAGGCTGGCGAACCGCTGGCGGTGGTGGGTGTCGACCTGCTCACGGATGCGGGAGATGAGGCCATCGAGCTGCTCGGCGAGCTGGCCGAGGCGGTCGGCTGCGGACTCCAGCTCAAGCAGACGCTGCTTGCCCTCTTCGTCGACCTGGAGCCAGGGGGCAACGGTGTTGACGAAGCGGTGCGGCTCGCGGGGCAGGCTCAGGTCGCGGGCCCACTGGTCGGAGAGGGCGAGGGCGAGGCGGAGGTAGACCGGGAAGGTGGCGCGCGCGGTCTCGAAGGCGGCCTTGAGCTGCGCATCGGCGGGGTCGTAGGCGTCGTCGAGGAACTCGATCTCGCCGTAGGGGTAGGGGCGGGGTTCGAGCATGCGCACGAGACGGAAGCGGTCGCGGCCGCGGGTGTCGAGCTGGAAGCGCCCGCCCGGGAGTTCGCGGTGCTCCTCGATGACGGCGGTCGTACCGACGTCGTAGGGGACGGCGGAACCGCCAACCTCGCGGCCGTGCTTGATGAGGACAACGCCGAAGACGCCGCCGCTCTCGAGGAGCTCGCGGGCCATGGTCTTGTAGCGCTCCTCGAAGATCTGGAGGGGCAGCTCGTGCCCGGGGAAGAGCACCGCGCGCAGCGGGAACAGCGGAATCTCGAGGCTTGCCACGGGGGCAGTGTACCGGGCAGGGGAAGGGCTGGGGAGCGCGGCGAGGCGGCCTAGATGGGGGTCTTGACCTGGATGCGTGACACGACGGTGGCACCGGTAGGGACGGGCTCGTCGGTGAGGATGTCGTCGAGGTCCCGGCTGAGCCCTTCGGAGTCGTCGAGGCCGTAGCCGTGGATGTAGACGTTGGGCACGAGGTAGGCCCACCAGTCGGGCAAGCGCCACAGCCTCGGGTCGATATCGGCCTTCACGCAGAGGGTGGTGCGCATTCCCAGGATGGCTTCAAGGAGCTGGAATGTCCGGCCCGTGTCGAAGAGCGTGTCGACGACGAGGTTGAAGTCCCGCAGGACATGGTCGGGGATGGGGTCGGGGTCCTTCGGGCGAACGTGGGTGATGCGGCAGGGGCGCCCGTGGTCGCGTTCGAGCAGGGCGGCGAGGTCCGCCGAAAAACGGCGGGCAGCCGTGTCGACGCAGACGATGGGGATCTCGCCCGCGGGGAACCCCTCGGCGACCTGGGCGGCGAGCGCGGCGACGCCCTCCTGAATCTGCTCGCGTGTCAGGAGGAGCGTCGCTGCCACTACTCGATACCGGCGAGCTGCTTCGCGTAGTTGAGGGTGCGGCGACCGTCGTAGGCGCGGGCGATCATGAGCTTCTCCGCTTCAAGCGAACCCTCGGCGTGGATGGCCAGGACCGCATGATAGCCGCCGAAATCGCCGGTGGTGAGGTCGCTGACCATGTTCATGGCACGCATCCGCGCCTCGCCGTCGACGCCCTCGCGGCCACCGAGGTAGTGGCGGAGGAGGTCGCCGGTATCGGCGCTCTCGAAGTCCTCGAGGCCGGGGGCGGTGACGAGCGAGCCGCCGGCGATGTCCTGCACGTGCTGCAGGGCCTCGTGGTAGTGGTGGGCGAAGTGGTACTTGGCGATGTTGGTGGTCATGGCGTCGGGAGCGTAGATGCCTTCCTCGTCGGGGGCGCCGCGGGCGGCGGCCATCTCGATGAGGGCGCGGACGGTCTCGGCATAGCTGACGAGCCAGACGAGCTTCTCGCGGATGTGGCCGGCGCGGGTGATGCCGTTCATGTCGGCCATGAGCTGCCCGGCGCCGACGAGGGCGTCGACGAGGGGGAGCTTGTAGGAGACCGCCGTGAAGCGGTGGTACTCGACGAAACCGAGGGCGAGGGGGGCGGCGAACTCGTGCTCGCCGGCGAGGAAGACGCGCTCGTTGGGGACGAACACGTCGTCGAAGATGGTGGTCGTCTCCATCATCTTGCGGCCGGCGCTGAGGGGGTTCTCGAAGCTGTTCTTGGCCCAGCCGCCGTAGGGACTGGCGACGAGCTTGAGGCCGGGCGTATCGGGCGGCACGGCGAAGGCGACGGCGTAGTCCGCGTCGGCCTCGGACATGGCGCGGGTGGGGAGGACGATGACCTCGTTGACGTTGGTCGTGCAGCTGGTGTGGGTCTTGGCGCCGCGCACGACGATGCCGTCGGGGCGGCGGTCGACGATGCGCAGGTAGTAGTCGGGATGGGGCTGGCCGCCGGGTCCGGCGGAACGGTCGCCCTTCACGTCGGTCTGGGCGACGGACATGGTCAGGTCGTTATCGCGGCAGTGGCGGTAGAACTCGTCGACGCGGGCGCGGTAGGAGGTCTCGCGGGCCTGGTCGACGGCGCGGGTGATGCGCATGAGGCCGAAGAGGGCGTCGCTGCCGATCTCTTTCACGAGCGGGACGAGGGTCTTGCCGCGGGCGGTGGAGGCCTCGATGAGCTGTGAGCGCTTGAGCAGGTCGTCGTTGCTCCTGGGGACCTTGAAGTAGCGGGCGTAGGGCTCGTCCTCGTCGTCGATGATGGTGAGGTCCTTGAACTCGGGCTCCTCGGCCATCTCGTAGTCGACGCAGGCGTGCTTGGCGGCCTTCGAGATAACAGGATGGGTGGTCACGTCATCGACGCGCTCGCCGCGGTAGTAGACGGTGCGACCGTCCTTGAGCGATTCGAGGTATTCGGCCGGGGTGCGCAGTCCCATGGCGTTCGTCTCCGTGCGTGGTCAGATTGGCGGGCTCGGGCCCGCAGAGTAAGTGCGAGCGGTGATGATACGCGGGGCGGGGGTAGGGGCGGGGGGCCGCTAGAATGGGCGCATGAGCGAGGGCGACGCGCGGTCGTATGTGCGCGAAGCGGCTGAGGCCGGCGACTCCGCCTTGTCAGAAGACCCGGTTCGCCATGTCGAGGAGAAGGTCCGCAGGGCAACGATCGTGCTGCAGGCCATGGGGATCGAGCAGCCTGCCCCGCGACCGCTCTGGATAGCGCAGGCCTGGCCAAGCGTCATGCCCCCGAGCCTGGGCGCGGAGCTGCTAGTGAACGCAGGGACGTGCACCATCACCCTGACCACGCGCGATCTCGAGAGTCCGGAGAGCTTTGTGGCCGCGTTTGCCGAGCGATGCGGGATCGACGTGCACCTCGACGAGCTGACGAGGGACCAGCCCATGGCCGAAGCATGGCAACGAGTGGCCACGGCGCTTCGCTGGCTGGCCATCGTGGGGAAAGACTCCCGGCTGCTCAGCAGGAGCGCGAAGGGGTCGTGAGCCCCTCGAATCGCTAGGCCAGGACGCCCTCGACCAACAGCGCGGCGACCTCGTCGTCGCTGAGCTCGAGGATGCGGCGGCAAACCTCGTCGGTGTGCTGGCCGAAGAGGGGAGCGGCCCACTGGTGGAAGCCGGGCGTCTCGCTGAGGCGCGCGCAGGGGCCGTCGTAGGCGCTGCGGCCCGTCTCGGGATGGTCGACGTACTGGTAGTAGGCGCGCTCCCGCATGTGCGGGTCCTTGTCGAGGATGTCCTGGGCGTTCTGGACGACGCCGGCGGGAACGCCGCGCGCCTGGAGGTCGGCCATGACGTCCTCGGCGCGACGGTCGGCGGTCCAGAGGCTGACCAGGGTTTCGAGGGCGTCCTCGTTCGCCTTGCGCGCTTCGTGGGTGGCGAAACGGGGGTCGCTGGCGGACCCGACCTGGCCGAAGGCGTCGCAGGTGGCGGCCCAGTGGTCGTCGGTGTGACAGGCGATGGCAATCCAGCGGTCCTCGGAGCCCTCGGAGGTGGGGTCGTCGACGCAGCGGAAGACGCCGTGGGGGGCGGCGACGGGGCTGCGGTTGCCGGTGCGGGTCTGGACGACGCCGTTGGCAGTGTAGTCGAGGATGGCGGGGCCGAGCGCATTCACGACGGACTCGATCTGGGGCATCTCGACGAGTTGCCCTTCCCCGGTTATGTCGCGGTGGCGGAGGGCGGCGAGCAGGGCGAAGGCGAGGTGTCCGGGGTTCACCACGTAGTCGGGGTAGTTGGTGCCGATGCCGATGGGCGGGTGGTGGGGGAAGCCGGACAGCTCGCTGATGCCGGTGATGGGCGTGAGGACGGCGCCGAAGCCGAGGAAGTCGCGGTGGGGGCCGGTCATGCCCTGCATGGGCGCGTAGCCGGCGACGATGCGCGGGTTGGCGGCGGAGACGTGCTCGTAGAGGAGGTTCCACTTCTCCAGCACACGCGGCGTGAAGTTGGTCAGGAAGATGTCGGAGCGCTCGACGAGGCGGTAGGCGATCTCCTGGCCGCGCTCGGAGTTCAGGTCGAGGAGGAAGCTGAGCTTGCCGGCGTTGAAGTTGTTGAAGTAGCCGGAGGCGTTGTAGGTGTCGCTCATCTTCGAGCCGTCCTCGTTGAGGGCGACGGGCTCGACGATGCGGAGGGAGTCGATACGCGCCTCGGACTCGACGCGGACGACCTCGGCCCCGAAGGAGGCGAGGGTCTGGCCGGCGATGGGTCCGGCGCCGAACCAGGAGAAGTCGGCGACGCGCACACCCTCGAGGGGGCGCTGGGGGCGGGCGGCGGAGGTGACGGGGCGGGCGGGGGTGGCCTGCCAGGCGGCATCGTCGTGCTGGCCCAGGCTGGGTGGAGAGGACACGGCGGCGGGGGAGGCGGAGAGGCGGTAGGGCGGGCCGGGGAACTCGACCTCGCGCGAGTCGACGGCGAGGGGCAGGTACCAGTCGCGGTCGCGCAGCTGGCGGTTCTCGACGAGGTCACGGGGGGTCGAGACCAAGCCCACGAGGAGGCGGCGCTTCTGGCCCTCCTCGTACGCCTCGAGGGCGGTCATGGTCGCGAGGAAGTCGGCGAAGACCTGGTTGATGTGATCGAGCTGCCCGGCGGCATCGGCGGCCGAGTCCGGGTCGGAAAGGACCTGGGCGAGGAAGCGGAGGTTCATGCCATGGACGAGCTCGGTGTAGGCCTCGTCGTGGAGGTCGTGCTCGAAGCCGGCTTCGTCCATCCAGGCGACGACCTCGGGGAAGTCGGCGCCGCCGGGGGCGGTGATGTAGGCCATCACGTAGCCGGCCTTCGTCTCGTACACGCCGACGCCGGGGATGGGCAGACGGAGGAGGCCGAGGGGGCCGGTGCGCACGCGGTTGGTCTTCTGGAAGTCCCACATCATCATGGCCGTCTCCATGGGCAAGGAGAGGGACTCCTGCACGGAGACGTCGACGTGCTGGCCCTGGCCGGTGCGCTCGGCGTGGTGGAGCGCGACGAGTGTCCCCTGGGCGGCCTGGATGCTGGCGCAGATGTTGCCCTGGTTGCCGTAGATGAGATTGGGCGGGTCCTCGGGCTGGCCGGCGAGCGTCATGACACCGCCCATCGCCTGGCCGACAATGTCGCTGTAGGCGTAGCTCGCGTGGGGGCCGGTCTGGCCGAAGCCGGTTACCGACGTGTAGACGAGGTCGGGGCGTTCGCCGCGCAGATCGTCGTACCCGAGGCCGACGGAGGCCATCGAGCCGGGCAAGTGGTCCTCGAGGATGATGTCGGCGGTGAGGGCGAGCTCGCGGGCGCGGGCGAGGTCTGCCTCGTCGTGGAGGTTGAGCGCGAGGGAACGCTTCGAGGTGTTCTGCGCCCAGAAGGCGATGCTGGCGTCGGGTCCGGGCTCACCGTCGAGGAAGGGCGGGGCGTGACGCTGGCTCTCGCCAACAGGGGGCTCGACCTTGATGACGTCGGCGCCGAGGTCGGCGAAGAGCTTGCCGCAGTAGGCGCCGATCTCGTCGGTGAATTCGAGGACGCGAACGTTCGCGAGCGGGCCGTCGGACATGGCTATGCCTCCACGCGGGCGGTGACGGTGGCGGGGAGGCGGTCGCTCAGGATCTCGACCGTCTCGCCGATGATCTCCTCCATGATGACGGAGGCGGGGCGCACCTCATTGAGCATGCCGGCGATCTGACCGGCGGCGTTCATGAGCAGGTCCTCGCGTCCGGCCTGACGAAGGGAGTGGGCGACATCGCGGATGACGATGCCCTGGATGCCCATGGGAAGGGCGCGGATGCCGCTCGACTCCCAGGCGTCGATGAGGGGGTTGCGGATGTTGCGCATGGTCTTGCCGCTGTAGAGGCGGGTGATCTTCGTGTCCTCCTCGGTGGCGGCGAGGATGCGCTTGAGCTGGGCCGGTGGCTGGTTCGCCTCCTCGGACACGAGGAAGGCGGTGCCTACCCAGACGCCGGCTGCCCCGGCGGCGAGCATCGCGGCCATGCCCCGGCCGCTGCCGACGCCACCCGCGGCGATGACGGGCACGGGGTCGATGGCCTCGATCGCCTGCACCACGAGAGGGAGCGTGCCGATGCGGCCCGTGTGGCCGCCCGCCTCGGTGCCCTGCGTCACGACGGCATCGACGCCGGCGTGGGCGACGCGCTCCGCGTTCTTCACGTTGCCGACGAGGGAGAGGACGACGGTGCCGTTGGCGTGGAGGCGGTCGATCCAGGGGGCGGGGGTCCCGAGCCCGGCGGCGAAGACAGGCACTTTCTCCTCGATGACGACCTCCATCTGCGCGTCGGACATCCCGCCGCCGCGGCCCTGGAGGGTGGGGCGGGTCTCGGTCTCGACGGGTGGGGCTTCGAGCCAGGGAACGTCGAGGTCGGCGAGGATGGCCTTGAGGCCGTCGCGGACCTCGGCGGGGACGAGGTCGCGGGGGTTGGCGGGGGGAGGCTTCTTCGCGGCCTCGCCCATGTAGTTGGAGGGGAGGAGGAGGTCGACGCCGAAGGGCTTGTCGGTCAGCCCGCGGATCTTGTCGATCTCCTCGCGGAGGCGCTCCGGTCCGTAGCCGCTGCCGCCAAGGACGCCGAGTCCGCCCCCGTTCGAGACGGCGGCGGCGAGCTCAGCCGTGGCGACCGGCCCGACGATGCCGCCGGCGACCGGACCCATACCGGCGAGGATGAAGGGGTACTCGGTGCCGAGCAGGTCGCAGAGGGCGGTGCGGAGGACGGGACGGGCCATCGGGCGCTCCAGCGCGAGAGTGCGGGCAGTATAGCCGGGCTCGCGCGACGGTCCGCGCCGGAGGGGCGCCTATAATCGCGGCGTGGCTGGCAACGGCGCGAAGTCGCGCCTCGTGATCCTCGACTCGCACGGCATTCTCTACCGCGCGTTCTTCGCGCTGGGCTCGGTGCCCAACCCGATGATGAGCAGCAAGGGCGAGCTGACGTTCGCGACCTACGGGTACGCCGAGTCGCTGCTGCGGGTGTTCGACCAGCTCTCGCCGACGCACATCTGCGCCGCCTGGGACGCGAAGGGCAAGACATTCCGGCACGAGGCGCGCGAGGACTACAAGGCCACTCGCCGGGAGACGCCGGAGGACCTGCTGCCGCAGATGGCGCGCGTGCGCGAGATGCTCGACGCGTTCGCCATCCCCGTGTACGAGGCGCCCGGCTTCGAGGCGGACGACGTGGCGGGGACGATCGCGACGAAGACGGCCGCCGAGGGCATCGACACGTGGATCGTCACGCTGGATACGGACCTCGTGCAGCTCATCCGGCCCAACCTCAACCTGTTCATGTTCCGCCCGTACCAGCGCGACACCGTGGTCTACGACACGAAGGCCGCGAGCGAACGCTGGGGTTTCAGCCCGCCCTACATGACCGACTTCAAGGCGCTGCGGGGCGACACGAGCGACAACATCCCCGGCATCAAGGGGGTCGGCGACAAGACGGCGGCGAACCTGATCCGGCAGTTCGGGCCGGTCGAGGAGATCTTCGCGCGGCTGGACGAGATCTCGTCGAAGTCGGTGCGGGGCAAGCTGGAAGGGAAGCGGGAGGAGGCGCTGGAGAGCAAGGAGCTGGTCACGATCCGGACGGATGTGGAATGCGGCTTTGACTTCGACGCCTGCGAGGCGACGGATTACGACCGCGAACAGGTGGTGGCGTTCTTCCGGGAGCTGGAGTTCCGCAGCCTCATCGACCGGCTGCCGGAGGCCGCCGGCGACGGAGCGGACGAGCCCGCTCCCGAGGAGGCGGAGCCGGGCGAGTACGCCAATGTCACCGACGAAGCCCAGCTTCGCGAACTGGCGGCGACGCTGCGCGACTCCGGCGGATTCGCCCTGGGGGCGCTCTCGACGACCGGCGACACGGCCCATCCGCTCCTGCTCGGGTTGGCCTTCGCGACAGAGCCGGGGCGGGCGTGGTACGTCCCGATCGGGCACGCGCCACGGCTCGATAGTCCAAGCGAGCAGCTCTCGATCGAGGCCGTCCGGGAGGTGCTCGGGCCGCTGTTGGGAGATTCGGCCCTGCCGAAGACGGCCTACGGGGCGAAGTACCTACTGCACCAGTTCACGCGGGCGGGGATGCCGCTGCGGGGGGTCACGCACGAGGCGAGCCTGATGGCGTTCCTGCTGGGCGAGACGTCGCAGGCGCTGGAGAACCTCGTCAACGAACGGCTCGGGGTGGAGCTGCGACCGCTGAAGGCGCTGACGGGCACGGGGCGGAAGGCGACGCCGCTGGCGCAGGTGGATCCGGAGTCTGCGGGGGAGCTGGCGTGCCAGCAGGTCGACCTGCTGCTGCAGGTGCTGCCGGGGCTGGAAGCGCAGCTACGCGAGCGGGGGCAGTGGGAGCTGTATGAGGAGATGGAGCTGCCGCTCATGCCCGTGCTGGCGGAGATGGAGACCGTGGGGGTCGGCATCGACACCGGCGTGCTACGGGAGATTTCGGACGGGCTCATCGGGGAGATCGAGGCGGCGGAGCGGGAGGTCCACGAACACGTCGGGCACGAGTTCAACATCGGCAGCCCGCAGCAGCTCAGCGACGTCCTCTTCCGGGAGCTGGGGCTGCCGCCCACGCGCCGGACGAAGCAGGGGTACAGCACCGATCAGCGCGCGCTGGAGGGACTGCGGGAGTCGCACCCGATCATCGACAAGATCTTCGAGTACCGGCAGCTCACCAAGCTGAAGTCGACCTACCTCGACGCGCTGCCGGGAGCGGTGTCGCCGGAGGACGGGCGCATCCACACGGACTTCCAGCAGACGGTGGCGGCGACAGGGCGGCTGAGCAGCACCAACCCGAACCTGCAGAACATTCCCGTGCGCACGGAGATGGGGCGCGACATCCGGCGCGCGTTCGTGCCCGAGGGGTACGACGACCCCGTCTACGTGGCCGCCGACTACTCCCAGATCGAGCTTCGCGTGCTGGCGCACATCACCGAGGACACGGGACTCATCGACGCGTTCCTGGCCGACGCAGACATCCACCAGGCGACGGCGGCGAGCGTCTACGGGGTGGAGGCAGACGAGGTGACGCGACAGATGCGGGACACGGCGAAGATGGTCAACTTCGGCATCGCCTACGGGATGGGGTCGTTCGGGTTGAGCGACCGCACGGGGATGACACGGGAGGAGGCGGAGGCGTTCATCGACGGCTACTACGCCAACTTCCCGGGCATCAAGGCCTGGCAGGAGCATGTGCTGTCGACGACGAAGCAGCAGGGGTACGCGGAGACGCTGTTCGGGCGTCGTCGGTACCTGCCGGCCATCCACAGCACGAACTTCCAGGTGCGAAGCGCGGCTGAGCGCGAGGCGATCAACATGCCCATCCAGGGGACGGCGGCGGACATCATCAAGGTGGCGATGATCCGAATCGCGGAGGCGGCGCGGGAGCGCGAGCTGCGCAGCTGCATGATCCTGCAGGTGCACGACGAGCTGATCTTCGAGGGCCCGTCGGACGAGGCGGACGAGGTGGGGGCGCTGCTCGCGGAGGTGATGCCAGCAGGCGCCGAGCTAAGGGTGCCGCTCAAGGTGGACCTGAAGCGCGGGCGGACCTGGGCGGAGCTGTAAGAACACGGGAACTTAGGGGTATTTCCTTTTGGACACGAGTGATCGCATCAACTTGATAGAAGCCCTCCTAACGCACGTTACGTCCCCCGGCGGGCCAAACTTTGACCCAGCCGACATGGCACTAGATGAGTTTGGGTTCGAGGACGGCCCAGTACCAGACTTTGTTAGCCGGGAAGAGTACTTCCGCATCAGGCTGCGCTCTGGGAGTGATCGAGTCCTCATCGGACTGTCTGAGCACTTCGGCTTACGAACGCAATTCAGCGAAGCCGACACGTCAATGTGGGAGGACGAGCGATTCCGGCTGTTCCTCAGTTTCGTCAGCGAGCACGCCGCCTTCGCCATGAACCTCAAGCGTGCCCTTAGCTATTGGGGCATAGACGCCTTCATCAGCCACGAAGACATTGAGCCCGATGAGGAGTGGCAGGCTGTCATTGAGAGTGCGCTCGGCTCTTGTCACGCGTTGGCTGCAATCCTTACCCCTTCCTACCACGAAAGTTACTGGACGGATCAAGAAGTTGGTTGGGCTCGAGGGAGAGGCGCTCCAGTGATTTCGCTGCAACTGGGTCTAGACCCCTACGGATTCATAGGCAACAGGCAGGCAATCAGGTTGAGTCGCACTCTCCTAGAGCAGGCTCACCCAAACCTCGTGCCAGCGTGCAAGCAAGTAGTCGACACTCTATGGAAACAAGACTCCTGCTTATCCCTCCTTCAAGAGGCCCTGGTCATCGAACTCGCTGCTTCTGAGTCCTGGGACCAAACGCGCATGCTCCTCCCCTACGCAGAGAAGTGCGAGAAGCCCGCCGACACTGTGATCGAGAGGCTAGAGCGTGCAATGGAGGACAACAATCAGATCTATGACGCTCTCGCTTCTCCAATTTCAAGCAACCGATCTCTACTTCCACGGTTTGAAGCTTTGATTGAACGCTGGCGACCCCACCAACCGAGCCTACAGGCTTGGGACGACCTCCCCTTCGAGTAGAGCAGCCCTAACCCCCGCCGATGGCGGGGACGATGGTGACCTCGTCGTTGGGGGCGATGGGTTCGGTGAGGCCGTAGCGGAAGGCGTGACCGTTCAGGGCGACGGAAAGCTCGGGACGCACGCGGTTGTCCTCGACGGCGCGTTCGTAGAAGCCGGGGCAGCGGACATCGATGGCGCGGAGCACCTCGCCGAGCGTGGCGCCCGCGACCTCAAGGGTCGCGGCGCCGGCGCAGAGCGAGCGCAGCGGCGACGGTATGAGAACCGTCGCCACCGGACTACTGCAGGTTGTGGAGCTCCTCCACCACGCGGCGCGGGGAGATGGGCAGCTCCGTGAAGCGATGCCCGGTGGCATCGTGGACGGCGTTGGCGATGGCCGCCAGCGGCGGCACGATCGGCACCTCGCCCACCCCGCGGACGCCGTAGGGGTGCCCGGGGTTGGGAACCTCGACGATGATCGTGTCGATCATCGGGAGGTCGAGGCTGGTGGGCATGCGGTAGTCGAGGAAGGAGGCGTTTTCCATGCGCCCGTCCTCGCCGTAGTAGTACTCCTCGTTGAGCGCCCAGCCGATGCCCTGGACGACGCCGCCCTGCATCTGGCCCTCGACGTAGGCGGGGTGCACCGCCGTGCCCACGTCCTGGGCGATGGTGTAGCGGAGGATGTCGACCTTGCCGGTGTCGGGGTCGACCTCCACATCGACGACGTGGACGCCGAAGGCAGCGCCGGGGCTGCGGGCCACGACGCTGCCGCGACCCTGGAGCGGGCCGCCGGTCTCCATCTGCTTCCCCGCCAGCTCGGCGAAGGTCATCGTCTTTTCGCTGTCGGAGGTGTGCCGGAGCGCGCCGTCGGCGTACTCGACATCCTCGGCCTCGCACTCCCACAACTGAGCCGCGCGGGCGACCATCTGCTGCTGGATGTCGAGACCGGCCTCGTACACGGCCTGGCCGCTGGCGTAGGCGGTGCGCGAGCCGCCGGTGACGTCGTTGTGGCCGACGGAGTCGGTGTCGACGACGGTGGGGCGGACGCTGTCGTACTCGATGCCGAGGGTCTCGGCGAGCTGCATGGCCAGCGAGGCGCGGGTGCCGCCGATGTCGGTCGAGCCCTCGATGAGGTTGACCGTGCCGTCGGGGTTCACCGAGGCGACGACGGAGGACTGCATGCCGGCGTTGAACCAGAAGCCGCCGGCGACGCCGCGACCACGGTTCGGCCCCTCGATCGGGGACTGGTAGTGGTCGGAGGCCTGCGCGGCCTGGACCGTCTCCTCCTGCCCGATGCGGGGGTGGGCGACGCCGGTGATCATGCGGGTGCCCTCGCGGGCGCTGTTGCTCAGACGGAACTGGAGCGGGTCCGCTCCGGTCTCGCGGGCGAGCTCGTCGATGAGCTGCTCGATGCAGAAGGAGGCGTTGGGCGCGCCCGGGGCGCGGTAGGCGGCCACCTTCGGCTTGTTCACGACGACGTCGTAGGCGTCGACCTTGAAGTTCTCCACCTCGTAGGGGGAGAGCATGCACATGGCGCCGGCCATGACGGGCGAGCCGGGGAAGGCGCCTGCCTCGAAGGCGAGGCTTACCTCAGCGGCGGTGATCTTGCCGTCCTTGACGGCGAGCTTGCCCTTCATGTGGCCGCCGCTGGTGGGGCCGGTGGCCTGGAAGACGTCGGTGCGGTCCATGGTGAGCTGGACGGGGCGGCCGCACTTGCGGGAGAGCAGCGCCGCGACCGGCTCCAGGTAGACGCCGATCTTCCCGCCGAAGCCGCCGCCAATCTCCATGGGAATCACGCGGATGCGGGAGACGGGCAGCTGGAGCAGCTCGGCGAGCGCGCCACGAACGGCGAACGCGCCCTGCGTGCTCGTCCAGACAGTCAGGGTGCCGTCGGAGTTCCAGTTGGCGGTGCCGTTGTGGGGCTCGATGTAGCCCTGGTGGACCATCTTCGTGTCGAACTCGCGCTCGACGACGATGTCAGCCTCGGCGTAGGCGGCCTCGACATCGCCACCCTCGAAGCGGTTGTGGGCGGCGACGTTGCTGGCGTTCTCGGACTCTTCGCCGGTCGGGGTCTTCGTATGGCGGCTGTCGTCTAGCAGGGGAGCGTCGTCGCGCATCGCGTCCTGCACGTTGAGGACGGGCGGGAGCACCTCGTACTCGACCTTGATGGCCTCGATGGCGGTGAGGGCGTCGTGCACGTTGGTCGCGGCGACGCCAGCGACGGCGTGGCCGCGGTAGAGCGCCTTGTCGGCGGCGAGCACGTTCTTGCTCATGTCGGAGGCGGTCGAGGCGCCTTCGCCCATGTCGAGGACCTTGTCGGCGACGACAGGCAGGTCGCTGTGAGTCACCACCGCGAGGACGCCGGGCATGGCCTCGGCTTCGCTCGTATCGATGGAGAGGATGCGCGCGTGCGCGTGGGGACTGCGCAGGACAGCGCCCTGGACAAGGTCGGGAAGGTGGATGTCGGCGCCGTAGAGCGCCTTGCCCGTGACCTTCTCGACGCCATCGGGGCGGATGGGACGGGTGCCGATGACTTTGTAGTCGGGCTTCTCGGTGGTTGTCATGCGGAGACCTCCTCCATCTCGGACGCCTTGAGGACGGCGCGGACGATCTTGTCGTAGCCGGTGCAGCGGCAGAGGTTGCCGGCCAGCCAGTGGCGGACGCGGCCTTCGTCGGCATCCGGCTCACTATCGAGCAGGGCCTTGGCGGCGACGATGAATCCGGGGGTGCAGACGCCGCACTGGAGCGCAGCCTCTTCGAGGAAGCACTGCTGGAGCGGGTGCAGGGTGTCGCCCTCGGCGACGCCCTCGATAGTGACGACATCGGAGCCCTCGGCTTCGACGCCGAGGACGCAGCAGGAGTTCACGACGCGGCCGTTCATGAGAACGCTGCAGGCGCCGCAGTTGCCGTTGTTGCAGCCTTCCTTGGTGCCGGTCAGGCCGAGCTCGTCGCGCAGAACCTCGAGCAGGCTCTGGCGGGGCTCGCAGAGGAAGTCGATCTCCTCGCCGTTGAGGGTGGTCTGGATGTGGGTGCGACGGGGCATGGGCTAGGCCTCCCGGGCTCGTTCGAGCGCCCGGTCGAGGGCGCGGTAGGTGAGGACACGCGTGAGGTGGACGCGCTGGGCGATGGAGCCGCGCATGTCGGTGATGGGGGTGGCCGCCTCGGCGGCGATGTCGGCGGCGCGGGCGAAGCTGTCCTCGGTCGGCGTCTCACCGACGAGGGCGTCACCGGCGGCGGCGACGTAGAGAGGCACCGGCGCCACGGCGCCGACAGAGATGCGAGCCCCTTCGATGCGCTCACCTGCGGCATCGAGATCGACGCGGGCGCCGACGTTGACGACGGCGATATCCATCTCGTTGCGGGGGATGAAGCGGTGGAAGAAGGACCCCGAATTGGCGGGCTGCGGCGGGATGTTGATCTTGATGATCAGCTCCCCGGGGCCGAGGACGTTCTGGCCGGGGCCCGTGAAGAAGTCTTCGAGGGGGAGGTCGCGCGTGCCGTCGGCGGAGCCGAGGGTGAGCGTTGCGCCCAGCGCGATGAGGGCGGGGACGGTGTCGGCGGCGGGGCCGCTGTTACCGATGTTGCCGCCGAAGCAGGCCCGGCTCTGGATCTGGATGCCGCCAACGAGCGTCGCGCAGTCGATGACGCAGGGCAGGCGGCTGACGATCTCGTCGTCCTCGTAGATCTCGGCGAACGGAACAGAGGCTCCGATCTCGAGGCCGCCGTCGTCGGTCCAGGCGTAGCTGGTGAGTTCGGGGATGTGCTTGACGTCGATGAGCTGGTCGACCTGTTTCCGGCCTTCACGGAGCTGGACGATGATGTCGGTACCGCCAGCGAGGAAGGCCGAGGTCTTGCCGTTCTGGAGGGCGGCGTACGCCTCGCCGAGCGAGGAGGGCGCCAGGTAGTCGATCTCCTTCATGAACAATCCTTCGGAAGACTGGGCGGCCGGAAGCCGCCCGCACGGCGCACGATCATAAGGGTGAACCCCTGTGTTGTCTGCGAACGGCCCGGCGGGACGGCGGTCAGGAGGAGGCCTGCGCCTCGATCCAGGCGCGGAGGGCAGCGGGCTGGTTCGTGATGATGCCGTCGACGCCCGCATCGGCGAGGCGAGTCCAGTCGGCGGGTGTGTCGGCGGTCCAGGTCCAGAGCTGCAGGCCATGGTCACGGGTGGCATCCGCGGCGTGTGGCCCGACGACCGCGTGGAAGAGGGAGATGGCGCCGACTCCGTGTGCCGCAGCTCGCGCACAGAGGGTTTTGAGTCCGGCGCCGCCCATCGGCGCGACGATGAAAGCCGCGGCGATCTCGGGAGCGAGGGCGCGGGCCCGCTCCACGAGGTCGTGGTCGAAGGAGTGGAGGGCGGTCCAAGACTCGGCGCCGTGGCGGCGTATGACGTCGAGGGTGGCATCGAGGAGGGCGGGGCCCTCCTCGGGGTGGTCGGGAGCGACCTTCATCTCGCACATGACGGCGATGCGGCCGGCGACGAGGTCGAGGACCTGGTCGAGCGAGGGGACGGGCTCGCCCTCGCCGGCGTCGGCGGAGGCGAGGTCCGCGAGGGGCACGTCGGCGACGGGGCCGGCAAGGTCTGTCGTACGGTCGAGGGTGTGGTCGTGGAGGAGGACGGGGACGCCGTCGGCGCAGAGGTGGAGGTCGATCTCCATGGCGGCGGCGCTCGCGAGGGAGGCGCGAACACCGGCGAGGGTGTTTGCCGGGGCCTCGCCCGCGGCAGCGGCGTGGGCGATGACGATGGGCGCGCTCATGGCGCCAGCGAGGATAACGCGCGTCCGTGCGAGACTGTGTGGATGCCCCAGGGGTGCCTGTTCTGCGCCATCGTTGCGGGGACGGAGCCCGCCAGCGTCGTCTGGGAGGATTCCCTCGCGATGGCGTTCATGGACCTGCGCCAGCCCAACCCGGGCCACGTTCTCGTGGTCCCCCGGGCGCACATCGCCGACATCCTGGAGCTCGACGACCACACCGGCGCCGCCTTGATGGCCGGGACAACGCGGGTAGCAAGGGGTGTTGCGCGCGCGTTCGCCCCCGATGGCCTCAACGTCTGGCAGTCGACGGGCGAAGCGGCGGGCCAGGAAGTGTTTCATCTGCACCTGCATGTGATGCCGCGCCAGACCGGTGACACGCTTTTTCGCCCCTACACGGAGCTCCCGCCGCCGACGCCACGGGCCACGCTGGACGCGCTCGCCGAAGAGCTTCGCGGGCAGTTGACGGAGGAAGCGTGAGCGCGGAGCCCGCCCCCGAGACCGGCCCCCGCAATCCGTTCGCCAGCCGCGACTACCGGGCGTGGCTGACCGCGTCGGTGGTGACGGCGCTCGGCGTCGGCATCCAGATCGTGACGGTGCCGTTGTTCATCCGGGACCGCGTCGAACCGGACGAGCGCGCGGCGGTGATCGCGGGCGCGCTCATCATCCAGACGCTGCCGGGCGTGTTCCTGACGCTCCTGGGCGGGGTCATCGCAGACCGGGTCGAGCCGCGTCTGTTGCTGTTCCGCGCGACGGCCGTGGCGGCGACGGTCTCGGCCGTGTACGTGGTGCTTTCGGCCGCCGAAGTGGCGATCGTGTGGCCGGTGTTCGCCCTCTCGGCGGGAGTCGGGGCGGTAGCGGCCTTCGAGCAGCCAGCGCGCCAGGGCGTGTTGCCGCAGATGGTCACGCGGCCCCAGCTCCAGAACGCCGTCATCCTGGGGAACGTGGGGTTCCTCGCGGCGGGCCAGTTCGCGGGGCCGGCGCTGGGAGGGTTCATCGGCGGGGACGCGGGGCTGACTGCCGCATTCGCGCTTGAGACGGGACTCCTGGCGCTGGGGGCGCTGCTGTTCCTGACCCTCGGCCGCTACGAGCCGAGGGTGGCCGAGCGGCACGACGTGCGAGCCGAGCTGGTGGAGGGGCTTCGCTACGTTCGAGGCTCTCGCAACATCATCGGACTGCTCATCCTCGCGGCGATGCCGGGCATCTTCTTCGCCGGGCCCCTCACGGTGAATATGCTCCTCGTGGTGGAAGACGTCCTGATGCTGGAAGACCGGTGGGTCGGCATTCTCTTTGGGACGTTCGGGGCAGGAATGATCATCAGCTCGGCGTTGATGACACTACGCCCGTTACCCAAACGAGGGCTCATGCTGGCGCTCTCCCCAATAGTGGGAGGACCCATCCTCGCGTTGTACGGACTGAGCGAGACGCCCTGGCTGACGGTAGCGGCGCTGCTCGCCATCGGACCGCCGGCTGCCGTCTTCACCAACCTGAGCCTGGCGCTGCTCCAGGAGCAGACCGAGGAAGCGGTTATGGGCCGCGTGATGGGGGTCTATTCCCTGATGTTCGTGGCCTCCGCGCCGATCGGGTACGCCCAGACGGGGCTCGTCACGAGCCTGATCGGGCCACAGGCGAGCATCGTGACGAGCGCGCTCGCCGGTTCGGTGATCGGCATCGTGCTGCTGGTCTGGCTTCCCGTGCGGAAGCTGCGCTGAGGTTCGGCGCCGCTACAGCTGGATGATGGAACGCCCCGAGATGTGGCCGGCGGCGAGGGCATCGGTGGCCTCGTTGATCTGGTCCAGCTCGTAGCTGGCGGTCACGAGCGCGTCGAGGTCGAGGTCGCCTTCCTTGTACCAGCGGATGAACATCGGGAAGTCGCGGTCGGGGCGGCAGGAGCCGCCGATGCTGCCGATGTACTTCTTCTCGTTGATGAGGAGGTCGCGCGCGTCGATCTCGACGTTCGTCTGGGGGACGCCGACGAGGACAGCGGTACCACCGGTACGAACGCCCATCACGCCGGGACGGGCGGCGGGCAGGATCTGCTCCATCGTCTGCTTCACGCCGATGCAGTCGAACGCGTAGTCGACGCCCGCCAGGGGGCGGCCCATGAAGTCGAACTCGGTGTCGCTGGTGGTGAGGGCGCGGACCTGCTCGACGGCGTCGCCGTCAGAGGCGTTGACGCCAATGGTGGCGCCGAACTTCTTCGCGAACTCCAGCTTCTCCTGGTTCAGGTCGACGGCGATGATGGGGTCGGCGCCGACGACGGCGGCAGCGACGATCGCGGAGAGGCCCACGCCGCCGACGCCGAAGACGGCGACGCTCTCGCCCTGCTTCACGCCAGCGGTGTGGTAGGCGGCGCCAGAGCCGGTCATCACGGCACAGCCGATGATGGCGGTGACGTCGGTGCGGACGTCCTCGGGCATGGAGACGATGTACTGCTCGTCGGCGATGGTGTGGTCGGCCCAGGTGAAGACGCCCTGGGAGATGGCGGTGGAGCCATCTTCGAGCTGCAGGGAGATGGGGTCGGGGCGGCGGCCCAGGTCAGGGCTGCGGGGCACCCAGGTGACCATGACGCGGTCGCCTTCCTTGACGTGCGTCACCTCGCTGCCGGCGGCCACGACCGTACCGGTCGACTCATGGCCCAGGAGCTGGGGGGCGGGCCGGGGGCCGTGCATCTGGTGGAGCTGGGAGTGGCAGATGCCGCTGGCGAACTGCTTGACGACAACCTGGTGGGGTCCGGGATCCGGCAGGGCAATCTCGTCGATGCGGAGCGGACCGGGCTCGGAGGGGCAGACAACAACGCGGGCGTCGGTAGGCATGGAACGACTCCTCTTGCGGTAGTGGCGGCGAATCTTACCGTTCCGCCCAGATGAATTCGCCCCGTGGCCACTGGAGGGAGGAGCGGGAGTGTGGGGGACTCTTCCCGTATCATCCGGCGGGCTACGACCACAAGGGGTGACCAGATGGCAGAGATCGACGGCGCGACCGTAATCGCTCGCAGCCTCAAGCAGCAGGGCGTCGACTACATGTTCGGCGTCGTGGGATTCCCGGTAGCGGGCATTGCGGCAGCGGCCCAGCGCGAGGGCATCCAGTACTACGGCTTCCACAACGAGCAGGCGGCGAGCTACGCCGCGGGCGCGGTCGGTTACCTGACGGGACGGCCGGGCGCGTGCCTGACGGTGTGCGGGCCGGGAATGATCCACGGCATCGCGGGCCTGGCGAACGCGTGGTCGAACACGTGGCCGATGATCCTGATCGGGGGCGCGCCGGACTCGTACCAGGACGGGCAGGGCTCGTTCCAGGAGGCGCCCCAGGTTGAGGCGGCGCGGCCGTTCTCGAAGCTGTCGCGCCGGGCGGAGAGCATCGAGCGAGTGCCCTACTACGTGGAGCAAGCGGTCCGCACGAGCATGTATGGCCGCCCCGGGGCGGTGTACCTCGACTTCGCCAACGACGTGATCTCGGGACGGGTCGAGGAATCCGAGATCGAGTTCAAGGATCGCTGCCCGGACGCACCCCGCACCTACGCCGAGCCCGGCTCGATCGACGCCGCGGTGGACGCGCTGAAGTCGGCCGAGCGCCCGCTCGTCATCGTCGGCAAGGGTATGGCCTACGCGCGCGCCGAGGACGACGTGCGGGAGTTCATCGACAAGACGCAGCTCCCGTTCCTCGCCTCGCCGATGGGCAAGGGCGTCGTTCCCGACGACCATCCGCTCTCGGTGG
The DNA here is from genome assembly GCA_965203545.1 of Tepidiformaceae bacterium. Lineage (GTDB taxonomy): Bacteria > Chloroflexota > Dehalococcoidia > Tepidiformales > Tepidiformaceae > UBA2991. The sequence continues at coordinate 1,332,980 of OZ241899.1, forward strand.
CGCCGGCGCGTTCGTACGCGCTCCAGAACGCGGACCTGGTGTTCCTGATGGGGGCGCGGCTGAACTGGATCATGCACTTCGGCCTGCCGCCACGGTTCAACAAGGACGTGCGCGTGGTGCAGATGGATATCAGCGCGGAGGAGATCGGCACGAACGTGCCGACGGAGGTCGCGCTGGTGGGCGACGGCAAGGCGATCACGAGCCAGCTGAACGTCGCGCTCGAGCAGGAGCCGTGGACCTACCCGCAGGAGACGACCTGGTGGACGGGGCTCTCGGCGAAGGCCGAGGAGAACCGCCAAGCCGTGGCCGCGATGGAGGTAGACGAGTCCGAGCCGATGGGCTACTACCGCGTGCTGCGGGCCGTGCGCGAAGCAATTCCCGAGGACGCGATCATCGCGAGCGAGGGCGCAAGCACGATGGACATCGGTCGCACGGTGCTGCCGAACATCGTCCCGCGCTCGCGCCTGGACGCAGGCACGTTCGGCACGATGGGGGTGGGCGTGGCGCAGGCGATCGCCGCGGCCGCCGTCCACCCCGACCGCAAGGTCGTGGCCGTGGAGGGCGACGCGGGCTTCGGGTTCAGCGCGATGGAGGTCGAGGTGGCCTGCCGCTACAACCTGCCGATCACGTTCATCGTGGTGAACAACAACGGCATCGGCGGCGGGCCCAGCGAGCTCGACCCGAGCAACATCCCGCCGGGCTCGTACATGCCGAACGCGCGCTACGAGAAGATCATCGAGGCGTTCGGGGGCAAGGGCTACTTCGTCACGACCGTGGACGAACTGGATTCGACCCTGCAAACGGCCGTGAACGACCCGACGCCGTCGATCGTGAACATCATGATCGACCCGAAGGCGCAGCGGAAGCCGCAGCCGTTCGGGTGGCTCACGCGCTAGGACGCATGGCGCTCAGCCAAACAGAGGCCGCCCATGTGGGCGGCCTCTGTTGCGAAGCGCTCGTCAGGCGTCACCGACAGCAGTGGTCCGGAGCGCCAGGGACTTGGCGCCTCCGGTAAGGTCTGGGGAAGTTGTCAATGCCTGCCAACTGCCGTCTAGCGCTCGTTGGAATCGTACTGGTCGCGACACTGGCGGTTGCGCTTGGCTCCTCGCTGACGCCAGCGGAGGCTCAGGGAACGCAGCATCGTATCGAAGGCACCTTGACCAACGCCGACGGTGTTCCGCTCGGTGGTCACCAAATGGCCTCGTTGGATGGGGGGCCTCGCAGGGCCAGACCGGACAGAGTGCAACGGCCGCGGACGGAACGTTCGCTATCGAGGTGCCCGACGGTACCTACGGCCTGTATCTCGCGACCTCTCGAGACAATGAATGCACGCTTGCCGGCTACGACAACCCGGATTCCGGCTGGGAGTTTCTCATTGCGGTGAACGGCCGATCCATCACGGGACTGGAGGTAACCGTCGCAGGAACACCAGGCACGGCACCGGTCTTCATCCGATGTACCTTCCCCGAAGAGACCCTCGGTCACATCAAGGGAACCGTAACGGATGACGAAGGCCAGCCGGTTGAAGGGTTGTGGATTACTGCCAACGTCCATCGTTCGGCAGGCGTCTATGAGGGCGAATTCACAGCCTCCGACGGGACCTTCCACCTCCGGTTGAGGCATGGCACCTACTGGCTGCATATCCATACCGAGGGCTACAACGAGTGCACGGTCTCGGGCTACGACGCTCCAGGCGCCCGCGGACCGGCCATCTTCGACACGGGAGATGGCGATGTCGCGGGACTCCAGGTGGTCGTCTCCGGATCCAGTTCCGAAAGTAGGGTCTGGTCAAGGTGCAAATTCCATGCACCCCTCCCCCGGATGGAGGGCACCGTGCTGGGCCCCAATGGCGAACCGCTGCAGGGGATCTCGGTCCGTGCCTTCGGAGAGTTTGGCACCGACAGCTTCGGGCCCTGGGACTCACCGGATACTGGCCGGGACGGGGCGTTCTCGATCGAAGTTCCGAATGGCTCGTACGCGGTCCAGCTCTTCCGGACGATCGGGGGCGTCGAGTGCGGCCTGGGCTACGTAGACAACGAGACCGGGCACACGTTCTTCTTCTTCCAGGTGAACCGGATCGTGATGAGCGGCGAGCCGGTGACGGGCATCACCGTACGCCTACCCGACACACCCCCTGCCCTCTGCAGACCTATCACGGGCACCGTGACCAACAGCGACGGGGAGCCAGTCGAGATGCAGGGGATGGCGGTCGATGCACTCGGGCCACTCGTTGGCGTGCGGGCGAACGGGCCGGCCACCAAAGACGGGACGTTCACCCTCTACGCACAACCAGGGTCCTACCACCTGCTACTTGTTACGACAGCCGGAAGTGAGTGCACGCTCTCAGGAAACGCCAATCCACGGCCCGGCGCTCACGCCCGCATTGAGGTAACGGGGGCCGGCGCCCGCAACGTTCACGTCGTTGTCTCGGGTGAGCCCAGCGACACCCTGCAACGGTTCTACTGCTCTTTCCCCCCGAGGATGGTGACGACCGAGCTCCAACCGGGGTGGAACCTCGCAGGCTGGACCGGAAACGAAGCCGATGCCTCGGAGCTCTTCGGCGTCATTCCGGGCCTTGAAGTCGTGTATGCCTGGGATGCTGAAGAGGAACGCTTCCTGACGGCAGCCGCGGGCGTGCCCGACGAAGTCCGCGACCTCAGGACGCTAACGCCAGGGATAGGACTATGGCTCTACGTCGGCGGGACGGATCTGGTGGAGTGGACGCGACCGTTCCTGCCTGAGAGCGGCTTCGTCACCCTGGCGGAAGGATGGAATCTCGTGTCCTGGAGCGGGGAGGACGGGTTGAGCGTCGACGAGGCGCTAGGAGTTCTTGGCGCCGAGCTGAAGGCTGCAACGGCGTGGGACGCCGCGAGCGGGCGGGAGCTGCACTACTCCCCGGCGGCTCCGGCGCCTGAGAGCACGCTGCGACAGATCTCTCGCGGTGGCGCGCTGTGGATCGAGGTGGCGGCGGGCCGCCCGTGGCTCCAGACGGGGATCACGGCAACGGTCGAATTCGGTAAGGAGTATTCCGAGGCCCGACGAACCGAACTACGAGCGCTCGTCGACACGGCCCTGGCCTTCTACGCTCATCGGTTTGGCGTCTTCGTTCCCGGTATCACCGTGCGTTACCGGGATGACTACGAACGAAACTGCTTCTACTCCAACAAGAGCATCTTCCTGAAGGAGCGTTGCTGGACCGCGATCGGCCACGAATACGGCCATGCCGTTCAGGAACACCTGGCTGGAGGGGGCAGCAGCCCAAGATGGATCATCGAAGGTACGGCAAACCGCTGGTCGGCCCAATTCCACGACGCCCGAGGCTTTCGCACCTATGCCAGCCACCTTCGAGACACCGTTCATCCCCAAGCGAGGCGGACACTCACCCCGCTTGAGGATCTCGAAGCGAGCCTGTCCGAGGGAGGCCTGACGCAAAACTACAACCTCATTCATGTGGCGATCGACTTCCTCGTCGAGCTGGTCGGCGAAGACCGCACGTTCGAGTTTTACCGAGAGCGGGCCAACTACCGGACCTGGCAAGACGCGTTCCACGGGACGTTTGGGCTGAGTGTTGACGACTTCTACAGCGAGTTCGCCGAGTACCGCGCGGCAAACTTCGCGCCGTTCGAGGGGATTCAGGGTGTCGCCGTAACCTCAGCCGGCGAACCCCTCGGGGGACTCTGGCTGGGGGCCTTCCCCCTTGGGGAGTCAGGCTACCTCGGCGTCAGCACATCCGCAGACGGCACGTTCACGCTCCGCCTTCCGGACGGCGCGTATCACCTGCGCTTCCACACAGCTGAGGCTACCCAATGCACGGTGAGCGGGTACGAAGGCGCCGTCGCAGGAAGGCAGGCAATCATCAGATTGGATGCTGATGGCGTCTCCGGCGTCCAGATTGTCGCCAGTGGCCCGGCCAGCGACCAGGCCGTTTGGAGTGCCTGCACCTTCGCCGAGTAGACGCTGCCGGGCGGCGCGGGCAGGATCGCGCGCATGACTGACGTTGATGCGGGGCTGCCGGACTTTTCGGCGATAACGCCGGACCAGGTGACGGCGGTGTGCGAGGACGCGATCGCAGCGTGCGACGCCGCCGTCGACGCGATCGTGGCGACGCGGGACGAGGAGCGCACGTTCGCGAACACGCTGGGAGCGCTGGAGGCGGCGACGGACGGGGTCTCGCAGGCATCGGGGCAGTACGCCTTCATGGCGTACGTGGCTACGGACGCGAAGCTGCGGGAGGCGGGGCGCGACGCGGAGGAGCGCATCGACAAGTACCTCATCGACCTGTCGTTCCGGGAGGATCTGTACGCGGCGATCAAGGCGTACGCGGGGCGGGGCGAGACGCTGGGTCCGGACGAGCAGCGGCTGCTCGACTTCGAACTGCGCGACTACCGTCGCAACGGGTTCGAGCTTGGGGAGGCGGAGCGGGCGCGGGTGCGGGAGCTGAGCGACGAGCTCGTGTCGCTGGGGGTGGGGTTCCAGAAGAACATCAGCGAGTGGGACGACGGCATCCTCCTCTCGCGCGAGGAGATGGCCGGGCTACCCGAACCGTTTATCGATTCGCTTGGCACGGAGGAAGGGGCCGGGGAGACGCGCTACCGGGTGTCGCTGGACTACCCCGAGTTCTTCCCGTTCATGGGGAAGGCGCGGTCGTCGGAGCTGCGGCGAGCGCTGTTCGCCAAGGAGCAGGTGAAGGGCGGAGACGCGAACTTGGCCGTGCTCGAGCAAGCGCTGAAGGCGCGCCGGGAGATGGCGGACCTGCTCGGGTACGACTCGTGGGCCTCGTACGCACACGAGGTCTGCATGTCGAAGGAGCGGGAGCGGGTTGCTTCGTTCCTGGCGGACCTGCGCCAACGGCTGACAGTGAAAGCGGAGGCGGACGTGGCCCTGATGGCGGAGGTGAACGGCGGCCCGGTCAACATCTGGGACTGGCGCTACTGCCACGACCAGCTGCTGCAGACGCGCTTCGCCGTCGACGACTTCGAGGTGGCGCAGTACTTCCCGCTGGATGCGTGCCTAGAAGGGCTGTTCGCGGTCTGCCAGAACCTGCTGGGCGTGCGCTTCGAGCCGCGACCGGACGCCCCCGCGTGGCACGACGACGTGCAGGCCTTCGACGTGTACGAGGCGGACGGCGACGAGGCGTTCGCGCGCTTCTACATGGACCTGTTCCCGCGGCCGAACACGTACGGCCACGCGGCAGCGTTCACGCTGCGGGGCGGGCGCGTGCTGCCGGACGGGTCGTACCAGAAGCCGGTGAGCGCGATCGTCGCGAACTTCACGAAGCCCTCGGCGGACACGCCCTCGCTGCTGCGCCACAGCGAGGTGGAGACGCTCTTCCACGAGTTCGGGCACATCCTCCACCAGACGCTGACGCGGGCGACGTACGGGCGCTTCAGCGGGACGCGCACGGAGCGGGACTTCGTGGAGGCGCCCTCGCAGATGCTGGAGCACTGGGTCTGGGACCGCGAGGTGCTGGCGAGCTTCACGCGTCACTACGAGACGGGCGAGCCGCTGCCGGACTCGCTCCTGGACGCAATGCTGGCGGCGAAGACGCTGAGCTCGGGGGTGATGATGGTGCGGCAGCTCTACTTCGCCCACCTGGACCAGGCGTACCACGCGCCGGGCTTTGAGGGAGACAGCACGGCGGCGACGCGGGAGCTGCACGAGATCACAACTTTCCCGTACACGCCCGACACGCACTTCCAGTCGGGCTGGGGGCACCTGTTCGGATACGACGCGCGCTACTACGGCTACCTCTGGTCGCACGTGTTCGGCGACGACATGTTCACGCGCTTCGAGGACGAGGGGCTGCTGAACCCGGACCTGGGGGCGGAGTACCGCCGCACGGTGCTGGAGCGGGGAGGCTCTGTCGACGGCGACCAGCTGGTGCGGGACTTCCTCGGTCGCGAGCCGAACTCGGACGCGTTCCTGCGGGGTTTGGGCCTGGAGGTCTGACGAAGGCGCCCGGTCTACCCCCCGCCTGTAGACTCGCGCGCGACAAAGGGGAGGGTGTCATGCAGGAACTGAACGGCAAGGTCGCGGTGGTGACGGGCGGAGGCAGCGGTATCGGGCGGGCGATGGCCCTCGCCTTCGCGGACGAAGGAATGGACGTCGCCATCGGCGACATCGAGGCGGGGCCGGCCGAAGCGGTGGCGGAGGAGATCCGGGCAAAGGGGCGGCGGGCCATCTCAGTGACCTGCGACGTGGTCGATATTGCCTCGGTGCGGGCGTTGGCGGAGACCACGAAGGCGGAGCTGGGCGGCGCTCACGTCGTCTGCAACAACGCGGGCGTGGTGGCGAACAGTCCCACGGCGAAGATGGCGGACACGGACTGGAGCTGGGTGCTGGGGGTCGACCTGGATGGCGTGGTGAACGGCATCCAGGCGTTCCTGCCGGGGCTGGTGGAGCAGGGCGACGGGCACATCGTGAACACGTCGTCGATGGCGGGGCTGATCCCGCTGGCGGCGCCGGGCATCATCTCGTACACGGCGGCGAAGTACGGCGTCATGGGCATCACGGAGACGCTGCACGGGGAGCTGGAGGGCACGGGGGTGGGCGCTTCGGTCCTCTGCCCGGGGATCGTGAACACGCGCATCGGTGAGTCGGCGCGGAATCGTCCGGACGCGGACGCCGTTACACCGCGGCCAGCCCCGCCGGCGGAGTTGCCACCGGACTTCGAGCCGCCACGCATCATCGGCGGGGAGAGCATCGAGCCGGACGTCGTCGCACGGCGGGTGGTGCAAGCGGTGAAGACGAACGAGCTCTACATCGTCACCCACCCGGAGACGCGCGGACCGGTGGAGGAGCGCTTCGCCGCCATCCTCGCGGCGTACGACCGGGCCGAGGAGCTGCACGGCAAGCGGTAGCTCCCGCGAGGTCCGTTCCCTGCCTGTAGACTCGCGCGCGACCAATGGTGGAGTGAGTCATGCAGGAACTGAACGGCAAGGTCGCGGTGATCACGGGCGGCGGCAGTGGCATCGGAAGATGCATGGCCCTCGCGTTCGCCGACGAGGGGATGGACATCTCCATCGGCGACATCGAGACCGAGGCCGGAGCGGCGGTGGCGGAGGAGGTTCGCGCGAGAGGGCGGCGGGCTATCTCGGTGGTCTGCGACGTGACCGACCTCGACTCGGTGCGGGCGTTGGCGGAGACGACGAAGGCGGAGTTGGGTGCGTACCACGTGGTGTGCAACAACGCAGGGGTGATCTCCGGCGGACCAACCGCAGAGATGAGCGCGGCCGAGTGGGACTGGGTGCTCGACGTCGACCTGCAGGGGGTGGTGAACGGGGTGATCGCGTTCCTGCCGGGGCTGGTGGAGCAGGGCGAGGGCCATATCGTGAACACGGCGTCCATCGCCGGCCTGGTGCCGATGGCGGCCCCCGGCGTGATCAACTACACGACCGCGAAGTACGGCGTCGTCGGGATCACAGAGACGCTCCACGAGGAGCTCGCCCCGACGGGTGTCGGCGCGTCGGCGCTGTGTCCGGGCGTGGTGAACACGCGCATCAGTCAGTCGGCGCGTAACCGGCCAGAGGCGGCGGGCGGCCCGGTGTCGGAGGAAGACATGGGGCCACCGCTCGAGCTGCCGCCGGGGATGGAAATGCCGCGCATCATCGGGGCGAACGTGCAGGAACCGGATGCAATAGCAGCGCGGGTGGTCGAGGGGGTGAAGGCCAACGACCTCTACATCGTGACCCACCCGGAGACACGGGAGGCGGTGGAGGAGCGCTTTGCCGCCATCATGGCCGCGTTCGACAAGCTCGAGGCCTCGCTGGGGTAGGGCGGTGACTGCGGCAGCCGAGCCGACGCTGGAATCGCTCTCCAACCGGGCGCGGGGGCTGCTGCAGGGCGCGGTCGACATCCATGTGCACGCGGACCCGGACCCGTACGCGGAGCGCAAGGCGGACTTCGCGGCGACGGTGGCGCGGTCGCGAGAGGCCGGGCTGGCGGGGCTCGTGCTGAAGAGCCACGAGTACCCGACGCAGCCGCTGGCGTGGACGCTGGACCGCGAGTTCAGCGGCATCGACGTGTACGGCGGGGTCGCGCTCGACTGGGGGGTCGGGGGGCTGAACCCGGAGGCAGCCTCGATCACGCTGCGGATCGGGGGGAAGGTCGTGTGGATGCCGACCTTCGACGCGCTCCACTGGCGGGGCTACCGTCCGGGTGGCTTCAACAGCCCGCAGGAGCCGATCACCGTGCTCGACGAGGATGGTGAGCTCTTACCGGTTTGCCACGAGATTCTCGACGTAGTCGCGAGCCACGATGCGGTGCTCGCGAGCGGGCATCTCTCGCCCGAGGAGACGCTAGCCATCCTCGGCGAGGGGCTGGCGCGGGGCATCCGCTGCGTGATCACGCACGCGTCGTTCTGGACGCCGATCGAGGTGCAGCAGGAGATCGTGGCGAAGGGCGGCTACATCGAGCAGTGCGCGATCGCGGTCGCGGGGGAGGACGGGGAGGAGGCGTGGCCGGACCTGCTACGCCAGGTGCGGGAGGTAGGGCCGGAGCGGGTGATCCTGTCGTCGGACCACGGCCAGGCGTCGAACCCGGAGCCCGTAGCGGCGCTGGCTCTCTTCGGGGAACGCTTCGTGGAGGCGGGGTTCAGCGAAGCGGAGGTGCGGCGGATGCTGGGGGAGAACCCGCGAGCGCTTCTGACGGGGTAGGTCGCGCCTAGTCCACCGGCATCGTGACGGGGCGTGTCATGTTCCCGAAGGTCGGGAGCCAGGAGGAGTGCTTGCCCGGTCCCCCGGCGACCATGACGTGGATGTGCTCGGGGCCGTCGGCGATGGGAGCGAGGGCGTCGCGCTCGAAGAACGGAACGGGGATGCCCTGCTCGGTGTGCTCCTGGATGACCTGGAAGAGCTCGTCGGAGAGTTCGGTCAGCGGGTAGCGGGCGTTCTCGAAGATGTAGCGCTGGATGTCCTCGCGGGACCAGCCCTCGGCCGCGACGGTGGCGGCGTGCTCGGGTCCGAAGGCGAGCACGGGCGACCCTCGCGAGAGGATGTTGTTGCTCCCCGCCTGTGACATGGAGCCGGCGATCGTGAGCATGATGCCGAGGGCCGTGTTGCTGCCATGGTCCTGGATGTTGTGGGGACCCTCGGTGCCGAAGACGGTGACGGCGTTCTCTCCGGGCTCGAAGCCGCGGGTGGTGTGGAAGGGCGCCCAAGGGCTGGCGTCGAGGTGCTCGGCGGCGCAGAAGGCGAGCTTGGCCGGGGTGGCCTGGGTGGAGCGGTCGCCGCGGCCGGGCCACGCGCCCGAGACGGTGAGCTGGATGAGCCGGAGCGCGCGCCCAAGGGTCGCGTTGGCAGCGAAGCCGGGGCCGAAGCAGCCGCTTCCCGAGTGGATGCCGAGCTCACCGGCGATCGGTCCGCTGACGAGCAGGAAGAGCGAGACGGGATGGGTGGTCGCGTTCACCCCGGAGAGGTTGAACTCGGGGTGGGCGATGGCCCGGACCGCGGCGATGAGCACGGGCAGGTGCTCGGGGACGCAGCCGGCCATGACGGCGTTGACGGCGATGGCGTGGACGGTGGCCTCGCCGCGGCGGGGCGGCAGGATGCCGACGACCTCCAGCGGGTCGCGGTCGGCGCCGGCGAGCATCGCGGCGACGCGCTCCTCGGTGGGGGGAATGACGGGGAGGCCGTCGGACCAGCCTCGCGCGGCGAACTCGCGGCTGACGGCGGCGATGTCGTCCGGCAGCTCGACGGTTGGGCCGGCGCGTCCGGTGCCGAGCTCCTCGACCTCGAGCGTCGCGGCCAGCTCGGTGAGGGAGTCGCCGCTGCTCACGCGCCGTTCCCGAGGAGGGCGGCGCGCAGGGCCGGCGTGGCCTCCAGCGCCTTCTCGCGGACGGCGTCGGGCTGGATGCCGCCGAGGGGATGGGGGATCACGATGTAGGGAAGCTCGGGGGCGCCGCGCTGCTCGGCTTCCAGTTTGAAGAGGCCTTCGAACGCATCCGTGACGATGGTGACGGTCGGCACTCCGCGCTTCTCAAGGGCTATCGAGGCGTAGACACTCCACGCCGTGCAGGATCCTCAGTCGGATGACCCGACGACAACGAAGTCGCACTCCTCGACAAGCGTAGCCATGGTAGCGCGGCTGGCAGGTCCGGCGACGGGCTTGCTGCCGGTCGTCGTCGCGCCGATGTCCGCAGTGGCGCGGAGGTTGTCGACCATCGACTCGAGGAGGAGGCGGGCGTTGGCCTTACGGTTCTCGAGGACGCCGGGGCGGAGTCCGTCGAGGTCGTCGGGACGCGGCGCGGCCTGCTGGGCTACGACGCGCGCGTGCCCGCGGGGGTCGAAGACGGTGATGGTGGAATCGGACACGGGGGACTCCCTTCGGCGCTCAGAGCCGGTTGGCGATGAGTTCCATGATTTCGTCGACTTCGGGGAAGCGGCCGGTGGCGTTCTTCGAGGAGACGACCTCGCCGTCGACGGCCCACTCGAAGCAGCCGCCTCCGCCGGGGATGAGGGCGAAGCTGGCGATGTCGTCCTGGAGGGCGGCGAGGATCTCGCCGGCCATCCACTGGGCGCGGGGCAGGTAGCCGCACTGGGCGCAGTACTCAAGGGTGACGGCGAGGCCCTGCTCGTTCACGGGTTGGGATTGTAGAACACCATCTCCATCGGGAGTCCGTGTGCATCCTTCTGAGGGTTCTCGGGCACTGTCTGGAGCTTGTCAGGGTAGCCCTCGCGAGCAGTGACAGCAGCAGCAAGGGCGTCGAGTACGTCGTCTGGAGCAGCGTGGCGACCATGAGATTCCAGCGCCTCCCTGAGCATCTCACGAGCCCGAGGTTCAATCCGTCTTAGCACGCCGACTCGCTCGCGTATTCCCTCAGGTTTCTTCTTGCCGTGGTTCAGGGGGCGCTTGGCGTTCAGCGCCCAGAAGCAGACCTCCGGGTGGACCTCCCTGATCGGCGTTTCCGGGGGACTGCTGGGGTGACGGAGAAGCTCGTCCATCTCCCGAATCTTTGGTGCGATACCCCAGGACTGCTGGCTGAGCTTCTTGCCCGTCAACGCCGCGTTCGTGTCGCTGGCCATCCGGTAGCTCGACTCATAGACGGCCTGACGGGTGGGAGCACGAAAGACGCTGGAGCCGCGCGGGCGGATGAGCCTCCGGGATATGGCGTCGCAGACCCGCTCCTCTGGTCCTCCTTCCGACAATCCGATGGGGATGTCTACAAGGATCAGCACCGCGCCGAGGTAGTGCTCCTGCAGTCTTCGAAGCGTCCTGAAGACGCCGAACCCGACACCGCCATCACCATCCAAGTCCACGCTGAACCAACCTGCTTTGCAGCCATCCACTCCCACGAACTTCGCGCTGCTACTTGACATGGCTCCTCCCTGCTGTGACTCCTCCATCGTGGTCTCCGCGTTCAACCCGCTGTCAAGGGGGTGCCTACAAAGTCAGGCCAGCGTTTCGAGGAGGCAGGGAAGGGCAGCGAGGGAGGGGACGGCGAGGTGGCCGGGTGGAGCCTCCGTTGGGCCAACGAGGACCGTGCGGGCCCCGACCTCGCGGGCCGCGTCGAGGTACTCGGCCGAGTCATCGAGGACGAGGGCGCGGTCCGGTTCGACTCCGGCGCGGGCGAAGGCGCGCTCGTAGTAGGCGTGGTTGGGCTTCATCGCATTGACGAGGTCGGCGCCGAAGAGGAATCCGAAACGGTCGACGATCCCCATCTGGGCCAGATAGGCCTTGAGCTCCCAGGATGCCTGGTTAGACGCTGTGTGGAGGGTGTAGCCCGCATCGGCGAGTTCGGCGACGGTCTCGGCAGCGCCCGGGAAGGCGGCGCGCACGCGGTTGGTGATGTAGAGCAAGGCCTCGCGGGCAAGGGCAGCGCAGTCATCGGCCTCCGGTACGGCAACACCGACGTGCTCGCACATGGCCTTGAGCCACGCAGTCTCGTAGGCGACAAGCCCCTGCTCGTAGGCGTCGACCACGGCCACAGAGTCCTTGTGAGCTTCGAAGACGCCTTGAAAGGTCGCCCGATTAGCTTCGGACCAGGCCTCCGGTTCGCCGCCGAGACGGGGTGGAAAGAATTCGGCGATGAAGCGCCGGAACTCCGGCGCCCGCCTGGAGTTGTCGTTGAGGACGCCGCCGTCGTCAATGAAGAGGGTGTAGTGGCGCACCGTTCGATGGTGCGGAGGGAGACGGACACGGGCAAGCGTCGCTATGCTGCGCCGCGCACAGGAGGCGAGCGATGGCACTTCATATCCTGAAATCGGACGACGGCGACACGACCGAACGCACGGAGCTGTCCATCTTTGAGGGCGGCCAGGTGTGGGGGCGGGGGCTGACGGGCTCGGCCTCCAAAGAGGTGACCATGTCGGTGGTGCACTTCGGGCCCGGGGCGCGTGCCGGCTGGCATCGCCACACGTCCGACCAGATCCTGTACGTGGTGTCCGGCATCGGGAAGGTGGGGGACCGCGAGGGCGAGCACATGGTCAGCGCAGGCGACTGCGCCGTGGTGCCCGCGGGCGAGGACCACTGGCACGGCGCCCACGACACCGGCTCGCCGATGGCGCACCTGACCGTCATGAAGGCGGGGTCGGAAACGACGGTACTGGACTCGTAGTGGCCCGTAACCGCCCGGATTGGCTCTCGGACGAGCTGTACCCGTTCGAGAGCCGCTTCTTCGCGACCTCGGACGGGCAGGAGTTGCACTACGTCGACGAGGGCGCGGGGCCCGTCGTCGTGTTCGTTCACGGGAACCCGGCATGGTCGTTTGAGTTCCGGCACCTTGTCGACGGGCTGCGGTCGGAGTTCCGGTGCATCGCTGCCGACCATGTGGGGTTCGGGCTTTCGTCCCGCAGCAAGCGCCGGGATGATCACCATCCGAGGACACATGCAGAGCGTCTCACGGAGTTGCTGGAGCACCTCGACATCCAGGACGCGACGCTGTTCCTGACGGACTGGGGCGGCCCGATCGGGCTGGAGTTCGCGCGGCGGCATCCGGACCGAGTCAGCAAGCTCGTGATCACGAACACCTGGTGCTGGCCCGTCTCGCGCGACCCCCACTATCTCTTCTTCAGCTCAATGATGCGGAGCCCGCTCGGGCAGCTGCTTATCAAGCGGTTCAACGCCTTCGTGAACCGGGTGATGCCGATGGCGATTGGGAACAAGGCGGTCATCACGCCCGAGGTCATGGACCACTACCGGCATGCGCAGCCGGCAGGATCGCGCGACGCCTGCGCAGGGCTGCCGGGACACATCATCGGCGCGACGGACTGGATCCGGTCCATCTGGAACGAACGAGCCGCCTTCACAGGGAAGCCCACGCTGATCTTCTGGGGGCTCAAGGACATCGCCTTCCGCCGGAAAGAACTGGCGCGCTGGAAAGCCGAGCTCTCGGACTACACACTGCACGAATTCGAGGACTGCGGTCACTTCCTGGCCGAGGAAGCGCCGGAGCGCATCTTGCCGGAGCTGCGGACGTTTCTGGCGCAGGGATAGAGGACACCGGGAGGAACCATGGAGCCACTGGGAGGCAGGCACGAAGTCACGGCGGAGTGGCTGACCGACGCGCTGCGTGAGGGCGGGCACCTGACGCAGGGGCGGGTGTCGGCGGTGGACGTGAGCACCGAGGGCATCGGGATCGGCTACATCAGCGAGACGGTGCGGTTGATCCCGACGTACGAGGGGTCGGATGGCGCGGCCCCTGCGAGCCTCGTGGCGAAGCTGCCGGTTTCGGTGGACTTCCCGGAGTACCTGAAGCCGTGGGCGGCGCAGGCGGTCGAGACAGAGCTGAACTTCTACCCGGAGGCGGGGGGCGACTGCGCGGCGCGGGTACCCCGCTGCTACGGGGCGGCGTTCGAGGGGTGGCGATCGTACGCGCTGCTGCTGGAGGACCTGAGCGAACTGGAGTCGATGAGCCAGCTGGACTCCGGCCCGCGGGAGCGGGCGGACACGATCGTCTCGATGCTGGCAAAGCTGCACGCGCAGTGGTGGGAGAGCGACCGGCTGCGGAAAGCCTCGTGGCTGCCATCCCCGGAGCGGCAGTCGGATCTGAACACGCCACTGGTGGAGGGCGGCTGGGAGATGTTCGCAGAGCAGGTCGTGCCGCGGGTCGACCCGGATTTTCTGCCGGTTGGGGAACGGCTGGTGCGCGACTTTTCGGGGATCTTCGAGCGCGGGGCGGCCTCGGCAGCGACGCTCGTGCACGGTGACTTCCGCGTCGAGAACTTCCTCTTCGGTGAAGCCGGCACCCCCGACGAGGTCGTGTTCATCGACTGGCAGCTCTCGGGGTACGGATCGGGGCTGCGGGATATGGCCTACTTCGTCTCGCAGGGGTTCGACCCGAGTGAGCGGCGCGAGGTGGAGGGCGACCTGATCGCGACGTATCACGCCTCACTCGTCGCGCACGGCGTGACCGGCTACTCGCTGGCGCAGTGCCAGGAGGACTACCGCCTGGGACTGCTGTGGAGCATGTACGCGCCGATCATCGGGATGATGGGGATGGCCGAGCGGGAGCCCCCGCCCCCGGATGCGCCACAGGAGGAGCGTGAGGCGTTCGACGAGATGATCGAGACGGGCGTCGCGCTCGTGACGGTGATGGCGGAGCGAAACATCCTGGCGGTGATGGACACGAGGGCGGGCGAGCTGCTGGGCGCTTGAACGGAAGGGCCGGCAGCGGAAACTGCGCACGTTGACGCGGAACCAGCGAAGGAGGGTCGCATGGAGCCGATCGCGGACAAGTATGGGATCACAGCGGAGTGGCTGACGGACGCCCTTCGCGAGGGAGGCCATCTCACCGGGGGACGGGTGAGCGCCGTCGACGTCGCGGACATCGGCGTGGGGCGGGGCTACATCAGCCAGGCCGTGCGGGTGACGCCCACGTACGAGGAGGCGAACGGGGATGCCCCGGCGAGCCTCGTGGCGAAGGTGCCGACGTTCGTGCAGGTTCCCGACTACCTGACGCCCTGGACTGGGATGATCATCGAGACGGAGATCGACTGGTACCGCGATGCGAGCGGGGAGTGTCCGGCGCGTATCGCGGAGTGCTACGGCGGCGTCCACGAGAGCCGCACGGCCTACGCGCTCCTGCTGGAGGACCTGGGCGACCTGGGAACGCTGAGCCAGACGGACTCGTGCCCGCCCGAGCAGGCGCCGCTGGTGGTCGAAACGCTCGCGCGCATCCATGCGCACTGGTGGGAGAGCGCACGGCTGCGGGAGTGGTCGTGGCTACCCTCGACGGAGCGCCAGTCGGGGATCAACGCGCCGCTCGTGCAGGGCGGCTGGGACGCGTTCGCGGAGCGCATTGCCCCACGGGTCGACCCGGCGTTCGTTCCTGTCGGGGAACGGCTCGTGCGCGAGTGGGGCACGCTGTACGAGCGGGGAGCGGCTTCGGGCGCGACGCTCATCCATGGCGACTTCCGCATCGAGAACTTCCTCTTCGGGGAGCCGGGCGCGGACAACGAACTCGTGCTCCTCGACTGGCAGCTGGCGGCGTACGGGTCCGGGCCGCGCGACCTCGCGTACTTCATCGCCCAGGGGTTCGACCCGGAGAAACGGAAAGCCGTGAGCGACGACCTGGTGGCGCTCTATCACCGGAAGCTGGTCGAGAACGGCGTGACCGGCTACTCGTTCGAACAGTGCGTGGACGACTACCGGCTGGGACTGCTGGCGAGCATGTTCATCCCGCTCATCGGGGTACGGGGCCTGGAGGACCTCCAGCCCCCACCACCGGATGCCAGCGCGGAGGACCACCAGGCATACGACGACCTGGTCGTGGCGGCGGAGGGACTCCTGCTGCTGATGGCCGAGCGGAACATCACCGCCATCATGGAGGCAAACGCGGGCGAGCTGCTGGGGGTATAGCCCGCTAGGCCTTGAGGCGGCGGTCGTACAGGTCGAAGACGGTGCGCCAGACGTTCTCGGCGGCGTCCTCGACGTAGCCGGGCCGCTCGGGGAAGCAGAAGCCGTGCTCGGTGCCGGGATGCGTCTCGATGGCGTGGGGCACACCGTTCGCTTCGAGCGCCTTGCTCAGCTCTGGGACGACGTTCTCGGGGACGAAGGGGTCGTGCTCGGCGAACCCGAGATAGAGCTCGGCCTTGATCTTGTCGGCGAGCAGGTGGGGCGAGTCCTCCTCGTCCGTGACGATGCCGACGCCGTAGAGCGAGGCGATGGCGCCGAAGCGCTCGGGGAACGTGCCCGCGGCAGCGACCACAAAGCGACCGCTCATGCAGTAGCCGATGGCGCCGGCAGGGCCGGTGGTAACGGGGTTCGAGTCGAAGTAGTCGAGCCAGGCGTTGGTGTCGCTCATGACCATGGGCATCTCGAGGGTGCGGCCGGCAGCGAACATTCGCTCAATTTCTTCGCGGCCCTTCGAGAGGTCGAAGTTCTGCGGCCCGAGGCGGTAGAACATATCGGGCAGCAGACAGAAGTAGCCCTCACCGGCAATGCGGCGGGCGAAGTTGCGCAGCTCTTCGCGAACTCCGACGACGTCCATGTAGAGGATGACGGGCGGGAAGGGTCCGTCGCCGTCGGGGTGGACGGCAAAGCAGTCGACGGCGCCGTCGGGTGTCGTGATCTCGACCTGGAACTCGTTCATGGCTGGCTCCTGTGCTCTAGGTTCCGGTGAAGTCGGGGGTGCGGCGCTCGGCGGTGGCGCGGACGCCCTCGCGGAAGTCGCTGGTTTCCCGCAGCCAGTCCTGCTCGACGAGCTCGTGGTCGGTGGCGATGCGGACGCGCTCGGCCAGGCCGCGGCGCATGGTGCGGCGGATAGAGCGGACGGCGAGGGGCGCGGAGCCGGCGATCTCGGCGGCCATCTCGCGGGCGGCGTCACGGAGCTCCTCGATGGGGGCAAGGGCATCACAGAGGCCGATCTCAAGAGCCTCCTCGCCCTTCACACGGCGGCCCGTGTAGAGGAGGTTGAGCGCCTTCTGCTGGCCGACGAGGGCCGGGAGGGTGACGGTGAGACCGAACCCGTGGTGGAAGCCGAGACGGGCAAAGTTGGCGGCGAAACGGGCCTCGGGGGCGGCCACGCGGAAGTCGGCGGAGAGCGCGAGCCCGAGCCCGCCGCCGATGGCGGCGCCCTGCACGGCGGCAACGACGGGCGTCTCCGCCTCGAGCAATCGGACGGCTTCCTGGTAGAGATGGCCGCTGCCGGTGCGGCCGGAAGGCTCGGAAGCATCTGCCTCCGAGTCGTCGGCCGGGGCGGGGGCGGCGAGCTGAGCGCCGGCGCAGAAGGAGCGGCCCTCGGAAGCGAGGACGATGGCCCGCACGTCCGGCTCCTCGTCGAGAGCGTGGTAGGCGCTGGCGATGGCGCGGATGAGGGCGACATCGAAGTAGTTATGGGGCGGCCGGTGGATCTCGACGGTAGCGACATGGCCATCGACATCAACGGAGACGTCGGGGGCGGGGTTGGGGACGGACATGGCTCCTCCTGGCGGGCAACGGTAACGAGCGGCCCTTCACGGGTCGAGCGGCGGTGAGGGGGTGGGGGAGTCTGGTAGCATCGGGCCGCTGGCGGAGGCTCGCGACGGACCTTTGCGCACCAGCGATAGAAACGGGGAAACGGACAGGTCCAGCGCCCCGCACGCAAGGCGGACGGAACCGTGACAACCGACCACCAGCAACCTTCGGCGGGCGAGACGGCAGTCGCCGTGCGCAACATCTACAAGGTCTTCGGGGGCAACGAGGACGGGGCGCTGGCGCGCGCAAGGACCGGCACGAGCAAGGAAGCCATCCAGGAGATGCACGACTCGGTGCTGGCGCTCGCGGACGTGACCTTCGACGTGAAGCGGGGGGAGCTGTTCGTCGTGATGGGGCTCTCGGGGTGCGGCAAGTCAACCCTCGTGCGCTGTATCAACCGGCTGATCGAGCCGTCGGCAGGCGAGGTGTGGCTGGGCGAGCGGGAAATCACGGCGATGGACGAGGCGGAGCTGCGCGAACTGCGCCGGAGCGAGGTGGCGATGGTGTTCCAGCACTACGGCCTGCTGCCGCATCGCTCGGTGCTCGAAAACGTAGCGTGGGGGCTCGAGGTGAACGGCGTGGAGAAGCGCCATCGCCGGGAGCGGGCGGAGGAAGCTCTGACGGCAGTCGGGCTGAAGGGGTGGGGCGAGCGCATGACCGACCAGCTGAGCGGGGGCATGAAGCAGCGAGTAGGGCTGGCGCGGGCGCTCGCGCAGGACGCCCCCGTGCTGCTGATGGACGAACCGTTCAGCGCGCTGGACCCGGTCATCCGTCGTGAGCTTCAGGAAGAGCTCGCGAAGCTGCAGGCGGAACTGCACAAGACGATCATCTTCATCACGCACGACCTGGACGAGGCAGTTCGCATCGGCGACCGGATTGCGATCATGCGCGACGGCGCGATCGTGCAGATGGGGGAACCGTCGGACGTGGTGTTGTCGCCGGCGAATGACTTCGTACGGGAGTTCACGCGCGACGTGCGGCTGCAATCGATGGTGACGGCGGCCTCGGTGATGCGTGCCCCAACCAGCACGGCTCGCGCGGAGCAGATGACATCGGAGGTGCTGGCGGCGCTGGAGTCGCAGGAACGCATGCACGCCCTTGTGGTCGACGGAGAGGGGCGGTACGCCGGCAGCGCCGACCTGCTCTTGCTGCGGCATACGCTGGATGAAGGGGACAGGCCGGTAGGATCGCTCACGCTGGAGCAGGAGGGCGCGGTGGCGGAGGAGACAGTGCTGGATGAACTGGTCCCGCACGGGCTGCGTTCGGACCACCCTATCCCGGTCCTCGACGGTGATGGCGCCCTTGTTGGGGAGATCCCGCTCGAGGCGCTCGCACAGGCGATGGCGGGGGGCGCGGACGGGGAGACGGCAGGGCCGGTCGAGCAGGGGGCGACGGCATGACGAGCGATGCACCTTCCGGCGACGTTGCGCCCGAACCTTCGCCGCTGGAGGCGATCCGCCGGCGCCTGGAATTTCCGGCATTGAGCCGCGGGCCGCGCTGGCTTCGCTGGGTGCTATGGCTGCGCTGGCTTGTGGCGCCCGCGATCCTCGCGATTGTGCTGTGGGCCGGAGGCTGGGACTGGGCGGGGGACTTCCCCGTGGATGTCGGGCGTGACGTTGGGCGCGAGATCGACAACGTCATCGACTGGATGACTACCGAGCTCGACGTTCTCTTCGACGTGATCAGGCGGGTGGTGATCGAGGTTCTGGTGGCGATCGAGGACTTCTTGCTCTGGGTTCCCTGGCCGGCCACCATCGTCGCCGTCACGGTCGTCGCCTGGCGCACAGCGGGATTCTGGGTCGCGGCATTCTCGGCGGGGGCGCTGACCCTGCTGGCGGCCTTCGGGCTGTGGGACAGCACGATGGAGACGGTGGCGCTGATGGCCGTCACCGTAACGCTCTCGATCATCATCGCGGTGCCACTGGGTGTCTGGGCTTCTCAGAGCGACCGGCTGGACCAGATCCTGCGGCCCATCCTCGACGGCATGCAGACGATGCCGAGCTTCGTTTACCTGGTGCCGGCGATCGCGTTCTTCAGCCTGGGCAACGTGCCAGCGGTCATCGCGACGCTGATTTACGCCGTTCCCCCGGCGGTGCGGCTCACCAATCTCGGCATCCGGCAGCTTCCGGAGGAGACGCTGGAAGCGGCCGAGTCGTTCGGGGCGACGCCGCTCCAGCTTCTGCTGAAGGTCAAGATTCCGCTGGCGGCGCCCACGATCATGGCCGGCGTGAACCAGACGACGCTGATGGCCCTGGCGATGGTCGTGATCGCCTCACTGGTAGGGGCCGGGGGGCTCGGCGAGGACGTCAATCGCGGGCTGGGGCGAATAGAGCCGGGGAACGCGTTCCTGGCAGGCCTGGGGATCGTGTTCCTCGCCATCATCATCGACCGGATCACGCAGGCGTTTGCCAGCCGCCAGCAATCGTCAATGGGGGCCGGAGGCGGCGTAGGATAGTTCCCATAGCGTTAGCACCCCTTGGTGATCAGGCCGCGGCGGGAGGGCCCCATGATGCTGGCACGGAGACCGATACTTCTGACCCTGGCGGCGATCGCTGCGGGCTTGGCCCTCGTCATCGCGGCCTGTGGCGGTGACTCGGAGGAGAAGGAGACGATCGTCTTCTCCGACCTGAACTGGCCCTCGGCCGAGATCCAGGCACGGGTCGCGGCTTACATCGTCGAGCACGGCTACGAGTACCCCGTCGAGCTGGTCCCGGGAGACACGGTGTCGCTCTGGCAGGCGCTGGTCAATGGGGATACACACGTGACGATGGAGATCTGGCCAGCGCAGCAGGAGTGGCTGCTGGAAGTGGAGGAGGGAACGCTGGTCGCGCTCGGGACGAGTCTGGACACTGGCTGGGAAGCCTGGGTGATTCCGCAGTACCTGAAGGACGAGAATCCGGGCCTTGTCTCGGTGACCGATCTGCCCGACTACGTGGACCTGTTCGTGACCGCCGACTCGCAGGGCAAGGCGCGATTCGTGACCTGCCTCCCGGGCTGGGCCTGCGAGCAGGTGAACGCGGCGAAGGTAGAGGCCTACGGGCTGACAGACCACGTCCACCTGCTCAATCCGGGTTCGAGCGCGGGTCTGTTCGCCGATCTGGAGGCGGCCTACTCCAAAGGTGACGCGTGGGTCGGTTACATGTGGCACCCGACACCCCTCTCAGTGGCGCTGGACCTGTACATCCTCGAAGAGCCGGAGTACTCGGCTGAGTGCTGGTCGACCACCAAGGCCTGCGCCTATCCAGAAGCGAAGGTGCTGATCATGGTCAACAACTCGCTTCCGGAGCGGGCGCCAGAAGTCATCGAGTTCCTTGAGAACTGGGACTTCAAGGCGGCGGACCAGGTCGCAACGGAAGTGTGGATGGAGGAGAACAACGAGGACTCCGACGTCGGGGCTCTCTGGTACCTCCGCAACTTCCGCGACACGTGGGCGTCCTTTGTGCCCCCCGAGGTGGCGGAGAGGGTGGACAAGGCGCTGGAGGATGAGGGCTAGCGTCCCGACAGGCCAACATCGTGCGAGCCCCTGTCTGTCTCGCAGCTTGCGGATAACCGGAATTCCGTTTACGGTTGCGCCATGCGAAGTGACGCGCTCGCGAACCAGCGGAAGATCGTGGAGGCGGCTACCCGCCTCATGGCCGAACAGGGGCTCGAAGCGGAGCTGACCGACATCGCCCACGAGGCGGGGGTCGGCGTCGGCACGGTGTACCGCTGCGTCGGGAACCGCGACCAGGTGATCGAGACGATCGTGCGGGACGTGGTGGGGCAGATGGCCGCGAGCTTCGACGAAGCCGAGGCCGGCGACCGGGACGGCGACAGCGAGGTGGAGAACCTGACCACCCTCGTCGAGCGACTACACACCATCGTTGGGAAGTACGGCTGGGTGCACGCGGCGCTTATCGGCGGGCGCGAGGAGCTCCGCAAAGAGATGCGCGCCGTCGATCCGCTTCGCCGCTTTCGGGCCCTCTACGAGCGGGCACGGTCCAACGGTGAGCTTCGGGACGACATCGAGTCCGATGTAGCGGCAGCGCTCATCCTGGGCAGCCTGGCTCCCTGGTCAGCGATGTCACTCAAGGCCAAGGGCGACGCACGAGCCGCCGCGGAGGCGGTGCTCAGCCCGTTCCTCGCACAGGCAACTTCAGCGACAGCCGGGGAGGCACAGTCATGATGGGAATGGGCGGTGGCCCGCAAATGATGGAAGGGGGACTGCCCCCGGGGATGACACTCTCGGTCCGGCGAAAGGCGCTGGTGCTCGCGGGTGTGCTGTCGACGATGTTCCTGGCGGCGCTGGACCAGACGATCGTGACGGTTTCATTGCCGCGCATCGTCGAGGACCTGGGCAATCTCGATCTCTACGTGTGGCCCTTCACCTCGTACCTGCTGGCCTCGACCGCGCTTGTGCCGGTAGTCGGGAAGCTCTCGGACCTGTACGGGCGGAAGCCCTTCATCCTCGCGGGCATCATCATCTTCGTGGTCGGATCGTGGTTGTGCGGCGCGTCGGGCGACATGGTCTGGCTGATCGCTTTCCGCGCGATCCAGGGCGTGGGCGCGGGGTTGATCATGACGACGGCCTTCACCTCCGTAGGCGACCTGTTCGCCCCGAAGGAGCGGGGGCGCTGGATCGGCCTGTTCGCAGCGACGTTCGGGCTGGCCAGCATCGTCGGACCGCTGGCCGGCGGCGCCCTCACCGATCACCTCTCCTGGCGCTGGATTTTCTACATCAACATCCCCGTGGCGATGGTGGCGTTGGCGCTGGTGACATTCGGGATGCCGTGGTTCCGCGGTCAGGGCAAGGCGACCATCGACTGGTCGGGGGCGGCGCTGATCGTCGGCATGGCAGCCTCGCTGCTGCTGGGCCTTTCCTGGGGAGGCAACCAGTACGGTTGGGGCGAAGCGCCGGTCGTTGCCTCGCTGGGTGCGGCGGCGGGCTTCCTGGTGCTGTTCCTGTTGCAGACGCGGCGGGCAGAGGAGCCCGTCCTGCCCCTCGGGCTCTTCCGCAACCGTGCCTACACGGTCTCGATCCTGGCAACGATGGTGCTGGGCGCGGGCATGTTCGGGGCGTTCCAGTTCCTGCCGCTCTTCCTCCAGGGCGTACAGGAAGTCTCGGCGACGAACACCGGATTGATCCTGATGCCCATGACGGGCGGCATGATCTTCGGCTCCGTGACATCCGGGCAGCTGCTCAGCCGCGGCCGCGACATGCGGTTGATGGCGATCGTCGGCGGGTGCGCGCTGCTCACGGCCTTCTACCTGCTCTCCACGCTTGAGCAGTCCTCGGCGGCCTGGACGACCCGCGGCTACATGGTGCTGCTGGGCGTGGGCATGGGATTCTGGATGCCGACCTTCCAGCTGGCCGTGCAGAACGCGCTTCCGCACCGGCTCCTCGGAACAGGTACGGCCTCGGTCAACTTCTTCCGCCAGATTGGCGGGACGTTCTCGGTCGCGATCATGGGCTCGCTCCTCGCGAGCACCTTCAAGTCGAACCTCTCGAATGCCGTGCCGGCGCAATTCAGCGAGCTCTTCTCCGACCCGCAGCGCCTACTCAGCCCGGAGTCCCTGGCGCTCATGCGGGCGCGGATTGAGCAGGCCAGCCCGGGCGCCGCAGACGACGTGATCCAGGGCGCCCAGCTCGCGCTGGGCGACGCCATCACGGACATCTTCCTGATCGGCGTGGGGATCGTGGCCGTCGGTCTCGCCATCGGCCTCTGCATGCCCCGCGTCCGCATGCGCGGACGGGAGGAGCTGATGGCGGAAGCCAGCGGCGAGAGCCTGCCCGGCGACGACGAGGACGCCGAACCCGGCGGCTTCGGGGCCGAGCCGGAGGAGGCGGGCGCTCCCGGCGGCAAGTAGCTCCCAACTCTCATCCCGAACACGAAGGAGCCCCCTCGCTGAGGGGGCTCCTCTGTATGTCGACGGTTTTGAGCAGAGCTACTTGATGCCCTTCTCCAGCAACTCGGGAAGATCAGCATCCTCGGTGTCGACGAGGGCATCGACCCACTTGTGGAAGAGCTGGCCGCCACCCTCGTTGCGGCCGAAGAGGGAGAACTCCTTGGCGCCGGTGGCAAGGGCCTTCTGCACGTGGAAGCCCGTGTAATAGTCCTCGTTGCCGACGACGTGACCCATGAAGTCCATGTACTCCTTCAACTCCTCCGGATCCTGCTCCTCGGGGGGCTCGAAACGGAGGAAGTTCTGGATGGTGAAGGACTCGCCGGGGGTCTTGCCGGGGAACATCTGCGAGACCATGTAGCCGGTGCCGGTGCTGCCGGCGATCGACATGTTCGGGAAGACGGTCCAGACACCGGCGGTCATGTCGTCGTAACCCCACTCCGACTCGGGCGTGTCGGCGAGCTTCTCGTGGCCCTTGGGTGACATCACGCGCACATGCGGGCCCCAGGAGTAGTAGTCGGGCTGGAAGGGGCCGTCGGGGCCGAAGCTGTTCCGGTGGAGGATGGGCACGTGATAGAAGTCGCGATAGCCGTCGTAGGCGACCTTCCAGTTGGGCCCGTCGAGCGGCTGGGCGCCGACGACGTAGGCGTCGTTGAAGGCAAGGTCGTCGAGGACGGAGTCGTAGCCGGCGAGGAAGGCGTCGATGTCGACGTCGGAGTCGGGCTTCAGGGTGACCCAGATCATCCCGGAGCGCTCGGCGGAGGGGAGCTCGGTGAGGCCGAAGCAGGACTTGTCGAGTTCGCCGAAGTTGTCCTCATCAAAGACGGCGACGAGCTTGCCCTCAAGGTTGTAGGTCCAGGCGTGGTAGTTGCAGCGGAAGACCTCGGTCTTACCGACCTCGGGCTCCTCGACGATGAAGTTGCCGCGGTGGCTGCACATGTTGACGAAGGCGCGGGCCTCGCCGTCTTCGGCGCGCGTGATGAGCACGGGCACGCCGGCGACTTCCATCGAGCGGTAGGAGCCGGGCTCGCGCAGCTCGGAGGAGAAGGCGAGGGCCAGGGGGAGCCGCCGGAAGATGCGGTCGACCTCGGCCTCCCAGCGCTCCTGGTCGTGGTAGAGCGCGGTGGGGATCTTGTATATCTCGTCGGCGAGGTCGATGCGGTTGTTCTGAAGGTTCTCCACCTCGCGGCGGGACATCTCCACCAACTGCTCACGGGTCATTGGGCACACTCCTGGAACCTGGCCACCTGGGGGCGGCCCGAACGGCTCAAGGATAACGCGGACGGCAGGGTTGCGCCCTTTCTAGTGCCCGGGTTCCTCGAACCAGCCCTGAACGATGAGCACGGCGACGGCCCCGCCGGAGCGGGCAGCGTCCATCGCCATCGTCGAGCCGATGGCGTCGCCGGCCGCCCACACTCCTTCGACATTCGTCTGCTGCAAGGGGCTCACAGCGACGAAGCCCTCTTCGTCCACGGCAAGGCCGAGCCCACGGGCCAGGCGCTCGACGAGGGGGGAGGGCAGGGATTCGGGGCTCCAGAGGAGCGTCTCGACGGGCACGGTCTCACCGCCCGCGAGCGTGACGCTGGCGATCGTTCCGTCGTCGTGATTGATGGCGGTGATGTCGCCGCGGTGGAGCTCAAGGCCCTGGGCTTCGAGGGCGGCGGCCATCTCCTCGGGAAGGTCGACCTCGCTGCCGAGGAAGACCTTCACCTTGTCGGTCCAGTTATAGGCGAAGAGTGGCGGCGTGGCCTTGGCCCCGGCCGAGGGCACGACCAGACCCCAGACGCGGTCGCGGTGTTCGTAGCCGTCGCAGAAGGGGCAGGAGATGACGGTGTCGCCCCAGCACTCGGAGAAACCGGGGATGTCGGGAATGGCGTCACGGTGGCCGAAGGCGAGGATGACGTGATGGGCGCCGAGCCTGTCGCCCTCGGCCGTCGTAAGGACGAACTCGCCCTCGTGATCACGCTCGACGTTGGCGACCTCGGCGCGGTGCAGGGAGGCGCCGCCGACGGCGTCGATCTGCTCCCAGGCGGTTCGGGCGAGGTCGGCGGGGAGCATGCCCTCGACGCCGATGAAGTTGTGGACGCCGTGGGAGGCGGCGTTGCGCGCCGGGGAGGGCGCGTCGAAGACGGCGACGGACTTGCGGGCGCGAACGAGCACGAGCGCCGCCTGCAGGCCCGCGGGCCCACCGCCGACGATGGCGACATCGACCTTTTCCTCGGCGGGCTCGACGGTCGGCGGCTCCGACTGGGCGGGCTGGGGGGCGGAGACGGGCGGGGCGCCGGGAGCGCCGCCGATGGCCGCCGCCGACCCCGGCGCCACCTGGGGCGGCATCGGGGAATCGGTCTGCTGGGCGTCGACGCTGAACTGGGCGAGGGCCATGGTGTTGGCCACTCCCGAAAAGCCGTGCTTCCCCGCGACGACGGTGGCGGGAAGCTCGCTCAGCCCGAGTTGCTGCAGGATCTCGGGGAACGTTTCGGCCTCGATGACGGTGGCCTCGATCTTGTTCGAAAAGAGGGCAAGCTGGTAGGCGCTTGCCACCGCTTGCGCCCCCGCCGGGTGACGCATCGAGCCGACCACGACGATGGAGAGGGTGTCGGTGAGGCGGTCGAGCACCTCGGCGAGGGCGGCGGGCGGGGAGGGTGGCGCGGGGAAGGCGGAGATGACCTCGACCAGCACCTCGAAGAAGAGGCCCTGGGGCAGGCCGTAGTAGCGGAGGGGCGGAGCGCCGCCGCCGCGCCGGAGGAGGATGGCGGGGACGCGCTCGACGTTCCAGCTCTCGACAAGCTGGGGCTCAGCGTGGAACTCGTGCGTGACGAGGCGGAGCTTCGGCGAGACGCCGACGAGGTCCTCGAGCGTCTCCTTCGTGGGGCCACAGGCGGGGCAGGGGGTGCGGGGCGCGGCGCCGGGCACGATGAGCCCGCTCTCGCCCTGGTGGAAGTAGTCGATCGTGACGGGGGCGGAGAGCAGCTCGAACCGCTGCCGGAGGGCGGCGAGGACGTTCTCGGGAATCATGCGGGGCTCCCAACCGAGTCCGGGAAGGCGACGCCCGTCTCGGCGGCGAGCTCCCGGAGCTGGTCGACGACGGCGCTATCGAGGGGGATGCCGTTGGCCTCGCGGTCGGCGCGAGCTTCCGCCTCCTTGTCGCCGGGGATACGCACGCGGTCGACGCCGGGGGCGGGGACGATGGCGTGGATGCGGCCGGCGAGCTCGGCCATCTCGGCCCGGAACTCGGCGGGGTCGCGGAAGGCGTCGATGCGCCAGGCGGCGAACCACTGCCCCATGTGGGGCCGCGGCATGATCATCCCGAAACCGGCGCCGGAGAGGACCCCCGAGAGGATGTCGGAAACGAGGCCGAGGCCGTAGCCCTTGTAGGAGCTGGTTTCGAGGGAGGAGCCAAGGGGAAGGAGGGCGCCGCCCTGGCCGAGGGCGGAGGGGTCGTCGCTGCTGCGGCCCTGGTCGTCGACGGCCCAACCGGCTGGCAGGCGCTTGCCCTGGCGCCCGGCGATCTCGAGCTTGCCACCGGCGACGGCGGTCGTGGCCATGTCGAGGGAAAAAGGCTCGCGGCCCTCGATGGGCGCGGCGAACGCGAGCGGGTTCGTGCCGAACGCGCGCTCGGCGCCACCGGCGGGGACGGCGAGCACGGGCGTATTGCAGCTCGCCATGCCAATCAGGCCCCGGGCGGCGGCGCGCTCGGCGTAGTAGCCGGCGGCCCCGAAGTGGCGTCCGTTGCGGATGGTGACCATGCCGATGCCGTTCGCCTCAGCGCGAGCGATACAGCGGTCCATGGCGTCGACGGCGACGACGACGCCCATGCCGCCATCGCCGTCGAGGGCGAGGGTGGCGGGCGTCTCGCGCAGGATGCGGACGGTGGGCGTCGCATTCACGCGGCCGTCGCGCAGGCCGGGCACGTAGCCGCCGTGCCAGGTGAGGTGGGCAATGCCGTGGGACTCGATGCCCTTCAGGTCGGCGTCGATGAGCACCTCGGCGGCGGTGGTGGCATCAGCCGCGGGCATGCCGAAATGCTCGAGGGTGGCGGCGGTGTGGACGCGCAGGGCGGCGGCCTCGAAGCGGTCGCGGGAGTCGGGCATCCGCGTGATTGTCGGGGACGGGGGCCTGGAACGCGAGCGGGAGCGGCTGCGTAGACTTGCCGCCGAGCAGGAGGCCGCATGAGGCAGGAGCCGATCCCGGTGGTGGTGTCCTTCCCGCTGACGGAGCGGACACGGGCGACGATCGAGGGCGCATCGCCGCTGGTGCGCATCCTCGACTACCCCACGGAACGCATCGCACCGGGCGCGTTCCGCCCTCCGCCGACGGACGAGCAGGCGGCGATCCTGGGCGAGGCGGAGGTGCTGTTCGGGTCACATCTCGACCCGATCGCGGTGCACGAGACCGCCCCGAACCTGAGGTGGTTCCAGGTGCTGACGGCAGGGCTCGATGAACTGATCGCGCAGGGCATCCTCGAAAAGGACTTTGTCATCACGACGATGAGCGGCGTCGGGGCGGTGCCGATCGCGGAGTACTGCATGGGCGTGATGGTGATGCTGGAGAAGGACCTGCACGAAACGATGCGGGACCAGGTTGAGCATCGCTGGAACTTCCACTTTGCCGGGCAGCTGAAGGGGAAGACGTGCGGGATCGTGGGGCTGGGGGCGATCGGGCGGGAGCTGGCGCGGCGGGCGCGGGCGTTTGGGATGCGCGTCGTGGCGACGCGCCGCAGCGCCCAACCCGGCGACACCGACCCGGACGTGGACGTGCTGCTGCCGTCGAGCGAGTTGCCGCAGCTGCTGGCGGAGTCAGATTACGTCAATCTGTGCGTCCCGCTGACGCCGGATACGGACGGGATGATCGGGGCGGATGAGCTGGCGCTGATGAAGCCCGAGGCCTCGATCGTGAACATCGCTCGGGCGACGGTGATCGACACGGACGCACTGCTCGAAGCACTGCGAGAGGGACGGATCGCGGGGGCGGCGCTCGACGTACACGACCCTGAACCGTTGCCGGAGGACAGCCCCTTCTGGGATATGCCGAACGTGATCGTGACGCCTCACCGCTCGGGTTCGATCCACGGCTACTTCGACCGGGCGGCGGAGTTCTTCGCCGAGAACCTGCAGCGGTATGTTCGCGACGAACCGCTCGCGAACGTGGTCGGGCGCGAGCGGGGGTACTAGCTCCCGGGCACGGCTAGCTCCCGGGCACGGCGGCGGCGTTCCGCTCGCGCGCCCAGGCGTGCGCCTCCTCGGAGGCGACCCACTGGATCGCATTCGAGAGCAGCCTGCGGTAGTTCGGGTTGTTGTAGGACGTGGGCACGTCGCCGGGCTGGATGTAGACGATCGGGCTGTTGTAGTGGTTCTTGGCCCACGAGACCATGTTGCTGGTCGGCGGGTGGGTCCAGTCGCCGCGTTCGTACATGCGCCGCTCGTGGACGACGAGGGCGGGCGAGAAGAAGTTCTTGTAGGTGAACTCGAAGTCGCTACGGAGGAGCGGGACGACGTTGTCCTCGAAGTAGGGCGCGAGGTAGAGCTCGTCCTGCAGCTCGAACTGGGGATCGAGGCCTTCGACGACGGGGTGCTCGGGCTTGACGACGGTAACGTTGTGATTCACCGCGAGCAGGTACCCGGAGTCGGGCCACTGCTGCCCGCGAAGCTCTCCGGGGTCGTAGAAGAAGCGGCCACCGACCATCTCGGCGTACTCCTCCCAGGCGGGCCAGGAGCAGATGTTGTGATGGATCGTGACCATGCCCTTGCCCTCGGTGAGGAGGGCGCGGTAGCCGTCCTTGAGGGACTGGGGCGGGTCGGCATCGCCGATCCCGCGCCCGGGCATGCTGTAGTCGACGATGACGTCGTAGGGCGCGGCCGCATCGGCGTTGAAGAACGCCTGCGCGGCGGGTTGCTCGACATGGGTCCAGGCGGAGATAGCGCCGTCGGCCTGGAACGAGTCGAACATGGAGAAGAAGGGTTCGCGCTGGAACGGGTGGCCCTTCGTGGCGAGGAGGACGTTGGGGGAAGTCATGGGAGCCTCCTGCTGATAACGGGGCCAGTGTGCTCCCACGGAAGAGGCATCGCAACGGGGGCGCGAGGGCTCGGTATCCTGTGCGCCGCGGCGCCCTGACGCGCCATCGGAGGTAGCGGCATGGCGAAGCGGGTGCTGATCGCGGGAGCGTCGGGGCTGGTGGGGTATGCGGCGGTGCGGCACTTCGCGACGCTGCCGGGCTGGGAGGCGGTCGGGGTCTCGCGACGGGTGCCGGCGGGACTGCCGGAGGAGTCGGAGTTGCTCTCGGTCGACCTGCTCGACGCGGAGGCGTGCGAGCGCGTCTTCGGGGCGATGTCGAACGTGACGCACCTCGTGTACGCGGCGCTCCAGGAGGTGCCGGGGCTGATGCCGGGCTGGGTCGACCCGGAGGTGATCGAGCGGAACGCCAGCATGCTGCGGAACCTGTTCGAGCCGCTGTCGCGGGCAGCCTCAGGGCTCGAGCATGTGTCGCTGCTGCACGGCACGAAGGCGTACGGGCTGCACCACCCGAGCATCGGGGCGGAGGGCGTGAAGGTGCCGCTGCGGGAGCGAGAGCCGCGCAGGGAGCACCCGAACTTCTACTTCGAGCAGGAGGACTACCTGCGGGCGCGGCAGGCGGAGGGAGGCTGGGAACTGACAACGTGGCGGCCGACGGTGATCTACGGCGATGCGCCCGGGAACAACATGAACCCGATCCCGGTGATCGGAGCCTACGCGGCGCTGCTGCGGGAGGAAGGGAAGCCGCTGGACTTTCCGGGGAAGCCGGGAGCGCCGACGCTGCGGGAGGCGGTGGACGCGGACCTCGTGGCGCATGCGCTCTCGTGGGCGACGGAGGAGCCGGCGGCGTGGGGCGGGACGTTCAACCTGACGAACGGCGACGTGTTCATGTGGGAGAACGTCTGGCCGGCGATCGCGGAGACGCTGGGGATGGAGGCGGGGGAACCGCGCCAGATCTCGCTGGTGGAGGAGATGCCGAAGCGGGAAGCGGAGTGGGCGGCCCTGGTCGAGCGGTACGGGTTGACCTCGCCTGCCGACCTCGTGGAGTACTGCGGCTACAACTCGCTCATCTACGCCGACACGGTGCTGGGCGCGCCGAACCGGCCGCCGTTGCCCATCCTGAACAGCACGATCGCGGTGCGGCAGGCGGGGTTCACCGAGTGCATGGACACAGAGGACATGTTCCGCAAGTGGTTCGCGCGCCTGCAGGAGGCAGGCGCGATTCCACCGGGGTAGGGGAGCGGTTGGGGCGAGCGCCTACTTGAAGCGGTAGGTGATGCGGCCCTTGGAGAGGTCGTAGGGCGAGAGCTCGACGAGCACGCGGTCGCCGAGGAGCACCTTGATGCGGTAGCGGCGTACGCGACCGCTCACGTGGGCGAGCACCTCGTGTCCGTTGGCCAGCTCGACGCGGAAGACGGCGTTCGGTAGCGCCTGGGTGACGAGCCCTTCGACTTCGATGGATTCCTGTTTTGCCACGGGCCAACCGTACCAGACAGCGCGCACTGGCGCTCGGCGGAACGCGCGTTAGACGGGAATCCAGTGGAGCTTGCCGTCGCGCTTCACCTTGGAGAGCCGGCCCTCCTCGAAGAGGTGCTCCAGGTGCGAGAGGGTCTCGCCGACGGCGGCGCGCTGCATGAACGGCTCGAAGTCGTCGAGGGTGCCGGTGGCCCACTTGACTCGGCCGGCCACGTCCCAGGCGGTGGCGCCGGCATCCACGCAGCGCATCATCTCGTCGAGGCGCTCGCGGTGGTGGTCGTGGATCTCGTTCACGCGGCGCTTCAGCTCCTTGATGTCGAACTCGTGCGCGGGAAGCACGTGGTCCACGTCGAGCTTGGCAACGATGTCGAGGGAGCGGATGTAATCGCCAAGAGGGTCGCCGGCGCTCTGGGAGTGCATCGAGACGTTGGGGGTGATCGTGGGGAGGATGTGGTCGCCGCTGAAGAGGAGCTTGCGGTTGGGCTCGTAGAGGCAGATGTGGCCGGGGGCGTGACCCGGCGTCCAGATGATCTCGAAGTGGAAGTCACCGGCGCTCAGGGTCTCGCCGCCGTGGACCTTGTAGTCGGGGGCGGCAGGCTGGACCTTGTCGAGCATGTCCATGGAGCCGCGGGACATCTCGGGCGCCTTCATCTCGGGCACGCCGTGCTGGCCCATGTACTTCTGCATCTCGTCGGTGAGGCCGCGGGGCGCGTAGTAGCGGGAGGCGATGAAGTCGGCCTCGCGCTCGTGCATGATGACCTCGCAGTCTGAGACCTGCTTGAGGCGGCCCGACATGCCGTAGTGGTCGGGGTGGACGTGCGTGATGACGAGTTGCGTGATCTCGGAGGGGTGGCTGCCGAACTCGCCCATGCCCTCCTCAAGGGCGGCGTAGGCGACATCGGTGTTCCAGCCGCAGTCGACGAGCATCGTGTCCGACCCATGCTTGATCAGGTAGGGCATGACGTAGGGCAGGCCCTTGGTCACACGGGGGGCCTTCTCCAGCTCGACGCGGAGCTTCTTCGCCTCCTCGTACTTGTACTGGGGGAAGGGCGTAAGAAGCTGGTAGACGCCGTCGAGAATCTTCATGGGGGCTCCTGGCAAGGCTGGGACAAGCGGGGTGTTACGCGTTCGCGGGAGTCAAAATCGTACGGGCCCGGTCGCGCACACGCCACGCCGGGCGACTTCGGCGGGTAAGCTGAGCGGCCAGCAATCCCGGGAGCGCCCGCAGTGTCCCTCACGATTCCTGAACGCCTCGACGACCTCACGCCCGAGTGGCTGACCGCAGCGCTGCGCGAGTCGGGAGAGCTGGCGCCGGCCGCCAGCGTGACGTCGTCCGACCAGGAGATCCTCGGCGAGGGGGAGGGATTCCTGGGCGACATCGTGCGGCTGACGCTGGGTTACGAGGGCGGGGCCGGACCGGCGACGGTTATCGCGAAGATGCCGAAGCTTGCCAACCGCGCGATGGGAGAGCTGCTCGGCGCCTACGAGCGGGAGAGCTGCTTTTACGACGAGATGGCGGCCGACCTCCCCCTGACGACCCCGCGGATGTATTACGGCGACTTCGATCGGGATGTGGCATCGGAACGGCAGGAGGCCGCACTGAAGCTGGCCGACCGGACGCCTCGCCTGCTGACGGGGCTCATGACCCGGCTGGGGATGTGGGTCTCGGGGCGGAAGAAGCGGCGCTACATCCTCCTCCTGGAGGACATCGGAGACGCGGAGCCCGGGGATCAGCTGACGGGCGTCTCGCCGCAGCGCTGCGCCACCGTGCTGGTGGCGCTCGCGCGGATGCATGCCGCCTACTGGGAGAGCGAGACGCTCCAGAACCGCTTCTGGCTGGTCCCCCTGAGCATCGACGCGCGCATCCGCAACGGGCTGTTCAGGGATTCGCAGCCGACTTTCCGGGAGCGGTTCGCCCACCTGGTCGACGACCGGTTCGACCGGGCGATGGCGTGGACGCTGGAGCACGGCGAGGCGGCGGCGCGGAGCCTCGATCGCGGAGCGCCGGCGACGCTGGTGCATTGCGACCCGCGGCTGGACAACGTGGCCTTCCGCGACGGCGAGCCGATCGTGTTCGACTGGCAGCTCGTACGGCGCGGACCGGCGGCCTACGACGTGGCCTACTTCCTCTCGGGGGCGTGTGCGGACCTGACCCGCGAGGACGAGGCGGAGCTGCTCCAGGGCTACGCGGCGGCGCTGGCTGCGGCGGGAGTGGAGGGCTACTCGTACGAGGCGCTGGAGCGGGACTACCACCTCGGGCTGCTGACAGCGATGCAGACCCTCACCGCCACGGACATGATGGACATGGGCGAAGGGCGAGGGCTGCAACTGATGGCGGCCTGGTACGAGCGGCTTGCCGCGCGCGTATCGGCCATCAACCTGGACCGCTTGAACGCGACACTGAGGGCGTAATGGACCGCTTCATCCCCGAACGGCTCGAGGACATGACGCCGCAGTGGCTCACCGGCATCCTTCGGGAACAGGGCCACCTGGCTGAGGGGGGCGCGGTGGTGGCGGTGGAGCAGGAGCTCCTCGGGGAGGGAGAGGGCTTCATGGGGACTATCGCCCGGCTACGGCTGTCCTACGAAGGCGGCGAGGGACCGGCAAGCATCGTGGCGAAGATGCCGCGGCTGGAGAACCGGGCGTTCGGGGAACTGGTGGGTGTGTACGAGCGAGAGAGCTGCTTTTACGAGGAGTTCGGCGACAGCGTGCCGGTCTCGCTCCCCCGGCTGTACTTCAGCGACTTCGACCGCACGGCGGCCTCAGACCGGCAGAAGGGGACGCTCTCGCTGGCCAACCGCATCCCGGGACGGCTCATGCCGCGCGTGATACGGGTCGCGCTCTGGTCGGCGGGGCGGAGGAAGCGACGCTACCTCCTGCTGATGGAGGACCTGGGCGACGCGGTACCGGGCGATCAGCTCGCCGGCGTGGATGCGGCTACCTGTGGGGTCGTCCTCACGTCGATCGCGAAACTGCACGCCGCCTACTGGCGCAGCCCCGCGCTTGAGGACCGCTACTGGCTCGTACCCTTCGCCGGCGACTCCCGCGTCCGTCACAGCATGTTCCTGGAGATGCGCTCCGTGTTCCGGGAGCGACACCCGGAACTCTTCGACGATGAGTTCGAGCGGGTGGTGGCGTGGGTGAGCGAGCACGGCGTGGAGACGATCGAGCGGATCCAGGGGGAGGCGCCGGAGACCCTGGTCCACGGCGACCTGCGACTCGACAACCTCGCGTTTCGCGACGGCAACCCGGTGTTCTTCGATTGGCAGGCCATCCGCAGGGGGCCGGCGGCATTCGACATCGCCTGGTTCCTCTCGGGGGCGAGCGACACCCTGACTTCCGGGGACGAGACCGAGTTGCTGCGGACCTACCACGCCGCGCTCGAGGAGAACGGCGTGAGCGGCTACGCGTTCGAAGCATTCGAGCGCCACTACCGCATGGGGCTGCTCACCACCGTGCAGACGCTCGGCCTGCTGGGAATCCTCGACCTCGGGGAGGGCGAGGCCCGAGGGGCGGAGATGGCCGGCGTGTGGGTCAGACGCCTGCGTGAGCGCCTGGCCACGTTCGACTTCGACCGAGTACTCGACCCCTAGCGAGTCCTGACTATAGCGGCCAGCGCTGGCTCGCCTCGTAGGCGTGGTGGATGGGGTGGTGGATCCAGATCTGGGCGACGAGCTCGGCCTTGGGCATGCGGTAGTCGCCGAGGGTGACCACCGTGGCGAGGTCGTCCTCGTCGAGCGTCTCGGCGAAGGCGGCTGAGGTCTCCGAGCCTTCGAGAATCATGGTCCCGAGCTCCTCGCGGGAGACCTCGGCCATGCGCTCGATCGTTCGGGCATTCCCGGCGGCGGCATCGTCGTTGCTGAACGATTCGAATGCGCCCGTGCTCAGGCCCCCGTAGAAGCCCTCGAGCGCGCCCGCGCCGGCGGCGATGTGGCGGAAGGCGTCGGCGGTCGTCCACTCCTGGGCGAGCTGCCGGTCGAAGTCGGGGACGTGCTCAAGGGCGGCGGCGGCGCGGCGTCCGGCGAAACGGATGCCCTCGACGAGTTCCTGCTTGCTGATGGTCATGGTGATTCCTCCTGCGTGGTGCTGTTCTGCTATTCGCCCCGGTGGACGACGGCGATGGAGCCGGGCACATGCCCGCCGTTGATGGCGATGGTCTGGCCGGTTATCCAGGAGCCGGCCTCGGAGGCAAGGTAGACGACGCCGGCGCCGATGTCGCTGGGCCGGCCCATGCGGCCGGTCGGGAGCCGGTTGCCGTAAGCCTCCTGCTCCTCCTCGGTCATGGGGAACATGGCCGCGAACTGCTCGGTGAAGATGGGACCCGGGGCGATGCCGTTGACGCGGATGCGTCGCTCAGCGAGCTCGCGGGAGAGGGTCATGGTCATGTTCACGACGCCGGCCTTGGCCGCGCCGTACACGCCAGTGTGAGGGGCGGCGTTGAGGGCGGCCCCGGAGACGATGTTGACGATGCTCGACCCGTCGGGCATGTGGGGAAGGGCGGCGCGGATACCGAGGAATGCGGAGGTGAGGTTGAACTCGATCATCTCGTCCCAGTACTCGTCGGGGGTCTCGGCAAGGTCGCGGACGGCGCTGTCCTGGCTGCCGCCGGCGTTGTTCACCCAGACGGTGATCTTGCCGAACGCCTCGACGGTAGCGGCGACAAGGCGCTCGATGGCGGCCCGGTCGAGCACGTCGGTGGGGACGGCGAGGCCGCGGCCACCACGCGCCTCAACGCCCTCGACGACGCGCGCGAGGTCGTTCTCGCGGCGAGCGGCTACGACCACATCGGCGCCGGCATCGGCCATGGCCCAGGCGATGCCCTCGCCGATGCCCCGTCCTCCGCCGGTGATCACGCCAACGTGGCCGTCCAGCCGGAAGTCATCCAACACGCTCATATCGCACCTCCGCGCGCAGGGTACGGGGCGGGAGCGGGAAGCGCGATTCGACGGGCTAGCCGCCTCGCCCAGCAAGTCGTGCGCGCTGAGCCTCTTCGCGCTCGGCGAGGCCTTCGGCGCTCATCCCGAAGATGTCGGGGGGCGACCAGCTGTTCAGTCCGGCATAGGTATCGATCTGGCTGCGGTGATGGACCTCGTGCTCGACCAGCATCATGAGGACGCGCCAGCCAGCGAGACTGCCGTCGCCCTCGATCAGGGGCACGCGCCGCTGAAGCCACTCGTCGGGCGTGTCCTGGAGGCGCTCCTGGAGGGCGGCGGCGCTGTCCCCGAGGACGGGCGCCCACAGCTCCGGGGAGGAGGTGTCGGGCGCGGGGGGCATGATCCAGCCCTCGTCGTGGTAGACGCCCACGAAGAAGCCGCGCGAGCGGGCGATGTGGGCGACGAGATCGGGGATGTCCCAGGCGGCCTCGCCCTCGCCGGGGGGCGGCTTCCAGGAGGCGGCTTCGGGGGGCAGGGCGGCGAGGTCGCGCAGGGCGCGGCGGTGGACGCCATCGAAGTAGCGGAGGAAGTTCACGATAGAGTCGATCATGGGATGCCCGCCATTGCGTCGTAGATGGTGGTGTGGCGCATGCGTGCGAGGTCACGGCCGTCGGGGCCGCGCACGAGGCAGTCGAACTCGACGAAAGGACGACCCTTGCGTTCGTAGACCGCCACGCATCGTCCGCCCGTGACGACCTCGCCCCCGGCGTACGCAGGCGCGAGGAACTCGACCTCGGTGCGGGTGTGGATGGAGCCGATGATGACGAAGTTGTGGCGCATGAGCGCTTCCGGGCGGCCGACCAGCCAGGCGGGGTGGAGACGTGGGTTGTCTCCGGCGAAAAGGGGGTCGGCGGAGCGGTGGCTGAGCTCCATGTAGGCGCGCAGGACCTCGGGCGAGGCGTCGACAGCCATGGGCGTCCAGTCGACGCCCGCGAGGGCGGGGTCGACGTGCAGCTCGGGCTGCGGGTCGGGCGCGGGGGCAGGGTCCATGCGGGTGGGGGGCTCGAAGTCCACGACAGCGGGGTTCGCGCCAGGGCCCACTTCGCCAACGACGCAATCGATGCCGGCGGGATTGGCCATGCGGAGAGCGAAGGCGCCGTCGTCCGCGGGGGTGAGGGTGATGCGTATCTCTTCGCCCGGGTAAACGGGCTGGCGGAAGCGGAAGCGCGCCCAGCCGTGATTGAGCCAGTCCTCCCCAAGGGTTTCGAGGATAGCGGGC
This sequence comes from Tepidiformaceae bacterium, assembly GCA_965203545.1. Classification (GTDB taxonomy): domain Bacteria; phylum Chloroflexota; class Dehalococcoidia; order Tepidiformales; family Tepidiformaceae; genus UBA2991. Next base: position 1,369,892 of record OZ241899.1, read on the forward strand.
ACACTCCAGCCCCAGAGGTTGTCGCCTGCCACGAGCGCACCGGCGAATCCGAGCTCGCGGGCCAACTCAGGGCTGTGGACGGGGTCCACCATGGCGGCGGGATCATCCTCGTCGTCGAGGAAGGCGACGACGCGCCACTCGCGCGTTTCCGCTGCGGTCATGGGCTACCTCTTCCACGAAGGGTAGCGGAAGAAACTGCTGAGGGGGCGATCCTTAGGAGGACTCCGGGTATTCTTCGCGGTCTTGCACCGTTTGCGCCTCCTGGCCATGCAACGTGGGGCGCCTGAGCCGGACGACTCGTCCGCCACTCAGGCGCCTTTCGGGCATACCGCGACCTTGCCGGATACGCCTGAACCCCCGCTTCAGCGGTACTTGCCTGGCCTGGACGGGATGCGGGCGCTGGCGGTCATCGCCGTCGTGCTCTTCCACTCCGCGCTGGGGATCGCGCCGGGCGGCTTCCTCGGCGTCGAGGTCTTCTTCGTCATCAGCGGGTACATCATCACGCGGGCGCTGCTGGTCGAACGCCAGGACAGCGGGCGCATCGCGCTGGGCGCCTTCTGGATGCGGCGGGCGCGACGGCTGCTGCCGGCCCTGTTCCTGTTCCTGTTTGCGGTCGCGGCCTACACCGTCATCTTCGAGCAGGGTGAGGCAGCCGGGCTCCGCCGCGACATCGCCGCGGCCCTCGCCTACGTCACGAACTGGGACCTGATCGTGGCGGGAGAGACCTACTTCGATTCGTGGGAGCGCCCTTCGCTGCTGCGCCATCTCTGGTCGCTGGCGGTGGAGGAGCAGTTCTACGTCGTGTGGCCCCTCCTGATGGCGGGCGGACTGGCGCTGCTGCGGAACCGGCTCACGCTCGCCCTGATCCTCGGCGGGGCGGCCGCCTCGGCGATCGCGATGGCGGCGCTGTACGAGCCGGGGAGCGCGGTCACGCGCATCTACTACGGAACCGACACGCGCGCCTCCGGGCTACTCATCGGCTCGGCGCTGGCGTTCGTCTGGAGTGCAAGGCAGAGCACCGGCAGGGGCAGCATCCGGGAGGCGGCGGGGATGTCGGCGCTGACTGTCGCGGGGCTGGCGGGGCTGGGGGCGCTCGTCGGGTTCACCCTGCTGGCAGACGGGGGCACGCCGTTCCTCTACCAGGGCGGGTTCGCGCTGGTGGGGGTGGCGACGGCGGCCGTGATCGTCGCGGCAACGCACGAGCACTCGCCGCTGGCGCGGGGGCTGGGGACACCGCTGCTGCGCTGGGTGGGGGTGCGCTCGTACGGCATCTACCTCTGGCACTGGCCGGTCATGGTGCTGACTCGCCCCGGCATCGACGTGCCGTTCGACGGCGTGGCATTGTTCGCGATGCAGGTCGCGATCACGCTGGCGCTGGCGGACGGGTCGTACCGCTGGGTGGAGAAGCCGATCCGCGAGGGCGCGCTGGGACGGCTGTGGAAGCAGCTCTGGGAAGGCGCCGCGACGCCGCAGTGGCGGCGAGGAACTCTGGCGCTGGGGGGCACGGCAACGGCGGCCGGCGTGGCCATAGTCGCGATCTTCCTGACGCTTACGCCGGCGGAGGAAGAGCCCCCCTACTTCGCCCTGGTGCGCCTACGACTAGTGAACACCGATATTGTGGCGACGGAAGCAGCCTCGGCGGGAACAAAGGCGGACCCGTACCGGGTGGTGTCGCTGCAGGGCCCGCGGACCGCTTCGCCAACATCGCTCCTCGACTCGGCCACGTCGCAGTCGGCGGCGGCGGGCTCGGTCGCTGCGGCGGCCGCCGGAGACCCGCTGGTCCTGGCCGTGGCGGCTCACGACTCGCCTGCGCTGGCGGCGGAGCAGGCGGCTTCGCTGGCCGCGCTCACGGATGCGTTCCATTCGAACCTGCTGGAGCCGGAGCGAACAGCGCCCAGGATGAAGGAGGTCGAGCCGACGGGGTGGGTGGTGGCAGGAGACTCGAGCAACGTGCGCGTCACTGCGATTGGCGACTCGGTGATGCTCGGCGCCGCGCACCAGCTCGCGGAGGACATCCCGGGCATCGACCTCGACGCTTCGGTTGGGCGGCAGGTTTCGCAGGCGATCAGGATGCTGCAAGAACGGAAGGCGAACGGCCAGCTCGGGGATATCGTGCTGCTCCACATTGGCAACAACGGCACGTTCACCGCCAAACAGTTCGACCGGATCATGGAGGCCGTGGGCCCGGAGCGGCGCGTCGTGTTCCTGACGCTGCGGGTGAACCGCTCGTGGGAGGAGGGGAACAATGAGGTCATCCGCGAAGGGGTCGAGCGTCACGAGGGCGCGCACCTGATCGATTGGCGCGCCGCGCTGGAGGAGCGTCCCGAGGTGCTGTGGAAAGATGGCACGCACCTGCGGCCCGAGTGGGCGAGTTTCTACGTGGAGCTGCTGGAACCACACCTCGGCTCGTAGGCTCGAGGCAAGGAGATACACAATGGAGTACCGAAGGATGGGACGCACGGGCCTGCGCGTCTCGACAATCTGCCTGGGGACGATGACGTTCGGGTTCCAGACCGAGGAGCAGGCTGCCCTGCGCATCATGAACGCCGCCTGGGACGCGGGCGTGAACTTCCTGGACACCGCCGATGCCTACCCTATGGGCAGCGAGGAGACGGGCGCCACCGAGGCGATCGTGGGGACGTGGCTCGCGACGATGCCTCGCGACAAGGTGGTGCTGGCGACGAAGGCGTGGGGAGCGACAGGACCGGGGCCGAACGACCGCGGGCTTTCCCGACAACACATCCTGAGCGCGGTCGACGCGAGCCTGAAGCGGCTGGGCACGGACTACATCGACCTGTACCAGACGCACTTCCCGGACGAGAGCACACCCATCGAGGAGACGCTGAAGGCGCTCGACGACCTCGTACGCTGGGGGAAGGTGCGCTACATCGGCTGCTCGAACTACCAGGCCTGGCAGCTGGCGCGGGCGATCGGGGCGAGCGAGCGGCTCGGCATCGCGCGGTACGACTGCGACCAGCCTCGCTACAACATCCTGTTCCGGGAGATCGAGAACGAGCTGCTGCCCCTCTGCCGGACTGAGGGGGTGGGGGTCATCGCCTACAACCCGCTGGCGGGCGGCATGCTGACGGGGAAGTACGCCGGCACCGAAGACCTGCGCGAGCAGACCCGCTTCACCCTCGGGAATGCAGGGCCGCGCTACCGCGCCCGCTACTGGGACGAGGTGCAGTTCCGCGAGGTCGAGCGGCTGCGGACGTACTTCGCCGAGCGCGACACCTCGCTGACCCACGCGGCGACAGCGTGGGTGATCGCGCAGGACGGGATCACCTCGGCGATCGTCGGGGCGAGCCGGCAGGAGCAGATCGAGGACTCGGTCGGGGGCGCGGAGCTGACGCTGAGCGAGGACGACCTCGCGTTCTGCGACGACGCATGGTTCAACCTGCCGCGCAAGCGGGATGCGACGGTGGCGTTGCGCTGAGACTCAGGCGAGCTTCGCGCGGGCGGACCGAAGACGGGCGAGGGCCTCGTCGCGCCCGAGGAGCGCCACGGAGTCGAACAGCGGAATGCCGCGCGGGGCGCCCATGATCGCCACGTAGAGCACGGAGACGAACTTCCGCAGCTTCAGGTCGAGCGTGTCCTGGAGCGAACGCAGGGCCGCTTCGACGGGTTCTGGCGCCCAGGCGTCGGGGGCGACGCGCTCGACGGCGGTGATGGCGGCGTCGAGGGTGCGCGCGGCCAGCTCGGTATCGCCCTTGATGCGCTCGGTCAGGAGCTCGGCGGGATAGTCAGGAAGGTCGCCGAAGAGGAAGCGGGAGAGCCCGGCGACCTCGTCGAGGCGGGCGACGCGCTCCTGGAGGAGGGGGGCGGCGGCGGTCACGAGGTCGGCGTCGAGGGGGCGGGGGATGTTGGCGGGGAGGCCCCGGTCGAGCCAGCCGGCCACGAGGTCGCGCCAGGCGCCGGAGTCGAGGGCGCGGATGTAGTGGCCGTTGAGCGCGTCGAGCCGCTCGACGTCGAAGAAGGCGGGGTTCGAGACGACGCGGTCGAGGGAGAAGACGCGGGCGAACTCCCCGGGGCTGATGTGGGTAGTGTGGTCGTCGAGGGACCAGCCGAGAAAGGCGAGGAAGTTGAGGGTCGCCTCGGGGAGGTAGCCGCTGTCGCGGTAATCGAGGGCGGCCACCTCTCCGGATCGCTTGGAGAGCTTGCGGCCGTCGCGGTCGACGAGCACCGGGAGGTGGGCGAACCGGGGCGGCTGCCAGTCCATCGCCTCGTAGAGCTGGAGGTGGCGGGGACCGCTCGCGAGCCACTCCTCGCCCCGGATGACGTGCGTGATCTCCATGTCGTGGTCGTCGACGAGCATGGCGAGGTGGTAGGTGGGGAAGCCGTCGCTCTTGAGGAGGACGAAGTCGTCCTGGAGGGAGTTCTGGAAGGTGACGTCGCCGCGGATCAGGTCGGGAAAGGTCGTCGTCCCGGTCCGGTCCATGCGGAAACGCAGCACGGAGGGCTCGGTGCGGGCCCGCTCCTCGGCTTCCTCGGGGTCGAGGGCACGGCAGCGACCGTCGTACCCGGGGGCGAGGCCGTCCCTTTGCTGGTCCTTGCGCAGCTGGGCGAGCCGCTCGGCGGTGCAGAAGCAGCGATACGCGCGCCCACGCGCGCGCAGCTCGTCGGCGACGGCGTGGTATTTCTCGAGGCGTTGGGACTGGACGTAGGGGCCGTGCGGGCCGCCGACGTCGGGGCCCTCGTCCCACTCGATGCCAAGCCAGCGGAGGCCCTCATAGATGTTCTCGACGGAGCCCTCGACGTAGCGGCTCTGGTCCGTGTCCTCGATGCGGAGGATGAACTGCCCGCCATTCGCCTGGACGAACGCCCACCCGAAGAGCGCCGTGCGCAGGCCGCCGATGTGCAGCTCGCCGGTGGGGCTGGGGGCGAAGCGGGTGCGGACGGGGCCGGTCATGCTGACTCCTCCGTGCGCGTGGGGGCGGCAGGTTCGGCGTAGGGCGCAGCCTGGGCGACGAAGCCGGCATCGTCGATGGCGGCGAGCATGTCGCGGGGGAGGGGCGCGGTCACGGTGAGCTCGCCGCCGGCGGGGTGAGGGACGGTGAGTCGCCAGGCGTGGAGGAGGTGGCGGGGGCCGGGGCCGCGCCCGTACAGCTCGTCGCCGGCGACAGGCGCGCCGATGGCGGCGAGGTGGACGCGGATCTGGTGGGTGCGTCCGGTAAGGGGCTTCGCGAGGACCAGCGAGCGTTCGCGAGCGGCGGCAAGGACCTCGTACTCGGTCTGGGCGCTGCGGCCGTCGGACGCGACGGCCATGCGGCGGCGGTCGGCGTGGCTGCGGGCGATGTCGGCGTCGATGACGGCGCGGTCGCGCTGGGGGATACCGTCGCAGAGGGCGAGGTACTGCTTGTGTGTCTCGCGGGCCTCGAAGGCGGCGCTGAGGGCTCCCTGGACGGCGGGAGTCTTCGCAAGCAGGAGGACGCCGCTGGTGTGCTTGTCGAGGCGGTGGACGATACCGGGGCGCTCGACGTCGAAGGCGGCAGCCTCGCGCGGGCAGTGCTCGACGAACCAGGCGGCGACGCTGGGGGCGCAGGGCTCGGCGGGGGCGTCGTGGACGAGCAGTCCGGCGGGCTTGTCGATGGCGAGGACGTGGTCGTCCTCGTAGAGGACGGGAAGGGAGAGGCCGCTGGGGGCGACGTCGCGGGTCGTCTCGGGGAGGGTGACCGCGACTTCGGCGCCCTCGTGGACGTACGTCGACTTGCGGGCGGGAGCGCCGTCGACGAGGACGTGCTCGTTGGCGATGAGGCGCTGCACACGGGCACGGCTGAGGTCGGGGTAGGCGGCGGCGAGCACGGCGTCGAGGCGGCCCTCCTCGGTCACGAGGAGCTGTCGCCGTCTTCCTGGCCCGTCTGCGCCTGAATCACGAACGCCCATACGAGGATGATGGCACCGATCGTAATGGCGGAGTCGGCGACGTTGAAGGCGGGCCACTCGGGGAACTTGATGAAATCGGTGACTTTGCCGTCGCCGGCGCGGTCGATAAGGTTGCCGATGGCGCCGCCGAGCATGAGCGCGAGTCCGGCCCGGACGAGGGGGCTCGCCATGCCGGGGTTGAAGAGGTAGACGAGGATGAGCGCGACCCCGACGACGCTCGCGACGATCAGCAGCGCTCCCGCCCCCTCCAGGATGCCGAAGGCGGCGCCGGTGTTGGTGAAGTGCACGATGCGGACGTTCCAGTCCGGGTCGGGCCAGGCGTCCCCGCGGTCGAGCCGGGCGCGGATGATCCACTTCGTGACCAGGTCCCCGACGATGATGGCAGCGGCGAGGGCGAGAAAGCCGAAGTCGGCGCGGCCCAGGCGGGGAAGGGGGAGGCGGGGCATCGTTGTCATGATAGGGGGCGGGTGCGCACCGCTCCCGTAGGATTCGGGCGATGCCACCGACCAAGCCCCTGGCGGAACGCATGCATCTGCGAGCAGGCGAGCGCCTGCTGCTCGTGGGCGCCCCAGACGGCTTCGCCGCCACACTTGAGGCTCCTGACAGCGTGGAGGTGGCGAACACGCCGCAGGGCACGTTCGACGTCATCCAGGTGTTCGTCACGACCCGCACCGCGCTGGAAGCGGAGGCGCCCCGGCTGAAGGCGCTGCTGAAACCGGACGGCAAGCTCTGGATCGCCTATCCCAAGGGCACATCGAGACACCTGAGCGCCGACATCAACCGGGACGACATCCGCCGCTACGCGCTGACGGTGGGGTTGCAGACCGTGGCGCAGGTGGCGGTGGACGACGACTGGTCGGCGATTCGCTGCAAAGTGGTCGCGTAGTCCCAGCCAACCCCTTGCGTTGACGCGCCTTCCCGGCCCACCTAGGCTGCGCGCGCTATGGCGAAGCACCTGGAAGGCAAAACGGCAATCGTGACGGGCGGGGCCGGGGGCATGGGCTCCTGGATCTGCCGGATATTCGCGGAGCAGGGCGCAAAGGTCATCGTGGCCGACACGGGGGCCGACGTGGAAGGGCGGATGGGCGTGGACCCGAGCCGCGTCAACGCCGTCGTCGACGAGATCACGGCGGCGGGCGGCGAGGCCATCGCGGCCATCGGCGACGTCTCGGAGATGGACGTGGCGGAGGGGCTCGTGCGCACGGCGCTGGAGCGCTGGGGCAAGCTCGACATCCTCGTCTGCGCGCACGGCATCCTGCGCGAGCGAATGATCTTCAACATGACCGAGGAGGAGTGGGACGACTCGGTGAAGTCACACCTGAAGGGGTGTTTCGCGCCGACCAAGTTCGCTTCCATCCACTGGCGGCAGGAGCGGCAGGGCGGACGCATCATCTACTTCACCTCGGGGGCGGGCCAGCGCGGGGAGGCGGGCCAGCCGAACTACTCGGCGGCGCAGCAGGGGAAGGTCGGCCTGATGCTCTCGTGCGCGCAGGCGCTGAGCCGCTACGGCGTGACGGCGAACTGCATCGCGCCCGCGGCCTCGACGCGCATGACCGACCGCGGCCGGAGCGTCGACCGCGAGGGGCCGGCGCCGAGCCTCTCGGCGGCGGGCACGAAGATGGACCCGAAGAACGTCGTGCCGGCGATCGTCTACCTGGCATCGGACGAGGGCGGGAGCGTGACGGGCCGCGTGGTCGGCACCACCGGGCACGAGTTCACGATCTGGCGTGAGCCGTTCCGGGACCAGTCGATCTTCTCGCAGTCACCGCTCTGGGACATCGACGATCTGTTCGAGCAGATGCCGCGCACGCTGGCGGTTCACGACCTGAAGCCGCCCGAGCCGGCGTTCCCGTAGGAGGCGAAGCGATGGCGAAGCACCTGGAAGGCAAGACCGCGATCGTGACGGGCGGGGCCGGCGGCATCGGCAGCTGGGTCTCGAAGCTGTACGCGGAGAACGGTGCGAAGGTCATCGTGGCTGACACCGGGGCGGACGTTGAGGGGCGGATGGGCATGGACCCGAGCCGCGTCAACGCCGTCGTCGACGAGATCACGGCGGCGGGCGGCGAGGCGGTCGCGGCGGTCGGGGACGTGTCGGAGATGGACGTGGCGGAGGGGCTCGTGCGGACCGCGCTGGAGCGCTGGGGGAAGCTCGACATCCTCTGCTGCGCCCACGGCATCCTGCGCGAGCGGATGATCTTCAACATGACCGAGGACGAGTGGGACGGGTCGATCAAGTCGCACCTGAAAGGGTGCTTCGCGCCAACGAAGTTCGCCGCGATCCACTGGCGCCAGGAGCGGCAGGGCGGACGCATCATCTACTTCACGTCCGACGCGGGGATCCGCGGCAGCAGCGGGCAGCCGAACTACTCGGCGGCGCACGCGGGCAAGCTCGGCCTGATGCGCTCGAACGCGCGTGGGCTGAGCCGCTACGGCGTGACGAGCAACTGCATCGCGCCAGGGGCCTCGACACGCATGACCGACCGGGGTCTGGGACGGCAGGGCGAGGGCCCGCCGCCCAGCGCTTCCGCAGCGGGAACGGCCGGCGACCCCAAGAACGTGGCGCCGATCGCGGTGTGGCTGGCCTCGGATGCGGGCGCTGCGGCGAACGGGCAAACCTTCGGGGCGCGTGGGCACGTCATCACGCTCTACAGCGAGCCCGAGCGGGAGCGCCTGCTCCGCTTCGACGACCCGTTCATCGACATCGACGAGCTGTTCGAGCTCTGGCCGGAGACGCTCGGTTCGGAGCCACTCGAGAGGACGCAGGCTTGGACCTGACCGCCGAGCAGCTCGCCGACCGGCAGGCGATCGTCGCGGTGATCGACCGGTATGCGACGTCGCTGGACGCAAAGGACTACGCGCGCTTCCGCACGTGCTTCAGCGACGACGCCATCGTGCACTACGGCGAGGCGCTGACGCCCGACGAGGCGGCGGCGTACGCGGAGGGGGTGCTCTCGCGGTACGCACACACGCAACACCTGCTGGGGAACTACGACATCACGCTCGACGGCGACCGGGCCTCCGCGCGCACCTACGTGCAGGCGAGCCACGTCTCCGACGAGGGCACCATCTGGGTCATGGGCGGGACGTACATCGACCGCTTCGAGCGACGCGAGGGCGAGTGGAAGATCGTCGAGCTCACGCTCGAGGGGAAGTGGTCGGAGGTTCGCACCATCTCGGCGTAGCATTCCCACAACCGAACCAGAACACGAAAGGAACGGCCATGGCTAAGGAGATCGACCTTCAGGGCAAGGTGGCGCTCGTCACCGGGAGCGGACAGGGCATCGGCAAGGGCATCGCGACGGTGCTCAGCGAGTGCGGGGCGACGGTCGTCGTCTCGGACCTGAACCCCGACACGACGGCTGCGACGGCGGCGGAGCTGGGGGCGGCGGCGCTCCCGCTCGACGTGACCGACCAGGATGCGTTCGACGCGGCCATCGACCAGATCGTGGCCGACCATGGCAGCCTCGACATCCTCGTGAATAACGCGGGCGTGTACCGCGAGTACGGCGGCGGGATCGCCGACATCACGCCGGAGATGTGGCGCATCCTCTGGTCGGTGAACGTCGACGGCGTGTTCTACGGCTGCCAGGCGGCGGCGCGAGTGATGCTGGAGGCGGGGAACGGCGGACGCATCGTCAACATCGCCTCGACGCAGGCGGTTTCGCCGGGCGTGGGCGTGACCTACGACGGCTCCAAGGCGGCCGTGCTGCAGATCACGCGGGCGCTGGCGCTGGAGCTGGGGCGCACGGGCATTACCGTGAACGCGGTGGCGCCGGGCGCGACCTGGGTCAACCCGGGCGATCCGCCCCCGCTCGACCCGAACGCGACGATCCAGCTGACCGGCAACGGGCTCGCCGACGCAGTGGCGAACCGCATCGCCCGCATCCCGGCCGGACGCTGGGCGAAGCCGGAAGAGATCGGGAACGCGGTGGCGTTCGTCTGCTCGCCGCTGGCGGACTACGTCAACGGCATCTACCTGAACGTCGACGGGGGCTGGCTTACTGAGTAGAGCGCCGCGCTGGCGCGCGGCTGAGGGACGAGAAGAGCGCGCGGCGGGGCCGCGCTGAGGAGAGCGGCGGCTGCGCCGCCTGAGTGGGCGTTGGCGCACACGTCATGCGCTGCCGGAGACTGGCTACCACTCAGCGAGCGCTCTCCTACGGCAGGCGGAGGAGGTGATTGCCGCCTTCGACGGGGATCACCTGGCCGGTGATGTCGCCGAAGAGGTCGCTGGCGACCGCGAGGGTGACGTCGGCGCAGTCGTCGACGGTGGTGATGCGGGCGAGAGGGGTCTGCTCAATAAAGGCCTTCGCGGAGGGCGAGTCCTCGGGCAGGTCGACGCGAGCCTCGTCGATCGGGGTGCCGCCACCGCCGTAGGCGTTCATGGCGGTGGGAACGAAGCCTGGGGCGACCGCGTTGACGCGCACCTGGTCGGGACCAAACTCGCGGGCGGCGATCTTGGTGGCGAAGTTGATGGCGGCCTTGGCGGCGGAGTAGGGCGTGAGCCCGATGGGGATGGAGATGGCAGTGCTCGACGTGATGTTGATGAGCGAGCCGCCGCCGGTGGCGGCCAGGGCGTTGCCCATGTGCTTCATGAAGTAGATGAAGCCGAAGTACTGGATATCGGCGACCTCGTGGAGCTCCTCGGGCGTGATGTCCTTGATCAGGTTGAAGCGGACAATGCCGGCGGAGTTGACGGCGATGTCGAGGTTGCCCCACTTGTCGATGGCGGCGTCAGCGAGGGCCTTGAGGTCGTCGTAGTCGCGGCCATCGCAGCGGATGGGGGTGGCGCCGATCTGGGAGGCCAGCTTCTCGAGGTTCTCCTGGCGGCGAGCGGCGATGATGAGCTCGGCGCCGTGCTCGGCGAAGCGCTCGGCGATGGCCCATCCAATGCCGCTCGAAGCCCCGAGGATGACCGCCTTCTTGCCGTCGAGGAGTCCCATGCCGTTCGCTCCCTGCCCCAGTTGCGGGCTACGGCGGGGAGTGTACGGGGTCGCAATGGTAGGAGCCTCGCACGAGAAAGCCGCCCTCCATGCCTAAGGGGCGGCTTCTCGCAGCGGAGCTCCGGGCGAGGGGACTTCGCCCGGCACTCCCCATCTAGCTCGGCCGGCGGCTAGTGGCCGGCCGCCCCGAGGCCAACGAAGGCGAGACTGGCGGGCGTGCCACCAACCTCCCACTCGGCGATCGTGGAGAAGGTCTCGAGGCTGACGCGCCTGACGAGCCCGTTGGCCGGATCCGTGATGACGAGGTCTTCGCCGACGAAGGTCATGGCCGGGCGTACCTCAGCGCCTGGGCCGAGGAGGGCGGCCTTCGTCACGGGCTCGCCGGTGTCGGCTTCGAAGACATGGAGGACGCCATCGGCCGTGAAGACGAAGAAGCGGTCGCCCTCGGGCCCGAAGGAGGCCGTGGCCGACTCGTCCATGACGCGGGTGAAGGCGCCGGTCGCAGGGTTGATGAACCAGAGACCGTCCTGACCCCAGCCCTCCTCGGTGCGGTAGGAGGCGGTGGCGAAGAAGGTGCCGGCCTCGTGGTGACCGTAAACGGTGCCGATGCGAGCGTTCTCCAGCATCTCCTCCGGGTTCTGGAAAAAGACGTGGCTGAAGGCGTCGCCGTCCTGCTGGAAGAGGAGGACGCCGCCGGTGCAGCCGAACAGGACGCCGGGAGCGCTGTGCGCCTCGCCGTGGAGGCCGGGGCAGGAGCGGTTGCTGGCGTCATAGATGACGTTGTCGTTGAGATCGCGGACCTCGACGCCGACGGGGAGGGGGTCGTCGGCGTTGTCGGGGTTCTTCGTGGAGACGATGAAGCGGTCGCCTGCGAGGGCAACGGCGGAGCCGTGGTGCGGCCCGGCTTCGAGGATACGGGGTTCGTAAGCGTTACGGCCGGCGGCGAGACCCTCCTCTTCGAAGAGGAAGACGTGGCCGTGAGAATCGGCGAAGACGGCGACCCAGCCATGGACAGAGGTGTAGTGGATGGGGAGCTCGTCGGCGACGTCGAGGAGGCGGGCGACCGGGTCGATGACGAGGTCTTCGTGGTCGCCGTGGGGGACGGTGTAGATGCCGCTGTCGAAGACGTGGATGCGGTCGTCGGCCTCGCCGGGGCCGCGGGAGAGGACGAAGGCGTAGCGTCCGTCGAGGCCGCTGTAGACGGTGGCCGAGGGGGCGGCCACCTCGAAGGCGCCGCGCGCGACGAAGCCCGTGCTGAGGTCGATCACGGACACATAGGGCGAGTCGGCATCACTGACGATGATGCGGCCGACCTCGGCTGAGGCGACCATGTGGTCATCGTCGGCGTGGTCATCGTCGGCGTGGTCATCCTCCGCGTGGTCGTCCTCGCCGGCATGGTCGTCCTCGACGACCTCTCGGGCCGCGGCGGGGGCTTCGGTGGCAGGGGGCGGCTCGGAGCTGGAGTCGTCACCACAGGCGACGACAAGGAGGGCGGCGGCCAGAACGGCCACCAGGGCAATCGGGAACTTCACGAAACGGGATCCTCCGGGATCAGAGCAGACTTCCGGGCACCCTCAAGCGCCCAGAACTGAGACCCTATCCTAAATGATACTTAGTATCAATTAGTCCGTAGTGCCCGTCTCGGTGCGGGGCGGTGTTAGCGGGCGCCGGGGTGGAAGATGGCCTCGATGGGGCGGCCGAAGAGGGCGGCGATGCGGAAGGCGAGGGGGAGGCTGGGGTCGTACTTGCCGGTCTCGATGGCGTTGACGGTCTGGCGACTGACGCCGAGCTCCTCGGAGAGATCGGCCTGGGTCCAGCCGCGCTCGGCGCGGAGTTCGCGCAGGGTGTTCTTCACAGCCTGCGCCGCCTGACGATGAAGTCACAGACGAGCCAGAGGGCACCCATGACACCCCACACCCACGTCCAGCTGATTCGCGGGAGATCGACAGCTTGTTCGACAAAGCCGTAGATGAAGGTGATGACGGCGGCGCCGGCAAAGGCCAGGGCGATCGCCTCGAGGGTGATCCGCTGTTGAAGTTCGTCGATGCGCCTGTGGAAGCGCACCGCCGCCATAACGATGAGGGAGCCGGGGATCACAGGCAGCAACGCCACCGCATAGCGCCAGCCTGCGTGCGGGTTTGCCTCAACGATGAAGTCGGCCAGGAAGAGGGCTGCCGCAAAGGCGACCATCGATCCGGAGAACTCGCGGTACCAGCGTCGACGGGCCGCATGCTGGTCGATGGGCATGGCTTCCCCCTTCACAGCCAGCGCTTCCTCGCCAGGAAACCGCCGAGGATCCAGAGCACGGCCATAACCGGCCAGACCCAGAACCAGCTGATTCGGTGGAGACCCGCCAGGTCGAGGAAGCCGTAGGTGAAGGTGAGGAGGGCGGTGCCGGCGAAGGCGAACGCGAAGGCCTCGAGGGCCATGCGCTGATGGAGCTCGTCCATGTGGCGGTAGTAGCGCACGTACGCAGCGACCGTGAAGACCCAGGGGATCATCGGCGTGATGGCCACCGGGTAGCGCCAGACCGCGTCCGGGTGCGTCTGGAGGACTGTGATGACGCCGGCAAGCAGACCCGAGTAGACGATGAAGGCAACCCACACCCAGCGGCTGTAGATTCGCTTGGCAACGTCCTGGTCCAACATGGGGCGCCTCCGAAGTCAAGTATCCTTGACACGCCATCGCCTGTCAAGTTTCCTTTACAAACTCGCCTCTTGAACGTGATCGGCGGGGCCATCGCGGGCCGGGGAAACCCGGTAGACTGCGCGCACTTCTGACGGACGGTGATTTCGCGCATGAAGATCGGACTGTGCCTGCCCCAGCTGAATCCCCACGCGGACCGCACGGCGGTCCTCGGTTTCTCCCGGAACGCCGAGGCCGCGGGCTTCGACTCGCTCTGGGTCCAGGACCACTTCATGGTCCCGGAGGACGGGCAGGTCGGGTACGCGGGCGGCCCCAAAGAGGTCAAGATGCCGGACCCGTACCGCTGCATGCTCTCGCCCATCGAGTTGCTGGCGTTCGTGGCGGCGGCGACGGAGCGGGTGCAGATCGGGACTTCGATCCTGGTGACGGCGTACTACCGGCCGCTCCTGCTGGCGAAGCGCCTGACGACGCTCGACATCCTCTCGGGCGGGCGCGTAATCGCGGGCCTGGGGCTCGGCTGGAGCAAGGACGAGTACGACCACATGGATACGCCCTTCACCCAGCGCGGGGCGCGCATGACGGACTTCGTGCGGGCCCTGAAGGCGAGCTGGCTGCCGGACCCGGTCGAGTACCACGGCGAGTTCTTCGACATCCCCAGGTGCGACAGCTCGCCGAAGCCGGTCCAGCGGAACGCGGCGGGCGAGCCGCAGATCGAGATCGCGATGGGCGGCGGCGGCAACCCGCAGGGTCAACGCCGCATCGCGGAGCTGGCCGACGCCTGGAACCCGGCGGGCGCGCCACCGGAGATGGTGATGCAGGGGATGGCCGGGCTGAACGCCCTCGCCGCCGAGTACGGCCGCGGGCCGCTGAAGAACTACATGCGCATCTTCGCGAACCCGACGATGCCGGGCATCGAGCCCTGGCACGGCGGCTTCTTTGGGCCGATGTCGTGGAGCGGCACGGTCGAGGACATGAAGCCGAAGGTCGAGGAGGCGAAGGAGGCGGGGATCGAGCACGTCATCATCGAGACCGGGTTCTGGGAGCCCTGCCCGAGCCCGCAGAACTGGATCGACCAGGTCGACTTCTTCGCACCGCTCGTCGAACTGGCGCACGACTAGAGCGCCGGAGCGCACTGAAGGGATACCGCCATGAGCCAGTACGGGCTGACGAACTTCGACGAACACCCCGTGCACCAGATCACGGAAGCGTTCGGCTCCGTCTCCGCGACGGACAAGCATTGGAACGACGGGCACTACATCTGCCTGTGCGACATGGACGGCAATGTCCAGATGATCGGGCTGGTGCGGCTCTACACGAACAACGACGTGATCGACGGGTTCGTGTGCATTCGGCACAAGGGCAAGCAGCACAACATCCGGCTCTCACGCCGGCTGCGGTCGGATATGAACACGATCGGGATCGGACCGCTGCGGATCGAGATCGTGGAGCCGATGCAGACGGTGCGGCTGGTGCTCGAGGAGAACGAGCACGGCATCTCCTGCGACCTCACCTGCCGGTCGACGGCGGTTCCCTATGAGGACCAGCCCTCCTACGTGCGCGAGAACGGGCGTTTCACGCGCTCGCGAGCCGTGTACGAGGTCGTGGGGACGGTCGAGGGGTCGGTGACGGTGGCGGGGGAGACGTACACGGCGACACCGGACAAGTGGTTCTTCTTCCGGAACCACTCCTGGGGCTCGATGCCGGGGA
This sequence comes from Tepidiformaceae bacterium, assembly GCA_965203545.1. Classification (GTDB taxonomy): domain Bacteria; phylum Chloroflexota; class Dehalococcoidia; order Tepidiformales; family Tepidiformaceae; genus UBA2991. The sequence continues at coordinate 1,385,068 of OZ241899.1, forward strand.
GGGGCGGTCCGCAGGAACACGGCGCGCCCTCGCAGTTCCGGCGGGAGCGGACGCAGGCGCTCCGCCAGTGGGTCCTGTTCAACATGCCGGACCACGGCGGCTTCTATCAGACCATGGACCGCAACGACGGTGTTCGCCTTCAACAGGAGGGCGCCATCCTGCTTCCCGACTCACAGGTCGAAGTCACCGAGGTCGAACACGACCTTGAGTTCTATGCGGACGGGCCCAAGCGGGTGAAGTCCGGGAGTTTCGCCCTGACGGACGAAAACGGGACCAAGCGGGAGTACGAGCTTGAGGACCTGGGCTGGGTGTACTGCCAGGGCGGGGGCTACTTCGGTGGCTTCAACGACGGCCTGGGTCAGGGCGTCTGGCGCGGTGAGTATCATGTCGAGGGCGAGGTGTGGGACGCCTCGCACCCACAGAAGATCGTCGAGGAAGACGGCACGGAGAAAGAGTTCGACCACGCGTGGGCGGAGAGCTTCACGCTGCTGCGGAGCGGCGATGACGTGGGTCTCGCGCACTTCGAGGCGGTGGTCTTCGAGTAACGGACGGCGGGCGTACGCAGCCAGTCGCACGGAGGGAAGGCGATGAAGGCGTTGGTATTCGGCGGGTCCACGTTCGTGGGGCTGCGCACCGTGAAGGAACTGGCCGCGCGCGGTCACGAGGTGACCGTGCTGAACCGGGGCGTGACCTCGGTCGACCTGCCTCCGGGGACGGAGCGGCTGGTTGCCGACCGGACGGACAACGAGTCGATGAAGGCCGCGCTCGGCGGCCGCGAGTTCGACGCGGTGTTCGACATCTCCGGGTTTGTGATGGTGGCGGGCAAGTCGGACCTGGATTTCCTCATCGACCTGCTCGACGGGAACATCGGGCACTACGTCTACTGCAGCTCGATCATGTGCTACGAGCCGTCGGGGAACATGCCCTGGCCGGAGACGAACGCGTACACGGACCAACCCCGGGACACCTACGGGGGATTCAAGGCGTACACCGAGAAGCGGCTGTTCGAGCAGCACCGGAAGACGGGTTTCCCGGTGACGGCCGTGCGGCCCGCGGCGATCTACGGGCCGAACAACAACATCTACGACATGGAGGCGCCGATGTTCCTTCGCCTCCTGCGGGGCCTTCCCATCCTGATCCCGCACGAGGGGTTGGTCACCTGTTCTTACGGGCACGTGGACGACCTGGTGCGGTTCCAGATAGACATCGCCGGACAGGACGTGGCCAAGGGCGAGGCGTTCAACCTGACGAACGAAGGGGTAACGACCCAGTACTACGTGGAGACGCTGGCCGACATCGTGGGGAAGCCGGCGGACATCGTGTATATCCCCGAGGACAAGCTGCCGGACATGGGATTCAACTGGCGTCAGCCGGAGAACAAGCCGGTGTTCGGCCACCTCTTCGGGCGCATGCACCATTCCGTGCTGAGCATCCGCAAGGCGGAGACCCTGATGGGCTTCCAGAACGAGTACGACTTCCGCAGCGGGCACGCCCATACCTTCGAGTGGTTCATGGAGGAGGGCATGGACTACATCGGAGAGAACCCGAAGGACCCGCTCTGGGGCGGAGGCTGGGACTTCGAGCGCGAGGCGGAGGCTGCTGCGGCGCTCCGCGGCAGCTAGCGCGAGCGCCCATGCCGGAGCCAAAACGCCCAACCGTCGACGAGGTGCTCGCGGGGGCGGTTCACACGATCGAGAACCAGCTTCTCCCCAACCTGGAGGACACGTGGGCGCGGGCGGCGGCAAGCCAGCTGATGGGCACGCTTGAGTATGCGCGCGGGCTGCTCGCCACCGACGAGCACGTCGACGCGCAGGTCGACGCGGTGGAGGCGGTCATCGCCGACCTGTTGCGGGACCACCCCGTCCTGGAGGCGGTGCTGGAGGGGAGCGGGGGCGAGACGCGCGGGTTCACGGTGCTGGACCAGGCGAGCCGGCTGCTGAGCCACGCCGTCGCGAACGACTCGGCGGAGGCGGACGCCATCCGGGAGCAGTTGCGCCCGCTCATCGTCCAGCAGGCGACAGACACCCTGAACGAGACGATGCCGATGCTGATGGCATTCGGCGGGAGGCCGCGCCGTGTTGAACGTTGAGGTCGCGCGGCCCCAGATAGCGGCGTACCTGTCCGCGAAGCTGTCGTCGGACGGCGGCGTGGAGGTGGGTCCGCTGGAGCGCATCACGATCGGGCACTCGCGCGGGATGTTCCGGGTGAACGCGAGCTACCAACAAGGCGGGGAGGCGGTGGAGCGGTCGTTCGCGCTGCGGGTGGAGCAGGCGGGGATGTTCGGGACGAACACGCTTGACGAGGTGCGCACGATGCGGTCGATGCGGGCGGCGGGGTTCCCCGTGGCCAACATCCGCTTCGTGGAGTTCGACCCGGCGGTCATCGGGACGCCGTTCTTCGTGATGGACTGGGTGGAGGGGAGCAGCGGGCCGCCGAACGACGCGGCCCTGCGCGACTACGTGACGAAGCTGCACGAGCTCCACCAGATCGACTGGCGGAAGAAGGAGGTCCCGTTCGCGCGCATCCCCTCGGTGCCCATCGACGCGGTCCACCAGCAGGTCGACCGCTGGATGGACGTTCATCGCTGGGGCCGGGTGCTACCGGAGCCACTGCTGGAAGAGGCGGCGACGTGGCTGAAGCGGAATGCCCCGGACGACCTGCATCTCACGCTGGTGCATGGCGACCCGGGCCCGCTGAACTTCATCCACAAGGGCGACGAGGTGCAGGCGTTCACGGACTGGGAGTTCTCGCACATCGGGGACCCGAACGAGGACTGGCTCTTCCTGGGCGGGATGCGGGGACGGGGGGTGATGGAGCCGCCACAGTGGCGCGAGTACATCGCGGATGTGACGGGACACGTCATCACGAAGGAGACGTGGGCCTACTGGGACGTGTTCAACCAGTTCAAGGGGGCGTGCGCCAACACGTCGGCGCTTCGCATCTTCATCACCGGGGCGAACCCGGCGCCGAACATGGCGGCCATCGGGACGGCGCTGAAGCTCTCAATGGTTCAGCACCTCTCCACTATCATCGGCATGTCATACGCCCGGGAGGGCGAGTAAGGGAGACACGAACATGGCGGGACAGCAAGAGATCGACACAGCCACCGAACTGTTCAAGGCGTGGAGCAGCGGCGACGCGGACGCGCCCGGGCCCTTCTTCGCGGAGGAGTGCATCCTGCGCGACATCGTGGCGGGCGAGGACAAGGTCGGCTGGCCGGCCATCCGCGAGTTCTTCGCGGGGGGCCTGGAGGGCGCGCCCGACCTGGCGCTCATCCCGGAGAAGTTCTGGACGGCCGACGACGGCGTGGCCTTCACGTGGCGCATGAGCGCGACCGTCACGCACGAGGCGTTCGGAGCGGAGCACAAGGGCAAGAAGTGGTATTCCGACGGGATGACCTACCTGGAGTTCGACGACGCGGGCAAGGTCACGCTCGAAGTGGACTACCACCACGGCGGCGCGATGCTGCGCTCGCTGGAGAGCCAGTCCTAGGCGTTCGAGAGGACCCCGGTTCCTAGATCAGGCCCGAGCCGCGGAGGCGCGGGTCGAGGACGTCGCGGATGGAATCGCCGAAGAAGTTGAAGGCGAGGACCGCGAGGGCGAGGGCGGCGCCGGGGAAGATCACGAGCCACCAGGCGAGCCGGAAGTAGGGGCGGTTACTGGGGCCGAGGTCCTGGGCCCAGGAAGGCGTGCCCGGCTCCAGGCCGAGGCCGAGGAAGGTGAGCCCCGCCTCCGCGAGCATTGCGGCGGGAATGGTGATGCTGGCGGCCACAATGACCAGCGGCGCGAGGTTGGGCAGGATGTGGCGGAACATGATGCGCCCACCGGAGGCGCCGATCACCCGCGCGGCCTCCACATAGGTGACTGACCGCTCCTGGATCACGTTGCCCCGGAACAGCCGGATGGCGATGGGCGTGAAGGTGAAGGCCACCGAGAACATGAGCGTCTGCACGCTGCGATCAATGGCGGTGGTAAACATGAGGAGCCATAAGATGGCCGGTACGGCGATGATGATCTCAATTAAGCGCGAGATCACAACATCGACGATGCCCCCCAGGAAGCCAGCAGCCAGTGCGAGCACGATGGCCGCCCCCATGGTGATGGCGACCGCGCCGAAACCGATGAGCAGCGTGGGGCGGCCCCCGTAGAGCACGCGCGACCAGACGTCTCGCCGGCTTCGGTCGGTGCCGAAGAAGTTGTCGCCGTTGGGGGCGTCGAGAGGGCCCGCTTCGCGGATGGAGGTCTTGGGGTCAACGGTGTTGAGCTGCCCCGCGAACACGGAGCCGACAATCATGACGATGATGATGATGGCGCCGACCGTGCCGAGCGGCTGCGTGCGGACAAAACGGGCGAAGGCGGTGAGCCCCCTGCGGGCGGCATTCGGTCGTGCCTCGAGGCCGAGAGAGCCGGCGACTTCTTCAGCGGTTGTCACGGCGGCGGCTCCGATCAGTACCGAATGCGCGGGTCGACCCACGCATAGGCGATGTCGACGAGCAGGGTGATGAGGAGGAACCAGGTGGCGAAGACGACGACCACCGCCTGGATGATCATGAAGTCGCGCTCACCAACGGCGGAGATGACCCAGAGACCCATGCCGGGGATGTTGAAGATGCTCTCTCCATGATGACGGAGCCGCCCAGCACCAGGCTGAACTGGAGACCGATGATGGTGAAGAGCGCGATCATGGACGGACGGAAGACGTGACGCGAGACGACGGCGGACTCGCGCAGTCCCTTGGCGCGGGCGGTCCGCACCTGGTCGCTTCGCAGCACCTCGAGCATGGAGGAGCGCACGATTCGGGCGATGGTGCCACCGCCTGCGAGGGCGATGATGAACGCGGGAATGGCGAGTATCTGGAGATGCGTCCAGGGCTCTTCCCAGCCGACCCAGTCAGGCGCGACCCGCACCCCCCACCAGACGGCCGGGAAGATGACCACGAGGGTCGCAATCCAGAAGCTGGGGACGGAAAGTCCCATGACGGCGAGGAACCGCAGGACGTAGTCGGATATCTTCCCCGACCTGACCGCGGAGACCATCCCCACGGGGATGCCGATCAGGAGGGTAAACGCGATGGAGAGCAGGCCTATCTGGGCCGTGTTCCAGATTCGCTTTCCGATCTCCTCGTTGATGTGGGCGCGCTGGGAGAGGGAGTAGCCGAAGTCACCGCGGAGGACGATGTCTCCCAGCCACTTGAAGTACTGGTTGACCTTGTTCTCGTTGAGGCCTAGCTCTTCCCGGACCACATCGAAGCACTGCTGGTCGAAGTTGCCGGCGGCTCCACATCGGACGTCGGCGGCATCGCCGGGGACCGCCCGCATGAAGATGAACACGATGATGGAGATAACGATGAGCGTGAAGGGAACGAGCAGCAGCCGGCGAATGATGTACGCCTGCATGACTCCTCCTCTCCTCCGTTCCCAGAACCTCCGGTCCCCGACCACAGAGGCCGGGGACCGGGCACTCGCTTAGCCGGCTAGCCGGCGATCCACATGTTCTGGGCGCGCCGGTAGCCCATCGACGCGTTGTTGGCGATGTCGGGCACGGGTGGGACGTTCTGCAGACGCGCGCCCATGGCGTAGTACTGGACGGAGGCCACGGGCAGCGGCAGGACGCAGCAGAAGTTCGTGAAGATATACCGCTGCATGTCCTGGAGGATTGCCTTGCGCTCCTCCGGATCGACGGTCGCGCCCTGGAGGTCGTAGCGCCCCTGGAGCTCGCTCCCGATCTCGTCCGTGACCGCGATGATGTCGTCCTCATAGAACGCCGAGAGCACGTGATCGAAGGTATAGAGACCGCCGAAAATGGCGCCGTACCCGTTGGGCACGTAGTGGGTGAGCGCGTTGTAGTCGGGAATGGTGGAGAGCGAGTTCTCGCCCGCGATGAAGTAGTGCCAGATCTTCTCGCTCGGTGGCGCCGTCGCGATCGCCACGTAGGTGGCGAGGTCGGCGGGCTCAAGCTGGGTGGGAACGCCGAGGTTCTCCTCGATGCTCTGGGCGATGAACTCGATATGGCGAGTGCTCGTGCCGAAGGTCGCGATGACAGTCACGAACCCGTCGGGGAAGACATCGTCGCCGCCGCCCTGGGCCCAGAGCTGGCGGGCCCGCTCGGGGTCAAACTGCTGGAGCTCCCGGATCTCGTCCTGTGGAAGCACCTGCGAAAACGCCGGGCCGACGGGAGCACCGCGGATGCCCTCGCCGTCGAGGACGACATCGATGTAGCCCTCCCAGTCGATCGAGAGCGACAACGCCTCGCGGAGGAGCGGGTGCTGCGCCCACTTGAAGGCGTCAAGCTCCATGATGGCGTGGTCGTTGGCGGGGCCGGAGATGACCTGGACGTTCTGCTCGCCTTCGAACAGCTCCGCCTGGATCTTGTCAATGCTCCCGAGGACATCGGCGTCACCCGCCAGCAGGCGCGCCTCGCGGGAGGCCTGGTCGACGATGATGGCGTCCTCCCAGCGGTCGATGTAGGGCACTTCGTCTGTGAAGCGACCGCGGGAAGTGGAGTGGCCCCGGTAGTTGGGGTTGCGTACGTACGTATTTCCCGTCTCGTCGATGTTCTCGAACATGTACGCGCCGGCGCCGGCGTTCGGGACATCGTGGAGACCACCGCCGGCGGCCTCGACCGCCTCGCGGTTGACGATGGCCATGGCGCTTGACCCGAGCGACGGGATGGCGGAGGCCCAGGGGAAGGCGAGGTTGATGGTCAGGGTCTGTGCGTCGGGGGTATCGAAGGAAGCCCCACGATCAACACCCATCCAGCCCCACTGCAGCTGGTTCACCTCGGAACCGAAGTCGGAAAGGCTGGACGGGAAGCGGCTGTAGCTGAAGGCCACGTCCTCGGAGGTCAGATCGCGACCACCGGCAGCGTTGGGGTTGAACTTCAGGCCATCCTCAAGACTGAAGACGAGCGTCGTGCCGTCGGGCTGCTCCCAGCCGTTGGCGGCATCTCCCCAGGCCTCCTCCTCGACAAGCGAGTAGCCGAGCAGGTGGTTGTAGGTGAGCGCCGTCCAGGTCGGGTCGGTGACGGTGACCGAGGGGTCGAGCGTCGTGTTCTGGGCCGACTTCTGGTGCTGGAACGTTCCGCCCCGCTGGACCGGGTCGGCAGCCTCGGTGGCCTCAGCCTCGGCAGCCTGGGCGGCCTCGGTGGCCTCAGCCTCGGCGGCCTGGGCGGCCTCGGTCGCTTCAGCCTCGGCGGCCTGCTCAGCCGCCTCGGTCGCGCGCGCCGCCTGCGTCGCCGCAGGAGCGGCGGCATCGTCGTCATCGTCATCGTCTCCGCAGCCAACAGCTACGAGGGCGGCGGCGCCGGCGCCAACGGCCGCGCCTCCCGCAAGGACTCGCCGGCGTGAGACGCGCCGGCGCCAATACTTCCCCCAATACCCTTCAGCCATGTCTTTCCTCCTGGCCCTTGTATTACGGGCCGATCGGCCCATTCATAACGGAAGCCCATGCGCCTTTCAATAGCGCAAATGGCCGGATTCAAACCCTCCCGCCGTCAGGCGTCGGAGAGCCACATGTTCTGGGCGCGCCGGTAGCCCATGGAGCCGTTATCGCGGAAGTCCGGGGGCAGCGGCGCATTCTGGACGCGGGTGCGGAGAGCGTGCTGCTCCGTGGCCTCCACGGGGACGGGGAAGGTGCAGCAGTACTGCGTGAAGATGAGGCGCTGCAACTGGTGCAGCAGGGCGGTGCGCTGCTCGGGGTCGTGGGTCACGGACTGGGCGTTGTAGAGGTCCTGGATGGGCTTGCCGATGTCGTGCGTGATGTCGATGACCTCGGGCGGGATGAGCGGCGCCTGCGGATGCTCGTGGATGAAGAGGCCGAAGGCCCCGCCGTAGCCCAACGGCACGTAGTGGGTGAGGGCGTTGTAGTCGGGGATGGTCGAGAGGGTGTTCTCGGTGACGAGGGCGAAGTGCCAGATCTTCGAGCCCGGCGGGGCCGTGAGGCTGGAGACGTAGGTGGCGAGATCCACCGGCATCATCGTCACGCCGACGCCGAGGTTCTCCTCGATGCTCTGGGAGATGAACTCGGTTCCACGCGTGTTCGCGAAGGTGGCGAGGAGGGTGGTGAGACCGTCGGGGAAGACCTGGTCGCCGCCGCCCTGCTCCCACAGCTGGCGGGCGCGCTCGGGATCGAACTGCTGGAGCTGGCGGATCTCGTCCTGGGAGAGGACCTGGGGGAAGCGGGGGCCGACGGGCGCCCCGCGGATGCCGTCGCCGTCGTGGACGATGTCGATGTAGCCGTCCCAGTCGATGGAAAGTGAGAGGGCTTCGCGCAGTTGCGGGAAGCGCGCCCACTTGAGGGCATCGAGGGCCATGACGAGGTGGGTGTTGGTGGGGCCGGTGATGATGTTGACGCCGTCCTGGCCGCGGAGCTCTTCGGCCTTGATGGCGTCGATGCCGCCGACGACGCCGGTGAGGATGTCCGAGTCGCCGGCGAGGAAGCGGGCCTCGGCGGTGGCGGAATCGGTGATGAGAGCGTCCTCCCAGGCATCGATGTAGGGCGGGTCCTTGGTGAAGCGCCCGCGGGCGGTGGTATGGCCGGCGTAGTTGGGGTTGCGCATGTAGGAGTTGAAGCCATCGAGCCCGCGGGACTCGAACATGTAGGCCCCGCCGCCGGCATTGACGGTGTCGGTGAGGTTGCCGCCGTTCGCCTCGACGACCTCGGGAGCGACGATGGCGAGGGAGGTGGAGGCGAGCGTGGGGATGGCGGAGACCCACGGGTAGGCCATCTTCAGGGCGAAGGTGGAGTCGTCGGGCGTGTCGAACCCGGCCATGAAGGAGAACTGCATGGGGTTGACCTCGGAGGCGAGGTCGGTGAAGGCGGCGGGGAGGCGCGCGTAGCTGTAGGCGATGTCGCTGGACGTGATCGGGCGTCCGCCCGCGGCCTCGGGGTTGAAGCGGAGGTTGGGCTCGAGGTTGAAGACGATCGTGAAGGGGTCGGGCTGCTCCCAGCTCTGGGCCGCATCTCCCCAGGCCTCGTCCTCGATGAGGGAGTAGCCGAGGAGGTGGTTGTAGGTGACGGCCGCCCACTGGTAGCCCGTGATGGTGATGGCGGGGTCGTAGCCCGTTTCGGCGAAGGCGCGCTGCGCCTTGAAGGTGCCACCCGACCTGGGGCCGGTAGCGGCGGCCTGCGTCGCGGCTTCGGTGGCAGCGGCCTCCGTGGCGGCGGCCGCTTCGGTCGCGGCGGCCTCAGTAGCAGCGGCCTCGTCCGGCTCGTCGGCAGCAGCCTCAGTCGCGGCGGCCGTGGCAGCGGGCGCAGGCGCCTCATCGTCGTCGTCGTCGTCGCCGCAGCCAACGGCCACGAGGCCGGCTGTTCCGGCAGCGACCGCGGCGCTTCCGGCGAGGATCCGGCGGCGCGAGATGCGCCTTCGCCAGTACTTGCCCCAATACCCTTCAGCCATTTTGTTCCCCTTCTCTCTATAGCTGGCCGTCATTCCGGCCACTTACTCATTTGCGTCATTCTAGGCCCGGCGTCAACAAGCCCGGGTTAGGGCGCGTGGCGGTAGGGAAGGGGTACGGCTATGCTTGACCTTCGCTCTAGCAGACAAGGAATACCGGCGAGGCCGGCGATTCCGAGGAGAGGCCCAGGACATGGACTTTCGAGACAGCCCGGCTCAGGCCGAGTGGCGCATCCAGGTGCGGGATTTCCTGCGCGACTACTGCCCCCAGGAGATCCGGGGCAAGTTCCCGATGGGGCGGCCCGAAGAAGAAAAGCCCCTCTGGGAAGCGTGGCGCGTAGCGCTGGCGGAGCGCGGCTGGATCGCGCCGGCGTGGCCGGCGGCGTACGGCGGCGCGGGCATGAAGCCGATGGACCAGTTCATTCTCAGCCAGGAGTTCGCCGAGGCCGGCGCCCCCAGGCTGGGTGGCCTGGGCCTGATGATGCTGGGGCCGACGCTCATCGAGCACGGCACCGAGGAGCAGAAGCAGCAGCACATTCCGGGCATCCTGAGCGGCGAGGTGGAGTGGTGCCAGGGCTACAGCGAGCCCGGCTCGGGCTCGGATCTGGCCTCCCTGCAGACGCGGGCCGTGCGCGACGGGGACGACTATGTGATCAACGGCCAGAAGATCTGGACGTCGCTGGCGCATCGCGCGCACTGGATGTTCATGCTGGCGCGCACGGACCCGGACGCTCCCAAGCACCGGGGCATCACGTACTTCCTGCTCGACATGAAGACGCCGGGCATCACCGTGCGGCCACTCGTGAACATGACGGGGGGCCACGACTTCAACGAGGTGTTCTTCGAGGACGTGCGCGTCCCGACGCGGAACATCATGGGTGAGGTGAACCGCGGCTGGTACGTGGGCACGACGACGCTGGACTTCGAGCGTTCCTCGATTGGGACGCCGATCGGGCTGCGCCAGGCCGTCGAACGGAACCTGAGTTGGCTGCGCGAGCACAAGGACGAGATTCCGCAGACGACGTACGAGGCCAACCGCTTCGAGTGGGCGGAGCGCTTCATCGAGGTGCAGACGGCCACGATGCTGGCCTACCGCATCATCTCGATGCAGGACGCGGGCGAGATTCCGAACGCGGAATCCTCGATCGCGAAGCTGTTCACGACGGAGCTGAGCCAGCGCATCGCGCGCACGGCCTCCCACATGGTGGGCATGTGGGGCGACATCTCGGACGAGAGCGCGCCCTTGCGAGGCACGCCGGGCGTCGGCTACGTGAACCAGGTTCGCGAGACGATCGCGGGCGGCACAAGCGAGATCCAGCGGAACATCATCGCGACGCGCGGCCTCGGGCTGCCACGCGCCTAACCCGCGCCCCAACTGCGAAGGAGCAAGGAACATGGCCACCGCAACCGAGTCGGAGACGAAAACGCTACTGGAGCGCGCGGACGCGATCGCGCCCATCGTGGAGGAAGACCTTGACGAAGCCGAGCGCGAGCGGCGCCTGACGGACCGCGCCTTCGAGGCGATAAAGGACGAAGGCCTGCTGGGCGTCTGGGTGCCGGAGTCGTTGGGCGGTCTCGAGTCCACGCCGCGCGAAGGCTTCGAGCTGTTCGAGAAGGTAGCGAAGATTCACGGCTCCGCCGCCTGGAACCTCTGGATCTGGTCGACGGGAGCAGCGCTGGGGGCGTCCAGCTCCGAGGAGTCGGTCGCGGAGTCGTACGCAGACGGCCCCGTGAGCGCGGTCGGGGCGGGGGGCATCTTCCCCTTCAATCCCGCCGAGGTCGTCGAGGGCGGCTACCGCGTGACGGGACGCTGGCCGTTCTGCAGTGGGTCGAGCCATGCGAAGTGGGTCGGCGGCGGCATCATGGTCACGGAGAACGGCCGGCCGCGGATGACGCCGATGGGCATCCCCGAGATGCGCTTCGTCAGCTTCCCGCGCGAGGAAGCGGAGATCGTGGACACGTGGCACGTGGTCGGGCTGCGCGCCACGAGCAGCAACGACGTGGCCGTGGAGAACGCATTCGCGCCGGAGTACCGCACCTCGGCCTTCGGGATGGGGGCACAGCCCGGCAAGCACTTCCAGGGGCCGCTCTATCGCTTCCCCGTGATGGGCATCCTGGGAGCGCCCATCGGGATCGTCGCGATCGGCATCGCGCAGCGCGCCATCGACGAGTTCATCAAGCTCGCCAAGACGAAAACGGTTCGCACCTCGCAGGCGCGGGTCAGCGACAACACCGTCATCCGGAGCGAGGTCGCGAAGGCGCACGCCGCGGTTCAGTCCGCGCGCTCGTGGCTCTACGAGATGGTCGACGAGACCTGGGAGACGGTCCTGCGAGGCGACGACGTGAGCCTCGATCAGCGGCGGGATCTCTCGCTGGCGGGCACGAACGCGACGCGCAGCGCCGCCTACGCCACGGACCTGATGCACACGGCGGCGGGTGGCACCTCCGTCTTCCAGACGAGCCCGATCGAGCGCTGCTTCCGGGACGTGCACGCGGCCACGCAGCACGCGGGCACCTCGCCGCGCAACTTCGAAACGCTGGGCGCGATGCTCGTTGGGGAGATGCCGGACAACCCGCTGCTGTTCGCCTGAGCAGGCGCGGCGCGCTCAGCCGGCGGCGGCAGCCGCGCGCGTGGGCTCTTTCGCCCACTCGATGCCGCGGCGCAGGATCTCGTAGTACGTGGGCTCGGTCCACGCGCCCAGCTCGGGAACCGGCCACTCGGGCACGCTGAGTGGCGGATCCTGCATGTCGTACTTCGAGCGGCGGTGGCCGGGCGTGAAGTAGAGGACTTCGCCCTGCCCCACGGGGTGGAGATACATCACGAGGCGGGGCTCGTCGTTGGGCCAGTCGTGCTCGTAGAACCCGGCGCCGCTGTCCCCGGCGAAGCGCGTCTCCATGAGCGGGATGATGTCGCCGTGGTACTCGCACAGATAGAGCTCGTCCTCGCACTGCCAGGGCTCGATGCCGGCCACGAGGGGGTGGTCCTTTGCGGATTCGCTCACGGTGATGGGGTAGGGCTCGATGGCGGGGTGGGCGAGGAACTGGCTGCCGAGCGTCTCCATGAGGATCGGGTAGTCGCGCGGGCAGTGGACGCCGTCGGCCTGGAAGTCCATGACGGAGTTGGTGCCGTGGAGGGCGAACCAGCGCTTGCCGCTCGCGACGAAGTCACGCACGACCTCCTGCTGCTCGACGGTGGGGTGCACGTCGCAGGTGTAGCTGATGAGGAAGTCGGCGGCGGCGATGGCCTCGGTATTGCTGTAGTCCTCGCCGACGCGAACGCGAACGTCGTCGTCCTCGTGGAGGAGCTTGAGGACCTCGAGGCGGGCGAAGTTGATGTCGTGCCACTTGCCACCCGCGATGAGGTAGGCGTCGATTCTCGGCATGGCGGCCTCCCGGCGGGGGTGCGTGGCGGAGCGCGAAGAGTCCCGCGCCGGTCTGCGCCGGCGCGGGACTCCCGCTGTACGTGAACTAGAAGGCGACGCGGCGGGTGAAGCCGCCGTCGACCACGACGTTGGTGCCGGTGGTGTGGCTGGAAGCCGGGCTGGCGAGGAAGGCGGCCACGTTGGCGACTTCCTGGCCGGTGCCCATCTGGCCGGCGAGCGTGTCGGGCTTGGTCTTGCTGCGCAGGGGGATGCCGTTCGCGATCATCTCGAAGAACGGCGGCATGGCCTGCTCGATGTTGTGCCAGGGACCACCCTCGAAGTAGGTGGGGCCGGGCGAGACGACGTTGAAGCGGATGCCCGCGCCGGCGTGCTGCTGGGCGGCGAAGGCCGAGTAGTTCAGCAGCGCGGCCTTCATGGCGCCGTAGGCGCCGGCCGAGGTGGCGGGCGGCGGCGGGAAGGCCTCGACGGCGGCCGAGGTGCTGATGATGACGACACTGGGGGACTCCGACTCGGTGAGGAACGGGACAGCGGCGTCGACGCCGTTGACCGTGCCCATCATGTCGATGGCGAAGTGCTCGTTCCAGAGCGTGCCGCCACCGCCGGCGGAGGCGTTACTGACGAAGATGTCGATGCCGCCGAGCTCAGCGGCGCTGGCCTCGACCCAGGCCTTGAGGGCGTCGCCGTCGCCGACGTCGCAGGCGGCGCCGCAGACGTTGGTGCCGTGGGCCTTGAGGCCTTCGACGGCGGATGCGACGCGGTCGGCAGTGCGGGCGCAGATGGCGACATCGGCGCCTTCGGCGGCGAGGGTGTTCGCGATGAAGTTGCCGATGCCCTGGCTGGCGGCCGTGACGAGGGCCTTCTTGCCTTGCAGTCCAAGATCCATGGTGTGGGAACCTCCCTAGTTATTGGGTGCGACCGGGCGGATCCAGAGCCGCGGCCGCCTCGTTGGCAGGGCGCGATTCTAGAGAGTCGCGCCCTACACGGAAAGTGCGGGCGGGACGGGGCGGCGCGCCTTTGTCCAGTGGGAGCGGTCCTGTACCATGCTCGGGCGCTCGGGCGCCTCCGAAGGCGTCCCCATCCCACTGTGCGCGGAGGCGGCCGTGGCCAACAGCAGCCAGGCAATGGAACCAAGCGAAGAGGTCCTGAAGGACCTGCATCTCCGGATGGTGCGAATTCGCCACTTCGAGGAAGAGGCGGGCAAGCTGATGGAGCAGGGCAAGTCCCCCGGGGCGCTGCACCTGTACATCGGCGAGGAAGCCGTTGCTTCGGGTGTGATGGTGCACCTCAGCGACGAGGACCAGATCACGAGCACGCATCGCGGCCACGGGCACCTGGTGGCCAAGGGCGGCGAGTTCAAGAAGATGTACGCGGAGCTGTACGGCCGGGAGACCGGCTACAACAAGGGCCGCGGCGGCAGCATGCACATCTCGAACGTGGATGCGGGCATGCTCGGCGCGAACGGCATCGTGGCGGCGGGGCCGCCGATCGCCGTCGGCGCGGCCTTCTCGAACAAGTACCTCGCCCGGATGGAAGGTCGCGACTCAATGAACGTGGCCGTCCCCTTCTTCGGCGACGGCGCAACGAACGAGGGCGCGTTCCACGAGGCGGCGAACATGGCCGCCATCTGGAAGCTGCCAGTGGTGTTCGTCTGCGAGAACAACGGGTACGGCGAGTTCACCCCACAGGCGGAGCACCAGGCGATCAGTGATGTCGCCGACCGCGCCGCCGGGTACGGCATGCCGGGCGTCATCTGCGACGGCATGGACGCGGTTGCGGTCTGGGAAGCTGCCGGCGAGGCGATTGAACGCGCCCGCTCAGGCGGCGGCCCCACGCTGGTGGAGTGCAAGACCTACCGCTTCGTCGACCACGTCGGCCTCCGCGGCATCGGTCTGCACTACCGCACGGACGAGGAGCTCGAAGAGTGGCGCGCCCGTGACCCGATCCCGCAGCACGAGCAGCGCATGATCGAGATGGGCGTAATGACCGCGGAGGAGATCCAGGCCGTACACGACGCAGTCATGGCCGACATCACCGAGTCGATCGAGTTCGCGGAGAACAGCCCGCTGCCGGATCCGGCGAACCTGCTCAACGACGTCTACACGCCCACGGCGGCGAGTTAGGAGCGAATCAATGACCGCAGCAGAAGCGCCCGCCGGGCGGCAACTCGTTTACACCCTCGCGATCACGGAGGGCGTCCGCCAGGCGCTCCAGGAAGAACCGCTGGCGTTCATGGCCGGCGAGGACGTCGCCGGCGCCGGCAGCGTGTTCGGCATCTACCGCGGCCTGCTCGACGAGTTCGGGCCGGACCGCGTCATCGACACGCCCATCAGCGAGTCCGGCATCATCGGGCTGGCGGTGGGCGCCGGGGCCACGGGCCTCAAGCCGATCGTCGACATCATGTTCATGGACTTCATCGGCGAGTGCATGGACGAGATCGTCAACCAGCTCGCGAAGATGCGGTACATGTTCGGCGGCAAGGCGACGCTGCCGGTAACCGTCCTGACGATGTCGGGCGCGGGCATGAACCTCGCGGCGCAGCACTCCCAGAGCCTGGAGGCGTGGCTCTGCCACACGCCGGGCCTGAAGGTGGTGATGCCGGCGACGGCGTACGACGTAAAGGGCGCGATCATCACCGCCGCGCGCGAGCCGAACCCGGTGTTCGTCGTGATGTGCAAGGGCCTGATGGCGCTTCCGGGCGAGGTACCGGAGGAGCCGTACACGCTGCCCATCGGCAAGGCGAACGTGCTGCGCGAAGGCGACAGCCTCACGATCGTGGCCCACGGACGGATGATCCACGAAGCCACGAAGGCCGCCGAGGTCCTCGAGGGCGAAGGCGTGAGCGCCGAGGTGATCGACCCGCTGTGGCTGCAGCCGCTCGACACGGACACGATCATCAACTCGGTCTCGAAGACGCACAACGCGCTCGTCGTGCACGAGGCCGTCCGCTTCGGCGGGGTCGGTGCGGAGATCGCGGCGCAGATCGCGGAGCTGGCGTTCGACTACCTCGATGCGCCGGTGGGCCGCGTGGCGGCGCCGTTCTCGCCCGTGCCGTTCAGCCCGGTGCTGGAGCAGACGTACGTGCCGAACGCCGAGCGCATCGCGGCCGAGGCGCGACGCATCCTCGGGACGGGGTAGCCCTGACGACCTCGCGCCCGCTCGGGATCGCCGCCAACCCCGCTTCGGGGAAGGACATCCGCCGCCTCGTTGCGCGCGCGTCGGTCTTCGACAACCAGGAGAAACGCGCGATCGTGCGGCGCGCCATCGTTGGCGCGCTGGCGAGCGGTGTGCGCGACTTCCGCTACATGCCCGACACGCACGGCATCACGGCGGCGGCGGCCGAGGAGTTCGGCTCCGAGGCCACCTTCGTCGCCGTTGAAGCGACACACACCGCAAGCACGCTCGACACGATCCGCGCAGCGGAGTCGCTGCGGGCGGAGGGCTGCGGGGCCGTCATCACGCTCGGGGGCGACGGCACGAACCGCGCCTTCGCGCTCGGCTGGCGAGACGCGCCCATCGTTCCCGTCTCGACGGGCACGAACAACGTCTTCCCGACGATGGTGGAGGCGACGGTGGCGGGCTCGGCGGCGGGGCTCGTAGCCAGCGGCCAGGTGCCGTTGGAACGGGTCGCGAGGCAGGTGAAAGCCGTACACGTCGAGATCGAGGGTGAGCGCGACGACATCGCCCTCGTGGACGCCGTGTTGGCGGCGGACCGCTTCGTGGGATCGCGTGCGATCTGGGGCGGAGCGCGCCTGCGGGAGGCGGTCGTGACGACGGCGGAGCCGTCGGCGGTCGGGATCACCTCCATCGGGGGCCTGCTGGCGCCGTTGGCGCCGGACGAGGACGAGGCGTTGCACCTGCGTCTGGGGCCGGGCGAGGGGGGCGTCTCCCTGCTCGCGCCAATCGCGCCGGGGCTGTACGAGCCGATAGCCGTGCGTTCGCACACGCGGCTCGCGCTCGGGGAGCCGGTCACCGTAACGGGACCGGGGGTGCTCGCGTTCGACGGCGAACGCGAGCGTGTGTTGAAACCGGGGCAAGCGGCTACACTCCGGGTAGCCCGGGACGGTCCCTGGGTCATCGACGTCCACGCGACGCTGGAGTACGCAGCGTGCGTGGGTTTGTATCGCAACGACGAGGCGGCCGGCGGCTCGCCAGAGAAACAGAGACTCCAACAGGACGGGGGATGAGATGCCAACCGAGATTTACATGATGAAGCTCGGCATGACGATGACGGAGGGAACCGTAGCCGAGTGGCACATCCCCGACGGCGGCGAGGTGAAGCTGGGCGAGGATCTCTACCGGCTCGAGACGGAGAAGGTCGAGATGGAGGTCGAGGCGGAAGCTGCGGGCATCGTGCGGCACCTCGTGCCGGCCGAGTCGACCGTTGACCCCGGTGCCGTGGTCGGCTGGATTTACGCCGCCGACGAAGAGATTCCGGACGTGCTGCCGGGAGCGGGAGCGCCGGCGGCGTCCGCCGCTCCCGTCGAGGCAGAGCCGGCGCCTGCCGCAGCCGCCGAAGCTCCCGCCACCCCGGCGCGAGCCGAGGGCGAGCGCGTGCCGGCCTCGCCGGCGGCGCGACGGCTTGCGAAGGAGCTCGGCGTGGACCTGGCCACGGTTACGGCGACCGGTCCGCGCGGGCGTGTGACCGAAGACGACGTGCGCACCGCACACGAGGCGGCGGCAGCCGCGCCCGCGGCTGCTCCGGCGGGCGCACCGGCGCCGGCCTCGCCGCTCGCGCGGAAGCGGGCGGAGGCGCTGGGCGTGGACCTGTCGACGGTGACGGGGACCGGCCCCGGCGGGCGCATCACGAAGGAAGACGTCGAGGCGGCGGCCGGCGGTGCGCCCGCGGCTGCCCCAGCAGCGGCAGCCGCTGCTCCCGCGGCGGCGCGCGAGGACGAGGTGATGGCGGTGCGCGGCATGCGCAAGGTCATCGCGGAGCGCATGTACGCGAGTCTGCAGGAGACGGCGCAGCTGACCATGGACATGGACGTGGCCATGGACGACTGCGTGAAGCTGCGCAGCCAGCTCATCGAGGAGTGGGCAGGCGACAGCGTGCGCCCCTCCTACACGGACATCGTGATGAAGGCGGCGGCCAAGGCCCTGCTCGATCACCCGCGCATGAACGCCCAGTTCCTCGGCACGGAGATGAACCTGCGGGGCGAGGTCCACGTAGGCATGGCGGTGGCGCTCGACGAGGGCCTGGTCGTGCCGGTGGTGCGGCACGTCGACCAGCTCGGGCTGAAGGAGATCGCGCAGGAGTCCTCCCGACTGGCTGGGCTGGCGCGCGAAGGGAAACTCGGACTCGACGACATGGCGGGTGGCACGTTTACCGTGTCGACGCTGGGCATGTTCGGGGTGGACTCGTTCACGCCCATCCTTAACCCGCCCGAGGTTGGCATCCTCGGCGTGAACCGGCTTCGCGACGACGTGCGCTGGGAGGGTGAGCGTCCCGTACGGCAGAAGGCGATGACCCTGAGCCTGACATGGGACCACCGCGCGCTCGACGGGGCGCCGGCGGCGCAATTCCTGGCATCGGTGCGCGACTACCTCGAAGCGCCGTTCCGGCTGCTGGTCTAGGGGAGAGGCACGATGGCGGAAACAACGTTCGATGTCGTAGTGGTGGGAGGCGGCCCGGGCGGCTACGTAGCCGCGATTCGCGCGTCCCAGCTCGGGTTGGAGACAGCACTCGTGGAACGCGAGCATCTGGGGGGCATCTGCCTGAACTGGGGCTGCATTCCGACAAAGACGCTCCTGCACACGGCCGACCTCTACCGCGAGATGCAGGACGCCGAGCGCTACGGCCTGACGGCGGAGGCCTCCTTCGACCTCGACAAGGTCGTCAGTCGCTCGCGATCGGTGGCGCGCCAGCTCAACAGCGGCGTCAAGTTCCTGATGCGGAAGCACAAGATCCAGGTATTCGACGGCGCGGCGCGGCTGACCGGCGGAGGCGGGATCGTCGTCGAGAAGGACGGCGAGACCGTCGCCGAACTGGGCGCCGACAACATCATCGTGGCGACGGGCGCGCGCCCGCGCTCTCTGCCCGGCCTGGAGCCCGACGGCGAGCTGATCTGGACGTACAAGGAAGCGATGGTGCCGGCGATGATGCCGGACTCGCTACTGGTTATCGGGTCGGGGGCGATCGGCGTCGAGTTCGCGAGCTTCTACCGGTCGCTGGGGGCAGAGGTGACGGTGGTGGAGGTGCTGCCCCGCATTCTCCCGGTGGAGGACGAGGAGATCTCGGCCTTCGCCCGCGAGGAGTTCGAGAAGCAGGGCATCACGATGCACACGAACGCCACGGTGGAGTCGCTCGAGAAGGGCGACAACAGCGTGACGGCGACGATCGCGACCGAGGACGGCACAGTCGAGGCGACCTTCGACCGCGCGATCCTGGCGGTGGGCGTGACCGGCAACGTCGAGGGCCTCGGCCTCGAAGCGACGGCGGCCACGGTCGACCGGGGGTCGATCGTCGTGAACGAGTGGCTGGAGACGGGCGAGCCCGGGCTGTACGCCATCGGCGACGTCGCCGGGCCGCCGTTGCTGGCCCACAAGGCGATGCACGAGGGCGTCATCTGCGTGGAGCGCATCGCGGGGCTGCCCTCGGCGCGGCCGATGGAGCGGCGGCGCATCCCCGGCTGCACCTACTGCCACCCGCAGGTCGCGAGCGTCGGCCTGACGGAAGCGGCGGCGCAGGAAGCCGGCTTCAACGTGCGCGTGGGGCGCTTCCCGCTGGTCGGGAACGGCAAGGCGATCGCCGTGGGCGACACCGGAGGCATGGTGAAGACCGTCTTCGACGCCGACACGGACGAGCTCCTCGGGGCGCACATGGTGGGCCCGGACGTGACCGAAATGATCCAAGGGTTCGTGGTCGCGATGGGGTTGGAGACAACCGAGGCGGAGCTGATGGAAACCGTATTCCCGCACCCCACTATCTCCGAGGCGATGCATGAGTCGGTGCTCGACGCCTACGACCGGGTGCTGCACGTCTAGCCCCTTCGGTGGCGCCGGGGGCCTTCCGGCGGCTGTACAGTAGGGGCAGGACGCGATCGCGGAGGCGGTCATGGGCGCGCTGATCGACCACCTGAAGTCGCTTGCTGCGGAGGGCGCCAGCATCGAGGACGTAACCGCTGCAGCGGAGGCGGAGCTCGCGGGAGGCACGCTGCTGACGTCGGAGCTGGAGGACCCGGAGGGGGCCATCGCGGGAGCGGCCGTGGAGGCGGAGGCGCTGCACCAGGAGGTGCAGGGAGCGATCCAGCGGTTCCCGGCCAGCCAGAGCGCAGGCTTCCACCGCACCGATCTCGACCCCCGGGCGATGGCGGTGGTCGCCACGATGGCGTACGCACGCCGGGGCGGGGTCTACCTGCCGAAGGACCTCGAGGAGATGGTGGCCGAGGGGCGGGTCTCGGAGGAGTGGCACGCGCGCGAGTCGGTTCGCATCCGCGTCCTGCTGACGATCCTGCCGATGTTCGTCGCGGCCATCGAGCGGGGCGAACTGATCCCGGCGACGTTCGCGGTTGGAATCACCGAGGTCGCGCAGCGACTGGGGCGGGTACGAATCCCGCAGGTGGCGGCGACCTGACCCGGGGCGGCGTTGCGGCGGTAGGGGTTGCGGGCTGAGAATGCGCCCGTGACTTGGCTCGAAGGGGCAGAAGGAAGCGCGCCGTTCGATGCGGCTCTGGGCCTGCGGCCCGAGCTTCGCGATCTGTACGCGGCCTTCTACGGAAAGCTCTGGGACGAGGAGTTGCTGCCCGCGAGCCTGCTTGAACTGTGCCGCCTGCGAGTGGCGCAGCTGCACGACTGCGAGGCCGAGCTGGCCGTTCGCCACGCCGACGCCGGCGTGAGCGACGCTCAGGTTGCGGCGCTTGCGGACTGGCCGGGTAGCGACCTGTTCAGCAAGCAGGAGCGAGCGGCGCTGACACTGGCCGAGAAGATGCCCTGGCAGCACCACGACCTCACCGACGAGGAGTACGCGGACCTGACCGCACACTTCGGTGAGTCGGGTGTGGTGGCGCTGACGATCGGCGTGGCGCTGTTCGATGCGAACTGCCGCCTGCGCCTGGCGCTGGGCACGGAGCCGGCGCCCGTGGATGCGCCGGCGCCGGCCTCGAGCGAGGGTCCGATCTACTGATGTCCCGAAGGAGGATACGATGTCGACCAAGCCACGAGTGAGTTCGGCGATACCGGGCGAGGAGGCCAGCTTCGGCACGGCGCTGGCGCACCAGCCGGGGCTGGCGGGCGCCTTCGGGATGCTCTACGGGACGTTCTGGAGCAAGGGCGCGCTCGACCACCGCACGAAGGAGGTCACGCGGATGCGAAACGCCCGCGTGACGGACTGCGGCTACTGAAAGAACGTTCGCTTCGCCGTGGCGCGTGAGCAAGGACTGACCGAAGACCAGGTAACGGAGATCGAGGACGGGTACGAAGAGTCCGACCTGTCCTCCCGGGACAAGGCGGCAATCGCCCTGACGGACGCGATCATCGGGGATCCGAGGCAGCTGACGCCGGAGGTGCAGGCGCGGCTGCGGGAGCACTTCAGCGACCCGGAGATCGTCGAGATGGCGCTGGGGGTGGGGCTCTTCATGAGCCTCTCGAAGGTGCTCATCACGCTCGGCATGGAGCCCGAGGAGATGGGCACGGAGATCGTTCCCACGCCGGGTTCGTACTAGCGCTCGAAGGGGCGAGTCGGACCCGTTTCGCGTAACATCAAGGCACCTGTCGCCAGGCGCCCGCGTCATCGGTGCGGGCGAAGAATCCAAGGAGTCTAGGCGTGGTTGTTGAAGCACGAGTGAAGGGCACCCCCCAGGAGAAGGCGCCGGAGCCGCTGCTGGGCACGGAGCTGATCCCGAAGGAACGCTACACCTCGGAAGAGTTCATGAAGCTCGAGTGGGAGCGCATGTGGACCAAGGTGTGGAACGTCGCCGGACGGGAGCAGGACATCCCCAACGTGGGTGACTACTTCACCACCGAGCTTGGTCCCGAGTCGTTCCTGATCGTGCGCGAGGCGGAGGACAAGGTCCGCGCGTTCTACAACGTCTGCCCGCACCGCGGGAACCAGATCCGCAACCCGGGCATGGGTCACGCGGAGAGCTTCCAGTGCGCCTACCACTTCTTCGAGTTCAATCTCGACGGCTCGAAGAAGTTCGTCCCGGACGAGGACACCTTCACCCAGGGCGTGCCCCAGGAGACGGCGCTGGTGGAAGTGCCCTGCGACACATGGGCGGGCTGGGTCTGGTTCAACATGAACCCGGACGCAGAGCCCCTCGAGGAGTTCCTGGGCGTGCTGCCGGAGCACATCGACCCGTACCACTTCGAGAAGATGTATATCGTCCAGGACAAGACGATCGAGTGGGACACCAACTGGAAGGCCTCGGTGGACGCCTTCAACGAGGTCTACCACGTGCAGGGCATCCACCCGCAGATCCTGGAGTCGCTGGACGACATCCATGTGCAGATCGACCTGTACGAGCGGCACAACCGCTACCTGGTTCCCTTTGGGCTGCTGAGTCCCCGCTACCAGAACCAGGATGAGCTCACGCATGGACTGAAGCAGATGCTGCGCGGCGCCGGCATCGACCCGGATGAGTTCGATGGGACGCCGGAAGAGGTCCGCACCGCGATACAGGTGGCGGCCCGCGAGAACACGGAAGCGCGCGGGATCGACGTCTCAGAGCTCAACGACGACCAGATGACGGACGACTACCACTACTACATCTTCCCCAGCATCACGCTGAACACCCACCACACGGGCGTGATGGTGTTCCGGCAGCGTCCGCACGCGACGGACCCGAACAAGATGTACTTCGACCTGCAGAACTACGCGCGTATCCCGGACGGGGCGGATCCCCCGCCGCGTCCGGCGCACACGACGCACAAGCACGGCGAAATCTCCATCGGTCTCGTGCTTGATCAGGACTCCTACAACCTCCCGCGCGTGCAGAAGGGGATGAACTCGCGGGCCTACAAGGGCCTGCTCATCAACTACCGCGAGCGGCGCATCCGCCACATGCACAAGACGATCGACGACTACATCTACGGGCCGGACCGCTAGGACCGGCGCGGGACCAGACCGGCGAGCCGCGGCCCATGGTCGCGGCTCGCTTGCCTCACGGGAGGAGCAGGAGCGGATGAGCGAGCAGACCGACAGCGAGACCCCCTTCACGCCCGTGGGGCCGGCAAACATGCTCAAGCCGGGCGAGAGCGCGATCATCGAGTTCGGGGATGAGTCGATCGTGCTCGTGCACCTGGTGGAGGGGTACTACGCCATCGAGAACCGCTGCTCGCACGACGACGGGCCGCTCGGCCAGGGCAGGCTCGTCGGGTACGAGATCGACTGCCCCCGCCACGGCGCCAAGTTCGACGTCCGCGACGGCGCGGCGAAGTCGCTGCCGGCGTTCCGGCCGGTGGCCTCCTTCCCGGTGCGCTACAACGAGGACACGGACGAGATCGAGGTCCAGTACAAGAAGCCCGAGCCGCCCTCGTACGAGGATCCGCGGGGGTTCAACTTCAACTTCACCTAGGAGCGAGGCCATGACGCAATCAGGAGACTGGCGGGAGGCCTACAAGGAACGGCTCTGCAGCATCGAGGAGGCCATGGCCCTCATCGGCGAGGGCGACCTCGTCACGATGGGCGTGCTTACGCCCGGACAGTTGGGCGCGGCGCTGGCAGACCGCGCGGAGCAGCTGAACCGCCTGGACGTGCGCGCGCTGGCGCCGACCGAGCCGCGCCTGTTTGGTCCCGGACAGAACGGCGAGCGCGAGATCGAGCTGTTCATCGGGGAGCCGCTGCGCGCAGCGCACGACGCGAAGATCGCCACGTACCTGCCGAACACGTTCATGCTCGGGATGAAGGCGCACGACGCGGGCCGGGAGGAAGCGCGCCTGCCCGACGTGCAGATCACCTCGGTCAGCGAGCCGAACGAGCAGGGGTACGTGCAGTTCGGGGTGCACATGTGGACGCGCAAGTCGTACACGAAGCGCTGCGCGAAGACGATCGGGATGATCGACCCCAACATCACGCCCGGCCACGGTGACCTCTGGGTCCACGTGAGCGAGTTCGCCGCGCTGATCGAGGGCGTCATCCCGCCGGTAAACGTGGATGCGGTGCGGGAGCGCGTGGAGACGCAGGCGCCGGAGGAGAACCGCGCTGAGCTGCTGGAGCTGCTCGGGATGGCCAGCCTGGACCAGATCGCCCTGGCGGAAGGCATGTACCACATGCTCCCGCCCAAGATCGTGCGGCAGGCGTTCGGGCTGGCGGAGGTCGACGACGAGGCCCAGGCGATCGCACACAACCTGGCGCCCCTGATCCGCGACGGGGACACGATCCAGGTGGGGGTTGGCACGCCGAGCGCGCTCATGTTCAAGGCGGGCGCCTTCGACAACGCGCACCACCTGGGGGTGCACACGGAGCTTGGGTCGCCGGGACTGGCGCAGCTGTGGGCGCGCGGCAACATCGACAACTCGCGCAAGACCATTCACAAGGATCGCTGCGTGGCGGTCGCGTGGACCGGGTGCGACGGCGTGGACCTCGGCATCATCCGCGACAACCCCGCGTTCGAGGTGTACGACCCGAACTACCTGCTGAACCCGGCCCTGATGTCGCAGAACAGCCAGATGACTTCGGTCAACAGCGCCGTGGCGGTCGACCTGCTGGGGCAGATCGCGAGCGAGGACCGCTACGGCGGCCAGATGATCAACGGGACGGGCGGGCAGCCGGACACGCACATCAGCGCGGCGCTCTGCCCGGACGGACGCGCCATCACGGTGCTGCGCTCGACCGCGCTCGAGGGCTCGCTCTCGAAGATCGTGGCGAAGCACGAGGCGGGGACGCTCGTGACGATCCCACGCTACCTGGCGGACACGATCGTGACCGAGTACGGCGTTGCGCGGCTGCTCGACAAGAACCACCGCCAGCGCGCCGCCGAGCTGATCAGCGTGGCGCATCCCGATTTCCGGGGCGAGCTGCAGAAGCAGGCGAGCGAGCTGTGGGGCGAGCTCGGCATCTAGCGGAGCAGCCGGCCTAGGGGCGCTCGAAGGCGCCGCCAAGGGCGCGGTCACGCACGCGCCGGGCCTCGCGCAACGCGTCCAGGCGGCGGTCGACGCGGTGCGACTGTCGCGCCTCGTAGCGGATCCAGCTCACTGCGATGGCGGCGAGGGCGACCAGGAACACCAGGCTTCCCCCGACCCAGAGCACGAGGATGGCAAGGCGCTGGTCCATCATGGGTGAGGGACCCCAGGCGGGCGTGTTTGCCGCGAACGTCTCGTGCACGGGGGTGTTGAGGCTGAGGAACATGCCCCCGAACAGCCCCTTGTGCGTCATCTCGACGGCGACGTAGAGGACGCGCAGGGGGTGACTCATCCGCCAGGGGACGGGATCGGCGCAGAGGGCGGGCCACCAGAAAAGCAGGGAGACGGCAAGCAGGGAGAGCTGCTGCACGTCGCGCACGAAGACGTTCTCGGCGGCCTCCTCGGTGATGCCCATGAACTGCCAGGCATAGGTGACCACGGCGAACAGGAGCCACGAGACGATAGGCATGGCCACGATGCGGGCCGTGCGCCCGCGATACAGACGACGGAGCCGGGCACGTCCGCGCGGACCGCTCACGCGGAAGGCGAGCGTGAGAGGCGAGCCGAGGAGGAGGAGGGGCGGGGCGATCATCGTGAGGAGCAGCATCCCGGCGAAGTCGGTCCAGAGGAGCTGATTGCCGTAGTGCTCGAGGGGTGACTGGGTCGCGACGAAGATGAGGGCCAACCCCAGCATGAAGGCGACCAGCTGCCAGACACGGGGAGGGACGCGGGGGCGTTCGCTGCGCACGCGGAGCCAGGCGACGGCGTAGAAGCCCGCGGCGGCAAGGAGCAGGCCGTACCAGGGCGCATCGAAGGCGAACTGCGCGATGACCTCGCCGAAGCCCGGGGCGGCGGCGCTCATGACAGACCCCCCACCAGCGTACGGGACCGATCAATAGTCGCTGGCATCGGTCCAAGCTCCGCGGACGGGATTCTGTGCGGAGAGGCGGCTGCGTTCTTCCAGCAATTCGAGGATGGCGAGCGCCTCGCGCGTGCTCAGCACCTCGCCGGCCTCTTCCCGTAGCTGGGCAACCTCGGCGTCGATGGCTGCGAGCTGCTCCTCAAGGGCTTCGGGCGAGAGGGCTTGCTCGCCGCCCTCGCCGCCGCCGGCCTGTGCGCCGTCGGGACCGGGGGCAGGCTGGGTTTCGGGGGGTTCCTCGCCCTCACCGGAGTCTCCCTCGGGCGGCGCGGGGGCCGTCTGCTGTTCGGGCGGGGCCGGGGGGTGGAGCAGGCGCCAGACGACCTCGAAGTCACGGCGGAGGACATCGTCCTCGGGGGCAAGCAGCAGACCCTCGGTGAACGCTTCGAGCGCCTCCTCGAGCTCCCCGAGGGCGAAGAGATGGTGCCCGAGGCTGGAATAGGCAGCAGCCGCGATCTCCGCGTCTCGGTCGTTGAGGGCGCGACGAGCGACGCGGACCGCCTCTTCGTAGCGGCCGGCCTGGTCGAGGACGGCCGCCAGGTTCAGGGCAATGCGGCCGTCCCGCGGATCCTCCGCCTGGGCTTCGTAGAGGAGCTCGATGGCGGTGTCGAGGTCGCCGTCGTCGACGGCCTCGAGGGCGCGCTCGTTGAGGTTGTAGGCGGCCGTCGCGCAGGCGGAGAGGGCCAGGGCAAGCCCAACGACAACGGCCAGCGCCGGAGCGGTCCGCCAGCGCACGAAGGCCCTCCACTCGACTGCCGTTCCCAGCAGCAGAAGCACGAACGCGGCAACGGCGAACCAGTGAAATCGCTCGATCGGAAGGGAGATGGTCGTCGCGCCGTAGGTAGCCTGGTCAAGTCCGGCGACGTGCGCACGTACCGCTCCGGGGAGGGCCGCGAGATCTGCGCCGAGGTAGCGACCCTCCCCCGCCCGGGCGATGGCGCGGAGGCTAGGTTCGTCGAGGCGGGTGATCACGGGCTCGCCATCATCGTTCGTGAGCGGTTCCATCTCACGCGTCACGGGATTGCGGATGGGAACAGGTCCACCGGAAGACGTGCCGACGCCTGCGACGAGTACATCGATGCCCTCGGCAGCCAGCGCCGCGGCGCTGGCTGAGGGGTCCCCGCCAAGGCTTTCGCCATCGGACACGAGCAAGACGAGGCGGCCACCGCTGGTCTCCTCATCGAAGAGCTCAAGGGCGACGTCGAGCCCGGAGGCGGCGCTCGTACCGCGTTCGAGGAGCAGCGTGCCTCCCTCGATGGTCTCGACGACGGTGGCGGCCGCCTGCAGGTCGCGCGTGAGCGGGAAGCGGAGACGGGCATCGCCGGCGAAGACGACCAGGGCGACGCGATCGCCACGGAGGCGGGCGAAGGTCTCGCCGAGAGCGGTGCGGGCGGCGGCCAGACGCGAGGGGGCGACATCGGTCGCGCCCATGCTGCGGGAGACGTCGAGGACGGCAACGAGCTGGGCCCCACCGGTCTGGACGGTCGCGCTGCGTTCACCCCAGCGGGGCTGGGCGGCAGCCAGGGCGGCGAGCACGACCGCGAGGACGAGCACGACGGTGGCGACCCGGCGCGGCCTCGGAGGTTGGCGCGTGAGGGCGGTCGCGGCGGTGAAGGCCCGGTTCGCGACCACCCACGCGAACGGGAGGAGCACGAGCGCAGCGGGGACCAGCAGGAGCCAGAGCGGACGGCCGAAGCTGAGGTCGCTCATGCGGGCGTCCTCCTCAGCCACGTGCGGCCGAGCCCGATCTCGCCCAGCAAGAGCACGGCGCCCGCGGCGATCAGCCAGAGGCCGAGCTCGGTGTAGCGCGCGAAGGTCTCGTCTCCGACGCGGCTCGTCTCCAGCGAGCCGATCTCGTCGTAGACCTCGGCAAGGTCCTCCGGCGTCGCCGCCTCGAAGTACCTGCCTCCGGTGTGGTCGGCGATGAACGCGAGCAGGTCCGCGTCGATGGTCGTGGGGGAGAAGCCCGAGGGACGGTCCCGGTCCTCGACGACACCGATGGTGTAGACGCGGATACGGAGGGCGGCCGCGATCTCGGCGGCTTCGTCGGGGCTGATCGAGTCGGCGTTGTGGCGCCCGTCCGTCAGGAGGATCACGATCCGGCTGGAGGCGCTGGACTCCTCCAGCATGGAGAGGGCGCTGGCTATGCCCACGCCGATGCCGGTGCCGTCGGGGAGAAGGTCGGAGCCGAGGTCGGCGACGATGGTGTCGAGGGCGTCGTAGTCGAGGGTGAGGGGAGCGAGGGGAAGCGCCTCGCGCTGGAAAGCGACGAGGCCGACGCGGTCGTTCTCGCGGGAGGCGATGAAGCCGCGAAGGACCTCCTTCACGGAGTCGAGGCGGGTGTTGTCGTTGCTGAACGGGTTCGTGGCCATGCTGCTGGACACGTCGACGGCAAGGGCGATGTCGACGCCCTCGGCGGGGACGAGCGTCTCAGCCTCACCGATGCGGGGACGGGCGAGGCCGACGACGAGCAGCAGGATGGCGGCGATACGCAGGAGCGGCAGCAGTCGCCGGGCGCGGACGCGCCAGCCGGCGGGGGCGTCGCCGAGCCCGAGGGCGAAGGGCACAGCGATGACCGGTGGGGTCCGGCGCCAGCGGGCGATCACGAGGGGTACGGCGACGAGCGCGAGGAACAGCAGCCAGGGGTCGGCGAAATGCATCAGCCGGTCCCCCCAATGATCTCGCGGGCGATCCGGAGGTCGGCCACACGGCGCTCCACAACGGGGCGGTAACCGGCGTAGACGACGGCGTCGCACTCACGAAGCAACTCGCGCGCCATGCGCTCCTCCCAGCCGTCGACTCCCGCCTCCGCCATGCGCGTCTCCAGCTCGGCGGCGGTGAGGGACTGAGCCGGGAATTCGTACCGCTCCCCCAGGACGTTGCGGACGGCACCGGAGATGGCGCGATAGGCGCCGGCGGCGTCGGTTTCGAGCAGCGCTTCGGCGGCGGCCAGGACGTCGTCGGCTGGCGGGGGCTCGGGGGCGACGTCACCCATGTCGACGGGCCGGTTTCGCCACCAGCGGCGGGCGAGCGCGGCGGCAATGGCCGCAATCACGACCGCGACGAACCCGCCGAGGGCGATGCCGGGCCAGAGCATCACGGACTGCGCTCCATCGATGGGGACGGGCGGCGGTAGGGGGGAGAGTGCCAGCGGCTCGTCGGGAGGGAGGGTAGAGGGCACCTCCAGGGTGAGGACGGGGAGCGCGGCGGGAGTGGGGCCGGCGTCGGTGGTGACAACAACCGCAGGACGGAACGTCACCGTGCCGGGGGCGAAGGGCGCCACCAGCACTTCGATGCGGTGCTGCAATCCCGCGTCGATCGCCGTGGCGGATTGCGAGAGAACGCGGATGACGCGGACATCGCCCCATGATTCCCCGGCAGGATCCACTTCGACGACCGCGTCGGCAGGCGCCTCGAGCGTGATCGTTACGACAACTTGCTCGCCGATCGCGGCAAAGGTCCGCGAGACGGTTGCCTCGGGATCCTGCGCGGAGGCGAGGGCGGGAACCGCCAGCACGGCGGCGAGGGCACAGAGGAGGGCGAGGCGTCTCACGCGACGGCCCGGGCGCGGCGCCGGAAGAAGGCGAGGAGCGAACGCACGTAGTCCTCGCCCGTGACGATGGTTATCTCGTCGATCCCGAGCTCGCCGAAGAGGCGCTCCCGCTCGGCATCGATCTCGCGGACGCGGGAGGCGTAGGCCTCGCGCACGGCCTCGTCGTCGCTGTCGACCTCGTAGGCGGGACCGCCCTCTGCATCCTCGAGCCGCACGATTCCGGCGGCGGGAAGCTGCTCGTCGAGGGGCTCACGGATGCGAACGGCGATGATGTCGAAGCGGCGGGCGGCCGCGCGGAGGGCGCGCGCGTACCCCTCGGTGAGGAAGTCAGAGATGATGAACAGGGTGGCGCGACGGCGCTGAATGCCCGTCAGGTACTCGAGGGCGGCGCCGAGGTCGGTGCCTTTGGTCTCGGGCCGGGCTGAGAGGACCTCACGCACGAGGCGCAGCACATGGATGCTGCCGCCGGCGGGCCGCAGGTAGCGCTCGGGAGCGCTGGCGAAGAGCAGGAGCCCGGCGCGATCGTTGTTGCGGATGGCGGCGAGGGCAAAGACGGCGCAGAGCTCGGCCGCGAGGCTGGCCTTGGAGCGCTCGGCAGCGCCCGCGGTCTGCGAAGCGCTCACATCTACTGCAAAGAGCACGGTCAGGTCGCGGTCCTCGCGGTAGCGGCGGACGAGAGGCTGGCCCGTGCGGGCGTACGACTTCCAGTCGATGGAGCGCACGTCATCGCCAACGACGTAGGGGCGGAGCTCGTCGAACTCGATGCCGCGGCCGCGGAAGACCGCGTGGTACTCGCCGAGGAAGAGGTCGTCGACGAGGCGGCGGGCGCGTATCTCGATGGCGCGGACGCGACGCAGGAGCTCGGTCGCGCCATCGATCGAGGCCGCTTCGTCGGACGCGGGCCGGGAGGGGTCGCGCCGGGGGCGCCAGAGCCGCGGCCACCACGCGCGCATGGCCGCCCTCAGGGCACCTCGATGGCTTCGAGGACACGGTCGATGATGTCGTCGGTCGTGATCTCCTCGGCGTCCGCCTCGTAGGTGGTGACGATGCGGTGGCGGAGGACGTCGTGGGCGAGCGCCTTCACGTCGTCCGGCATGGTGTAGGCGCGGCCTTCGAGGAGGGCGCGGGCGCGGGCCGTGCGGGCGAGGGCGATCGTCGCCCGGGGCGAGGCGCCGTAGGCGATGAGCGTGCGCAGCTCGGGGAGGCGGTAGGCGGCGGGGCGGCGGGTGGCCTGCACGATCTGGACGCAGTAGTCCTTGAGGGCCTCGTCAAGGGCGACGCTGTTGAGCGCGTCGCGGGCGGCGAGGAGCTCGTCGCGGGTGGCGATGGCGCGGACGGGGGGCGGTGCGCCGCCGTCGAGTCCAAGCTCAAGCACCTCGCGCTCCTCCTGGCGGGTGGGGTAGTCGACGCGAACCTTGAGGAGGAAGCGGTCGAGCTGCGCCTCGGGGAGGGGGTAGGTGCCCTCCTGCTCGATCGGGTTCTGGGTTGCCATGACGAAGAAGGGGTCGGGCAGGGGGAGGGTCTGGCCGCCGATGCTGACCTGCCGCTCCTGCATCGCTTCGAGGAGGGCGGACTGGACCTTGGCGGGGGCGCGGTTGATCTCGTCGGCGAGGACGATGTTGGCGAAGATAGGCCCCTGGCGGATGGCGAAGTTCCCCTCGGCGGGATTCAGCACCTCCGTCCCGATGAGGTCGGCCGGCAGCAGGTCGGGCGTGAACTGGATGCGGACGCCGGAAACATCGAGTGCGTTCGCGAGGCTCGTGACCGTGAGGCTCTTGGCGAGGCCGGGCACGCCCTCGACGAGCACGTGCCCGGAGACGAGAAGGCCAATCAGGAGCCGGTCGATGAGCGCGTCCTGCCCGACGACGGCCGCGTGGATCTCCTTGCGAACGCGCGCGAGCGAGTCCGCGGCAGCAGACGCGTCGGGGGAGAGAGGTGGTTGGGCAGGGAGAGCCATCAACGAACCATTGTAGCGACAACGACCGCGGAACCGGCCCTTCGGGCCTGCTTTGGCCGGTAGTGCACAGTCCGCCTACGGTGTCAGTACGTCAACTACACGGACGGCGGGAGCGAGCGACATGGCAGAACACCCGACGTTTGCTGACTTCATCCTGGGGTTCGAGGGGCTGGCCATCCTGCGGTCGTGGGGTCTCGACCCTGGAACAGTTCGGGAGCGGGCGAGGAGCATCGCCGAAGTCGTGGAGCGCCGGGGCGAGCCGCCGTGGTCTGCTCCGCTCGTCGAGATCGAATACGAGGTACAGACGGGATACGGCGAGTGGGCGCGGGGCTACGACCGACCGGATAACCCGGTACTGCTGGCGGAGGAGCCGGTCTTGCGGGAGATCCTGGACTCAGTCCCCATCGGAACGGCCCTGGATGCAGCCTGCGGGACGGGAAGATGGGCGCAGCACCTGGCGTCACTCGGACACGCGGTCACGGGATTCGACGCAACTCCCGAGATGCTTGAGGAGGCACGGAGGAAGGTTCCTGCGGCCCACCTAGAGCTGGCCGATCTGACAACGATTCCCCTGCCGGCCGAAGCCTTCGACCTGGTTGTTTGCACGCTCGCCCTCACCCACTGCAACGAGCTGCCGGACGCGATTGGCGAACTCGGACGCGTGGCACGCTCGAAGGGGCGCATCGTCATTTCCGACGTTCATCCCCTCATGGCCATGCTCGGGTCTCACGCCAGATACCCCCGAGGCCAGGGAGAATTCGGCTTCGTCCAGAATCACGTCCACCAGGTGTCGGACTACCTGGCCGCGTTCCGGGATGCCGAGCTGAGCGTCACCGACTGCCGGGAACCGGTGTGGTCGGCGGACGCCATCGCGGCACTCGGCTTCGCGGACCAGCGACCAGGCCTCCTGGAGGCGGCGATCGAGGGGCTGCCAATCGTGATCGTCTGGGAGCTGGAGAAGGCCTAGTCGTCCGACCGGCCGGAGGTGGGGGTGCGGTAGGGGGCGCGAGCGTAGGCGAGGGCGTAGACGCGGCCGGCGCCGTGCTCGCGGAGGACGCGCGCGCACTCGCTCGCGGTGGCGCCGGTCGTGACGACGTCGTCGAGAACGGCGACGGTCGTTCCCTTGAGGGCAGGGCCGCGGTAACGGAAGGCTCCGGCGACGTTCTCGCGGCGCTCCGTCGCGCTCAGGCCGACCTGGCTGGCGGTGGGGCGGATGCGGTCGAGGCGGCCGGGGGAGGGGGGCCAACCGAGACGATCGAACAGGACCTCGGCCTGGTTGAAACCGCGCGAGCGGCGGCGGCGCGGGTGGAGGGGGATGGGGAAGATGGCGTCGGGGGAGAGTTCCCCGGTGACGGGGTAGAGGGCCTCGGCCATGTCCTCCGCGAGGTCGCGGATACCGCTGAACTTGAGGCCATGCACGACGCGACGGGCGGGGCCTGTCATCTCGAAGGCTGCACGAGCGCCGTCGAGGTCGCGCCAGCCGAGGCAGTCGGGGCAGCGGCCCTCGTCGTCGCGCCGGACCCCGCAACGACCGCAGCGGCCGGGTCCGCTCGCGGGCAGGAGCAGCGTGGAGCAGACTTCGCACAGGTTGCGGCCGAAGCCGGCGCAGCCAACACAGCGCGGCGGATAGAGCAGGTCGAGGGCGCGGGAGAGCAGGGTGGCCACGGGCGGGCAGGATAACGCCGCCGGGGAGTGCGGGCGCTACACGCTACAATCCTCGGGATGGCGATCACGGTGCTGTTCTTCGCCTCGCTGGCCGATGCGGTCGGGACGCGCGAGCTGTCGCTGGCGCACGTCTCCGGGGATACGGTGGCGTCCGTGCGGGACCGGCTGGTGGCGGCGCACCCGCAGATCTCCGAGTTCACGGAGACGCTGCTCTATGCGGTCGACGAAGAGTACGCCGAAGAAGACGCGCCGGTACCGGCGGGCGCGACACTCGCACTGATTCCGCCGGTATCGGGAGGCTAACGATGCTGATCCGCGTGACGCCGGAACGGCTCGACCCAGAGGAAGCGATCGCAGCGGTGCGCCGCGACGAGGCCGGGGCGGTCGACGTGTTCCTGGGCGTGGTTCGCAACACCAACAAGGGCAGGGCAGTCGACCACCTCGTGTACGACGCCTATCCCTCGATGGCGGAGAAGACGATGCGGGAGCTGGCAGTGGAGGCGGTGGAGCGCTTCGACCTGACGGACAGCGCCGTGCTGCACCGCACGGGGCGGCTGGAGATCGGCGAGACGAGCCTGCTGGTGGCGGTGAGCGCGGGCCACCGGGCGGCCACGTTCGAGGCGGGACACTGGCTCGTGAATGAGGTGAAGCGACGGGTGCCCGTGTGGAAGAAGGAAGTGTGGGCGGACGGCGAGGAGTGGATCGAGGGGCCGGAGTCACTGGGAATGGAGCGCGCGCCCGCCACGATGCGCGGCTCGTGACGAGCCACCCGCACGCGACCGGCCGCTTCTGCATGCAGTGCGGAAGCGGGCTGACGGAACGCGTCCCGCCGGGCGACACGATGGCGCGGCTGGTCTGCGAGGCCTGCGGGTTCGTGCACTACCTGAACCCTCGGCCGGTGGCGGGCACCATTCCGGTGCGCGAGGACGGCAGCCTGCTGCTGGTGCGGCGCGCGATCGAGCCGCGGCTGGGATCCTGGGTGTTCCCGGGCGGCTTCATGGACGTGGGGGAGACGGCGGAGGAGGCGGCCGCGCGGGAGACGCGCGAGGAGGCGAACCTGGAGGTCGACGAACTGTCGCTTCTGGGGGTGTACACGCGCACGCACGCGGGGGTCGTCGTGATCGTGTACGAGGCGCGGGCGCTGGGCGAGGGGTCGGCGGGATCGGAGACGAGCGAGATCGGGTGGTTCGCGCCGGACGCCATCCCCTGGGACGAGCTCGCCTTCGACACGACGCACTGGGCGCTTGGGGCGTGGCTGGAGCGGCGGGGTCTGGGGCGGCTGGCGGGCTAACGGCGGCGGCCCCCGCCGGAGCGGGGCGGGAGGTTGTAGGGCCGGGCGAGGATGGCGACGTGCTGGCTCAGCTTCGGGTCGAGCGCGCGCACGGCGACGCGGGGGTGGGCCTCGCGCAGCTCGTCGAGGGAGAGGGCGGCTGTGATGATGGTGGGGAGGCGCGAGGAGGCGCGGTAGTTCGCAATCTGGAAGAGCTTCTCGACCGCCCAGGACGAGCTGGTGTGGGGGCCGAGGTCGTCGAGGATGAGGAGTCCGGCGTTGCGGATGCTCTCGAACAGCTCGTCATAGCCGGGGTCTCCGCGGTTCGGGGCGAAGGAAGCTCGGAGGTGGTCGAGGAGGTCAGGGACGACGGCGAAAAAGGCGTCGCCGCCGTTACGGAGGACGGCATTCGCGACGGCCGCAGCGAGGTGCGTCTTGCCGCAGCCGCTCTCGCCGAGGATGAGCATCCAGCCCTCGGGGGCATCGGCGAAACGGTGGGCGCTCTCCCAGGCGGTTTGGAGGGACTCGTTCTCCTGGGAGGCGTAGTTGGGGAAGCGGGTGTGGAAGTTGTGGAAGCCGAAGTCCTCGAGGCGCTCGCGCGTCATGCCGCCGACCTGGCGGTAGCGGGCAAGGGGAGCGCCTCCTTCGAGGTCGAGGACGGCGCCGGAGGCGAGCCGCCGGGAGAGACGTTCCTCGAGGGAGTCGGTGAGGGAGTGGCAGGTGCAGACGGTGGGGAGGGCGGCGTTGTAGCGCGCGTTCACGAGCTGGAAGAGCTTCTCGCGCGCCCACTCGCTGGAGGCGGCGGCGTCGATGTCGTCGAGGATGAGGAGCGGGGCGCTGCGGACCTGCTCGAAGAGCGTGTCGAAGCCGGGCTCGCCCTCGGTGGGCTCGTAGGAAGCGCGAAGGCCGTCCAGGAGATCGGGTGTGAACATGAAGAGGACGGGCTCGCCGCGGGCGATGCGTTCGTTGGCGATGGCGGCAGCGAGGTGGGTCTTGCCGGACCCACTGGGGCCCTTCAGGACAAGCCAGCCGTCGGGCGCGTCGGCGTAGGCGCGGACCTGGGCGGCGGCGGGAGTGGCCTCGCCGCGGAGGGCTTCGAAGGTGAAGCGGGTGAGGGCGCCGAGGTTGCTGATGCGTTCGAGCCGGGAGCGGCGCACCTCGCCGGTCTCGTCGAGGATGCAGGTACAGGGTTCCGCGCGGCCGAAGCGCGGATCTTCAAGCTCGCGCGAGCGGCGGACGAAGCCGGCCCCGCCGCAGCGGGGACATGCGTCCTCGTCCGGCTCGTCAGCTGGGGCGGGAGGCGGATCCTGCGGCTCCGTCACCGGCGTATCGGCGGCGGCGGAGCTCGACAGAATCTCGTCCAGTCGCTTCATGGTGCTGGTTCCCCTCGGACCAGTTTTGGAGCATGCGCTCGATGTATTTCCAGTTGCGGACGTTGCGCTCGGCCGCCTCGCGGAAGGCGGACTCGACCAGGTGCTGCGGGTACTGCTCGGCGGCGACGAGGAGGCGTTCGGCGACCAGCGGTGTAATCGTGCCGACGTGCTCCTCGTACAGGTGGAAGATGTTGGGCCGTCGGGCAGGCTGGGGCTCGTAGGCGATGGCGCCGGGGCGAAGTTCGAGGTCGCCGCCCCGGGCGCGGGCCACGGCACGGCGGGAGGCGGGGTTGTTCACGAAGTAGACGGTCTCCTGGCGGCCGCTGCCGGCGAGGTCGAGGGCGAGCAGGGCGCCCAGCTCGACGCAGGCTGCGAGCCCTCGTTCGAGGGATTCGCGGCCGTCGGAGAGCGCTTCGAAGGTCGAGGCGGCATCGGGCAAGGCCCAGACCTGGTCGGCGGTGACGAAGCGGGCATCGCCCTGTTGCTCCTGGACGAGGCGGGCAACCCAGAGGAAGGCGAGCAGGTCGCCGGGTTCGCGCATGGCAGGCAACACCGCCGAGAAGAAGGTGTTCGGGACGGCGGTGGCCTTGCCGATACCTGGAAAGCCCTCGAAGGAGGCGCCATCGCTCACTGGTCGATCCCTTCGGGCGGGAGGTCCTCATCCTCCGACTGGAGGACCCAGTCCTCGAACTTGGCGAGTCGCTGGCGGAAGCGAAGGTCGACCGTTCCGGTGGGGCCGTTGCGGTGCTTGGCGACGATCACCTGGGCGACGCCCTGGGGGTAGGCGGTCTCGGGCATCTCCGGGTGCTCCGCCATCCACTGCTCGCGGGTGGTGTAGAGCTCCTCGCGGCTGAGGAAGATGACCACGTC
Source organism: Tepidiformaceae bacterium (assembly GCA_965203545.1). Lineage (GTDB taxonomy): Bacteria > Chloroflexota > Dehalococcoidia > Tepidiformales > Tepidiformaceae > UBA2991. Next base: position 1,421,508 of record OZ241899.1, read on the forward strand.
GGCATCCTGCTCGATGGAGCCCGAGTCGCGGAGGTCGGAGAGCATGGGGATGCGGGGATGGCGCTGCTCGATGGCGCGCGAGAGCTGGGCGAGGGCGATCACGGGGACGTTCAGCTCGCGGGCGAGGCCCTTGAGGGTACGCGAGATGTAGCTGATCTCCTGGACGCGGTTCTCGCGGCCGTTCCAGCTCGCGTCGGACTGCATGAGCTGGAGGTAGTCGACGACGACGAGGTCGACACCGTGAGAGCTGGCGAGGCGACGAACCTTGGAGCGCAACTCGGCGACGGTGAGGGTCGGGGAGTCGTCGAACCAGATGTTGGCGCCGGCGAGCTCGCCGGTGGCGCGGATGATGCGGCGCTCCTCCAGCTCGGTCTGGCCGCCGAGGCGGAGGCGCGTGCTGTCGACGCCTGACTCGGCCGCGAGGAGACGAACGGCGAGCTGCTCAGCCGACATCTCGAGGGAGAAGAAAGCGACGTTGGCGCCCTGGTTGATGGCGGCGTTACGGGCGATTCCGAGGGCGAAGGACGACTTTCCGACGCTGGGGCGGGCTCCCACGATGACGAGGTCCTCGCGCTTGAGGCCGCCGAGCAGGTGGTCGAGGTCGCTGAAACCAGCCTCGACGGCGGCGAGCTCGCGGCGTTCGGCGGCCTCGACGTCCTCGTCGAGGTAGGCCTGGAGGATCTGGCCGATGTGGACAAAGTCGCGGAAGTTCTCGCCGCCGCGCAGGCGCTGAAGCAGCTCCTCGGAGCGGGAGAAGACGGACTCGATGTCGGCGGGCGCCTCGTACGCGAGCTGGAGGATGCCGGTGGCGGCGTTGATGAGGCCGCGGTAGGTGCTGTCGCGCTTGACGATCTGGGCGTAGAACTCGACGCCGACGCTGGTCGGAAGCTGGCGGATGATGTCGCCTAGGTAGCTCTGGCCGCCGACCTCCTCGAGGCGCTCGCGGCGGTCGAGCTCGTGGGCGATGGTGATCTGGTTGATGGATTCGTCGCGTTCCCAGAGCTCGTTGGCAGCCTCGTAGATCCAGCCGTTCTTCTCGCGGAAGAAGTCGGGGGACTTGAGGATGGACGAGACCTTCGAGATGGCCTCGGGATCGACGAGGAGGGCCGCAATCACGGCCTCCTCGGCTTCGACGTCGTTCGGTGGGAGGCGCTCCAGGAAGGGGAGGGTCATACCGACCGGAACGGCGGGGACGCGCCGAAGCGCGATGGCTGGTGGTGAGTGCCGGTCCCCGCTCTTCCGCCCCCCTTCCCGCTAGCCGTCCGTGGTCTCTTCGGCGGGCGACTCGGCGTCTTCTTCGGCGGCGGTGGTTTCTGCCCGTGCTTCGGCTTCGGCAGCTGCCGCAGCCGCTTCGGCGGCGGCGGCTTCGGCGGCGGCCGCGGCGGCCTCCTCCTCAGCCTGCTTGGCCATGAGCTGCTCGACGATCTCCTTCGAGTCCTCATCGGGATCGACGGTGATCGTGATCTCGGCGCTGACGTTGCGGGTGAAGCGGATGGTCACGGTCTTCGAACCGAGTTCGCGGATGGGCTCGGCGAGGAGGATGCCGCGCGAGTCGACCTCGATGCCGGTGCTCTCCTCAAGCTTCTGGGCGACATCGCGGCTGGTCACGGAGCCGTAGAGGCGACCGGTCTCGCCGACGCGGGCCTCGAAGCTGACGGTGTAGCCGTCGAGCCGTTCCTTGTGGACCTCGGCCTCGCCATCAAGCTTGGCCTGGCGGCGCGCTTCCTTTTCAGCGAGGGAGTTGGCGCGCTGGAGGTTGGGGGGCGTCACTGGTCCGGCGATACCGCGGGGGAGCAGGAAGTTGCGGGCGAAGCCGTTCTTGACGACCTTCACTTCGCCGACCTGGGCGGTACCCTCAACGTCCTCGAAAAACACGACTTTCATGGCTGGTGACCTCTGCGTCGCCCGCAGTTAAAGGCCTGGGGCGAAGATGCTAATGGTACGAACTCCACTCGCTACAGGCTTTCGGGCGAGGCCTTAAGGAAGTCTTGGTAGTAGCCGTCGGTTATCCGGGTTGAGCCGCTGCATTGCCTCACCGCGCCTTCCAAACCATGCCGTTTACCGTAGAACGTTCGTTCTGGGGCGTCAAGCGCTAGGCTAGCGGGATGAGCGACGGGCCAGTTCTGATCCTGCTGCACGGCGGCGCCGGAACGGGCGAGGCCGAGGGCATGGTGGCGCGGGCCAGGCTGGCGGCGGCCGGGGTCAGCGCGCGGGCGGCGCTCGAGGGCGGATTCGGACGCGTTGTGCTGGCGACGAACGATGACGGCGTCGACGGCGACTCCTCGTACACGGTCGACCGCGACGCGCCGGGGGAGCCCTTCTCGGTGCGGAAGCGGGTGTGGGGGCTGGTCGAGGAGCTGGGAGCAGAGGCAGTGGTGGTAATGGGGGCAGGAGCGCTGCCGTTCCTCACGGCCGGGGACTTTGCGGCGGTGCGGGAGGCGCTGGCGGGAGGCGGCAACGTGGCGGTGACGAACAACTTCTACTCGTCCGACCTGACCGGATGGTCCCCCGCGACAGCAATCGCGCGGGTGGGGCCATTCGAGCGGGACAACGTGCTCCCGCGGCGGCTGCGGGACGAGGCGGGGTGCGAGGTGACGGTGCTGCCGCGGTCGGTGCGCACGACGTTCGACCTGGATACGCCCGCGGACCTCGTGGTGCTGGCCCTCAGCGAGGCGACGGAGGAGGCGATCGGAGAGGCACTGCCGCCGGAGGAGTCGCTGCCGCTGGCGCCCTACCGGGCGCTCATGCCGCTGCTCTGCGACCCCGACGCCGAGATCCTGGTGGCAGGGCGGGTCGGGAGCCCGACGTGGGCGCACCTCGAACGGGAGACGGCCTGCCGGGTACGGCTGTTCAGCGAGGAGCGCGGGATGGCGAGCGTGCCCGAGGGGCACACGGCCCGTTCGCTGGTGGGGCGGTTGCTGGAGGAGCTCGGAGTGGAGCGGTTCGCGGACGAGCTGGCGTCACTCGCGGACGGAGTCGTGCTGGATACGCGCGTCCTGCTGGCGCATGCGGGGTCGCAAGCAAGCCGCGAGGACCGGTTCCAGAGCGACCTGCTGGCGCCGGGAAGGGTGACCGACCCATGGCTCCGCGAGCTGACGGTGGCGCTGGCGGCCGCTGAAGTCCCCGTCCTGGCAGGGGGGCACTCGCTCCTGAGCGGGGGTCTGATGGCGCTCGCCGACCAGGCCTGGCTGGAAAACGACCGGCGCCTGGGGATCGCGCCGGCCCCGGACTAGGGGGAAGGCGACCACCCCTGCGGGCGCGCCATGAGATGGGTCCGCACTTCCCAGCGCCCGTTGTGGAAGCGCAGGTGCTTCTCGATGGCCTTGCGCTGCTCGCGCGGGACGCGCCAGAGCTGTTCGGCGAGGGGGCGGTCGTAGTGCCAGCGGGTCTCGGCGACCTTGAAACCAACCGCCTGGTAGGCACGGTGAGCGTGGTCAGCGAAGGTGTTCGTCGTGAGGACGAAGTCGGGACCGGGGTGCTCCACCTCCAGCCACTCGATGAGCGCGGCCATCATGCGGCGACAGACACCGCGGCCCTCGTGCTCGGGGGGAACGTGGACGGCCCAGAGGTAGAGCCCGGCGCGGTCGTGCAGGTTCACGGAGATGCGGCCGACGGCGGTATCGCCTTCGCAGGCGACGAAGTGACGGTGGGGGCCAGCCTCGCGGGCACGCGCCAGCTCGGCGCGGGCGCGGACGGGGTCGCGCAGGTGGCCGAGGTCGAAGGCATGGTAGGGAAAGCCGCGTTCGCCCCATCCCGCCAGCTGCGACAGCAGATCCTCGTCCCAGGGACGCAGCTCCAGGCTGTCGCCGGCGATGGCAGTGGGGTAGGTGGCGGTGCTGGTCGCGGTCATGCTGGCCGCCAAGGGTACCCCCATTGGCAATCCGGCAGCGAGTCGGGGATCGCGAAGGGCGGCCCCGGGGCCGCCCTTCGGTGCGTTCGCGCCGGTTAGCGGCTAGGCGTGAAGCGCCTCGGCCACCTCGGACAGGCCCAGCGACTCCAGCTTGGAGGCGGAGGGCTTGCAGGTGTCGGCGTCCCAGTCGCAGGCGTTGAGGAAGTCGACCTCGAGCCGCTCGGTGTCGAGGTTGACGCCCTCGAGCGGTCCGGTGTGCGTGCCCTCGTTGGTCTCGCCGGTGACGCGGGTGGGGACAGGGCGCTGGCGGGGGTTGCCGCCCTCGCGCACCTCGTAGGCCATGCGCAGATTGGCGATGCGCTCGCCGACCTGCATGGCCTCGTCGATGTCCATGTCCCAGCCCGTGACGGCGTTGAACCAGTCGGGGATGTTCGCCGTGTTGGCGGTCATCATGATGAACTGGCACATGCCGCCGGCGTTCACGACGTGCATGTACTCGCTCGCCGCCTTGTGGTGCTCGCCACGGCCGTCGTAGTCGCGCGAGTCCTGGGGGGCGGCCGGGATGGTGCCGACGCGGCGGTTGCCCTCGTACTGGGTGTGGCGACCCGGGGTCGGGTCGAGCTTGTAGGTGGTGTGGAACTCCGGCTGGAGCTTCGGGTCGTGCATCGGGAGTTCCTGCCCGCCGATGTGCATGCCGAAGGCATCGGAGCCGGCGCCGATCTTCTCGGCGGCGACCTTGACGCCGTCGGCGAGGACATCGCCGATGCCGCGGCGCTCGCCCATCATCTTCGTGAGTTCGACGATGGCCTCGGCGTTGCCCCAGTTGAGCTCGAGGCCGTCGGTGTCTTCCTTGGTGATGATGCCGGCCTCGTAGCACTCGATGGCGAAGGAGGCCGTGACGCCGGCGCTGATCACATCGAACCCGTACTCGTTGCAGAGGTGGTTCAGGTAGATGAGAGCGTCGGGGTCGTTCATCAGGTTCATCGTCCCGTAGGAGGCCATGGCCTCGTACTCGGGGCGGTGCGTGTGATGCGGGTACGGGTACTTCTCGTTGGTGGACTCGACGGACTCGGCGCCGCAGGCGATGGGACAGTGCCAGCAGCCGTACTTCTTCTCCATTTTCGGGTTGATCATGGAGCCGCCGTCGATCTGGCTGGAGACCTCCTGGGGGAAGTCGACCACGCCAACGCCGCCCCAGTTCTTGACCGGGGAGTCGCCGTTGAGGGCGCTGCCGGCGGTGATGCCGGTCGTGCCGAAGTTCGAGAAGAAGTCCTTGAGCGGCTTGACCATGTCGTCCAGGTTGGCGCGGAGCATCTTGATGGTCTCCGGCGTCTGGGAAATGATCTTGCGCTCGGCGACGGCGACGACGGCCTTCAGGTTCTTCGAGCCCATGACGGCGCCGACGCCCGAGCGGGCGGCGAGGCGGCCGTGGTCATTGCAGACGCCGCTGATGAGGGAGAGCGTCTCGCCGGCCTGGCCGATGTTGGCGACGCTGGCGCGCTTGCCGTGGCGGCCCTTTAGCTCCATCTCGCTCTCGATAGCGCCGGTACCCCAGAGGTCGCTCGCGTCGCGCAGCTCGACGTTGTCGTCCTCAATGAGGAGGTAGGTGGGGCGGTCGGCCTTGCCGAAAAAGACCACGCCGTCCCAGCCCGCGAGCTTGAGGACGCCGCCGAAGTCGCCGCCGCAGTTGGCATCGCCCCAGCCACCGGTGAGGGGACTCTTGCAGACCACCTGCCAGCGCTGCCCGAAGAGGGGCGTGCCGGTGAGGAGGCCCGGGAGCATGCCGAGCATGTTTTCGGGGGCGAGAGGGTCGACGCCGGCGGGGACGCGGTCCCAGAGCATGCGCGCGCCGATGCCGTAACCGCCAAGATACTCGCGATAGAGCGACTCATCGGGGTTCTCGATGTTGATTTCCCCGCTCGTCAGGTCGACGACGAGCATCTTGCCGTTGTAGCCGGTCTCGATGGCCCCGTTTCCGTTGGAATCAGCCATAGCTGGATACCCCTTCTCCGCGTGCGTGAGCGGGTCGATAGTGTGGGTCGGATGTTACGGGATGGGGAACGCGGCGCAATATGCTCTGGCAGGCATAACGCTCAGATAGCGCCCGCGAGAAAGGCCTGGAGCGCCTCGTTGGTGACCTCGGGCGCTTCCTCGGGGAAGAAGTGGCCGGCGTTCACGCGGCGGACGCGCAGGTCGGGGAAGTAGCGGCTGAACTGGTCGACGAAGGGGTTGCCACGGGGGATGGCGTGCTCGCGATCGGCGCCCTCGGTGCCGATGCGTCCGGCCATGTACTGACCGAACATCCAGAGGACGGGGGCCTCGAACGTCTTGTGGCGGTCCTCGGGGCCGTAGTCGTGGGAGTCGCCGAAGTTGGGATGCTGCTCGAGACCCTCGGGGTGGAGCCACATTTCGGCGACATCGCGCTCGCTCAGGGACTCGTACCGCTCGCCGTGGGGGGCGGAGGCGTCCTCGACAACGCGGTGGAAGGGGAGGCCGTAGCGGTAGTAGGAGATGGCGTGGAAGTGGCTGAGGGGATCGGCGAAGGCGCGTGCGTACTCCTCGATGTCCTCGGGAGTCGCCCAGGGGCTGGCGTTGGGGTTGGGGCGGGCGCTGGGCCAGGGTGACTGGGGGCGGCCAGGGAGCGGGGGCTCGGAACCGCCCGTGAAGATGCTCTCGATGAAGCCGCGGTGATGGTCAGCGAAGAAGTCCTCGGGGAGGGGCTCGGCCTTGAACCAGTAGCCATGGGCCCCGGCGGGCGCCCAGACCGTGCAGAGGGTATCGAGCATGGCCAGGCGGCTGACGCGCTCGGGCCAGTCGATGGCGAGCTTGAAGGCGATAATGCCGCCCCAGTCGTGGGCGACGACGGCGGCCCGCTCGATGTCGAGGGCGTCCATGAAGTTGACGATGTCCTGGGCCAGCATGGTGCGGTTGACACGGACGCCGGGCTTGTCGGTACCGCCGAAGCCTCGGGTGTCGGGGGCGAAGAGGGCGTAGTCGCCGGCAAGGGCGGGGAACTGCTTGCGCCACTCGTAGGAGGTTTCGGGGAAGCCGTGGAGGAAGATGACGGGTTCGCCCGTCCCTTCTTGCAGGTAGTGCATGCGTAGATCGGCGGTCTGAACGCTCAGGGACTCCATGGCAGCCTCCGGGGAGCGTAGGTGAGGAAGCAGTCTAGATCGCAGCCACGCCCTGCGCCTGCGGGCCCTACCAGCGCTTGGACTCCTCGGCGTAGACGTGGGTCGGGAGCCGGTAGCTGATGCCTTCCTCGTCGTAGTTGGTGACATCGAAGAGCTGGGAGAAGTTTGCGAAGTCGCTGTCACGGGCGCGGGAGGGGAAGAGCCGGTGCATGAGGGCTTCGTACTTTTCGTTTACGCGGAACCAGGCGAGCACCCCAAAGGAGGTGCCGAAGCGGGCCGGCTCGGGCGGGTAGTTGAGCTGGTGCGCGAGCTCCTTGCCGATGAGGGCGCGGGAGACGTGGTAGACGTACCCGGAGAGGTTGCGGCGCTCCTCGGACGAGGTGATCCCGGCAACGAGAGGGGCCGAGTTGACCAGCGAGTTGGCAAGCACAACCGATTCGATGCTCGGGGGCGGCTCGCAGAGGAGGCCGATACGGAAGAGCTCGAGGGCGCTCTCTTCGTCCTCGTACAGGATGGAGTCGGGGATGCCCATGAGGTGGCCGGAGTAGCGCCAGATCTGCATGAAGCTCCTGGCTTCTTCCTCGCTGTACCGCGCGCCCAGGCTCCGCATGTGCTTGAGCAGGCGCGCGGAGAAGGCAGTGATGGCGAATCCCACGTGGGCCGCACTGAGGGGCACACCCCATGCGTCGTGCTCCCAGTCGGCGGACTGGGCCAGCAGGCGTCTGACCTGGGCATGAACCAGGCGCACTCGTACGGAGAGCTTCCAGCCGTCGCCCTGGCGCATCATGCCGCCCGGGAAGAAGAGCTCGATCATCTGCCGGTTGTTCTGTTGCAGCCGCCTGACGCCCTGATCGCGAAGCCGGCCGGTGATGAAGAACGACTTCGAGATATTCGTCGAGAAGCCCTCGACGAGGACGCCTCCGAGCATGCCGGCGAGCAACAGCTTCGAGTTCTTGTGGAAGAGGCGGACGCCGGCGTTGAAGGACTCAAGATCGACCCAATCCGGGGGGGTCTCGATGTTCTGGAAGAAGGACTGGACGGTTGGAGGGGCATCACGAAGGACATCAAGCTCTTCATCCATCCCCGCCTGGAGGAAGCGGAATCCCTCGTCCGCGTCTATGGTGGCGAGCTCCTCCATCATCGCGTCGGCGTCGGGATCCCCGATCGTCGTGTGGGCGACGTAGTTCTCGGCCAACTCCGGATTGACGTGACGGGCCTGCTCGTAGCCCTCGACATAGTCGCTAGGCATCGTCATTTGCCGGCCGACCCCTGGGCGGGACTCTCCTCGGCCTCGATGCGCAGGTCCGGAAGCCAACTGAGCCACGAGGGAAGGTACCAGTTGCGTCCGCCCAACAGCTCCATGCTAGCCGGTACGAGGACGGAACGAACGAGGGTGGCGTCGAGGAAGATTGCGACTGCAAGCCCAAAGCCAACCTGCTGATTGATGATGGTCTTGCCCGAGGCGAAGGCGCCGAAGACGACGACCATGATGAGCGCAGCCCCGGTGATGAGTCCGGCGGTCGAGCGCAGTCCGTACGCGACAGCCCCGGCGTTGTCGCCCGTTTCGTCGTAGCGCTCGCGGATACGGCTGAGGAGAAAGACGTGGTAGTCCATCGAGAGGCCGAAAAGGATGGAGAAGAGGAAGAGGGGAATCCAGACATCGATGGATTCGGCGTGCTGGAACCCGAAGATGCCACCGCTCTTCTGGAAGACCAGGACCAGCAACCCGTAAGCAGCGCCAACGGAGAGCAGGTTCATGATGATGGCCTTGATCGGGATCACGATGGAGCGGAAGACGAGCATGAGGATGAGGAAGCTGATCCCGAGCACGAAAGCGAAGACGATCGGCGTGTAGGTCTCGACCACGTCGAAGATGTCGATCGTGAGGGCGGTGCGGCCACCGACGTAGACCTCGGCGTCGACGCCGGAGAAGGCGGCGGGGATGTACCCGTCTCGCAAGTCTTCGACCGCCTCGACGGCGGGGCGCGCACTGGGCTCGCCGGGGGGAGCCACGGAGAGCAGGGCGAGATCGCCCGCCGGGTTCACCACGAGGCCTGAGGGGAGAATCTGGTAGTTCAACGCGCGCAGCCCTGCGATCTCATCGGCGCTGAGCAGCTGCTGGGGCAGGAGAACCGTGAAACGTCCGTCGGCCGCGATCGACTCCTGGAGGGCGGCGATGGCTTCTTTCACCTGGGGTGAGTTGATAGCGCCATCAATGACGATCTCGGCGGGCGTGACCAGGCCGAAGGAGAACTCCTCCTCCAGCACGAAGAAGGCCTCGCGAGTCTGGGCGCCATCAGGGAAGACATCGACGCCGTTCAGGCCGGTGTCGATCTCGAAGTAGAAGTACGCGGCGGCGAGCATGGGCGCGGCGATCACGACGATGCTGACCACGGGATACCTGACGACGACGCGAGTCACGCGCTCCCAGAAGCCGTCGTGCGTTTGTTCCTCGCTGCCGGCAGCCGTTCGGCTGAAGAACGGGAGGGAGAGCCGGTTCACGTTGGACCCAAGAAGGGCGAGCACCGCCGGCAGGAGCGTGAGCGTCACCGCCAGGGCGACGAGGACGACGATGATGGCGCCGAGGCCGATCGACTGGAAGAACGAAGCGGGAACGATGAGCATCCCGATAAGGGCAACGACGACGGTGAGGCCGCTGAAGAGAACAGTGCGCCCGGCAGTTGCGCCGGCGCGCTCAGCGGCCTGGATCTTGTCCAGACCTCGATCCATCTCCTCACGGAAGCGAGAAATGATGATGAGCGAGTAGTCGATTCCAACGGCCAGGCCGATCATCGTGATCATCAGGGTGATGAAGAAGATGAGGTCCATGACCTGGCCGACGAGGGCGGCGATACCGAGGGCGATGGCGATCGAGACCACCGCCAGGCCGAGCGGCACGAGGGCGGCCACGACCGCCCCGAAGAGCACGACGAGGACGATGAGGGCGATGGGCACGCCGAAGCGCTCACCCTGCTCCAGGTCTTCCTGGGAGAGCTCGTTGAGCTCGTGCGCAATGCTGGCCGTGCCCACGGTGAGCACACGGAAGCCATCGTTCGTATTGGCGTGCTCGACGACCTCCACGAGATCGGCGACGTTGTCCGTGGCTTCTTCAAGGGTGCCGGTCAGCACGAGGGGCAGGATGGCCGTGCTGCGGTTCCCGGAGACGAGAGAGTCGTCGTTTCCCTGGTAGTAGTGCCTTGCCGTGGCGACGACATCGGGGCGGAGTTCGCCGATCTCGGCGAACACCGTTTCAACTTTCTCGCGGAAGGCGGGGTCGTCCACCGTGAGGGAATCGGACTGAACGACCACGACCTCCGTCACCGGCTCGGGCACGGGACGGAGGCGGGTGTCGAGGAGGTTCGTGGCCGTGTCCGACTCGACTTCGGTGGTGAGCGTGAGCTCGGTGGTGGTAGCGCTCCCAAGCAGCTCCCGGACCAGCACGAGACCAAGGAGGACAGCGAGACCCCAGAGGGCGACTGTCCACCAGGGCCTGCGGGCACAGATACGAGCCAGGGCGTCGGTCACGAGCCGGCAACCTCCCCGGCGGAGAGATTCACGGAAACGAGCGCGGCGCGGGGCCGATGTTCAACGCCGAAAAGACCGACATTCATTGCTGCACTGCCAAAAGCCCGTAACACGTTCACGCCACCCCTTCAGGGGCGAGACGCAGCGCTCAGCTTACACCGATTCTTAACCCCACCATCAACTCGAAAGGCATCAGGAGGCCCGAGAAACGCGACCCATCCTGCGGTGCGCGACGGGAAGAAGGCGAAGCGCCGCTGCACGCAGCCAGCCTAGCGCTTGGTGTACTGGGGCGCCTTGCGGGCCCGCTTGAGGCCTGGCTTCTTGCGCTCCTTCACGCGGGCATCGCGGGTGAGGAGGCTGGGGGAGCGCTTGAGCGTGACCTTGAGCGCCGGGTCGGCCTCGACCAGGGCGCGGGCGATGCCAAGGCGAATGGCCCCGGCCCAGCCGGAGACGCCCCCACCTTCGCACTTGACCTGGGCGCTGAACTTGCCCTCGGCGCCGACGCGCTTGAGGGGAAGCATCACTTCGTCGCGGTGCATGTCGCGGTCGAAAACGTCGTCGAGGGGCTTGCCGTTGACGATGATGGCGCCGCCGCCCGGATAGAGGCGCACACGCGCGATAGCGGTCTTGCGTCGTCCGGTGCCGTAGTAGTACTGCTCGGCCATTATTTCTCCTCGGACTCGTCTTCCGGCTCGTCCTCGGCTTCCGCTTCGGCAGCGGGCTCGGCCTCGGCAACGGGCTCGTCTTCGGGGGCGTCGTCCTCCTGGGGGAGGTCGTCTTCTTCTACCTCGGCCATGGCGGCCGCGTCCGCCTCAGCCGCGGCCCGGGCTTCCTCGAGCTCGGCGAGCCAGGCGGCGACCTTCTCGGCGCGGGTCGGCCGTGGGGTCGGCGTTTCGGGAACGGAGAGGGGGCGCAGGCGGGGTGGCGCGGGCGGGCTCTCGATGCTCGCCTGGAGCGCCTCGGCCTGAGCCTGGGCGGCTGCTTCGGCAGCGCGCTCCGACCCCGTGATCTGGGCCTGATGGGGATGGTCGGGCCCCGCGTAGACCTTCAGGTGGCGGCGCATGCGCTTGCCCAGCGGTCCCTTCGGGAGCATGCCCCAGACGGAACGCTCAAGCACACGCTCGGGCTGGCGCGCCATCTGCTCGGCGAAGGTGCGCTTGCGCAGGTTGCCGGGGTAGCCGGAGTGGCGGTAGTAGACCTTCTGCTCGGCCTTGCGCCCGCTCAGGCGGACCTTGCCGGCGTTGATGATGATGACGAAGTCGCCGTCGTCGAGGTGGGGCTCGTAGGTTGGCTTGTGCTTGCCGCGGATAAGGGCGGCGACTTCGCTAGCGACGCGCCCGAGGGGGCGGTCGGCAGCATCGACGACATGCCAGCTCTTGGCGATCTCGGAGGCCTTGCGGCGCACGGTCGATGTCATGTTGCGTATCCCTCGTCGTACCAGACGCGCTGCAGGCTGAGGCCATGTGGGGGCGCCGGCGGCCCAACGGTGGCGGGCGTGGCGGCCGCAACGGCGCTCTCGAACTCCCCGGCGCTGATGGCGCCCCGTCCGACCCGCACGAGGCCGCCAACGATGCGGCGGACCATCTGCGGGAGGAAGGCGTCGGCTTCGATATCGAATGCGAGCAGGCACCCTGCCTGCGAGAAGTTCGCCTCGGCGACGGTGCGTACGGGCGAGCGGCCCTCCTCGAGGGGGCCAGCGCAGGCGCTGAAGTCGCGGCGGCCGAGCAACGTGCGGGCAGCGTCCTTCATGGCGGCGAGCTCCAGCGGGCTGCCGATACGCCAGGCGGTGCGGCGCTGCAGGGGCAGCCGCACGGCCGAGTTGAGGAGCGAATAGCGGTACCAGCGGCGGCGCGCCCAGCGCCTGGGGTCGAAGCCCTCGGGCACCTCGCGCACATCGCGGACGGCGACGTCCTCGGGAAGGTGGGCGTTCAGGGCCCGCTCGACCGTACCCGGCTCGAGCGCCGTGTCGGCGGAAAAGGCGGCCACCTGCCCGACGGCGTGGACACCGGCATCGGTGCGTCCGGCCAGCTCGACCCGCGTGGCGCCGCCAAAGAGGCGCTCGGCCGCAGTCTCGAGCTCGCCCTGCACGGTGCGCGCGTGGAGCTGGCGCTGGGAGCCGGCGAACTCCTGTCCGTCGTAGCTGACGGTGGCGGCGAAGCGGGTCGTATCGGACACGGCTAGCGTTCCTCGTCCTCCGCTTCGGAAGCTTCTTCGGCCTCGGGTTCCTCGTCGTCCGCGGCATCGTCGGACTCGACAGTGGCCTCGGCTTCTTCGACCTCGCCGCTGTCGTCGTCGGTCTCCACGGAGGCTTCCGGCTCTTCGGCCTCGGTCTCGGGCGCGGCGTCCGTCTCCTCGGCAGGCGGGGCCTCGGCGAGGTCGACGACGTCCTGGTAGTCAACGGTCTCGATGACGGCCATCCTGGCGCCGTCGCCCTTGCGGGGCTCAAGGCGGGTGATGCGCAGGTAACCGCCGGGGCGGTCGGCCATGCGAGGCGCGATGTCCTCGAAGACCTTCTCGACGACGTAGCGGTCGTAGATGTAGCTGAGGGCCTGGCGACGAGCGTGGAGGTCGCCGCGACGGCCGAGCGTGATCATCTTCTCGGCGATAGGGCGTATCTCACGGGCCTTGGCATCGGTCGTGGTGATGCGCTCGTAGCGGAGCAGGTCCGTGACAAGGTTGCGGTAGAGGGCCTTGCGGTGGGCGCTGTCGCGCCCGAGGTGACGGCCCGCCTTGCGATGACGCATGGCTACTCCTCGTCGTCCGCGCCGAGGAGGTCATCGTCGCCGACTTCGCGGAGCGCCTCGCGCAGGGCCTTGCCGAGAGCGCCAAGACTCTCCTCGTCGTCGTCCTCATCGAGGATGACGCTGGAAGGCGGTGGCGGCGCTGTGGCCGGGGCGGCGAGGTCGGGCACGATCTGAAGGCCGGGCGCTCCGCCATCGATGTAGTTCATCTCGATGAGGCGGTCGCGCAGCTCGTCGTACGACTTGTGTCCGAAGTTGCGGAGGGCGAGGAGCTCGTCCTCCGTGCGCTCAAGCACCTGACCGATGGTCATGAGACCGCTGCGGCGCAGGCAGTTGTAGGCGCGGACGGAGAGCTGCAACGCCTCGATGGGCGTGTGGTAGCGCTCGGGGGAGATGGGGAGGCTGGTGGCGGGTGCGGGAGGGGCGGCCGCGGGGGCCCCCGGGGCGCCCATCGTGTTGAAGAGGGCGAACTGGTCGATCAGGATGTTGGCGGCCTGCCCCACGGCGTCCACGGGCGCAACCGTGCCGTCGGTCCACACTTCGAGCACCATGCGGTCGAAGTCGGTGGCCTGGCCAACGCGCACCTTCTCGACGTGGAAGTTGACCTTACGCACGGGGGAGAAGACGGCATCGACGGGGATGACGCCGATGGGCATGCCCTCGACCTCGGTTGCGGGTGTGTAACCGCTCTTGAGCTGGGCGTGGAACTCGGCGTTGATGCGGGCCTCGGGGCCATCAAGGGTGGCGAGGTGGAGGGAGGGGTTCACAACTTCGAAATCGGCCGGAACCTGGAGGTCACCAGCTGTAATCTCGCCGGCGCCTTCGGCATCGAGCGTAAGGGTGCCGGGGCGGTTGCTGAGCGCCTTCAGCCGGATCTCCTTCACGTTGAGAAGGAACTCGGTGCAGTCCTCCTGCATGCCCTCGATGGTGGAGAACTCGTGCTGCACCTGGTCGATGCGCACGGAGGTGATAGCAGCGCCCTCGAGCGAGCTGAGGAGGATACGGCGCAGGGCGTTCCCGAGGGTCGTGCCATAGCCGGGGTCGAGCGGCTCGGCGACAAGACGGGCGTAGCCGTCGTCCTCGTTCTCGATGGTCAGCTCCGGCACCGGCACAGGGACCGGAGCGGGCGGCATGTCGAGCGGATCGAGAGGAGTTTCGAGTGTCATAGGATCTGCTGACCTGCCTAGCGAGAGTAGTACTCGATGACGACGTTCTCGTTGAACCGGTGGGTTTCCCCCGGGACAACCTCGAGGGGACCGGCGACGCGGGCGGTGAGAGCGCCCGGATCGACCACGAGCCATGACGGAGGAGTCTTGGCGGCAATGGTCTCCTGGAGCACCTTGTGGTGCTCACTGCGGGCGCCGCGCTGCGTGAAGCCGATGACGTCACCATCGCGCAACTGGGCGGAGGGGATGTCGGTCTTGCGCCCGTTCAGGGTGATGAGCCCGTGGCGGACGATCTGGCGACCCTGGGCCCTCGAGTCGGCGAAGCCGGCGCGGTAGACCGCGTTGTCGAGGCGGCTTTCGAGGATGCGCACGAGGTTGAGGCCGGAGACGCCGGGGCGGCGAACAGCCTCCTTGTAGTAGCGCAGGAACTGCCGCTCGAGCACGCCATAGGTGGCGCGAGCGCGCTGCTTCTCCCGGAGCTGGAGTCCGCGGTCGCTCACCTTGCGGCGGCGGGCGGGACGGGGCCCCGGGGGGTTGGGGCGGCGCTCGAAGGCGCACTTGGGCGAATAGCAGCGCTCACCCTTCAGGTAGAGCTTGTCACCGCGACGGCGGCAGATTCGGCAAACGGGGCCGGTGTAGCGGGCCATTGCTAGACGCGCCTCCTCTTCGGAGGGCGGCAGCCGTTGTGCGGGATCGGCGTGACGTCGCGAATCGCGGTCACGTCGAGCCCGGTCGCCTGGAGGGCGCGGATGGCGGCCTCGCGGCCACTGCCGGCGCCGCGCACGAAAACCTCGATGGTCTGCATGCCGTGCTCCTGGGCGCGGCGGGCGGCGGCCTCGCCGGCGAGCTGGGCGGCGAAGGGCGTGCTCTTGCGCGAGCCCTTGAATCCGGTCTGGCCAGCGGTTGCCTGCGCCACGACGTTCCCGTTGGGGTCGGTCAGGGTCACGATCGTGTTGTTGAACGAACTCTTGATGTAGGCGCGACCACGGGGCACGGACTTGCGCTCGCGGCGCCTGGATCGGCGGGTTCCCTCGGGCATTCGCTCGTTCTCCGGTTACTTCTTCGTGGCGGCGCGACGGCGGCCGGCCACGGTCTTGCGGGCGCCGCGACGCTGGCGTGCGTTGGTGCGCGTGCGCTGCCCATGAACAGGGAGGTTGCGGCGATGGCGCTGGCCGCGGTAGCAGTTGATCTCGACCAGACGCTGGATGTTCTGGCGCACTTCACGGCGAAGGTCACCCTCGACCGTGTAGTTCTTCTCGATGTAGTCGCGGATGCGAACGAGCTCTTCATCTGTAAGGTCGCGCGTACGCGTTCCGGGGTCGACGCGGGTAGACGTCAGGAGCTGGCTGGCGCGGGTAGGGCCGATGCCATAGATGTAGCGCAGGGAGATCTCGATGCGCTTCTCGTTGGGGATGTCGACGCCGGAAATCCTCGCCATGACCTAGCCCTGCCGCTGCTTATGTTTCGGGTTCTCGCAGATCACCATGACCCGTCCGTGACGACGGATCACCTTGCATTTGTCACAACGCCGTTTGACCGAGGCCCGAACTTTCATGATCGCCTACCAACCCTCTGGTGTCCAGCTAATGACGCACTCATGGAAGGGTCAGCACCTCCGGGCGCTGCCCTTTCCGGATCGCGATGGTGTGCTCGAAGTGACAACAAAGGCTACCGTCCTCGGTGGCCACGGTCCAACGATCGTCCAGCTCACGCGTGCGGGGACCGCCGATGTTAACCATCGGCTCAAGGGCGAGGACGAGACCTGGCTTGAGGGGCGGACCGCGGAAGCGACGCCGGTAGTTCGGCACCTGCGGCTCCTCGTGCATCTCTCGCCCGACACCATGGCCGGTGTACTCGCGCACGATTGCGTACTCGTCCGGGATTGCGTCCTCGATGGCAGCGCTGACGTCGTTCAGGTGCTTGCCCGTGCCCATCGCCTCAATACCGGCCCAGAGGGCGCCCTCGGTGACGTCCATGAGGCGTTGCGCCTCGGGACTGATCTTGCCGACGGCCACGGTGATGGCGGAGTCGCCCACGAACCCCTTGTAAGTGGCGCCGAGGTCGAAGGTAACGATGTCGCCTTCCTCCAGCACGCGGTCGCGGGGGATGCCGTGGACGAGCTCCTCGTTGACACTGGCGCAGACGTTGGAGGGGTAGGGCGGCTTTCCGGCGGGGTCGTAGCCGCGGAACGTCTCGATGGCGCCGTGGCTCCTGAACCGCTCCGTGACGTACGCCTCGACCTCGAGGAGGTTGAGGCCGGGCCGGACCATCTCGCGGATGCCGGCGAGGGTCTGGCCGACGATGCGGCCAGCCTCGCGCATGGCGTCCATCTCCTTCTCGGACTTGAGCATGATCGGCATAGGGCTACCCGAGCGCCTCCAGGAGGTCGGCGGTGACGGAATCGAGGTCACGCTCGCCGTCGATCTCGCGGAGCACGTCCGCATCGCGGTAGTGCCCGATGAGGTCGGCGGGCGGCTTCATCTTCTCGAGGCGGGTACGGACCACGTCGGGTCGGTCGTCGTCGCGCTGGTAGAGCTCGCCGTCGCAGGTGTCGCAAGCGCCCGCCCTGGCGGGGGGGTCGTTGCGCTCGTGGTAGACGGCGCCGCAGGCGCGGCAGAGCCAGCGTCCGCCAAGGCGGGCGACGAGCTCCTCGTCCGCGACGGCGATCAGGAGGGCGTGGTCGATGGAGTCGCCACGGCCTTCGAGCGCCTCATCGAGGGCGACGGCCTGCACGACGTTTCGGGGGAAGCCATCGAACATGGCGCCCTGGGCGGCGTCGGGGCGGGCAATGCGCTCAAGCAGCATCTTGATGGTGACCTCGTCGGGGACGAGCTCGCCACGGTCCATGTAGCTCTTGGCGAGGGTGCCAAGATCGGTGCCCTCCCGCACGTTCTCCCGGAACATGTCGCCGGTCGAGAGGTGGAGCAGGCCCGTCGAGGTGGTGAGGCGCTGGGCCTGGGTTCCCTTACCCGCGCCGGGAGGACCGAGAAGCACGACGAACATGGCTAGCGGATGAACCCTTCGTAGTTCCGCATCAGGAGCTGGGCCTCAAGCTGCTTCATGGTGTCGAGCACGACCGCGACGACGATGAGGAAGCCGGCGCTCGAGATGGTGAGAGCCTGGACATCGGTGGTGAGGCCGATGAAGAACGGGGCAACCGCAACCGCCCCGAGGAAGAGCGCGCCTCCCCAGGTGATGCGGGTGACAACGCGTAAGAGATAGGCCTCAGTGGGCGGCCCGGGGCGGATGCCGGGGATGAAGGCGCCCTGCCGCTGGAGGTTCTTGGCGATGTTCTGCTGGTTGTACTGGACGATCGTATAGAAGAAGGCGAAGCCCACGACGAGCACGAACAGCACGAGCCAGTAGATGCCCGTGCCGCCACCGCCGCGGCCGCCCTGGAACTGGTTGACGAAGAAGTCCGCGACCGTCTCGACCCAGCCGCCCGCACCGGAGAAGTACCCGGCCACCACTGCTGGGAGGATGACGATGGAGAAGGCGAAGATGAGCGGGATCATCCCGGCCATGTTCACGCGCAGGGGGATGAAGCTCTGGCCCTGCTGACGGTACATCCGTCCTCCCCGGAAGGAGGATCTGGCGTACTGCACCGGCACTCTCCGCTGGGCTTCCTGGAAGAAGACGATGACGAAGATGAGGGCGACGGCGAAGAGCAGGATCGCGGCGACCGCGATGATCGAGCTGGTCGAGATGTTGGGAACAAGGCCGGGAAGAACGGCGACGATACCGCCGAAGATGATGAGCGAGACGCCGTTCCCGATGCCGTGCTCCGTGATGAGCTCACCCAGCCAGACGAGGAACATGGTTCCCGCGCAGAGCGTGAAGAGCGTCGCGATGGTCCCGATGAAGTCGTTCTGGAAGCCGAAGTCGCGGATGACGGCGCTTCCGCTCTGGTTGTTGATGAAGATGATCTGGCCGTAGCCCTGGACGAATGCGAGGGGCACCGCCATCCAGTGCGTGTAGACCTGGATGCGGCGGCGTCCCTGCTCGCCTTCTTCCTGCAGCGCGCGCAGGCGCGAGGAGAGGGGGGTGACGATCTGCATGATGATCGAGGCGGTGATGTAGGGGTAGACGCCGAGGGCGGCGACGCTGAGGTTCTGGAGGGCGCCGCCGGAGAAGATGCTGAGGAAGTCGAGCACGGCGTTGCCGTCGAAGGCCTGCGCGAGAGCATCGCGGTCCACGTTGGGGACGGGGACGTGGGCGACGAAGCGGAAGATGATGAGCATGCCGATGGTGAAGAGCAGCTTTCGCCGCACTTCTTCCTGGCGGAAGGCGTCGACCATGGCCTGGAGCAGGCGCGGGCGGTTGGTGCCCGGGACGGTGGTGGTCTCGCCCATGAACGACACGGTTCGGCGCTCCTACTCCTCGGTTGCGGTTTCCGCTTCGGCTTCGTCTGCAGCGTCGGCGATCAGGGTGACGGTGCCGCCGGCGCCCTCGATGCGGGCGCGGGCGGCGGCGCTGACCTTGTGGGCGTGCACGTTGAGGGGCCGCGAGAGCTCGCCGCGGGCGAGGATCTTCACGGGCTCGCGCAGATGGCGGAGCACGCCCATCGCGAGAAGCGACTCGGGCGTGACGTCGGCGCCGTCCTCGAAGCGCTCCTGGAGCGTGCCGGTGTTGACCGGCTGGTAGGCCACGCGCCACTTGTTGTTGAACCCGCGGAGCGTGCTCATGCGGCGGATGAGCGGCATCTGGCCGCCCTCGAAACCGAGGCGGATCTTGCTGCCGCTGCGGGACTTCTGCCCCTTGAGGCCCTTGCCGGCGTAGGTGCCGCCCCCGGCGCTGTTGCCGCGGGCCAGGCGCTTGCGGTTGCGGGTCGCGCCGCGGGGCGGGGCGAGTTCGTTGGCGTGGATGCTCACGAGGCTTCCCCTGCTTCTCCGTCATCCACGTCGACGAGGTGCCCGACCCTGGCGATCATGCCGCGGAGGGCGGGGCTGTCGTCGTGTTCGACGGTCTGGTGGAGGCGGCGCAGGCCGAGCTTGCGGATGGTGTCCTTCTGGCGCTGGTTGTAGCCGATGGCGCTCTTGCGCCAGGTAATCGCGACTTTCGCCATTTATGTCGCCTCCGCTGCCGCCGATTCGGCGATGATCTGGAGACGACGCTCGCGAGCGACATCGGGATCGCGCAGCGTGGCGAGGCCCTTCACGGTCGCGCGGGCGACGTTGATCGGATTGCGGCTGCCGAGCGACTTGGTCAGCACGTCGGTGACGCCGGCGGCTTCCATGATGGCGCGCACGGCTCCACCGGCGATGACGCCGGTACCGGGGCTGGCGGGCTTCATGAGGATGCGGGCGGCGCCGAATTCGGCGACGTAGTCGTGCGGGAGGGTTCCGGCCTTGAGCGGCACGGAGAACATCTCCTTGCGGGCAATGGCGGCGCCCTTGCGGATCGCCTCGGGAACCTCGTTGGCGCGGCCGAGGCCGATGCCCACGTTGCCGTGACCATCGCCCACGACCATCAGGGCCGTGAAGCTGAAGCGTCGACCGCCCTTGACCACCTTGGCCACGCGGTTGATATAGATGACCTTCTCGTTGAGCTCGTCGCCCGAGTTCTCGAAGTTGCCCATCAGAATCCCAATCCGGCTTCGCGTGCGGCCTCGGCGAGAGCCTTCACGCGGCCGTGGTATTTGTAGCCGCCCCGGTCGAAGATGACCTCGGCGACGCCGTGCTCCTTCGCACGAGTGGCGATGGCAGTGCCGACGGCGGCGGCGCGCTCCACCTTCGGCTTGCCGGCGATCTCGCCGGCAAGGTCAGCATCGAGGTCGCTGGCTGCGGCGATGGTGTGGCCCTGCTCATCATCGATGACCTGGGCGTAGATGTGCGAGGCGCTGCGGAAGACGTTGAGGCGCGGACGCCCGGAGGTCCCCGCGACGTTCTTGCGAACGCGGCGGTGGCGGCGGCGGCGGGCGTGGAAGCGGTTGGCCTGGGCCATCAGATTCCCACCTTTCCGGCCTTGCCGGCCTTGCGGCGAACGTACTCGCCGAGGTAGCGGATGCCCTTGCCCTTGTAGGGCTCGGGCGGGCGAATCTTGCGGATGTCGGCGGCCACCTGGCCGACCTGCTCCTTATCGATGCCGCTGATGTTGATGCGCGGTCCCTCGACGGCGAACGTGACGCCCTCCGGGGGCTCCACGATGACGGGATGGGAGAAGCCGACGGCGAGCCGCAGGCTCGAACCCTCGAGCTGGGCGCGGTAGCCGACGCCCTGGACCTCGAGGGTTTTGGTGAAGCCGTCGGTGACGCCCACGACCATGTTGTTCAGGAGCGAGCGGGAGAGGCCGTGCAGGGCGCGGTGCGTGCTGGCGTCGCTCGGGCGCGTGACCACGACCTCGTTGTCCTCGATGGCGAAGCGCATCTCGTCGGGGAAGGTGCGCTGCAGCTCGCCCTTCGGACCCTTCACGGTGATCGCGTTGCCATCGCCCAGGGTGATCTGGACACCGGAGGCGATGGGAACGGGTTGCTTGCCGACGCGAGACATGGCGGCTCCTACCAGACGTAGCAGAGGAGCTCACCGCCAACTTGCTGGCGGCGGGCCTCCTGCCCCGTCATGACACCCTTGGGCGTGGAGATGATGGCGACGCCGAGGCCGCCGTAGACGCGCGGGATCTCACGGCGCTGCACATAGACGCGCAGTCCGGGCTTGCTGACGCGCTGGAGCCCGTTGATGACGGGCTGCCGGCGTCCGCCGTAGCTGAGCTCGACCTTCATGGTGGCCTGGGGCTCGTCCGGTCCCTTCTGCACGTCGTAGTCGCGGATGAAACCCTCGCTCTTGAGCACCTCGGCGATGGCGACCTTGACCTTGGAGGAAGGGATAGAGACGGCGTCGTGGCGCGAGCTGACGGCGTTGCGGATGCGGGTGAGCATGTCCGCGATCGGGTCACTCATGGTCATCGGTTCGTTGCCTCCGTGGCGTTCGGGCCGTCTACCAGCTCGACTTGGTGACGCCGGGCAGGTAACCCTTGTGGGCCATCTCGCGGAAGGTGATGCGCGAGAGGCCGAACCTGCGGATGTAGGCGCGCGAGCGACCGGTGACGATGCAGCGGTTCTTCAGGCGCGTGGGGCTGCTGTTGTTGGGGAGCTTGGCAAGCTCAAACTGGATACGGGCCAGCTCGGTAGGGTTGCCCTGGGCGGCGCGGCGGGCAGCCTTCAACTCCTCGCGGCGATGGCGATACTTCTGGTACAGGGCGCGTCGCTTCTCGTCGCGCGCGATTTGACTCTTCTTCGCCATGGTGTCCCCCTCTAGTTCCGGGCGAAGGGCATGCCGAGGAGCTCGAGCAAGCGCCGGCCCTCGTCATCCGTGCGGGCGGTGGTCACGATGGTGACCTGGAGACCGCGCACCTTGTCGACGCGGTCGTAGTCGATCTCGGGGAAGACGAGCTGCTCGCGCAGCCCGATGCTGTAGTTGCCGCGGCCATCGAAGGCGTTGGGGCTGAGGCCCTGGAAGTCCCGGATGGCGGGCAGGGCGGCGCTGATGAGGCGGTCGAGGAACTCGTACATGCGCTGGCCCCGCAACGTGACGGAGACGCCGACGGGATTGCCCTCGCGCAGGCGGAAGTTCGCGATGGAGCGCTTGGCCCGCTGGATGACGGGCTTCTGGCCGCTGATGGTCTGGAGGTCCTCGGCGGCGCGGTCGAGGCTGTTGGCATCGGTGAGGGCCTCGCCCATGCCGATGTTGAGCACGACCTTGGAGAGCCGAGGCACCTCCATCGGGTTCTCGAAGCCGTAGTGCTCGCGCAGCTGGCGCACGACCTCGTCCTCGTAGCGGACGCGAAGGCGGGGGAGGGTTGCCTGGGTCATTCGACATCCTCCCCGGTGCGCTTGCTGACCCGCACCGTCGTGCCGTCGTCGCGACGGCGGAAGGTGACGCGGGTGGGCTCGTCCGTGGTGGGGTCGAGCAGCATCACGTTGCTGATGTGCACGGGTCCCTCACGCTCGATGATCGAGGACTGCTGCTGCATAGAGCGCGCCCGCTGGTGGCGCTTGATCATGTTGACGCCCTCGATGGTGACGCGCTGCTTCTTCCGGTCGACGGAGCGCACGACGCCGCGCGCGCCCTTGCTGCGGCCGCTGATGACCACGACCCGATCGCCACGACGAATCTTCGCCGGCATCACAGCACCTCCGGGGCGAGCGAGACGATCTTCATGAAGTTGTGATCGCGGAGCTCGCGGGCGACCGGGCCGAAGATGCGCGTCCCCCGGGGGTTCTCGTCGTCGGGAGCGAGCAGCACTGCGGCGTTCTCATCGAAGCGGATGTAGGAACCATCGGGGCGGCCGTACTCCTTGGCCGTGCGCACGATGACCGCGCGGACGACTTCGCCCTTCTTGACGGGGGAGTTCGGCTGGGCGGTCTTGACCGAGGCGACGATGATGTCTCCGGGGCGGGCGTAGCGGCGGCGGCTGCCGCCGAGCACGCGGATGCAGAGGATGGAGCGCGCGCCCGAGTTGTCGGCGACCTTGAGGCGGGACTCCTGCTGGATCACGAGTCGTCCTCCTCGCCGGCCGTCTCCTCGGTCTCCGCTTCGGCTTCGGCGGCGGCGGCAGCGGTGGGCGAAGCCTGCACCTCTTCCTCGATGCTGCGGCCGATGTCCTCGGGGGAGACCTCGGCGACGTCGCCGCGCTCGAGGATCTCGATGACGCGCCAGCGCTTGCCCTTCGACATGGGGCGCGTCTCGAGGATGCGCACCGTGTCGCCGACGTTGCACTCGTTCCCGGCGTCATGGGCCTTGAAGCGCTTGCTGCGGTTGATCACCTTGCGGTAGAGGGCGTGCTGCTTGCGGCGCGCGACGTTGACGACGACGGTCTTATCCATCTTGTCGCTGACGACGACGCCCTGGAGGATGCGAGCGCTCATTCGGAAGCCTCATCGAGCTGCGCGATCTGGCGTTCGCGCTTGATCGTTCGGAGCCTAGCGATTGTCCGCTTGGCATCGCGCAGGGCACGGTAGTTCTGCAGCTGGCGGGTGGCCTGCTGGAAGCGAAGGGTGAAGAGGGCGCGGTAGGCCTCGTTGATCTCGTTGTCGAGGCGGGCGTCGTCCCACTCGCGCACGGCCGTGGCTTTCTCGTTCGGCATGAC
Organism: Tepidiformaceae bacterium; assembly: GCA_965203545.1. Taxonomy (GTDB): domain Bacteria; phylum Chloroflexota; class Dehalococcoidia; order Tepidiformales; family Tepidiformaceae; genus UBA2991. The sequence goes on from OZ241899.1 coordinate 1,445,008, forward strand.
TAGATCACCAACTCGTCGCGCTGGACGACCTTCGTGGGGATGGGGAGCTTGTGGGCGGCGAGGCGCAGGGCTTCGCGGGCGACTTCCTCGGGAACACCGGCGATCTCGAAGAGGACGCGGTTGGGCTTGACGACGGCGACCCATTTCTCGGGATTGCCCTTGCCGGAGCCCATACGGGTCTCGGCCGGCTTCGCGGTGACGGGCTTGTCAGGGAAGATGCGGATCCAGACCTTGCCGCCGCGACGCATCTCGTGCGTCATGGCGCGGCGGGCAGCCTCGATCTGGCGGGAATCGATCCAGGCCGGCGCCTGGGCCTGGAGGCCGTACTCGCCAAAGGACACGACGTTACCGCTCGTGGCCTTGCCCTTCATGCGGCCGCGGTGGTGCTTGCGATGCTTGACGCGCCGGGGCTGCAGCATCAGTCGTCCTCCTGGCTCTGGCGGGCAACGGCTTCCTGCTGCTCGACGGAGATGGGGGTGTGCTGCGGGCCACGCACGACTTCGACGGGCGGCGGCTCGGGGGCGGCGGCCTCTTCGGGCTCGGGCTCGGCGACGGGCGCCTCTTCCTCGAAGTCCATGGGCTCCTCGACCTCTTCCTCGACCTCGTCGGGGAGGATGTCGCCCTTGTAGATCCAGGTCTTCACGCCAATGCGGCCGAAGGTGGTGTGCGCTTCAGCGAGGCCGTAGTCGATGTCGGCACGGAGGGTGTGGCGGGGAACCCGGCCGGCAGTCTCGGTCTCGCGGCGGGACATCTCGGTGCCGCCGAGGCGTCCGGCGACGGAGATGCGCACGCCCTGGGCGCCGCGCTGCATGGTGCGCTGAACTGCCTGCTTGACGGCCCGGCGGAAGGCGACGCGCCGCTCGAGTTGGTCGGCAACCGAGCGGGCGACGAGGAAGGCATCGAGCTCCGGGGTGCGGATCTCCTGGATGTTGACGCGGACGCGTCCACCGGTGAGCTCTTCGAGCGAACCGCGCAATTCCTCGACACGGGCGCCGCCACGGCCGATCACGATGCCCGGCTTGGCGGTGTGCACCGTGACGGTGACGAGGTTGGCGTTGCGGTCGATCTCGATGCGGCTGATGCCGGCGTCGGGCAGCAGATCGAGGATGTGCGCGCGCAGGTCGATATCGGCGCGCAGCCGGTCCTTGTAGTCCTTCTCGGCGAACCACTTGGATTCCCAGTCGTAGATGACGCCGAGGCGGAAGCCGTGCGGATGAACCTTCTGACCCACGTTCCTATCCCTCGCGCTCGTCGAGAACGACGGTGATGTGGTTGTGACGCCGGAGACGCGGGGCCGCGCGACCGCGCGACCGCGCCTTATAGCGCTTGACGGTGACGCCCTCGTCGGCGAAGGCGCGCTTGATGTAGAGGTTGTCGACATCGAGGTTGAGGTTGTTCTCGGCGTTGGAGGCGGCGCTGAGCACGACCTTGGAGACATCGCGGGCGTGGGGCGAGGGCACGTAGCGCAGCAGGGCGAGCGCCTGATCGACGGAGAGGCCGGGCAGGCGTTCGAGGATGAGCCGCACCTTGCGGGCGGAGCCGTTGATGTTGCGCGCGCTCGCTTGCACTTCCATGGCTAGCCGATCCTCGTGCTGCGATCGCTTCTGCCGATGTGACCGCGGAAGGTGCGTGTGGGAGCGAATTCGCCCAGCTTATGGCCGACCATGTTCTCGGTGACGAAGACGGGCACGTGGCGGCGCCCGTTATGGACGGCGATGGTGAGCCCGATCATGTCGGGCAGGATGGTGGAGGCGCGCGACCAGGTGCGGATGACCTCGCGGCTTCGGGAGTTCCGCGCCTGCACGATCTGCTTGTAGAGCGAGGGGTGAACGAACGGGCCCTTCTTGGTGGAGCGTGACACGGACTACCTCCCCCGCCTGCGGACGATGAACTTGCCCGTGCGCTTGTTGCGCCGGGTGCGATGACCAAGGGTGGGCTTGCCCCACGGGGTCTTGGGACCGGGCATGCCCACGGGGGCGCGCCCCTCGCCTCCGCCGTGCGGGTGGTCGACGGGGTTCATGACGGAGCCGCGGACCTGCGGACGGCGGCGGCGGTGACGGGAGCGTCCCGCCTTTCCGAGCTTGATGAGGGAATGCTCGACGTTCCCGACCTGGCCAATCGTCGCTATGCACTCGATGCGCACGCGGCGCATCTCGGAGCTGGGGAGGCGGATGAGGGCGTACTCGCCTTCCTTCGCCATGAGCTGGGCGGAGGCGCCGGCGGTGCGGACCATCTGGCCGCCGCGGCCCGGGGTCAGCTCGACATTGTGGATCTGGGTGCCAGTCGGCATGTTCGCAAGGGGAAGGGCGTTGCCCGTGCGCAGCTCGGCATCGGGGCCGCTCATGAGGCTCACGCCCACCTCGAGGCCGTTGGGGGCGAGGATGTAGCGTTTCTCACCGTCGGCGTAGTGCAGCAGGGCGATGCGCGCCGTGCGGTTCGGGTCGTACTCGATGGAGGCGACCTTCGCGGGAATGCCGTGCTTCTCGCGCTTCCAGTCGATGCGGCGGTAGAGGCGCTTGTTACCGCCACCGCGATGGCGAACGCTGATGCGTCCCTGGTTGTTGCGGCCCGCGTTGCGCTTCTTGAGCGACTCGACGAGGGACTTCTCGGGGCGCTTCTTCGTGATCTCCTCGAAGGTGTGGCCGCTGGCATTGCGGCGTCCGGGGGAAGTCGGGTTGAACTGCTTGATAGGCACGACTAAATCCCCTCGAAGAGCTCAATGGTGTCGCCGGGCTGGAGGGTGACGATTGCCTTCTTCCAGTCGGGCTGCTTGGTGACGTTGCGGCCGAAGCGGCGGTTCTTGCCCTTCACGACCATGGTGTTGACGTCGCGCACGGTCACATCGAAGGCCAACTCGACGGCCTCGCGAATCTGCGGCTTGTTGGCACGCAGGTCGACCTCGAATACGTACTTGTCCTGACCCGCCAGCGAGGTGCTCTTCTCGGTGATGAGGGGGCGCAGGAGGATGGCGTAGGGATGCAGCTCGCGAGGCATCAGCTGGCCTCCCGGCGCCCGCGGGCGGGCTTCACGTTCTCCCCGCCCCAGAGCTCCTCGGCGCGGCGCACCGCGTCTTCGGTCATCACAACATGATGAGCGTCGACGAGGTCGACGACGTTGAGCTGGGAGGAAGGGAGGGCGCGGACGTGATCGATGTTGCGCGTGGCCTGCGCGAGGCGGGCGTCGTGCTCGCCGCTGACGACGAGGGCTCGGCGCTCGACACCGAGGGCGTTGAGTGCGGCTGCCACTTCGCCGGTCTTGGTCTCGCCGTCGGCGATGGCGGGCACGACGATGAGTCCGCCGCTGGCGGCGTGACTGCTGAGGGCGGAGCGGATGGCGAGGCGGCGCATCTGCCGGGGGAGGGACTTGCCATGGCCGTGCGGCTTGGGGCCGAAAGCGATGCCGCCGCCAATACGGGTAGCGGCGCGATTCGAGCCCTTCCGGGCCGCGCCCATCCCCTTCTGGCGACGGATCTTGGCGGTCGAGCCACGAACTTCGCCGCGGCTTTTGGTGCTGTGCGTGCCGGCGTGGGCGTTCGCGCGCTGGGCCACGTAGGCCTGGTGCATGACAGCGCGGTTCGGCTCGATGCCGAACACCTCGTCGGCCACCTCGATCTCGCGGCGCTTGCGGCCCCTGCGGTCTACGACGGGCAGGTTCATGCCTTGCCTCGCGATCCCGCGACGGCGCGCGCGTGGCGGACGCGGACGAGTCCGCCGGGCGGGCCCGGGACGGTACCCGCGACGAAGATGACGCCGCGCTCATCGTTGCGGGCGATGACCTCGAGGTTGCGCACCGTGGTGCGAGCAGCGCCCATGTGCCCGGCCATGCGCGTGCCCTTGAACACGCGTCCCGGGGTGGTACCGGCGCCGATGGAGCCGGGGGCGCGGTGGCGGTCGCTCTGGCCGTGGGTCTTGGGGCCGCCGCGGAAGTGGTGGCGCTTGACGCCGCCCTGGAAGCCGCGGCCCTTGGAGGTCGCGGTCACGTCCACGAGCTCGCCCTGCTCGAAGATGTCGGCGCCGATCTGGTCCCCGAGGCTGACCTCGCCAGTGGCGCGAAACTCGGCCAGGTGGCGCAGGTTGGGCGCGCCCGAGGCGGCGAGGTGGCCGGAGGCGGGCTTGTTGAGCTTCTTCTTCTCGCCATAGCCGAGCTGCACGGCGGCGTAGCCATCCTTCTCCTCGGTGCGGACCTGCGTTACCCAGCAGGGGCCGACCTCGAGGGCGGTGGCGCCGCGCAGACGCCCCTCGTCATCGAAGACCTGGAGCATTCCGAGCTTGCGGCCGAGGAGTCCTTCGACAGTCATGGCTTACAGCTTGATCTCGATGTCGACGCCGCTCGCGAGCTGAAGGCGCATGAGCGTGTCGACGGTTTTGGAGGTCGGATCGAGGATGTCGATGAGCCGCTTGTGGGTGCGGATCTCGAACTGCTCCCGCGAGTCCTTGAAGATGTGAGGACTGCGGATCACGGTGAACTTCTCGATGGAGGTCGGGAGCGGCACCGGGCCGGCGACAGCCGCGCCCGTGCGCTCGGCGGCCTCGACGATCTGGCGCGCGGAATCGTCGATCAGCCGGTGATCGTAGGCCTTGAGCTTGATGCGGATTTGCTGGCGCGCCATGGTCGTCCTTCCCGGCCCTTACTCGAGCACCTTGGTGACGACGCCGGCGCCTACCGTGCGCCCGCCCTCACGTATCGCAAATCGCAGACCCTCCTCAACCGCCACCGGCTGAATCAGCTCTACCTTCATCGTCACGTTGTCCCCCGGCATCACCATCTCCGTCCCCTCCGGCAACCCGATTGACCCCGTCACGTCCGTCGTCCGCACGTAGAACTGCGGCCGGTACCCCTGGAAGAACGGCGTGTGCCGGCCCCCCTCGTCCTTGCTCAACACGTACACCTGCGCCTCGAAGCGCGTGTGCGGGTTGATCGACCCCGGCAGCGCCAGCACCTGCCCCCGCTGGACGTCCTCACGGTCCATCCCTCGCAAGAGACAGCCGACGTTGTCACCGGCCTCTCCCTCGTCCAGGAGCTTCTTGAACATCTCCACCCCCGTCACCACCGTCGTGCGCGTGTCCTCCAGACCCACGATCTCCACTTCCTCACCCACCTGGATGCGTCCCCGCTCGATCCGCCCCGTCACCACCGTCCCCCGGCCCTTGATCCCGAACACGTCCTCGATCGGCATCAGGAACGGCTGGTCCAACGCCCGCTGCGGCTGCGGGATGTAGTCGTCCACCGCCGCCATCAGCTCCTGGATCGACGCGTACTCCGACGCCCCCGGATCCTCCGACCCCGACTCCAGCGCCTGCAGCGCCGAGCCCCGCACGATCGGAATGTCGTCCCCGGGGAACTCGTAGCTCGACAAAAGCTCCCGCAGCTCCAGCTCCACCAATTCGAGCAGCTCCTCGTCCTCCATCATGTCCACCTTGTTCAGGTAGACCACGATCGCCGGCACCTCCACCTGCCGCGCCAACAGAATGTGCTCACGCGTCTGTGGCATCGGGCCGTCGGGAGCGGCCACCACCAGGATCGCGCCGTCCATCTGCGCCGCGCCCGTGATCATGTTCTTGATGTAGTCGGCATGGCCCGGGCAATCGACGTGTGCGTAGTGGCGGTTGTCCGTCTCGTACTCCACGTGCGCAATCGCGATCGTGATGCCCCGCGCGCGCTCCTCGGGCGCGTTGTCGATCGAGTCGAACTCCCGGAACTCCGCCTCTCCCTTCAGCCCCAGGACCTTCGTGATCGCCGCCGTCAGCGTCGTCTTCCCGTGGTCCACATGCCCAATAGTCCCCACGTTTACGTGCGGCTTCGTCCGCTCAAACTTCTCCTTCGCCATCTTCTTTCCCTTTCGTTCCTTCTGGTGTGAGTCAGACCGCGCCGACCGCCGAACGCTCGACGAGCGTGGCGGAGACACTCTGGGGTACGGGTTCGTACCGGTCGAATTCCATGGTGTAGGTCGCCCGTCCCTGCGAGAGCGAGCGGAGATCGGTGGAGTAGCCGAAGGTCTGGGCGAGCGGCACGGTCGCGTTGACGATCTGGAGCTTGCCCATCGTGTCCTGGCTGACGACGTGGCCCCGGCGGCTGTTGAGGTCGCCGACGACGGCCCCGAAGTGGTCCTCGGGGACGCGCACCTCGATGCGCATCAGCGGCTCAAGGAGCACCGGCTGCGCGCGCTTGAGGGCATCGCGCATGCCGAGGATGGCGGCGTTCTTGAAGGCCATCTCGGAGGAGTCGACGGCATGGGAGGCGCCATCGACGAGGGAGACGCGGACATCGAGCACGGGGTAGCCCGCCACGGGGCCGGAATCGAGGGCTTCTTCGGCGCCGGACCGCACGGCGGAGATGTACTCCGTGGGCACGGACCCGCCGACAACGCGGTTCTCGAACACGAACCCATCGCCGCTCTCGCCGGGTTCGATCTCCAGCTCGACGACGCCGTACTGGCCGCGGCCGCCGGTCTGCCGCACAAAGCGGCCTTCGGCGGAGGCGTGACGGCGGATGGCCTCGCGGTAGCTGACCTGGGGGCGGCCAACGTTGGCCTCGACGCGGTGCTCGCGCTTCATGCGGTCAACGATCACCTCGAGATGGAGCTCGCCCATGCCCGAGATGATGGTCTGGCCGGTTTCGTCGTTGAACCGCCAGTGGAAAGTGGGGTCCTCTTCGCTGAGCTTGGTGAGGGCGTCGGCCATGCGCTCCTGGTCGGGCTTGGAGCGAGGCTCGAGGGCGACGCTGATGACCGGCTCGGGGAAGGCGATGCCTTCGAGCACGACCTGCGAATCCGGGTCGCAGAGGGTGTCGCCGGTGAAGGTCTGCTTGAGGCCGACGGCGGCGCCGATGCCACCCGCGTAGAGGGCGTCGACTTCCTCGCGGTCGTTGGCGTGCATGCGCAGAAGGCGGCCGATGCGCTCGCGGCGCCCCTTGGCGCTGTTCCAGACGGCCGCGCTGGAGCGGAGGACGCCGCTGTAGACGCGAACGTAGGCGAGCCGGCCGACGTAGGGGTCTGCGACGATCTTGAAGGCGACGGCGCTGAGGGGGGCGTCGTCGTCCGCAGCGCGCTCGATCTCGGTCCCGTCGTTGGCATCGACACCCTTCACGGGGGGGACGTCCTCGGGGGAGGGGAGGTAGTCGATGACGGCATCGAGGAGGGGCTGGAGGCCCTTGTTCTTGAGGGCGGAGCCGCAGAGAACGGGCGTGATTGCGTTGGCGAGCGTTGCGCGGCGGATGGCGGTGCGCAGCTCGTGGCCGTTCACGTGGTGGCCCTCGATGTAGCTGATGGCCACCTGGTCGTCGACGTTGCCGATCTGCTCGACGAGGATCTCGCGGGCGGCGGTGGCCTCGGCGAGGAGGTCGGCGGGGACCTCTCCACGGATGGCTTCCTCGCCCTTCTCGCCGCCGAAGGTCCAGCAGACCATCTCGGTGAGGTCGATGACTCCCTGGAAGTTCTCCTCGGCGCCTATCGGGAACTGGATGGCGACGGGGTTGGCATCGAGCCGGTCGACCATCATCTGCTGCGTGCGGACGAAGTCGGCGCCAACGCGGTCCATCTTGTTGACGAAGCAGATGCGGGGGACGGAGTAGCGGTCGGCCTGGCGCCAGACGGTCTCGGACTGGGGCTCGACGCCGGCGACAGCGTCGAAAACGACGACGCCGCCATCGAGCACGCGCAGGCCCCGCTCCACCTCAGCGGTGAAGTCGACGTGGCCGGGCGTGTCGATGATGTTGACGAGGTGGTCGTTCCACTCGGCGCTGGTGGCGGCGGCGGTGATGGTGATGCCGCGCTCGCGCTCCTGCTCCATCCAGTCCATGGTGGCGGTGCCCTCGTGGACCTCGCCGATCTTGTAGGTAATGCCCGTGTAGTAGAGGACGCGCTCGGTCACGGTCGTCTTGCCGGCATCGATGTGCGCAATGATGCCGATATTCCGAACGCGCTCGATCTCATACGGCCGGGGCATGATGCGCTCTCCTGAATCCCTGGCCGCGCCGCTTACCAGCGGTAATGGACGAAGGCGCGATTCGCCTCGGCCATGCGGTGGGTGTCGTCACGCCGCTTGATCGCGGAGCCGGCGTTGTTGGCAGCGTCGAGGAGCTCGGAGGCGAGCCGCTCGGCCATGGTGTTGCCCCCACGACCGCGCGCGCCCTGGAGCAGCCAGCGCATGGCGAGCGCCGTACGCCGCTCCGGGCGGATCTCGACGGGTACCTGGTAGGTCGTGCCACCGACGCGGCGGGGCTTCACCTCGAGCACGGGCGTTGCGTTGCGCATCGCCTGGCGGAAGGTGTCGACGGGGTCGCGCCCGGTCGACTCCTGGATTTGGTCGAAGGCGCCGTAGACGACGCGCTCGGCGGTGCTCTTCTTGCCCCGGGTCATCACCTTGTTGATGAGGATCTGGACCTGCTGATCACCGTAGCGGGGATCGGGGCGGATGATGCGGCGTTCGGGGCGGTTACGTCGCGGCATCGTTCCCTATCCGTTCTTCCGCGTGCCGTACTTGCTACGCCCGCGGCGGCGGTCGGCGACGCCGGTGGAGTCGGCGGCGCCGCGGACGATGTGGTAGCGAACGCCCGGGAGGTCGCGCACACGGCCGCCACGAACGAGCACGACGGAGTGCTCCTGGAGACTGTGGCCCTCGCCGGGGATGTAGGCAGTGACTTCGATACCGTTCGTGAGGCGCACGCGGGCGACCTTGCGAAGGGCGGAGTTCGGCTTCTTGGGAGTCTGGGTTCGGACCTGGGTGCAGACGCCGCGCTTCTGGGGCGCGCCGCGGCCCACGACGCGGGAGAGTCGTCCGCGCTCGGAGTTGTAGTTGAAGAGCAGGGCAGGGGCGCCCGACTTCTTCGACTTGGGCTTGCGGCCCTTGCGTACGAGCTGGTTGATCGTCGGCACTACCGTTGATCTCCGAATTCGGGGCCCCGCTGGGGGCGATCCGAAGGTGTTGTTCCGGCGAGAGGAGGGTCCTCACGCTGGGCATGGAAACAGGCCCAGAGGCCGGTTTCAGAACAGCGCCCCGCAACCGGGAAGGAGCGAGACCGTTTTCAGCCCAGTGCCTTAAGGCCTGCCGAATGTCGTACATCTGGCGAGGCTATAAGCGCCGACCTAAGAGGCTAACACAGGGTTCGAAACGATCAACGTCGCGCCGCCCGAACCGAGGGGCGGGTCTAGACTCAGGGAATGGGCCCGGAGGCAGCGCTGGATCCGTACTTCAAGAAGCGCGTCGCACTTGTCGACGGGGGCGAGCGGCTGGAGTTCGAGGTGGCGCACACGCTCTTCGCCTCGCACCAGGTGGATAACGGGACGAAGCTGCTGCTGCGGTGCCTGGAGACCGAGCAGCCCCCACAGCGAATCCTGGACCTGGGGTGCGGCTACGGCGTGCTCGGGATCGCGCTCGCGCGGCGCTTCCCGGAGGCACGGGTGGTGATGGCCGACAGCAACCTGCTGGCCGTTCGCTACGCCCGCCGCAACGCCGCTCTCAACAACGCGCTCAACGCCGAGGTGGTGGGGAGCGTGGCGCTCGAGGAGGTGCCCGCGGGGGAGTACGACCTGATCGTGGCGAACGTGCCCGCGAAGGTCGGCGACGAGGCGATCGAGGCGGAGTTCGTACGAAATCCCAGGGGGCGGCTGGCGGCTGGCGGAAGCTACTGGTTCGTGGCCGTGAGCGGCCTCAACCACCTGCTGAAACGCATCGCGGGACGGGGAGAGATCCCCCTGCGGCAGGTGCGGAAGCGATCGGGGCACACGGTGTACCGAACAGAAGCGTGAGGGTACGTGAAGGTAACGGCGGGAGAATTGCAAACGCACGAACGTTCTGACACGATACGGACGTGGTGGCGAGCCTTGCAGGATAGGAGACGCTGTGAGCCTCCCTGTTGAATCCGAAGGTTCGGACGCCGCAGTTGTCTGCGCGTATCTGGGCCTCGTCGATGACAGCGACCTTCACGCGACGTACGCAACCGACGCACACCGCTGCTACCGCCTCGCCAACCCTACCCGCATCGCGACACAACACCAGGAGCAGTTCTGCCTGACAGCGGATCATCCCTCTTGCCCGATCTACCAGGGCGAGGGTGTGGAAGCGACGACGCATCCGGCTCCAGCGGCGCCGGCGGCGACAGCCGAGGGCGGCGAGGCGGAACCCGTCGAAGAAGCGGAAGGCGCTGAGTTCGAGCCTCCGGCGGCACGCCAATCCCCGTTCATGACGGCGGCCTCGCGCTGGACCTCGCGGGGCCTGCGACGCCCGGCGATCGAGGGCGAGCTCAGCATGCGCGCGGCGACGGTCTCGCTGTTCGTACTGGCAGCGGTCGTGGTTGCGATCGCGTTCATCGTGAACCGCGAACTTGGCGACGACGACACCGTGCCGGTTGCGCCGGTCGCCACAGAGACTCCCACAGCGGCGGCGACGGAGCCGCCCGCGGCAACGCCGGAACCGACTCCCGAGCCAACGCCGGAACCGACTCCCGAGCCGACACCCGAACCGACTCCCGAGCCAACGCCGGAGCCCACCCCCGAGCCGGTCGGCGGCAACACCTACATCGTCCAGGCAGGGGATACTTGCGGAGCGATCGCGGCGGAGTTCGAGATCACGCTCGATGAGCTGCTCGCGGCGAACGAGGATCTGGAGATCACTGAAGACGGCGGCTGCCCGATCTTCCCCGACCAGGAACTGACTATCCCGTAGGCGGAGTCAATCCCTCCCGGCGTGCGGCCGCAGCGAACGAACTGCCGGTCACGCGCTCGGGCATGCCGATGTCGCGGTGGTGTTCCTCGACCCATCCCTGACGCGCGTGCCAGTGCGCCTCCTGGGTGCGGTAGCGCTCGCGGGCCTCGACGGTCCAGCGCCAGTCGGCCCAGCAGAGGATGGCGGTGTCGAGATCCCGGCGGGCAATGCGGCGGATGTCCGCCAGCTCCGGAACCCCGCGGCGTTTCTTCTTCTCGATCTTGTCGGAGATGAGCAGGATTTTGGCGAGGAGGCTCATCTGGGCGAGGCCGGCGGTGTGGTCCCGAACGGCCATGAGCGCCTCCTCATCGGTAATGCCGAAGCGCTCGCGCAGGACGACGGCTGCGATGGGGCCGTGGAGGAGGATGGGGTACTCGCGCGAGTCGGCGTCGATCTCGACCCCGACCTCGCCGGCGAGGCGGATCTGCTCGGCAGGAGGCTCGGAGCGGAACAGGTCGTGCCCCCAGACGGCAAGCTCCACGCGCTGTTCATCGGCAAGCCAGTGGCGGGCGAGGGGCAGGGCCTCGTCGAGCACGCGGCGGACGTGGCGCACGAGCCCAGGCGGGCGCTGCAGGAGCTCTTCGCGGACGGCAGCGACCTGGTCCGCGATCACCCTTCGTGGCCGAGCTGGCGCCCACCGACGAGGTGGAGGTGGAGGTGGTGGATGGTCATGCCGGCGTCGTCTCCGACGTTGAAGGCGAGCCTGTAGCCGGATTCGTGAACGCCCTCGGACCGGCCAACCTCTCCGGCAAGCGCGAACAGCCCGGCGAGCGTTTCGGCATGCCCCGCCTCGATCTCGCGGGCGTCCGCGATGTGCTCGCGGGGAATGATGAGGTCGTGGATGGGGGCGCGGGGGTTGATATCGCGGATGGCGAACGCATGGTCGTTCTCGGCGACCCGCTCGACGGGGATATCGCCCGAGGCCATGCTGCAAAAGAGGCAATCGGCCACGCACCGATTCTAGCGGGGGGCGAGCGCGTCGCAAACGGAGGCGCGTAGCATGCAGGCCATGCGAATCAAGCTCACCAGCGTGACCGTTGACGACCAGGCGAAGGCGCTCGCCTTCTACACCGAGGTGCTGGGCTTCGTGCTGAAACGGGACGACCCCGCGGGCGAGTTCCGGGCGATCACGGTCGAGCCGCGGGACAACCCCGGCGAGATTGAAATGATGCTGGAGCCGAACGCGCATCCGGCCTCGAAGGCGTTCCAGGAAGCGCTCCGCAAGGACGGGATTCCGGTCGCGATCTTCTTCGTGGACGACCTCGAAAGCGAGTACGAGCGGCTTACCGGGCTGGGCGTGAGCTTCCCGCAGGAGCCGACGCGGAGCGAGTGGGGCTACCAGGCCATGCTGGACGACACCTGCGGCAACTACCTCGTCCTGCACGAGGAGTAGGGGACGCCGTGACGGAAGCGCGGCCCGCGGGGGACGTGCTCTCGCACTTCTGGGCGCCGCTGTGCGCGGTGGGGGCGGCGGGACCGGCGGGGCCGAACGCGCAGATCTGCGTGTCGGTATTCGGCGCTTCGATCGTGCCGGAGCGGCCTCGGCTCCTCGTCTCGCTCTCGAAGACGAACTACACGGAAGGGCTGGTGCGCGAGAGCGGCAGGCTCTCGGTGACGCTGCTCAGCGACGCGCAGGCCAGCCTGCTGGAGCCGCTCGGGCTGCGCTCGGGGCGGGAGGGGAACAAGCTTGCGGGGCTGGAGGTCGAGCTGACGGCCTCCGGAGCGCCGACGTTCCCCGGCGGGGTGGGGGCGCTCGACTGCGAGGTGCTGGAACCGCTCGACCTCGGCGACGCAACGGCGTTCCTGGTGGCGGTTCGCGACCGGTGGGGGCTGGGCGGGGAGCAGCCGTTGCCGTGGGCGGTGGCGAAAACGGTGGTGGGGGAGGAGTTCCTGCGGCGCTGGGCGGAGAAGAGCGCCCTTGAGCAAGAAGCCGCACGCACAGTCATGCGCTGGCACGACTGAGGACCTCAGGCGAGGAGGTACCGCCTGAGGAAGCGGTCGACGGACGAGTAGAAGGCCTCTACCGTCTCGCGCTTGCGCCAGCCGTGCCCTTCGCCCTCGTAGACGTGGTACTCGTGGGGGACGCGGCGGGTGCGGAGGGAGGCCGCAAGCGAGTCGCTCTGGTCACGAGGGACGACCCGGTCCTCGACGCCCTGGAAGAGGGCGATCGGGTCGGCGAGGGCGTCGGCGTGGAAGATGGGGGAGCGCTCGCGGTAGCGGGCGGAGGCGTCGGGGAGGGGGCCGACGAGGGAGTCGAGGTAGCGAGCCTCGAACTTGTGGGTGTCGCTGGCGAGGGTGAACAGGTTGGAGATGCCGTAGTAGCAGACACCGGCGCGATAGAAGCCAGGGTGCACCTGGAGGGAGCGGAGCACGGTGTAGCCGCCGGCGCTACCCCCGAGGATGGCGAGCCGGTCGCCATCGGCGAGGCCGCGCGCGGCCATCGCCTCGGCGCCGGAGCGACAGTCCTCGACATCGGCGACGCCCCACTCGCCACGGAGGGCGAGCATGGTCTCGCGTCCGGCGCCGCTGCTGCCGCGATAGTTGACCGCCACCACGGCGTAGCCGCGGCTGGCGAGGAACTGGATCTGCGGCCGCCAGCCCGCGTCGACGTGGTCGGTGGGGCCGCCGTGGACGAATACGACCAGGGGTGGCGGCCCTTCGTCGAAGAAACGGTCGCTGGCGGGCGGGTAGTAGAGGCCATGGACCTCGCTGCCGGCGGCGTTCGTCCAGGACACCGGCTCCGGGACGGAGAGGCTGGCGGTGGGGAAGGCGGCGGGGTCGCTGAGGCGCAGGGTGACGACATCGGGGGGATCCTGCTCGAGGTCGACCAGGACCAGACGGGGGGAGGTGGTGGGGCCGCTGGCGATGACGGCCAGACGTTCACCTGTGGGGGAGGCCACCGGGTTCTCGAAGCTGGCGTACTCGGCGGGGAGGTCGAGTTCGCGGGGCTCACCGCCCGCGCTGTCGATGAGGACAAGGCGGGCGAAGCCCTGCCGCTGCCGGATGCCGACGACGCGCCCGGAGGGGAGCACGGCGAACATGCCAACACCCTGCCCCCAGGCGGGCGTTCCGTACTCGCAATCACCGGAGGTGAGGGCGCGGATTTGACCGCTCGCGAGGTCGTGGCGGTGGAGGTGGCCCCAGCCGGTGGCGTCGGAGATGTAGTAGAGGGCGCTGCCGTCCGGGGAGAAGGCGGGCTGGAGAATGGCCTCATCTGGGCCGCCTGCAACGACCGAAGAGGCGGCGATGGTCGGAAGTGCGCGTTCCGGGAAGGCGATCTCGGCGACGCGCAGCTCCGAGCCATCCCAGGGCATGTTCGGGTGGTCCCACTCGACCCACGCGAGGTGGTCGCCGCCGGGGCTCCAGACGGGCTGCATGTAGAAGTCGCGGCCGCTGGCGAGGTGCTGGGGCCAGCGTCCTCCAGAGCTGTCGCCGACGGCGATCACGTCGACATCCTCGTAGGAGTGCACGTAGGCAACCCAGCGCCCGTCGGGGCTGACGGCGGGCGAGGCCACCTCGCCGAAGGCGGGCGTGACCGGCCTGACCGGGGAGCCATCGAGGGGTTGGCGGTAGAGGCGCTGGCTCTCGTGTTCGACGAACCAGCCCTGACCGTTTGCGAGGACGAAGTCGCCGCCGCCGTAGCCGACCCCGGCCCGGACGAGGGTGTCACCGCTTATGTCGCGGATCTCGGCGCCGTTGCCATCCGGGGCCACCACGACTGCCAGGCCGCGGTCGCCGCGACCCTCGAACCAGCCCAGCGTGCGTCCGTCGGAATCCCACGACGGTCCACGCAGGCGGATGCCACCCGCGAGGGCGCCCGGCGTGATGGGGCTGTCCCAGAGTCCGTAGGGTCGGCGCTCGGCCATCGGGGCATTCTGCCCGATGCGGCGGAGCGCGGTAGCCGGGAGGGCGGAGCGGCGGTAGGCTCCGAACTCGCACATGAGCGACCCAACTTCTTCCCCGGGGACGCGCTCGCTTTGGGCGCGGGGAGAGGCTTCTTGATGAGCGAGCGGTTCACCGCGCATTGGGCGGTGATTGCCGCCATGGCGCTCGTAGGCATCGTCGGGATCCTGTTCGGCGACTTTCCCGGGATCGCCCCCATCATCGAGCTGCATCTCGACCCACTCCTGGAGTCGGCCCTGTACGGGATCGCCATCCTGGCGGCGGCGTTCCTGCTGACCTGGGGCGCCGAGACCGCGGAGATGGACATCTCGCAGGGCCTCGCGCTGGCGATCATCGCCTTCATCGCAGTGCTCCCCGAGTACGCGGTCGACGCGTTCCTGGCGTGGGAGGCAGGCTCGGACCCGGCAAAGGCGGCAGAGGGACTCGCGGTCGCGAACATGACGGGCGGGAACCGGCTGCTGATCGGCATCGGCTGGCCTGTGGTGTTCCTGATCTTCTTCTACCGGACACGGCTGAAGGAACTGGTCGTGAGCCGCGCGCGGGCGCTAGAGCTCGCGTTCCTCGCGGTCGCGACGGTGTACGTGATCCTCGTGCCGCTTCGGAGCACGCTCACGCTGGCGGACACGATCGTGCTCGTCTCGATGTTCCTCATCTACCTGGTGATGACGAGTCGCGTGGAATCGGAAGAGGTGGAGCTGGTGGGACCGGCGCGAGCGATGGGTTCGCTACCCGACCTGCGGCGGCGGGCCGTGGTGGTGGTAACGCTGATCTTCGCCGCGGCGGTGATCATCGCCTCGGCGGAGCCGTTCGCGCACGGGCTAGTGGAGACGGGCAAGAAGGTGAACATCAGCGAGTTCGTGCTGATCCAGTGGATCGCGCCCCTGGCGTCGGAGTCGCCGGAGGTGCTGGTGGCCGCGCTCCTGGCGTGGCGGGGCCGGGCGGCAGCGGGCATGGGCGCCCTGATCTCGTCGAAGGTGAACCAGTGGACCCTGCTGATCGGGACGCTGCCGATCGCTTTCATGATCGGCTCGGGAGACTGGGGGATCCTGCAGGGACTGCCGCTGGTCTCACCCACGGAAGAGATCAACCTCTTCTTCTCGCGCCAGCAGGGGGAGGTCTTCCTGACGGCGGCGCAGTCGGCGTTCGCAATCGCGGTCTTCGTGAACCTGCGCATGAGCCGCCCCGAGGCCTGGGCGCTCTTCATCCTGTTTGCCGCACAGCTCCCCCTGACGGAAGACACGCTGGGCGACGGGGCGCAGATCGTGCGCTTCTGGTACTCGATCGGGTACATGGCGCTGTGCGCCGCCCTGCTGCTCCGCAACCGGATGGCCATCCCGGGCCTCGTCCGGGACGCGCGCGACATGGTCACGGGCAAGGCCGACTTCCGGGAGGAGTCGCAGCACTAGGGCTGTTGAGCCGACGAGGCTCTATTCGGCAGGAAGTGTGATCGCGTACTCGAGGGCGTCGGCGAGGGCGAGCCAGCTGGCCTCGATGATGTCGGTGGAACTGCCGACCGTGGTCCAGTAGCGGTGGCCGTCAGTGCTCTCGATGAGGACGCGGACCTGGGCGGCCGTGGCCGACTCGCTGTCGAGGATGCGCACCTTGTAGTCGACGAGCTTCACGTTGAGGACGTCGGGGTAGGCGCTGCCGAGCGCCTTGCGGGCCGCGAGGTCGAGGGCGTTGACGGGGCCGTTGCCTTCGGCGGCGGTGTGGTGTTCGTCGTCGCCGGCGCGAATCTTGACCATCGCCTCGGCGAGCATGTCGTTGCGCTGGTCGTCGCCACGGCGGTGGCGGTGGCGTTCGACGATGACGAAGTCCTCGATCTCGAAGGGGCGGACGTAGCCGGGAATCTCGCGGCGGACGAGGAGCTCGAAGCTGGCCTCCGCGCCTTCGTACTGGAAGCCCTCGCTCTCCTTCTCCTTGACGACCTGGAGGAGGTTGCGGATCTCCGCGGGGGTGAAGGGGTAGTCGATGCCAAGCTCCTCCATCTTGACGAGGAGGTTGCGCTGGCCGGAGAGCTCGCTCACAAGGACGCGGCTGCTGTTGCCGACGAGGCCGGGGTCGATGTGCTGGTAGGAGCTCTCGTCCTTCATGATGCCGGCGACGTGGTAGCCGGCCTTGTGGGCGAAGGCGCTCTGCCCCACGAAGGGGGCCTGCCCGTCGGGCACGAGGTTGGCGAGCTCGTTGACGTAGTGGGAGACCTCGGTGAGGCGAGCGAGCTGGTCGTCCGCGATGACGTCGATCCCCATCTTGAGCTTGAGGTTGGCGGTGACCGTGAGGAGATCGGCGTTGCCACAGCGTTCGCCGTAGCCGTTCACGCAGCCCTGGACTTGCCAGACCCCGGCTTCGACGGCGGCGAGGCTGTTGGCGACGGCCAGGCCGACATCGTCGTGGCAGTGAATGCCGAGTCGCGCGTCGGGGACGCGGTCCTGGACGGCCTCGATGGCGGCGAGGAGGTCGGGGGTGGTCATGCCGCCGTTGGTGTCGCAGAGGACGAGGGCCTCGGCGCCCGCGCGGGCGGCGGTGGCGAGGCACTGGAGGGAGTAGTCGGGGTTGCCGGCAAAGCCGTCGAAGAAGTGCTCGGCATCGAAGAAGACGGTCTTGCCGAGGTTGCGGAAGTAGCCGACGGTGTCGGCGATCATGGCGAGGTTTTCCTCGTCGCTGGTCTCGAGGATGCGCTGGACCTGGTACTGGCTGGCCTTGCCCACGAGGGTGACGCCAGGGGTCTCGGCGGCGACCATGCTCTGGATGTTGGGGTCGGTTTCGCAGGTGAGTCCGGCGCGGCGGGTGCCGCCGAACGCGCTCACCTTCGCCTGGGAGAGCGTGACGTCCTTCAGGCGCTGGAAGTAGGCGGCGTCGCGGGGATTGGAACCGGGGAAGCCGCCCTCGACCCACTCGACACCGAGCTCGTCGAGCTTCTGGGTAATGCGCACCTTGTCGGCGACGGAGAGGGAGATGCCTTCCATCTGGGAGCCGTCGCGGAGGGTGGTGTCGTAGAGCTGGACGCGGTCGGTAGGCATGGTGAGTGGAGCGGCGCACTAGGCGCTGGGGTGGTGTTTTCGATGGTAGCACGGGGTCGGGTTATGGCACGTGAGGCAGGGCCGCAAGGAGCGCCAGGGCAACCGTCGCGAGAGGGGCACGGCCCGCGCGGCTGCGTGTTCTTCGCCCCATGTGAAGCAGATTAGCGACCGGAAGGAGGATTTACCCCGTCCGTTCTGGAAATTCCCTGGCTACTTGTAGCGACGGCCTCGCTGGGCCTTCGTGCGGTCGCCCTGGTACTCGTAAACGGGGACGCCGTAGCCGCAGGAGGTCTGGGTGCGCTCGACGGTGATCTCGATGACCTGGCGCTCGGGCGTGGGCGTCTCGACGGCACGGAGGTTATCGGCATGGGCAGCGAGCACGGAGTCATCGAGGGGCTTTGCGCAGGCGCGGCCGTAGAGGCGGACGATGGCGGCGTCCTCATCGAACGATGTGACCATGACGGTGACGGGACCGCCGCCCATGCCGTGGCGGGCGGTCTCGTTGCCGCTGCCGGCGTAGTCAAAGTAGGCGAGGGTGTTGCGGTCGATGACGTGCAGGTCGGCGGCGCCCTTGGGGGAGAGATTGACGGCGCCCTGACCGTCGGGGCCTTCGGCGAGGGCCGGGTCGGCGGAGGCGACGAAGAAGACGTGCGAGCTGCGGATCAGGTCCGCCTGCTCGTCGGTGATGTGGTCGAGCAGGATCGCCATGACGAGGGCCGTCGGATCCCGTCGCTAGCCGGCGATGCCGGTGAGGTGCTTGCGCTTCTGGGCGACGTAGTCGACGAGGATGTACTCGCCCAGCTTGTCGGGCGTGGTGTAGAAGACGCGGCCCTTGTTGATGCGCGCGACCTGGTTCACGAACTCCTTCAGGTAGTGGTTGCGGTCGAGCATGAAGGTGTTGATCGTGATGTTCTTGCGGGTGCAGCGCTTCACGGCCTTGAGCGTCTCGCGGATGGTGATGGGGCTGGGCGGGTAGGCGAAGTAGCTGCGGCCGCGCTCGAGGTGGGCGGTCGGCTCGCCGTCGGAGATCATGATGATCTGGCGGGTGCCCTGGGTGTGCTTGGCGAGCAGGCGCTCGGCGATCATGAGGGCGTGGTGCATGTTCGTGCCGAGAACGGACTCGTCCCAGCGCACGTAGGGCAGGTCCTCGGCCTTCAGCTCCCGGGCGTAGGCGCTGAAGCCGATGATGTAGAGGCTGTCGCGCTGGAACTGGGAGGAGATGAGGTTGTTGAGCGCGAGCGCGACCTTCTTGGCGGCCTGGAAGCTGCCGCGCAGGGCCATCGACCAGCTCAGGTCGAGCATTATGACGGTCGCGGTCTGGGTGACGAGCTCGCTGCGGGCGACCTCGAAGTCGTCGGGCTTGAGGTTGATGGGCGTGCCAACGCCCTCGCGGTGGAGCGAGTTCATGATCGTGCGCTTGATGTCGAGGTGGAACGGGTCGCCGAACTCGTAGAGCTTGGTGTCGTCGGTGCGTTCGCCACCGAAGCCGTTCTCGGCGACCTCGTGCTTGCCGAAGGAGTCGGCCTTGAGCTGGGCGTAGAGCTCGACGAGGGCGCGCTGGCCGATCTTGCGGGTGCCGCGCGGGGTCAGCTCCCAGCCTGAGCCCTTCTTCCGGATGTAGCCGGCCTCCTCGAGGATCTCGAGGAACTTGCGGAGCTCATCGAGCGTCTCGCGGGCTTCGGGGCCGAGCAGTTCTTCGAGCTGGTCGGCGTCGATGTCGTCGATCTCGCCGCCGTACTGGGTGCGCTCAAGCTGGCGTTCGACCTCGTCGATGGACTGCATGTGGCGCATGAGCTCCATGGCGGCGTCGAGGTCGAGCTGCTCTTCGCCCCGGAATGGGTACTGGTTGCGCTGGTCGCGCATGGGAAAGAGGTACTCGAGGTTCTGGGCGAGCTCGTTGAGACCCTGCTGCAGCTCGGGGTCGCCGATCTTGTCGGAGAGGAGGTCCTGGAGTTGCTGGCGCATCTCGCCGGGGAGGCTGCCGAGGAGGCTCTGCATCTGGCCCATCTGCTGCTGCATCTGGGCGATGAGCTCGTCGAGGGATTGAGGAGGGTTGTCGCCGAAGAGGTCGCCGTACTGCTGCATGAAGCTGTCGAAGTCCGGCTCGTTGCCGGCCATCTTGTCCTGCAGCATCTGGTTGAGGTCCCGAGTCATGTTCTTCATGCGCTCGAGGTCCTCGGGCGACATATTGGCGATCTGCTCGGAGAGGTCCTTGAAGAAGGTGTTCATCATCGCCTGGCGCAGCGACTCGACGAGCTCGTTGAACTTCTCCTGTGCCTCGGGATCCATGAACTCGTAGTCCTGGAGGCGGCGGACCTGTCCGGCGGTGTCCTCGGGAAGCTCGTCCAGGAACTCCTGCTTGCGGTTGGCGATGTTGCGGAGCATGTCCGCGAACTCGCTGGTGGGGACGCTTCCCTGGCTGCTCGCGCCACCTGACTGCGAACCCTGCTGTCCCTGTTCGCCGGACTGGCCCTCACCGGGCTCGCCCTGTTGCCCATCTCCCTGCTGGCCGCTTTCGTTCGAGGGCTGCTGGCCCTGCTCGACGCCCTGCTGCTGACCCTCGCCGTCCTGGGGGGAGCCATCCGCCTGGTCACCCTGCTGGCCGTCCTGGCCCTCGGCGCCCTGGGGCGACGGGCCCGCCTCTTCGAGGCGCTGATCGAGGGTGTTGCGCTCCATGTCGAGGATCTCGTCGAGCTGCTCGCGGAGCTGGTCGAAGACGGAGCCGAGGTCGAAGCGGTCGAGCTGCTGGCGGCGCTGCTGGCGCAGCTGCTGGAGGAGGTCGCGGAGGCCCTGAGTGCGGTCGCCCATGGGGTTGCGCATGCCGCGCTGGAGGAGGTTGCGGAGGGCATGCTGGAGGTCGCCGAAATTCATGAGGTCGTCGGAGAGGTTGTCCAGGATCTGGTCGGGGTCGAGGTCGGCGACCTCCTGGGTGCCATCCCACATGGAGTAGCGGAAGCGTGACGGCATGGCCCCTCCTCAACGACGTGGCGACGCGTTCGGGGCCTTACCGTAACCTACGTCCCAAGGGCCCACAATCGCGGGGAAGGCGGTCGTCGCCGCACTCGCGGCAGGGATGGCCCTCCACACCCCAACGGGAGCATGACATTGCGCCACGAAGTGAAGTACCAGCCCTCCTACGCCCTCGCGTTGATCGACCTCGATCCGGGGGAGTCGATCCAGGCGGAAGCGGGAGCGATGGTGAGCATGTCGTCCACGATCGAGATGGAGACCAGCACGCGCGGAGGGATGCTCTCGGGGCTGCGCCGTTCGGTGCTGGGCGGCGAGAGCTTCTTCATCAACACCTTCCGCGCCGAGCAAGAGACGGGGCAGGTGACGGTAGCGCCGGCGCTGCCGGGCGACATCATGGCGCTGGAACTGACGGGCGAGACAACGCTGCTCGTGCAGTCGGGATCGTTCCTGGCGGCAACCGAGGGCGTGGACGTGGACACGAAGTGGGGCGGCGCGAAGTCGTTCTTCTCGAGCGAAGGGCTGTTCCTGCTGCGCTGCACGGGCCAGGGGACGATCTGGGTCTCGAGCTACGGCGCGATCCACCCCATCGACCTGGCCGTGGGCGAGCCTTACGTGGTCGACACCGGTCACATGGTCGCGTTCGACGACTCGGTCCAGTACGACGTCGGGCGCTCGGGCGGCTGGAAGTCGACGCTGTTCAGCGGCGAGGGACTGGTCGTGAAGCTGACGGGTCCGGGGCGCTTCTTCATGCAGACGCGCTCGGAGGACGCCTTCTTGAGCTGGCTGCTTCCGAAGATCCCGAAGCAGGGCGGCAACTAGGGCGCTCGCGCCGGTTTCGCGCGCGTAGACTGCCGCGCGATGGAGTTTCGGTTCTCGGAGCAGGCGCTTGCGTTCGAGCGCGAGGTGGAGGGCTTCCTCGCGGTCGAATGGAGCCCGGACGTGCGCCGTCGCCTCGACGCGTCTCCCGACCGCTACGCCATGGAGCGCGAGTTCCGGCGGAAGCTGGCGGACAAGGGCTGGCTAACGATGTCGTGGCCGCGCGAGTACGGCGGCCAGGAGCGCAGCTACGAGGAGCAGTACCTGTTCCAGGAGGCGCTCAACTACGTTGGGGCGCCGGGCGCGACGGTGGGCGTACAGCAGGTCGGCCCGACGCTCATGACTTACGGGACGGACGAGCAGAAGGCGGCGTTCCTGCCGCGGATCGCGCAGGGCGAGATCGACTTCGCGCTGGGGTACACGGAGCCGGACGCGGGCACCGACCTGGCCTCGCTGCAACTCCGCGCGGTTCGCGACGGCGACGACTACGTGCTCAACGGGATCAAGCGGTTCACGAGCGCGGCGCACCGGGCGGAATACGTCTGGCTGGCGGCGCGGACGGACCCGTCGGCGCCGAAGCACCGGGGCATCTCGATGTTCCTGGTGGACCTGCAGACGCCGGGCATCACGGTGAAGCCGATCTGGACGATGTCCGGCATCCGCACGAATGAGGTGTACTGGGAGGACGTGCACGTTCCCGCGGACGCACTGGTGGGGGAGGAGAACCGGGGGTGGTACTACGCCGCACACGCGCTCGACTTCGAGCGGGTCTCGATCTTCACGGTGTCGGGCGTGCGGGCCGTGTTCGACGCGCTCATGCGGTGGGCGCGGGAGGAGGGGCCGGGCGGCAGCCGCCCTATCGACGACGCGCACGTGTCGCGCACGCTGGCGGACTACAAGGTGCAGCTTGAAGTGCTGCAGATGCTGGCCTACCGGAACCTGGGGATGATCAAGCGGGGCGAGCACCCGAACCACGAGGCGAGCGAGGTCAAGATCTTCAGCACGGAGCTGATGCAGCGCATCCTGCACACAGGCACGAAGCTGCTGGGGCCCTACGGGCAGCTCACGCCGGAGTCGGAGCACGCCCCACTGGCCGGACGCATCGAGCAGGGCTACCGGGCAGCGGTGATGCCGACGTTCGGGGCGGGCTCGAACGAAGTGATGCGCACGATCATCGCGACGCGCGGCTTCGGCCTGCCGCGGGGGTAGGGGAGGAGAGCGGCGCGCTGTCGCGCGGCTGAGGGGTGAGGAGAGCGGCGGGCTACCGCCCGCCTGAGGAAAGCGCCACGCTGTCACGTGGCTGAGTGAGGGTACGGTGGCGCCGAACTTCTATGAGCGGGTGTGGGCATTCGTGCGGGAGGTGCCGCGCGGGCGGGTCGTGACGTACGGGCAGGTGGCGGTGGTGCTGGGGGCGCCGGCGGCGGCGCGGGCGGTGGGGTATGCGCTGCGGGCGCTTCCGCCGGATACGGACGTTCCCTGGTGGCGGGTGATCAACGCGAAGGGCGGGATCAGCCTGCGGGGACGGGGGCACGGGGCGGACCTGCAGCGGGAGCTGCTGGAGGGCGAGGGAGTCGTGTTCGACGCTGCGGACACGGTCGACCTGCGGGTCTACCGCTGGTGGCCGGAGGACGAGGGCGACTAGCCGGGCCTTGAGTAGTCCCAGGAGATGACCTTCGTGGGCGTGACCTTGATGTAGGCGGCGCCGGGCGGGGGCTCGGTGGGGAGGACGGATTCGGGGGCGCCGCGGCGACGGGCGGCCTCGCGGGTCAGCTCGAGGAGCTCGTCGGGGGTGTTGACCACGGTGGCGTCGCCCTGGATGAGGATGCCCTTGATGTCCTGCATGGTGCTGCCGCTCTCCAGCGAAAGGCTGACCTTCGGGTTGCGCTGGGCGTTGAGCACCTTCTGGGTGCGGTCGCGGCAGCCGATGTAGACGGCGTCGTCCACGCGGAAGTAGCCGATGGGGACGCTGTGGGGGTAGCCGTCGCTGCCGACGGAGGTGAAGGTGATCCAACCGGGGCGGCTGTCGAGGAACTCGTTCACTTCCTCGGGGGTGAGTTGGGCGGGCATAGCGCCTCCTTGCGGGCGACAGGATAGCGGCTCGGGGCGGGACGGGGTTCACGCGGCTGCTACAATCGCTGGGCGCATGGGGCCTGGACGCGAACGATCTGGCGGGACGCACGCAACGTGACCACGGGCATTCTCGCCTTGCAGGGCGACTTCCGGGAGCACTCCGAGATGCTTGCGAGCATTGGGCAGGCGTCCGTCGAGGTGCGCCGCCCGGAGCAGCTCGATGCGCTGGACTCGCTCATCATTCCCGGCGGCGAGAGCACGACAATCGCGCGGCTGATCCTTCGCTACGGGTTCACCGAGCCGCTGCGGGCGTTCTGCGCCAGCGGCCGCCCTGTGTGGGGCACGTGCGCGGGGGCGATCCTGCTGGCGAAGCGGGTCGATGACCTCGACCGGCCGGGGATCGAGACGATGGACATGTCGGTGGCGCGCAACGCCTTCGGGCGGCAGGTCGACAGCTTCGAGGCGAACGTCGAGATGGAGGGGTCGGCCGGCGGGCCGTTCCACGCGATCTTCATCCGCGCGCCGATCATCGAGTCCGTGGGGGCGGGCGTGGAGGTGCTGGGGCGGATCGAGGACGGAGTCATCGTGGCGGCGCGAGAGAGAAACCTGCTGGCGACGGCGTTCCACCCCGAGCTGGGTGGGGACACGCGGCTGCACGAGTACTTCCTCACGATCGGGGCGGCCGAGCGGCCGAAGGCGGGCGCGGGCGCATGAGATACGGACAAGTTCACGCGGTAGGGGTAGCGTAGTGGCGATGACCGAGGGGAACGGAACGGCGCCCGAGCGGATCGTGACCGACGACCTCGACGCGCTCATCGAGACGCTGCCCCCGCGGCTGGCGGAGAAGCTGGAAGCGGAGGACCACCGCAGCGAGCTGCTCGAGGTCGTGCTGGACCTGGGGCGGCTGCCCGAGGCGCGCTACCCGAACCGGGAGATCGTGCTCAGCCACCGGGAGGTGACGGAGGAGGACCTGGACTTCGTGATCGCCCGCGTCGGGGAATTCGGGGACGACAACCGGGCCGGCATCGAGCGCACGCTGCACCGCATCTCCGCCATCCGCAACCGGCGGGGGAAGGTGGTGGGGCTGACCTGCCGCATCGGGCGCGCGGTGTACGGGACCATCCGCATCATTGAGGACCTCGTGATGAGCGGAAACAGCATCCTCCTGCTGGGACGGCCGGGCGTGGGCAAGACGACGATGCTGCGCGAGGTGGCGCGCGTGCTGGCGGACGAGGCGAACAAGCGCGTCGTGATCGTCGACACCTCGAACGAGATCGGCGGCGACGGCGACATTCCCCACCCGGCGATCGGCGGGGCGCGGCGGATGCAGGTGTCGACACCGGCGCTGCAGCACGGCGTGATGATCGAGGCGGTCGAGAACCACATGCCCGAGGTCATCGTGATCGACGAGATCGGGACGGAGCTTGAGGCGGCGGCGGCGCGCACGATCGCGGAGCGGGGGGTGCAGCTGGTGGGAACGGCGCACGGCAACACGCTCGAGAATCTGATGGCGAACCCGACCCTCTGCGACCTCATCGGCGGGATCCAGTCGGTGACGCTGAGCGACGAGGAAGCGCGGCGGCGGGGGACGCAGAAGTCGATCCTGGAGCGGATGGCGCCGCCCACGTTCGACGCGGTCATCGAGATCCAGGGGTGGCGGCGGGTGGCGCTGCATGAGGATGTCGGGGCGACGGTCGATGCGAAGCTGCGTGGCTTCCAGGCACCCCCCGAGGTGCGAGAGCTGACCGACGAGGGAACGATCACGACGGTCGCCCGGGAGGAGCCGGAGGCGGCCGCGCCGGCCGCGAAGGGGCGCTCTCAGGACGGGAACGGAACGGCGGCGCCTGAAGCGGAGACGCGACTGTTCCCGTTCGGGCTCTCGCGCGGGCGGCTCGTGCAGGCGATCCAGGAGACGGGTGTGCCGATCCAGATCGTCGACGACCTGCGGAACGCGGACGCGCTCATCACGCTGCGGCATTCGTACCGGAAGAAGCCGGCGCCCGTGCGCGAGGCGGAGGAGCGCTCGCTGCCGATCTACGTGATCAAGAGCAACACCCTCTTCCAGATGGAGCAGGTGCTGCTCCAGTTCCGCGGCCAGCGCGCGCGTCGCGATCCGGTGGCGGAGGCGTATCGCGAGACGGAAGAGGCGATCGCGCAGGTGCTCACGGACGGGCGCGCGCTGGAGCTGGCGCCGGCGAACAGCTATATCCGGCGCGTCCAGCACGAGCTGGCCGGTCGCTTCAACCTGGACAGCGAGAGCCACGGCTCGGAGCCGGAACGGCGGGTACGCATCCTTCCCGAACCACCGCGGTCGGGCGGACGGTGACGAGCGAGGGTCGGGGAGGGCGCTTCATCGTCTTCGAAGGGGGCGAGGGGGCGGGCAAGAGCCTGCTAGCCACGCGGCTGGCGAGGCGGCTGGAGGCGGTGGGGGTCCACTCGATCGAGGTGCGGGAGCCGGGAGGAACGCCCGCGGGCGAGCAGGCGCGCGAGCTGCTGGGGCAGTCGCTAACGCCGTGGGCTGAAGCGTTCGCCTTCCTGCTGGCGCGGTCGGAGCTGGTGAGCCGCGTGATCAAGCCGGCGCTGGAGGGAGGCGCGACGGTCCTCTGCGACCGATTCCGCGCCAGCACGGTGGCGTACCAGGGGTATGGGCGGGGCCTCGACCTGAAGCGGC
This sequence comes from Tepidiformaceae bacterium, assembly GCA_965203545.1. Taxonomy (GTDB): domain Bacteria; phylum Chloroflexota; class Dehalococcoidia; order Tepidiformales; family Tepidiformaceae; genus UBA2991. The sequence continues at coordinate 1,471,158 of OZ241899.1, forward strand.
TGGCCGAGGCGAACGCCTCGGCGACGCAGGGACTCACGCCGGACCTGACTCTCTACCTCGACCTGCCACCGGAGGTAGGGCTGCAGCGGAAGCAGGGGGAACGGGGCGGTCCGGCAACGGGGCGCGAGGGGCTGGCCTTCCACGAGCGGGTGCGAGAGGGGTATCGCCAGCAGTTGGCGCAGGCGCCGGAGGGGACGTGGCTGGAGATCGACGCGACGCAGCCGCCGGCGGCGGTGGAAGCAGCCGCCTGGGAGGCGGTCGCCGAGCTCCTGGGCATCGCGACGGGCGAGTAAGCAGCGGCGCGTGCTTCGGACGGGGGAGGGGCTTCGGGGAACGGCGAACTACTTCGCCCGGAACTTCTATGCGCTGGAGAACGCGCACTACCGGCTGCTCTGGACGGGAACGGTGTTCTCGTTCTTCGGGATGCAGATGCAGATCGTCGCCAGGGGCTGGCTCGCGTTCGACCTGACAGGGCAGAACACGGCGCTGGGGGCGATGATGCTGGCCTTCGGCGCGCCCAGCCTCGTCTTCACGCTCTGGGGCGGCGTGATCGCCGACCGGCTGCCGCGGCGGCGGACGCTGCTGGTCTCCCAGACGGTGCTCTGCCTGAACTCCGCCTGGATCGCGCTGATGGTGGCGGTGGGGCTGATGGAGTTCTGGATGCTGCTCGCGGCGAGCTTCACCCAGGGGGTTGGCTTCGCCTTCATGGGGCCGGCGCGAAACGCGTTCATCGGATCCCTGGTGGGACGGGAGGCGGTGGGAAACGCCATCGTCCTGCAGCAGCTGAGCATGAACGGGACGCGGGTGGTCGGCCCCGCCCTGGCGGGGGTGTTCATCTCGCTCTGGTTCATCGGCGTCGGAGGCGTCTACTTCATGACCGCGACCGGGTTCCTGATCGCGATCCTCACGGTCTGGCGGCTTCCCCCGGGGGAGCCGGAGGCGCGGGCGGAGGCTACGTCGCCGGTGCGGGACCTCGTGGACGGCATCCGCTACGTCGGGAGCCGGCCCTCGGTGGCGATCCTGATCCTGACCTCGTTCGCGCTGACGGCGTTCGCCTTCCCCTTCCAGTCGTTCCTGCCCTCGCTCGCGGAAGACATCTACAACGCGGGCTCGGAGGGGCTGGGGGTGCTCTCGGCGGTGCAGGCGGTGGGGGCGGTGGTCGCGGTGGTGCTGGTGGCGGGCATCGCGGGGAAGGCGAGCGCGTGGCAACAGCAGCTCCTGCTGGGTGTGGCCTTCGGAGGGTCGGTGACGCTGCTCGGCTTCGCCAACAGCTTCGTGGCGGGGCTTGGCGCCATCCTGCTGGTGGGAGCCGCCTCGGCCGGGTTCCAGTCGCTCAACAACGCGCTTTCGCTCTCGTACTCCGCGTCCCGCTACCACGGGCGGGTACAGTCCCTGAACATGCTGTCGTGGAGCCTGTTCGGGATCTTCTCGATGCCGATCGGGGTGGTGGCCGACATCATCGGCATTCGCGAGACGCTGATGATCGCGGGGGTGGTGGGCGTGGGGGCGGTGCTGCTGCTGCACGTCATCGGGCGGGTGTGGGGAGCAGAGGAGGACCGGCACGTCATCCCGGACGGGTTCTGAGCATCCGCACGGCACGGGGGACGAGCGCGCACGCCGAAGGATGGGGAACGGTTCCGTGCGTTCGCGCATAGTGTTTGGGGAGGGCGCCCGCCGTTGCGGGCGTTCCTGCGGGGATAGGGACATGTACAGCAAGGGGCGCGCATTCGCGGGCGTCGCAGTGTGGCTGACGGCGGTGCTCGCCCTCTCGGCCTCCGCTCTCGCGTGTGGGGACGACGACCTGCCAGCGCCCACGCCTTCCGACGAGTGGACTGTAATCCCGGCGCGTATCGACTCGGTCGAGTACACGGTGGCAGAGTCGTGGCCGCCCCAGTACTTCGTCCAGGTCGTGTCGGTTCAGCCGGACGGCTGTCACGAATTCGACGCGTACACCGTCGAGCGTGAGGAGCGAGTGATCACAATCGAGGTCCTCAACCGCGTGCCCGCCAATCTCGACGAGCTGGCCTGCACCCTGGCGATCACGACGACCGAGTCGAACATTCCCCTCGGAACCGACTTCGAGTCGGGCGAGACCTATGCCGTCACCGTCAACGGCGTGACGCAGACCTTCGAGGCGCAGTAGGGCGCACACGGGCGGGGGTTGGTACGCTCGCGGACGAGCGCGGGCGCAGCAGGCGCCCGAACGGTGGCGACCGCGATGGCCGAGACCCTTCCCGACGAACGTCCCCAGCAGCGCCGCGAATACACGGGGCCGGGCTTCACGTTCGGGATCGCGGCGCTGGTGGTGGCGGTGGTGGGGTTCGGCATCTGGTTCCTTGAGATCCGGGGCAACGGGGGTGGCGTCGAGGCGGAGGCGGGGATGGGCGTGGTGGCGCTGGGGGAGTCGCTGAACCCGACGGGGGAGGCGCCGGCGGCGGAGGTGGGGCGGGCGGCGCCCGCGTTCAGGCTGCGGGACCTGGACGGGTCGGTGGCGGCGCTCACGGACTTCCGGGGACGCTACGTGCTCCTGAACTTCTGGGCTTCGTGGTGCGGACCGTGCCGCGGGGAGACGCCGGCGCTGCAGGCGTTTTTTGAGGACAAGTCGCCGGGGTTGGTGGTAGTCGGCGTGAACCAGCAGGAGACGGCAGAGGAGGCGCGGGCGTTCACTGACCAATTCGACGTGACCTACCCGATCGTGCTCGACAGGGACGGGCAGGTCTCGGGAGCGTACCGGGTGAGCACGGGTCTCCCGGTCAGCTTCCTGATAGACCCCGAGGGGGTCATCCGGCTGATGCACCTGGGCGCCCTGACGGACTCCGACCTCGACGAGCTGGCTGCGGAGCTTCCCTGATGGCGAGCAGCGCTCCCGCCGCAACTCCCCCGATGCCGAAGTTCGACCCGTTGCGGGCGACGTGGCGGCTGCTCACCAACGTCAAGTTCGCGGTGGCGCTGGTCACGGTCGCTGTGCTGGCGAGCCTGCTCGGCGTGGTGCTGCCGCAGCTTCCGGCGGAGATGCGAGGCAACCCGCCCGCGCGTTCGGCCTGGCTGGAGCTGCAGCGGGAGGACTTCGGCTGGCTCACGGGCATTCTCGACGGGCTGGACCTGTTCGACGTGTTCCACAGCCCGTGGTTCCTGGCGCTCTGGTTCGTGATCGTGGCGGCGGTGACCGTCTGCACCATCAGCCGCTTCCCGCCGACGTGGCGGAGCGTGCAGCGTCCACAGATACGGGTGAACGAGCGCTACTTCGAGACGGCGCGTCACCGGGCGTCGTTCACGCACGCCGGGGGTGTGGAAGCGGTCGAGGGGCTGCTGCGCCGTCGCCGGTACGCCGTGACCCGCACGCACGAGGACGAGGGCTCGACCGAGCTGTTCGCGGAGCGCTTCCCGTGGACGCAATACGCGACCTTCATCTCGCACATGGCGCTGCTGATGCTGCTGGTGGGGGGGCTGCTGACGAACCTCGCCGGGTTCCAGCGGACGCTGGCGCTGGCGGAGGCGCGGCCGGCCGCGCCGCTCTTCAGCGACCCCGGACCGGGGCAGATCTTCGTGGGGATGGAGGACGCGCACCAGGGGGTCGACGCGGCAGGGAACATCATCGACTTCCACAGCGACCTCCTGCTCCGCCGCGGGGAGGAGGTCGTGCGCTGCACGGCGACCGTCAACGACCCCTGCGGGGCGTTCGGGTACCGCTTCCACCAGGCGGCGTTCTTCGACGACCTCGCGCAACTGACCATCTGGGGGCCAGACGGCCGCGTGCTTTTTGACGACGTGCTCGACTTCGAGAACGAGTCGACGGCGACACCGGTGCTGACCATCAGCAGCGCCGACGGGGAGGTCGTGTTCGACCAGTCGCTGCCGCAGATGGCGAGCGTTCCCGGATCGACGCTCGGGTACGAGGGGGACCTCGCACTCGCGGAGCTGGCCCTGCCGGGGGCGGTGTACGGGGTGAGCTGGCGGGCTGAGGGGGAGACGCTGGTGGCGCTTCTCGACGGGGAGGGGTTCGACCAGGTCGAACTGCGCCCGGGGGAGTCAGCGGAGACGCCGAGCCACCGCATCGCATTCCGGGGGATCGCGTCGGTGCCCGCCATCCCCGTGCTGGACATGCCGCGGGGCACGACGACGGGAGTCGTCAGCGTGCAGATGCCCGAGGCCGCCGACGGGCGTCCCTACCTGTTCATCTCCGATATCGACGCGGGGAACGTGGTGATAGCGGAGGGAACGACGGTGGAGACGTCGTCGGGCTACCGCTATCGGTTTGGGGGGCGGGTGGACGCGTCAGGGATCGACATCCGGCGGGACCCGGGCGACCTGTTCATCTGGGTGGCGGTGGGGATGGCGATGGTGGGCCTGGGGATCACGTTCTACGTCCCGCGACGGCGGCTGTGGGTGCGGGTCACGGAACAGCGAACACAGCTCGCGGGGGTCGCGGCTCGGACGACGCGGTTCGGGCGCGAGCTGCGCCATATGGGCGCCGAGCTCGGGGCACGCGACGCGCTCCTGCCGGAGGACATGGAGGAGGAGAGCGGCGGGCGGTAATCCCGCGCTCGACTGCTGCACGCTCGCGCCGCCCGCCTGAGTGGAGCGCCGCCCTGGTGGGCGGCTGAGGAGAGCGCTTGCGTTGCTAGCTGAGAAGAGCGCCGCGCTAGCGCGCGGCTGAGTGGGGCTGTTGCTTTCGGCATCGATCTGCTTCGATGGAGTGGGGCAGGCGGATTCCCTACGGAGATGGCGATGGTGACCGTCAGCGTGGAACGGGCTCAAGAGGACTTCAGCGACCTGCTCGCACGGGTCGAGGGCGGGGAAGAGGTGGTCATCGAGCGCGAGGGGAAGGCCGTGGCGAAGCTCGTGCGCTACGAGGCTCGGGGGAAGCCGCGGTTCGGTTCGTTGAAGGGGCGCATCAAGGTTGACGACAGCTTCTTCGACCCTTTGCCGGAGGAAGAGCTCAGAGCCTGGGAGGGCGGCTGACCCTACTGGAAGAGGGCGCCGACGCTCTGGCCGGTGTGGATGCGCTGGATCGCGTCGCCGAACTGGGGCGCGGTCGAAATGACGTGCATGTTGGGGAGGCGCTTCTCGGGGAGCATCGGCACGGTGTCCGTCAGGACGATCTCGTGGACGTTGGCGTCGCGCAGGCGGTCGACGGCGGGCCCGCTCAGGATGGCGTGGTAACCGGCCACGAGGATCTCGCGGGCGCCTTTCTCCCGGAGGATGTTGACGGCCTGGACCATGGTGCCGGCCGTGTCGATCTCGTCGTCGACGAGGAGGGCGTTGCGGCCGGCCACGTCGCCGATGACGTTGAGGGCTTCGGTGCTCCCGGTGTTCCCGAGGCGGCGCTTCTCGACGATGGCGATTGGCAGATCGAGGCGGACGGCCATGTCCCGGGCGAGCTTCTCGCCGCCGACGTCGGTTGAGACGACGGTGTAGTCCGTCATGTCCTTGGCCTTGTAGTACGCGCTCACGGGGAAGAGGGCGTTGAGCTCGTCGAGGGGGATGTTGAAGAAACCCTGGATCTGGCCGGCGTGCAGATTCATGGTGAGGACGCGATCGGCACCGGCAGTCTCGATGAGGTTGGCGAGGAGGCGGGCGCTGATAGGGACGCGGGGCTGATCCTTCTTGTCGCTGCGGCCGTAGGCGTAGTACGGGATGACGGCGGTGATGCGTCCCGCCGAGGCGCGGCGGGCGGCGTCGATCATGATGAGCAGCTCGAGGATGGAGGTGCTCACCGGGGGGAAGAAGGGCTGCACGAGGAAGACATCCCGGCTGCGGATGTTCTCCTGGTAGCGGACGAAGATGTTCTCGTTGGCGAACTCGAAGATGTCGGCCTCGCCCTGCTTCATCCCGAGGTGGGCGCAGATGGCCTCCGCGAAGGCGGGGTAGGTCCTTCCCGAAAAGATGGCGAGATCGACGAGCTCGTTGGTCATCAGACGACAACGAACTCCTTGTACTCGCCGAAGACGCGCCGCCACATGTTGCAGATCTCGCCGGAGGTGGCGCCGACGTTGACTGCGTCGATGATGAGCGGCATGAGGTTGGTGTTGGGGTCGTTGCTGCCTCTCTCGAGAGCGCGCATGGCCTCGCCCCAGGCGTCGGCGTCGCGCTCGGCCTTCACCTTCTTGAGGCGGGCCAGATGGCGGCGCTCGCCCTCGGGGTCCATCTTGAGGATCGGGATCTCGAGGGACTCATCGGTCTGGAACTCGTTGACGCCCACGATGATGCGGTCGCGGCTTTCGAACTCGCGCTGGAAGCGGGCGGAGGCGTCGGCGATCTCTTTCTGGAAGTAGCCGGTCTCGAGGGCGGGAATGACGCCGCCGAGGTCCTCGATGCGCTCGAAGATGGCGTTGCACTCGGCCTCCATGTCGTTCGTCAGCTTCTCGACGAACCAGGAGCCGCCGAGCGGGTCCACGGTGTTGGCGGCGCCGCTCTCGTGCTGGATCACCTGCTGGGTGCGGACGGCGAGGCGCACGGCCTTGTCGGACGGCAGCGCGAGCGCCTCGTCCATGGAGTCGGTGTGCAGCGACTGGGTCCCGCCGATGACGGCGGCGAGGGCCTGGATGGCGACGCGCACGAGGTTGACCTCGGGCTGCTGCTCGGTGAGGGAGACGCCCGCGGTCTGGGTGTGGAAGCGCATGAGCCAGGAGCGCGGCTTCGTGGCCCCGAAGCGCTCGCGCATCTGGCGCGCCCAGATACGGCGGGCGGCGCGGAACTTCGCGATCTCCTCGAAGAAGTCGTTGTGGCAGTTGAAGAAGAAGGAGATGCGCGGGGCGAAGCTGTCGATGTCGAGTCCGCGGTCGAGGGCCCACTTCACGTACTCGATGCCGTCGGCGAGGGTGAAGGCAAGCTCCTGCACGGAGGTCGAGCCGGCCTCGCGGATGTGGTAGCCGCTCACGGAGATGGGATTCCAGAGGGGCATCTCGTCGGCGGCGAACTCGACGGTGTCGGTGACGAGGCGCATCGACTCGCGGGGCGGGTAGATGAACTCGTTCTGGGCGATGTACTCCTTGAGGATGTCGTTCTGGAGGGTGCCCGCGAGCTTGGAGCGGGGCACGCCGCGCTTCTCCGCGGCGGCGATGAAGAGCGCCCAGATGACGGGCGCGGGGCTGTTGATGGTCATGGAGGTGGTGATGTTGTCGAGGGGCAGGCCGTCGAGAAGGATGTCCATGTCGGCGAGCGAATCGACGGCGACGCCACAGGAGCCGAACTCGCCCTCGGCCCAGGGCTCGTCGTGGTCGTAGCCCATGAGCGTGGGCATGTCGAAGGCGATGGAGAGGCCGTTGTTCCCGGCACCAAGGAGGTCGTGGTAGCGCTGGTTCGTCTCCTCGACGGAGCCGAAGCCGCTGAACATACGGATGGTCCAGGACTTGCCGCGATAGCCGGTCTTGTGGACGCCGCGCGTGAACGGGTAGGAGCCAGGCACGTTGATATCGCGTTCGTAGTCGAGGTCGGCGACGTCGGTGGGGTCGTAGAGGCGGTCGATGGGGCGGCTGGAGACCGTCATGAACGGTCCGGCCGACTCGCGGCCTTCCGCGACGACGGCCTCGTTGTACTCCTCGCGCAGCTCCCTGGCGCGCTCCAGTCCGTTCGATTCGCTCACAACGACGCTCCTCTCCCGACATTCGAGGGAGTCCGCCTATCTTACCGAACAGGCCCGAACGGGCAGGGCGCGGCCCGGAGAGGGCCCAAGGGCGGCCCCATGCAGCATTGACGGGCTGCAAATCCGTCGCGTAAGTTGCCCTCTAGGTCCTGAAAGAGTGGAACAGCACGCCGAAGTGTCGCATCCGCTCCCTGGTTTGCTGGATAGCCCGGTAACTTTTGCTGACCCCAAGACTCTGGGTGCGTTCTACACGCCGGTCGCCCTCGCGGAGTGGGTAGCACAAGAACTGCTGCAAGCAGCAGCATCCGCCGGTTGGCACATCAGGAGGGTTCTCGACCCAGCCTGCGGCGACGGAACCCTACTGGCAGCACTCCAGCACTTGACCCCTCACAGCATGGATTGTGTCGGTATCGACATCGATCCTCGTGCCTCGCTGGCAGCTCAGGTCAAGCTCGGTCCGACCGCGAGAGTATTTGTACAGGATGCGTTGGACCCTACGACCGACTGGGGTAGGCCCTCACCTGACGCCATCATCGCTAATCCTCCTTGGGGTACCCAACTCCCATACTCACGAGACTTCTACCGGCTGAGCGGCTTTGGGCTCGCCTCAGGGCAATTCGACATTTCTTCGCTCTTCGTCGAGAAGGCTCTGTCGCTTACACGCCCAGGCACTGTTGTCGGATTCATCCTTCCCGACTTCCTCTTCCAACCCGAGCATCGAGGTCTCCGCAAGCTGCTCCTTGGGCACACCCTGGTCACGGTCGCCCGCCTCGGCGAAGGGATATTCCCGAACGTTTCTCGCAGCGCTACGGTCATCATTCTGCGGAACGGCCCAGCACCAAAAGGCCACCTCGTGAATTGCTTCCAAGTGCCAAGCAGTGGCAGTCGCATGTCACGTAGAGCCAGTGACCCTTCGAGCGTTCTTAAGCATCTCCATTCCCACCAAGTACCCCAGGAACAATTCCGATCCAATCCTGACCATGTCTTTGACACTACTCAGGATTCATCGAGTTACAGTATATTCCGAAGATTTATGGCACCCCCCTCACTGAAGTGGGAAGAGACATTCTTCCTGGGGAGAGGCATCGAGATAGGCAAAAATGGATTGACTGCAGCCTGCAAAGAGTGCGGAAATTATCAGCCTATACGAAGGCTACAAGAATCCACAATCTGTAAGTCGTGTGGAGCGATGATCCCAAGAGATCAGACGACCTCTATCGTGTCTAAATCTCCAATGAGGCCGGGTTGGTCCGAGCTAATAGTCGGAGAAGATATCGACCGATATTCCGCCACGCCGAGCCGCCAAATAAAATTGGGCGTCCCCGGCATTAGGTATAAGACCCTGGATCACTTCCACAAGAAAAAGCTCTTGATCAGAAAAACCGGCGTTGGCATAAGAACAGCAACCGACGAGACAAATGCGGCAGCCGTCCAAGCTGTATTTTATGTCACACCCAAGCAAACTTGGGATTCATGGCTCTTGGACTATCTCCAAGGCATCCTGAACTCCAGACCCATGCTGGCCTGGTACCTGAGGTGGTCGGGGGAAAACCAGTGGCGCTCTCACCCCTACGTAACGCCGCGAGTCCTAAAGAGCCTTCCCGTCCCTGAGCCATCCAGCGACAGCACAGTGGGGGACTTGGCACAGGCAATCGCCGCTAAGGCCGCACGGGCTCGGCTTGGTGACAACGGCGCTGAGCACGATGTCGATCAACTCACCTACCGTCTGTTTGGCCTCGGTGCGGAAGCCAGCGACTGGGTCAGTAACGTTCTGCACGATACCGACGATTCTCTGGAATACTTCCAACGCATGAGGCAGGTGAGGCCTCCTACTACTGCCGCCCCCCAACGACGAGGGAGCCCCCTCTAGTGCGTTCGCTGTTGCCGGACTTCGCACCTCTTCCGCCCGGGCCCTTTGCCACGATCGTCGCAGATCCTCCATGGAACTACAGCAGAAAGCTCTCGGGTGGAGGCACAAGCGGATATAGCCCCGTTCACCCGTCCCGAGGCGGCAGTCGCGGCGCTGCCAACCATTATTCAACACTGACGGTCGACCAACTCAAGACCCTACCTGTTGAATCTATTGTTGCAGACCAGGCGCATCTCTACCTATGGACGACCAGCGCATTCGTAGTTGAAGCCCATGAACTGGCATCCGCTTGGGGATTTGCGCCCAAAGTGCTCATCCCCTGGGTCAAGATGAAACAGAGGGGCCAGGCGGCCATCCTCGAGTCAGGCGGCGATCCTTACGCAGGGATCCGAATGGGCATGGGCGTCTACATTCGCCACTGCACTGAATTCATCCTCTTCTCCGTGCGGGGCAAGGCCCCGACCGCAAGGAAGGACGCTCTCGGGGTCGTGTTCGCCCCGCGGGGCAAACACTCGGAGAAGCCCCAAGAGGCCTACGACCTCATAGACAGCCTTTCGCCGTCACCAAGGCTCGAGTTATTCGCCAGGCGACCTCGACCGGGCTATCAAGTGTGGGGAGACGAAATCGCCGCGATACCATAGAAGGGACTCGTACAGATAGGGATCTCATGACCTCGAACGGCAGCGATATTCTCGGAGCCATAACTAGCATCTTTTGGAGAAAAGTCACTCCCGGGGACTTCTTCAATATCGAGCGAACGACGGATGCGGGGCCGCAGGGGGGAGGTGGGCAGTTGTACATTGACATCCCGCTAAGTGACCAAGTCGGGAGGCTCTCCCCCGAGTCCTTCGGCCGGTTCTTCACAGGAGAGCCGTTGGCAGAGAATAGCGTCGATTGGGGGCCGATCCCCCTCACCGTATACACGGCGTCATCCCCTGTGATTCAGCACTCGCTGCTCCTCACACCTCGTCGCGGCCCGAATCGCCGCTATCGAATAGCCAACCAAAATCGACAGGCTGCTGGAGGGCAACGACATCCCGCCTGGTCTCCTGAGCGGGGATTTCCCCAAGCACCAGATGACATTGCAACTCGGCGCGACGATCGGATTCCCGATCTGGGCCACTTGAAGGTCTTCATTGCCGGCACTGACCGGAGAGAGTTTCTCGCTGGGTATGTGAACTCCGCAACTATGCCCGCCAGCTGGCCTCGAGGGACTGGGCTCGAAACGCTCTTCCGGCGCAACATGGACGTAGCTGCTGATGGGATCATTGAAATCAACGCCGAAAGCGAACTAACTCCAAGGCTACTTAGCGAAGTCTCAACCCCACCCCGTGAAGAGCCACGCCATCAGGTGTCATATCCTGTCTCCCGAGCTCGTGTGGTACCTCACTCCGCTCCCGATCTCAGGCCCCGATCTGCAACACCACTGTCCAAGGACAAGGACGCGGTCCGTCGGGCGGACCAGATCGGTGTGGCCATACCACACGCCATACGAGCCTCCGAAGCAGAGGACTGGGTTGAGCGTCACCTACGAGAGCGCTACGGACACCAGAATATCCAACGAATCGGACACACGGACAGGGAGAAAGTAACCCTTCCGGACGGAGACATTCCAGGAGCAGACTTCATTGTCCTTGCCCCCGGTACGGAGCAGCCCGAGCGCTTCGTTGAAGTGAAGTCAGCAACCAAGTCACTGCCACCCTCAGTCCGACTGACGGCGGCAGAGCTGCGACGGGCGAAGAGGTGTGCAGCGGAAGGAATACCCTTCGAAATTTGGATCGTGGTGTTCGGGCAAGGCTCCACAACTCATACGATTGTGCACAACTTTGAGGGAGTGGCAGTGAGCCTGACGATTGACGAACTGCCCAGTATCGAAGTCCTGGTCAAACCCGACGACGACCCTGGAATACTCGAAGCGGACACAGACTAGGAGGCTGCACGCCGCAAGGGCGCGGCTGGATCGCGGGCGGGTCGCGGGCCTACGCTCGGGCCGTGCCGACACCGGAACGGATGCAACGGTATCGCGAGGTGACTGCAAGGCGGCAGCAGGGCGTGGTCGTGCTGGAGGACATCCACGACCCGCACAACGCCGAGGCGGTGTTCCGAAGCTGCGACGCCTTCGGGTTCCAGCGGGTGTGCTTGATCTTCGACCAGGAGGAGCCTTTCGACCCGCGCCGGGTGGGGAAGCTCTCCTCATCGTCGGCGAACAAGTGGCTCGACTTCGAGGTGTACTCCTCGGCGAGGGAGTGCCTCGACGTTCTGCACGGCGAGGGGTTGGAGGTGGTGGCAACGGTGGCGGAGGGTGAAGCGGAGGAGGTCTACGGCGCGGACCTGACGGCCCCTCGGATCGCGGTGATGCTTGGGAACGAGAACCGCGGACTCTCGCCGGAGGCGGTGGCACTGGCCGACCGGCGCCTGACCATTCCCATGGAGGGGATGGTGCGAAGCCTCAACCTCTCGGTGACGGCGGCGATTGTGCTGTTCGAGGTGACGCGACAGCGCAGGCAAGCGGGAATGGAGCAGTACCTGCTTCCAGAGGACGAGCGAGACGCGCTGCTGAAGGCGTTGAGCGAACCGTAGGGGTGGTGGCGGCCCCGGGCCCGCGAAGGGGTGGCTTGCGCCGTTCGCAACGGTTCCGACTACACTCGATGGAGAACAACGCCGGCCGTCATCAAACGGACCGGTCAGGGAGTCCACATTGGCACGGGTACAGCTGGCGCTGAACGTGGCGGAGCTCGATTCCGCGATCACGTTCTACCGCGACCTCTTCAAGACCGAGCCGCACAAGGTGCGGGAGGGCTACGCGAACTTCGAGGTAGCGGATCCGCCACTGAAGCTGATCCTGTTCGAGAACGGGCGCGGCGGGGACCTCAACCACCTCGGCGTCGAGGTCGAGACGACCGCGGAGGTGGCCGCCGAGACCGAGCGCCTTGCCGGGCTCGGCCACGAACTCGAGGTCGAGGACGCCGTCGTGTGCTGCCACGCCGAGCAGGACAAGGCGTGGGCGAGAGACCCCAGCGGGCTTCGCTGGGAGGTCTACGCGATCACCGACGACGATCCGCCTCCGATGGGACAACTCATCACACTGGTGGAGGGGTCGGGGATGTCGTGCGACACAGGCGAGGATGCCTGCTGCGCGGGAGAAGCGACCTCAACCTGCTAGGCGGCGCGGAGGCAGATCCGCCGCCGTGAGCCCTCGTTAACGTCGTTAATATGAGGCGCATGCGGCAAGAAAGCGCCGGCGAGGCCGATCTGCCCCTGGGGCAGGGCACCTGGCGGAGCATCGAGTTCCAGGCCACGATAGCGCTCGCGGCGATGCTCACGCCGCTGAACAGCACCATGCTCGCGGTGGGGCTGCCCTCCATCCGCTCCCACTTCGACGTGGGCGTGGGGGAGATGACGCTGCTGATCAGCGTCTACCTGGTGGCGGTGGCGGCGATGCAACCCGTCTCGGGGCGGCTGGGGGATGCCTACGGCTCCATTCGGATGATGATGGCCGGGCTCGTCCTGCTCATCGCGATCTCGGCCGTCTCGGCCCTCGCGACCAACCTGCCGATGCTCATCCTGATGCGAGGCCTGCAGGGAGCGGCGACCGCGCTGGTGCTGCCGAACGGCATTGCGGTGCTGCGAAAGCGGACGCCCTCGGCGCGGCTGGGCACCGTCCTCGGGATGAACGGGGCGGCGCTCTCCATCGCCGCCGCCACCGGTCCCGTGATCGGCGGGGCGTTGCTGCTGGCGGGGGACTGGCGGCTGCTGTTCCTGGTCAACGTGCCGCTGTCGGTCGTGGCGATCGCGTTCCTCCTGCGGCTGAAGCCGGACGAGGGGCACGGACGCGAGACGCTGCGCATCGACACGCCTTCGCTGCTCGCGCTTGTGGCGGTGTTCGGGAGCGCGGTCCTCATCGGAAGCGCCACACGCGTGGAGAACCCCGCCTTCCTGATCGCGGGCGCCGCCCTCCTGCCGCTGACGGTAGGAGCGTACTGGCTGCGGTCGCGCTGGGGCGGGAGCATCGTGGAGTTCCGGTTCTTCGGCGCGCGAAACTTCCGCGCGGCCGCGAGCAGCCAGGGCCTCACGAACCTCGTGATGTACTCGTTCCTGGTGAGCCTGCCCCTCTACCTCGTGGACCTGCGGGGGGTGAGCGACCAGGTGGTGAGCCTGGTGCTGTTCTCGTTGATGGCGGCGATGATCACGCTCTCTCCGGTGGGCGGGGCGCTCACCGACCGGGTGGGGCGGAGGCCGCTCCTGCTGGGCGGCGGCTTCATCATCGGCGCGGCGACAGTGGTGTTGACGCTGCTGTTCGACAACCCGCCGCTGGCGGCGATCATCGGGCCACTCATCGGCGTGGGGATCGGGCTCGGGATCTCGGGGCCCGCGCGCTCCTCCGCCGCCCTGGAGGCGTGGCCGCGGGACGTAGCGGGGTCGGTCTCGGGGACGTTCTCGATGATGCGCTACGCGGGCGCGATCCTGGGCGCCGCCATCATCGCGGCCCTGCTCGGCCCCGACCCGGGCGAAGGCGCCTTCCGGCTGCTCACGATCGTGCTGGCGGGCGTGGCCATCCTCAACATCTTCGTGTCGCTGGAGATCCGCGACCGGCCAAAGGTCGCGGCGACCGGCGTCATGGAGACGCCAACACCCGTGCCGGAACGCCCGCGGCCTTAGCCGCGCGGATCGACGAGGACCTTGATCTGGCGGCGGTCCCCGTTCAGCAGCGAGAACGCATCGCCGATGTCGGATAGCCGGGCGGTGTGGGTGTGCAGCGGGCGAACCTGGATGCGGCCGCTGGCGATGAGGTCGGCGGCAATGGCGAACTCCTGGTGCGTGTAGGCGACGGACGCAACGACCGTCACCTCTTTCGATATCCAGGAGCCGGGATTGATGATGGCGTCTTCGTTCGCAAGGCCGACGATGGTGACGGCGCCCCCGCGGCGCACGTAGTCGACGGCGTGCTGGATGGTCGGGGCGATGCCCGCGCACTCGAAGACGATGTCGGGGCCGATCCCACCGGTGGCCTCGGCGAGGCCCGCGGCCACGTCCTCTTCCATGGGGTTGAAGATGCGGTCGGCGCCGAGTTCGATTGCCAGGGCGGCGCGGTCGGCGACCGGCTCGACGACGTACACGCTGCCGGCGCCGGCCGCTCGGGCGCACTGGAGCGTCAGCAGGCCGATGGGACCGGCGCCGATCACGGCGACGGAGTCGCCGAGCCGAATAGTGGTGCGGCGTGTGCCGTGGAGGGCGACGGTGAGGGGTTCGACGATGGCGGCGTCGAGGTCGTCCAGATTGTCGGGGACGGGGGTGAGGCGGCGGACGTCGGCGGCGATGGCGGGGGCGAACCCACCGTGCGGGGTGCCCATGAGGCTGCCGAGCTGGTGGGGACAGTCGCTGGCGTAGCCGGCGTTGCAGGACGCGCAGTCGCCACAGGCGGGGGCGATGCCGCCGATGACGCGGTCGCCTTCGCGGAAGTCGGTCACGCCTGAGCCGACAGCGGACACCTCACCCATCCACTCGTGCCCACAGACGGCAGGATTCTCCATGACGCCAGACTGGTAGGCGTGGAGGTCGGTGCCGCAGATTCCACAGTAGCTGATGCGAACGACGGCCTCGTTCTCCGCAGGGGTAGGCTCGGTGAACTCGAGGAGCTCGATGATCTCTTTGCCGGTAATGATTCCTGCTTGCATGGGACGGGAGTGTAGCGGGTGGGGCGAACCCTTGCGCTCGATGTCGAGGCGAGGCGCTATCCTGCCGGGGCGAGCGGAGGCGCGCAGCTCCGCATCGAGAGGGAGGGCCGCCATGTCCAGCCGCGCGCGGCTCTACGCTGACCGGTGAATCCCGGCGTCCTGGCGGGAATCGGCTCGGCCGCCATCTGGGCGGTGGCGAGCACGCTCATGGCCTCGTCCTCGACGCGTGTCGACGCCGTGTCGGTAAGCGCGGTGCGGGGCGCATGGGGTGCGCTGGCGCTGTTGATCGTCCTGCCGTTCGTGATTATGTCCGGCGGTTTCGACGCGATGACCGTAGCAGTGGCGGTGGCGGTAATCGGGTCCGCGCTCGTCGGCCATTCGCTGGGGGACACGCTCTACGTCTTCTCGCTGAACGCCCTCGGGCTGACGCGCGCCTTCACGATCAGTCTCGGGCTCTTCGTCTTTCTGACCTACGCGCTCGGGATCGTGTTCCTGGGTGACGCGATCACGCTGGCTGAGGTCATCGGCTCGCTGCTCGTGCTGGTGGGCGTCTACCTGGTGGCCCTGCGGGGACGGCGGAGGGGAGCGCCCACGGCAGCACCGGCAGGCAGCGGGAATCTCAAGCAAGGACTGGCGCTGGTGGGGATTACCGCGCTCATCTGGGCAATCGCGACGGTGTGGCTGGGGGACGCGGTGGAGGGACAGAACGCGGTTGCGGTGACGGCGCTGCGCCTGCCGGCGAGCGCCCTCGTGGTGGGATTCGTGGCGGGGGCGATGCCGCGGTCGAGTGTCCGGCGGTGGCAGATCTCGCGCTGGGACCACGGCGCGCTCTTCCTCGCGGGGGTGGCGGGCACGGGGCTGGGCAGCCTGCTCTGGATCTACGCGGTGCAGGAGGCGGGGGTGGGCCGGGCCGCCGTGGCGAGCGCCATCTCGCCGCTCTTCGCCGTACCCCTGGGGGCGATCTTCCTGGGCGAGCGCTTGACCCTCTGGCTGGTGGCGGGGGTGGCGGTCGCTGTGGCGGGCATCATCCTGATCTCGTAGGGAGCGAAGCGAGACAGGTGGGGCCAAGCCACGTCTCCACCCGCAATCGGTATCGAGATGTCATATCATTTTCAGCCCATGTTCAGAGGCGAGGGAGCGGCAGGCGGACTGCGGGCGGGATTGCTGTTTCTGGTCGTGCTGGGCGTGGCGGGCATCGTCTTGTCACTGGCCTACGAACGCCACTGGCTCGGCGCCTGGCAGTTGGCGCCATGGATAACCCTTGGCATCGTGATCGTGGGGGCGGCGGCCATCGTCGTTCGCCCAACAGCGGCGACGGTGTGGCTGGCGCGAACCGTGGCCATCCTGGCCGTCGTGAGCGGCGCCATCGGGGTCTGGCAGCACATCGATGCGAATTACGCCGCGGGCACGACCGCGGAGCAGGACTCCCACGACGACCACGGCCACTCCCACGGCAACGAGGTGGAGGCGACCGGCCCGACCCTTGGGGAGGTCATGAGCGGAGCCGCCGGCCACGCGCCGGTACCCTCCGCGCTGGCGATCGCGCCGGTGGGGCTGGCGCTGGGCCTGGCGACGATCGGCCTCGGCCGAGGCCGAGGACCGTCGGAGGGATAGCTCCGAGCGTCAACCGGTGGCGGTGAAGAAGTCGGCGCGGGGCGTGCCCGTGTCGTCGTAGACGGGCTCCTCGTGATCAACGCGGAACTTGCTGATCTGCGAGCCCGTGATGCCATGGCGGCCGAGGTGCGCGCCCATGTCGCGATAGGGGGCGTTCTCGAAGTGGAAACGCAGGGAGGCCTCGTCATCCCACAGCTCGTAGACCCAGATGCGCTCGGCGACGCGGGGGTCGGCGGTCCACTCGTAGTTGCGGCAGCCGGGCTCCTCGAGGGCGGCGTCGATGTAGGCGCCGGCGGTGGCGAGGGCCTGGTCGCGCAGTGCGGGGTCGAGGTCAATGCTTCCGGCGATGACGATCAATGGGTGCCTCCTGGTGGTTGGTGGGCGGCGGCGAATCTTACCGGGCGGGGCGGAGAGGGTGTGGGATAAACTGCGCATATGGCTGATCTGATAGTTGACTTCCTCAAGCGATGTCGAGAGCTCGACAAGGAGTACGCCTACACAAGCACTGCTGGGATCTGGTTTCGCGGCCAAGGCAATGCTTGCCCACCGCGGCCCAGCGCGCTGAGAAAGAAGTTCCTGGACAAGGCGCACGTTTGGGTGAGCGCGCACGCAAATGAACTGGAGCGTCGAACAAGATGGATGACTGACATGGCCATTGATCGCATGCTAGACGACCACAATCTAGCAGGTTACTTTGTAGAACAAATCGCGAACAGTCGCTTCCGAAGAGAGGCCTCTCCCTTCTTCGAAGATCCAGAAGACCTGCGCATGGTCTACATGCAGGCGAGGCATTCCGATCTTCCAAGTCGTCTCCTAGACTGGACTACAAACCCTCTTACTGCGCTATTTTTCGCAGCAACTCACAAACCGGGGGAGGATGGCGTGGTCTTTGTCTTCAATCCAACAGACTACTACTACTACACCATCCTTAGGCCTAGTTCAAGTCGGCCAGAGGTGACTGATGGCACCCCTACGCCAGTGACTGACTCTCACGCAGCCTTTAGGGAGCAACTCCCTAGTCTCTTCGACCCAGATGCGCTTCAGACACATCGCCCAGCAGATGGTCCGGATAGCGTTTATGCCGATTACCACTCGGCTAACCGCCTTCCAGTACCAGAGACAAACCTTAAGAAGGTTCTTCCTATTCTTCCCACTCACCTCTTCCCAAGGCTCACGGCACAACATAGCTGCTTTACATTCCACCCACCTAGTGCAGATAGAGGCGTGCCCGAGGAGCAGATTCTTGAACGCATCACGGTGCCAGCGGACGCCAAGGAGGAAACCCTCCGCGGACTCCGGCTCTTGGGGATCAGTGAGTCCACAGCTTGGCCCGATGTCGATGGGACGGCCCGGGCCATCAGGAGTTCGTTAGGCCTGCCGTGACCCCGTGCGCTAGTTGACCCGGCGGCCGCCTGTGGCGGCCCAGTACGGCTCCCGCAGCTCAAACTTCTTGAGCTTGCCAGTGGCCGTACGCGGGAGCTCCGCGGCGAATTCGATCTGGCGCGGCACCTTGAAGTGGGCCATGTTGTCGCGGCAGAAGTCGACGATCTCGTCGGCAGTGGCCTCCTCGCCCTGCTGCAGGACGATGACGGCGAGGGGCGTCTCGCCCCAGCGCTCGCTGGGGATGCCGACGACGGCGGCCTCGAGCACCTTGGGGTGCCGGTAGAGCACGTCCTCGACTTCGATGGAGGAGATGTTCTCGCCGCCGGAGATGATGACGTCCTTGGCGCGGTCGACGATGTTGATGTAGCCGTGCTCGTTCACGGTGGCGAGGTCGCCGGTAAAGAAGTAGCCGTCTCGAACGACCTTGGCGGTCTCCTCGGGCTGGTTCCAGTACCCCTTGAACACCATGTTGCCGCGGGCCGCGACCTCGCCGATGGCGATGTCGTCGCGGGGGACGTCACGGCCGCCTTCACCGACAACACGCAGGTCGACGCCGACGGAGGGGTGGCCGGCGCGCGCCTTGAGCCGGTAGAAGGCATCGCCCTCGGCGGTCACGTGGGGCTTGGGCTCGGCGACGGTGAGGATGGGGGCGGTCTCGGTGAGGCCGTAGATCTGCATGAAGGTCCAGCCCCGCTCCTGCTCGAGCCGCTCGACGAACGTGACGGGGGGCGGGGCGCCGGCGCAGACGAAGCGGGGGCTGGTCGCGATCTCGTACTCGCCGGCGTCCTCGAAGTCGAGGATGCGGGCGAGGACGGCGGGGGCCATGCAGGCGAAGGTGACACCCTCGTCGCGCATGAGGCCGTAGAGCAGATCGGGCTCGGGGGCGCGCACGATGACGTGCTTCCCGCCCATGGCGGTGAGCGCGTAGACGCCGCCCCAGCCGTTGCAGTGGAACATCGGCAGGGTCCACATCTCGACGTCGTCGTGGTTGACGCCAAGGTGGGCGATGAAGTGGTAGGCGTTGGCGTAGAAGTTCCGGTGCGTGAGCATCACGCCCTTGGGGCGGGCGGTGGTTCCGGAGGTGTAGTTGATGCTGACGAGGTCGTTCTCGTCGAGTTCGGGGTCGGGCGGGGGCGTCTCGGGCTGGCCGGCGACGAGCTCCTCCCAGTCCTGCCAGCCGTCGGGGATGGGGGCGTCGGCGTAGCGGGCGACGATCCAGTGCTCGACATCGGGGAGGCCGTCGCGGATGGCGTCGAGGGCGCCGGTCAGGTCGGAGTCAGCGATGATGGCCTTCGCGCCGGAGTGGGAGAAGGCGTACTGGAAGTCCTCGGAGACGAGGCGGTAGTTGAGGGGAACGAGGACGGCGCCGATAAGGGAGGTCCCGTAGAACGACTCGAGGAAGTGGTGGCTGTTGGGGCTGAGGATGCCGACGCGGTCGCCCTTGCCGACCCCGAGGCTCGTGAGGCCGTGCGCGAGCTTGTAGCAGCGCCGGGCGAACTCGGCGTAGGTGAAGCGCTTGTCGCCGTCGACCACGGCTTCCTTCGGGCCGTAGAGGCTCTCCGCGCGGAAAAGGAAATCGTTGACGACCATGGGGACTTCCATGTCGCTGCTCCGGGCGCCATGCGGGCGTGGCGAGATGCTACCCGCCCACCCGCAGGGACGAAACCGCGGGCCGCCGGACCGGGAGAGGCGTCCGGTAGACTCGACGGGGCCGAATCGCCCTCAAGGAGAACGTCGATGACCGCCCCAACCGCGACCGCCACCACGCTCATGACGCCCGAGTCCAACGCCAACCCCTACCCGGAGTACGACCGGCTGCGGGCGCAGTCGCCGATCTTCTTCGGCCAGGAGGCGGGATCTTCGGCGGGCGGCCTGTGGGCGCTGCTGCGGTACGACGACGTGTACGGCGCGCTGGCGGACCACGAGACGTTCTCGTCGGCCTCGACGGGAGGGTCGGGCAGCAACAGCAGCATGCGGCTGGTGTTGCTGAACGACGACCCGCCCCGCCACACCCGCTTCCGCAAGCTGGTGAACAAGGCGTTCACGCCGCGCCGCATCCGGGAGCTGGAGCCGTGGTTGGAGTCGGTCGTGAACGAGCTGCTGGAAGAGGTGACCGGGGGCGAGCTGGAGGTCGTGCAGAACTACACGATGCCCCTGCCGGTGATGGCGATCGCGGAGCTGCTGGGAATTCCGCGGGAGGAGTACCAGACGTTCAAGACCTGGACGGACGATGCGCTCGGCGTGCATCCGCGGACGCCGGAGGAGCGGCAGCAGTCGACGCAGGAGATGATGGCCTACTTCGGGCAGATGGCGGCGGCGCGGCGGGCGCACGGCGCGGAAGACCTGATCACGGCGCTCGTGGAGGCGGAGATCGAGGGCGAGGCGCTGGAGGACTGGGAGGTGCTCGGCTTCTGCATGCTGCTGCTCATCGCCGGAAACGAGACGACGACGAACCTGATGGGGAACATGATCGCCTTCCTCTCGCAGCGGCCCGAGCTGTGGTCGCGGCTGCGCGAGGACCGCTCGCTCATCCCGCAGCTGATCGAGGAGATGCTGCGCTACGAGAGCCCCGTGCAGGTGCTCTTCCGGCGGACGACGCGCGATGTCGAGCTGAACGGCGTGACGATCCCGGCCGAGCAGCGCGTGGGCGTGTTCTACGGGGCGGCCAATCGCGACCCGGAGGAGTGGGACGAGCCGGACGAGTTCGTGCTGGAGCGCGACCTGCACGCCCACGTCGGGTTCGGGCACGGGACGCACTACTGCCTCGGTTCGCCGCTGGCGCGGGCGGAGGCGCGGATCACGCTGAACACCTGGCTCGACCGCTTCGCCGCGATCGAGCCGGCGGCGCCTCCCGTCCGGCAGACGGGCACGGGCGTCGTGCTCGGCTACACCTCGCTACCGGTATCGCTTACCGGAGCCTGACACAGTCGAGGCAGACCGGTTCATTGCCGGCGGCTAGGATAGAGCCGTGCCCCTCATCGAGACGTACGCCCTGACCAAGCAGTACCCCGGGGTCACTGCGCTGAACGCCCTCGACATCAACGTCGAAGCGGGCATCATCGGGCTGGTTGGGGCGAACGGGGCGGGCAAGAGCACGCTCATCAAGATCCTGCTGGGATTGCTGCCCGCGACGCGCGGCAAGGCACGCGTGCTCGACATGGACGTCGAGACGGAGGGGCGGGCAATCCGCGGGCTCGTCGGGTACATGCCCGAGCACGACTGCCTGCCCCCCGACCTCTCGGCGACGGAGTTCGTGGCGCACCTGGCGGAGGTGAGCGGCCTGCCGCGCACCGCCGCCCGCGAACGCACGGCGGAGACGCTGCGCCACGTGGGCCTGTTCGAGGAGCGCTACCGCGAGATCGGCGGCTACTCGACGGGCATGAAGCAGCGCGTGAAGCTCGCGCAGGCGCTCGTCCACGACCCACGCCTCATCTTCCTGGACGAACCCACGAACGGGCTCGACCCGGCGGGGCGCGAGGAGATGCTCGACCTCGTGCGGCGCACGGGACGCGAGTTCGGCATCGCCGTGCTGATGTCGTCGCACCTGCTGGGCGAGATCGAGCGGGTGTGCGACTCGCTCGTCGTGATCGACGCGGGGCGGCTGGTGCGGCAGGGGGCGGTGGCGGAGTTCACGGCGGGGCTGGGGTCGCTGGAGGTGGAGGTGGAGGGCGATGCCGCGGCACTAGCGGAGGCACTGACGAAACGGGGTTTCGAGGCGCGTGGCGAGGGTTTCCTCGCGCACGTGGGGCTGAACGGTGACGACCCGTACGACGCGATTCGCGACTGCATCGTTGAGCTTGAGATGGGGCTGGTCCGCCTGGAGCAGCGCCGCCAGACGCTCGAGGACATCTTTCGCCCGGAAGCGGATGAGGCGATGACGGAGCGTGTCTGAGCGGGCTGCGGGAAGCATCTACGACCTCGGCTACCGGCGCTACGAGGGGCGGCGGCTGGGTAGGTGGGATGCCGTGCTCTCCCTGTACGTGCACGGACTGCGGGCGGCGTTCGGGCTGGGGCGGCGGACGCGCAGCAAGGTCTTCCCCATCGGGCTCGCGGTTGTCGCCGCGATTCCGGCGCTGGGCTACCTGATGGCGGCGGCCTTCATCGACATCGACATCTCGGACGCGATCGGGGCGGAGGACTACTTCACCTCGACCTTCTTCTTCCCGCCAGCGGCCCTGATGCTCTTCGTGGCGGCGGTGGCGCCGGAACTGCTGGGTCGAGACCAGCGGCACGCGACGCTGCCGCTCTACTTCTCGCGGGGGCTGAGCCGCCAGGACTACGCGCTGGCGCGGTACGCCTCAATGGCGACGGCGTTGCTGGCGCTGACGCTGTTGCCGCAGGCGATCCTGTTCCTGGGGAACGCGCTCGTGGTGGACAGCTTCGGCGGCTATTTCCAGGACGAGTGGGGGCAGGTGGGGCCGATCATCGGGAGCAGCCTCCTGATCTCGCTCTTCTTCGCCGCGATCGGGATGGTGATCTCGGCGCAGAGCGGGCGGCGCGCGTTCGCCACCATCGGCGTGATCGCGCCGTTCGTGTTCCTCCCCATCATCTCGGGCGTGCTGGTCGGCACGGTGGAGAACTTCGTCGGCCGGCTGGGCGTCTTCCTGAACCCGTTCTTCGTGATCGACGGGTTCACCTACTGGTTCTTCGACGCCGCCCCGGACATCGGCGAGGGACATCCGCTCAACACTGCCGACTTCGCCGGGGGCTGGTACTTCTTCTTCGCGCTGGTGGTCACGGGCATCGCGGTCGCGCTGCTGGTGCGCCACTACGGGCGGCGAAGCCTGTGAGCACGGCAGAGGGGACAGCGCCCGAGGGTGCGGTCGAGGTGGTCGACGTCTCGCGCTGGTACGGGAACGTGGTGGCGGTGAACGGCATCTCGTTCGCGCTCGAGCCGGGCGTAACGGGATTGCTCGGGCCGAACGGGGCGGGGAAGACGACGCTGCTGAACATGATCGCGGGCTTCCTGAAGCCGTCGGTGGGGGACGTGCGGGTGCTGGGGGAGAGCTCCTTCGGCAACCCGGACATCTACCGGCGAGTCGCACTCGTGCCGGAGCGGGAGGCGGTCTACGACTTCCAGAGCGGCCACCAGTTCGTGCTGATGAGCGCGCGGATGCACGGGCTTCCCGACGCCCAGGAAGCCGCGCTGCGGGCGCTGCACATGGTCGAGATGGTGGGCGACGCGGATCGGGCCACCGGGGGCTACTCGAAGGGGATGAAGCAGCGCATCAAGATCGCGGCCGCGCTGGTGCACGACCCCGAGGTGCTGCTGCTGGACGAGCCGTTCAATGGCATGGACCCGCGCCAGCGCCTGCAGATGATGGAGCTTCTGGGCCGGATGGCGGAACAGGGGCGGACGATCCTGTTCTCGTCGCACATCCTTGAAGAGGTTGAGCGGCTGGGGGAGAACGTGCTGGTGGTGGTGGCGGGGCGGCTGGCGGCGTCCGGGGACTTCCGCGCGATCCGCAAACTCATGACGGACCGGCCGCACACGATCACGATCCGGTCGAGCGACAACCGCGGCCTGGCGCGGACGCTGATGGCGGACGAGAGCGTGTTCGGCGTCGAGCTGACCGACGGGAAGATCGTGGTCCGGACGAACGAGCTGGGCGCCTTCACCTCGGCGGCCCCGCGGGCGGCGCAGGAGGTGGGCGCCTCGCTCTTCGAGGTGCGCCCCGAGGACGAGTCGCTCGAGAGCGTCTTCGAATACCTGGTGACGCGATGACGTGGCTGGTCCTGACGTTGACGCTTCGGCAGCTCCTGGGGCAGAAGCGGACCCTGTTCCTGGCGGCGGTGGGACTGCTGCCGGTGCTGGCCGCCGTCATCTTCCGGGCGGCGGGAGACGGCGACGAATCGGCCGCCGAGTTCGCGGCGCAGGTCGTGCTGAACGCGCTCGTCATCAACATCCTGCTGCCCCTGACAGCCCTGGTCCTGGCGACGGCCTCGCTGGGGAGCGAGATCGAAGACGGGACGATTGTCTACCTGCTCTCGAAGCCGGCGGAGCGCTGGCGCATCGTCGCCGGGAAGCTGCTGGCGGCGTGGGGAGCGACGGCGGTGCTGGTGCTCGCAAGCGCCCTGATCAGCGGCGTCATAGCGCTGGCGGGGGAGGGGGAGTCGCGCC
This sequence comes from Tepidiformaceae bacterium, assembly GCA_965203545.1. Lineage (GTDB taxonomy): Bacteria > Chloroflexota > Dehalococcoidia > Tepidiformales > Tepidiformaceae > UBA2991. The sequence continues at coordinate 1,495,406 of OZ241899.1, forward strand.
TCCTGGTCGGGTTCCTGGTCGCGATCGCAGCCGGTTCGCTGGCGTACTCGTCGGTCTTCGTCCTGCTCAGCCTGGTGACCTCGCGGGCGCTGTTCGTGGGGTTGGCCTACGCCTTCATCTGGGAGGCCGTCATCACGAACTTCGCGCCGGGGGTGCAGCGTTTCAGCATCCGCGAGTTCACGGCTTCGATCGCGGAGGCCGTGGGCGACACGACCCCCTGGGTGTTCGACGCCGATCTCGGCACGACGTACTCGGTGATCCTTCTGATAGTGGTGACGGCGGCGGGAGCGGCGCTGGCGGTGCGGCGGCTCTCGCGGTTCGAACTGAGCGAGGCGCCCTAGAGAGCCGTCAGGAGCCGTCGCCGCGGAGCAGATCCTCTACGTCGCGGAGGACATCGTCGGCGGAAAGCTCGGTGTCGGGCTCGACGATGGGGGCCTCGCCCTCCTGGTACTGGTCCTCAAGGGCGCGAACGTACTGGACGATCTGGTCGTCGCCGCTCGACGCCTCCTCCACGCGCTGGAGGAAGGACGAGCACTCGCGTTGAAGCTCGTCGAGACCCGGGACGTACCCGACCATCGGCTCCAGCGCCTTGAGGAGGGCGAGCGTGGCGGGGGGGTTCTCGTCGACGCTGAGGTAGTGGGGGACGGAGGCTGCGACACTGACGAGGGGGAGGCCGTGCTTGCGCATGGCGTCGTGGAGAACGCCGATGATTCCCGTGGGGCCCTGGTAGCGGGAAGGGCCGAAGCCGAAGCGGCGTGCGAGGGCCGCATCGGCGGCGCTGCCGCTGACGGGGATAGGGCGGGTGTGGGGCGTGGCCGCGGGGCGCGCGACCAGCGTGCAGACGAGCGACGGTTGGAGGGCGGCGATAGCGCTCGCGAAGCGCGAGGCGAACGGTTCCCAGCGCAGGTTCGGCTCGGTGCCGGTGATGGTCACGAGGTCGTGGGGGGCGTCGCTCAGGCGGGAAGCCCAGGCCTCGTTGGTAGGCCAGGTAATCTCGCGCAGGCCGCCCTCGACCAACCGGACCTCGGGACGCGTCTCCGTGAAGACGAAGTACTCCTCGGGGTCGACGGTGATGAAGCGCTCGGCCTTGCTGGCTTCAATCAGGTGGCGGGTGGCGTCGGTCGTGACCGTGCCGGTGTCGCTCCAACCGGTGAAGGCTATGACGACCACGGGGGACCGCAGCCCCTCGACCGGCGAAACCTCGAACCCGTCCACGGACCTATCGTAGCGGGTGGTGTGGTTAGGGGGCGGGGGCGGCATGGCCGCAGGGTCCAAGGTACAACCTGAATAGGAAATGTAATGCTCAAACTGATAAAGTAATGCGAGAGTCCTGAATGATTGAGTCGGGTATCACCGCGAAAGGGCAGACCACGTTGCCTAAAGCCGTGCGCGAGGCGCTGTCGGTCAAGGCGGGAGATCGTGTGCGGTACGTGATCCAGGACGGACAGGTCCGGATCCTCAAGGCCGGGCCGGTCGACCGCCTGTTCGGGATGCTCAAGTACGACGGCCCTCCGGTGACCCTGGAGGAAATGGACCAGGCCATCGCCGAAGGCGCGTCGGACGCGTGATCGCCCTCGACACGAACGTCCTGGTTCGGTTCCTGATCAAGGACCATGCCGAACACGCCGAAGCGGCTCGTTCCCTGTTGCAGGGTCTGACGCCGGAACAGCCTGGGTACGTCTGCCGGGAAGTTGCGATCGAGGTTGCCTGGGTGCTGGAGCGCTCGTATCGATTTGCCCGTGGAGACATCGCAGAGGCGCTGTTGGAGCTCATAGCCAGCGACAACCTGGTCTTCGAGGCCGCGGACGACGTGGCCCCTGCGGCCTACCTCTACAGCCAGGGCGGGCCAGGATTCTCCGACCGCATGGTACTCGCGGCCGCGGCACGGGCAGATGCGACACCCCTGTTCACGTTCGACCGCCAACTTGCAAGGTTGGAAGGGGTGGAACTCGTCGCGGCGGGCAGAGGAGTCTAGGGCCGCTAGCGCCCGCCCGAGAGGGGCGCGCGCTGGGGGCCGCGGCGGTGGTACATGGGAGAGCCGTCGCCCCCGTGACGGAGCATGACGACCTCGGCCATGATGCTGATCGCGATCTCTTCCGGGGTCTCGGCGCCGATGGCGAGGCCGATGGGGGTGCGCACCTTGGCGAGCTCGTCGGGGTCGAAGCCTTCCTCGCGAAGGTGTTCGAGGACTGCGGCGGTGCGGCGCTTCGAGCCGATCATGCCGACGTAGCCCGCCTCCCGGCCGAGACAGCGCCGCAGTGAGAGCTCGTCCTGCTTGTGGCCGCGGGTGACCATGACGATGGCGGTGTTGGGGTTGATGGGGAAGCGGTCGAGGGCGGCTTCGAAGTCATCGCAGATGACCTCGTCGGCCTCGGGCAGAAGCTCCGGGTCGGCGAAGTCCTCGCGGTCGTCGAGGACGGCGACGTGGTAGTCGAGGAAGTCGGCGAGTTTGGCGAGGGCGCGGCCGATGTGACCCGCGCCCACGACGAGGAAGACCGGCTTCGACTCGACGACTTCGAGGTAGACGCTCGTCGCCTCGGGGAGGACGCGCTCGGAGAGGCCGTCGGGGCCGTCGTAGACGGTTTCGGCGGCGTGGCGGCGGAAGGCGTCGGGTGCGCGGTCGGCGACGAGGTCGTCGAGGCGGCGGTCGCCAAGGGTGCCGCTGCGGCCGCCGCCGGGCTCGACAAGCAGCTTCGCACCCTGCTCGAGCGGGGCGGCGCCCGGCTCGAGGACGGTGGCGAGCAGGACGGGCTCGCCGCCGCTCGCGGCTTCGAGGAGGCGCTCCGTGTGGTCGCGCATAAAGGGAAGTGTACGGCGCACGGGTGAGGATCGCGCTACGATCGGTCGACACCACCACAACGAGGGCGCGCATGAGCGCACTACAGGAACGGGATCCGGAAGTCGCCGCTGTCATCGCGGCGGAACAAAGGCGTCAGACGGAGACGCTGGAGATCATCGCGAGCGAGAACTACGCCTCGGCAGCCGTGCTGGAGGCGACGGGCTCGGTGCTGACGAACAAGTACGCCGAGGGCTATCCCGGGAAGCGGTACTACGCGGGCAACGCGCACTCGGACGAGGTGGAGTCGCTCGCGATCGAGCGGGCGAAGGCCCTTTTTGGCGCTGACCACGCGAACGTGCAGCCGACGTCGGGGGCGGAGGCCAACATGGCCGCCTACCTCGCCTTCGCGGACCCGGGGGACACCTTCCTCGGTCTGGAGCTGACGCAAGGGGGGCACCTGACGCACGGCTCCCCCGTGAACTTCAGCGGGCGGCTCTACAACTTCGTGCCCTACTCGGTGGACCGCGAGAGCGAGGTCGTCGACATGGCGACGGTCGCGGAGCTGGCGGCGGAGGCGAAGCCACGCATCATCGTGACGGGGGCGACGGCCTACCCGCGCCAGTTCGACTTCCCCGCCTTCGCGCAGATCGCGCGGGACGTGGGGGCGCTGCTCCTGGTCGACATGTCGCACTTCGCGGGGCTGGTGGCGGGCGGGGCACACCCCTCGCCGGTGCCCCACGCCGACATCGTGACGACGACCACCCACAAGACGCTGCGGGGTCCGCGGGGGGCGCTCGCGCTCACGAAGGAAGAGCACGGGGCGGCGCTCGACAAGGCGGTCTTCCCCGGCACGCAGGGCGGACCGCACATGCACAGCATCGCGGCGAAGGCGGTGGCCTTCGGCGAGGCGGCAAAGCCGGAGTTCCAGGCCTACGCGGCCAAAATCGTGGAGAACGCGGCGACGCTGGCGGAGGCGCTGCAGGAGAGCGGCCTGCGGCTTGTCTCGGGCGGCACGGATACCCACCTGATCCTGATCGACTGCAGCACGCTCGGCATCAGCGGGATGAAGGCGCAGAACGCCCTGCAGGGTTCGGGCATCATCGCGAACAAGAACACGATCCCGTACGACGAGCGTTCCCCGTTCGTAACGAGCGGGCTGCGCATCGGCACGCCCGCCCTGACCTCACGGGGGATGGGCGCGGACGAGATGCGGCGGCTGGCGGCGTGGATCGCGCACGTCCTGAAGGACCCGGACGGGGAGGGCGTGCGCGAGGGAGTTCGGCAGGAGGTCGCGGAGTTCGCGAGGGCGTATCCCGTGCCGGGAATCACCGACGCCTAAAGAAACGCGCATCCCGAACCGTCATTGCATTGAGCACACATGGGGGCAGTGCTACGCTCCCTGAGCAGCCGGGCGCCCCGACCACGGAGTCGGGGGAAACCCACCGTTCGGTATCCGGAGCGCTATGCGCGAGTACGAATTGATGGCCGTGTACGACCTCGCAGTGATCGAGGAAGGCGGCCAGGACGCCAGCGTCCAACACCTCACCAGTCTTGTCGAACGAAACGGCGGGTCGGTCACGGAGGTCGACCACTGGGGCCGGCGCCGTCTGGCCTACCCCATGAACAAGCAGCTTGATGCGGACTTCATCGTCACGCGGATCGAGCTCGACCCGCAGGCGGTGAAGCCGCTGAACGCGGATTTCGAGATCGAAGAGCGTGTGTACCGCCACCTGGTGGTGCGGGCCGACGAACTGCCGCCGCCCAGGCCGGTGCTCGCACCGGCGGGGTCGCGGGGTCCGGGTTCGCCGACCGGGCCGAGGGTCGAGGGCGCGCCTGGGGCGCCGCCCGCCCCGGCGCCAGCGGCGCCTGCCGACGCTGCTCCCACCGCCGAGGTGGAGGCTGCTCCTGCTGCCGAGGCCGAGGCTGCTCCTGCTGCCGAGGTAGAGGCTGCTCCCGCCGTCGAGGCTGAAGCTGCTCCGGACGTCGAGGCAGAGGCCGCCCCCGCTGCCGAGGTTGAAGCTGCCCCGGCTGTCGAGGCAGAGGCTCCCGAAACCGCGGAAGCAGCGGACGAGGCTCCTGTCGCGGAAGCAGAAGCAGAAGAGACCACACCCGAGGAAGAAGCCGCACCGGCCCCCGAGGCCAGTGCGGAGGAGTCCGAACCGCAGGCGGACGACGACACGGCGAAGGAGTAGCCGCACATGGGCAACCTCAACAAGGTGATGATCATTGGCAACACGGGCCGGGATGCGGAGCTTCGCTACACCGCCAACGGCACGGCGGTGTCCGACTTCAGCATGGCCGTCAACTCGCGCCGCCGCGCCCAGCAGAGCGGCGAGTGGGAGGACGAGACCGAGTGGTTCCAGGTGGTGCTGTTCGGTGATCGCGCCGAGCGCATCAGCCAGTACATCACGAAGGGCAAGCAGCTCTACGTGGAAGGCCGCCTGCGGACCCGCAACTGGGACGACGACCAGGGCGTGCGCCACTACCGCACCGAGGTCATCGCGAACAACATCGAGTTCCTCGACCGCCGCGGGGAAGGCGGCGGTGGAGGCGACTGGGGCGGCGGGGGCGGAAGCCGCGCCGCGGCGCCCTCTGACGTCGACGACCTGCCCTTCGAATAAACGTACCCCGGGGCCGCTCGGCGGTCCCCCCACCCGGTGCGCCCGAGCGCACGAAACCCATCGGGAGGAGAACACGATGACTGAACCGCGACCATTCACGCCTCCGGCGGCTGCGCCGGGCGCAGCTGCCCCGGCAGCCGGCGACCGTCCCGCGGACCCCCGTCCGCCCGGCGACCGCCCATCCGGCGACCGCCCACCCGGCGATCGCCGCGGCGGCCCTGGAGACCGTCCCCGGCGGGGCGGCGGCGGACGGCGCTTCGGCGGACGCCGGCGCCTGTGCCGACTCTGCAACAAGGTGCGCTGCTCGCCGGGCGACGAGTACAAGGTGGACTACAAGGACGTCGACCGCCTGCGGCACTTCATCAATGACCGCGGAAAGATCGAGCCGCGGCGGAAGCTGGCGACCTGCGCGCTGGCGCAGCGGGCGATCTCGCACGCGGTGAAGCGGGCGCGCCACGTGGGGCTGCTGCCCTACACGCTGCAGCACGTGCGCGAGACCCGCATCTTCCCGCTGCGGGGATAGGGCCTCGACCCGATGACACGTCGCGACCGCACGACGGGGCTTCCCGTCGCCCAGCGGGGGCGGCGCGCCGCCGCGCGTGCGGGCGAAGGCGGCGGGTTCTCCGCACAGCGACTGACGCGCTTCGGGATCATCGGGGTGGCGGTAGCAGCCCTCCTCGTCGTGATCGCTCTGCTGGCCTACAACTGGTACGACAGCAGCATCGCGCAGCCCGGCAAGACGGTTCTGCGCGTGGGCGAGGAGGAGTTCTCCCTCTCGTATTACGCCGCACGGCTGCCTGAGTTCGCGCGGAGCGAGGGCGCCCAAAGCGGGCTCCTGCTGACGGAGGCATTGCTGGGCAAGCTGGAGGAGGAGGGGCTCGTACTGACGGCGGCGGCGGAACGCGGGATCGTGCTGAGCGATGACGACGTTACCGCCGCGATCGCGGTCTGGCTTGGCGTCCCCCTGGACACGTCCCGCGGCAGCCTGTTCGATGCCCGCTACCGGGACGAGCTGCGCAACTCGGGACTCAGCGACAGCCACTACCGCGAGCAAACCAGGGCGCGGGAGGCGGAAACGCGGCTCCGCGACTCGCTGCGCGAGGAGATCGGCGAGACGGGAGTCGTCCTGCACCTCCGCGTGGTGACCGCTGACACGCTCGAGGAGGCGGAAGCGCTGCGGACACGCATCGACGAGGGCGAGGACATGGGCACGATCGCCCAGGTCGACTCGCTGCACGAGGCGTCGCGCCAGAACGACGGTCTCTGGGCCTTGCCGCCGGCGTTGCTCGAGGCGGCGCTCCAGGACGCGCTGGCCGGCGCGGAGGAAGGCGCGCTGCTCGACCCGGTAGAGGCAGGCGGCGCCTTCTGGGTGATCCGGCTGGAGACCCGGGAGGCGGCGGGGACCTACGAGGACCAGCACATCGCGCAGCTCGCGGAGCTGCGCTTCGAGGAAGCGATCGAAGCGGTGCGCGAACGTGTGACAATCGAGCGCGACTTCACGACAGACGACGCCAACTGGGCGATCGAAGAGGCGAGCTAGACCGTGGCAAACGAAATCGGCATCGGCTTCCTGGGAATGGGCAACGTCGGCGAGAAAGTGGTGGCGACACTGCTGGAGCGAGCCGAGCCGTTCCGCGAGCAGACAGGCGCGTCGCTCACGCTGCGCCGGGTGGCGGTGAAGGATCCGACCCGCTCCCGCGGTATCGACCTGCCGGCCGGTGTGCTCACGGGAGATGCCCGCGATGTGCTGGACGACCCCTCGGTCGACGTCGTGGTGGAAGTGATCGGCGGGGACGGGGCAGCGGGCGACTACGTGCGTCGCGCGCTGGCCGGCGGCAAGCACGTCGTCTCGGCGAACAAGGAGCTAGTCGCCAAAGCGGGGCCGGAGCTGTTCGAACTCGCGCGCGCGAACGGGGCGGCACTGCGTTTCGAGGCGAGCGTGGGCGGCGGCATTCCCGTCATCTCGCCATTGCTGCGTGACCTGCCGGCGAACCGGGTACTCGCGATCCGGGCGATCATCAACGGGACGACGAACTTCATCCTGACGAACATGGCGCAGCGCGGCGACAGCTTCGAGGAAGCGCTCGCCGAGGCTCAGGACCTGGGTTACGCCGAGCCGGACCCGACGAACGACGTCGACGGCTACGACGCGGCCTTCAAGATCGCCCTCATGGCGGGGCTCGCCTTCGGGACGTACGTGCCGCCCGAGGCGGTGGCGACGGAGGGGATCCGATCGCTGGCCCCCCAGGACTTCGAGTACGCGCGCGAGCTCGGCTACGTCATCAAGCTGCTGGCCATCGCCGAGCGGCACGAAGACGGCGTGCTGGCGCGCGTCCACCCGGCGCTCCTTCCCGAGTCGGAGCCGCTGGCGCGCGTCGACGGCGTGCAGAACGCGGCCCAGATCCAGGGAGACCTCGCAGGCACCCTGACGTTCCAGGGGGCGGGGGCGGGGGCCGCGCCCACGACGAGCGCCGTGCTCGCCGACGTGCTCGACATCTCGCTGTCGCTGGCGGAGGGGGCGCAGCCGCGCTGGGACCCGGGTACCTGGCGGAACGGGGAGGCGCTAGGGCTCGGGGCTTTGGAGACGCGCTACTATCTCCGCATGACCGTTGTCGATCAGCCGGGCGTGCTCGCGCAGATCGCGCGCGTCCTCGGCGAGGCGAAGGTGAGCATCGCGGCCGTGGATCAGCGCGAGTCGGACGAAGAGCGTGGCACGGCCGAACTGGCGCTGATGACGCATCGAGCGCGCGAGCTGGCGGTGACCGGCGCGATCGACACCCTGAGGGGTCTCGACGAGGTGAGCGAGGTGAACGCGATGCTACGGGTGGAGGGCGCCACATGACCTCCGAACCCGCTCTGCGCTCGATCGAGGAAACGCTCGTCCTGCTGGAGAATCAGGCCAGGGCCCAGCGGGAGGCGGGTGAAGCGCTGGGGCGCGAGCTCGAGCAGCTGCGCCGGCAGGTGGAGGCGGTCGCCGACCAGGGCGAGGAGCAGGGGCGCTCGACGAGGCAGATCGAAACGACGGTCGCCCGCTACCAGGGACTGCCCCAGAAGGTCACCGAGCTCTCACAGGACACCGAGCAGATTCGGACGGCCCTCACGGAGACGCGGTCGGCGGTGGAGACGAACGAGCGCACCCGCGACGCCGAAGCGCTCGCCGCCAGCCGGGAGCTTCGGGAAGCCCTGCGCCGGGTGGAGGGTATGGAGGACCGGCTCGAGCTGTTGACCTCGGAGGCGGCGACGCGCGAAACGAAGCTGGAGCAGCTGGGGCAGACGCTCAGCGTGCTGACGGACTGGCAGCAGGAGATGCGGCAGCAGGGGGAGCAGTTCGACCTGCGGCTGCAGCGGCTCACCGAGGTGAGCGAAGAGGTGGAAGCGCGGGTGCTGGCCGCCGCCCAGGCGCTGCAAGAGCGCCCCCTGGAGATAATCCACGAGCGGCTGCAAATCCTGGGGGAGCTGGCGCACCGGGCCGAGGAGGCGATCGAGTCGCTGAGAGGTTCGCAAGAGCTCGGCGAGGAAGTACGGGCCGAAATGGGGCGTCGCCGGGACGAGCAGGAACGCATCGAAGCCCAGGTCAGCCGGGTCGAGGGCGCGGTCGACAACCTTGCGCGGCAACTCGACGAAGCCCGGGGCGAGACGGCGCTGCTGGACGGGCGGCACTCGGGCCTGAGCGAGCGCGTGGGCCTGATCCGCAGGGACATCTCAGAGATGGTCGACCACGTACGCGAGGAGTTCGGTCGCTATAGCGAGATGCAGGAGCGGTCCCGCAAACGGCAGATCGAGGCGCTTGAGCAGGAGTTGCGGGAGCTGAAGTTCCACGGGCTCCGTCCGCCGGACGAGCCGTGAGCGAGCCGCAGCGGAGCGGCGTGCTGGAGCGCTGGGCCGAGGTCTTGCCGATCACCCCGCAGACACCACGCATCACGCTGGGAGAGGGCGACACGCCCCTCGTGCGCTCGGTCGCGATCGAGCGGGAGCTCGGCGTCGACGAGCTCTGGTTCAAGCTGGAGAGCTCGAATCCGACGGGGTCGTTCAAGGACCGGGGCATGGTGGTGGCGGTGGCGAAGGCCATGGAGCGGGGCGCGAAGGCCGTGCTCTGCGCGAGCACGGGCAACACCAGCGCGAGCGCGGCCGCCTACGCGGCCCGTTGCGGCCTGGAGGCGAGCATCCTCGTGCCGCAGGGGCGCGTGGCGGCGGGCAAGCTCGCACAGGCAGTGGCCTTCGGGGCGCGCATCGTCGAGATCGAGGGGAGCTTCGACCATGCCCTCACGCTGGCGCGGTCTGTTGCCGACACCCATCCCATCGCGCTCGTGAACTCGGTGAACCCGGACCGCATCGAGGGTCAGAAGACGGCGTCCTACGAGATCTGCGAGACGCTGGGCGACGCGCCCGACGCGCTCGCCATCCCTGTGGGGAACGCCGGCAACATCACCGCCTACTGGAAAGGATTCGTGGAATGCGCAGAGCGGGACTACGCATCGCTGCACCCACGGATGCTGGGGTTCCAGGCGGCGGGGGCGGCGCCGATCGTGCAGGGGAAGCCGGTCGACGACCCGCAAACCGTGGCGACCGCCATCCGCATCGGGAACCCGGCCAGCTGGAAGCCAGCCGAGCAGGCGCGCGACGAGAGCGAGGGGCTCATCGACGCGGTCAGCGACGACGAGATCCTCGACGCCTACCGGCTCCTCGCTGGCTCGGAGGGGCTGTTCGTCGAGCCGGCCAGCGCGGCCAGCGTGGCCGGGCTGCGGAAGCTGCACCGCAAAGGCGGGCTGCGGGGCGGACGGGTGGTCGCGGTGCTGACCGGGTCGGGGCTGAAGGACCCACAGACGGCGGAGCGCGCGAACACGCCGGAGGTGGTTCGGGCGGCGGCCACGCTCGAAGGCGTGGAGCAGGCGCTGGGGCTGTAGCGGCAGCTTGACCCCCCAGCGGCGGCCCGTAGACTCGCGGCCATGCGCACCGTCACTCGATTGATCGCTCCGGCCGCGCTTGCAGGGGCGCTCGCGCTGGCCGCCACCGCGCCGCTCCTGGCCCTGGACGCGCCACCCGTTGCCGACGCTCCACGCATCGCCGCGCAGGAGGCGGAGGCGGGTCGCGACGTGGTGCCGCCGCTGATCTGGGCGTTCGTGGGAGTAGGGCTCTTCAGCGGTACGCTCGGCGTGCTCTACCTGTTGAAGCGTGAGCTTGGCGGCTTCGAGCTGAAGCCGGGGGCCTGGACGGCCCCGATCAGCGTGATCGCAAGCCGCGACCTTGCGGTCGACGAATCGGACTACCCCGAGCCCCAGGATGACGGCCACGGCCACTGAGGCGCACACCCTTCCCGTGACCCGTCTGCTGCTGGCGACCAACAACCCCGGCAAGGTTCGCGAAATGCGACGGCTGCTCGCGGGCGAGCCGTTCGAGGTGGTCACGCCCGCCGACCTGGGCATCTCGCTGGACGTGGTCGAGGACGGCGACGGGTACGCGGAGAACGCGGCGCTCAAGGCGCACGCCTTCGCGGAGGCGGGGCAGTGCCTTGCCCTGGCGGACGACTCCGGCATCGAGGTGGACGCCCTTGGCGGGGCGCCCGGTCCGCTCTCCGCGCGCTACGGCGGCCCCGGTCTCGACGACGCGGGCCGGACCGACCTGATGCTGCGCGAACTGCGCAACGTTCCCGACGGCGAGCGCGGGGCGCGGTACCGCGCGGTCGTGGCGATCGCGTGGCCGGAGGGGCGCATCGAGCGGTTCGAGGGGACGTGGGAGGGGACGCTCGGGCGCGAAACGCGCGGCGAGAACGGCTTCGGCTACGACCCCATCTTCCGCACGCCGGAGGGTCGCAGCGCGGCCGACCTGAGCGCCGAGGAGAAGGACGCCGTCAGCCACCGAGGCCAGGCGGTGCGGGCAGCGGCCGCGTGGCTGCGCGAGGAAAGTGGCTAGCCGGCCGCTTCGTCTTCCTTGCTGGCATCGATAACGCGCTGGGCGACATTGCCCGGAACTTCCTCGTAGCGGTCGAACTCAAGCTCGAACAGGCCACGCCCCTGAGTAAGGGAACGCAGGTCGGAGGCGTAGCGCTGCACTTCCGCGAGGGGGACTTCGGCCTCGACCACGCTCAGGCCGCTGTCGGGCACGATGCCGTGGATGCGCGCCCGCTTGGTGTTGAGGTCGCCGACGATGTCGCCGGCGTTCGCTTCGGGCCCACGCACCCGGATGGTCATGACCGGCTCGAGGAGAACGCCGTGCGCGCCCTCGACGGCCTCCTTCAACGCCTGGCTGGCGGCGAGCTTGAACGCCATCTCACTGGAGTCGACCGGGTGGTGCTTGCCATCGAAGAGGGTGACCTCGCAATCGGTCAGCTCGTAGCCGGCGACGACGCCTTCGCGGGCCGTCTCCATGACCCCTTTCTCGACCGCGGGGATGAACTCGCGGGGAACGGAGCCACCCACCACCTTGCTGTTGAACTGGAGGCCGGAGCCGCGGGTGAGGGGCTTGATCTCGATGGCGACGCGGGCGTACTGGCCGTGGCCGCCGGTCTGCTTCTTGTGGGTGTAGTCGGCGGCGGAGGACCGGCCAACCGTCTCGCGGTAGGGAACGCGGGGCAAGGAAAGCTCGACCTCGAGGTTGAACTTCTGCAGGAGGCGTCCAACGGCGACATCGAGGTGGGCATCGCCGAGGCCTTCGAGGATGGTCTCGCTCGTGCTCGCGTCGCGGCGAAGGCGAAGTCCAGGGTCCTCTTCGACGAGGCGCTGGAGGCTGGGGCCGAGCTTGTCGACAGCGGCGTTGGCAGCGGGGCGCACGGCCATGCTGTAGACAGGCTCGGGGAAGATCATGGTGGGGAGCTGGGCGGGCTTGTCCTTGGTCGCGAGCGTGTCGCCGGTGCCGGTGTCGCTCAGCTTGGCGACAACCCCGATGTCCCCGGGAGACAGCGCCTCGACCGGTTCCTGGTCCTTGCCACGCTGGCGGTAGATCGTGCCGAGGCGTTCATCGGAGGACTTGTCGCTGTTCCAGAGGTGGCTGTCGGCCTTGACCGTGCCGGTCATGACGCGGAGGTAGCTGAGGCGGCCGACGTAGGGGTCGGCGGAGGTCTTGAAAACGAGCACGGCGGGCGATGCGCTGCTGCTCACTTCGAGGCCCTCCCCATCGGCGTCGACGACCTCGCGCTGGGTGGGAGTGGGGGAGACCGCGACGAGCGTGTCGAGCACCTGGCGTACGCCGATCTGGTGGGTGGCGGAAGCGCAGAGGACGGGAACGATGTCGCCGGCGGCGAGGGCGGTGCGGAGGGCGCCGTGCAGCTCGTCGGCGGTGATCTCCTCGTCCTCGAAGTACTTCATCATCAGGTCTTCGTCGTTCTCGACGATGCTCTCGACGAGGGACGAGCGGAGCTCGTCGGCGGTGTCCTGGAGGCCGGCGGGCACTTCACCGGGCTCGCCGCTCTCGCCGAGGTAGGCCTTCATAGCGAGCAGGTCGATGACGCCGCCGAGGTCGTGGCTCTGTCCGATAGGGAGGAAGAGGGGGGCGACGGCCGTGCCCCACTTCTCGCGGATGGCATTGAGCACGATGTTGAAGTCCGCGTTCTCGCGGTCGAGGCGGTTGATGAGGATCATGCGGGGGAGGCCGCGCTCCTCGGCGATCTGCCAGACGCGGTCGGTGCCCACCTCGGGGCCGGAGACGGCGTCGACGACGATGAGGGCGAGATCGGCGGCGCGCACACCGCAGATCACCTCGGAGACGAAATCGGCGTACCCGGGGGTGTCGACAAGGTTGATCTTGGCGCCGCCCCACTCAACGGGAAGGACGGAGAGGTTGAGGCTGAACTTGCGGCGGTGCTCGTCCTCGTCGTAGTCGCCAACGGTGTTCTGCTCCTCGATGGAGCCCATCCGCGTGACCGCGCCACTCACGAAGAGGGCGGCCTCCCCGAGCGTCGTCTTGCCGACGTTGCCGTGCCCGGCGAGAACGACGTTGCGAATGTCTTCGGAGGAGTAGAGCTTCATCTGTGGGCGCCTCGTGGCCGCTGGGGCCGGGGATTGGGGGGCGATTGTACGCGCTCGGGTCCCTTGGCGGCGGCGGCCCGGGAGCGGCTCCTGTAGACTCCGTTCGCACGCATGTTCGAGGAACCGCGCACCTACGTCGCACTCGACCTGGAGACGACGGGGCTTGACCCGACAGACGACCGGATCACGGAGATCGGGGCAATCCGTTTCGACAACGAGGGGCGGGAGCTGGGTGTCTTCGACGAGCTGATCAACCCGGGACGCGCGATCCCGGCGTTCACCGAGAAGCTGACCGGGATCACGAACGAGGACGTCCGTGAGGCACCCTCGTTCGAGGCCGTCGCGAACGAGCTCGCGAAGTTCGTGGGGGAGAGCGCGGTGGTAGGGCAGAACGTGCGCTTCGACCTCGCGTTCCTGGCGGAAGCGGGGCTCGAGTTCGAGGGACCGGCGCTGGATACGCTGCGGTTCGCCCGCATCCTGTTCCCGGAGGGACCGGGGCGGCTGTCGGACCTGGCGGAGGAGCTGGGCGTGGAGATGCCGGTCGCGCACCGCGCGCTCGCGGACGCGCGCACGGCGGCCTCGGTGTTCCTGGAGCTCCGGCGGCGAGCGGCGGCGCTGCCGGCGGGGGAGCGGGCATCCCTCGCACGGGTGGTGGCCCTAGACGAGCCGGAGCTGGCGCGGGAGCTCGGGGGCGAGGCGGACGCGGACGGCGACGAATTCGAAGCCCCCACGCTGCCGGAGCGGTGGCAGCCGCCGGAGCCGCTGGTGCGGGCGGAAGTGCCCGAGCCGGTCACGACGGAGGAGGTGCGGGAGGCGCTCGCGGGGGCAGCGCGAGTGGTGGAGCGGTTCGAGGAGCGCCCGCAGCAGGTGGAGATGGCCGAGGCCGTCGCGGACGCGTTCTCGGACGGCGGGCACTGGCTGATCGAAGCAGGCACGGGCGTGGGGAAGTCGCTGGCGTACCTGATCCCGGCGGCGCTGTACGCGCTGCGGAACGGGACGCGCGTCGTGATCTCGACGAACACGATCGCGCTGCAGGAGCAGCTCCTGGGGAAGGACGTGCCCGCGCTGCGCGAGATCCTTCGGGACGCGGGCGCCATCGACCGGCCGGACGACCTGCGGGTCGCACTGCTCAAGGGCCGCGCGAACTACCTGTGCGTGCAGCGCTGGATGAACCACGCGGCGAGCCTGTCGGACCCGGATGTCGCACGGCTGGCGGGGTCGCTGGCGCGCTGGCTGCCGCAGACGCAGAGCGGCGACCGCTCGGAGCTGCGGCTGGACCCGGGGGCGCGCTCGGCCTGGGCGCGCTTCTCCGCATCGGACGCAGACTGCCTCTCGCGGCAGCACACCTTCGTGCGGGAGGGGCGCTGCTTCCTGCAGCGGGCGCGGAAGACGGCCGAAGGCGCGCACCTGGTGGTCGTGAACCACGCCCTGCTACTGGCCGACCTCGCCAGTGGGGGGAGCGCCATTCCCGCGTTCGACCATCTCATCATCGACGAGGCGCACAACCTCGAAGGACAGGCGACGCAGCAGTTCGGGTTGCACATCGGCGGGCGGCAGGTGACGGACGCGCTCGAGGCCATCCACCGGCCACGGACGTCCGAAAGGCGCGAAGGCGGCGTCGTGGCGACGACCGGGCTACCGGAGGCGCTGGGGGCGGGGGCGATGGCGACGCTGAAGGCGGCAGTCGCGGCGGCGGCCAAGGGCGCGGAGCGCCCCTTCGAGGCGCTCGGGGCGCTCGCGGGTGAGTCACGGGAAGACCGCGTGAGCATCACGCCGGGGGTGCGTTCGGGGTCGCGCTGGGGAGAGGTGGAAGAGGGGTGGACGGCGCTCGATACCTCCCTGGCGACTGCGGTCGAGAGCAGCCGGGCAGCGGCAGGGTTGCTGGGCGGGGAGGACGGCGGGACGGCTGGCGAGGAGCTGGAGGCGGCGGCAGGGCGGCTGGAGGGGGTGCGGCTGGACCTCGCGCACCTCATCGAGGGAAGCGACCCCAACGCGATCACCTGGGTCTCGACGGTGCGGGGCGGGACGGGGGCGCTGAACTCCGCGCCGCTCGAAGTCGGACCGCGGCTGGCGGAGGAGCTGTTCGCGGGCCGGGCTACGGTGATCGCGACGAGCGCGACGCTGGCGGCGGGCGGTTCGATGGCGTTCACGGCGGACCAGATGGGGCTGGGGGACGCGGGCACGCTGGCGCTGGGGTCGCCGTTCGACTACGAGCGCTCGACGCTCCTGGCGACCCCGACGGGGTTCCCCGATCCCGGTTCGCGGGGGTACGAGGAGGCAGCGGCGGAGGCGGTCACGGAGCTCGTATTGGCGTCGGAGGGGCGGGCGCTGGCGCTGTTCACCTCGCACGCGTCGCTGCGGCGAGTCGCGGACCTGTCCCGCGGGGCGCTCGAAGCAGAGGGGATCAGCGTGCTCGTGCAGGACCGCGACGGCGCGCCGCGTCAGCTGATGCGCAACCTCGTCGAGGATCCACGTTCGGTCATCTTCGGGACATCGAGCTTCTGGGAGGGGATCGATATCCGCGGGGACACGCTCTCGCTCGTCGTGATAGCGCGGCTCCCCTTCGCGGTACCCACGGACCCGATCCACCGGGCGCGTTCGGAGCTCTACGACGACCCCTTCGGGGAGTACTCGCTGCCGGGGGCGGTGCTGCGATTCCGGCAGGGCTTCGGGCGGCTCATCCGGGACCGAGAGGACTGCGGCGTGGTGGCCGTGCTCGACAGCCGCGTCCGCACGAAGCGATACGGGCGCGAATTTCTCGAGGCGATTCCCCAGTGCACCCGGCTCAACGCGAGCATCGAGGAAGTCGCGGCGCGAACGCGGGAGTGGCTCGCCCGATGAGCGCACCACAGCCCCTGCCGCAGCGCATCGCGGGGGAGTGGGTCACGCTTCGCCGGGTCGAAGGGGAGGGGGCGGTGCGGTACGAGGTGCGGCGCAAGGGGAAGCGTGACGTGGTTGGCGAGGTCGCAGTCGACCTGTCCGGGGAGGTTCCCTTCATTGAGCGGCTGTGCATCGCGGAGGAGGCGCGGGGATATGGGGCGGGGTCCGGGTCGGCGACGGCGCTACTGAAGACGCTGAGGCGCCGTTACCCCGTCGTGCGGACGTGGGCGCCGCCGGACCGGGGGCTGGCGGTGTACTTCTGGGTGCGGATGGGGTTCCGCCCGATCCACGGGGAGGGACCGGACGGGGGGCTATGGTTCGAGCAGGTGCTGCGCCCGTCACGTTCCCGGCGCAGGGGTGGACAGAGGAGGTAAGGTAGTAAGGATGGATTCGCGCGCGGCGGGGCGCCGAACCCAACGGGGTTTGACATGCACGCCAGCAGGCATCGCGCGGCAACTGGAACCTGCACGCACCACTGGATCATCGCGACGCCCAACGGGCACCTCAGCCGGGGCATCTGCAAGCACTGCGGAAGCGAACGCGACTTCGAGAATTCGGAGACCGAACGGCTGTGGCGCAACCGCCGCTCCGGGCGGAAGGAACCGGCGCCGGACGGCCGGTAGTTCGCGCCGTACACTGAGCCTGTGACACCACAACTGGCGGTTGAGCTGGCGCCCGAGCGCAAGACGAATCTGAGCCTTCGCAACCCCGTGATGCCCGCTTCCGGCACGTTCAGCTGGGGGCTGGAGTTCGCGCGGCAGTTCGACGTGAACCAGCTCGGGGCGGTCGTGTCGAAAGGGGTGACGCCGCTACCGCGAGCGGGGAACCCTCAGCCACGCGTGGCGGAAACCCCCTCGGGCATGCTCAACTCGATCGGCCTCCAGAACCTCGGGCCTGACCGGATCATCGCGGAGATGGCTCCCGTCTGGGCGGGCTGGGATGTGCCCGTCATCGTGAACATCGCGGGGGATACGGCAGGGGATTACGGCGACCTGGCGCGAGCGTTCGACGGCGTGCCGGGAGTCGCCGCGCTGGAGCTCAACTTCAGCTGCCCGAACGTCGACAACGGCCTCGACTTCGGTCTGAACGCCCAGGCGGCGGCCCAGGCAACGCGGGCGGCCGTGCGCTCCTGCGAATTGCCGGTCATCGTGAAGCTGACGCCGGCCGCGACGGACCCGGCGGAGATCGCCGGCGCCTGCGTGGACGAGGGAGCCTCCGCCATCTGCGCGATCAACACGGTTCCGGGACTGGCCATCGACACAGAGGCGCGCCGTCCCGTGCTACCACGGGCGAGCGGCGGGCTGAGCGGCCCCGCAATCAAGCCTGTCGCGCTACGGGTAGTGTACGAGGTCGCGCAGGCGGTGCGCGTACCGGTCATGGGCTGCGGGGGCATCAGTAACGGTCGCGACGCGGTCGAGTTCCTGATGGCGGGGGCGACGGCGGTGCAGGTGGGGACGGCCTCGTTCTCGAACCCGCGAGCGCCGCTGGACGTGCTGGAGGAGCTGGAGGCTTGGCTGGAGGCGCACGAGGTCGCGGACGTCCACGACATCATCGGGTGCGCGCAGCCGCTCCCAGCCTAGGGCCTGCGCGAGGCGTGCGGTACGCTGACTGCACGGGGTGTAGCTCAGCCCGGCAGAGCGCGCGGTTTGGGGCCGCGAGGTCCCCGGTTCAAATCCGGGCACCCCGACCAACACCACTACTTGAGGGGCGCGAGCATGCCGACGCGAGGTTTCAGCGCGTGCGCGGCGCTCCTGCTGGCGGCATGCGCGGCGGTGCTGTCGGGATGTGGATCCGCTGATCCCACGCCGCCTCCGTCGACGCCGACCCCCGAGGCAACGGAAACCACCGCACCCGCCACGCCGACCCCCACCAGGGCGACAGCAACTGCCACCCCCTCGCCGACCGCAGAGCCGGCGGTAGAGCCGCCGGCGGAAGACCAGGCGGTCCTCGCAGCCGAGCTGGCGGAGATCGCGCTCGCGCCTGTACTCGAGGAGTTCGGCGAGGGTGCAGAGGCGCTCACGGCGCACGCGTTTCCCCTGGGCGTTCGAGACGACGAGGGCGCGTTCTGGGCGGTGGTCACGAACGGGCCGCAGCCCTACTACCAGGGAGCGGACGGGAACGGGGTCAATTTCTTCCACTTTGTCGCGCTGTACCGGCGCACCAACGACGCTTCATGGTCGGACGTGCTGTCCCAGGTGACCCTGGAGACTGCGCCGCAGCGGACCCACACGGTCGAGGTGCTCGACCCGGGCCCGCGGCGGGCGGCGGGGCCGGGCGTGCTGATCGCGATCCGCGGTCAGACGGGGGCGCACGCGGGGACGTTCGATGTGCTGCTGGCCCAGGGGGAACAGCTCGCGACAGTGGTCTCGCACATCAGCGCGGGGCCCGATTCGGGCAGCATCGCCGACCTCGACGGTGACGGCGTTGCCGAACTCATCTTCAACACCTCGGATCCGTACGTGTTCTGCTACGCCTGCGCGGTGGCGGAACGTCGCGAGCAGGTGTACCGCTGGACGGGGGTGCAGTACGAGCAGGTGCCGCTGGAGGCGCCGGATGACCTCGAAGGCGACCTGGCGGCGCGGGCAGAGCGGGTTGTGCGGTTGGCCGAGGCGAACCTGTGGCGGGACGCAGCCGCACTCGCGATCGAGACCTCGCGCCAGGCCCCGGACCACGAGGCGTTGCGCTGGCTCTCCACGGTGGTGAACCGGATGGCCGCGCTGCGCATGGCGTACGCAGGCTCACCGGGTCAGCCCCTGCTGACGAACGTGCTGGCCGGCGAGTACGGCGCAGCATTCGCATTGATGCGGGTGCTCACGCCGGCGGAGGCGTTCGCCCTCAACGGGCCGCTCATCAGCGGTACCGCCGCCGAAACCAGCCTGCCAACGATGGTCTCCTACCTCCTCTTCTACGCGGACGAAGCGCTGAAGGGTCGCGATGACGACCCGGCCATCCACGCCGTGCGAGCGCTGGGCCAGGTGCTCGCTTCGCCGGAGGAACTGAGCCGGGCGCGGTCGTCGATCGGGCGAGCGCTTCGGCTGGCGCCCGACGATTCCTTCCTGCAACAGGCGGAGGCGTACCTGGACTCGATCGAGACCGCGCCGGGGCTTCCCCCGGACGCACCGGATCCCGAGACGCTGCTCGACGCGCCCGATCCCTCGTTTTTCGAGCAGTACACGCTCGGCACGGGAGACCGGGGGCGGGCCGTGCGGGCGCTGCACCAGCGGCTCGCGCGGGTCCCCTCACTGAGGTTCCGGTTTCCGGGACGCTACTACGACGTTTACGACGAAGCGACGCGGGAGGCCGTGCTGAAGCTACAGGTGGAGGCAGCGCTGCCCCCCACGGGGGTCGTCGATGGCCCAACCTGGGAGGCGTTGGAGCAGTTGGTGGAAGCGAGTCAGCAACCGAAGGATGCCGCTACCACGAGCCCCCCGCCGTCCGTGACGCATCCCGCACACGGCCCCGCCGGCGAGCCGGTCGTCTACCTGACGTTCGACGACGGTCCCCACCCGACCTGGACGCCGCAGGTGCTCGACGTGCTCGCGCGGCACGGCGCGACGGCGACCTTCTTCGTACTGGGGCAGAACGTGCTGGCCTACCCGGAACTGGCGGCGCGCCTGGTGGAGGAGGGGCACGACCCCGAAAACCACACGTTCGACCATGCCTCGCTCGACAAGGTGGACCGGGAGACGTTCATCGCCGAGGTGCGGGATACCGACCGGGCGATCCACGAGGCAGCAGGCGACCAGGCCGATCCGATCGCGTGCCTGCGGCCACCGTACGGCGCCTACGACGCCCAGACGGGCGCACTTGCGGCAGAGCTGGGGAAGACGCTCACCCTCTGGACCGTCGACCCGCAAGACTGGCGGAGGCCGGGCGCGGACCAGATCGCCGAGCACTTGCTCGCGCACGCTCGCCCAGGAGCGATCCTGCTCATGCACGACGGGGGAGGGGAGCGCTCGCAGACGGTTGCGGCGCTTGACAGGGTGCTAGGGGAACTCTCGGCGCGCGGGTTCACGTTCGCGCTGCTGTGCCAGTAGGGCCCGTTCGCTGGCGGCCCAGAACAGGGCTGCTACCATGACCAGAGCCCGCACGGAGCACCACTTGTGAGCGACGACTTTGGCATCGACCTGGACGAGGTGCGCCGCGTCATCGAGGACTCGGAAGTGCTGATCATCCGACTCGAGACGGTGGGCAGCCGCGTACTCGTCGACTTCCGCAGCACGGCCACGGAACCTCCCTACATCTCGCGCGTTCCACGGGTGAACTCGGTGGAGGAACGGGTGCGGGCGGTCAAGGAGCTACGGCCGGCGTTCCCCTATCCCGAGAAGCTGATGTCGTTCGCATGGCCACGTCGGGTCAGCATCATCAAGGAGTCCGGGCTGTGGGACGTGGTGCGGGGGCGGATGGAAGCGATCGGGGGCGAGACGGCGGGGGAGGAGGCGGTGCGGGTTCACCGCGAACTGCTCGACGAGGAGCAGCGCGAGGTGCTGGCGGCGGTGCGCGGGGGTGAAGGCATGCGCACCATCTGGCAGCGCGAATGAGCGACACCCGTCCCATCGACCTGCGCAGCGACACGGTGACGCAACCCGACGCCGCGATGCGCCGCGCCATGGCCGAGGCGGAGGTCGGCGACGACGTCTTCGGGGACGACCCGAGCGTGAACCGGCTCGAAGCGATGGCGGCCGAGCGCGTGGGCAAGGAAGCGGCGGTCTACGTGCCGAGCGGCACGATGGCGAACCTGATAGCGGTCCTGAGCCACACACGTCCCACGGACGAGGTACTCCTCGGCAGCCAGGCGCACATCTTCAACGCCGAGGTCGCGGGGTCGGCGCGTATCGGGGGGGTGCAGTTGCGGCCCCTGCCGAACGACGCCGGGGGTGGGCTCGACGAGGGTGACGTGGAAGCGGCCATCCGGGAGCCGAACCTCCACACGCCACGAACGGCCCTGCTCTGCCTGGAGAACACACACAACAGCTGTGGAGGTCAAGTCCTCCCGGCGGCGAAGACGGAGGCGCTGGCCGCCATTGCACGCGAAGCGGGGGCGGCCGTACACCTCGACGGGGCCCGCATCTTCAACGCCGAGGTCGCAAGCGAGACGCCCGCAGCGGAGCTCGCCGCAGCCGCGGATTCGGTCTCGTTCTGCCTCTCGAAGGGGCTGGCGTGCCCGGTGGGCTCGGTGCTCTGCGGCCCGGGCGAGCTGATCGAACGAGCGCGGCGGGAGCGGAAGATGCTGGGCGGGGGGATGCGGCAGGCGGGAGTGCTCGCGGCGGCAGGAATCCACGCACTGGAGCACAACATCGAGCGTCTCTCGGAGGATCACGCGAACGCGCACACGCTGGCGGAGGGGCTGGGACGGCTGGGGCCCTTCGACGTTCAACTACCGGCGACCAACATCGTCATCCTGCGCGTCCTCGAGGGGACGCGGGAGGGGTGGCTGGCGGCGTTCGCGGACCAGGGCGTGCGAGCAGTGCCGTTCGGCGCCGGACGCATCCGCATGGTCACGCACAAGGACGTCGACGCGGCCGCCATCGACGAGGCGCTGCGGCGCATCGAGCAGGCGGTGGCGGCGGCGTGAGGCGCCGGCTGGGGCTGGCCGTTGTGGCGCTGGCGGGGGCGGCACTCCTCGCGTGCGGCAGTGAACCGATCGAGTCGCACGCACCCGTGTTCACGGAGCCGCCGTGGACGGGACCCGAACGGCTCCACTACAACCTCACGCAGCGAGACAGCCTCGAAGGGACGTGCGTGCTTGAGACGAATCCGGAGGTCTCGCCGGGAGTCACGGAGGTACGGCGGCTCTGTCGCGATGCCGAAGAGGGTCGCTACGAGGACAACGGCTCGGCGCTCGTGGAATCAGCCACGCTGCGGCCGTTCTCGTCGCTGCGGGTCGTGCTCGACCTGGAGGAGGGGAACGCCCGCCACTTCGCCACCACCTACCTGCCGGAGGAGAGAATCGTCCGGTTCGACTCGAAGCAGTACGAGTCAGGCGCGGAGGCGCCGAGTGAGACGCTGTCGGCGGAACGGGAGCTCCCGGACCCGATCGAGGGGGTGCCGGATCCGGCATGGTACGACGACGAGGAGCTGCTCTGGCTGGTGCGGGGAATCCCGCTCCGGGAAGGCTTTGAGGGGTCCTTCACCAACGTCAACGCCTCCACGGGCAGGGTCTTTTCGGCAAATGTCACGGTGGTGGAACAGGAAGAAGTGGAGGTTCCGGCGGGCTCGTTCCAGACATGGAAGGTCAGGATCGAGACGAGCACCGTGACGCAGCTGATCTGGCTTGAGGTGGACGCTCCCCACCGCGTGGTGAGGGCGAGAATCGAGCGCCTGACGTACGAACTGACGGTCATTGAGGAGTAGCTGCGGGGGTCGAACTCCCTACCGGGCATGACACAACGCCGGGGTTCCCGGAGGCTTTTCGTGACCCCTCGGAGGGCGCCGGGAGCTTCTCCCGAGAACTTAAGAATTTATGTCGCTCGATTCTCTTGACACCCCCCACCAGCATCCTAGTATTCCCGAGCCACCCGAAAACGTGAGATTGAATTGCCCGTTGTAGTTGCCGTCAGCCGTGACCCCCGTATGCGAGAGGCGCTCCGTACCTACCTCCGCGAGCGGGGGTACGAGGTGGCAACGTATCCCAACTACGACGTGTTGATGGCCCAGCTCGACCCCTTCGCACCAGCCGCGCTGGTGGTCGATGTTCAGGGCGTGCCGCGCGGTGAGCCAGGTTCCCGCTTCACGCAGTTCAGCCAATGGCTGGCGCGCACGTATCAGGATCGGGAGACGCCCTCGGTGGTGTACATGCTGCGGAAGGGGTCGCGGCGACCACATTTCCACGTTCGCGGTCCCGTGATCAAGAAGCCATTCCCGCTGGAGAAGCTGGGCGAGACGCTCCGGAGCATGCTCGGAGACCCGACGCGCACGGCACGGGCGCCCTTCGAGGTCGAGACGGACACCAACACCCTCAAGGGGACCGAGGGGTCGGAGCACCTGACGAACATCGAAGCAAACCTGCTGGCCTACCTGATGGCGCACGAGGGCGAAATCCTGCATCCCCGGACGCTGCTGGCCGAGGTCTGGCAGTACCACGACGACGCCGGAGCGAACACGCTCGTGCGCGCCCACGTGAGTAACCTGCGCCGCAAGATGCGGGCGGTTCTCGGCAGCGACGAGCAGCTTGAGACGATTCGTGGCAAGGGCTACCGATTCGTCGCCTGACCCGCCTCCCTGACCCCGAGTTCCCGTGACCCTCCCCTTCCTCGCTGCTGCGTGGCTCCTGGGCTTGGCCGTTGTCGGCGTGTGGGACGCTCCCGTGTGGGTGGCGGGGGCGTGGTTCGCGGCCGCCACGCCGGGCGCGTGGGTACTGCGGGGACGGGGAGCGACCGCACTGCTGGGAGCGGCCGCAGTGCTCGCACTGCTCGGAGCCTGGCGCTTCGAGGCCTGGGCGGATGAACCGCTGCCAGACCTCGCACGTTCGGTCGACACGGAACTGACGCTCGAGGGGAGCGTCGACTCCGAACCGGACCCGGGCCTGACTACGAATCGTTACCACGTGCGGGTGGAGCGAGTGGAAGACGGCGGGGTATGGCGCGAGACGGAGGGTCGCGCGCTGATCACCGTGCGTCAGACGGAGGTGTTGGGGTACGGGACACCCGTACGACTCTCGGGAGAGCTGGAGGCTCCGCCGGAACTCGAGGCGTTCGACTACCGCGCCTTCCTCGCGCGCCGGGACATCGTCGGGACGATGAGCTTCCCGCAGGTGGAGCAGACAGGGGAGGGGCCGCGCGGGAGCCCGAGCGCGCTGGCCGCCGAGATGCGGCTGCGGCTGGAACGTTCGATGCAGGCGGCACTGCCCGAGCCGGCGGCCGCGCTCGGGTCGGGCATCGTGATGGGCCGCGACGGGACGATGCCGCGAGAGCTCACAGAGGCGTTCCGAGAGACGGGGCTGGCGCACTTCGTCGCGGTCTCGGGCTCGAACATCGCGCTGGTGACGGCGCTCGCGTTCCTGCTGTTCGTACCGCTCGTGGGCCGCAACTGGGCCACCGTGCCTGCAACCGCCTCGCTCGTGCTGTACGTGTTCCTCGCGGGGGCGGAGGAGACGGTCGTGCGGGCGGGGATCATGGCGCTGATCGTGCTCGTCGGGTTCTGGCTGGGGCGGCCGCGAAGCGGTCTCGCGGCGCTGGCGGCGGCGGCCATCGTGATGACGGCCGCACAGCCCCGGCTGGCACTGGAGGCGGGATTCCAGTTGAGCGTGGCCTCGACCGCCGGGCTCATCGTCTTCGGGCCGTGGATCCGGTACGCGCTGGCGTGGGCGGCGGCGAGGGTGGGGGCTGCGGGCGTCGTTCCGAACGTGCTGCTCGACGTGACGTCGCTGTCGCTCGCCGCCTGGGTCGCCGCGCTCCCGATCATCTGGGTGACGTTCGGGCAGGTGTCGCTTGTCGGGCCGCTGGTGAACATCCCGACCGTGCCCGTGTTCGCGATCGCGTTCTGGCTGAGCGGAGCGGCGGCGATCGCGGGAGCGGTGTGGGAGCCGGCGGGGTGGGCCGTGGGGCTCGTCGCGTACTACCCGCTGGCGTTCATCATCTGGATGGCGGAGGCAGGGGCGAGCGTGCCGCGAGCGGCGGTCGCGGTGCCCCGCTTCGGGGCGGAGGCGGCCCTTCTCGCAACCGTCGCGCTTGGTGCGCTCGCGTGGCCCGCCTATCGCTACCTCGCGCCGAGGCTCGCGGACCGGGAGCCTCGAAAGGACGTCGTGCGGACCGTGCGCGCGGCCGCGCTGGCGAGCGGCGCGGGGGCGCTGGTGGCGGCCATCGTCGCGGTCAGCGTCTGGCCTGCGGGTGGGACGGGGGCGCTGCAGGTCACCGTGCTGGACGTGGGGCAAGGGGACGCCATCCTCGTGACAACTCCGAACGGGGAACGCGTCGTGGTGGACGGCGGCCCGAGCGGCATCGTGCTGGCGCGCGAGCTCAGCGACGTGCTCCCGCACTGGCAGCGAGGGATCGCGGCAGTCGTACTCACACACCCCGACGCGGACCACGTCGGCGGGCTGCCGGCGCTGCTGGAGCGCTTCGACGTGCGGCAGGTGTACGACAACGGCCAGCCTCGCGACACGGCCATCTTCGGGCAGTACGTCGAGGAAGCGGGAACGCGGGAGACCCTGCGCCGCGGGAGCGTGTTCGAGGTCGATGGCGTGCGTTTCGAGGCGCTCTGGCCGCCGCCCGGGGCCCTCGACGGGCCGCGGAACAGGTGGTCGGTGGTGCTGCGGGTGACCTACGGCGACGCCACCATCCTGCTGACGGGCGACATCGAGGAGGAGGCGCAGCGCGCCCTCCTCTCCTCCGGGAACATCGGAGCGCACGTCCTCAAGGTTCCTCACCACGGCGCCAGCACGAACGCAGACGGTTTCTTCGACGCCACGGGAGCATGGGTCACCGTCATTTCCGCGGGCGAAGGGAACCGCTTCGGGCACCCGACCGACGAGACGCTCGTGGACCTGGAAGGACGCGCGGTGCTGCGGACGGACGTGCACGGCCGCGTGACGATCGTGAGCGACGGGGAGAGCATCACGGTGCGGGCGGAGCGGTGGGTTGCGAGCTTTGCGCCTGCCGAGGGGGAGGGGTAGCGTAGCTAGCCCCATGCCAGCACGAGTCGACGGCCGACAGGCCCACGAACTGCGTCCGATCACGATCGAGACGGGCTACCAGGAGTTCGCCGAGGGGAGCTGCCTCATCGGCTTCGGCAAGACGCGCGTGCTCTGCGCGGCGAGCGTCGCCGAGCGGCAGCCGGGCTGGCTGCGGAACACGCAGAGCGGCTGGGTGACAGCCGAGTACTCGATGCTGCCGCGTTCGACCTCGACGCGGACGCAGCGCGAGGTGGAGCGGGGCCGTCCGGGCGGGCGCACGCAGGAGATCCAGCGGCTGATCGGCCGCTCCCTGCGCGCCGCCGTCGACCTCGATCTACTGGGCCCTCGCACGATCACGGTGGACTGCGACGTGCTGCAGGCGGACGGCGGCACTCGGACGGCATCGGTCACGGGCGGTTTCATCGCCCTGCGCCTGGCGGCGGAGAAGCTGGCTCTCGCCAACCTCATCCCGCCGGAGACGATCACGACCCAGGTGGCGGCGGTGTCGGCGGGGATCGTGGCGGGAACGCCGGTGCTCGACCTCTGCTATGAGGAGGACTCGGCGGCAGAGGTCGACTTCAACGTGGTGATGACGGGCGAGGACGCGTTCGTGGAGGTGCAGGGAACGGCGGAAGGGAAGCGGTTCGACGGGGCGTCGCTGGATGCGCTCGTGGAGCTGGCCCGGGGGGGCATCGCGGAGTTGTTCGAGCGGCAGCGCGAGGCGCTGCGGGCAGCTCAGACGTAGGGCCCGAGGTGCGTACCGCCGACGATGTGGAGATGGCCGTGCTCCTGGCTCTGCATGGCCTCGAAGCCGAAGTTGGAGAGCAGGCGGAAGCCGTCGGGGCAGGCTTCGGCGCCGATTTTGGCGGCAATCCGGCCCACGGACTCGATACCGTCCTCCCAGAGCTCGGCCTGGGTGCGATGCTCTTTCGTCATCGCAAGCAGCATGACTGGAACCCAGCGGAGCACATTCTGGATGACGATGACCTCGTCGTCCTCGTAGATGACGTTCGCGGGCTCGGTTCCGGCGACGATGTTGCAGAAGACGCAGTACGGGGCACGCTTCATGGCGGGAGTCCGATTCTACAGGGCAGGGGCCTGACCACGATGGCAGCGCCCGCGGAGGTTGGACGATGCCGAGGCTGATGCCCATCCGGGGACTGCGTTACACGGCCAAGGCGGGCTCGCTCGACCAGTTGCTGGCCCCACCGTTCGACATTATCGGCGAGCGGGAGCGGGAACGGCTCTCGGAGCTGTCGCCGCACAACGCTGTGCGCCTCGAGGCAGCCGGGAACGAGTACGCCGCGATCGCGGCAGAGCTTGAGGGGTGGATCGCGGAGGGCATCGTCGAGCGGGACGAGGAGCCGATGCTGTACGTCTACGAGCAGGAGTTCGTGGAGGCGGGCGCGACGCGGCGGCGGCGGGCGCTCATCTGCGGGGTGGAGTCGCAGCCGTGGGAGGCGGGAGCGGTGCTGCCGCACGAGTTCACGATGTCGGCGCCGAAGGAGGATCGCCTGCGGCTGCTGCAGGCCACCAGCACGCAGTTCAGCCCTATCTTCATGCTGGCCCGGGACCGCTCGGGGCAGCTGGCGGAGCTGCTCGCGAGCACGGCGGAAGCCGGCGAGCCGGACACCTCGGGCGAAACGGCCGACGGGGTGAGGCACCGTCTCTGGGTGCTGCCGGCGTACCGCGAGCGGCTGCGGCAGCTCGCGCCGCTGCTCTCGGAGGCCTTCTACATTGCCGACGGGCACCACCGCTACGAGACCTCGTTCGCGTACCGCACCTGGCTCGCGGAGCGCGACGGACCGCTCGCCAGCGACCACCCTGCGCGGTTCGCGATGGCAGGCGTCGTACCGGTCGAGGACGAAGGGCTGGTCGTGCGGCCGCTGCATCGCTTCGTGCCGCGGGAAGCGCCCCCCGACTGGCGTGATCGACTGGCGCCACTGTTCGATATCGAAGAGGCCGGGGCGGGCATCGAGCCCGTTGCGCTGGAGGCTCTGCGGGCGGACTCGCCGGACGCGATCGTGGCGGTCAACCTGGCGCCGGAGAGCGCCCACCTGCTGCGGCCAAAGAGCGCGGACGCCATCGCGAGCCTTGCGCCGGCAGGTGCGAGCGCGCGCTGGGTCTCGGCGGCGCCGATCCTGCTGCGGCTCGGTGTGCTGGACCCGTTGTGGGCCATCAGCGACGACGACCTGCGGGCGGGGGCGGTGACGTTTACGCACGAGGTGAGCGAGGTCGTCGAGGCGCTCCAGGGTGGGGGAACGGGCTTCCTGCTGCAGCACGTGCCCGCGAGCGAGGTCATCGGGCTCGCCGACGGGGGCGAACGACTGCCGCAGAAGTCGACGTTCTACTACCCGAAGCTGGGGACGGGGCTCGTATTCGGGCCGCTGTCTCCCTAGGCCTTTCCCACTCGTTTCGCCATGAGAATGTCGGGCTTGCCCGGCCCGTTGGCGTCCGGGATCACGCCCACCACGGAGAAGCCGCAGGCCCGATAGAAGGCGTAGGGGTGCCGGCCGGGGTTCTCGATATTCGCGAGGTGTTCGAGGGGGTCCGGGAAGAGGTCGGTGTCGCTCAGCGAGGTGCGACCGTCCTCGTCGTCGGCGCCCAGGTAGAGGGTGGCCGCGCCACGGGCGGCCACCTGCCGTTCGAGGTCGGCGACGAGCGCACGGCCGATGCCTTCGCCCTGGCGGGCGGGGTCGACGGCGAGGGGATGGAGTTCCCAGGCGTGGCCGTCGTACTCGCGGATGCCGCCGATCCACCCCACCACAACCCCGTTCTCGCGGGCGACTCGGCTGATACGGCCATCTTCAAAGGATTCGCGGACCTCGGCCTCGGCGCTGGCGAGGTCGGGCCAGGCGGGCGAGTGGCCCCGGAACGCCTCGACGACGATGCGCCCGACCTGCGCGATGGCGGCCTTATCCGCCGGGTCGAGGTCGGTGATTTTGAGGGCCACTGGTGGTCGGGCCGCTAGAGGCGGACGAGACGGGCGCTGGCGATGCCTTCGACGGCGGCGATCTTGTCGAGAGCGTCGGCGTCGGGCTCGTCGTCCACCATGACGACCATGAGGGCCTGGCCGCGGGCGCTGCTGCGCCCCACGCGCATGGCGCTGATGTTGATGTCCTGCGCGCCGAGGAGCGTCCCGAGGCTGCCGATCATGCCAGGCCGGTCCTCGTTCTCGCACACGAGCAGGAAGCCGTTGGGGTCCGGGACGATGTCGATATCGAGGTCGTTGATGCGGACGATCGTGGGGCGTGAATGGCTGGCGGTGCCGCTGACGGTGACCTGCGCCTCGCTGCTGCCTACTCGCAGCTCGATCAGGTTGTGGAACTCCTCGTGGGAGGCGCGGAGGCGCTCGTCGATAGTCCAGCCGCGAGCCTCGGCGATGCTCGTGGCGTTCACGAGATTCACGTTCTGCTCGCTGATCGGGCGAAGCAGGCCGCGGATGGCGAACGCCTTGAGGGGCGTGACGTCGTGCTCGGCGATCTCGCCGAAGAAGGAGAGGTCGATGGTCGTGAGCTGGCCGCTGAGAAGCTGGGTCGCGACCGTGCCCAGCATCTCGGCGACGGCGATGTAGGGGCCGACGACCTCCAGGGTTTCGGGGGGCACGAGGGGGGCGTTGACGGGGTAGCGGGGCGGGCGTCCGGCGAGCACGTCGAGCACCTGCTCGGCGATGTCGATGGCGATGCGCTCCTGCGCTTCGACGGTCGAGCCGGCGAGGTGCGGGGTGACGATGATGCGCTCCTCCTCGAAGAGGGGGTGCTCTCCCGGGGGTTCCGAGGTGAACACGTCGAGGGCGGCGCCGGCGACCTTCCCCGAGCGCACGGCTTCGAGCAGGTCGTTCTCGTCGATGATGCCGCCGCGGGCGGCGTTTACGAGGCGAACGCCGTCCTTCATGGCAGCGAACTGCTCGCGCGCGATCATGCCGCGGGTGGACGCGGTGAGCGGCGTGTGCACGCTGATGAAGTCGCTTTCGGCGTAGAGACGCCCGAGCTCGACGGGCTCGGCGCCGAGGCCACGCACGCGCTCGACGGGGACGAACGGGTCGTGGGCGACCACGTTCATCTCGAAGGCGAGGGCGCGGCGGGCCATCTCCGAGCCGATGGGACCGAAGCCGACGAGGCCGAGGGTGTGGCCGCGAAGCTCGGCGCCCATGAAGTCACGCCTGCGCCACTCGCCGCCCCGAAGGGAGCGGTCGGCACGGGGGATGTGGCGGGCGAGGGCGGTCAGCAGGGCGAATGCGTGTTCGGCGGCGGCGATGGTGTTGCCGCGGGGCGCGTTCACGACGACGATGCCGCGCTCGGTGGCGGCATCGAGGTCCACGTTGTCCACGCCTGTGCCGGCGCGGGCCACGATCTGGAGCCGTCCGGCGTTGGAAAGGGCGTCGGCCGTAACCTTGGCCTCACTGCGCACGACGAGGGCCTCGTAGCCGGCCAGTGCCTCGCGGAGCTCACCGGGCGAGAGGCCGGTGCGAACGTCGACCTCGGCTTCCTGCTCGAGCAGGGCGATGCCTTCCTGCGCGATGGGATCGGCGACGAGGACTCGGGGGCGGGGGCCGGGTTCGGTCACGGGGCGGGCTCTTTAGGCCGTGGCCCGGGCGGGGGTCTCGGCGAGGAGGCGTTCCAGCACGTCGAGGGCGTCGGCGATGTCCTCCTGCGTGAAGTAGCCCATGTGGCCCACCCGGAAGATCTTGCCGCGGAGGCTCTGCTGGCCACC
Source organism: Tepidiformaceae bacterium (assembly GCA_965203545.1). Taxonomy (GTDB): domain Bacteria; phylum Chloroflexota; class Dehalococcoidia; order Tepidiformales; family Tepidiformaceae; genus UBA2991. Next base: position 1,525,973 of record OZ241899.1, read on the forward strand.
GCCGAGGACGACGCCGAACTCCTCGCGGGCGCGTTTCGCGATAGCAGGACCGTCGACATCGTCGGGCCAGCGCACGGCGGTGACGGTGTCGGAGGCGAAGCGCTCATCCTGCGCGAACAGCTCGAGGCCCATCGCACGGACCCGGTCGCGCGTGTACTGGGCGACGGCATGGTGGCGGCTGTAGATGCCCTCCAGCCCCTCGGCGCGGAGGGATTCGAAGGCCTTGTCGAGGCCGTAGAAGATGGACAGCGCCGGAGTCCAGGGGGTCTGTGCGTTCTCCAGCGAGCTACGAGAGCGGCGCAGGTCGAAGTAGAAGCGCGGCATCGTGGCGGTCTCGCAGGCTTCCCAGGCGCGCTCGCTGAGCCAGAGGAAGGCAAGTCCGGGCGGGACCATCCAGCCCTTCTGGGAGCCGCTCACGAGGACATCGACGCCCCATCGCTCGGCCGGGCAGGGGATAGAGGAAACGCTGCTGACGCCATCCACGATCAGCAGCGGTCCGCGCTCGCGCACGACCGCGCCGATGGCCTCGAGCGGGTTCGTGATGCCGGTCGAGGTCTCGTTGTGGGTGACGAGCACCGCCTTGATCGAGGGATCCGCGTCGAGACGGCGGGCGACCTCGTCGGGGTCGGCGGCGGCTCCCCACTCGATTTCGTAGCGCACGACCTCGGCGCCGTAGGTCTCGGCGATGGAGGCGAGGCGGTTGCCGAAGACGCCGATGGAGACGGCGAGGACCCGGTCGCCGGGGCTGAGCGTGTTGACAACCGCGGCTTCGAGGCCACCGGTGCCGGAAGCCGTGATCGTGAGCACATCCGTGGAGACGCCGAAGACCCAGTTCAGTCCCTCGGTGACGCGCTTGATGATGTCCGCGAACTCGGGTCCGCGGTGATTCATCATGGGCCCGCCAACGGCTTCGAGGACATCGTCGGGGCACGGGGTCGGTCCAGGGATGCGGAGGTTCACGGCTCTTCCCAATGAAGTTTCTTCCCGAAGATTCTGGCGCAGCACGCTGCTACGAACACGATCGCTGGCCGGTCCGCGTTAAGATCGCGACATGTCGTCGACCTTTCGCGCGATTCCAAGCGTCGATGCGGTGCTGGGCGAGCTTCGCGGCAACGGTTCGTGGCCGCACGCCCTCGCCGTGGAAGCGGCGCGCACGGCCATCGAGCGGGCGCGGGAGGCGGTGAAGGCGGGGGCGGAGGCGCCGGACATCGGGACCATCACGGCGGAGGCGGAAGCGATCCTGGAGGAGCTGGCGCGCCCGTCGCTGCGGCGGGTCGTGAACGCGACGGGGGTCATCCTGCAGACGAACCTGGGACGGGCGCCACTGAGCGAGCGGGCGATGGCAGCGATGGCGGAGGCGGCCCGCGACTACACGAACCTCGAATTCGACGTGGCGGAAGGGAGCCGGGGCAGCCGCCACGAGCATGTGCGCGACCTGCTGCGGCGAACGACCGGTGCGGACGACGGGCTGGCGGTGAACAACAACGCGGCAGCGCTGCTGATGGCGCTGCACGTGTTCGCGCAGGGGCGGGAGGTGATCGTGTCGCGCGGGGAGGCGGTGGAGATCGGGGGGCGCTTCCGCATTCCCGACGTCCTGCGCGAGAGCGGGGCGGAGCTGGTGGAGGTGGGGACGACCAACCGGACCTACGTCGAGGATTACGCGAACGCCATCAACGAGGAGACGGCGGCGATCCTGCGGGTACACCGCTCGAACTTCCAGGTCACGGGTTTCACCGCCCGACCCGAGCTCGGGGACCTGGCGGCGCTGGCGCGCGAGCACGGCGTCCTGCTGCTGGACGACCTCGGGAGCGGATGCCTCGTGGAGACGGCCGACTACAGCGTCGAGCACGAGCCAACGGTGCGGGAGAGCCTCGATGGCGGCGCGGACCTGACGCTCTTCAGCGGGGATAAGCTGCTGGGCGGGCCGCAATGCGGACTGGTCGTCGGGCAGGGGGAGCTGGTGGCGACGCTCCGTCGCCATCCACTCGCCCGAGCCCTGCGAGTCGACAAGCTCACGATTGCGGCTCTCAACGCGACGCTGATGGCGTACGTGGGAGGAACCGAGCGCGAGGAGATCCCGGTCTGGCGGATGCTGGCGCTCGAGCGGGAGCACCTGGAACCGCGAGCGCGAGCGTGGGCGGAGGCCGGGGGCGGACGCGTAGTGGAGTCCCGCTCGATGATCGGGGGCGGGGCGGCGCCAGGGGCGGGGCGGACGACCTGGTGCGCGGCGCTGCAGGGGGAGCAGGGAGGGGAAGGGCTGGCGCGGTCGCTGCGGGAGGCGGACCCGCCGATCGTGGCGCGCGTGGAGGCGGGCGAGACGCTGCTGGACCCGCGCACCGTCGCCGAGGGCGACGACGAACACGTTACGGCCGCGATCGAAGGGCTTCTCCGGGCGAAGTAGTCAGGCGGCACACACTCGTAACGCGGGGCCGTTGACCCCCTCAGAAGGCGGGGTATAGAGTGCGCCGCATCCATATGTTCGATTTTTCACAACCGCTGGCCGCCTGAGCGGCGCGGGGGCGCGAGCAGGAGGGTCGGCCCGCCGAATGACCTCTGACATCCCCGAGGTTGTCATCAACCGGTTGCCGCTCTACGCGAGGGCGTTGACGACGCTTGCGGCAGCAGGCGAGACGGTGGTCAGCTCGCAGACGCTCGGCGAACAGCTCGACGTGACGCCAGCGCAGATTCGCAAGGACCTGAGCTACTTCGGGCGGTTCGGCAAGCAGGGCCGCGGCTACAACGTAGGCGACCTGCTGGACCGGCTGCGTACGATCCTCGGGCTGGACAGGTCGTGGAGCGTGTGCGTAGTGGGCATCGGGCGGCTGGGGCAGGCGATCCTGGAGTACGACGGGTTCGCGCAGCAGGGGTTCGATACCGTGGCGGCCTTCGATGCTGCGCCTGATGTGGCGGGGCGGACGATCCAGGGCATCGAGGTGCGTTCGATGGACGACCTGGAGCATTACCTCACCAGCGAGCACGTCGACATCGCGGTGGTGGCGGTGCCGGCGGAGGCGGCGCAGGCGGTCGTCGACCGGCTGGTCGAAAGCGGGGTGCACGCCATCCTGAACTACGCGCCGATCTCGGCGCATGTTCCGGAAGGCGTCTCTATCCGGCAGATCGACCCGGTCGTGATGATGCAGGGGATGACCTACTACCTGAAGGAGCTCGCGCCGAACGCGAGCTAGGCCGCGACGGCCAGCCTCACGCGCTCCAGGAACGGTTCGACCTCGGCGGGGGAGCGAAGCCGGATGAACCGCGTTCCCTCCCACCGCGGGTCGGTCATGGCGGCGGAGTAGGCGAGGCGGCGGCGGCGGTGGCTCTTGAGCGTCCACCAGATGAGGGAGCGGTCCCAGGGCAGGAAGTGCTCCCACAGGCGTTCGCGGTTCGTGCCCCAGAGGAGCTCCCGCGTGCGCCAGCGACGGAACGAGCGCGCGAGGGTGCGGGGGAGGGTGACGCGCAGTGGGAAGTCGAGCCAGACGACGGTGTCGGCCGCGCCCCAGGTGATAGGGCGAACGATACGGCCGTAATTGCCGTCGATGACCCAGCCGGAATCAGCGACTGCCTCCTGGATGCGCTCGATGAGGACGTCATCGGGGACGGGTGTCCAGTTCGGCGCCCAGTTCAGGGCATCGAGTTCGACATGGCGCAGGCCGAGCCGCTCGGCGAGAGCGCGGGCGACGGTGGTCTTGCCCGAGCAGCTATCGCCGACCACGCTGATGTTCGGCCCGATCGCGACGGGCCCTGCGGAAGGGTTCTCAGACACGAAGAATCGAGGGTAGGTCAGCGATCGGGTTGGGGGAAGAGGCCCACGAGCTGCTCCTCCTCGGTGGGGAGGCTGCGCTCGATGATCTCGAGGTGGTCAAGGGCGATGGCGGCGCCAACGGCAACGCATTCGAGGGGGCTGTCGGCTACGTAGCAGGGGACACCTGTCTCCTGCGTGAGGAGCTCATCGAAGTGGCGGAGGAGAGCGCCGCCTCCGGTGAGGACAATGCCGTGGTCGATCACGTCGGCAGCGAGCTCGGGGGGCGTGCGCTCGAGAACGCTGCGGACAGCCTGGATAATCTGCCCGAGGGAGTCCTGGATGGCCTGCGCGATCTCGTCGCTGTTGAGGGTGATGGTGCGGGGGAGGCCGCTGAGCTGGTCACGTCCACGAACCTGGGTCGAGATGCCCTCGTCGAGGGGGATGGCGGAGCCGATCGCGATCTTGATCTCCTCAGCGGTGCTCTCTCCGATGACGAGATTATGGCGGCGGCGGACGAAGGCCTGGATGGCCTCGTCGATGCGGTCACCGGCGACGCGAACGGACTCGCTGACGACGATGCCGTAGAGGGAGATGACCGCGGCCTCGGTGCGCCCGCCGCCGATGTTCACGATCATGTTGCCGCGGGGCGTGCCCACGGGAACGCCGGCGCCGATGGCGGCGGCGAGGGGCTCGGGGACGAGGTGGGCGGGGCGGCGGGCGCCGGCCTGCTCGGCGGCATCGCGCACGGCCCGCTGCTCGACGCTGGTCACGCCGGCGGGGACGGTCACCATGATCTCCGGGCGGATGAGGTTGAAGCGTCCGGTCACAACGCCGATGAAGTAGCGCATCATCGCCTCGGTCGTGAGGTAGTCGGCGATGACACCTTCGCGCATGGGGCGGATGATGCTGAGGGCGCCGGGCGTGCGGCCCTGCATCATGCGAGCCTCGGCGCCGACGGCGACGATGGCGTCGTCCCGATTATGTCGCGCTACTACGGAGGGCTCGTTCACGACGATGCCCTGGCCCTGCACGAAGACGAGGATGTTGGCGGTGCCGAGGTCGATGCCGGCGCGCGTGTTTGAGAGGAAGCCAAGCGCCATACGGACTACACCCGCTCCAACTCGGCGCCGAGGCCGCGCAGCTTCTCGTCGAGGCGCTCGTACTTGCGGTCGAGGTGGTAGATGTCGTCAATGACGGTCGTGCCGCTGGCGGCGAGGCCGGCGAGGAGGACGGCGGCGCCGGCGCGCACGTCGAGGGCGCGGGCGCGGGCGCCGTGGAGGGGCGTGGGGCCGCTGACGATGGCGGAGGAGCCGGTGCTAATGATCTCGGCGCCCATCTTGCGGAGCTCGTCGACGTAGAGCATGCGGTTGTCGAAGACGCGCTCGTGGATGATAGAGACGCCGTCGGCCTGGGTGAGGAGGGCGCCCATAGGAGCGTGGAGGTCGGTAGGGAGGCCCGGGTACGGGAGGGCCTGGAAGCCGACGGGGGCGAGCCGCCCCCCGGCGGCGACGCGCAGGGAGCCCTCGCGCGCCTCGACCGTGGCGCCGGCGGCGCGGAGCTTCGTGATGAGGGCGTCCATCACGGCCACGGGGGCGTCGACGAGTTCGACGTCGCCGTGGGTCATGGCGGCGGCGATGGCAAAGGTCCCTGCCTCGATCCGGTCGGGGACAAGAGCGAAGGTCGTGCCGTGCAGGCGCTCGACGCCCTCGATCGCGATGACCTGGGTGCCGACGCCGGAGATGCGCGCGCCCATCGAGTTGAGCAAGGCGGCAAGGGCCTGGACCTCGGGCTCGGTGGCGGCGTTGATGATGGTGGTCTCGCCCCTGGCGAGGGTGGCGGCGAGCATGAGGTTCTGGGTCCCAGAGACGGAGGGGTAGTCGGCGAAGACGCGGGTGCCGACGAGGCCCTGCGGAGCACGAGCCTGGTAGTGCTCGCCGACGCGGTCGATGGCGGCGCCCATCGCCACGAAGCCGTCGAGGTGGACGGCGATGGGGCGTTGGCCGATCACGTCGCCGCCCGGGGGCGGGAGGGCGGCGAAGCCGTGGCGGGCGAGCAGGGGACCCATGACCTGGAAGGAGGCGCGGTTCTCGGAGACAAGGTCGATGGGAGCCTCGAGGGTGCCGACCTTCGAAGCATTGATCTCGACGCGGTTGGGCTCGGGCCGCTCAACGGTGGCGCCGAGATGCGCGAGCAGCCCGGCGAGGGAGTCGATGTCGGAGACGGCGGGGACGTTCTCGAGGACGACGGTCTCGTCGGTGAGGAGGGCGGCGCACATCGAGGCGAGAGCCGCGTTGGCGGAGCCGGAGATGCGCACGGACCCGTTGAGGACAGCGCCACCGCGCACCTGATAGCGGGAGCCGTGCCCGCGCCTGGAATCCATCTGGGTTTCAGTATGGGGAGAGGCCGAATCTGCCGCAATCGAACGGACGCGCGGCGGCGTGGGTATCCTCCGCAGACGGGAGGGGAGCCGTGACAGAGATTCGACCCTGCTTTGCCGCCTTTCACGTCGAAGACCTGGATGCCTCGGCGCGGTTCTACCGCGACGGCCTCGACATCGACTTGCAGCCGAACTACGACCCTCGCCACGAAGAGATCTCGTGGCACGACCCGTACTTCCACTTCGCCCTGTTTCCGAAGGAAGCGCCGCGTGAGCCCGCCTTCGGCCTCTTCGTCGAGAACCTCGACGTCGCCCACGAGCGGCTCGTCGGGATGGGCGCCGAGGTCGATCGCGCGCCGTACGTCGCTCCGTGGGGACGGGAGGCACGCTACCTCGATCCAGACGGCAACCTGATCAGCATCACCGAGCGGAAAACGCACCGCACGCAGGGTCAGTGAAGGGCGCGGCCTAGCCTCCCGGCATGGGCGGGCCGGGGCGCCGGCGGCGGCGCTCGGCCACCCGCAGGCGGAGGAGAGCGCGCTGCATGGACGCCTGGGCGCGGGCGAGGTCGGCTTCGCTCACGCCCTCGTCGCGGGCGCCGGCGAGCTGCTCCTCGGCGCGGCGGCGAGCCTGCTCGGCGCGATCCACATCGATTTCCTCCGCAGCCTCCGCCACATCGGCGAGGACGGTGACGTGGTTGCTGTGCACCTCGAGGAAGCCGCCGCCGATGGCGAAGGCGGACTCCTCGTTGCCGCGCCGGAAGATGAGCTCGCCGTAGTCGAGCGTCGTCATGAGGGGGGCATGGCGAGGCAGGATCGCGAGCTGGCCCTCGCTGCCGGGGGCGATGAGCACCTCGACGTCCTCTTCAGTGCGGACGACACGCTCGGCGGTGACGATTTCGACGAAGAGCGGCACTAGCCTTCCTCGCTCAGGCGCTGGCCTTCTTCGACGGCTTCCTCGATGGAGCCCTTCATGTAGAAGGCCTGCTCGGGGAGGCCGTCGTGCTGGCCTTCGAGGATCTCCTTGAAACCGCGCACGGTGTCGCGGATGGAGACGTAGCGGCCCTCGCGGCCCGTGAACGTCTCGCCGACGAAGAAGGGCTGCGTGAGGAAGCGCTGGAGCTTGCGGGCGCGGGCGACGGTGAGCTTGTCCTCGTCGGAAAGCTCGTCGATGCCGAGGATGGCGATGATGTCCTGGAGGTCCTTGTAGCGCTGGAGGACGCCCTGCACGTCGCGGGCCACCTCGTAGTGCTCCTCGCCCACGATGCGCGGCTCAAGCGCACGGGAGAAGGAGGTAAGGGGGTCCATGGCGGGGTAGAGGGCCTGCTCGGCGAGGGAGCGCTCAAGCGCGACGACCGCGTCGAGGTGGCCGAAGGTGGTGGCGACGCCGGGGTCGGTGTAGTCGTCGGCGGGCACGTAGATGGCCTGGAAGGACGTGATCGAGCCCTTCTTGGTGGAGGTGATGCGCTCCTCGAGGTCGCCCATCTCGGTGGAGAGGGTGGGCTGGTAGCCGACGGCGGACGGCATACGCCCGAGGAGAGCGGAGACTTCCATGCCGGCGAGGGTGTAGCGGTAGATGTTGTCGACGAAGAAGAGGACGTCGCGCGCCTGCTCGTCGCGGAAGTACTCGGCCATCGTGAGGCCGCTGAGGGCGACGCGGAGGCGGACGCCGGGGGGCTCGTTCATCTGGCCGAAGACCATGGACATGCGGGGCAGCACCCCGGATTCCTTCATCTCGTTCCAGAGGTCGTTGCCCTCGCGGGAGCGCTCGCCCACGCCGGCGAAGACGGAGAAACCGCCGTGCTCGCGGGCGATGTTGGAGATGAGCTCCTGGATGATGACGGTCTTGCCGACGCCGGCGCCGCCGTAGAGGCCGACCTTGCCGCCGCGCACGAGTGGGGCGATGAGGTCGATGACCTTGATGCCCGTCTCGAGGATGGAAGGCTGCGTCTCCTGGTCCTCGAAGGAGGGGGGCTCGCGGTGAATGGCCCAGCGAGGAGCCTCGTCGGGGACGGGGAGGTCGTCGATGGGGTCGCCGAGCACGTTGAACATGCGCCCGAGCGCCTCTTCGCCGACGGGAACCGCGATCGGCTGGCCCGTATCGGTAGCGGCCATGCCCCGGGTGAGGCCGTCGGTCGAGTCCATCGCCAGCGCCCGCACCCAGTTGTTGCCGACGTGCTGCTGGACCTCAACGATGAGGTCCGTGCCGTCGCCGCGGTCGATGCGGAGGGCGTTGTAGATGGGGGGCAGCTGGTCGGGGGGGAACTCGACGTCGATCACGGTACCGATGATCTGGACGATGCGTCCCTCGGCGGTAGCGGCAGTGACCATGATGGGGCTCCTTCTGGGGTTGCTCAGGATTTGGAGCGGAAGCGCTCGAGGCGTTCCGCCAGTTCGGGCCCCGCGCCGGGGCTGGTTCGACGTTCGAAGGCGAGGCCTTCGGCATAGGAGTAGTTCAGACCCTCGTTCAGAAGGCGCTTGTCGGCCCGCAGCGTGTGCCACGAGTTGCCGGCAATCTGCGAGGCCATTTCGGCCGTGGCCTCGTCGAGCTCGTCGTCGGGAACGACGCGGTTGGCGAGGCCGATGCGGACGGCTTCGTGGGCGTCGACGCGGCGGGCGGTGTACATCATCTCCCTGGCGAGCAGGGGTCCGATACGGCGGGGAAGGCGCTGGGTGAGGCCCCAGAGGGGGGTGAGCGCCCACTCGCCGTGGCTGTCGCAGAAGATGGCGGATTCGCCGGCGATGCAGAGGTCGGCGGCGAGCATGAGCTCGAGGGCGCCGGTGTAGCAGGCGCCGCGCACGGAGGCGATGACCGGCTGGGGCAGCGCCTCAATCATGTCGATCGTTTCGGCTTGGTAGTAGGGCTCGGGCGCAGGCGTGCCGAGCGCCTTGAGGTCGTTGCCGGCACTGAAGGCGCGGCCTTCACCCCGCAGGACGACACAGCCGACGGAGTCGGTCTCGCCGGCAATGGCGGCGACGTGCTCGCGCAGCTCGGTGAAGAGGGGGATGTTGAGGGCGTTGAGCGCCTCGGGGCGGTTGAGCGTGAGGGTGGCCACGCCTTCGCGGTCCTCGCGCAGGACGAGCTCGCTCATGCGGGCACCCCCGCGATGTCGGCGAGGTCGATTTCGGTGAGCGACTCAAGGTCACGGTCGGGGTCAGGGAGGGGCAGGCCGCGCGTGTACTCGGTCCGGACGGCCCAGCAGGTCATGCCAGCGGCGTGGGCGGCCTGGATGCCGGCGGGTGCGTCCTCGATGGCGAGGCAGTCCTTCGCGGCCACGCCGAGCAGTCCGGCTGCGCGCAGGTAGATGTCGGGCAGGGGCTTGCCGTGGGTGATGTCGTTGCCGGCGACGATCACGTCGAAGGCATCCACGATTCCGAGCCGCTCCAGACAGACCTCGACGTTCGCACGGTGCGAAGAGGAAGCGACCGCCAGAGGCAGGCCGATCGCCTTCAGGCCCCGCACGAGGTCGACGGCGCCGGGGAGGGCGGTCTCGACGGAGGCGTAGGCCTCCGCGACAAGCGCGGAGCAGCGATCCCGGTAGTAGGAGGCGGGGCGGGGCAGGCCGAGGTCGTGGGCGAACTCGTCCCAGCCGGACTTCGTTCCCATGTACTTCTTGTAGTCGTCGAGGGGGAAGGTGATGCCGTCCTCGGCAAGCACCGCCGTCGCCGCGCCGTAGTAGATCGGCTCGCCATCGACGAGGACACCGTCCATGTCGAAGATGACCGCGGCGAAGGGGGACGGGCTACTCATTAACGACGGCCTCGGCGCCACCGACGATGTCGAGGAGCTGGGTGGTGATCTCCTCCTGGCGGGCCTTGTTGTAAGTGAGGGTCAGCTCGCGCTCGATCTCATTGGCGTTGTCGGTCGCGTTCTTCATGGCGACCATGCGGGCCGACTGCTCGGAAGCGGCCGACTCGAGGATGGCGGCGTGGACCTGCATCTCCACGTAGCGGGGCAGGAGCCGCTCGAAGACCTGGCCGGGATCGGGCTCGAAGATGTACTCCTGCCTGAAGGCCTCGGCTTCCGCCTCGTCGGCGGCGGTGGGGGGCTCGACGGGGAGGAGGCGGCGCACGACCGGCCGCTGGTTCACGGTGCTGACGAACTCCGCAAAGCTGATGAACACCTGGTCGACGTTGCCCGCGAGGTAGTCGTCCATGACGAGCCGGGCGATGACGCTCGTATCGGTGAGGGCGGGGTAGTCGCCGAGCTCGGTGAACTCGGCGGCGACGTTCTGGCGGGAGCGAACGAAGAAGTCCCGTCCCTTGCGGCCGACGGCGACGATCGCCGTGGGCGCTTCGGCCTCGCCGACGAAACCGCCGGCGCTGCTGTTGAGGTTGGCGTTGAGGGCGCCGCACAGACCGCGGTCGGGGGTGATGTGAAGGATGCCGACGTTCTCGACGGGGCGCTGGGTGAGGAAGGGGTGCGACTCCTCGCTGTCGCCGTCCTCGCCGCCGCCGGGGGCGGTGGAGGCGAGGGAGGAGAGAACGAGCTGGATTTTCTCCGCGTAGGGGCGCCCCTCGGTAGCCCGCTCCTGGGCGCGACGCATCTTGGACGCGGCCACGAGCTGGAGCGCGTTCGTGATCTTGGCGGTATTGCGAACCGACCCGATGCGGCGACGGAGCTGTTGGATGGTGGGCATGGCGATCCCTAGTAGGGGACGGTCTCCTTGAACTCGGCGACCGCGTCCCGGATCTCCTGATCGGTGTCGTCGCTGATGGTGCGCTCGGACTCGATGCGGGCAGCGAGTTCAGGCTTGTTGCTGGAGAGGTAGCCGGTGAAGGCGGCCTCGAAGTCCGCGATCTTCTCGGTGGGCACGTCGTCGAGCAGCCCGTTGGTGAGGGCGAAGATGACGGCGACCTCCTCGGGCAGGCTCAGCGGCGCGAACTGGGGCTGCTTCAGCACCTCGTTGGCGCGCAGGCCACGCTCGAGCTGCCGCTGGGTGGCGGCGTCGAGGTCGCTGGTGCCGAACTGGGCGAAGGCCTGGAGCTCGCGGAACTGGGCGTGGTCGAGCTTGAGACGCCCGGCGACGGAGCGCATGGCGCGCGTCTGGGCGGCGCCGCCGACGCGGCTCACGGAGAGGCCGACGTTGAGGGCAGGGCGGATACCGGCGTTGAAGAGGTCCGGCTCCAGGTAGATCTGGCCGTCGGTAATGGAGATGACGTTGGTGGGGATGTACGCCGACACGTCGTTGGCCTGCGTCTCGATGATGGGGAGGGCCGTGAGCGAGCCGCCCGCCTCCAGCTTGGCCGCGCGCTCGAGCAGGCGGCTGTGGAGGTAGAAGACGTCCCCTGGGTACGCCTCGCGCCCGGGAGGACGGCGGAGGAGCAGCGAGATCTGGCGGTAGGCCCAGGCGTGCTTGCTCAGGTCGTCGTAAATGATGAGGGCGTCGCGCCCGCTCTCCATAATCTCCTCGCCCATCGCGCAGCCGGCGTAGGGCGCGAGGTACTGGAGAGCCGCCGACTCAGAGGCGCCGGCGGCGACGATGATCGTGTGCTCCATGGCGCCGTACTCTTCGAGCTGGCCGAGCACCTGGGCGACCTTGCCGGCCTTCTGGCCGATGGCGACGTAGATGCAGACCAGGTCGCCGCCCTTCTGGTTGATGATGGTGTCGAGGGCGATGGCGCTCTTGCCGGTGGAGCGGTCGCCGATGATGAGCTCGCGCTGGCCGCGGCCGATGGGAATCATCGAGTCGATGGCCTTGATGCCGGTCTGCACGGGCGTATCGACGCTCTGGCGGAGGGTGACGCCGGGGGCGATGCGCTCGACCGGGCGAGTCTTCGTGGAGCCGATGGGGCCCTTGCCGTCGATGGGGTTCCCGAGGGCATCGACAACGCGGCCGATGAGCTCGTCTCCCACGGGCACCTCGATGATGCGGCCGGTGGCGCGCACCTCGTCGCCCTCCTTGATGTCCTCGTAGTCGCCGAGGACGACGGCGCTGACGGACTCTTCCTCGAGGTTGAGGGCGAGGCCCATGGTGCCGTTCGGGAACTCGAGCAGCTCGGAGTAACGAGCGTTCGTGAGGCCGTGGGCGCGGGCTACGCCGTCGCCGGCTTCGATGACGACGCCGACGTCGGTCGCGACGGACGGAGCCTCGAACTGCTCGATCTGCTCGCGGAGGATGGATGCAATCTCTTCGGCGCGAACGGCCATAGTGGTTCCCTCTTGTGTGGTGCGGCCCTAGGCGCCGCTCAGCTCCTGGCGCAGCCGCCGAAGACGGCTACGCACGCTGCCATCGATGAGATGGTCGTCGATGCGGAGGACGACGCCACCGATGATGTCGGAATCGACACTGGCGGTGGCGGTGATCTGCTTCCCCAGAGCCTCGCCCAGACGCTGCTCCATGGCGGCAACCTGGTCGTCCTGCAAGGGGACGGCAGTGGTGATCTCGGCCTGCGCGAGGCCCTCGTGCTCGTCGGCGAGGCGGTTGAAGGCGTCCGCGACCTCGCGGGCCTCCGCCGTGCGGCCCTTGGCAATGAGCAGCCTGGCGAGATTCAGCGCGAGCGGGCCCACTTCGAGGGCGCGCTCAGCCGCTGCCTGGCGGTCGGCCACGGCCACGCGCGGGGCGGCGAACCAGCCCGCAGCGTCGGAGTCCGCCAGGACGGCGGCGACGTCGTCGAGGTCGGCGCGCCACTGGGCGATCGCATCGCCGTCGCTGGCGATGGCGAAGGCCGCCTGTGCGTAGCGCTTTGCCGCCTGCCTGTCGGCCATCTAGCTGCGCTCCCCGAGGTCGGACTCGGCCAGGGTCTCTTCGATGATGCGCTGGTGGGCGCCCTCGTCGAGGGACTGGCGGATGACGCGCTCGGCGGCGGTGACGGTGATCTCGGCGAACTCCGCGCGGAGGTCGGCGATGGCACGGTCACGCTCCAGCTGGATTTCCTGGACCGAGCGCTCGGCGGCTGCCTCGCGGTCGCGTTCCGCCTGCTGGCGGGCTTCGTCCTGGATCCGGGCCGCCACCTGCTGGGCGTTGGCCACGATCTCCTGCCCCTGTCCGCGAGCCTCGGCAAGCTGCGCCTCGATGCGCTCCTGCGCGTCGGAGGCTTCGGCGCGAGCCTGTTCGGCTGCCCCGAGGCCCTCGGCGATGCGCTCGCGGCGCTGGTCGAGCATGCGCAGGACCGGCTTGTAGAGGGTGAAGCGCAGGATGAGGAGCAGGACCACGAAGTTCGCGATCTGCGCGACCAACTGCGGCAGATTGATACCGAGAGCGGTGAAAGCCTCGCCCATCGCGAGCTCCCTTCTTCCCGATTGGCGTTTCCGCCGGGCTAGATGACGAACGCGATGATGATGGCGGTGAGCAGCGCGTAGATGCCGATGGCCTCGGCGAACGCGACGCCCAGAATCATGTTCGTCTGGATGGACGCGCGGGCCTCGGGATTGCGGCCGAGGGCCTCCATCGCGCGTCCCACGAGCATGCCGATGCCGATGGCGGGGCCAAGGGCGCCGAGGCCCATGGCGATGCCGGCGCCGATGGCCTTGGCACCGTCGGCATCAAGCGCGAGCAGGACGAGAACTTCGAGTACTCCCATGGTTGGTGGTTCCTCCCGTGTTTTTCCTCCCCGCCTCCGCGGGGAGCGATGTTCGAAGGGGCGGGGCTACTGCCCCGGAGTCCCCTGGGATTCCATGTCGTCGTGGCCGGCTTCGCCTTCGTGGTCGTCGTGCTCCTCGTCGTGGTGCTCGACCGCCATGACGGCGAACACGAGCGTGAGGAGGGCGAAGACCGCGGCCTGGATGAAGCCGACGAAGAGCTCCAGGCCGTAAATGATGTCGACGATGAGGAAGGGCAGGAGGAAGGTGAGCATTAATATGAGCACCTCCCCGGCGAAGATGTTGCCGAAAAGCCTGAAAGCGAAGCTGACGATGCGGATGAACTCCGAAAGCAGCTCGAGGATGCCGACGAAGAAGGGGATGGCCCCGCTGAAGTTGAAGAACTTCCCGAGGTAGCTGAATCCGAGCGTGCGCAGGCCCCAGAACTCGACCATGACGAACGAGATGAGGGCCAGCGCGATGGTGTTGTTGACGTCGCTGTAGACCGAGCGGAAGAGCGGGATGATGAGGGCCAGCTTCTGGCCGGGGAAGTCGATGCCGCTCACGACGAGGTCGTCGCCAAGGGCAGCGCTCGGGACGGCATGCTTCTCCGTGGCGGGGAGGAGCTTGGGCGCGTCGGGATCGGCGTTGAGCGCGGCGACGGCCGCCGTGAGCATCTCGGGGGTGACCTCGGCGGGACCGTGCCCATCGCCCCCCTCGGCTTCGAAGTCGGTGAAGGTCTCGGCGAGGAAGACGATGTACCTGTCCAGGGCTTCCTCTGCGGAGACGGGGGTCGCGGGATCCGCGCCCATCTCGAAGTGAGCGTCGTTGGCGTTGGGCAGGACGAGGCCGATGCCCACGTTGTCGACAAGCCAGCCGGAGGAATGCGCGATCTCCTCCTTGAACGGCTCGTGATCTTCGTGATGCTCTTCGATGTAGTGGAAGATCTCGACGCCGATATCCTCCGTCTTGCCGATGGCGTTGAAGAAGGGGAGGAGGCCCATCCAGTTGGCGAGGAGGATGAATATGAAGAAGGTGGCGATGACGGGGAAGAAACGGCGGGCATTCGCCGAGCCGGCGATGTCCTCCAGCTGACCCATCAGGAATTCGATGATGGACTCGACGAAGTTCTGGGCGCCCGTGGGGATGAGCTTCATCGTGCGGGTGGCGAGGAAGCAGCCGACGAGGAGGATGAACATCGCCGCCCAGGCGGAGATCATCGTGTTGGAGATGTTGAGAAAGCCGACCTTGGTGATGACCTCGGCGGGAACGATGATCTCGGGCTGCGGGCCGCGGGCGACGATGAGGCCGACGACGATCCACGCGAGCGCCGCGATGATGATGAGAGGGAGCCTGAATCTTCTCACTCGCTACCGCCGTTGGCGCCGTTGGCGCCACCGCCAAAGCGTTTCATGAAGGGGAGAAGCATGCGGATTCCGCCACCGATGGCCAGAGTCAGTCCCAGGACTATCCCCAGGAGGATGAAGAGCGGCTCGAGTCCGGTGAGGTCATCGAGCCAGAGTCCGAGCACGATTCCGACGACGATGCAGGTGGCGAAATACCAGCCTGCCCCCATGAGGTAAGCGGTTGGCGCTATCCATCCGCCACGCTCAGGCTTTGCCATGACCGCGCTCAAACCGCGGGGATCATAGGGTGATTGTGAAGAGATGCGCAAGCGGCGATCGAGGCCGCGCCACGGTTACTTCTGGGGATCGTCGAACCCACTCAGATCGAGCCCTTCGATAAAGTCCTTGAAAGGTCCGAGGCGCTCCAGTTCGGCGGGATCGACCGGCTTCTCCGGCTCGCGCTCGACGCCCTCCTGCTCGTCGCCGTCTCGGATGATCTCGCCGCCCTGGTCGAGGACAGCCTCTTCGGCATAGATGGGGGAGCCGGTGCGCACGGCGAGGGAGATGGCGTCGGAGGGACGCGAGTCGATCTCGACGGCGTCGCCGTTCACGTCGAGGACGATGCGGGCGTAGTAGGTGTCGCGGGCGAGGTCGTTCAGGAGGATGTACTGCACCTTCCCGCCGAGCTGCTCGATGACGTTGCAGAGCAGGTCGTGGGTCTGGGGACGGGGCGGGGTGACGTCGTGGAGGCGAAGGGAGATGCTCTCCGCCTCGTAGGGGCCGATCCAGATCGTGAGGTAGCGATCGGTCTCCTTCTCGCGAAGGATGGCGATGCGCTGGTAGCTGTTCAGCGAGAGACGGATGCTCTCGATGCTCATCTCGCGCATGTCCCACCCCCCGCCGGAAGGTTCCGGCTCGATCGGCTCGATGATAGGTGGGCGCAGCGAGGGGCGGCAAGGCGCGCCGCTGCTCAGGACCGGAGATTGACGACGGTGGCGGCGGCGATGCTGACCGCGAGGATGGCCATGACGGGCTGCACCCCGAGCCAGTCGCCGAGGGCGCCGGCGCCCAGGAC
Organism: Tepidiformaceae bacterium; assembly: GCA_965203545.1. Taxonomy (GTDB): domain Bacteria; phylum Chloroflexota; class Dehalococcoidia; order Tepidiformales; family Tepidiformaceae; genus UBA2991. Next base: position 1,542,034 of record OZ241899.1, read on the forward strand.
CGGCAGGGAGGCGGCGAGCGCCGCCATCGCCCCCTGCGTCGCGACCACGCGGCCCTGGAGGGCGAGCGGGACGCGGTCGTTGAGGACGGTCTGCGCGGCGACACTCACGTTCGCGTAGGCGAATCCGAGGGGCAGGACGATGACCATCGCGAGGAGGGCGCCGCCGTCGAAGTCGCCGAGGTGGACGCCGTCGAGCCAGGCGAAGGCGCCGTAGCCGGCGAGGAAAGACGCTTCCTCGTTGACGAAGGCGAGGGCGAGCAGCAGGCCCGTAAAGGCCGCGAACCCGACGGAGCTGAGGAGACCGTGGGGGAGGTGGTGCGCCAGCGGCCCGGCCACGCGGAGGCCCACGATGACGCCGATAGCCGCGGGCGTCAGGACGAGGGCGCCGATCTCGAAGGGAAGCTCCAGGACGTCGCGGATGTAGGTGGGAATGAGGCCTCCGAGGATGATGAGCATCATCGTGATGAGGGTGAGCTCGATGGCGGCCTGGAAGACGGCGGGGTCGCGGCGCATGGCGCGCCAGCCGGCCTGCCACCAGGAAGCCCCTTCCGCGGGTTGCGGGGGGATCGCCTCGGGAACGGCGCCGATGGCGACAGCATCGGGGGCGGGGTCGAACGGGGGTGGGGGAAACACATCCGCTTCCTCGCGCGTGCGGGCCACGGGACCGATGCGGACGGCCTCGACGGCGGCGACCACGAACAGCGCCGCGACGATCCCGAAGAGCACGTCCGCGCGCTCGAAGACGCGCAGGACGACGGGCGTGAGCACGGCGAACCCGACGATCTGGGCGGCGCCACCCACCGCCTGGCCGATGGCGTTCGCGCGGGCCAGCTCGCCCCGGGTAACGATCGAGGGAAGGATCGAGCCCTCGGCGGCCGCGACGAACGGGGCGCAGACGGCGAGCAGGACGGCGACCACGTAGAGCGTCCCGGTCTCGCCGGGATACACAATGAAGCCGACGCAGACGGCGGCGCGGGCGAGATTGCCAAGAGCGACGATGAGGCGGCGGGGGATGGCGTCGGCGGCGACGCCGGCGATAACGCCCGCGACCATCATCGGCACGACGAGGGCGAGGACGAGGAGGCTGGTGTAGAAGGCCTTGCCGGTGGCGTCGAGGACGAGGAGGACGAGGGCGAGGTTGAGGGCGTTCTGGGCGATGCGGGAGAAGAAGCGGGAGGAACTGAGGCGGCGGAAGGGGATCTGCTGAAGGAGGGCAGGGAGCTCCGAGGACTCGGCGACGTCCTCCCAGGCGGGGGCGGCGCTCACGAGGCGGCGGAGACCCGCGACTTCGCGCGCTGCTCGAAGCGGCGGCGCTCGAGCATCACGCGGCGCCCGCACTCAAGGCAGACGAGCCCAATGTCGGCGCCGACGCGGTAGACGCGCCACTCCCAGCCGCCGCAGGGGTGGCGGCGGCGCATCCGCCAGACGTCGCCGACGGCCACCTCGTCGTTCACGGGGCGGGGGCGTTGAGGGCGTCGCGCAGCTCCCTCGCGGCGGCGCCGGGGTCGGGAGCTCCGGCGATGCTGCGGGAGGCGTTCACCACCATGAGTCCGTATTCGGCCTTCGTCGCGGCCACGACCTCTGCGGGGTCGCCGCCCTGCGCGCCGACGCCGGGCACGAGCAGGGTCGCTCGCGGGGCCAGCTCGCGCACGCGGGCGAGCTCGGCGGGCGCGGTCGCGCCGACGACCAGACCGACGTTCGCGCTCCAGGACGGCATCTCGGCGGCGAGACGTTCGTAGAGGGGCTCACCGCTCGCGAGCGTGGCGTTCTGGATGGTGACGGAGCCGGGATTGGAGGTGCGGCAGAGGAGGTAGACGCCCCGGTCCTCGTAGTCGAGGAAGGGCTGCACGGCATCCTGGCCCTGGAAGGGATTCACGGTGGCGGCATCGAAGTCCCAGACCTCGAAGAGGGCGCGGGCGTAGGCGGCAGCGGTGTTCCCCATATCGCCGCGCTTGGCGTCGGCGATGACAGGAATGCCGTCGGGGATGGCTTCGAGGGTCTCTTCGAGGGCGCGCAGGCCGGGGATACCGAACTGCTCGTAGAAGGCGAGGTTGGGCTTGTAGCAGGCGGCGTAGGGGGCTGTCGCCTCGATGATGCGGCGGTTGCGATCCACAACCTCCGCGATGGGCGTGTCGCCAGCGGGGTCGAGACCGACGCAGACGTAGCTGCCGACCTCGCGGCTGCGGCGAGCGAGGCGCTCGACGTAGGACGTCATCACTGGGCCTCCGCCGCCTGTTCGCTGGGGGCGAAGCCGAGCCTGGGCAGGGTTTCGAGGAAGGCCTCGCGGTTGCCGGAGACGATCAGGTCGAGGGCGCCCTCGGCGTCGGGGGGCGCTTCCAAGTCGAGCTCCTGGAGCAGGTCGCAGGCGCGCCTGGCGACCGGTTCGCCAGTGCCGAGAACGGACACACCCGGGAACTCGGCCGTGATAGCGGGGGCGAGGAACTCGTAGTGGGTGCAGCCGAGCACGACGACGTCGGCTCCGTTGGCGACGGGTTGGGCGAGGGCGGCGCGCACGGCCTTGCGGGCAGCGGGCGTGTCGATTTCGCCGCGCTCGACCAGCTCGGCCAGGTCGTGGCCGACGACGCGGTCGATAGCGGCCCCGGTACCGAACTCGTCGACGACGCTGGCGTAGAGGTCGCCATCGAACGTGCCGGGCGTGGCGAGGATGGCGACGCGTCCGCTGCGGGAGGCTTGGGCGGCCGGCTTCACCGCGGGCACCATGCCGACGAAGGGCAGGTCGAAGAGCTGGCGGAGGTCAGCGACGGCGGCGGCGGAAGCGGTGTTGCAGGCCACGACGATGAGCTTGGCGTCAGCCTCGACGAGGCGGTGGGCGATGGCAAAGGCGCGCTTGCGCACCTCGCCCGGGTCGCGGGGGCCGTAGGGGAAGTACGCGGTGTCGGCGAAGTAGACGGTGCGCTCGCGGGGAGCGAGGCGTCGGAATTCGCGGAAAACGCTGAGCCCGCCGACGCCGGAATCGAACATGCCGACGGGTCGCGGGTCCATCGCTTCAAGCATACGGCCTCGTTGGAGTTGCCGCCGCCCGCCGAGGGTGCACGCGAGCGATCCAGCGGGCATGCTGCGCCCATGACGAAACGGCTCGAGGTGGCCCTGCTGCCCTCGGAGGCGAAGGCGATAGAGGCCGACGCGTTCCTGGTGATCGATGTGCTCCGCGCGACGACGACGATCGCGACGCTGTTCGAGGGCGGGCTCGCGGACCTCGTGGTCGTTGACGAGATCGAGGCGGCGCGGGAGCGGGCGCGGGCGGAGGGGCGAGTCCTGTTCGGCGAGGTAGGCGGTCTTCCGCCGGAGGGCTTCGACTACGGGAACTCGCCGGCGGAGGCCGCAACGCTCGACATTGGGAGTAGGGGGGCGGTGCTCTTCACGACGAACGGGACGCGCGCGATCTGCGGGTCGGCGGGCCGGGGGGCGGTGGCGACGGCGGCGTTCTCGAACGCGGGGGCGGCGGCGCGCTGGGCGGCAGGGTTCGAACGGGTGGCGCTGGTATGCGCGGGCAACTCCGGCGGCCAGCGCTTCGCGCTGGAGGACTTCGCGGCGGCGGCGAGGCTGGTGCAGCTCATCTCGAGGGAGAGCCCGGGGCTGGAGCTGGGGGACACGGCGGGGGTGGCCGCGGGACTCACCGGCTACGAGGACTGGATCGCGCCGGGGCTACCCCAGCAGACGGACCGGAGCGCGCGCCTGATCGCGGGGGCCCACCATGCGCAGGGCCTGAAGGCGCTGGGGCTGGGCGCGGACATCGCCTTCGCGGCACGCGAGGACACCTCGGCGGCGATCCCGCAGGTGGCGGAGCACGGGGAGGGGTGGGCGCTCCTGCGGAACGAGCGCTAGTCGCGGCCCTCCCAGCGGCGGCGGAGGTCGGCGAGCGTTGATTCGTCAGGGGGACGGCCGGAGTAGCGCGCGTATTCGAAGGCGGCGGTGATCTCGTCCGTGACGTCCTGGTGGAAGGCGGTGATGAGGACGGGCGCGAACTCGTGCGGGGTCTGACCCTCGCGCCGGGCTCGCCCTTCCCTGCGGGCGGACTCAAGCACTTCGAGGTAGAGGCGGGTGACGCCTTCTCCCGCGGGCTCGCGACGGCGTTCGCGGCGAAGGAGGTTGCGGGCGGCGCCTCGCAGGTCTTCGCCCAGACTGCCAACGGCCTCCGACTCGGAGGCGTCCAGGCCGCGGTCGCCGGCACGCCGGCGGAGCACGGCGAGGATGAATATCAACGCGGCCACGAAGGCGACGCCGAGGAAGATCGTGCCGCCCGCCAGGGTGTAGCGGGCAGCGCGAGCGGCGAGCGAATCGCCGTCTCCAATGCTCTCTGTCTCGCCGGTTTCCGGGGGAACGGGCGCTTCGATCTGTGGCGGCTCGGTCTCGCCGCCGGCCCCCAGCAGCCAGAGGATGAACTCGAAGAAGTTCGTGAGCACCCAGGCAATCGGAATGAAGAACGCGTACGTCAGGAACCAGGCGATGGCCCTGCCGACAACAGATGCCGGCGTCGAAAGGAAGTCGATGAGGGGTTCGAGGAGGACGCCGACGAGGAGCACGCCAAGGGCGGCGAAGGCGGCTGTTCCGATGAGCAGTGCCGTGGTTACGCTCCCGGAGCGGAGACTGCCCATGCTGGAGCCGCTCTGGGAGAGCTGCGAGCAGGCCAGCGCGGCAAGCGCTACCCCGTAGAAGACGACACCGGCGCGGGTGACGTACTCGGCCTGCTCGCTCCCTGCCGATATCAGCAGGGCGACCGTTACGAGCGCGAAGGGGGGGGCGAGGGCGCGAGGGGCGTTCTCGATCCAGACGCCGCTGCGAGAGCGCCAGGCCGCCCATGCCCACAGCAGGACGAGGAGGAAGCTGCTCGTCATGACGGCGGGAATCCACTCCTTGATGGTGCCGGTTCGGATGACGAAGTCGGTGAGCCAGCCGAAGTCCCAGAGGGCCAGGTCGCCCGCGTACTGGAGCCGCAGGGCGCCGTACAGGAGAAGGAGGCCGACCACGCCAACCACCAATGCCCGCTTGCCGGCCCCGACGCCGAACCAATCGAGTACGGCAGGGGCGAAGAAGGAGACGAAGGCGATGACGACGAAGCCGGGCGCGCTCACCAGCTCGTTCCCGGGCTCGGGGAAGATGCGCATGAAGACCTCGCCGACGGTGTAGAAGGCGAGCGCTTCGGCGCCGAGCAGCAACACGAGGGCGGCGCGCCGGATCACACGAGCACCTCGCTTGCCTCGAAGCGGCGTCCCGCGACGCGGACCGGCAGGCCAGTCAGCTTGTCGAGATCGACACGGTCGGAGGTGACGACAACGGCGACGCGGTAACCCTCGCCCTGCAGCCGCCGCATGGCCTCCGCGAGCTCGTCGGGAATGAAGGCGGCGGCGAGGATGAGGGTGGAGCCGAGGGGGAGGCGACTGGCCTCGCGGCGGAGGCGGCCCGCGAGATCTCCCATGGTGAGGGGCTGCACGACGGCCAGAGTCTCGAGGATGCGGGGGAGCTGGGTGCGGGCGCGAGAGGGCGGGAGGCGGATGGGGCGGTCGGAGTTGGGGAGCGAACCGTTCGCGAGGAGCCCGACAGCGTAGCGCCGGCCAGTGGCCCAGACGGCGAGCGAGGCGGCCATGGAGACGGTGCGCTCGAGGTCATCCTTCAGGTAGCCCTCCCACGAGTGCTCGAGGGTGTCGATGTTGAGGAGGACGTAAAGGTGCTGGACGGCGGAGGGCTCGTACACGCGGGACTGAAGCTCGCCGTGGCGGGCGGTGGCTTTCCAGTCGATGCGGCGGAGGGGGTCGCCGGGCTCATAATCGCGGAGACCGGCGATGCGGAGGGGATCCTCGAAGATGCGATTGCGGCCCTTGGAGTCGCCGAGGGGGCGGTCGGCGGGAAAGCCGAGGTCGTCGAGGGCGAAGACGCGCGGATAGGCGATGAAGGGCGTCATCTCAGGCGCATCGAGGTGGCGGGGGAAGATGCCGAGAATGTCGGCGGAGTGGAGCTGGGTGGGGCCGATCTGGAACTGGCCACGCTCACGGGAGCTGACCTGCATGCGCCAGCGCCTGCGCTCGTACCAGCCGAGGGCGCCACGCCGCGTCAGCCAGTTTAGGCCCGGCGCGGAGGCCGCAGGAAGCTCCTCGCCCTCCAATTCGAGCTCCTCGGAGATCGCGACCCGCAAGTCGAACCAGGGGAGGGGGAGGGGCTTTCGGTTCTCGATCTCGAAGCGCAACTCGACCTGCTCGCCCTGGAAGGCGCGGGCCTCACTGAGGCTGCTGCGGACGCTTACGCGCCGGAAGATGTAGCGCGCCCAGAGGCGGCTGATTGCGCCCACGATGAGGACGACGACGCCGATGCCGGTGACCATCGGCTGGCCCGTGCCGGCCCCAACGCCGATCAGGACCGGTCCCGCAAGCAGCCAGAGGTCGCGGAAGACCATGGGCTAGCGCCGGCGTGCCAGTGGCGGCGACATCAGCTTCGCTGCCAGGGCGACTCGTCGCCGGACGACGAAGCGGTTGGGGTCGGCCGTGACGAGGCGGCGGGGGCGGGACGGGCAGACGCCGCTCTTGCGGCGGCGCCCGAGGCGGGCTCGTCCTCAATGGGGACGGGGACCCGCTCGAGGACATCAGCGATAAGGTCCTCGACCTCGCGGCCGCGGAGGCGGGTCTGGGTGGAGAGGATGAGGCGGTGGGGAAGGACGTGGGGCGCCATCGACTTCACGTCGTCGGGGAGGACATAGTCGCGCCCGTTGATGGCGGCGTAGGCGCGGGCAGAGCGGAAGAGCGCGAGGCTGGCGCGGGGGCTGGCGCCCAGCTCGAAGGCAGCCTCGTTGCGCGTCTCCCGCACGATGCGGACGGCGTAGCGGCGGATGGCCGGGTCGACGTGCAGCCGCTGGAGCGCCTCCGCCATCTGCAAGAGCCGCTCCGCGGTCACGACGGGCTTGAGGGCGTCGAGCGGATTCGTGTGCTCCTGGCGGGCGAGGATCTCGTCCTCGTCGTCCTCGCCGGGGTAGCCGAGCTTGAGGCGGAGCAGGAAGCGGTCGAGCTGGGCCTCGGGGAGGGGGAACGTACCTTCGAGCTCGACCGGATTCTGGGTGGCGATAACGAGGAAGGGGCGGGGCAGGAAGGTGGTCTCGCCCTCGACTGTGAGCTGGCGCTCCTCCATCGCTTCGAGGAGGGCGGCCTGCGTGCGGGGGGTGGCGCGGTTGATCTCGTCGGCGAGGACGACCTGGGCGATGAGCGGTCCCTCGCGGAAGGCGAAGTCCTGCGTCTTCTGGTCGAAGTAGTGGATGCCCGTGATGTCGGAGGGCATGAGGTCGGGGGTGAACTGGATTCGCCTGAAGGAGCAGCCGAGGGAGCGGGCGATGGCCTTCGCGAGGGTCGTCTTGCCGGTACCGGGAACGTCCTCGAGGAGGATGTGGCCCTCGCAGAGGAGGGCGACCAGGGCCAGCTGGACGACCTCGCTCTTGCCCACGATGACGCGCTCGACGCTCGTGCCGAGGTCGGAAGCAACCCCGTAGATGGTGTTGACGTCCTCCGTAGAGAGACGAGTAGTGGCATCGGTCATGGGGGCCCCCTGGAAGGGGGAATCGTAGGGCGTGGGCCGGACCAGCGCGAATCCCGTGGCAAACTGAGGAAATGGCCGACGTGCGCTCGATCGCGCTGGGCGACAACACCGTGCACCTGATCGACCGGGCCGGCGCGCGGCTGCTGGTCGACACAGGCCCCGACTTCGCCGGAGCCTGGGAGGCGCTGCAGGCGGGGCTCAGGGGGGATCGGCCGGACGTTGTCGTTGCGACGCACGGGCATCACGACCACGCGGGCCTGGGGCGGAGGTGGCAGGGCGCGGGGACGCCCGTCTGGGTGGGAGCCTCCGATGGACCGCTGACGGCGCGTCCGCTGCTGCAGTCGCCGGCGGAGATTGGGGCGATGCTGGCGTGGGCGGGGAGCACGGGCGCGCCACCGGAAACGCTCGCGCACGTGCGGGACCGAGTCGAGTCGCGGCGGGGGGCGGCGCTGCGGGCAGCGGAGTCGACGGAGTACCCGGAGGATGGCGGTCGCTGGCCCACGGGGCTGCGCTACCCGCCGTTCGAGGCCGACAAGCTCGTCGGGGGCAACGCGGAGGTGGGGGGCGTCGAGATCCTGGCGGCGCCGGGACACACGCCGGGAAACGTCGTGCTGGCAGTGCCGGAGGAGGGGTGGCTGTTCTCCGGGGACCAGCTCCTGCCGGACGTCGATCCGCTGCCCGCCATCCAGTTCGTGACGGAGGGAGAGGGGCTGCGCCGCTTCCCGACGCTGGCGCACTTCGCAGCCTCTCTTGAACGGCTGGCGGAGAGCGGCTTCACCCGCTGCTTCCCCGGTCACGGCGAGCCGTTCGACGGGGCGGGGGAGGCGCTGGCGGGGGCGCTGGCGCGGATCGAGCGCCGTTGCGCGCGGGTGCGGGAGTCGCTCAGGGAAGTGGGACCCACGACCGTGTACGAGCTGTGCGCGCGGCTCTACCCGCGAGGTGCGGAGCGGAACTTCTGGCAGACCGCATCGAGCGTGCAGGGGCAACTCGACCTGCTCGCGTCGCGGGGCGAGGCGCGGGAGGCGGACGGGCGGTGGGAGGCCTGCTAGCAAGCCTCCGGCGGCTCGCGGGGTTGCCGTGAGCGCCTATCATCAAGATCAGGCGCTGGGGTGGCGGAACTTGGCAGACGCAGCGGACTTAAAATCCGTGGCCGAAAGGCGTGAGGGTTCGAATCCCTCCCCCGGTACCAGCCTTCTTCCAGCACGAAATCACGGGCTTCTCACGAAAATCCTTGACGCGCGAGCAGCGCAGCCATACGCTCGCGATGGCTCTTTTCGTTCAGGTGCCCGTCCCAGGGAGAATAGGGAAGGCGGTGAAAATCCGCCGCGGTAGCGCCACTGTAAGCGGGAAACGGGAGCCGAAGCCCACTGTCGGGAAACCGACGGGAAGGGCTCGGCACAACAGCCCACCCGCAAGCCAGGAGACCTGCCTGGACGAGAGGTGACATCTCTCCGCATAGAGAGGTGCCCTCGACCCCGGGTGTCAGTTCCGGACAGTCGAAGACGGTACCTCCAGCGGCAGAGACGCTGGAGGTTTTGTTTTGCAGGCGGTTGGGCTCACGACCCTGCGCAGCTATCGCCAGTTGGGCATCAGCGCCCGACTGGCGATCGGCGGGACGATCCTGCTGGCGCTCGTGATCGTGGTGGGCCTGATCTCCCTGAGCCTCGGCCCGGTCGACATCTCCATCAGCGACGTTGCCTGGATCGTGCTGTCCGCGCTCGGGTTCGATACACCCGGGTTCGGGCGGACCGAGCAGCTCGTGATCGAGCAGATCCGGCTGCCGCGGATCATCGTGGGCGGGGCGGTGGGGATGGCGCTGGGGGTGGCCGGAGCGACGATGCAGGGGCTGTTCCGCAACCCCATGGCCGACCCGGGCATCATCGGCGTCTCGGCGGGCGGGGCGCTGGGGGCAGTGATCGCGATCGCGACGGGGCTGTCGGGACTCTTCTTCCTGGCGCTGCCGCTCTTCGCCTTCGCAGGTGCGATCGCGGCTGCGTTCCTCGTCTACGGCATCGCCGTGGTCGGCGGGCACTTCTCCATGGCGACGCTGCTGCTGGCAGGCGTGGCCGTAAACGCGTTCCTGGGGGCGATCGTCTCGGCGATCATCATCTTCCTGCCCGACAACGAGCTGCTACGCGAGGTCCTCTTCTGGCTAGCGGGCGGGCTCGACGCGCGCGCCTGGGAGCATGTGCGCATCGCCGGGCCGCTCATCCTCGGGAGCACGGTCGTACTCCTGATCATGGCGCGGGACCTGAACCTGCTGATGCTGGGGGACGACGAGGCGCGCTCGATGGGGGTGCGCGTGGGGCTCACGCGGGGCGCGCTGCTGGCGACAGCGGCGCTGGCCACGGGCGCGGCCGTAGCCGTGAGCGGAACCATCACCTTCGTGGGGCTGGTCATTCCGCATGTCCTGCGGCTCGTGATGGGGCCGGACAACCGCGTCCTGATCCCGATGAGCGCCCTCGGCGGCGCCGTATTCGTAATGGTGGCCGACACGGTCGCCCGGATGGTCATCCAGCCGGCCGAGATGCGTGTCGGGATTCTCACGGCGTTCGTGGGAGCGCCCTTCTTCATCGCCCTCCTCATCAAGAACAAGCGGCAGGTGTACTCGCTGTGAGCGCGCGCCTGCCAAAGGAGACCTCGTGACCCTCAAGTCATTCCGCCTTCTCATCCTGCCGCTGGTCTTCCTCGCACTCGGGGTAGCGCTTGCGGCCTGTGGCTCCGACGAGGAGGAGCCATCCGCCCCTGTGGCAACGGCCGCGCCGACCCAGGCATCGACGCCTGAACCGACCGCCGAGCCCACGGAGGCGCCCACCGAAGCCCCAACAGAGGCGCCAACGGAAGCCCCCGCGGTAACCACCGCTCCCACCGAGGCAGCGACCCCCGAGCCAACGCCGGAACCGACTCCGGCCGCGCGCTCACTCGAGGGTGTGCGCGGGATCGTCGACCACACGAACACGGGCTGGCCGCGTGAGGTCGAGGGACTGAACGGCATCGTGAGCATTCCGGCGAAGCCGCTGCGCATCATCACCGCCTCGGTCGGCCACGACGAGATGGCGCTGGCGATCGTGCCGAACGAGCGGCTGGTGGCCGTGGGAGGCGCAACCAAGAACGAGACGTACTCGAACATCGCCCACCTGGTGCAGGAGAAGGCCGAGATCTCGCGCGACCCGGAAGTCATCATCGCGCAGTCGCCGGATGTCGTCGTGACCAGCCCGTTCATGGCCATTGAGGTGGTCGAGGCGCTGCAGCGGGCGGGCATCCCTGTCATCCAGACGGAGCTGGAGCAGGGCCCGGAGGCGCGCATCAACGCCATCCTCCTGATGGGCTACATCTACGGCGAGGAGGAACGCGCCTGGGAGTTCGCAGACGAGGTGCAGGCGCGGTACGACGCGCTCGTGGCAGTCACGAGCGTGAAGGATCCGAAGCCTCGCGTGCTGGCGCTGACGCAGTACGCGGACACGCTCTGGGTGGCCGGCGGCAACTCGACCGAAGGCGGCGTGATCACGGCGGCGGGCGGTCTGAACGCCGCGGAGGACACTGGAATCACAGGGAACCAGACGACCAGCCTCGAAGGCGTGATCGCAATGGCGCCGGACATCATCATCATTCCCCAGCCGGTGGCGTTCGGCGCGGAAGAGTTCCGGCAGAGCCTGCTGGAACACGAAGCGCTGGCCGAGCTCCCGGCGATCAAGAATGGAGCTGTCTTTGTCGTTGAGAGCAAGCACTTCACGACGCTCTCGTACTGGAACATTCGCGGGGCGGAGGATCTGGCGCGCATGTTGTGGCCGGATGACTTCCCCAATCCTCCCGTGGAGTCCTTCAGCCTGGCCGAGTAGGTGACACCATGACTTCCAACGGCAACTCCCCCGCATCGGTTGACGCACGAGCCGTCTCCTTCAGAGTCGAGGCGAAGACGCTGCTCGAGCGGGTCGACTTGCGTGCCCAGCGGGGGCAGTTCGTCGGCTTGATCGGCCCGAACGGGGCAGGGAAGTCGACGCTGCTACGGACCCTGTCGGGGGTACTCCGGCACCAGGAAGGCGCGGTCTGGCTGGAGGGCTCGGATCTGTCGTCGATGGCGGCGAGGGACGTCGCCGCGATGCTCGCGCTGGTCCCGCAGATCGCGCCCTACACGCAGGGGTTCACGGCCTTCGAGCTGGTCCTGATGGGGCGCTACCCGCACCTGGGGCGGTTCGAGGTGGAGGGGCAGGCGGACGACCGCATCGCGGAGAAGGCGATGCGGCTGACCGAGACGGAGGAGTTCGCCACGAGGACGCTGGAGACGCTCTCGGGTGGCGAGCGCCAGCGCGTGTTCCTCGCGCGGGCGCTGGCGCAGCAGCCCCGCATCCTGCTGCTGGACGAGCCGACCTCGAACCTCGACATCCTGCACCAGCTCACCATCCTCGGGCTGGTGCGGCAGCTCGTCGACGACGGGCTGACGGCCATCGCGGCCATCCACGACCTGAACCTGGCGGCCCGCTACTGCGACCGGCTGGTCCTGATCAGCAACGGCGCGGTGGTCACGGAAGGGCCGCCAGAGGACGTGCTGACGCCCGAGACGATCGAGTCCGCCTTTGGGGTGCGGTCGGCGGTGTATCGCGACCCGGCGACGGACGCGCTCGCAATCAGCCTGATCGGTCCGGCGCAGGCAAACGGCGCTTCCTTCCGGTCGAACGGAAGCACCGCCGGCAGCAACGGCGCTCGCAGTGCCTCCCGAAGCTGACAACGCCGGCGAGGGCGCCCCGGAAGAACGGGCGGCCGAGACACCGGAGCGGCGGCGTGTTCGTCGGGGGATCGACCACTAGCGGTGTCGGTCGAGGACGTCGTCGCAGCGATCGCTCCGGCTGACCCCCTCGCGCGGGAGGCGGCCCGGCTCCGCCAGGAGCGGCTGACGAAGCCGCCCGGCAGCCTCGGGCGGCTGGAGGAGCTGTCGTTGCAGGTGGCGGCAATCCAGGGAACCGAGTGCCCGGCCGTGGGGGAAAAGGCTGTGATCGTGGCGGCAGGGGACCACGGGGTGGTGGCGCAGGGGGTCACGGGGTATCCGCAGGAGGTCACGGCGCAGATGGTGCTGAACTTCCTCTCGGGAGGGGCGGCCATTAGCGTGATGGCGCGACGGGCGGGGGTGAAGCTGGTCATCGTCGATGCGGGGGTGGCGACGCCCCTCCCGGAGCATCCCGACCTTCGCGTCGTGGGGGTGGGGCGGGGCACCGCCGACATGACGCTGGGACCGGCGATGTCTCGCGAGCAGGCGGAGGCCAGCGTACTGGCCGGGGTGGAGCTGGCGCGGGAGGTGGCGAACGACGGGGCGGACGTCATCGGGACGGGGGACATGGGCATCGGGAACACGACGGCGTCCAGCGCCATCACGGCGGCCGTGACCGGCCGCTCGCCACAGGAGACGACGGGCCGGGGCACGGGGCGGACCGACGAGGAGCTCGCGCGGAAGGTCGAGGTGGTCGAGCGAGCGCTGGCGGTCAACAGCCCCGACGCGGGGGATGGGCTGGACATTCTTGCGAAGGTGGGCGGCTTCGAGATCGCGGTGCTGGCGGGGGTGGTGCTGGGAGGGGCCATCGCCCGGCGGGTTGTGGTAATCGACGGGTTCATCTCAGGGGCGGCGGCGCTGATCGCCCACAGGCTCTGCCCGACGGTCGTCGACTACCTCGTGGCCTCGCACCTGTCCGCGGAGACGGGACATCGCATCGCCCTGTCGCACCTCGGCCTGCGGCCGTTGCTCGACCTGGGGATGCGGCTCGGGGAGGGGACGGGGGCGGTGCTCGCGATGGGGCTGGTGGAGACGGCAGCGGCGTGCCTCTCGGAGATGGCGACGTTCGACGAGGCGGGCGTCTCCGGCGCCGAGTCCGCAGATTGAAGGGGCGGGCGCCGTGACGAGTCTGAGGCTGGCGATTGGGTTCCTCACGGTTCTGCCGGTGGCCCCCCCGGGGAAGGCGCGGATGGGGCCGGCGCGAGCGTGGTTCCCGCTGGTGGGGCTGGGCCTGGGAGGTGTCCTGCTGGGGCTGGACCTCGCCGCGCGGGAGGCGCTGCCCGACCTCGTGGTGGGGGCGATCCTCGTCGCCGTGCTGCTGGTGCTGACGCGCGCGATTCACACAGAGGGGTTCCTCGACTGCTGCGACGGGCTTTTCGGCGGCTACACGCGGGAGGACCGGCTGCGCATCCTGCGCGACAGCCACGTCGGCGCGTTCGCGGTCGTCGGCGGAGCGGCGCTGCTGCTCCTGAAGTGGAGCGCCCTCGCGGGCATCCCGGACGACGCCCGGACGGGTCTGCTGCTGGTGTTCCCGTGCCTCTCGCGGTTCGGGATGCTCGCGACGATGGCGGTATTCCCCTACGTCCGGGAACAGGGGCTGGGGACGGCGTTCCAGGAGGGGCGCGGCTGGTGGCAGGTGATGCTGGGAGCCGCCACGGCTGCCGCAGCGGCAGTGCTGTTCCTCGGGGGCGGGGGCGCGATCCTGGTCGGCGTCGCGGTTGCGGTGGCGTTGGGGCTGGGGCGGTGGATGGCGGGGATGCTGGGCGGCATGACGGGCGACACGTACGGGGCCATCAATGAGGTCGGGGAGGTGGCAGTGCTCGTGCTGGGCATTGCCCTCTTCTCCGCGATTCCCGAGATCTTCGGGGCGCCACTCTGGTAGACGCCGGGCATGGGGAGAAACGCGTGAGCAAGCGACTGACCCTGATCCTCGGGGGTGCGCGGGCGGGGAAGAGCACGTACGCACAGGAGGTCGCGTCGAGCGGCAAGCGCGTGTTGTTCGTGGCGACGGCGGAGGCGGGCGACCGGGACATGGAAGCTCGGATCGAGGCGCATCGCAAGAGCCGCCCGACGGAGTGGGACACGATCGAGGAGCCGCTCGACCTCGTCGGGGCGCTGGAGCCACTGGCAGACCGCTACGACACGGTCCTGCTGGACTGCCTCACGCTGTGGATCAGCAACCTGCTGCTGCGTGACGGCGAGGACGAGGCGGGGAATGCGGACATCCCCGGCGAGGTCCGCCGATTGCTGGAGGCGTACGAGCGGGGAACGGCTTCGTGGATCGTCGTCAGCAACGAGGTAGGGCTGGGCGTGGTCGCGCCGACGAGACTGGGGCGGCTCTACGCGGACGAGCTGGGACGAGCGAACCAGATGGTGGCGGCGGCGGCCGATGACGTGTTCTTTCTGGCGGCAGGTCTGGCGCTGAACCTGAAGAAGCTCAGCGACGGCGCCGACTAGCCTTTAGCTTCGAGCCCCATCACGCGGTAGACGAGCTCCATGTCGAGGTGCTCGCGCACGTGGGCGGCGAGCTTGTCGAGGGTCGCCGCCAGCACAATGACCGCAACATCGAGTGCGAAATGGCCCCACCACTCCTCGAACACGAGGCCTGATCATGCCCGGATTTGCCGTTCGCAGGCAGGAGGTTGTTCGGGAGAGATGCCAGCCTGCGGGACAAAATCGTGTCAAATCCGGTCAAAGCCCTTTGCGCCACGGGCGTTCCGGTACAGAATGTCAGCATGCTCACACATTTGACCGGCCTCGTGTATGCGCGAGACTATCGAGTGAGACATACTGCGCTATGCACCAATTGCTGGAGTGACCGGTGTCTTCGAACATAACTAATACAGCAGATGCGACAGGGACCGACGAGTATTCGGGCGGGGGGTCGTCGCCCCCACAACTAGCCGAGGGCGTTGTTCAACTGATAAACGCCGTGGTGAAGGGGGTCGAACGGCAGATCGAGCCGGCGGGCCTCATCAGTATGGAGTTCTCCATCCTGAAGTCCTTCGCCGAGAAAAGCGAATGGACGGTGACCCAGCTGGCCGACGTCCTTCCGGCCGATGCCCCGCGCATCAGCCGGCTGGTTTCGAAGCTGGTCGACCGGGGCCTGCTGCGCCGCCGGCGCCGTACGGATGACCGGCGCGTCGTGCTGCTCCGGCTGACGCAGCAGGGAAAGGACCTGTCCGACGAGCTTCGGCAGCGGGTGAACGAGCACGAGAGCCGGCTGCTGGAGGGCGTCAGCCCAGAGGAGCTGGAGACGCTGCGGGCCGTGACCTCGAAGATCCTGGCCAACCACGCGACCATGGAGCAGAGCCGGGGTCGCTAGGCGCTCGCATTTCTGCCCGCCCAGGGCCCGGGACGACCGGCTGTCGCGTCGCCACCTGGTCCCTTTGCTTGTCCACACGGTTGCCTGTGGGGAATACTGACATGAACATGTCAGTGTTGTAGCACGGGATATGGTGACATGGACCAGCAAGCTGAAGGGAACCCCCAGCCTCACACCCGCACATCTCAATTCGATCTGGAGAACTGGGTCGCGGGCCTGGCCCACGCAATCGCGACCGGCATCGAACGTCAGACCGCGAGGCATGGCCTCACAGTTTCCGAGTTCACGCTGTTGCGGGCGTTCATCAAGAAGCAGGAGCGAACGTTCTCGCAGCTCGCGGACGCCCTTCCCATCGAGCGCGAGGGCCTCGCGCTCATGGTCGGGACGCTGGTGGACCGGGGCTTACTCCACCGCCGGGATCGAACCAGTGACCCGCAGGCGATGCTGCTCGCACTAACTCGACGCGGTCGGTACCTGGCCTGGAGGCTGCACACGCGGATGCAGGCCGAGCACTCGGGGTTGCTTGAAGGGGTCAGCGACGAGGAACTGGCGACACTGTCGGCAGTTGTTGCCAGGATCGTCGAGAACCACACGGCCCTCGAGCAGTCCCGGCCCCGGTAGGAAGCGCGAGGCGGGAGGCCGGGCGCTCGACCGGGCGCATCACGCCGGGAGCCAGGGGACTGGCGCTGGTGGGCGATACTGGACTCGAACCAGTGGCCTCGTCGGTGTGAACGACGCGCTCTAACCATCTGAGCTAACCGCCCAAGCCTTCTGAGTCTAGGGCCGGCCCACCTCATCCGCCACCGTTCGGGCCGGCGTTTGAAGGCGAGGGGACGCCGGAAGATAATGGTCGTTGGCGCCGAAGTGGCGGAACAGGCAGACGCGCTACGTTCAGGGCGTAGTGCCCCTTGCGGGCGTGTGAGTTCAAATCTCACCTTCGGCACCAGAGAACGTGCGCCAGTAGCTCAGTGGATAGAGCGCTACCCTGCGGAGGTAGAGGTCAGAGGTTCGAATCCTCTCTGGCGTACCACTCCCCATTCATGTGACCGCGACCCCATTCAGGTACCCGCCGGGCTCTCCGGCGAGGCCGCCTGCGCGAGGACGATCGCCTCGGCGAGGCGCGCGGCGGCGACGGTGGCGAACGGCTCCTCGTTGCGTTCGACCATGAGGCGCACACGCTCGCAGGCAGCGAGCGCGCCCTCGACGAGCTCGGGGGGATAGGCGAGGGCAACCTGATGCTCCGCGAACTCGTCCTCGTCGAGGACGCGGACCGCGCCCGAGCGGAGGCGGACGACGTCGAGGTCAAGGTCGACCATCGTGGCCCGGCCCCCGCTCCAGACAGGAGGGGTGGCGATATCGACATAGACCTCGGGTTCGCCCGACTCCTGCCAGATTCCCGCCCACCAGTCGTTGGTGACGAGCTTGAGGTTCGTGGTCTTGAACGTGATGGGCGGCTCGTCGCTCCGCTGGGCCAGGGTGCCGGGAGGTCCCCAGAGCCACGTGCCGTACTCGTCCTCGGCGAGCCAGAAGAGGTCGTACTGCCAGTGCTGGCGGTCGGGATACTTGCGGAAGTCGACGCGGACGCGCTCGGGGGGCATCGAGCCAGCGTAGGCAGGCGCCGGGGCAGCGACAAATCGGGCCACCGGCGCGCGGCGACGCTCTAGACTGCGGCTGAACGACGGGCTAACGCCCCCGGAGGTTCCTGATGCCGGCGCTGGATGGAGTGCGAATCCTCGACATGACGCAGTACGAGGCGGGAACCTCGTGCACGCAGGCGCTCGCGTGGCTGGGCGCCGATGTGGTGAAAGTCGAGCGTCCGGGGGTGGGCGACCCCGGGCGTGGGGTCTACACGGGCCAGGACAACTCCCCGTACTTCGTCAACTGGAACAGCAACAAGCGCAGCGTCGCGCTCGACCTGCAGGACCCGCGGGGGCGGGAGCTCCTGCTTCGGCTGGCGCCGCACTACGACGTTTTCGTCGAGAACTACGGGCCGGGCGTGATGGAGAAGCTCGACCTCACCTACGAGGTGATGAAGGAGGCCAACCCGGCGATCATCTACGCACGCATCAAGGGGTTCGGCCTCTCGGGGCCGTACTCCGGCTACAAGTGCTTCGACATGATCGCGCAGGCGGCTGGGGGCTCCGTGGCAGTGACCGGCGAGCCGGACGGACCACCGCTGCGCCCGGGGATCACCGTGGGCGACTCGGGGACCGGCGTGCAGATGGCGCTCGCCATCTGCGCGGCCTACATCCAGCGCCTGCGGACGGGCGAGGGACAGGCCCTCGAGATCTCGATGCAGGAGGCGATGACCTACTGGCTGCGGACGGCCATCTCGAGCGGGGCGGACTGGGGTCGCAAGGCGGCGCCGCGCACGGGCCGCGGGGCGCAGGCGACATCCCGCCTTTACGCGTGCGCTCCCGGCGGGCCGAACGACTACGTCATCCTGCTGATCGTGACCCCGCGCATGTGGGAAGCCTTCTGCGACGCCATCGAACGCCGGGACTTGCGGGAGGACGAGCGCTACGCGACGGTCGCGGCGCGCCGGGAGAACAGCGACGCCCTGACGGAGGAGATCGAGGCCTGGACCCGCCAGCGCGACAAGCAGGAGGTGATGCGCATCCTCGGCGAGGCAGGGGTGCCCTGCGGGGCCGTGCTCGATACCCAGGACATCTACGACGACCCGCACCTGAACGCGCGCGGCTTCGTTAAGACGATCGAGCACCAGGAGTGGGGCGAGGTGCAGCTGCTGGGCTGGCCGCCGCGCATGTCGGCGAGCGACGTGCCGCTCGTGGGCTCGCCACTGCTGGGTCAGCACACGCACGAGGTGCTGACGGGGGACCTGGGGTTGGGCGACGACGAACTGGCGGGGCTGGCGGAGGCGGGGGTCATCGGGTAGGGCACCAGGAGAGGCGGGACTCCAGCTCTGAGCCTGACGGGGGAAGCCCTCCAATATGGTACACTGAGCAAGCTATGGCACAGCAATAGCCTCGTGCCAAACACTGTGCAAAGGTGCCACATGCAACAGAGCGCAACGAGAGTAGACCGCCACGGTCGGGTCGTGATTCCGGCCGAGTACCGGCGTGCCCTCAGGCTGGAGGAAGGGGACACCCTTGTCCTTCAGCTCGACGACGGGCTCCTGCGGCTCATGACTCGGGCCGAGGCCATCAGACGAGCACAGGCCCTCGTCACAAGGCACACGGGCGGAAAGGCATCGCTGGTTGATGAGTTGACCGCCGAACGCCGCGCGGAAGCTGCTCTTGAGTAACGCCGTCCTCGACGCGTCGGCGCTACTCGCCCTATTGAACCGCGAACCAGGAGCGGAACGGGTGGCCGAAGCACTCCTCAAAGGCGCCCTGATGAGCGCGGTCAACCTCTCGGAAGTCGCTGCAAAACTTGTGGACATCGGGATGGCAGAGACGGAGATCCGCGATGCCATCGAACCTTTGGGCGTCGAGGTCGTCACGTTCGACAGAGAGGCGGCAGTCGCGGCAGGCCTCCTGCGCCGGGAAAGCCGTCGGGCGGGTCTCTCCCTCGGCGACCGTGCCTGCCTTGCCCTGGGACGTGAACGCGGCTTGCCAGTCCTCACATCCGACACCGCTTGGGCCTCGCTCGACCTCGGGGCAGAGCCCGAGATTGTCATGCTCCGGTAGAGGAGGCGGGCGTCATCGGCTGAGGGCAAGGCAAAGAGGCCGGGCAAATTGCCCGGCCTCTCGGTGTGGGTGCGGAGGGGTTGTTCGGCTAGGCGCCCTGGAACTCGAAGTCGGGCTCGTGGCCGAGGTAGAGCTTGCCGATCGTCTCGTACAGCGGGTGCGCGACCCAGCGGTGCGAGGCGCAGCCGTGCGCGTCGCGGAGCTTGCGCTCGAGCGGGCTGTACATGCGGGCGCCGGTGGTGCCGGCGGTGTTGTGGATCAGGTCCACGGCGTGCATGCAGGCGTTGGCGGCGAAGGTGCAGGCGAGCCGCGCCTTCTTCGTGATTTCCGCGCTGGGGTGCTCGGCCCCGGCGTGGAGCTCGTCCTCGACCTCACGCATCGACTCCATCACGAAGGCGCGGGCGGCCTGCACGGTGGCCTCGGCCTCGCCCGTGCGGTACTGCGCAACGGGGCGCTCGCGGAGGGTGCCGCTGGAGAGCATCGGCACCTTGTTCTGCGCGAGGTCCTCGAACACGTCGAGGGCGCCACGGCCGACACCGAGGGCCACCGCCGCCTTGTTGTAGGAGAGGCGCAGGGGCACCGGGATACGGAACACGGGGTTCGGGTAGTGCGCCGGGAGCGACACCAGCTCAACGTCCCGCCACTTCTTCTCGATGATGGCGCCGTCGCACTTGACGTCGTGACTGCCGGAGCCGCGGAGGCCGGCGACGTCCCAGGTGTCGACGATCTCGAACTTGGACTTGTTGACGAAGAACATCTTCATCTTGGGCATGCCGGTGGCCTCGTCCATGATCGGGCCCTCGGCGTCTTCGCTTTCGTAGATGGGGCAGGACATGAAGGCCCACTCGACCTGGTGGCAGCCGCTCTGGAAGGTGGTCTGGCCCCAGATCTTGTAGTCGCCGTTGGGCTGCTCGACGGCCTTGCCGGGAATGGTGCCGGGACCGCCGCCGCCGCACATGATCACGCGCGGGTTGTCGAGGTAGACCTCCTTGGCGAGGTCCTTGTCCATGCCACCGGCGGCCATCGCGTTGATCTCGGAGCCGATCATCACGTTCCAGCCGACGGAGGCATCGATGGCGGAGATGGCCTCGAGGACCTCGATGGTCTCCATCGAGCTTGCATCCTCGCCGCCCAGCTCGGGCGGGAGGGTGAAGCGGAAGATGCCCTCATCGATGAGGATGTTGACGGTCTCGTCGGGGAGACGGCGCAGCTTCTGGGCTTCGTCGCCACCTTCGCGAATGACCTGGGTGAGCTTGTGTACGCGCTCGAGTGCGGTGCCTTCGAGCGTCGTTGAGGCTACTGCCACTGGGGCCTCCCTGTTGTTGCCTGAGATATGGATGCGCTAAAGCCCGGTGAGTATACCGCCATGTGTGTACAGGGTCAGGCGGGCACAGGGCGGGCAGTTGACGCAGGAGAAAGCCACGCCTAGCGTGGAGGGTGCAAATTCCGGATACGGAATCTGCCGCCGGGGGGGCCGTAAGGCTGAGATCCGCGAGGACCACCCCAGGAACCTGATCTCGGTAATGCGAGCGTAGGGAAGCGGCGTGAAGGCAACAGCAACGGCAGGCAGTACGGACCCGGCGCACGAGCGCCACATGGCTGTGCGCCTGCCGGGCGCGGACCCGGCCCCAACGGGCTGAGCCACCCCTCACCCACCCTGAGCCCCCGCAGCGATCAGGCGCCCCCGGCAGCGCAAGGAGGCCGCGCATGATCGTGGAGCTGCAGTGCCTGGCGAGCCCCGCCGGCACACCCGACGACCCCTACAAGCACATCGACGCCGCCATCGGTGTCGTGCAGGGCTCGGGCCTGAAGTACGAGGTGGGCGCCCTCGGCACGACCGTCGAGGGCGATCCCGACGAGGTCTGGCCGCTGATGCGGCAGGTCCACGAGGCTTGCCTCAACGCGGGAGCGCAGGGGCTGGTCACCGTTATCAAGGTCGAGCAGACGTCCAGCGTGGACGGGCCGACGATCGACAGCCTGACCGGGAAGTTCCGCGATGGCAGCTGAGGTTCCCTCCCTGCCACGCACGCTCCCCCTGCGAGGGGGGCAGCTGCTGGGGCGCTGGGGCGGGGCGGCCTGGGAATACGCGCCGGCGCTCGTGCTGCTGGCCGCGCTGGTCGGGCTGTGGGAGCTGATGGTCGAGCTGCTCGACACGCGGCCGTACATCCTGCCGGCGCCCAGCGCCATCTGGGACGCACTACTCGACAAGGGACACCTGCTGCCGAACCACATCCAGGCGACCGCCACCGAGGCGGTGCTCGGGCTCGTGGCGGCAGCCGTCGGCGGGGTGCTGCTGGCGGTGCTCATCGCGAGCATTCCCCTGGCGCGACGGGTGCTCTACCCAATCATCGTGACCTCGCAGACGGTGCCCGCGATCGTGCTGGCGCCGCTGCTGATGGTCTGGGTCGGCATCGGGCTGGAGTCGAAGCTGATCGTGGTCGCGCTGGTCGGTTTCTTCCCGATCGTGGTGAGCACGGTCGACGGACTCGCCTCGGCCGACCGCGACATGGTGGCGCTGGTACGGAGCATGGGCGCGAGCCGGCTGGAAGAGCTGCGGCACGTGCTCATCCCCTCGGCCATCCCGGGCTTCTTCGCGGGACTCAAGATCGCCGCCGCCTATTCGGTCATCGGCGCGGTCATCGCGGAGTGGGTAGCGGCGAAGGAGGGGCTGGGGATCTTCATCATCCGCTCCCAGGCCTCTTTCCGGATCGACCAGATATTCGTCGCGATCGCGGTGATCGCGCTGCTCAGCATCGCCCTCTTCGTGGCGGTGCACCTGCTGGCGAGGGTCGCCTCGCCATGGAAATACGCCAACGACCAAGGAGAGAACGGCTCATGAGATTCCTGAACGCACGGTACCTGCTCATACCCCTGCTGCTGGTGGCGCTGGGGCTGGTCGTCATCGCGTGTGGCGATGACGAACCGGACGAGCCCACGGACGTCACCTTCATGCTCGACTGGACGCCGAACACGAACCACGCGGGCGTCTACATCGCGAAGGCGAAGGGCTGGTACGAGGAAGCCGGCCTCAACGTCGAGATCGTCGAGCCCGGCGCAGGCGGCGTCGATCAGACGGTCGCCTCCGGGGGGGCGCACTTTGGCATCTCGGTGCAGGAGAACGTGATCCCGGCTCGCGAACAGGGCATCCCCATCGTCGCGATCGCAGCCGTCATCGAGCACAACACGTCGAGCCTGATCGCCCTCGCCGAAGAGGGCATCGATGGCCCCGGCGACCTCGCCGGCAAGACCTACGGCGGCTGGGGCGGCCCGCTGGAGACGGCCCTCATCTCGAAGCTCGTCGAGTGCGGCGGGGGTGACCCGGGCACGGTCGAGTACGCCATCATCGGAAACGTCGACTACATCGTCGGCATGGAGCAGGGCGACTACGACTTCGTCTGGATCTTCGACGCCTGGGACGGCATCCGCTACACGGAGGTGCTGGGCCGGGACGTGTCGTTCGTGCGGTTCATCGACCACACGGACTGCATCCCCGACTGGTACACGCCGGTCATCGTCACCAGCGAGTCGCTGATCGACGAGGACCCCGACCTGGTGGAGGCCTTCATGGAGGCCACGGCGCGGGGCTACCGCTACGCGATCGAGAACCCGGAGGAGGCGGCGGAGATCCTGCTCGAGGCCGCACCGGAGCTCGACGAGGCGCTGGTGAAGGCGAGCGCGGCGTATCTTGCCAGCCGGTACACCTCGGACCCCGACAACTGGGGTCGCCAGGAGCTGGACGTCTGGACCCGGTTCGAGAGCTTCCTGCGGGAGGCGGGCCTGACCGAGTCGGCGATCGACGTGGAGGACGCGTTCACGAACGACTTCCTCCCGTAGGGGGAGCGATGAGCGAAGCAGCCGTCGCCATACGCGGGCTGCGACACACGTTTCCGGGAACCCGCCCCGTCGAGGTGCTCGACGGGGTGGACCTGGAGGCGGCGCCGGGCGCGTTCGTGAGCCTCGTGGGGCCGAGCGGCTGCGGCAAGAGCACCCTGCTGCAGGTGCTCGCGGGACTGCTCGCGCCCGACGGGGGCGAGGCGCTGATCGAGGGGCAGTCGACGATCGGGGAGCCGGGCCTGGCGGCCTACATGCCGCAGAAGGACCTGCTGCTGCCCTGGCGCAAGGCGATCGGGAACGCCGTGCTGGGCGCGGAGATCGCCGGTGAGCCGAAGGCGGAGGCGCGCCGGCACGCACTCGACCTGTTCGAGCGGTTCGGGCTGGCGGGATTCGAGGAGAGCTGGCCCTCGCAGCTGAGCGGGGGGATGCGTCAGCGTCTGGCACTGCTGCGGACGTTCCTCGTGCCCCGGCACGTGCTCCTGCTGGACGAACCGTTCGGGGCGCTGGACGCGATCACGCGTCGCGAGATGCACCAGTGGCTACAGGAGGTGTGGGCGAGCGACGCGCGCACGGTCCTCTTCGTGACGCACGACGTGGAGGAGGCGCTCATCCTCTCGGACGTGGCCTACGTGATGACGCCGCGTCCGGCGCGCATGGCCGCCCGCTTCGAGGTGAACTACCCGCGGCCGCGCCGCCCGGAGATCGTGACGGAGCCGGAGTTCGTCGCGGACAAGGCGCGTCTGCTGGCGGCCCTGGACGGAGCCTCTTCGGAATAGCGGGAGCGTAGACTCCGCGCACGCTGCCCGGGAGGCACGCATGGCCAGTGACCAGACCCTCGTGCCACTCCTGTTCGACGCCTGGGACGACCTCGACCGCGCGTATGCAGGGATGACGGCGGAAGAGGCGACAGCCCGGCCGGACGGCGCCAGCGCATTCGGGTGGACGTTGCGACACCTGCTCGGCGGTTTCGACTTCTTCGTGAACGAATGGCTGCGGGGCGGGGCGGGGCACCCGACGTTCGCAGCCGAGCACGCGAAGTACGAGTTCAGTGGCGAGTGCGGGGACTGGGAGGCAATCGCAACGGCCGCGCGGGAGGTGCGGGCTGAGGCGGAGGCGTTCCTGGGGGACATGAGCGACGCGGACCTGGCGGCGACGGTGGTGCCGGCCTGGGGGCCGTTCCCGGCAACGACCCTGCGCTACCTGATCTTCCGGACGATTACGCACGCCTACTACCACATCGGGGAGGTGGCGACGCGGCGGGGGCAGGAGGAGGACTTCCCGGGAGCGCTGGCGCGTGTGTTCGAGGGGCCTGACGGCCCGCAGGAGCAGTGACATGGTGATCACGTGGACGGTGGGGCTGACGGCGCGTCCGGGGCGGGAGAACAGCTTCATCGCGATCGCGAACGAGCTGACGGAAACCTCGAACCGGCTGGACGAGGGCTGCGACATCTACATCTGCCTGCAGAACCTGGACGACCCGCGCGACTTCCTCTGGTACGAGCAGTGGGCGACGATGCCGCTGCTGGAGCGCCACGTCGAGCGCATCTCGCCGATGCTGGCGGGGAGCCCGGAGGGGCCCGAGGGGTCGCGGCTGTACACGTCCATCCAGCGTCGGGAGCAGCTCGGGTACGACCTGCTCCGCAACCACATCAACCCCGGCCGGGACTGGTACGAGGCGTCGATCACGGGGTGGGCGATCGCGCGGGCGAAGCCCGGTCGGGAGGGGGACCTGCGCGATCTGGCGGTGGATCTGAGCCGGACAGGTCAGGCGTTCCACGGCAACGTGACCCATATCGCCCACGAACGGGAGGATGTCCCCGGGCAGATCTGCTGGTTCGAGCAGTGGCGGGATCAGGAGGTGCTCGACGCGCGCGTGGCCTCGCTCGAAGAGCGCTACGGCCGCCCGAGGGGCGCCGAGGGCGTCGAGTCGCTGCCGGCGGGCATCGCGGACGTGATGGAGTCGCTGGACGCGACCCGCTACCGGGTGGTCGCGACGTAGATACCCAGCCGGTAGGCTCGCGCCTCAGCAGGGAAAGCGAGGAACGCATGGTCTTCGACACGAACAACGCCATCGCGCTGGTTGCGATCAGCGCGGTCAACGCCATCGGAGTCATCGCCATCAGCGCGGTGAACGCGATCGGCGTTGTCGCCATCTGCAGCGCCAACGCGATCGGGCTGGTGGCCTTCGCGACCATCAATGCGACCGGCGTGATCGCGTTCTCGAGCGTGAATGCCAACGGGGTGCTCGCCATCAGCTCGAACAACGCGAACGGGTTCATCGCGATCGGGAAGACCGCCAGCGGGACGTTCGCGTTCTCGCGCTCGGGCAAGGGGAAGGCGAAGTACATGCTCTCGCCCAACCGGCGCGACGAGGAGGCAGTGCGGCTCTTCTCGCGCTGGCTTCCCCGGTCGATGTGGCCGAAGGAGATTCCGGCGGCGTAGGCCGCGCTACACCTGTCCGTAGCGGAAGCAGCTCGTGATGTGGTCGTTCACGAGGCCGGCGGACTGCATGAAGGCGTAGCAGATGGTCGGCCCGACGAAGGAGAAGCCGTAGCCCTTCAGCGCCTTGCTCATGGTGCGCGACTCGTCGGTCTGGGCGGGCAGTTCGCCGAGGGACTCGAAGGCGTTGCGGCGGGGCTCGCCGCCAACGAACGACCAGAGATAGGCGTCCAGCGAGCCGTGCGCCTGCTGCACGGCGAGCGCCGCGCGGGCGCCGGCGATGGCGGCGTCGATCTTGGCGCGGTTGCGAATGATGCCGGCGTCGCCGCGCAGCCGTTCACGGTCGGCGTCGGTGTAGGCGGCGACGGTCACGATGTCGAAGCCGTCGAAGGCGGCTCGGTATCCCTCGCGTCGGTGGAGGACCGTGCGCCAGGAGAGCCCCGCCTGCGCCCCTTCGAGCACGAGCAGCTCGAAGAGTTCGCGGTCGCCGTGCGTGGGGACGCCCCACTCTTCGTCGTGGTACTGCTGCATGAGGGAGTCGTCGCCGGCCCACTCGCAGCGGGTCACTTCGGGCACGGGTGACCTCCAGCCTGACCGCCGACCGCCTTCACCCCTGATCCTCGAGCCGGGTAGCGAACCGCACGGCGAAGCCGTCGGGGTCGGCGATGGCGAAGTCGCGCAGGCCGTAGGACTTGTCCGCGATGGGGGCGAGGACACGGGCGCCCATCTCTGCCGCCAGCTCCCAATACCGGTCGACATCGGGAACCATCACGCGAACGTTGGCCCGCGTCGTATCCGGCACGGGCCCCATGTCTGGCCGCTCATCAAGGAAGAGGAGGTGCCCCTCCCAAGTCAGTTCGACGAAATCGCCGTCGTCCCGCAGCAGCTCGAAGCCCAGCCGCCGGTAGAACGCGGTCGACTTCGCGATGTCCCGCACGAAAATCTCGGTCACCAACTGCTCGGTGGGGTCGACGTAGCGGTCCATGTGGTTCCCTACCGGCGGCCCGCTCGAAGCATGCGCCAGGCTCGAGGATGGCGGGATGGTACAGGGGCCCCGTGCGGGGGTGGCGTGTACGATTCGGGCATAGCCACACAGCGGCCGGAGGCGAGCATGTCAGAGGACGCCACGATGCGAGGGAAAGCCGCCATCGTGGGCATCGGCGAGACCACCTACTACAAGCGCGGGCAGTCGCCCGACCCCGAGTTCAAGCTGGTGCTCGACGCCATCCAGCTGGCCGCCGAGGACGCGGGTATCGACGTGCGCGACATCGACGGGTTCGCGGCCTACGCGAACGACCGCAACGACCCGTCCCGGCTGATGACCGCCCTCGGCAGCCCGGACCTGACCTTCAGCAACATGGTCTGGGGTGGCGGCGGCGGCGGCGGGTCGGGAGCGGTCGCGAACGCGGTGGCGGCGGTGGTCGCGGGGTACTCGAAGTACGTGGTCGTGTACCGGGGGCTGGCGCAGGGCCAGTTCGGGCGCTTCGGGCAGGGGCCGCAGACGCCGACGGCGCCGGGTCCGGCCGCCTTCACGGCGCCGTACGGCCTGCTCTCGCCGGCGCAGTCGTTCGCGATGCGCATCCGCCGCTTCATGCACGAGCACGGCGCCGAGCAGGGCGCGCTGCGGGCGATCTCACTGGCCACGTACCAGCACGCCCAGTCGAACCCCCGGGCGGTGATGTACGGCCGCGAGCTGACCGAGGAGATGTACGACAACTCGCGCATGATCGTCGAGCCCTTCCACCTGTTCGACTGCTGCCAGGAGAACGACGGGGCGGCCGCCCTGATCGTGACGACCGCTGAACGCGCGAAGGACATGAAGCAGAAGCCGGCGTGGGTGCTGAGCGCGGCGCAGGGGTCGGACTACCGGCAGGCGGCGACGGCGCACAACTCGCCCGACTACGCGACCTCCAACTTCAAGACGCTGGCGCCGCGGCTGTATGCGATGGCAGGCGTCGGTCCGGAGGACGTGGACGTGCTCCAGAGCTACGAGAACTTCACCGGCGGGGTGCTGATGAGCATCGTCGAGCACGGGTTCTGCGAGCCGGAGGAGGTGAACGACTTCTTCACGCTGGAGAACTTCTCCGCGCCGGACGGGAAGCTGCCGCTGAACACGAGCGGGGGCAACCTGGCGGAGTGCTACATGCACGGCCTCGAGCTGGTGCACGAGGCCGTGCGGCAGGTGCGGGGCGAATCGACCTGCCAGGTGCCGGACGCGAACGTCTCGATGGTGACGTCGGGGCCGATGGTGCAGCCGGTAAGCGACCTGATCCTGGCGGCCGACCGGGGGGTGGACGCATGAGCGCGGAAACGCGCAGCTACCTGCCGGAGGGCCTGCCCCGACCCGCACCCGCCATCGATGGCCTGGGGGCGGAGTTCTGGGAGGCGGCGAAGCGGCACGAGCTAGTGGTGCAGCAGTGCCGCGCCTGCGAGGGCTTCCAGTGGGGGCCGGAGTGGATCTGCTACCAGTGCCACTCGTATGACCTGACCTACACGCGGGTCTCGGGGCGCGGGATCATCTACAGCTGGGAGCGGGTCTGGCACCCGGTCCACCCGGCGCTTCGGGAGGCGACGCCCTACCTCGTCGTGCTGGTCGAGCTGCCGGACGCGGGCAACGTGCGCATGGCCGGGAACCTGCTCGGGGACCGGACGCAGGACGTCGTCATCGGGGCGGAGGTGGAGGTCGTCTTCGAGGACAAGGGCGAGGGCGACGAGGCGTACACGCTCGTGCAGTGGCGGGTGGTCGAGTAGGAGCAGGCGGACGATGGCTGCGGAGACCAGCGGCAGCTATCTGATCGACGGGGCAGAGCACGCGCGCACGCTCGTGCTGGCGCACGGGGCGGGGGCGCCCATGGACCACCCGTGGATGGAGACCGTCTCCGGGCTGCTGGCGGGGGAGGGGGTGCGCACGGTCCGCTTCGAGTTTCCCTACATGGCGGCGCGACGGACAACGGGAAAGCGTCCGGGGCCGAACCCGGGGCGCGTGCTGGAGGCGAGCTGGCGCGAGGTCATCGACGACCTCGGGGCGGAGGGCCTGGTCATCGGGGGAAAGTCGATGGGCGGACGCATCGCGAGCATGGTGGCGGAGGAGGTAGGGGTCGCCGGGGTGGTCTGCTTCGGGTATCCGTTCCACCCACCGGGGAAGCCGGACCGTCTGCGCACGGCTCACCTCGAGGCGATCCAGACGCCGGTGCTCATCCTGCAAGGGGAGCGCGACCCGTTCGGGCGGCGGGAGGAGGTGCCGGGGTACGCGCTCTCGGAGCGGGTCCGGGTGCACTGGCTACCCGACGGCGACCACGGGCTCAAGCCGCGCAAGGCGTCGGGGCGGACGGAAGCAGAGAACCTGGCGGAGGCGGTACGGGAGGCGGCGCGGTTCGTGCTTGAGGTGACGGGCGGGTAGCTGGCCTCAGCAAAGCTTATGGTGAGAGGTAGCTTGAAAACAGTACCATCATTCGGTACTATACCCACTTGAAACGCAGGCACCGGCAGACTCTCGCTCGGATCTTCGGCCGTCCGGTCAGCGCCAACATCCCGTGGCGGGACATCGAAGCGCTGTTTGTCGAGCTTGGCGCCGAGATCAGCGAGAGAGCAGGGTCCCGCGTTGGCGTGCGCCTTTTCGGTGAGCGGCGTGTGTTCCACCGCCCACATCCCTCGCCGAACACGGACAAGGGAGCCGTGGTGAGCATTCGCAACTGGTTGAAGCGGAATGGAGTAGAGCCATGAAGACCAACATCATGGAGATTGACGGCTACCACGCCGTCATTCAGTTCGACCCGGACATCGACATGTTCCGTGGGGAGTTTCTGGACCTGAACGGCGGGGCCGACTTCTACGCCCAGGACGTTTCCGGGCTCAGGAGAGAGGGGGCGGCTTCGCTGAAGGTGTTCCTTGAGATGTGTGTAGAGGATGGCGTCGAGCCCCGACGCCACTACTCAGGACGGTTCAACGTTCGCCTCCAGCCGGAGCTTCACGCAAGCGTCTCAGTCGCCGCTGCCGCAGAAGGGAAGAGCCTCAATCAGTGGGTCGCCGACGCACTGAGCGACCACGTCTGACCGCCGGAGTCAGGCGATCGGCTTGTCGCGGGAGCCCCAGGCGTCCCAGTGGATAACCTCGGAGACGGGCGGGCGCTCGACGGGCTTGAAGTTGTCGTCGCCGGTGAAGTAGGCGACGGGGAAGAGGGTGGCCTGGCTGATGTCGTCGGGAATGGCGAGGAGCTCGGCGACTTCGTTCGCGTAGCGGAGGTGGATGCCGGTCCAGGCGGTGCCCAGCCCGCGCGTGCGGAGCGCCATCTGGAGCGACCAGGCGGCGGGCAGGATCTGGCCGTAGAGGCTCGCCTGGGCACCCTGCCCGTCGTTCTCGGCGCGCCCCTCGATACAGGGGATGATGAGGGCGGGGCAGCGGTGGATGTTGTCGGCGAGGTAGGCGATGACGGGTCGCATGGGGCGGGCGCCGGCGAACTGGTAGAAGCCTTCGCGATAGAGGCCGCCGATGACATCGCGCTTGGCCTCGTCGGTGACGACCATGAAGTGCCAGCGACGGGCCTCGCCGCCGCCGGGGGCGGCCTGGATGGCGATCCCGATGCACTCCTCGATGACCTCGGGCTCGACGGGGCGGTCGAAGTCGAGGCGGCGGCGCACGGAGCGCGTCGTCGTAAGGACGTGGTCGACGCTGTCGCGGTCGTAGGGGCGGTGCTTGTCGTCCGGCAGGCTCATGGGGAACGCCATTCTGCCACGCGGCAGGGGAGGCGGGCGGGGCGCGCTCGCGCCTTCGGGGGCGGGTGGCAGAATGAGGCGGCTTTGTGAATACACGGGCCCTGAGCGCCCGCGAGACCAGAACCAACAGGGCAGAGGAGAACCGAAATGGCGGATCGACTGAAGGATCGCGTGGCGATCGTGACGGGCGCGGGGCGGGGTATCGGCGCCTCGATCGCGAAGCTGATGGCGAGCGAGGGCGCGGCCGTGGTCGTGAACGACCTCGGCGGGAGCGTCGACGGAGAGGGCGCGGACGACGCGCCCGCGCGCGAGGTCGTGCGCGAGATCGAGGCCGCCGGCGGCACGGCCGTCGCCAACTTCGACGACGTCTCGGATTACGACGCGTCGGAGCAGATCATCCGCACGGCGCTGAACGAGTACGGCCAGCTCGACATCCTCTGCAATGTGGCCGGCATCCTGCGCGACCGCATGATCTTCAACATGACCGAGGCCGAGTGGGACGCAGTCATCGCGGTCCACCTGAAGGGCACCTTCAACACCTCCAAGTACGCGTCGATCTACTGGCGCTCGGAGCGCAAGGGCGACTACCGACTGATCAACTTCACGTCGGTTTCCGGGCTCTCCGGATCGCCGGGACAGCCGAATTACGCGGCGGCGAAGCTCGGGATCGTGGGGCTGACGTACTCGTGCGCGAACGCGCTGGCTCGGTACGGCGTGACCTCGAACGCGATCAGCCCGGGGGCGGCCACGCGCATGGGCGACACGGTGCCGCCGGAGCGCAGGCGCCAGATGGACGCGGCCCAGATGCGAGCCGCGGAGGACCGGCAGCGGGAGATGTCACCGGACAACGTGGCGCCGCCGGTGGTGTACCTGGCGAGCACGGAGTCGGGGTGGATCAACGGGCAGGTGATCGGGGCCTCCGGGTTCCAGGTGCAGCTGTTCAACACGCCCGAGGCGATCCGCCAGATCCAGGGCAAGGAGCCGTGGACGGTGGACGACATGTTCCACCGGATTCCGCAGGTCTTCCGGCCGGCGATCGAGGGCAGGAACTTCTACCAGCAGCAGCAGCGCGAGGGCTAGCGGGGAGGTCGCGATGACCAGCGACAGGGCGGTCCTCTTCGACTTCGGCGGCGTGCTGCTGCGCCAGGACTGGGACGAGTACGACGCGTTCTGCGAGCGGAACGACCTGCCAGCGCGGGCCCTGCGGCGCGCGCTCTACGGCACCGACGAGTGGCGGGCCCTGCAGACGGGACGCATCAGCGACCGTGCCGTCTGGCGTGCGGCGGCGATCGCCTCGCTGGCGGAGCACTGCGGCGACCGCGCCGAGGGACTCTTCGAGGAGTGGTACGCGCGCCCCATCGCGCTTCACCGGGCGAACATCGACCTTGCGAACGCGCTGCAGGCGGCGGGCATCCGGGTGGGGTTGCTGAGTAACGCCGCGCCGGACCTCGAGACACGGCTGACCACCGACTTCTTCGTGGGGATCGAGTTCGACGACCGGGTGATCTCGGGACTGGTCGGGCTGGCGAAGCCGGACCCGGCCATCTACCACCTCGCGGCGGAGCGCATCGGCCTGCCGGAGGCGGCCTGCTTCTTCATCGACGACCTCGCGGAAAATGTCGAGGCGGCGCGGGGCGTGGGGATGCTGGCGCACCACTTCCAGGGCGACTACGAGGCGTTGCACGCGGACCTGCGAGCTGCCGGGTACGAGTGGGAGTAGCCGAGGCTCGGCGCATCTGCTATTCGTCGGCGAGGACTCGCACCGAGGCAACAATGGCATTCAGCAGAACCTGAAAGCGGAGCCGCTCGCCGGCCGACAGATCGTCCCGCAAGTGCGGTCGGACAACCCCCTGCGTATGGACGAAATTCAGGCTGCCCCGTTCCTTGAAGTCATGGACGGACGTGCCTGAGTCCCCGTTGCCTGACTCCCAGCTGAGGCCTCCGACAAGGCGCAGGCCGTCGGGGATCGTGAAGATGAAGGAGCCCAGCTGCCACTCCGTACGACCGTCGCCCTCGACGACCTTGCCTGCGTAGATGAGGGGACGTTCTCCGGGCTTGTGGGTAATGCCGCCCTCGAGGTTGGAAGGGACGCCCTCGGTACCACCTGTGATCGCTCGAAGCTCGAAGCGATGCCCGGTGTCGCTGCTGAGACCGGTCAGGCGGTAGGCGCGAGTCGCCGAATCGCTGCCGGGAACGTCGGTCCACGGGCCCCACGGATCCCGGCGAGATTCGTCGCTGTTCCAGGTCGCCGTCCGGTACTGCCACCCGGTGGCGTTGTCGGGACCACCCACCCACTCCAGGACGAGCGAGTCGGGCGAGCCGTCGGACACGACGATCAGGCAGGGACCGCCTTCGGGCACGGTATCGCCCGACCCCATGAACGCCAGGCAGGTCTCCATCGTGAACGCCGAGGTCGGAGTGACGCCCGACTCCCCACCACCCGTTCTCACGGCCTGAAGAATCCCCACGGCCACTGCCGCCGCAACCGCCACGCCCACGACGACGCCGACCCACACCAGCCGTGATGTACGGCGCATGCGCTCCATGCACGCCATCCTAGGACTGCTGCCAGGAGATCTGCCTGCTCGACGGTCGTGGCTGCCAGGGTCAAAGGGGCATCTAGCCGAAGCGGATGCTGTCCTCGACGTGACGCATGGGAGGCTGGCGACGCTCGCGCGCCATCTGGATGACGAGCAGGAGCGGTCCGAAGCGGCCGAGCAGCATGCCCGTTATGAGGAGGCCTCGCTCCCATGAGCCGGCGTCCGCGGTCTGACCGACCGACCAGCCCGAGAGGGTGATGGCGGAGATCCCTTCGAAGAGGGCGTCGAGGGGAGCAGCGTGGGAGGCCGCGATGAGGCCGGCGCCAAGGAAGGTAACGGCGCCGCCGAAGAGGAAGGTGATGGCGAGGGCGTGGCGGAAGGCGGATGCCGGCAGCTCGCTGCCGAGGAGGGAGAGGCGGTCACGGCCGGCAAGCGCGTTCAGGAGGCCGGTCGCGAGGACGGCGATGGTCGCCACCTTGAGGCCGCCGCTGACGGATCCCGCAGCGCCGCCGATCAACATCAGGCCGGTGCCGAAGACCTTGCTCTCCTCGCGGAAGGCGGCGGTGTCGAGGGTGGTGAAGCCGGTCGTGCGGGCAGACGACTCGAAGAGGGCGAGGAAGGGGCGGCGCCACCCGGGCTCGTCCGCGAGCGTGGCGGGGTTGGTCCACTCTCCGATCAGGAGTACGCCCGCGCCCGCGATCAGGACGGCCGCCATCGCGACCAGGATGACGCGCGTGTCGAGGGGGAGGCGGCGGAGGGAGCGCCGCGAGGCATAGAGCGCCAGGGGGATGGGTCCGAGGGCGCCGAGCATGGCGAGGGCGCCCGTGACGGCGAGGACGGGCACGTCGTCGTGGAAGGCGGCGTAGCCGCTGTCGGGGAGGGCGAATCCGGTGTTGTTGAAGGCGCTGACGGCGTGGAACGGTCCCCACCAGAGGGCGCGGTCGGCGGGGACGTCGGCGGTGAGCATGACGAGGAAGAGGGCGACCGCGCCGATCGCCTGCGTCGCGAAGGCGACGGCAAGGACGGTGCGCACGACGCCCAGCACTTCGCCAACGCCGGGCACGCCGCGGAAGAGGCGCTTCATGCCGGAGTCGCGCATTCCCAGGCGGCGTCCGAGGAGCCAGAGAATGACGGTCGCGCCGACGAGGTAGAGGAGGCCGCCGGAGACGGTCAGGGCGGCGAGGATGCCCTCGCCCAGAAGTGTCCAGTGCTCCTGTACGGGCACGGTTGCGAGCCCCGTGAGCGTGACCGCGGACACGGTCGTGAAAAACGCATCGGCGGCCGTTGTGTGGGCGGTGGAGGCGGCGGGGACGAGGAGGAGGAGCGTGCCGGCAGCGAGCAGGACGGCGTAGGCAAGCACGGCGAGGCTGGCCCCGCTGCGGGGCCAGCGCAGCCAGCGGGACGCGCGCCGGGAGAGGGAGGATGGCGTAGCGAGGCGCAGACCAGCTTCGACTCCGGCAGGGGGAGCGTCCCCAGCGGGCTGTCGAGCGGTTACCATCGCCCGCAGTCTGTGATCGGTCCGCGGGTGGGGTCAATCGGCGGCGGTCACGCTGGAGGAGTCGAGCGATGGCAGTCACCCTGGGCGATGGCGATTTCCGGTACGAGGTAGTGGAGGGCTGGGAGCAGCTTCCCGAGGGGGTCACGCTGCGTGAGACGCCCGGCGTGGCGGTCAACTCGCGCGACGAGGTGTTCCTCCTGACGCGCAACACCGATTACCCGGTCATGGTCTTCGACCAACAGGGGAGCTTCCTGCGCAGCTTCGGGCGGGGTGTGTTCGACGCGCGCACGCACGGCATGTTCATCGGCGCGGACGAGGCGGTCTGGTGCGTGGACGACGGGACGCACTCGATCACGAAGTGGACACAGGAAGGCGAACTGCTGCTGACCCTCGGGGGCGACCCGGCGCCAATCTGGAGCGGCGCGCCCTTCAACCGGCCGACGCACGCAGCGGTCTCGCCGACGAGCGGCGACCTCTACATCACGGACGGCTATGGGAACTCGAACGTGCATCGCTACACCGCCGCCGGCGAGCACGTCCTCTCGTGGGGCGGGCCGGGCATCGACGCCGGGCAGTTCATCCGGCCCCACAACGTGGCGGTGGACGAGGAGGAGCGGGTCTACGTGGCCGACCGCGAGGCGCACCGCGTGCAGGTGTTCGACTCGGAAGGGAACTTCCTCGAGATGTGGAACAACATCCACCGGCCCGACGGGATGGTGCTGGGCCCGGACGGGAACATCTACATCGGCGAGCTGAACGGGATGGGCGGCATGGAGGGGTGCCCGGGGCTGGGGCACCGCGTCAGCATCCTGAGCCGCGGCGGCGACCTGCTCGCGCGCTTCGGGGACGAGGAGGAGGGCGAGGGGCCGGGTCAGTTCATCGCGCCCCACGGCGTGGCGGTGGACTCGCACGGCGACATCTACGTCGGGGAGGTGTCGTTCAGCATCGTGGGCCGCACGCTGGACCCGCCGCGCGAGCTGAAGAGCTTCACGAAGCTGCGCCGGCTGTAGGGCGATGTCCGGGCAGCCGCGCGCATCGGAAGGGCACGCGTCTCGGGGAATGGGGGCACCGCGCCCCGAGATCCGCGCGCGGCTCGACGCCCTTCACGAGACCCTGGAAGAGGCCACGCAACGACAGGCCGGCTACCCCGCGAACCTCGCCTACGACTACTCCGCTCTCACGCCGTTCCTGCGCTACTCGCTCAACAACATCGGCGACCCATTCCACGAGAGCAACTACCAGGTCAACACGCGGGATATCGAGCGGGAGGTGGTGGCGACGTTCGCGGACCTCGTGCGCCTGCCGCAGGAGGAGGCGTGGGGCTACGTCACCTCGGGCGGCACCGAGGGCAACATGTACGGGCTCTACCTGGCGCGGAAGCTGCACCCGGAAGGCATCGTCTACTTCTCGCAGGACACCCACTACAGCGTGCTCAAGAACCTGAGCGTGCTGAACATGCGGAACATCATGATCAAGAGCCAGGAGAACGGCGAGCTCGACTACGACGACCTCTACGAGACCGTGCGTATCCACCGCGACACGCCGGTCATCGCCATGGCGAACATCGGCACGACGATGAAGGGCGCCATTGATGACCTCACGCGGGTGAACGCCATTTTCGAGGACCTCGCGATCACGAATCACTACGTCCACGCCGACGCGGCGCTCAGCGGCTTGATCCTGCCGTTCGTCGACGACCCGCAGCCGTACGGGTTCGACGCAGGCATCGACAGCATTTCGCTAAGCGGGCACAAGGTGATCGGCGCGCCCCTGCCCTGCGGCGCCGTCCTGACGAAGAGCGACTACGTGAATACCGTCGCCCGCTCGGTCGAGTACCTGGGCACGCTCGACACGACCGTGCCGGGTTCGCGCAGCGGCTTCACGCCCCTCATCCTCTGGTACGCCCTGGAGCACTACGGGCTTGACGGCCTGCGAACGCTCGTCAGGGAGATGCTCGACACGGCGGCGTACGCGGTCGAGCGCTTCAACGAGCGAGGCATCCCGGCCTGGCGCAACCGGAACTCGGTGACGGTCGTCTTCCCGAGGCCGGCGGAGGAGATCGTGCAGGCGTGGCAGCTCGCGCCGCTCGGCGACATCGCGCACGTCATCACCATGCCGCACGTCACCCGCGCGATGGTCGACGAGATCGTGGACGCCTGCGCAGGCAGCAGCGGCACGACCGGGACATGAGGGGGCTTCGGTGAAGCAGATAACGGTGGCGGTTCAGAACAGGGTCGGCATCATCGCCGAGATCACGGAGGCGCTCGCACGCGCCGACGTGAATCTCGTCGCGATCAACACGGAGCGCACCGGGGAGACCGGGCTCGTCACGCTCTCGACTGAGGAGGGCGATCATGACCGGGCGCTCCACTGCCTGGTGAACGCGGGCTACCGAGCGGTCACCGACGAGGCGCTCCTGGTCCGGCTGCGGGACGAGCCGGGGGCGCTGGCGAAGGTGGCGGCGCGGTTTCGGGACGCCGGGATTAACATCCAGAGCCTGCACATCCTCGACCGCCACGAGGGCTACGCGACGGTCGCGCTCAACGCGGAAGACCGCGAGGCCACAGCCGCCCTGCTCACGCCGGACGAGGTGGTGTAAGCGCGCGCCCTACTGGATGGCGGAGTGGGGGGTGGGGTTGAGGCGGCGGACGACGATGCCTTCGCGCTCCATCATCTCGGGGATCTGGGGGCCGATCTCGTTCTTCCACTCGTCGCTCTGGTAGACGGCCTCGTACTGGGCCTCGCGCTCGGCCTCGTCGCGGAAACGGCGGACCCAGATGTAGACGGTCTCGTCTTCCTCGTCGGTGAAGCTGCCGAGGATGACCATGCCTTTCGACTGCTGGAAGGGGATGATGGTGTTCTCCATGAACTCGACCCAGGCCGCCTGTTGGCCGGGCTTGATGCGGTACTGACGCAGCTCGAAGAGCATGGCTCGCCTCCGTAGGGGTGATGACCGGCGGAGTCTACGCGCTCGCGGCAGGTTCGTGATTGTCATCACGAGGCGGGAGGGCTACGATCGGGCCGCTTCTTCCCGGGAGGATCGGATGGCCTACGGCACGGGCATCGCGCGCGGACTGGGTTTGACGCTGCGCCAGCTGTTCAAGCCCGTGGATACGCTTGAGTACCCGGAGGTCTCGCGACCGGTTCCGGTGTACGCGCGCACGAACCTGCTCTGGTTCGAGGAGCGCTGCACGGGATGCAGCACCTGCGCGCAGGCCTGCCCGGACGGCTGCATCCTGGTGGCGACCAGCCAGGACGCCGAGGGCCGCCGCAACATCGACCGCTACGAGATCGACTTCCGCATCTGCATGTACTGCGGACTCTGCACCGAGGCCTGCCCCTACGAAGCGATCCAGCCGGGCGGCCCGCTCGACGACGCGGTCACGAACTTCGACGAGATGTACCGCGACAAGCACGCGCTGAGCCGGATGGCGCAGTCGTTCCTGAAGCGGAACGACAACACCTACCCGAACGGGATGAAGGCGCCCGACCCCGACGGCGACTTCCACCGGCTCTAGACGATGGCGACGATTACGGCGAACGGCGGCACGATCGAGGCGCCCGACGGAGCGCCCCTCGTCGAGGTCCTCAAGAACAACGGCATCTACATGTCGAACCTGTGTTACGTGGACGGCCTGAAGCCGTACGCGGGCTGCCGCACCTGCCTGGTCGATATCGAGGGCCCTCCGGGGCTGCAGCTCGCCTGCACGAGCGTGGTCCAGGACGGGATGGTGGTGCGCACGGACACCGACGAGGTAGCTGAAGCGCGACGCGCCGTCCTCTCGGTCCTGATTTCGAACCACAGCGAGCGCTGCCTGACGTGTCACCGGCGCGAGCATTGCCATCCGGGCGACATCTGCCTGCGCGACGATGTGGTCACCCATCGCTGCCTGACCTGCTCGAAGAACTACCGCTGCGAGCTGCAGGCGACCTGCGAGATGGTCGGCATGTCGGGCTATGAGCCCTGGGTGGGCGAGGAGCGCACCTTCTACCAGGCGCCCCAGCCGCCGGCCGACCGGGCGAACCCGTACATGGAGTTCGACCCGCAGATGTGCATCATCTGCACCCGCTGCCAGCGGGTCTGCGAGGAGAAGCGGCACACGAGCGCGATCACCCTGGGCGGGCGCGGGTTCGACCTCCAGATCACGTTCGGGGCGGGCGGCGCGATCCACGACAGCAACTGCGACTTCAGTGGAGCCTGCATCGACGTCTGCCCGACGGCGGCGCTGATGGAGCACCCGAACAAGTGGGTGGCGAAGCCGGACACCTGGACGACGACGACCTGCGACTCGTGCGCAGTCGGGTGCAGCATCAGCATGGGCTCACGCGAAGGGCGCGGCGTGATCGTGCGTCCGGGCCCCGGCAACGAGTTCTCCGGTGACCAGATCTGCGTCCGCGGGCGTTACCACTACGACTCCCTGAAGCCGCGAGAGCGGCTCTCCCGCCACCTCGTGAGGCGCGGGGTTATCCAGGCCCCGGCCTCGCTCGAGGACGCGGCGGCCGAGGCGGCAAGCGCCCTGCGCGAGGCCGCGGGCAAAGGCCGCGTGGGCGTGCTCGTGGGCGGCACCGTCACGAACGAGGCGGCGTACCTCGCGAGGCTGATCGCCGGCGAAGCGTTCGGCACGACGGCGGATAGCGCCCTCGGACCCGTGATGCGAGCGGCGAAGGGCGCGCTGGAAGCGCGGCTGGGCACGTGGCGGATGGCCACGGACATGACCCGCATCCCGAAGGCGAAGGCGATCGTGGTGGTCGCCGACGACCTCGAGGAGAGCCACAACGTCCTCAGCGTCCGCATCAAGGACGCCGTCGCGCACGAGAAGGCGACGCTGGTCGTTATCGGCGCGCTGCGGAGCGAGCTTGTCGACTTCGCCACGCACTGGATCCGTCCGGCAGCGGGCGAGGAGGGGCAGGCGGCTGCCGCCCTGGCCGACGCCGTTGCCGGCGGGGCGGCCAGCGGCGACATCGCAGCGGCGGCGGCAGCGCTGCGCGCGAGCGAAGGCGCCATCGTGGTGTGCGCGCCGAACCCGGTCTCGCCCGCGATTGCGGGGGCGATGGCGGGCGGGGCGGCGAACCTCGCGGTCGCGCTGCACGGCGAGGCGGCGTCGGACCACCTCGTGGTGGCGCCGCCGGAAGTGAACACCCACGGCCTGCTCGACGTGGGCGTGGCAACCGAGGGAAGCCACAGCCCGCTCGAAGGGCTGAGCGGCCTCGTGGTCGTGCGCGACGACCCGACGATGCGGCTCCCGGACGCGGCAGCCATGCTCGAAGGGCTCGACGCGCTGGTCGTCATCGACAACGTGGCGCACGAGACGGCGAAGCGCGCGACAGCGGTGCTCGCTGAGGGGCGCTCCTACGCCTCGCGCGGCACCTACACGCAGGGCGACTTCCGCGTGCAGCGCCTCGAACCGGCGATCGCGCCGGAGGGCGACGCCGTGACCTGTTTCGCAGCGCTGTCAGCGCTCGCGGGCGCGCTCGACATCGACGTTCCCGCCGACGAAGGTGCGGCGCTCGCCGCCATCGCCAACGGGACCCCCACCTACCAGCCCGCCGCCGACCTCATCATCGGCGAGGGCGTGCGGCTGGAGGTAGCGCCATCGGGCCAGGGCTCGATGGCGCCGGTGGCCGACGCTCCGGCCAGCGGCGAGGGGCTGTGCATCATTACGGGTCGCGACCAGTACACGGCGGCCGACGCGGCGGCGCTGCGTCACCCCGAGGCGGAACAGCTGCACCGCTACGACCACGTCCAGGTGAGCGAAGAGGACGCCGAGCGCCTCGGCATCAGCAACGAGGACGAGATCGAGCTGACCGACGGCGAGGTCACCCTGCGCGCCCCGGCGACGGTCACGGACCGGGTGCCCGAGGGCGCGGTGTACGTGTCGAGCCTGCTGCAGGGCGGCGCGGTCGTCGGGTTCTTCCGGAGCGCGGCGGTCCCTGCGGTGCGCGCGGGCGCACTGGTTCCTGCCTAGCCTTCCCCCTTCCCCTCGCCCCATAGACAGGCCCCTGCGCGGGCGTGAGAATCGCGCGCACCCGACAGGCAGGAGAGACACATGACGAACGAGTCAGGCGGCTACGTGGTCGCGGCGCAGGCGCGCCAGGGCAGGGGAATGGGAGACTTCCGCTACGAGCGCGAGGCGCTCGACCCGATCGGCGCGACGATCCTCGAGATCCCGGCGGAAACGGACGCCGAGTTCGCCGAGGCGGCCCGGAACGCCGACGCGGTGATCGCGCCGGGACGGCGCATCACGGCGGAGATCATCGAGGGGCTCGACAGGTGCGTCGTCATCGGGCTCAGCAGCGTCGGCGCCGACACGGTCGACGTGGAGGCGGCGACAAAGAAGGGCATCGTCGTGACAAACGTGCCCGACATCTTCGTCGAGGAGGTGGCGGACCACACGGTGGCCCTGCTGCTGGCCGCCGCGCGCCGCCTGAAGCTGATGGACCGGCTGATGCGCGAGGGCGACTGGCGGGGAGCGCGGCCGGTCTTCCGCGATGTGCCGCGGCTGTGGGGACAGACGGTGGGGCTGATCTCGTTCGGGAACATCGCACGGGCGGTGGCGCGCCGCTTGCAGCCGTTCGGACTGCACGTGATCGCCTACGACCCATTCGTGAGCGAGCTGACGATGACGGCCGAGGGCGTCGAGCCGGTGGGCCTGATGGAGATGCTGGAGCGCTCCGACTTCGTCTCGATGCACGCCCCCCTGAACGAGGAAACGCGGCCGCTGATGAAGGCCGAGCACTTCGCCGCGATGAAGCCGTCGGCGATCTTCGTGAACAACGGTCGGGGTCCGACGGTGGACGAGACGGCGCTGATCGCCGCGCTGGAGGACGGCGAGATCGCGGGGGCGGCGCTGGACGTGTTCGAGGTGGAGCCGACGAACGCGGAGAACCCGCTGCTGCACATGGACAACGTGATCGTGACGCCGCACGTGGCCTCGGCAACGGCGCGGATGATGCCGGAGACGCGCAGGCGCACAGGCCGCGAGATCGCGACGGCGCTGCAGGGCCGCTGGCCACGCAGCGCGGTGAACCCTGAGGTGCTGCCGCGCACGAACCTGCGCCGCTGGCAGCCGATCCCGATGAACCGAGGCCCGAATCGCTGATGTTCGCGCTCCAGATGTCCTTCCTGAAACTGTTCGCGCCGTTTCACACGTTCGTGTTTCGGCTGACTCGCGGATGGTTGATGGGGAAGTTCGGGCTGCCCGTCCTGTTGCTGACGACGACGGGCGCCCGGACGGGGAGGCAGCAGACCTCGCCGCTGCTCTACCTCGAGGAGGGGGACGCCCTCCTCATCCCGGCCTCGCTCTGGGGCGGGCCGCGCAATCCCGCCTGGTACTACAACTGCGTCGCCAACCCGGAGGTGGTGGTGGAGACGCGCGGGAAGAAGCGCACGATGCGGGCCGAGCCGGCGCCCGAAGAGGACAGGCAACGCCTCTACGACCTGTTCAAGGCGGGGTCAGGTCACTACGCCGGGCACGAAGCGAGGACGGACCGGAAGATACCGGTCGTGATGCTGCGGGAGCTGGAAGACTAGACCGACCGGCAAGGAGCGCGTTCGGGGGCCGTCCGTAGAATCGCGGTCATGTCCCGACGTCCGGTCGTCGCTGCGAGAACGTCGGTGTTCTCGGAGTCGGTCATCCGCGAGATGACGCGGCTCGCGTTCGAGCACGACGCCATCAATCTCGCGCAGGGCTACCCCGACTTCCCCGCACCCGACTTCGTGAAGCGCGCGGCCATCGACGCGATCGAAGCGGACGTGAACCAGTACGCGATCACGTGGGGCGACCCGCAGCTACGCAGCGCCATCGCCACAAAGGTCGGGCGCCACTACGGGCTCGATATCGACCCCGAGCGCGAGGTGACGGTCACCTGCGGAGCGACCGAGGCGATGATGGCGACGATGCTCGCCTTCGTGGAGCCGGGCGACGAGGTCATCGTCTTCGAGCCGTTCTACGAGAACTACGTCCCCGATGCGGCCATGAGCGGGGCGACGCTCAAGTTCGTGACGCTGCGGGGGCTCGACTTCGTGTTCGACCCGGAGGAGCTGCGGGCGGCGTTCGGGCCGCGGACGAAGGCGATCATCGTGAACTCGCCGAACAACCCGAGCGGCAAGGTGTTCGACCGCGAGGAACTGGGGCAGATCGCGGCGCTCTGCCAGGAGTTCGACTGCCTCTGCTTCACCGACGAGATCTACGAGCACATCCTCTTCGACGAGCACCACCACCTGCCGATGGCGACGCTGCCGGGGATGTACGACCGCACGGTCACGATCAGCGGGCTCTCGAAGACGTTCAGCGTGACGGGGTGGCGGCTGGGCTACGTCGTCGCGGCGCCGCACCTGAGCGAGGCGATCCGCAAGGTGCACGACTTCCTGACCGTGGGCGCGCCGGCGCCGCTCCAGCAGGCCGGGGCGGTCGCGCTGGAGCATGGCGAGCCGTACTACCCGGAGCTGCGGGCGATGTACCAGGGGAAGCGCGACCGGCTGCTCATCTCGCTGCGGGAGGCGGGGTTCGAGTGCCACAAGCCGGAGGGGGCGTACTACGTGATGGCGGACTTCGGCGACCTCGGGTTCGAGGGCGACGACACGGCCTTCGCGCTGCACCTGATCGAGCGGGTGGGGGTGGCGCCGGTGCCGGGATCGAGCTTCTACAACGACCAGGCGGCGGGATCGCGGTTCGTGCGGTTCACGTTTTCGAAGTCGGACGAGACGCTGGCGGAGGCGGCGCGGCGGCTGGGGGCGATGTAGCGACACCATGTCGATGCTGGTTGTCGCCCCGATCACAGCCGAGTTCGAGGCGCTTGCAGGAGCCTTCGACGAGCACTGGGGCAGCCCCGTGCTCCGGGACGCAGGCAGAGTTCCCGTACGGGAGTACACCGCCCCCGGTGTCGTCCTCGCGGAAGGCGGCTTCGGCAAGGTCCAGTACGGCGTCACGACGCAGCACGTGCTGGGCCACCTGTCCGATGTAGATCTGGTCGTCTGCGCGGGGGTGGCGGGGGCGCTGACCGAGTCCGCCCAGGTGGGCGACGTAGTGGTCGGGACGGCCACGCGCGAGCACGACTTCTACTCCGAGGTTCTGAGTAGAGTGCCTCCGCGGTTCGATGGATCCGGTGAGCACCTCGAGCGCCTCGCCGGGGCCTTGGAGGGGGAGCTGCCCTTTGGGGTGCACTTCGCCCCGATTGCGAGCGGTGACGAGGGCATCTCCGACCACGTCCGGAGGGAGGAGATCCACGGCCGCACGGACGCGCTGGCGGTCGCCTTCGAGGGGGCAGGTGGCGCGAGGGCGGCGCTCTTCTCCGGAGTGCCCTTCCTCGAGGTGCGAGGCATCTCGGACATGGCGGACGGGGACATCCTCGAGGCGATTGCCGCCAACCTGCCGGATACGATGGCGAACGTTGCCGCCATCGTCGCGCGGCTAGCCGCGCCCTGACGCCTCGCCCGAGCATTGCGAGGCCTG
Organism: Tepidiformaceae bacterium; assembly: GCA_965203545.1. Lineage (GTDB taxonomy): Bacteria > Chloroflexota > Dehalococcoidia > Tepidiformales > Tepidiformaceae > UBA2991. Next base: position 1,585,782 of record OZ241899.1, read on the forward strand.
CTGCTACACTTTGAGGACGCGCCGCCGGGGGGCGGCGTTCCCGTATCGGTGAGGGAATCGCAATGACCGACGCGCCAGCCAGCACGCGGCTCGCCTCCGCCTACGAGCCGAGCACGGTGGAAGACCGCATCTACGCCTTCTGGGAGGAAGGCGAGTACTTCCGCGCGCGCGTCGCACCGGGCGAAGCGCCCTACAGCATCGTCATGCCGCCCCCGAACGTGACGGGCGAGCTGCACCTCGGCCACGGGCTCGAGGATGCGCTCACGGACACGCTCGTGCGCTGGCACCGGATGCAGGGCGAGCCGACGCTGTGGCTCCCGGGCGAGGACCACGCCGGCATCGCCACGCAAAACGTGATGGAGCGCGAGCTGGAGAAGGAAGGGCTCAGCCGGCACGACCTCGGGCGGGAGGGGTTCGAGGCGCGCGTCTGGCAGTGGGTGCGGCAGCTGCGCCCGCGCATCTACGAGCAGCACCGGAAGCTGGGGGCGAGCGCCGACTGGAGCCGCGACACGTTCACGCTGGACCCGCACATCGTGCGCGCGGTGCGCACGACGTTCGTGAACCTCTACAACGACGGGCTCATCTATCGCGGCCTGCGGATGATCAACTGGTGCCCGCGCTGCAGCACGGCCCTCAGCGATCTTGAGGTCGAGCACGAGGAGGAGGAGGCGCAGCTCTACTACGTGCGCTACCCGGTGGTGGGCGAAGGCGGGATGCCTCTGCCCGACGCCGTGACCGTCGCGACGGTGCGTCCGGAGACGATGGTGGCGGACACGGGCGTGGCCGTTCACCCCGAGGACGAGCGCTACGAAGACCGCATCGGGCGGACGGTGCTGCTGCCCATCATGGGTCGCGAGCTGCCGGTGGTGGCGGACGACTCGATCCAGCCCGAGTTCGGCACGGGCGCGCTCAAGGTGACTCCCGGACACGACCCGCTCGACTGGGACATCGGCCAGCGCCACGACCTCGACGTGATCGTGGCGATCGACGAGGACGGCCGCATGAACGACGAGGCCGGTCCCTACGAGGGGATGACCGTCGACGAGGCGCGGGCTGCGATCGTGCGCGACCTGGAGGACGGCGGATTCCTCGAGAAAACGGAGCCATACACGCACAGCGTGGGCCGCTGCGAACGCTGCGACAACGTAATCGAGCCGCTGCCGAGCGAGCAGTGGTGGGTCGACGTGAACAAGGAGTACGAGCCGGGCGTCTCGCTGGCGAGCGCGGCGAGCGCGGCCATCCGGGACGAGCGCATCCGCATCGTGCCCGCGCGGATGGCGGCGACGTTCCTGAACTGGACCGACAACCTGCGCGACTGGTGCATCAGCCGCCAGCTCTGGTGGGGACACCAGATTCCCGTGTGGTACTGCGACTGCGGGGAGATGACGGTCGCGGTCGACGACCCGGACTCGTGCGCGGCGTGCGGGAGCAGGGATATCCGGCAGGAGGAGGACGTGCTCGACACGTGGTTCTCGTCGGCGCTGGCGCCGCACTCGGACCTGGGCTGGCCGGACGACACCGAGGACCTGCGCTACTTCTACCCGACGACCGACATGCAGATGGGCTACGACATCATGTTCTTCTGGTGCGCCAGGATGGTGATGTTCGGGCTCTACAACATGCGCGAGCACGCCCCCGATGGCGACATCCCCTTCCGCACCGTCATCTTCCACGGGCTCATTCGCGACGCGAACGGCGTGAAGATGGCGAAGTCGCGGGGGAACGTGGTGAATCCGCTCGTGGCGGCCGGCCAGTACGGGGCGGACGCGTTCCGCTTCGCGCTCCTGACGATGGGCACGCTCGGGCAGGACATGAAGTACACCGAGGAGCGCATGGTCGCGGCCCGGAACTTCGCCAACAAGCTGTGGAACACGACCCGCTATGTGCTGATGCAACTCGAAGGGCGGCGCGTGAAGCGTCCGCACGCGGCCGACCGCGACACGCTCGCCCTGGAGGACCGCTGGCTGCTATCGCGGCTGGAGGGGCTGGAGAGCGACGTCGACTCGTTGCTGAAGGCGTACCAGGTGGGGGAGGCGGCGCGGCGCATCCATGACTTCCTCTGGAACGAACTGGCGGACTGGTACGTGGAGATGAGCAAGGTGCGCCTGCGGGAGGGCGACGAGCGTCCCCTGGCGGTGCTCGCGCATGTGCTCGACCACGGCTTGCGGCTGCTGCATCCGATCATGCCGTTCGTGACGGAAGAGCTCTGGGGGAAGCTGCGGGAGCACCTGGACGACGACCTCGCGACGGCGCTGATCGTGGCGTGGTTCCCGAGGAGCGCGGGCGTCTGGCGTGACCCGGCAGCGGAGACGGCGATGGGCCACGTGATCGACGTGAACCGCGCCATCCGCAACCTGCGCGCGGAGAAGGGAGTGGAGGCGGGCTCCCGTCCCGCCGTGTACCTGCGCGCGAGCGGTCAGGCCGCGGCCCTCGGCGAGACGGCGCCGGCGACGGCGTTCACGTCCCGGGTCGAGCCGCAGGTGACGGCCGCGAACGCGGATCTGCCCGAGGGCGAGTACGCGTTCGCGCGCGTGGGCGATACGGAAGTGGCACTGGCGCTGCCGGAGGTCGACCTGACGGCCGAGCGCGAGCGGCTGGAGGGCGAGCTGGCGGAGGCTGACGGGCAGATCACGCGGCTGCAGAAGCAGCTCGCGAACGAGCGCTTCCTGGAACGGGCGCCGGAGGTCGTCGTGCAGGGCGAGCGCGACCGGCTGGCGCAGGCGCAGGCGCGGGCCGAGGGGCTGCGCGAGCGCATCGCGGCGCTGGGGAGCTAGCCGAGCAGGATGTCGAGCACGGCCTGCGTGTCTCGCAGGTCGGGGAGGACGAAGTCGGCGCCGCTCTCAAGGAGCGCGTCCTCGCCGTAGTTGCCGGTCGCAACTGCGAGGACGCGCGCGCCGACGGCGTGCCCGGCGCTGACGTCGCGGGGCGTGTCCCCGATGACCACGGAGCTGGAGGCGGCGGGGGCGACGCCGCCGATACGGGCAAGCTCCTCGACCGCGGCCGCGAGAACCCTGTCCCGGTCGGATGACACGTCGCCGAAGCCGCCGCCCGCGAAGCGGTCCCAGAGGCCGTAGTGGCGCAGCTTGAGCTCGGCGCCCCGGGCAACATTCCCGGTGGCGAGGCCGACGACGGCTTCGGCGCCGTCGAGGGCGTCGAGGAGGTCGACGACGCCTTCGAGGACGCGCCCCTTGTGCGTGCGAAGCGCCTCGGGGAGGCGGGCGATGTAGGCCTCGGTCATGCGGTCGACCGTGGCGGGCGTGGGGTCGACGCCGGCGAGCCGCAGGGCATCCTCGAAGATGCCGGTGTCGGTACGGCCGTCGATCTGGACGCCGTCGAGGCCGGAGAGGCCGTACTCCTCGCTGAAGGCGTCGGCGATGGCGTCGCGGCCCGCGCCGCCGCTGGCGATGAGGGTGCCATCGATGTCGAAGAGGAGGAGGCGCACCGAAGGCAGTGTAGCCCGCGAGTTCCTCAGGGGCAGGTCGCGGAGTGGCGGGAGGGGTCTGGTACAGTCGGGTCATGGTCGCGGTCCCGGAGATACGGACGCTGGTGGAGCGGGCGGCTGCCCGGCGGCAGGTGCTGGAGGGGCTGATCGAGTCGGTGCCGGACGACTACTGGGAGCGGCAGGCTTCCGGGGACGACTGGACCGCGCTGGACCACGTGCGGCACGTCGCCACCGTCGACGCGATGCTGGTGGAGCTGGTGAAGGCTGCGCAAGAGTCGGACAAGGAGTTGTGGGCCGGGGACACGAGCGACGAGGCGGTGCTGGAAGCGCGGCGGGTCGCGCTCATGGACAGGGTCCGGGAGCAGCCGGTCGGGAGGCTACTCGAAACGATGCGGGAGTCGCGGGAAGAGGCCCTGGAGGTAGTGCTGGGGATGTCGGCGGAAACGCTGGATCGGGAGGTGCGGGTGGCGGGGGCGCTAAACGCGTGGGGCGAACCGCAGGCGTTCCCGCTCCGAGCCTACCTGGCGGTCTGGGTGGAGCACGACGGCGAGCACGAAGCCGCCATCCGCGGGGCGATCGAGACGCCTCCGGACGTGACGACGCTCACGCTGGCGGCTCGACGGGCGCGCGGGAGCCGCTGAGCCCGAGGGCGACGCCCGCGACGATGAGCGGCCCTCCAATGAGGACGCCGACCGGCGGGGTCTCGCCGAGCACGGGGATGGCGTAGAGGGTGGCGAGGAGCGGTTCCCCCAGGATCGCGAGGCCGACGGTGACGACGCGCAGGTGTCCGAGCGCCCAGTTGATGGACGTGTGCCCGACGAGCTGGGGGATGAGCGCGAGCAGCACGATGAAGACCCAGGCGTCGGCGGCGAACCCGCTGATCGAAGGCCGCACGATGAGGACCGCGAGCCAGAGCGTGACCGCCGCGGCGGTGTAGGCGACGGCGGAGTAGGGGAGGGCGCCGGTTTCGTGGCGCGTCTTGCGGCGGATGGTCTGGGAGACGGCGACGAAGAGGGCGGCGAGAAGGGCGAGCAGGTCGCCGATGAAGAACTCGATGCCGCGGGCGAGGTCGGTGGCGGCTATGCAGACGAGGCCGGCGACGGCGACGGCGAGGCCGGCGTACTCGCGGGAGGAGGGGCGTTCGCTGAGGACCGCGTAGGCGATAAGCGCGCCGAGGAGCGGCTGCAGGCCGACGATGACGACGCTCGAGGCGACGGATGTGCGCTCAAGGGACGCGAACCAGCTCCAGAAGTGGCCGGCGAGGAAGACTCCCGAGAGCAGAAGCAGCGGGAGGCTGGAGCGGGGCGGGAGGGAGAGCTTGCCGCGGGCGCGGGCGAAGGCAACGAACAGCAGGAGCAGTCCGGCAGCGAAGAGGAGGCGGTAGGCGGCGATCGTGAGGGCCGGGGCCTCGTCGGCGAGACGTACGAAGATGGCGGCCCAGGAGATGCCAAGGACGCCGAGCAGGAGTACGGCCAGCGGTGTCCGGGAAACCGGCACGGGCGCCACGCTAGGGGGGCGGAGGGCAGGGAGGCAAGGCTGGCGGCGGGAGTACCGGTCGCGACGGCCTAGAATCGCGGGATGGCAGGACCGATCCGGGAGCGGCTGGCTGCTCTCGCGGGGCTGGAGACGCCCGAGGCGGCGCGGTTCGACTCGGACGCGGCCCTACGGGGCCGGTGGGCGGTGCTGCCGTCTGCCTTCAACCCGCCAACGCGGGCGCATTTGCGCCTGCTCGACCTCGCTCAGGGGGTGGCGGGCGTGGAGGGGGGCGCGGCGCTGCTGACAACGCGGAACGTGGCGAAGGGCGTCGAGGGGGCGTCGCTGGAGGACCGCATCGGGATGCTGCGGGCTGCGAGGGGGTCACGGCCGGGGTTGGCGGTGCTGGCGGCGAACCAGGCGCGCATCGTCGACCAGGCGGCGGCGCTGCGGGGGACCTGGCCGGAGGCGACCTTCGACTTCGTCCTCGGCTTCGACACCCTCATCCGCCTCTTCGATCAGCAGTACTACGAGGGGGCGATGGAGGCGGAACTGGACCCGTTCTTCGAGCGCCACCGGGTGATCGCGGCGAACCGGGGGGAGGTGACCGCCTCGGGTGTCGACGCCTACGTGGCGGAGCAGGCCGCCCGGTACGCCGATCGCATCATCACGGTGGTGCTCGATCAGGAGCATGGGCGCATCGCCTCGAGCGAAGTCCGTGCCCTCATCGAGGCGGGGGAGGGGAGCGACGACCTTCCCGAAGGGGTCGCGGAGTACATCCGGGAGCACGGGCTCTACGAGGGGACGTAGGCGGGGGAAGGGACGCGCTCCGGCGGGCTCACGGGGCGAGCGAGAAGCACGACGAGGGCGGCCGCGAGGGTGATGGCGGCGGTCACCAGGAAGGCCGACTCGTAACGGCCGGTGGCCTGCTCGAGCAGGCCGACGAGGAGGGGGCCGGCGCCGCTGCTGACCTGGCTGGTGAACGAGATCATGCCGAAGACGGCGCCGAAGGAGACGTAGCCGAATATCTCGCTCGTGAGCAGCGACTGCATCATGTAGATGTTCCCGATCGTGCAGCCGAAGGTGAAGGCGAAGAGGTAGTTGGTCGCGGCCGTGTCGATGTAGACCATGAGGAGCACGGACGCCGCCTGCCAGGTGAAGAGCGCGGCGGTGACGTGGCGCTTGCTGAGGTTGTCCGCGAACCCGCCCAGGATGAGGCGGGCGACGATGCTGCCGACGGCCCCGAGGCTGAGGGCGACCGAGGCGGCGGTGCGCGAGCCGGTGCGGTCCTCGAGGAAGGCGATCTCGTGGATAAGGAAGCCGGTCTGGGCCAGCAGGACGAGGACGAAGGCGACGGCGACCGCCCAGAAGGAGAGCGTGCGCATGGCCTGGGCCAGGGTCCAGCGGCGGGTCTGGACCTCCTCGCTGAGGGCGGCGGAGGGAGGAGGGCCAGCGGCAGGCACGGCGCCGTCGGGAGGGAGGCGCATCTGGCTCGGATCCCAGACGAGCACGAGGAAGATGACGGGCAGCCCGACCACGAGGGTGAAGGCGGCGATGACCGGAGTCGTGAGCTCGAGGCCGCCTGAGGCAATGAGCCAGGCGACGAGGGGCGGCAGGATGACACCCGCGGAGGAGACGCCCGTCGCGGAGATGCTCATGGCGCGGGCGCGGCGCCGGATGAACCAGCGCGCCATGATGACGTTGGTGGAGACGCCCCCGGCCATGCCGAAGGCGGCGGCGAGGACGGTGTAGACGGCGTACAGCTGCCAGAGCTCCTCGACGAAGCCGATGCAGCCGACCATGACGGCCGTGAGCAGCACGCCGGCGGTCAGGAAGAGCATGGGGCCTCGCCGGTCGATGGCGGGGCCTACCACGGCAGCGGAGATTCCGGAGATGACGAAGTAGAGGCCGGTGGCGCCGCTCACGCTGGCGTTCGACCAGCCGTGGGCCTGCTGCAGCGGTTTCAGGAACGTGGCGAGACCGTAGTAGCCCACGCCGATGCCGCAGAGCATGACGAGGGCGACGCCGACCACCACGTACCAGCCGTAGTAGTAGCGGGACGGGAGCAGACGCGCAGCCGGCGGGCGGCGGAGGGGAAGGCCGGGAGGGGCCGTCACGCGGGCGCGCCGTCCCCACGGCTGGTCACGATCTCGTCGAGGTCGTCGACCACCATCCGCTCGCGGCGGCCGGCGCGGTCGTAGGCGGTCACGGGGGCGACCGCGTCGTGGTCGATGACGACGTCGATGACCGTCGGGCGGGCGTTGCCGAGGGCGTCCTCGATGGCGCCGCGCAGCTGCGAAGGGTCGGTGACGCGGACGCCGTCGCAGCCGACGGCGCGAGCGACGGCGGAGAAGTCGACGTCGCCGAACTCGGCGAGCTCGTAGGCCTTGCTGTCGAAGCGGAAGTCGAGGATGTGCGTATCGAAGGCGAGAGCGTGGTTGTTGAGGACCACGTAGACGACGTTGAGCCCGTAGCGCACGGCCGTTTCCAGTTCGCCCAGGTGGTACCAGAAGCCGCCATCGCCGGTGAAGCAGATGACGGGCGTGTCGCCGACGGCGACCTTCACACCCTGGGCGGCGGGCAGGGCCCAGCCGAGGGAGCCCTCGCAACGGAAGAAGCGCTTGCCGGGCTGGCGCAGCTCGAAGAAGGCCCCGGACCAGGCGGCGGCGTAGCCGGTGTCGGCGACGACGACGGCGTCGGGGGGGAGGGTCTCGGTCAGCTCGCGGCAGAGGCGCTCGGGGCGGATGGGGGCGTCGGCGGAGGCGAGGAGAGGCTCCTTGCCCTCCCACCAGTGGCGCACGATGCGCTGGACCTCGGCCACCCACTCGCCGGGTGGCCGCACGGTGTCGCCGGCGGCGGCGACCAGGGCGGAGAGGGCGACCCTGGCGTCGGCGGCGATGCCGACCTTCGTGTTCGCCGGGAAGTTGCGGCCCAACTCGGAGGGGTCGACGTTGATGTGGATGATGTCGGCCTCGCGGCTGGGAAGGGTCCAGCCGTTCGTGCTCTGGCTGCCGGTGCGGGTGCCGACGATGAGGGCGAGGTCGGCGTTGGCGACGATCTCGTTGGCCGACTTACGAGCGTAGGAGCCCAGCACGCCGACGGCGAGAGGATGGTTCTCGTTGATCGCGCCCTTCCCGGAGAGTGAGGTGGCGACGGGGATGGCAAGCTTCTCGGCGAGCTCGATGAGCTCGGGCCACGCGCCCGCCGTCATGACGCCGCCGCCGGCGATGATGACGGGGCGTTCGGCCTGGAGCAGGAGCGCCAACGCCTCGTCGATGCCCTCGGCGGCAGGCTCGGCGCGAACGGAGGGGCAGGTGGCGTAGCGCGGGTCGCCGACCGGTTCGGGGAGGTCGGCCTCGCCGGCCTCAGCCTCGGCGGCGATGGCCAGGTGGACGGGGCGGGGGTCGCCGGAGGTGGCCTCGCGGAAGGCCTGGGGAATCAGGTCGGCGAGGCGCTCGGTGCGGGTCACGTCGGCGCTGAACTTGGTGACGCTCTCGAAGTGGGCACGCACGTCCTGGTAGGCGTTCTTGTAGGCCTGCGCGCCGGAGCGGGCGCCCGTGAAGGCGATGACGGGGGTCGAGGCCTGCCAGGGCTCGGCGAGGCCGGCGGCGAGGTTGGTCGCACCGGGTCCGCCCTGGCTGATGACGATGCCCGGGCGTCCGGCGGCTTTCGCGTAGCCGTCCGCCATGTAGCCGGCGGCCTTCTCGCCGTGGGTGAGGACGCGGCGGACGCCGGTCCCTTCGAGCATGACGAGGGAGTCGAAGAGGTTGGTGGGGACGAGGAAGATGGCCTCGACGCCGTAGGCGAGCCAGCTCTTCGCGATGTACTCGGAGCCCTTCATGACGACACCCCCGCGCGAGTCGAGCTCGCGCGGGCAAGCCTACATCGTCCGGGCCGGCGTCAGACGTCGACCCCGCGCTCGAGAAGGGCGTTCAGGTCCTCGTCGTCGGTGTCGATGAGGGCCTGGACCTGGAGGGCACTTGTGGAACATCTGCCCGCCACCCTCGTTGCGGCCGAAGAGGTTGTGGTCCTTGGCGCCGGTCTTGAGGGCGCGCTGCACGCGCAAGCCCGTGTAGTAGTCCTCGTCGAGGACGACGTCGTAGTACATCTTCATGATGTCGGCATAGCGCTCTTCGTCATCGGGGTCGGGTTCCTCGGGGAGGAGGAAGTTCTGAATGGTGACGGACTGCTCGGGGCTCTCGCCGGGGAACATCTGGGAGATCATGTAGGGGGAAGCGCCCTGCCCGTCGTAGGCGGCGGAGCCGCGACCACCAGCGATAGAGATGTTGGGGAAGATGGTCCAGATGCCGGGCGTCAGGTCCTCGATTTCCCACTGGTCCTCGGGCAGGTCGGCGGGGCGGGTGAAGCGGGTGGGGGAGACCATGCGCACGTGCGAGCCCCAAGCGTAGTAGTCGGGCTGGTAGGCGGAGTCGGGGCCGAAGCTGTTCCGGTGGAGGATGGGGATGTGGTAGAGGTCGCGATACCCGTCGTAGGCGACCTTCCAGTTGGGTCCGTCGAGGTTCTGGCGGCCGATAACGTGGCAGTCGGCGAAACCCAGGTGGTCGAGCATTTCGTCGTAGCCCGAGAGGAAGAGGTCGATATCAACATCGGAGGAGGGGTTGAGGGTGACCCAGACCAGCCCGGCGCGTTCGGCGGTGGGGAGGGGCGTGAGGCCGTAGCAGGACTTGTCGACATCGCCGAAGTTGCCGGAGTCGAAGATGGAGACGAGGTTGCCCTGGAGGTCGTAGCTCCAGGCGTGGTAGGGGCAGCGGAAGCCGCGGGAGTTGCCGCGACCTTCATCGACGACGATGGCGCCGCGGTGGCTGCACATGTTCACGAAGGCGCGAACCTCGCCATCGATGTCGCGCGCCATCAGGACGGGCACGCCGCAGACTTCGAGGGAGCGGTAGTCGCCGGGATCGGGCATTTCGCAGGAGAAGCCAAGGGCCAGCGGGAGCCGCTTGAAGATGCGGTCGACCTCGAGGCGCCAGCGGTCGGGGTCGTAGTAGGCGCTCGTGGGCATCCTGAAGACGTCGTCGGCGAGGTCGATGCGGTCAGCGGCGAGGTTCTCAACCTCGCGGCGGGCCATCTCGACCAACTGCTCGCGGCTCATGGCGACCTCCGGCGGCGGAACGCCGCGCGTGGCTGATTCTACGCAGCGCGGGCAGCAGCGGCGTAGGCTCCGCCCCATGGCGACCGTGGATGTTCTGCTGCATGGGTTCTCGTTCTCGACCAACCAGGGGCGGCCGGCCTTCTGCTCGGTGACGCTGGTGGAGTCGGAGGGGCGCCTGATCCTGGTCGATCCGGCGTATGTGGGGCGTCGCCGTGAGGTGAGCCTGGCGCTGGAGCAGCGCGGGCTCACGGAGGCGAGCATCGACGCGGTCGTGCTGACGCACGCGCACTGGGACCACGCCCAGAACTTCGACCTGTTCGCGGAAGCGCCCGTATTGCTGCATCCGCGCGAGCGCAGCTATGCAAGCTCGCCGCACGAGAACGACTGGGCGACGCCGTACTGGACCGGCCTGGCGCTGGAGACGCACCAGCTCCAGGAAGTCGTCGAGGGGGACGAGGTGGCGGCGGGCGTGCGGGTGATCGAGCTCCCGGGGCACTCAGTGGGGAGCATCGGCCTGGTGGCCGAGACAGCAGCGGGCACGGCCCTCGTCTCGGGGGACGCGGTGCACTCGAGCTCGGTGCTGGAATCGAGGCAGCCGCCGATCGTGTTCGGGTCGCTCACGCAGGCGCGGGAGAGCGTGGCCAAGGGGCTGAGCGCCGCCGACATCATCTATCCAGGGCATGACCGGCCCTTCCGGGTGGTGGACGGCGAGGCCGACTACCTGGAGCCGTTCGCGCTCACGATCACGAACCTCGAGCCGGACCGGGAGGGACTGCGCTTCGAGGCGGTCCCACCCTCGACCTGGATCATGCCGGGGGCGGCGCCATAGCCGGCTAGCGGTTCATGTCGGCGACGAAGCGGATGGGGTCGGAGCCGTCCCAGCCCTCGGCGGCGGCCTCAATCAGCTCGTAGAACTGGAGCAGCCCCGGCTGGCCTTCGTAAACCTCGACCATGTGTCCGTAGACGGCAACCGTGTCGATGAAGGCGAACTGCATGCCGCCGGGGAGCCAGAACTCGTTGGCGACCGTGAAACCGAGGGCTTCGTAGCGTGCGAGCTCCTCTCTGAAGCTCGGGACGATGGTGGCGCAGTGGTGCAGGCCCTGCTCGTGGGGGGCGTACATGTCGCGGATTCCGGAAGGGCCGTCGTTGTTCTGCTGGACGAGCTCGAGCATGACGGAGCCGAGCTGGCCGTAGGCGGAGGAATGGTCGAACTCGCCGGGCCGGCCGCGGTAGATGGCCTTCTCAACCGGGATGTGCTCGTTGATATAGAAGGGCCCGGCGCCGCGTTCGGCCGCCCAGCGCTCAGCCGCTTCGAAGATATCGGGGACGTGGTAGGCAAGCTGGACGAAGGGGCGGTGGGGCATTGCTGGCTCCTGGCTGTTGGCTACTGGCTATTGGTGGCTCCGTGGTGTGTCTTGCGAATGTGCTAGTACGCCTTAGCAAATGATAGGCTACGGCGTAGCGGAGGACGCCGTGCCTGTGTTTCTGACGCCGGACTGGTTCGAGGATACGTACATCGGGATCGAAGTGGAGCAGTTCATCGGGATCGGCGTGCTGGTGGTTGTGGCGGCGGCGGTACACGTGGTGGTGTCGCAGGCGCTGAGGCTCTATGTACGGGCGCGGCTCCACGGGGACGACCGGGAGTTCTGGGACAAGGAGCGGGGGCGCCTGGGGCGGGCGACGCTGGCGCTGATCGCGGCCATCACGGTCATCCTCGGCTTTCCCACGCTCGGGTTCGAGTCGAGCGTCGAGAACGTGGTGAACCAGATCGCGAGCCTGTTCGGGGCGGGGGCGCTGGTGGTGCTCGGCTTCCGCGGCGTGGATGTGCTGACGGACGTGCTCGAGCGGCGGGCGGAGGCAACGGAGAGCCGTTTCGACGACCAGCTCGTACCGCTGGTGAGCTCGGCCCTGAAGGGCGTAGTGGTGCTGATAGGGGCGGTGTTCGTGCTGGGCAATCTGGGCGTGAACGTGACCTCGCTGCTGGCGGGCCTGGGGCTGGGAGGCCTGGCGGTGGCGCTGGCCGCGCAGGACACGATCCGGAACCTGCTCGGGGGCGTCACGATCTTCGCCGACCGGCCGTTTCAGGTGGGGGACTGGGTGGTCATGAACAACATCGAGGGGACGGTGGAGCACGTGGGCTTCCGCTCCTCGCGCGTGCGGACGTTCTACAACTCGGTGGTGACGGTGCCGAACGCGCGCATCGTCGACACGCACGTCGACAACATGGGGCTGCGGCAGTGGCGGCGCTACAAGACGACGCTGGGACTCGCCTACCACACGACTCCGGACCAGGTGCAGGCGTTCGTGGAGGGCATGCGGGCGTTGATCCGGGCGAATCCGGGGATGCGCAAGGACTACTACATCGTCGAATTCCACGGGTTCGGCGCCTCCACGCTGGACGTGTTGGTGTACTGCTTCATCGACGCGCCGAACTGGAACGACGAGCTGCGCACGCGCCACGTGCTCAACCTCGACATCATGCGGCTGGCCGAGGATCTCGGGGTCGAGTTCGCCTTCCCCACGCAGACGCTGCACGTGGCCTCAAGGCCCGGGGAGCCGGAGGAGATTCCGTCTGCGGCGGAGCGCGAGGCGCTGGGCGAGATCGTCGAGGGGTACAGCCCCAACGGGGCTCGCGGGCAGCGGGTCGATACCCCCATTACCGCGGGATTCGACAACACGCCGGACGCCAGCTAGGGGCCGCTCTTCCGTGCCGATCCCGGACTCGCGACTCCCATTGACGGCGTGAGTACAATGACGAATCTGCATGAGGGGCCGTGTGTCCCTAATTTGGTGCAGGGTCGCTTGCGGGCTGCGCAGGAGCAGCCCTAAAGGAGGAACGACGTGAAGGAAGGCTACTGGGGCAAGTACTGGCGCAGGCGCGTCTCGCGGAGGCGCGTGCTGGCGGGCGGAGCGACGCTCGCGGCCGGTTCTGCCGCGATCCTCGCGGGTTGCGGCGACGACGACGATGACGATGATGCAGCCGCTCCGGCGGCCACGCAGGCTGCGGCGACGCAGGCCGCGGCGGCCGCCGCCGATGACGATGAGCCGGCCGAGGATTCGCAGGCGGCAGAAGCAGATGCCGCGGACGAGCCCGAAGAGCAGGCTGCGGCCGTCGAGGACCGTTCGCGCTACGGCGGCAAGCTGAACTACACCTACCCGGCCTACCCGACGGGCTTCGATCCCTCGATCACGATCACGTTCCCGTTCGGCATGGCAACGAGCTACAGCCAGATGATGGCGTACTCGATCGTCGAGGATCAGTTCTACCCGGACGCGGCGCAGAGCTGGGAGCAGGTCGATGAGGAAACGCTGGTCTTCAACCTGCGGGAGGGCGTTCGCTTCAACCCGGAGGCCGAGGGCGGACGCGAGGTGAACTCGGAGGACTGGTACATCAGCCTCAGGCGGTACCCCGATTCCCGCGCCAACCGCGGCTCGAACGTAAACGAGCTGTTCTTCTCGTTCATGGACGAGAGCCAGGGTGCGACCTTCGACACGCCGGACGACCTGACACTGCGAATCAACCAGAACAAGCCCTTCGCTTCCAACACCCGCGCGTTCGCGGCAGCCTCGCTGGTGGTGGTTTCGCCTGAGCGCCTGGCGGCGGAGGAGTCCGGGGACCTCGGCCAGGTTTCGGGCATCAACGCAGGCTCGGGTCCGTACATGTTCGACAACGTGTCGGAGACGCGGATCTCGATGAAGCGGAACCCGAACTACTACGAGCATCCGGAGGACCTCCCGGGAACGCGCTTCAACCGGGACATGCCGTACATCGACGAGATGGAAACGGTCATCATCACGGACGGCGCCGCCAGCCAGGCACGTTTCCTGGCCGGTGACGCCGACTACTACGGGGCCGTCGACAAGATCACGGCCGACCAGTGGGAAGGCCAGCCAAGCGTCAACATCCAGACCGGTCCAGCGATCGACGACGGCAGCATCATGATCCAGCTGGCGGCGGCGAAGTGGACACCCTATCCGGAGCTTTCGAGGGCGCTTTCGATGGCGATGGACTGGGACGGCTACATCGATGTCGTGCTGGGCGGCGAGGGGCGCTACAGCGCTCCCGTGAGCCCGACGGCATTCCCCAAGTACGGCCTCTCCCAGGAAGAAATCAAGCAGTACCAGGTGTACGACCCGCAAGGCGCCCGCCAGCTGTGGGAGGCCAACAACGGTCCGGAGATCTTCCCCGAGCTGGATACGACGGTCCCTGCCTGGGTCGCGGCATTCCCGAATACGCAGTTCATCGGGCAGAGCTTCGAGGACTCCCTCGGCGTCAAGGTCAACTACAACCCGCTCGAGCTGGCGACGTTCATCGCCTCGGCGAACGGGCCCACCGGCACGAAGGACTGGCACTTCTTCATCGCCGGCAACAACGCTGTCGCGACGATGCCCGACTGGAACGCGCTGGTGGCGTACACGCCGGACGGCTACGGCGCCATCTGGGGCGGCAACTGGTACAAGGGCGTCAACATCTCCGACCCGTGGGTCAACCCCGACAACCCGAACTACGCCGAAAACGGCGGCGGCCCGAACGGGGAGGCCGTGCGCGCGGCGCTGGAGGTCACGCACCCGTACGCGCGAGAGTTGCAGGACTATGCGGACCGGCAGGCGGCCACGTTCGACGACGACGAGCGGGCCGAGATCTTGAAGGAGCTGCAGCATCGCATCTTCTCGCGCTACTGCTGCACCTTCCCGCTCCCGACCCCCACGACGAAGTACGTGGCGGTGGGCTCGCGGCTGAAAGGCCTCGTGCCGCCGCCGGACGGCGACCAGACGGCCGCCTTCGGCATGTGGCGGGCGCACAACATCTGGCTGGAGGGCTAGTCCCGACCAGCATCGCACCGGCCAGAAGGCCCCAACGACGCCGCCCCCGAACGGGGGCGGCGTGCCGCGTGAAGCTGGAAGAGCGCCGAGGGGTACAACCCGACGGCGCACGCGGACAGCGGGTCGACACGCGTATCACGGCAGGCTTCGGCAACACTCCGGAGGCCGGTCAGAAGCGCTCGTCCCCCGCCGGTGTGGGTTCCCGATTGCCATTGACAGCGTGAGTAGAATGGCGCATCCGCATCGGGGCCACGTGCCCCGAGTTCGGCGCAGGGTCAAAGGAGAGATGCGCCGGAGCAGCCCTGAGGAGGGACGACGTGAAAGAAAGCTACTGGGGCAAATACTGGCGCAGGCGCGTCTCGCGAAGGCGCGTGCTGGCAGGCGGAGCGACGCTCGCGGCCGGCTCCGCTGCAATCCTGGCCGGTTGCGGCGACGACGACGATGACGACGCAGCCGCTCCGGCGGCCACGCAGGCTGCCGCCACACAGGCCGCGGCGGCAGCCGCCGAGGACGATGAGCCGGCGGAGGACTCGCAGGCGGCAGAAGCAGATGCCGCGGACGAGCCCGAGGAGCAGGCGGCCGCCGTCGAGGACCGCTCACGCTACGGCGGCACCCTCAACTACAGCCTCGTGGCCTACCCGACGGGCTTCGACCCCTCGATCACCATCACGTTCCCGCAGGGGATGTCGACGACCTACAGCCAGTTGATGGCGTTCTCGATCACGGAGGACGAGTTCTACCCGGATGCGGCGCAGAGCTGGGAGCAGGTCGATCCGGAGACGCTGGTCTTCAACCTGCGGGAGGGCGTGCGCTTCAACCCGGAGGCGGAGGGCGGACGCGAGGTGAACTCGGAGGACTGGTACATCAGCCTGAGGCGGTACCCGGACTCCCGCGCCAACCGTGGCTCGAACGTGAACGAGCTCTTCTTCTCCTTCATGGACGAGAGCCAGGGTGCGACGTTCGACACGCCGGACGACCTGACCCTGCGAATCAACCAGAACAAGGCGTTCGCGTCGAACACACGTGCGTTCGCCGCAGCCTCGCTCGTGGTCGTCTCACCGGAGCGGCTCGCGGCTGAGGAGTCGGGCGATCTGGGCCAGGCCTCGGGCATCAATGCAGGCAGCGGCCCGTACATGTTCGACGAGGTGTCCGAGACGCGGATGACGCTGAAGCGGAATCCGAACTACTACGAGCACCCCGAGCAGATTGGGGGGACGCGCTTCAACGTCGACTTCCCCTATATCGACGCGATGGAGCACGTCATCATTACCGACGGCGCGGCACGGCAGGCCCGCTTCCTCGCCGGTGACTCCGACTACTGGGGCGCGGTCTCCAAGATCGACGCCGACGCGTGGGCAGAGCAGCCAAACGTCAACATCCTGACGGGCCCGGCGATCGACGACGGCGGGATCATGATCCAGCTGGCAGCGGCCAAGTGGACGCCGTACCCCGAACTGTCCAAGGCCCTCTCGATGGCGATGGACTGGGATGGCTACATCGACGTCATTCTCAGTGGCGAGGGCCGGCGCAGCGCGCCGGTGAGCCCGACGGCGTTCCCCAAATACGGGCTCTCCCAGGAGGAGATTCGCGAGTACCAGGTGTACGACCCGCAGGGCGCACGGCAGCTGTGGGAGGCCAACAACGGCAACGAGATCTTCCCCGAACTCGACACGACAGTCGCGGCCTGGGCTGCCGACTACAGCCACGTCCAGTTCATCGGCCAGAGCTTCGAGGACTCCCTCGGAGTGCAGGTGAACTACAACCCGCTCGAGCTGGCGACCTACATCGCCTCCGCGAACGGCCCCACCGGCACCAAGGACTGGCACTTCTTCATCGCCGGCAACAACGCCGTCTCGACGATGCCGGACTGGAACGCGCTGGTCGCCTACACCCCCGACGGCTACGGCGCCATCTGGGGCGGCAACTGGTACAAGGGCGTCAACATCTCCGACCCGTGGGTCAACCCCGACAACCCGAACTACGCCGAAAACGGCGGCTCGGAAGCGGGCGAGGCCGTGCGCGCGGCGCTGGAGATCACGCACCCCTACGCCAGGGAGCTGCAGGACTACGCCGACCGCCAGGCGGCCACCACCGACGACGACGAGCGTGCGGAGATCCTGAAGGAGCTGCAGCGGCGCATCTTCACGCGCTACTGCTGCACCTTCCCGCTGCCGACGCAGACGACCAAGTACGTCGCGGTGGGCTCGCGGCTGAAGGGTCTGCCATCACCGCCGGACGGCGACCAGACCGCTTCGTTCGGCATGTGGCGGGCGCACAACATCTGGCTGGAGAGCTAGTCCGACCGGCTACCAGGCCCAACGCAACGCCATTCCGACGCCGCCCTCCGGAGGGCGGCGTCGGCGTGTGTGGGCGAGCGCTAATACCGGTTGCCCCCAATAAAATCGCCGGTACAATGCCGCGAATCCGCGCGGAGCGTATGCCCGCGCGGGGCGTTGCGTTACAAGCGCAACACCGACACCAGTCCTCAGGAGGGACGCTTTGAAAGAAGGCTATTGGGGCAAGTACTGGCGCAGGCGCGTTTCGCGGCGCCGCGTGCTGGCAGGCGGGGCGACGCTCGCAGCCGGCTCCGCTGCGATCCTCGCGGGTTGCGGTGACGACGACGACGATGACGACAGCGCCGCTCCGGCGGCCACCCAGGCAGCCGCCGCGGAAGCCGAGGCGACCGAAGCTGCCGCCGCTGCTGAGACAGAAGCGGAGGCCACAGAGGCTGCTGCGGCTGCAGAGGCCGAAGCTGCGCCCGAGGATCGCTCGCGCTACGGCGGGAAGTTCAACTGGACCGAGCGGGCCTATCCGACGGGCTTCGATCCCTCGATCACGATCACGTTCCCGTACGGGATGGCGCAGACGTACAGCCAGCTGATGGCCTACTCGATCATCAACGACCAGTTCTACCCCGATGCGGCGCAGAGCTGGGAGCAGGTCGATCCGGAGACACTGGTCTTCAACCTGCGCGAGGGGGTGCGCTTCAACCCCGAGGCCTCGGACGGACGCGAGGTAAACTCCGCGGACTGGTACACGAGCCTGCGGCGCTACCCCGACTCCCGCGCGAACCGCGGTTCGAACGTGAACGAGCTGTTCTTCTCGTTCATGGACGAGAGTCTGGGCGCGACCTTCGACACGCCGGACGACCTGACGCTCCGGATCAACCAGAACAAGCCGTTCGCCTCCAACCTGCGCGCCTTCGCGGCGGCCTCCCTCGTGGTGGTCTCGCCCGAGCGGCTCGCGGCGGAGGAATCGGGCGACCTCGGCCAGGTGTCGGGCGTCAACGCCGGTACCGGCCCGTACATGTTCGACGAGGTTTCGGAGACGCGGATCACGCTGAAGCGAAACCCGAACTACTACGAGCATCCCGAGCAGGATCTGCCCGGTACGCGGTACGTGTGGGACCACCCCTACATCGACGAGATGGAGGCGGTCATCATCACGGACGGCGCGGCAGCGCAGTCGCGCTTCCTCGCGGGCGATGCCGACTTCTACGGAAGCATCGACAAGATCACGGCCGACCAGTGGGAAGGCCAGCCGAACGTCAACATCCTGACGGGCCCGGCGATCGACGACGGCTCGCGCATGATCCAGCTGGCGGCGGCCAAGTGGACGCCGTATCCGGAGCTCTCGAAGGCCCTTTCGATGGCGATGGACTGGGACGGCTACATCGACGTGGTGCTCGGCGGCGAGGGCCGCCGCAGCGCGCCGGTCAGCCCCTCGGCGTTCCCCAAGTACGCCCTCTCCCAGGAAGAGATCCGCGAGCACCAGGTGTACGACCCGCAGGGCGCACGCCAGCTGTGGGAGGCCAACAACGGCCCCGAGATCTTCCCCGAGCTCGACACCACGGTTGCGGCCTGGATTCCGGACTACAGCTACGTGCAGTTCATCGGCCAGAGCTTCGAGGATTCCCTCGGCGTCAAGGTCAACTACAACCCGCTCGAGCTGGCGACCTACATCGCCTCCGCGAACGGACCCACCGGCACCAAGGACTGGCACTTCTTCATCGCCGGCAACAACGCCGTCTCGACGATGCCGGACTGGAACGCCCTGGTGGCCTACACCCCCGACGGCTACGGCGCCATCTGGGGCGGCAACTGGTACAAGGGCGTCAACATCTCCGACCCGTGGGTCAACCCCGACAACCCGAACTACGCCGAGAACGGCGGTTCGGAAGCGGGCGAGGCCGTGCGCGCGGCGCTGGAGATCACGCACCCCTACGCCAGGGAGTTGCAGGACTACGCCGACCGCCAGGCGGCGACCACCGACGACGACGAGCGGGCGGAAATCCTGAAGGAGCTGCAGCGGCGCATCTTCACGCGTTACTGCTGCACCCTCCCGCTGCCGACGGGCACGACGAAGTACCACGCGGTTGGTTCGAGGCTGAAGGGCCTCGCGCCGCCGCCCGACGGTCCGGAGACGGCCGCATTCGGCATCTTCCGCGCCCACAACGTCTGGCTGGAGGGCTAGCCCCCAGCCGAAAGGCAACCAAAAGGGCTTCCGGGGGCGTTATAGTCCCCGGAAGCCCTTTTCTCGACCCTAGCGCAGGCGGTGGACCGTGCAAGCCTACATCATCCAAAGGCTGATCCTGCTCCCCCTCACGATCGTCGCTGTCTCGATCCTGGTCTTCGTCTTCATGCGCATCATCCCGGGCGATGCCGCCGCCGTTCGCTGCGGCGCCTCCGGCGTAGCCGACCAGACCTGCATCGAAGGCCTGCGCCGAGAGCTGGGCCTCGACATTTGCGACAAGTCCACGAACTTCGGAGGCGATGTCGCCTGCACAGCCGAGCAGTACTGGAAGTGGTTCTCGGAGATCTTCCGGGGGGACTTCGGCCAGGAGATCGTCCCGCCGAAGCCGATCGCGGACGAGATCTGGTGGAGGCTGGGCAACACGCTCCAACTGGGCATGCTGAGCATCGCCTTCAGCCTGCTCATCGGCATCCCGGTGGGGATCCTGTCCGCCATCCGCGCGGGCAAGGTCTCTGACTACATCGCGCGATTCTTTGCGATCCTCGCCTTAAGCATCCCGAACTTCTGGATCGGGACGCTCATCGTTGCCCTGCCGGCGTTCTTCTGGCAGCAGCGCTGGGTGCCCGACTGGACTGGCTGGGCGGACCCGGGGACGCACCTCCGCATTCTCGTGATCGCGGCCCTCGTGCTGGGCGTTTCGAGTGCGGGCTACCTCGCCCGCATCGCCCGCTCCTCGATGCTCGAGGTGATGCGCAGTGACTACGTGCGTACGGCCCGGGCGAAGGGCCTGCGCGAGCTGATCATCATCGGGCGGCATACGTTCCGTCCCTCGATGATCACGCTCTTCACGATTGCGGGCCTGCAGTTCGGAGGCATCCTCGCGGGCTCGGCGATTATCGAGACGCTGTTCAACATCCCGGGCCTGGGCTGGTGGATCGTCAACAACGTCGGCGACCGCGACTTCCAGGTCATCCAGGCGACCGCGCTCATCTTCGCCACCTGGTTCATGATCGTCCGCATCCTCGTGGATGTCGGATACGCCTTCATCGATCCGAGAATTCGGTACTAGCGGGAGGCAGACATGACTTCAGCACCCGCCGTCCAGGACGACCTCAACCTCGGTCCCTATATCGACCAGAGCAGCCGGCTCACGCGGATCTGGCGCAGCACGACGCGATTCGTGCTGCTGCAGCCTGGCGGCACGATCGGGATCGTCATCATCGTGATCGTGGGGCTGGCGGCAGCGTTCGCCCCGTACCTGAACACGGCCGGCGACGGCGAGCGGGGCATCCGCAGCGTCTGGCGCGACGAAGGCAGGGAGATCTCGGGGGTGAACTTCGTGCTCCAGCCTCCCGGTCCCGATTGGTGGCTGGGGACGAACCGCACCGGCCAGGATCTGTGGTCGCGCGTCGTGTACGGAGCGCGCCCGGCGCTCCTGATCGGCATCGGGGCAGTCGGCGTCGCCATCGTGGCGGCGGTCACGCTCTCGCTGGCGATGGGGTTCATGAAGGGGGTCGTGGACGCGTTCCTCTTACGGATCATCGAGGTCATCATCGCGGTGCCGGGAATCCTCTGGCTTATCCTCTTCACCACCGCGGTCGACCGTAGCATCCCCGTTCTCGTCTTCGCGATCGCGTTTACGTTCTCACCGCTGACGACACTGGTGCTACGCGGGAACGTGATCCAGGAGTCGGCTTCCACCTACGCCGAGTCGGCGAGGGTGGTGGGGGCCTCGAGCATCCGCATCATGTTCCGGCACATCCTGCCGAACCTGCTGCCGCTCGCCATCGTCAACGCGAGCATCATCATCCCGGCGGCGATCCTCGCGGAAGCGGGACTGTCGTTCCTCGGCCTTGGCCTCGACCCGCTGATCCCATCCTGGGGCGCGGACATCGGGCCGAACGCACGCGCCTACTTCCAGACGGCCTGGTGGCTGCCGGTGTTCCCGGGCGTCGCCCTGTCGCTCACGGTGCTGGCGTTCAACTTCCTGGGCGACTCGCTGCGGGACGTGCTGGACCCGAGGCTCCGTGGAAGCGGGCTCGTCTAGGACCCAACCCACGCATGGCAACGGCTTTCAACGCCGCCCTCCGGGGCGGCGTTTCCGTTTCTTGACAGCCACCGAGCGATGGCACAGGGTCGCACGAAGTCCAGGACGGCGGTGAGCGATTGACGACGGCTACCCCAGGACGAGAAGACCTCGGCCTGGGCCCCGCCGCAGAGCAGGGCTCCCTCCTCGGCAGGGGCGGGCGGGCCATCGCGCGCTTCGTGCGGCTGCAGCCGGGCGGAACGTTCGGCGTTGTCGTCATCCTCCTGGTGGTGGTGGCCGCGATCTTCGCCCCGTACCTCAACACGATCGGGGAAGGCAAACGGGACGTCCGCCGCATCGCCATCGCGGAAGGCCGGCAGCTTGACTCGACCGGCTACCTGCAACCGCCCAGCTCGGAGTGGTGGTTCGGCACGAGCAGCGCCGGACAGGACATGTGGTCGCGGGTGATCTACGGGGCGCGTCCGGCCCTCATCATCGGGGTCGGCTCGGTGGCGATCGCGATGGTCGCCGCCGTCGTCCTGGCGCTGGCGATGGGGTTCCTCCGGGGGTGGGTGGACACCGTCCTGCTCCGGATCCTCGAGGCGGGCATCGCCGTGCCCGGCCTCCTCTGGCTGATCCTGTTCACGACGGCGATCGAGCGGAGCCTGCCCATCATCGTGGTCGCGATCGCGCTCGCGTTCGCACCGCTGACGACGCTGGTGCTGCGCGGCAACGTGCTCCAGGAAGCATCGACCGCGTACGTCGAGGCGGCGCGGGTCGTCGGCGCCTCCAACACGAGGATCATGCTCCGGCACATCCTGCCCAACCTGCTGCCGCTGGCGATCGTGAACGCGAGCATCATCGTGCCGGCGGCGATCATGACGGAGGCGGGCCTCGCTTTCCTCGGCTTCGGACTGCCGCCGCCGTCGCCCTCGTGGGGCGTCGACATCGGGCCGACGGCCCGCGCCTACTTTTACACCGCGTGGTGGCTGCCGATATTCCCGGGCCTGGCGCTTTCGGTGACGGTGCTGGCGTTCAACTTCCTCGGCGACACGCTACGGGACGTGCTCGACCCCCGGCTGCGTGGCAGCGGACTCATCTGACGCGGGCATCCCGCGCTACTCCGGATCGGCCGGAACCCGCTCGTTCGTAGCGGGATCGACCTCGAAGGGGCTATCGAGGCCGAGCTCCTCGCCGATCTCGCGGATGGCGGGGAGGACTTCCTCGCCCATGAGGCGGAGGCTGCGCATGGCGTCCTCGTGCGACATCGAGCCGTCGCCGTCCCAGAGGAAGATGCTGCCGGGGCGCAGGTACTCGAGGACGTTGCGAATCTTGGGGATGACGGTCTTCGGCGTGCCCGTGATGATCGACTGCGCCTCGACGAGCCCCTTGTACGTGTCGTCGACGTCCTTGTAGGACTCGGCGGAGTCGAGGGTGATGGGGCGGAGGTCGGGGTCGCTGGAGGAGGGTTGGCCGCGGGACTCGGCGACCTGGCGGACGCCGCCGGTGGGGAGGAGGGCGCGGCGGTCGGTGAGGCCGGGCAGATTCTGGAGGTGGCCGCGGACGTCGCCGCGGCTGCCTTCGAGGAAGATGTTGCCGGGGCCGGTGAGGTACTTGCGCCCGACCTCTTCGGCGAGCTCCTCGGTCTCATCGACGTGCACCTTGAAGAGGTAACCGCGGTGCTGGGGGCCGGCCTCGTACCCGTGCTCGGCGGCGCACTCCTCGTAGTACCCGAAGGACATGCGGGTGGGTTCGAGGCGCGTCGCGAGCATGACGTAGGGATAGCGCCGCTCGGCCGCCCACTGCACGGTCCTGCGGCTGACGGCGCCAGGGATCATGATGAGGGGATGCGGGGACTGGTAGGGCCGCGCCCAGGGGTTCACGTAGCGGAAGTTGTAGTGCTCGCCCTCCCAGCGGAACGGGCCGGGGCGCGTCCAGGCCTCGACGATGAGGTCATGCGCTTCCTGGAAGCGTTCCCAGTTGTAGGGCGGGTTGGCGTCGTGGGAGATGCTCTCGCGACCGGTTCCGCGCACCCAGCCGGTCACGAGGCGCCCCTCCGAGATGAGGTCGATCATGGCGAGCTCTTCAGCCAGCCAGAGGGGGTCGTCCCAGATGGGGAGGATGTTCCCGATGAGGACGATCTTCGCGCGGTTGGTGACGCGCGCGAGGATCGAGGCCTCGACGTTGCAGGCGCTGCCCATGCAGAAGGGCGTGCTGTGGTGCTCGTTGAGGGCGAGGGCGTCGAAGCCCACCTCCTCGGCATACAGCTTCTCGTCGAGGTAGCGGTTGTAGAGGTCGGCGCCGAGGACGGGGTCGTACTCGTCGTTGCTGGCGTCGAGGTCGACGAGGCGGCGGCCGGTCGTTCCCCACCAGCTTGCGCCGGGGTCCTGGTAGGGGCGCTCGGTGAAGTAGCCGATCAACATGGGCGGAATCGTACGCTGCGCTCAGGCGCGCGTGTGGTACGCGCGCTCGAACTTGTACCAGCCGGAACCGACGATGGAGAGGGCGCCCTCGCCGGAGAGGCGGCCGGGGTAGGCGTCGGGATCGGAGATCCAGGCCTGGAGGTTGGCGTTCGCCTCCTCCCAGGTATCCGCTTCAAGCTCGTAGATGGTGAGGAAGCGGGAAACGACGGGAAAGTCGTCGTGGGGGTGCTCCAGCTCGTACACCGTGCCGGAGAGGAAGCCGGGGCAGTTCGCAATGTCCTCGATGTGATTGCCCAGGTAGCGTTCGCGGAACAGTTCGTCGGCCTCTGGACTCGGGGGCTCGACGAGCCCAACCAGGATCATCTTCGCCATGACGGAACCTCCTTCGGAGGGGCGGAGGATAGCGATCCCGCCGCTCGCTTGCCGCGCACGAGGGGCGGCAGGGAGAATGCGAGACGTTGGCAACGACTGAGGACCGGCCACTGCTCCTGCACGGGGGAGCGTTCTTCGAGAGCGAGTCGCGCACGTTCGTGCGGGGCGACGTGCTGTGCGCCGACGGACGCATCGCGGCGCTGGGGGACGTGGAGGGGCCGGAGGGGGCTGAGACGGTCGACTGCGCGGGCGAGTTCCTCATCCCCGGGCTGATCGACTGCCACGTGCACATCAGCTCCTCGGGCGACCCGGCGGAGCTGACGCCGGGGCAGCGAGCGTCGCTGGCGCGGCGTGCGTGGCGCGCGGCCGAGCACGCGCGCGCAACCCTCGCGGGTGGGGTTACGACGGTGCGGGACCTGGGCGCCGCCGACCGGCTCAACATCGACCTGGCGAAGGCGGTCGAGGGCGGCGATGTGGAGGGTCCGCGGGTCGTGGCCGTGGGGATGGGAGTGACGATGTCGGGCGGACACGGGCACGGGTTCATCGCACGCGAGGCGGACGGCCCGGACGAGGTCCGCAAGGCGGTGCGCGAGGAGATCCGGGCCGGAGCCGAGGCCATCAAGCTGTTCGCCAGCGGGGGCGTGCTCACACCGGGCGTGAACCCACGGTCACCCTCGTTCACTCGCGAGGAGCTGACTGCGGGGGTGGAGGAAGCGAAGAAGGCGTTCCGCACGGTGGCGGCACACGCGCAGTCGACAGAAGGCATCAAGAACGCCGTCGTGGCGGGCGTGAACTCAATCGAGCACGGGGTCTGGCTCGACGAGGAGGCGATCGAGATGATGATCGAGCGGGGCACGTATCTCGTCCCGACGCTGACGGCGCCGTACCACATAGCCCACGGCGCGGATGCCGGCATTCCCGAATACGCGGTGGAGAAGGGGCAGGCGGTGCTGGAGGACCACTTCGCCAGCTACGAGCGGGCGCTGGCGGCGGGCGTGAAGGTTGCGATGGGGACCGACCAGGGAACGCCCCTGAACCGTCCGGGCGAGAACGCCCAGGAGGCGGTGCGCATGGCCGACCACGGCCTCTCGGCGGGGGCGGCGCTGCTGGCGGCGACGGGATGGGCGGCGGACCTGCTGGGGCTGGAGGAGGAGACCGGCAGGCTGCGCGTGGGGCTGGCCGCCGATATCGTGAGACTGAGCGAGGATCCCCTCACCGACATTCGCTGCCTGACCCGGCCCGGGGCAATCGCGGGCGTGGTGCGGGGCGGCCAATCGGTGAGGAGCACTGGAGGAATGGTTTGAGCAAGCTGAGCGAGGCGCTCCAGCGAAAGCGGCGGGGCGAAAGCGCACGGGTGATGGGTTTCGGGGCGCGCGCGACGGAGAAGGACCGGGCGCTCCTGCTGGGAGTGCTGGGAGCCTCCGCGAGCGATGCCGGCGAGGCGATCGAGGCCGGAGCGGACTTCGTGGCGCTGGCCGCCGAGAACGCGGAGGAAGCCGTCGCTGCTCTGGATGGCCTCAACGGACTCCTCGGAGCGCAGCTCGAATCCCTCGCGAACGAGGGCATCGAGGCGGTCGAGGAGGCGGGGGCCGACTTCGTGATCGCCAAACCGGAGACGGCCGCCGCGGGCATCGTCGACAGCGATCTGGGATTGGTACTGGAGGTGGACGAGGCGTGGGAAGAGGGGCCACTGCGCGCGCTGGCGGCGCTCTCACTGGACGCCGTGTTGGTACGGGCGCCGGTGGACGACTTCACGGTCGCGCGGCGCATCTCCCTCTCGCGCGTGGCGGCGCTCTGCGGGGCTCCCCTGCTGGTCACCGTCGCCCTCGACATCTCGAGCGCGGACCTGGCAGCGCTACGGGAAACCGGCGCCGGAGGGGTGGTGCCGACGGAGGGAACGGGCGCGGACGAGCTGGCGGGACTGATCGAGCAACTCGAGGCGGTGCCGCTGCGAAGCGCGAAGGGGCGCAACGAGGGCGGCGGCTTCGCGATCGTGCCCTCGACGGGGACCGGCGGCGATGGCGAGGAGATCGAGGACGAGGACTAGCCCCGCAGGGGCGCCCGGCGAGCTCTCCCGGCTGCGGCGGGCGCTGGGGCGCTGGTACCGCGCGAACGGCCGGCACGACCTCCCCTGGCGCCTGACCCGCGACCCGTACGCAGTGCTCGTCTCGGAGGTGATGCTGCAGCAGACGCAGGTCGAGCGCGTGCGCCCGAGGTACGAGGCGTGGCTGGAGCGCTGGCCGGCGGCCGCGAGTCTGGCGGAAGCGCCGGCGGCGGCGGTCATACGGGAGTGGTCGGGGCTGGGGTACAACCGCCGGGCGGTGAACCTGCAGCGGGCGGCGCGCGAGGCGCTGGAACGGTTCGGGCGGATCCCGCTGGACGAGGCGAAACTGCGGTCGCTGCCGGGGGTGGGGCCGTACACGGCGGCGGCAGTCGCGTGCTTCGCGGGGGGGCGGCGGACGGCGGCGCTCGACACGAACGTCGCGAGAGTGGTGGCGCGGGCGTTGCTGGGGGAGGGGCGGGCGAAGGCGCCGTACGGGGCGGACCTGCGGGAGGCGGCGGAGGCGTGGCTGCCGGCGCGGGGGGCGCGAGCGCACCAGCTGGCGGTGATGGACCTGGGAGCGATGGTCTGCAAGGCGTCGTCGCCGGCGTGCGATGTCTGCCCGCTAGCGCGGGACTGCGCCTGGCTGGCGGCGGGGCGGCCTGAAACGCGGCCGGCCTTGCCGACGGGAACCACTGTGCCATTCGAGTCGACGGCGCGGTTCGCTCGGGGACGGATCGTGGCGATGCTGGCAGAGGGTTCGCCGCTGACCGTGGGCGAGGTCGGGGCGCGGCTGCCGAAAGAGCACCGGGCGGCTTGTGAGGGGTACCTCGAAGCGCTCGCGCGGGACGGGATCGTGTCGCGGAGGGAAGGGCGCTGGGGGCTGGCGGAGGACGGCTAGGGCAGGATTAGCATCGCGTCACCGAAGCTGTAGAAGCGGTAGCGCTCGCGGACGGCCTCGGCGTAGGCCTGGCGGATGAGGTCGTGCCCGGCGAAGGCGGCGACGAGCATGAGCAGGGTCGAGCGGGGCAG
Organism: Tepidiformaceae bacterium; assembly: GCA_965203545.1. Taxonomy (GTDB): domain Bacteria; phylum Chloroflexota; class Dehalococcoidia; order Tepidiformales; family Tepidiformaceae; genus UBA2991. The sequence goes on from OZ241899.1 coordinate 1,613,001, forward strand.
GTGGAAGTTCGTGAGCAGCGCATCGACGACGTTGAAGGCATAGCCGGGACGGATGAACAGCCCGGTCTCGCCCTCGGGTTCGCCACCGCCGTCGAGGGCGTGTTCGAGCGTACGCACGACCGTCGTGCCGGTGGCGACGACGCGACGCCCCTCGGCGCGAGCGGCGCGGATGGCGGCGGCGGTGGCGGGCGGGAGGCGGTAACGCTCGGGGGGCAGCACGTGCTCGGCGGGGTCCTCGGTGCGGATGGGACGGAAGGTGCCGGCGCCCACCTCGAGCGTGAGGAAGGCGCGCTCGATACCTCCCCTGGTGAGCCGGTCGAAGAGGTCGGGCGTGAAGTGGAGGCCGGCAGTGGGGGCGGCGGCGCTGCGCGCCTCGCGCGCGTAGACGGTCTGGTAGCGCTCGGGGTCGCCCTCGTAATCTCGGATGTAGGGCGGGAGGGGGACGGCGCCGGCGGAGGCGGGGTCGATGGGGCGGTCGAAGGTGACGGTGGCGACATCGTCCTCGCGGCGGTGGACGGTGGCGGTGAGGGGGCCGTCGTGGGCCTCCAGCGCGAACTGGCGGCCGGGGACAGCGGCGCGGCCGGGTCGGACGAGCGCGGACCAGGCGCCGTCGTCCTGTTCGCGCAGGAGGAGCAGCTCGACGCGTCCGCCGGTGTCACCGCGAACGCCGAGAAGGCGGGCGGCCATGACGCGGGTGTCGTTCAGGACGAGGAGGTCGCCGGCGCGAAGGATGGCGGGGAGGTCGCATACGTGGTGGTGGGCGAGGGCGCCCGTGCCGCGCGAGACGACGAGGAGGCGGGCGGAGTCTCGGGGCTCGACGGGCTGCTGGGCGATCAGCTCCGGGGGCAGGTCGTAGTCGAAGTCCGACGTTCGCACGCGGGGAGCATTGCCCTTTCTCGGGCGTCGGTCTAGCGTACGGGCGCTGGAGGAGCGGCGTGGCAGAGTTCGACCCGAGGGGTACGCGGGCGCGGTTCGCGGGCATCAGGCGCGACTACGCACAGGCGGTGCAGGCGGAGGAGGTCTCGATCGAGCAGGGCGCGGTGGCGCAGCTCGAGGCGGAGGCGGTGAGCATGGAGCAGAGCGCCGTGGCCGCGATGCGCACGGAGCGGGCGACGCTGCGGGACAGCGCGGCGGCGGTCGTGGCGACGAAGTCGGCGGCCCTGGACGGGACGTACGTGGGCGTGCTGGCGTCGCCGGTGGTGAGGGGCGAGGTGCATACGTGGCTCGACCTGCGAACGGCGTTCGCGGTGGGGCTGGGACTGGCGGTGGGGAGCTTCGCGCTCAGCCTCGGGCGGGGGATGCTGCGGGGCCTGTTCCGCTAGCGGCGTCGACGTCGGTGCGGAGCTGTCCGCAGGCGGCGGCGATCTCGGCGCCCTTCTCGATTCGCACGGTTGCGTTCACGCCCGCCTCGTTGAGGATGCGACGGAACTCGCGCACGCCCCGGCGCGAGGGCGCGGCGAAGGGTCCGGCGGTGGCGTTGAGGGGGATGAGGTTGACGTGCATACCTGCGCCCCGGAGGAGCTTGCCGAGCGCGCGCGCCTGCACGGGCGAGTCGTTGACGCCGTCAATGAGGGCGTACTCGATGGAAACGCGGCGGCCGGTCGCGCGGAAGTAGCGGCGGCCGGCGTCGAGCAGCTCGGCGACGGAGTTGGGGCGGGCGGTGGGGACGAGGCGGCGGCGGAGGGGGTCGTCGGGGGCGTGGAGGGAGATGGCGAGGCCGACCTGCAGCTTCTCCGCGGCCAGGCGGTCGATTGCACGGGGGATTCCCACCGTGGAGATGGTGATAGCGCGCTGGGCGAGGTCGAAGGCGCGCGGGTCGGTGAGCTGGCGGACGGCGCGCAGGGTCTCGTCGTAGTTGGCGAGGGGTTCGCCCATGCCCATGAAGACGACGTTGGTGACGTGCTCGCCGCGGGGCGCGAGCAGCCGCTGGAAGTGGAGCACCTGCGCGACGATGTCCTCGGCGGGGATGTTGCGCTCGAAGCCCATCTGGCCGGTGGCGCAGAAGACGCAGCCCATGGCGCAGCCCGCCTGCGTGGAGACGCACACGGTCGAGCGCGGCACACGGCCGGAGCGGGGGTACTGCATGAGCACGGTCTCGACGGTGGAGCCGCCGGGGAGTGCGAGCAGGGCCTTGGTGGTCTCGCCGTCGTCGCTGGCGACCTCGCGGAGGACAGCTGGGGCTTCGAGCGTGAGGCCCGCTTCGCGCATGCCGTCGCGCAGGGCGCCGGGAAGCTGCGTGATGTCGTCGAGCGAGCCGAGGCACCGCCGGTAGAGGGCCTGCAGGACCTGTTCTGCTCGATAGCGGGGGGCGTCGAGGGCGGTGAGGGCTTCTTCGAGCTCGGCCGGCGTGAGGCGGAGGAGGCTCGTCATGCGAGGCCAGCCGCGGGGGCGAGGCGGCCGCGCTCGCCGTTGAGGAAGGCCTCAGCGGACACGCGCCGGGAGCCGCTGCGCTGGACCTCGTCGAGCACAAGCGCACCCTCGCGGAAGACGACTGCGGGCTTCCCGGCGAGGATGGCCAGATCGCCCGGGACGAGTTCGTCGCCGGCGTCACCGACGTGCGCGCGCCAGATGCCGAGGCGGTCGCCGCTGTAGGTAACGAAAGCACCCGGCCAGGGGTCGTAAGCGCGAACGGCGCGCTCGGCCTCGCTGGCGGTCATGCCGGCGGACAGGTGGCCGTCGTCTTTCGCCAGCAGGGGACATACGGTCACGAGGGATTCGTCCTGGGGGACGGCGCGGAGGTCGCCGTCGAGCCATGTGGGCAGCGTCTCGACGAGCAGCCCGGCGCCTTCTTCCGCGAGACGCGCTTCAAGGGAGGCAGTGGTGTCGGTGGGAGCGATGCGGAAGGGGCGGGCGGCGAGGATGGGGCCGGCGTCCATCTCGGGGACGAGCTCCATGATCGAGACGCCGGTCTCCCGGTCGCCCGCGAGGATGGCGGCGGCGACGGGGGAAGGGCCGCGCCAGCGGGGCAGGAGGGAGGGGTGGACGTTCACGACGGGATGGCGGGGCAGGTCGAGGACGGCGCGGGGGAGGATACGCCCGTACGCCGCGACGACGATGAGGTCGGGCTCGACTCGGGCAAGCTCGGCCACGGCTTCGGGGTCGCGGAACGACCGGGGCTGAGAGACGGGGATGCCGAGGCGTGCCGCCTCGACTTTCGCGGCGGGAGCGCGCATGCGACCGCCACGCCCGGCACGACGGTCGGGCTGGGTGACAGCGAGGCGCACGTCGTAGCCAGCGTCGACGAGGGCGCGGAGGCTGGGCAGGGCGAACTCCGGGGAGCCTATGAAGACAGTGCGGATCGCGGAGGGGTTCATCGCGGCGTCAGGACCACGGCGTCGCCACGGACGGCACCGGTGCGGGCGGCAGCGTCGCCCTCGCGCTCGGCGATGGCGAGGAAGCCGCTGGAGTCGACGTGGCAGGCGAGCGAGCCGGGAGGGGCATCGCTGAACGTACGGACCATGCGCTCGATTCTGTGGCCATTTATGTCGAGCTTGAAATCCTGTGGAAGCTGCTCCTTCCGGATGGTGGTAACGAGGTTGCCGTAGCGATCGACGTGGATGACGGCGCCCCGGATGGTCGTTCCCTCCGCACTTCCCGCGAAGGGTGGGAGCAGGGCAATGCGGTCGAGAGCATGGCCGAGCGCCTCGTGGTGGCCGGTGACGGCGATGTGCGCGGCGGCGGGGGCGAAGAGGTCGCGGCCGTGGAAGGTGGCGCTGACCCCAGCCAGACGCACTTCGGGATTCTCGATGGAGCGGACCACGAGTCCCGGCGGGGCGGGGCAGGGTCCGGGCGCCGAGGGGCGCGCGGAGGGCGGCGCGGCGGCGGAGAGGAGGCCGTTGTCGGGACCGACGAAGTAGCGGACGGCGGAGGGGTCGGTGGCGGCGGGGGCGCGGAGGGCGATGGGGAGACGATTGCTGCCGACGCCGGGATCGACGACCGCGAGCACGACGGCGGGGGCGGGGAGGAAGGGGAGGGCGGTCTCGAGGAGCCAGGCGCCTTCGTCGATGGCGTAGGGCGAGACCTCGTGCGTCAGGTCGACGAGCGGGGCGCCGGGCGCTCGCGCGGTGAGGACGGCCTTCACCTGGCCGACGTAGCTGTCGCGGGTTCCGAAATCGGTCAGCAGGACGATGGGAAGCGGGTCAGTCATTCGATACGCCACAGGTGCACGTTCAGGAAGCGGTCGGTGGGGCTGAAGAGCACGCCAAAGGGCGGCGACGTCACATTGGTCGCGCGAACGTAACGGATCCGGGGGTAGGCCAGGATGACGCTGGGAGCCTCGCGCTGCCAGAGCTCCTGGAACTGGCGGTAGGCGTCGAGGCGAACGAGGGCGCTGGAGGTGGTGCGCCCTCGCTCAAGGAGGGCATCGACGATGATGTCGCCGTAGTTCGCGACGTTGCCGCCGGGGTGGTCGACCTGGGAGCTGTGCCAGGCGAGGTAGGGGTCGGGGTCGGGGCCCTGGTCCCAGCCGGCGAGTGCGGCGTCGTAGGTGCGGGGGGCGAGGAAGTCGCGGCTGAGGACAGTGAAGCTCGTGCTCGCGACGGTCGCGCGGATGCCGACCGGCTCGAGTTGCCGGGCAACCTCGCCGGCGAGGGCGAGGTGGCGGGGGTCGTTATCGGTGCGGATCGTGAGGCGGAACTCGGAACCCTGCCGGACCAGGACCCCGGTGGTCGGGCTGCGATGCCAACCGGCCTCGGCGAGGAGGGCGATGGCGGCTTCAGGATCGCTCGGGGGGCTGTCCAGGGAGGGGTCGTAGGCCCATGTTCCCGGGGCGATGGCGGATGACGAGGGGGTCGCGACGCCCAGGAGTGCGTTCTCGACGAGGGTCTGGCGGTCGAGGGCGAGGGAGACCGCGGTTCGCACGCGTGGATCGCGGAAGTACGCGACCTGGCTGTTGTTGAGATAGAGGACAAGCGAGACGGCGCGTTGCAGGTCCTCGTGGACGAACCCGTCGATGCCGTCCAGGGAAGCGAGTTGCTCGGCGCTGAGGGGCTGCCGCAGGAAGATACCGTCGATGTCTCCCTGCTCGAGGGCGTGCTTCACGGCTGCGAAGTCGGGCAGGAAGCGCACAGTGATCACATCGATGTGGGGGCGGCCGAGGTGGTAGCGGGGATACGCGCTGAGGGTGGCCTCCACGGAGGTGGCGGATTCGAGCCGGTAGGGACCGGCGCCCACGGGCCTGGCGTTGAAGGGCGCGTCGAAGAGGTCGGCGCCATCGAGTCCCTGCAGCAGGTGCTCGGGGAGGATGCCGAAAGTGGCGAAGCGGGCGAGGAAGGAGGCGTTGGGCTCGGGCAGGCGGATGATGACGGTTCGCAGATCGGGCGTGCCGACCTCGACGCCGGTCCAGGCGGCCTGCAGGCGGGAGTCGCCCTGGAAGTCGGGCGCGAGGATGTGCTCGATCGTGAAGGCGACGTCGAGGGAACGGACGGGGGCGCCGTCGTGCCACTGCAGGCCTGGGTGGAGGCGGAAGGTGTAGGTGCGCCCGTCCTCGCCGACCTCCGGGAGGGGCGCGAGATCGGGGAGGAGGCGGCCGTCCTCGCCGACGCGCAGGAGGCTGGCGAAGATCAGCCGGGAGAGATCCTGGTCGACGGCATTCTCAGCGGCGAAGAGGGGGTTGATGCGCTGCCAGGCGCCGACGACACCCTCAACGTAGACGCTCTGCTGGACGGGCGTGGGGGTGGGAAGCGCCCGTGGGGCCTCCTCTTGGGGCAGGGTGAGGAACACCGCGATGATGGCGGCCGCGAGCGCCCCGGCCGCCACGACAGCCGCCGAGATGAGAGCGCGCCGCGAGTTCGCAACCGCGCGAAGCATGAAGAGAGGCTAGCTCTGGGACTGGACGCTCAGGAAGGACACGAAGAGGAACACGATGACAAGAACGATCGTCGCCTGGAACAGTGTCTTCTCGAGACCGCGCTTCGTGCGGTAGACGGAGCCGCCGGAGAGCCCGCCGAGGGCCGCGCCGAAGCCGGAGCCCTTGACCTGCAGGAGCACGGCGACGATGAGGAGCGCGGAAACGATGATCTGGATGGCGTTCAGCATCAGCGAGTAGCGAGGACGGCTTCCTCGGAGGGTGTGCGCTCGCCTTCGAGCGCGCCGTTCTCCCGGCCATGGTACACGTCGAGGATTGCAGCGGCGAGTTTCTGGAAATCGTGCCGGTAGCGGTTCTCGCCGGCGACCACATCGGCCTGGATGACGCGCACGTGCTCGAATACACGGGCGTCCGGATGGTCGAGGCTGACGGGGGTGGAGTGCAGCTCCTCGGGCAAGGAGCCCAGGTTGTCGTTGGCGATGACGGCCTCGATCAGGCCCGGAGCGGTGTGCCGCTCGATCGCCTCGATGTGATCCGCGACGCCGAAGTCGTCGGTCTCGCCGTTCTCGGTGGCGACGTTGCAGACGAAGAGGCGCTGGGCGCTGGTGGAGAGGAGGGCCTTGCGCAGATCCTCGACGAGGAGGTTCGGCATGACGCTCGTGTAGAGGCTGCCGGGCCCGATGACGACGAGGTCGGCATCGAGGACGGCGCGGACGGCATCGGGATGCGCCTCGGCGTGAACGGGGTTGAGGAAGAGCTCGCGGATGCGGGCGCCGTGTTCGGTGATGTTGTGCTCACCGTGGACGAGCTCGTCGTCCTGCGTGCGCGCGGAGAGCGTCACGTCAGCGCGCGTTGAGGGGAGGATGTTGCCAATGACGTTGAGAACGCGGCTGGCCTCGTGGACGGCCGTCTCGAAGTTCCCGGTGACATTGGCCATGGCGACGATGAAGAGGTTCCCGAAGGAGTGGCCCTCGAGCCCGTCTCCCGAGCGGAAGCGGTACTGAAAGAGGCGGGACATCAGGGGCTCGGCCTCGGCAAGGGCAGCCACGCACTGGCGGATGTCGCCGGGAGCGACGACGCCAAAGTCCTGACGCAGGCGCCCCGAGGAACCACCGTCATCGGCCACGGTGACGATCGCGGTTAGGTTGCTGGTGTACTCCTTGAGGCCGCGCAGGAGCACGGAGAGGCCGGTTCCCCCACCAATGGCGACGATGCGGGGGCCACGGCTGAGCACGCGCTTGGTGTAGAGCGACTGGGCCATGCTGCCGTTCTGGGCGCCGGGCCGGACGACCGCGTAGAGGAGGGACTGGTTCAGCTTCCAGAAGGCGACGCCGACGCTCCCGATCGCCACGGACACGAAAATCACGCCGCGGGCCCAGCGGGGAATCATCTGGAGGGTGAGGTAGTGGGCGACCCCGGGGAAGTCGTAGGCGAGATAGGCCTCGCGGAAGAGGTAAGCGGCGCCAAGGCTCAGGAGGGTCAGGCCGACGACGAGGAGGAGGAGCCACCGCTTGATGTGCATCCCTGGATAGAGCCAGGTGAACAGGCTGTGATTTCGCATCCTGCGTGGCATGTCGTTGTGAGAGTCTACCAGCGGGAGGGCCTGTCTCGAAGGCATAACCTGCCAGTGCTCAAAATGTGCCGGCCATGAAGGGGTTGCCTACCGGTCGAGTTCGCGCGCGAGGAGCTCCTGGGCGACCTGGGGATTGGCCCGGCCCCTGGTCTCGCGCATGACGCCGCCGAGGAGGCGCTTGATGGCCGCGGTCTTGCCGCCGCGGTAATCGGCGACGGCCTTCTCGTTCTCGGCGATGACCTGGCGGACGATGGCGACCAGCTCATCGCTCTCGCGGACCTGGGCGAGCCCGCCCTCCTCGACGATGGCGGAGGCGGCCTTGCCGCTCTCGACCATCTCGTCGAACACCTGCTTCGCGACCTGGCCGGTGATGGTCTCGCCCTCCGCGAGCTCGATCAGCTCGGCGAGGGCGCCGGGCTCGAGGGGGAACTGCTCCACCTCGGCCTCGTGCTCGTTCGCCCAGCGTCCGACCTCGCCGAGGACCCAGTTGGCGGCGAGCTTGGCCGCGCGGGCGGGATCGAACGGGAGGGCGGCGGCGAGGGCGTCGGCGAAATCGGAGCGGTCGCGGGCCTCGGCGAGGGTCGAGGCCTCGAAGTCGGAGAGGCCGAGGTCGAGGTATCGGTCGCGACGGGCGGCGGGGAGCTCGGGAAGCTCGGCGCGGACGCCTTCGACAAAGTCGCGGCTGAGGGCGAGCGGCGGAAGGTCGGGTTCCGGGAAGTAGCGGTAGTCGTTCGCTTCTTCCTTGGAGCGCTGGGAGACGGTCTCCTGGTGCTCCTGGTCCCAGCCGCGCGTCTCCTGGGGGATGTCGCCGCCCTCGCGGAGTACGGACGCCTGGCGCGCCATCTCGAAGACGAGCGCTTCGTAGACGGCGCGGAAGCTGTTCATGTTCTTGACCTCGACCTTGGAGCCGAAGGCCTCCTGGCCACGAGGGCGCAGGCTGATGTTGGCGTCGCAGCGGAAGTTGCCTTCCTCCATGTTGGCGCGGCTGGCGCCGATGGAGCGAAGGATGGCGCGCAGGCTGACGAGGTAGGCGCGCGCCTCCTCGGGCGAGCGGATGTCGGGTTCGCTCACGATCTCCATGAGGGGCGTGCCCGAGCGGTTGATGTCGATGAGGCTGTAGCCCTCGCCGGTGATGGGGTCGGTGCGGTGCAGGAGGCGGGCGGTGTCCTCTTCCATGTGGACGCGGGTGATGCCGACGCGCGTGCGTTCGCCTTCAACATCGACGTCGAGCCAGCCGTCGTGGCAGATGGGGAGGTCGTACTGGCTGATCTGGTAGCCCTTCATGAGGTCGGGGTAGGGGTAGTTCTTGCGGTCGAACTTGGAGAAACCGGAGATCTCGCAGTTGAGGGCGAGGCCGGTCTTGACGATGAGGCGGATGGCTTCCTCGTTGATGACGGGCAGGACCCCGGGAAGGCCGAGGCAGACAGGGCAGACGTGCGTGTTGGGCTCGGCGCCCGAGTACTCGGCGCTACAGCCACAGAACATCTTGCTCTGGGTGATGGGCTGGCAGTGAACCTCAAGGCCGATGACGGTCTCGAACTCGGTGGCGGCGGCGGTCATGGGCGCAGTGTAGGAAGGGTCGGGCGGGCGCGCTAGCGCAGCGTGATGCCCGGCTCCCCCGCACGGACGCGGCCGATGGGGTGGAGGGGTTCGCTGTCGGCGGCGAAGGCGGCTTCGAGGGCGCGAGCCTTGCGGGCGGGGCAGGCGAGGAGGAGGCCGCCGGAGGTCTGCGGGTCGAAGGCGATGGCGGCAAGCTCGGGGGAGACGCCTGGGGCGACGGTGAGGTTGTCGCCGACCCAGTCGCGGTTGCGGCCTTCGCCGCCGGTGTGGGCGTCCATGGCGGCGGATTCGAGCGCGCCGGGGAGTAGGGGGAGGGCGGAGGCGTCGACGGTGGCGGCGACGCCGGAGCGTTCGACCATCTCCCAGAGATGGCCGAGGAGGCCGAACCCGGTGACGTCGGTGGCGGCGCGCAGGCGGGCGGCGAGGGCTAGGTGGGCGGCGTGGCGGTTGAGCCGCAGCATCGACTCGATGGCGGTGTCGAGCCAGGCGGGCTCTCCGCGTCCGCTGCCGGTCGAGGAAAGGATGACGCCGGTACCGAGCGGTTTCGTGAGGTAGAGACGGTCGCCGGGGCGAAGGGCGGCCTTGCGCAGCAGGCGGGTGGGGTTGGCGAGGCCCAGCACGCTGAGGCCGTACTTGGGCTCCTCATCCCAGACGGTGTGGCCACCGGCGACGGCGCCGCCGGCCTCGGCGACCTTGTCCGCGCCCCCGCGAATGATCCCGGCGGCGACATCAGGGGGCAGGTCCTCGGGGAAGGCGGCGACGTTGAGGGCGAGCACGACTTCGCCGCCCATCGCATACACGTCGGACATGGCGTTGGCGGCGGCGATGGCGCCGTACTGCCAGGGGTCGTCGACGAGCGGGGCGAAGAAGTCGAGGGTGGCGATGACGGCGGTGCGCGCGTTGATGCGATAGACGGCGGCATCATCGGGCGTCCCGAGTCCGGCGAGGAGGTCGGGATGCGCTTCGGGGTCGAACGCCTCGGTCAGTGGCGACAGAACCTGCGCCAGGGCCTCAGGGCCCGCCTTGGACGCTCAGCCGCCGCAGCCGGTCAGGTCCGTCAACCGGATCTCGTGTGCAGTCACAAGGCGATCGTAAGGGACGGAGGCGTAGCGGGATCGGGGCGTGCCAGAATGTCGGGGTGACCCTCGATCCCGACGCAATCATGGAGGCGCTGGGCGAGCTGTACGGCGAGCCAGAGTCGCGGCCCCACGGCGATGCGGTGGCGGAGCTCGTGCTGACGGTGCTGTCCCAGAACACGTCGGACAGGAACAGCGGGCGCGCCTTCGTCCAGCTCATGCGCCGCTACCCGGACTGGGACGCCGTCGCGGAGGCGCCGCTGGACGAGCTGATCGCGACGATCCAGACGGGCGGTCTGGCGCAGCAGAAGGCGCCGCGGATCAAGCGCATCCTGGAGGCGGTTCGGGAGCGAGCGCCGGACTGGAACCTCGCGTTCCTGGAAGAGGAACCACTGGAGGAGGCGCGCCTGTGGCTCCGAGGCTTGCCGGGCGTGGGGCCGAAGACGGCGGCGTGCGTGCTGCTCTTCGCGCTCGGGCGTCCGGCGCTGCCGGTCGATACGCACGTCGAGCGCGTGGCGAAGCGGCTTGCGCTGGTGCCGCCGAAGACGACGCCGGAGCAGACGCACGAACGGCTCGAGGCGCTGGTGCCACCCGACCGCTACTACCGCTTCCACATGCTGCTCATCAAGCACGGGCGGCGGACGTGCGGCGCGCGGGCGCCGAGCTGCGAGGCGTGCCCGCTGGAGGCGTCGTGTCCGAGCAGCGTGTTGCCGGCGGGGGTGGGCGACTGATGGCGGACGCCCTGAACGTCGCTTTGCTTCGCGGGATCAACGTCGGCGGCAAGAACAAGCTGCCGATGAAGGAGCTCGCCGAACTGTTCCGGGAAGCGGGGTGCGAAGACGTCCGGACCTACATCCAGAGCGGGAACGTGCTGTTTCGCCCCGGTACCGCCGCGCCGGTAGACGCCATCCCCCCCCTGATCAGCGCATCGATCCAGGATCGCTTCGGCTATCGCGTTCCAGTGGTCACACGCACGGCCGGGGAACTCCGGGCGGTCGTGGAGGCGAACCCCTTTGCCGAAGCCGGGGCCGAAACGGACAAGCTGCTCGTCCTCTTCCTGGCGGATTCCCCCGACCCCGACCACGTTGAAGCGCTGGACCCGAACCGCTCGCCCGGCGACGAATTCAAGGTCGTGGGTCGCGAGGTCTTTCTCCACTGTCCGAACGGGTTCGCCCGCAGCAAGCTTACGAACAGCTACTTCGACTCCGCCCTCTCGACCACCAGCACGGGTCGAAACTGGAGGACGGTCGGCAAGCTCCTCGAGCTGGCTACCGGAGGCTGACTCCAGGCGGGGCGAGCCCCAAGACCGCGGCCCTAGGGATTCTCGTCGCGGGGGCCGCCGACCTCGGGTTCGCGGGGCAGCGGGGTGGCGGACGCGGGGGGACGGGTGGGGGGCGCGGAGGGGCGGGCGGGGAGCGACATCCCACCGAGGCGCTGCCGGAGTGCGCTCAGGTCGGGCAGCCGCAGGCCCCCGCGGCGCGAGAGCTCGTGGGTCGGGCCGGGGACGGCGGCGAAGGGGAGGGTGGGGCCGGTGTCGTAGGCGTTGGGGTCGAGTGACTCGTCGGAGAAGAGGCGATCGGCGATAAAGCCGAGGACCCAGCCGGAGAAGGCGATGATGAGCCCAAGGGAGCCGGCGATCAGGAAGTTGCGCTCGGGCACGTCGAGCATGACCTGTACGAGCACCTGGAGGTCGCCAACGAAGGGATCTTCCGAACCGAAACGGTCGATGAGGTAGGTCCCGCCGCGGGCGATGAAGTAGCCGGGCGCGGCAGCGAGAAGCACAGCGAGCCCGAAGGAGGTGAAGCGCGCAAACCCGCGGTTAAGGGCGAGCGTGGCGGCTCCCAGGACGCTCGCCAGGACGAGGCTGGCGAGCGCCACCCAGCGGGCGCGGTCGTGGACGTCGCCGGTGAGGAAGCCGACGAGCTCGCGGATGACGTTGTAGATGGAGAAGAGCTCAGAGGCCTGCTCACCCGTTTCGTCGAAGGCGTCCAGCCCCGTGGCGTACACGAGCTTGGCGGAGCGGTCGAGGACGATGGCGCGGAGGGTGGGAGTGTCGGCAGTGAGGGCCTCAAGGCGGCTGAGGGTGATGGGGAGGGGGTATTCGGGCAGCTGCACCGCCTCCTCAGTGGACGAGCGGGCGGCATCGCGCAAGGCGGGGAGATTCTCCTCGAGAGTCTCGTCGATGTCGGTCAGGGAAGCGATTCCGGCGGCGAGCAGGGACTGGGCGCGACCGGGGCGCGTGATCTCGTACACGCTGAGTGAAGCGATGAACAGAAAAAGGGCGATCGCGAACAATCCGGAGGCGAGCCAGGTGCCACCGTGCTCAGCTTCGGCGTAGGCCTTGCCGAAGACGCGCTCGCTGACGGGGCCACGCCGGGGGAAGTTCGAACGGCGGCTCAGCATCCGATCACCCTACACGCCCTGCACGACGATGGTTCCGGCGATGCGGTCGTGGAGGGCGCGGCGGTAGGGGTCGAAGACGGCCCAGAGGAGACCGGCCACGCAGATGAGCAGGCTGATGCCGACGAGGACGGCGGCGGCGGCTGGTGTCCCGCGGAGGACATAGGCGAGAACCGCGCCGATGCCCAGGACGAGGACGTAGCTGAGCATGCCGGTCACGCGGGCGAGAGCGCCGAGCAAGCCGAGGTCTCCGCCATCGGAGCGCACCACGCTGATGTGCATGATGGCGGCGCCGGCGGTCTTCCCCCAGAAGGCGAACCCGAGGAAGAAGTAGAGAAAGCAGGCAGCGGGCACGGCCCCGACAAGCGCCCAGAAGAGCGTGATGGCGCTGCCGGACGCGTCGATGCGATCGAAGTCCGAGGAGAGGAGCAGGTTGACCGACCCGGCGATGATGAGCACTCCCGCGACGAAGAAGAGGATGAGGGCATCGATAGCGATGGCGGCTACACGCATCTCGAAAGAGGCGTAGCGCAGGCGGCGCGCGGATGGGTGTTCGAGCGCCGCTCCAGGGGCTGCCGGCGACCCTGCTGCCATGAGCATGCCCATTGTATCGCCGGGGAAAGGCGGGGGCGGAGAGGCACACCCTAGACTGTTGGAGTGAAGCGCCTGCGCCCCTCCGGGCTGGACACGTCTCCCGTGGACCTGCATCCCTGGCAGCCGCCGCTGCTGTTGCTGTCAACGACGGCGGCAGCAACGTTCACCCTGGCGCTCGTGATAGCCCTCAGCCTGGAGGTGGCGAGGGGGCCGGTGGGGAACGACGAGTACTCGGTGTGGCGGTGGGAGGCGGAACACCTGGCGGGGTCCATCTTCAGCCTGCTGGGCGTGGGGGAGGAGCTCAGCGAGCAGGAGGAAGCGGAGCGGCTGGAGGCGTACTTTCGCCTGACATCCGCGATCCGGGCCGAACTGCGGGCCGAATCCCCGGACCGAGCGCTGTTGGATGCGCTGGCGAACGAGCGTGCGCTCTACGAGAACGACGTCGAGCGCATCATCGAGCGGTACGTGACGGACGCGGTTACGGCGGCAGGGCTGAAGCGCCCGCTACCGCTCTTCGAGGAAGTGAGGATGCTCTGGCCGGCGGTGGACATCGAACTGACGAACCCGCCACAGGTGCTCGTGCGCTCCCCCCGGGACGAGATCCGGTCAAAAGGGTATACGCTCCTGCAACCGGACCTGACGCTGGACGCGATCGAGCGGATCGAGGCGCACACAGACGACGAGGACACGGTGTCGGTGGTGCTGCCCATCGGCGGGCTCGCGGTCTACCCGGCGATCATTCGGGAGGACCGGTCGTACTACTCGATCCTGCGGACGGCGGCGCATGAGTGGGTCCACTTCTACCTCGCTTTCTACCCGCTGGGGATCGCCTACAACACGCCCGACGGACCCACCCTGAACGAGACCGTGGCCAACGTGGCGGAGGTGGAGATCGCGCGCATCTCCCGGGAACTGCACCCGATCGAACTGCCTGAGGGGGCAGACGGACGCGCGCCGCCACGGGAGCGGTCGTCCCTCGCCTTCAGTACAGAGATGCGGGAGCTGCGGCTTGCGGTCGACGACCTGCTTGCGGAGGGCCGGGTGGCGGAAGCGGAGGCGCTGATGGAGGAGCGGCGTTTGCACCTGGCGGAACACGGGATCTTCATCCGCAAGATTAACCAGGCCTACTTCGCCTTCTACGGGTCGTACGCAACACTGCCGCAGTCGTCGGACCCCATCGGGCCGAAGGTCGAACGCGTGTGGGAGGAGACGGGCGACCTTCTCGAGTTCATGTCGCTGGTGCGGGAGATGCGGACCGAGGCGGAGCTCGACGCGATACTCGTGAGGCTGGGTGTCGACCCGGCAACGATCACGGTCGAGTAGCTGTCGGGAACCGGGGTGGAGCGGCTAGTCGACGACCAGCGGCAGTGAGGGATCGGCGGCGTACTCGGACATCGAAGCGTCGTAGACGGCGATGTCTTCGTACCCCAGGAGCGAGAGGGCTAAGGCGTCGCTGGAGGCGGCGATGCCACCGCCGCAGTACGTCACGACACGCTGCGTCCTGTCTGCGCCCGCATGCTCGAAGAGTGACGCCAGCTCCTCCGCGGGGCGGTAGAGGCCCGTTTCGGTGTCGGTCAGCTCCATGGCGGGCACGTTGACGGCGCCGGGGATGTGCCCGGCGCGCCCGTACCGCTGGCCACCGTCGGCGCCCGAGTGCTGGTCTCGCCCGAGGGCGTTGATGAGGCAACTGCCGGCCGCGCCGCCGGCCTCGATGAACGCCCGGACCTCGGCGAGGTCGGCGAATCGCGCCGAGTCCGGGGTCGGGGTGAAGGTCGTGGGCTCGTACGTCGCCGCGTCCGTGGAGACGGCGCGGTCCTCGGCGGTCCAGCGCAGCCAGCCGCCATCGAGCACGGCAGCTCGCCAGCAACCCATCGACCGGAACATCCACCACAGCCTCGCGGCCCACATCGAACCGGAGCGGTCGTAGAAGACCAGTTTCGAGGACTCGGAGATGCCATGCCGGCCCGCCGCCTCAGCGAAGGCCTCGGCGGAAGGCATCATGAAGCGCAGGCGCTGCTCGTTGTCGGAGAAGTCGGCCTGCAGGTCGAGGAATCCCGCGCCGGGAATGTGCCCCGACTCGTACTCGCCGCTCCCCGACTCGACGCGAAAGCCGCCGCCGTCACCGGGGCGCAGGAACACGGTCGCCTCGAAGACGCGGACATCGTCGTCCAGCAGGTGTTCCGCCAGCCAGTCGGTCGAGACGAGGAAGCCCGGATTCGTGAACGGCATGGTCGACTCCAGTCTGGGTACGGCCTGAATCTGGCCTGTGCGCGGCCCAGTATCCGCCTCCTGCAGTCGGTCTGCGACCCCTCTCGCGGGGCAACACGCCGCCCCCTGAACCGCCGCCAGCAATTCCCGAAATTCCCCGAAAACGGACGGGGTAATTCGGGGCTTTCGTCCCTACAGTCGGGCCACGGCCAGCAACGACCGCACATCGACAGGCGGTTCCGCGCGGTGATGTGGGGGCGGGAGACCCAGCGCGTCGCGGCCCGGTAGGAGGCTGATATGCGACTCACGAAGTGGATATCCCGGATCCTGGTGGGGGGTGCGACCGCAGCGTTGCTCGCCCTCGCGCTTGTCGCCTACGGCGGCACCATCGACGACCCCGGCGACAGCCCGGGAACGCCCGTGGCAATGGTCCCGGGTCAGCGGGCCGAGCCTGTGGCGGCCCAGGACACGGCCGCTGAGGTCGACCCCGCGGAAGCTGCCGCCGGGGAGCGGTCGACGGCGGCCAGGGAGGAATACTCCTGCGACGACTGCTCGACGACCCGGACCCCCAGCCGCGAGCAGGGGCAGGTACGCGCCCAGGCCAGACGCACCGTCGTGGCAATCGGCGGATCGGCCGGCAAGGGCGGCGGAAGCCCCGCCGAACTGTTCGGGCAGATCCAGCGGGGCCAGCCCGAGGACACGACCTTCAGGGACTACAGCCGTCTGCCCTTCGTGGCGACGGCGGTCGACCCGGTGTCGACTTTCAGCCTCGACGTCGACCGCACGTCGTATCTCCTGGCCCTGACCTGGGCCAAGAACCACTACAACGTGGGGCCAGACTCGGTGCGGGCCGAGGAGTGGGTGAACGCGTTCGACTACGACTACCCCCTCCCCGACGACGGCAGCAGCTACGGCATCACCACGGCCGCCGCCCGCCACCCACTGGAGGCCAACCTGCACCTCGTGCGCATCGCCTTCCAGGCCCCGCAGCTTCCCGACGACAGGCCGCTCAACGTAACGCTCGTGCTCGACGCGTCGGGGTCGATGTCCGGCGGCAACCGGGTGGCGATTGCGCGGGAGGCGGCCGAGACCATCCGCCAGAGCCTGGGCGAGCGGGACCGGATCGCCGTCGTGCACTTCACGACGCATGTCCTCCACGCCTACACGGTGGAGCACACCACCCCGGACGACGAGGACGTGGTGCAGTCCATCGCCCGGCTGAACCCGCATAACAGCACGAACGTGCAGGCCGGCCTCAACCTCGGCGTGAAGCTCGCCGACGCGGCGCGTCGTGAGCGTCCGGAGGCCTACAACTACATCATCCTGATGTCGGACGGCGTCGCGAACGTGGACGTGACGGACCCCTTCGGGATCCTCGGCTCATCGCCCGAGACCGATAGCCTGAACCCCCTGCGGCTGATCACCATCGGGGTCGGGCTCGGGAACTACAACGACTACCTGATGGAGCAGCTCGCCCAGCACGGCAACGGCTGGTACCGGTACCTGAACGACACGGAGCAGGCGCGCGAGACGTTCAGCCGCGAGAACTGGCTCGCCCTCTCGACGCCGTTCGCCGACCAGACGCGCGCGCAGGTGACCTGGGACCCGGGCGCCGTGAAGGCGTGGCGCATCCTCGGGTACGAGAACCGCGTCACCCCGGACCACACCTTCGAAGAGAGCCGCAAGGAGTTCGCCGAAATCTATTCGACGGCCGCCACGACCGTCTTCTACGAAGTGGAGCTCCACGAGGACGACGGCGCCATGAAGGGAGGCGACACGCCCGTGACGCTGGGGTCGGTGGAGGTCCGCTGGGTCGACCCGAGCTCGGGGGAGGGGCGCAGCCAGCAGGCCGGCATTGCGGGCCGGGTGGACGACCGCTTCGACACGCTCGACGACTCCCTGTTCCGGCTGGGGGCAATCGTGGCATTGACCGCCGACCGCTACAGCGCGCTCTCGACGGAGCACGAGCACGCCGAGCCAGACGCCGCCAGCGTCCACGAGGACCTCTCGAAGTTGCGGGAGGAGCTTCGCCTGCTGCGGCTGGAGCTGAGCGGGACTGATGCCTACCGCGACTTCCGCTTCCTGCTGGGCGAGCTCACGGACTTCGCCGCCGAGCGCGCCGGCGCGGCCGGGGACAGTCAGTGAGGGGAGCGGACGCGCCGGGGGCTCAGGCCTGGACCGGCTCCCGGCTGTGGAGCACGTACCCCTCGTACCCGGCGGCGGCGATTTCGTCGCACTTCTCGCGGTAGACGTCCAGCCCGCCCGCGTACGGCATGAAGACCCGCGGCTTGCCGGGGATGTTGGCACCCAGGTACCAGGAGTCCGCCAGCATGTAGAGGGTCTCGCTCGCCGTCTGGTTCACGTGATCGACCCACTCCGCCTCGGCGTCGGCCTGCGCCTCGGCGGTCTCGAGATCGTGCTCGCGCATGTAGGCGATGAAGTCCGAGATGTACTCGACGTGCTGCTCGATCGTCGGCGGCATGTTGCTCAGCACCGACGGGCTGCCGGGGCCGGTGATCATGAACATGTTGGGGAACCCCGCGGGCGACAGTCCCAGGTACGCCCTCGGTCCCTCCGCCCACTTCTCCTTGAGCCGCTCCCCGTCCCGGCCCTGGATATCCATCCGGTTGAACGCGCCCGTCATGCCGTCGTAGCCGGTCGCGAACACGATCACGTCGAGCTCGTACTCGCCGTCCCGGGTGCGGAGGCCGTTCGCGGTGATCTCTTCGATCGGCGCGTGGCGGATGTCGACCAGGTCGACGTTGTCCCGGTTGTAGGTCTCGTAGTAGTTGGTGTCGATGAGCGTGCGCTTCGACCCGAACGGGTGGTCACGGGGCAGCAGCTTCTCGGCGGTATCCCGGTCGTCGACGATCTCGCGAATCTTTGAGCGGATGAACTCCGCGGCCGTGTCGTTCGCCCGCCGGTCGACGCGGATGTCGCTGAACGTCGTGAGGAGGAAGCGGAACCCGCCCTCCTCCCAGGCGGACTCATAGACGTCGCGCCGCTCCTCATCGTCGACATCCAGGGCCGAACGCTCGGGCTCCCCATAGGGCGTGCCACCCGCCGACCAGCGGGTCTTCTCGAAGATATCGTCATAGCGCTCCTTGACCTCTTCAAGGAACTCGGGCGTGACGGTGCCGTGACGAGCCGGGATCGTGTACTGCGGGGTGCGCTGGAAGACCGTCAGGTGATCGGCCTGCCTGGCGATCACCGGAATCGCCTGGACGCCGCTCGAACCGGTGCCGATCACGCCGACGCGCTTGCCTGCAAAGTCGACGCCTTCGTGCGGCCACGCGCCGGTGTGGTGCCACTCGCCCTGGAAGTTCTCGAGGCCATTGATCTCGGGAACCTGTCCGGCCGAGATGCAGCCGACCCCGGTGATGAAGTAGCGAGCGAGCACGCGGTCACCCTGGTCCGTTTCGATCTCCCAGCGGTTCAGGTCCTCGCGGAAGCGCGCTGCGGTGACGCGTGTCTCGAACTGGATGCCGCGGCGCATGTCGAACCGGTCGGCAACGTGGCTGAGGTACCGCAGGATCTCGGGCTGCTCCGGATACTTGCCGCTCCAGGTCCATTCCTGGGCGAGGTCCTTATCGAAGGAGTAGCAGTAGAGGTATGACTCCGAATCGCAGCGCGCCCCGGGGTAGCGGTTCCAGTACCAGGTGCCGCCAACGTCATCCCCCGCTTCGAACACGCGAGCCGAAAGGCCGAGCACATCGCGCAGCTGGTAGAGCATGTACATGCCGGCGAACCCGGCGCCAACGACGACAGCGTCGAGTTCCTCGCGGCTTGTGTCGGTCGTCATGTCAGTTCTCCTCGTCGAGCGGCGCCTGCGGGACGTCTCGCGCGGCTACTGTACCGACTCAGCGGCTTCCCTGGAGCGTTCGTAGATCACCGCCCGCACCGCCTTCACCACCTGCTGAAAGCCCCGCTCGCTCCCGTGCAGCACCAGCAGCGTGAAGAAGCCGTGCGTTTGGCCCTCGTAACGCTGGAAATCCACCGGCACCCCCGCCTCCCGGAGGCGCTCGGCGTAGGCCTCGCCCTCGTCGCGCAGCACGTCGTACTCGGCTGTCAGGACTACCGCCGGGGGAAGCCCGGCGAGGTCGGCGGCCCGCAGGGGGGAGGCGTCCCCCTCGCTGCGACGTTCGGCGTCAGGCGCGTAGTGGTCCCAGAACCAGACCATCGCCTCGCGGGTGAGAAGCAGCTGGTTCTCCGGATCGGTGTAGGAAGGCCGCTCGAAGTCGGCGTCGGTTACCGGATAGATCAGGATCTGCGAGGCTATCGGCGGACCCCCGCGGTCGCGCGCCCGGAGGGCCATGACGGCCGCGAGGTTGCCACCGGCGCTGTCGCCGGCGACGAACAGGGGAGCGCCCGGCGCCGCGGATTCGGCAAGGTGCTCACCGACCCACTGCAGCGCCGCCCATGAGTCGTCGACCGCCACCGGGTAACGGTGTTCGGGCGCGAGGCGGTAGTCGACGAGGACGACCGAGCACGACGTGCGCTCGGCGAGCTTGCGCGCGACGGTGTCGGTCTCGTCGATCGAGCCGACGACCCAGCCGCCGCCGTGGTAGTAGACGATGACGCCGGCGGGCTGCTCGAGGGGGACCAGCACGCGGACCGGCACGGCGCCGCCCGGCACGGCGAGGCTGTGCTCCTCGACGCGGAACATCGCCGGGGCGGGGCCGACCTGCTCGGCCATGCCGGCGGCGAGCGCCCGCG
Organism: Tepidiformaceae bacterium; assembly: GCA_965203545.1. Taxonomy (GTDB): domain Bacteria; phylum Chloroflexota; class Dehalococcoidia; order Tepidiformales; family Tepidiformaceae; genus UBA2991. Next base: position 1,632,934 of record OZ241899.1, read on the forward strand.
CCTCCTCGACACTGCTCTCGTGAAGGGGCTTGCCGCCCCCCGCGGCCATCTGCTCCAGCAGCTCGGCAGTCGCCCAGTCCAACGGCATGCAGTACTCCCGCGCTACTACTACCACACCTACCCCGTTGGGGACGAGGGACAGCCTTCGCGGGGCACCTCGCTACAGTCGCGGCGGAACAGGATTCAGGAGGGGAATGGGGCTGGCTGGCCAGAGGCGACTGTACTGCGAACCTTCCGTTGGGAGGTCGCTTTGCAGAGGTGATGCAGCCACGCTGCATCACGCTACAGGTGTAGCCCTCGAAGGAACGGCCGGGAAGAGGGTCTCGATGGGTATGCCAACACCGGGCTCTGGATGGACAGTAGACGGCGTGTTTCTGTGGACCCTACGCATCTGATCCCATATCAGCATGTCCAGCCCTGCAGCTGGAACCGAACCTGCCTTGGCGAACAGCAGGAAGGCCCTCTCAAACAGAAGGTAGTCCTTGGGAAGCTTCCAACCTGAGTCAAAGAAGCCGGCAGCGAGTCCTGCGCGCTGGAGGTGGATATCCACAATGGCTACTTCGTCCGTGCCGGTATGGTTCCGGACTATCCACGAAGCGGTCTTGTAACCGACTCCTGGCAGTTCAAGCAGCGCGTCGCGCAGACGCAGGGGTTCTTGCGGAAGGGGCGGCTGCCGAGAAAAGAACTTGAGTGCTGCCGCCACCCTCGCAGCACGTTGGTTGGCGAATCGGTACCTCCGGTGTTCAGCACCGTAGGAGAGGGGAGCTCGCAGGACCTCTTCGATGGCTTCTATGGAGCCTGGAGAAGTAAGGAGTCCCTCACGCCTGAGTGCTAGGAATGCTGCGAGCGCCATCTCGGCAGGAATGCCGTAGCCGCCAAGTAAGCAGGCGATGGTCTCCTCAGCAAGACTGCTACCCAGTGCTAAGTGACGAGGCCGAGTTGTCCCGAAAGCCAGAAGATACTGGGCGATCCAATACGCTGCTGTCCCAAAGGATGCGGCGTCACCCCATACGAAACGAAGGTGCCGTCTGCTTCCGACATCTAGCATGACCTCCTCAGTCGGGGGTGGGCAGCTACGTGGCCAGGTCATGACTTACCTGCGCGATCGTTCGAGGCCGCTGGCAGACCCCCTGCGCAATGCCACCGCCGCGGTAGCTGGGACATCGTTGTCCTCGAGCCTCGCAAGAGACCAACTGGCTTCCGCGGCCTCAGTGCCCAGCACTCACTCCCTCGCAAGGTCGCTCCTCTGTTCCTCCGACCTGGGTAGGGGAACCGTTCCGCCCGTATCAGTAGGTCGGGGTAAAATCGGCTGCACAAGGGGGCGAGTATAGGCTCTCGAAGCTGAGGGGAGGCACTATGTCCGGTGGGGGAGGTAGTTCGAGTGGGGGAAATGGGCGTGGTGGTGAACCGTCCCCTTGCGACCAGTTGAGCTTCGAGGCCAACCTTGCCTCCCCCGTTGAGGATGTGGTTCAGCGGCTTCGTCTTCGGGCAGAACTGGACGTGGAGCTCCGGAGTGATCGTGTTGTTGTCGCTCGGTTCGAGGGTGATGAGGCGGGTTCAATAGTCACGAGGCTGCCCGATCTAAGGAGGTGCCTCAGTGCGGGACATACCTTCCGGGCGCGCGTGTTGAGCATGGACGACGGCATCGTCCACGTTGAGGTTGGCCCGCGTTGATTGTCGTCGGAGGGATTTATCGCGAACTCTGTCGTGATCCCCAGAGCGAGGAGGTGTTCGGCTCAGGTGCACGCGCAGCCTTTGCGCTGAGTGGTGCCACGACACCCGTGCGGCTACGTTCGGTAGCCTGTGCAGAGGATGCCGATCTGGCTCGAGCCATGGGCATCGAAATGGACTACGAAGAACGGCCGCGGCCGATTCGGTTTAGGTACGACACTCCTATCAGTAGGCCGACTCACGACTTCCTCGGTGGTCTGCCGGCCCCTCATCTCGAGGCTGAGGCTGACGTGGTGCTTGCATTCGGCATGCTTGAGGCAAAGCCTCTGGTGAAGGCACAGCGTCTTGTGATTGACCCACAGAGCCCTGGCCTCACGAGTCTTGGGCAGCACATGGACTGGAGTGCCGAACGGCTGGCGATAGTCGGCAACCAATCGGAGATCCTGGGGCTGGCTGGTCCTCCACCCGTCCCAATCGCCGAGGCAGCAGAACGAGTCAGGGTCGAGTATGAGGCTGAGGTAGTGGTCGCAAAGTGCGGTCCACGCGGCGCTGTCCTGGTTGACGAGCTTGGCTCAACGCCAATTCCTCCGCACCCTACCGAGGATGTGTGGCCCATTGGTTCTGGAGATGTCTTTAGCGCCCTCTTTGCATGGGCCTGGGGCGATCAGGAAAGGGGCGCCCGCGAAGCGGCCAACATAGCATCGCTGGGCACGGCGACATGGTGCTCTAGAGGACCACTTCAGGTTGTCACACCTGAGGGTGAGATCATCTTTCCTCGTGCGGAAGCGAGGGACGTGCACCTACACGATGTACGTGTCTACCTCGCCGGACCCTACTTCAACTATGGTGAACGCTGGCTTGTAGACCTGATGCGGGATGGGCTCATGGACCTAGGAGCCCAAGTATTCTCGCCCTTCCATGAGGTCGGATTTGGAACTCCGGAGAAAGTTGCTCCAGCAGACCTCCGAGGGTTGCATGAGTGCAACAGCGTTCTGGCCCTCCTCGATGGCGTGGACACTGGGACAGTCTTCGAAGTTGGCTATGCGAGGGCTAACGACATCCCAGTTGTGGGATTCGCCGCGCGCCCCGACAGTTCCGACTTGACGATGTTGATTGGTACCGACGTGCCAATCTTCTCGGGTCTGGCTCAGGCTGCCTATCACGCCATGTGGGCTGGTCTCCCTTGACGAGGGCTCTGCTGTTCTCTGGGGGCGTGGACTCGTCGGCACTTGCTCAGCTGGAGCGGCCCCAACTGGCCATCGCCATCGACTACGGCCAAGTTCCGGCTGCGGGCGAAATGCGAGCCGCCGCAGCCATCTCTAGGCGCCTGGGCCTCCCCTTGGAGACGATAGCAATCGACTGTTCTTCCCTAGGAAGTGGCGAGATGGTTGGGGTCGAGGCCTCACAGCATGCGCCAACCCCCGAGTGGTGGCCATACCGGAATCAACTCTTAGTGACCCTAGCTGCGCCGGTCGCCCTGAAGTTTGGCGTGGACGAGATCCTCCTTGGGACCGTGCTGACCGACAGCCAGAACGCTGACGGAACTACCGACTTTGTTGAGGCACTGAACCAGCTCATGATGCTCCAGGAGGGCCGAGTACGCGTTTCCGCGCCGGCCTTGAGCAAGACCTCAGCGGAGCTCGTGGAAGACTCTGGCATCGAGCCCTCCCTCTTGGCTTGGACCCACTCCTGCCACGTGGCGAGCCTTGCGTGCGGGGAGTGTCGCGGCTGCGCCAAGCGTGCCGATGTGCTCAACGACCTTGACTCTGAGCTTTTCTGACCCAGTTCAATTGCGTCTTGGCTTTGCGAGTAGTCGTCTCTCCGTGGCCATATCCAAAGAGTGAGGAGGTTGGCCACAGGCCTACCTTTTGGCGAACCTCCCGCCGGGAGGTCTCGTTTCAGGTAAGCCCGCGAACTCGCCCTGGCGAGACTGCACCCAAGACAGAATCCTTGCTCGCTTCTCAGCTGACTCTGGATGCATCTTCGTTGCCGAGGCACACTCAGCCTGCCCATTGGGGTCTACGTGGGCCCGCCGCGCTTGGCCCGACCCTCCGGCGGGGTCGCTCCCCGCGTTGCCCCTCGCCTCACATGCAGCGAGGGCATAATGACTGCAATACAGGTAGGGCGCCCAAGTGCTCATTCACTTGCCGCTCAGTGTAGTTCCTAAGCCAGTACACCTGTGCCATCGAGGCTACAGGGCTGGCACTCCAGTTCGTTGGAACACTCTCGCAACTCGAACGATGAACAATGGCAGTACCTTCTGGCACATTCACGAGCACGAAAAACACAGGCCTTGCCCTCGTTGATCGTACCCCAGACCCAACTGCTGCTATGTGGAAGCGGAGACCTGCCCCTTCAAAGAAGCGGGTCTGGGGTGCGATGGAAAGGAACCTCTCCGCCCACCGCTCCCAACACAGTGGTCTTAGTTCTATCTCACGATCGGAGCAAGGCACTGTCAAGGGCCGTAAGCAATTTCGCTATTGCCCGCCTCGTAGGCCGTCCGCTTCGCCCAAATCCGGTCTGTGCTGGAGCCTATCACTTCGACTGTGCCGAGCTCCCACAGCCCCTGCCACTGCGAGACCTCGTCCGCGTACCGCTGGCCAACGGCACCACCGCTCCCCTGGGCGAGGCCCGGTACGATGCTGGGACGTGAGAAGTGAGGCCCCGTGACTGAAGAGCCAGATTTGGGAATGGAGTCGCCCGCCGTCCGAACCCACCTTGAGATGATGCAGGGGGTGATTGAGCGGATGGCCTACAACAGCCGCTCGTGCAAGGTCTGGTGTGTCACGCTTGTTGCCGCCGTGCTCGTGCTGATTGCGCGCACCGGCGAGGCGCAGCACGCGCTCTTGGCCATTGTCCCCACGGTGCTCTTCTTGGTGCTGGACATGTACTACCTGGTGCAGGAGCGAGCCTTTATCGCGTCCTACGACAACTTCGTCGAGGAGTTGCACAAGCGGGATCTGGTCCCTACAGACCTCTACGCGATTTCGCCCGAGGGGTCGCTACCCCAGCTCTTCCTGGGCTCGTTCGCGTCATTCTCGACAGGGCCGTTCTACGCCGCGATGGTTGCCACCATCTTGTTGGCCTGGCTAGTGATTCTCTAGAAGGGACAGGGCGATGGCGCACAAGACTCCGCGACACAGGGTATTCGTCAGCTTTCACGAGAAAGACATCGACTACAAAGAGCGATTTGTCCGCATGATGGCCAGACGCATGGTCGACAGGTCCGTGGACACAGGGAACATCGATGATGCCGGGATAAAGACCGCGACGATCCGCAACAAGATTCGCGAAGACTATATCCGCGATGCCACGGTCACGGTGGTCCTGATTGGCCCCTGTACATGGCAGAGAAAGCACGTCGACTGGGAGATAGGCGGAAGCCTGCGTGACACGAGGACGAATCCCAGGTGCGGGCTGATTGGCATTCTGCTGCCGAATCACCCTGACTACGGGAAACGCCGGCACAACCTGAAGCGAGTTCCCCCGCGCCTAGCAGACAACGCCCGGGGAGACGATCCGTACGCGTACATCTACGACTGGCCAGAACCGTGGGCGCCTGCTCGAGTTGCCGAGTGGATTCACCGAGCGTTCGTGCGCAGGAAGGGATCCCCACCGAACCAGCAGCGGCAGTCGTTTGGTCGGAATTGGACCCGACGCAAGTGCAACCAGGGATGGGGCTAGCTGAAGGTCGCGCTTTGGCCTGAGTGGTCCTCATGGGCTGGGGTCTCGGGTTCCGAGCCATCTGCGCCAGCCGACGCTGCCTGTCGACGCAGGTGCTCCCGTACGATCCCTAGGGCAAGTATCCGCAGCCCTGTCTCGAGCTTCTCGCGTTGTTCCGGGGTGTACGGCTCCCGGGTCGCGTCGTCCATGCGTCCTTTCTCCAGTCCTTAGCACTCCAGCTTGCTGTCATGCGTCCCTGCAGGTAACCCCACCTAAGGGGGGTTCTCTCGTGAACTTCTGCCCCTTGACGAGTTGCCAATTGAGTGGAGACAGGCCCGGCTAGTAGCGCGGGAGTGGTCAAGGGCTTTGTCGGCAGCGTGAGTACTGCGGGGCCCGCAACATCGAGAGGCAGACGCAGGCTTGTCTCCTCCCCTCGCTCAGTAGCACTAGGCTAGAGCTAATTCGCCGAAGAACCCGGTGTCCGCGGATACGGGTTCACCCACGCCGTCGACGACCAAGGCCCGGTCCAAGAACCGGTTGCCCTCTTCGCAGGCGGTCTCCGGCAAGAGCGCGCAGCTGTGGCAGGCCGCGAGATTGCACGAGCCTGGCCCCTGTCCATACTCCTGACCAAGCTCAGCACACACCGGATCGGAGGAGCACCACATGGCGTGGCGAAGTGCCTGCTCGATGACTCGGTCAAGGCTCCCTGGGTGTCCAAGGCGTACGAGCCCGCCGAGCGTGCCATCCGAATCCCCTGCGGCCGTGTAGATGAGAACTCCTGCCATCGGGGCAGTGGCATCCGCAGAGACGTAGAGACGTTCTCGTAGAGCTGCGGAGCTATAGCCAGACTCGTACGTTAGGCGGTTGATGACCAAGTGGGCAAAGGTGTGCATCAAGAGGAAGCGAGGTGAGAGTCCACGTTGTCCGTGGCCCCCGTTCGCTTGCTCAAGACGGCGAAGAAGCGTGTTGCAGCGCTCCTGGACGGCAGGGAGCGTCTCCCAGGCCTGGAGTTTTGACTCGTCCAACTCGATGAAGATCCCTTCGCCATGTGTCACGTGAGCAGGCAGCCAGTCGGCATCAGGTGCAAGGGGCTCGCGCCGAAGCAGATTCCTCCGCTCGTGGTCTTCTAGAGAATCCTCGAACTCCACGCGACTAAAGCCCACAAACACTTCTGTTGCCCTTAGGCGTTCAATCAGCGTGATTCCCTTCGCCCGCTGGCTGAGGATATCGGCGTAGGCGCCGAGACTGGTGTCGCGGATCGTGATCTCAGGGTGGTCAGATGCCTTCCGCAAGATGGAGAATTCTGCCCTTCGAAAGGCCGTCTCGCGGTCGTCTCCATCAGAGACGGCCGGGTGGGCAACCCCATCACCTCTCTGGACAGTTTGGAGGGCGGCCTCAATCGCCTCATCGCCCCAAGGTTGCAGGAGTCGCGGCTGCTGCGCTTTGAGGGTCGTGGCCGTCGGCTCAAACCCTGCCTTCCTAGAGAGATCGATGAACGTCGAGAGTGGAGGCTGTTCCAGCACTTGCATCAAGGCGTCCGGAGCGCTGCTGGTCTCTCTAGGCACGTATATGGAGGACCGGGTGTGGGCAAAGTAGACGTTGGATGATGTCCGGAATGTCGCTCGGACGTTCTCGTCGCAAATGCTCGACGCTTCGCTCCCCAACCAGGGAGTCGTGCCCGGACACCGGTAGCGCTCGTCTTCGTTGAGCGAGAGCGAGCTTCCATATGTGACCCCACGAAGGGACCTGCTTTCCCCGCACTCGCACCTTGCGCGGCCGGTGGCCAGCAACTGCATCGGACGATTGCAGAGAGGGCGTGAGGTCCTGTGGACCCACTCTCTCCATGGGAAGTCGAAGAGATGGCCGAGAGCGCACATCCCAACGAACCGGACTTGCAGCAGCCGTGGCTTTCGTCCCTGTGGTCTGCAGGTGCACTCGCCGATTTCCTTGTAGGTCAGAGGGAGGTTCGACAAGTGGTGACAGCTTGGGCAGTAGTGCCATTGGGGGAACCGGAGCATGGGTACGCGCAAGCCAGTGTTCGGTACCTCGCCTTGTGTTCGTCCCCGCCGCAGGTCTGGAGGGAGCCTGAAGTGGTCGACAGCGAGTGCCTCCTCCAGTCGCCACTCGCTGACTACGAACTCATCCGGTTGGAGGTTGACGCTGGTTTCGCTTTCTCGCTTGTACCAGTGATCTAGGCCTGCGGTAATCATGGACGCGCCATCGGCGCCGACCACGAGGGATCCAACCCCGAAGGGGCGAATTAGCTGAGCACGCCTGAGCGGAACTCTGCGCACCAACGCCATTACTGGTCTCCGGTCACGTAGAGCGTAGTGATCGTTCCCTCGCACTCTGCATCGACGTTACGCATGGAGTTCGGCGTTGCCCACGAGTACTGTTGGTCTTCCAGCGTCGCGTAGGCACCAGCCGGACGCAGCAAAGGAGTGTCCGAATCTGGTCTGCGCCAGAACTCACCCCACTCGGTCCGCTCCCACCGCTGCCACTCGCCAGCGCGTCGTTCGAATATCTCGTGAAAGGCGGCCAGCGCCTCAGGGTCGTCCCCGCCTGCGGCAGCTATGTGCTTCTCAAGGATGCCGCGCAGGCGAGTCATCAGTGTCGCCGGATAGGGGCGAGGACTGCTCGCTACGTCAAGGTCGCCCGTCTGCCTCGCGTAGATCGCCATCACCGCGTGCAGCGCGCGCTCCATCGCCGGCCGGGAAAAGGGCGTGACGCTTGTAGGCTCCACCTGAGCGTAGAGACGCTGGTGGTAGCTTCGGAAGCGTTCGAAGTGCGAGCGGTCGCGGGGCCTGGAGGGTGAATACAGGGACAGAATCAGCCCAGGACGCTCTCTCCAGTTCCTCCCTACCCGCCCTGTCACCTGGATGTACTGAGAGGTTGTCTTCGGTTGGCCCACTACGCCCATCAGGGACAGTCGGTCGATGTCAACGCCAACTTCGAGAATGTTGGATGCAAGGCAAATATCGACAGGAGTGCCCCGGTCAGTGGTTCCGGCTTGTAGAGTCTCGAGCATCGCGGGAACCTCATGGTCTTGGAGTCGGCCGGTGAGCTCCTCAATCCGCAGCAGCCTGCGCAGCTTGTTCCAGGGCACGCCCGCTCGCTCACGGATCGACCGAAGGTGGTCATCGACGTCGGACTGCGCAAGCGAGACTGCAGTGCCGAGTTCCCGAAGGTTGTTGAAAAAGAGGACCAGCGTCCACCAAGGGTCGCGCCGCGTAGGATCGTCAAAGTAGGCGGCCTGGAGGATCGACGCAGATGTCCTGACCTGGGTCGTTTGAAACGAGCCGAGGCCGGGGGCGTGGACACCTACATACCGCCTTCCTGGTTGGAGCGAGCCGTCCTCGTTGTGCGCGTAGCGGCCGAAGAAGGAGTCCTCGACGCCTAACCCAGGCGGAGGGAAGAGCACTACTTCCGCTCGGCCGTACAACGCTTGAATCTGTTCTCGGTAGCGGCTGATCGTTGCCGTGGAGCTAACGATCTTGGGTCGAGTCGGTGGGTCGGCCCTTCTGTCGGTGCAGAGCTCGTCGATCACCGCCTCGTAAAGGCCGACCATTGACCCAAGGGGACCGGAAATGAGGTGAAGCTCGTCCTGAATGATCAACCCGGGAGGGCGGCGAGAACGCTCGCCTTCTTCGTCGAGGCCGAAGAGCGACCGTGCCTCCGGCCGCCACGCTAGGGTGGCGAATTTATCGACGGTGGCGATGACGAAGGAGGGTCTTTGTGCGTAAATGTCGTCATCGATGATCAGCACGGGGAGTCCGTCTGCAAATTCGCAGTCTCGATCCGGGCACTTGAGCACGACTGTGCCGTCGCTCTGTTCGTACCCCAGCACCTCGGGTGCACCCCGGAGCCTCCTACCCCGCTTTCCGCGTGGGTTGAAGGGACCCATCGCCGCTTGGCACCAGGGACAACGCAGCAGGATGAATGGATTCCGCTGGTCCCGGGAGCGCTTCCGCAACTCACTCAGGGCCGCCACGGCTTCCTTGCCCCGGTTCGGAGTCGAACCTCCTCCTACCCAGAGCCCGATCGAGAACGGGTGCGTCCCTAGTCTCTCGGGCTGACCACGTCGGAGGGATTCCATCGCGGTCAAGAGAGTGGCCGCCCGCTGAAACTGCTGAGCGGTGAGCAGCCGCAAGGTATACCGCATTAGTACGTCGACTGCGTCGTGCTCGGGGTCACCGAGGCGGCGCAGGAACATGTGGAACGCGGCAAGTCCAAGGTAGGCCTCGGTCTTACCACCACCCGTCGGAAACCAAATCAATTCGACGGTGTCGCGATAGTCAGTCGCATTGTCGGCCACGCTAGCGATCGTCATCAGGAGGAACGCGATTTGGAATGCGCGCCAGGAACTGGTGTTCTCGCCCAACTTGACGAAGTCCACTGGTCTGTACTGACGGTCGAACGACTGGCGCTGCTCATCTTCGTCAAAAGTGGCCTCACGACGATCGAGGTCACTGCGTGCCCGCTGCATGAGCATCGCTCGATTCGCTAAGGCGAAGGCTTCCCGAGCCAGCGTGTCAGTCCGCAGGTATTCAAGGCCGGTGCGCATGCGTTGGGCAGCCGACTCACATTGCCCTAGGTGGTCGGCGGAGGCATCTTGGAACCGACCTGGCAATGTGAGAGCCTCTTCACGCCTCGCTGCTATCCAGTCCTCGTAGGCAGAAACAATCTCTTCGAGCTCCTGATATCCGTCGCTGTGACCAACGAGCCCTGCCAGCGAGGCCATCCCCACGGTCAAAGCCGTTCCATCGGCCCGCCGGACATCGGGAGTAATGCTTGGGGTCTCGAACTGGGGGAGGCACTCAGCCCTTACCTCCGCCACGCGTTCTGGCGAGCCCTTCTCCCAGTCTGCGGCGCATCCGTGTCCAATGGCGAAGGTGTGCTGATGGCGATAGAGCAAGGCTATTGAGGCGGCCTCCGCATCGGTCGAAGCCTCATGGCCGTCCGGGTAGGGGTGGATAGCTGGCTGATCACCAGGGTTCGCAAGGCGCACCGTGAATCGACTCTGGAATAAGCAGCGCTCATCTACCCAACTGCGACCATCGAGCGTGTCTGCTTTCTCCGATCGATTGACAAGGGAGACCGTGACAAGGTGGAGTCCTTGGGTACCACCCGATCGCCGACGATAGGGGCGGGCACGGACCAGTACCTGAAGCTGCAGTGGCCCCAAGTCTCCGATCTCCAGCGTCTCCCTTCCCCTCCTCAGCAATGCTTCTGCACTGCACTTGGTAGTCTCCTCAACGCGCCTTCGGAGCCACCACTCGCGCTCGGGTAAGGCCGGCTTGCGTTCATACCTGCCTCCCGAGATCTCAACGACGACCGTGCTCTGGGGAGAGAGCTCAGCGAGAAAGCTAACTCCCATCGAGGATGGGCGCAGCGTGTTTGCGCTCGATATATCGAAGTCGTCTCGATCGCTCTCGTGTGCCCGAAGCTCCGCGCTGGGAGCAGCGTCGTCGTCCGTAGAGACGGGGGGCTGGGCGACCACGACTTCGGACTCAGGCAGGGGGTCTTCGTTCTCTGGTTCGCCTTCGAGCGCAGGGTCGTCATCTCGCGTTCTTGGTGGATACAGCACACCTATCCCGTAACGCTGGGTAGGACGGTCACGTGTGAGAATCTCTTCGCCCGAACCCTCTTGCCGGTAGGGTGACCTGTCGTCTTCGCTGATGTTCCTGATAGGGCCCGATGTATCGATTTCCTCGCCTGCAGGCGCGGGGCCCACAAGCTCTTGCCGAAGCTGCTCCACCAGTAGCTCTCGGTTTTCAATGTGGACACTATTCATGACGCAAGACTCGTCTGGACTGAGGGGAGAACCTGGTTGAGCTGGGTTCGCGGGACCCGGTAGCGCTCTCCGCTCACCTCCTGAACCCGCAGTGCCGCCAGTGAGCCACCGCCCTCGTCAAGCTCTACTTCAAGCCGGCCGTTCCTAATGAGCTGTGCCCGGTCGGCCCCTCTCACCTCGGCCAGCAATCTCCTCCGTATCTCTTGGCCCGCCCGCGAATGCGCTCGATCGATCAAATCCATGGTCTGCCACAAGTCGTCCCCCTGATCGCCAAGTCCAACTAACGCCAGGATGGCGTCAAAGTCTGCCCGGTCTTGGGTCTTGATATTGCGAGGGGACTGCCAATTGCGGAGGTTGGAAGTGTTCGCCCGCCGGGAGCCACGCCTCTTCAGTTCCTCAACCACGGCAGGTGTGCCTTGAGCGGTCACCGCGTCGCGCAGCTTTTGCTTCCAGAGGTCCTGCTTGGCTCGGGAGGGGAACGCTTTCTCGCGCAGCAATTGGTTGGCCATGTCGACCACGTAGTCGCCTCCGCCCTCTGTGCGCAGCAGAATGAATACTCCTTCCACAACCTCTTGCACAGGAACCCTGTGGATCGGGTCGTCCTCATCGAGATCGACGATATAAGCCTGATTGCCTTCGTCATCCTCCAGAAGGACCAGGCTAGCGTCCTCCAGTTTGAGCAGGATGGCGTCGACTTCGCCCTCCTCTGGAAGGCGACTCGCGGCATCCGCACCACTTTGCCCCAGCGGTATGTCTTCCAGCACGCGGACTTCAAGCTCAGGCACGACTTCTTCCCCGGGGGCGATGTCCACCGACGCCCGATCGCGGTAGATGACGGGTGGCTTCGGCCCGGTGTCTTCTCGCTCGCTCTTCGCCACTTGGAAGGAGGCCTGCCAGACCCGCTTCCAGTCGACAGTTATCCAGTGGTGGCGAACTACCGTCAGGTTGGCAGCACGGGGCGCAGTGAAGACGTGCGGTGGAAACCAGCGCGGCGCTCCAATGACCATTAATGAGTCAAGGGCGCTGGAGGCGCGCAACTCTGGTGGAGTCATCAATGAAACTCGAAGTGCCATCCCGGCCTTCTCCAAGGCGACCTGACTTGGCCTTCGCAGCCGGGACTCTGAAAGGAGGACCGGTGTCGTCTTCTCTCCAGATCGGTCGGCGACTTCGGCGATGACCTCGAGTAGGGGGTTGGCCGGCGACTCTCGAAACCTCTGCAGCGCTTCCAACATGCTGACTAACGTCGGCTCCACTTCTGGAGTGGCTGCCCGGACGCGTTGCCTTTGGCTTGAGAGGAACGCGTGAAGGTCGTCACACTCGAGAGGCTCAGCAGCGACTGGAGCAGCCAGAGCGTCGAATCGAAGTCTGCGCAGCGTTCTGAGGACGCCTCGCCACTGTTCTTCCTCCACTGCCTCCCCTAGTGCTAGCTGAAAGTCGTTCAGTGTGGAGCTATATCGCCGCAGAACGTCATCCTCGACCAGTCGCTCACTGATCTGCACCTCCGTTGCGCAGGCATACAGACCACTGACCTGACCGAGGGAACGCGTCATGAGCTCTTCAAGGAAAAGTAGAGGGCTTCAATCCCCCCTGGGGCGGGCGGGGGAGTCCACGGAATGGGATCGGCCGATCTCTGCACGTAGTCCCGCTGTAGTTGCGCAACGGCGTCATCGAAACGCGGCTCCGTGCGGTCAAGTACGACGATTGCATGCGAGGAACGGAGGCGGTCCCTCCACTTCAAGTAGCCGTTGGCACCGTCGAAGACCGTCACCGGAGGGGGCGATCTCCCACTGAAGTCAGGGGGCTTGGAGCTTCGCACTGGGAGAACAGCGGTCCGGGAAGCTCTGCCGCCTCCCTTCTGCAAGTTCAATAGGTCATCAAGCACACCCGATGGAGGACGGGAACGGGCGCTTGCCGCCTTGGTCAGCAGCCCTTCGTGAGCTGCTTCTTCCGCGATGCGTTTTCGGGACCCGATGACCAGACAGCCTGGGTTCCCGGGTTCGGTGAATCGCCGCGCATCCAGTGGGAAGAGAACGTCTTCGGCAAAGGCATTGACGGCCTGAAGCACCCTCGCCCGCTTCCGTTTGAGAGGCTGGGGACCCAGTTGCTCGACCACCCCAACTCGCCACACCTCGTCGCGAGGGATCCCATAGCGGATGCCTCCTGAGTCCTCTGGGCCAGTCTGAATGTCCAGTCGTGGCTCACCGTCATAGCCTTCTCCTGCGCCGATGAGGTGTCCTGTCACTACACGTCGTCGGTCCGCGCCGACCCGCAACGTGATGGGGCTCCCCTTTGGCGCGGCACACAGTTCCAAGAACCGACTCGCGGCGGTGGCTGAACTCTCCTTCTCATAGGCAGCGAGTACGGCTCCGGCCGCGCAAAACGCCGCGGCGAAGTCTCTTGCTGGTACCACGATGGCCTGAATACACCGCAGGCCCTCGTCGCCGACACGTCCCACACCAAGGCCAACTTCGAGGACGTATCGGGCCCAGTCAGGTAGAGGTTGCCAGTCTCCACCTCCACCGCGGAGACCAAGGACGCTGATGTCCACTTGAGTTCCGGAAACTGCTGATAGCCCCTGTGTAGGCATACCGGCGGGAGACTACAGCAAAGCCATAGCAGGATGGAGCGACAGTTGAGTTCCATGAGCGTAGCAGGATGACGAGGCAGGGCAGACTCCCCCGGGCACCTTGCCGCCAGCCCGCTAGACTGACGCCGTGACCGCGACCCAGGACACGAACAGCGCCACGACCGGCTACGAAGCCGAGCTGTGGGGCATGGCCGACGCCCTCCGTGGCAGCATGGACGCGGCCGAGTACAAGCACGTCGTCCTCGGCCTGATCTTCCTCAAGTACATCTCCGACGCCTTCGATGAGGCGCACGCCAGGCTGGTGTCGGAGCAGGACCAGGGCGCCGACCCCGAGGACCCGGACGAGTACCGCGCCCAGAGCATCTTCTGGGTGCCGCCCGAGGCACGCTGGGCGCACCTGCAGGCGCAGGCGAAGCAGTCGACCATCGGGCAGCTCGTCGACGACGCCATGGCCGCCATCGAGCGCGACAACGAGGCGCTCAAGGACGTGCTCCCCAAGGACTACGCTCGCCCCGCCCTCGACAAGCAGCGCCTCGGCCAGCTCATCGACCTCGTCAGCAACATCAGGGTTGGGGATGAGGACGCCCGCTCGCGGGACGTGCTGGGACGCGTCTACGAGTACTTCCTGTCGCGCTTCGCGAGCGCGGAGGGGAAGCGTGGAGGCGAGTTCTACACGCCCCGTTCCGTTGTCCGGCTGCTCGTCGAGATGCTCGAGCCGTACAACGGCCGCGTGTACGACCCCTGCTGCGGGTCCGCCGGCATGTTCGTGCAGTCGGTCGAGTTCATCCGTGCGCACGCCAGCGGGAACGGCAACGGCGGCAGGGCTCGCGCCGACATCTCCATCTATGGCCAGGAGTCCAACTACACGACCTGGCGCCTCGCCCGCATGAACCTTGCCATTCGGGGCATCGAGGGCCAGATCGCGCACGGCGACACCTTCCACAACGACCGTCACCCCGACCTCAAGGCCGACTTCATCCTCGCCAATCCCCACTTCAACGACTCCGAGTGGCAGGGCGAGCTCCTCACCGACGACCAGCGCTGGGCCTACGGCGTCCCGCCCGCGGGGAACGCCAACTTCGCCTGGGTGCAGCACATGGCGCACCACCTCGCGCCGAACGGCGTGGCCGGCTTCGTGCTGGCCAACGGTTCGATGTCGTCGAACCAGTCGGGCGAGGGCGAGATACGCAAGAACCTGGTCGAGGCCGGCCTCGTCGACTGCATGGTGGCGTTGCCCGGCCAGCTCTTCTACTCGACCCAGATTCCCGCCTGCCTCTGGTTCCTCGCCCGGAACCGCCGCGGAGGGGGCCACGACCGCAGCGACAGGGTGCTCTTCATCGACGCGCGCAAGCTGGGGCACATGGTCGACCGTACCCACCGCGAGTTGGACGACGACGTCATTGCACGTATCGCCGACACCTACCACGCCTGGCGCGGCGAGGAAGACGCGGGCGAGTACGCCGACGTCCCCGGCTTCTGCAAGAGCGCGACGCTTGAGGAAGTGCGCAAGCACAGCCACGTGCTCACCCCGGGACGCTACGTCGGCGCCGAGCCGCAGGCCGACGATGGCGAGCCCTTCGCGGAGAAGATGGCCCGCCTCAGCGCTCAGTGGCGTGAGCAGCAGGCCGAGGCGACGAAGCTCGATGAGGCCATCGAAGCGAACTTGCGCAGCCTGGGGTTCCCCGCAGACGCCAACGCGACCGCCGATGATTGAGCGAGGCCGCTCGACCATCGACGAACTCGGGAACACACTGCGCTCCCTTGGGCCAGTTGACGTGCGGTTGATGATGCGCCGAATCGACGAGGGGCTTTGTGTGGTCGCGGGTATCGTCGACGCAGGAAAGGACAGCGCTGAATTCGAGGAAGCGACGTACGACTACGGCCACGTGGCCTTCGTCAAGGCCGTACTTGATGGCTCCGCTGTGGCTGACTGGCTCGCGGGTGGGAGCGGCGAGGTTGACGGCCTGGAGTTCTCCCTGCCTGAACCCAGCCCGGAGTGCCTCTGGGAGCGGTTGGCGAGTCGCGCCTATGGCCGCTACGGGACCCGCCTGACGGTTCCACACACCGAGTACTCGATTACCTTGGCGAAGCAGACAGAGGAGTCTCCGCATGGCATTCCGCTTGCCGGGGAAGATCGTCCGTTCTTTCCGAACGAGACGGCCGCCACCGCGTCGCTTCTCCTAGACGACCACTCAGCGCCTGACAACCGAAGCATCCCCAGTGAAGCGATATTCGTCAGGATCGCGCACCTCGAGGCGTACATCGACGAAGTCCGGGTGTCCCCCGCCGCGATTACCGTCTCGGTGCGCGGCAAGGACCTTGAAGGGGTCCATCTGCAGGTGTCCTCGGCGGGGGACAGACACGAAGAGCCCGTCAGTGAATCCGGGGAGGTCTCCGTGCCAATCAGCGGCGCAGACCACGCTGATGCTTGGGTGACGCTCGTACGCGGCCATGAGTGCCTCGACTTCCGCACGCTCAGCAGTCGATGGCCTTTGCGGCGCGAGGGACAGGGCATCATCTACGAGACTGACGATCTCAACGAGAGGCTCGACCGGCTGCGGCGGGGCGGTGAGAGCGAGACAGTCGAGTTTAAAGTGGACTTCCCAAAGGGTGAGGGCATTCCAAGGACCGTTGCCGCATTTGCGAACGGTGGTGGCGGCACGATCATCATTGGGATCCGCGACGATGGGGAGGTTGTCGGGATTTGTGATGACGTGGCCGATGCCCGTGATAGCCTTGACAACATCGTCCGAAATAACGTCAGCCCGCCTCCAAAGTACGAGCTCCTCACCTGCACTCTTGAAGAGCGCACTGTGATCGCGATGCGCGTGGAGCCAGGAGATGACCGCCCGTACGGCGTGACGGGAAAGGACGGGCCTGGACCCAGGTACTACGTACGCCGCGGCGCGACCAACTGGATCGCGGTGTCCGAAGAGCTACGGGAGATATGCAAGTCCCGTAAGCCCCGTGGCCGCGACGAGACCGATGACTATCAACTCCTCCGGTAGCCGGTCGGGACGTGCGAGCGAGCAGGTTATGCCTGAGGTGGTGAAGCTAGACGTGGCCGCGGAGGCTTCGGAGGCAACCTGGATCGGTGGTTGAAGAGTTGCTGGGGCCGCTGCCTGCCGGGTGGGAGTACACAACTCTTGGCGAGGCATGCACGGGTGCCGGGGGAGACATCCAAACTGGCCCATTCGGAAGCCAACTGCACGCCTCGGACTACGTACTGGACGGCATCCCGTCAATAATGCCCACGAACATCGGGGACAATCGGGTACTCGAGGACGGCATCGCTCGCATCACTCCCCAGGACGCCGAGCGTCTCCAGCGGTACCGGGTTCGGACCGGTGACATTATCTACAGCCGGCGCGGGGACGTTGAGAAGCGCGCACTAGTAGGACAGCGGGAAGATGGGTGGCTGTGCGGCACGGGTTGCCTGCGCGTCCGTGTCGGAGCCGGAGTCATGCCCGCGTACGCTGCGTACTATCTCGGACACGAGCTCGTTCGCGGTTGGATCACCCGTCACGCGCACGGCGCTACGATGCCAAACCTCAACACTGCGATCCTCTCGGAACTCCCCTTCGCTGTCCCGCCCTTGGACGAGCAGCGCGCGATCGCCCACGTCCTCGGGACGCTCGACGACAAGATCGAGCTGAACCGCCGCATGAACGAGACCCTCGAGGCGATGGCGCGGGCCCTGTTCCGGTCGTGGTTCGTCGACTTCGAGCCCGTCCGCGCGAAGATGGAGGGCCGCTGGCGCCCGGGCGAGTCCCTCCCCGGCCTCCCCGCCCACCTCCACCCCCTCTTCCCCGACCGCCTCGTCCCCTCCGAGTTCGGCGACATCCCCGAGGGTTGGAAGGTTCTTCGCGCCGGCGAGGCTGTGGAGGTGAGCGGGGGTAGCACTCCCAGCACAAAGGAGCCGTCTTACTGGGACGGTGACCACTCTTTTGCCACACCGAAAGACCTCTCGCTACTTCAGGCCCCGGTCCTGGCGTCAACCGCACGACACTTGACTGATGCGGGGGTCTCGCGGATTCGGTCGGGGCTCCTTCCACCAGGAACGCTGCTGCTTTCGTCCCGCGCCCCCATTGGCTACTTGGCCATCACTGAGACTCCTGTGGCTATCAACCAGGGCATCATCGCGATGGTGTGCGACGGGCCGGTAGGTGCCCCGTATGCGCTGAACTGGACGCGGGCGAACATGGACGCCATCGAAGCGAGGGCAAGCGGCACAACCTTCGCCGAGATCAGCAAGTCCTCATTCCGCGAACTTCCCTTCCTCGCCCCGCCTAGGCCAGTTCATGCTGCGTACGAGGAGATAGCAGCCCCACTCCACGAGAGGGTATCAGCAATCGCGCGGCGGTCACGAGACATATCTGCCCTGCGTGATACCCTATTGTCACCCTTGGTGGCGGGCCTGCTAGCTCCCCTGGCAAACTCGCTTGACCCTGGAGCAAGCTAGAGATGTTGCCGGCAACCCTAAAGCTGGAGCAGTTTTCCCTAGCTCACATCAGAGCCGTTGTGACTGGTGCTGGTTACCAGATCACTGTTCCTGAGACAGATGTCGACAGTGTCGACGGCATCTTGATGTCCAGTCGCGGACAGCGGCCCAGAATAGACTTCCAAGCCAAGGCGACATCACAAGACCTTGTCAAGGGTGACACCATTCACTTCCCTCTACCCCTGAAAAACTATAATGAACTTCGGGCCTCGAGTATGGTGCCGAGGATCTTAATCGTTGTTCTGGTTCCAGCCAACGACGATGAGTGGCTAAGCCAAACTCATAGCGAGCTTTGTCTTCGTAATTGCGCGTATTGGCTTTCGTTAGAAGGGCGCGATGAGTCCTCTAGCACTTCCACTGTCACGGTTCAAGTTCCTGTCGCTAACATGTTCAACCGCGACACTGTGCACCACCTGATGACGAGGGCAGGCGATGGAGTGTCGCTATGATAGTACAGCTTCGTGAACGTGCACTTCTTGCATCTCTCCCCATTACCAGTCTTCGTTCCTACTTGGCATCCCGTGCATGGAATAACATAGGCCCTTGGGGAGAGCGACCAGCGGCAGTCTACTCTAAAATTCAAGAGGATGATAGTTGGGAGGTTATCGTTCCTTCTTCCGACACGCTCGCTGACTATCCAGAGGCGGTCAGCGAAGCAATCTGGACTCTCGCCAAAGTCGAGCAGCGTTCCCCAATAGACGTGTTTTATGATGTCCTGGGGGCAGGATCGGATGTCATCCAACTGAAGTCTCCCCGTGGTAAGGCAAGCGAGTATGAGGGACTGTCTCTCCAGCAGAGCGCGGGCTTGTTTGATGCCGCCTATGACATGCTAGCTTCGGCGGCCCGAGCAGCGGAAAAGACTCAAGTAAACTACCGAGGCAGGCTCAGTGCAGAGGTTGCAGGTTACCTCGATACGGTACGACCGGTACCAACGACCTACGAAGGGTACTCTTTGACACTGCACTCCCCAGTTCCTGCCAGATTTGGTGTCCAAGAAGACCTAGGCGAGGACTTTCAGTCGCCTTTTTCGCGGAGAGTGACTCATCGGTTGGCTGAAGCCCTCGATCGGACTAGTGAGAGCGTGGTTGCGGCAGTAAGTACGGACAGTATTGAACAATTCAGTCGCGCGGTGGAGTATGGAGTGAGTTCTAATTTTTGTGAGTCACTCGCCAGCATTGCCGAAGAAGGGCGCGGCGTTGAAATTAGCCTCTTTTGGGCCCAGGTGCGACCGTCACCATATAGCGAAAGGACCTTTGAATTTTCCGAAAATTCGGCAAGAATTCTTGGGGAAGTAGCGAGGGAGCTGCGGCGGCAAGAGCCTTTCCTTGACGAGGAAGTCCTAGCGCAGGTTGTCAAGCTTGAGCGGGAGCCTGAGGAGTTTGATGGGCGAGCGCTTTTACTGTATATCCGCGATGGTCGCCCCATGCGGCTGAAGGTCGAGTTCGAGAGTACTTCGTACAAAACGGTCATTGAGGCGTTCGGCGGTCATCAACCTATTCGTGTTGAAGGGGACATATATAGGGTCGGTAACACCTACGAGTTGCGGCGGCCCCGGAACTTGGCGCCGGTCCGCGTGTCGTAGTCCGAACGTTAGGCCAGGGAAGCGCAGGGCTGTCCGGGTGGGTGGTTCGTTTGATTGACACCCTGAGCGGCGCACGCGGATCATGGCTCGAAGATAGGAGCCGCTGACCATGGACTGGCGCGAGTTCATCACCGTCGATCCGCACGTCTGCCACGGCCGGGCGAGCATCGCGGGTACGCGCGTCACGGTCAGCGTGGTCCTCGACAACCTCGCGGCGGGCCTGACGGCTGAGGAGGTCGCGGAGAGCTACCCGTCCGTTTTCGTCGATGCGGTCAGCGCGTCCCTCCAGTACGCGGCGGAGCTGGCCAGGGAGCGGACCGTGCCGCTGGGCGCATGAGCCGCGACGACGACCTCCGAGAGAAGATTGTCAGTGGGCGATCCGACGCAAACATCCGCTTCGAGGACCTCCGTTCGTTCCTGTTGCGGCTGGGTTTTGCCGAACGCACCCGCGGGGGCCACTATATGTTCAGGAGAGAGGGCGTCCGCGAGCTGATCAATCTGCAGAGACAGGGGAGCCAGGCGAAGCCCTACCAGGTGCGGCAGGTCCGCCAGGCAATCCTGAAGTACCACCTGTGAGGAACCCCGATGCATAAGTACGAAGTCATCATCTATTGGAGCAACGAGGACGACGCCTTCATCGCCGAGGTTCCCGAGCTTCCCGGCTGCTGCGCCCATGGCGACAGCAAGTCGGCCGCCCTGCAGAGCGTCGAGCAGGCGATCGATCTCTGGATCGACACCGCGCGGGAGTTCGGCGACCCCGTCCCGGAGCCCCGGGGTGAGCGCCTGATGCTGGCTTAGCGCCACATGACCGGTATCACCGAGGCCGTGGCCGAGGAGGCCGCCCTCGACTGGCTCCGCGACCTCGGGTGGCAGACCGCCTACGGTCCCGACATCGCGCCCGAGAGCGCCGGCGCGGAACGCGACGACTACGGACAGGTCGTGCTGGAGCGCCGCCTTCGCGCCGCCCTCGCGACCCTGAACCCGGACCTGCCCGCTGACGCCATCGAGAGCGCCTTCCGCAAGCTCACGCGCCCCGAGGGCTCGACCCTCGCGGCCCGTAACCGCGCCTTCCACCGCATGCTCGTCTGGGGCGTCGAGGTCGAGTACCGCACGGCAGAAGGCGCCATCCGCGGTGCGCAGGCGCAGGTCGTCGATTTCGAGCGGCCCACGGCCAACGACTGGCTCGCCGTCAACCAGTTCACCGTCACCGAGAACAAGCACACGCACCGGCCCGACGTTGTCCTGTTCGTGAACGGCCTGCCCCTCGGGGTCATCGAGCTGAAGAACCCGGCGGACGAGGACACGACCATCTATGACGCCTGGCAGCAGCTCCAGACCTACAAGGAGCGTATCCCGGGCCTCTTCGCCCTGAACGAGCTGCTTATCGCCTCCGACGGCACGCTCGCCCGCGCTGGCACGCTCACGGCCGGCTGGGAGTGGTTCAAGCCCTGGCGCACGGTCGGCGGGGAGGAACTCGCCGACGCCGCCACGCCCGAGCTACAGGTCATGCTCGAAGGCGTCTGCGCGCCCGTCTGGCTCCTCAAGCTCATCCGCGACTGCATCGTCTTCGAGGACGACGGCGGCGCCCTCGCCAAGAAGATGGCCGGCTACCACCAGTTCCACGCCGTGCGCGTAGCCGTCGACGAGACCCTGCGGGCCACGGAGCTCCAGATGGAGGGGCGGAGCGTGGCGGAGGTGCTGGAAGGGTACGAGGCGGGGCGAAGGTCGGGCGGGGAGCGCGGCGACCGCCGTATCGGCGTCGTCTGGCACACCCAGGGGTCGGGCAAGAGCCTGACGATGGCGTTCTACGCCGGCGCCATCATCCGCGAGCCCGCCATGGAGAACCCGACGATCGTCGTCCTCACCGACCGCAACGACCTCGACGACCAGCTCTACGGCACCTTCGCCCGCTGCCAGGACCTGCTCCGCCAGCCGCCCGACCAGGCGGAGAGCCGCGCCGACCTGCGGGGCAAGCTCGCCGTCGAGGCGGGTGGCGTCGTGTTCACGACCATCCAGAAGTTCTTCCCCGACGAGCGGGGCGACCGCCACCCGCTGCTCTCGGACCGACGCAACATCGTCGTCATCGCCGACGAGGCCCACCGCAGCCAGTACGAGTTCATCGACGGCTTCGCCCGCCACATGCGCGACGCCCTCCCGAACGCCTCCTTCGTCGGCTTCACGGGCACGCCCGTCGAACTGCAGGACGCGAATACGCGCGCGGTGTTCGGCGACTACATCAGCGTGTACGACATCCAGCGGGCGGTGGAGGACGGCGCCACCGTCCCCATCTACTACGAGAGCCGCCTCGCCCGGTTGGCCCTCGACGAAGACGAGCGCCCGGCCATCGACCCCAACTTCGAGGAGGCGACCGAAGGCGAGGAGGTGGAGCGCAAGGAGAAGCTCAAGACCAAGTGGGCGCAGCTGGAGGCGGTGGTCGGGGCGGAGAAGCGGGTCAAGCTCGTCGCCCGGGACATCGTGGAGCACTTCGAGCACCGCCTCGAAGCCCTCGAGGGCAAGGCGATGGTGGTGTGCATGAGCCGCCGCATCTGCGTCGACCTCTACCGCGAGCTCGTCCGCCTGCGCCCCGACTGGCATCACGAGGACGAGGACAAGGGTGCGATCAAGGTCGTCATGACCGGCTCCGCCTCCGACCCACCCGGCTGGCAGCCCCTCCTCACAACCAAGGGCGGAAGGGAAGCGCTCGCGCGGCGCTTCCGCGACACCGACGACGAGCTGCAGATCGTGCTCGTGCGCGACATGTGGCTCACGGGCTTCGACGCGCCAAGCCTGCACACGATGTACGTCGACAAGCCGATGCGCGCCCACGGCCTCATGCAGGCCATCGCCCGCGTGAACCGCGTCTTCGGCGACAAGCCCGGTGGCCTGGTCGTCGACTACCTCGGCCTGGCGCACGAACTCCGTCGCGCCCTCGCGACCTACACCGAGAGCGGTGGGACGGGCAGTACCGCCATCGACCAGGCGGAAGCAGTCGCGGTCATGCAGGAGAAATACGAAGTCTGCCTCGGCCTCTTCCACGGGTTCGACTGGTCAGCGTGGACCTCGGGGACGCCGGTTGAGCGGCTGTCGCTGCTGCCGGCCGCACAGGAGCACATCCTCGCGCAGGAGAACGGCAAGGAGCGCTGCCTGACCGCCGTGCGTGAACTCTCGCAGGCGTTCGCGCTGGCCGTCCCCCACGAGGAGACGGAGCGCATCCGCGACGACGTCGGCTTCTTCCAGGCGGTGCGCGCAGCGCTCGCGAAGCGCGCCGAGGCCGAAGCGCGTCCCGCCGAGGAGCTTGACCTGGCTGTACGCCAGATCATCTCGCGTGCGGTGGCCTCGGAAGGCGTGGTGGACATCTTCGCCGCCGCCGGTCTGGAGAAGCCCGACATCTCCGTCCTGTCCGACGAGTTTCTCGCGGAGGTCCGTGGGATGCCCCACCGCAACCTCGCCGTGGAGCTGCTTCAGAAGCTGCTCAAGGGCGAACTGGCCACACGCCGGCGAAAGAACGTCGTCCAGGCACGCTCCTTCGCCGAGATGCTGGAGCAAACCCTTCGTCGCTACCAGAACCGCGCCATCGAAGCCGCGCAGGTCATCGAGGAACTCATCGGCCTCGCCCATGACATGCGCCAGGCCAACGAGCGTGGCGAGGCACTCGGCCTCTCCGACGACGAGCTTGCGTTCTACGACGCCCTCGGTGCCAACGACAGCGCCGTCCAGGTCCTCGGCGACGAGACCCTGCGCGACATCGCCCGGGAGCTTGTCGAGACCGTCCGCGGCAACGTTACCATCGACTGGACGCTCCGCGAGAACGTCCGCGCCCAGCTTCGAGTCCTCGTCCGCCGCATCCTCCGCAAACACGGCTACCCGCCGGACAAGCAGGAAAAGGCCACCCTCACCGTCCTCGAGCAGGCGGAGGTCCTGTCGGAGGGCTGGGCCGCCGCCTGAGTCCTGGACAACTTCGTCCATGGGCAGCGGTCCCTCAGACCTACTCCCGCGACCCACTTCTCCGATTGCCTTTTGTCAATTTCGCCTCGGCATTTTGCCGAATTGTCGTGGAAGGAGCCCCGGAACCGAATTGCTTACTGCCTACGCCCGGTAGGGGGCGTTTCCCCTTGTACCCATTGGGTTTCTCGCCTCGATTGACTTTCTGCAATCTCCTTCTTTTCTCTGTACACGCCCATGACATGCAATCTGCCGAACAATCTGCAATCCATGGGCAGGTGGTAAACGTGTGCCGTGCTCGCCCACCCTCTCGTGACCGCTTGCTCTGATGCGGCTGCCGCGGGCCTCCGGGAGCTCCATCTCTGTCCTGACGGTCCCCTGCGGGGCTCGTCCCGGGTTCTCCCGCTAGGGGGTGGACAACCGTTCTCCGCCTGGGAACTCAACCCGCTCTTTCTGTACGTCTCAGTAGCCCATCTGACCGCCCACTCAGGCTTCAGGGCCAGCCCCTCCGACCCGATTCGCGGCATACAAAATGCTCCTTTCTTGCATCTTGCGACCGGAATCAGAGCTTTCGCAAAGTTCTTTGGATTGTCAGCGCATGTCCCCCGAAAACGCCTGATTCCGTGGGCTCAGGACTGGACGTGCAATTTGCAGACATTCTCTGAATCCCTGTACACGTCTGGTAACGGCAAACGGGCCGTTCGAGGTGCAAATGCGCCTCAGCGGTACCAAAAGGCCCCGTATCAGGTGGCAGGTCCCTGTAGGGGAGCGCGGAGGACGCTCAAGCGGTGGCGAGTAAGCCATGCCTGCCCGAGAGTGAGGCATGAACGGGACACTTCAGCAGGAGCCCAAGGGAGGCCCCCACGATGAATCTCGATGTCGAGTGGTCGGCCTCTTCCTTTCGCATTACTCCTGGGCGCGATCCGCTCGGCATGCAGACCATCACGACCGATCGGATCATGCCCGAGCTGACACCCGGCATTCTCGCGCTCTCCCAGCGAGCGAGGTATTTCAGCTTTCATCTCTTCTTGCTCGACGAGTACGAGAAGCACCGGCTACCCGTCTCCCGAGAGCAGATGTCGAACTTCTTCCGGAGGCGCGAATACGAGCTGGCGTTGGCTACGAGCCTGTGTACCCATGGCTGCCCATCGGAGCCGGGGATCGGGGTGGTTGGACGGCAAGCGATCGCCAACCCGGGTCGGGACGGAGACTCGTTCACCCGCAACTTCTCCGTCGAGAGTGCCTTCGGCGCCTATGGCCTCTACTACCGATCGCCCTTGATCACCATGGGACTCGCTGTTCCCGCTGGGTCCCTCCTTGGTGACGAACCTACCCCCGTTGATGTCGTCGAACGGAGCATTGCTCGCGAGATAGCCGACACCTTTCGCACGCGCGTCGAGGAGACTGTCTACTTCCGCGAGTTCATGCATTCCGGACGCTCAATCCCGGACGAAGTCCTGGCGGAGTATGCCGAGCACGCCTGCTTGTGCCGGATTGAGGACGCTCCCATCGAGCAGGAATTGCTTCGCCGTGCATTCTTCGAGGATCGAGACGGGATACCGCCACAACAGAGCCAGCAGAGGCTCAGGGCCTTCGCACTGTTCCTCATGCTTCTGAATGGCGACCCTTCAGTCGTGACCGGTCCTTCCTCCTCGCCTTTTCGGGCTGCGGTCTGGAGTTCGTTTCTCGAGCGCCAGTTCGCCGACAGCCAGTCTCCGCTCTCTGACGCGCTCGGAGAATGGGCTGCACTGGTCGCGCGGGAGGCTCTCCAGGAAGGGGTCTCCTCGATTTGGACCCACTTCTGCAAGCTCGGCCTGGAGCAACAGGACGTGCACGGGATGTCGAACAGCGAGATCGACACGATGATTGACGAGGCCGTCGCAGCTAAACCGCTCGAATTTCCGGATGGGACCAGCTTCCACGCCGATCCAGCCGAGCCTCTCGGAACTCTAGCAGCCGCGGCTGGAGAAGCACTGGGCGAGCTCCACGTAGAGGGAATTCGTAACTGGATCGCGAGGTACGACTCGATTGCGGCTGGCCTCGCGGCCCTCGTGGCAGTCCGTGACCGCCTCCCCGAAGCCGCTGATGCACCGCGGGGCTGGCGCCACATCGGGCTTCTCAATGGCGCCAGCCAGCCTGGGCTGCTGGAGATGACGAGGCTACTGGAGTCTTGGGAAGCAGAGGCCCCCACGGTTGGGGAGTTCGCGCGCAAGGTCGTCCGCACCTTGGTTCTCTACCCACATGAGGGCATTGCGTCCACGAAGCTCCCGGAGTTTACGTTCCGCTTTCGCCGAGCAGATGGTCGGCTTCGCTTCTATGAGAAGACGATGCGGAGGCACTTCGGCCCAAGCGATATCAGGCACGCATCGCTACGGTGGCTATCCGAGGACCTTGGGTTGTGGTCGCAGGTCGACGGGGTCCCACTCCTCACAGAAGAAGGCAATGAACTTGTGCAGGAGGCGTTCGCGTGACCATTCGGCTTGCGGACGAACTTCGGGGCTCCATATCTGCGTTCTGGGCGACGACTTTCACCTTTGAAGTCAGCACCTTCGAGGACTTCGTCCTGCCGCGTATCAGCGGCGGTTCGCTTTCGGCCACAGTGCTTGCAGACGCGTCTCGCTTGAGCGCCGAGTGGGACCGGCTAGCAGGAACGCAGTCCGCCGTCCGCGCTAACCGCGACTACCTTGTGCGGGGAATTAGCGCCCGAGGCTCGTTCCATCCAAAAACGGTGTTGCTAGCCACTCCTGAGCGAGCGCGACTCCTTGTCGGCTCTGGGAATCTCACGCTCAGCGGCTTGGAGACGGGAGAGGTCTTTACACAGTTCGAGAGCGGCAGCCCCCTCGGAAACCAGGCAATTTCGGCGTGGAGAGTGTGGATGCAGCAGGTTGTGACGCGTTCGGAAGATCTGCATTTGGAGCGCCGCTGGCTGGAGGTTGTCGGCAGGTTGCCCGACGTAGGAGCAGCGTCTCCGGCTTCCCCCTTCGTATCCAATCTGGAGGGCCCGATCCTCGACGCCCTCGTCGATCGCCTTCCCCCGCCGCCGGTTGACGAGCTGTATGTCGCGGCCCCGTTTTGGGACGAAGACTGCTCCGCATTCACGACGCTGGCCGACCACACCCGACCGAACCGGATCGTTCTCTACCTTCACGAACGGACGAGCGTGAACGGCGAACTGCTACGTGCGGCTCTCGAGCGGATGCCCACGACCGACATCCTCATCCGAAGCTGGGACAGCTACGTTCACGCGAAGCTCATCGGCGTCGTGAAGGGGGACGAAGGCGTGCTGTTGTCCGGTTCCCCCAACCTGTCAGATGCAGCCCTCACGCTCTTCGGTGACCAGCCTGGCGCGAACTCCGAAACGGCAACTATCGCGCGAGGGAGCGCCGAGGATATCCGGGCCTTCTTCCACCCGCCAAACGTCAAGGAGAGGGTGATGTCCCTCTCTGAACTGGGTGACTTTCGTCGTCAACCTCCTGTCGAGCGTGGCAGCTATCCCGTCAGATTGCTGGCCGCGGTGCGTCAGGGCGACGGCAGGGTGAAGGTGACGATCGGGGGACCGCTGCCACCATCATCTAGCCTGTCCAACGGTACGGTGAGGGTGGCACTCACCGCCGAAGGACTCACTGTCGAGCCGCTTGACCTAGCGAAGGGGCGGTTCGTTCGGATTCTCTCCGCCACTGACGAGGAGCTCTCGAACGCCGTACCCGTAGACCTGCCCGACCATCTCCGTGCCTTCGCGGGAAAGCGTCGAGACACATCGAAGCCAACCGGGCTGGAGCCCGGCGACATGGATTCGCCTCTCGGCTGGCTGCTCGGTTGGCTCCACGGCGCGTGCGTGTTCGACATCGATGAGGCGGTGCCGAGGCATGGCAGCGAATCCGCGGATGAAGAAGAGGTCGACTCAATTGCTGGTGACGACTTCTGGGATCGCCTGCAGCGCGACGAACTACGTCGCGATCCCCGTCTGGGCCGCTACTCGCGGATGGGTACCTATCCGTCGCCGCTCGATGACGAAGTGTTCCTCTTCCTACGAATGATGCTTAACCAGGCGCCGTCTGCGCAGGTGCTCCGTCTCATCCGGGGTGAGGAGGGCGGCGAAGAGGATATTGAGAGCGCACCTGGAGTGAAGTGGTCCCCCGCGGCAAGAATCCGCGTGCGGGTGTTCAACGTGCTCGCCAGATGGATCAAGTCCCTCGGCGACCCCCGTCTCACGTGGCTGGACCCGCTGGCCCCCGTTCGGAACTTCTCGGCTCTCGCGGGCGCACTGCTGTATTGCTGGCTGCACGACTATCTCCAGGAGGACCGCTTGGCTCGCCTGACACATTCCCTTCTCGCAGCCATCGCTGGGTCGGACCAGTCCACAGGCTTCCTCGACTCGTTCGACTCCGAGACCTTGGAGCGGGCAAATCAGGAACTCGATCAGCAGGTTCGTGACACCATCGCCACACTCACCTTCGTTGCGGTGAAGACCGACCGTCAGGCAGATCCCCGAGCAGTCTTCGACTGGCAGCCGGCGCTTCGCAGCGCGCTCCGACTGGGCTTGCTGACGCCGAGCCATGTCGCGGCGGCAGTCGGCAGTGTCCTCGTGGGAAAGCCCCTCACGCCTGAGGAACTTGTCGAAGACCTTCAGTGGTCAGTTTCGTACGAAGACGATGTGCACTGGTGTCACCGGATGGGGGTTGAACTGGAACTCAGCGCTCTGGAGCTTCGCGCACGAAGCGTGCTTGCAGAGGGCTACGGCATGCACCTTTCCGTAGACGCTGGTATCGATCTTCTAGCCGACCCCCGCATCCCAAGACTCGTGCGCGATGGCCTCAGGTACCGCGAGGCTGACGGGGCGCTGGTCGTGTCAGGGGACGACCGGCTCTCAGTGCAGATGGAAGGGCCGGTGGGATTCCTCCGCAAGGGGCAGAGACATGAAGAGGTCATCGAAGACCTCGACCCAGAGGACTTGGACTTGCTGATCGAACTGGGAGCGGGACTCGCCGATCTGGTGACTGCGAGCCGAATTGCCTAGACCTCTGAGGCCGTTGGACCGATGTTCCGCCCTACCAAGCCACAGCGACGCAGATGAGGCGATGGTTTGAACCGCAGCTGGCCGGGAGCAGGCCAGCTATGAGAACATGTGTATGTCCACTTCCCTCGATCTCCTGTACACCCCCTGACCCCGGACCGTGTCCATTTCTGTCCTGACGGTCCCCTGCGGGGCTCGTCCCGGGTGCTCCCCCCAGGGGGTCTGCTCCTCATGCAAAATGCTGCATTTTGCGGAGACTTGCGTTTGCGACCGCACCACGCCCTTTCAAAGGCACGGTTACCGCCTTCGGGCTGCATCCCCCGGAATCGCCTGTGTTCATGGGCTCACGACAGGGTTCTGCATTTTGCAAACTGTCGTCATTCCCTGTACACGTCCCCTACTGTCAGAACGCGCCCTCCCGGCGGCGGACTGCCCGCATCAGGAAGCCACACGCCGTTTCCACTGGGATCGCCTGCGGAGGTGCGTGACAGCTGGGGAGGCGCTGTGTGCGACAGCAGGACGTGCCCAGGTGGAGACGCTGCACGCACGGGAGCGCAGGCTCCGGGGGTGGAATCGCGCCAGACCGAGCCGCTCGAAGGCAGGGAGGGAACCGCAAGGGGAGCGCTGGGCGGAGCTGGGAGTGCCGGAGGTCGAGTTCGTGTTCCTGGACGACTTCCCGCGAGCCGAGCGGGAGTCCCTCAAGCGACAACTCAAGGCCGCCCAGGTCATCTTTGCGGAGCACTTCGGGGCGGTGACGTCGGACTTCAGGGTGTACGTGAGCGCGGACCTGGAGGGGCTGAACGAGCGGGCTGCGGAATACGAGGGAACGGAGTTCGAGTTCACGTGTGGCGGTCTCGCCCCAAGGCGAGCGATCTTCCTAGCCCTGAGCCCCTGCCAAGCCGATGAGCACGGACTGCTCCTGGCCCACGAGTACTTCCATATGCTCCAGGACGGGGCCGGGCGCCGCATGGGGTCTGAACGGTGGCTGTCCGACTGGCTGAGGGAAGGCTCTGCGGTCTACGCAAGCTGTTCGACGAGGAGCAGGGCCGCCGAACCCTTTCTGCCTTGCGCCAAGCGCCCCCGCGCACTCTTCAGCTCGGCGAAGATCAACCGCTCCCCTCGGCGAGGGTCAGATCGGGGAACTCTGGCTGGGAGCGCCGCGAGTCGTGCGTGTGGTAGACGAGCCAACCGCGCAGCTCCGCAAGCCGCACGACGCCCGCCTGGAAGTCGCCCTCGGCGCTCACCGAGGTCCGCGGGCGGGACGGAGCGCGCGGGCCATAGCGGGACCGAAGGCCGCCGCTACCCCCACGCCTACCGCCGCCAGCGTCACCGGAATCAGCACGACGAAGGGGAAGACGTACACCCACGCGACCTCGGCGGAGATGTCGTTATAGCCCTCGGTCCACACGGTCAGCGAGAGCCCCAGCAGCACGCCCCAGAGACTGAGACACACGAGCGCGAACGCGGCGGGCACGTACCACCCCCGCCACCAGCTCGCCCTGGGCCGCAAGATGCTCTCGAGCACGAAGCCGACGAGGAACGGCCCAGCCGACACCCCGACGAGGTAGAGAATGATCGCGACGTCGCCGTCTTGCATGGTGGGGGTAACCCTACAGGCCCATCGACGCCGTGGCGCTCACCGCAAGCGCCCGCGTTCCCGCTCGCGGCGGGCCCGGACGTAGCGCCGCGCGAGCACGATCCCGAGGGCCGCGCGTCTCGCCCCTATCTGCGGTACTACTCCTCCGAGCGCCCCCTTGAGGACCACGGTGCCTGGCCATCGGTCCTGGTGGTGTTCGACGACGAACTCGCCCAGGTCCACTTCCGGCGGGTGGCGCAGGGGGAGATGGAGCGGACCGGCGTCGAGGTGCCGCTCCAGGTTTCCCATAGAGCACAGCTCGATGAATTGGGACTGCTGGAACCCAAGGCTTGGCACCGCCTGAGGGTGCGGGCCATGACCTCCGGGCCGTTCCCATAGAGGACCTGTTGAAGCAGCACCTCTTCGAGACGTATGCCATTCTCGAACTAGGTACGTAGCCGGAACACAACGACTTCGACACCCATTAGTCGGGTTCACCGCCCTGCAGTGGAGCAGGCTCAACGGGCCGCTAGCCGGCCACTTCCGCCATTTGTTCCTTTCCGCGCCCATGCAAAGGGTTCATGGTCGCACCCCCTTCCAGGCTGTTCCCTGCGCGGCAACTCTCGGTGATGCTAGGACGACCGACTGGGAGTTTAGGGAGATGGACAGCGAGACGGGGCAGGAGACCTACACGGCCGAGCAGCGCGAGCAACTCGAGACCGGGTTGCGGGTACTCGCGCGCATGATCGCACGGGCCCACCTGCAGGGTCAGGATGACCCTTCCCCTTCAGGCGACGAGGCTGCACTGGAAGAGGGCGCGGGTGAAGACCATTCAGGTGGGCGGCCGCCGGCCACCCAGCGTAGGCGCCGGGGATGAGGTATGCTCACGTACCAGAACGGACGTTCTGGGGCAGTGGAACCGCCCGGGGTTCGCTCCCGGCGCGCACAGCGCGAGAGCTTGCTCCGACGTGACAGGTTTCGGGCACATCTTCACCGAAGACCGCACCTGTACGGGAGGGGGCTGGGTACGCTGAACAGGAAGCGATGGGGAGAACCAAACCGATGAGCGAACGACCCAACCCGACGCCGGCCGCCCTCTACGCCCGCGTCTCCAGCGACCGCCAGGATGTCGACCTGTCCGTCTCCGCCCAGCTGCGGGCGCTGCGCGACTACGCCGAGAAGAACGGCTACGTCGTCGTCCACGAGTACGTTGACGAGGCCGAGAGCGGACGCATCGCCGACCGGCCTCAGTTCCGCAAGATGCTGGACGCCGCCGAGCGTCCCGACGCCCCGTTCCGGGAGATCCTCGTCTGGAAGTTCTCACGCTTCACGCGGAAGCGCGAGCACGCCGTCGCCTTCAAGTCGATGCTGCGCCGACGAGGCGTCCGGGTTGTGTCGATTACGGAGCACGCCGACGACTCGCCGACGGGCAAGCTCATGGAGGCGATCATCGAGAGCGTCGATGAGTTCTACTCGGAGAACTTGGCCCAGGAGGTCATGCGGGGGCTGCGCGAGTCGGCCTCTCGCGGCTTCTGGGTTGCTCCGGTCCCTCCCCACGGATATCGGAAGGTCGCGGTCGAGGACGGGGCCAGCAAGCGCCAGAAGCTGGAACTGAATCCGCCCGCCGATGGCGTGATGCGGCGCATCTTCGAGATGGCGCTCAAGGGCGAGAGCGTGCTCGACATCGCCAGGACCCTCAACGCCGAGGGCATCCCTACCGCGAGGGGCAAGCGCTGGAACAAGACGACCATCCACGCGATGCTCGCCAACGAGGCCTACACGGGCACTCTGGTCTGGGGTGCCACGGCCAAGGACGGGCTCGGCGCCGTCCGGGTCGAGAACGCCTTCCCCGCCATCGTCTCCCGCGAGGAGTTCCGGCAAGTGGCGCAGGTGCTGCAGGCCAAGGCACCGACGCAGGTCCATCCCCGGCGTGCTGCCAGCCCTTACCTGCTCAGCGGACTGGCCAAGTGCCAGTCCTGCCGCAGAGCGCTGACGGCCGCGGAGGCCAAGAGCGGCCGGTACACCTACTACGTGTGCCAGTCCCTCATCAAGCGGGGCCGCGGGAGCTGCGAGACCCCGCGCCTGAACTCGAAACGCTTCGAGAATCTCATCATCGAGCAGATTCGCGACCACATCCTCACCGAGGGCAACATCCGCAAGCTGGTGCGGATGGTCGATGAGGAGATGGACGGCGTTGCCCATGAGCAGCGCGTGAAGCTGGAGACCCTTGAGGGGGAGTTGGCCGAGGTACGCCGCCGCATGGACCGGCTGTGGCACGCGGTCGAAACCTCCGACCTGGAGATCAACGACATCCTTCCCCGGCTCAAGCAGCACCAGGAACGCCAGGAGCGGCTGGAGACGGCTGCCGATGATGCGCGAAGGACGCTGTCAGAGCGTCGAGCGATCCTCGACAGCGTCGAGGCGATCAGCGCCTTCGCCGAGGAAATGAGCGAGTTCTTGAGGACCAGCGAACTCACAGAGTCCCGAGCCTTCATCCGCTCCTTCGTGAAGGAGATCGCGGTGAAGCCCGGGACGGCGACGATCCGCTACACGATCCCTATGCCGCCGGACAGCCCCATAGGCGCGGCGGACTCCGCCGAAATCGGCCTGTCAGACCCGGTTATGAGTACTGTGCGAAGTGGCTGGGGACGGAGGAGTCGAACCCCCACATACAGATCCAGAATCTGCTGTCCTACCATTAGACGAGTCCCCAACTCGCCTACGAGCCTAGCACGGCCGGGAGGGGGCGCTCCAGAGGGTGGCGGTGAGCGGCTAGGAGGCGGCGACGGGGGCCGAGTCGAGCACGGTGAAGTTGGTGCGGGCGAGCTCCTCGCCGTCGACGAGCATGCGCAGGACGTAGGCGCCGGCGCTCTCGAAGCTCGGGGCGAGGTTGGCGGCGAGCAGCATGTGCTGGTCGTCGTCGGGAGGAGTGTCGTCGGGACGGGTCTTCTCGAAGTCGCCCTCGACATCCACGAACTCATTCGTCGAGTCCTCGGGGCTGACGCGGAAGGTGTAGTGGTGCGGCTGGTTCGTCTCGAGTCCGCCGACGAGGAGGCTGGCGGCAACCCCCAGGTGGTGCTTGAAGGGGAAGCCTTCGCCCGTGGTCAGGCAGCGCAGGCCGCGGCCCAGGATGAGGATGCGATCTCCCTGGACCTGGGCGGCATCGGCAAGCGTAAGGAATTCGCACTTCACGACACGCTCACCTCCAGCCTGCTTCTAGCGTACGACTCCCACGCTCAGACCGCCCGGCGAACGTTAAGACTTCGTAATGTCCGGCAATACGAAGCGTGGTAGGGGACGCAAGAGGTTAGAGGGGTTGCGATCTCCCTGCGAAACCCTGTAACGATCGCCGGGCCGGGGGGCGGCCGGGAGGCTGCGATGCGGGGACGGTTCGAACGGATTGGCGGGCTGTGCACCGAAGAGAGCGCGGACGGGCACGTCATCACCTATATGCGCATCTCCTACGAGGGCGAGGGGCCGTTCCACGAGAGCACGCGGCCGATCGCGCTGGGTATCGACGACGGCTCGGAGCAGCCGCTGGGGCCTTCGCACGAACAGGTGGCCGAACGGCTCGTGCGGCAGGCGAACTACGGGCTCCTGCTGCTGACCGAGGACGAGGTGCCGAAGTACGCGCGCGAGTTCTTCTTCGCGGCGATCAACCGGCCCCTGATTCCACGCGAGTTCGCGGTGCCGCTGCGGGTACAGGACACCCTCGAGGCGCTGCTGGCCCTGGACGAAATCGTCTCCCAGGGGCCCTCGAAGCCGCTGGAAGAGCTGTAGGGACAGGGGCGTCCCTACAGCGTGCTCGTACCCCCGTCGACGCCGAGCGTCTTGCCGGTGACATAGCTCGAACGCTCGCTCGTGAAGAAGAGGACGAGCTCGGCGACCTCCTCGGGCTGGGCGGTGCGGCCCAGAGGGAGGGTCCGGAACCCTGCGTCGCCGCCGCGCGCGCGGTGGACGCGCGCCAGCATGGGCGTCTCGATGGGGCCGGGGGCGACGGCGTTGACGCGGATGCCGTGCTGACCGAACTCGGTGGCGAAGCAGCGCGTCAGCATGACCACGCCGGTCTTGGAGACGCAGTAGTCGGTCATGTTGGGCGAGGGGTTGTAGGCGGCCGTCGAGGCGAAGTTGACGATGGTGCCGCCATGGCCCTCCTTAACCATCTGGCGGGCGGCCTCGCGCGCGCAGAGCATGACCCCGGTGAGGTTGACGTCGAGGACCTTCTGCCAGAACTCGGTGGGCCGGTTGAGGCTGGACCCAGCCTCCGTGGGGTGGAGGAAGGGGTCGGTGTCATCGTCGCCCTCGAGGTAGTTGGCGTAGGAGATGCCTGCGGCCGTGACGATCGAGTCGAGCTTCCCGAACCTGCCCGCTGCCTCGGCTACGGCATTGACGACATCACGCTCGCTGGAGACATCGGTGTGGACGAAGAGGGATTCTCCGCCCAGATCCTCGATCTGGGCGGCGGTCTGCTCGCCGCCCTCGTCGTTGACGTCGGCGATGGCGACGGCTGCGCCCTCACGAGCGAGCAACAGCGACGTCGCCCTGCCCATGCCGGACCCGCCGCCGGTAACGATGGAAACCCTGCCTTCGAGCTCTCCTGCCATGGTCTTCTCCTCCGGTTCTGTTGGTGTGGCGACGCGAGGACGCGGCCGCTAGACGGTACTGATGCCGCCGTCCACGCCAAGGGTCTTGCCCGTGACGTAGCTAGATCGATCGCTGGTGAGGAAGAGGACCGCCTCAGCGACCTCGTCGGGGTCGGCGGTGCGCTGGAGGGGGACATGTCCCCACGAGGCACTGGGCCCGGCGGCCCCGCCAGCCCTGTGCACGCGCGCCAGCATGGGCGTCTCGATGGGGCCGGGGGCGACGGCGTTGACGCGGATGCCCCGGGGGCCGAACTCGGTAGCAAAGCAGCGCGTCAGCATGACGACGCCGGCCTTTGAGACGCTGTAGTCCGTCAGGAGGGGCGAGGGGTTGTAGGCATTGATCGAGGCGAAATTGACGATGGCGCCGCCGTGGCCCTCGTTCACCATCTGGCGGGCCGCCTCGCGCGCGCAGAGCATGACGCCCGTGAGGTTGACGTCGATGACCTTCTGCCAGAACTCCGTGGGCCTGTTGAGGTTGCTCGCTGCCTCGGGGTGGAGGAAGGGGTCCGTGTCGTCATCGCCCTCGACATAGTTGGCGTAGGAGATGCCGGCGGCCGTGACCATCGAGTCGAGCCGGCCAAACCTGGCGGCCGTTTCCGCGACGACGCTGAGCACATCCTGTTCGCTTGACACGTCGGTGTGCATGAACAGTGCGTTCCCGCCGAGGTCCTCGATCTGGGCGGCGGTGGCCTCGCCGCCCTCGTCGTTGACGTCGGCGATGGCGACGGCCGAGCCCTCGCGCGCGAACATCAGGGCCGTCGAACGGCCCATGCCGGAACCGCCGCCGGTGACGATGGAAACCTTGCCTTCGAGCTCTCCTGCCATTGCTCTCTCCCCGCCTAGACGGTGTTGGTGCCGCCGTCGACGCCGAGCGTCTTGCCGGTGACGTAGCTGGAGCGGTCGCTGGTGAAGAAAAGGACGGCCTCGGCCACCTCTTCGGGCTGGGCCATGCGCCCGAGCGGGAGTGCGCCGCCCTGCTGCTGGAGCGCGCCCGTGCGCTGGAGGGAAGCCGTCATGGGCGTGTCGATGGGGCCCGGGGCGACGGCGTTGACGCGGATGCCGTGGGGGCCGAACTCAACCGCGAAGCAGCGGGTGAGCATGACGACGCCGACCTTCGCGACGCAGTAGTCCATGATGCCGGGCGAGGGGCCGTAGGCGGCGATCGAGGAGAAGTTGACGATCGTGCCGCCGTGGCCTTCGGCCACCATCTGGCGGGCGGCCTCGCGCGCGCAGAGCATGACGCCCGTGAGGTTCACATCGATGACCTTCTGCCAGCGCTCCGTCGGCTTGTTGAGGATGGTGGCCGTCTCGGGGTGGAGGAAGGGGTCGGTAGCCTCGTCGCCCTCGACGTAGTTGGCGTAGGAGATGCCGGCGGCGGTGACCATCGAGTCGAGCCGGCCGAATTTCTCGACGGTCTTCGAGACCACGTTGAGCACGTCAGCCTCGCTGGACGTGTCGGTATGGACGAAGAGGGCGTTCCCGCCACTGTCCTCGATCTGGGCCGCGACCTGCTCGCCACCCTCATCGTTGACGTCGGCGATGGCGACGGCGGCGCCCTCGCGGGCGAACATCAGGGCCGACGAGCGGCCCATGCCCGAGCCTCCGCCGGTGATGATGGAAACCTTGCCTTCGAGCTCTCCCGCCATAATTCTCTCCTTCCGGGCTTTGACGCCGTGGCGTGGGTTCGCGCAGCCTACGCCTTTCGGCCAGACTCCTCAGCACGGGTGAACCAGCGATGACGGCAACCATCTACGACACGCCCGACGAAGCCCTGGACGGGATCAGCGACGGCGCACGCGTCATGGTCGGGGGGTTCGTCTCGGCGAGCTCGCCGACGAACCTGATCTTCGCGCTGAAGCGGCGGGGCACCCGCAGCCTGACGGTGATGGCGACCAACATCGGCTTCGGAGACCGGCTGGACGAGCTGTGCGAGGACCAACAGATCGCGAAGGCGATCGCGAGCTTCGCGGTGCGCGCCTCGTCGGCCCGCGCCAGCCGTTTCGAGGAGCAGTACCGCGCAGGAGAGGTGGAGCTTGAGCTGGTGCCACAGGGAACCCTGGCGGAGCGCATCCGGGCGGGGGGCGCGGGCATCGGGGGGTTCCTGACGCGCACAGGGGTGGGGACGCAGGTGGCGGAGGGGAAGGACGTGCTCTCGTGGCAAGGGGAGGAGTGGCTGCTGGAACGCCCGCTGCGCGCCGACGTGGCCATCCTGAAGGCGCATCGAGCGGATCGCCTGGGGAACCTCAGCTACCGGATGGCGGGTCGCAACTTCAATGCGGTCATGGCGACGGCCGCCGACCTCGTAATCGTGGAGGTGGAGGAGATCGTGGAGACGGGCGAACTGGCCCCAAACGAGATCCACACGCCGGCGGTCTACGTGGACCGGATCGTGCGCTGCGACCCAGTGGAGGTGCGCTGGGATGGCCGCTGAGCACAAGCCGCGGTTGACGCGGGAGCTGGTCGCGATGCGGGTGGCGCAGGACCTGTCGCCCGGGAGCACCGTGAACCTGGGCGTGGGGCTGCCGACCCTCGTGGGGGCATTCGCGCCGCCCGACGCGAACATCCTGCTGCAGTCGGAGAACGGCATCCTCGGCTACGGCGGCTTCAGCGAGGAGGCGTACGACCAGGACCTGGTCAACGCCGGAGGACAGCCCGTCACGCTGAAGCCCGGGGCGAGCTTCTTCGACAGCGCGGCCTCGTTCGCGATGATCCGGGGCGGGCACATCGACACGGCCGTGCTGGGTGGCCTGCAGGTGTCGGAGCGGGGCGATCTGGCGAACTGGTCGGTGCCGGAACGAGGTGGGGGCAGCATCGGCGGGGCGATGGACCTCGCGGTGGGGGCGCGACGCCTGATCGTGGCGATGGAGCACACGACAAAGGACGGGAGGCCGCGCATCCTGCGCGAATGCACCTACCCGCTCACGGCACGACGGTGCGTCGACCTGATCGTGACGGACCTGGCGGTGGTGGAGGTGGGGCCGGAGGGACTCACGCTGCGGGAGGTCGCGCCGGGGTGGGCGCCGGGGGAGGTGGTGACGTTCACGGACGCGCCGCTGACCGTGCCCCCGGGCGTACCGGAGATGCAGCTGTAGCGCCCTCCCTCCGGCCTGAATCGCCTCGCCGGGCTGGGTATAGTGCGTCCACACGCTGACGCGAGCCCGGAGAGAAGCAAATGGCTGACGAGCGGACGGCGCTACTGGCGCACCTGATGCGACGCGCGGGGGTGGGCGCCACCCAGGACGAGCTGGCGACGCTCGCCGGGAGGGCCTACGAGGAGGTCGTGGAGGACCTGCTCCACCCCGATCGTTTTCCGGAAGTGAGCGATGACGTCCTCTTCCGCTACTACCCGCAGATGACCTCGCCGGACACGACCACGGCCTCGGCGGGGCGCTGGGTGTACCGCATGGTGAACACGCAGCGCCCGCTCGAGGAGAAGATGGCGCTGTTCTGGCACCACGTCTTCGCGACGGCATGGTTCAAAGGCGAGCACATGCTCTCGATGGCCGACCAGATCCAGGCGTTCCGGGAGCACGGGCTGGGGAAGATGCGGGACCTGTTGATCGCGCTCTCGCGGGACCCGGCCATGATCTACTGGCTCGACAACTGCGAGAACCACGCGGACGCACCGAACGAGAACTACGGCCGGGAGCTGCTGGAACTGTTCTCAATGGGGATCGGGACGTACGACGAGACTGACGTGAAGATGGCGGGCCGGGCGTTCACGGGCTGGACGTTCGAGCAGCCCATCCCGCTCTACCCGCACGGGGGGTATCCGGCGCGGTTCGTCTACCGCCCCGAGGACCACGACGACAGCGAGAAGACGTTCCTGGGCGAGACGGGTCCGTTCAACGGCGAAGACGTGGTCGACATCATCGTGCGACAGGAGGCGACGGCTCGCTTCATCTCGCGGCACCTGTACAACTTCTTCGTCGCGGACGAGCCCCAGGTTGCCGCCTGGAGCGTGCAAGAGCCGAACGACCCGGACGCCATCGACCAACTGGCGTCGGTCTTCCTCGAGACGGAGGGAGACCTGCGCAAGGTGATGCGCACGCTGCTGAACGCGGAGTTCTTCAAGCGGGCGCGGTTCGCGAAGGTGAAGTCCCCAGCGGAGTTCGTCGCAGGGGTGTTGAAGCTCTCGGGGACGCTCGTGGACCCGACCCCGCTGATGGGAGCACTGCAGGGGGCGATGGGGGCCATGGGCCAGAAGCTGATGGACCCGCCCAGCGTTGAAGGGTGGCACACCGGCAAGGAGTGGATCGACGGGGGCACGCTCATGGAGCGAGTGAACTTCGCGGTGCAGCAGGTGGGCAACCCCGGGGCGCCGGGCACGCAGGCGCTTGCGGCGCAGCTCGCGAACGGCGGGTCATCTCCCGCCGAGACACTCGTCGACGGGTGCCTGGAGGCTGCGGGGCCGCTGGAGGCCAGCGACGAGACGCGCGAAGCGCTGCTCGAGGGCGCGGAAGCGGGCGACCACGACGAGCGGGTCGCGCGAATGCTCACCCTCGTAGTGGCGACGCCCGAGTACCAGTTCGCCTAGGAGGCCGGAGATGGGAAGCAGTAACGGCACGAGCGATCCGGTCCTGGTCATCGTCCAGCTGACCGGCGGGCTCGACTTCATGAACACGCTCATCCCCTACACGGAGGGCACGTACTACGACTCGCGCCCGCACGTGGGGATTCCGCAGGACCAGGTGCTGCCGCTAGCGGAAGACAGCCCGCTGGGCTTCCACCCGGCGGCGTCGCGGCTGAAGGGGCTGTTCGACGACGGCGACGTGGCGATCGTGCAGGGCATCGGCTACCCGAACTCGAGCCGGTCGCACTTCCGCGGCATGGACATCTGGCACACGTGCGAGCCGGACAAGATCTCGACGGAGGGCTGGATCGCAAAGCTCGTGCGCGAGCTGGACCCGAGCAGCGAGAACCCGCTGACGGCGGTCAGCTTCGGGCGGGGACTGCCGCGGGCCTGCGCGGCCCCGGGGGTCACCGTCACCTCGGTGGGCGACCTCGACGCCTACGGCCTGATGACCAGCATCGAGCAGGAGCAGGAGCGCGAGGCGAACCTGGACCTGTTCCGACGGATGTACACACCGGCGGTGGGCGCGGGACTCGTGCGGGACTACCTCGGGCAGACGGGCCGCGACGTGCTCGCGGGCGCGGACGTTCTGGCGGAGGTGCCCGGGAAGTACTCGACCACGGTCGAGTGGGGCACGAACCCGATCGCCACCGCGTTGCGGGACGTGTCGCGCGTCCACACGGCCGGGCTCGGGACGCGCGTCTTCTACACGCAGCATGCGGGCTACGACTACCACTCACACCAGCCCGGCAACCACGACCGGCTCCTGAACGAGCTGTGCGGGGCGCTCTCGGATTTCCTGACGGACCTGCGCAACCACGAAGCGGCGGACAACGTGGCGGTGCTCGTGTTCACCGAATTCGGGCGACGCATCAAGGACAACGGGTCGGGAACGGACCACGGCTCGGGTGGGGGCGCCTACATCCTCGGCGAGCACGTGCAAGGCGGCCTCTACGCCGAGTACCCCTCGGTGAAGCCGAAGGACTGGCTGAACGGCGAGGACCTGAAGCACACGATCGACTTCCGTGGCATCTACGGCACGATGCTGGAGCAGTGGATGGGCATCGAGGCGGCGCCGATCGTGGGCGGCGACTTCGAGCAGGTCCGTCCGTTCGCGACGGCGGCGGCCTGAGGGTATCGCCGTGCCGAAGGCGCATGCACTGCTGCGAGCGGGCTTCCCCTACCTGAGGACGGTAGGGATGCGCCGCGTGACCTCCTACCCGACCGACCTGGCGCTGGGCGACGACGACGTGCTGTTCGTCGTCTGCCGGACGGAGGTTGCCGCGAGCGTGCGGCGGCTGAGCCAGGCCGACGAAGACCTGGGCACGATCGGGAGTTTTCTCTGGCCGCAGTGCATCGTGCGCGGGCCGGACGGGAACCTGTACGTGTCGGACGAGGGCCGGCACACCGTTACCGTGCTCACCCCGGAGGGGGAGGTCGTGCGGACGTGGGGCGAGCAGGGCTCCGGGACGGGCCAGCTCGACCGGCCCTCGGGTCTCGCTTTCGACTCGGAGGGGAACCTGCTCGTGGCCGACACGGGTAACGACCGCATCCAGCGCTTCACGCCGGAAGGGCGCCACCTCGGCGGGTGGGGCAGCCACGGCTCCGAGCCGGGCCAGTTCGACATGCCGTGGGGACTGACGATCGACGACGAGGGCGACGTGTTCGTGGCGGACTGGCGCAACGACCGCGTCCAGAAGCTGACGGC
Source organism: Tepidiformaceae bacterium (assembly GCA_965203545.1). Lineage (GTDB taxonomy): Bacteria > Chloroflexota > Dehalococcoidia > Tepidiformales > Tepidiformaceae > UBA2991. Next base: position 1,674,188 of record OZ241899.1, read on the forward strand.
AGAGGGAGAGCCGCTGCTCGTCATCGGGACCAGCGGCGAGGGGGACGGCGAGTTCAACCGGCCTTCGGGCGTCGCGGTCGACGAGCACGGGGACATCTACGTGGCGGACCGGGGGAACAACCGCGTGCAGCTGTTCGCGCACACGGGCCGCTACGTGCAGCAGTTCCGGGGCGACGCAACGCTCTCGGCCATCGGGCGGCGCTACATCCTCGCCAACCAGAAGACGCTTCGGCTGCGGGAGATGGCGAACCTGGAAGAGCAGCGGCTCCTGCGGGCGCCCTGCTCGGTGCGGGTGGATGGCCGCGGGCTCATGTACGTGCCCGACTTGGGGTCCCACCGCGTGCAGGTCTACGAGAAGGAGGCGTACGTGCTCGAACCGGACGAGATCATGCCTCCGCTCAGCGCGCCCACGCTGTTCACGACCTGACGCCGATGGCGGTCATGATCGGCTTCGCCGAGCGCCGCCGCGAGCTGCTGGAAGCGGAGCTGCAGCGCATGGCCGCGGAGCTCCCGATGCTCGGCGTCGAGCGCTCGTACCTGACGGGCGACCTCGCGAGGGGGGAGGTGGACGTGGGGAGCGCGCTGGACCTCGTGCTGGTGCGGGAGACCGACGAACCGTTCCGGCGGCGGGCCGACTTCTTCGTGTCGCACCTGCAACCGCGGGTGGCGACGCGATTCTGGGTGTACACCCCGCAGGAGTTCGAGGCGCTGGGAGAGGACGACCCCGTGCTGCGCCGGGCGCTGGCGGACAATGCCTGAATCGCCCCGCAGCGGCGCGCGGGAAGCGGGGCGCTGGCTCGCACAGGCTCGCCACGACCTGTCGGACGGGCGGCTGGTAGCGGAGGCGGGGCGGCACGCGCTGGCCTGCTTCCTCGCGCAGCAGTGCGCCGAGAAGGCGGTCACGGCGTTCCTGCTGGGGCAGGGGGCGGAAGCAGTGTGGGGCGCGGCGCTGGCCGACCTCTGCGAGGACGCGGTCGCGTTCGACCCGACGTTCGAGGCGATCCGGCCGATGGCGATCCTGCTGGACAAGCACGACCTCGGGACACGCTACCCGACGACCATCCCCGGGGGCGTCCCGGCCGAGGCGTACGACGCAACGGACTCGGCGCGGGCGCTGGAGATCGCGGGCGAGGTGCTCGCGTTCGTGGAGGGGCGAGCGTAGTCCTCCCCGCTAGCGGAGCTTGCGGAAGAAGGCGCGGACGTCGTCGGTGAAGACTTCGGGGACCTCGGAGGGGGCGAAGTGGCCCCCGCGAGGATGCTCGGTCCAGTGGATGACGTTGGCCGTAGCCTCGGCCGCGGCGCGGGGCACGAAGATCATCTCTTTGGGGAAGACGGGCATACCGAACGGAACCTGGCGGGCGGCCTCCGGGTCGGGTACGGCCTGGGGCGGCGTGCGGAAGGTGTGCCAGTACCAGCGCGAGGTGGTGACGAAGCTCTCGGTGAACCAGTAGATGCTGACGGTGTCGAGCAGGAACTGGCGAGAGAACGCCTCCTCGACGTCGCCTTCGTTGTCGCTCCAGTTGCGGCGGCGCTCGACGAGCCAGGAGGCGAGCCCGGCGGGCGAATCGTGCAGGGCGAAGGCGAGCGTCTGCGGGTCGGTGGTGTGGACGGCGATGTGGGAGAGGGCGGTCTTCCAACGGTCCTCCATGACGCCGTAACGGTGGCGCTCCTCGGGGGCGAAGTCGTCGGGACTGGTGCGCATCGCCGGACCCATGAGCATGCCGACCAGCTGGCTCGTGCTGCCGGGCTCGGGGACGTTGTCGGGGACGGAGAGGGCGGGGAGGGAGGGCAGGGTCACGTAAACGCCCAGGACCCGGTCGGGGTAGCGAGCGCCCAGGGTGCCCGACATCATCGCGCCGAAGTCGCCACCAGCGGCGGCGAAACGCTCGTAGCCGAGCACGTCGGTCATGAGGTCCGCCCACATGTCCACGCCCTTGCTCGTCTGGAGGCCGTCGACGCGGAGAGGGGTGGAGAAGCCGAAGCCGGGAAGGGAGGGCACGACGACGTCGAAGGCGTCGGCGGGGTCGCCGCCGAAGGCGGCGGGGTCGGTGAGGGGGCGGATGACCTGCTCGAAGTCCCAGAAGGTCCAGGGCCAGCCGTGGGTGAGGATGAGGGGCATGGGGTTCGGGCCCTTGCCCTTTTCGTGGATGAAGTGGAGGGGCACGCCCTCGAAGTCGACCTGGTAGTTGTTGAAGCTGTTGATGCGCGATTCGGTCTCGCGCCAGTCGTAGTCGTGGCGCCAGGAGTTGAGGAACGACTGGAGGTACTCGCCGTTCATGCCGAAGCGCCAGTCCTCGTTGGCGAAGTCGGGAGCGAAGCGGGTGTTGTCGAGGCGGCGGTGGAGATCCTCGATGGCCTCGTCGGGGACGGCGACGGTGAAGGGTTCGGCCTGGGGCATGGGGTTCCTCCGTGCTGGTTCGCCGCACCTTACAGGGACGGGCGCACGGGTGGGGTAATTCAGGTTGCCGGCACCTAGACTGGCCCCATGAAGCGACAGGCGGCTCGGTGGCTGATCCTGGTTCCCGTCCTGCTGTGTGGCGCGCTGGCGTGCGGCGGCGAGCCGGTCGCGCAGCCTTCCCCCACCGCGACGCCCGAGCCGGCGAGCGTCACGGCCAGCCCCGCAACCCCTTCCCGGCCCAGTCCCGCCCCCCAGGAGACAGCGACACCCACAGCCACGCCCTCACCGACAACAGCGCCCACGGCTACGGCCGCCGGGGCCGCGTCAGCCACTCCCACCTCGACCCCCGCTGCCGATGCGACGGTCACGACGTCACCCTCGGACACCCCTTCGCCGACGCCAACTCCCCGGGAGCCAGTGGAGCCTACCGAACCTGCCGAGTCCGCCTCCCCCACGGTCAGTACCCGGCCACCAGGCGAGGCGATCACCCGGACCGGTGGGTACATCCTCAATGTCGAGACGGGCGTATTGACCAGGCACAGCGACGAAGCATGGAACCTCCCGGCGCCACAGCAGCGTTTTGTCGCCTCACGTTCCGGTGATAGAACGCTCCTGAGCGATCGAGTCACCGGGCACGCGGTCGAGGCGCCTCCCGGCATGGCCCCCCTGCGCTGGGACTTTTCGCTCATCGAGAGCGCTGAAGTCTTTGGTTCAAACGAGGGCGTTGCCCTGATCGGCAGGGACGCCGACAACCCCGAAACCTGCCGCGTCGTCCGATACGACCCCAGCGGAACGATCCTGTCGGACGCCTCGTTCGGGTGCGCCCTCTCGTGGGATGGACCCTACCTCTCGCCGGACGGGAACTTGGTCGCGGCGAATGTGCTTCCGAAAACAAGCCCCGACGGCCCTGGGGAATACCACAGGCTCACCGCTGTCTCGGTATTCGATGCTGCGACGGGAGAGGAGCTGTTTCGCATCAAGAGCGCCTTCTACTTTCCCAGCGCGAATCACCTCCGCCGTGCCCCCGAGACGTTCTGGCTTCCCGATAGTTCGGGGCTGGTTGTCACGACCGCCCGCAGCGATCGCATCGTGAGTGCCGAAGGCGAGTGGGCGCCCTTGCCGGAAGAGCTGCGAGGAACGGGGTTCGTCCCCGGTCCAACGGAGCCACTCCGCTTCCTACTCCAGTACGACTACTACACCATCGCTGTCCTCGACGAGGATGGCGAGCTGGTCGCCTCCGTAACGACCGAGGTGGATGGAGGGTCCGAAGAGCCCCCCGACTCCTTCCTGGTCGTTTCCCCGGCGTGGGGAGCCACCAGCCAGGAGGTGCACGTCGCCGTCTGGTATCAGGGACCTACGTCGTTCATCCTCCTTACGCCCCTCCTGCCACCAGTCATCGAGCGCGCACCGATCGAGGAGCGCCTGCTCGTTCGCGTCGCAACGAACGGCGCGTGCCTCGATGTACAGGAAGAGCCAGGGACAGGGGCCAGGACGGTGACGTGTCTCGAGGATGGCTCCACTGTCGAGGTGGTGGAGTTTGGGAGAAGCGTCTACGACAACGAGGCCTACTGGACCGCCGGAGGCTACACGGCGACGAGTGAGTCCGGGTGCCCATCCTGGTGGTGCACCTGGCTGTACATCCGCACGGACGACGGCGTGGAGGGGTGGGTGCTGAGCGAACACCTGCGCTGGGCCAGGGGCGAGCCGGCGCCCGGCACGTAGGCCTTACACCTCCGAGAGGGGGACGGCGCGGCCCTCCGTGCGGCTGCGATGGGTGGCCTCGATGACGCGCATGTACTCAACGCCGTCGGGGAAGCTGGTGAGGATGACGGGCGCGTCGCGGCGGATCGAGTCGACGAAATCCTGCTCGACCCGCCACTCGCCGGCGGTGCCGGGGTCGGGGTCGAGGGGGGCGGGCTCCTCGCCCAGGGGGGCGAAGGTCATGGTGTCGCCGAGGCGCCAGTGGAGGGTGCCGGCGGAGCCGTAGACGGAGATGCCGTTCGCCTCGGGCGGGGCGGCGTGGAGCACGGTCGACACGCGGTAGGTGACGCGCCCGCCGCGCTCCAGCTCGGCGAAGACGCCGAGGCTGTCGGGCACCTCGATGGCGGTGCGCTCGCCGGTCTCGGCGTTCGTGCGCTCGCGAACGAAGGTCGCGCCGTGGGCGAGGACGGAGCGGGTGGGGCCGAGCCAGCGGGCGATGATCTCGGTGTAGATGCCGTAGGCCATGACGTTCATGCCGGAGAGGTCGGTGCGGTCGCGCCAGTGGAGGGGCGCGTCGAGGTTGAGGGAGGCGCCGCCGAGGACGGTGACGTGCACGTCGCGGACGTCGCCGATGGACCCATCTTCGAGCAGACGGCGGATGGTCTTCCAGCTCTTGAAGTCGAAGGGGGCGGGGACGAGCTGGGCGACGAGGTGGGGATGCGCCTCGGAGGAGGCGAGCATCTCGCGGGCCTCGGTGGCGTTCATGGCCATACGCGCTTCGCAGAGGACGTGCTTGCCCGCTTCGAGGGCGGCGATGGTGAGGTCCCGGTGCATGTAGGGCCAGGTGCCGATGCAGACGGCGTCGATGTCGTCGGCGGCGAGGAGGGCGGCGGGGTCCGGCTCGACGCGCGGGATGCCGTACTCGTCGGCGATGGCGCGGCCGCTGGCCTCGCTGCGGTTGCAGACGGAGACGAGCTCGACCTCCCCCGTCTCCCGGAACCCGGGGATATGGCGCAGCTTCATGTTGCCGCCGGCGCCGATGAGGCCGACGCGCAGGGGGGCTTCGTTCGATGTCATCCAGTGGTGCTCCTTTCTAGCGGCCCTGCCAGCGGGCGGGGCGCTTCTCAGAGAAGGCGCGGGGGCCTTCCTTCGCGTCTTCGGAGTTGAGGACGGCGCGGCTGACCCACTCGGCGGTACGGTAGGACTCATCGATCATGAGCTGCCGCCACTGCTGGGCCATGAACTTGCTGCCCTCGACGGAGAGAGGGGCATTGTCGGCGATCATGCCGGCGATGGCCTCGGCGCGGGGCATCAGCTCGTCCGGGTCGAGCACCTCGCGCACGAGCCCCATGCGAAGGGCGTCGTCGGGCTCGACGCGGTCACCGGTAAGGAGGATGTACATGGCGTCGCTGAAGGGGATGAGGCGGGCGAGGTGGTGGATGGCGTAGCCGGCGAGGATGCCGCGTTTCACCTCGAAGAGTCCGAAAAACGCCTCGGTCGAACAGATGCGGATGTCACAGTCGAGGGCGCGCTCGAGGCCCCCGGCGATGCAGAGGCCGTTGATGGCGGCGATGATCGGCTTGGGGGAGCGGGAAAAGGGAAGGCTGCTGGCGGGATCGAAGGTGCGGATGGGAGCAGTGCGGTCGCCGCGGTCGACGTTGCGCTGGTTCATCTCCTTCAAGTCGGCGCCGGCGCTGAAGGCGCGGCCGGTGCCGGTGAGGATGCCGGCGCGCATCTCCGGGTCGGCGTTGAAGTCGGCGAGGGCCTCGGTGAGGTCCTGCATCATCGTGCCGCCCAGGGCGTTGAGGCGTTCGGGGCGGTTCATGGTGAAGACGGCGAAGCGATCGCGTTTGTCGTAGAGCAGGTCGGGCATGGGTAGCCTCCAGTGCTGGGTCGCGTAGTCTCGCACGGACACACGCGAGACGTGACAGGGAGGCCACCATGTCCGAGGAATTGGGCATTTTCGAAGTTATGTACAACTGCCGCGCGATGCGGCGCATCAAGCCGGACCCGGTTCCGGAGGAGCTGCTGCTGAAGCTGGCGGACGCAGGCAACCACGCGCCCACAGGCTCGAACGTGCAGAACGTGCGCTGGCTGATCGTGCGCGACCCGGAGACGAAGAGGCTGCTGGCGGAGGAGAACCGCAAGCACATCACCGCCTACATGGCGGCCGACACGGTCGAGGAGCTTCCCCACCACTCGAAGGCGAAGCGGGACCGGATGCGCGAGGCGGTGGTCTGGCAGATGGAGCACATGCACGAGATTCCGGCGCTGGTCATCGGCTGCCTGGAGTTCTCGGATGCGCAGGCCGACCCGACACGGGCGGGTGGCGGCGGCTACGTGTGGCCGGCGGTCCAGAACGTGCTGCTGGCGGCGCGGGCCCTCGGGCTCGGCGCCACGCCCACGACGCTGGGTCTCCGGGATCGGGCGCGGGTGAAGGAGATACTGGGGCTGCCGGACACGGTCGAGGCGTACTGCCTGCTCCCGGTCGGCTACCCGATGGGGAACTTTGGTCCGGTCTCGCGGCTTCCGGTCGAGGAGACGGTCCACTGGGACAAGTGGTAGGGAGAGCACGCCGGCCAGTCACTGGTAGAATCGCCCCATATGCCCCTGGGGGATGAGAAACGGCTGGAGCGGCGCAAGCGTATCCTGAACGCTGCGCGGGAGTTCGTCGGGCGCGTCGGCTACGAAAACGTCACGATGAAGGGGCTGGCAGAGGCGGCCGGCGTGACCGCGCCAACCCTCTACAACACCTTCGGCAGCAAGGACGAACTGCTCTACGAGGCAGTGCTGGAGCACTACGAGGAGCTCCTGGAGGAGGCGGGGCCCGCCACCGGTGCTCGCGGTCTGGACCGGGTCATCACGATCCTGACGTCGACCGCCGAGATGATGACGCGTGAACCGAACTACGTCCGGACGCTCATGGACTCTTTCAGGTCGAGGCCGGGAGGGCGACGGCTGGGGAGGGCGCTGCGCCTCGAGGGGTTGCAGGCGCTGGTCGAGGCGGTGGAGGAGATGCGCTCGGACGGAGAACTCCAGGACTGGGTGGACCCAACGGTGTTGGCGACGCTCCTCAGCGGCGTGCGCCGAGGCGTCACCATCGACTGGGTGGGAGGCCGCATCTCCCTGGAAGACCTGACGGACATGATGATCTGTTCGGCCTGCGTCATGCTCGCGGGCGCCACGACGGGGGAAGCTGCGGAGCGCTGCCGGGACATCGCGGAGGAGCGACAGGGGCGCCTCTCGATGCACGCGTCGGAGCCTGTGGCGACAGCGGGTAGCGAAACGAGCTAGGGAGCCAGAGGGCCGGTATCAGGCGCCTCGCGTAGAGTCTCCTCCACCCGGGAGGAGCGGCATGGCGTCTGACTTCGACTTCTTCGACCCCGAGTTTCAGGCGGACGTCCATCCGCACTTCGCGCGCATGCGCGAAGAGTGCCCGATGGCGCACGTCGAGGAACCGTTCGACTGGTACGCGGTGACGCGCGAGAAGGACGTGCGGGCGCTGCTGCACGACTGGAAGAACTGGACGAGCGAGCTGGGTCCGGGGCTGGCCCGAAACGGCGGCGGCGTGCTCGTGAGCGTGGACCCGCCGGAGCACACGTTCGACCGGCGGCTGGTGAACCGCGCCTTCACGCCCGCGAGCCTGCTGGCGATGGAGCCGGCGATCACGGAGCTGATCGACGAGATCATCGATGGGTTCGTCGACAAGGGCGAGGGCGACTTCATGGAGCTGCTGGCGGTACCCGTGCCACTGATCGTGATCGCGTGGCTGCTGGGGCTCGACCCGAACCTCGTACAGCAGATGCGACCGCGGGCAGACAGCGTCATCGCCCCCAACGCGCTCGAGCAGGAGGAGATGGCCCGGCAGATGGCGGCGGAGGTCGAGTCCGAAGGCAGGGACGGGGCCCGTTCGACCGCCAGCCGCAGCATGTCGGAGGTGCAGTACTTTCTCGGGAAGATTGCCGAGCGGCGGGCTATGCACGCCGCCGGCGAGGAGATGCCGCAGGACACGCTGACGGCGCTCGTGTCGGCAGAGCTGAACGGCCGCACGCTCACGGACGACGAGATCATCGGGTTCATGGGCTTCCTCTTCATCGCGGGGAGCGCGACGACGACCCAGCTCATCGGCAACATGATTTACCGGCTGCTGCAGAACTCCGACCAGATGGACCTGGTGAAGAACAACCCGGACCTGTACGACACCTGCGTGGAGGAGAGCCTGCGCTACGACGCTCCCGTGAACGGCCTCTTCCGGACGGCGGTGCAGGATCAGGAGTTCCTGGGTGTGCAGGTGCCGAAGGACACGAAGGTGCTCTGCATGTTCGGTTCGGCCAACCTGGACCCGGAGATGTGGGAGGACCCGGAGAAGTTCGACGTGACGCGGGACTACGAGAAGCTGAAGCTGCACTACGCGTTCGGGCAGGGCATCCACTACTGCATGGGCGCGCCCCTTGCGCGGGTGGAGGCAAAGGTCGCGCTGAAGCTGGTGCTGGAGCGGATGCCGAACCTGCGGCTCACGGGGGAGCCCGAGGAGATCAGCGCCCCCGTGCTGCACGGCGTTGAGACGCTGCCCGTAGCGTGGGATCCTCCCTCGGTGAGCTAACCGGCCGGACCGGTAGAACGGAGCAGGCGATGCAGAAACTGGTAATCGAGCGGCGGCTGTGCCTCAAGTCGGGGCAGTGCTCCTACCTGCAGCCGGACGTCTTCCAGCGGGACGAGGAGAACTGGCCGGTGGTGACGGTCGAGCATCCCGAGGGGGAGCAGATCGACCTGGCGAACGACGCCATCGAGATGTGCCCGGCGCAGGCGATCAGCCTGGTCGAGGACGACGAGGGCTAGCGGTGGCGCTGGTGCTGCCCGAGCCGGTCAAGCGAGACTTCAACGAAGCTTTCGCGGAGGGGCACCCGATCGTCGTCGCGGGGGTGACCGCCGACGGCGAGCCGACCGTCAGCTTCCGGGGGACGGCGCAGACGCTGGGCGACTCGGCGGTGGCGTTCTGGACGCGGGATGCGGCTGGGAGCACGCTCACGGCCTCGCTGGAGACACACCCCGTGGTGGTGCTGGTCTACTCGAACATGGCGGAGCGGCGCTTCTACCAGTTCAAGGGCCGGGCGCGCCTCAACGACGACCCCGAGGTCGACCGCGTCGTGTACGACAACTCGCACCCGCTGGAGCAGCAGCGCGACCCGGAGCGGAAGGGCAAGGCCATTGTCGTCGACCTGACATCGGTGCGCGGACGGGGCATCGATGGGCCGTTCCTGCTGGAGGCCGGCGACTAAGCCCCAGGAGGGCGGAGCCATGCCGTATCCCCACGTCTTCAGCCCGATCACGATCAACGGGCTCGAGATCAAGAACCGCATCATCCGCTCGGCGCACGGAACGGGTTTGAACGCGGGCGGTCTGCAGGTACTCGTCGACTACCACGAGGCCCGGGCGAAGGGCGGCGTAGGGCTGACCATCCTCGAGGTGGCGACGGTGCATCCGACGACGGCGTCCTCGCTGCTGGCGTTCCGCCCGGAGATCGTGAGCGATTACGAACAGCTGGCGGAGGCCTCGCACCGGCACGGGATGAAGCTGTTCCAGCAGCTGTGGCACGCGGGGAACAACGCGATGACGCTGACGGGCGGACCGCCGTGGGCGCCCTCGCGGGTGATGGGGGCGCTCTCGACCGTGCTGCCGGTCCCGATGACGAAGGGGATGATCGACGAGGTGGTGGAGGCGTACGCGCGGGCGGCGCGCCACTGCAAGCAAGGCGGGCTCGACGGCGTCGAGATCCACGGGGCGCACGGCTACCTGCTCACGCAGTTCATGTCGCCGGTGACGAACCTGCGCGAGGACGACTACGGCGGCCCGTTCGAGAACCGCATGCGCTTCCCCCGCGAGGTCATCGCGGCGGTGCGCTCGGAGCTGGGCGACGACTACCCGCTCGGCATCCGGCTGACGGCATCGGAGGGCGTCGCGAACGGCATCGGGCCGGAGGAGAACCTCGAGATCGCGCTGGCGCTGGAGGGAGACGGCCTGCTCGATTTCTACGACGTGTCGGTGGGGAGCTACTACAGCTTCGACCAGTTCATCGGGGGGATGCACGAGCCGCACGGCTACGAGCTGGAGCGCAGCACCGTCGCCACGCGGGCGCTCTCGAAGCCGACGATCGTGACGGGGCGGGTGATCACCATCCAGGAAGCGGAGGACATCATCGCCAGCGGCCGGGCGGACATGGTCTCGATGGTGCGGGCGACGCTCGCCGACCCGGACATCGTGCGGAAGGCGGAGGAGGGGCGCGAGGCGGACACGCGCCCGTGCATCGGCTGCAACCAGGGCTGCATCGGAGGGCGGACGGGGCCGCTCATGCGCTTCGGCTGCACGGTCAACGTGGGGGCGGGGCAGGAAGGGAAGTTCGGGGACGACCACATCGAGCCGGCGGAGGAGCCGAAGCGCGTCTTCGTGGTCGGCGGCGGACCTGCGGGAATGGAGGCGGCGCGGGTGGCGGCGCTGCGCGGCCACAGGGTGACGCTGTTCGAGGCGACCGACCGGCTGGGCGGCCAGATCCAGGTCGCGCGGCAGCTGCCGCACCGCGAGGAGATCGGGGGCATTGTCGACTGGCTCGAAGGGCAGCTTCGGAACCTGGAGGTCGACATCCGACTGAACACGAACGTGGATGCGGGCCAGTGGGACCGCTGGCACCGATCGTTCGACTGGCTCGAGCAAGAGCGTCCCGACTCGGTGATCGTGGCCACGGGCTCAACGCCGCGGGTCGACGGCTTCCAGCAGTTGCGCCCGACGGAGCCGCCCGCGGGGCTGCACCTTCCGCACGTCTGGTCCTACTACGACGTGGCCGAAGGGAACGCGGAGCTGGGGACGGCAGCGGTCGTGCTGGACGACGTGGGCCACTACCCGGCGATCGGCGTTTCGGAGAAGCTGCTGGACGCGGGGTTGAGCGTCACCTTCCTGACGCGGCACTACTCGCTGGGGTCGGCCGTAGCGGGGGCGCTCATGCAGGAGCCGGCGCTGCGGCGGCTGACGGGCCACGCGAGCGGCTTCCGCATCATCCCGCGGGCGCACCTGGCGGAGGTCACCGAGACCGACGTGCTCGTCCGCAACCTGGATGCGGCGGAGGTCGAGGAGCGGGTGCCGGCGGACATGGTCGTGCTTATGTCGGGGAACGTGCCGAACACCGAGTTCGCGGAGCTGCTGGACGACTACGAGGGCGACGTGACCGTTGTGGGCGATGCGCTCGCGCCGCGCTGGCTGGAGATGGCGATCCACTCCGGGCACTACGCGGCGCTCGAGGTGTAGGCGGGAGTGGCGGCAAACGGGGGGACTGCTAGGGTATTCGGCGGCAACAAACGCCACCCGCTCGTGATGTACCCACGCCTTCATCGTCACGACCCGCCGAGAGCGACGTTCTCCCCCCGGAGCAGGAGGGCGGGCTCGTGAACGGCTTCGGACGGCTGCTGGCGGGACTCTTCGGTCTGGCCCTCCTTGGCGGGGCGGTCTGGATGGCGCTTCGCACGCTGAGCGGCGCCGAGCGCGCCCCTCGCGAAGCGCGCAGGCGGACGGGACCGGCGCCGGTGAGGCAGCCGGCGGCCGCTGCCGCGGCTCCCGCACGGGAGGCCTCGTGGGAGACGGCGCCGGAGCCCGAGCGTGGCTCGTTCCTGTTCGACCGCTGGCCACGGTTTGCGTGCGCGCATCCGTGGGTCGTGATCGCGGGGGCACTGGTCTTCGTCCTGGTGTGCGGGGTGCTGTGGGGAACGATGCGGGGCGAATTCGGGACGGGGAGCTTCACACTCCCGGGAACGGAGTCGCAGGCGCTCAGCGACCTGCTCACCGAGCGCTTCCCAAGCGCCGCGGGCGACACGACGGAGATCGTGTTCCACGCTCCGGCGGGGATCGCGAACCCGGACATACGGGAAGCAATCGAGGCGCTCCTCGACGAGGCGGCGGAGCTGCCGCAGGTGCTGGAAGTGGCCTCCCCCTACGAGGAGCCGGGTCGCATCTCCCCAGACGGCACCATCGCCCGCGCCACGGCGCAGTACGACAGCGGTGCAAACGAAGTCGAAGACGCCAACATCGACGCCCTCTTCGACTGGCGGGACAGGGTCTCCACGGACGACCTTCAGGTCGAGCTCGGCGGTATCGTCGCGACGGCGGGCGAACGGGAACCGCCGGGCAGCTCCGAGCTGGTGGGGCTGGCGGCGGCGGTCGTGATCCTGCTCATCGCCTTCGGATCCGTGACCGCGGCGGGGCTGCCGATCTTCACGGCGTTGCTGGCGCTGATCCCCGCCTTCTTCCTGATCGGGGTGGGCGCCGGGTTCGTGAACTTCGCCAGCTTCACCCCGCAGTTCGCGGCGATGATCGGCATCGGCGTGGGGATCGACTACGCCCTCCTCGTCGTCACGCGCTTCCGCGAGGCGTTGACGACCGAGGACACCGTCACCGAGGCGGTCGTGAAGGCGGCGGGAACGGCTGGACACTCAGTGCTGTTCGCGGGCTGCAGCGTGGTGATCGCGCTGATGGGGCTGTGGGCGATGGGTATTCCGCTCCTGTCGCTAACGGCGATGGGGCCGGCGATCGCGGTGGGGCTTGCAGCGCTGGTGGCGCTCTTCGTCCTGCCGGCCATCCTGAGCCTCGTGGGGCACCGGGTGAACCGCCTGAAAGTGCCCGGGATACGAGTCGCGGCCGTCCAGAGTCAGAGCGGGATGGGGTACTGGCTGGCGCGAACGATTCAGCGCGCCCCGTGGCTCTGGCTCATCGTGGCGACAGCGGCGCTGCTGGTGCTCGCGTATCCGGCGCTGGATGTGCGGCTGGGGTCGAGCGATGCCGGGAGCAATCCCACCTCACTCTCGTCACGGCGCTCGTACGACCTGCTGGCGGAGGGCTTCGGGGCCGGCTACAACGGTCCGATCGTGATCGGCGCCGCCTTTGAGAGCGAGGAGGAGGCGGCAATCTTCGAGGCGCTCCCGGCTTCACTCGCCGCCGAACCGAACGTTGTCGGCGTTACGCCCGCCCTCATCAACGAGGACAGGACGGCGGGCCGCATCGTGCTCATTCCAGGAAGCTCTCCCCAGGACGAGGAGACAGGTGAGCTCGTTCACCACCTCCGGGGCTCGCTGCCGGAAATCACGGGACACAGGGCCGAGGTGCTGGTCGGTGGCCCTACGGCGATCTTCATCGACATCGGGGAACGCGTGCAGGATCGGGTGCCGGTATTCCTGGGGGCGGTGATCGGCGCGAGCTTCCTGCTGCTGATGGTCGTGTTCCGATCGCTGCTCGTGCCGGTGAAGGCCGCGTTGATGAACGTGCTGGCAGCGGGCGCAGCCTTCGGCATTCTTGTGGCCGTCTTCCAGTGGGGTTGGGGCGGGAGCCTGATCGGGCTGGAGGGCACGGGGCCGATCGAGTCGTTCCTGCCGATGATGATGTTCGCGGTGTTGTTCGGGCTGTCGATGGACTACGAGGTGTTCCTCGTGAGCCGAGTGCGCGAGGAGTACCTGGAGACGGGCGACAACGCCGAGGCGGTAGCGCGGGGGCTGGCGGCCACCAGCCGCGTCATCTCGGCGGCGGCGGCGATCATGGTGGCAGTGTTCCTGAGCTTCTCGCTGAGCGACCAGCGCGTGGTGAAGGAGTTCGGGATCGGACTCGCGGTGGCGATCTTCCTCGATGCGACGGTTATCCGGCTGATCCTGGTGCCGGCGGCGATGCAGCTGATGAGCGATGCCAACTGGTGGCTGCCGGGCTGGCTGAACCGGGTGCTGCCCGGCCTCGGGCTCGCCGACGCGAGCACTCGCGAGCCACTTCCAGGAGCGGCGGTCGGGGAGTAACGCCCGCGGGCGCACGGCTCCGTATACTCGCCACATGAGCGAGACACCGGCGCGCACGGTCCTGACCGTCGTCTCCGACTTCGTCTGACCCTGGTGCTACATCGGCCTCGGCGAGGTCGACAAGCTGAAGCGCGACTACGAGGGCGTCGAGGTGCAATACGCCCCCTTCCTGCTCGACGCGAGCGTTCCCCTGGAGGGGCGGCCGCAGTCTCCACCCTCGGGGACGAAGAGCGAGGCAAGAGCCTACATGGAAGGCCGCGCCGGGGCGCTGGGTCTGCGGTTCAGCGAGGGACGCACGATGCGGTCGAGCTCGATACCGGCGCTGCAGGCGGCGGAGTTCGCGGCAGACCACGGCGACTGCGCGGAGGCGTTCCACCGCCGCGTCTTCGATGCCTACTTCGACGAACTCGAGGACATCGGGGATATCGACACGCTCGTGCGGCTGGGGGAGGAAGCGGGGCTGCCGGGGGATGAGCTGCGGCAGGCGCTCCAGGATGAGGTCTACAAGGAGCAGGTGGATGAGGCGGTTGAGGGGGCGCGGCTCGCGGGGGTGCGCTCGGTGCCGACGTTCATCTTCGACGAGCAGTACGCGGTCGTGGGGGCGCAGGAGTACGAGACGTTCCAGGCAGTCATGAAGGAGCTCGGCCGCGAGCCACGGGCCGAGGGTGCGCAGTCGTGAGCGACGAGACGCCGCGCGTCCTCCAGACGGCGGGGGGAAGCGACCGGCCCGACTGGCCGGCGATCGAGAGTGCGGTCCGGCAGCTCGCCACCAACTACGCGCTGGGCACGGACGCGATCGGGCGCGACGAGCCGGAGGTGGGCCGGGCGCTCTACCACCAGACGTTCACGCCGGACGCCGACATCTCGATCGACGGGAACGCAGACACGCAGCGGACGGGTCCGGACGAGTGGGTCGAGTTTGTGGAGGGGACGTTCCGGGGGATGGGGCATGTGGCGACGCAGCACCTCATCGGGAGCGTCAACATCGTGCCGGCCGAGGACGGGGAGAGCGCCGACATGTCGACGTACATGCACGCCTCCCATCTGCAGCCGAACGGCGACGTGTTCCTCGTGCTGCTGACGTACATCGACTACGCGGTGCGGACGGCAGACGGCTGGCGCATCGCGAAGCGCACGCTCTATCCCTTGGCCAGCTGGGTGCAGGAGGCGCCGAGGGAGTAGGGCGGCGCGTACCCATCGGGGGCGCTACGGGGTAGGCTCCGGCTGCCCGCGAGGGATCGCGGGCGGAGGAGGAGACATGCCTTCGGAGCTGTTCGAGAAAGGACTGGCGATCCGGCGGGAGGTGCTCGGGGACGAGTACGTCGACCGGTCGCTTGCGCAGGCCGACGACTTCACGATGCCACTGCAGGAGCTGGTGACGGAGCACGCCTGGGGCGCGATCTGGGGTCGCGACGGGCTCTCGCGTCGCGACCGCAGCCTGCTGAACCTGGGGATGCTGACGGCGCTGAACCGCCCGCACGAGCTTCGCCTGCACGTTCGTGGCGCGCTCAACAACGGGCTCTCGCGCGAGGAGATCCGCGAGGTTCTGCTGCAGGCGGCGGTCTATTGCGGCGCGCCGGCGGCGCTCGACGGGTTCCGCGTCGCGCGCGAGGTCTTCGCAGAGGTGGACGGCGATGCCTGACGCGATCACCCGCATCGGCTTCGTGGGGCTGGGGAACATGGGGTGGCCGATGGCGCATCTGCTCGACCCGCACTATTCGCTCATCGTGCACGACGCACGCGCGGACGTCGCGGAGTCGTTTGCGGGGGAGCACCGGGCCTCTGCGACAACGGACCTGGCGGCGCTAGCGGCGGCAAGCGACGCCGTCATCACGATGCTGCCAAACGGCGACATCGTGCGCGAGGTGGCGCTGGGGGACGGGAACGGCGGCGGACTGGTCGGGGGCATGGCGGTGGGGAACGTGCTCCTCGACATGAGCAGCTCGGCGCCGCTCGGCACGCGCCAGCTCGCGGAGGACTTGAAGCCGCACGGGGTGGCTGTGGTGGACGCGCCGGTCTCGGGCGGGGTGGCCGGGGCGCGAGGCGGGTCGCTCGCCATCATGGCGGGGGGAGACCCGGACGAAATCGACCGCTGCCGTCCGGTGCTGGAGCACCTGGGCCGGGTCATCTACGAGATGGGGGGCTCGGGGACGGGCCACGCCATGAAGGCGCTCAATAACTACTGCTCCGCCGCGGCGCTGTCGTCGGCGTGCGAGGCGCTCATCGTGGGGGACCGCATGGGCCTGGAGCCGGCGAAGATGGTCGACGTACTCAACGCCTCGTCGGGCCGGAGCGCAGCGACGCAGGGGAAGATCGCGGAGGAGATCCTGAGCCGGGACTTCAGCACCGGGTTCACCATCTCGTTGATGGCGAAGGACGTGGGCATCGCAGGAGGGCTGGCGGAGGGGCTGGGGATGGAGGCGCCCATCCTGGCCCGCACCCGCGACCTGTGGAGGGACGCGGCGGAACTGCTGGGCGACACGGCAGGGGTCACGGAGATCGTGAAGCTCTGGGAGGAGTGGAATGACGGGAAGCTGGGGTCGGGGTCCGGCTGACCCTAGCTGTCGCTGAGGTAGGCCTCGTCAAGCCAACCCCTGACGGTGTCGTCGACCTGCTCGGGGCCGGCGATGTTGAGGACGTGGTGGAAGCTCCTGCCCGTGTCGACGACCTTGCGGGAGATGCGCTCGTCGTCGACCTTGCGGGGCAGCAGCATGCTGAGCTGCACCCAACGTCGCATGGGGCGGAGCTGAGCGAACGTCCGCCTGCGCTTGAAGAAGATGCCGACGGCGAGAGGCTCCACGTAGAGGTCGTCGTACTGCGCGAGGTGGGCGTGGACGGCGTCGAAAACGGGGCGTTCGTGGGGCGGTCCGGTGGCGAAGTACTCCTCGATGGTGAGGCCAGGGGCGCAGTCGTGCTGCTGGCGCGTGCGACCGAACTCGCGGGAGCAGTCGGGGCAGCGCCATCGTGACACGGGTGGTTGATTCGGGGTCATCCCACCGAACGCTACTGCTTGATTGGGGCGCCGAGGATAACGTCCGGAACCTCTCCGCCGGCGGCGCGGATGGCCTCGGCAATGGCCTCGGCTTCGCCCTGGTTGTTGGCCACGCGCTCGTTCACGGCGCGAGCATGGGAACGCATGGGACGTTCGAGGACTCCGTTGAAGTGGGGCATGACGTAGCGGGCCATTAGCTCGTAGTGGTTGCGCATGCGCTCGGGCGGGGCGAACTCGTTCCCCATGAGGAGGATGCCGCCGAAGCCGCCGTCGCTCGATTCCCAGACGCGCTTGAGCCCCGCCGTCACCTCCTCGGGAGTGCCGAAGAGGGCTCCGCCATTCTCGACGCACCAGTCGGCGTAGTCCTCGGGGGCCCCTTCGTAGGGCGGGGCGGGACGTCCGAGGGTGCCGCCGAAGTACTCGAAATCGAACTCGTGCAGGCCCACGGAGATGTCTCGGCAGGCTTGCTCGCGGCTCTCGGCCACGTAGATGCGCGTCATCACGCGGTAGTCGCGGCGGTCGAGGGTGTGGCCGTTCTCAGCGGCCGCGTCCAGGGCGGTATCCCAGATGCTCTTGAGACCCGGGCCGAGGGACTTGAACGAGGCTCCCGAGAGGATGCCGACGCCGTGCTTTCCGGCGACGCGGGCGCTGCCGGGCGAGGAGGTGGCGGTCACGAAGACCGGGATGCCCTCCTCGTGGTACGGCTGGAGTTGGCAGGAGGCGTTCTTGAGGGCGAACCAGCCGGGGCTCTCGTGGGTGACCTCCTCGCCGTTGAGCAGGCGGAGGATGATGCCAAGGCCTTCATCGAGGCGGGGGCGGAGCTGGGTGGGGTGGAGTCCGAGCTGGGGGGTATCGGGGGCGGTGGCGCCGGGCCCGAGGCCGAGCATCACGCGTCCGCGCGTGAGCTGGTCAAGGAGGAGGATGCGCTCGGCGATCATGTAGGGGTGGTGGTAGCCGAGGGAGAGGACGCCGGTGCCGAGCTTGATGGACTGCGTCTCCTGGGCGACGTGGGCGATGAAGACCTCGGGGCTGGAGATGGGTTCCCAGCCGCCGGAGTGGTGCTCGCCGATGAAGACTTCGTCGTAGCCGAGCTCATCGAGCCACTGAATGGTGCCGACGTCGCGCCTGATCGTCAGGTTCATGTTGTCGCGCACGGGGTGGTAGGGGGCCATGAAGAGGCCGAACTTGAGCCGCCAGGAAAGCTTCATCTGCGTGTCTCCATCGGCGGGGGATGATACGCGGGAAGCGGGCCTGGCACGCTGGCCTACACTTGGCGGCGTGACTCGCAGGGTCTTGATGTGCGAACCCGTGCACTACCGCATCGACTACGAGATCAACCCGTGGATGCGCCGCGCCAACGCCGTTCGGACCGAGCGCGCCAATGCGCAGTGGCGGGGGCTGCGCGAGACGCTCACGGCACTCGGCGTGGAAGTGGAGTTAGTGGAGCAAGGTGCAGAGACGCCGGATATGACCTTCACGGCGAACGCAGGCGTCGTCGTGGAGGAATGCTTCATCCCCGCGAACTTTCGCTTCCCCGAGCGCCAGCTGGAGGAAGAGCGCTTCACGCGCTGGTTCAAGACGCAGGGCTACCGCATCGAGACCGTCCACGAGCCGCACTACTGGGAGGGTGAGGGCGACGTGCTGCCGGCGGACGGCATCGTGTTCGCGGGGTACCGCTTCCGCACCGAGTTCCGCGCGCTCGACCACATCGATGAGCTGCTCGGGCGCGAGACCGTGCGCCTGGAACTGACCGATCCTCGCTTCTACCACCTCGATACGTGCCTCGCCCCGCTCGGCGGGGGGCGGGCGCTCTTCTATCCACCTGCCTTCACCGCGGCGTCGCGGGAGACGCTGAAGGAGCACTTCGCCACGCTGATCGCGGCTAGCGAGCATGATGCCGCCCGCTTCGCCTGCAATGCCGTGCTCGCGGGGGAGACGGTCGTGCTGAACGCCGGCTGCACGGAGACGGTACGGGATCTCCAGGCCCATGGATTCGCGGTGGCGGAAACGCCCATGGACGAGTTCATCAAGGCAGGAGGCAGCGTGAAGTGCCTGGTGCTGATGCTGGACGCATTCACGGAGGTCGATGGGCGGGGGCGACCTTGAACGCGGTCTACACGATCGGCTTCACCCGGAAGACGGCAGAGCGGTTCTTCGAGCTGCTGACAGGGGCAGGCGTCGAGACGCTGGTCGACATCCGCCTGCACAACCGCTCGCAACTCGCCGGATTCGCCAAGCAGGGAGACCTTGCGTGGTTCGCGAGCGAGCTCGCTGGCATCGAGTACGTGCACGTTCCCGAGCTCGCGCCGACGCAGGCGCTGTTCGACGCCTTCAAGAAGCACGGCGGGTCGTGGGAGGCGTTCGAGCGGGACTTCCGGCAGCTCATGGAGGAGCGCGGCGCCTACGAGTTGCTCGACCGCGAGCTGCTACGGCGGAGTCCCTGCTTCCTCTGCAGCGAGGCATCGCCGGAGCGGTGCCACCGGAGGCTCGTTGCGGAGGCGCTCGCGGCGACGGGGCCGGGTGTCGAGGTGGTGCACCTGCAGTAGCCGGCCTGCTACCCCCGCACGGGGTCGAGGCGGGCGAGGAGGGCGGTTAGCTGGTCGAGGCGGGGGGTGGGGACGCCGAGGGCGCGGGCGCGACGGGCGGGTTCGGCGAAGATGGCGTCGACCTCGATGGCGCGGCCTTCGACGAAGTCGATGAGGGTGCTGGGGCGGTAGGGCCCCATCACGTCGGTGAGGGTGAACATGCGCGCAATGACCTCGTCGCCGTCGACGCGCTCAGGGCTGTTGCGGGAGGCGAGTTCGGCGTTGCCGGCGGCGACGACCTCCCCCATGAGCGCGCGGGCCTCGGCGCGCAGGGCGGGGTCGGTGACGATGGCCTCGGTCGTGACGGCGCCGGCGGCGACGGTGAGACCGTTGAAGGGGACGTTCCAGCAGAGCTTCTCCCAACGAGCGCGGAGGACGGAGGGGGCGGTCGAGACCTCGGCCACCGCGCCCTCCCAGAGGTTGAGGGCGAGGGCGAGCTCGGCCGGGTCGTCGCCGAGGTGGGCGATGGAGACCTGGCCGTACTCGTAGTGGTGGACAACGCCCGGCTCGCCGCGATTGATGCAGGTGAAGGCGAGCCCGCCGAAGACGCGCTCGGTGCCGAGGGCGTCGGCCAGCCGCTCCTCGATGCCGAGGCCGTTCACGATGGCGAGCACGCGGGTCTCGGGGCCGAGGCAGGGGCGGATGAGGGCGGGGGCGTCGTCGAAGGAGGTGGTCTTGAGGCCGCAGAGCACCCATTCGACGGGGCCGATTTCGGCAGGGTCGCGGGCGATCGTCGGGTGGTCGAGGGCGAAGTCGCCGAGGTGAGACTCGATACGGAGGCCGCGCGCCGCGACGGCGTCGTAGTCCCGGCGCAGGAGGAAGCGGACGTCGTGGCCGGCCTGCGCGAGCCGGGCGCCGTAGTAGGAGCCGACGGCGCCTGCGCCGATGACGGCTACGCTGGCCATGACGCGGGCAGGGCGGGCGGGGTCACGCCGGGTCGAGAGCGGCGAGCTCGCGCGGGACGCGCGGCGTCTCGACGGCCTGGACCTGGCGCAGGATGTGCTGGAAGCGCTCGCGCTGGGCAGGCGTATCGACGGGCATCTCGAACTGCATGCGGCTGGCGTACTCGCGGTGCTCGGCGACGAACTGGGGGAGGTTGTCGTAGGTGGAGGACTGGGCGAACTCGTGGAGGACGTCCTCGGGGATGACGCCCTTCATCTCCTCCCACTTGCCCTGGAGGGACATGGAGTGGAGCTGCTTGCCAAGGTCTTCCCAGCCGTGAAGGCGGAAGACGTCGTGGTAGCTGCGGGTGGAGCCGTAGAAGGAGATGGGCTGGCGAAGGGCCTCGCGCTTCTGCTCGATCTCGGACTCGTCCTCACCATAGATGGTGAAGCCGCCAGCGGAAATTTCGATGTCCTGCCAGGTGCGGCCACCACGCTTCAGCCCCTTCGCGACGTTGGGGAGGAAGACCTCGCGCATGTACCGGTTGGTGGTAAAGCCGTGGGGGAGGACGCCGTCGGCGACTTCGCCGGCGACGCGGGTCATCTTCTCGCCGACGGCGGCGAGCATCACCTTGGGGCGGGGGTAGCCGCTGGGGCCGGGATAGAAGAGGGGGTTCATGAGCGTGTACTGGTAGGTCTCGCCGACGTAGTCGGGCTTCTCGCCCGTCTCGAAGGAGTCCCAGATGGCGTGGAGGGTGCGGATGTAGTCACGCATACGGGGGGCGGGGGCGCTCCAGGGCATGCCAAAGCGGCGCTGGATATGGCCCTTCACCTGGCTTCCGAGGCTGAGCGCGAAGCGTCCGCCGGTAGCCTGCTGCAGGTCCCAGGCGCCCATCGCCAGCACCATGGGGGCGCGGGCGAAGGCGATCGCGAGGGTGCCGATCTCGATGGTCTCGGTGGCGAGGGCGGCCGCCGCCGCGAGGATCATGGGGTCGTGGGCCATCTCGCCGGTGCCGGTGTTGTCGTAGCCGAGCTCTTCGGCGCGTCGTGCCTGGGGACCAACCTCCGCGAGCCAGGTCGCGGGGTACGTGCTGGAAACCTTCATGCCATCTCCTTGCAGGAGAGGCGATCCTACCGCGCCGCTGGCGGATTAGTGGCCGAAGGGGTTGAGCACGGTCACGTTGGCCCAGGCTTCGGCTGGCAACGGACGGCGTGGAAAGAAGGCCGCAGAATGAAGGAACGCACCCGGGCGGGTGCGTTCCGAAGAGCCGCTGGGGTGGAGGGAACCCCGGCGACGCGGACGATAGGCGGGCTTCGTTAATCGTTCGCGAACGGGGCGGGCGAGCGCCGTAGACTACCGCTCGCGACTCCAGGCTCCGAGGTTCCCGCATGGCCGCCACCTACGACGACATCTACGCCCGCTCCCTCTCCGACCCAGAGGCGTTCTGGGCAGAGGCGGCGGAGGACATCTACTGGGAGCGGCGCTGGGATCGGGTGCTCGACGACTCGCGGGCGCCGTTCTACCGCTGGTTCCCGGGAGCGGTCACGAACACCTGCTACAACGCCCTCGACCGGCACGTGGAGGGTGGTCGAGGCGACCAGCTCGCGCTCATCTACGACAGCCCGATCACGGGCGTGGTCGAGCGGTTCACGTACCGCGAGCTGCTGGACCGCGTGTCACGGGTGGCGGGGGTGCTGGCGGAGTCGGGAGTGGGGAAGGACGACCGTGTCCTCGTCTACATGCCCATGGCGCCCGAGTCAGTGATCGCGATGCTGGCGTGCGCGCGCCTGGGGGCGGTGCACTCGGTCGTATTCGGGGGGTTCGCGGCAAGCGAGCTGGCGGTGCGCATCGACGACGCGACACCGAAGGTCGTGCTCTCGGCCTCGTGCGGCATCGAGCCGAACCGGATCGTCGCCTACAAGCCGCTGCTCGATGAGGCGATCGACATCGCGACGCACAAGCCCGACCGCTGCGTGATCTTGCAGCGCCCGCAGGCGGAGGCGGCCATGGTGGCGGGCCGCGACCTCGACTGGGCGGAGGCGGAGGCGTCGGCCGAGCCCGCCCCGTGCATCTGGGTAGAGGCGACGGACCCGCTCTACATCCTCTACACATCGGGAACGACGGGGCAGCCGAAGGGGATCGTGCGTGACAACGGAGGCCACCTGGTCGCGCTCAACTGGAGCATGCGCAACATCTACGGCGTCGAGCCGGGCGAGGTGTACTGGGCCGCCTCGGACGTGGGCTGGGTGGTGGGCCACTCGTACATCGTCTACGGGCCGCTGATCCACGGGAACACAACGGTGCTGTTCGAGGGGAAGCCGGTGGGGACGCCCGACGCAGCCGTCTACTGGCGCGTGATTGCGGAACACGACGTGAAGGTGCTGTTCACGGCGCCGACGGCCTTCCGGGCGATCAAGCAACAGGATCCCAACGGGGAGCTCATCCAACCGGAACAGATCGAGGGGCTACGGACGCTTTTCCTCGCGGGCGAGCGCGCCGACCCGGACACCGTGCAGTGGGCCGAAGACCGCCTCGGCGTTCCGGTCATCGACCACTGGTGGCAGACGGAGACGGGCTGGTCGATCTGTGCGAATCCGGTGGGCATCGAGCTGATGCCCGTGAAGCACGGCTCGCCAACGAAGCCGGTTCCCGGCTGGGACGTCCGCGTACTGGACGAGGCGAACAACGAGGTCGCCCCCGGCGAGATCGGCGCGCTCGTGGCCAAGCTGCCGCTGCCGCCGGGCAGCTTCCCCACGCTGTGGCAGGCAGAGGAGCGGTACCGCGAGGCGTACCTCGATGAGTTCCCCGGGTACTACAAGACGGGCGACGCTGGCTACATCGACGAGGACGGCTACGTGTACGTCATGACGCGGACGGACGACGTCATCAACGTGGCCGGCCACCGGCTCTCGACGGGGCAGATGGAGGAAGTGCTGGCCGCCCACCCGGACGTGGCCGAGTGCGCCGTAGTGGGGGTCGCGGACGAGTTGAAGGGACAGACGCCGCTGGGTCTGCTGGTGCTGAACGCGGGGGTGGAGCGGGAGCAGGGCGCGATCGAGGGGGAGGCGGTGCGGCTGGTGCGCGAACAGATTGGGCCGGTTGCATCGTTCAAGACGGCGATCGTGGTTGGGCGACTGCCGAAGACGCGTTCGGGCAAGATCCTGAGGGGCACGGTGCAGAAGATCGCGGACAGCGAGGAGTACACCGTTCCACCAACGATCGACGACCCCGCCATCCTCCCGGAGATTGCGGAAGCGCTCCGTTCGGCGGGGTACGCGGGCGGGTGATTACGTAATCGTGACCGAACCTTGACCGCTCCTGAACCTCCATAGTTGACCGCGACACTCACCTGGCGAAAGGTGAGTGTGAAGGCGCCCCAGCCGGGGAAGGTGGGCATGGCTCGCGGTAGCTCCAAGTACCTTGAGGGGTCGATCACCGCTCGTCTGGCGAGGGTGAGCGCCCGCTATCGCTGGTACGTCATCGGCGCCTGGATCGCGCTGGTCGCGGTGGCGGGAAGCCTCGCCTTCGACATCGGCGATGTTCTTACGGCAGACGATGCGGTTGTCTCTAACGCCGAGTCGGAGCGTGCGGAGACGCTCCTCGAAGAGCGGCTCCGGGGCCCAGAGGCGCCCCAGGAGTTCATCGTCGTACGGAGCACGACAGGCACCGTCGACGATGCCGCCTTCGCGGAGGTAACGAGCGACCTGCTGGCCCGCATCCGGATGCTCGAGGGGACAGTCGTGGCAGCCACGAGCTACTACGAGACGGGGTACGAGGGATTCGTGTCCCCGGACCGCCGCACGACCCTGATCCCGGTGACGCTGGCGGGTGAGGTCGGGGATGCGGAAAAGACGGCGGGACCACTCGTCTCGGTGGTGGAGAGCTTCGAGGCGCCCGCCGGGTTCGAGACGCTGGTGGCGGGGCAGGGCAGCATCGGGCGGACGTTCACGGAGACCTCGGAGCGCGACCTGCGGCGGGGCGAGGGCATCGGCGTGCCGATCGCGCTCCTCATCCTGGTGGCGGTGTTCGGGGCCGCGGTGGCGGCGGGCATCCCGCTCATCGTCGCGCTGGTCGCGGTCGTCACGGCGCTCGGCGTGGCGTTCGTCGTAGGGCAGGGTTTCCAACTCTCGTTCTTCGTTGTGAACATGATCACGGTGGTCGGGCTGGCCGTGGGGATCGACTACTCGCTCTTCATCGTGCAGCGCTACCGCGAGGAGCGGCTGCGCGGCTTCACGATTGAGGCGGCCATCTCGCGAGCGGGGGCGACGGCGAACCGCGCCGTGCTGTTCTCGGGCGGGGCGGTGGTGATCGGCCTTCTCGGGCTGCTGCTCGTGCCCAGCAACGTCTACCAAAGCCTCGGCCTGGGAGCGATATCAGTTGCGGTGGTGGCCGTGCTGGCGGCACTGACACTGCTGCCGGCGCTTCTGAGCGTGCTCGGGGACCGGATCGACGCGCTGCGCATCCCGTTCCTGCCGCGCCTGCGGCTGCACGAGCGGACGAGTGCGGGGGCCTGGAACTTCATCGTGCGAATGGTGATGCGGCAGCCGCTGATCAGCCTGTCGGTATCGGCCAGCCTGCTGATCGCGGCGGCCGTACCGGCGTTCACGCTCCAGTCGGGTATCTCGGGGGTCTCGACGCTTCCGGCCGGTAACGAGCAGCGCCGGGCCTTCGAGATCCTGCAGGAGGACTTCAGCGCCGGGCTCGTGTCGCCGGTGGAGGTGGTGGTGGACACACCGGACGTGTCCTCGCCGGCGGTGATGGCGGCGATCTCGACGCTGACGGCGCTGATCGAGGACGACGCGATGTTCGACAGCGTCTCCGCCACGACGAATGAGACCGGCGACCTTGCCCTCGTTTCGGCGTTGCTGACGATCGACCCCCGCAGCCCAGAGGCGTACGACGCCATCCGCCGGCTGCGCAGCGACTACATCCCGGCGGCCTTCGGTGGAACCGAGGCGAATGTGCTGGTCACCGGTCTAACGGCCGAAGAGGTCGACCTGATCGACGTGATCACGCTGTACACGCCGATCGTCTTCACGGTGGTGCTGGGGCTGAGCTTCATCCTGCTGTTGCTGGTGTTCCGATCGATCGTGGTGCCGTTGAAGGCGATCATCATGAACCTGCTCTCGGTCGGAGCGGCCTACGGGCTGCTCGTGCTCGTGTTCCAGCACGGTATCGGGAACGAGATCTTCGGGTTCCAGCAGACGCGAACGATCGAGGCATGGTTACCGCTGTTCCTGTTCGCGATCATGTTCGGGCTCTCGATGGACTACCACGTCTTCCTGCTGAGCCGCATCCGGGAGCGCTACGGCCTGACGGGCAGCAACCGCGAGTCAGTCGCTTTCGGGGTGCGTTCGACCGGAAGCATCATCACGGGAGCGGCGCTGATCATGGTGGCGGTGTTCATGGGCATGGCCCTCGGCGATCTGGCGCCGCTGCAGCAGGCGGGGTTCGGGCTGGGGGTGGCCGTCATCATCGACGCGACGCTCATCCGCTCCGTGATCGTGCCCGCAAGCATGGCGGTGCTGGGCCGATTCAACTGGTACCTGCCGCACTGGCTCGAGTGGCTCCCGGAGATCCGCATCGAGGGCGACCTGAGCCGCGACAGCGAAGGGGTCAAGTAGAGGAGAGCGCCGGGCTGAGTGGGAGCAGCGATCCACCTGGCGGGACGCAGGGCACCGACCACCGACCACCGGTGTAGGCTGCGGCGACCACTCGCGGGAGGGGCGCCATGGCGGCGGAGCCTTACACGATCCACCTTCCGGATGAACTGCTGGAGGATTTGCGGCGGCGGCTGGTGAACGCGCGCTTCCCGCAGGACTTCGCCAACGACGACTGGGGGTACGGGGTCAACGGGGCGTACCTGCGGGAGCTCGTCGACTACTGGATCGAGGAGTACGACTGGCGGGCGGTGGAGCGCGAGATGAACGCGTTCGCGAACTACCGGACGGAGATCCAGGGCATTCCCATCCACTTCATCCACGAGCGAGGGAAGGGTCCGGACCCAAAGCCGCTGATCCTGTCGCACGGGTGGCCCTGGTGCTTCTGGGACTTCCACGAGCTGATCGGTCCGCTCACGGACCCGGCGGCTCACGGGGGCGATGAGCGGGACGCCTTCGACGTGGTGCTGCCGTCGCTGCCAGGGTTCGGGTTCTCCGCGCCGCATGAGGTTCCCGGCATCAACTTCTGGCGGACGGCGGACCTGTGGGCGGAGCTGATGGGGGACGTGCTCGGCTACGACCGCTTCCTCGCACACGGGGGCGACTGGGGGAACCTGATCAGCGCTCAGCTGGGGCACAAGTACGCGGACCGCGTGGGGGCCATCCACATCACGGGGGCGATCCCGCTGACGGTGCTGGCGGACCCGGAGGGGACGCGCCTGCTGGCGCAGCGCACGACCACGCCGGAGCAGGCGGCGCGCAACCCGGACCTCGTCGAGCCGGGGGTGCTGCGTCCGCGACCAGGGAGCGCGCACGCGGTGGTGCAGATGAACGAGCCACAGACGATCTCGTACGCGCTGCACGACTCTCCGGTGGGGCTCTGCGCCTGGATTCTCGACCGGCGCTACTGGTGGAGCGACAACGATCGGGGCGAGCAGGCGGTCGAGCAGGCGTTCTCGAAGGACCACCTGCTGACGCTGATGATGCTGTACTGGGCGACAGGCGCGTACGTGACCTCGGCGCGGTACTACGCGGAGGTGGCGAAGAACCCGTGGCGTCCGTCGCACGACCGGCGTCCGGTGGTGGAGGCGCCGACGGGCATCTCGTTCATGGCCCAGGACATGACCTCGCAAGGGCGGGGCTGGACGGAGGAGTACTACAACCTCGTTTGGACGCGGGCGCGGGACGGGGGCGGGCACTTCGCCGCGCCGGAACGCCCGGCGGAGATCGTTGAGGACATCCGGGAAGCGCTGCGTCCGTACCGGTAGGAGAGCGCCGCGCTTCGCTTCGCTGCGCGAGGCTGAGTGGAGCGCCGCGCTGCCGCACGGCTGAGGAGAGCGCTGGCGCCTGTGGCGCTTCGCTGAGGAGAGCGCCGGGCTCCGCTTCGCTGCGCCCGGCTGAGTGGGGCGTCGCGCAGAGGCTGTCACAGCTAACCCAGGGGCCGGGTGGGGACCAACAGCCAGTGGCCAAGAGCCAACAGCGAGGTACCTGGAGCCTTCGGTCGGACTCGAACCGACGACCTACGCATTACGAATGCGTTGCTCTTCCAGCTGAGCTACGAAGGCGTCCCGTCCCTCAATGTTAGCTCGCTTTGCCCGGTCGCTCGACCGCAACGGCGAGGGCCGACTCGAGGGCGTCGACGCGCGCTTCGAGGCGGGTGATGCGGTCTTCGAGTCGCGTGCGGGTCTCGAACTCCTCGAAGCGCGCGACCTGCTCGAGGAAGCGCTCCCAGCGTCCGGGCTCGGCACGGATGAGGGCGGGGCAGTCCTTCCCGGTCCAGTGGTTGTGCTGGACGACTCCCTGGTAGCCGTGGCCGTCGAGTCGGAGGCGGGCGGCGAGCCAGGCGGCGTTGACGTCGGCGGCGGCCTCGTCGATGCCCTCGTGCATGCAGATCTCGAGCCCGATGGAGGTGGTGTTACCGGGACCGCCGACGCCGTCGCCGGCGTGCCAGCCCTGCTCGCCCCAGTCGAGGGACTGCCAGACCTCGCGGTCGTCGATGGTGGCGTGCCACGAGTAGGGCGCCTCGCGGGCCATCCAGCGGGCATGGGCGCGAGCGTTCGCGGTGGGCCGGGGGTTGCCGGTCTGGTGGATGGTGATGAAGGCGGCGAGTCCGCCGGCGAAGGGGCGGTTGGGGCGGTTCCCGGTACGGGTCACGAGGAGCTGGTGGATAGGCGGAGGGGTGAACATGAGGCGGAGGGTGGCCAGTTGGCCAGATAGCTCAGGGAGTCAGGTGACACCGGGCTTGGCAGCAAGCTGGCGCGGGTCAGGGTTGCTCGCGGGCGGGTCCGGGGGACAGACGCCCCCAGAAGAAGGCCGCGACCACCGCGATCGCGCCTGCGACGGCCAGGATCAGGCTGGTCCGGGCGATGGGCGCCACGACTTCATCCGCAGCCGTCTCGACGACCTCGAGCAGCTTGTCGACGAGGAGGTCGGAGGTGACGGTAAACCGATCGCCGGGCTCCGTGGTCAGTTCCGCGCGGATTTCATCGAACACCGCGCCGGACACCGACTGGTACACGGGCCCGGACACGACTGCGATCACCGCGGCGGCAACGAGCAGCACGGCCGCCGCCCAGGCTAGACGCCCGCGCCAGCTCCTCCCGCCGAGGAAGGCCACGGCCGCCAGCAGGATCGCGGTAACAAGACCGGGCAGCCAGACGCCACCCGTCCCCGCCCCGGCCGCCTCCAGTGCGTCGGACGTCTCGATGTCGTAGCCGGTGGAGAGGGCCGCACGCAGGTCATCGATGAGGTCGAGGGCGTCCTCGTCGTCGGCGAGGTCAGCGCGCAGGTCGGCATCGGTGTAGGTCCAGGACTCGCCGAAGACGCTCCGCACGTCGTCGAGGGCCACGAGCGCGTCCGGCCCGCCGTCTTCTTCGAGGGCGAGGCGGAGATCCTGCTGGGAGTACGAAACCAGGTCGGGGACCGGGGCGAGCACGGACTGCCGGACTGCGGCGGCAATGACGGGATCGGCCGAGCGCACGACGTCATCAAGGACGGCTTCAGGTGGGAGGCAGGCGGGCAGCTCCGTGCGCAGCGCCTCCCGCGCCGCCGCGACCTGGGCGGCGGTTGTGCATTGCGGCAGGAGCTGGAGCCGATCGCGAAGAGCGCCGGATGCCGCAGCGGTCAGGACGCGCGCGGCGCGGTCCCTGGCGGGCACGATGTCGAACTCGGCAACGAAGGCGTCGGCCTGGCCGGTGACGTACGTGGCGACGCCGGCAGCGAGGATGGCGGCCTGCTCGTCGAGCCACTCCGGCGAGATGGCATCGCGCAGAGCGTCCATGACGTCCGGACGGGCGACGACGATCCCGTAGGGCAGCTCCACCACTTCGTCCAGGCGCTCCTCGGCCACGGGCTCGACCACCGTCTCGTAGACAACGTCGAGAGCATCCGCCTCACGGATGACGGCCTCGATCTCGGCGGCGGCTTCCCGGACCTGCGCGGGCGCCAGGGCGATGCGAAGCTCGAACCCTTCGGACCGGCCGACGGCGTAGGCGACGAGCTCGTCGCCGGCGTGTTCGACCTGGGCGGCTATCCACTCGGGTGTGGCAACGCGGGTGAAGACCCGCACGAGGCTGCCGCCCGCATCGCCGCCGGGGCCACGCAGAAAGCCGACCCATCGAGAGTCTTCGTCACCGGGAGGCAGGCCTTCGTCCACCCACTCGGCGAAGATCGGGGTGAACTCGCGGTCGATGAGGAGTGCGTAGGCGCCAGACTCGAGCATCAGGTCGTTCAGCTCGGTCAGGAGGGCATCGAGATTGGCGGCGGCATCCACGCGGATCGTGGCCTCGTCGCGCTCTCCGGCGACGTACGCCCCGACCTGCTGGACGGCAGGGGCGAGGAGCACTTCGAGGTCCTCGGGCGTGAGGGCGCGGCGGACGGCGGCGGCGACCTGCTCGGGGGTCAGCCCGGAGGCGACCAGCGGGTTCTCGTCGAACTCCCAGCCGAACTCATCGGCGTCGAGCCGCCAGGCGTCCTGGAGCAGAGCCAGTAGCAGGTCATCGATGACGAAGGCGTAGGCATCGGCTTCCTCAAGCTGGTCCGCGAGGAAGTCGGGGCGTGCAACCGTGGAGTTCGCTGCCTGGACCGCGAGCGTGGTCACCAGCGCGAGGAGGAAGACGATGCCCAGCCCCACGGCGCCGGCGCGGCGTATCCAGATGACCACCCGGCCATAGTGCGGAACGAAGGCGTGAAGCGCGAATGAGGGTCCATGCCGGGGGAGTCCTAGCCCGCCAGGGCAACCGCCGCCGCCCCCAGCAACCCCGCGTCCTCGCCGAGGGTGCTGGTGCGGACGGGGGTGTTTGCGGCGGGGCCGTAGGCGAGGGAGGCCATGGCGGCGCGCAGGGGGTCGAGGAGGAAGTCGCCCATGCCGAGGAGGCCTCCGGAGAGGGTGACGGAGTCCGGGTTGAGGATGTTGACGATGCTGCCGAGTCCGATGCCGATGGAGTGACCGCCGTTGCGGATCTCGGCGATGGCGGGGGCTTCGCCACGGCGAGCAGCTTCCGCGAGGTGTCCGGCGGTGGCGGGTTGGCCGGCGGCGATCTCGGCGAGCATGGGCGCCGTCCCCGACTCGACGAGGCGCTGGGCGCGCCGTCCGAAGGCGACGCCTCCGGCGGTCGCCTCCAGGCAGCCCCGGGAGCCGCAGCCGCACGGCGGTCCGGCGGGATCGAGCACGATGTGGCCGATCTCGCCGGCGAGCCCCTGGGCGCCCCGGTAGAGGCGCCCATCGATGACGAGCCCGCCGCCGATGCCCGTCCCGAGGGTGGCGTGGAGGAGGTGACGGGTCCCCTTGCCGGCGCCGAAGCGGTGCTCGCCGAGGGCCGCGGCGGAGGCGTCGTTCTCGATGGAGACGGGGATGCCGAGGCGCTCCGAGAGGGGGCCGATCAGGGCGAGATTGCGGAAGGCGGGGATGTTCGGGGAGACCATGACGATGCCGCGGCCGGCGTCGATGAGGCCGGCCACGGCCAGGGAGGCAGCGACGGGCACTTCCGCGCCCCGGTCGCGGACCTCTGTCAGAAGGTCGCCGATGCGTTCGAGGACGGCCTCCGGGGAGGTGTCGGCGGGGGTGCCGACCTCGTGGCGGACGAGCACCTCGCCCGTTTCGGTGACGAGGGCGGCGCGCAGGTTCGTCCCGCCGAAGTCGCCGGCGATCACGGTCCGGGTCATGCCTCGCACTGTACGCGAGGCCGTTCTTTCGCTGGACAGGCCCGGCGTCCGCCCGCACCCTGCGCGCATGGAGGCGTGGCAGGAGCGTCTGCTGGAGGACGAGCGGTCGGGCGTGCTCGGCACGATCGCGCGCAGCGGCCTGCCGCAGCTCGTGCCGGTCTGCTTCGCGCTGGTCGAGGGGGCCATCGCCATCGCGATCGACGAGAAACCGAAGCGGGGCGGGACGCTGGCCCGCGTCCGCAACATCGAGCGCGACCCGCGCGCGACCCTGCTCGTGGACCACTACGAGGAGCGCTGGGAACGGCTCGCGTGGCTGCGCCTCGAGGGCGCTGCGGACGTGCTCGAACGCGGCGATGAGTGGCCGGACGCGCTCGACGCGCTGCGTCGCCGCTACCCGCGCTACCGAGAGATGGCGCTGGAGTCGCTGCCGCTCATCCGGCTGCGGCCGGCGCGCGCGGTCGGCTGGCGCTGGCAGGATTCAGCCTGAAAGACGAACGGGAGAGACAGATGCGAATCGGACTGATGATCGAGGGACAGAACGACCTCACGTGGGAGCGGTGGCTGCACATCGCGAACCTGACGGAGCGGCTGGGATTCGCGTCGCTGTTCCGTTCGGACCACTACTTCACGGGGAACCGCCAGCTGCAGTCGCTCGAGACGTGGCTGTCGTTCGCGGCGATCGCGCGGGAGCCGCACTCCTACCGGTTCGGGGCGCTGGTCACGCCGATCACGTTCCGGCGCCCGGTGAACGACGCGCGCATGGCGGCACAGGTCGACCTGCTGAGCGGGGGACGCTTCGTGATGGGGCTGGGGGCGGGCTGGAACGAGGCCGAGCACCGCGCCTACGGCATCCCCTTCCCGCCGACGAGGGAGCGGTTCGACCGGCTCGACGAGGCGGTGCGGCTGATGCGGGCGCTGTGGACGGAGCAGCCCGCCTCGTTCGAGGGGCGCTTCTACCGGCTGGAGGAAGCGGGATACAAGTCGCAGCCGGCGCCGGGGCGTCCGCCACTGCTCATCGGCGGGGCGGGAGAGCGGCGCACGCTCCGCATCGCGGCGGAGCACGCGGACGAGTGGAACTGCGTCACGGTGACGGAGCCGGAGGGGTACGCGCACAAGATCGAGGTGCTGGAGCGGCACTGCGAGGCCGTGGGCCGCGACCCCGCGACCATCTTCAAGTCGATGATGGTGTTCCCCATCGCGGGGCCGAACGAGCGCACGGTTAACGCCATCGCGTCGAAGACGATGGCGCACTTCAGCCTGGACCCGGAGGCGTCGCCACGGGTCATGATCGAGCGGATGGAGGGGAAGGGCATCCTCAGCGGGACGACGGACGAGGTGGTCGAGAAGCTGGGGAAGCTGGCCGATCTGGGGCTGGAGGAGATGGTCCTGCAGCACATGGACTTCGACTCGGACGAGGGACCGGAGTACTTCGCCTCCGAGATCGCGCCGCAGGTGGCGGACCTGTAGGAGCTACTCAGGGGTGTAGCTGACCCCAATCTTGGCGAGCTCCTCGACAAGCACTTCTTCGACGATCAGGCCCGCGCCCATGGAGCGGACGACGCCGTCGGCATCGATGAAGAAGGTGGTTGGCATTCCCGGAATGCGGTAATGCACGGCGACCTCGCCGTCGATGTCGAGCAGGGCGGGGTAGTCCGCCGCGAAGACCTCCAGGAGCCCGACCGCTCGGTCCGCGTCTTCCTGCAGGTTCACACCGAGGAAGACGACCTCGCCGTCCAGGGCTTCGTAGGCCTTCTGGAAGTCCGGGATCTCGCGGCGGCAGGGGCCGCACCAGCTCGCGTACCAGTTCAGCACGACCGGTTTGCCGCGAAAGTCGGAGAGGCGCACGACGCGCTCGGGGTCGCGTGCGTTCGCGAGGGCGAAGTCGGGGGCGAGCTCGCCGACCTCCGGGGCATGGCTGTCGATGACGCCGGTCTCGAGGCCCGCGGTTCCCAGCAGCTCCGGGCGGTCGAGCGCGAGGGGCGCGGCCTGTTGCTCGTCGTCGCCACCGAAGGCGAACAGCCACACAACCAGCACGGCGACCGCCACCACGACGACCCCGAGCACGGCATAGCCGCCGTACCGCTGGATGGGGCTTCGCGTCTCGTTCTCCGCCATGCGTGACCTCGCCGGTCCCTATGGTGTCACTGCCGCGCGCCTGACGCGAAGGGGAGGGCAAGGCGGGGTAAGCGCGCGGCTCAGGGAGGGGGCTCGTCGGGTGCGGGTTCCTCCCGCCGGGGCTCCTCGTCGTGGTGGAAGACGAGGCCGCGCAGGGCGCGCACGACAAGTTCGCGTGCGGTGAGCCGGGGCACGCCCGGCGGGCGGTCGAACTCGCCGCGGGTGACGCGAGGGTAGGTGGCGGAGACCTCCGCTCCGAGCAGGAGCGTGTTCGCACTGAGGAAGACGAGGAAAAGGAAGGCGGCGACGGCGCCGAGCGAGCCGAAGATGAGGTCGTAGCGGCCGAAGTGCTCGAGGAAGATGCCGAACGCCAGCTTGACCGTCTCGAAGAGCACGGCCGCCAGGAGGGCGCCCGGCCAGACATGGCCGAGGCGCACGTGCCGGGCGGGGATGAGCCAGTAGAGGAGTGCGAACGCAACGAACGACACGGCGGCCGGGACGATGAAGGCAGCGATGGCCCAGCCGAATCCGAGCGCCTGCGCGAGGTCCCCAAGTACGGCCGTGTCGTCGATGCCTTCGCGGGCGACGCGGAGGGTCGTCGTCGCTCCGAGGGAGGCGAGGAAGATGATACCCAGCAGGGCCATCATGCCGAAGTCGACGAGCTTCTGACGGACGAAAGGGCGCCGTCCGGAGAGGTCGAAGGCGATGTCGAGGGAGCGACGGATGACCCCGAACATGGCGCTCGCGGTCCAGGCCAGCACCGCCAGACCGAGAAGGCCGAGAACGCCGCTGGAGGCGCCCGTGATCTCCTGGACGGCGTCCTCGACCCCC
The DNA here is from genome assembly GCA_965203545.1 of Tepidiformaceae bacterium. Lineage (GTDB taxonomy): Bacteria > Chloroflexota > Dehalococcoidia > Tepidiformales > Tepidiformaceae > UBA2991. The sequence continues at coordinate 1,708,333 of OZ241899.1, forward strand.
TCCGCGCCCTCGGCGTCGACGGGCAGGAGCCCGGTGAGCTCCTCGATGAGCCTGCGTTCGAAGTCGCTGTCCTGGAGGGTGAGCCCGAGGACGCCGATGGTGAAGATCACGAGGGGAAAGAGGGAGAAGAGCACGTAGTAGGAGATGGCGGCGGCCATCTGCGGGCAGTTGTCATCGAGGAACCCGAAGACGGAGTGCTTGAGTAGCAGCCACAGGCGCCGGGGGGACAGCATCGACTTCCACTGTAGGCGGGGGGAGAACCGCGGGCCAACGTGGGGGACGGCCCCTAACTGCGCTGGGGGAGGAGGGACGGCGGGTAGCGGGTGCCTACCTGGCCGCTCGCGATCAGGGCGTCGAGCTCGGAACGGGTGTAGCCAAGGAGTTCGAGATATGCCCAGTCGTTGTGCTCCCCGAGGGCTGGCGCGGGGAGGCGGATGGCGTTGGGGGTGTCCGCGAGCTTGAAGTTCATGCCGGGATAGCGGTGGGTCCCCACGTTCGGCTGGTAGACCTCTTCGAAGAAGCCGCGCGCATTGAGGTGGGGGTCGGCCTGGGCGTCGAGGCCGTCGAGGAGGGGGGCGGCGCAGATGTCGCAGGCCTGGAGGGCGTGGAACAGATCGTGCTTATCGCGCTTACAGGTGAGGTCGGAGACCGCATCGTCGAGGGCCGTCCGGTGCTTGCGGCGGGCCTCGGCGGTGGCGAAGCGGGGGTCGCCGGCAAGGGAGTCGTCGCCGAGCACGCGGCAGAGGGCCGCAAACTCGCCGTCCGTGGCGACATCGATGGCGATCCACTGGTCGTCGCCGCGGGTGGGGTAGGCGTCGTGGGGAGCGTTCCAGGGATGGGTGTTGCCGAGGGCGCTGGCGATGCGTCCGTTCATGCTGTAGTCGAGGAGGAACTGGCCGAGGATGGGGAGGAAGGACTCGGCGAGGGCCATCTCGATCTGCTGGCCTTCACCCGTGCGCTGGCGGTGGCGGAGCGCCATAAGGACGGCAAGGGCGCCATGCGCCCCGGCGATGGCATCGGAGGCAAGCGCGTCGCCCGTCAGCTCGGGCTCGCTGTCCGGGTAGCCACGCAGGAGCGTGTGGCCGACGGTGGCCTCGGCGTGCATGCCGAAGCCCCGGTAGTCGCGGTAGGGGCCGCTGAGGCCGAACGCGGGCATGCGCAGCATGACGATGCCGGGGTTGATCTCGCGGAAGGCCTCGTAGCTGATGCCGGCGCGGGCCATCGTCTCGGGCACGTTGTTCTCGATGAAGACATCACAGCGGGAAACAAGGCGGTTGATGGTTTCGCGGCCCTCGGGGGCCATGATGTCGCAGGTCATGGAGCGCTTGTTGCGGGCGCCGACGTTGAAGCCGGGGCTGCGGTTCCAGGGGTCGTCGCGGGGGTCGAAATCGGGGTAGGCGCTTAAGGGCTGGCCCTGCTCCGCGACCCGCCGGGACTGCTCCTTCGTGAGGGACCCCTCGGCGCCGCGAGTCGCGGGCTGGATGCGGTTGACGGGCTCGACGCGGACGACTTCGGCGCCCCAGTCGGCAAGCAACTGGCTGACGTGGGTACCAGCCCACACCACCGTCACCTCGGCGACCCGGATCCCTTCGAGGGGGAGGCGACCGGGGGCCAGGGGACGCGCCAGCGGCGCCGAGGCGGAGCGGGGCGCGAAGGGCTCCTCGCCGTCGTGCTCGCCGAGGAGGGGGGCGGGGCGGGCGGGTGGTCGGGGGGTGGCGGACATGACGAACGGCCGACCGGGGTAGCGGAGGCGGCCCGCCCCGGGGTGGTCGATGGGTTCCCAGACGCCGCGTTCGAGGAAGTGGGGGTCTTCGAGCAGGTCCTGCGTGGTCTGGAGGGCTCCGCAGGGGAGGTGGTGGCCCTGGGCGAGGGGGATGATGTCGCGCTTCGTACGTTCGCCGAGCCACACGCGGTAGGCGTTCTCGATCTCCTCGGCGAGCGCGGGCGGCATGAGGGTCATGGGGGCGTTGATGTCCGGATGATCGAGCAGGTCCTCGCGGTCGATGAGGTGGAGGAGGGCGTGGAGCCGGGGCCCCGCGCCCATGATGTTCACGTAGCCATCGGCACAGGGGCGCACCCCGGCGGCGACGCGCAGGCCTGTGGCTCCGCGCCCGCCGCCGACGCCGGCGTAGGAGGCGGCGAGAAGGGCCGTGCTGCGGCGGTCGCGGGAGCTGGCCTGACACTCGGCAAGGGAGATATCGATCCAGTCTCCCCGTCCGCCCGCCTCCACGCGGAGACGCAGGAGCATGGCGGCGAAGGCGGAGACGATGCCGGCGTGGTAGCCGGCGAAGTGCCCCGCGTGCTTGAGCGGGCCGAGGCTGGCGTGGCCGGTCATGTGCATGGGACCGCCGAACCCCTGGGCGGTGATCTCCGAGCCGCGGTAGCGGCGGTAGGGGCCGGTCTGGCCGAACGGTGTGATCGAGAGCAGCACGAGGTCGTCGCGGTCGGCGGAGAGCGCCTCCCAGCCCCATCCCCACGAGGCAGGGTCGCCCGGCGCGAAGTCCTCGACGACGATGTCGGCCTCGGCGGCGAGGGCGCGGATGCGGTCGGCGTTGGCGGGGTCGGTGGCGTCGAGGACGCGGGAGCGCTTGTTCGTGTTGAGGTGGAGGAAGAGGCCGGAGCGCTCGGGGTGGGGTTCGTCGCCGGGGAAGGGACCGAAGCGGCGGAGGGGACCGCCGCCGGGGGGTTCGAGCTTGAGCACGTCGGCGCCGTAGTCGGCCAGGAGTTTGGTGGCGTAGGCGCCGGCGACCTCGCGGGAGAGATCGAGGACGCGGACTCCGGCGAGCGGTCCAGCCATGCGCTACCCCGCGGGCACGATACACGCTTGCGGGGCGGGCGAGCGGGGGCGTACGGTGCGGCCCATGAAGTACGAAGACATGTTCCACGTGGGCATCATCGTGCCGGACCTTGAGTCGGGCCTGAAAGAGATCGCGAAGCGGTTCGGGGTGACGTTCCCCGATCCGCCTCCCACCTCGGGGGCCGACGTGCTGGTGAAGACGGCGGCGGGCGAGACGCGGGCCGAGGTGATCGGCGTCTACTCGGCCGAGGGGCCTCCCTACCTGGAGGTGATCCGGGCAGTGCCGGGAACGCCGTGGGAGGCGGGTGAGGGCTCGCGCATCCACCACCTTGGCGCCTTCGTCGACGACCTCGACGACGAGGTGGCGCGGCTGATGGCGGAAGGCGTGGAGCTCGAAGCGACGCTCGACGTCGGCGGCGGGATGATGGCGGTCTCGTACATGAACGGCCCGCTCGGCATACGCCAGGAGCTGCTGCCGGGGCACCTGCGCGAGGGGATGCTCGCGAACCTGCGGGGCGAGGGCGCCTAGCCGTGATCAACTACGACGACGTGTTCCACGTCGGGATCATCGTGCCCGACATCGACGAGGGGATGGCGGAGATCGCGAAGCGGTTCGGGGCGAGCTGGCCGCGGCCTCCGGGGTCGGCGAGCATTCGCGTTCGCACGAAGGCGGGCGTGCAGGTGATGAACTCGCGGTTCGCCTACACGGCCGAGGGGCCGCCCTACATCGAGCTGATCGAGGCGGTGCCGGGGACGGTGTGGGAGGCAGGGAAGGGCTCGCGGCTGCACCACCTGGGCGCGTTTGTCGACGACCTCGATGCAGAGATCGAGCGACTAACGGCGGAGGGCGCGGACCTGGAGATGGAGAGCGTGGACGAGGCGGGCGAGCGCATCCTGGGCGTCACCTACGTCAACAGCGAGCTCGGTGTGCGGCTGGAGCTTCTGCCCTCGGCGGGGCGCGAACGGATCCTGTCAGTCACGAAGCCGGAGTAGGTGCGCCCCCTAGCGGTGGCCGATCCAGGTTGTGATGCGCCAGCCTTCCTCGACCTGGGCGACGACGTAGGAGGCGTCGAAATTGACGTACTCCTCGCCGGCCTTGTTGTAGCGCCCGCAGTTGACGGTGACGTAAGCGGCGGTGGGGCTGGTGAAGGTGACGTCGACGGTGTGGAGGACGCTGTGGTCGTAGTCGTCGGGTAGGCCGGCGTGGGCGGCGGCCCAGCGCGCATCTGACTCCTCGACGGTGGAGATGAGGTTCACCTGACCACCGCCGATGCCGAGGGCGGGGACGTGGCAGTAGGGGCGCATCATGGTCGGATCCTTCGCGTGGTACGAGAACCCGAAGTGGTCGCTGTACTCGCGCACCCAGGCGGCGAGTTCGGCTTCGGTTGTCATGGGCGTGCCTCCCGGGGCGTACTAGATTGCGAGGAACTGCTCGACCTTGTGAGTGTGGTGCTCCGCTTCGATGGTGCGGATGGTGCGGGAGCGGCTGCGCATCACGAGCGAGTGCGTGCGGGCGCCGGAGCGCGTGACCTCGACGCCACGCAGGAGGTAGCCGGTGGTGATCCCGGTGAGGGCGAAGAAGCAATCGTCGCCGCTCACGAGGTCGTCGAGGGAGAGGACCTGGCTCAGATCGAGCCCGCGCTCGGCGGCGAGGGCGCGGTCGTCGTCGTGGCGGGGCCAGAGGCGGCACTGCATGTCGCCATCGAGCGCCTTGATGGCGCAGGCCGCGGAGACGCCCTCGGGGGAACCGCCGATGCCGAGGAGCATGTCGACCCCGGTGCCGTCCATACCGGCCATGACCGCGCCGGCCACGTCGCCGTCGGTGATGGAGATGATGCGGGCGCCGGCGGCGCGGATGTCGGAGACGATGTCGTCGTTTCGGGGGCGGTCGAGGAGCGTGACGGTCACCTCGCTGAGGGGAATGCCGCGGGCCTTCGCCACCTGTTCGAGGTTCCAGCGGACGGGGGCGGCGAGGTCGACTTTTCCCTTCGCCTCGGGCCCGACGACGATCTTCTCCATGTAGAAGATGTCGTGCGGGTTGTACATGGCGCCGCGGGGGGCGGCGGCGATGACGCTGACGGCGTTTGCGCGGCCGAGGGAGAGGAGGGTGGTGCCGTCGATGGGGTCGACGGCGATGTCCACCTGGGGGCCGCTGCCGGTGCCGACCTGCTCGCCGTTGAACAGCATCGGCGCCTCGTCCTTCTCGCCCTCGCCGATGACCACGACGCCATCGATGTCGATGCTGTTGAGCATGGTGCGCATGGCGTCGACGGCGCCGCCGTCGGCGCCGTTCTTGTCGCCGCGGCCGGTCCAGGGGACGGCGCCGAGTGCGGCTGCCTCCGTGGCGCGGGCGAGCTCCATGGAGATATTGCGGTCGGGGGGGACGTCGTTCATGGACTTACGCCCAGCTGCTCGGCCACGGGCCGGAGCGCGTCGGCAACGAAGAGGATGTGCTCGTCGAGCTCGACGCCGAAGTCGGCGGCCCCGTTTCGCAGGTCGTCGCGGCTGACGCTTCGGGCGAAGGCCTTGTCCTTCATCTTCTTCTTGACCGAGGAGGCCTTGAGCGTGGAGAGCGACTTATCGGGGCGGACGAGCGTGCAGGCGATGACGAAGCCAGCCATCTCGTCAGCGGCGTAGATGGCGCGGTCCATATCCTGGGTGTACTCGAGGCCGAGGAAGGGCGCATGACAGAGGATCGAGTAGCGGATGTCCTCGGGAACGCCGCGCGCCTCAAGGAGCTTCGAGCCCTCCTTGGGATGGAGCTCCTCGGTAGGGTGAATCTCCCAATCGAAGTCGTGAAGGAGGCCGACGATGCCCCACTTCTCCTCGTCCTGGCCGAGCTTGCGGGCGTAGGCCTGCATGACGGCCTCGACGGCGACACCGTGTCTGCGGGTGCGCTCTTCCTGCGCGAACTCGGCGAGAATCTCCCAGGCGCGATCGCGCTGCATAGGCCCCTCCGGCGGCGGGGCAATCCTACCATCGCAGGTGCGATGGGGCCGGACCAGGAGACCATGATCAGGACTTCGAAAGCCAACCGGGGTGGGCGATGACACGCCTCATCGGGAGCCTGCTTCCGGCGCGGTTCTATCACTGGCTCGTGGTTCGCGCGGCGCGCCTCCCCCTGACCCCAGGTCGAGGGCTGCAAGGCTCGGTCGTGTTCAGGCATCCGCTGCATCGCCGGGGAGGGCACTACCTGCTCGTCCCGATGACGTATGCGCCCGGCGTGCTCGAGCTGCCCCGCGCCGACGCACGTCGGCTGCAGGAGGACGTCGAGGGGTGGGCCACTTCAGCGGGCTGGGAGTCTGTCCTGATCGTCGTGAACTTCGGCGCCTACCAGGAGACGCCGTTCCTCCACATCCACCTGATCCGGGCCTCGGAGCAGCCAACCGCCCGGTTGGCGGCGGACTGGCTCGTCGTAGAGCTGGACGACGACACGGATCCCGTGGAGTCGGGGCGGCGGGTCGTGCGCTACAACGCACTCGACGGCGCCGCGAGCGTCACAACTGAAGTGAACCGGGCCTGACACGCCCGACTGGGCGGGCGAAGCGTTCCCCTAGCCCGCCCAGTGGGACAGCGCGTCGAGGTGCTCGTCGAAGTCGAAGACCGGGTGTAGGAGCATGTGCTCGGCGCCGATGTCGATGACCTCGGCGATGCGCTCGTCGATGTAAGCGGCGGGACCCCAGACGGCGACCGCGTTGGCGAGGTCGGCGCTGCCGTAGACGTGGGCGAACCACTCGCGCAGGCGGCCCTCGGCGCGGTCGCGGTCGTCGTCGATGGCGAGGTAGAGGCGCTTCGAGAGGGTGAAGGTGGCCGGGTCGCGGTCCTGCTCGTCGAGGGCGCGGCGGAGGATGGCGACGTGCTCGCGGAACTCGTCGATGCTCGATGAGCCGGGGCCCATCCAGGCTTCGCCGAGCCGCACGGCGCGGCGCAGGGCGGGCTCGACGCGACCGCCGAACCAGACCGGCGGGCCGGGCCGCTGGACGGGCTTCGGCTCCATGCGGATGTCCTTGAGCTGGAAGAACTCGCCGTCGTAGGACGCCTTACGCTCTGACCAGAGGGCGCGCATGACGGCGAGGGACTCGGTCATGCGCTTCACGCGGCGGCCCGCATGGATACCGAAGGCGGCATCGTGCGGCGGATTCTCGTTGCCGATACCGAAGCCGGCGTCGACGCGTCCGCCGCTGAGCACGTCGAGGGTGGCGAGGTCCTTCGCGAGCTGCACGGGGTTGTGCTGGGGCAGCACGAAGACGGCCGTTCCCAGCCGCACGCGGGTGGTGAGGGCGGCGACGTAGGAGAGCAGGCTGACCGGTTCGAGATTGCGGCTTCCGCCGAGCACCTGGTCCAGCGTCCAGAGGCTCTGGAAGCCGAGCTCCTCGGCGCGCCGGGCAACATGCCCGATAGGTTCGATGTCGACAGGCTCCGTCGGGGAAACCTGAGGGAGGGCGAACCCGAACGGAATCTTCCCGGAAGCCATGCGTCACTCCTTCACGACCAGGCGAGGTCGCCGCAGGATACCCGCCCCCGCTGCGCCCGGCACCGCGCCGGCACAGTAGAATCGCGCCCGTGGTAACGCCGAGGGGCCTTCGCGAGCTGTACGACCATCACGCGTGGTCGATGGCGACGCTGCTGGCGCACGCCTCCGAGGTCTCGCAGGAGGAGGCGGAGGCGATGCCCTGGAAGGGCGTCGCGAGCATCCAGGACACGCTGATGCACATCGTTACAGCCGAGCGCTACTGGTTGTCGAACTGGCAGGGCACGGAACGCCCGCATTTCGACTGGCCCGAGACCGTCGGAGACGTTGCAGCGAACTGGATGTCACTGCAGCCAGACACGCGGGCGTTCCTCGCCAGTCTTGAAGAGGACGAACTGGGGCGGATGCTAGAGCTGCGCCAACCGATCGGCGGGGGTCGCGAGACGCTGGCGGCGGGCATCATGCACGTGCTCCTGCACGCGGCCCAGCACCGCGCCGAGGCGGCGCTGCTGCTCTCGGACCTCGGCCGCTCGCCGGGCGAACTCGACTACATCGACTTCCTCGAGCACCGGGAAGCGCTCTTACGAATCCGGTAGGCCGCGCGGGGGCGCGACGCTCTCCTACAATGCCGGGATGGACCCGGCCGGCCTTCGCGAGCTCTACGACCACCACGCCTGGGCGATGGAGCGCCTCCTGGCCCGTGCCCGGGAGGTCTCGCGCGAGGGCGCTGCCGAGGCGGCACGCCCCGGCGCACTCAGCCTGCGCGACACGCTCGCGCACATCGTCTCCGCCGAGCGCAACTGGCTGGCCCGCTTCCAGAGGCGCGAACGGCCTGTTCGCTTCCGCCCGAACAGCGTTGCCGAGGTCGCGGCGGGCTGGGTGGCGCTCCAGGCCGAATTTCGCGCCTTCCTCGCCGGCGTGGAGACCGCCGACCTCGGTCGCCCGATCGTGAGGGATACACACCCTCGCGATCGCGGGACGCTGGGGGCGGGCATCACGCACGTCATCATGCACGGCGCCCAGCACACCGCCGAGGCCGCCGAGCTCTTGACCCGGCTCGGGTACTCACCGGGCCAGCTCGACTACATGGAGTTCCTCGACCTCCGCGAGCTCGACCTGCCCTTCTACCGCCCCGAGTGAGACCGCCCTCGCTCCTCTAGAATCCGGCCATGGACGCGAACGAGACCTCCGACTACGTCGAGCTGATGCAGCTCCCCATCCGCTACGGGCACGCGCTCGACATGCTCGGGCGGGCCCGCAACCGGGGCGACGACGCCCTCTACGAGCGCGGCCAGTCGATCCTGCGCACGGCCTTCGCCCAAGACTTCATCTTCGAGGACCTCAGCGCCGACCCGGTCAACGTGCACGGAGCGGACGGCTGGGCCGAGTTCTGCGCGCGCGCGCTTGGTTCATTCGGCGGGACACAGCACTTCATCGCGCCCCCGCTCGTGCTGATCGACGAGGAGCCCGTGGAGCAGGACGGCGTGCGTCTCGGCGGCAAGGCGCGGCTCCGCAGCTACCTGCAGGCCACCCACACGCTTCCCCTTGAGGGCGAGGACGTGCCCCCGGACACGACCGACAAGACCCCCACCCTCGTGGCGGGAACGAACACGGTCATCTACGGCACCTACGAGGACGAGTGCGTGCGCGAAGCGGTCGGCTGGCGCATTCGCCGCCGCTCGCTTCGCTACACCCACATCGAAGGGCGCCCCTTCGATGTCTCCGACCGCTAGCTCCTTCCGGCTGCCGCCTCGATCGCGCGCCGTGCGAACACGGCAGTCATCGCGCGGCGGTACTCCTCGCTGCCGTGCAGGTCCTCGTTGACGAAGTCAAGTGCATCGCCCGCGCCTGCAGACGCCGACTCGGCGCCGTCGGGCAGCGATGCGCCTGCGAGGGCGCCCTCGACGCCGGAAAGGCGCTGGGCGTGGCTCGAGGCCCCGGTGACGGCGACGCGCGCCGACGAGCACGTGCCTCCATCCAGCGAGAGGGCCGCGGCCACGCCGACGAGCGCGAACTTGGAGGCGCGCTGCTCCAGCTTGGCGTAGGCCGCGCTGCGGCACGCCTGGAAGCAGACGCCCGTCACGATCTCATCCTCGCCGAGGTCGACGGTGAGGATGTCCTGGAAGAAGTCCTCGGCCTGGACCTTGCGCTCGCCGTTCGGGCCCAGGAGCGCGATCGTCGCGTCGAGGGCGACCATGACGGCGGGCAGGTCGGCGCCGGGGTCGGCGTGGGCGAGGCTTCCGCCGATGGTGCCGCGGTTGCGGACCTGGGCATCGCCGATGTTGGCGGCGGTCTCGGCCACGATGGGAGCCTGGTCGCGGAGGAGGTCGGAGGCAGCGATCTCGGCGTGCGTGACGGCCGCACCGATGGCGATCTCGCCGCCGTCCTCCTGGATGCCCCGTAGCTCGTCAAGGCCACCGATGTCGATGAGCATGCCGGGCTCGGCCAGACGCTGCTTCATCATGGGAATGAGGCTGTGGCCGCCGGCGAGGAGCTTGGCCTCGGGGCCGCCTTCCTGCAGGAGCGACAGCGCCTCGGCGACGCTCCCCGCTCGTCGATATTCGAACGCGGTGGGAATCACGACTGGCCCCCTTCGTTGATGAGGCGCCACATCCGCTCGGGGCGGAGGGGCATCTCGATGTGCGTCACACCGAAGGGCGCGAGCGCGTCGACGGCGGCGTTGATGACGCAGGGCGTCGAGCCGATGGTGCCTGCTTCGCCCACACCCTTCGCGCCGAGCGGGTTGATGGGCGTCGGCGTCACGGTGCGGTCGAGCTCGAAGACGGGCAGGTCGGCCGCGCGGGGCATCACGTAGTCCATGAAGCTCGCGGTGACCGGCTGGCCGTCCTCGTCGTAGACGACCTCCTCGAACATCGCCTGGCCGATGCCCTGGGCGAGCCCGCCGTGCACCTGGCCATCGACGATGAGGGGGTTGATGACGTTGCCGCAGTCATCGACGGCGATGAGCTTGAGGAGCTTCGTCTCGCCGGTCTCGCGGTCCACCTCGACCATCGAGATGTGACAGCCGAAGGGGTAGGTGTTGTTCTCCGGCTCGAAGAACGACTCCTCGGAGACGCCCGGCTCCATTCCCGCCGGAAGGGGGACGGGCACGTAGGCGAAGTCGGCGACTTCGGCGAAGGTCTTGCTGACCTCGGGCGCACCGTCGACCTGGATGCGCCCGTCCTCGAAGACAAGGTCCTCGGGGCTGACCTCCTGGTCGGTCATCATGGCGGCGGCGAACTGCTTCATCTTGTCGCCCGCCTTGCCGGCAGCCGAGATGAGGGCGGCGCCGCCGACGGCCTGCGAGCGGCTGCCGAAGGTGCCGATGCCCTGCTTCACCACCCCTGTATCGCCGTGGAGGATGGTGATGTCCTCCAGCGGGATCGAGAAGTGGTCGGCGAGCATCTGGGCGAAGGTCGTCTCGTTGCCCTGGCCGTGGGGCGAGGCGCCGGTCGTGGCGGTCACCTTGCCGCCGCGCTCGACGGTGACGCCGGAGTGCTCCCAGCCGCCCGTGGGGACGACCGCGGAGGGGCCAAGGCCGCAGACCTCGACGTAGAACGAGAGTCCCACGCCGACGATGCGGCCTTCGGCGCGGGCGGCGTCGCGCTCGGCGAGCAGCCCCTGCCAGTCGGCCACCTCCAGCGCCTTGTCGAGGCAGGGCTCGTAGTTGCCGGAGTCGTAGACGAGCCCGCTCTGGGTGGCGAAGGGGAACTCGTCGGCCGGAACGAAGTTCTTGCGCCGGATCTCGGCGGGGTCCATGTCGAGCTCACGGGCGACCATGTCGACCGCTCGCTCGAGGAAGTAGAGGCCCTCGGGCCGGCCGGCGCCGCGGTAGGCGTCGGTCGGCGTCTTGTTCGTGAAGACCTCCGTCAGCTCGTGCCGGACAACGGGGAGGCGGTAGACGCCGTTCATCATCAGGCCGGTCAGGGTCGGGATCATGGCCGTCAGGAGCACCTCGTAGGCGCCGATGTCGGCGATGATGCGCGCCTTCAGGCCGGTGATGGTGCCGTCGCTCTTGGCGGCGAGGTCGATGTAGCCGAGGAGGTCGCGCCCGTGGGTGGTTGTGAGGAACGCCTCGGTGCGGTCCTCGATCCACTTGACCGGCGCGCGCACCAGCCGGGAGAGGGCGGCCGCCACGTACTCCTCGCCGTAGATGTTGATCTTGCAGCCGAAGCCGCCGCCCACCTCGGGCGCGACGGCGCGGACCTGGTGCTCGCCCAGCCCCATCATCGCCGCCACAAGGGTGCGCAGGATGTGGGGGTTCTGGGTGGCGCTCCAGACGGTCAGGTACTCGCGGCCCGGCTCGTAGTGCGCGACGACGCCGCGGGGCTCCATCGCGTTCGGGGCGAGACGCTGGTTCAGCATGCGCTGGGAGACGACGACGTCGGCCTCCGCGAAGGCGGCGTCGACGGCGCTGTCGTCCTCGGGCTGGGCCGTCTCGGGATTCACGCCCGTGCCGCCCCAGTAGCTCTCGACGGCAATGTTGCGCTCGAAGCCCTCGTGCAGGGTGGCGGAGTCCGCTTCCATCGCGGCCTCAGGGTCGACGACGGCGGGAAGCTCGTCGTACTCGACCTCGATGGCGTCGGCGGCGTCGCGGGCAATGTAGCGGTCCTCGGCGACGACGACGGCCACCGGCTCGCCGACGTAGCGGACCTTGTCGGTGGCGACGGAGAAGTGGTCGGGAGCGGGGAAGGGTGTGCCGATGGGCATCGGGCCGAGGTGCTCGGCCAGCTCCGCGCCGGTGATGACGAGCTCGACGCCGTCCATGGCGGCGGCAGCGCTCGTATCGATGCTCTTGATGACGCCGTGGGCGATGTCGCTGCGCTTGAAGGCCAGGTGCAGCATGCCCGGCAGCTTGATGTCATCGACGTAGGTGGCCTGGCCCTGGATGAGGCGGGGATCCTCGCGGCGCTTGACGCGCTCACCGATGAGCTTGGGAAGAGCGGGGCCGTCTGCGATGGTCATGACTGCGCCATCCTTTCCGCCGCGTGCTGAATGGCGTTGACGATGTGCTGGTAGCCGGTGCAGCGGCAGAGGTTCCCCGAGATACCCTCGCGGATCTCGGCCTCGCTGGGCGCCGGGTTCTCCTCCAGCAGGTTGACGGCCGACATGATCATGCCGGGGGTGCAGTAGCCGCACTGGAGGCCGTGCTCCTCCCAGAAGCCATCCTGCAGGGGATGGAGCTCGTCGCCGTCGGCGAGGCCCTCGATGGTCTGGACCTCGGAGCCATCGGCCTGCACGGCGAAGACGGTGCAGGACTTCGCGCTGCAGCCATCGAGCAGGACCGTGCAGGCGCCGCACTGGCTGGTGTCGCAGCCGACGTGCGTACCCGTGAGGTTCAGGCTCTCGCGCAGGAAGTGCACGAGGAGCAGCCGCGGCTCGACCATGGCCGAGCGTTTGCGGCCGTTCACGTTCATAGTGATCGGTACCGGTTCAGACATCGGGACCTCCTTTTTTCGCCCTCGTATATGTGGCGCCGCCGTCAGGCGGCTCGGTCGTCTACCTGTTGCTCGATTGACTTGAAGAACTGCCCGATGAGGAGGCGCGCCACGCCGCCCAGGAGCCTGCCCCCGAGCCGCGCGATGGTGCCCCGCGCCTTCACGTCGGCGCGGTAGTGCATTGTCGTGCCGGCACCGTTTTCGGTGAGCTCGACGACGGCGTCGGCGCGGACGCCGCCCGGCTTGCCGGAACCATCGATCTTGAGGCGATACGACTCGGGCGGGTTCTGCTCGAGCACCTCGACGCGGCCGGTGTAGGAACCGCGCACGGAGGCGATACCGACGCGCATCGTCGACTCGTACGTCTCCGGGGCGATCTCCTCGAAGCGCTCGACGCCGGGGAGCGCGCCGGAGAGCACGTCGGGATCGAGCAGCAGCTCATAGAGCAGCTCCCGCGGCCCGTTGAACTCCTGTTCGCCCTTGATCTCCACCGTCGCGCTCCCTCTCGGGGTCTAGATGCCGTTCGTGTTCAGGTCCTTCAGGAACTCGTAGGTGCGCTGGGGCGCGTCCGGATCCTCGGGGACCGGGAGGATGGCGCCGTTGTAGTCGGTCACGCCGATGGACTCGAGCCGCTTGAGCTGGGCGCGAACGGTGGCCTCGTCGCCGACGATGGCCATCTCGGCGACGCCGCTAACGCCCTCAGCCGCGATCACCTTCCGATACGAGTAGATCTTTCCGTAGACCTCCCAGACCTTCCCGCAGGAAGCGCGGGCCGCTTCCTCGTTGTTGGTCACGGAGATGGGGATACCGGCGATGATGCGGGGCGCGGGGCGACCCACGGAGTCGGCCGCCTTGGTGATGGTCGGGACAGCCGTCTGCTCGATGTAGTTGGGGCCGCACCAGAACATGCTGGTCCCATCGGCGAGCTCACCCGTCACCTTCAGCGTCCCGGGTCCCAGGGCCGCGATCAGCACCTTCGGGCGTCCGCCGCCGGGTACGTCGAGCTGGGTGAAAGGAGCGTTGTTCATGTGAACCCGGTACTCCTGCCCGTTGTGGTTCACGAGGTCGCCATCGAGCAGCGGGTTGAGCACCTCGAGGTACTCGCGCAGGTGCCGCACGGGCGTGGACCAGGTAAGCCCCTGCCAGTCCTCGACGATGAACTTGTGGCTGAGGCCCAGCCCGAGGATGAAGCGCCCGCCGCAGACCATGTTCGTGGTGAGCGCCTGCTGCGCCATCACCATCGGGTGGCGCGGGTAGGTGGGCACGATGGCCGTCCCCAGCTCGATCGTGCTTGTCGCCTGTCCGGCGAGCGCGCAGATCGTCATGGCGTCGTGGTTCAGGTGGTTGCCGATCCAGGCCGACTGGAAGCCGTCCGCTTCAATCTGCTTGTAGGGCTCGACGATTGAGCTGACGGAGTCGCCTGCTCCCCCGCCCGGTGCCCGTGTAATGATTCGCATACCCATCGGCGCTCCTCCTGCCGCCCCCGATTCGGGGCCGCCGCGATGATACGCCCGTCGGCTACGGCTTGTGCGAAGGGATTCGTCGACGGCGGGCGTTCTTTCCCCAGCCGCTACACTCCCCGCCATGACAAACCCCGACAGCGGCGACGCCAACGCCTTCCGCGACGCGGCCCGCGCGCTGGCGCCGGTAACGGTCGAAGCGATCGAGGCGCTGGGCGGCGCCTTCCGGCATCTCGACCGGGGGTCGATGTGGGAGTTGCAATCGCAGCTTCGGCCTCTGCAAGAGCGGCTTGAGGCGGCGCTCGAGGACGTGCGCGAGGCGCCGCTGCCGGATCGCTTCGTTCCCATCCGCGACCAGCTGGGGAGCGGGGCGGACGCGGCCCTTGCTGCGCTGGGCGCCTTCACGCGGCCGGCGCCGAGGACGGAGCGCTCGGGGAACGTGCTCGCGGGCATGCGCGGGATCGCGCACGCCCAGGAGCTGCTCTATCCGCTGCGGTCGCTTCACCCGGCGTTGGGCGGGCTCTACGCCGAGCCTGCCGTCCGCCACGACCTCGCCGCCCTCGACGCGCACAGCTCCAACCCGGGCACGGGGATCCAGCGCAGCGGTCCCGACGACGACCCCGATGCCCGCGGCGAGTTCCACCTGTACGTCCCTGAGTCGCTGGATGGCAGCGAAGCGCGGCCGCTCGTCGTGGCGCTGCACGGCGGCATGGGGCACGGGCGCGACTTCCTCTGGACGTGGCTACGGGAGGCGCGCAGCCGCCGCTTCCTGCTGCTGGCCCCGACTTCGGTCGGCCCGACGTGGGCGCTCATGGGGCCGGACGCCGACCGTCAGCGCCTGCTGCGCTCGGTCGAGTTCGTACGCGAACAGTGCAGCGTCGACGGCGACCGCATCCTCCTGACGGGGCTCTCCGACGGCGCCACCTACGGCCTCTCGACGTTCCTCGCGGGTAATACGCCCTTCTCCGCGATGGCAGCGGTCGCCGGAGTCCTGCACCCGAAGAACATCGAGGACGGCGCCATCGCGGGAGCAGAGGGGAAGCGCATCTCGATCACGCACGGGACGAAGGACTGGATGTTCCCGGTGCAACTCGCGCAGGCCGCGCAGCAGGCCCTGCGGGAGGCGGGCGCAGACGTGCGCTACCACGAGATCGCGGACCTCGCGCACGCCTATCCGCGGGAGGAGAACGCCGCCATCCTGGAGTGGTTCGACCCGTCGCTGGGGCTGAGGAACACGGACAGTTAGCCGGACAACTCTGTGGACAACTTAAGGGTCACCTCTTGGCGTCGGCCCAATCAAGATCGTCGAAAAACGCTGATTTCACTGGGTTTCATCCCTAGCTCAGGCTTCCATCAAGTCTGACAACTTCCATGCCAAGAGGAGTGTTGTGACGCTATACTGAGATCGATGCCTACCTGGGAAGTCGCCTTCGACCGCCACGTCCAGATCGACGAAATCGAGTTGATCCGTGCGGTAGCTGAGGCCGAGGCGATCGCGAAATTCATCCGTGACGTGCCTCTGCCACCGTCAGTGCAGAGCCAGCTCGATCGACTCAACATCATGCGAGCGGTCCACGGAACAACGGGTATCGAGGGGGCCGACCTCGACGAAGAGGAAGTCGGCCGCGTCCTTGATGCGCAAACCACCGAGCGCGTCCTTCCTGCATCAAGGGAGCGGGAAGAGCAGGAGGTGCGCAACGCCGGCGCTGTCATGAAATTAGTCGCCGAAATTATCGACAGGGAGTCCTCGCGGCCACTCTCCGAGGAGACCATCTGCGAGATGCATCGCCTGACGACTCAAGGCATCGACTACGAGAACAACGTGCCCGGAGCGTACCGGTCTCACTCGGTGAGGGCCGGCACGTATGTACCGCCACGAGATGGCGCCAGCGTGCGAAGGCTTATGGCCGAATTCATCGAGTGGCTGAATGGCCCACCGGCAACGAAATGGCCGCCCGTGATTCGCGCCATCGCAGCTCACTTCTACTTTATAAGCATCCACCCCTTCGGTGATGGGAACGGGCGCACGGCCCGCGCAATCGAGAGTTATCTGCTGTACCAGGCGGGGGTGAATGTCCTGGGCTTCTACTCGCTGGCCAACTTCTACTACCGCCGTCGCGCGGAGTATGAGCAACTCCTCGATTTCTGCCGTTTCAATAGAGACAGTGAGCTTACCCCCTTTGTCCGCTTCGCTGTGACGGGGCTCGTCGACGAGTTAAGAGACGTCCACGTGAGGGCCATAGAAGCCATAACACGGATTGCGTTCCGCGACTACTACCGCTCCGGCATCGAGTTCAACTCAGACATGAAGGGCGCAGTCAAGGGGCGCTTGGTGGTGTTTATGGATGAACTGCACGAACCGGTCGTCGAGGCCGATCTGCTGTCGCGGCGTAACCTGCTGTCGCAGATTTGGGCGTCCGTGTCCCAACGAACCATGCTCCGTGATCTCGAGCGCCTAGAGGATATGGGTCTCATCGTGCGGGAAGGTGGAACGGTGCGCCCTCACTACGAGGCGATGTCGCAGTTCCGTCGCTGAGGGCTGACGCCTAGTCCTCGCTCGGCGGAAGGTCCTTCGCGGCCTCGTCGTAGCGGCGGGCGAACTTGCCGATGTCGGGCTCGGGGCCCATAGCGGCGTCGACCTCGGCGCCGTAGGTGGCCTCGGCTTCGGCCACCTTGGTGGCGAAGCTGAGGTGATGGGCGAAGCCGCTCATGACGCGGCGCATGGCGTGCTCGGCGTCGTCGGGGGCGATAGGGCAGGGTGGGGCCTCAATGTCGCTGGTCATACGCTGCCGGAAGACTTCGTCACGGGCCCCGCAGACCTCACAGGCGAACTCGTACAGCGGCATCCCGATCTCCTGTTACCCCTCGCCGATGCCAGCCTCGGCGAGGTACGCCTCGGCGGCGAGGGCGGCGGTGGCGCCGTCGCCACAGGCACTGACCAACTGCCGCGCGGCTTCGATGCGCAGGTCCCCCGCGACGAACAGGCCTGGGACGATGGTGCGCATGCGCAGGTCGACGCGCGCATGCCCGCCCTCGTCGAGCTCGACGAGACCCTTGAGCAGATGGCTGTTCGGGGTCTGGCCGATGAAGATGAAGACGGCGCTCACGGGCAACGTGCGGACTTCGCCGGTCTGTACGTTGCGCAGGTCCGCGCCCTCGACGCCGTCCGTTCCCACGATGCGGTCGACGACTGTGTTGCGGATGATCTCGATCTTCGGGTTGGCGAAGACGCGCTCCTGCAGGAGTGCGCTCGCCCGGAACGTGTCGCGGCGGTGGACCAGCCAGACTTTGGTGACGTGTCGGGCCGTGAAGAGCGCCTCGTCGAAGGCGGCGTCACCACCCCCGACGACGATCGCCTCCTGGTTCTGGAAGAAGGCGGCATCGCAGGTGGCACAGTAGCTCACGCCGCGCCCGATGAACTCGTCCTCGCCGGGAACGCCGAGCTTGTTGTAGTCGGCGCCGGCGGTCGCGACAACGGCGTGGGCCTCGTATGCGCCCTCGCTCGTCTCGATGCGGAAGGGAGCGCCGGGACGGGGGTCTATCGACTGGACGTCCTCGTAGCGCAACTCGGCCCCGAAGCGGTCCACCTGCTGCACGAGATTCATGGCGAAGTCGGTGCCGTTGATGCCCTGGGGAAAGCCGGGGTAGTTCTCGACGAGCTCGGTGGTCGCGATCTGGCCACCCGTCATGAGGCGCTCGAAGACAACCGTGCGCCTGCGGGCGCGCGCGCCGTAGAGCGCGGCGGTCAGGCCAGCGCCACCGGCGCCGATGACGGCGATGTCGTAGGTTTCGGGCCTCTCCGCGCTCATGCCGGGGCCACCATGCGCCTGCGCTGCGCTCTCGCTAGGCGATCGCCTCCTCGAGGCGCTTCTTGAGGTCGCTCTTGGGGCGGAAGCCCACGATGGTGCCCTTCAACTCGCCGCTCTTGAAGATGAGGAGCGAGGGGATGCTGCGGATGCCGTACTGGGAGGGGATGGCGGGGTTCTCGTCGGTGTTCATCTTGTAGAAGCTGACGCGCCCGGCGTATTCCTCGCCAAGCTCCTCGACGATCGGGGCCACCATGCGGCAGGGGCCGCACCACGGCGCCCAGAAGTCCACCAGCACCGGCAGATCGCTCTTCATCACGTCTGCATCGAACGTCGCGTCCGTCACCTCGGGGGTTGCTGCCATCTCGATATTGCTCCTTCGCCGGCATGCCGGCCCACTGCTACCAGGGCTCTCGTATTGGTCCGCCGGGGCTCGCCGTGTGGTATCGCCGGCGGCGTCCGGAGGCCTCCTTCAAGCGTACCACCCAGAGGGCGCGTAAGCGCGAACCGCGGCTTTCCCAAATTGCCGCGCTCGGGGGCGCTTGCTACCATCCCGCGGAGGTCGCCCCCCATGAGTGGCTCGCTCGCTCTTGTTCTCAACCAGAACTACGAGCCGCTGAACGTGTGCAACGTACGCCGCGCCCTGGTCCTCGTGTTGAGAGGCAAGGCCGAGGTGATCGAGACGGCGAAGGGGGTCATCCACAGCGCGAACCGGCACTTCGCCCTGCCCTCGGTCATCCGCATGGTGTACTACGTTCGCCGGCCGCGCCCAAAGCTGCGGCTCTCCCGGCGCGAAGTGTTCGCCCGTGACGGCTGGGCCTGCGCCTACTGCGGCCGCTCCAGCAAGGACCTCACCCTCGATCACGTCGTGCCCCGCTACCGTGGGGGGAAGCACAGCTGGGACAACCTCGTGAGCGCGTGCAAGCCGTGCAATCACCGGAAGGCGGGGCGCACGCCAGGCGAGGCGCGCATGCGCCTGCGCACGCCACCCTCGGAGCCCCGCGTGCCCATCTACCACGGCTACCTCCAGTACCTCCGCCGCTACCAGGACTGGGGCAAGTTCATCCCCGGGGCCGAAACGGCGCGGGCTGCCGTCTAGATGGCCGAACTCTCTCCCGACGAGATACTCAAGGAAGCGCTGCGCGTCGCCGACTCCCAGTTCGGGGGCACGCTCGCCACCATCCACGCCGACGACGGCACCCCCTACCCCGCCTTCGTCCTCTTCCATCTCACGGACGATGGCGAGGTCATCTACGGAAGCGTCATCGAGTCGCAGCACACGCGCGACACCGAGGTGGTTCCCGAGGTGGCCTTCCTCATCGACAACCGCGACGTGCTCGGCTACGACTGGCCCGCCTTCGACCGCGTGACCATCGAGGGCACGGCCGAGCGTATCGACCCGGATGACCCTCGCTACGAGGGCTACTTCAACGCCCTGGTCGCGAAGAACTGGCTCTCCAACTACTTCACCAAGATCGGGAACCTCTACTGCATCGCCCCGCGACGCATCACCGTCGTCCTCGGCATCGGTCCCGAGCGCTACACCGTCGACTTCGACTAGCGCTCTGGCAGCCCCAGAATCGCGGCCGCCTCGTCCGGCGTCGCCGGGCGCTTGCCGGCCTGCTCGATGACATCGAGGAGGGCCTCCAGCAGATCGAGGTTCGAAGGCTCGCCCGGTCCGGCGTAGTCCTCGAGGCCGATGCGGACGTGGCCGCCGCGCGAGATCGCGAGCGCGGCCATGCCGCACGTGGTCACATCGCCGCTGCGGACGGCGACGGACCAGGGCAGGCCCGTGCCGGAGAGCATGTCGAGATACGCCTCCAACGCCGGCGGCGTGGGCGGAAGCCCTGAAAGCGTGCGCTCGCTGCCGAAATAGAACTTGACCAGCGACCCGGGCGGGAGCGTGCCAGCCTCATGCTCGGCCAGCGCCACGCGCAGGAAGCCCGGCTCGAAGATGGAGATGGAGGGGCCGAGGTTGTACCGGTGGCAGGTGTCGAACATCTTGCGGGCATCGCGGAAGGTGTTCAGGTAGGTCGCCTCGATGTCGGCGGCGCGGCCGTCGGGGCCGCGGCCGCCGACGTTCACGGAACCGGGGTCGACGAGCCCGATGCGGAGCACGCCCGCCTCGGCCAGGGCGGGGATGTGGGCGTAGCGGCGCTCGAAGGTGGTGTGGGGACCGCCGCTCGGCATGGTGGGGTAGAGGAGGGCGTCGGGGCGTTCGGCGAGGATGGCGTTCCAGGCCTCGAGGTAGGGGGCAGGGTCGTGCTCGGGCGCGTCGCCGACGACGGGCTCGTCGTTGTGGTTGTGGACGATGGCGGCGCCCGCTTCGAGGCAGCGGAGCCCGTCCTCGGTGATCTCGGCAGGCGTGCGTGGGACGGTCGCGTTCCGGGACTTCGGGGTCGCGCCATTGATAGCGGCCTCGATGATGACGGCGTCAGTCAGGTCGGTGGTGGTCATGCGTCACCTCCCAGCCAGCGATCCTGCCAGCCCGTCTCCGGCTGCTCCTCGGCAAATGGCCACCGCTCCCCGAAGCGCTCGCGGAAGACCACCGCCTTCACGGGCTTGCGGTTCACCGGCCCGAACCGGTCCGTCGGGTAGCCGATGGGGAGGAGGCAGTAGATCTGGTTGTTGTCGGGGATATCGAGCAGCTCAAGGAGTTCGTCCCCACCGCGCATAGGCAGATTGAACACGGAGCACCCGAGCCCCAGCGCCCGCGCCGAGAGCATGAGGTTCTGCACCGCGGGAAACGTGCTGCCCCCGGGGGTCGAGTGCCGCCCCTTGAGTCCGAGCACGGCGATGATGGCGGGCGCCTCGTGCAGGTTCTCGACGAGGTGCTGGACGCTGCGGAGGGTGAGGCGCTGGGTCCGCGGGAGGTCGTCGATCTTCTCCGGGTGGGCGGAGAAGTCGGGCTGGTAGCGGCTCCAGCCGATCTCGGCCCAGCCCTGCATCCTGGCCTTCACCGCGGGGTCGGTGATGACGATGAAGCGCCAGTCCTGGGCATTCTGGCCGGAAGGGGCTCGGATAGCCGCATCGAAGAGCTGGAACAGCACGTCGTCGGGGATGGGGTCGGGGCGGAAGCGCCGGAGCGCCCGCATCGAGTAGATCGATTCGAAGAGACCAGGGTCGCCGTCTGCCGCCATGAGCGCCTCCCGGGCGGGGATTCTACCGGCCCACGCCTTGCGCTCCCGACACCCCCCACGGGCGCGTGCGTCCCGTACCATGCGGCGCGCAGGGGAGGGGACATGGATACGGGAGCGAGCACCTCGGCGGAGTGGCAGGTGGCCGTCGACCAGGCCCTGCAGGGCGTGCGCTCGGACTCCGATGTCGTCTTCCTGTTCGCCAGCTACCACCACTCGGAGCGCTATCCCGAGATCGTGGGCGCGATCCACGAGCGGCTGGGTCCGCGCGTCCTGCTGGGGTGCTCGGGGCAGGCGGTCATCACGACCGGCCGCGAGATCGAAGGGCGACCGGGAATCACCGTCATGTCGCTCGCCCTGCCGGGCGCCGACCTGACCCTTAAACGCGTCAGCCAGGAGGACCTCGACGCCGGGACGCCGCTGGCGGAGCGCCTCCTCCCGCCGGACGAGGTGAACGCCTGGGTGCTCCTTTCCGACCCGTTCAGCATCAACACGGAGACACTGGTGGCGGCGCTGGCCGAGGCCTATCCGGACACACCGATCCTCGGGGGGATGGCCTCCGCTTTCCCGGGCGGGCGCAGCGCCTACCTGTTCGAAGGCGGCGGTCTCGCGCCGGGCGGGGCGCTGCTGCTGGCGGTGGGCGGGGGCTGGACGATCCATCCCGTCGTCTCGCAGGGGGCAGCCCCCATCGGCGAGTCGTGGACGATCACCGAGGCGGAGCGGAACGTCGTCGTCGGCATCGGCGGGCGCCCGGCGCTAGACGTGCTCATGGAGACGCTCCGGGACCTGCCGGCGGAGGTCCAGGAACGAGCGGGACGCAACCTCCTCGCGGGGGTGGCGATGGACGAGTACGCGGACGACCTCGGGCGCGGCGATTTCCTCATTCGCAACCTGCTCGGCGTCGACCGCGAACGGGGAGCGATCGCCATCAACGACTACGTGCGGGTGGGCCAGACGCTGCAGTTCCAGCTTCGAGACGCGGAGGCGGCTACGGATGAGCTCAACGCGCTCCTCGATCAGGCTCGCGAGGCGATGGCGGGGGAGGCAGCCGGGGGGCTGCTGTGCGCGTGCAACGGGCGCGGCCAGGGAATGTTCGGCGAGCCCGACCACGACGCAGCCGCGGTGGCGGACCGGCTCGGGGAAGTGCCTATCGCGGGGCTTTTCTGCAACGGGGAGATTGGTCCTGTCGGGGGCACGCCCTTCGTCCACGGCTTCACGGCGAGCCTGGCGCTGTTCGTACCGGTCGGGGAGCAGGCTGAGGGGTAACTCAACCTCCATCTGGATCGCGCAGAACCCTGAGGACCTCTTCCTTGTCGACCCGCTCGGAGGTCATTGCTTCCGCTAGTGCCCTGGCGAAGGCAGCATCCTCTGCCTCCTCGCTCTCATGCACCCCCTCGTCAAGCGCGAGCACGATCTCCTCCCCCTCCTCCAGTGCGAGCGGCTCCAACGGCTCAAGCTTGCCTCTCGAATACCTGGCCCGGATGGTCCTGATCATGGTGGTTCTCTCCTGGCTACATCCCCTGCCATGATTGCACAGGCGCAGCGGCAGCGACCCTTCGGCAGACGGCGCATACTGGAGGCACGCCCCCGGGAGGTGCCGCCATGACGACGATTTCGGAGCAGGGGACGCTCGTCCGCGCGGGGTCGCTCGAGGAGATCGAGCGCGAGGGGATGAAGGTCATCTCGGCAGAGGGACGCACGATCCTCATCGTCCACGACGAGGGCCGGCTCTACGCCCTCGATAACCGCTGCCCCCACATGGGTTTCCCGCTGCGCCGGGGCGCCGTTCGCGACGGCATCCTGACCTGCCACTGGCACCACGCGAAGTTCGACCTCTCCGGGGGTTGCACGCTCGATCCGTTCGCCGACGACGTGCCCGCCTTCCGCATCGAGACGCGCGACGGCGACGTGTTCGTCGACCCGAGCCCGATCGAGTCGGACCGGCGCAGCCACTGGGAGACAAAGCTGCGGGAAGGGCTCGAGGGACAGCTTTCGCTCGTGCTGGCAAAGAGCGTGATCGGGCTGAACGAACTCGGGGCGACGAATGACGTGTTGCGCGAGGCGGCCCTCTTCGGGGTGCGGAACCGGGCCAGCGGCTGGAGCACGGGGCTCTCGATCCTGACGGCGATGGCGAACGTTCTGCCGGTGCTGCAGGAAGAGGACCGGCCCGTCGCCACCTTCCACGGGGTCGTCCACGTCGCGCGTTCGACGGCGAACCAGCCGCCGAACTTCGACCTCGCGCCGCTGGAGACGGAGCTGCGCGACCCAGAGCGCTACCTGGAGTGGTTCCGGCGGTTCGTGGAAACGCGCTCGACGCAGGCGGCAGAGCGCACGCTCCGGTCCGCCATCCACCTCGACCTGCCGCGGGACGCCATCGCGGAGATGGTGTTCGCGGCCTGCACCGACCACCTCTTCCTCGATACGGGACACACGCTCGACTTCGCCAACAAGGCGTTCGAGCTGGTGGACCACATCGGCTGGGAGCACGCCGAAGAAGTGCTCCCCTCGATCGTGCCGGGGCTTACCGGCGCGCGACGCATGGAGGAGAGCTCAAGCTGGCGGCATCCCATCGACCTGGCCGCGCTGCTCGAGGACGTGCACCGCCAGCTCGACGACGCGATCGCGGCCGGCGACGGGCGGCAGCGCAACTGGCGCGGCCATCGCGAGCTCGCCGAGCAGATCCTCGACGGCGAGCCGGACGCGACGCTGGAACGCATGCTTGCGCTCGTCCGCGAGGGCGTGCCACTGGAGGAGCTTTCCGCGACGGTGGCGTACGCGGCCGCCCGTCGCGCCGTGCACTTCCACGTCTCCAACGAGTTCGGGGACTGGGACACCGTGCATCACTCCTTCACCTACGCGAACGCGGTCGACCAGGCGATGCGGCGCTCTCCCTCAAAGCTGCTCGCGCGGGGCATCTTCGACGGGGCGATGTCGGTGTATCTGGAGCGGTTCCTGAATGTGCCGAAGCAGCCTCACCCCGCCCTCTCGGGCGACCCCATCCTCCCCGACGCGCTCCTGCCCGCCTTCGACGTGCAGGGGCAGGTCGATGAGACGGCGCGCATCGTGGCGGACCTGCTCGGCGCGGGCTGGCGGGAGCAGGTCGTCGAGGTGCTGGGCCAGGCGCTGCTGCGGGAGGACTCGGGTTTCCACGAGTTCCAGATCTACGAAGCCGGCGTGCGCCAGTACCAGCACTTCGCCGGACAGCCAGAGGGCGACCACATCCTCACGGGGGTCGCACGCTTCCTGACCGCCCACTCACCGACGGTGCGGTCGCGGCTCCAGACGTTCGACATCGCGGCGCGGCTGCACCGGGGCGAATCCCTCCACGGGGACGAGTAGCTGAGACAGGGAAAGGGGCGCCTACTCGGCGCTGAGGCCCAAGCCCGCCAACGCGAACCCGAGCACGGTGAGGACGATCATCATCACGACGGCAAGGATGATCCACGTGTTGTCGGTGCTCGTATCGCGCTCGGCGTACTGGGGATCGTTCTCGGCGGGCTCTTCTTCGCCTTCCTGCGCGGGGGCGTTCGTCGTCGCGGGGGTGACGGGTGCCTGGGAGGCATGGCCAGCGGCGGCAGCGCTACCGGGGGTAGTCGAGTGAGCCGCGAAGCCGGGTGTCGCGCTTCCGAGGGCAAGCACGCCGACGAGCGCGAGCAGGCCTGCCACGACGAACGTTCGCTGCCAGAAAGAGGTACCCAAGGCGAAACGGAAGGTACGGGGAGCGTGGGCCTCGGTCAAACCGCGCGCCTCGACTGGCCGGTCCTGGGGACGTAGCGCTCGCTGAACTCGTCCTCGCTCAGGCGGACGCCCCGGCGCCGCTCGCTGACGGCCAACTCCATGCGGGAGAGCTGCCCCAGTCCCTTACGCGTATCGCTGGCGACGCGGGCCTTGTCCTGGCGCTTGAGCCGCTGCTTGAAAAGCCAGTAGACGAAGATCTCCCACTCGCGCAGGGAGAGGTCCTCCTGGAGCATCGTGCCGGTGTCCTCGTAGTAGGCGGCGCGCAGGTGGTCGCGGTCGGCGCCGTAGACGCGCTGGAACATGCTCTCGTGGGCGCGCAGGTCGTCGCCCCAAGGGCTGGCGTGGTTCTCCTTGTGGATCTCCTCCTCGACGCTGAGCTGCAGCGCCGTTTCCACGAGCACACCGTAGGTGTAGTTCAGGTGGGCGCTGTACTTGGCGGCCCCGAGGCGGGCCGCGAATTCGTCGTCGTCGAGGTCGATGGGCCAGCGGCCGGTGAAGAGGAGCGCTTCCACCTCGCTCGCCGGAGCCAGCTCGGGGATCTCGTCGAGCAGACGTTCGGCCAGGAGGAGCCAGTCGAAAGCTTCGCCGGCGATCAGGTAGTCGTAGCGGCGACCGTTGCGGGTCTCGCCAGGGGCTCGCCAGCGCCCGATGGCATCGAGCAGGGCCTCGAACCAGTGCATCCCGGAGCGGACGTCCTCGCGGAAGCGGGCGACTACGTCGTCGACGGCAAGGTCGCTCTCGCCGGGGGTCTCGTCCCCGGCGATCACTTCGGGATCCGTAGCGTCGACGGTGCTAGACATAGCGAGTTGGATGATAGCAAAGGCGTGCCTTGCAGACGCGGGAGGGGCCAGCCCCGCTGGTAAGCTGGCTCGATGGCGGAAGTCATCGGGCACGAGGGGTTGCGACGGGCCCTGCGCAGCATCGCCGCGATGGAGGAACCGCCGCACGCGCTCCTCTTCTCGGGACCGGCGCGCACGGGACGCACGCTGCTCGCGCTGGAGCTCGCGGCCCTGCTGAACTGCGAGGCCCTCGCCCTCGACGACCGCCCCTGCGACGAGTGCCGCGCCTGCCGCCTGATCGCCGAGCGGAACCACCCCGATGTGCTTCATCTCGAACCGGGCGACAGCTTCTGCCGGGGCGGCGGCGGGCATCAGCCCCACCCCGGATCGCGCGACATCCGCATCTGCCAGGTGCGGGGCCTTATCGAATCGGTCTCGCGCTACCCGTTCGAGGGCCGCTTCCGGGTGATCATCATCGAACCGGCGGACCGCATGGGTCTCGAGGCCGCGAACACGCTGCTGAAGACGCTGGAGGAACCCCCACCGGCGACCGTGCTCGGGCTCATCACGGCGGCTCCGGAGAACCTGCTGGAAACGATCCGCAGCCGCTGCCGGACCCTGACCGTTTCGCTCGTCCCCGACGAGGTGGTGGCTGAAGGGCTGCGGGAACGGGGTTTCCCGGAGGAGTTAGCGGAGCGGGCCGCGGCTGAGTCGCGCCGGCGCCCCGCCGATGCGCTTGCGTTCGCCGAGCAACCCGACCTGATGGACGACCGCGGGCGCCTGCTCGATCGCTGCGCTGAGCTCGCCGGGGCCCGCGACGCCGAGCGCATGACCTATGCGGGCGATTTGGCCGAACGGTGGCGGCGGGACCGGGAGCTTGTCCTGACGGAGCTCGACGTGTGGGAGACGTTCTGGGAGGAGCGCCTGCGGAAGGGGGTAGGGGAGGAGGATGACGCCCGCGACGCGCTCGACGCGCTGCAGGCAGTGGCGGAAGCGCGGAGCGACCTGGAGGCGCAGGTCGTGGCGCGCATGGCGCTGGAGCTCATGCTCCTGCGCTTCCCCGCGGTTACACTGGCCGCCGAGGGCGCCCCCGCCCCCTCCCGAAACGAGAACGAACCATGACCGATCCCCGGCAGAACGTCGCCGGTGTCCGCTTCCGCAACGCTGGTCCGATCGAATACTTCCACGCCGCCGGCATGCGGCTCGAGATTGGCGAGTCGGTGATCGTCGAGACGAGCCGCGGGCCCGAGCTGGCGCGCGTCGTGATCGCGCCCGACCAGGTGGTCGTGAACGAGCTCGGCGAGGACAACCTTCACCCCATCCTGCGTCTCGCGACCGAGGATGACCTGGTGCACGCGAGCGACCTCGCCGCGCGCGCCGAAGAGCTGTTGCCGGAGGCGCGCAGGATCGCCGAGGAGGCCGGTCTTGAGGGACGGGTCGACCGGGCAGAGTTCACGCTCGACGGGGAGCGGCTCACGTTCCTCGTCAGCGGGGAGGGGACGGGCGGGCAGCGCGAGTTCTCGCGGCAGGCAGGGCGACGCTGGGACGTGCGCGCCTCGGTGCGGCGCATCGGCGCGCGCGACCGCGCCCGTCTGGCCGGGGGCTACGGCATCTGCGGGCGGGAGCTGTGCTGCTCCAACTGGCTGGAGACGTTCCCGTCGGTCTCCATCCGCCTGGCGAAGGACCAGGAGCTGCCGCTCAATCCCGAGAAGATCAGCGGCCTCTGCGGCCGCCTGCTCTGCTGCCTCTCCTACGAGGAAGAGGGGTACAAGGAGATGAAGAAGACCCTCCCGCGGATGGGCCAGCGATGCAGCACGCCCACGGGCGAGGGCAAGGTCGTCAGCATTAACGTCCTCCGCCGCCAGGTGACGCTCAACGTGGGCGGTCAGCGAATCGAGGTGGGCGACCGCGACCTCGGGCTGGTCGTGCGCTGGGACCCCTCCGCCCGCAACGCGGAGCCACCCCCCAGCATCACGCGCGAGGAAGCGATCGCGCAGGGGCTGATCGAACCCGAGGAAGAGCCGGAGCCCGAGCTGCAGGCCGTCGCGGCCATGCCCGAGGCCGCCCCCATCGAGCTCGGCCGCGAGTCCGCTGACGCCCCCGCACGGGAGCGCTCCCGTCCGTCGCGCCGTCGCGGGCGGGGCCGCAGGGGCGGAGGCGGTCGGCAAGGTCAGCAGCAACCGCAGCAGCAAGGCGAGGACGCGCCGAAGGGCCGGGTGTTCCGGCGCTCATCCGGGAACCGCCCACCGGGGCAGGGATCGGGCGACGCGCAGTCCTCCGGCCAGCCCCCCGCCAATACCGGGGGCGACCAGCCGCAGGGAAGCGGACGGCGACGCCGCCGAAGGCGACGGCGTCGCGGGGGCGGTGGGGGTGGTGGCGGCAGCGCCGAGGGCAGCGACTCCTAGGCCCCTACCCGCTCCGCGAGCTCCCGGACGTGCTCGACTACGAGGTCGGGAGACTCCATGGGGATGAAGTGGCTGTTCTCTTCGAGGATGAGTTCCTCAGCGTTCCGCAGCTCCCCGACCAGCCCCGGCCAGGTGGGGGAGACCATCATGCTCCATTGCTGGTCAGGGGTTGGGGGCGGGGCGCGGAGGATGCGGATGGGGAGGTCGAGCTCGCGCAGGAGCGGGTACGGGCTCCAGGCGCGGTTGCCGGCGTAGACGGCAGCCTCCACCAGGGGCGGGCAGGCGAGGACGTAGCCCTCGCCGTCCGGCGCGGGGAGGAGGCCGTGCTCGCAGTAATCGCGGAGGACGCGGGGCTCCCAGCGACGGAAGGGGTCGCGGTCGGCGAAGCTCTCGACCATCTCGTCGGCCGAGGACCACTCGTTGCGGCGACGGGCCACGAAGTGCTCGGCCTCGAAGGCGGGCTCGCGCTCGTACAGGGACGGCTTCATCAGGACGGGGTCGACTAGGAGGAGGGCGGAGAACGTGCCGGGGCGCAGGGCCGCGGCGGCGGCGACGGCGGCGCCGCCCTTCGAGTGTCCGACACCGATCGCGCCGCGCAGGTCGAGGGCCTCGCAGAAGGCGGCGACGTCGTCGGCGACGTCGCTCCAGGGGTAAGGCGGCTCGGGCTTCTCGCTGCGGCCGTGGCCGCGCAGGTCGAGGGCGATGATGCGCTGGTCGAGGGGCTCGGCTACCGCGTCCCAACAGCGGGCGTGGAACCCGGTCGCGTGGGCGAAGAGCACGGTCGGCTCGCGGCCCTCGCGCTCGAAGTAGGCGAGCTCCACGCCGTTCGCCTGCACGCGCCCCTCGGTTGGCTGCATCGCGCGATTATCGCCGCGGCCGCGCTCAGGCGCTTCCCGGCCAGGCCGTGTGCGACGGGGCGGCTAGAATCCGTGCATGCCAGAGAACCCCGACCTCCAGAAGGCGCTCGCCCAGCTCGCGGCAACGCCCAGCAGGCTCGCTCACCTCACCGTTGAGAGCACGGACGAGAACCTCGACGCCGCCCCGGAGGGCGAGTGGTCCGCTCGGGTCGTCCTCGCTCACCTGCGCGACGCGGAGGCGATCGAGTTTCGCGTGGGGCTGGAGCGGCTGATCGCCGAGCCGAACCCCGCCCTCTACTTCCTTCCGCCAGACCAGTGGGAGCGCGAGCGCAACCGCGACCGCGACGACAAGGGCGTTCTGCTGGGCGACTTCGCGCTCCAGCGGCAGGCGTCAATGAACCTGATCGCGACGATGCGCGACTCCGACTGGGGGCGCACGGCCCCCGGGCCGCGCGACGAGCCGATCACGGCCGCCCAGTTCGTGCAGATCTGGGCGGGGCACGACGCCGCCCACCTGGGACAGATCGAGGCGCTCCTGGGCCAAACGGCAGACGAGGCGCAGGAGCGCCGCGCCCGCCCTCCGGAGTAGAGATGCCGGACACGAACCCGTCGGACGCTCTCAGCGACGTGGCCGCCCGCCTGAATGGTCTTGGCATCCAGTACATGCTCACCGGCTCCGGCGCCGCCATGTTCTACGGCCTCAGCCGTTCAACTGCCGATTTGGATGTTGTCATCGACCTCGACATTCTCGATGCGGCCGCTCTTGTCGACGCATTCGATGGCGACTACTACGTCGATCCCGAAGCTGTCGTTGATGCTCTTGAACACCGCTCGATGTTCAACGTCATCCCTCTGTTCCCGAGCCTGAAGACGGACTTCATCCTCCTCCGCGACGAGCCCTTCCAACAGGTGGCGTTCTCGCGACGGCGGGAGGTCGACTGGCACGGCACACCCGTGTGGCTGATCGACCCGACAGATCTGGTGCTCAGCAAGCTCAACTGGGCGCGCGACTCGCACTCGGAACAGCAGTTCGCTGATGTGCGTACGATAATGGCAAGCGGTCTCGTGGAGGAAGACGATGAGTTCCGTGCCTGGATCGACCGCCTCCGTCTCCAAGATGTCCTGGACGCCAGTCGTACCACGAGATACGACGCCTGAGATGGCCGCACGCCACCGTGAGTGGTGGCTGGGGTTGTCGGGCGCCGAGCGCCTGCAGTCCATGCTCGACCTCGCGAAGATGGGAATCGAGGCGCGCATGTCCACGCTCCACGAGCAATTCCCCGACGCTTCCGAAGCCGAATTGACGGCGATCTGGACGGAGGAGCGCTACCGCGACTCGCTGCCGGCCGACTTCCTCGCGCGGGCGGTCAAGGCGATCCGCGAGCGGGACGGCTAGCCGCCAGCCCCGGCGCCCGCCAGCTGGCGGCTGCGCGACAACCTCGCAGTGCCCTTGTTCGCGGCGAGCACCTTCTCGATGCTGCGAGCGAGCTCCTCGCTGACGGCCGCACGCTCGAGGTCGAACTCCTGCTCCAGGCCGTCGGTGTCGTGGATGACGAGCCGCACCTCGTCCGGACCGGGACGGTCCTGCAGGAGCGCCGCCACGCTGCTCAGGAGGGCCTTGTCAGTCATCTCGTCTTCGGTCTCGTAGATGGTGATGACGAGCTGGGAGGAGTCTCGGCCGACCGGCGAGCGCACCTCCGGCGACTCGGCTTCCGTCGTGGCGGCGGGAGGCGGTGGTGGAGGGGCTGCGCCGTTTCCGTTGCCATTCCCGTTTGAGGTGCGGGCGGCAACGGGGGGCGGGGTCTGGGGCGCTGGAGGGCGCTGGGCGGGAGCGCGACGGCGACCGCCGCCACGGCGGGGTTCGACCTGCCACTCCTCCGGCCGGAAGCCGATGAGGGTGCCCTCCGTCGCATCCCAGGGGGCGGCGCGGCGGGCGCTCAGGTTGAGCCGGTCGCCGCGGTCGCGGCAATCGACCGACACGAGCACGATCTGGCCCTCCGCCCAGGTCTCCTCGCTGGAAATCTCGAGCACGTCGCTCCAGACCGCGAGCTCGGCCCGTCCCGACAGGTCCTCGAGCGTGACGAGGTAGTAGCGGCGGTTGTCCCGCGTGTACCGGACCGTGACCTGCGTGATCATTCCCGCGACACGCACGGTCTGGCCGGCAAGCTCCAGGGAGAGGTCCGCGAGCTGGACCGGGTTGTGCGCGGCGAGCTCCTGGGCGGCGCGGCGGAAGGGGTGCTCGCTGAGGTAGACGCCGAGCAACTCCTTCTCCCAGCGCAGCCGCTCGTCCTGGTCGAGCGGGGCGTCGACGAGCTCCAGGGCGGGCATGGGCGTATCCACCTCGCTCCCGAAGAGGTCGAACATGGTCGACTGGCCGCTGTCGCGGAGCTCGCGCTCACGCTTGGCGAGGTTGGCGATGCGCTCGCTGTTGGCCCGCAGCGTGCCCCGGTCGCCGATCTCGTCGAGGGCTCCGGCGAGTGCCAGGTGCTCGATGGTGCGGCTGGTGGCCCCTTCGAGGTCGGCGCGCTTGCAGAAGTCATCGACGTCCCGGTAGGGGCCGTCCTTCGCGCGGACGGCAATGATGCCCTCGACCGCCGCCGGGCCGACGTTCTTGATGTCGCCGAGGCCGAAGCGGATAGCGAACGAGCCGTCGTTGCGGTGCTCGACGGCGAACGTCTTGGTGCTGGCGTTGATGTCGGGCGGGAGCACCTCGATGCCGAGACGGGTGCACTCAGCGACGGCCTGGGCGATGCGCTCGAAGGGGTCGGGGGAGCTGCCCGCGAGCTGCAGGACGGCGGTCAGGTACTCGACCGGGTGGTTCGTCTTGAGGTAGGCGGTCTGGTAGGCGATGTTGCCGTAGCACCAGGCGTGGGCCTTGTTGAAGGCGTAGCCGGCGAACGGCTCGATCAGCTCCCAGACGGCGCGGGCGCGGTCCTCGGGATAGCCGTTGGCCGCCGCGCCCTCGATGAAGCGGGAGCTCTCGGCCGCCATCACCTCGGCCTTCTTCTTGCCCATGGCCTTCCGCATCACGTCCGCTTCGCCCAGCGTGTAGCCGGCGAAGCGCTGGGCGATCTGGAGCACCTGGTCCTGGTAGACGATGACGCCGTGGGTATCGGCGAGGATGTCGGCGAGGTCGGGGTGGGGGTGCTGGATGGCCTCCTCACCGTGGCTGGCGCGGATGTAGGTAGGGATGTGGGCCATGGGGCCGGGACGGTAGAGCGCGACCATGGCGCAGATCTCGGCGACGCTCTTCGGCTTCAGCTCCTGGACGTAGCGCCGCATGCCGGCCGACTCCAGCTGGAACACGCCGAACGTCTCACCGCGCCCGAGCGTCTCCATGGTCGCCGGGTCCGCCTCGGGGAGCTTGAGCAGGTCGACCTCGACGCCGGTGGTGTCGCGGACGAGGTCGACGGCGCGGCCGAGGATGGTCAGGTTCGAGAGGCCGAGGAAGTCGACCTTGAGCAGGCCCATGGCGTCGACCTGCTCCATCGCGAACTGCGTGGTGGGGATGGCCTGCTCGTCGCTGCGGCCGGTGCGCTGGAGAGGGACGACCTCAGCCAGCGGTTCACGGGAGATGACGACGCCGGCGGCGTGCGTGCTGGCGTGACGGGCGACGCCCTCGAGCTGCTGCGCCATGTCGACGAGGCGGCGCACCTGCGCGTCGGTGTCGTAGGCCTCCTTGAGGTCGCTCGACTGGGAGAGTGCGTCCTCGAGCGTGATGTGGAGCGCGTTGGGCACGTAGCGGGCGACGCGGTCGGTGTCGGCATACGTCATGCCGAGGGCGCGGCCGACGTCGCGGATGGCGGCCTTCGCGCCGAGGGTTCCGAAGGTGATGATCTGGGCGACCTTGTCCTCGCCGAAGCGCTCGTAGGCGAAGCGGATGACCTCATCGCGGCGGTCGTCGGCGAAGTCGAAGTCGACGTCCGGCATCTGGCGGCGTTCGACGTTGAGGAAGCGCTCGAAGACGAGGTTGTTCGCGACCGGGTCGATGTCGGTGACGCCCAGGGAGTAGAGCGCCAGCGAGGCCGCCGCCGACCCGCGCATGCCCATGGGGATGCGCTCCTTGCGAGCGAAGTCGGAGATCTCCTTGACGACGAAGAAGTAGTCGGTGAAGCCGGTCTCGCGGAGGACATCGAGCTCGTAGTCGAGGCGCTGCTCCAGCTCGGGCGTGAGGGTTCCGACGCGACCGGTAAGGCCATCGCGGCAGAGCTGGCGCAGGTAGGCGTCGTTTGTGACGCCGTCGGGGGTGTCAGGCTCGGGGAGGAGGGCGCGATCGAAGCTCAGCTCGAGGTCGCAGGCCGCAGCGAGCTTCTCCGTGTTGGTGATGACCTCGGGGGTCTCGGGGAAGAGCGCGCGCATCTCCTCGTCGCTGCGGAGGTAGTAGCCCTCGCCGTCGATGCGAAACCGGTCCTCCTCGTCGACGGTGGCGTTGGTGCCAATGCAAAGGAGAACGTCGTGCGCCTCGGCTTCGTCCGCGCTCGTGAAGTGCCCGTCGTTGGTGGCGACGACGGGGATGTTCAGCTCGCGGCCGACGGCGATGATGTCGGGGTTCACGCGGCTGAAGCGTTCGACGCCGTGCTCCTGCACCTCGAGCGCGTAGTGCCCGTCGAAGACCTCGCGGTACCAGCGCGCGACCTCGATCGCCCCGTCCCGATCGCCCTCGCTAAGGCGCTCGAAGAACTCGCCCGAGGGGCAACCGCTGAGGACGGTGATGCCGGCGCTGTGCTGCTCCAGCAGTTCCCGGTCGATACGGGGCTTGTAGTAGAAGCCCTCCAGGTTGGACTTGGTGACCAGCTGGAGGAGGTTGCGATAGCCGGTCAGGTCGCGGGCGAGCATGGTGAGGTGGAACGGTTGCCGTTCGCGGGTACGGCTGTGGCGCGACTCGGGGGCGACGTAGGCCTCGAGCCCGATGATCGGCTTGATGCCGCGCTCCTTCGCTTCCCGGTAGAAATCGAGCGCGCCGTAGAGGGCGCCGTGGTCCGTCATCGCGATCGCTTCCATCCCCAGTTCCTGCGCGCGATCGAGGAGCTGAGGGATCCGGGACATTCCGTCGAGAAGCGAAAATTCGGTATGCGTGTGTAGGTGCGTGAACATTTTGGTGTTCGGCCATCGTACGCCCGCAGATGGCCCTTTGGGAGACCCTCGCGGGGCAATTTCCGACGGGTTGGCCGATGAAAACTCTACCGGCGCGATCCCCTTTCCAGCGGGTCGCTTACGTAACCCTTCGGCAGCCTGAAACGAGCCTGTCGCTTATGTCCCAGAGGGGCGCAGGTCAGTCGAGGACAGACGGCTAAGGACCGGGGACTACCCTCTGTAGCGATTCTCGTTGTGCCAGGCGAGTGCCTCCCGGGCGGGCTGCAGGCCCTGCTCTTCGGGTACGCGGACATGGTGGCGGTCCATTGCATAGTAGACGCGCCCATTTCTGAACTCTTCCTGAATCATCCTGCTGACCCTGAATTCCAGTGAGGGTGTAACCGTCACATAGCCTGCATCGAAGAGGCTGTGGATGTCCCGGCGCAGCAGGAGCCCGTTATCGGCGTCATGAGAGCCGCCCTCTGAGTAGGGAACGATGTGCGCGGCCTCAAGGGCAGGCAGTGTTCGCTCTCCTGTCACGGCGCACCTCCGCCCATACAGCTCTGTGACCTTGACGCGGAAGATGCCCTGGCCAAGGCGCGGCTTGATCAGCTGGGGTGGTCCGTAACGAGCCTCCTCTGGGGTCGAGGCCACATCGGAGCGGCGGATGGCCTGCTGGGCCGCCTCCCAGAGCTCGCGCCCCTCCTCGGTGTCTGAGTCGAACGTCTTGTAGCTGACGATGTTGGGCTGCCAGGATGGCGGTGGGTCTATCCAATCCGGTTGTGCCAGGAAGAATGGCTGGGTGAGGATCCTGCATCCGATGTCGAAGTCGCCTGGGCTGGCAGCCCCGGAACGTCGGTACTTGATGATGCGCTCCTGCATCTCCCGGAGTGACTTCGCCCCGTTTCCTTCACCGAAGGCCTCCCATGCCAGTGAACACGGGAGCGTGTTGGCGTAGGCGAATATCGCGCCGCCGACGATCTTGTTGTAAGGGGCGTGGAGCTTGAAGAGGAACAACTCTCCTTCGTCGAGAGCTCGAAAGCCACGGGGCGATGGGGACCAGAAGTTAATCTCAGAGAGGTCTTCCCGGTCACGAAGTGTCGAGAACCACTCAAAGTCCGTCACTGCGACGACGATCTTGATGCTCATAAGCAATATGTGATGAAGGAGTAGAGCGAATCACACTCTATGCCCTCTAGGGTTGCCGAAAGATAGCCACCACCACCCTACGCGGTCAACGGCCTGCGAGGAGGGTCAGTCGAGGGTGGCGCCTTCGATGGCGGCGAGGCGCTCACCGCTGCCCGTGCCGGGCCAGCGCGAGCGGGCGACCGCCCACGCCAGGGCGACGGCGAAGAGCGCGCCCTGGAGGAGCACGACGGTCGCCCCGGAGGAGACGTCGATGAACCAGGAGACGTACACGCCAACAAGGCCGCTCGCGCCCCCCAGCAGCGCGGCCAGCGCGAACATGCGGGTGAACGAATCGGTCAGGAGGCGGGCGGTGACGGGGGGGATAACGATCGCGGCAGCGATGAGGGTCGCGCCGAGCACCTGCAGGGAAGCGATGACAGTCGCCGCCAGCACCAGCGAGAAGAGGGCCTCGACCCAGGGGACGGGCACGCCGTAGGTGGTCGCGACCTCGGAGTCGAAGGTCGTGAAAAGGAGCTGCTTCCAGAAGGCGAAGACCACCGCGGCGGCGAGGACGAGAACGCCGCCGATGACGGCGAGGTCGCCGGTGGTGATGCCGAGGATTTCGCCGAAGAGGGCCGCGTCGAAGTCGCGGGTGAACTGGCCGTGGCGGCTGATGAGGGCGACTCCGAGGGCGAAGGCGCAGGTGGTGATGATGCCGATAGCGGCGTCTCCGCCAATCTGGCGGCGGCGGGCGGCGGCGTTGATGAGCAGAACCGTGAACACGCCCCAGAGGGTCGCGCCGATGTAGAAGCTGATGCCGGAGACGAAGGAGACGACGGCGCCGCCGAAGATGCTGTGGGCGAGCCCGTGGCCGATGTAGGCGAGGCTGCGCAGGACCACATACACACCGACGGCCCCGCAGAGCACGCCGACGAGGGTGGCCGCCACCATGCCGCGCACGAAGAACTCGAACTGGAACGGTTCGGTCAGTTCGCCCACGAGCTAGCCGCCCACGGGGGTCGCGGGGACGGGGGTCTCCTCGGACTCGCCCTCTCCGGTCACGGCGTCATCGAGGTGCTCGACGACGTAGATGGCGTCGCCGCGGCGCAGCACGAGCATCTCGGCACCGTAGGTGCGGCGCAGGACCTCGGGCGCAAGCACGTCCTCGGGAGCGCCGTCGGCGACGAGGGCGCCCTCGCCCACGCAGACCAGGCGGGGCAGGTGGGTGGCGACGGCGTTCAGGTCGTGGGTGGACATGAGGATGGTCGTGCCGGCCCGGTTCAGCTCGCCGAGGAGGTGCATGATCTCGTGCCGCGTCTTGATGTCGACGCCGCTGGTGGGCTCGTCCAGGAGGAGCAGGTCCGGGTCGCCGATGAGGGCGCGGGCGAGGAAGGTGCGCTGCTGCTGGCCACCGGAAAGGGCGCGGATCTGGCGGTCGGCGAGGTGGCCGATGCCGAGCCGCTCGAGGATGTTGGCGAGCAGCTCGCGGTCGTGGCGGCGGGGCCAGGGCCGCCAGCCCATTTCCCGCCAGCGCCCGAGCAGGACGGCCTGCCCGACGGTCAGGGGGAAGTTCCAGTTGATCGCCTCCACCTGCGGGACGTATCCCAGCCGGAGTTCGCGCTCGCCCTGGCGCGGGTGGCTTTCGAGGGCGCCGTCGAAGCGGCGGGTCTGGCCGGCGATGGCGCGGAGGAGGGTGGTCTTGCCGGAACCGCTCGGCCCGACGACACCGGCGAACTCGCCGCGTCGCAGGGTGAAGTCGACGTTCCGGAGCACGGGCGTGCGTTCGTAGCCGGTGGTCAGGGCGCGAAGCTCCACCAGGGATTCGCCCTCGGGGTGGGGCGGCGGGCGGTGTCCGGGGGCGCTGGGCGCAAGCTCAACCACCGGCGTGCTCCTCGAAGGGGATCCAGCTGTAGCTCACGTCGAAGCCGTCGAGGGCGGAGGCGTCGCCGCCAAGGCTGGTGACGATGGTGCGGACGTTCTCGACCATCATGGCGAGGTAGGTGTTCTCGGGGTCGCCACGGTCGCCGGGGAGGTCGTCATCACGCAGGGTGGCGACCTGCACGGCGCCGGACTCGCTGGCAATCGTGTCCAGCACCTCGGAGGGGAAAACCTCGGAGCCGAAGATGGCAGGCGCCCCGGACGCGCGAACCTGCGTGATCAGGTCGGCGACCTCGCGGGGGGAGGGCTCGGAGAAATCGGACGGCTGGATCGCACCGATGATGGTGAAACCGTAGCGGGGGGCGAAATAGGGGAAGGAGTCGTGGTAGGTGAGGAGGACGCGCTGCCTCTCGGGCACGGTGGCGACAGCCGCCTTGATGGCCGCATCGAGCGCCTCGATGCGGGCGGAGAAAGCGGCGGCGTTGGCGGCGTAGTACGCGGCGTTGTCGGGGTCGAGGCGGGAGAGGGCGTCGCGCACGTGTGCGGCGTACTCGCCCGCGAGGATGGGGTCGGTCCAGAGGTGGGGGTTGGGGTCGCCACCTTCGCGCGGGAAGGAGAAGTCGTAGACGTACTGGTCGGGGGTCACGGTGGCTTCTCCGAGCAGCACGATCTCGACGCCGTCGCGCCGGTTCGCCTCCGCGAGCTCGAGCGCGGGAAGCTCGAGGTTGAGGCCGTTGGCGACGATGAGGTCGGCGCGGGCGATGTCCTGGGCCACGGACGGGGCGGGTTCGAAGGTGTGGGAGTTGGTGCCCTCGGGGACGATGGCGGTCACGCTGACGCGGTCGCCGCCGACGTTCTCGATGATGCTGCGGATGGGCGAGACGGTCGTGACGACGCGGATGGTGGAGGCCGCGTCGCCCTGGCCTTCCGGGCCGGTGTCGCCACCGCCGCAGGCCGCGGCCAACGCGCCAAGAAGCAGGAGCAGTGGCGCCGCGAGGGAGAGGCGTCTCAGGGCGCCGGTGGTCTCGTGGAAAGGCACGACGGAAGCGTACCGTCCGAGAGTTGCAGTTGCAATTGGCTGCAAGAAGGGTGCGGTGGCATCTGACCCAGGGGTTTACCTGCGACCAGGATGCGACGGCCCTTCTTCACACCAGCCCCGTACGATCGCTGCAGGACTATGAACGAAGAGCGCACGAGCGAAGGGCTGCTCGCGCAGCTGCGCGACCTCGCCGAGAGCGGTGAGTGGTCGAAGTCGATCGCGCTCCTGACGGCGCTCCACCCCGCCGACCTGGCGGAGATCGTGCTCGACCTCGACGTGGACGAGCGCCGCAGCCTCCTGCACCGCCTCCCCATCGACGTGACGGCCCAAACGCTCGACTTCCTCGACGAGGGCGGGTTGGCGGCATTCGCCGAGGCCGCGGAGACCTCGGCTCTGCTCGCCATCCTCAACGAGGTTCCGGACGAGATCGCGACGGACGTGCTGCAGCAGCTCGACCCGGCCCGGCGGCGGGAGGTGCTCGCGGCGCTCGACCACGAGGAGCAGATCGCGGCGCTGCTGGAGTACCCCGATGAGTCGGCGGGCGGGATCATGCGGAGCGGCTTCGTCTCGCTCAACGAGGCGCTGCCGGTCGAGCGCGCCATCCAGACCCTCCGCCACCTGCGCCCCCCTTCCGACCGCGCCTACTACCTGTACACCGTGGACGCCGAGCAGCGGCTGCGCGGCGTCGTGAGCGTGCGCGACCTGATCGTGGCGGCGCCGGGCACGCCCCTCGCCGAGCTGGCGGAGCGGGACATCCACGCCGTGGGCGTGGACCTCGACCAGGAGGAGGTCGCGCGGACGCTGCAGCGCTACAACCTGCTCGCGATTCCCGTCGTCGACGGGGAGGGGCGGCTGGTGGGGGCGACGACGGCGGATGACGTGATCGACGTGCTCGCCGAGGAGGCCACCGAGGACATGTACCGGATGGTCGGCCTCGACGAGGACGAGCGGGTCTTCAGCCCGGTGCGCACGAGCGTGCGACGGCGGCTGCCGTGGATGGTGGTGAACCTCGTCTGGGCCTTCGCCGCCGCCGCCGTCGTCAGCCTTTTCGACGAGACGCTGGCGCGCTTCACGCTGCTGGCGGCGCTCATGCCGGTGGTGGCGGGGCAGGGCGGGAACGCGGGTGCGCAGACGGCGACCATCGCCGTGCGCAGCATCGCCATCGGAGACCTGGACGTGCGCGACGTGTTCCGCGCCACGCGCAAGGAGATCGTGGTGGGGCTGGCGAACGGCCTCGTGATCGGCATCATCGCGGGCGCAGCGGTCTACGCCTGGGACCGGAACATCGCCCTCTCGGCAGTGCTGGCGGGGGCGCTGGCGGGGAGCATCGCGCTGGCCACGCTGCTGGGGGTGGTCATCCCACTGGGGCTGAAGTGGCGGGGGATCGACCCGGCCCTCGCCGCCAACATCTTCGTGACGGGCGCGACCGACATCCTCAGCTTCGTGCTGTTCCTGGGGCTGGCCGCGCTCGTCATCGAGCGCATCATCTAGAGGGATCAGCGGGGAGTCTGGGGTGGACGGAGGGATTTGAACCCTCGATCTTCAGGGCCACAACCTGACGCGTTAACCACTACGCTACGCCCACCGCGCAGGCCCCGATCGTACCCAAGCGGGACGCCAGCGGCTAACGGCGACGGCTGTAGACTAGCGCTCCCATGGATTTCCACCTGCCGACCGAGACCGAGCGCTGGCGCGGCGAGCTCGTCGAGTTCCTGCGCGCGGAGATTCCCGAGGGCTTCGAGGGCGACGACGACTTCTTCGACAACGAGGAGCAGGCACCCTTCGCCAAGCAGTTCATGCGCAAGCTCGGCGAGCGCACGTGGCTGGCGCCGCCCTGGCCGAAGGAGTACGGCGGGATGGGCGCGACCGCGCTCGAGCAGATGGTCCTGAACGAGGAGCTGGCCTACCACCGCGCACCCTCGGGCGGGCGGCTGTTCACGATCGGCATCACCGGTCCGACCGTGCTCGTGCACGGCACGGACGAGCAGAAGGCGCGCCTTCTCCCGGAGATGGCCTCCGGGGATGCGTGGTACTGCCAGGGGTTCAGCGAGCCGGAGACGGGCAGCGACCTCGCCTCGCTCCAGACGCGCGCGGTACGCGACGGCGACGACTACGTGATCCAGGGCCAGAAAATCTGGACCTCGAACGCGCACCTGGCCGACAAGATGATCGTGCTGGCGCGGACGGACCCGGAGGAGAAGCACCGCGGGATCAGCGCCTTCATCCTGGACATGCACGCCCCCGGCGTGACCGTGCAGCCGGTGCCCAACATCGCCTACCGGAACGACTTCAACCAGGTGTTCTTCGAGGACGTGCGCGTGCCCGCCGGCGACCTGCTGGGCGGCGAGAACAACGGCTGGCGCGTCGCGATGACGGTGCTCGACTACGAGCGCTCGAACATCGCCGCCATCAGTGGGGCGCGGCGCACGGTGGCCGACCTCATTCGCTGGGCGAAGGAGGAGCACGGCGGCCTGCGCCCCTGGGACGACATCCACGTGCGCAACAAGCTCGCGGGGCTCTACGCCGAGGGCGAGATCGGGCGGCTGGTGGCGTACCGGACTGCCTGGCTGCAGTCGAAGGGCGAGGTGCCGAACTACGAGGCAAGCATCGGCAAGGTGTGGTTCGCGATGTACGGCATCAAGGTGGCGAACGCAGGCGTGAACCTGATGGGCGGCTACGGGCAGCTGGCGCCGGGCTCGAAGTGGGCGCAGCTCCGGGGCCGGGTGGAGACGGCGTACCTGCTCGCGGTGTCGGGGCCGATTGCGGGCGGCGCCGGGGAGATCCAGCGCGACATCATTGCGACCCGCGGCCTGGGGCTGCCTCGCGGCTAGCCCCTTCCGGACGGGCGCCGGCTACTCTTCGTCCTTGCCCACGTTGGGGATGACGATGCGGTGCTTGAGCTTCAGCCCATCGTCTTCCTCGTGCTCTTCCGCCTGGCTGGTGGTCTCTTCGACGCCCGAGCCCGCGTGAACGACGATGCGCTTCAATGCGCCCATGCCGACCAGCGGCTCGATCATGACGTAGCCGCTGACGGCTTCGCCCTCGGGTAGTTCGTCGAGGTCAAGCGTGATCTCAAGGTAGGCGATGTGGCCCTCGCTCGTGACATCCTCGCCGCAATACATCGCCCGGCAGATCCAGACCGTGGTCTCGGCACCGATGGCGACGCCTCCGTGGATGCGGTCTTCCCCCCCGGAACGCCGCACGAGGATCCAGGGGGCGGAAGTCTCGATGCGATAGGGGGCGATCCACGTGCCGCGGTTCTCGATCTTCACCTCCACGGCGCCGGGGAGGCCCTCCTCGTCGACCGCGATCGACACGTCGCCGGGGGCGGTTACCAGCAGGTCGGGCGCGCCGATGAGGCGCCCGCGCAGGCTCGTATCGACCGGGGGCGTGGGGTCCTGGTGGGGTTCGATGCCGAGGTCGGGGAACGAGGTGGGGAAGTGCAGGGCGGGGCAACCGTCGTACCAGAAGGAATCGGAGCAGGGGAAGTAGGACTGGGGTGAGAACGCCGCCGCCACGGCGGGGATGGCGAAATCGGGCATGTTGACCTGCACCGGCGGCCAGAGCCGGGCGACGCCGTCGGGTCCGGGCGCGGGCCAGGGGTCGCTGGCGGGCGTGGCCTCAGGCGTGGCGGTGGCTTCAGGGGTCTCCTCCTCCGTCGCGGTCTCGTCGCCGGTCCCCGTGTCGTCGCCGTCTCCGCTCTCGCCCGCATCGTCGCCTTCCTCCGCTGCCGGCGTCTCGGTGGGCGTTGGCGTGGGCTCCGGCCAGGGGGTGGGAGCGAACTCGGGGTCGTCGTACAGCCGGGCGGGGTACTCGGGCGGATAACGCATGCAGCCGTAGACGCGTTCCGGATAGGTGTAGTCGCCGTAGCCGAACCACGGGGTCGCACCGTAACCCGAGTCGAGCCAGGTGGGGGAAGTCGTGTCGTCGCAGTGCCAGACGTCCCCCCGGAGCGGATCGCGGAAGGGATACTGGCTCGAGTCCCACCAGGCCAGCCACTGGGATTGGTGGTCGTCGTCGTACAGGGGATGGTTCGTGAGGAAGAGACCGTTGTAGGCCCAGACGGCGTAGTACCAGTCCTCGAGATTCGCGGGGTTGCCGCCGCCGGCGATGGGTACGGACGGGTCGTTCCACTTCTGGGCGAGCATGCGCGCGGCCTCGGCCACGTTGAAGACGAAGTGCGTACCCACGAGCGCCTGCTGGGCGCTGGGGCTGCCCGACCGGTTCTCCATGCCGGAGGTGATCTGGCCGAGGCCGAATCCGCAATCGAAGGAACGCTGGACGGGGCCGACGCCACCCCAGGGAACGTTGCTGTTGGCGTGAGCGAACTCGGACTCGACCCACACGATCGACTTCAGCAGGGTCGGGGGGATGCGCAGGGAGGTGTCGGGCGCCTGATCGAGGCGCTCGTCGCGAGACCCCGTCAGCAGGCCCGGGTATTCGAGGTTGTGGGCCTCGCCGGAGGGCGTCGTCAGGAAGGTGACCGCCTCGCCCGCGGCCGCCAGCTCGATCGCGGCGAGGTAGAGGCCGGCGTTGTCGTACGCCTCGTAGGTGTCGAACTCGAAGGGCTCGATCCCAAAGCAGGCTTGCGCCTCGGCCCCGTCGTCCCGCCCGGAGAAGACGACCATGAGCACGCCTGCGGCCACGGCCAGCGCCGCTAGCGCGCGGACCATCCGAAGAACCTCGAAAATCCGTCAAGCGACTGCCGCCCCGACCCACTCACGATCTCGAGCCGGGGACTTCCTGGCTCGTCGAAGCTGTAGCCGCTCCAGTGGTGGACGGCGAGGGCGGCGCCGTCGCGGCTGTAGGCGAGGGGTACATCGAATCCGGCCGCACCCTGGGCGCTCACGCTGCCGGGAGGCGGCGCGGGCGGCTCGCTGCCGAAGCTGGCCCCCTCACCCGTGGGGGGCCAGGCCGCGCCGAGGGCCTGCTGCGTCGATTTCGGTGTGGTGGCGGCCGAGACGACCCCACCGCCGCGCTCAATCGAGACGACGTGGGGGAGGTAGCGCAGCCCCTCCCAGAGGTTCACCTCGACGAAGGCCAGCCGGGCGCCGTCGGGGCTGAGGGCCCAGTCGCGGGTGACATGGGTGCTCAGCCAGAGGATCTCGGCGCCGTCACGCGTCAGGGTCGAACCATGGGCGTCGATGCGGACCGCGAGTAGCCGCCCCTGGGCATCGAACCCGACCGGCGCGACCATGCCCGCGCCCAGGTGGGTCTCCAGCACGGACTCCGTGCCATCGAACTCAACACGGGCGACCGCCACGCCGGGCTCACCCTCGACCGTGCGGACGTTGCGGGTGACGACGAGGGCGGCTGCGTCGGGGGTCCAGAGGACGTCCTGGAGGGGTTGGAGGCCCTCTGCGAGCCTGCGGGAGAGGCCGGTCTCCAGGTCGAGGACGAGGAGCGCCGCGAAGGGCCTGCCGGCGACGGCGCTGTCGGGCGTGAGCAGGGCGACGTGGCGGCCCGTGGGTGAGACGGCCCCGCGGAGGCTATGGCCGTGCAGGTGGGGGACGGTTGCGATCTCGATGGGGGCGGCGTTCGGGGTCGCGCCCACCACGGTGACAACGGTGGCCGCGCCGGTGTTCTTCGCCACGACCGCGTACTGGCCGCTGGCAGCGCCGGCGAAGGCCGTCCGCGGGGGGCCGCCGCTCTGAGCCAGCAGAGCGACGGTCGCCACGCCGAGGAGCACGACGGCCAGCGCGAGGACCGCGAACGGGCGGCGCTGGTCCGGCGGGGTATTCCCGCGCAGGCGCCCTGCCGCTGCCCGCGAGAAGACCAGCAAGGGAGTAACGCGGCGAATGGAGGATGGTGTGTTCATGCGTGGGGATCTACGACTGGAGCCGTACCGAGGACCTGGACCCGCTCGACCGGGACCGTCTCAGCAGGCGCAGGAGTACCCCCGCACCTCCGGCGAACGGTGCCGTTCGCCGGAGAACACCACTGCGAACCTAGCAAGCACCCCGCGAGCGGTCAATGCTCGGAACGATCCGGGAAAGGCCCGGAATGGCCGTCAAGCGGGCGGCTGCTAGCATGAACGAAGCGTGATCTTCCAGCTTATCGACGTGCTCCGCGAGAACCCGGCAGCGTTCTTCGCCTACCTCGGGGCGATCGCGATCGCGCTGGTCACGGGCATTGCGTTCCACGAATTCAGCCACGCCTGGGCGGCGAACGAACTCGGTGACGACACGGCCGCGAAGCAGGGCAGGCTGACGTTGAACCCGCTCGCCCACCTCGACCCGATGGGGACGATCCTGCTGTTCATCGTGGGCATCGGCTGGGGAAGGCCGACGCCAGTCAATCCCTACCGCCTGCGGGTTGGGGTGAAGCGCGGCAACATGCTCGTGGCGGTGGCGGGACCGATCTCGAACTTCGTGTTCGCGTTCGTCGCCTCCATTCCGCTCATCTTCGGGTGGGTCGAGCCCATCTCGTTCGACTACATCGAGCTGGCGAGCGGCACCCAGATCCTGGGGACGTTCCTCCTGCTCATCGCCTTCCTGAACGTCATCCTCGGGGTGTTCAACCTGATTCCCATCCACCCGCTCGACGGCTTCAAGGTGCTGCTCGGGATTCTGCCGGACGAGCTTGCCCTGCCCCTGGCCTCGCTCAGCCGGTGGGGGCCGGCGCTTCTCATCGGACTCATCGTCATCGGCTTCATCTGGCCCGAGTACAGCCCCATCCTCTGGATCTTCGATGGCGCCGCCGACCTTTTCCTGGAGGTCATTACCTGATGCTCGACCGCGTCCGCCAGGTGCGCGAGGCCTCGATCGGGCCCGACGCCGACGACCTCGCGCTCGCGCGCGAGTTCCTGGGCGGGGACCTCCTGGGGGTCTTCGACGCCCAGGAACCCCGGGACCAGCGTCACTCGGCGGGCACGGCCCGCTGGCTCATCGAGCACGGGCACGCCGGCGACCACGATCTCCTCGTGGCGGCGCTGCTGCACGACGCG
Source organism: Tepidiformaceae bacterium (assembly GCA_965203545.1). Taxonomy (GTDB): domain Bacteria; phylum Chloroflexota; class Dehalococcoidia; order Tepidiformales; family Tepidiformaceae; genus UBA2991. Next base: position 1,753,285 of record OZ241899.1, read on the forward strand.
GGCAAGGGCGCCCAGCGGACCCGTGATCGCATCGTGCACGTGCTCACGGAGTGGCTGCCGGAGCCGTTCGTCGCCGCCGAGGCGTCACGCTTCGAGATGCGCCGGGCGCTCGCGCGCAGCCGCGCGCACAGCGAGCGCGGGGCGGAGCTGCTGGTCGCCGCGGGAGCCGCACCACGGGTGGTCGAGCTGACGCGCCTGCATCATCGGCCGGCGGGGCAGGATGCTATGCTAGCCCTCCTGCAGCGCGCCGACGCCGCTACCTGAATCGCATCGGATCACGCATGGCCGACTCGAAAGAATCGAAGATCGTCATCATTGGCACAGGCCTCATCGGGGCCTCGGTTGGCCTGAACCTGATGGCCCGCAAGGACCGCAGGTACGAGGTCGTGGGCGTCGATCGCAGCCGCCAGAACGCCCGCACAGCGAGAGAGATGGGCGCCGTCGACGACACGGTTCGCTACCTCGACGAGGCCGTGCGGGATGCGAGCATGATCGTGCTCGCCGTCCCCTCGCGCGCTGCCGAGGAGATGCTGGTGGCGATGGAGCCCCACGTCTCGGAGGGCGCGATCATCACGGACACGTGCAGCACCAAGGCGTCCTTCATGGCGAAGGCCCATGAGGTGTACGGCAACAGGGTGAGCGTGATCGGGAGCCATCCGATGGCCGGCTCCGAGCGCAGCGGCCCCTCCGCCGCAAGCATCGACCTGTTCCAGGGGGCGGCATGGGCGGTGACGCCCTCGGCCGTGGCGAGCGAGTCATCGGTGCGGGTTGTGCTGGGCATGATCGAACAGGCGGGAGCGGTGCCCATCTACGTCGATCCGGCGGAGCACGACGAGGTGGTGGCGGCGGTGAGCCACGTGCCGCTACTGCTCTCGGTCGCGCTCTTCAAGCTGGTGCGGGACAGCGCCTTCTGGGAGGACGCGGAGCAGCTCGCGGGGCCCGGCTTCCGCGACATGACGCGCCTGGTGATGGGCGACCCCGAAATGGCGACCAGCATCGTCGGCACCAACCGCACCGCCATCCTTTCCTGGCTGCGGCGCTACCAGGGCGAGCTCGACACGATCATCGAAGCGCTCGAACTGAGCGACGAAGAGACGGAACAGCTGGCCGAGGGCATCGAGCTTCCCGACGACGGGGACGAGCCGGCGGAGACAACGGCCGACGCCCTCATCGAGAGCCTCTTCACGCGGGCCCGGCTGGAACGCTTCGTCTTCGACGACCGCCTCGTGGGCCGCCAGATTCCGAAGGAAGGCACCGAAACCCCGCGCTCGGGGGACGTGATCGGGCAGATGTTCATGGGAGCCTACCTGTACGGGCGCCTGAAGGAAACGCTGAATCGCGGCGAGGAACGGGAGCGCGAGGCCGCCCGCCGGCGGGGCGAACTGCGGGACCGGTGAGGGTCCGCAGCCCCGGCCGCCTGCGCGCCACCCTGCGCGTTCCGCCCGACAAGTCCATTTCGCATCGAGCCCTCATCCTCAACGGCATCGCGGAGGGCGAGGCACGGGTCGAGAACCTGCTCGACTCGGACGACGTCCGCTCAACGGCGGCGTGCATGGCCGCCCTCGGGGTCGAGATCGACTGGCCCGCCGGCTCCACCGAAGCGCGCATCCGGGGGGCGGGGCTGCACGGCCTCTACGAGAGCGACGACACGCTCAATTGCGGCAACAGCGGCACGACGATGCGGCTCCTGACGGGGCTGCTGGCGGCCCAACCGCTCTTCAGCGTGCTGACGGGGGACGACTCCCTGCGGGGGCGGCCGATGGGGCGCGTCATCGAACCGTTGCGCCGCATGGGCGCGCGCGTCAGCGGGCGGCGCGGCGACACGCTCGCCCCCATCGCCATCCGGGGCGGGAACCTTCGCGCCATCCAGTACGAGATGCCGGTCGCGAGCGCGCAGGTGAAGTCGGCGCTGCTGCTGGCGGGGCTCTCCGTCGAGGGGCGGACACGCATCACCGAACCGGTCCCCACCCGTGACCACACGGAGAAGATGCTTGCGGCGATGGGCGCCCCTGTCGCGCGCGAGGGCCGCTCCGTCAGCGTCAGCCGGCCCGGCCGCCTGCAACCGCTCGGGATGCGGGTCCCCGGCGACATCTCCAGCGCCGCTCCGTGGCTCGTGCTGGGCGCCTGCCACCCGGACGCCGAGCTGCACATCGAGGGGGTCGGCATCAACCCGACGCGCACCGGCCTGCTCGACGTTCTCGGGCGGATGGGCGCCTCGATCGAGCTGCAGGAAGAACGCGAGACGAGCGGTGAGCCCGTGGCCGACCTCGTGGTGCGCTCCTCCACCCTGAGCGGCGTGACCGTGCAGGGGAGCGAAATCCCGAGGGCCATCGACGAGCTACCGCTGGTCGCCCTGCTCGGCTGCTTCGCCCACGGAACCACGGTCGTACGGGAGGCGGAGGAGCTGATCGTGAAGGAGTCGAACCGCATCGAGACGGTCGTGACGATGCTCTCGGCCATGGGCGCGTCGATCGAGGCGACGGCGGACGGCTTCGTCGTCGAGGGGCCGCGCCAGCTCCACGGCGCCCGGCTGGACGCCGCCCACGATCACCGCATGGGCATGCTCGGCGCGGTCGCCGGAGCGCTCGCCGGCGAGGAGACGCGCATCGAGAACGACGCCGTCTCGGTCTCGTACCCCGACTTCTGGCAGGCGCTCGAGGCCGCCGCGCCCGAGGCCGCACCGACGGCGTGAGCGCGGAGCGCCGCCCCCTCATCCTCGTCCTCCACGGCCCCTCGGGCGTCGGCAAGGACACCGTGATCGCGCGGCTCCGCGAACGGACCGGCATCCATCGCGCCACCAGCAGCAACAGCCGCCCGATGCGCGACGGGGAAGAGGACGGCGTCGACTACCACTTCTTCAGCCGCGAGGAGTTCGAGCAGAAGATCGAGGCGGGCGACTTCCTCGAGCGCGCCAGCGTGTACGACGACTACAAGGGCCTGGAGAGGCGGGAGGTCGACGAACCCCTTGCCGAGGGACGGGACGTGCTTATCCGCACCGACCTGCAGGGCGCCCGGAGCCTGCGGGGGCTGCTCCGGGGGGCCGTGTTCGTGCTGCTGACGGCAGAGAGCCGGGAGGCGCTGCAAGCGCGACTCACGGCCCGCGAGACGGAAAGCGCCGAGACTCTCGCTCGCCGCCTCGCCGAGGTCGACGCCGAGCTCGCCGACGCCCCCAACAACGACTACGTGGTCGTGAACCGCGAGGGCGCGCTCGAGGAGGCCGTCGACGAACTCGTCGACATCATCGATCGCGAACGGGGCAATCCCAACCGGGAGGCCGCGGGCGTGCGGTAGGCGCGCCTACTTCTTCTTCTGGGCGAAGTCGAGCTCGATGTAGTGGTCGGCGGCCCTCTTCAGGTTGCCGGCCACGGACTGCCCCAGCCCCGCCACTTCGACCCGGATACCACGGCTCTGCAGCACCTCGACGAGGTGTTGGAAGTCGCCGTCACCAGAGACCAGGACGGCCACGTCGAGGCGGTCGGCCATCGTGATCACGTCGAGCGCGAGCTCGATGTCGACGTTGGCCTTGATGGAGCCGTCGGCGAAGCGCTTCAGGGGCTTCGTCACGATCTTGAAGCCCTTGCCGAGGAACGGCTCGACGAAGCGCTGGGTCTCGCGGCTGACGCCGGGGTCGTCGTGGACGGGGGAGTAAGCGATGGCGCGAACGAGGCGGCGGCCTTCGGTCACGCGCTCCAGGACGAGCCCCCAGTCGATGGGCCTGCCACCGCGGGTGCGGTCGCGGGCCAGCTCCACGTTCGCGCTATCGACGAAGATGCCGACGCGGGGCATCGTGCCGACGCCGGCTTTGCCGTTGCCGGAGAGCCGGTCTATCGCGCGCTCCTGCAGCTCGACCAGGCGAGCGAGCTGCTCGTTCTGCTCCTTGAGGGCGTCCAGAAGGGCGGCATCGGCGCCGTTGTCCTCGGCGGCGGGGCGGGAACGGCGGCGCGGGGCGGCACGCTTGGGCGCCTCCTTCTCCGGTTCCTGGTCGCTCGCCTTCGCGGCGGGCGCACGCCGACGCGTCGGTCGCGGCGGGGCGGCGTCTTCCTCGCTGGCCCTGGCGGCAGGGGCACGGCGGCGAGAGGGGCGTGGCGCGGGAGCGTCCTCGTCCTCATCGCTGGCCCTGGCAGCGGGAGCGCGGCGGCGGGTGGGACGGGGCGCCGGAGCGTCCTCATCCTTGTCGGCCGCCCGGGCGGGGGAGCGGCGGCGGGAAGGTCGGGCAGGGGCCGCCTCCTCGCCGTCCTCGCTGGTTCGGCGGCGGGAGCTGGCGCGCCTCGGGGCGGGCGGCTCCTCCTCGGTGGTCTCGGCTTCAGCGGCGGCGGTCTTGGCCGCGCTCGAGCGTCCGCCGCGCGTGCCGCGCCGGCGGCGCCGGGCGGGGGCGGGGCTCTCGTCTTCGTCGGTGGTGTTGGTTGTCGTGGTTTCGGATTCGGTTGCTTCCGGCGCCTCCTCCTCGGAGGTGCGGCTGCCGGTCAGAAAATTGAGTGCCATGTGGGGTTACGTTCCCATCCTTTGCAGAACACTGATTCGGGCGGCGACGGCCCCCGCGATTGCGCGGAAGCCTTCGGCGGACGCTGAGTCTCCCTTGTCGACCACGAGCGGTACGCCCTGGTCGGAGCCCTCGCGAATCCGGGGCTCGATCGGGATTTCGCCGAGGAAGTCGATGCCGAGTTCCTCGGCGGCGTCACGTGCGCCGCCGTGCCCGAAGATGTCGTATCGCGTCCCGGTGTCGGGGGCGATGAAATAGCTCATGTTCTCGATCATGCCGAACACGGGCACATCGAGTTTCTCGAACATGGAGACCGCCTTCATGGCGTCCTCCAGCGAGACATCCTGTGGGGTCGAAACGATGACGGCTCCGGCGATGGGCGCTTCCTGCGCCATGCTCATCGAAGCATCGCTGGTGCCGGGTGGCAGGTCGATGATGAGGTAGTCGATGTTCTCCCAGGGCACGTCGTGCAGCAGCTGGCGGACGGCGCTGCCGATCATGGGTCCGCGCCAGACGACGGGCGTCCCCTTCGGGAGGAGGAATCCGAGGGAGACCAGCTCAACGCCATACTTCTCGACCGGACGCAGGCCCTCGGTCTGGTTCGCCTGGAGTCCCGCGGCCAGGCCGAACATGGTGGGGATGTTGGGGCCGGTGATATCGGCGTCGACGAGCCCAACCTTCGCCCCCGTGGCGGCGAGCGCAACCGCCAGGTTGGTGGCAACGGTCGACTTGCCGACGCCACCCTTGTTCGAGGCGACGGCGATCACGTTGCGCACGCCCTCGATCGGCTTCTGACCCTCGCGCGGGTCGCTGGCGCGCACCTGCGCTCCCCAGTCGAGCGCGACGGACTCGACGCCGGGCAGCTCCTCGAGCGCGGCGCGGACATCGGTCTCGATGACGTCCTTGAGGGGGCAGGCGGGGGTCGTCAGCTCGACCTTCACGCTCACGGCCCCGCCCTCGATGGTCAGCTCTTCGACCATCCCGAGGGAGACGATGTCACGGTGCAGTTCGGGGTCGTTGACGGTGGCGAGTGCGGCGAGAACGGCGTCCCGGTCTACCGCGGTGGGAGCGGTCATTGCAGCTACGGCATCCTGATGGCGGCGGTTCTCTTCGACTTCACATGCGCCGTACGGGTGGGAGCGTCCGCGGGGAGATCGCGGCGGAAACGCGAGAGAAGGGCGGCCCTTATGTGGGTTATGCGCACGGTGCCCGACTCGATGGTACCCCGCCTTCCGACCACGGGCCAGCGCTGTCGGCCATTGTGGCAATCATTGACACCGGCAACCTGCCTGATGTACATTGCTGGCGTGACACAGTCAGGCCGCCGTGAAGCACGCCCAATGCCCCAGCTCCCGGCCATTCTCGAAGCCGACGAACCCCTCGGCGCAACCTGGGGCAACCAGATCGTCAACTACCTCGGTGCCCTCAACGACAAGATAGACGGGGTCGAACAGCGGCTCGTCGCGATGATCGAGCGTGGCGACCAGCGTGTGGAGGCGAAGATCGACGAAGTGAACGACAACATCGAGCGCCTCTTTCAGCGAGTCTACCCGGACGTCGACTTCGAATAGCCCCTACCTCTCGACGACCCCTACGCGCCCCAAGGCGTGATCGCCTGCTTTAGCTGCGCGTAGCCCTCGAGGAAGCCCGGACGTTCGCCCGCGTAGACCTGGTCGAACTTCGCGAGCGCGTCGTCGAGCCAGGCGTGCAGTTCCGTGTTGCCGGGGTTGGCATCGCGGTAGGCGTCGCGGATGAGGACGAAGTGGATGCGGGGGTCGTAGGGGCGCTTGGTGCCGCCCATCGACTCGTCGCCGTCGAGGAGGCGGAGGAGCATGGCGTCGGCCGAGCCCAGCGTCTGCTCGTGGATGGGCGGGCCGTGCATGCGATACATGACAGAGGTCATATCGCGGCCGTTGCCAGTGGTGTAGCCCATCTCGCCCCAGAGGTCGCGCATCTTCGCGTTGCTGCCAACGGCGTCGACGACGCGCTGGCCGAAGGCCCGCAGCGGCTCGGAGACATCGGCGAGCAGGTCGGTGAGGCGGTCACCGTCGAGGTCGGTGGCGAGGACGATCGTGTCCTGCTGCTCGATCAGATCCCAGAGGAGGAGGCCGTAATTCGTGTCGGAGATGTGCTGTTCGATCTGGCCGTTCCAGTTCTCCATACCGTCCTTGAAGTCGTCCGGCAGCAGGCTGACGATGCGGTCGACGCGCTCGCGGTGCTCGACGTACCCGTCGACGGCGTACTTCCGCCCGACGTTGAATTTCGTGCCATCCAGCATCCAGGAGAGGAGGCCGGCGTTGATGCCGTCCTCCATCGCCTGGGTGGGCTTGAAGGCGACCCGGCCGATGGCGCCCGTCTCGTGGACCATCTGGAGGAAGCGCCGTCCCGCGTAGGCCATCTGGATACCGGGGGTGTTCATCTCGGAGTGGATGTTGCCAGTCTCCGGGTCGACCTCGAACACGCCACGGTTCTGGGAGTAGGGGAGGCAGGGCATGCAGCGCACGACGGTGATGGGGCCGTAGGGGCGGACGTTGCAGTAGACGCCCGCCTGGGTGCGCAGGGGCGCGTTCCCGGACTTGCCCATGACGACCACGCGGCCGCCCTGGCCGTCGTTCACGTAGGCATCGCCCGCGGTCGACCACTTGATCGAGGTGCAGGGCATGTTGCCGAACCAGCTCAGCGCCTCGAGCTTCGTGTCATGGCGGTACTGGGCCCACATGGGGACGCCGTAGAAGGGTAGGCCGAGGATGTCGATGGCGGCGATGGTGCCGAGGAGGGCGTAGGCATCGGTAAGCGAGTGGGCGACGGGGTTCACCGCGCCGTCGAAGTTGCCACCCTGCCAGATGACCGCGTCGGGGTAGCCATCGGGGCGAACATCGGCGGGCTCGAAGAGCTCGCTCAGGACTCCCAGCAGGTCGCCGCCGTCGTGTTCGGTGCGGGCAATCTTCATCAGGTCGGGCATGTCGTCTTCTCCCAGCGAGTGGTGTGTGGCCTGTGGCCGTCTGATGCTGCTAGCCGGCCGCGAGCTGCCGCAGGACGTAGGGGAGGATGCCCCCGTTGCGGTAGTACTCGAGCTCGACCGGCGTATCGATGCGCACGAGCGCCTCGAAGGTTGTCGTGGTGCCGCCGGCGTCCGTTGCGGTCACGGTCACATGGCCGCCGGGGCGGAGCCCCTCGGCGATGCCGTCAATGGCGAACGTCTCTTCCCCGCTCAGCCCCAGGGCATCGCGACTGTCGCCGTCGAGGTACTGGAGCGGCAGGATGCCCATCCCCACGAGATTGCTGCGGTGGATGCGCTCGTAGCTCTCGGCGATGACGGCGCGCACGCCCAGCAGACGCGGGCCCTTGGCCGCCCAGTCGCGGGAGGAGCCGGTTCCGTACTCCTTGCCCGCGAGGACCATGAGGGGCGTGCCCTCATCGCGGTAGGCCACGGCGGCATCGAAGATGCTCATCTCCTCGCCGTCGGGCAGGTGGCGGGTGACGCCCCCCTCGGTCCCGGGCGCGAGCTGGTTGCGGAGGCGGATGTTGGCGAAGGTGCCGCGCATCATCACCTCGTGGTTGCCGCGCCGGGCGCCGTAGGAGTTGAAGTCCTCGCGCTTGATGTCGCGGTCGAAGAGGTAGGCGGCGGCGGGGCTGTTGGGGGCGATGCTGCCTGCCGGGGAGATGTGGTCGGTCGTGACCGAGTCGCCGACCATGACAAGGACGCGCGCACCGTCGATGTCCTCGAGCTCCCCCGGTTCCTCGGCGAGATCCTCGAAGTAGGGCGGGTTCTTCACGTAGGTCGAGCCGTCGTCCCAGCCGTAGCGGCTGCCCTCGGGCGCTTCGAGGGTGCGCCAGGCAGGGTCGCCCTCGAACACCGACCCGTACTGGTCGCGGAACATCTCCGAGCGCACGGCCTCACGCATGGAGGTCTCGATGGCGTTCTGGGAGGGCCACAGCTCGGACAGCATGACCGCGTTCCCATCGCCGTCCTCGCCGATAGGCTCGGTCAGCGGGTCGAAGTCCATGTGTCCGGCGAGCGCGTAGGCGACCACGAGAGGAGGCGAGGCGAGGTAGTTGGCGCGCACGACGGGGTTGACGCGACCCTCGAAGTTGCGGTTGCCGGAGAGCACGGCCGCCGCCACGAGGCCGCCCTGGTTGACGGCCGCAGCTACGTCGGGGTCGACGGGGCCGGAGTTGCCGATGCAGGTGGTGCAGCCGTAGCCGACAAGGTTGAAGCCGAGCTCGTCGAGGTAGGGCGTGAGGCCGGCCGCGTCGAGATAGTCAGTGACGACTTTGGAGCCAGGGGCGAGACTGGTCTTGACCCAGGGCTTGCGCTGGAGGCCACGCTCGACGGCCGCCTTCGCGAGCAGGCCGGCTCCGACCAGCACCTCCGGGTTCGAGGTGTTGGTGCAGCTCGTGATCGCGGCGATGACGACGGAGCCGTGGCCCACCTCGAAGGAGGCGCCGTTGCGCGCGACCTCGACGGGGGGCGCCTCGGCGGCATCGCCGGCGAGCTCGGCGAGGGCGTCCTGCCAGGCGTCCTTTGACTCGCGCAGGAGGACGCGGTCCTGGGGGCGGCGCGGTCCGGCGAGGGAGGGCTCGACCTGGCCCATGTCCAGCTCCAACGTCGCGGAGAAGCTGGGGTCGGGCGTGTCGTCGGTGCGGAAGAGGCCCTGCTCCTTGCAGTAGGCCTCGACGAGCGCGACCTGCTCCTCGTCCCGGCCGGTGAAGCGCAGGTAGGCGAGGGTCTCGTCGTCGACGGGGAAGAAGCCGACGGTGGCGCCGTACTCGGGGGCCATGTTGGCGATGGTGGCGCGGGTGGGGAGGGGGAGCTGGGAGAGACCCGGCCCGAAGAACTCGACGAACTTCCCGACGACGCCGAGCTCGCGCAGCATCTGCGTGACGGTGAGGACGAGGTCCGTTCCGGTCGCGCCCTCGGGGAGGGCGCCGGTGAGGCGGAAGCCGACGACCTCGGGGATGAGCATCGAGACGGGCTGGCCGAGCATGGCCGCTTCGGCCTCGATGCCGCCCACGCCCCAGCCGAGCACGCCGAGGCCGTTGATCATGGTCGTGTGGGAGTCGGTGCCGACGAGGGTGTCGGGGTAGACAAGGCCGGTGTCGTCGTTCTCGAAGACGACGCTCGCGAGGTACTCGAGGTTGACCTGGTGGACGATGCCCGTGCCCGGCGGCACGACGCGGAAGTTGCGGAAGGCCTGCTGGCCCCAGCGCAGGAAGAGGTAGCGCTCGTGGTTGCGCTCGTACTCGAAGCTGACGTTCTGGGCGAAGGCGCCGTCGGAGCCGTAGGCATCGACCTGGACGGAGTGGTCGATGACGAGGTCGACGGGCTGGAGCGGGTTGATGCGCTCGGGGTCGCCCCCCATCGACTCGAGCGCCTCGCGCATGGAGGCGAGGTCGACGACGGCGGGGACGCCCGTGAAGTCCTGGAGCAGGACGCGGGCCGGCGCGAACGCGACCTCGCGCTCGTCGCCGGAGTTGGGGCGCCAGTTGGCAAGCGCCTCGATGTCGTCGCGGGAGACGGCGTCGCCGTCCTCGCGACGGAGCAGGTTCTCGAGGAGGACCCGCTGGGTAAAGGGGAGGCGGGTCGCCGCCTCGCCCTTCAGGACGGAATCGAGCCGGTGGAAGGCGACAGTGCGCCCTCCGACCGTCAGCTTGTCGCGGCTGTTGAAACTATCGAGCATGGAGAAATCGCCCCGCCTGTTCCCTTCACACGATCTCTTGCCTGGGGCCCGTCGGGCCCGGTTCGGCGCCTTCGGGACGAAGCTCCTTAAGTATACCGCGAGCCCGTTCCGGACCCCGAAGAGGGGCCTGTGGGGTCCGTCCCGCGCCTATACTGCCGGCAGGGCCTGTAGCTCAGCGGTTAGAGCGCCCGGCTCATAACCGGTTGGTCGGTGGTTCGAATCCACCCGGGCCCACCAGGTTCGGCCTCATTTGACGCTGGACAGTACCGCGTCGCCGACGGTGACCTCCTCGGGCTGGCCGCCCGGGGAGCCGCCCGCAGTTCCCTGAGCGCAGCATCGACAACGCAGGGGGCACTGGTTCGAATCCAGGGCGGGAAACTCGCGCTTACATGCCCAGGACGCTGTAGTCGCCATCCAGGATCAGGCGGACGGAGACGTACAGCCCCAGCATCGGGATCAACACCCAGATGGCGTTCAGGCTGAAGATGTAGATGTAGAACTCTCGCGTCGTGATGCGGGTTTGCTTCCGTCCCACGAAGAAACTCACCACGTAGAGCGAGGACGCGTACACCCACTGCCAGAAGAGCATCGCCCCGAGAATGCCGGCGGCGACGGCCGGCAGAAGCCCGCCGGTATAGGTCACATAGAGAATCAAGGTCGGTGCAGGTGTGGCGAACCCGTTCGCGATGTCGATGTTGAACCCGTACGTGTTGCGATCGGCATATGCCGAGTCGAACATCGAATACGTCGCCCAGACGTCCGCCCAGACCGTCGGAGAAAGGATCCGGTTGAGCGGCACGCTGGTCGTGAGGAACTCCACGGCCGGGGTCTTGCCGGTGTCCTCCCACCGTCTGCGCCAGAATTCCGCTCGCTCCTCGATGTAGTCCCTTCGGAAGAACAGGCACATCTCCCAGTAGCAGATCACGAGGTTGATCGAGAAGAACAGGCTGAGCAGACAGTAGAAGACGTCCAGACCACCGTGGAGGAGGTAGTAGACGCCAAAGCCGGGCAGCGCCAGGAGTGCGACCACCACGACGACGATCAGAAGGGCCGGCGCCCCCCACCGGCGCGTTCGCCCGCCACCGACATCCGGGCCGGCGTGAGCGGAGCTGTTTCCCTCCACTGCCTACCCTCCTCGTCGCTCGAGGCCGTCCTGCCCCGCAGGGCAGGGAACACAGGCCAGCGAGGTGCGGGGTACTGGTGGCACTCGGTCACGACTCCGGCAGGTGTCGCCGTGGGCTAATCCGACAGGTCAGGTTTGCATCATAGCGACAACGCGCGTGGGGCCGGGTGCGAACTGCTATCGTCCCGCCAGTCTCCGGTCTCCGGACGGCTGGGCCCCCTGGACGGGCCGGCGCCCGACCGGGGACGGTCAGCATGCACCGCGGACCCGTGACCCCGGGTGTTGAGGATGAAGACTCCGGGCGCGCCGAGCCGACTCCTGAGGGCTATCGACCCGTCAGTCAGCCTCGGCGGCTACAAGCGTTGCGATGTTGGCCAGCAGCCACGCGGATGCGGCACACAGCTGCAACAAGTCCCCAGGGGACCCGATCCCGTAGGTCAGCATGCTGCTAATCCAGCAAACGCTGGCAACCGTTTGTCCGAGCCACTTGACGCTCCACATCCTGGCCAGCCGGTTTCGCACGGCTCCAGAGGCGACGGCCTCCCTTGCGTTTCCCCTCAACATGCGCATTCCACCCCGCAACAGGAAAGGTCATCGAGATACATGCCCCAATCGCGGTAGGCTTCCAACGCTTCCGCGGGCAGCCCCAGTGAGGTCGCCAATGCCTTGGCGACAACGGCGAAGCGCTGTCGATACTTGAAGATGAAGCAGAAGACGTGATCGTTGTGGCGCACCGCGGGGCCGCAGAGAAATATCCCCGGCACGATTGTCGACTCGTCGTCTTCGCTCAGAAGCAGGGAGCCATCGTCGCGTTGTTCAAACAAGTCCGCGATCAGCTTGTGGCTCCCCTCGAATCCGCCTGCCAGGAGTGGCGGCACGCAGGTTTGAAACCGTTCTCCGTCCCCAGCCGCGACTTCATAGTTGGCCCCCACACAGGTAACCGACTCGACAGGGGTGTTCGGGAACAGTTCCACCTGCCGCATGAACCGTCTTTCGCGCATCCGCTCGAGCGTGAACGGGGAAAGCGCGATGCTGGGATCGGAGCTCTCCGCCTCCCACGGGCAGTCCTTGTCGAACAGTCGCACGCGCTTGTCGCGACACGCCAGGTGGAAGGCCGCGTCGACACCGCTTTCGTAGCCACCGACAACGATGAAGTCGTCACCGTCAAGATCGTCATAGCTGGCGATGGTGGCGGTGTGGCGACACAACTGGCTACCGGCAAACCCACTCAGGCGCGGGTACTGGAACTCGCCTGCGGCCCAGATAACGTGCCTGGCCTGCAAGGTCTCGCGGGCCGTCTCTATGAGAAAGTTGTCTCCAACCTTCGCTACGTGCATCACGTCGGTGTACTCGCGTACGGGTAACTCAAAGAAGCGTGCGACTGTGCGCAAGTGCGTCGCGTACGCTTCACCCGTCGGATGCTCGACCCCCAGGCTGAACGCGGGTGACGTGCCAATCGCGATCGAGTTCAAATCGAGCATGCCGATCGAATTGGTGGCGTACGAGGGCGTGATGAAGCGAGTCTCGGCCGGCCACGAGGCGAACGATGCCCCGACCGTCTGACGTTCGAGAACGACGAAGTTCTCGATGCCAGCGTGCCTGAGCGCTACCGAGACACCCACGCCTGCGGCGCCTGCGCCGACGACTACGACGTCATAGACGACTTCACTGCTCCTGGTGCCGGTCATGCCTGACTCCTCCTGTCGACCTTCAAGTCAGTTGTGTTGCGGTCTCTTGGCGGCCTGCCAGCCCCGGCAGAGGCGAAAGCCCTCTCGGTGAGGCTCCGGTTGGCGCCAGCGGCGCGGCCCGTGGGACCCCAACAGTCCCGGGGGCTTCCCCTGCGCCACCGCGACGACACGTCCTCGGATAGCCGTGTGGTCGCGGTGGCCCATCAGGTCTACCGCGCTTGCCGGCGCGGCATCCTCACTCGGCGATGCCGTTGGCGATGGCGCGGAGGAACTCGACATACGTCGGGTACTCCTCAGCCAGGGCCCCGGAAGGAATCGTGCGGACAGTTGTGCCCGTGTCGCGAGCGATCTGCTCGATGACGCGTGCGCTGAACTGGGGTTCGCTGAAGATGTAGGGGATCCCCAGTTCCTCAATGCTCTCCACCAGCTCGGTGATTGCGGCCGCGCTCGGCTCCTCTTCCGGACCCTCCACCACGAAGCCGAGGATCGTCAGCCCGTAGCGGTCCGCGAAGTATCCGTACGCGTCGTGGAACGTGACCAGGTAGCGCCGCTCCTCGGGAAGGCCGGCGAGCAGCTCGCGGATTTCGCCGTCGAGCTCCCTCAGCTCCGCGATGTAGGCGTCGGCCCGCTCGCGGTAGTGGTCCGCCCCGTCCGGATCGAGACGTGACAGCTCGTCCCGGATTGCCTCCACGGCCTCAATCGTGAGGTCGATGTCCATCCAGAAGTGCGGGTCGAACTCGCCGTGGGCGTGCCCGTGCTCGTCCTCGTGCTCGTCTTCGTGCTCGTCTTCGTGCTCGTCTTCGTGCTCGTCTTCGTGCTCGTCCTCGTGCTCGTCTTCGTGCTCGTCTTCGTGCTCGTCCTCGTGCTCGTCTTCGTGCTCGTCCTCGTGCTCGTCTTCGTGCTCGTCCTCGTGCATGTGCTCGTCTTCGTGCCCGTGCTCATCGGCGTGCGCCATGGCCTCGGGGAAGGGGCGCAGGTCCATGTCGTGGGTCAACTCGAGCACAGAGCCCTTGGCGCTGTCCGCCAGGTCCTCTTCGACCACACTCAGCTCCGCCCCCACGATCACGACCAGATCCGCCTCGGACGCCTTGCTGATGTCACTCGGTGAGAGGTGGTACGTGTGCACGTCCGAGTTGAGGGGAACGATGCTCGTGACCGACACCCGGTCGCCCCCCACCTGCTTCACCAGATCCTCGACGATCGTCGTGGATGTCACGGCTGAGAGCGTGGTCCTGGTTTCGGGCGCTGTTTCGGGCGCCGTTTCGGGCGCTGCTTCCTCGTCGCCACCACAGGCGATAACCAGCAAGGCAACGGCGATGACCGCTGCGGTTCCAAGTCGACTGAGCACTACGTTCGCTCCTCCGTATGGGCTGCTAAGTGAGACGCAGTATCAATACGGTTGGCGTGACGGTCAACCGCACGCGGCGCGCAGGGCAGCGGTTTCGGTTCCAAGTGGCCGCGGCGGGGAGCTAGGGGAGGGGTCGGTCGGCGAGGATGCGGCCGTCGCGGATCTCGACGAGGCGGTCGGCGCGCTGCGCCATGCGGTCGTCGTGGGTGACCATGATGCAGGCCTTGTCGCGCGAGTGAACCTCGCTCAGGAGGGCATCGACGACGCGGCTGCCGAGCTCGAAATTCAGGCTGGCGGTGGGCTCGTCGACGAGGAGGAGGGATGGGTCGCGCATCAGCGCGCGGGCGATGGCGACGCGCTGCCGTTCACCTCCGGAGAGGCTCGTGGCGACCTGGTTGCGGACGGGGGTGAGGTCGAGCTGGTCGAGGAGTTCGTCGGCGCGGCGGCGCAGGGCCGAGCGGTCGGCGCCGCCGAACTGTCCGACCACGAGCAGATTCTCGCGGGCGGTGAGGAAGGGAACCATATTGCTGCCCTGGAAGACGAAGCCAACGCGGTCGCGCCGGTACCTGGTGCGGGCTCGGGTGCCGTAGTTTGTTATGTCGTCTCCGTTCACGCGAATCGCGCCGGCGGTCGGGGTGAGGAGGGCTCCGGCGAGTGCCAGCAGCGTGGTCTTGCCGGAGCCGGACGGCCCCTCCAGGGCCACCACCTCGCCGCGATCGACATCGAGGGTGACCTCGCGGACGGCATCGACGCGCTGGGCGCCGGATCCGAAGGACCTGGAGACGTCGCGCAGTTCGAGGATTGCCATGGGAACGCCTTACTGCTGCTGCATTGCGATGATCGGGTCGACGGAGGCGACCTGTCGGGCGGAGAGCAGGGAGCCCACAACGCCGGCGATGACCACGGAGATCGAGCTCGTCGCCATGGCGTTCGTGGTGAAGTCGATGGGGATGGTGTCGGAGGAGAGCACCGTGGCCTCGGTGAGGAGCGCGAGCCCGACGGCGAGGACGGCGCCAACGATGCAGACAATGAGCACCTGCAGGAGTCCCTGGACGACGAGGTAGCCTCCGGGCGCCCCGATCGCCTTGAGAATCCCCAGGAGGGACACCTTCTGGAGCGTGATGACGTAGAAGAACACGCCGATCACCATCGCGCCGATAAGCAGCCCCATGTAGCGGAGGGCATCGACGGTGGACTGCTGGGCCTGGACGCCCTCGATGTTGTTGAAGCCGTCTTGCTTGGTGACGATGCGCCAGCCCTCGCCGCGGACTCCGTCGAGGTCACGCCCCTGGATGAGGACAAGGCTGGCGGCGGGCTGCTGCTCGGCATCGCCGAAGAGGACGAGGTCCTTCCACGAGGCAAGGTCGACGAACATGGCGGGCTGGAAGAAGAAATAGCCCTGGTCGACGATGCCCACGACGGTGAATTCGCGGGTCTCGAAGCCAACGGGCAGGGCAAGGGTGTCGCCGATACGGGTGCCGGCGACCCGGATCCAGGCACGGTCGACGAGGATGTCGCTCGGGCCCGAGAGCGAGCGGCCTCCGACGACCCTGGGCTCGGAGAAGGAGCCGGGGATGACGCCGATGATGGCGGCGGTGTCGCTCTCTTCGGGGGCGAACTCGATGACGGCGGCGACGTAGCCGATGGGGGTAGCGCGCTCGGCGGCGGGGAGGGCCTGGACCTCGGCGACATCCTGGTCGCTCAGGCGGGAGCGGATGACGGAGAGGTTGGAGTTGGCGGCGTAGGCGAGGTGGTCGCCGTTGAGGCGAAGGAGGGCGGTTCCGGCGGCCTCATAGAGGCCGAGCCCGAGTCCGGTAACCATGATGATCAGGTAGGCGATCAGGCCGACAACGCCGGTGACGAAGCCAAATTGCAGCTTGCGGCGCCTGATTTCGATGAGTGCGAGCACTCGAAGCCGATCCTCGTTCACCG
Source organism: Tepidiformaceae bacterium (assembly GCA_965203545.1). GTDB lineage: Bacteria > Chloroflexota > Dehalococcoidia > Tepidiformales > Tepidiformaceae > UBA2991. Next base: position 1,769,537 of record OZ241899.1, read on the forward strand.
GGGATTGCGGGCGCGGGAACCCCGGATGGGTTCCCGGACGGCGGTCCGGCGTGACCTTCTCTTGACCACACCTCGGTCAGGTTCCCGGTAGAGTAGCGTCAAATCTTCGGGCCAGGAAACCTGCGGTGGGGGGCGCTCTATGAGCACAGCAGGAATCGTGGCACTTCTCTCGGCCGCCGACTTCGGCGTGTACGCCATGTCGCTGGACCAGCGAATCGTGTTCTGGAACCAGGGGGCGGAGCGCATCCTGGGGTACGCCGCCAACGAGGTTATTGGCCATCACTGCTACGAGGTGGTGGCCGGAGGAGCTCCCGGGGCTCTCACGCCGGCATGCATCAACGGATGCCCATCCATGCGCTCTCTCCAGGATGGACGAGTGCCCAGCGCCGCCAGGATGGAGATGCTGTGCGCATCCGGGGAACGCAAGGCGGTTTCCGTTACTCCGATGGTGGTTTCGGGCGCCCTGGGGGACGCGCCACTCCTGGTTCATCTCTTCGAGGACCCCGAAGAGCGGCCCGGTACCGACGCGGCTCTGGACGACGTCCGGCAGGAGTTCTCGCAGAGCGGCGTCGACATCGTCTCGGACCAGCCGCTGACGATCCCCGTTTCGGGGGCCTCGACCGCCCTGACGGGCCGGGAGCTGGAAGTGCTGCACCTGGTGGCCCTCGGCCGCGGGACGGCGGACATCGCCGCGGAGCTGGGCATCAGCCAGCACACGGTGCGGAACCACGTCCGCCACTTCCGCAGCAAGCTCAACGCTTCGACGAAACTGGAGGCGGTGATCACCGCCCTCCGCCAGGGCATCCTCGAGTGGACCGACGAACCCGGCAGCCCCGGCCCCGGAACGTAGCGGGACCGAGATGGCCGACGAGGCAACCCGCGACGCGTACCGGGACGCCTGGCAGGCGTGGATGAAGCAACTCGAGCGGGTCCACGAGGTGCTGCTGGAGGGGGAGCGGTTGTCGCCGGACCGGCTCAAGGGACTCCTGAACCGGGAGGCGCGGGCCAAGCAGGCGTATGACGAGGCCCGGCTGAAGCTGCTGGGGCTCGACGAGACGGCGGCGCCTGCTCCATCGGGCGACGAGAACCCGTTTCGCTAACGGCCCCCTCGTTGGGCGACAGGGCGCGTCTGGTAGACTCGCGCCCGCATACCTGATTGCTGGAGATTCCCCCCATGGTCGAAACCAAGAAGTCGTTTTGCCGCTTTTGCCACGCGTTCTGCCCGATCGAGGTAGACGTCGAGGACAACAAGGTCATCGAGGTCCGTGGCGACACGAGCAATCCGATCTACGGCGGGTACACGTGCATCAAGGGACGGCATCTGCCGGACCAGCACAACCACCCCGACCGGATTCGCACTTCGATGAAGCGCATGCCCGACGGCAGCTTCCAGCCGATCTCAAGCGAGCAGGCGCTGGACGAGATCGCGGAGCGCATGAGCGCGATCATCGAGGAGCACGGGCCCCGCTCGGTGGCGACGTACAACGGCACGTACGCGTTCTGCAACGCAATCACCCTCTCGGTGTCGCGAGCCTGGCACGCCGGCGTGGAGTCGCCCTCGTACTACACGAGCGTGACGATCGACCAGCCGGCGAAGGCGATCGCAGCGTCGCGCCACGGCACCTGGATGGGCGGGGGCCAAGGGTTCGACACGGCCGACGTGGCGATGCTCATCGGCAACAACCCGGTCGTCTCGATGTTCGGCGGCATCCCCCCGTTCAACCCGTGGAAGCGGCTGCGCGACGCCCAGAAGCGCGGCCTGAAGCTGATCGTGATCGACCCGCGGAGCTCGGACGTGGCCAAGCGGGCAGACCTGCACCTGCAGGTGCGGCCCGGCGAGGATCCGACGCTGCTGGCGGGCATCATCAAGGTGATGTTCGACGAGGGGCTGGTTGACGGGGACTTCCTCGCCGGAAACGCGGCGCACGTGGAGGAGCTGCAGCAGGCCGTCGACAGCTTCGAGATGGACTATGTGGAGGAGCGCACAGGCGTGCCGGCAGCGCTGGTGGAGCGCGCGGCGCGGATGTTCGCGGAGGCGCAGCGAGGAGTCGCATCGAGCGGCACGGGCGCGAACATGGCGCCCCACCCGAACCTGACCGAGCACTTCGTCCAGACGCTGAACACGCTCTGCGGCCGGCATCTGCGTGAAGGTGAAGTCGTGCCAAACCCGGGCGTCATTAGCCCGGAGCGCCCGTGGCTGGCGCAAGCGAACCCGCCCAATCCCGCCTGGGGCAAGGGCGAGCCGAGCCGCGTGCGCGGCCTCGGCGAGGTGTTCGGCGAGATGCCGACGGCGGCGCTGAGCGACGAGATCATCACACCGGGCGAGGGACGCGTGCGCGCGCTCGTGAGCGTGGGCGGCAACCCCGTGGGGGCGTGGCCCGACCAGCTCAAGACGATCGAGGCGATGAAGCAGCTCGACTTGAACGTGAGCATCGACATCCGCTGGTCGCAGACGGCGAAGATGGCGGACTACGTCATCGCGCCGAAGCTCTCGCTTGAGCGTCCCGACCTGACGGTCCTGACGGACTCCTGGTACCCGGTGCCGTACGCGCACTACACGCCGGCCATGGTCGAGGCCGAGGACGACGTGATGGAGGAGTGGGAGTTCTTCTGGGGCATGGCGCACCGGATGGGCACGGAGATCAAGCTCGCCGGCGGCCCGATGCCGATGGACGAGAAGCCCTCCACGGACGACGTGCTGGACCTGATCACGGCGAACTCGCGCATTCCGCTCGACCGCGTGCGTGAGGCGGACGGCGGGGCCATCTTCGAAGGCGAGGAAGTGCGCGTGGCGCCGAAGGCCGGAGGTACGGACGCCCGCCTGGACGTGGCGCCGCCGGACCTGGTGGAGGAGATCGCCGAGGTGCGGGCGGAGCCAGTCGTGGAAGGCGCCGGCTACCTGCCGGGCGAGGAGTTCTCGCACCGGCTGATCAGCCGCCGCATGCGCGAGTTCTACAACTCCTCGGGCCGCGACATCTCCGGTCTGACGGCCCGCGACGGCGGCACGAACCCCGCCTTCATGAACCCGGTCGATGGGGCCGAGTTCGGGATCGAGGACGGCGAAGTGATCGAGATTGAGTCGAGCCGGGCCACGATCCTGGGAGTGGCAGCGTTCACCGACGACGTGCCCTCGGGCGTCATCTCGATGGCGCACTCGTGGGGCGACGTTCCCGAGAACGACCGCGATGTGCGCAGCATCGGCGGGAGCACGAACCGCCTCGTGAACAACGAGGAAGCGTACGACCCGATCACGGGCATGGCGCGGCAGAGCGCGATCCCCGTCAACATCCGCCCGGCGAAGGAGCCGGTGGGCGCCAGCTAGGCGAGGAGGGATCCATGGCCGACGCGAAGTCCGGCACGAACGATGTCTGGGAGGCGATCTACACGCAGCGGGCGATCCGTCGCTGGACGGATCAGCCGGTCCCGGACGAGCTCATCTGGAAAGTAATCGAGGCGGGCACGAAGGCCCCTTCGGGGAGCAACCTGCAGCCCTGGCGCTTCGTGGTGATCAAGGACCAGGAGACGCGGGACGCGATCTCGGCACAGCTTCGCAAGGGGCTCGAGAACCCCGGCCTGCAGTCGATGATCGACAACGCGATCAAGTCCGGGACGAAGGGCGAGCGCCTGATGATGACGGGCGCGCGCGGGCTCTTCGAGAACCTGGCGTCAGCGCCGGTGTTCATCGTGCCGTGCCTCTACCAGGTGTCCTCGCCAACGCAGGATCCGACAACGCTTCTGGCGGGCAGCTCCATTTACCAGGCGGTTCAGAACATCATGCTGGCCGCACGGGCGCTGGGGCTCGGAACCGTAATGACGACGTTCCAGGGAGCGGTTGACGGGGTCCTGCGGGAGCGCTGCGGGATTCCCGACGAGGCCACGCCCGCAGCCATCATCCCCATGGGCTTCCCCGACGCGAACTTCGGTCCGACCAACCGCAAACCGGTGGACGAAGTGACGAACTGGGAGCGCTGGGACGTCACCCAGGCGCGCGAGTAGCGCGGAGCGCAGCCAGCACGAGCGAGGGGTCGAGCGATGATCGCGCTCTACCGCTTCTGGCCGGAGTCGCGGGCGGCCGTGCGCGACACGGTCGAGGGCGCGGCAACTGTTGTGCCTAGAGACGGCGGCCTGCCGCTCGCCAATGTGACGACGACGCTGGGGGCGTACGACCTCGCGGTTGACCTGGGGAAGGCGGGGAGCGCCGGGGAGGCGGCGTCGCGGGCGCTGGGGGTGGCGGAGGCGGTGGTCGCGGGGCGGGTGTGGCGCGAGGGGACGGGCTGGGCGGCAGGGCTGGAGGCGACGGGCATCGCGATTCCGGAGCCGGAGATCGAGGCGTTCGACGACATCGCGGCGGAGGTGCCGTTCCTGCTCCTGCGGGCAATGGGCGGCTGGAACCTCGTGGCCTCGCCGGACCGGGAGACGTGGCTGACGCTCTCGATGACGTTTCTGAACCGCCGCGCCTACCAGCGTTTCAACACGGAGGGGGCGTGGTTCAGCCCGGACGTGAACGAGCTGGCCTCGCTGGTGATGGGCACGCACAACACGCGCGATGTCGAGGGCACATGCCTGACCTACGACATCCCGGGACTCTCCCTGGTGGACTGGGAGGACGAGGGGCAGGCCGGGCTGAGCGGCGGCGAGCCGGAGGCGTCACGCAGCGCGATGCTGGCGGAGGAATTGCACTACGCGGCGCTGCTGCGGACGCCGGGCGACTCGCTTCGCGAGGCGCTGGAACCGCTCGGGTCCGAGCTGTTCGTCGAATAGCGGACTAGCGCAGGGGCTCCACCACCATGACCGCCTGACCGACAATGTCCCCCGCTTCGAGCAGGGCGGTGGCTTCGTTCACCTGCTCGATGGTGCAGCGGAAGGTCACGACGGTGGGGATGGGCAGGCGTCCGTCCTCGATCCAGTCGAGGAGGACGGGGACGTCCTCGTCGGGGTTGGGCGGGTCGGGGAGGATGTAGCCGGCGGCGGCGACGATGGCGTCGAGCTCTTCCTGGCGCTCCTCGGTGCCGGGAAGCCCGACGACGAGGGCGCTGCCGCCATCACGCACGGAGGTGCGGCCGGGGCGGGAGGCCGTCTCGAATTCGTAGACGCAGTCGAAGAGGTGGTCGACGCCGCCGGGGACAAGCTCGGCGATGCGCTCCCCGGCGGCGGCGCTGCTCAGGTTCAGGGTCTCGGTCGCGCCGGCCGCGCTGGCGGCCTCGAGCCGCTCGCCGTCGCGGGCGACGGCGATGATGGCGCTGGCCCCGGCGGCGGCAGCCGCAGCGATGGTCGAGAGGCCAACGCCGGCGCAGCCGAAGACGGCCACGCTGTCGCCTTCCCCCACGCCCGCGGTGCGGACCGCGCTGGCGGCGAGAAGGGAGGTGTTCCCGAGGACGGAGGCGCCCTCCTTGTCCATGAGGTTGGGGATGGGGACGACGAACTGCTCGTCGAGGACGAGGTTCGTGCCCCACGCGCCCGCGGGGCTGACCTCGGTCTCCGTGCCGTCATCGAACTCGACGAGGGGGAGCTCGGGTTCGCGGCCCGAGTCCGCGCTCCAGGGCGTGATGAGGACGACATCGCCGACCTGGCAGCGGGTGACCTCGCTGCCGACCTCAAGGACACGGGCGGTGCCCTCGCGCCCGGGGATGACGGGAAGGGGCTGGGGCTCCTCTACCTGCTGCAGCTGACCGTGCTCGATGCCGGCGGCGTAGATCTCGAGGACGGCCTGATGCGGTCCGGGGTCCGGCAGCTCGAGCTCCTGGATGGCGCAGACTCCGAAGTCGCCCTCGAGGACGACGACACGGGCGGTTGTTGGCATGGGGCGCGATAACTCCTAGCGCTCGACGTAGGGCGCGAGCAGCTGGGGCACGCGCAGGTCTTCGGGGATGCGCTCGGGGCCGATCATGCGGTCGAGCTGCTCGGCGCAGTTCCAGATGCGCCGCTCCTGGTAGCTGACGGGCATGCCGGTGAGGCCGGGCGAGTTGAGGGATTTCTGCATGGGCGCCATGTTCCGCGTGTCCTCTTCCATGACGACGTCGAACCCGTCGAGGCGGTTCTGCCAGACCTCGGAGGAGGCGGGGGAGGGTCCGTCGCCCCAATCGACGCAGAAGGTGATCCACTCGAAGCGGGTCGTGCCCACATCGAGCGGCCAGGCGAGGAGGAAGGGCATGCCCGTGGCGCTCACGGGGGTGACGAGGTTGGGGAAGGCGCTGAAGGCCGTGCTGGTGCAGCGGGTCATGCCGTTGACGGTCTTGATCTCGGCCATCCCGTCGTGGAGGGCGCCGAAGGCCTGGCGGTCGAGGTCGACGCGCCAGTCGAGCTGGTGGTCCATACCGGTCATCTCGGCGGCGCGCTTCGAGAGCGGGGTGATCATGCGGGAGTGGCCGTTGGGCAGGACGCCCATGGTGGCGCCGCGCTGGTCGAGCCCGGAGACGCCCGCTTTCTGGTGGATGTGCTTGAAGTGGTAGACCTCCTGGAAGGCCTCGACGGTGACCTTCCAGTTGCAGGGGATGATGGTCCAGCGCTTGTCGATCATGCGGAGCGTGGCGCCCTGGAACATCGACATCTGCTCGGGGAGGGGGTGTAGCCAGTCGAGCAGGGGTTCGGCGTCGGGGTCCTGGTTGATGAAGACCCAGCCATCCCAGCTCTCGCAACGCAGCTCGCGGAGCCTGTGCCGGTCCTCGGGGATGCCGGCCTTGTCGCCGATGAACTTTCCAGTGGTGAAGTCGTAGAGGTGGGCCTCCTCGGGGCAACGAAAGACGCCCTCGGGGAGCTTGCGGCGGGGGAACTCCTGCTGGAACTGGAGGTTGTTCCCCGCGGAGTCGAACTCCTTCCAGTGGAAGAGGTTGCTGTCGTCGGGAACGTCGAGGACGGGGGCGCCGTGGACGTTGGCGTTTTCGAAGGCGTGAACCCTGAGGTCCTCGCCACGGACGAGGATGACCTGGATGCCGAGGTGGTCCCAGACCTGGTAGGAGCCGGGCTCGGGAAGCTCCTCCTCGCGGGTGGCGTAGAGCCAGACGCTGGTCCAGAAGTGCTTCATCTCGAGGTCGAAAAACTCCTCGCTGCGGTAGCGGCCGGCCGGCAGGTCGGGGAACTTGGGGAAGCCCTCGGGCGGTCCCTCGCGCGAGAACTCGTAGCGGATCTCGTCCTTTAGCCGTTCAACGAGCGCTTCCTGCACGGGACACCTCCGGAGGCCGGCGCTGGCGGCGCCGGTCGCGTCCTGCGATTCTACGCGCCGACGGCGGCATCGCCGAACAGGGAGCGGGGGTAGCCATGATTCGCCACATCGTCACGATCACGCTGCGTGAGGATGCCTCAACGGACGACCTCGAGGTGTTCTTCGAGAGGCTGGGCCCGATCAGCGAGCATCCGAAGGCAATCGACTACTACTGCGGCTGGAACTTCCAGGACCTCGGCGATCCGTGCGACATCGGCATCTCGTGCTCGTTCGCGAACCAGGCCGACTTCGAGGAGTACATGGCCTCGCCCCACCACGGTCCGCCGGGGGAGATCCTGCGGATCATCTCGGATCACTGGAGCGTGATCGACTACGTGGAGGGGTCACCCCAGGAGGCGAAGGCGGCGACGCGCTCGGAGCGGGGCTAGACCTCCAGGATGCCGATGAGCTGGGGCGCGATGTACAGGCTGCCTCTCTGTCGTAGGGGCACGGACTCCAGGATGTCCGCATCCACAAGAACCTGCAGTGAGTTGTATGCCGTTTGTCGCGCGACGCCGAGACCTAATTCGACAACCCTGGGCGTTACGGCCACATGCTCAGTGACGAAGTCAGCCAAACGGAGGGCCGAAGGCGTAGCACCGACATCGGCGAGTCGCTCCCTCCACTCGTCTCGCAATGCGAGCACCTGACGGGCCACCGAAATCGCCTCCCTCGCCTGTTCGGCTACCCCCAGGAGGAAGAAGCGAAGCCAGTCCTCCCAGGCCGACGTGGAGCTGACGGCAAGCAGGAGGCGGTAGTACTCATCGCGACGCCGTTCAAAGTATGGGCTCAGGTAGAGGAGCGGGTGGGCAACCTGGTGACGCGCCGCCAGGAGCAGGGCGATGAGAAGGCGGCCCACGCGGCCGTTGCCGTCGAGAAAGGGGTGGATCGCCTCGAACTGGTAGTGCATCCACGCTGCTTCAACAACGAAGGGGGTTCGCGGCTTCGACTCGTTGAGGTAGTCAATGAGTTGATCGAGGACGCCGTGCATCTCCAGCGGCGGTGGTGGGACGTAGGTGGCGTCAGTGATCTCGTTGCTGGAGCCAATGTGGTTCTGGATGGCGCGAAACTCACCGGGATTGCTGTAGGCCTCACCGCGCGCACCTGTCATCAACTGCCTGTGCAGGGAACGAATGAGATCGAGCGAGAACGAGCCTTCCTGGATGGCTCGAAGGCCAGCGTCAAGGGCCACAACGTAGTTGAGGACATCCTGCGTATCGCTTCCCGGTACGGGTCGGATGCCCGCTTCGAGGGCGACAACATCGGAGAAGGAAGCCACAGTGCCCTCGATGCGGGAGCTGGCGACAGCCTCCCGGCGCAGGTAGGGGCGCACGAGCAGATCGGGGTTGGGAAAGAACTCGCCGATACCGGTGAGCTGGCCGAGGGCGAGGTTAGCCTCTCCCAGCTCGCGCGCGACAGCGGCTATCGCGGCATCTTCGGTCCCCGGGGGCAGAGAGCCAGGAACGAAGGCAACATAGGAAGGAATGGGAGGGTCACGTTCGACCTCGACAAGGCGGCCCGCCGGGCCCGTGAACAGTTTGGTGTCCATTTCTTGGACAACCTCCCGCATTCAATCTAATCTGCAGACCAAGTTAGACTAAAGGGTGCCCGAACGTCTAGCGATTAGACCACGAGGGAACAATCGTCTAATAAACGGTATCTATTTGGACAAGGAGAAGGCGCGTGTCATCACCGCTAGACTTGTTTAAGCTGATGATCATTTGCGCGAATGTGGGGGAGCAGAAGTGACGGAACGGCCGCTCATCGCGATCACGCTGGGGGACCCGGCCGGGATCGGGCCGGAGGTGGCAGCGAAGGCGCTGCAGCGGGACGAGCTGCGGGACGAGGCGCGGCTGTTCCTGCTGGGCTCGCCGACAAGCGCGGCGGCGGCGCTGCGATTGATCGGCTCGACGCACGAACTGCGGCCGGTGCGGCGTCCGGGGGACGTGCGCGGGGAGGCGGGGACGACGGAGGTTCTGGCGGTCGGCGGGTTCCGCGAGGACTACTTCGCGATGGGGGATCATTCGGTGGTGGCAGGGGAGGCGTCGCACATCTGGGTGGAGGAAGCGGCGCGGCTGGCGCTGGCGGGGGAGGTGGACGCGATCGTGACGGCGCCCATCAACAAGGAGTCGTGGCAGCTGGCGGGGAGTTCGGACACGGGACACCAGGAGGTGTTCAAGCGGCTATCGGGGTCGGACCACGTCGCGACGATGCTGATAACGGGGAACCTGCGGTGCATGCACCTCTCGACGCACAAGACGCTGGCGGAGGCGTGCGCCTACGTGACGCGCGAGAACGTGCTGGAGGCGATCCGGCTGACGGACCGGCACTTCCGCGAGTGGGGGTTCGCGGAGCCGCGCATCGGGGTGGCGGCGCTCAACCCGCACGCGGGGGACGGGGGACTGATCGGCACCGAGGAACTGACGGAGATCGGGCCGGCGGTGGAGGACGCGCGGGCGGAGGGGATCGCGGCGACGGGGCCGGTCCCGGCGGACTCGGTGTTCCCGCAGGCAATCGCGGGCCAGTACGACGTGGTGGTCGTGATGTACCACGACCAGGGGCACATCGCGATCAAGGTTCACGGCTTCGAGGAGAGCATCAGCGTGAACCTGGGGCTGCCGTTCATCCGCACGTCGGTCGACCACGGGACGGCGTTCGACATCGCGGGCCAGGGGGTGGCGGACGAGACGAGCATGGTGGAGGCGATCACGACGGCCATTCGCCTCGCGAAGCGCGAAGGGCTCGCCTAGGCAAGGCACAGGCTTCACCCCTCGCGGCGCCCATGGTTCAGCAGGCTTGAACCTGCTCCGGCCTAGAAGATCGCGAGGGGATTGGCGGGGCTGCCGGTGCCGCCGCTCATGCGCAGGGGCGAGAGGACGAACTGGAACTCCCAGCGGCCGAGCCGGTCGCAGGTCTCGGCGAGCTGCTCGAAGTTGGCATTGTCGATGAGGTGGAGGCCCATGGCCGTGAGGCTGACGATGTGCACGGGCTGGTTCATGGCAGAGTAGCCGGAGGGCATGGCGTCCTGGGCGGTGTCGGCGCCGATGACGGCGGCGCCACGCTCGTGCAGCCAGGGAAGGCTGGCGGCGTGCCAGCCGGGATAGCCGTTGGCGGGGAGCTGCTCGCGGCCGAGCTCGCCCTTCTTCCGGCCGTAGCCGGTGCGCAGGAGGACGGCGTCGCCGGGCTCGACGCGCACGTTCTGGCGGGCCTCGGCGGCTTCGAGGTGCTCGGGGTAGACGCCCTCGCCGGGGTCGAGCCAGGGACGGTCCTGGGCGGCGGCGACATCGAGGAGGACGCCGCGGGTGACGATGCCGTCCTTGAGGGCGGTGATGGCGTGGTGGGTCGCGCCGAGGCCGGAGGTGACCAGCTCGGCGGGCTTCCCGTTGTACATCTTCCCGTCCCAGAAGAAGTGGCAGAGGCCGTCGATATGGGTGATGGCGTAGCCATGGAAGATGAAGCCGATGAACTCGAGGGCGCCGGCGTTGCGGGCGCCGGTGGCGCCGACGCGGTGCTCGTCGTTGAGGCCCTGGCCGGTGGAGAGCATGTAGCGCTGGGGCGTGCCGAAGGCGTGGTCGGGCTGGGGGCGGGTCTCGATCTCCCAGGAGCAGGAGACGCTGATGCCTTCCCGTACAAGAGCGGCGGCGGCGCGGCGCTTCTCGGGGGTGATCAGGTTGAGGGTGCCGAGCTCGTCGTCGTCGCCCCAGCGGCCCCAGTTGGAGAGGGTATCGAGATAGGTCAGGATCTCGTCTTCAGCTGGTGGGTTGGGCATGGCAAGCCTCCGCGACGGTGGATGCGGGGAGGATGGGCGGGGCCGGAGGGCGGGTCAAGGGGTGGCATCCCCGACGCCGCCCCACCTGTCCCGGCTCAGTTCCCGTCGCCCGGCAGGGAGGCCAGCGTTATCACGACACTGGTGACGTCCTGGCCTTCGACAACGACGACGGGCACGGCCTCCGCGAAGTCGTCTGTGAGCCCGTCCGGTCCATACCAGCCAAACAGATCACCGCCCTCCCCAGGGTTCAGGACGACGCGGATATAGTAGGTGCCGGCGGACACGTTGACGACGAATGCGCCATCCGCATCGGTCCGGTCCGAGTCGCCGAACGCACTCGACCACGGCCAGACGTGGACCCCAGGCACAGGTTCACGCCCTGGACCGAGCACGGTCCCCTCGATCCTGATATTCGGATTCGCGATCGGTGTTTGGGGGTAGGCGCCGAGGTGGCAGGAGGAGAAGATCTCGGCGTCTCCGAAGATTTCGCGGATGATCTCGGCAAGCGTGGCGTCATAGGTCTCCAACTCCGTCCGCGTGTCGACGCCGGTGACGCTCCAACCGACATCGAACCACGCCTGCACGCCCTCAGCCCAGTACTCGTCCGCATTGGACGCGGCATAGCTGCCGGTCCAGTACCCCTCAGCAAGGGCGTCCTCCAGCGCCTGCTCGAGCCGCGCGCGAAGCTCGCCCGGGCCGGCCTCACCTTCCAGCCCCACGAGGAGGAACGTGTGGGCCAGCTCATGCACGGACGTGTCCTCCCGGTAGGTGTCTTCGTCGTAGCACAGGGCGTTCTCTTCGGCCGCAACGGTAACGGGGAGGAACGTCGTGGCCCCCACCGCTCGAAGCTCGGCAACGGTGCGTCCATCGAAGACGCCCCAGTCGGGATGTTCCGCGATTACCCGCCCGAACTCGGGAATGTCGGCAATCTCCTCATCCTGGCCGAGTACGGCCACGTGGCTGGGGAAATTGGCGATGTCGTGGCGGAGCCCGGCGTTATGGGTGAGCATCTCGGCGAGTATCCGGGCGACGCTCACGAGTGCCTCATCGGGCACATCTGCCGACGAGACAACGGGGATGCCGCCAACATCGATGTATTGCTCGTAGAACGGGTCCAGCCCAAGGACGGCGGGCGGGGAGGCGAGTTGAATCGTGCTGCCCGGCTGATGCCACACTCGTAGCGCAGACATCTCGATCCACAGCCCACTTCCCTGGCGGAGTTGCGGAGCCGCGTCCCCCGTATCGTCGGCCGGGGAGTAGCCGGCGAAGCGGCCGGTAGCCGAGTCCCACGTGGCAACCGACTTCACGCTGGAGGCGACCGCTGCAACCGCAGCATCGGCCCCGGTGCCATCCGGGCCCGCCCATGCCACGAGGTTCCAGCCAGGGCGCAGGACTGCAAGGCCGGCGACGCCATCGGCGGAAGCGCTCCGAGTCCAAGAAACCGGCTCGGAGCCGGTGACGGCGAGCCACAGCCCCGTGCCGGGGGTGAGGGTCGTCAGGGTGCCGAACGCACCCCCGGCCGGGTCGCGGTACGCGACGACGAAGCGCTGGTTCCTCGCGTCCCAGGCGTAGACGGTCTCAAGCTCCGGAATGTCCTCGAAGAGCGCACCCACGCCAGTCTCCGCGTGGGTCCAGCCGATCATGTTGAGGCCCGGTTGGAGCAGCGTGGTGAAGTCTTCGGAGGTTTGCGCGTCGGCCACTCGAAGCCCAGGAACGAGCGTCAGGGCGAGGAAGGTGACGGCGACAGCAGTCATCGAAAGGCGCTTCGGGAAAAACATGGCGGCACCATAACGGATGTACCAGGGAAGCGTCCTCGCTTCGAGAACATCGTCGCGCTACTTGTGGGCGACGCTCTCGATGGCGCCGTGCTCGGCGCTGGTGGGGGTGACGCGGGAGACGACGAGGAGGAAGACGGCCCCCAGCGCGCCGGCGAGGAGGGAGCCGGCGAGGACGCCCTTCTTGGCCTGGTCGAGCACGTGGGGCGCATCAGTGAAGGAAAGCTCCGCGATGAAGAGGGAGACGGTGAACCCGATGCCGGCCAGGAGGGAAGCGCCAAAGACGTGCCCGAGGTTGACGCCGGCGGGTAAGCGTCCCAGGCCGAGGCGGGCCCCGGCGATGGTGGTCGCGCTGATACCGACGAACTTGCCCACGACCAGTCCGAGGAGCACACCCCAGGCGACAGACCCGCTGAAGGCTTTGCCGAGGGCGTCGGGGGTGACTTCGACGCCAGCGTTGGCGAGGGCGAAGAGGGGCACGATGAGGAAGCTGGAGTAGGGCAGGAGGGTGTGCTCGAGGGTGTGCATCACGTCGCGGCCGCGGAAGGGGCGGGCCGGGGTGAGGAGCCCGAGCGCGACGCCCGCGATGGTGGCGTGAATACCGGACTCGTGGGTCGCGTACCAGAGGATGATCCCGACCACCACATAGATGGCAATGTGGCGCACGCCGAAGCGTTGGCCGGCGAGGATGAGGGCAAGGAGACCGATGGCCGTGCCGAGGTGGGGGAGAGAGAGATCGTCGGTGTAGAAGACGGCGATGATGGCAATGCCGCCGATGTCGTCGGCGATGGCGAGGGTGAGGAGGAACACGCGCAGCCCCGCGGGCAGCCGGCGCCCGAAGAGTGCGAGGACGCCGACGACGAAGGCGATGTCGGTGGCAACGGGGATGCCCCAGCCATCGATGCCTTCGCCTCCCTGGTTGAGGAGGGCGAAGACGGCGGCGGGGACGATCATGCCTCCGCCGGCGGCGATGATGGGGAGGGCGGCGCGGCGGGGATCGCGCAGTTCGCCAACTACCAGCTCGCGCTTGATCTCCATGCCGACGACGAAGAAGAAGATGACCATGAGGCCATCGTTGACCCAGGCCTTCAGGCCCTCATCGACGGCGAACAGCTCGTCGAAGAGCAGGATGCCGAACTCGATGTGGTGGTCCCAGAAGTCGTGGTAGGACTGGCCGTGGACGTTTACCCAGACAAGGGCGATGACGGCGGCGGCGAGGAGGACGATCCCGCCAGCGGCTTCGAGCCGCATGAACTCGACGATGGTGGAGCGGACACGAGTCGCGGGCGCCCACCAGACCGGGGTGGCGCCACGCCTTCTGCTTGGGCCAAGAGCGCTCATGGGTTGCTGTCTGCTCGCACCACTACGTTTCGCGTCGCGAAGCGCCGGTTCACTCCTGCGCCCGTCCCGCGGTCGCGAGGGTAGCAACCGGCATGCTTCCGGTCAGCTAACGGCGGCCTCCGCGGAAGATTCCGCTGATCTGGTCCCAGAGGGACTTGCCGCTTGCGCCTTCGAGAAAGTTCGCCCATGCCTCCTCGGCGGAGACGGCGCGATTGAGCCCGCGCACGCGCTCCTCCATCACGTCGCGGATGCGGCCTTCCTCGCCGGCGTCGACCCAGAAGCCGTGCTGGTCCTCGCAGGTATCGAGCTCAAGGTTGTAGGCGCGGTAGTTGAAGGCGCGCATCTGCTTGTTGCAGACGGGACAGTTGAGGTCGCTGGGGCGCCGGGCGTACTCGATGGTGGCGCGACGCTGGTTCTCGTCGGGGGCGGTACGAGCCTCGAGCTCGTCGAGCTCGTGGTGGTCGAGCCAGCGGCCGTTGCAGGTGGGGCAGTGGTCGACCTCGATGCCGTGATGGTGCTCGATCGCGAGGGTGGCGGAGTCGCGGGGGCACTGCATGCGATCCATCGTACGCGAGCGGGGGGAAGGCGCAGGTTCAGGGGGTGGGGGCTTCCAGGGGTAGACACGTCTGTGTCACAGCGTTACATTTGTACGAAGGAACTACTTGCGTGGCCACGTTGGATACGCACAAGGCCGTCACCGAGCTCCAGGAAGCGGGCGCTTCCGAGCCGCTTGCCCGCGCTACGGTGAACGTCGTGGAAGAAGGAGTCGCGAGGGGCACCGAGAACTTCGTGACCGAAGAGATGCTTCACAGTGCGCTCAACCGAAGCCTGCTGACATTCGGGCTTACGTTCGGTCTTGGCATGCTTGCCGCGAACATCGCGATCGCCGGGACGGCCCTGGCGATCGCCCAGTGGATGTTCGGCTAGCAGCGGGGGATCCGGCACAAGCCCCGGTCAGGGGATGGGGAGGCGGCGGGCGCCGGGGACTCGGTGGTCGCCGGTGGGGTCGGCGAGGATGGCGCGGAGGGCGTCGATGCCGTCGAGGAGGCGGGGACCGGGTCGGCTGAACCAGGCGTTCGCGTCGAGGGCCCAGACGGCGCCGTTCGCGACAGCGGGGAGACCGCGCCACTCCGGCCGTTGGGCGAGCGACCCGGCTTCGCGTACGACCTCGTCGAGGGAGAGGCCGCAGGGGAGGAGGAGGGCGACGTCGGGGGCGGATGCGGCGACGGCGTCCCAGGTCACGCGCTCAGACTTCTGGCCGGGACGGCCGAGCACATCCGTCCCGCCGGCGCGTGCGACCTGCTCGGGCACCCAGTGTCCGGCGGTGAAGGGCGGGTCGAACCACTCCAGCGCGAGGACACGGGACGGCGTGGCCGGGAGGGAGGAGGGCGGGTCGATGCCCTCGCGCAGGCCGGCGGCAAGGCGTGACGCCTCGGAGGCGCGGCCGGTGGCCTCGCCGACCTCCTCGATGGAGCGGGCGACGCCTTCGAGGTCGAGGGGCGTGAGGGTGAGGACGCGCGCCCCGAGCTGCTCTTCGTGGACGACGCGGTGGACCTGGCCCTCGCTCACGGCGCAGACGTCGCAGAGGGCCTGCGTGATGACGAGGTCGGGCTGGAGCTCGCGCAGACGGGGCACGTCGATGTCGTAGGTCGAGCCGCCGGAGGCGAGGAGGCTGCTGATGGCCGCGTCGATCTCGGCCTGGGGAAGGCCGCGCGTCTCGACGGCGGGGCCGGTCAGGACGGGGAGGTGGCGGGCGGCGGCGGGGTAGTCGCACTCGTGCGAAACGCCGACGACCTCGTCGCCGGCGCCGACGGCGAAGACGATCTCGGTGGCGCTGGGGAGGAGGGAGGCGATGCGCATGCTTGTCGCGCAGCTTGGCCAGCCGCGGGCGCGGACGCAAGGGGATGCGGGCGCACCCGGCCGGGGCGGGGAGTAGGCTGGCGCGAGGCAAGCGGAGGCAGGACATGCGCAACGGGCGGCGAGCGGCGATCAGCGGGACGGCGGAGTGGGCGCCGCAGCGCCGCTGGGACACGCCCATGTTCGGGCTGGAGGCGTACGGGAAGCTGGCGCGCGAGGCCCTGGACGACGCGGGCATGGAGCTGGGCGAGATCGACGGCATCCTCTGCACCCGGCTGGGGGACGCGCCCATGTTCGCGCCGGCGGCGGTGGCCGAGTACCTGGGCATCGAGACGAACTTCGGGGAGGTAGTGGACCTGGGCGGGGCGAACGCGACGGGCATGGTGTGGCGGGCGGCGGCCGCGATCGAGGCGGGGGTGTGCGACGCATGCCTGTGCCTGCTGCCGTCGGTGCCGGCGCCCCCTCAGCCGGGCGCCTCGCCACGGGCGCAGAACTGGATGATGGGGGCGGATGCGTGGGGGGCGCCGCACGGGCAGTTCGACGCGCCCTACGGGCTGATCAACCCAAACTCGCACTTCGCGATGGTGGCGCAGCGGTACATGTACGAGTACGACCTGAAGCCCCGGACGCTGGCGAAGATCGCGGTGCAGGGTCGGGAGAACGCCCTCCTGAACCCGAAGGCGATCTTTCGCGACCAGCCGATCACCATCGAGGACGTGTTGAACTCGCCGCTCGTGGTCGACCCGTTGCACCTGCTGGAGATCGTGATGCCGTGCTCGGGCGGGGCGGGGGTGATCGTGACGACGCTGGAGCGGGCCCAGCAGACCGGCCTGCGTCCCGTGGTGGTGAGTGGCTTCGGGGAGCACATCACGCACAAGTCGATCACGTACGCGCCCTCGCTCACGCAGATCCCGATCGTGGCGGCGGCGGACCGCGCCTTCGCGATGGCGGGGGTGGAACGCGAGGCGATCAACGTGGCCTCGATGTACGACTGCTACACGATCACGGTGCTGGTCACGATCGAGGACTCGGGGTTCTGCGCGAAGGGGGAGGGGCCGCGGTTCGTGGAGGAACACGACCTCCGCTTCGGCGGCGACTGGCCCCTGAACACGCACGGGGGGCAGCTGGGGATGGGCCAGGGAGGGGCGGCGGGCGGCATGTCGCACGTGGTGGATGTGGTCACGCAGCTGCAGGGGCGGGCGGGGCCGCGGCAGGTGGGGTCGGCGGAGCGGGGGTACGTGACGGGGACGGGGGGCTGCATGTCGGAGCAGGTGGCGCTGGTGCTGGAGGGGGCCTGATGGCGGAGTCGCCGCCGCGCATCCTGCCGAAGCCGACCGCCGCAACCGCTCCCTTCTGGGAGGCGGCGCGGGAGCACCGCCTGCTGCTGCCGCTCACAGACGGCGGTGAGCCCTACTTCTACCCGCGGGCGTTCAGCCCGGGGAGCCTCGAACCGGGGACGGAGTGGGTGGAGGCGAGCGGGCGGGGGGTGCTGTATTCGTACACGGTCGACCGGCGGGGGACGGCGCCGGCGTTCGCGGCGCGGGCGCCGTACGTCATCGGGATCGTGGAGCTGGAGGAAGGGCCACGCATGACGACGAACATCGTCGAGTGCGCGATCGAGGACGTGCGCATCGGGATGGCGGTAGAGGCGGTGTACGAGGACATCGACGAGCAGGTCACCCTGGTGCAGTTCCGGCCGGTGTAGGGACTCGCAGCAACACGGGGCGGGGCGGGGGCGCGTATCCTGCCCGCCACGCGCGGAACGGCGGCGGCGCCGCCGGGGAGGTATGGCCATGGCGACGGTGGTCGAGCGGATCAAGGTCATCGATGCGGACAGCCATATCTCGGAGCCCGAGGACCTGTGGACGAGCCGGGTGTCGAGCCAGAAGTGGGGAGACCTCGTCCCGCACGTGAAGTTCGACCCGGAGATCAACGAGGACCGCTGGTTCATGGGCGGACGGCCCGCAGGTCCGACGGCGAGCGCGGCGATGGCGGGCTGGACGGACCCGCCGCCGGATCATCCGCCCTCCCTGCCGCAGGCGGACCACGGGGCGTTCAGCGTGGGCGCGCGGCTGCAGCGGATGGACGAGTACGGCATCTATTCGCAGGTGATCTACCCGAACGTGGGCGGCTTCGGCTCGGGGAACTTTCTGCGGCTGAAGGAGCCGGAGTTGATGAAGGAGTGCGTCCGCGCCTACAACGACTTCCTCATCGACTGGACGGAGCCGGCGAGCGAGCGCTTCATCCCGATCATGGCGACGCCGTTCTGGGACGTGGACCTGTGCCTGGAAGAGATGCGGCGGGCGAAGGATCGCGGCCACCGGGGCATCCTGATGACGAGCCAGCCGCACTCCTTCGACTTCCCCCACATTACGGACCCGCACTGGGAGCCTCTGTGGGCACAGGCGCAGGAGCTTGGCCTTTCGATCAACTTCCACATCGGCTCGGGCGACCTCTCGGTGATCCGCGATGCGAACGTGAACAACGGCCGGCAAGCGGCGTACGCGAAGGCGACGGTCGGCATCTTCCTGGACAACTCGACGGCGATGATGGATGTGATCCTGTCGGGCATCTGCCACCGCTACCCGGACCTGAAGTTCGTCTCGGTGGAGAGCGGGGTGGGCTGGGTGCCGTTCCTGCTGGAGGCGATGGACTGGCAGTGGGTGAACAGCGGCTGTCGCGAGGAGCACCCGGAGATGGACCTGCTGCCGAGCGAGTACTTCAAGCGGCAGTGCTACGCCTGCTTCTGGTTTGAGCGGGGGAGCGCGATCAGCGCGATCGAGCAGATCGGGGCTGACAACATCCTCTACGAGACGGACTTCCCGCACCCGACGAGCATGTCGCCGGGGCCGAACTCGGTCGCGATCTACCCCAGGGACTTCATCGAGCAGGAGCTGAGCGGCCTGCCCGAGAACACGCTGCGTAAGATCCTCCACGACAACTCGGCGAAGGTGTACGGGGTAGGGGAGTGACCGTCACCGAGCCGCGGGTCGACTGGGACGCCGCGTTCGAAGAGGCGCTTGGCATCCTGCAGGAGTACCTGCGCATCGACACGTCGAACCCGCCGGGGCGGGAGCGGCTGGCGTGCGACTTCCTGGGCGGCATCCTCCAGCGCGAGGGGGTCGAGTACGAGCTGTTCGACCCGGGCGACGACCGCGTCTCGCTGCGGGCGGTGCTCAAGGGCGACGGCAGCCGTCCGCCGCTGATGCTGCTGAACCACACGGACGTAGTGCCCGTCGAGCGGGAGTACTGGGACGAGGAGCCGTTCGCGGGGGTCATCCGGAACGGGGAGATCTGGGGGCGGGGAACGCTCGACATGAAGGGCCTGGGGGTGGCGGAGCTGCTGACCTTCCTGCTGCTGAAGCGCGCGGGCGTGGCGCTGGCGCGGGATGTGGTGTTCCTGGCGGTGGCGGACGAGGAGGCGGGGGGGCTACTCGGCATCGAGTGGCTGGCGGAGCACCACCCCGAGGCGCTGGAGGCGGAGTTTGTTATCAACGAGGGCGGGGGCGGCTCGACGGAGCTGTTCGGGGTGAAGCGGCCGGTGTTCACGGTGACGACGGCGGAGAAGGGGCCGCTGTGGCTGCGGATGGTGGCAGAGGGGCGAGCGGGGCACGGGTCGGTGCCGCACAACGACAACCCCCTCGACCGGCTCGTGCGCGCGCTCGGCAAGCTGCAGGAGTGGGAGCGGAAACCAGAGCTCTCCCCGGTACTGGAGGAGTACTTCGAGCGGCTCGAGCGGGCCGGGATCTATAGCGGCGGGACGTCGCTCAAGCAGTTGGAGCAGACGGCCGCGAGCGACGTGCGCGTGCGCGCCCTGCTGACGAACACGATCAGCGCGACGACGGCGACCGCGGGGATGAAGCACAACGTCATCCCCGGGCGGGCGGAGGCGACGATCGACTGCCGCCTACTGCCGGGCGTCGACCCGGACGCGTTCGAGGCGGAGCTGACGCGCGTCATCGACGACCCCAAGGTGCGGCTCGAGCGGGTGTTCGCCGGAGCATCGGACACGAGCTCGCACGACACGGAGCTGTTCGCGACGATCGAGTCGGTGGTGCGGGAGCTGGTCGAGGACGCGGTGGTGACCCCGGGGGTGACGGCGGGGTTCACGGACAGCCGCGTGTTCCGCAACCAGGGTGTCGTGGCGTACGGGTTCTCGGGCGGGCTCACCTCACCGAACCTTGCGCGCACGGTGCACGGTCACAACGAGCGCATGACGCTCGACAGCTTCCGGCTGAGCTGCCAGATGATCTACGAGGTTACGCGGCGGATGTGCGCGAGATCAGGCTAGCCGTTGAGGATGGCGTCGAGGGCGAAGAGGGCGATGAAGGCGGCGATCACGGCGAGACTGAGGATGGCGTAGAGCGCCTTCATCCAGAGCGGCTGCCCGAGCGCGCCGTTCCAGAACCAGACGATGACCTGGTTCCAGAAGGGAACCTCGCCACGCCTGCGCTCGCGCAGGTATGCGTCGCGCCAGCGATCCTCTTCTGACTCGAAGCCGGACCCCATACCGCATCAGTATGGCAGGCGGGGTGTGCGGGGGCGGCGTTAGTCCCAGGGGTCTCCGGGGTTGAGGGGCTTGCCGCGGCCCTCGGGGTCGAACTCGTCCATGGGCCAGGGGCCGGCGGAGTAGCCGCGGCTGGCCGTCAGGCCGCCGTCGAGCGGCAGGATCGCCCCACTCACGAACTGCGAGGCGTCGGAGGCGAGGAAGACGATGGGGCCGACGAGATCCTCGATCTGGCCGATGCGGCGCATGGGCGTGCGCCCTTCGAGCATCTCCATGACGCCGCTCTGGATGAGGCCGTCGTGGGTCATGGGCGTGTCGAAGACGTGGGGGGCGAGGGCGTTCACGCGAATGCCGCGGTCGCCCCACTCGGTGGCGAGGAACTCGGTGAGGCGGGTGACGCCGCCCTTGGCGGCGAAGTAGCCTGGCGTGCGGCCCTCGAAGCCGCCGACGCCGAAGATGGAGCTGAGGTTGATGATGTTGCCGTGGCCCTGGCGCAGGAAGTACTGGGCGGCGGCGCGGCAGCAGTACCAGAGGCCGGTGAGGTCGGTCTCGACGATCTGGCGGAACATGTCGTTGTCGGAGTGCTCCGCGCGCCAGGCGCTGAGGTCGGAGATGCCCGCGTTGTTGATGAGCACATCGACGGTGCCGAACTCGTCCCAGGCGGCCTTCATCAGGTTCTCGACCTGCTCGTAGTCGGTGACGTCGCACTCAACGGGGAGGAAGCGGCGGCCCTTGCCCTCGACCATGGCGGCGGTGTCCCCGAGGCGATCGAGGCTGCGCGAGGTGCCGACGATGTCGGCGCCCCGTTCGGAGAGGGCGTCCGCCCAGGTGACACCGAACCCGTAGCTCGCGCCGGTGACGATGACCGTCTTTCCTTCCATCGAGAACACGTCGTCTGACATAGCGAAACCCCTCCGGGACGGGGATTGTACGGACGGTTCCGTTTCGCGCACGGCGTTCACGCGGACGGGGTTTGCACGGCGTATCCTGCGCGGGCACGAACCGCCGGAGGTAGCCACATGTCCCCGAAGCGCGTCCTGACCGAGCTGGATGAGTATCCCCGCCACCAGACGATCGACACGTTCGACATCATCGCGAACCCGAGCCCGGGTTGGAGTGACGGGTACTGGCACTGCATCGGCGACCCCGACGGCGAGGTCAACCTGATCACGGCGCTGCGGCTGTACCACAACACGAACACGATCGACGCCTACTCGATCCTGAGCACGGGCGACGGGAAGCAGTACAACGTGCGCGCGACGCGCCGCCTGCGCCCGGACATCGACGACCTGACGGTGGGGCCGTTCTCGCAGGAGATCATCCGGGGGCTGCGGACGCTGCGGCTGGGCCTGGAGGAGACGGACGTGGACTGCTCGTTCGACATCCTCTGGGAGAGCTCGGCGCCGCCGTACGACGAGTGCCCGGGCGTGAAGATGTACCAGGACGGGAGGATGGTGGGCGAGCGCTCGAACCTGGTGCAGCTCGGCTGGCTCTCGGGCTGGATCAAGGTCGGGGGCAAGGAGTACCGCTTCGACGTGGACGACGGCTGGGTGGGGGCGAAGGACCACTCCTGGGGCCAGGCGAACACGGGCGAGGGCGAGCAGCCGAACCGCCACGCGGCGCCGCCGCTGGAGCGGCGCTCAATCTGGGGGAAGCCCGGGGCGCGCTGGTGGGCGCTCGTGCGCTTCCCGGACCGCTCGATGTACTGCTCGTTCCGGCACCATACCGACGGGACGATCGTGGCCTCGGGCACGGGCGGCGGAAACCTGCCGGAGTACGGGAGGGTGCACAGCCGCATCGACTACCCGTACGACTCCGGCAAGGAGGGGTGGGCGTACACGGACGTGGACGTGGTGAGCACCGAGTTCGAGGACGGCTTCCCGCGGCTGAAGAGCGCGCGGCTGGACCTGACGCGTCCGGACGGGGGCGTGGACCGGTTCCTGCTGGAGACGGTGAGCAAGCCCGTCTACATGCAGGGGGGCGGCTACTGGGGCGGCTGGGACGACGGGCTCGGGCGGGGCGTGTACCGCGACGAACTGGTGGAAGGGGAGGTCTGGGACGTCTCCCACCCGGTGATCGTGCGGGACATGGACGGGAACGAGGTGAAGCAGCGGCCCGGAGGCCACTTCGCCGAGCTGTACACGCGCTACACGAACCTGGACGACCCGAACGACGTGGGTCTCGGGCTGCAGGAGTGCGTGTTCGCCCAGGAGTACCAGGGCATCAAGGCCATGTAGTGGCTGGTGGATAGTGACTGGTGACTGGTCCCCTCCGCCTCCCCCAGGGGGTGGGGTGGGGACTAACCACTAACCACTAGTCACGAGTCACTAGCCACTACATTCCGGGGAGGATCACCAGGGTGCCGGGGGCGCCTTCGATGCGGAGGCCGCGGACGGCGGCGTAACCGTCGGAGTTGTACCAGGCCTTGGCCGTCTCGACGTCGGCGAACTCGATGAGGACGAAGCGATTGTTCGGAACCTCACCCTCGATGACCTCGGGCTCCTCGGTGTACGCGAGCACCTTGGCGTTGTGCGGGGCGAGGGTGCCGCCCGCTCCGGCGAGGTACTCGTTGAGCTTGTCGCGGTCTTCGACCCGACCCTGCGCGAGCACGTATGCGGCCATGGGGATCCTCCTGTTTGGGGGCTTGAGGTGGGCGCCAATGCTACCAGCGAACCAGTGACTGGTGGCTAGTGACTAGTTGACGCCGGGCTCGGCGGGGTGGGTGGCGAAGCGCGCGAGCTCACCGCCCTGGCGGCGGAGGACGTCGCGCCAGAGGTCGGCGGGGGTGGCGGCGAAGGGGTCGTCGGGGAGGGCGTCGACGATGAACCAGCCGTGGGTCGCGATCTCGCCCTCGAGCTGGCCCGCGCCCCAGCCGGCGTAGCCGGCGAAGAAGCGCATGCGGCCGAGGCGGCCCTCGAAGTGGTCGGGGCCCTTGCCGGGATCGACGAGGCCGAGGCCGGGGGCAATGCGCAGGCCCCAGCGGTCGACGGGCATGTCATCGCCGGTGGCCATGGCGAAGACGGAGGCGGTCGAGACGGGACCGCCGCGGAAGAGGACGGCGGGCTCGACGGCGTGCCCTTCCCACTCGGGGAGGTGGCCGGCGACGGTCTCGCCATTCATGGCGTGGTTGAGGACGAGCCCGAAGGCGCCTTCCTTGTCGTGCGCGCAGAGGAGGACGACGGTGCGCCAGAAGTTGGGATCCTCGATGTTGGGCGTGGCGACGAGGAGGCGGCCGGTGTGGAATCCGGGCATGGTCAGGCCGTGACAGCGGCGAGCGGGGCGGGCGTCTCGGACCAGACGATGCCCTTCGCGCGGAGGGCCTCGACGGCCGCGGGGTCGTAGCCGAGCTCGGCGAGGATGGCGTCGGCCTGCTCGCCGGCGAGAGGGAAGCCGCGGAGCTCGAGCTTGTTCTCGCTGAAGCCGGTGAGGGGGCCGTAGCGCTCGTACTCGCCGAAGTTGGCGCTGTAGGCGGGGACGCGGAGGCCGTTGGCGGCGACGTGCTCGTTGCGAGCGATGAACTCGTGGACGGGAGCGGCGTCGGCGCGGACGCAGCCGAGGCCCTCGGTCGCGAGCAGCGCCTCCCACTCGTCCGCGGGGCGCCCGGCGAAGAGGCCCGCGAGGGCCACGGCGAGGTCGTCGCGGTTGGCGGTGCGGGCGTCAGGGGTGGCGAAGCGGGGGTCGGCGGCGAGGTCGGGGCGGCCGGTCAGCTCGCAGAAGCGCTCCCACTCGGGCTGTACGGCCAGCCCGAGGAAGACCCATCCTCCGGCCGCCTGGTAGAGCCGCCAGGTCGGACCGAGGCCATAGAGGTTACGGTCGAGGGTGGGGCGCGGGGGCTTCCCCTCGTAGGCGATGAAGTCGTCGGCGTTGGCCCAGGCGTTCGCCCCGAACATATCGACGAACACCTCCTGGCCGTGGCCGAAGCGGCGGCGGGCGTAAAGGCCGAGGAGGGAGGCGGAGGCGACGACGACGGAGGTGTTGGGGTCGGGGTTGAGCTCGTTGGCGCGGAAGAACTTGCGAGCGATCTCGCGCAGCTCGGGGATGGTCGTGCAGACGGGGGGCATGCCCTCGCCCATTTGCATGAGGGCGCCACCGAGGCCGGCGCCGGGGATGGGGTGGGTGGAGGGGCGGTGGGCGCCGGGACCGTTACGGCCGTAGCCGTTGACGTACACGTAGACGAGCTCGGGACGGATGGCCTTGAGGGTCTCGTAGCCGATACCGAGTCGCTCGGGCACGCCGGGCCGGTAGTTGTGG
Source organism: Tepidiformaceae bacterium (assembly GCA_965203545.1). Classification (GTDB taxonomy): domain Bacteria; phylum Chloroflexota; class Dehalococcoidia; order Tepidiformales; family Tepidiformaceae; genus UBA2991. Next base: position 1,794,235 of record OZ241899.1, read on the forward strand.
ATGATGATGTCGGTAGAGGCGGCGAGGGACTGGACGATCTCCTGTCCCTCCGGGCTCTTCAGGTCGAGGGCGATGCTCTCCTTGCTTCCGTTGCAGCGGCCGGCGCCGAGGGAGGCGATGCCCATGGCGCGGAAGGGGTCGCCGCCGATGGGCTCGACCTTGATGACCCGGGCGCCGAGGTCGGCGAGGATGGCGGCGCCGAGGGGCGCGGCGATTACGGTGGCGAACTCGAGGACGGTGACGCCCTGGAGGGGCGGGCCGGAGGCTGGGGTCACGGGGACGGAGGGGCGGGCGGGGACGGTCTCGGCGAGAACCTCCGCCGTGTGCTGGCCGGGCTGGGGGCCGGCTTCGCCGGCGGCTCCGGGGGTGGCGGTGAGGCGGGCGAGGGCGCCGAGCTGGCGCACCGTCCCCAGGGTGGGGTGCTCGCGCTCGACGACGTGCCCGTTGAGGACGAGGTCGGGATCGTCGAGGGCCTGCTGGGTGCTCTGGAAGGGGGTGGCGGCGACGCCGCCGTGCTCGATGAAGGTCTCCATCCACTCGTCGGCCGTGCGTTCGAGCATCCGCTCGAACATGCGGTCACGGAGGCGCTCGCGCGCCTCCTCCGACCACGTCGCGGGGCTGCCCTCGTAGTCGGGGTCGGCGAAGATGTCGGCGAGGTCGACGGCGGCGAGGTAGTTGTCGAAGAGGTGGGCCATGAGGTTCCCGAACTGGAGCCAGCGGCCGTCTTTCGTCTGGAGGGCGTGGTAGTTGAGGGTGGGCATGACGGGCATGGCGAGCCCCGCGAAGATCTCGGGGAAGCGGTCGCCGAGCTGGGCGCGAAAGAGGCCGCCCAGGTCATAGGCGAAGAGGCCCTGCAGGAGGCTGGTCTCGACGAGCTGGCCGCGTCCGCTTTCCTTGCGGGCCATGAGGGCGGCGAGGATGCCGTGGAGGGCGGCCTGGGAGGTGGCGTGGGCGCCGGCCTGAACGGCGGGGTAGGCGGGGCCTTCACGGTCGGCGAGGCCGCTGAAGGTGAGCATGCGTCCGAGGCGCGCGGCGACGACGGCCTCGTAGCCGGGGTAGTCCGCATACGGCCCCTCCGGGCCGAAGCCGGTGATGGCGCAGTAGACGAGGGCGGGATTGATGGCGCTGAGGCGTTCGTAGCCGGCGCCCAGCGCCTCGGCCTGGCCGGGGCGGCCGCTCGTCACGACCACATCGGCGCTCTCGGCGAGGCGGGCGAGGGACTCGCGGTCCTCGTCGGTCTTCAGGTCGAGGACGGCGCTGCGCTTCCCCCGCAGCCACATGGGAGCGTTCGCGACGGAGCGCCAGGGGTCGCCGCCGGGGCGTTCGACCTTGACGACGTCGGCGCCGAAGTCCGCCAGCACCATGGTGGTCACGCCACCGATGGGGCCTTCGCTGAGGTCGAGAACGCGGAGATCGTCGAGCAGTTCGGGCATGGCGACCGTCCGCGGGGATGATACGCCGCTAGGCGGGGGCGACGGTGCGAACCTCGCCGGCTTTCGAGTCGTCCCGGATGAAGTCGAGGACGGCCTCGGCGATGGCCTCGGGGGGCAGGATGCTGTCGGCGTGACGCTCGATGGATGGCGCCAGCCACGAGGCGGGGCGTTCGCCGTCGCCGGTCTTGCCCTGGAAGGCGGTGCGGACCATCCCGGGGGAGACGGCGTTGACGCGGATGTTGTCGCTCTCCGCGAAGGGAGCGCAGCTCTGGGTGAAGGACATGACGGCCTTCTTCGTGGCGGAGTACATGGGGTCGAAGGGGAGGTGGCTATCGCCGGCGACGGAGGCGGTGTTGACGATGACGCCGCCGCCCCGCTTGCGCATGGCGTGGATAGCCTCGCGCGTGCCCATCATGACGCCGCTGGTGTTGATGTGCGTCTCCTCGGCGATGCGCTCGAGGGGGGCGTCGGGCCAGTGGGGCTCACCGCTGGAGATGCCGGCGTTGTTGTAGACGATGTCGACGCCGCCGTAGGCGGCCTCAGCCTCAACGAAAAGGTTGGCGATGCTCTCAGGGCTGGTGACGTCGCAGGCGACGAAGGTGGCGGAGCCGTCGGCTCCGGTGATCTCGCCGACGGTTACGGCGCCGCCGGCAGCATCGACGTCGGCGACGACGACGCTGGCGCCCTCGGCGGCGAGGGCGATGGCGGTGGCGCGTCCGATGCCCGACGCGGCGCCGGTGACGATGGCGACTTTCCCTTCAATCTCCACGATGAACCCCCTCTGCTGAGCGGGGAGATTCTAGCGCGGGGAGAGCGGCTCAGGCGGGGAGGACGCCCGTCTCGCGCATGCGCTGGGCAAGGGCGGAGCGGCCGAGGCCGACGTAGCGCTCCTCCTCCGTATCGAGGCCATAGAGGATGTCGTGGAGGCCCATGGTCCAGTAGTGGAACTCGACGCGCTCGTGGAACCCCTCGCCGAGCGGGCGATCATAGAAGCGAACAATGTCGTCGACGGCGTGCCAGCCGCCATCGGCAAGGATGCCGGCGAAGTCGGCGGCGGGATCGCGCAGGGCCGCGTCGCTGAAGTCGATGACGCCGGCGAGGCGGCCGTGGCGCTCGATGATGTGGTCGAACCAGAGGTCGTTGTGGACGAGACGGGGGGGCGGGTCGAAGCCGTCCTGGACATAACGGGTGAAGCCGCTGTCGACCGCGACGCGGAGGGTGGCGGAGAGGCGGGGGAAGACGCGCATGCGGATGTCCTCGAGCCAGCCGCGGGGGTCTGGGAGGTGCTCGGGGAGGGGCGTGCCGAGCGCCTCGGCGGCCTGCTCGGGGGGGAATTCGTGGAGGGCGGTGAGGAACTGGCCAATCTCGCGGGCGATGGCGGCGCCGCCGGGACCGAAGAGGGTGACGCGGCGCAGAGGTTGACCTTCGATGACGGGGTAACCGGCGAAGGGACGGCCGTCCCACTCGCCCACCCACTCGGGGACGGGGACGGGAGCGGGGAGGTGCGGGGCAAGGAGGGGGAGGAGACGCATCTCGCCTTCCAGAAGGCGCTCATCGTTGGGGGTGCGGGGAAAACGGAAAATCCGGTCGCCATGGGCGAACGTCCAGTGCGACCAGCCGTGCTGGAGGGGACGGACCGGGGCTTCACCGAGGTCGGGGAAGGCGCTGTGGATGGCTTCGGCGGCTTCGCAGGCTTCCATTGGGATTCGGAGTTCTAGAATACGGCGTGCCCCTCTTACTCGGCGTCACCGGCTCGATCGCGGCGGGCAAGAGCCTGCTCTGCACGCACCTCGCCGAGCAGCACGGCGCCCTGCACGTCGACGCCGACCGGGAGGTGCACCGCATGTACGCACCGGATACGCCCGGGTTCGAGCGCGTCGTGTCCGAGTTCGGCGAGGAGATCGTGGGCGAGGACGGCATCATCGACCGGCGCGTGCTCGGGGGCATGGTGTTCGGGAAGCCGGAGCGGATGGAGGCGCTGCGCACGGCCATCGGGGATATCCCCGCCTACTTCATGGCGCTGCTCGAACGCTGGCGGGAGGAGCTCCCGGAGGACGGCATCGGGGTGCTGGAGGCGGTGAACCTGCTCGAGCGGGACTACATGACGAAGGCGGACGCGGCCTGGTTAGTCGTGACGGCAGACGAGACGGCGATCACGCGGCTGATGGAGACGCGCTCACTCTCGCGGGAAGAGGCGGAGCAGCGCCTGGCCTCGGCGCGCGACTGGCGCGAGCGGGCTCCCGCGGCTGACCGCATCTTTCACAACGACGGGCCGCAGGAGGCGTACCTGGCGGCGATCGACGAGGCGATCGGGGAGACAGTCGCGGCTCACCGCGCGGGCACGCTGCCGCGGCCGCGCTGGTACACGGCGCAGGAGTCAGGGGCGCAGGACTAGCCGAGGCGCTTGAGCAGGGGCGTGACGGCCTTGCCGCGGTGGCCGAGCCGGGCGCGGTCGGCGTCGTCGAGCTCGGCGAGGGTCTTGCCGTTCAGGATCTGGATGACGGCGTCGAGACCGTAGCCGCCTTCGCCCCGGGGTTCCATCGGGATCTCGCACTCAATGATGGACATGGAGACGGCCACGTTCGGGTCTCCGGGGGTGGCGAGGGCGGCGGCGGCGCGCCCGACGGTGATGCGCTGGCCGACGGGGGTCTGGGCGAGGCGCTGGAGGAGCGCCTGGCAGCGGTCGGCGTCGGGGAGGCCGGCGTGGAAGGTCTCGGTGAGGGCGCCGGGCTGGAGGTCCATGGGGTACACCTCGATGCCGGCGCAGAGGGCAATGGCCATCTCGCCGGTGGCCTCGGCGCAGGCGCGGGCGCGGTGGGTGGCGCGGGCGGCGTAGTCGCCACCGGGAGGGGAGTCGGGTGGCGTGTCCGGATCGACGCACTCAACGAGCGCATCGGCGAGGAGGGCGCGGAGGTCGGCGCGCTCGACGGGATCGGCGGAGGCGAGGACGAGGCGGGGCTGGTCAGTCATGGGCGCATCGTGAGGGGGCGGCGGGGATCGCGCAACGGGCCCCGTGCGGTGAGGGGGCCGACACTCGCTCGTTGACCGGTCACGTGCCGCACGCCGATTATGGCCGGATGGCGACGCGCGGGTCGGGCAATGGGACCGGGGAGGCAACACCGGGGAGACAGGCCCGGCTCGCGAGGCGGGCCGCCACCATCTCGTTCCTGATCCTGGTCGGTAGCCTGGGCGCGCTGGCTGTCCTGCTGCTGGATCGCGGGATGAATGGAGAGGAGCCGGCGGCGCAGCCCGTGGCCCCGACGGCGCCAGCTACAGAGGCACAGGCGAACACGGAGGTGGAGGCGACACCCACGACGGCGGCTCCGACCGCAACCCCCGATACGCCGGACACGCCCACCACTACGGCCACGCCGACCATGGCTCCGAAGGTGCGGTACTCGGGGGAGCTACCCGGGGAGATCAGAGGGTCGGAGGACCTTGAGCCGGCCACGAACGGGGCGGACCTCGCCTTCCTCTCGGAGGGGGAGGGGGAGTACCGGCTGGTGCGCCGCTACTACGTGCCGGTGGTGGCGATGGGGACGGGGGTGGACTCGCTCACCCGCACGCAGATTGAGGACCTGGCGAGCGGCGCGATCACGGACTGGTCGGAGGTCGGGGGGATCGCGGGGCCGGTGCAGGCATTCGCGATCGTTCGCGGCAGGGGGTCAACGGCCATGCCCTTCGAGCCGGTCTTCGCGGAGCGGGCTTTCGGGACGTACCAGGAGCTGGTGGCGGCAATGACGCTGGACTCCGGAGCGTGGGCGTTCGTGCCGATCGAAGAGGTGGGCGCGACAGTCACGGCAGTCGCGGTGGGCGGGGTCGACATCGTGCGGGGTCGGGGCGATCCACGGGAGTGGCGGTACGTAGAGGGAGTGTCGATGCTCGCGCTCACAGAGGAAGGACACACGACCGCGGCAGCGATCGTGGCGGAACACTCCGCGCCACTGCCGGAGGCGGTGACGGTGATCGCGACGGGCGACATCCTCCAGTCGCGCTGCTCACTGACGCAGATCCGGGCGACGGGGGACTGGGGGGCGGCGTTGCGGGGCCCGGTGGGGGAGTACCTCGCCTCGGCGGATCTGACGCTGGGCTCGATCGACGGGAGCATCCAGGACATCGCGGAGCCGCTGGGGTGCTTTCCCCATGTGAACCTGAGCTCGCCGCCGGAGGTGATCGAGGCGCTGACGCTCTCGGGCTTCGACGAGGTCACAGTCGCGACGAACCACGTGTTCGACTGCGGCGCCGCCGCACCGTGCGGGGCGGCCGCCTTTTTGCGCACCATCCAGCTGCTGGAGGAGGCCGGGATCGCGGTCGTCGGCGGGGGGGAGAACCTCGACGAAGCGCTGGCGCCGGCCATCTTCACGGTCGGGAACACGACCTTCGGGGTTCTCGGCTTCGATGACGTGGCGGCGTACTTCCTGGAGGCGGGGACGAACCGCCCGGGAACGGCGCCGCTCGACGACGACTACAGCGAGGAGAACGCGGCGGACGAGCCAGCGTTCTTCCGGCCGGCCTCGGAGCTGGGGCTGGAGCGCTTCCGGGCGACGGTGCGGTCGCTGGCGGACGAGGTAGACGTAGTCATCGTGCAGGTGCAGACGGGAACGGAGGACACGCACGACCCGAGCCCGCGCAGCATCAAGGCGCTGCGGGCGGCGGTGGAGGAGGGGGCGACGCTGGTAGTCGGCAACCAGGCGCATCACGTGCAGGCAATCGAGCCGGGCAGGCACGCGTTCATCGCGTATGCGCTCGGGAACTTCATCTACGACCAGACACGGCTCGAGGGGCACACGCAGGGCTACCTGCTCGAAGCCACGTTCTGGGGGCCACGGCTGGTTAACCTCCGCTTCGCGCCGTACGTGATCGAGGACCTCTACCGCCCGGTGTTCGCCGAGGGCGAGGTGCGCGCGAAGATCCTGAACGATGTTTTTGAGGCGTCGATGCGGCTGGCGGAGGGGGAATAGGGCTGGTGGGGTGCTCAGAGGTGGCGGCGGCGGGACGGCTGCAGTATTCGATCTCCCGGGCGGGCGGCTAGCGGCGGAATCGCGGAGAATCGACGGCCATGCGCATCTTCTTCGACGTCGACGACACGATCATTACGTGGGACGTGCGGCTGCGGCCCGGGGTGGTGGAGGTGTTCGAGAAGCTGCGCGAAGAGGGGCACGAGGTGTACCTCTGGAGCGGGAACGGGCCGCGCTGGGAGATCGTGCGGCGCTTCGACCTGCACGAGCACATCATCGACTGCTACTGGAAGCCCCTCTACCGCCACCACGAACGGCTCGAGGAGGTGGGCGTGCCGTTCACGCCCGACTACGTGATCGACGACCACCAGGAGGTCATCGACGCGTTTCCGGGGGTGCGCATCGCTCCGCCCAGCTACCCGCTGGAGAAAGACAACGAGCTCTGGCGCGTGTACGACGCGATCCAGGAGTACGTCGCGAACGTGAACGGGGCCACCGAGTAGGCGTCAGCCGCCCAGCCGCTCCACCAGGTTCGTGAGGCCGCCGGAGAGGCGCACCGGATAGACGTCCGCGGGGGCGTCGAACGCCTTCGCCGCCTCGGGGAGACGAGCCACGGCTTCGGCGCGGCGCTCGCGCAGCGCGGCGAGGGGCTCGGGGGGCGACAGGCGTTCGCCGGAGGCCATCACCTGCGCCAGCAGGGGACGGCCGGGGATGCCGGGCTCGTCGGCGAGGGCGATCGTGTCGGCGGTGGACCCGCTGCCGCGCTCCTCGCGGTAGACCTGCTTCACGCCGGGGAGGCTCCCCTTGCCGGCGGAGCGCTTCATGACGGGGCCGCGCGGACCCGCCACCAGCTTGTAGACGCCCCCGAGCGAGGGGGCGTCGGCGCTCGTGCCGAGGCGGGTGCCGACGCCGAAGGCGTCGATGGGCGCTCCCTCGGCGAGCAGTTCGGCGGTGCGGTACTCGTCGAGGTCGCTGGAGGCGAAGATGCGGATGTCGCCGCAGCCCGCCTCGTCGAGCACGCCACGAACAACGCGGGCGAGCGCGGCGAGGTCGCCGGAGTCGAGGCGGACGGCGCGGATCGTGACGCCCTCGGCGCGCAACTCGTTCGCGACGGCGGCGGCGCGTCGTGCGCCCTCAACGGTGTCGTAGGTGTCGATGAGGAGGACGGCGCCATCAGGGAAGTCGCGGGCGTAGGCGCGGAAGGCCTCGGCCTCGTCGGCGAAGGAGAGGACGTAGGAGTGGGCCATCGTGCCGCTGAGGTCGAGGCCGTACATCTGGCCCGCGAGCACGTTGGAGGTGCCGGAGGCACCGCCGATGAAGGAGGCGCGCGCCACCCCGAGCGCCGCGCCGGCGCCGTGGTCGCGCCGTCCGGAGAAGTCGACGAAGGTGCGGTCGCCGCAGGCCAGGGCGATACGCGCGGCCTTGGTCGCAATCATGGTCTGGAAGGTGATGGCGTTGAGGAGGAAGGTCTCGGCCAGCTGCGCCTCAATAAGGGGGGCGGTGACGCGGAGGAGAGGCTCCTGAGCGAAGACGGTGTCGCCCTCTGGGACAGCCCATGCGTCGCCGGTGAAACGGAGGCGCGCGAGGTGCTCGAGGAACGCCTCGTCGAACGTGCCCAGGGAGCGGAGGTAGTCGATGGTGTCGTCGCTGAAGGCGAACCCGTCGAGGTAGGCGAGGGCGTCTTCGAGGCCGCAGGACACGAGGAAGCCGCGACCCGGGGGAAGCTGCCGCACCGAGAGTTCGAACGTCGCGGGCTCGTTCATGCCGTGGGCGAAATAGCTCGCGGCCATGGTGAGCTCATAGAGATCGACGAAGGCGGCGACGTTGTCGTCGGAGACCCAGGGCATGGGCGCCAGTATGCGGCAGGGCGGGCGGCGGATGGGCCGCACGTTATGGGAACCGCAGGGCCGGAGTGGTAGGCTCAGCGCAGGGCCCTGCGCGCCCTGCACACGGTGCGGTCTGGGGCCCTGAGACAGCTGGAGGCGACCCCGACATGTTCGATACCATCATCCGCGGCGGGACCGTGATCGACGGCCTGCGGACGCCGCGCTTCCGCGCCGACATCGGCATCAAGGACGGGCTAGTCGCCTCGATCGGGCGCATCCACAACAGCGACGGCGCGCGGGTGATCGACGCCGAGGGGCTGGTCGTGGCGCCGGGGTTCGTCGACCTGCACACGCACTACGACTCGCAGGTGTACTGGGACCCGTGGTGCAGCATCTCGGGCTGGCACGGGGTGACCTCGGTGGTGATCGGGAACTGCGGCTTCGGCTTCGCGCCCGTTCGGGCGGAGGACCAGGAAAGGGCGATGCTGACGATGGCCCGGAACGAGGCCGTGCCCATGGAGTCGATGCGGGAGGGGATGGCCTGGGACTGGGAGACCTACCCGGAATTCCTGGACAGCCTGGAGCGGACGCCGAAGGGCGTGAACCTGCTCAGCTACGTGGGCCTGAACCCGCTGATGGCGTACGTGATGGGGCTGGAGGCGGCGAAGAACCGGTCTGCCACGGAGGCGGAGCGCGAGGAGATGTGCCGCCTCTTCGAGGAAGCGCTGCGAGCGGGGGCGTGCGGCTTCTCCGTGCAACTCGGGGGCGAGGAGAGCGTCCAGCGGGACTACGACGGGACACCCATGATCACGGACCTGATGTCGGAGGAGGACCTGCTCGCGTTCGCGGGGGTGATGGGGAAGGTGGGGCGCGGGTTCGCCCAAATCACGGGGCCGTTCGAGGCGGCGGAGAAGGTGGCGGAGGTGAGCGGCCGGCCGGTGATCTGGAACCTGCTGGCGCCGGCGACGGATCAACACGGCCAGAACACGCCGCCGCACCGGCTCATGATCGAGAAGCTGGACGAAGCGAACGCAAGGGGGCTCCGCATCTTCGGGCAGGCGCTGACGGTGGACGTGGGCTTCGAGTTCAACCTGGAGGACTGGAACCTGTTCGACTCCAGCCCGATCTGGCGCGAGGTCACGCTGGGGACGCGCGAGGTGCGCATGGCGAAGATGCGAGACGGCGAAGTCCGCCAGGCGCTGCGGGACGAGTTCGACGCAGGCCACGGACCGATCGCGGGCGGCGGCATCGAGTCACAGATGAAGGCGGCCGGGGGCGGCGCGAACGTCTCCGGTATCGCGCAGCTGACCGTCGAGGAGGTCGAGAGCCCCGACCTGAAGGAGTACGAGGGTCACGGGCTGGCCGAGATCGCGGAGCGCGAGGGGAAGCACATCATCGACGCCTTCCTCGACCTCTCGCTGGAAGACGACCTGCAGGCAACGTTCGTGACGCCCCCGCGCCCGACGGACCCGGACGCGATGGCGGAGGTCGCGAACTCGTCGGTGGCGATCCCGGGGGTGTCCGACGGGGGCGCACACACGAAGTTCATCACGCTGGGGGCGTACCCAACGGAGTTCCTGGCGCGCTGGGTGCGGGACGCGGGGATCATGGACCTGGAGCAGGCGCACTGGCGGCTGGCTGCCTACCCGGCGCTGGCGGCGGGCTTCCGCGACCGCGGCTGCATCCGCGAAGGCGCTCCGGCGGACATCGTGGTGTACGACTACGAGAAGCTGGAGATGCTGCCCATCGTGAAGGCGTGGGACTTCCCGGCGGGCGCCTGGCGTCGCGTGCGCAAGGCGGAGGGCTACCGCTACACGCTCGTGAACGGCGAGATTACGTTCGAGGACCGCGACTGCACGGGCGCGACGCCCGGGCAGCTCCTGCGGCACGGGTCGGCGTAGGGCCGAAGCACATGCGCAAGTGGGACAGGAAGCCGCGGCCCGACGACCCGCCTCCGCCTCCGTATGGAGGCCCGATGCTCTACTGGTGGAGAGTCCGGGATGAGCCGGACTCCCATCTAGAGGATCCTCACCAGCACGACGGCGTGTTCAGCGCCCTCGCCTGCATGGAAGCCGCGCAGCAGGACTGGGAAGCGGTCCATCCCGAAGTCAGCCTGGATACGCACCTGATCCAGCTGGACGGATGCATCGCCGACGCGATGCCCGAGGAGCGGGAGGCGGAGGTTCGGGCCGCGTTCGCCCGCTGGCGGGAGTCGGCGTAGGGGGCAGGCGCTAGAGGCAGGCTTCGAGCATCGCGAGGTCTTGAGCGAGGCCTTCAGCTAGCTGGTCCCGCCTCTCCACCAGCAGTTCCCGACCTTCGTACAGCGATGAGAACAGGTCGCGCACCGCTTCCTGACAGGTGGCACCTTCACCGTACTGGCCGACCAGATCGTCACTCGCCATCCACGATCCTGAAGCATCGCGCGCGACTTCAAGCCGCATGGAGCAATCTGCGCCCAGACTCGGTCGGTGGAGGGTCACTACGGTTCGTAGCGGGAGAAGACGAGGCAGCTGTTCTGGCCGCCGAAGCCGAAACTGTTCTTCATGATGACCTGCGGGTCGACGCGGCGCTGGCCCTCGGGGATGTAGTCGAGGTCGCAGGTGGGGTCGGGGTTCTCGAGGTTGATGGTGGGGTGGGCGAGCCCGGTCTCCAGCGTCTTGATGGCGGCGACGGTCTCCATGCCACCGCTGGCCCCGAGGCCGTGGCCGATGAGGCTCTTGGTGGCGCTGATGGGGATGTCGTAGGCGCGCTCGCCGAAAACGGTCTTGATGGCATCGGTCTCAGCGGTGTCGCCGGCCGGGGTGCTGGTAGCGTGGGCGTTGATGTAGCCGATCGTGTCCGGGTGCAGGCCGGCGTCGTCGAGCGCTTCCTGCATGGCGCGGGCGGCCCCCTCGCCGCCCTCGGGAGGGGCGACGACGTGGAAGGCATCGGAGGTGCAGCCGAAGCCGGCGAGCTCGGCGTAGACGGTGGCGCCGCGGCGCATGGCGTGTTCCTCGCTCTCGAGGAGCACGGCGCCGGCGCCCTCGCAGGGGACAAAGCCGTCGCGTGTGGCGTCGAAGGGACGGCTCGCTTTTTCGGGGGCTCCATCGGCGCTGGTGACGGCCTTCATGACGCAGAAGCCGGCGAGGCCGAGCTCGCTGATGCCGGCCTCGCAGCCACCCGCGAGGACGACATCGGCGCGGCCGCTGCGGATCATGAGGGCGGCCTCGCCGATGGCCTGGGTGCCGGCGGCGCAGGCGGTGACGATCGTGCCGTTGTAGCCGCGCAGGCCGAACTGCATCGCGACCTGGGCGCCTGCCATGTTGGCGAGCTGCTTCGAGAAGAAGAAGGGGTCGATGCGCATGCCGCCGCGCTCGAAGAGCGTGTGGGCAGCTTCCTGGATGCCGGGGTAGCCGCCCCCGCCGTTCCCGACGAGGACGCCGATCCGGTTGAGGTCCTGCGACTCCAGGTCGAGGGCGGCGTCGTGGATGGCCTCGCGGGCGGCGGCCACCATCAGCTGCGAGAAGCGGCCCATGCGGCGGGCGGCCTTGCGGTCCATGAATTCGGCGGGGACGAACTCGGGGATCTCGCCGGCGAACTTGCAGGGGAACTCGGTCGTGTCGAAGAAGGTGATGTGATCGATGCCGGAACGACCCTCCAGCATGTTCTCCCAGAAATCAGGCACGTTCGTACCAGCCGGGGTCACCGCTCCAAGGCCCGTCACGACAACACGGGTGCGCGACCGCAGCAGCTCGTTCATCGTTCAGTAAGCGTACAGGCACGCCCGATCACCCGCGAGCGGCGGCGCGCCCCGTGCGCCTCCCTGCTACGCTTCCTGCATGGTCGACGCCGCCCTTCCGAGCCACGTGGCCGCGCGCCGCCGGGACGGGCGATACGAGGTGCTGCTGCACCGTTCGCTGGCGCTGATCGGCGAGGATCGGGTGGAGATCCGGAGCGCCCGGAGCACGGTCCTGCTCCCCCTGCTGGGGGTCGCGCTGGGCGGGGGCGCGGGCGCGCTGATCGCGATCGAGGCGGGGGACCTGCACTTCGGTCTGCTGGTGGCGCTCCTGCTGTTCGCGCTTATCGCGTTCCCCATCTCCACGATGGCGCTGGTGACGGCGGTCATGGGGGCGGACGTGGTGGTCGACGGGCGCAAGGGTTCCGCGACGTGGCAGCAGGGGTACCTGGGGATGGGGGTGGGCACGCGCGAGCTGGTGCCGTTCGCGAAGATCGACCACCTCGCCATCACGATCGAGGGGGACGCGCCCGATCGCTGGCGCGAGGAGACGGACACTTTCCGCCAGTTCGCGCTGGTGCTGGTGAAGCAGTCGGGGAAGCGGCTGACGCTGGCGCAGGTGCCGGTTCCGGCCGGGGACCAGACGGACGGCATGGACCGTACGCTCGCGGTGGCGACCGCGGTCGCGAACCTGACGGGGGCCGACGTGAAGTTGCCGGAGGGCTGGGAGCTCGTGGAGCTGAGCGAAGAGGAAGCGGCCGGAGGCGCGCGCGATGAGTAGCGACCCCGCCCTCGACGCCCTGCTGGGGGCGAAGACGATCGCCGTGGTGGGCCTCGATTCGCGAACGTTCCGCCCGGCGTACGAGGTGGCGGCCTACCTGCAGTCGCAGGGCTACCGGATTATCCCCGTACCGGTGCAGCAGCCCGCGGACGAGGTGCTGGGCGAGCGGGCCTACGCCTCGCTGCAGGACATCCCCGAGCATGTGGACCTCGTCGATGTGTTCGTGCGGCCGGACCGGACCGGACCCTTCGTGGAGGACGCCATCGAGATCGGGGCAGGGGCCGTGTGGCTGCAGCTCGGAATCAGGAACGAGGCGGCCATCGAGCGGGCACTCGAGGCGGGGCTGGTCGCGACGCAGGATCGCTGTACGAAGGTCGAGCACCAGCGCGCACGGGCGCTCGGCCTCCGGTAGAGGCGAAGGCTTCCGGGCCCTACCGGAGGCGCGCCCGTAGAATGCCGGGACGCCCACAAAGGGAGCCCCGCATGACAGCCACCGACACCTTTGCGCCCCCGCCCGGCCTGGAAGAGACCTCCCTGCGCCTGATCCCGCATGTGCTGCGGCCGTTACCACCCCTCGCGCAGGAGATGTTCGAGGCGTTCATGGTGGCCTTCGGCGGGCGGGCGGTGCACATCCACGGGTACACGTTCCTTGGGGGAGGGACGGGGCAGCCGGCCGCAGCGCTGGACCCGCCGCCGTCGAACGACGGCCGGGAGGCGTGGGAGCAGCACGCGCTGCCGCGCGTCCGCGAGATCTGCGAGGGGCTGTGGTCGGAGGACTACGACGGCTGGCCGATCGAGGAGCTGGCGCAGGCGCTTCCCGGCTATGTGGCGGAGGCGGCGCGAGGGTTCGCGTACACGATGCAGCCGCTCATGATCATCGCGGCTCCGGCGAGCGCCCTGATGGTCTTCTGCGGCGAGAAGCTGGAGGCGATGGGCGACCGCGACCGCCTGGTGGCTGCGCTCGTGCAGGGGGTCGACAACGAGTCGGCGGCGCGGGGGCTGAAGCTGGAGGCGATGGCGCCGCTGGCGCAGGCATCGCCGGCGCTGCTGGAAGCGATCGGCGCAGGCGATCTTGCGGCGGCGCGGGCGGCGGAGGGCGGGAAGGCCTTCGCGGAGGCGTTCGAGGCGTACCTAGAGGACTACGGGCACGGGTCGCAGACGTGGTGGGAGCTGCACACGCCGACGTGGCGGGAGGAGCCGGGGGCGGCGCTGCGGCTGCTCGCCGGGTATGTGGCCGACCCGTCGCGAGCGCCGGTGTCGGCTCACGCGCGCTCGGCGGCCGAGCGCGCCGACACGGTCGCGCGCTGCGAAGCGGCCCTTTCGGACGGCGGCGACCGGGAGCGGTTCCGGGAGCTGGTCGACGGGGCGGCCGACTACGTGCTCGTGATCGAGGGGCGCGCGCACTGGCAGCAGAACTGCGTGGGGGCGCTCCGGCCGGCGTGCCTCGCGCTGGGACGGAAGCTCACGGCGGCGGGGGTGCTGGCAGCTCCCGAGGACGTGTTCCACCTGCGGCTGGCGGAGCTGGCCCCGCTCGCGGCCAACCCGTCGGGAGCGATGCTGGAGACCATCGAGGAACGGAAGGCCGAGCTCGCTTCGTGGGCGGACCTCGCCCCTCCCCTCATCCTCGGTCCGCCGCCCACACCGCCGCCCGCGGGTGGCCCGCCGAATCCGATCGCGCTCATGTTCGGAGGGCCGCCAAAGCCCAGCGACGACCCGATGCTGCTGAACGGGAAGGGCGCCAGCCACGGTGTCGTGACCGGACGGGCGCGGGTCGTCTTCAGCCTGGAGGAGGCGGAGACGCTGGAGCCGGGCGACATCCTCGTCTGCCCGTTCACGGCGCCCTCCTGGATGCCGGTGTTCACGACGGCGGCGGCCATCGTGACGAACCAGGGCGGGGTGCTCTCGCACGCCGCCATCGAGGCACGCGAGTACGGCATCCCCTGCGTGACGGGCACGGCGTCGGGCACGCAGCGCATCCCCGACGGGGCCACGGTCACGGTCGACGGGGCGGCAGGGACCGTGCGGATCCACGGAGACTAGTCGCCCGGAGGAGACGGTGGCGGAAACGCAGGAGGTCGCGGGGTACGTCTCGCCATACCCGTACGTGCAGCGGTTGCAGGACCGGATGGACGAGATCCTCGACCGCCAGATCCCGAACTCGGGACGGTTCTGCGGGTTCTGCTACGCCCGTCTGGCGCGCGACATCGAGCGCTGCCCCTACTGCAGCACCGGGACGGCGGACTTTCCGACGGTCGACAGGGTGCCGCGGGAGGCGCTCATCATCTACCGCGAGAAGAAGCGGACGGAGGAGCGCTGGGTGTACGGCGGCGCCATGGTGGGGCTGCTGATCGCGGCGGGCGTGTTCGTGGCGCTGGTGGTGTACGGGACGGACCTGGTCGGGAACCGGAGCATCGCGCTGGGGATCGCGTTCCTGGCGCTCATCGGCGGGGGGTACCTGCTGGCGCAGCTCTTCGGGCCGCTGATCTGCGGGCAAATCGGGTACCTGCGGGGGTCGCGCAAGCGCGACGAGCTGTGGGGGCAGTTCCTGGACGAGCGAGGACGCGAGGAAGCGAGCTAGGACTCGACCCGCAGGAGCGTCTGGCCCTCCTCGACGGTCTCCTCGGGGGAGACGAGCACCTCGGCGACGACGCCGGCCTCGGGGCTCTCAACCGGAATCTCCATCTTCATGGACTCCAGCACGATCACCTCCTGGCCCGCGCTCACCGAGGCGCCGGCGCTCACCAGTACCTCGAACACCGAACCGGACATGGGGGCGGGGATGTCGACGACAGCCACGAGGGGACTGTACCGCTACGGGGCGGGGGAGGCGAGGGCGGAGCGTCAAGATTGCGGGGGGTTGTGGGGCTGCCCATACTGAAACGCAGTCATGGTCGCAATTGCCCCTGCCGTCGCCGAGCGCGTAGCGGAGCTTGAGAGGCTCTGCCAGCTTCATCGCGTCCAGCGCCTCGACCTGTTCGGGTCGGCCGCGACGGGCGCCTACCGCCCCGACGAGAGCGACCTCGACTTTCTCGTGGAGTTCAAGCCAACCGACTCACACCGCGTCTACGCGAACGCTTACTTCGGCCTGCTGGAAGGGCTCGAGGAGATGTTCGGGCGCCCCATCGACCTGGTTGTCGAGTCGACCATCGACAACCCCTACTTCCGGGAGTCGTTGGAGGAGTCCAGGACGCCGGTCTATGCGGCCTGAGTCGAAAAAGTACCTCTTCGACATGCAGAAAGCGGCCCGCCTGATCGGAGAGTTCGCTGCGGACAAGACGTTCGCGGACTACATGCGTGAACCGATGTTGCGCGCCGCCATCGAGCGAGAGTTCACCATCATTGGCGAAGCCATGTCGCAGTTGGCTCGTCGCGACGAGGCCACGGCCGACCGCATTACCGATTCCGGTCGAATCATCGCTTTCCGCAACGTCCTTGTTCACGGATACACCTTCGTCGATAGCCGGTTGGTCTGGCAGGCCGTCACCGAGGAGTTGCCGACTCTCGTCCGTGAGGTCGAGACCCTGCTGGCCGAGGACTGAACGCCCAACCCAGTAGCGCTCGCGCCTCCCGCTCGACGCTGTACACTCTCTCGACGGGTCGGCTCCCGGAGAGGGAGCGCCCGGAGCGAGTCCGCCATGCCAGCTGTTGTGGTTGTTGGTGGGCAGTGGGGCGACGAAGGCAAGGGCCGGATCGTCGACCTGCTGGCCCGAAAGGCACGTGTCGTTGCGCGGTACTCGGCGGGGAACAACGCCGGGCACACGATCGTGAACGAGCTCGGCGAGTTCAAGCTGCACCTCGTGCCGGCGGGCATCTTCTACCCGGAAAAGACGTGCGTCATCGGCAACGGCGTCGCCGTCGACCCGGAGGTGCTGCTGGGCGAGATCTCGCAGCTCCAGTCGCGGGGCATCGACACGAGCAAGCTGGCCGTGAGCGCGCGCGCACAGGTGGTGATGCCGTGGCACCGGCTCATCGACCTGCTCGAAGAGGAGCGGCTCGGCGCGGGCGCCATCGGGACGACGGGGAAGGGCATCGGGCCGTGCTTCACCGACAAGGTGGCGCGCCGCGGCATTCGCATCATCGACCTGCTGGAGCCCGAGGACCTGCTTTCACGCATGCGGTCGGTGGTGGACTACCAGAACCGCGTGATCACGGGCGTCTACGGCGGGGAGCCGATCGACTTCGACGCGTGCTTCGAGCAGTACACGGAGTTCGGCCGGCGGCTGCAGCCGTTCGTCGCGGATACGCAGGCGATCGTGACCGAAGCGCTGCACGCGGGCGATTACGTGCTGCTCGAGGGGGCGCAGGGTTCGCTGCTGGACCTCGACCACGGCACGTACGAGTACGTGACGTCGAGCGTGCCGAGCAGCACCGCCGGAGGGGCGACGCTCGGCATCGGCATCGGACCAACGAACGTGCAGCGGGCGGTGGGTGTGTTCAAGAGCTACTGCACGCGGGTCGGCAACGGGCCCTTCCCGACGGAGCTGTTCGGAGAGATTAGCGACCAACTGCGCGACCACGGCAAGGAGTTCGGCCGGGGCGAGTACGGCACGACCACGGGTCGTCCGCGACGCATCGGCTGGCTCGACACGGTAGCGGCGCGCTACTCGGTGCGGTTCAACGGGCTCTCGGCGCTGGCCCTGACGCGGCTCGACGTGCTCGACGGACTGCCGGCGCTGAAGCTGTGCACGGCGTACGAAATCGACGGCGAGATCGTGAAGACGATGCCGGCGAGTGCCTCGGCGCTGCGAAAGGCGAAGCCGGTCTACGAGGAGCTTCCGGGCTGGGACGCGCCAACCTCGGGCGTGCGCACGTTCGACGACCTGCCCGCGGAGGCGCAGGTGTACATCCGGCGTGTGGAGTCGCTGCTCGGCGTCCCGGTGGACCTGATCTCGGTGGGGCCGGAGCGCGAGCAGGCGATCATCGTCAACCCGATCTTTTAGGAGAGCGACGGCCGGAGGCCGCCTGAGTGGAGCGCCGCGCTGGCACGCGGCTGAGGAGAGCGGCGGCTTCGCCGCCTGAGGAGAGCGCGCGGTTGGCACCGCCCTGAGTGGGTGGGGCGAAGGTTCCTGAGAGCCCGGTCCTGCGTCCGGGTCTCAAGCATCTTGTAGGGTGGGTGTGCCGAGTCTGTGCGGAGACGAGATGAAGTTCCCGTGGAAGTGGCCGCTGTTCAGGAAGAACCGTCGGCGGATCAGCGACGTCGACCCAACAACGGCTGAAGACCCCGAGGCACTGACGGAGCAGCAAGTCCGGAGCGAGTTCCGCAGACAATTGGAAATCGACCAGGAGATCACCCGTCACCGTGGGATGCACGGGGGCGGTCCCTAAGGGGCGCCCGCTTCACCACCTGGGCGGCGCTAGAGGTCGAGCAGGAAGCGGGCGAGGGCGGCTTTGCGTTCGGGGCTGGTCATCATGGTGTTGGTGACGGCGCAGGTGAGGCCGAGCGCCTCGACCTGCGGGGCGAGGGCGCGGTCCTCGTCGTCGATGACCATGACGTCAATGAGGTCACGGTAAATCTCGGCGACGCCGAGCGCAGAGACCTCGTGGCCGAGGCTGGCGAGCATCTTCGCGGCCGGGCCCTTGATCGCCTGGCCGCCGACGATGGGACTGATGCCGATGCGCCGGGCGCTGCTCCCAACGACGGCCTCGCGGACGCCGGGGACGGCGAGGATGGGGCCGATGCTCACGAACGGGTTGCTCGGGGCGATGATGAGGCGGTCAGCCTCGCGGATGGCGTCGAGGACGCCGGGGGCGGGGGCGGCCTCGCCGGCACCGGCGAAGCGCACGCCGGTCACGTCGGGCTCGGTGGCGAGCCGCACCATGTAGTCCTGGAAGTCGATCTCGCCGTCCGAGGTGAGCACATGCGTCGCGACGCGCTCGTTGGTGACGGGCAGGACCGTCGAGGCGACGCCGAAGGCCGTGTTCAGTTCGGCGACGATCTCGTGCATGGGGCGGCCCTCGCTGAGGAGCCGGGTGCGGTGGACAGCGGTCGCGAGATCGCGGTCGCCGAGGTTGAACCAGCGTCCGTAGCCGAAGCGGCGGAGGGCGTCGACGACATCGAAGGTGTCGCCTTCGAGCCCCCAGCCGGTCTCGGGATTGACGACACCGGCGAGGGAGTAGATGACGATGTCGGTATCGGGGGAGACGTGCAGGCCGAACATCTCGACATCGTCGGCGACGTTGGAGATGACGGTGACGGAGGCGGGGTCGACGACCTGCACGAGTCCCTGGAGGAATCGGGCGGCGCCCACGCCGCCTGCGAGCACGGTGTCCATGGGGCGCCATTGTAGGGGCGGAGGTTCAGCCGAGACTCGCAAGACATAGCATATCTGTTATATTTCAGGCGTGACATGGGCCGTGCGGACGTTCACATCGGACACTGGACAGAAACCAGTGGACGACTGGATACGGAGCCTCGACCCAGAGGCTCGAGCTGCTGTCGTGAACGTAGTCGACCTGCTGGAGGAGCACGGGAACGCACTTGGGCTGCCCCACGCGCGCCCACTGGAAGGTGGGCTATAGGAACTACGGGCTCGCAGCCAGGACGGAATCCAGCGAGTCATCTACTTCCACTGGTTCGGTCACACGTTCGGGCTAGTGCACGGCTTTACGAAGAAGACGCAACGAACGCCAAGAGCGGCAATCGACACAGCGAAGAAGCGGCAGGCCACCTGGCTGGCCCGGGAGGAGAAGCGCAAAGAACCTTGACCACCCGCTGATAGCGGAAGAACAGTCGCGTCTTGATTTGGCAATATGCCGAGGCGATTTGATATGAGCGATTGGAAAGACCTCAAGGCAGAACTGCTTGCAGACCCGGACACACGGGTCGCCTATGAAGCCGTCAGGCCCCAATACCAGCTCGCGAGCCTGCTTATCACCCTGCGTCGCGTGACCGGGCTCTCGCAGGCTGCGGTCGCCCAGCGGGCGGGTATGACCCAGCCCGAAATCTCTCGCATCGAAGCGGCGGAAGTGCAGCCCACCTGGCGAACTATCCAGCGGCTGCTCGCGGCCTTCGACGCGGAGATCGAGGTCAAGGTCCGGGGGGCGGATGGAGAAACGGAAAGTCTGACCCTTGGGCCACCCTCACCGGCGGGCATTCGCTGAACGACCAGGAGCGGTTTCAACTGGCGCCCCCGGCAGGACTCGAACCCACAACCCCCTGGTCCGAAGCCAGGTGCTCTATCCGTTGAGCTACGGAGGCGTGCTTCAAGCTTACTACGCGGGTTCGCACAAGCCCGTGGGCGGGGGAGGCCGCTAAGCTGGGGGGATGGCGGAAGCTTCACCGTTCATGCAGCGGGCGCTGGCGGCGGCGCGCGGGGTGCGGGGACGCACGAGCCCCAATCCCTGGGTGGGGGCAGCGCTGGTGCGCGGGGACCGGGTGGTGGCGGAGGGGGCGACCTCGCCCGACGGGGGTCCGCATGCGGAGGCACTGGCGCTGGGAAGCGGGGAGCGGGGCGGCACGCTGTACGTCACGCTCGAGCCGTGCGCTCCGTTCCCGGGGAAGCGGACGCAGCCGTGTGCGGAGGCGATCGTCGAGGCCGGGATCGAGCGGGTGGTGGTGGCGCTGCTGGATGCGGAACCGCGCGTGCGGGGCCGGGGGGTGGCGCTGCTGCGGGAGGCCGGGATCGAGGTGGAGGTGGGCGACGGGGCGGAGGAGGCCACGGCGCTGTTGCGGCCCTACCTGAAGCACCGCGAGACGGGGCATCCGTACGTCATCGCGAAATTCGCGGCGACGCTGGACGGGCGCATTGCGGCAGCGGGAGGAGATTCGCAGTGGATCACCGGCGAGGCGGCGCGCGAGCGGGCGCACGAGCAGCGCGCCTGGGTCGACGCGGTGCTGGTTGGGAGCGGCACGGTGGTAGCGGACAACCCGTCCCTGACGGCGCGGCCCGGGGGCCGGATCGCCGAGCGGCAGCCGCTTCGGGTCGTGCTCGACGGGCGGGGGCGGCTCTCGCCGGAGGCGAAGGTGTTCTCGGAGCCGGGGCGGACGCTGGTGGCGACCTCGCACGAGGCCGGCGCGGGGTGGAAGGCGGCGATCGCGGGAGCGGGGGCGCAGGTGGTCGAGTGCGAACGGGACGGGGCCGGGCTGAACCTCGACCAGCTGCTGGCGGCGCTGGCGGAGCGGGGCGTGCTCTCCATCTGGGCGGAGGGCGGCGGGGCCGTGCTGGGGTCGCTGTTCGAGGGCAGGCACGTCGACGAGGTCTGGGCGTTCCTGGCGCCCAGCATCATCGGCGGAGACGGGGTGGCGGCGGTTGGCGGGGCGGGCGTGGCGCGCGCGGCGGACGCGTTCCGCCTCCGGGAGCGCACCATCGAGGAGCTGGGTGACGACATTCTCGTGCGGGGGTACGCGGGGGACTGGTCACCGCAGGTACAGTAGAAGCCACGGGAGAACAGACCCGGGAGGAACGGAATCATGCCGAAGTACTGGATGGTGACGCAGGGCCCGGAGATTTTCGGGAAGACGCGCGAGCTGGGGTTCGCACGGCACGCCTTCAAGAGCACGCGCAGCAAGATGGTGTACCGCATCGAAGCGGGCGATGCGCTCGTGTTCTACGTGACGGGGAAGAAGCAGATCGCGGGGGCAGTGCGGGTCACGTCGGGGATTGTCGAGGAGAGCACGCGCATCTGGCAGAGCAGCAAGAAGCCAGACGAGCTCTACCCCTTCCGGGTCGACACGGAGCCGCTGGTGGAGCTGGACGAGGAGCAGTGGCTCGATGCGGAGCCGTACCACGACCGCATGGAGTGGACGCAGCGGTGGCCCCGGGAGCACTGGACGCTGGCCTACCAGGGCAACCTGCGCGAGATCCCGGAAGCCGACTTCGAGCTGCTGCTGGCGGACCTGCGGGAGGCGGCGCGGACGGCGCCGGCGAAGGCGTAGGACTCAGGGGAGCGCGGCGGTTGAGACGAGCTTGCGAAGATCCTCACGGAGCTCGTCCTCTGTGACGTGGCCCCCCGACTGCTCGAAGCGAAGCCCGATGACCTCGTGGGCCAGGTCAAGGACCTCCTGCGGGCCTTCCTCTTCCCACACCATGGGAATGAGGCGGCTCTCCAGTTCCGAGACGTCTATCTCACGAGCAAGGTACCGTTCGACTTCAGCGCGAACGTCGGCGATTGTGTAGTCGCTCATGGCACCACCTCCTCGTCGAAGAGTCTCTGCGGCGCGTCTCCGGCAGGCATTCGCCGAGGACGGGCTGAGTGAGCAGATCCAGTCTGGACATCTTACTCCAGCCGCTACTTTCCGGCGGGACAAGGAGCCCAACCGTCTTCCCCCCGGAGAACCTCCTGGCACGCGAAGCCAGATACTGGATTACCTGGACCGAAACGGCGAGCGCGTGTTGACCATCCACCGGTATCTCAGGCCGGACGGCACTCTGGGAGGATCCGGCCGGCCAGACCCAAAGTGGATTCGACGCGAAGGTGAGGTGCTCCACCTCTGACACGCAACGTCGTCCGGCTCCCCGCCCAGGCCGTTGCCGGAAGGTGGGGGCTGTTGGTAGGATTCCGCGACTACCACGGGTTGGGGTGGAGGAATGGAAGAGTTTCCACGCTGCCGTCGGTGTGACGACGGCGATCTCGTTCCCTTTTCGGACTTCGGAAGCCAGGGCGCTCCCATTCACTGGAAGGCATGGGCGTGCACGAATCCGGAGTGCGGCTACAACATGAAGATCCGGAACGGCGATC
Source organism: Tepidiformaceae bacterium (assembly GCA_965203545.1). Classification (GTDB taxonomy): domain Bacteria; phylum Chloroflexota; class Dehalococcoidia; order Tepidiformales; family Tepidiformaceae; genus UBA2991. Next base: position 1,816,626 of record OZ241899.1, read on the forward strand.
TGTTTATCGACGAGCCGATCAACGACGGGGCGTACTACTCGGGACGGCGCTAGCGCCTGCCCCGAGGCCGCCGTAGGCTGAGCGCGATGCCCGCTGAACATTCGACCAAGGTCTACGAGTCGCTGCCGCTTCACGACGTCACGGGCGTGGAGGAGGAGCTGCAGCAGACCGTGCTCGTGACGAGCGTGGACCAGGTGTTGAACTGGGCGCGGCGCTCCTCGCTGTGGCCGGCGATGTTCGGGCTGGCGTGCTGCGCGATGGAGATGATCGCGACCGCGATGCCGCGCTACGACATCGCGCGGTTCGGGGCAGAGATCTTCCGGGCCTCGCCAAGGCAGGCGGACCTGCTGATCGTGCCGGGCACGGTGACCTGGAAGATGGCGCCGGCCGTCCGGCGCGTCTGGCTGCAAATGCCGGAGCCCAAGTGGGCGATCGCGATGGGCGGCTGCGCCACCATGGGCGGCCCCTTCGCCTATGCCTACAGCGTGACGCCGGGCGTGAACGTGCTGCTGCCGGTGGACGTGTACGTGCCGGGCTGCCCGCCACGACCAGAGTCGCTGCTGACGGGCCTGATGCTCCTCCAGGACAAGATCAAGGAGGACACAATCGAGGGCGGCTGGCAGCGTCGCGACGTGGAGCCACAGTTCCACCGCTACCTGCCCGAGGGCGACCCGATCCGGAACGAGCTCGAGTCGCTGTGGCCCCCGTACGTCGACTACGACAAGCCGCCCACGGACCCGTTCGAGCCAGCCAACTAGCGCTCCCCCAGAACTGACACAGACGTGGGGGGCTGGGGAAATTCCCTGGTCCGGACGCTAGATTTACGCCGTGCTCAGACGAGGGCGCGGGCGTCCGCCCCATCCCGACATCCTCACTCCGGCGGAGTGGCGCGTCCTGCGTGAGATACGCACGGGCGCCAGCAACGCGGAGATCGCGACCCGGCTGGGGCTCGGCCTTGCGACCGTCAAGTTTCACGTCAGGAACATCCGCAGCAAGCTTGGACTGACGGAACGGGCGGAACTGGTCGCATGGCGTGGCGAGCCGCAACCGGAAGGGCAGCCGGCCACCCGGCGCCGGATGCTGGCCCCGATCGGGCTCCTCGTCGGGTTCTGGAAGCCGGTAGTGGGGGGGATCGCCATCACCGTCGTAGGCGGGAGCGCGATCGCGGCGGGCGTGCTGGCGTACACCATCGTGAACGACGGGGAGCCGCTGGCGGGCCTCGGCGATGAGCCCGCCAGCGAAGCCACCGTCAGCCCTACACCCCCCACGGCCGAGGCGACGGCGTCTCCGGCAGCGCCCCCTCCCCCTGCGACAGCAACGCCCGTCCCAACCGACACGCCTGCCGCAACGACTACCCCCACAGCGGCTCCGACGACCGAAGCGACCCCTCCGCCTGTCGCAACGGAGACGCCTGCGGCGACGCCGAGCCCGGAGGCCGGAGAAGAGGGCGAACCGACTGTGACGTTCTGGGGGGACGTGCCGGAGGATGAGCAAGACGCGCTTCGCGCCAGGGTGGCCGACGTCATCCAGTTCTTCGACGAACGTTTCGGCATTCATGTGTCCAGCCTGTCCATCCACATCGCAGCCGACGACGACGCGTGGGCAGCAGCGCTGGGAGGACCGGCCGAACCCGTGGACGAGATTCATAAGGCGGCCTACCGAAACGGCGCCCTCTTCGTGCAGGCGACGCGAACCTTCGATTGGATCGAGAGGTTCTACTTCGAGGCGTTCCAGGAGCAGGCCGCGGGGGGCAGGGACCCGGGGCCCGAGTGGCTACGCGAGGGTGCGGCGATGTACGCAGCGCACCTCTTTCGCCACTGGAGAGGCGAGAAGACACTGGGGGACGCCCTGGCCCTGGTGACCTGGGCGGCAAGCTACGACTCAACCCCTCTTGAGGACCTCGAGCGGTGGTCGCCGACGGCGGCGGAGTTGACGGGCGTCGAGACCGCGTCCACGGCGACGCTGGCAGCCGAGTGGCTCGTCAGCCGGGCAGGTGAGGCCGCCCTGGTGGCGTACTACCGAGCCCTGCCCGACAGTGCGAACTGGGAGGAAGCGTTCGAGCACACGTTCGGGCTTTCTCCGGGGGACGCGTATGAGGGAATCGCAGCCCATCGTGCGGCGGAGCTGGTGGTGCGGCGGACCGTTACCGGGAATATCCGCGGCCCGGACGACGAGCCGATCGATGCCACCCGCCTCTCCGTGTACGCCGTCCATGTCGACGGCTCGGGCAGCGAGGGCGTGACCGTCGCCGTGAACGGCCGTTTCACACTTCGTCCGCCGGACAGTACGTACCGGCTGAAGGTCACCAGATACTGCCCCCCGGACTCGGTCGACCTCGGCTGGTACGAGGCAGCGAAGGGCTTCACAACGGACGAGAGCGAGGCCACGCTGATCGTCGTGGACGGAAGCGACGTGAGCGGGATCATCATCAGGCTCCCGCGCACGGTGGAGGAGCTGGTTCCCGAGTGTTTCGGCGAAGTCGAGTCGTGAGGCCTGTGGATTCGGTGTGTCTGCGCGGGCCAGTCGTTCGCGTAGCCCCTCAGAGCATCGGCGCTATACTGAGGGCGCGAGGCGACGAAGCCACGCGCGAAGGGCGGACGGGCCTTTGAGCGACGGCAGCGACCATCCGCGCGAGGCCTGTGGCGTCTTTGGCGTCTACGGGCCGGGAGAGGACGTCGCTCGGCTTACCTTCTACGGGCTCTACTCACTCCAGCACCGCGGCCAGGAGAGCGCCGGCATCGCCACGAGCGATGGCGGCCCGGTACGGCTGCGCACGGGCATGGGGCTCGTTTCGCACGTATTCGACGAGCCGGACCTGGCGCGGCTGCAGGGGCACATCGCCATCGGACACACGCGCTACAGCACGGCGGGCGGGTCGCTGGCGCGGAACGCGCAGCCGATCGTGGTGCGCGACCGGGAGACCGGCGCGGAGATCGCGGTCGCGCACAACGGCAACCTCGTCAACGCCGAGGTGCTGCGCGAGGACGTGGCGGCGATGGGCGTGGAGTTGCACGGCACGGCCGACACGGAGCTGATCGCGCACCTGCTGACACTGGCGCCCGCGGGCACGTGGGAGGAGCGCTTCCACTACGTGATGCGGCGCGTGAGCGGGGCCTACTCGCTGACGATCATGACGCCGGACACGCTGTTCGCCGTGCGTGACCCTCTGGGCGTGCGCCCCCTCTGCCTGGGGCGGCTGGGCGAGGGCTGGATCGCGGCCTCGGAGACCTGCGCGCTGGAGCACCTGGGGGCGACGATCGAGCGGGAGGTGGAGCCGGGGGAGGTGGTCCAGATCGACGAATCGGGGATGCGCAGCTTCTTCCCGCTGGGGCAGTCGGAGCGGACGGCGGGCTGCACGCTGGAATACGTCTACTTCGCGCGGCCCGACAGCCGCCTCTCGGGCGAGCTGATCTACCTGGCGCGGGAGCGGCTGGGGGAGGAGCTGGCCAAGGAGCAGCCGGCGCCGCCGAGTGCGGACCTCGTCATCGGCGTGCCCGATTCGGGCATCCCGGCGGCGATCGGGTTCGCGCGGGAGGCGGGGCTGCCGTATCGCGACGGGCTTGTGAAGAACCGCTACGTGGGACGGACGTTCATCCAGCCGGACCAGCGCATCCGCGACGCGGGCGTGGCGCTGAAGCTGAACGCGATGCGCGAGGTGCTGGAAGGACGGCGGGTGGTGGTGGTGGACGACTCAATCGTGCGGGGGACGACGAAGCCGCGCGTGATGGAATTGCTGCGGCGGGCCGGGGCGAAGGAGGTGCACGTGCGCATCGCCTCGCCGCCGATCATCGCGCCCTGTCACCTGGGGGTGGACATGGCCACGCGGTCGGAGCTGATCGCGGCAAACAACACCGTTCCGGAGATCCGCGAGCACATCGCAGCGGACTCGCTGGGCTACCTGAGCGTCGAGGGGCTGGTGCGGTCGACGCGCCGCCCGGCGGATTCCCTCTGCAACGGCTGCTTCACGGACAGCTACCCGATGGACGTGCAGGACCAGCTGCCGCTGGTGGCGCCCCGGCAGGAGCGCGAGCTGACAGCGTCGCGCCCGCGGGGCAGCTGACCGGGCCGGTCGCGCCGCGAAAGACACGCATGGGGACGGCACGGCTGACCGCCGCCTATCCGCAGCTCTTCACGGGCGACATGGAGCGGGCGGCGGGGTTCTACCAGAAGCAGCTCGGTTTCGAGGTGCGCTTCCTCTTCGGTGACCCGCCGGTGTACGCGCAGTTCACGCGGGACGGGGTGCGCCTGAACATGCGCCAGGTCGAGGCGCCCGTGCTCGACCTGGAAGCGGCCGAACGAGGCGAGCTGCTGGCCGCCTACCTCGAGGTCGACGATGTCGAGGGGCTGTACCAGGAGTACGTCGGGCGGGATGTCGACTTCTACCAGCGGCTTGAGACGAAGCCGTGGGGACTCACCGGCTTCATCGTCCGGGACCCGGACGGGAATCTCTTGAACTTCTCGGAGCCAGCGGGCAAGGCCTAGCGCTCGAGGTAGGGCTCGAGGAGCTGGGGCACGCGCAGGTGCTCGGGGAGACGCTCGGGGCCGATGACGCGGTCGAGCGTCTCGGCGCAGTGCCAGATACGCCGCTCCTGGTAGCTGACGGGGATGCCGATGAGGCCCGGGGAGTCGAGCGACTTCTGCATGGGCGTCATGTTGCGGGTGTCTTCCTCCATGACGACCGTGCGCTGGTGGAGGCGATCGGCGCGCATCTGGACGATGGCCGGGTCGTCGTCGTCCCCCCAGTCGTTCATGAAGGTGACCCATTCGAAGAGCGTGTGACCGATGTCTATGGGCCAGCAGAGGAGGAAGGGCATACCCGTCGTGCCCACGGGGGTGATGAGGTTAGGGAAGATGCTGAACGCAGTGCTGGTGCAGCTGACCATGGGGACGACGGTGTCGATCTCGCGGATCGGACCCATGTCGCCGAAGCCACCCATCATGCCCCCGGGCTTCCAGTCGAGGGCGTCCTCCATCCCGGAAGCGGCAGCGGCGCGCTTGGTGATGGGCGTGATCATGCGCGAGTGGCCGTGGGGGAAGAGCCCCATGGTGGCGCCACGCTGGTCGAGCATGGTGACGCCTTCCTTCTGGTGAATGTGCTTGAAGTGGTAGACCTCCTGGAAGGCCTCGACGGTGACCTTCCAGTTGCAGCTGATGACGAGGGAGTCCTTTTCGAAGAGGCGCAGGTTCTCGCCCTGGAACTGGGCCATCTGGCGGGCGATGGGGCCAAGCCACTCGATGAGGGGCATGGCGTCGGGGTCCTGGTTCACGAAGACCCAGCCGGCCCAGACCTCGCAGCGGTACTCGGTGAGGCTGCGGTCCTCGTAGGGGATGGCGTCGAGCTGCTCGCCGAAGGGCACGCCGACAAGGTGGCCGTTCGTATCGTAGGCCCAGCCGCGGCGCTGGCAGCGGAGCACGCCATCGGGGAGGGTGCGGCGGGGGAAGTGCTGCTGGCGGAAGAGCTTGCCGGGGGCGTCGAACTCGACCTCGGTCCGCAGGTGGCCGTCGTCGTGAAAGGGGACGAGCGGGGCGTTGTTGGGGCTCTCGTTGCGGAAGGCGCGGATGCGCATGCCGGCATCGCGGACGAGGACGACGGGGGTGTCGCGAAGCGACTCGAAGAGCCAGTAGCTGCCGACTTCGGGGAGTTCCTCCTGGCGCCCGGCGAGGAGCCAGGTGCGGGGCCAGAGGTGCTTCTGCTCAAGCTCGAAGAACTCGGGGTCGGTGTAGCGACCACCGGGGATGTCGGGGAACTTGGGGAAGCCCTCGGGAGGACCCTCGCGGGAGAACTCGTAGCGAATCTCGCTCTTCAGCTGCTCAATGAGCGTGTCTTCCATGGAGTCCTCCGGGACACGACGCCGCGAAATTCGGGCCATGCGCGAGTAGGGTCGCAGAGGGGCGGGTGGGCGGTCAACGGGATAGGGGGTTGGCGTGGCCGACTACGCCAGCTCCGAGGCCAGCAGCTCGCGGCTGAACTCGCCGATCGCGTCGCGGATGCCCCGGAAGACATCCGTCATTTCCTCGTCGTTCATCCAGGGGTAGTCGGGGTCTTCGAACGCGCGGTGGATGGTCCGCTTCGCGCCGGGGAAGACGGGGCAGGCCTCGCGGGCGGCGTCGCAGACGGTCAGCACGAGGTCGAAGTCGGCGTCGAGGTAGCGGTCGACGTGGTCGGAAGTGTGGCCGGAGATGTCGATCCCGACCTCGGCCATGACGTGGATGGCGATCGGGTGCACGGTCTTGGGTTGGGTGCCGGCGCTCGAGACCTCGACCCGATCCCCGCCCAGCGACTGGAGCCAGCCGTGCGCCATCTGGGAGCGGGCGCGGTTTCCGGTGCAGATCACCAGCAGGCGAAACGGTTCGGCGCGTTCCACGGGCCCTCCGGAAGCACAACGGGTGGGGATGGGCATCCAGCGTGACAGGGGTCCGCGATAACGGTCAACGGCGCTGGGCGATGCGGGGTTGCGCGCGTCCGTATCATCGTCACGGTGAGCGCGAGGAGGACGCAATGGCCAGCTTCGAAGAGGTGAACATCGACGACGAGCTGGAGCCCCTGGATCGCACGCCGACCGAGGACGATGCGCTTCGCTTCATGGGCCAGGATCCGGCGACGAAGAGCCGCTTCAGCGACTCGGCGACGGCGCAGCGCGAGGGCTTTCGCGGGGCGGTGGTGCCGGGGCTGATGAAGCTGGCGTGGATCACCAGCTACGCGAGCGACTGGGCGGGGCAGGGCGCGACGGTACGGAGCGTGCGCGTCGCCTACCGGCGGCCCGACTTCGCGGGGAACCCGCTCATGGTCGCGGGACGGGTGGTGGACAAGCGGGAGGAGGACGGCCGGAAACTGGTGGACCTGGAAGTGGTCACGCTCATGGAGGACGGGCAGCCCTCGGTGCGGGGCAACGTACAGGTGGAATTCGACCCCTAGGAATGGGGGACTCGACGGCGGCGCTGGAGCAGGTGCGGGGCATCTGCCTCGCGCTGCCGGAGGCGGAGGAGAAAGAGGCGTGGGGGATGCCCACGTTCCGGGTGCGGGGGAAGCTGTTCGCCCACTTCGCCGACAACCACCACGGGGACGGGCGCGTGGCGCTGTGGCTCAAGCCGGAGCCGGGCGTGCGGGATCTGCTGGTGGAGGCGGCGCCGGAACGCTTCTTCGTGCCGGCCTACGTGGGGCCGCGGGGATGGGTGGGGCTGCGGGTCGACGGGGAGGTGGAGTGGGATGAGGTGGCGGAGCTGGTGGAGGAGTCGTGGCGGCAGATCGCGCCGAAGCGGGTGGTGGCGGCGTTCGATTCGGCCCGAGCCTAGCGGGGCCAGCCGCCCAGCCCGAGCCAGACCGCCATCGAACCAGCGAGCGCAATCACGACAAGGGACACGCCAACCCAGAAGAGGGAGGCGCCCTGCCCCACGAGGCCGGGAGTGCCGCGGCGGCGCGCGGCGATGGTGCTGAGCACGACTCCGGGGAGCACGAGCGCGAGCCAGGCGATGGAGGCGCTGAAGAGCACGATCGACCAGGCGCGCAGGGCGTGCCTGGCCACGTTCTCGGCGGTGGCGTTGAAGGCGCCGCCCCACGCCGCAAACGCGACCGCCAGCGGAACGATGACGGCGATGATGAGGGCCCACTGCCAGAGCGGGCCGAGAAGCACGCGTCGCGCGCCACGGGGAGCCGTAACCCTCGTCATGGGCACGATCGTACCGCCGACCGCGGTTGTGGGGAGTGGCGGCGGGCTCGCCGGAGGCGAGACCGGGTGGGTGGGGCGGCTCCTGGTATGAGCGGCGCCGCCCCACCCGCTGGGTAGCCCCTACCTAGATGGAATCCTTCAGGTTCTTGGCGGCCTTGAAGGCGGGGGCGCGCTTGGCGGCGATCTGGATGGTCGCGCCGGTGGCGGGGTTGCGGCCCATGCGGGCGCCCCGCTCACGCGTCTCGAACTTCCCAAAGCCACCGATGGAGACCTCGCCGCCCCCCTGGAGCTCGCCTGCGATGAGGCCCTGCCCGGGAACGGTGCTGAAGATCGCATCGACGACCTCAGCAGCCTTGGACTGCGTGATCTCGGTCTTCCTGGCCAGTGCGGCCACCATCTCGGTCTTGTTCATGGCAATCTGCCCTCCTGAACAGTCGAAACTGATGAAAGACTATAGCGCTTAAGCGCTTTCGTCACCTGTCGCCGTCAACTGATCGGGGAGGAAGGGAGCGGCTGGGGAGAGGCGCGGGTATCATCTGCGGCCTGCCGCAGGGGCGGGCCGAGCCCCCGGCTGGTGGAGGGAAGCAGGCGTGCGACCAACGAGCGAAGAGCTGATCGTGGGCATGCGCAACGTGCTCGAGGACGTGCTCATCCCGGAGCTGCAATCCGACTGGGCGCAGGCGATGGGCACGCAGATGGCGCTCATGCTGCAGCACCTGGAGGGACGGGCGGATCGCGAGCCGGACTTCCTGGCAGGCGAGAACGCGAAGCTCGAGGCTGTCCTCGCGAAGGCGAACGCCGCCCTCAGGGACGATGCGGTGGCGGTGCCGGCGCGACCGGCGGATGAGGGGCTGGAGGGGCTGCGCAAGCACAACGAGGCCCTGCGCCAGGCAATCACCGACGCCATCCACGCGGCTTACGAGCAGGGGGAGTACGGCTTCCACGACCTTCCCGCGGACCGGCTCGGGATCACGGACGACCTGATGGAGATCGCCACGCGGCAGGCGGAGTTCTGGCAGCCGATCGGGTTCACGTACCCGGGAAGGCAGCGGAGGTAGCTCGATGCCGTACCAGCCGGAGGTTCGCAAGGACGACGCGGCCGCCTTCCTTTCCCATGCGCTCGGCAAGCCGGTGCAGGTGGAGGAGCTGAAACGGCTCGCCTCGGGGCAGTCGCGGGAGACACTGGTGGTGAAGACGGACCAGCCGGACGAGGCGGAGCTCGTCTTCCGCATCGAGCAGGGCGGCGTGCTGGGCACCTCCAGCGAGCCGGAGTTCAAGCTCCTGCAGGCACTGCACGGGGGGCCGGTGCCGGTGCCAAAACCGCGCTGGCTGGTGGAGGACCCGCAGTGGTTCGGCTATCCGTTCATGGTCACGGAGCGGGTGGAGGGGGACGGCGGCTTCGGCTACCTGGCGGAGCCGGAGAAGGCGCAGACCATCCTGCGCACCTACATCAAGTCGATCGGGGAGATGCACCGCTACTCGTGCGAGGAACTCGGCCTGCACGAGCTCGGCATCCCGAAGGACACGCGCCAGAGCACCCTGGAGCAGCTCGATCTGTGGACGGATCGCTACGAGCGCTACCGCTACGTGCGGGAGCCGCTGCTGGAAGAGGCGATCGCGTGGCTGCGGCGCAACATCCCGGAGCCGAAGCGCCCGGTGCGCCTGAACCACGGCGACCTGAGCGCCGGCAACTTCATCCTGCACGAAGGGAAAATCATGGCCCACGTCGACTGGGAGTGGTCGAACCTGGGCGACCCGATGGAAGACGTGGCCTTCTTCGCCTACATCAAGGGGCGGATGTTCGGCCCCCCGGAGCCGATCCTCGACCTGCTGCGGGAGGTGGAGGAGTTCGAGATCGGCGGTGACGAGCTGCTCTACTGGGAGATTTTCAACTACTTCAAGGCGGCCTGCGCGAACATCGCGACGCTGAAGGTGTTCAACGAAGGGCGCAACTACGGCCTGAACATGGTGGCGATCGGGACCGGTGGGTTCCTCGGATTCACGCGGCGGACGGCAGAGGCGCTGCGGACCGCTTCGACGTAAGGCAACCGACACGGATCGAGGAGGGCGGCTGGTCGGATAGAGGCCGGACGAGTAGACTCCGCTCGCCATACGCGAGAAAGCGAAGGGGGATATATGAAGAAACTACGCTTTGGCCTGCTCGCCGCCGGTGTGGTAGCGATGCTGGCGCTGGTTGCCGTGGCATGCGGCGACGACGACGGGGACGGCGGCGGCGAAGGCCGCGGCAACACGGTCCAGACGATCAAGGACCGCGGTGAGCTGAAGTGCGGCGTCAAGCAGACGCAGCCTCTCTTCGGGTTCCGCGAGGCTGACGGCACCGTCGTCGGTTTCGACATCGAGTTCTGCAAGGCGCTTGCGGCAGCGGTGCTGAAGGACCACACGAAGGTCGAATACGTCGACGCTTCGGACGCGTCCACCCGCTTCGAGCTGCTGGCCGAGGAAGAGATCGACGTGCTCATCCGCACGACGACGATCACGGCCTCTCGCGACCGCGAGCTGGCGGTGGACTTCGCCCAGACCACGTTCTACACGGGCCAGGGCTTCGCCGTTCGCACCGACTCGGGGATCGACTCGACCTCGGACATGGGCGACGCGATCATCTGCGTGCAGACCGGTACGACCACCGAGCAGAACGTCGCCGATCACTTCACGGACATCGGCCTGACGTACGACCCGCAGGGTGGCCTGAGCCAGGACGTGGCGGACGCGTTCTTCTCCGGACGCTGTGACGTGCTGACCGCCGACGCTTCGGACCTTGCCTCGCGCATCGCCGTTCGCGACGACGCCGCCGACTACAAGATCCTTCCGCAGATCATCTCGAAGGAGCCGCTCGCTCCCGGCGTGCGGGACTACGACAGTGAGTGGAAGGACGTCGTGAACTGGGTCGTCCACGGCCTGATCAGGGCTGAGGAGATCGGGATCACGAAGGCGAACGTGGCGCAGATGGCGGCGAATCCGCCGAACACCGAGGTCGCGCGCCTGCTCGGCGTCCCGTTCCAGGGCGGCGAAGTGGCGGCCCTCGGCTTCGACAGCGTCGATCCGCAGTTCATCCAGCGGGCGATCGCGGCCGTGGGCAACTACGGCGAGATCTACGACCGCACGATCGGGGACAACATCCCGCGCGCGTGCACGCTGAACGACCTCGTCATCAACAACTCTGGCTGCCCCGACGGCCAGGGCGGCATCCAGTACGCACTGCCGTACCGCTAGGCCACTCGGCTGCGGGTCCTCACGGGCTCGCGGAGGCAACTACAACGAGAGGGGGCGCCCGATGGGCGCCCCCTCTCTCTTCCCGCGTTTTTTCTCCACTTTTCTTTTCGATCCCGTTATTCTTGCGACTGCGTTCTGGTGACGCGCCGGTGGAAGGGGTTTCGATGACCCAGCAGGCGCCAGGCATCCCGGCAGTCCGTGTGCCCGCATCGCTCGTGGGCGAAGGCACACAGCCAGGTGAAGGCCCATGGCGGTAGCAACCGGCAGCGCGCCACCACCATCATCCGAGGTCCCGCTCTTCTACCGGCGGGGCGTCCGCCGGCTGCTGACACAGGGCATCTACGTGGCCCTCACGGCAGTGGTGATCGGCTACGTCTACACGTCGCTCGACCTGCGCGAGTTCGGTTTCGGGTTTCTGAACGAACCGGCTGCCTTCAAGGTCGGCAACCAGTGGCTGGTAGATGTCGACGGGGTCACGAACTCCCGCATCACGATGTACCTGGTCGGCGTGTGGTCGTCGTTGCGGGCGGTGCTGGTGGCGATCGCGCTCTCGACGGTGATTGGCGTACTCATCGGCGTGGCCCGGCTCTCCTCGAACTGGCTCGTCGCGCAGATGGCCATGCTGTACGTGGAGATCTTCCGCAACACGCCGCTGCTGGTGCAGGTGGTGCTGGTCTACACGATCCTGCTCATCGGGGCGCCGCTGATCGAGAACGTCGTCAACGTGGGCGACTTCTTCTTCATCTCGAACCGCGGGATGGCGATTCCCTGGCCGGTCCCGGACGAGGGCTTCTGGAACGCCCCGATCTGGTTCGTGGGCGTGTGGGTAGCGGCGCTCATCGCGATCGCCGTGGTGGCGGGGCGTCTGCGGGCGCAGCGCCAGGAGCGCGAGCGGGAGACGGGCCAGCCGCAATACGGCAACCGGTGGGCCCTGGGCGTGTTCGCGCTGGGAGCGGTGGTTTCGTTCTTCGCGCTGGGCGCCCCGGTGAGCATGGACGAGCCGATGATCGTGGGCACGCACTACATCGAAGGGATGGTGATGGAGCCCGAGTTCACCGCGCTGGTGGCGGGGCTCACGCTGTACACGAGCGCCTTCATCGCCGAGATCGTGCGGGGCGGCATCCAGGCGCTGCCGAGGGGACAGACGGAAGCGGCCAACGCAGTCGGCCTCTCGGGCTATCAGCGGCTGACGCTGGTGATCCTTCCGCAGGCGCTGCGGCAGATCATCCCGTCGGTCACGAACCAGTACCTCAACATCAACAAGAACTCCTCGCTGGCGTACGCGGTGCTGTACGACGACCTCTTCCGGGTCGCGAACATCGTGCAGAACAAGGCCGGGCACGCGCTCGAGATGTTCTTCGTCATCATCGTCACCTACATGCTGATCTCGTTCGCGATCTCGATGGTGATGAACTTCTTCAATGCGCGCGTGACGGCGCAGAGGATCTAGGGAGGGTGCGCTGATGGTCGACATGCCTGCTCAGAACCCACAGCGCATCGTGCTGCCGCCCCACCGCGAGCGGGCCCGGCGGCCACGGATCGTGCGCTTCCGCGAGTGGGCGCGGCGAAACCTCTTCAACTCGCGGGCGGGCACGGCCCTGACCATCATCACGGCCGCGATCCTGGCGCTGATCATCTACGGCGTCGTCTACTTCGTATTCGTCGACGCGAACTGGCGGGTGATCACGGAGAACCGCTGGCTGCTGTTCGCGGGCGGCTACCCGATGGACCAGGAGTGGCGACTCTGGTTCAGCGTGATGTTCGTGTTCCTGCTGATCGGGCTGACCTACGGCACGTGGGCGAGCCTGGGGCGGCGGGACCACCTCTTCATCGTCCTGGCCTCGGGCTTCGCGATCCTGCTGCTGGCGCACGGGGGCGCGGCCATCTGGTCGACGATCTGGTACCTGATCGCGGTTGGACTGCTCTACACCGGCTACGCGATCACGATCCGGATGCCGCGGGAAGCGGGTCCGGGGCGAACCCTGCAGCAGCGCAGCGTGGCCGGGCTGCTGATCGCGGCGCTGCCGATCGTGCTGATCGTGCTGCTGGCCTTCGGAGGGGCGCGCCCGCGCGAGCTCGAGGGGTTCGTGCTGAACCTGGTGCTGGCGCCGGTCGGCATCGCGGGGGGCCTCGTCATCGCGATCCCGCTGGCGCTCGGTCGGGCGTCGCGGATGCGGGCGATCTCGTGGACCTGCACGACCTACATCGAGGTGGTGCGAGGGGCGCCGCTGCTGGGCTGGCTCTTCGTGGCGCTGTTCATCCTGGACGACGTGATCGGGGGCGAGCTGATCGTGCGGGCGATGGTGGTGCTGGCGGTGTTCACGGCGGCGTACATGGCCGAGTACATCCGCGGGGCGCTGCAGGCGCTCCCGTTCGGTCAGTCAGAGGCAGCGCACGCCGTGGGCCTGAACCAGTTCCAGTCGATGCAGCTGATCGTCATGCCGCAGGCGCTGCGCATCTCCATCCCGCCGATGGTGGGGCAGGCGATCTCCATCTGGAAGGACACGACGCTGGTGACGGTCATCCTGCCGCTGCGGGAGCTGAAGGGGAACGCCGACTCGGCGATCGCCCAGTTCGAGTTCACGCCCGACCGGATCGAGGCGTACGTATTCGTGGCCGTGGTCTTCTGGGTCGTGGCGTTCATCATGTCGCGCATTTCGCAGCGCGTTGAAGGCTCGCTGGGCATCGGCGAGCGCTAATATCGAGGGGGAAGCCCGATGACGACCGAAACCGCATCCACGCCCACCAGGGACCTCGAGTCCATGGACGACATCATCATCGCCGAGAACGTCGACAAGTGGTTCGGCGACTTCCAGGCGCTGGACAACATCTCGATGCGGATCAAGGAGCACGAGATCGTCGTGGTGCTGGGGCCATCGGGCTCGGGCAAGTCGACGTTCATCCGCTGCCTCAACCGCCTCGAGGAGCACGATGCCGGCCGCATCGTGATCGACGGCATCGAGATGAACGACGACGTCCGCAACCTGAACGCCATCCGCTCCGAGGTGGGGATGGTGTTCCAGCAGTTCAACCTGTTCCCCCACCTCTCGGTGATGAACAACATCACCCTGGGGCCGCGCAAGGTGCGGCGCATGCCGAAGCTGGACGCGGACGCGCTGGCGATGCAACTGCTGGAACGGGTCGGGATCCCGGAGCAGGCCGAAAAGTACCCGGCTCAGCTCTCGGGCGGCCAGCAGCAGCGCGTGGCGATCGCGCGGGCGCTGGCGATGCAGCCGAAGATCATGCTCTTCGACGAGCCGACCTCGGCGCTGGACCCGGAGATGATCAAGGAAGTGCTCGACGTGATGCAGGAGCTGGCGCGCTCGGGCATGACGATGATCGTGGTGACCCACGAGATGGGATTCGCACGCGAGGTGGCGGACCGCCTCATCTTCTTCGACGAGGGCTCGCTCGTGGAGGAAGGCACCCCCCAGCACTTCTTCGAGAACCCGCAAGAGGACCGCACCAAACTCTTCCTTTCCCAGATTCTTTAATTTTCTGGGCCGGAGCTTTTTCTAGCCGGGCCAACGGTTTCCGCCGCGAGGGGAGGAGGTGGTGCGGGGCGTCTCGCTGCAGGACGCCGCGGAGTCGGCGCCGCGAAGGGTTTCTCTGGGTCGGAGCTTGTTCGAGCCTTCGCTTCGATCTGCGCCGCGAGCGGTGGAGGTGTTGCCGGGCGGGCGCCCGGGGGCGGGTGCGGCTGCGGGGCAAAGTCCGTACGATTCCCCGACCATGCCCGCCCATAGGGCGACTGGAGTGAACCGCAATGGCCGTTGCCGACTTCAACCTGATCGCGCCCGAGACGCTGGAGTGTCCATACCCGTTCTATGAGGCCCTGCACGCCGAGGCGCCGGTCCACTTCGTGCCTGAACTGGGAATGGCCGTGGTGAGCACGTACGACCTGCTGTCGGAGGTCGTGCACGACCCAATCACGTACTCCTCGTCCATCCCGACGGGGCCGGCCGACCTGGTCTTGCAGCAAGAGGAAGACGTGGACGAGGAGCTGAAGATGCTGCGCGAGACCGTGAACCGGTCGAACGCGGCCACGCTCCTGTCGGCCGACCCGCCCTATCACATGCGCTACCGCTCGCTCGTGAACAAGGCGCTCTCGGCTCGGCGCGTGGCCAGCATGGAGGGCTACGTGCGCGAGATCGTGACCGGGTTGATCGACGAGTTCATCGACGACGGCAAGGTGGACTTCACGAAGCAGTTCGCCGATGAGGTGCCGATGGCGGTGATCGCCGACCAGATCGGGGTGCCGCGGAAGGACCTGAAGGACTACAAGGCGCGCGCGGACGCGGCCATCGGGGGCATCGAGCGACAGATTCCTCCGGAGGAAGAACGCTCCATCCTGAAGGCAGGCCTCGAGCTGCAGGAGTACTTCCTGATGCGGGCCCAGGAGGCGCGGGAGGACCCCAAGGACAACATCATCACGACCCTGGCGACGGTCGAGATGGACCACCCCGACGACGGGAAGCGCCCGCTGAACGACGCCGAGATCCTGAGCATCCTCCAGCAGTTGCAGGTGGCGGGGAAAGAGACGACCGCGCACTGCATCGGCAGCACGATGCTGCTCTTCGTCGAGAACCCGGATGAGCTGGCGAAGGTCCAGGACAACCCCTCGCTGATCGCGAACATGGTGGAGGAGACACTGCGCGTGGAGACGCCCGTGCGGGCCCTCTTCCGCCGCACCACGAAGCCGGTCACGCTCGGCGGCGTCGACCTCCCCGAGGGTCAGCTGATGATGCTGATCTACGCGGCGGCGAACCGCGACGAGTGCCAGTTCGCAGAGGCGGCACAGTTCGATGTGGAGCGGGACAACGCGCGCGAGCAGATGGCGTTCAGCGCGGGGCCGCACTACTGCGTGGGCGCGGCGCTGGCGCGCCTGGAGATCCGCGTGGCGTTCGAGGAGGTCGTAAGGCGAATGACGAACTTCCGCCTGGACCCGGACTACCCGGCGCCGACGCACCAGCCGAGCTACATCCTGCGGGGTCTGCACAACCTCCACATCCTGTTCGACAAGGCGTAGGACCGAGGCGCCGGGGCCGCTCTCGCACCCCGGCGTTTCTCTTTCCTTGGCCTGTTGGCACTCTCTTGACAAGAGTGCCAATACTCGGCATACTCTCTTCAGAGTTCACAAGGACATTGTGAGAGGAGTGCTAAGAGAAATGGAAGGCATGGTTCGATACGACCCCTTCGACTCGCCCCGTGAGTTCATGGAGCGCTTCTTCAACCGAGCGTTCGGCCCGGCCGAGGCGAGCGGCTACGACGAGGGCGCCCTTGGCGTCGACATCTCCGAGACCGAGCAGGAGCTGATCGTGCGCGCCTCCCTCCCCGGCTTCGCCGAGGACGAGATCGACGTGCAGCTCCACCAGGGCGTGCTCTCCATCAAGGCCGAGCACGGCGTGAGCGAGGCGAGCGAGGACGAGCGCTACCACCGTCGCGAGCGGCGCTGGTCGACCCTGAGCCGGCGGCTCGCCCTTCCGGGCGTGCTGCACGACGCGGACGTGAACGCGGAGCTGGCGAACGGCGTGCTCACGCTGCGCATCCCGGTGCCCGCGGCCGCGAAGCCGAAGCAGATCAAGATCGCGACGAGCTAACCCTCGCGATCACCGTCCCTCCCGGAAAGGGGCCGCCCAGGCGGCCCCTTTCTCTTGCCCGCGATCAGCCTTCGCGCGGCGGGCGCGGAAGCCAGGTGTGGTCCATGTCGAAGTAGTCGGACCAGCGGGCGATCTTGCCGTCGCGGATGACGAAGACACCGCAGACGGGCACGTCCCAGCGCTTCCCCGCGACCTCGAAGCTGTCGGTGCGCTCGTTCAGGACGGCATCGCCGTTGGCGGCTTGGTGGTGGACGACCCAGCCGAGGTTCTTGCTGCCGCGCTCCTCGTCGGGGGCGCCCCCACCGCCGAGCATGGCGGCGATGTTGGTGCCGCCCTCGATCGGGGGCAGGGGGATGTTGTGGTAGACGGCGTCGTCGGTGAAGTAGGGGCCCATGGCCTCGGTGGTGAGGTAGCCGGCGTCCCACTCCCTGCAGAAGCGGGTGACGAGCTCGTCGTTGGCGCGTTCTCGGTCGTCCATGCGGGGTCTCCTCGGTTTGGGCGTTGGGAGGGGATGGTACCGCGCGGGACGGGGCGGGGAGCGGCGCGCTAAGCTCCCCGCCAACAGACACGAGGGGGCGCGCCATGCGCTTGCAGGACAAGGTCGCGATCGTCACGGGCGGGGGACAGGGCATCGGGCGGGAGTACAGCCTGCGCTTCGCCGCAGAGGGCGCATCGGTCGCCGTCGCGGATCTCCGGGCGGAAGAGGCCAAGGAAGTGGAGTCAGAGATCGAGGCGACGGGGGCCTCGGCGCTCGCGATCCACGCCGACGTCGCGGACGAGGCGGGGGCAGCGAAGATGGTGGCGGACACGGTCGAGCGGTTCGGGCGGGTCGACATCCTCGTGAACAACGCGGCCATCTACTACGACCTGGAGGTGGGGGACCCGAGCATCGACTACCTGCGGCGGGTGCTGGACGTGAACCTGGTGGGGATCCTCGTGAGCGGCCGGGCGGTGTTCCCGCAGATGAAGGAGCAGGGCGGCGGCTCGATCATCAACATCTCCTCGATCGCCTCCTACATGTTCAACAAGCCGCCGGGTGAGGTGGAGAACTTCCCCAACTACGCCTACGGGCTCTCGAAGTCGGGGGTGGTGTACCTGACGAAATCGATGGCGAAGACGGCGGGGCCCTCGAACATCCGCGTGAACGCGATCGCGCCGGGGGTGACGATGACGGATGCGACGAGGCGGGTCGTTCCGGAGGCGTTCGCGGAGCACATGCGGCAGCAGGCAGCGCTGGGCACGTCGCTCGAGCCGGGCGACCTGACGGGCACGGCCGTGTTCCTGGCGTCCGACGAGAGCCGCATGATGACCGGCCAGACCCTGATAGTCGACGCCGGCATCTACGCGAACGGCTGACCCGTGGCGGGTCTCCTGGAGGGCAAGGTCGCGGTCGTCACAGGCGGGGCGATGGGGATCGGGCGGGCCTGCGTGGAGGCGCTGGCGGCCGAGGGCGCCAACGTCGTGACGTGCGACGTGCGCCCGCTGGTGGAGGAGGTGGCGGACGAGGTGACGGCGCGGGGTGGGGGCGTGGTGGTGGGGCTGGTGGCCGATGTCTCGGAGCCGGAGGACGTGTACCGCACGGTCGACCTGGCGACGGAGCAGTTCGGCGGGGTCGACATCCTCGTGAACAACGCCGCCGTCTGGGGCGACCACACGGTTCAGGACCCGCGGAGCAAGTCCTTGCGGGAGTACGAGTCCATCATGGGGACGAACCTGCGGGGGTGTTTCCTGTTCGGGCGGGCGGTGATGCCGGGCATGATCGAGCGGAGCGGGGGCGACATCGTGAACATGAGCACCTACTACGTGGTGCCGCCGAAGCCGCTGATGCCGCGCACGCCCGAGGAGCTGGCGATCGTGGGCGAGCGGCCGCCCTTCACCGACCTCTACAGCGCCTCGAAGTTCGCCCTCACGGGCCTGACGCAGGCGTGGGCGGGAGCGCTTCGCGAGCACGGCGTACGGGTGAACGCAATCTGCATGGGCGAGACGGATACGCCCATGCTGCGCGCCTACTGGCAGGGGCGGCCGTTCCCCTACCGGGTCGAGACGTGGATCCGGCCGGAGCAGATCGCGGGGCTCGTGCTGGACCTGCTGCGGGAGGGGCCGGAGGGGCGCACGGGCGAGAACGTCGGCGCGTGGGTGGGCGTCCCCGTCGAGCTTCCTCCGCGCGACGGGGACTGAGGTTCGCTCGCTAGCTCCAGCCGTTCCAGTGGATCACTTCCTCCACCGGCTTGCGCGTGACCGGCCCGAAGCGGCCTTTCGGGTAGCCGACGGGAATGGTGGCGCCGATGGAGACGTTCTCGGGGACGCCGAAGCGCTCCTTGATGGCCTCTTCGTTGGCCATCTGGAAGGTGGTCATGGCCGCGCCGAGGCCGAGGGCGCGGGCGGCGAGGAGGAGGTTCTGGGTAGCCGGGTAGATGGTCGACCACATGAACATGGGGTTGGGCTCGCCGCCCGGCGGATAGCCGTTCTCGACGCAGGGGAAGATGACGGCGGGCACCTGGTCGAAGTTGTTCACGAGCTCGGCGACGGCGCGCATCATGCGGGCGGGGGGCTCGTCGCCCTCGGGCACCTGGAAGCGGGCGCCGAACTGCTCGCGCATGAGCTCGCCGAGGAACTGCTTGCCCTCGGGCTCGTCGACGATGAGGAAGCCCCAGAGCTGGGTGTTGCCAGCGCTGGGGGCGCGGGTGGCGGCATGGACGAGCTTCCGGAGAAGGTCGCGGTCGACGGGGTCGGGCTTGAGCCGGCGCATGGCGCGGCAGGTGTCCATGACTTCGAAGATATCGCTGGTAATGCTCATGGCGGGAGTCTCCTGGCGGCAGGCCTTCGTTCCTGGTCTGCGGTCGCTGCAGGATTCTAGCCGTGTCCGGTGGTCAGACGCGGGCGTCGAGGCGGGCGATGTCGCCGGGCCAGTCGAGCAGGCGCGCATCGGCGGTGATGAGGCGGTGCCCCTCGAGGGCGGTGGCGAGGATGACGCGGTCGGCGGGGTCGCCGTGGATGTCGCGCAAGGATCCGGCGCGGACGGCGGTGGCGCCGTCGACGGGTATCTCGACGAGGCCGTCCCGCAGGAGGGAGGCGCGCCAGGCGGAGAGGTCGGCGGGCAGTTCGACGCGCCCCTTCTCCTGCAGCATGCCGGCCTCCCAGAAGGTGATGGCAGAGGCGGCGACGTTCGCGGAATCCCACGCGCGCTCGATGGTCTCGCGGGCGACGCGACCAAGCGGGGGGCGAGCATGCCAGAACCAGATCAAGGCATGCGTGTCCAGCAGGATCATGGATTGAGGACACGGTCGGGGTCGGTCTCGGCCTCCCACTCCACATCGACCGGCTCAATTAGGTCGTCGTGCATGACGATGTCGCCGCCACGCCCGAACCAGCTGGTCGACTTGTCCTCGCAGGGGGCGAGCCTGGCAACGGGCTTGCCGCGCTTGGTGATGATGATCTCCTCGCCGCTCTCGGCGATCTCGTCCATGAGGGCAAGGCACCTAGCCTTGAACTCGGACGCCTTCATGGTGCGGGCTCCATCGTCCCTCTCCGTGACCATGATCGTGCTCTCCCGTGCCAATGTGACCACTATGGTAGCAGTACGTGACCACTTCGCATGGAAACAGCCTCCCGGAGGGCGGCGCTGGGCGCTACACTGCGGCCATGCCCATCAACCTGGACCTGCCGGACATCCTGCGCGACGACCACGACGCGACCTACACGGCGCATCAGCTCGAGCCGACGATCGCGCGGCTGCGGGACGCGGTGGGCGACCTGGGCACAGAGGAGCCGACGCCTCAGGGTCTGGCGGCGGCGTGGACGCGGATCGCGGAGCTGCGGCTGCCGCGGAAGGCCGTGCCGGGTGAGGTGCTGGACGAGATCGAGGACCTGGTGGTGGAGTGGGGATCGCGGGGCATGGGCGGAATCGCGCGCCATGCGTACTCGCTCAGCCCCGAGGAACTCGGGCGCGAGGCGGAGCGCATCCGGGACATGCTGGAGGCGACGGAGGCGGCGGCCGCGAGCGCGCCCCCGGGCCCGATGTTCCTGAGCGAGTAGCGGCTCCGGGCCGGCGGCCATGAGCGCCGAAGTGATCGCGGCCACGGAAGGGTGGTTCCAGAGGCGGGGCGTCCCCCACTTCATCCAGAACTACAACGCGCGCGAGGACATTCTCACGCGGGCCATGCCCTTCCTGGTGCTGGCGCTCCTGCTCGAGGCCTTTCTCTTCGTGAACCCGAGCCTTCCGTGGTGGGTGAACGTGCTGGTCGTGGGGTTTGTGCTCTTGCTGATCCTGGGAAGCTGGGCGGGGCTCAACTTCCTGCGGGGGCGGAGGCTGCTGGCGCTGCCGCAGCGGGTGGGGTGGGTGGAGGTGCTGGTGTACCTGCTGCTGCCGGGGTCGCTCGCAGCCATTCTCGACTGGAACTGGACGCATCTTCCCTCGCTCGTGCTCTTCAACGCGGCCATCCTGGCGGTGATCTTCGCCGTCGTGAGCTACGGGCTGCTGCCCATCCTGGGCTGGGCGGGATGGCTCCTCGTCCGCAACCTCCGCGACGTGGCGGGGCTGTTCGCACGCGCCCTGCCGCTGCTGCTCCTGTTCGTGACGTTCCTCTTCATCACCGAGGAGGTATGGAGACTGGCAGGCGGGATCGAGGGGCCCCTGCTGGGGCTGCTGGTCGGCCTCTTCGGCGTGGTGACCGGCGCCTTCATCGTCTCCCGGCTGCCCGGCGAGATCGGCGAGCTGGAGACGTTCGACAGCGCCCAACGGGTGGCGGGGCTGGTGCGGGGTACGCCCGCCGAGGATCTGCCGGTGGAGGATGGGACGCTTCAGCTGGATGCGCCGCTCAGCAGGCGGCAGTGGCTCAACGCGGGGCTGGTCGTGCTCCTCAGCCTGACGTTGCAGGTGGCCTTCGTGAGCGTGGTGCTGGGGGCCTTCTTCCTCGCCTTCGGCATGATCGCGATGGACGAAGCGCTGGTCCGGGACTGGGTCGGGGGCGAGCCGCACATCCTCCTCGGCATCGACGACGCAACCGGAGCGGTGCTGACGCTGGAGCACGTGAAAGTGGCGCTCTTCCTCACCACCTTCTCGGCCTTCTACTTCACCGTGAGCATCGTCAACAGCCCCGACTACCGTGCGGAGTTCTTCGAGGACGTTGTGCGCGACCTGCGACAGGCGCTGGCCGTGCGCACGGTCTACATGACCGCCATCGAGCAGCAGGGTGAAGCGGGAGACCCGGTCGCTGCGGGCGGGGGCGAGCCCTAGGCGCCGGTGATCTCGCCGAGCTCCTTCCAGGGGCGGGCGCGACGCGCGTTCCAGTGCGCGACCCAGCTATCGACGATGCCCTGACCACCGTGGTGGTAGTCGACCTCGAGGGTGACCTCGCCAGCGTCGTTGAATTCGAGGCGGGACATGCCCTCGAAGCTGGCCCACCTGCCGTAGTCGTCGCTGTCTTCGTCCATGATCTGGCCGTAGGCCATCCAGAGGACGGCGACGCCGCGGTGACCCTCGGCGACGTAGAGCTCCTCGACGGGCACGCGGAGCGTGATGCCGACCCGCCGGCTCGCCCAGAACTCGCGAATCTCCTCGCGGCCGCGCAGGGGCTCGGCGTGGCCGACGATGTCACGCATAACGGCATCCTCGGCGAACCACTGGTCGGGGCCGTAGGGGTCGCCGCTACTCCAGCCGCCCTCCTCGAAGAGCTTGCGGGCGGTTTCGAGATCGTTGGGTCCGACGGGCATGACGCACTCCTCAGCGGTGGTCTGGCGGGTGGGAACGACAGCGTTCGATCGGCGCTAGGCGCCGGTGATCTCGCCGAGCTCCTTCCAGGGGCGGGCGCGGCGCGCGTTCCAGTGCGCGACCCAGCTATCGGTCACGCCCTGGGGGCCGTGGTGGTAGTCGACCTCGAGGGTCACCTTGCCTTCGTCGTTGAACTCGAGGCGGGACATGCCCTCGAAGGTGATCCACTTGGCGTAGTTCTCGTTCTCCTCGTCCATGATCTGGACGTAGGCCATCCAGAGGACGGCGACGCCGCGGTGGCCCTCGGCGACATAGAGATCCTCGACGGGGACGCGCAGGGTGATGCCGACCTTCTGGCTCGCCCAGAACTGGCGGATCTCCTCGTGGCCCCGCAGCGCATCCTCATGGCCGACGATGTCGCGCATGACGGCGTCCTCGGCGAACCACTGGTCGGGGCCGTAGGGGTCGCCGCTGCCCCATCCGCCTTCTTCAAAGAGCTTGCGGGCGGTCTCGAGATCGTTGGGTCCGACGGGCATGGCGCACTCCTCAGCCGCCGTCTGGCGGGGCGGGAATCATAGCGCACGGGGATAGGCGATCGCTCGGGTTCAGTCGCCACCGCCGCTCGCGAAGGCGGCTTCGATCTGCATGCGGTCGTCCTCCCAGAGGAGGTTCACGATGAGACCGAGCGTGACACCCTCCAGGTCGACGGCTTCAAGCTCGTCGACGGTGGAGGCGAGGAGGCCCATGATGTCGACGTAGGCGAAGGTCGCCAGCTCCTTATCCAGTGTGGAGACGGTGGCGGCGAAGTGTCCGGAGGCGGCGAGGGAGGGGCCGGCGCCGTCCAGCACAGCCTCGATGGCGGCGGCGCTCGGACCGACGGCGGCAATGCCGCCCTCGACGACGAGCGCTATCTCGCCTGCGTCGAGGGCCTCCGCGAAGAGTTCCTCAAGGAGCTGCCTGGCGTATTCCTCGTTGTCGACCTCGGCGAGGAGCACGAAGCCGAAGTCGTCCGCGTCCCCGGAAGGCCACAGGGCGAAGGCGAGCTCGCCCTCGAAGAGCGACAGGAGATCCTCGACGAGGCCGAGTTCGCCCTCCTCGTCGGCGGACTCAAGAACGGCGTCGCGGAGGCGAGCGGCGAGGCCGGTGTCGCCGAAGGCCTCGTCGACGACACCGGCGACGTCGTAGGCCGAGACGAACACGGCGGTCTCCGCAGGCACCAGCTCGGCAAAGCGAGAGTCGCGCGGACGGAGGAGGGGTACGAGGGGGCCGGGGTCGCCGAGCATTGCGGCCTGGACGCGGAACGAATCCTCGTCCGTTTTCAGCACGACACCAATGGGTTCGGCGAAGAGCTCGTCGAGGCCGACGATGGCGAGGATGTCCGGTTCTTCTGCAGGGGCGTCCTCCTCGCCGGAGGGCTCCAGCGCCCAGTCCATCACGCCCATCAGGTTGCCGGGATGGATGTAGACGAAGGCGAGCGCGTCGCCCTCGAGGGCGTTGCGCAGGCGGCGGAAGTCGTCGGCGTCGGCGAGGGCGCGCGTGTCGCCGAGCCGGGTATCGACGATGGCGTGGAGGGTGGGCTCGTCTGCGGCGTAGACGAAGTGGTCGCCGATGACGGCGAGGACGCCGCCCTCGGCCATCACCTTGTAGGGGACATCCCGGTACTCGCGCTCGTCGAAACCGTCGCTACGCCGGCCCAGGATGACCGCCTCGGCGGCTCTCGCATCGTTCGCGCGGAAGATGACGGCGCCCGCAGGGCCTTCGCCGTCCGCGCCATCGAGGCTGGAGACGAACAGGACGGCGGCGCCCCCGAGGAAGGGCTCGACCTCCTCATCCCAGTCGATGCCCCCCTCGGTTGCGAGCAGCTCACGCAGCTGGGCGAGCGGGTCTTCGGCGCCCGCGTCTTCGGTCTCATCGAGGGCCCCACCCCAGGAGGGGGAGTCGAGGTCGGTGGAGAGGGCGACGTAGAGGGCTACGTCGTCGGGGACGAGGTGGGCGGTGGGGATGTCGCCGATGCCGTCGGTGGGGGCGGGTACGCCGCGCTCGGGGAGGACGAAGGAGAGCACGACTATCGCCGTGATGGCCAGCACGGCGCCGGTGACGAGGGCCAGCCTCGTGGAGAAGCGCCGGAGGAAGGAAGGCACCGGGAGAGCCTCGCTGGCGGCCGTGGCCGCGTGCTGCGCATTCCACTATCGCAGGTCCGCGCGGCAAGGGGTGGGGGCGCGTTCCCCCCAGGGGGCTCAGGGCGCGTGATAATGCGCCCGCCGGCGGTCGCGCGGCGGGAGGACGAGATGCTCGACCTGACAGGGAAGGTGGCGTTCGTTACGGGCTCGGGGAGCGGCATCGGGGAGGGATCGGCGCTCGCCCTCGCGCGGGCGGGGGCGGACGTCGCCTGCACGGACCTCGACGCGGAGCGCGCCGAGGCGACGGCGGCGCAGGTGCGGGCGCTGGGGCGAAACGCATTGGCCGTGGCGGTCGACGTGCGCGACGCGGGGGCGTTGGAAGCGGCGGTGGCGGAGACGGCCGCGCAGCTCGGGCGGCTCGACATCGCCGTGGCGAACGCGGGCATCTCGCGCGGCTCAAACGTGCTCACGCTCACGGAGGAGGACGTCGACACGGTGTTCGACGTGAACACGAAGGGCGTGTTCCTGACGGTGCAGGCGTGCGCCCGCGAGATGGTGCGGGAGGGGCGCGCGGGACGGGTGGTGGTGATCTCGTCGGTGAGCGGGGAGCGGGCGGAGGCGGGGTCGTCGGCCTACTGCGGGAGCAAGGCGGCGGTGCGGATGATGACGCGCTGCTGGGCGCTCGACCTGGCGCCGTTCGGGATCACCGTGAACAGCGTCGCGCCGGGGATGACGGACACGCGCATGTGGGGGGCGGTGGCGGCCCGCAGGGACGCACGTGACGCGCTGGCGCGGGAGCTGCCGTTCGGACGGGTCGGCCGGCCGGCGGACATCGGGAACCTCGTGTGCTGGCTCGCGAGCGACGAGGCCGAATACATGACCGGGAGCTACAACGTCATGGACGGTGGCCTGCTCGACGGGCGCGGCCTCACGTTCCGCGACCTCCCGGAGCGAATGCTCGAGGTGCGCGAGCGGGTCGCGTCGGAGGGCGGCGAAAGCGTACTGGCGTCGATGGACGCGGAGGCGGCAGAAGGCGCGGCCAGGGCGGCGGAGGCACGGGAGAGGCACGGGCTTTTCTAGTGGTCTGTGGCTGGTAGAGTCGCGAGCGCCAACGACGGAGGTTGAGCCGTGGTAACTGAGACGAGAGAAGCGCTGGGCCAGGCGGAGATCGATGAGCTCCGCGACCGGACCAAGGCGTTCATGGATGAGCACATCTACCCGAACGAGGCGGCGTTCTCGGAGCACGACGAGGCGGCCGATACGCTCATGCGCGACCTGCAGGGTCGGACAAAGGGGATGGGGATGTGGGCCCCGCACCTGCCGGCCGAGGCGGGGGGCATGGGCATCGGCTTCATGCCCTACGTCTACATGAACGAGATCCTGGGGCGGAGCCCGTTCGCGCCGAAGTCGTTCGGGGCGCAGGCGCCGGACTCGGGGAACGCGGAGATCCTGTGGCAGTTCGGGACGCCCGAGCAGCAGGAACGCTGGATGAAGCCGCTGGTGGAGGGCGACATCACCTCGTGCTTCTCGATGACGGAGCCGGAGGTCTCGGGGGCGGACCCGACGAACCTGCAGACGACGGCCGTTCGCGACGGGGACGAGTGGGTGATCAACGGGCACAAGTGGTTCACGAGCGGGGCGCTGAACGCGTCGTTCGCGATCGTGATGTGCGTGACGGAGCCGGATCAGCCCCCGCACAGCCGCATGAGCCAGATCATCGTGCCGACGGACACACCGGGGTTCGACATCATCCGGCCCGTCAGCGTGATGGGGGACACCGAGGGGCACCACTGCGAGATTCGCTACAACGACGTGCGGGTGCCGCTGACGAACGTGCTGGGCGAGGCGGGCGGCGGCTTCCGCATCGCGCAGAAGCGGCTGGGGCCGGGGCGCATCCACCACTGCATGCGCTGGCTGGGCCAGAGCCAGCGGGCCTTCGAGATCATGTGCGACTACTCGCTCAAGCGACACGTGTTCGGCGGGCCGCTGGCGGACAAGCAGACGATCCAGAACTGGATCGCGGACTCATACGTGGAGATCCAGGCGGCACGCCTGCTGACGCTGCGGGCGGCGGAGAAGATCGACACGGGCGACGAGGCGCGGGTCGAGATCTCGGCGATCAAGTTCTTCGGCGCGAAGGTGCTGCACGACGTCATCGACCGCGCGATCCAGACGCACGGGGCGCGCGGGGTGAGCGGCGACACGCCGCTGGAGTCGATGTACCGCGCGGCCCGCAGCGCGCGCATCTACGACGGTCCCGACGAGACCCACCGGATGGTGGTCTCGCGGCGCATCCTGCGCAGCTTCCGCGAGGGCGCGGGCTGGGACTTCGCCGCGCTCTAGGGCGGCGACGGGTCGATGGCGGACGGCGAGTCGGACGGCCTGATCGACGTTCCCGCGCTCGAGCGGTTCCTCGCCGAGCGGGTGCCGGGGGACGACGCGCCGCTCGAGTGCGAGCGGCACGTGGTGGGCTCCTCGAACGTGACCTACTACGTGACGCGGGGGTCGCAGCAGTGGGTACTGCGGCGGCCGCCGCCGGGGCCACTGCTGCCGACGGCGCACGACGTCCTTCGCGAGCACCGTTTCATGGCAGCGCTGCAGGGCCGGGCGCGCGTCCCCACGCCGGTGGTCGCGTGCGACGACGACTCGGTTATCGGGGCGCCGTTCTACCTGATGGAGCGCTGCTTCGGAGCAATGATGCGGGACGGGATCCCGGAGGCGTACGACACGCCCGCGGGGCGGCGGCGGATCGCCGAGGACCTGGTCGCCTCGCTCGTGGAGCTGCACGCGGTCGACTGGGAGGCGGTGGGGCTGCGGGGTCGGGCCTCGGGGTACCTGGAGCGGCAGATGCGGCGCTGGATCGGCCAGTGGGAGCTGACGCGCCCGCAAACGCGCGACCTGCCGGGCCTGGACGAGATCGTGGAGTGGCTCAAAGCGCGGATGCCGGGGGACGCGGGGGCGACGGTGGTCCACGGCGACTACCGGCTGGACAACGTGATGTTCGCGGCGGAGGAGCCGCGCGTCGTGGCCATCTTCGACTGGGAGATGGCGACGGTAGGCGACCCGCTGGCGGACGTGGGCTGGCTGCTCTCGTATTGGGGCGACCCGGGCGATCCGCCACCGCCGCCGGGGTGGGACCCGCCGGTGCTCCTGACCGCACAGGAGGGCTTCCCCGACCACGAGGAGGTCATCGCGCTGTACGAGGAGGGGAGCGGCCGCTCGATGCAGCACGTGGCCTTCTACCACGTGTTCGCGGTGTTCAAGCTCGCGATCATCCTGGAGGGGCTCTACATGCAGCACCTACAGGAGACCGCGGCGAACCCTGATAGCGCGCGTTTCGAGTGGTTCGTGCCGGTGCTGGTGGACCGGGCGCAGCGGCTGATGGCGGCGGCCGGGGGCTAGCGGCTACTCGGGCGCGAGCGAGGCGACGAGGTCGCGTAACCCCTCTTCGTCGAAGGGGCCCAAGGCGGCGTGTATCACCTCCCCGCTGGCATTGATGGCAACGAAGCCGGGGTGCCCGCGGAGGCCGTAGAGGTCCGAAAAGTCCGCGCCGGCGCGCGTGTTGGCGTCGACGGTGACGAATTCGATGTGGTCCGCGTACTCGGCCTGCAGCGCCGCCCACACGGGGCGGAGACGGTTTCACGGTCCTCAGGTGTCGATCTGGACGAAGAAGATCTGGGGGCCGGAGATGGCGGCGGGGGCAGCGGTCGGATCGGGTGACTCGGACCCACCTGATCCGCAGGCGAGGGCCGTGGCGGCAACGGCAACAGCGGCGGCCAGGGCCAGCGGACGCACGGCTACTGGGGAACGACCGACTCGACGAGTTCACGCACGCCGTCGGCCCGGGTAGGACCGAGGGCCGCGTAGGTCACCTCGCCGGTGGCGTCGTACACAACGAAGCCAGGCTGCCCGATGGGGAGGCCATGGTCACGGATGAACTCACGGCCCTCTTCGGTCTCGCGGTCAACCAGGAAGAACTCGACCCGGTCCCCGTACTCCTGCTCCAGGTCCGCCCACACGGGGCGGAGCGCGCGGCAGGTCGGTCACCACTCGGTGTGGATGAAGTAGACCTTCGGGGTGGTGGAAACGACCGCGTCGTCGGGGACGTCAGCAGCAGCCTCGGTGGGGGCGGTGGTGGGTTCGGCGGGGGCCGCAGGAGCGGGGTCGCTGCCGCCGCAGGCGAGGAGCACCAGCGCGGCAAGCGAGACGGTGGCGACAAGGGCAACCAGGCGCATCAGCTTCCCTCCAGGGCGAACTCGATGAGGCTACGCATCTCGTCCCCGTTGAAGGGGCCGGGCTCGGCGTAGACCTCCCTCCCGCTGGCATCGTAGATGATGAACCCGGGCTGGTAGAAGATGCCGTGGTCGCGGGCGACGGCATTGTCCGCCTCGTCGTCCAGGTCAAGCTCCAGGAACTCTAGTTGGCCGGCGTATTGCTCCTGCAATTCCTCCCACACGGGGCGGAGTCTCTTGCAGGTCGGTCACCACTCGGTGTGGACGAAGTAGACCTGGGGCAGGGAGGAGACGACGGCCTCCTCGGGGACATCGGCGGCGGTATCGGCGGGTGTGGGCTCAGGCTCGGGGTCGGCCTCGGCGGCCGTGGGGGTCGGGGTGGACTCATCCTCGGGAGCGGTTTCCTGGGCCGGCTCCGGGGTCTCGGTGGAACGCTCTTCGGGCTCCTCCGGCTCCTCGGCCAGCTCGGACTCTTCCGTGGCCGTCTCGGAGGTGGGCTCGGGTGTTGCCTCCCGGGCTGGCTCCGGGGTCCGCGTGGAGGCGGCTTGCCGCGTGGCCTCGGCCTCCGCCGCCGGCGTTGACGTGGACGCTTCGGTTGGTGCGGCGGTGGCAGCCGCCGTCGCGGAGGCCCGCTGGGTAGCCTGCGGTTCCGCAGTAGCTGTGGCGGCGGCCGTGGCCTCAGGCGTGGAGGTGGGCGCTTCCGTGGCCTGGGCCTGCCCGGTTGCGCGGGGCGGCTCGGTGGAGGTGGGGGTGGCCGGGGCGGAGTCGCCACCGCCACACGCCACGAGAACCGCGACGAGAAGAGCAGCCGCGAGCAGGGGGATCGAGCGCATCGCCACTATCGTGACGGAAGTCGGAGGGTTGTGCGAGAGCGGCGGGAAAGGCGGCGGCAAGGCCGCGGGCGAGCGACAAGCGGCGGTTCGCCCCACAATGACAGGATGCGGGGCGGACGCCTGGTGCTGATCATGGTAGTGGGCGCGGCGTGCTTCGTGCTCGTGTTCCAGGTGCTGAGCTCGCTGGAGTAGACCCCAGCCCCGCATTGACGGCAGACGCGACCGCCCCGACACTCGAAAAGCGGAGGCCCCATGACAGGTCTGGGTCGACGCGTCCGCCCCCACCCCCTGGCCGTGCTGATCGGGCTGCTGGCGCTCCTGGCGCTGGCAGCGGGCAGCACGAGCGCGCCGGTCGGGGCGAGCGAGTCGGCGCGCGGGCAACGGCTTCCCTTCCAGGTCAACGCTTCGCTCTCGCCCGGGAGCAAGGAGCACACGGCCATCCTCGTGCAGAACAACAGCCGGCAGCCGGCGACGATCGTGATGGACTTCTACACGCCCGGGGGCGTGCTCATTCCGCTCGCGAGCGAGATCCACCCGGAGGTCCCGGCGTGGAGCACGCGCACGTTCAGCCAGGCCCTGAACCAGGGGCTGCTGCCGGGCTTCCGGGGCGTGGGGGTGCTCTCAAGCGACCAGCCGCTGAACGCGCTGCTCATGCGGGAGGCCGTGGGGACGGGGAACGCGCGGTCGTACGCGGTGCACAACGCGTATTCGGAAAGCGGGGTGCGGGTGGCGCTTCCGTACGTGGCCAACCAGCTCGACGAGGGTGACGGGACGGTCACGAACACGCGCTTCTCGATCGCGAACGCGGCCCTCGATGTGGCGTGCGTCACCCTTACGTACGAGCTCGTTCCGGGCAGGGGAGCGGCGTCGTCGAACGGGGGCACGACGCTCGTCTCCAGCGACGTCGCCAGCGAGAGCTGTCCGGACGGGGGCTGGGCAATCCCGGCGGCAGGACAGCTGACGCTGGCGCCCGACCAAGGAAACCTGACCAGGGCCATGCCCTCGGGCACGGTGAATGCCCTGATGAGCGTGATGATCGACTCGACGGAGCCCGTTACGGTGGCGGTCGATATCTATGGCGGGGGCGGCGGCAACTCCCGGCTGGCCTCGTACAACGGGTTCGTCGTGGACGAGGACAGGCCCGGCGCGAAGGAAGACGACATCTCGAGGCGGGTGGTGATGCCGCTCGCGCAGAAGTCGGTGGGGGGCTACTGGACGGAGTACGCCATCGCCAACCCCTGGGACGAGGCCATCAGCGGGAGCATCGTCTACCAGGGCACGGTCAGGGGCGATCCGGACCGGGACGTGCTCGTGACGGTCGAGATCGAGGTGCCCGCCGGAGGCGGCATCACGCACAGCGTCTACGACAGCGACGAGCTGCCGGACGGCTTCGAAGGCTGGGCGATGGTGTACGCCGACGAACCGGTCGCCGCCCTCCTGTTGCGAGCGAGCCGGCGCGACACGGATGCCTACGCAGCGGCGAACGGAGTGCCCAAGGGGCGGACCACGACGAGCGTGAAATTCCCGCTGGTCTTCCGCAACGTCAACGG
Organism: Tepidiformaceae bacterium; assembly: GCA_965203545.1. Taxonomy (GTDB): domain Bacteria; phylum Chloroflexota; class Dehalococcoidia; order Tepidiformales; family Tepidiformaceae; genus UBA2991. The sequence goes on from OZ241899.1 coordinate 1,847,566, forward strand.
CTGGCAGGACCAGGAAGGCACGAACAGCTGGGTCGGGGTGGCGGTCGCGGACGGGGGGAAGGCGGAGCTCCAGATCGTGGCGGTGAACAACCCCGCCGAGGCCATCAAGGGGTGCGAGGGCCTGGCGCTCTTCCAGACTACGATCACGATCGACGGGTCATTCGTGTTCGACCAGGGCTCCGACGACAAGGACGCGACCGGGCTGGGAGCGCTGCCGACTTGCATGATGGGCGGCATGGTGATCAGGAGTAACAAGCCGATCGCCGCCATCGGAGGTGTCACCTCCGACCTGCAGGTCGGCGACAACGACGCTCTCTACAACGCCTTCCCCTAGGCCTGCGGGCCGGCGGCGCCCTCCGGGTGCCGGGGAAGGGGCACGGGCAGGCCGCTCTCGGGGTCTTCCAGGACGAGCATGGGCACGCCGAAGACCTCCTCGAGGGGTTCGGGAAGCAGCACCTCGCGCGAGGGACCATCGAAGGCGATGCGTCCCTCGCGCATGCCGATGACGCGCTGCATGAAGCGGCCGGCAAGGGCGAGGTCGTGGACGACGACGATGATCGTCATGCCCTCGGCGTTGAGGCGGGTAAGGAGGGCCATCACCTCGACCTGATGCTGGACGTCGAGGAAGCTCGTCGGCTCGTCGAGGAGGAGGACGCGGGGTTGCTGGGCGAGGGCGAGGGCGATCCAGGCGCGCTGGCGCTCGCCCCCGGAGAGACTGCCGAGGGGGCGGGTGGCGATGTGGTGGACGTCGGCGGCCTCGAGCGCCCAATCGACGGCCTCGTGGTCAGCGGGCGTGGCGCGCTGGAGGATGCCCTGGTGGGGGGCGCGGCCGCGCCAGACGAGCTCGTTCACGGTGATGTCGACGCCCTCCGGGTGCTCCTGGGGGAGAACCGCGAGGCGGCGGGCAACGCTTCGGGAGCTGATGGCGCGAATGTCCTCGCCGTCGAGGAGCACGTGTCCGGCAACCGGGCGGAGGAGACGGGAGAGGCCGCGCAGGAGCGTGGTCTTGCCGCTGCCGTTGGGACCGACGATGGCGATAAGCTCGCCACTTTCGAGGTCGAGGGTGACCTCGTGGACGGCGTCGCGGCCGTTGTAGCTCAGGCTGAGGCGCTCGGTCGACAGCCGCATCGCTACACCTTGAACCGCACGAGGTAGAGGAGGAAGGGAGCGCCGATGGCGGCGGTGATGATGCCCATCGGGATCTCGGACGGGTTGATGACGAGCTTCGCGACGAGGTCGGCGGCGGTGACGATGATCGCGCCGACCAGCGCGGAGGCGGGGATGAGGTAGCGGTTGTCGGACCCAGCGACGTAGCGGGCAACGTGCGGACTGAGAAGCCCGACGAAACCGACGAGACCGGCGATTGCCACGGCCGAAGCGGTGAGAACGCCGGCGATGACGAGGATCGCCAGGCGGGTGCGGTCGGCGAGGACGCCCAGCCCGGTCGCAACCTCGTCGCCGAGGGAGAGCACGTTAAGTCGCCCGGCGAAGACGAGGGCGGCGGCGAGGGCGGGGATGGCGTAGGGGAGGATGGAGCGGAAGTCGGTCCAGTCGGAGCCGTAGAGACCGCCGGCGAGGAAGCCGAGGGTGGTCTGGATGAAGGTGCGGACGCTCGCGATGAGGCCGACGGTGATGGCCCCAAAGAGCGCAGAGAGGGCGACGCCGGCAAGGGCGAGGCGCACGGGCGAGACGGCGCCGCGGTAGGCGATCACGAAGAGGATGCCGGCGCCGCCGAGGCCCCCGATCATGGCGGCGAGGGCGACGCCCCACTGGGGAATCTGCGGGTTGATGGAGATGGCGGTCGCGGTGGCGAGGCCGGCGGCGGCGGTAAGCCCGAAGATGGTCGGGTCGCCGAGGGGATTGCGGGTGACGCCCTGCAGGAGCGCTCCGGCGACGCCGAGGGACGCGCCGACGAGGATGGCGTCGAGGAAGCGGGGCAGGCGAATCTGGCCGACGACGAGGCCCGAAAGGGAGTCGGAGCCAGCCGTGAGGCCGGCCAGGGCCTCCCCGGCGGAGAGGTTTACCGCGCCGAACATCATGGTGAGGAGGCCGATGACGGCGAGGGCGAGCACACCCGCGCAGGCGAGCAGGAAGTGCCTCCGGGACCGGCCACGGGGCACCAGGAACGACATCCCCGCGCGCGCCCCGACCGTGGCCCCAGCCATCCTTCCGCTCCCGGCTACTGCCCGCTGCCGGCAACCGCCTCGACGATGGCGGCGAAGGCTTCGATGACGCGCGGTCCCGGGGCCTGCACGAAGAGCTGGACATCCAGCTCGATAACGCGGTCGTTCTCCATGGCCTGGAGGCCGCCGAAGCCAGGGAAGAGGCCAAGCATGCCGCTCAGCCGCGGGGCGGGCGGCGGCGCGGGCGTGACCGTGAAGATGTAGGTCGGGTTGTACTGGAGCATGGCTTCGGGCGAGACACGCGTGAAGCCGGGGAAGGGCCCGGAGTCGGGCTGGACATCGGCGGGGTTGGCGATGCCAAGGGCATTGAGGATGGAACCGCCGTAGCTGCTGGCCTTGGCGGCGTAGAGGTTACGATCGCGGTCGCCGATGAGGATAACGGCAGAGATGTCCTGACCGGCGAGCGCCTCCTGTGCAGCGGCGCGGGCCGCCTCAATGGAGGCGACGGTCTCGGAGGCGCCATGGGGGTTGTCGAGCACTTCACCGAGGAGCTTGACGCCCTTGATTACCTCGTCGACGCTCGCAGCTCCGGCGAAAATGACTCGGACATCGAGCGCATCGAGAGTACGGCGGACGTCCGGCTGGATGTGGATAGTGGAGTCGGCCACGATGAGGTCCGGCTCGAGCGCAAGGATAGCCTCAAAGTTCGGCTGGTAGGCAGTCCCGACAGAGGGCACCTCAGCAGCCTCGGGAGGGTAGTTCACACTCTGGGAGCGGCCGACGATGGTTCCTCCGAGGGCGTAGACGAGCTCGGTCGCCGTGGGGCTGATGGCGACAATCGCGACGGGCGTGTCGACGATCCAGACCTGACGATCGAAAAGATCGATGACGATGCGCGGATAACCGGGAGCGGGCGGGTTCTCGCTGTGGGCCAATTCACGCCGGAGGGCTTCGATGCAGCTCTGGTCTGCGAGGCCTGGAGGGCCACACCGTACTTCCGGGTCGGTTATGCCTGAGGGGTGCTGTGTGGGAGTCGCGGTCGCCGGCTCACCCGCAGCCTCGGTGGGCGCTTCCGTCGGCTCGGGCGTCCGGGCCTCGGTGGGAGCCTCCGTGGCCGCCTCGGTGGGGGCTTCGGTAGCCGCAGCCGCCTGGGTGGGAGCGGGCGTGGGCGCGGGGGCGGGATCATCATCGCCGCCACAGGCAACGAGCAGTGCCACGCTCAGGAGCGCAACAAGCGAGAGGGAGAGGAGGCGGCGAGACCTTCCAGGGAAAGGTAGCAAAACTGTCATTACGGTCGTTTCGTGCCCACCATGTGGGAGATTTTCGGGGCCAATAGTAGGGTTCGAGAGGCCAAGCGGCAACCGGCTTCACGGCTGCCCCGTCGAGCGTCCCGCGAGGCCGTTCGCAGACGCTCCCTTTTCGCCCGGTTGGGCTACAGTGTTCGTGCGGCGACCCACGGCGGAAGCCCGGCCCCGAGGCGGGTCCGGCCGTCGCGGGGCCATGAACGGACGGCAGCAGTGACGCAGCAGCAGCCCTTCCCCGGATCGGAGTTCCCCAGCATCCCCGGCGAGCCGATCAACCTCGAACCGATCGAGAAGGCGCTCCTGAAGATGTGCTACGGCGTGCACGTGATCGGGTCGGTCAGCGCCGGGGGCGAGCGGAACCTGATGATCGCGGACTGGGTGATGCAGGTGTCCTTCAAGCCGCGGCTGGTGGCGGCGTCGATCGAGAACGACGCCCGCACGCTGCGATTCGTGCGCGAGACGAAGGCGTTCACGGTGAACCTGCTGCACGAGCGCGACGGCCACGAGATCGCGCGCAAGGTGGTGATGCCCGCGGAGGGGAAGAAGATCCGGGGACGCTCGGAGCAAGCCTCGGCGGCGATCACCGACAAGCTCGAAGGGCTCGCGCACTTCCTCACACCGGAGGGGGCGCCCATCCTCGAGGAGGCGCTGGGCTGGTACTACTGCACGGTCGAGCAGTTCTTCGAGACGGGCGACCACACGCTTGTCATCGGGCGCGTGCTCGACGGCGACGTGACCCGCAGCGGCGACATCCTCACCGAAAAGGAACTCGGCTGGGAATACGCCGGTTGATTTTCTGGGTCGGAGGAAGGTGTTGGCTTTCCTCCGATTCGCGCCGCGAGGGGGGAAGCTGGTGCCAGCGGCGACGGCTGGTAGGGGGTTGTGGAGCCGGGTGAGGGAGGTTTTGGTGGCAGATTCGGACGTTGTGGCGCGTGAGGGGCGGTCGTACGAGTTCAGGGACGGCAGGGGGCAGGACTGGCTGCTGTCGTGGCACCCGCCGGAGCTTCCGGCTCCCGACGGCAGGCGGCACGGCTCGGGGGGCATCTGCTTCACCCCCGATGGGGCTGTTGTCCTGGTGACCCAGTCGGGCGTTGACTGGGAGTTCCCTGCTGGACGGCCGGAAGGCGACGAGGACTGGCGGGCGACGCTGGTGCGAGAGGTGCTCGAGGAGGCCTGCGCCGTCGTGCAGGAGGCGAGGCTGCTCGGCTATTCCAGGGGAGCCTGCCTCAAGGGCGAGGAAGCGGGACTGGTGCTGGTTCGAGCGTTCTGGTGCGCAGATGTCTCGCTGGAACCCTGGCGACCTCGCCATGAAACGACGGGGCGGATGCTCGTACCGCCCGAGGAGGCGTTGCGCCAGGTTCGAATCGTCGAGCCCGTCGACCGGCGGGCGTTCCACGAGGCGCTGGTCGCCAGGGGGCTGGGATGAGCGGACCGAGTCGGAGCGGGGCCACCGCACGAGCGAGGCGCGAGGGGCCTAGAATCCCCGCGCGGGGGCGAACCCCGAAGGGAGCCGGATGCGGTACCTGACGATGGAGCGGACGCCCGAGCTGCAATCGCCGGTGGCGGTGCTGGCCTTCACCGGCTGGAACGATGCGGCCAATGCCGCGAGCAACGCGGCGCGGTTCGTGGTGCGGCGGCTGGGGGCGCGGCGGTTCGCCACGATGGAGGCGGAGCCGTTCTACGCATTCACGGAGACGCGCCCCTCGGTACGGCTGGACTCGAGCGGGGAACGGCAGCTCACGTGGCCGGGGAACGAGTTCTACTACGCGCGCACGGCGGGGGATTCGCCGGACTACGTCATCGGCATCGGGGCCGAGCCGAACCTGCGCTGGCGCACGTTCTCGCAGGAGTTCATGGAGCTGTTCGACACGCTGGACGTGTCGATGGTGGTGTCCCTGGGTGCGCTCATCGGGGAGGCGTCGCACCGACGCCCGATCGGGGTGACCGGAAGCGCCGCCAACCCGGAGCTGGCGGCGCAGCTCGACCTGCAGCGGTCGCGATACGAGGGGCCGACGGGCATCGTCGGCATCCTGCACTACGCCCTGCAGGAGGCGAGCCGACCCTCGGCGAGCCTCTGGGCGACGGTACCGCACTACATCACGGGGGAGCAGTGCCCGCCGGCGACGCTCGCGGTCCTGCAGCGCCTGGAACGCCTGCTCGGGACGAGCTTCGACCTGGGGGAACTGGAGGCAGCCTCCGACCGCTTCCGGGACCAGCTCGACACGACGATCGCGGGCGACCCGCAGATGCGCTCGTACCTGGAGCGGCTCGAGAGCGCGCTGGCGGAGGTGGAGGAAGAGGAAGCAGCGAACGACCCCCTCCCGGAGGCGACGGACCTGGTCGGCGACATCGAGGAGTTCCTGCGCGGGAACTCCGAGAACGACTAGCGTTCGAGCCGACGCAGACATTCCCGCCGCGAGGGGGGAAGGGGTTCGGGTGGGCCACTGCGAAGGACACGTGCGGTAGACTGACCCCGAACGGGTGTTCGGATGAGTTCGCCGAGCGTGCTGCATGTCGATCTCGATGCGTTCTTCGTGGCGATGGAGCTGTTGCGGCGGCCGGAGCTGGCGGGGACGCCGGTGGTCGTGGGGTTCGACGGGCCGCGGGGGGTCGTGAGCACGGCCAGCTACGAGGCGCGGGAGTTCGGGGTGCACTCGGCGCTGCCGACGGCGCAGGCGAAACGTCGCTGCCCGCAGGCCACCTACCTGCCGGTCGACTTCTCCTACTATGCGCCGGCCTCGGAGCGCTTCCACGCGATCCTTCGGGACTTCACGCCGGTGTGCGAGGCGGCGGGCACGGACGAGGCGTACCTCGATGTGGCGGGGGCCGGGCGGCTGTTCGGCGGCGGGGAGGCGATCGCGGGGATGATCCGCGAGCGTGTGCGGTCGGAGATCGGGATCACGGCCTCGGTGGGGGTGGCGGCGAACAAGCTGGTCGCGAAGGTCGCGAGCGACGCGGCGAAGCCGGACGGGGTCTGCGTCGTCCCAACGGGGGAGGAGGCGGCATTCCTGGCTCCGCGGCCGGTGCGACACCTGCCGATGGTGGGGGCGAAGCTGGAGGAGCGGCTGGCGCAGCTGGGCCTGCGCACGATCGGGGAGGTGGCGGCCTACCCCGCGGACGCGCTGCGGGAGCGATTCGGGGGCATGGGGGAGGAGCTGCACGCACGCTCGCAGGGGCGGTTCGAGGCGCCGGTGCTGGAGCACCGGGGGACGGCGAAGTCGGTGAGCCGCGAGGCGACGTTCGGGACGGATGTGGGCGACCGGGCGCGGCTGCGGGCGATCCTGCGGACGCAGGCCGAACGGGTTGCGCGGGACCTGGCGCGCAGCGGGCTGGCGGCGCGCACGGTCGTGCTGAAGCTGCGCTTCCCGCCGTTCGAGACGCTCACGCGGTCGTGGACGGCGGTGGGGCAGGTGGCGCTCGCGGACGAGGTCTTCGAGGCGGGGGCGGAGCTGTTCGAGCGGGCCTGGCGGGAGGAGGGGGAGCGGCCGGTGCGCCTGATCGGGCTGGGGGTGATGAACATCGGCCGGCCGGCGCGGCAGCTGAAGCTGGGGGAGACGTTCGAGGCGGACAGGCTGGCGGAGACGGTCAACACGCTGCGCGACCGCTTCGGTGAGGATTCGGTGCGGCGGGCGACCGAGATAGCGGGGGATCGGGGTAAGGGAGAGGAGTAGCGGGGCGGGGGCGGCTCGCCTATGCTGGTGGCGAGGTTTGGGAGGTTTCGTGACCGACGAGTCTCAGGCGCAGGCGTGGTTGTCGTTGGGGCGCGCGAGCAGACTGCTCGGAGTGAGCCACTCGACGGTGCGGCGGTGGGCGGACGCGGGCGAGATTCGCTCGTACCGCACGAGCGGGGGTCACCGGCGCATCCTCGAGGAGGACGTGCGCCAGTTCATGGCGCAGAGCAGCCAGGCGGCGGGCTCCGTCGATACGGACCGGATCAGCGAGCTGGCCGTGGGGCGCGTGAAGCGCCGGCTGAGCCGCAGGCGCCAGACCCACGACATGGACGCGTTCGCGGGGCTGGACCGCGCGACCCGCGAGCGGCTGCGCTTCATCGGGCGACAACTGGTCGACCTGTTCGCGCGGTTCGTCTCGTCGCGGACGCGCCCGGACCGGTTTATCGACGATGCACGCGGCATCGGCGGGGAGTACGGGCGGACGCTGGTGGGGGCTGGGGTGACGCTTACGGACGCCGTGATGACGTTCAACGCGCTGCGGCACTCGCTCGAGGAGACGGCGGCGCAGCTCGCCTCGGAGGCGCAGCAAGGGACGGACGAGGCGGTGGAGGCGATGGAGAGCATTTTGGGACTTGCGGACACCGTGCTGGAGGGGATGGCGCAGGTGTACGAGGAGTCGCTGGCCCGCGCCTGAGGGGCTCCGCGCCGGAGGGCGTACGCGTAACTACCCACGCTATCTATACTGGCGGAGACATGAGCTTCTTCGACCGGGTGAGAGACACCGTGCGGGAGACCGCGACGGCAGCGACCGAAGCCACCAAGAAACAGGCCCGCCGGGCGCAGCTGGAAATGCGCGAGAGCCGGCTCGAAGCGCGCGTGAGGCGCGAGAAGACGTCGATCGGCGAGGCGCTCTACCCGCTGCTGGCCTCGGGCGAGATGGAGAGCGACCTGGCCGAGGTGCAGACCGCGCTCACGCGCATCGAGACGCTGAACGAGCAGCTCGCGGAGAACGCGGCTGAGCTCGACGCGCTGCTGGCGGCGCCTCCGGGCCAGCCGCCCCAGAGCGGGAGCTAGGGCGTGGCGGCCTCCTCCGGCGCCATCGGCCTCCTGCATCCGGGGGCGATGGGCGCTTCGGTGGGGGCGGCGCTCGTGGGGCGGGGACACCGCGTGCTCTGGGCGAGCGAAGGCCGCAGCGCGGCTACGCGCGAGCGGGCGGAAGGCGCGAGCCTCGAGGACGCGGGCGGCATCGATCAACTGCGTGAGTCGTGCGGGACGCTGATCAGCGTGTGCCCACCAGACGCGGCCCTGGCGCTGGCCGAGGGGGTGGCGGAGACGGGATTCGGGGGCGTGTACGTCGATGCGAATGCGGTGTCGCCGGCGCGGGGGCGGGCCATCGGGGAGGCGGTGCTGGCGGGCGGGGCGAGGGCGTTTGTGGACGGGGGCATCATCGGGCCACCCGCCTGGAAACCGGGCATCACGCGGCTGTACCTGTCGGGCGGCGAGGCGGAGGGGGTGGCGGAGCTCTTCGAGGGGAGTCCGCTGGAGGCGATCGCGATCGGGGCGGAACCCGGGGCAGCCTCCGCACTGAAGATGGCGTACGCCGCGTACACGAAGGGCACGTCGGCGCTGCTGGCGGGCATCCTCGCGCTGGCGGAGCGGGAGGGGGTGGCGGAGGCGCTGCGCGAGGAATGGGCGATCTCGCAGGCGGAGCTGGCGGCGAGCGGGGAGGGGCGGGCGCTGGGGAGCGCGGCGAAGGCGTGGCGGTTCGCGGGCGAGATGGAGGAGATCGCGGACACGTTCGCGGGAGCCGGTCTGCCAGACGGGTTCCACCGGGCGGTGGCCGAGATCTACCGCCGCTGGAGCGAGTTCAAGGACGTCCCCGAGCCGCCCGCGCTGGACGAGGCGCTGGCGGCGTTGCTCGCCGAGCGCGCCGGGGTGGCGCGCTAGCCGTGGCGCGCGCGAACGGCGCCAGACCCCGAAAGAAGCAGCCCCGGTCCCGTATCCCCTCCCTGCGGTGGGAGCGCGAGGCATGGCGTGAGGGTGCGGCGACGGTCGCAGGGGTGGACGAGGTGGGGGTGGGGCCGCTCGCCGGTCCGGTCACGGCGGCGGCGGTGCTGCTCGCGCCGGGCGACAAGCGGCCGTGGTTCCGGCGCGTACGCGACTCGAAGGTGCTGACGGCGGCGGCGCGCGAGGAGCTGGCGTACGAGATCGAGGCGTCGATCCCGTACGGGCTGGGGTGGGCGACGAGCGCGGAGGTCGACAGCCGGGGGATCGTCGAGGCTCGGCGGCTCTCGGTGCTGCGCGCGATCGAGGCGCTTCCCTGCGCGCCCGACCTGGTCATCTCCGACGCGCTGCCGCTGCCGCTGCCGCGGGTGCGGGTGGAGCCGAAGGCGGACGCCCGCAGCGTCTCGGTGGCGGCCGCGTCGATCGTGGCGAAGGTCGCGCGCGACCGATGGATGACGGATCTGTGCGAGCGGTTCCCCGGGTACGGGTTCTGCCAGAACAAGGGGTACTACACGGCAGAACACCGCGCCGCGATCGACCGGCGGGGTCCGTGCGAGGCGCACCGCGTGAGCTGGGCGCCGTTCGCACAGGGCAAGCTCGACCTGTGAACCGCCGCAAGGAGCTGGGCGCCTTCGGGGAGCGCGTGGCGGCGCACCGGCTGGAGGCGGCCGGGCTCACGATCATGGATCGAAACGCGCGCACGCCCAGCGGCGAGATCGACCTGGTTGCCCGGGACGGCGAGGACATCGCCTTCGTGGAGGTGCGGACGCGGCGGGCGGAGCGGGGCACGGCGGCGGAATCGCTGGACACGCGCAAGTTGCAGCGGATGTGGCGCTGCGCGATGGAGTACTGCGAAGAACAGGGGCTCGACCCGGAGTGCGTGCGCATCGACCTGGTCAGCCTCGACATCGGGGCGCGCAACTCGCTGGCGCACATCGAGCACTTCCGGGGGCTCGAGATTCCGGACGAGTAGCGCGCGGGAGCGTGCTAGGATCGCCACGTTATGCCGATCTACGAGTTCCGCTGCGACGAGTGCGAGAAGATCACGAATCACTTCTCGCGCAAGCCTGACCCGAAGGCGACCACCGCCTGCGAGCACTGCGGGAGCGAGTCGACCCAGCGGCTGGTCTCGAGCTTCGCGCGGACGTACTCTCGGGAGGACGTGCTGGAGCGGTATGGCGACCCCGCGACGGACGACAAGGCGGATCTGAAGGATCCGCGGCAGATCGGTTCGTGGGTGGAGAAGCGGTTCGACGAGTACGGCGTCGACATGCCGGAGAGCGCGCGGGAGATGATCGACGCCGCGCGCGAGGGCGACCTGCCGGACCCGGTCAAGAACCTGTGAGCGCGGGCGGGGATGCGCCCCGGCCGGACACATCACCCCTTGGTGAGATCGCACCGCGAGTTGTCGCGCACCTGGAGGAGAAGCACGCGGCCCGCGAGAAGGCGCTGCGGGCCTCGCGGGCCCTGATCCAGGCGAGTGCGCGCAGCATTCGCGAGGTGCACCGGGGGGAGATGGCGGAGGCGGAGGCGCGGCTGGACGCGGCCCGGGCGGCGGCGGACGAGGGGTTCGCGGGGCTGGGGGGACACCCGGACATCGAGCACGCGGGATTCGTGCACGACGCGGAGAAGGAATACGCGGAGGCGCGAGCGACGCTGGCGCTCGTCTCGGGGGCGCCGCTGCCCTCGCCGGAGGAGGTGGGGGTGAACGCGTCGGCCTGGCTCAACGGCATTGCGGAGGCGGCGGGGGAGCTGCGGCGGGTCATCCTCGACCGGCTGCGGCAGGGCGACTTCGACGGGTGCGAGGCGCTGCTCGCGGCGATGGACGACATTTACGCGCTGCTGGTCACGATCGATTTCCCGGACGCGATGACGGGCGGGCTGCGGCGCACGACCGACCAGACGCGGGGCATCCTGGAGCGGACGCGAGGCGACCTGACGATGGCGATCGTGCAACGTCGGGCGACCCCCGAGGGCTAGCCTTCCCCCACGCGAAACACAGGGTTCACATTGAACGCAGGGGGGCGGGACGCTAGAGTGCCTTGCGGCCCATATCCTGCTGCGATTGCCATCCAAGGGGGCTACCCCGGGGTGCGCGACGCCGCTCAGCACCTGTCTCTGGGGGAACCATGGAGATCCTGATCTTCGCCATCATCGCGGGCGCACTCGCCCTGCTTTTCTCCGCCTTCCGCGTGTTCGCGGTGGTGCGGGAAGACGAGGGCAACGAGACGATGCAGAACATCGCCCGTGCGATTCAGCTCGGCGCGGCGGCGTTCCTGAAGCGCGAGTACGCCGTGCTGGCACTGTTCGTCGCCGCCGTGTTCGTGGTCCTGCTGGTGTTCATCGACCTGGACGTGCTGGACAAGGATCCGCTGACGAGCCAGTTCTGGGACTTCGACAAGGACGTGCCGGCGATGTCGCTCTCCTACCTGATCGGCGCCATCCTCTCGGCGAGCGCCGGCTACCTGGGCATGACGATCGCGGTTCGGGCGAACGTGCGCACGGCGGCCAAGGCGCAGGAGGGGCTGAATCCGGCCCTCCGTGTGGCCTTCAACTCGGGCACCGTGATGGGCATGACGGTGGTGGGGCTGGGCATTCTCGGCCTGGGCATCCTGTACCTGATCTGGGAGAGCGCGGTCCCGCTCGCGGGCTTCGCCTTCGGCGCCTCCTCGATCGCGCTGTTCGCGCGCGTGGGCGGCGGCATCTATACCAAGGCGGCCGACGTGGGCGCCGACCTCGTCGGCAAGGTCGAGGCGGGCATCCCGGAGGACGACCCGCGGAACCCCGCGACAATCGCCGACAACGTGGGCGACAACGTGGGCGACGTGGCCGGCATGGGCGCAGACCTGTTCGAGTCGTACGTGGGCTCGATCGTAGCGACGATGGCGCTGGCGGCAGTGGCGATCGTGGGCGTGGAGTACACCGGCGCGATCGGTCTCTTCGGCGAGGGGGCCTATTCATTCAAGGGCAACGCGGTGATGCTGCCGCTACTGGTGGCGGGGACGGGCATCTTCGCCGCCATCCTCTCAACCTTCCTGGTTCGCACGGGCGAGCAGGCGACCCAGGGGCGGCTGCTCTGGGCGCTGCGGGCGGGCGTCTACGGCGCCTCCGGCCTGGTCCTGGTGGGCGCAGCCATCGCGATACCCATCCTCGACCTGCCCTGGGACATCTTCTGGGCGATCCTCGTCGGCCTCATCGCGGGGCAGATCATCGGGACGGTGACGGAGGGCTTCACCTCCTCCGAGGGCTTCGCCATCGGGCCGTTCCGCTACAGCCCGACGGTGAACCTGTCGGCGCAGGCTGAAACAGGCTCGGGGCCGGTGATTATCGGCGGAATGAGCCTGGGCATGCTCTCGACGGCGATCCCGCTCATCACGATCGTGGTCGCGATCATCCTGGCGAACGAGTTCGCCGGGTTCTACGGCATCGCACTCGCGGCGGTGGGCATGCTCGCCCCACTGGGCGTGACCCTCGCGACGGACGCCTACGGGCCGGTAGCGGACAACGCCGGCGGCATCGCCGAGCAGGCCGGCCTCGAGCCAGAGGTGCGCGAGCGCACGGACGCGCTCGACCAGCTCGGCAACACGACGGCGGCGACGGGCAAGGGTTTCGCCATCGGTTCGGCGGCGCTGACGGCGCTGGCGCTACTCGCGACCTACTCGATCACCACGGGCGTTGAGATGTTCAACCTGCTCGACTGGGAAGTGATGGTCGGCATCCTCATCGGCGCGCTGATGCCGTTCGTGTTCTCGGCGCTCTCGATGGGCGCGGTGGGGCGCGCGGCGCAGGCGATGGTCGAAGAGGTACGCCGCCAGTTCCGCGAGAAGCCCGGCATCATGGACGGCACCGAGGAGCCGGACTACGAACGCGCGGTCAGCATCTCCACCAATGGAGCGCTGCGCGAGATGGTCATTCCGGGCCTGCTGGCCGTGGCCGTTCCCATCTTCGTGGGCGCGGTGATCAGCGCGGAGTCGCTGGGCGGCCTGCTCATCGGTTCGATTGCAGCCGGCGCGATGCTCGCCATCATGATGGCGAACGCGGGCGGGGCCTGGGACAACGCCAAGAAGTACATCGAAGAGGGGAACTTCGGCGGCAAGGGCTCGGAAGCCCACAAGGCTGCCGTGGTGGGCGACACCGTGGGCGATCCGTTCAAGGACACCTCGGGCCCGTCGCTCAACATCCTCCTGAAGCTGATGTCGATCGTGGCGGTGGTGTTCGGGCCGCTGTTCATCTAGCGTAGCCGCCGGCCCGCAGCCCCACGGGGCGGGCCGAGAGGAGGCGAGCGGTGATCGTGGCGCAGCTCGCGATTCCGCTCGCAGCGGTGGTGGCGGTGGTCTTCGCCACCTGGTTCGCCCTGGACATCCTCCTGCGGACGCGGCCCGGCGAGGCCGTATCCGCGGCCGCTGAACGCACCCGCGAACTCGGAGGCTCGTACATCTGGCGGTTCGTCGTCCTCAGCGTGACGCTGGGGCTGGCGGGTGGCGTGGGGAGCGGCGCGGCGGTGGGAGCGTATCGCGACGGCGTCGAGTCGGGGGCGGTGGCGGGGCTGGCGGTGCTGGCCGGAGCGCTGGCAGCGGCAGCGACGGCAGCGACGGGCCTGGCCCTGGGTCAGCGCGCGAGCGAACGGGCGGCGACAGCCGCCGACCGGACACTGCGGCAGGCGCTCGCGATCGCGTTGTGGGCAGGTACGGCCCCGGCACTGGCAGGCGGGGCGCTGGCGGTGGCGGGAGTGGCGGGGCTCTACGGCATCGCGACGCGCTTCGCTGACATTGCGAGTGGCGAGGCGGCGTTCCTCGTGCTGGGGGCGGGGGCGGGAGCGGCCCTGACGGCGCTGGCAGCACGGCTGCTAGCCGCGAGCGAGCACACGGAGGAGGACGAGGGGCCGGAGGTGGAGGCGGTCGAGGCGGCGGGCAGCGCGGCGGGCGGGGCAGACGCGGTGGCGCTGCTGGCGGCGGGCGGCGGCGCGGGGCTCGTGCTGGGAGCGCCGATGGCGCAGCTCGGCGACGACCTGGTCTGGATCGTGACGCCCCTGGTAGTGATAGCGCTGGGGCTGGCCGCAGCGACCATCGCAGGGATCACGCTCCCGTTCTGGACGCGGGCGATGCGGAACGCGGGGCGGTCGGTGGTGGCGGGGTACGCGATCACGGCGGTCGTGGGCGGGGCGCTGGCCTTCCTCGCGCCGGTCGCGATGCTGGAGGAGGGACGGTGGTGGTTCGCGGGCGCCGGACTGCTGGGAGCGGGCCTGAGCGCACTGCTGTTCGTGACGGGGCGGGCGATCGTGGGGGATGGATCGTGGTACCGGGGAACGGGAGCCGCTTTCGTGCTGCTGACGGGCATCGGCCTGGTGGCGGCGTTCGTGTTCGGGTGGCAGGTCGAGATCGAGGGAGTCAGCTCGACGGCGACGGCGCTGTACGGGGTGGCGATGGCGGCGGCGGGGGCTCTCGCGCTTGCCCCGGCGGCGGTCGCGATCCGCGCGTTTGGGTCGGGGGCGGCGAACGCGGTCGCGCTGGCGGAGCGCGCCCGGGAGGCGGCCGAGCCGGTCGAGGATGAGGAAGCGGCTCCGGCGCCGATGCCGCTCGGACCGTTGACGGCGACGGCGCAGCGAGCGCTGGCGCCGGCGTGGTGCCACGGGATCGGCTGGACGGCCCTCGTGGGGGCGGCCCTGGTGGGGGCGCTGCTGCTGGCCGTTCGAGCGGAGCTCGGCAACGTGGCCGCCAACGACGTGCCGAGGTACGTGCAGATGGCGGCCGAGCTCGGGGTGGTGCCCGACTTCGAGGACATCGAGGCGCAGGCGGCGTACGACCTGGCCTTGTACCGCGACGTGCTCGACCGGCACGACGTTCAGGCGGCGGACGTGCCGCAGCTGATGCTCGCGGGCGAGGCGGAGACGCGACGCCTGCTCGATCTGCGCTCCCAACAGGGGCGGCTCGACGAGGGCACCAGGGCGATCGCGGGCGGACCGTTGCCGTTCCCGTCACTACCGCCGCTACGGCTGGACCGTTTGGTGGGAGTTGGGGCGCTAGTCGCGCTGACGGGGTTGCTGGCCGCGATCGGGCTGACGGCGGCGGGGCGGCGGGCAGCGGCGGCTCGGGCGCTGACGGCAGTGCTGGTAGCAGCCGCGGTTCCACTGGCCGCAGCGCTGATCGTGAGGCCGGTGGTCGGGGGGAACGCAGGCTGGGAGGTGGCGGCGGGGGCGGCCCTGGCGGGGCTGATCGCGGGGCTGGCGGTGGCGGCGAGGGGCGGCGGCAAGCAGGGCGTGGCGGCGGAAACGGGGCTGTCGCTGGCGGTGTGGCTGGCGGCGGCGGGAGCGGTGGTCGCGCCCGCGCTGGTGGCCGCGTAGCCATGTCAGGGGCGAATATGGCCCTCCCGCGGACGAATATCGACGAATTTCGCGATTTACTTGTGATTTCCTTCCCAAAGTCCTTGACAGGCCGATCTCGGGGCTGCTAGCTTCGAGGGGCTCCGCAAGGAGCGTGCGCTCGGTGAAAACCGAAACCTGCAGAGTGCGCCACTGTGGCGCAGCGGGGGAACCACCTTCCGGGGTGAATGGGACGTCTCCAGTCCCTAGGGCAACCTTCCGCCCGAACCCGTCAGCTAACCCCGTATGCACTAGGAAGGCCTGGCGAGCAGGATGCTCGTTTCGAGGCCGAGATGATCTTGCCTCACGGAACCCAGGAGAAGTTCCCCATGCCTGCCTTGCAAGAGGCCCCGCCCCAGACGTGCCCCAAGTGCGGCGGCTCCATCATCGTGGAGCGCGACTGGCACGGCACCTACGGCAGCTGCATCATGTGCGGCTACGTGCACGAAGTGCTGACGCGGCCGCCGATCGATCTGGCTGCCGAGGAAGCGGCTCTGCCGCAGCGCCAGCGCCGGCGCCAGCCGTCGCACGGCAAGCTGCGCCTGTAATCGCTCGCCACACGTTCTGGACCTGAAGCCCCCGCTCCGGCGGGGGTTTCTCATGCCCGTCGCCGGCCAATGCCGGGGCGGGCATTTCCGTGCCTCGGGTGGGTCTGAACGGGACCGTCGCGGCGGATTCCCCTATCCTCACTGACACAGCGACATGACGGACGAGCAGAACCGCGACCTGGATGGAGCGCGCGCGGAGGCGGAGCGGCGGGGCGTGGGCGGCTACGGCCGCCACGTCTTCATTTGCACGGGGCCGGACTGCTGCACGACCGAGGAGGGCGTGGCCGCCTGGACGCGGCTCAAGAGCGGGGTCGGCGAGCTGAACAAGCGCGAGGGGGCCACGCCCATCTACCGGACGAAGGTCGGGTGCCTGCGCATCTGCGAGAGCGGCCCGACGGCGGTGGTGTATCCGGAGGGGCGGTGGTACGCGGGGATGCAGCGGGAGGCGCTCGACCGCGTTATCGCGGAGGACCTTGGAGAGGGCCGGGCGGTGGAGGACTACCTGATCGGGGAGAACCCGCTTTCGACGTAGTGGGTTAGTAGATAGTGGCTGGTGGTTAGTGGCTGGCTCCCTTCGGCCAACGTGAACGGGCGCTAGTTCACGCCCCGCTCGTAGCCCTCCCACCAGGGGGCGCGCAGGTTCGTCTTGAGGATCTTTCCGGCGCCGGACTTGGGCAGGGGCGTGTCGTGGAACTCGATGCTCTTCGGGGACTTGTAGCCGGCGATGAGCATGTGGCAGTGCTCGATGAGGGCTTCCTCGCTCGCACTGGCGCCTTCGCGCAGGACCACGGCGGCGTGGACGGCCTCGCCCCAGCGGTCATCCGGAATGCCGAAGACGGCGGCCTCAAGGACGGCGGGGTGCTCGTAGAGGGCGCCCTCGGTCTCGGTCGTGTACACGTTCTCGCCGCCGCTCACGATCATGTCCTTGGAGCGGTCGACGATATAGATGAAGCCCTGCTCGTCGATGCGGGCGACGTCTCCGGTGTGCATCCAGCCGTCGCGGAGGACGGCGGCGGTCTCCTCGGGACGGTTCCAGTAGCCGAGCATGACATTCGGGCCGCGGGCGACAATCTCGCCGGTGCCGTCGGCGGGGACGGGCACGTCGTTGTCGTCGACGACGTGGACGGCGACACCCTGCACCTGGCGTCCGCAGGAGGCGAGGCGTTCGATGCCCTCGGGGGTGTCGTAGTCGAGCCACTCGAGGCGCTGGGCGCAGAGCAGCGGGGCGGTCTCGGTCATGCCGTAGGCCTGGGCGAGGATGGGCCCGAAGATCTCGCGGGCGGCGAGGATGCGGTCGGTGGGCATGGGGGAAGCGCCGAAGAGGAGGGCCCGCAGCGAGGAGAGGTCGTAGTCGCGGACGGTGGGGTGGTTCACGACGAAGTTGATCATGGTCGGTACGAGGATGGTGGCGGTGACGCGGCAGTCCTGGACGACCTGGAGGAAGGGGTCGGGGGCGAAGCCGGGGATGAAAGCGTGGGCGCCGCCGGCTGCGGTGACCGAGTAGCAGGCCCAGGCGTCGGCGAGGTGGAACATGGGGGCGGCGTGGAGCCAGACGTCGGGCTCCTCGAAGGCGAACGTCATCTGGATGTGCTGGGAGTTGGAGACGACGTTGCGCTGGGAGAGCATGACCCCCTTCGGGAGGCCGGTGGTGCCGCCGGTGTAGCAGAGGTTGATCATGTCGTCCTCGTGCCAGTCGCGGGCGGCGGCCGCGAGCGGTTCGTTCGCGGCGACCAAGTCCTCGTAGGCGTGCAATCCCTCGCCGGCACTGTCGGCGAGGACGACGACGTGCTCGAGCTTCGGGAGGCGGTCGCGGAACGACGCGAGGAGCTCGAGGTATTCGGGTCCGACGAGCAGGGCGCGGAGCTCGCCGTCGTTGATGATGAATTCGAGCTCGGGGCCGGAGAGGCGGATGTTCAGGGGCGCGAGGGTCGTACCAGCGTAGTGGGCGGCGAAGTACGTCTCGAAGTAGCGGTGGGAGTTGTTGGCGAGGATGCCGATGTGGTCGCCCGGGTCGACGCCGAGCGCGAGGATGCCCGCGGCGAGCGAGCGGATGCGCCCGGACGTCTCGGCGTAGGTGCGGTGCACATCGCCGTCAATGACGGCAGGCCGGTCACCGTAGAGGAGGACACTGCGTTCGAGGATGTCGCCGACGAGCCACTGGCCCATGTCAGGCGACCTCGAACAGGCCAGCGGCGCCCATGCCGCCCCCGACACACATGGTGATGACGGCGTAGCGAGCGCCGCGACGCTTCCCTTCGAGGAGGGCGTGGCCGACCATGCGCGTCCCGCTCATGCCGTAGGGGTGGCCGATGGAGATGGCGCCGCCGTTGACGTTGAGGGTCTCGTTGGGGATGCCGAGCTGGTCGCGGCAGTAGACGACCTGGCAGGCGAAGGCCTCGTTCAGCTCCCAGAGGTCGATGTCATCCATGGAAAGGCCGGTGCGCTCGAGCAGCCGGGGGACGGCGTAGATGGGGCCGATGCCCATCTCGTCGGGTTCGCAGCCGGCGACGGCCATGCCGCGGTAGTAGCCGAGCGGCTGGAGGCCGCGCTTCTCGGCGGCGGAGGCCTCCATGAGGGCGCAGGCGGCGAAGCCATCGGAAAGCTGGCTGGCGTTGCCGGCGGTAATGAAGCCGTCCTCGCCCATGACGGGCGGGAGCTTCGCGAGGCCCTCGGCGTTGGTCGAGGGTCGGTTGCACTCGTCCATGTCGATGGTGACATCTTGCTGGCTCGTCTCGCCGGTTTCGCGGTCGACGACGACCTTGGTGACGTTGCTGGGGACGATCTCGTCGGCGAAGAGGCCGGCGTCCTGGGCGGCGGCGGTGCGGCGCTGGCTCTGGAGGGAGTACTCGTCCTGGGCCTCGCGGGAGATGTCGTAGCGCTTCGAGACGACCTCGGCCGTCGTGATCATGGGCATGTACATGTCGGGGGTGGCCTCGAGGACATTGGGGTCCTGGGCGCGGAAGGAGTTCTGGTTCTTGTTCTGGACGAGGCTGATGGACTCGATGCCGCCGGCGATGACGGTCTCCATGCCGTCGACCATGATCTGCTTGGCGGCGGCGGAGACGGCCATGAGCCCCGAGGAGCACTGGCGGTCGATGGACTGGCCGGAGACGCTCACGGGGAGGCCGGCGGCCATGGCGACCTGGCGGCCCACGTTGAACCCCTGCGTTCCCTGCTGGAGGGCGGAGCCGACGATGACGTCGTCGACCTCGGCGGGATCGATGCCGGCACGGGAGACGACCGCTTCCATGGCGGGAGCGGCCATCGTGGGGGCGGGGGTGTCGTTGAAGGCGCCGCGATAGGCCTTGCCGATGGCAGTGCGGGCGGTGGAGACGATGACGGCTTCGCGCATGGCGGTGGACCTCCGGAGGACGGCCGTTGCGGGCTCGTCCGCAGCGAGGCGAGCCTACCAGAAGCCGGGGCGGTAGCGGACGCCGCGATGCTCGTGGCCCGTTACGCCCGCCTTGCGCAGGCGGACGAGGTGCTTGCGGCAGAGCTCGATGGTGTCGCGGCGCACGTCGGAGGGGTCGTCCGTCCACATGGAGACGGCGACCTCCTCCAGGGGAGGCTGGGTACAGAACTTGCAGCGCCTCAGGGGCACGGCGGGCGGCTTGCCTCAGGCCCTACTCGCCGTCGTCGTAGGCGACCCACTGGTCGTAGAGGTGGTGGAAGTGGCGAACCTTCCCCTCCTCGTAGGCGGCCAGGTAGATGTAGGGGTCCTGCTTGGTCTTGAGGCCCTTCTGGACCTTGGGCAGGTTGTAGCTGTCCTGGTTGAGGACGCGGGCGAGACCACCCATCTCGGGGGCTTCGGTCCAGTGCTCATCCGGCCCGAGCCAGTGGATCTGGGCGGCGGGGGGCTTGGGCTTGTCCTCGGGCCAGGGGGCGAGGTAGATGACCTCCATGATGCTCATGTCGGGGTTGTCGCCGTAGGGGCGGAAGCGGTAGACGATGCGGCTGAACGAGCCCCAGGGGTGGAAGTTGGGGAAGAGGTTGTTGTACTGGCCGTCGATGAGCTCGGCGTCGCAGTAGGCATCGACGCGGTCGCCGATGGTCTCGCGCAGGGTCTCGCGCATCATGTCCGCCATGCGGTGGCGGGTGGCGAAGATCTCGTCGCGGTCGGGGTGGATGTTGCGGTGGGCGCTCGTGCGGGCGGCGACGGTGACGGCGCGCGACCAGTTGCCGAACGAGTCGTACTGGTGATTGGCGCCATCGCCGCCGTAGATCATGAGCTGCGGGTGGGTGGCGATGATGTGGTAGCCCTCCATGAAGGCTTCCTGGTTCGCCTTCCAGTTGGCGCGCACGATCTTCGCCACGTGCATCTGCTTGTACTTCTTCTCGTAGTCGTACTTCTCGTAGTGCTTCGGCAGGTCACCGAGGTAGTCCTCGAATGACTCGCTGTCGGGGTCGGGGTTGATGAAGACGAACCCGCCCCACGTGCCGACCTTCGCCTCGCGCAGGTGGCTGGCGTCCTCGCGCACCTCGGGGAAGTCCCACTCCGAGGGAATCTCGCGCAGCGAACCATCGATCTCCCAGCACCAGCCGTGGAAGGGGCAGCGGAACTCGGTCGCCTTCTTGCCGTCGAACTCGCGCAGCTGGCGGCCTCGGTGGAGGCAGGCGTTGTTGTAGGCCTTGAACTCGTTCTCGCCCGTGCGGACGACGATCCAGGAGAGGTGGGCGACGTCGTAGACGATGTAGTCGCCGACCTCGGGGATGTCGTCGACGTGGCAAGCCATCTGCCAGACGCGCTTCCAGAGCCGTTCCACCTCCAGGTCGTGCCACTTCTTCTGCGTGTAGCGCTCGGTCGGGACCCTGCGGACGCCGCCTTCGAGGGAGTTCTCCATGCGCAGCGTCTCGGGGATGCGCTCGGGGTACTGGTCGCCGTCGAGGAGCTCCATGAAGGAGATGCCGGAGGAGCGGCGGCCGGCGGGGGTGTCGCGACCCGGGTCTCCGGTGTAGCGCGTGAAGGTGTCGTCGATCTCGCCGGCGAGGGCGGTGCCGCCGGTGTACTGGGCCTCGGCGGCGGCTGCGTCACGATTGGCGAGCATGCGGGAGGAGCGGCGGGGGTCGTTCTCGACGAACTCGGGGGGAAGCTCGGGACCGCCGACCCACTGGAGGAGGTGGGGGTCGGCGTACTTCAGGTCTCCCTCGAGGTGGTGGCCGTCCCACTGGAAGATGCCGTACTTCTTCGCCTTCTCGACGCGGACCTTGCCATCGCCGAGCTCGGTGTAGGTGGCGCCGCTGAGGGGGTGGACTTCGGACTTCATAGATTCTCCTGATGTGGTGCTTCGCCGCGATCAGGCGACGTCGAACTGGACCCAGAGCTCGCGGGGAGCGCGGAAGCCGCCCTCGTTGATGTTGGGTCCGGTGATGCCCTCGTGGGTGGGGAACTTGGGGCGGGGGTTCTTCATGGCTTCGCAGAGGCGCGTGCTCGCGATGATCGCCTCCTGGCGGGCCATCGCGTAGCCCATGCAGAAGTGCTGGCCCATACCGAAACCGAGGTGGCCGGCGCGGCCGTCGGGATAGCGTCCGGAGCGCAGTTCGCGGCCCATGTGCAGGTCGTCCCGGAAGACATCGTAGGTGTCCGGGTCCTTGAACACACGCTCATCCCGGTTCCCGGCCCCGAGGAGGAGGGAGACGGAGGCCCGCTCGGGGATGACCTCGCCATACATCTCGATCTCGCAGGTGGTGCGCCGTCCCTGGCCGTGGACGACCGGGTCGTAGCGCATCATCTCGGTGAAGACGTTGGTCCAGAGGGAGTGGTCGCGCTGGACCTCCTCGAACTGGTCCGGGCGGGTGTAGAGCATGTGGTACCACATGTTGGCGATGGCCTTGTCGGTGGTGTCGCCACCGGCGGCGAGGAGGAGGGCGACGAAGCCCTTGACCTCCTCGACGTTCATGCGCTTCCCCTGCAGCTCGGCGGTGACGATGCGGGAGACGAGGTCCTCGCCGGGATTCTTCATGCGCTCTTCGATGATCGGTTCGAGGTAATCCCAGATCTCGTCGCGGGCGTGGATGCCGTCGACGTAGTACTGGCCGGAGCCCATGCCCGAGATGAGGCGCTGGTACCAGCTCACGAAGGTGTCTTCGTCGTGGCGGGGGAGGCCGAGCATGTTGGAGATGACACGCACGGGGAACTGGCTGGTGAACTCGCTGACCAGCTCGACTTCGCCGGTATCCGAGAAGCCCCTGGCGATGTCGTCGGCGGCCTTCTGCGCGATCTTGTCGAGGAGCTCGCGGGCGATCATCTCGATGTAGGGGATGAAGGCCCCGAGGCGATTGCCGACGAACTGGTCGGCGACGATGTTGCGCATCCAGCGGTGCCGCTGGCTGTTGCCGTACTCAAGGATGTTGGGGCCGAAGACGGAGCGCTCGCCGAACTTGTAGGGGCCTTCGGGGTTGTAGGTGGCGCGGTCGTAGTGCTCGTTGTCCTGGAAGACGCCGACGATGTCGTCGTAGCGGCTCAGCACCCAGCGCCCGTGGAAGCCGTCGCGGAAGAGGGGACGGTGGTCGCGCAGGCGCTTGTAGAGGGGGAAGGGGTCTTTGCGGTACTCGGGCGAATCGAACTCGCGCGGATCGATCTCGGTCTTGAGGCGTTCGGCCGCCTTCTGTCCTGCCCTCATGGTCCGGCTCCCGTCGAGCGCACGGCTCGCTGTGAGCGATCAGGATACGCCTATGGGGAGGCCGAGGGCGTCAGGCGAAGGCGCTGAGGACCTCATCGTCGAGGCGCTGGTAGAGGCGGGGGTTGTTGGGCATGCGGGCGAAGATGGCCTCCTCGACGCCGACCTCCTCGTAGCGACGCAGGACCTCGACGATGCGCTCGGCGGGGCCGATGGCGAGGTCGCGCTCGCGCTCCTCGGGAGTCATGTGGCCGCCGTAGCGCTCGCGCCACATGGCGGCCTTCTCCGGGTCGTCCTGGAGGACGCAGGTGAGCTGGATGGACTTCTTGATCTCGGCGGGGTCCCGGCCGATGTCGGCGCAGTGCTGTTCGAGCACCTCGATCTTGCGGCGGACGAAGTCGGGCGGGCCGTCGACGTTCATGATGTCGCCGTAGCGGGCGCAGGTGCGGAGGGTGCGCTTCTCGCCGCCGCCGCCAACCATGATGGGGGCGTGGGGCTGCTGGATGCACTTGGGCTCGAAGGGGGTGTCGTCGAGCCGGTAGTGCTCGCCCTCGAAGGTGACGGGGCCCTCGGTATCGAAGAGCAGGCGGATGACCTGGACGGCCTCCTCCAGGCGGTCGAGGCGCTCCTTCAGGGAAGGGAACTGCCAGCCGAAGGCGGTGTGCTCACGTTCGAACCAGGCGGCGCCGATGCCGACGTTCATGCGGCCGCCGCTCATGTCGTCCATGGTCGCGATCATCTTCGCGACGAGGGCGGGGTTGCGGTACGTGTTGCCGGTGACGAGCGTGCCCAGGCGGACGCGCTCGGTGGTGGCGGCGAGGCCGGCGAGGAGGGCGTAGGCCTCGAAGGTGGGGATCTCGTTGCCGAGGTTGGGGACGGGCGGGAAGAAGTGGTCGTAGACCCAGAGGCTGGACCAGCGGCCCGCATCGACGGTGCGGGCGACGGCGGTGATGTCCTGCCAGCTGGTGGAGTTGTTGTGGAGCTGGGCGCCGATCTGCATGTCGTTCTCCTGTGGAGTGGGGCGAGTCTACAGGGGGTCCGAGGGGCGTATGCTCGCGGGCATCACGAGGCGGGCCAGGGCGCGCCGCGGTCCGCCGCAAGGAGGGTCGCCATGGGCGTCTCCCACACCGTATTCATGAGCTTCAAGGAGGGGGCGGACGAGGCCCTCATCCAGGAGTTCTGGGACAAGCTCGACGAGTTCCCGTCGCAGAAGCCGGGGCTGCGCCGCTGGATCTCGGGGAAGCCGGGGAACTACTACCCGATCTCGAGCGAGGACTACGACCTCGCCTTCTCGGTGGAGGTGGACTCGCCGGCGGCGATGGTCGACTACGCGCGCCACCCGTTCCATATGGACGCGGCGGCCCTGATGGGGCCGATCATCGAGGACGTGCTAGTCGTCGACTTCGAGTTCACGGCCGTGCAGCAGAGCGCCGTCGCCTACAAGGCGCCGCGGGAAGGCGACGACAACGTCGCGATCGCGCATGTGACCTGCCTGGCGTTCAAGGACGACGCGAGCGAGGAGGACATCGAGGAGTTCACGCTCGCGCTCGATCGCTTCCCGCGGCAGAAGCCGTTCATCCGGCGCTGGATCCTGGGGAAGCCGGGGCCGTACTACGGATCGGCGACGGACCGGTTCGACCTGGTCTTCATCGCGGAGGTCGACTCGATCGAGGCGATGGAGGAGTACGCGCGGCACCCCTACCACACCGAGGTGGTGGGCCCGATGCTGGGGCCGATCATGAAGGACGTGCTGGTGGTCGACTACGCCTATTCGCGGGTGATCGAGAGCGCCGTCGACTACGCGCAGATCATCCCGTACCGGTAGGGGTCCGGCCTCAGGGGTAGCGGTACTCGCGCAGGGGGCGCCAGAGCCTCCAGATGAGCAGCGTGGCGCCGAACGCGAGGAAGGCGCCGAGCATCATCGTGGCGCGCTCGCCGATCCAGGCGGACCAGAGGCCGACCCAGAGCGTGCCGATGTTGTTCGCGGTGACGGCCGCGAGCACGAGGAAGGCGGAGGCGCGGCCGCGCATGTCGTCGGGGGTCGTGAGCTGCACGGTGGTCTGGCGGACGGCTACCGTGACGGCGTCGGCGAGGCCGAGGAGGGCGATGGTGATGGCGCCGGCCCAGAGGGCGGTCACGTTCGAGAAGAGAAGGAGGACGACGGCATAGCCGAGGGAGGCGTAGATGACGAGCATCCCCTTGGAGCGGTAGCCGGCGAAGAAGAGGGCACCGAAGGATCCGGCCACCGCCCCGGCGCTGTTGGCGGAGCCGAGCACGCCCACGGCTCCGGCGCCGCCCTTGAAGAGCCCCTTCGCGATGACGGGGAGGATCTCGCGGTAGAAGGAGACGACGGTGATGCCGATATCGAGGAGGAAGAGGCCGGGGAGGATGGGGTGGCGGATGACGAAGAGGAAGCCCTCCCAGACGCGGCGCACGGTCGAGCCCTCGGCGACCTGCTCGACCCGGCCGCGGGCGCGGATGAGGAGGGGCAGAAGGGCGGCGGGGGCGGTCGTGCCGGCGGCGACGAAGAAGGCGGCGGTGAGCCCAACGCCCTCGGCGACGCCGGCGAAGAGGAGGGGCGCGAGGATGGAGCCGGCGTTCATAGTGGCGGTCTCGCCGGTGATGGCGAGCATGAGGTGGCGCCGGGGGACGACGGTGGGGGTGAGGGCGGCGGCGGCGGGCTGCGAGATGACCTGCGTCGCGGCGGTGATGCCGATCGCGATGTAGACCTGCCAGACGGTGAGCGTGCCGGCGGCGGCGAGGAACCCCAGCGCGAGCAGCACGCCGAAGGTGACGGCGTGGGCGGCCGCCACCAGGTGCTTGCGGTTCATGTAGTCGGCGAGGGCGCCGCCCCAGAGGAGGGCGGGGATCTGGACGACGAGCTGGACGGCGCCGATGAGGCCGAGCTGGGCGGGGGAGCCGGTCGTCTCGAAGAGCCACTGGGCGGTGACGAGGATGCGCATCCAGCGGGAGACGACCGTGGCGAGGCCGGCGGCCCAGAGGTAGCGGTAGTCGCGGAAGGTGAAGGCGGCCCAGGGCCGCAGGCTCTGCGGCCCCTCGTCCTCGATCTCGACCTGGTCGGTGGGGCGCTGCGTTACTGCTGGCCTGCCTCGACTTCGGCCCCCTCATCGAGGAGGCGGAGGATGGTGGTGGCGAGCTCGCGCGCGTCCTCGGGGGTGAGCTCGACGGCGACGCGCGCGCCGGTGCCGAGCGCCTCGTTCACGAAGTCGAGGTTGAGGGCGTGCTCGCGCTGGAGATGGAAGGGGTGGTCGAAGGAGACGTAGGTCTGGGCGATGGGGAACCAGCGGTCGCGGGACTTGCCGCTGCCGGCGATCTGGACCTTCTCGGCGATCATGGTGCACATGGCGTTCCCTCCCTAGCCCAGGGTGCGGTCGAGGAAGTCCCAGATCTTCTGCCAGCCGTCGACGGCGGCCTCGGCGGCATAGGCCTGGGGGTAGTTGTAGTAGAAGAACCCGTGCCCGGCGTTCGGGTACATGTGGAACTCGTAGTCCTTCCCCTCCCTCTGGAGGGCGGCCTCGTGCTCGGCGACCTGCTCGGGGGTGGGGCTGAAGTCGTTCTCCCCGAAGAGGCCGAGGAGGGGGGCGGCCAGGTCCGCGGTGTAATCGATGGGGGCGACGGGCTGGCGCTCGGAGAGGTTCTCCGGGGGCATGACGACGTTCCCGCCCCAGCAGTCGACGACGGCGTCGACGCCCTCGCTCGAGCGGCAGCCGACGAGGAAGGAGTGGCGCCCGCCGGAGCAGGTGCCCATGACGCCGACCTTGCCGGTCACGTAGGGGAGCGAGCGGAGGTAGGCGATGCAGCCGTCGGCATCGCCTACGACGCGGTCGTCGGGGGCGCCGCCCTCGGCGCGGACCTTGGCGGCGACATCCTCGGGCTCTCCGCTACCGTCACGGAAATAAAGGTCGGGGCAGATGGTGACGTAGCCGTGGTGGGCGTAGCGGCGGGCGGTTTCCCTGTACCACTCGTCCCAGCCGGGGATGTGGTGGAGGAGCAGCATCGCGGGGAACGGCCCCTCACCCAGGGGCCGCGCGAAGTACGCGTAGATGGAGTCGCCGCCGTCGCCCTGGACGGTGATGGTCTCGGCGATCATGCCTTCGTAGGCGCGCGTGTCGGTCATGGAGAGCCTCCTGCAGTGGTGGGGCGAATCCTACGGCGCGGCGAGTCGCGTGGGGAGCGCGCGGCGGGGTCGGTTTCGGGTAGGCTGCGCGAGCCAGCGAGGAGGACGACATGGGAGCACCGACGGTTGAGGATTACACCGCCCTGCGGCAAGTAGCAGAGCGGTACGTGGATGCGGTCAACCGTTTCGACCCGGAGGCCTGGGGCTCGACCTGGGCGCCGGACGGGCAATGGATCACGAGCACGACGCGAACGGGGCGCGAGGAGGTGGTGGCCGACTGGACGCGGATCATGGCAAGCATCCCGCACGTCTACATGCACGTGTACTCGGGCGTCATCGACGACGTGACTGGGGATACGGCCACGGGGCGCTGGTACATGGGCGAGTTCCTGAACCGCGAAGCGGGTCGCACGATGAACTCGCTCTGCTACTTCGATACGTACACGCGCATCGACGGGCAGTGGTACATCCAGACGCGGCGCCTGGAGGCGCTCTACCGCGGGCCTGCGGACCTGAGCGGGGACTGGAGCAAGCTCTCGATGTGACCGGGCCGGGAGGCTCTACGCTCGCCTAGAATCGATCCCATGGCCGACGGGGAGCAACCCAGGGATCTCCGCCCGACGGAGGGCGCCGACGCGACCTCGCGGCTCCTCGAGGAGCTGCTGGCGGAGGGCAAGCCGGTCGCGGAGATCGCGGTGCGGCTCGGCATCAGCGTTCCCGATGCCCACGCGCGCATCAGGGGCGTCCCTCCGGGGCGGGAGGTGGAGGAGAGCGGACCGCCCCTGCCACCGAGCCTCGGACCGGAACAGGCGGGGAGCGGCGAGGGACTCCCTCCCCTCGCTCCGGGAGGGAGTAGTGGCGGGCCGGCGCCGAGGCGGCCGAGCGCCCCGGAGCCGGGGCGGGGCCTCTCGCGGCGGGCGTTCCTGGGGTTGGCGGCGGCTGGGATCGCGGGGCTGGCCACGGGAGGTACGTTCCTGGCGATGCGGGGGAGCGAGGAAGAGGAGGCGGTCGTGCGTCCGCCGCGACCCGTCCCGGTTCCGCCCACGCTCACGCCTGTGCCGCCCGCACTCGCAGCGCTGCAGCCAGCGACCGGCATCTTCAAGGAGCTGTCCCTCGAGCCGGGCCAGCCGCTGACCGAGGAGCACGGCATCTTCTTCCTGCGGACTCGGGGCGAAGGGGCGGGGAGCGTGACGGGCTGGCAGCTCGCCGAACCGGGTGGCGACCCGCCTGTGTACCAGGCGGGGGCGGGCAGGCGGTTCCTCGCGACCGCGAACGCGCTCCACGACAGGACAACGGGGCGATCGTGGACGTGGCCGGAGGATCGCCTGCGGCTGCTCGGCTTCTCCGACTACGGAGCGCTCTTCGAGGTGGTGCAAGAGGGGCTGGGGCCGCACCTGATCAAGCGAGCGCGGTACGTGCTCACGAACGGGCAGCTGGAGGAACGGGCGGAGTTCGAGCTCACAGGGACGCTCCTGCCATCCATTCCACCGTTCTTCGACCCAATTGGGCGGCGCGTCTTCCTGGCGCTCCAGCAGCCTCAGGAGCACCCCTCGCTGTTCATGCTGGACGGCGCCACGGGGCGAGCGGCCAGCGTGTTCGCGCCCCGGCGGCAGCGGACCCTCCAGCGGATCCTGTTCCACGCGACGACGCCAGCGAGCGACGGGGAGTCGTTCCTGCTGCCGTACTCTTACTGGCCCACGCGCCCTCCGCTCACGCTGGGGTACGGCATCTTCGCGACCTTTGTGGCGCGTCTCGGCTGGGCAGGCGATCATCTGGGGGTGACACGCGTGCGGGTGGACCGCGCGTTCGTCTCCCCGGACGGGTCGCTGGCGGCGGGTGAACGCGTCCTGGCGGTTCCGGGGACCGAACCACCCCTGTTCGAGGAGACGAGTACGGTGCTTGTGATCGACGGAGAGACGGGCAGCAACCTCTTCCGCATCCGGTCGGCCAGACTGAACTACGGCGATGAGCTCGGCGGCGCTCGCTGGCTCGCGGACTCTTCGGGGCTGGTGATGCAGACGAAGATCGGGGGAAGGGTGGGGTACAGCTTCGTGAGCAGGGACGGATCGCGGCTGGAGCCGCTTCCCGAGCCGCCTGGGCCTTCCGGCGAATGGTTCCAGCACCCGGACATGCGGGGCGCTGCGCCGTCGCCCGATGATCCTTCGCTGATCGCGTTCGGGCGCACGGACGTGTACGACCGCGCATCAGGCCACTGGATGGGCATGAACCCAACGAAGGCGGATCCGGCGCACGTTGGGCCGTGGGCCAGCGATGGGAGCAACGAGGTAGTGCTCGCCCTTCCGCACCAGCCTCACCGCATGTTCCCCTTGCTGGCGGACCTGGACGAGACGCGCATCGAGCACAACCTTCCAACGGAAGGTGACGATGCGTAGGGACGAACCAACCGGCCCTCGCCGCGCGTGGAGCTGGTTGAAGCGACGGCTGCCCTTCCTGCTGGTAACCGTGACTCCACTGGCGACGGTACCGCTGGCCGCCCTGCTGCTGTTCACGGCGGGCGGCGAGCACGGGGCCGAAGCGCTGGGCCTGCCGGAGAACGACCTGTGCAAGTTCGACGGGTTCATCGCCCAGAAATGCTTCTACTACTTCGACTTCTGGCGGACGTGGCTGCTGCTGGCGGCGCCGGGCGCCCTCAACCTGCTAGTCCTGCTCTGGTTCCTCAACCGCAACGGCTACGTACGGGTGGCGGCGGTGGTGGCGCTCGCGCTGGGACTGGTGCGGACCCTCATCGTGCCGGTCGCGACGGTCCTCATCTCCCAGATCGCCCTTGAGAGCGACGGCGGCCTGTTCCTGCGGGTCGAGGTCGAGGCGACGGGCGTCGTTACCGATATCACCTCACCAACGGAAGGGACGGCGATCCGCCGCATCCTTACGGCGGCCTGGGTAGGGGGCGCGATATTCTGGGGGATCACGATCGTGGTGTGGCGGGCGTACGAGCCGCTGATGGCGCGTTTCTGGCGCAACCTCGACCCGCCCGGAGGACCGCGCCTCGACGCACCACCGCGCTGGACCGGCTTCCTGACGCGGCGCTAGCGCGCCAGGGGAGAGCAGGAGTTGGACGGTGCAGCGGCGATAGGAAGCCTCCGGCGCCGGCTGGCGACAGCTTCGCCATTCCAGTGGCTGCTGGTAACGCCGCTGGCGACCCTGCCGCTGAGCGCCCTGCTGATCTTCACGATGGGCGGCGCCCTTGATGGGCAAGCCCTGGGGCTGGTGGAGGTGGAGTGGGTCAGGGAGAGCGGCCGTCTCGACCGTGTGCACTACTTCTACTTCGACTTCTGGGTCACCTGGGCGCTGCTGACCGTGCCGGGTGTCGTGAACCTGCCCGTCGCATGGTGGCTGCGCCACGAGTTGACCTACGTGCGGATCGAGGCGGGGCTCGCGCTGGTGCTGGCCCTGCTGCGGACGTTCGTCGTGCCCATGGCCTCGGTCCTCTGGCTGACGGGCGACCTGATGAGCGAGGACGGACTCATCCTCCGAATCCCCATCGGGGAGGCGGGAGCCGCCTCGGGTCCCTCGGAGTCGTTCGCGACGCTGAGCGTGCTGATGACGGCGTGGATGGGCGGGCTGGGGATGTGGGTGCTGACGCTGGGGGTGTGGCAGGGCTACGGACGCCTCATGGACCGCTTCTTTCCACGTCTGGCGCCGCCCCGGGAGGAGTTCCAGGGCGAGACGGGGCGCTGGGGCGGCTTCTTCCAGAAGCGGTAGCGGGCGGGTCGCGCATGGCCTTCGCGACGTAGACTCCCTACATGGCCACGACCACGACCCCCATTGCCCCCGCACGCACAGGGCCTCTTGGCGCAATCGGGAGGGCATGGGACTGGATGGGGAGGCATTCGCCACTCGCACTGCTGGTGGTGACGCCGATGGTGACGGCGCCCCTGACCGCCGTGCTCGTGTTCGGCTTCGCGCGGGAGCTCAGCGCGAGGGAGCTGGGGCTGCCCATCTGGCGAAACGAGCTGATCCCGGCCACGCTCCACTACTTCGACTTCTGGCCGACGGCATTGCTGCTGATCGGGCCGGGGGTACTCAACCTGCTGGTCGTGTTGTGGTTCTTCCAGCGCAACGGGTATATGCGTGTGGCGGCGGCGATTGCCCTTGTGCTGGCGCTGGTGCGGACCGTGGGCGTCTTGTTCCTGTTCTTCGCGATCGCGCAGTCCGACCTGATCTTTCACGACGGGCAACTGCTGATGCGCATCGAGGTGGAGCGAACGGGTTTCCTGGCGCTCGAGCCTCGAGCGTCGCCGCGGGAGGCACTGGTTCGCCTGCCCCTGATGATGTGGTTGTTCGGCGCGTTCGCGTGGGGACCGAGCGTCCTCGCCTGGGGGCTGTTCAACCTCGTGATGGACCGGTTCCTGCCCCACATGAAGCCGCCGCAAGGGCGGCCGACCGGGGCGTCCCCGAACTGGGGAGGCTTCTTCGAGCGGCGCCAGCGCTCCTCGGACATGGCGTAGGCGGCCCATTCGCAGGGCTAGAATTCGGTCGTGCACGACCAAGCGGCATGGGAACCCGCGGGAGCGCTGAGGAAGTTGCTCGGCGGGCTGAGCAGGCGCTCGCCGTTTCTGTGGCTGGTCCTGACGCCCCTCCTGACCGCACCCCTGAGCGTCGTGCTCATCTACGGGTTCGCCCAGGAACTCGACGCACGGTCGCTGGGGCTGCCTACGACGAGAATGGAGGCGAACCTGCGGGCGACCCTCTACTACTACGACTTCTGGCCAACCTGGATGCTGCTGACCGTGGCGGGCTTGCCGAACCTGCTGGTCGCGCTGTGGTTCTTCCAGCCCAACGGATACATGAGGGTCGCAGCGGGGGCGGCGCTTGTGATGGCGGTGCTGCGGACCTTTGTCGTGGTGCTGGTGTTCTTCGCCACGGCGCAGACCAACGTCATCTCGCACGACGGTGAACTGCTGATGCGCGTGGCGCTGGAAGCGAAGGGATGGCTCGCGAACGTGGGAGACCACTCCCCCGGTTTCGCCAAGATGCGCATGCTGCTGACGCTGTGGCTGTACGGCGCCTACACGTGGGCCGCGTGCCTGGCGCTCTGGCCGCTGTTCAACCTCGTGATGGACCGCTTCCTTCCGCACCTCAAGCCACCTCCCAGGCGGCAACCCGGGGAACCGAGGGCCTGGGGGAGCTTCCTCGAGCGGCGCTAGCGGGTCGGGTCGAGCATGACCTTGATCACGCCGTCCTCGCGGTTGTCGAACATCTCGTAGCCGCGGGGGCCATCGGACATCGGCAGGTGGTGGGTGAAGATGCGCTCGGGGTGGATCTTGCCCTCCTGCAGCAGGGGGACGAGCTCGGGCCAGGCGTATTGGGGCGAGACGAGCCCGACGCGGTAGGTGAGGTCCTTCCCGAAGAGGGCCATGAGGTTGATGGTCATCTCGGGGTCGGTGGTGGCGCCCACCTGGGAAAGGGTGCCGCCGTGGGCGAGGACGCCGAAGGCGATGCGCACGGTCGCCTGGGGGCCGGCGGCCTCGATGACGTGCTGGCAGCCCTTGCCGCCCGTCTGGTCGAGCACGGCCTCGACGGGGTCGACCTGGCTGGCGTCGATGGGAATGGCGCCGAGGCGCTCAGCCTCCTCGAGGCGGTAGGGCACCTGGTCGATGGCGAACACCTTGGAGGGACCGAAGAGGAAGGAGGTCTCGAGGGCCATCTGGCCGACGGGGCCAGCGCCGACGACGGCGACGGTGCCACCGGGCTGGATATCGGCGCCGCGAACGCCCTTGTAGCCGGTGGGGAGGATGTCGGTGAGGAGGACGGCCTGCTCCTCGCTGACGCCGTCGGGGATCTGGAGGAGGGAGGAGTCGGCGGCGGGGACGGCAATGGCCTCCGCCTGGCCGAGGTTGAGCACGCGGGTCTCGCTGTTGGAGCAGCGCGCGGTGATGAGGCTCTGGCATTCCTCGCAGCGACCGCAGCCGACGACGGCGGAGACGGCGACGTGATCGCCGGGGCGGATGCGGCGCACCTCGGAGCCGACCTCCACGACCTCGCCGATGGCCTCGTGGCCCATGGTGGCGCCGATGCGCTCCTCGTTGACAGGTCCGTGGTAGCCGTGGAGGTCGGAGCCGCAGATGGCGAAGTTCGTGGTGCGGACGAGGGCGCCGTCGGGGGCGGGAACCTGGGCATCGGGAACATTTTCGAGCTCGATACGCTTATGGCCGCGGTAGACGAGGGCTCGCATGGCAGTCCTCCCGGCGCCGTCGGGGGCGCGGAAACGGTGTCGCGCAACCTTACCCCTTTGGGCGGGGCCGGGGAGCGCCAGTGAACGGCGATCGGGGGGCTGCTCGTGTATCCTGCCCCGCGCCCCCACGAGGCCGCGGCCGGCGGCGAACGCGGGGCCAAGAGGAGACAAACGCGTGACAGACGAACTGACCTTCGGGTGGGTATCCCCGGTGATCGGCCTGCCGGACAGC
The DNA here is from genome assembly GCA_965203545.1 of Tepidiformaceae bacterium. Lineage (GTDB taxonomy): Bacteria > Chloroflexota > Dehalococcoidia > Tepidiformales > Tepidiformaceae > UBA2991. The sequence goes on from OZ241899.1 coordinate 1,880,757, forward strand.
GACAACGAGCCGATCGTGATGTACCAGGAGCGGAACATCCTGCCGACGGCGTTCCAGCACTTCGACTGCGTGTGGCTGGCGGACCATTTCTACGGCTTCGCGAACGAGAACGACCCGTTCCTGGAGTCGTGGACGACGATGACGTGGCTGGCGGCGAAATTCCCCACGGTGAAGCTGTGCCACCACGTGATGGGCCAGGGTTACCGCAACCCGGCGCTGACGGCGAAGATGGCAGCGACCCTGCAGACGCTCTCGGGTGGGCGCTTCATCCTCGGCATCGGGGCGGGGTGGCGCGGGGAGGAGTTCGAGCGCTACGGGTACGAGTTCCCCTCGACGGCGACGCGCATCCGGCAGCTGGAGGAGACGATCCAGATCTGCCGCCTGATGTGGACGGAGGAGTCGCCGAGCTTCGAGGGCCGCTACTACACGATCAAGGACGCGAAGGCGCCGCCCCGGCCGGACCCGATGATCCCGATCATGGTGGGGGCGCAGGGCGAGCAGCTCTCGCTGCCGATGGTGGGACGCCAGGCGGACGGGTGGAACACGTTCTGGTGGCCGACGGATGAGTGGGAGGAGAACTGGACGCGGAAGCGCGACATCGTGCTCAAGTCGGCCGAGGAAGCGGGGCGCGACCCCTCCGACATCACGATCAGCGTGACGCGTGAGGTGGGGCTGCCGAACAACAGCCAGGAGTCGGAAGCATGGCGCGAGGTGCTCGAGCGCTTCCGCGAGCTGGGCGTGCGGCACTTCACCTGCGACTTCGGGCACCCGACCTCGACGGAGCCGGTGCTCCGCTTCGTGGAAGAGGTGATGAACCCGATGCGGGAGGCGTAGCGCTCGCGCTACGCCGGCGGCCTAGCCGGTCTTGCTAAAGCGGCGCATGTCGGGCGGGCCGGCCATGTAGTCGCCCAGGCTGGGGCCACCGCGGCTGCCGGCGTTGGCGAGGTGGGCGTTCAGGTCCTCGTCGCTCTCCCACTCCTCGACCATGGCGAAGATGGTGGGGTCTTCGTTGTCCTGCCAGAGCTCGTAACGGATGCAGCCCTTCTCCTGCTGGCTGGGGGCGACGACGAACTCGTTCGCGACACGGGCGAACTCATCGGTCTTATCGGCCTGGATGGTGAAGCGGGCAACGACTCCGACGGTGGGCATGGGCGCCTCCTGGGCGTGGTTTCGGCGGGCGCATCGTAGAGGACGCGGGTGGGGAAGCGCATCTGCCGGCCTCGGCATTGACGAGCGGGCAGGGCAATGCCACCATCGCGGCACGGAATATCCCTGCTATCGGGAGTACGAGGGAGGGGACTGCATGGTCACCCAGAACCAAGAAATGCCGATGACGCCGCTGGAGCGGGTGGACGAGCCGGACATGGGCACGGGCCTCATCGACCCCACGCGCTACACGGACCCCGAGTTCGCCAAGCTCGAGTGGGAGCGGATGTGGACGAAGACGTGGAACATCGCCGGAGGGATCTGCGACATCCCCGAAGTGGGGGACTACTTCACGCACACGCTGGGGCGGGAATCGTTCATCTTCATCCGCACGGGCGAGGATGAGATCAAGGGCTACTACAACATCTGCCCGCATCGCGGCAGCCGCCTGCGCCCGAGCGTGGGCCTCGGCCACGCGGAGCAGCTGCAGTGCCCCTTCCACCTGTGGACGTTCAACATCGAGGGCGAGCTGCACACGGTTCCGGATCGCCAGCACTTCGTGAACGGGATTCCCGAGGACAAGCAGCGCCTGACTGAGGTTCGCGTCGATACCTGGGGCCCGTTCGTGTTCTTCAACATGGACGACGAGGCGGAGTCGCTGACCGACTTCCTGGGAGTGATTCCCTCGCACCTCGACCCGTATCACTTCGAGGAATACCACCTGGTGCAGGACTACCAGCTGATCTGGGACTGCAACTGGAAGTTCGCGGTCGACCAGTTCGCCGAGATCTACCATCTGCCGGCGCTGCACCCGCAGCTGATCGAGTGGTGGGACACGGCGGGCACGCCGCTGGACGTGTACGACGGAGGCAGGCACAGCCGCCAGCTCATCCGCCAGGGGTATCCCGACGGAGGCGCCTGGACGGACGAGATGGCTCGCCGCCACGGCTACACGGACAAGGAGATGATCACCGACTCGCAGTGGCAGCAGCTGGCCGCGGTGGGGATCGAACAGGACGAGTTCGAGGGCGGCGTGAACGACGTTCGCCCGGCGATCATCGAGGCGCGCCGCGATCTGTACGAGGCGATGGGAGTGGACGTCTCGGCGCTCCACGGCGAGCAGCTGATCGACGACTACCACTACATGATCTTCCCGAACATCACGCTGAACATCGGGGGCACGTCGCTGACGTACTTCCGGGCACGTCCGCATCCGACGAACCCAGACCAGTGCCTCTGGGACTACCAGACGTACGTGCGGTTGCCGGAGGGCACGCCCATCCCGCCGCGCCCGCAGACGGTGCGTGGGACAGCGCACGACGTCGAGGTGTTCGAAGCGCTGGGGCAGGACATGGCGCAGGCGCAAATCGTGCAGGAGTCGTATCACTCCAAGGGGTTCAGCGGCATCCTGCTGAACAGCGAGGAGCGGCGCGTGCGGGCGATGCACTACGCGCTGGAGCAGTACCTCTTCGGCCCGGACCGCTAGAGCTCGGGACCGGCAGCGCTCACTTCGCCGTGCTGGCGTAGTGAAGGACCGCGCTGGCGAGCAGGCCTGAGCGGGATTCGCCCTCGCGGGCAGCAACCTCGTCCGCGATGGCGAGAACCCGCGCGGGCATGGTGACGTTGATGCGAACGGCCTTGCCCGAGAGTTTCGCCAAGTCGACCTCGACCAGCGCCCAGATTCCATCGGCGTAGGCCGCATCAGCCTGGTGGATCTCCAGCGGGCGCTGCTCGGGGACGGGCTGTCCCTCCATGAGCAGGGTCTCGATGTGGCCGACGATCGCCTCGGACGCCAGATCGAGTGCTTCCTCGATGGTCTCGCCCGCTGAGAAGCAGCCGGGTAGATCGGGAACGGTGACCCCGTAGCTGCTGCCCTCGTCGTGGTGAATCACGATCGGGTACCGCATTACCTGTCCCTCCAGTCCCAGCCCGCTTGCCGAAACATGTTGCGCAGCGTGCCGGTCGGGATGTCCTTGCGCGGGTGCTGGATCGTCGTGACGCCGGGTCGGTCCGGGTGCACGAAGTTGTGGTGACTCCCTCGCACGTTACGGAGCATCCAGCCGTCTTGTCGCAGGCGGCGGATGACCTCCCTGCTATCCACGTGTGTGTATTCTACACACTCGCACGTGGCCGCTCATCGTCGCCGGGTGCGGCGCCCGTCCTGACCCCAACACGCACCCCTTAGCGCGGGATGACCGGCAGGGTGATGTGGGAGGGGTGCTGGGCGTCATGCAGGACCGCCTGGGCGGCGGGGACGAGGTTGCTCTCGCTCTCCACGGGCGTGCCGGTGTTGGGGTTGCGATCGAAGCGCGGGAAGCAGGACGAGCTGATCTCGATGCGGATCCGGTGCCCGGCGAGGAAGACGTGGCTCGTGGCCCACAGGTCGATCTCGTAGCGGTAGGCCTGGCCGGGGGTGAGCAGGGTGGGGTTGCTGGCTGAGTCCCGGTAGCGGGCGCGAATCATGCCGTCCTGCAGGTTCTGGGCGTAGCCGTCCGGGTAGACGTCCACGAGCTTGGCGGTGAAGTCGGTGTCGACGGCGGAGGTGGTGGCCCAGAGGGTGACGCGCAGCGGCCCGGTGACCTCGAGATCCTCGGCGAGGACCTCGCTGGTGTAGACGAGCACGTCGTCGCGCTCCTCCGCGGGGCGCTGGTCGAAGGCGCCGCGGGCGATGATGAGGTTGTTGCCGCCCAGGCTGGGAACGGGGTCGTTGGGGTCGTAGACGTAGCGGTCGGGCGGTTCGCCCCCGGGGGCCTCAGGGCTGAGCGTGCCGTCGCCGTTGAGGCTGTTGGCGGAGCCGCCGCTGTGGAGGTACCAGGGGGTGTATTCGGTGCGGGCGAGGGGCCATTCCTGCTCGTCGCGCCAGCGGTTCTCGCCCATGACGAAGATGCGAACGGGGGCCTCGTCCAAGATCCCGGTGTCTTCGCCCTTGAGCCAGTGGCCGAACCAGCGTTTCTGGATCTCCATGAAGTCGATCTCGGCCTCGGGACCGAAGTTGAGGTCGCCGGTGCCGCCGCTCTCGGGAAGGGAGTAGCCGATGTGGCCCCAGGGGCCGACGAGGAGGCGCTGCTTGCCGCGGGCGTTGGGCCCGCCGAGGGCGTTGATGCCCTCGAAGCCGGAGAGGGTGCCCTCCAGGAAGATGTCGTACCAGGAGCCGAAGTGGAGCATGGGCATATCGACGGTGTGGAAGCCGCGGCGGACGTTGATCTCGTGCCAGAAGGGGCCGTCGTCGGGGTTGTTGAGGTAATCGCCGAAGTAGGGAGCGCTGTCCTTCATGCGCTCGATCCAGTCGGTGAGGGGAACGTGGGCGTAGCCCTCGGGGGTGAGGGGCTGGGCGAAGAAGCCGTGCTCCTCGGGCGGGTCGAGGTAGGCCTCGAGGGTGTCCATCTCCTCGCCCGTGAGGCCCTTGCGCTCGAGGGTGTTGCGACCTTTGAGGAGGGAGTAGGGCACCATCCAGCCATGTTCGAGGGCGCCGCCGGCGTGGCGCGTCCAGCTCTGGCGGTGGTCGGCGGTTCCGGAGACGGGCGCCATCGCCTTCAGGTGGGGCGGAGAGTGGGGGGCGAGCTGGTACTGGTCGGCGCCGAGGTAGGACTGGCCGGTGGTGCCGATGTTGCCATCGCACCAGGACTGCTCGGCGAGCCACTCGACGGTGTCGTAGCCGTCGGGGCCTTCGTGCAGGTGCGGGGTGTAGTCGCCCTCGGAGCCGAAGCGTCCGCGGCAGTCCTGGGTGACGTAGGCATACCCGAGGGGCAGCCAGAAGTCGATGCCGGTGCCTTCGCGGCCGGTTGTTCGCCCATACGGGGAACGCGTCAGGAGGGTGGGAAAGGGTCCGGGGCCGGCGGGACGGAAGATGTCGCACTCCAGGCGCACACCGTCGCGCATCGGGATCATGACGTTCTCTTCGACGGTCACATCCATTCCAAACATCTCGGTCATGGCGGTCCCCCCTTTACGGAACGAGGGGAGGGTACACGACCGAAGGGGAGGCCTGCGGAATCAGGAGCCGGGGGCGTCGCCTTCGATGAACTCGTCCGGCGTGGCCATGAACTTGAGGCGGCACTCGATGGAGCAGAAGTAGTACCAGCGGCCCTTGTAGAAGCGCTTGGCGCCCGTGCCGCTTGCGCGCTCGGGGGCTCCGCCCGGGACGTGACCGGTGACGGCATCGACATCGCCCTCGGCCACCTCGCGGCCGCACACGAGGTCTACTGCCAGGGCTGCACCTCGTCGAGCGTGTCGGCAGCGATGCGCAGGCACTCCTCGGCGCTGCCCCAGGCGAGGGCGCGCTCCTTGCCGTGCCGGCTGAAGAAGTGGAGATCGTACTCCTCGGTGTAGCCGATGCCGCCGAAGAGGATGTGGGCCTGCATGGTGACCTCGGTGCCGGCGCGGGAAGCGAGCGCCTTGGCCTTCGCGATCTGACGGTCGCTGGCGATGCCCTGGTCGAGACGCCAGACGGCCTGGTAGACCAGGAAGCGGGCGGAGAGGGTCTGGGTGGCCATATTCGCGCAGTGGTGCTGGACAGCCTGGAAGGAGCCAATGGGCCGCCCGAACTGGACGCGCATGCCGACGTACTCGACAGTCATGTCGAGGGCCTGCTGGGCGTTGCCGAGGCACTGGACGGCGCAGAGCGCGCGTCCGGCGCGGCGCAGGAACTGGAGCGACTTGGCGCCGCCGGCGCGGCGGGCGGGGGCGCCGTCGTAGGTGCAGTGGGCGAGGGGCGTGCGCGCGATGGTGCTGAGCGACTCGGCAGTGACGCCGTCGCCGGCAGCGTCGACGAGGTAGAGGCCGGGTTCGCCGTTCTCCGTAGCCTCGACGAGGTGGTGGGTGACCTCGGCGCCGTAGTCGACGAAGCGGCGTTCGCCCGTGAGGGCACCGCCCTCGACGTGCGGGGAGGCGCCGTTGGCTGGCGTCGCGCCCTGCAGGCCGGGCGCGATCGTGACAGCGCCGCTGATGACGCCGCGGACGACTTCTTCGGCGAGGGCCTCGGCGCCGTGGCGCTCGATGGCGAGGGCGGAGGCGGTGGTCTCGAGGAAGGGGATGACGCAGGCGCGACGAGTCAGCTCCTCCAGAACGACGGCGGTGTCGGTGAGCTCGCCACCCTCGCCGCCGTGCGTTTCGGCGAACGGCAGAGCGAGGAAGCCGGCGCCCGCGAGGTACTCCCAGAGGGCCTGGTCGGCGCCGCCCTCGCGTTCGAGCTCGCGGATGCGATCGAACGGCACCTCGTTGGCGAGGTAGTCACGGAGGGACTCGCGGAGGAGTCGTTGGGTTTCGCTGAGGGTGGTGTCCATGTGGCGCTCGCTACCGGGGGAGGCCGAGGCCGCGACGGGCGATGATGTCGCGCTGGACCTCGTTGGCGCCGCCGCCGAAGCGCTGGATGGGGGAGGCGCGGTAGGTGCGTTCCAGCTCGCCGTCGAGGGGAGCGAAGCCATCGGCTTCTTCTGTGAGGGCGCCCTCGTGGCCGAGCAGGTCCATGGCAACATTGCTGATGTGGTAGCGCAGCTCGGAGGTCCATATCTTCGACATGGAGGCCTCCATGGTGGGGGTGTCGCCCGAGGCCACAATGGAGGCGTTCGTGAGGACGAGGCCCTCCATGACGTCGAGGTCGAGCTCCAGCTCGACGAGGCGGCGGCGGACAACATCGTCCTCGAGGAGCTCCGGGCGCTTCTCGCGGATGTGCGCCATGAGGCGGTCGAAGATGTGGCGCAGGCCGCCGCCGGCGCCGATCCAGACGCGCTCGTGGTCGAGGGCGTTGGCGATGATGTACCAGCCCTGGTTGACCTCGCCGATGAGGGCGTCGCTGGGGACGCGCACATCCTCGAAGAAGACCTCGTTCGTGCGACCCCCGGACATCGTCATGATGGGGCGCACGGAGATGCCGGGCGTGTCCATCGGCACGATGAAGGTGGAGATGCCGCGGTGCTTGGGGGCATCGGGGTCGGTGCGGCAGGCGAGCCAGACGTGCGAGGCCGTATCGGCGGCGCTCGTCCAGAGCTTCTGGCCGTTGATAAGCCAGTCGTCGCCGTCCTTGACGGCGAGGGTTTCGAGGGCGGCGAGGTCGGTGCCGGCGTTTGGCTCGGAGTAGCCGAGGCAGAGGGTGATGTCGTTGGCCCAGATGCCGGGCAGGTACTTCTCGCGCTGGGCTTCGGTGCCGAAGCGATGGATGGCGGGGCCGACCATGGTGCCGAAGCCGGAGCCGTACGGGACCTCGCGCTTGGCGAACTCCTCGGTCATGACGAACTGGAACCACTGGGACTTGCCCTCGCCGCCAAGCTCCTCGGGCCAGCACATGCGCACCCAGCCGCGGTCCTCCAGGGCCTCGCGCAGGCGCGACTGCTCGGGGCCGAGCTGGGCAGCCTCACCGCGGTTGGCGAGCTCCTTGCGGAGGGCGGGGGTATCGAACTCCTGGAGGAACGCGCGCACCTCGTCGCGGAAGGCTTCGAGCTCCTCGTTCCAGCCGAACTCCATGCCGGTCCTTTCGTGGTTTCGGGGGCGCTAGGAGCGCCAGGCCCCTGTGCCGGGGAAGCTGTGGTCGATGGCGTCGTGCACGGTCTGCTCGCCCGTGCCGATGATGCGCTTGTGGACGAAGCGCCAGCGGCCGTCGTCCTCGCGGCGGAGGCGCTCCTGGTAGATGCCGCCGCCGGGCGCCACGCCGGGCTTCGGGCCGGTGCCGACCTCGAGGTAGCTGATGACCGTGGCCTCGTCGCCGTCGATCTCGATGTGGACGTTGGTGGTGCTGTGCTTGCCGGAGAAAACGCCGCCCTCTTCGAGGCGGCGGTAGAGCCCGCCGATCTCCTCGCGCCCCGTCAGCCTGCCCTCAAGCGACTCGCCGTAGCCGCTGATGTCGAGGATGGCGTCCTCGGTGAAGAGGGAGATGAGGGTTTCGACGACGTTGGGGATGTCGTGCATGAGGAGGTACTCGTACACGGTCCGGCGAACGCCCTCGACCGCCTCCAGGTATTCGACACGTGCTTCGAGCTCTTCAATCGTGGCCATGTATTCCTCCGTGGGCTGGCAGGGCCGAAGTCACCGGCCGGGTGATACTGGTGGAAGGCGCATGCTTCACTGCCGCACGCGGCCTGTCAACGTCGGCGCAGAGGAGGGCGCCGGACGCCCCCGATACACGTTGACCGATCGTCTCGCAAAGCGCCATGATGCGCGGGCATTTTCCTTGCAGGGAGGGCTGCTCGATGGTGCTCGAGAACCGCCCCGCCCCAACGCCAACGGGGCGAACCGAAGAGCCCGACATGGGGACGGGCCTCATTGATACGGAACGGTACACATCCCCCGAGTTCGCGAAGCTCGAATGGGAGCGGATGTGGACGAAGGTCTGGCTGAATGCGGGGCCGCTCTCCGATATCCCGGAGGTGGGCGATAACTTCGTCCACGAGATCGGGCGGGAGTCGTTCATCTTCATCCGCACGTCCGAGGACGAGGTGAAGGGCTACTACAACATCTGCCCGCACCGCGGCAGCCGCCTGCGCCCGAGCGTGGGCATGGGCCACGCGGAGCAGCTGCAGTGCCCCTTCCACCTGTGGACGTTCGACATCGAGGGTCAGCTGAACACGGTTCCCGACCGGCAGCACTTCGTGAACGGCATTCCCGAGGACAAGCAGCACCTGACCGAGGTCCGCGTGGAGACGTGGGCGGGCTGGGTCTGGTTCAACATGGACGACGAGGCGGAGTCGCTGCACGAGTACCTGGGCGTCATGCCCTCGCACCTCGATCCGTACCGGCTGGACCAGTACCACGTGGTGGACGACTACGTGCTGGAGTGGGCCTGCAACTGGAAGTTCGCGGTGGACCAGTTCGCCGAGATCTACCACCTGCCGGCGCTGCACCCGCAGCTGCTGGAGTACTTCGACCACCTGGCGACGCCGCTGGACGTGTACGACGAGGGCAAGCACAGCCGTCAGCTGATCCGCATGGGTCTCCCCGATCCGAGCTGGACGGACGACCTGGCGCAACGCTTCGGCTACGAGAACCAGGACGAGCTGACACGCCAGCAGCGCCAGAACCTGGAGGACTGCGGCGTCGACCCGGACACATTCGAGGGGAAGTCGCGGGACTTGCCACCGTTCCTGGCGCAGGCGCGCCGCGAGTGGGGGAAGCGCATCGGCATGGACATGGACCTGCTGGTCGATGAGCAGCTGGTGGACAACTTCCACTACATGATCTTCCCGAACCTCACGTTCAACTTCACTTACGGGTCGTTCCTGTTCTTCCGGCCGCGGCCGCATCCGACGGACCCGAACAAGTGCTACTGGGACTACCAGGTGTACGCACGGGTCCCGGAGGGAGCACCGCCGCCCCGCCGCCCGGCGACGGTGTACGGAACGGCGCGGAACCATCCGGAGCTGTTCGAGGCGCTGGAGCAGGACATGGCGCAGGCGCAGATCGTGCAGGAGTCGTATCACTCCAAGGGGTTCAGCGGCATCCTGCTCAACAGCGAGGAGCGGCGCATCCGCGCGATGCACTACGCGCTGGACAACTACCTCTACGGTCCCGACCGCTAGGCGGTCCGGAGACGGTCAACCACAAAGGAGACGAGGGCAGATGGCACATCCAACGGACGCAACGGCGCCGGCCGCCGGCATGGTCAACATCCTCAGCGTGATCCGGCGCTACCGGCTGCGGGATTTCCCGCGACGGTTCAGCCCGGACGACCTGCACCACGTAGGGATTCCCTTCATCGACGTGGATCGGACGATGCACGCCTTGAAGCTGCTGGATCTGATCAGCCCGGCCGACACGCCGACCGAGCGGTTCCAGAAGATCCAGGACTGCGAGTCGGAGGAGGAGTACCACGCGGCGCTCAAGGAGCTGCTGCGGGACATCTACGAGCCGGTCTTCGAGCTGGTTCCCGACCCGGCGAATGCCAGCGACATGAAGATGCGGGCGGCTTTCCGCGAGTACGAACCGCCGGAGGAGCGGGAGCGCATGCTCTCGCTGTTCCGGGCGCTCTGCGCCGAGGCGGGCATGATCGACCAGGCTTCGGGGCTGATCCCGCCGATCCTGGGCACGTCTTCGCGCAACCGGCAGGTGATGCAGCAGTACCAGAAGTCGGAATCGTAGTCGCAGGCGGTGGCGAGCGAATCGGGTGGGGGGACTGACGGAGCCCTGAGTGACCTGCGCGTCGTCGAGTACGCGCAGGGGGTAACGGGGCCGTTCTGCGGGAAGGCGTTCGCCGACCTGGGCGCGGACGTGGTGAAGGTGGAGCCCCCCGGGGGCGACCGGAGCCGGACGCACGGTCCGTTCCCCGGTGACGAGCCCCATCCCGAGAAGAGCGGGCGCTTCCTCTACCTGAACACGAACAAGCGCGGTATCACCCTCGACATCGAGGATGAGGCGGGGCGGGAGCTGCTGCGCGAACTGGCGGCGAGCGCCGACATCTTCATCGCGGACCTACCGCCCACCGCCTACGGCGAACTGGGGCTGGACTACGAGACGCTGAGCGCGCGGAACGCGGGCCTGATCATGGTCTGCGCGAGCCCGTTCGGGCTCACGGGGCCGTACCGCGACTACCAGGGTTCGGCCTTCACGGCCTTCCACATCGGGGGCATGGGGCGGGAGACGCCGTACAACGAGATCACGGACTCGGAGGCGTTCCCCCCGCTCGTCGACGGCGGCGATCAGGGCGACTACCTGACCGGCTGGACGGCGGCGATCATGGCGCTGATCGCGGTGTTCCACCGGAGCACGTACGGGACGGGACAGCTGCTCGATGTCTCGGCGATGGAGTCGGTAGCGGCGATGACGCGCATGCCCATCGCGAGCATCGGCTACGGGCATGAGCCGAAGATCTCGCGGGAGAAGGCGAACTTCCCCTGGGTGATGCCCTGCAAGGACGGGCACGTCTCGTTCGCGCCGTTCCTGATGGATCACTGGTGGCGCGCGGTTGTCGACATGATGGGCAGCCCCGACTGGGCCGTGAGCGAAGCGTTCGCGACGACGATGGGCCGCGTGCAGAACGCGGACGTGGTGGAGCCGCTGACGGTCGAGTGGCTGATGGAGCACACGAAACAGGAGATCTACGAGATGGCGCTGGCCCGGAACGTGGCCTGCTTCCCCGTGAACACGATGGAGGAGGTGCTGACCTCGCGGCAGTACGCGGCGCGCGACTTCTTCGTCGATGTGGAGCACCCGGAGGCGGGGACGCAGCGGCAGCCGGGGGCGGCGGGCATCTACTCGGGCACGCCCTGGGCCGTGCGCCGACCCGCGCCACTGCTCGGGGAGCACACGCGGGAGGTGGTCTGCGGGGAGCTGGGGCGGTCGGAGGAGGAGCTGGCCGCGCTAGGAGCAGCTGGGGAGGGGTCGGGATGAACAACCGACCGCTGGAAGGCGTTCGCGTGGCCGACTTCGGCTGGATTCTGGCGGGGCCGTACGCGACGGCGTGGCTGGGGAGCCTGGGGGCGGAGGTCATCCGGATCGAGTCGCAGAGCCGGCTCGATTTCCACCGCCAGAACCTGGGGGCGGGGGCGGACGGCGAGCCGGGGATTAACCGCGGGGCGGTGTTCAACTCGCTCAACTTCAGCCGCAAGAGCCTGCGGCTGAACCTGTCGACGCCGCGTGGCCTGGAGCTGGCGAAGGAGCTCGTGCGGCAGAGCGACATCGTGATGGAGAACTACGCCGCGGGCGTGATGGAGAAGATGGGGCTGGGGTACGAGACGCTGAAGGCGATCAACCCGGGCATCGTCATGATCGCGACATCGCCGCTGGGGCAGGTGGGACCGGACCACGCGGCCACGGGGTGGGGTCCGAACGTGCAGGCGTACGCGGGCCTGCCGCACCTGACGGGGTACGAGGGCGGGGCGCCCTCGGGGCTCGGCGGGCTTTATCCGGACTTCATGATCGGCACGGTGATGGCGTTCACGGCGCTCTCGGCGCTGCACGCGCGCAACCGCACGGGCGAGGGGCAGTACGTGGACCTCTCGATGGCGGCCATCGTCTCGACGATGATCCCGGAGGGGATCATGGAGTTCGCCATGAACGGGCGGGAGCCGCCTCGCCCGGGGAACCGCTCGCCCCAGAACGCGCCCAGGGGCGTTTACCGCTGCTCCGGCGACGACAAGTGGGCCTCGATCGAGGTGGAGAGCGAGGAGGCGTGGCAGGGGCTGGCGGGGGCGATCGGCAGGACCGAGTGGGCCAGCGACGAGCGCTTCGTGAGCGCGGAGGGGCGGCGGGCCGCGCACGACGAAATCGATGCGGCGATCACGGCCTGGACGCGGGAACGGTCGCACTACGAGGTGATGCACACGCTGCAGGCGGCGGGCGTCGCGGCCGCGCCCTGCCTCGACCCGCACGAGTTGCTCGAGGACGAAGGCATGGCCGACCGTGACCTGTACGTGGAGATGGACCACCCCGAGGTGGGCCCCCGCAAGATCGCGGGGCTACCGGGTCGCTACAGCGACATCGAGACGTACGACTACGGTCCAGCGCCCCTGTTCGGGCAGCACAGCGAAGAGGTCTGCACGGGCCTCCTGGGGCTGAGCACGGAGGAGTACGAGCGGCTGGTGGCTGAAGCGGTCATCTGGTAGGGCGGGCGAAGATGCCCCACACCCGACCGTACTCCTCTCCCTCCAGAGCCCTCAGCGGATGGATGATGTCCCACTGCGTTCCAAGCTTGCTGGCCCACTGCCCATCCTGTCGCTGAACGGCAACATGGATGGGACGGGTGCCTTTGGCGAACAGGGCGATCTTCGAGACTCCCTCCGCAAGCGCCTCAGTGTCGGTTGGCGCGAAGCCAATGCTCCCGAGAGTTACGCGGAAGGCCTCGAGCGTCTCAGCCCGTGGAGCGTCGTCGGGCCAGTAGGTACCTGATGGCGGCAGGCCGAACGGCCACCACCATCGTTCCGTGTCAGCCAGGGCAAACGCAACGCAGTTGTAGGTCGCGTCCTGTGGACTCGCGATCTCCCAGTCGGTGCCGACGAGCCCAGGGAATGCGAGTTCGAGTTCTTCTTCAGGCGGTGGCGGCACCGGGCGACATCAATCCCTTTGCGCGGCCCCAACGCAGCCAGGCTTCTGCCATCGCATCAACCTTGCCGGCATCCGAGGGATCGACCGGATCCTCGCCGGAGATCGCGCCCAGCGCCCAGAACCAGTGCTCGCTTCGACGGGAGAGGCGGTCAAGGATGAGCGGGAGAACGGCTGGGCCCATGCCGATGATCTGCTGATACGCGGGGTGAATCGCGATCTGAGTCGAGGACGACTGGAAGCGCGTCGCCTCGGCCCATTCGTCGGCGAGGGTTTCGAATCTCGCCGCAAGAGCCTGTTGGCTCAACTCCGCCATCGCGCGACCTCCTGTCGGTGACAACTACAGAGAGTTTAGCGCCCCGTGAACTTCGGGGGGCGGCGCTCGACGAAGGCCTTGCGGGCTTCGGCGGCGTCCTCGGTCCTGGTGAGGATGGCCGTGCGGGTCTGCTCGAAGCGGTAGCCGTTCTTCACGTCCATGTTCTCGATCATGTGGAGGCTCTCCTTGGCGAGCCGGATGCCGAGCGGCATCTTGGACGCGATCAGGCGGGCGTCCTCCATGGCGGCCTCCATGAGCTGGTCGTGGGGCACGACCTTCACGACCATCCCCAGGCTGAGCGCCTCCTGCGCGTTGAGGCGCTCGGCGGTGTAGTGGAGGCGGCGCACGAGCTGCCAGTTCGTGAGTAGGCGCATGAAGTGGCGGGCGCCGCCGAGCAGTCCGACGTCGATCTCGGGGAGGCCGAAGGTGGCCTTCTCGGAGGCGATGAGGTAGTCGCAGGAGGCGGCGAGGGCGAGGCCGCCTCCGAGGGCGGGGCCATTGATGGCGCCGATCACCGGCACGGCGCACTCCTGGATCGCATAGAGCATCTCGCGCATGCGACGGTTGCCGGTGCCGCTGGGCGGTGGCGGCGCGTCAGGGTCGCGGTTCGCGCGGGCCTTGATGTCGGCCCCCGCGCAGAAGGCGCGATCGCCGGTGGCCGTGAGCACGGCCACGCGCACATCGAGATTGTCGGAAAGGGCGTCGAAGACGCCCGAGACATCCCAGTCGGCCGCGAGGGCGTTCACCGGCGGGTTGTCCAGCGTCACGACGGCAATGTGGTCGTTGATATCGACGTGGATGGGCATGGTCGTGCTCCTGGGGCGGGGCCTCAGGCCCCTTCGAACGCTGCCTTGATGCGCGCGTATTTCTTGAGCTGGGGGATGACGTCGGTGGGCGTACCGATGTGGAGCCACATGATGAGCCGGTCGAAGCCCATCTCGATGAGCGACTCGGCGTGCGCCTCGTCGGTGACGGGGCCGAGCACGTTGAGGTCGATGGTGTCCATCGAGCGGCCCTTCTCGTCGGCGATACGGCGGATGCGCTCGATGCCTTCCTGGAGCATGGCGGGGGTGCCGGGCGGGGCGAGCCAGCCATCGCAGTACTCGACGACGCGGCGGTGGGCGGGTTTCGAGTTCGTGCCAAGGAGGAAGGGCGGGCCGCCGCGGCGCATGGGCTTCATGTCCATCCAGCACTTGTCGAAATCGACGAACTCGCCGTGGTACTCGCACTCCTTTTTCGTCCAGAGCACGCGCATGGCCTCGATGCGCTCGCGCGCGATCTGCCAGCGGTGCTCGAAGGGAATGCCGTGGTCAGCCATCTCGTCGGGGAACCAGCCGCCGCCGAAGCCGATCGAGAGGCGTCCCTGGGAGATGCGATCAAGGGAGGCGAGCTCGCGGGCGAAGGTGATGACGTCGTGCTGATTGATGAGCGAGATGGCGGTGCCGAAGTTGAGCTCACTGGTGACGGCGGCGGCGTTGGCGATGGCGATGAAGGGGTCGTAGAGGCTGATGTACTCCTCGGCGAAAGTGAAGGTGTCGGAGTCCGAGGGGCGGCCGTAGGGGCGGATGCCCTCGCGGTTGAGGGTGACGGTGCCGTAGCGGTCGGGAGGCTCGCCGTTCCAGCGGCGCATGGGGATGTGGGTGTGCTCGGGGAAGTAGAGCGACTCGAAGCCGAGATCCTCGGCGGCGATCGCGAGGTCCGCGGGCTGCATCGTGTTTGCCGTGCAGAACATGAACACCCCGAAGTTGACCATCGTGTCGCTCCCCGCCCCGGTTGGGGTTCCGGCGAACCTTACAGCACAGCGAGGGGGAGGCGGTGTCCGTTGACGCGCGAGGGGTGACCTGCCAGCATCGCCTCCCGCAGCGGGCGCGTTCGCCCGCCAATACGAGGATGGGAAGAGGCACCGGATGCTCTCAGCGGAAGACAGACTGGCGATCATGGACCTGAGCGCGAGGTACTGCCACGCGACGGACTCGCACAACGCGGAGGCGTGGGCGGACACGTTCACGGCGGACGGCGCGATCGAGGCGCCGCAGGGCACCTCGCAGGGGCGAGACGCCCTCCTCCAGTTCGCGCAGGGCGTGAACACAGGCATGCCGACGGTGCGCCACCATGTGAGCAACCTCGTCATCGACGGCGATGGCGACAGCGCGACGATGAGCTCGTACCTGAACCTGATCAACACCGACGGGAACGCGACCGTCTTCACGGCGACGTACGAGGATCAGCTCTCGCGCGTCGACGGCGAGTGGAAGTTCGCGCACCGGAAGATCGTCGTCTAGCGCCGGTTCCGGCTGGACCGGAACCGGCGATGACCAGCGGCAGCGGAGAACCGCACGAGCGCGCGGGAGGCGGAGCATGGATGTCGGGTTGATGGTGGAGGGCCAGCACGGCCTGAACTGGGAGAACTGGCGGCGCATGCTCGCGACGGCGGAACGGCTGGGGTTCCCGACGGTGTTCCGCTCGGACCACTTCTTCATGCTGCCAACGCACCAGCAGGACAGCCTCGACCCGTACCTCTCGTTCACGCTGGCGGCGGCGGAGACGGAGCGCATCCGCTTCGGGCCGCTGGTGACGCCGATCACGTTCCGGCACCCCTCGAACCTGGGGCGGATGGCGGCCCAGATCGACCTGCTCAGCGGCGGGCGCTTCGTGATGGGGATTGGCGCGGGCTGGAACGTTGGCGAGCACGCCGCCTACGGGCTCGACTTCCCGCCCACGAAGGAGCGCTTCGACCGGCTGACGGAGGCGATCGAGGTGATGAAGGGGCTCTGGGGTGAGGGGCCCGCCTCGTACGAGGGGGAGCACTACCGGCTCGAGAACGCGAACTCGCTGCCGAAGCCGGCGTCGGGGCGTCCGCCGATCCTGATCGGGGGCAGCGGGGAGCGGCGCACGCTGCGGCTGGTGGCGGAGTTCGCGGACGAGTGGAACACGCCCGCCATGCCGCTCGACGACTACCGCCACAAGTGCGAGGTGCTGGAACGGCACTGCGAGGCGGTGGGGCGCGACCCTGCGAGCATCAAGCGCTCGATGATGAGCTTCGGGCTGGTGGGGCCGAACGAGACTGCCATCGCGCACATCGGGGCCGTGCTCACGAGCAAGGGGCTGGGCGGGGCCGCCGCCGGGCCCGCAGCGACGGTCGGGGGCTCGACGGACGAGCTCGTCGACACGCTCGGGCGGCTGGCGGATCTGGGGCTGGACGAGATCGAGTTCCAGCAGTTCGACTTCGACTCCGACGAGGTGCCGGAGTACCTGGCCGCCGAGGTGGCGGAGCAGGTCCGCGACCTGTAGCGGGGAGCGGGGTACGAGACGGTGACGCTACTGGGGGAGCTGGAGGCGAGGCTGGAGGAGTCGGGAGGCGAGGGCGTGCTGGGCTTCCTGGAGGAGCGGCTGGGGGACCAGGAGGCGATGGGGACCGAGCTGGCCGACACGGAGGGCGTCATCGGCGCGGCGGAGGCGGCGGAGGAACGCTCGGAGGGGTGGCTGATGGATGCGTTCGAGCAGTTCCCGATCGTGAACGCGCAGACGTTCCCGCACAGCTCCCACGTGGACCCGCGCGCGCACGCCGTGCTGGCGACGCACCGCCTGGCGCAGGGCTCGGGCCTCTACCTGCCCTCGGAGCTGCGCGCCATGAACGAGCGCGACGAGGTCTCGCGCGAGTGGCAGGCGCGGGAGGGCCTGCGCTTCTGCGTGTTCGCCACGATGATGCGGGCGCTGGGCAAGGCGATGGTGGAGGGCGGCGTGGGGGCGGCCGCCTACGTCTCGACCTGCCAGGAGACGGCGAAGGCGCTGGGCGGCATCGAGATCGCAGCTCCCTAGACTTCAGCTGATCAGCTTGTCGAGGTCCTCGCGCATCCGCTCCATGGCGGAGGGCACGTCCTCGTCCTGGAGGTTCCCGAGGAAGTCCTCGCGCCCCATCATGAGGCGGGTCACGCCAAGCTCCTCGAGCTGCCCGAGAGGGATGCGGGAGAGGACGGCCGTGCTGCACTGGATCTGGGGCCTGGGCTTGCCCTGCTCCTCGGCCAGGCGCTGGAGCCTTGCCGCCTCCTCGGGGAACTCCTCGACGGGGGTGAAGCGACCGCGCAGGTTTTCGTTGAACGTCATGGCGATCGCGGGCATCCAGCCGTCGCAGTAGTTGACGACGCGGTTGAGGACGGTTGGGCCGGCGCCACCGAGGATGATGGGCGGGTGGGGATCCTGCACGGGCTTGGGCCACTGCCAGGTGGGGGGAATGTCGACGTGGCGGCCGTGGTACTCGGCGACCTCGTTCATCCAGAGGGCCTTCATGGCCTCGACCTTCTCCCGCATGAGACGGAAGCGGGTGGAGGGGTCGACGCCGTGGGCCTCCATCTCCTCGATGTTCCAGCCGGCGCCGATGCCGAACACGACGCGCCCGTTGGAGATCTGGTCGAGCGTGGCGACCTCCTTGGCGGTATGGATGGTGTCGCGCTGGGGCACGAGGGCGAGGCTGGTGATGACCTTGATCTTCTCCGTGACGGCGGCGGCCGCAGCCAGCGAGACGAAGGGGTCGAACATGCTCTTGTAGCCCATGGGCGTCTCCGCCGCGAGGGGGAAGTCCGTGGCGAGGGGCATGTGCGAGTGCTCGGGTACGCCCAGGCACTCGAACCCGACCCGCTCGGCCTCGCGGGCGACGTTGACGATGCTCGCGTTGAAGTGCATGGGGGCGTAGTTCAGACCGAATTCCATGGGTGACCTCCCGGTGTCTGGTGGCGGAGTGGAGGGCGGCGGCTAGCCCAGGGCGTCGATGCGCTCGCGGGCGCGCTCAAGGGTCGGTCGGACCTCTTCGTCGGGGACGCCGTCGGAGCCTGGACCGGCGACGTTCACCACGAGGCGGGTGACGCCTATCTCCTTGAGGCGCTCGAGGGGAATGCGGCTGGTGATCTCGACTCCGCACTGGACCTGGGGGCGAGGCTTGCCGCGCTCCTCGGCGAGGCGCTGGAGCGTCGCGACATCGTCCGGGAACTCCTCGACGGGGGTGACGCGGCCGCGCAGGTCCTCGCTGAAGTTCAGGTTGATGGCGGGCATCCACCCGTCCCCGTAGCTCACCACACGGTTGAGGACGTTGGGGCCGGCGCCGCCCACGAGGATGGGCGGGTGGGGGTCCTGCACGGGCTTCGGCCACTGCCAGGTTGGTGGGACATCGACGTGGCGGCCGTGGTATTCGGCGACCTCCTCCGTCCACAGGGTCTTGATGGCCTCGACCTTCTCCCGCATGAGGCGGAAGCGGGTCGAGGGGTCGGTGCCGTGCGCTTCCATCTCCTCCTCATTCCAGCCGCCCCCGATCCCGAGGACGACGCGGCCGCCGGAGATCTGGTCGAGCGTGGCGACTTCCTTGGCGGTGTGGATCGGGTCGCGCTGGGGGATGAGGGCGATCGCGGTGCCGACCTTCAGGTTCTCCGTGACGGCAGCGGCGGCAGCCAGGGAGACGAACGGGTCGAACATGCTCTTGTAGATCATCGGCACCTCGGGAGCGAGGGGGAAGTTCGTGTCGACCGGTATGTGCGAGTGCTCGGGAATGAACAGGGACTCGAAGCCGAGGCGCTCAGCCTCGCGGGCGACGGTGACGACGCTCGCGTTGTAGTGCGTGGGCCAGTACGTCACGCCGAATTCCATGAAGGACCTCCCGTTGTTTCGTGGCGGTTCCCCGCCCGGGTGCGTCTAGCCCTAGCCCGTCAGCTGATCAACGCGTTCGCGGGCCTGCTCGAGGACAGGCTGGACGCCCTCGTTGTCGACGGCGTCGAGACCGCCTCCGCCGACGCCCATCATGAGACGGGTGACGCCAATCTCCTCGAGCTGACCGAGAGGGATGCGGGTCAGGATCTCAGAGCCACATTGTATGTGGGGGCGGGGGCGGCCACGCTCCTCTGCCATCCGCTGCAGCTTTGCCACTTCGTCGGGGAACTCCTCAACGGGGGTGAAGCGCCCGCGCAAGTCTTCGGTGAAGTTCATGTGGACGGCGGGGAGCCATCCGTCGCAGTAGTTGACGACGCGGTTGAGGACGTTGGGACCGGCGCCGCCCATGAGGATGGGCGGGTGGGGGTCCTGGACGGGTTTGGGCCACTGCCACGTGGGCGGCACCTCGACGTGGCGCCCGTGGTACTCGGCCACCTCATTCGTCCAGAGCGTCTTGATGGCCTCGACCTTCTCGCGCATCAGGCGGAAGCGGGTCTTCGGGTCGGTGCCGTGCGCCTCCATCTCCTCCTCGTTCCAGCCGGCGCCGATGCCGAGCACGACGCGCCCGTTGGAGATCTGGTCGAGGGTCGCGACTTCCTTGGCGGTGTGGATGGGATCGCGCTGGGGGATCAGGGCGATGGAGGTGCCGAGCTTCAGGTTCTCCGTGACCGCGGCGGCGGCGGCGAGGGCGACGAAGGGGTCGTACATGCTCTTGTAGATCATGGGCGTCTCGGGAGCGAGCGGGAAGTCGGTCGCGAGGGGCATGTGCGAGTGCTCGGGGACGAAGAGCGACTCGAACCCGAGGCGCTCGGCCTCTCGGGCGACAACGACGGGGCTCGCGTTGTAGTGCGTCGGGGCGTAGCTCACGCCGAATTCCACATGGACCTCCCGGGTTGCGGGCGGGGGAACCCCACGCCCGGATGCAGCGCGCCTAGCCTACCGCTTCGCGCCCTGAGTCGCGCCGCGGGCTCAGGGCGAGGGCTCCCAGATTGCCCCGCGCGGGTTGAAGGCGGCCCAGGCGAACCAGAAGGGGGTGCCGTGGGTGAAAGGAGCGAGGCGGGAACCGGCGAGGGGCCCCTCAAGGGCGAGACCGGTCACGTCCCAGACCGAGCCGGTTTGCTCGTCCTCGAAGCGGCCGGCGCCCACGGCCGTGAAGGTGAGCGCGCGGCCATCGACCTCGGGGAGGTAGGCGGCGGCGCTGCCGATGTCGCGGGAGGCGGCGATCTCGAAGTCGTCGAGGGGGGAGAGCGTTCCCGGCGCCCAGAAGATCACGATCCCGGTCCCGGCGAGGTCGACGCGGGCGAGGGCGACCTCGGTGAGCGTCGAAAACGGCACCGCGATGACGTTCCCATCAACCGAGAGGGCGACGACGCGTTCGAGGGCGGGGAGGCGGGAATCGGCTCGCCAGAGGAAGAACTTGGGCGCATTGCTGGTGTCGTAGTTGGGGAAGGGGTTGGTGCCGTAGAGGAAATTGAAGCCGGTCTCCTCGGTGAGGATGTCGGCATCCGGGAAGGACCGCTTGAAGTCCGCGAAGGAGAGGACGCTCATGGGCAGCGCACGGAGGAAGACGCCGGCGTGCCTCCCGACGATGCCCTCGCCGGTCGCCTGTTGCCACCAGGTCTCGGTCTGGCGGTCCCACATGATGAGGTCGGAGTGGCGCAGGTTGCCGGAGACGCCGAAGTCGAGCACCTCGCCATCGACGCGGCGGTCGAAGGCGAGGACGGTGTTGCAGAGCGGACAGAAGGAGGCGACCACGGGCACGCCGTCGACGACGTCGTTGACGATCTCGTGAAAGGTGAGGACGTGGAGGGGATAGCCGCGGACGACTTCGCCGACTCTGAGGACGCCAATGGGCAGGTTCCCGGCGTAGTCGACCTCATCGAGGGAGGCGAAGCGGGCGACGCCGTAGGGTCCGCCGGTGGAGACGGCGCCGGGGGCGTCGAGGGCGACGATGCAGTCGCGAGCGCCGCATCCACGGATGATCTGGCCGAAGGGCACGGTGTGGCGGGACCAGTCCTGATCGGGCCAGTCACGGCAGAAGTCGGGCGGCAGGCGGACGATATCGACCTGGCCGGAGGGGTCGGTGTGGTGGGCATAGGGGCACTCGACCTCCTCCTCGGCCGGCGCTGCCGCGGGGGTGGGCGTTGGAGCGGGGGTGGAGGGCGTTGGCGTGGAGGCCTCGTCACCGGAGGCGGGGGTGGCAGGGGTTGCGGGCGCATCGTCGCCGCAGGCAGCGGCGAGGACGAGCACGGTCGCGAGGAAGGGGAGGACGAAGCGGTTCACCCGGACGATGCTACCGCTCCGGCCGGGCCGCGTATGCGAGGCAGGTAAAGAAAGGCCCGCCCTCGCGGGCGGGCCTTCTGTGCTGGATGGGCGCCCAGAGGCGCCCAGGGGTCGGACAGGCTAGGCGTCGTCGATCCACATGGACTCGCGACGGAAGGCGTAGGCGTTGAGCCAGTCGTTGAGGCCGAAGTCCCGCAGGCGGGAGCTGAAGCCGTAGTACGACACGGAGCTGATGGGGAGCCCCCAGTTGCACCAGTGGTTGTCGAGGATCCAGCGCTGGACGTCCGTGAGGATCTCGGCGCGGGCTTCGACATCGGTCTCGGCCTCCTGCGCCTCCAGCATCCCGATGAGGGTGACCGAGTCCTCGGCGATCTCCTTACGGGGTGAGTCGGCACGGTGGTTGAAGGCGACGTACCCGTAGACGCGGGGGTCGTAGTTGATGAGGTGGCTGTCGTTCGGGAGGCCAGTGGTACCGCCGCTGTCGCCGGTGCCGTAGCTCAGGATGTCCCAGTCCTTCACATCCTGGCTCTGGTCGTTCGCGCGGGCTGCCCAGCTGTTGATGTCGACGGCCTCGACCTCGGTCTCGATGCCGAGCGAGGTCGCGATCGACTGGGCGACAAAGTCGCTTATCTCCTGCTGGAGGGGCGGACCGGTGTACTGGAAGACCTTGATCTTGTCGACGGGATGGATGAAGTCCGCCGCCGCCCAGAGGGCCCGGGCCTCTTCCGGGTCGTGGCGGTACCAGGTGGCCAGCTCTTGCTGGCTCAGCTTCTGGTAGTGGGGGAGGAGGTCGGAAATCGGGGCGGCCAGCTGGCCACCGCGCGGGCGGATGGCCGCAATGAAGCCCTCGTAGTCGAACGCCTTCTGGAGCGCCTGGCGGGAGCGCTTGTCGTGGAACTTGCCCCCGTCCATGCCCTGCGAGGCGCGCCCGCCGGCAGGCACCTCGTACACCTCCACATGGTCCTGACCGTCGAACTCGGGGAGCTCGAGGGGGTCGACCGAGGAGAAGACGTCGAGGTCGCCGGCGAGGAAGGAGGCCTTGGCCGCCGTCGAGTCGGGGATGATTCGCGTCTCCCAGGCGTCGATGTAGGGCCCGTCCTCGACGAAGCCGTCGTCCGCCGGGCTGTGCTTGTGGTAGTCGGCCCAGCGCTCCAGCCGGGTGCCGGTCGCAGTTCGACTGACAAGCCTGTAGGGGCCGCTCGTCGTGCCTTCTGGCAGGTCGTGGATGCTGTACATGTCTTCCGTCGTGCCGTCGGCCAGCTCGACCGCACTCTCGAACTTCCCGTATTCCTCGACCATGCGGGGGTTGAGGAACGAGTAGTAGTGCCGCGAACGGTAGACGGTGGCGTCGGCGTTGGGGCGGCTCCAGTGCTCGACAATCGTGTTCTCGTCCGTCGCTTCGAACTCGTCCACGAAATCGAACCCGGAGCTGGTGACGTGCGTACCGCCCAGAGCCAGATACAGCTTGGGGAGGCGACCAAAGCTAAAGGCCACCGCCTCCGAGGTCACGGGGTCGCCGTTGTGGAACTGCATGCCCGGGCGAAGGGTCCACACGAGGGTCGTGGGGTCCACCTGCTCAAAGCCGGTCATGCCATCCATCGCGAAGAGGTTCTTCGTCGGCTGGTAGGTGTACGGCTGGGTCATGGTGGCATGGGTCACTTCGGTGTTGAGCACGTGGAAGATGCCCGGGTCCATGCCGGCGTCCTCCCCGGTCTTCCACCACTTCAGGGTGCCGCCGCGCTTGTCATCGGCGGTGGCCTCCTGGCTGGAAGCCTGCTCCTCGGCGGCGGCGGCCTCGGTGGCCGCGGCAGCCTGCTCCTCGGCAGCAGCCTCGGTCGCGGCGGCGGCGGCCTGCGTGGCCGCGGCAGCCTGCGTGGCTGCGGGGGCGGCGGCATCGTCGTCGTCGTCGTCGTCGCCGCAACCCGCGAGGATTGCGGCCGAGCCGGCGGCGGCAACGCCACTGCCAACAAGGAAACTGCGACGGCTCAGCGGCCGGCGGCGGAGCCTCTGCCAATAGTTCTCGTTATCACGCATTGAAACCAGATCCCTCCCGGATTTGGGTCTGGGTCAGTATACCTGTGGGGCCCTTTAGGGCATCAGCCCGAGGCCTCCCCCTGATTCCGGAGGGAAGACAGACAAGCGAAAGGCCCGCCCCTGGGGGCGGGCCTTCTGTGCTGGTCGAGCGCCCGGAGACGCCCGGTGGTCGGAAGAACTAGGACTGCTTGAGCCACATGGACTCGCGGCGCCGGTCGTAGAAGTTGAGCCAGTCGGGAATGCCCTGGTCCTGCAGGCGGGCACTGAAGCCGTAGTACGAGACCGAGGCAATAGGCAGCTTCCAGTTGCACCAGTGGCGGTCGAGGATCCAGCGCTGCACCTCGGTGAGGAGCTCGGCGCGGGCCTCGACATCGGTCTCGGCCTCCTGGGCGTTGAGCATTTCCGAGATCGTGACCGAGTCCTCGGCAATCTCCTTGCGCGGAGACTCGGCGAAGTGGTTGAACGCGTTGAAGCCGTAGGCGCGCGGGTCGTAGTGGATGAGGTGGTTGTCGTTGGGAATGCCCGTCGTCCCGCCAACGTCACCGGTGCCGTAACTGAGCACTTCCCAGTCCTTCACGGCCTCGTCGCGGTTGACGGCTCGCGCCGCCCAGGTGTTGACGTCAACGGCTTCGACCTCGGTCTCGATGTCGAGCGACTGCGCGACCGTCTGGGCCATGAAGTCGCTGATTTCCTGCATCAACGACGAGCCCGTGGACATGAAGAACTTGATCTTGTCGACGGGCACCTCGAAGTCGGCAGCCGCCCAGAGCGCCCGCGCCTCGGCGGGATCGTGGCGAAGCCACCCCTTGAGATCCTCCTGGCTGAGCTTCTGGTAGGCCGGCAGGAGGTCGGAAATAGGGGCCGCGTACTGACCGCCGAAGGGGCGGAAGGTCGCGATGAAGCCCTCGTAGTCCACGGCCTTCTGCAGGGCCTGCCGCGAGCGCTTGTCGTGGAACTTGCCGCCGTCCATGCCCTGCCCGGCGAAGCCGCCGGCGGGCACCTCGGTCACGAGGAGGTCATCCCTGCCTTCGAACTCGGGGATCTCCAGCGGGTCGATTCCCTGGAAGACATCGAGGTCGCCCGCCAGGAACGCGGCCTTGGCCGCGGTGCCATCGGGGATAACTCGCGTCTCCCACGCCTCGATGTAGGGTCCGTCCTCGACGAAGCCGTCGTCCGCGGGACTGTGCTTGTGGTAGTCCGGCCAGCGCTCCACGCGCGTGCCGGTGGCGTCGCGGCTGGTCAGCATGTAGGGACCGCTGCCCGAACCGTGCGGCAACTCCTGGACGCTGTACACGTCCTCGATCGTGCCGTCCGCGTGCTCGTAGGAGCCCTCGAACTTGCCGAACTCGTCGACCATGCGGGGATTCAGGAACGAGTAGTAGTGGCGTGCCCGATAGACGGGCGCGTCCGCGTTGGGGCGGTTCCAGTGCTCTGTCACCGTCAACTCGTCCGAGGGCTCGAAGCTGTCCACGAACGCAAAGCCGGTACGCGTCGTGTGCGTGCCGTCCAGCGCGCGGTAGAGCTTCTCCAGGCGGCCGAAGCTGAAGGCCACCGCGTCGGCATCCACGGCGTCGCCATTGTGGAACTTCATGCCCGGGCGGATGCTCCACACGAACGTCGTCGGGTCCACCTGCTCGAAGCCCACCATGCCGTCCATCGCGATCAGGTTCTTGGTGGGCTGATAGGTGTAGGGCTGGGTCATCGTCGAGTAGAGGACCTCAGTGTTATTGACGTGGAACACGCCGGGGTCGAGGCCGGCATCCTCCCCCGTCTTCCACATCTTGAGGGTTCCGCCACGCTTGTGGGAGTCGTCCTCCACCGCAGCCGCAGCCTCAGTCGCGGCAGCCGTCGCAGCGGCGGCCTGGGTGGCGGCCGCCTCGGTCGCAGCGGCCGCCTGCTCTTCGGCAGCGGCCTCGGTGGCGGCGGCGGCCTGGGTGGCGGCTGCTGCGGGCGCGTCATCGTCGTCATCGTCGTCGCCACAACCCGCGAGGATTGCGGCGGAGCCGGCCGCAGCGACGCTGCTGCCGACAAGGAAACTGCGCCGACTCACCGGCCGGCGGCGGAGCCTCTGCCAATAGTTCTCGTTATCTCGCACTGCAAACCACCCCTTCACGAATTGGGATTGGCACAGTATACGCACGGACGCAAGGGAGTAGGGAGGGCAAAGGAAAGGGCCCGCCCAAGTGGGCGGGCCCTCTGCTGGCCAGTCGGGCGCTCGGCGAGCGCGCGCTGGAAAGAACGCTTAGCCCTGCTGGAGCCACATGGACTCGCGGCGCCGGTCGTAGAAGTTGAGCCAGTCCGCGATGCCCTGGTCCTGCAGCCGTGCGCTGAAGCCGTAGTAGGACACGGTGCTGATGGGCAGGCCCCAGTTGCACCAGTGGTTGTCCAGAATCCAGCTCTGGAGTTCGGTGAGGAGGACGGCACGGGCCTCGGGGTCCGTCTCCGCCTCCTGCGCGTTCAGCATGTCGATGATCGTCGCCGAGCCCTCGGCGATCTCGGGTCGCGGCGACTCGAGATAGTGGTTGAACGCGTTGAAGCCGTAGGCCCGAGGGTCGTAGTGGATGAGACTGGAGTCGTTGGGGACGCCGGTGGTGCCACCGGAATCGCCCGTGCCGTAGCTGAGGATCTCCCAGTCCTTGATGTCGGTGCTGCGGTCGACCGCGCGAGCCGCCCACGAGTTCGAGTCCACAGCCTCGACCTCGGTGGTGATACCCAGCGGCCCCAGCGCCTTGGCAAGAGACTGCGCCATGAAGTCGCTGATCTCGTGCTGCAGGGGCGCGCCCGTGGGCTGAAACACCTTGATGTTCTCGACGGGAACGACGAAGTCAGCGGCCTGCCAGAGGGCCTGCGCCTCGGCGGGGTCGAAGCGGAGCCACTTCTGGAGGTCCTCCTGGCTCAGCTTCTGGTACGCGGGCAGGAGATCCGAGATCGGCGCCGCGTACTTGCCGCCCAGCGGGCGGATGGCCGCGATGAAGCCCTCGTAGTCGAACGCCTTCTGGAGCGCCTGCCGCGAACGCTTGTCGTGGAACTTACCGCCGTCCATGCCCTGGGAGGCGCGCCCGCCGGCGGGGACCTCAACCACCTTCACATGATCCAGGCCATCGAACTCGGGCAGCTCCAGCGGGTCGACCGCAGCGAAGACATCCAGGTCACCGGCCAGGAAGGCGGCCTTCGCGGCAGTCTGGTCGGGAATGACACGCGTCTCCCAGGCGTCGATGTACGGTCCGTCCTCGACGAAGCCGTCATCAGCCGGGGTGTGCTTGTGGTAGTCCGGCCAGCGCTCGAGGCGCGTGCCGGTGGCGTCCCGCTTGGTCAACGTGAAGGGACCGCTGCCCGAACCGTGCGGGAGCTCCTGCACGCTGTAGACGTCCTCGACGGTCCCGTCAGGGGCCTCGTAGGAGCCCTCGAACTTGCCGTTCTCCTCCACGACCCGCGGGTTCAGGAAGGAGTAGTAGTGACGTGCGCGGTACACCGGTGCGTCCGCGTTCGGCCGCGCCCAGTGCTCCGTCATCGTCAGCTCGTCCGTCGCCTCGAAGCTGTCGACGAAGGCGTAGCCCGTGCGCGTGGTATGCGTGCCATCGAGCGCTCTGTAGAGCTTCTCGAGGCGGCCGAAGCTGAAGGCGACGGCCTCGGAGTCCACCGCGTCACCGTTGTGGAACTTCATGCCCGGGCGGATGCTCCACACGAACGTGGTCGGGTCGACCTGCTCAAAGCCCACCATGCCGTCCATGGCGAAGACATTCTTCGTGGGCTGGTAGGTGTAGGGCTGCGTCATCGTTGAGTAGATGACCTCGGTGTTGTTCAGGTGGAACACACCGGGATCCAGGCCAGCGTCCTCTTCGGTCTTCCAGAGCTTCAGGGTGCCGCCGCGCTTCTCAGCGTCGGGGTCGGCCTGGGCGGCCGCCTGCTCTTCGGCGGCGGCCTCGGTGGCAGCAGCGGCCTGCTCTTCGGCAGCAGCCTCGGTGGCAGCAGCGGCCTGCTCCTCGGCGGCCGCCTGCGTGGCGGCGGGCGCGGCCGCGTCATCGTCGTCGTCGTCGTCATCACCGCAGCCCGCGAGGATTGCGGCGGAGCCGGCTGCGGCTACGCCGCTGCCGACCAGGAAACTACGCCGGGTGACGGGCCGGCGGCGGAGCCTCTGCCAGTAGTTCTCGTTGTCGCGCATACGCGATTCCCTCCCCAGATTTGGGATTCGCGCAGTATACGGACTTCCCGATGGGGTGGGGTACAGCAAACAGAAAGGGCCCACCCTTGCGGGCGGGCCCTTTGCCATGCTGGTCGAGCGCTCTACGAGCGCCCGGGGTTCGGAACGGTTAGCTCTCGAGCCACATGGACTCGCGGCGCAGGCTGTAGCCGTTGAGCCAGTCAGCCGCGCCCTGGTCCTGCAGCCTGGTGCTGAAGCCGAAGTAAGACACTGAACTGACGGGCAGCCGCCAGTTGCACCAGTGGTTATCGAGGATCCAGCGCTGGAGCTCGGTGAGGAGGACGCCGCGGGCCTCGGGATCCGTCTCCGCTTCCTGCGCGTTCAGCATCTCGATGATCGTCGCCGATCCCTCGGCGATCTCGGGTCGCGGCGACTCGAGATAGTGGTTGAAGGCGTTGAAGCCGTAGGCGCGCGGGTCGTAGTTGATAAGGAAGCTGTTGTTGGGGATTCCGTCGGTGCCACTGCGATCGCCGGTGCCGTAGCTGAGAATCTCCCAGTCCTTGACGTCGGTGCTGCGGTCGACCGCGCGGGCCGCCCACGAGTTGCCGTCAACAGCCTCCACCTCGGTGCTGATGCCGATCGGGCCCAGCGCCGTCGCGATCGACTGCGCCAGGAAGTCGCTGATCTCATGCTGCAGGGGCGCGCCCGTCGACTGGAAGATCTTGATGTTCTCTACCGGTACGACGAAGTCCGCGGCCTGCCAGAGGGCCTGGGCCTCGGCCGGGTCGAAGCGGTACCACTCCTGCAGCTCCTGCTGGCTCAGCTTCTGGTAGGCCGGCAGGAGGTCGGTAATGGGGGCGGCGTACTGGCCGCCGAGCGGGCGGATGGCGGCGATGAAGCCCTCGTAGTCAAGCGACTTCTGCAGCGCCTGCCGCGAGCGCTTGTCGTGGAACTTGCCGCCGTCCATGCCCTGCATGCAGAGCCCGCCATCGCCGGTAATCTCGACGATGTTGACGTGGTCCTGGCCCTCGAACTCGGGAACCTCGAGCGGGTCGACGGTCGTGAAGATGTCGAGGTCGCCGGCGAGGAAGGCGGCCTTTGCGGCCACCGCATCGGGGATGATGCGGGTCTCCCACGCGTCGATGTAGGGCCCGTCCTCGACGAAGCCGTCGTCGGCCGGGGTGTGCTTGTGGTAGTCGGGCCAGCGCTCAATGCGCGTCCCGGTCGAGTCCCGCTTGGTCATCGTGTAAGGGCCGCTGCCCGAACCGTGCGGGAGCTCCTGGACGCTGGCGACGTCCTCGACCGTCCCGTCGGCGGCCTCGTACGAGCCCTCGAACTTGCCGAACTCGTCGACCATGCGGGGATTCAGGAAGGAGTAGTAGTGGGCCGCGCGGTACACGGGAGCATCCGCGTTCGGCCGCGCCCAGTGCTCGGCCACCGTCAGCTCGTCGGTCGCCTCGAAGCTGTCGACGAAAGCGTAGCCGGTGCGGGTGGTGTGGGTCCCGTCCAGCGCGCGGTAGAGCTTCTCCAGGCGGCCGAAGCTGAAGGCCACGGCCTCGGCGTCCACGGTGTCGCCGTTGTGGAACTTCATGCCGGGGCGGACGCTCCACACGAAGGTGGTCGGATCGACCTGCTCGAAGCCGACCATGCCGTCCATGGAGAAGAGGTTCTTCGTCGCCTGGTAGGTGTAAGGCTGCGTCATCGTGCCGTTGTGGATCTCGCGGTTGTTCAGGTGGAAGACGCCCGGGTCGAGGCCCGCGTCCTCCTCCGTCTTCCAGTTCAGGAGGGTGCCGCCCCGCTTGTCGGGACCGGTGTCCTCCTGGGCAGCCGCTTGCGTTGCCGCGGCAGCCTCGGTCGCCTCGGCGGCGGCCTGCTCCTCGGCAGCAGCCTCGGTAGCAGCAGCGGCAGCCTGCGTCGCCGCAGCCTGCGTGGCCGCGGGGGCAGCCGCGTCGTCGTCATCGTCATCGTCGTCGCCGCAACCCGCGAGGATTGCGGCAGAGCCGGCCGCAGCGACACCGCTCCCGACCAGGAAACTGCGCCGGCTAACCGGTCGGCGGCGGAGCCTCTGCCAATAGTTCTCGTTATCGCGCATGGGCGATTCCCTCCCCAGATTTGGGATTCGCGCAGTATACGGACTTCCGCCCGCAACGGATATAGAAGATGCAAAGGCCCACCCTGGCGGGCGGGCCCTTTTGGCGTGCCGGTCGAGCGCTCAGGGAGAGCGCTCACTGGTCGGAAGGACTATCCCCGATCGAGCCACATGGACTCGCGGCGCCGGTCGTATAAGTTGAGCCAGTCCGCGATACCCTGGTCCTGCAGCCGTGCACTGAAGCCGTAGTACGACACGGTGCTGACGGGCAAACCCCAGTTACACCAGTGGTGGTCGAGGATCCAGCTCTGCACTTCGGTGAGGAGGACGGCACGGGCCTCGGGGTCCGTCTCGGCTTCCTGCGCTTCGAGCATCTTGATGAGCGTCTCCGAGCCCTCGGCGATCTCAGGACGCGGCGACTCGGCGTAGTGGTTGAACGCGTTGAAGCCGTAGGCCCTCGGATCGTAGTTGATGAGGTGCGAGTCGTTGGGCACGCCGGTGGTGCCACCGGTGTCGCCCGTGCCGTAGCTGAGGATCTCCCAGTCCTTGATGTCGGTGCTGCGGTCGACTGCGCGGGCCGCCCACGAGTTGACGTCGACCGCCTCGACTTCGGTGGAGATGCCCAGCGGCCCCAGGGCCCTCGCCAGGGACTGGGCCATGAAGTCGCTGATCTCGTGCTGCAGTGGCGCTCCCGTGGCCTGGAACACCTTGATGTTGTCGACCGGGACGACGAAGTCCGCCGCCTGCCACAGCTTCTGGGCCTCCGCCGGGTCGTAGGTGTACCACTTCTGGAGGTCTTCCTGGCTGAGCTTCTGATAGGCCGGAAGCAGGTCGGTGATGGGAGCGGCGTACTTGCCGCCGAGGGGGCGGATGGCGGCGATGAAGCCCTCGTAGTCGAAGGCCTTCTGGAGGGCCTGCCGCGAGCGCTTGTCGTGGAACTTGCCGCCGTCCATGCCCTGCGAGGAGCGACCACCGGCGGGAACCTCGACGACCTTGACGTGGTCCTGGCCATCGAACTCGGGCAGCTCCAGCGGGTCAACCGAGGAGAAGACGTCGAGGTCGCCGGCGAGGAAGGCGGCCTTGGCCGCCACCTGGTCGGGGATGACGCGCGTCTCCCAGGAGTCAATATAGGGACCGTCCTCGACGAAGCCATCGTCCGCCGGCGTGTGCTTGTGGTAGTCGGGCCAGCGCTCCGTGCGCGTGCCGGTGGCATCGCGCTTGGTCAGCGTGTAGGGGCCGCTGCCGGAGCCGAAGGGGAGCTCCTGGACGCTGAACACATCCTCGACCGTTCCGTCGGGGTGTTCGTAGGAGCCCTCGAACTTGCCGTTCTCCTCCACGACACGGGGGTTCAGGAAGGAGTAGTAGTGGCGCGCGCGGTACACCGGAGCGTCCGCGTTCGGCCGCGCCCAGTGCTCCGTCACCGTCAGCTCGTCCGTGGGTTCGAAGCTATCGACGAAGGTGTAGCCGGTGCGCGTCGTGTGCGTTCCGTCCAGGGCGCGGTAGAGCTTCTCCAGGCGGCCGAAGCTGAAGGCCACCGCCTGGGAGTCCACGGCATCGCCGTTGTGAAACTTCATGCCCGGGCGGATGCTCCAGACGAACGTCGTGGGGTCGACCTGCTCGAAGCCGACCATGCCATCCATGGCGAAGAGGTTCTTGGTCGGCTGGTAGGTGTAGGGCTGGGTCATGGTGGAGTAGATGACCTCGGTGTTGTTGACGTGGAAGACGCCGGGGTCCATGCCAGCGTCCTCGCCCGTCTTCCACATCCTGAGGGTGCCGCCGCGCTTGTGGGCGTCGGGCGCCTCCTGGGCGGCGGCCTGCTCCTCCTCACCGGCGGCCGCCTCGGTGGCAGCCGCGGCTTGCTCCTCGGGAGCGGCCTCGGTCGCGGCCTCGGCAGCCTGTTCTTCTGCGGCGGCCTGGGTGGCTGCGGGCGCCGCGGTGTCGTCGTCATCGTCGTCGCCGCAACCCGCGAGGATTGCGGCGGAGCCGGCCGCAGCGACGCTGCTCCCCACCAGGAAACTGCGCCGGCTGACCGGACGGCGCCGGAGCCTCTGCCAATAGTTCTCGTTGTCGCGCATCGACCACTCCTCCCCAACTATCGGGATTCAGGCATTATACCCATTCGATCAAGGGATATTCTTGCCGAAGAGAGAAGGACCCGCCCCCTGTGGGACGGGCCCTCGGTTGTGGTGGTCGAGCGCCGCGAGCGCTCAGCGATCGGAGTTGCTAGGCGTCCTTCTTGAGCCACATGGACTCGCGGCGCCGGTCGTAGAGGTTGACCCAGTCGGCAACGCCCTGGTCCTGCAGCCTCGAGCTGAAGCCGAAGTAGGCCACCGAGCTGACCGGCAGGCGCCAGTTGCACCAGTGCCGATCCAGGATCCAGGTCTGTACCTCGGTGAGGAGGACGGCGCGGGCCTCGGGGTCCGTCTCCGCTTCCTGCGCGTTCAGCATGTCGATGATCGTCGCAGAGTCCTCGGCGACCTCCTTGCGCGGCGATTCGAGATAGTGGTTGAACGCGTTGAAGCCGTAGGCCCGCGGGTCGTAATCGATGAGATAGGAGTCGTTGGGGATGCCGGTCGTGCTTCCCCGGTCGCCCGTGCCGTAGCTGAGAAGCTCCCAGTCTTTGACGTCCGTGCTGCGGTCGACCGCGCGGGCCGCCCAGCTGTTGCCGTCAACGGCCTCGACCTCGGCGGTGATGCCGATCGGGCCGAGCGCCCTCGCCAGCGACTGCGCCATGTAGTCGCTGATCTCGTGCTGCAGGGGAGCGCCAGTCGACTGGAAGATCTTGATGTTGTCGACGGGAACCTCGAAGTCGGCGGCCTGCCAGAGGGCCTGCGCCTCAGCCGGGTCGTAGCGGTACCACTCCTGCAGGTCCTGCTGGCTCAGCTTCTGGTAGGCCGGCAGGAGGTCGGAGATGGGGGCCGCGTACATGCCGCCGAGGGGGCGGATGGCCGCAATGAAGCCTTCGTAGTCGAACGCCTTCTGCAGCGCCTGCCGCGAGCGCTTGTCGTGGAACTTGCCGCCGTCCATGCCCTGCATGGCGCGGCCACCGCCGGGAATCTCGACGATGTTGACATGGTCCTGTCCCTCGAACTCGGGAACCTCGAGGGGGTCGACCGTCGTGAAGACGTCGAGGTCACCGGCGAGGAACGCGGCCTTGGCCGCAACGGCGTCGGGGATGACGCGCGTCTCCCAGGCGTCGATGTAGGGGCCGTCCTCGACGAAGCCGTCGTCCGCCGGCGTGTGCTTGTGGTAGTCGGGCCAGCGCTCGACGCGCGTGCCGGTGGCGTCGCGCTTGGTGAGCGTGTAGGGACCGCTGCCCGAACCGTGCGGGAGCTCCTGAACGCTGTAGACGTCCTCGACCGTGCCATCCGCGTGCTCGTAAGAACCCTCGAACTTGCCGTGCTCGTCCACGACCCGCGGGTTGAGGAACGAGTAGTAGTGGCGAGCACGGTAGATGGGGGCGTCCGCGTTCGGCCGCGCCCAGTGCTCGGCCACCGTCAGCTCGTCCGTCGCCTCAAAGCTGTCCACGAAGGCGTAGCCGGTCCGGGTCGTGTGCGTCCCGTCCAGGGCGCGGTACAGCTTCTCCAGGCGGCCGAAGCTGAAGGCGACGGCCTCGGAGTCCACGGCATCGCCGTTGTGGAACTTCATGCCGGGACGGATGCTCCAGACGAAGGTCGTCGGGTCGACCTGCTCGAAGCCGACCATGCCGTCCATGGCGATCAGGTTCTTGGTGGGCTGATAGGTGTACGGCTGGGTCATCGTGGAGTAGATGACCTCGGTGTTGTTGAGGTGGAACACACCGGGATCGAGTCCGGCATCCTCTTCCGTCTTCCACAGGTTCAGGGTGCCGCCGCGCTTGTCCGCGTCGGGATCCGCCTGGGCGGCAGCTTCGGTAGCAGCGGCGGCCTCGGTGGCGGCAGCGGCCTGATCCTCGTCAGCAGCCTCAGTCGCGGCCGCGGCAGCCTGGGTCGCCGCAGCGGCCTGCGTCGCCGCAGGTGCAGCGGCATCGTCGTCATCGTCGTCGCCGCAACCCGCGAGGATTGCGGCGGAGCCGGCCGCGGCGACGCCGCTCCCGACCAGGAAACTGCGTCGGGTGACCGGACGGCGCCGGAGCCTCTGCCAATAGTTCTCGTTGTCGCGCATGGACTGGTATCCCTCCCCGATCTCGGAACTCGCGCCACGATGGCGCTTCCTGAGAGCTATACGCAGGAAGGGTTACAGAGCGTTCCCGCTGGGGCAACTTTTGGGAAAGACGCGTTCCCGCTAGATCCGGCCCCGGAGCCTCGGGTCCAGGGTGTCGCGGAGCGAGTCCCCGAAGATGTTGAACCCGAAGACGGTGATCGCGAGCGCGAGACCGGGGAAGACCGCCAGCCACGGCGCCACGCTGAAGAAGCGACGGGAGCTGCCGGAGAGGTCTGCGCCCCATGACGGGACGGCATCGAGGCCACCGATGGGCACGCCCAGACCAAGGAAGCTCAGGCTGGCTTCGGCCAGGATGGCGGCCGGGAGCGAGATGCTCGTGATCACGATCATGAGACCGAACATGTTGGGGGCGATGTGCCGCCACATGATGCGGAAACTGCTCGACCCGACGACCTGGGCCGCCTCCACATAGGTGGACTCGCGCAACTCAAGCACGATGCCGCGCATGATCCGGTAGGTACCCGGCATGAAGAACAGGGAGATTGCGACCACAAGGTAGAGCTCTTCGTTCTGGAGCCCCGGTAAGTCGGGAAGGTCGGCGCTGATCGAGGAGTGCAGCACCAGTGCTAAGAGCAGGCCCGGGATGGCGATGAACATGTCCGCGACTCGGCCGACTGCGAAGTCGACGGCGCCGCCGGCATAGGCAGAGAGGAGCGCGATGAGAGTCCCGCCGAGCGTGCCGAGAAGCACGGTGGCGACGCCGATCTTGAGCGAGATGCGGCCGGCGAAGAGCACGCGGGACCAGACATCCTTGCCGCGCGCGGTCGTCCCGAACCAGTTCTCAGCGTTGGGGCCGGCAAGGGGCGGCCCCACCGCGAATTCGTTGGGCGGCGCGGTTCTGAGAACGGGCGCGGCCGCAGACATGAAGACGATGAAGATAATCAGCGCGAGACCGAAGGCGCCGAAGGGCTCCCTGCGCGCCCACTTGAGTGGATTGAACCGCTGGCGCGGCGGGATCGCGTATTCGAGCTCGAGCGCTGACTGCTCCTGGGTCATGGCTAGTACCGAATCCTTGGGTCAATGACCGTGTACAGGATGTCGACGAAGAGCGTCACGAGGACGAACACGAAGGAGAAGACCATGATCGTGCCGAGCACGACCGGGTAATCCTGATCGGTCACCCCTTCGAGCGAGAGCCTGCCGAGGCCGGGCACCGTGAAGAGCTGCTCCGCGATGACGACCCCGCCCAGGACCGCACCCAGCTGAAGGCCGACGAGCGTGATCACGGGGATGAGCGAGTTGCGGAACACGTGGCCCCAGATGACGCTGCGGTCGCGCAGGCCCTTGGCGCGGGCCGTGCGCACGTAGTCGGAGAAGAGCACCTCGAGCATTGAGGTTCGGACGAAGCGGGCCATGCCGGCGGCGCTGGCGAGCGCGAGCGTCACGGCCGGCCAGACGGCGAGGGAGAGGTTGTAGATAGGGTCATCGGTGAACACGACCCACTGGCGGGCGGGGGTCCACCCCCACCAGAGGGCGGGCAGGTAGATCACGAGGATCGCGAACCAGAAGTTGGGGATCGAGATCCCCATGATGGTGATTCCCCGGAAGGCGTAGTCGAGGATGCTGTTTCTCCGAACGGCGGAAACGACTCCTACAGAGATGCCGATGACGGCGGAGATAAAGATCGTGAGGAGGCCGATCTCAAGCGTATTGGGAAGGACCTCGATGATGTCGCCCATCACGTCGTCGTGGGGTGGGGTGAGGCGCTCACCGAGGTCGCCCTGGATGGCGCCCCAGAGCCAGTCGCCGTACTGCTCCCACCAGGGGCGGTCGAGTCCGAAGCGTTCCTCGAACTTCTCGAACGCGCGCGGGTCGGCGTCGCCGACGGACCCGATGGCAGCAAAGGCCGCGCTGCCGGGGCGGATGTAGAGCAGCATGAAGAGCACGAAGGAGATGCCCAACAGCATGAAGGGGACGGCAATCAGTCTGCGGACGATGTAACGGGTCATGAGCTTTGACCTGAGCGCCGGGAAGCGGGCTTCCCGCCGGTCTCGCCATCCCCCCTTGCGCGAACGGCCCGATCACGGCCCCCGCGCGATTCCGGGATTCTCGGCGATCCGTTCTGCGATCGCAACTGTCCGGGACGGCGTTCTTTCCGAACGCACGGCTTCGCCCGGGCCGTACACTCTGGGGAAGGCCAGCAGGGGAGCGGGCGCATGGCTGAGGAACGGACGAACGACGAGGCGGGCGAGAAGCTCGGCGAGATGGTGGCGGAATGGGCGGAGGCGTACTGGGAGCAGCAGGCGCCGGCCCTGCGCGGGCAAGGGGGCAGCGGCGAGGGCGACCTGCGCGAGACCGTGACCCGGGCGTTTATGGCGGGCGCGGTGACGGTGTTCCAGCGCTGGGACGAGGTACGGCCCCTCGTGCCCCGCCGGCGCGTCTCGTGGCGCGACTTGCCCTCCCACCACGGGTAGGAGCTGGCCGTATCATGCCGGCGGGCCGGAAGGGGGCGTCATGAGCGAAGCGGCGGAGCTGTTCGACCTGAGCGGGAAGGTGGCGCTCGTGACGGGCGGGAGCCGGGGGCTGGGGGCGGCGATGGTGCGCAGCTTCGCGCGGGCAGGGGCAGACGTGGTGATCGCGAGCCGCAAGCTGGAGTCGTGCGAGGCGCTGGCGGAGGAGGTACGGGCGGAGACGGGACAGCGGGCGCTCCCGGTGTCGTGCCACGTGGGGGAGTGGGAGCAGCTCGATACGCTGGCGGAGACGGCCTACGCCGAGTTCGGCAAGGTGGACGTGCTCGTGAACAACGCAGGGCTATCGCCCCTCTACGACCACGTGAGCAACGTGAGCGAAGCGCTCTACGACAAGGTGCTGGACGTGAACCTGAAGGGGCCGTTCCGGCTGACGGCGAACATCGCGACGCGCATGGCGGAGGGAGACGGGGGCTCGGTGATCATGGTGTCGAGCACGGCCTCGCAGAGCCCGGGGCCGAACGCGCTCGCCTACGGAGCGGCGAAGGCGGGGCTCAACAACCTGACGATCGGGTTCGCGCGCACCTTCGCCCCGAAGGTACGGGTGAACTGCATCATCCCGGGGCCGTTCCTGACCGACATCTCGAAGGCGTGGGACATGGAGGCGTTCGAGGAGCGGGCGGCGAGCACGATCCTGCTGGCACGGGGCGGACAGGCGGAGGAGATCGTGGGCGCCGCCCTCTATTTCGCCTCCGAGGCGTCGAGCTTCACAACCGGGGCGCTCCTGACCGTTTCGGGGGGTTCGGCGAGGTAGCGGGAGAGGCCCGTCGAGCTGTCATACTCGCTATAATTCCTGCACTTTCCAGCTACGGCAGGGCCGGAGCATCGTGCGTCCGGCCCGAAAGGGACCCACGATGGCCGCAAACCGAGAAGACTTCGAAGCGATGCCCCAGGCGGCATGCCCGATGAGCGTGGGAGAGGTCGACCTCTTCGCGCCGGGCGCCCAGGAGCACTGGTACGACTCCTACAAGCTCCTGCAGGCGGACGAGCCGGTACTGCGGCTGCCGGGCCAGGGCTACGAGCCGGGCTCGGACGCGTACGTGCTCACGAAGTACGAGGACATCCGCAAAGTGGTGCGCGATCCCGACCTGTTCCCATCGCGCATCGGGCCAGGCGCCTCGGGCACGAGCAAGATCCACGACGAGATCTTCGAGGACGAGGGATTCGGGGAGGTCGTCACGGCCCGCGAGCGCCTACGTCCGGACATCGAGACGCACAAGCTGCACCGTGAGCAGCTGACGGAGCCGTGGGTGGGCGCCTCGGGGGCGCTCCAGCACCGAGACATGATCACGGCCCACGCCAACCGGCTGATGGACAACTGGATCGAGAAGGGCGAAGTCGAGTTCGTGACGGAGTTCGCGGCGCCGCTGCCGCAGGCCGTGATCTCGACGATCCTCGGGTTCCCGCTCGAGGACATGCCGATGACGAAGAAGTGGGAGGAGGCGCAGGTGCGCCGCTTCGTCTACGGCTTCGGTCCGAAGAGCCAGATGGAGGATCCGGACGAGGAGGACAACGCCCGCGCGCTGGTCGCCTTCAACCGCTACATCCAGGAGCAGATCGACGACAAGCGGCGCAACCCCAAGGAGGACATGATCACGTTCCTGACGAATGTGGAGTTCCAGGGGAAGCCGCTGAGCGACGGCGACATCATCAGCGTGGTTTCGGGGATGCACATCGGCGGCAACGAGACGACGCAGTACGCGCTCACCTCCGAGGCGATGCTGCTGGCGCAGCACCCGGAGATCGTCGAGGAGCTGCGGGCGGACCGCTCGAAGGTGCGCTTCTTCGTGGAGGAGGCGCTGCGCCTCTACGCGCCGACGCAGGGGCTCTCGGGCCGCATGGTGGCGCGGGATACGGAGATCCGCGGCGTGAAGATCCCGGCGGGGTCGCTGCTGCACCTGCGCTGGGCCGCTGCCAACCGCGACCCGGAGCTGTGCGAAGCACCGGACGAGATCCGGCTCGACCGCAAGAGCCCCGGCAAGCACCTGACGTTCTCGATCCGGCCGCGGGGCTGCCCGGGGGCGGGTCTCTCGCGCCTGGAGCAGAACATCGCGGTGGATGTGATGCTCGACCGCATGGACGAGCTGAAGCTGGCTTCGGGGAAGAACGACTTCCAGCACCAGCCCGGGATCATGCTGGGGCTGTACGAGCTGCACCTGGAGTTCACGAAGGCACGGGAGGCCGTGCCGGTCGGGTAGGGGCTCCCCGGAATCAGGGGCGGACGGCGCGCTTGGGGCGGCTCGCGAGCCGCTTGAGGGCGGGCTGCGCGAGCTTCACGAAGGTGCAGGCGAGGCGGCGCGTGTCGCGGGGGTCGATGAGGTCGATGAC
Organism: Tepidiformaceae bacterium; assembly: GCA_965203545.1. Taxonomy (GTDB): domain Bacteria; phylum Chloroflexota; class Dehalococcoidia; order Tepidiformales; family Tepidiformaceae; genus UBA2991. The sequence goes on from OZ241899.1 coordinate 1,919,423, forward strand.
GTCGCCGCGGTGGGCGGCGCGGAAGGGGGAGCGGAGGCGGAGGAGGCGCTCCTCGATGGCCTCGCGGTGGGCCTCGGGGTCGGTAGCGGCTTCGATCTCGCGGCGGTAGGCGGCGGCGACGCCGCCCTCGATGGGGATGCCGCCCCATTCGCCCGCGGGCCAGCCGAAGCGCAGGTTCAATCCGTTGGGAATTCCCACGCTGTTGGGGGCGTCGGCGGCAACGCCGTAGGACTTGCGCACGTTGAACTCGATCTTGGGCACGTCCGCCTCGGCACTGGCGATGAGGGCGCGCACGCCGCGGCGCATGGTGGCCTTGCGCTCGGCGTGGGAGCCCAGCATGAAGCCGGGCATGTCGAGGAAGATGAGGAGGGGCAGGTTGAAGGTGTCGCAGAGATCGACGAAGTGCGTGTACTTGTCGGCCACGTCGCCATCCATGGCGCCGGCGAGCTTCATCGGGTCGCTGGCGAGGACGCCGACGCTGTAGCCGTCGACGCGGGCGAAGGCGGTGATGATGGCGCCCGCGTAGTGGCGGCGCATCTCGAAGAACTCGCCGTTGTCGACCACGTGCTCGACGAGCTTGCGCATGTCGTACCCGCGCTTGCGATTGGGCGGGATGATGTTCAGCAGCGCTTCGGGGCAGCGATCGGGCGGGTCGCCGGTCTCGACGCGCGGGGCGACGTCGGCGGTCGTGTTGGGGAGGTAGGAGAGGAAGCGCTTGATCTGGTCGAAGGCGTCCTCCTCGGACTCGGCCTCGTTGTCGACCTGGCCGCTCTCGTGGACGTGCATCTTCGCGCCGCCAAGGGCCTCCTTGTCGAGGTCCTCGCCGATGGCGCGGCGCACGACGGGCGGGCCGGAGGGGAAGATCTGGGACTGGCCCTTCACCATGACGGTGAAGTGGGACATGAGGGCGAAGGCCGCGGGGGCGCCCGCGACGGAGCCCATGATGCCGGCGGCGACGGGGACGGTGCGGAGCATCTCGACGGCACGCCACCACATGTCGCCGGAGGGGAGGCCCATGTGGCCCTCGGCCTCGTCGGCCTTGGAGCTGTGGCCCACGCCCTCGACGAGCTGGACATAGGGAATGCCGTACTGGACGGCGAGCGGCTGCATGAAGTCGCGGGGGTGCTTGCGGACGTTGTGGGGGCTGCCGCCGGAGATGGTGAAGTCGTCGCCGCCGATGGCGACGGGCCGGCCGTCGAGCTCGGCGAGGCCCATCACGTAGGCGCCGGGCGTGAAGCCGACGAGGTTGCCGTCGGCGTCGTACTCGGCGGCGCCGACCATCGGTCCGGCCTCGACGAAGCTCCCGGGGTCGACCATCTTCTCGATGCGCTCGCGGACGGTGTAGCGGCCACCGGCGTGCTGGCGCTCGATCCGCTCCGGCCCGCCCATCTCGCGGCCGAGCCCGCGGATGTACTCGATATCGGCGATGGCGTGCTCCCAGGGCATGCCGGGCTTCCAGCTCTCGCGGTTGGGATCGACGGGCATGGCACGGGGCTCCTGCGCGGTTTCTCGAACGCTACGCGATAGGGGCGCGAGACGCACCGTCTATGCCGAGGAGGTAACCGGATGGAGACGACGAGCGAGCGCCTGTAGGTGGGCTAGGAGCGTGCTACTCCGAAGGAAAGTTGCGCTCTGGGGAGGCCGAAAGGCGGAGTCAACGCCTGCAAGTTCTGCCACCGTGGCCGAACGGCGCAGACGGAAGGGGTCAGCAACCTCAAGGGCAACCACTTCTTGTGCCCCGTTGACATAGGCTTGGAACTCCGCCTTGGAGATTGCGAAGCCGTCTGCACCGACGAGGTCCCACATCGCCTTGGGGCGTTCCCGCCTAACGCTCTTGACGCGGAAACCGCCTACGACCGCGGACTTCGGAGCGGTTTCGTACAGGTACACGCAGTCACCGGGCGAGAGGGCCGGGAGCCGACGCCGAAGTTCATGGGTTTTCTCACCACACAGGATGGCACGGGCATGCCGACCGTGGATTGCAAGGACTATCCCTATCGGCTCTCTACTCTGCATAGCGAAATCCCTCTTGGAGGATAGCCGCCGCATGCTCGGCGCTCGCCAGATAGGCCGACTGCGGGTTGTAGTTCGGGATCATGCTGCGGAGCCTGGGGAGATTGACCCCCGCCGGGAACTCACGGTACCAGTCAAAGGCAATGGCGAGCACTTTGCCATCATGATTCCGGGCGATTTCCTCAAGACGCTCGTAGTCGAAGAGGCCTCTGGTGCCGTAGCGAGCGAAACATTCCTCGGGGTCGCCCACGAAGACATCGGTTATCCCAGCACTACCGCGAATGCGGTGCTCAGGCTCGCTTACGTAGAAGAACAGTCGAGAGCCTCTCCGCAGCTCTTGGTATCGGTCCGGAGCCCTGTAGTACACGTTGTCGGGTCGAACCTGGAGGCGAGTCGGAGGCAGCATGGAAGGCGCTCGGCTTGATGGAATCAACTCCCTCGCGAACTCAGGCCGGATGGTGACAACCAACGAGGACTGTCCATAACTCGCAAGCTCCACAGGATAGAACTGCGAGGCAAGGTCGGCAGCATCAGTCCACGACTCGGCCTCGTGGAGCTCATGGGAAACATCTGCTGGTCGGCCTCCAAGGCTCACAAAGGTCCACGGCATGCGCTCAAAGCGTTCCCTGTACGCCAAGTAATCCTCTTCTGGTCGGTCCCCCGAGGAGACCGCGTACCAGGTCAGTTCGGGGCGTGCGCCCCCGGCCAGACCAAGCCGCGGGAGTCGAGCAGAAAACACATTGCCCTGATCTTCGACTATCTGGCCTCCTGCCTCGGTAACCATCCTAGTCTTGATGAAGTCCAAGAAGTCTGAAGGGGTGACTAGCTCATGAACGAAGGTCTTTCCCAACACCCATTCCGCGGCACCGTCACGATATCGCCCGCGGGAGACGCCCTCGGGTGTGAATCCACTTTGGGCAAGGATGGGCACAAGGCGATCTGCGATCTCGTCGGCACAGGTCACGTAGGCCTTGCGAACACCCTCCCGAGCCGCACGGAGCACCTCTTCCCTCACGATGTGGGGCCCGATCGCTGCGCCACGTGCAGTGGGTCTGACATAGAGAGTGGCGAACTTGCGAATGTCGTCCCCCTTGCTTCGCACGACGACGACAGCCCCGATCTCCCCATCCATTTCCGCGACACGGATGTCATCGGCTTCTTCAATGCCGTCGAGCCGCTTGTCAACCCATTCACGGATGTCGGGATACCATTGCTCAAGCTCCATGAGCGTCTCTCGCACAGCATCGCGGTCGCTCCCTCTCGCCCTCCGGACAAGCAAGCCCGGCCTGGATTGAAGGTGAGATAGCTCTCGGATGTCAGCAGGCTGCAGGCGGTCCCGGTATCGGGAACGGTAGCCATCTACCAGCTCTTTCCTGACGGCTCCGACAACCTCGCGCCTGAGCTGATCGAGGCCAATGAACTCCTGGTACTTGACGCGATCACGTAGCCAAGCGAGCACAGCCTGCCGTTCATCGGTCTGATGGGCACTCTGCAGTCGCTGGACGAAGGCCAAGATGGGCTTGCCTAGCCGCTCGGCTTCGTCAAGCTCCTCCTGCACAGGGCGTGTATGCCTGTTGCCAAGAATCAGAACGACAATGTCGCTTCGAGCGAGTTCCTGAAGTGCTGCTGCCCCCGGTGAGGTCGCTTGCGCTGGCTCACGTGCAAAGTCCCACGGGATAGTGAGCCTAAGGGACTCAATCGCCTCACAGGCTGCGCTTCGCTCGTGTTGCAGGTATCCCTCGGTCATCACCGAGCTAACGAAGACGCGGATATGCGGCTCTGCCATTCGTTGCAGGCTACACGGTGTTGGCGTCTCAGCGAAGACCCCAGATACAACGTGGAGGCGGCAACCGGCTACCATGACACGCGAATCCGCTTGCGGCGGGGGCCGCCGGGGCAGGAGGACGGCCGTATGACGATGACGAAGCCGGAGATCGATCCGGAGATCTTCTTCAGCAGGGAGTACCAAGATGACCCGTACCCGACGCTGAAGCTGCTGCGCGACCACCATCCCGTCTACTACAACCCGATCGGGGACAACTGGATGATCACGCGCTACGACGACGTCTGCGCGGCGTTCCGGGACCTGGAGAACTACTCGGCGCAGCCGAACGCGCTCGGGATCGGGGCGGTCTTCGGGCCGACGCTAATGGAGTACGACGGGGAGCAGCACAACAAGCTGCGCAACATCGTGGCGCCGGAGTTCGTGGGGCGGAAGCTCGAGGCGCTCCTGCCGATCATCGAGCGCAACTCGATCGCGCTCATCGAGAAGTACACGGAGAAGCACGCGCGCCGCATCGCGGAAGAGGCTGCGAAGACCGGAGTCATCGACATCGTCGACGACTTCGCCACGCGCCTGCCGCTGAACGTCATCCTGGACGTGCTCGACCTGCCACAGGACGCGCACGACATGTTCCACGAGTGGTACCCGGCGATGATGAACGGCATCGGCGGCCCGCCCGACATCCGGGCGGCGGGGATCAAGGCGAACCAGGAGTACCACGACTACCTGGAGCCGCTGCTGCAGGAGCGCAGCAAGAATCCGGCGGACGACCTCATCTCGCGGCTGTGCGTGGCGGAGGTGGACGGACACCGGATGACGTTCCAGGAGATCAAGTCGTTCGCGAGCCTGCTGCTGGTGGCGGGCGCGGAGACGACGGACAAGGCGATCGCGAACCTCTGGTACCAGATGCTGGCGAACCCGGAGCAGTGGGAGCTGGTGCGGGACGATCCGTCGCTGCTGGACCGGGCGTTCACGGAGATGATGCGGGTGCATCCGCCGTCCGGAGGGCAGGCGCGCCGCGCGATTCACGACATTCCCTTCCCCGAGTACGGCGTGACCATCCCCGAGGGCGCGTACGTGAACCTCTCGATCTACGGGGGGAACCGGGACGAGCGCGTTTTCGTCAACCCGGACAAGTTCGACGTCATGCGGCCCGACCTGTACGTGGGGCGAGCGCTGCGGGCGGGCTACCACGAGAACGGCCAGGCAAGCCACCTCGGGTTCGGGCTGGGGAAGCACTTCTGCGTGGGCTACCAGCTGGCGCAGACGGAGACGGTGATCGGCAGCCGCATGCTGATGGACGTGATGCGCAACCCGCGCTTCAAGCCGGGTTCGGACCCGAAGCCGATCGCGATCAGCCTCGATCCGTGGGAGCTCTGGATCGAGTTCGACCCGGCCTAGGACCATGCCACCCGCCGGGACGGTCGCCGGGCGCACGATCGAGGGGCAAACGCCCTCGACGTTCGCGACGGTCACGCGCGCACGGGAGCTGCTGCACGGCGGGGAGGAGGCGCTCGCGCCGCTGGCCCGCGACCTCGCGGGGGGGCTGGCGGGCGGGGCCGGGGATGTCGAGATCGACCGGTACCGGCGGCTGCTGTACGCGACGGACGCCTCGATCTACGAGATGGAGCCGGTCGCGGTCGTGTATCCCCGCACGACGGCGGACGTGCAGCACGTGATGCGGGTGGCCGGGGCGCACGGTGTGCCCGTGCTGTCGCGGGGCGGGGGCACGAGCCTCTCGGGCCAGGGAGTGAACCACGCCATCGTCCTCGACTTCACGACGCACATGGCGGACGTGCTCAGCATCGATGCAGAGGGGCAGACGGCGCAGGTACAGCCGGGCGTGGTGCTCTCGGAGCTGAACAAGGCGCTGCGTCCGCACGGGCTGCAGTACCCGATCGACCCCTCGACGGCGAACCGCGCCACGATCGGCGGGGGCGTGGGGAACAACTCGTGTGGGGCGCACTCGGGGGTGTACGGGAAGACCGTCGATAACGTGGTCGCCCTCGAAGTGGTGCTGGCGGACGGATCCGCGGCGAGGCTGGAGGCGCTGAACGAGGACGAGGCGGCGGAGCGGGGCGGCCGCGAGGGGCTGGAGGGGGACATCTACCGGGGAGTGCGCACGATCGCGCGCGAGCACGCGGCGGAGGTGGAGAAGCGCTTCCCGAAGATCCTGCGGCGGGTCTCCGGGTACAACCTCGACGAGGTGGGGGAGGAGGGGCCGCTCAACCTCGCGAAGCTGGTGGTGGGGTCGGAGGGGACGCTCGCGACGGTGACGGAGGCGACCGTGCGGGTCGTGCCCATCCCACCCGTGAAGATGCTCACCGCGCTGCACTTCGCGACGGTCGTGGAGGCGGCTGCGGCGACGGTGCGGGCCAACGCGCACGGGCCCTCGGCGGTGGAGCTCGTAGACGACACGATCATCGAGCGCTGCAGGGAGAGCGCCGGATTCCGCAGCCTGGTCGAGTTCGTGGAAGGGGAGCCGGGGGCGCTGCTGCTGGTCGAGTTCGCGGGGGAGCGGGCGGAGGAGGTGGCGGGGAAGGTCGAGGCGCTGCGGGACGATGTCGTCGGGGAGGAGGGGGCGTACGCGGCGGTGGTCGCGCGGGAGGCGGCGGAGCAACAGCGCATGTGGCGGATGCGGGAGGCGGGGCTGGGGCTTCTCATGAGCGTGCGGGGCGACGCCAAGCCGGGGGCATTCGTGGAGGACACGGCGGTCGCGCCGGAGCGGCTTGCCGAATACGTGGCGCGCTTCGACGCGCTCGTGCGGGCGCGGGGGCTGCGTCCCGCGTACTACGGGCACGCGAGCGTCGGCTGCCTGCACATCCGGCCGGTGGTCGACTTGAAGGACGCGGAGGGGTTGGCGAATGCGGAGGGGCTGGCGGAGGAGATCGCCGACCTCGTGCTTGAGTTCGGGGGGTCGCTCAGCGGGGAGCACGGGGACGGGATCGTGCGGGGGGCATTCACGGAGCGGATGTTCGGCCCGGAGCTCACGCGCGCGTTCCGGGAGCTGAAGGCGCTGTGGGACCCGCAGGGCCTGCTGAATCCCGGGAAGATCGTCGACACGCCGCCTTTCGCCGACAACCTGCGGCTGAGCCCGTCGACGGTGAACGCGGAAGTGCGCACGGAGCTCGACTTCGGCTTCGAGGGCGGGTTGGCGCGGGCGGCGGAACAGTGCAACGGCCAGGGCGCCTGCCGAAAGCTCGACGGCGGGATGTGCCCCTCCTTCATGGTGACCGGGGACGAGGAGCACTCGACCCGGGGGCGGGCGAACCTGCTACGCCAGGCGCTCAACGGGGCGCTGCCGCTCGAGGACCTGACGAGCGAGCGGATGCGCGAGGCGCTCGACCTGTGCGTCGAGTGCAAGGCCTGCAAGACGGAGTGCCCCTCGGGAGTGGACTTCGCGAAGCTGAAGTACGAGGTGCAGGCGCAGGCGAGCGCGGCGCACGGCGCGCCCCTGCGCGACCGCGCCTTCGCGCGCATCCGCACCCTGAGCGCGCTCGCGAGCCCCGTCGCGCCGCTGGCGAACGCGGTGGCGCGGCTGGGGCCGGTGCGGGTGCTGCTGGAGCGGGTCGGGGGCGTCGACCGGCGGCGGCCGCTGCCGGCGTTCGCGTCGCAGCGGTTCGGGCGGTGGTGGTCGCGGCGGGAGGCGCGGTTGGGGGAGGCGCCCCGGGGCGAGGCGGTCTACCTGGCGGATACGTTCACGGAGTACTTCCACCCCGAGGTGGGGCGGGCGGCGGTGCGGGTGCTGGAGGGGCTCGGCTACGCGGTGACGGTCGTGCCGGGGCTGGAGTGCTGCGGGCGACCGGCGATCTCGAAGGGACAGCTGGGGTTGGCGCGGGGCTGGGCGGAGGCGAACGTGGCGCGCCTGGAGCCGTACGCGCGCCAGGGCGTTCCCATCGTGGGGACGGAGCCCTCGTGCCTGCTGACGCTTCGCGACGAGTACCGCGACCTGCTCCCAGAGGCGCGGGCGGAGGCGGTCGCGGCGCAGGCGGTGCTGCTCGACGAGTTGGTCGCGCGGGTGGCGAGGGAGGACGAGGGTGTCCGCGACCTGTTCGGGGCTGCAAGCGGAGGCGACGTGCTGGTCCACGCGCACTGCCACCAGAAAGCGCTGGCGGGGGCGGACCCAACGTTGCGAGCACTAGAGGTCGCGGGCTACGCGCCGTCGCTGGTCGACTCAGGGTGCTGCGGGATGGCGGGGTCGTTCGGGTTCGAGCGGGAGCACTACGGGGTGTCGCGTGAGATGGGCGCGTACCGTCTGTTCCCGGCGGTAGAAGCGGCGGGCGGGGAGGTCGCGATCGCGGTCACGGGGGTGTCGTGCCGGCAGCAGATCGGGCACTTCACTTCGCGGACGCCGCAGCATGTCGCGGAGCTGCTGGCGGAGGCGCTGGGAGAGGAGTAGGTGGTGCGGCCTCAGGCCACAGCGACCTGATGCATCGAGTCGATAGCCTCGCGGATGAGGGCCGCGTCATCCGGGTCGATACCGTCCAGCGAGATGCCACTGCTCACGAACAGGAGCTCGTAGGCGAATACGTTGCCAGCCCTGTCGACAACCGCAATCCGCTTCTCATCGAGGCGGCGGCCACCCCGCTCACCGCCCTCGGGCTCACGTAAAGCGAGGTAGATGGCATCAGCTTGAGAGTCGTAGGTGAAGTGCATCGCCCCTCGCTCCTACCGGTCGACCTCGTACACCGTGATAACCAGTGGCGGCTCCGTGCCACGGGCCACCACCACGCAAATCGGTACACCGTCGATAAGGGCAGTGTACTCGTCGGCGGTCTGCCCTTCGATCAAGCTGTCCGCTGCGGTGAGGACGTACTGGACCATCTCTTCCGTGATCCCCCACTTCTCCATCCGCGTGATGGCGTGGTCGCTATAGCCGACTCTCATCGGCCGGCTACGGGCCCTTGACCCCCTCGAACTCGGTCATGATCGCGCACTCGAGGATGCCGACGCCCGTGTCGCTGGGGTCGTCGAGGTTGGTGTAGACGGTGGAGAGCTCGGCGTAGGAGCCGCCGCCGCTCATCTGCGGTATCTCGTTGCCGTCGTCGTCGAAGACCTTCGTGGGGTGGGAAACGTCCCAGACCTCGCCCTCGACGAGCAGCTCGCCGCGGAAGACGCCGCGCCCGAGACGGTCGTTCCAGCCATGGGCGTAGCCGCCGGCGAGCATGTAGACGGGCTCGCTGACCACCTCGAGCTGGTAGTTCTCGACGACGCCGTCGGGGCGGGTGAGGTGGATCTTGCCGCGCTTGAAGCGGGGGAAGCCGTCCTCCCACTCGTGGTCGGAGATGGAGACGTCGGTGTAGGCGAAGCTCTCCTTGTCGGAGTCGTAGCCGTACTCCACCCAGGAGTGGACGCCGACATCGGACTGGCGGCCGGTGCCGGAGGCGCGGTAGACCCCGTCCTCGCCGAGGCGGAAGGCGTAGTAGAGGCAGCGGTCGGGCATGTTGACGACGGCCCAGTGGCGCATGCCGTCGGAGCGGAAGCTGCCCTGGTCGGGGGGCGTCAGCGGGGGGGCGACGTAGGGATTGGGCTTGGCGCCGGTGCCGGTGCCCGCGCCGATTCCCCAGGAGTGGTCGCGCGTGCCGCCCCAGCCGTCGCCGAAGTCGAACTTCCACTCGCGGCCGTTGATCCTGATCCAGCCCGCGATGTCGGCGGCCTGGATGTAGTTGGAGCGCTCGGCGACGAGGCGGCCGTCGAGGCGGTACTGGACGCCGGGGGCCTCGTCGTAGGCGGGCGCCTTGCTCTCCCAGAGGATGTCGAACTCGATGCCGTGGGCGTTGTCGTCGCAGCCGATGCGGAGGGTGCGCATGCCGCGGATGATCTCCTGCCAGAAGGGGCCGACGCGGAGCTCGTCGATGCGAGGCCGGAGGCGGCGGCTGGCGCGCAGGTTGTACTGCTTGCCGTCATCGAGGCTGACGATGGCGTAGGCATCCATCACGTCGGTGTTGGGATAGAGGCGGATGGCGGTGATGAGGTTCACCTCACCCGCGGGGTCGCCGAAGCAGTGCCAGTAGCCGTCACTCCACTCGGGGCTGGCGGTCTGGACGGAGTTGAAAGTGTCGATGGTCTGGTGGCGGGGCCACTCGTCAAGCTCGGTGAGGACGCGCGGTCGGGGCATGGTCGTTCCTTTCTGTGGTGGCTTCGCCTACGGGCGGGGGATGACGATGACGGGGATCTCGCGGGTGGTCTTTGCCTGGTACTCGGCGAACGCGGGCATCTTCTCGGCCTGCTGGTCGAAGAGGCGCTGGCGCTCTTCGCCCCCGGGAATGATGGCGTTCGTCGTGAAGGTCTCGTCCGGGAGCTCGATGGTGACCTCCGGATTCGCGCGGATGTTGTGGTACCACTGGGGGTGCTTCGGGTTCCCGGCGTAGGAGGCGATGATGATGAGGTTGTCGCCGTCGGTGCTGTGGGCGAGGGGGGTAGTGCGCTTCTCGCCGCTCTTCGCGCCGGTGGTGGTCAGGAGCAGGAGCGGGGCATCGGCGAAGCGGCCCGTGACCTTCCCACCATTAGCCCGGAACTGCTCGATGAGGTGGTTGTTGTAGGAGATCATCTGGGCGATCGGGTCTTCCGATGTCATGGGCGCCTCCGTGCAGTGCGTCGGCAGAGTCTAGCGGTCGACGTTTGCTAACGCTGGGCCGGGAGACTGTAGCGAAGGCGGGGGAGGATTGCGTGAACACGGTGATCGAACGCGAGACGGCATCGACCCCGGACGGCGGAAGCGACCCCAACGCGGTCGTCGAGCGCTGCGAGCACGGGCAGGAGTGGGTGGTGGTGCTGGCCACGGGCCGCATCCACCGGAAGCCCTGCCGCCGCTGCGCCCGCTTTGCGCCGCCTACGGGCGGGGGATAACGACCACCGGAATCTCGCGGGTCGTCATCGCCTGGTACTCGGCGAAGCGGGGCATCTGGGCGGCGTGCTGGTCGTAGATGCGCCGGCGCTCCTCGCCCCCGGGGATGAGGGCGGTGTTGGTGAACGTCTCGCCCGGCAGCTCGATGGTGACCTCGGGGTTGGCGCGGATGTTGAGGAACCAGGCGGGATGCTTCGGTGCGCCCCCGAAGGAGGCGATGATGACGACGCGGTCGCCATCGAGGGTGTGCACGAGGGGGTTGGTGCGCTTCTGGCCGCTCTTCGCGCCGGTGGTGGTGAGGAGGAGGAGGGGCTCGTTCGCGAACATGCCCGTGACCCTGCCGCGGTTGGCGCGGAACTCCTCGATGACGCGCTGGTTGAGGGCGAGCATCTCCTCCAGGGGGACGGGGGCGGCGGCGTTCCGTGCGCGCATCTCGTCGAGGGTCGGTTCGGGGCTGGAATCGGACGACATGGCGCGGTTCCTCCCGGGGTGTGTCCGGGCAGTCTAGCGGTGGGGCCAGCGACGATCAGCCGATACGGAGGACGGCGGCACCCTCGACTCGGCCGGCGGCGAGGTCGTTGAGGGCCCGGTTGGCATCGTCGAGGGGGTAGACCTCGGTGTCGGTGCGGATGGAGATCCCGGCGGCGAGGGCGAGGAACTCGCGGGCGTCCTGGCGCGTGAAGTTGGCGACGCTGCGGAGGCTGCGTTCCCACCAGAGGTGCTCGTAAGGGAACTCGGGGATGCGGTCGAGGTGGATGGCGTTGACGGCGACCGTTCCGCCGCGGTCGACGGCCTTGAGGGCGGCAATGACGACCTCTCCGGCGGGCGCGAAGGTGACGGCGGCATCGAGGGGCGCAGGCGGGGCGTCGTCGGTCCCGCCGGCCCAGACGGCGCCGAGGGCGCGGGCACGCTGCTGGTCGCGAGGGGAACGGGTGGCGACGAAGACCTCGCAGCCCCAGTGCGTCGCTACCTGCAGGGCGAGCTGGGCGGAGGCGCCGAAGCCGTAGAGGCCGAGGCGGCCTCCCGGCTCGATGCCGGAGAGACGCAGGGCGCGGTAGCCGATGATCCCGCCGCAGAGGAGGGGCGCGGCCTCGACGGGGTCGAGGTCGGCGGGGAGGGGGACGGCGAAGCCGGCGCGCACGGTGACGCGTTCGGCGTAGCCGCCGTCGCGGTCCCAGCCGGTGAATTGCGCGCCTTCGCAGAGGTTCTCGCGGCCGGCGTCGCAGCGAGAGCAGGCTCCGCAGGCGCCCGCGAGCCAGGCGACCCCGGCGCGGTCGCCGACTGCCCAGCCCTCGACGCCCTCGCCCAGCGCCTCGACGGTCCCGACGGCCTGGTGGCCGGGGACGACGGGGAGGCGGCGAGCCTCGATGTCGCCCTCGCAGATCTGGAGGTCGGTGCGGCAGACGGCACAGGCGGATACGCGCAGCAGCAGCTCGCCGCGCGCAGGGACGGGGTCGGGGCGGGTGGCGACGGCGAGGGGTCCGTCGCCCGCGGGGGCGGGGCGTTCGAGCACGGCGGCGCGCATGGCGCGATCCTACGAGCGCGGCGACGGGGGCGGGGGACCGAGGAGCTTCGCGAGATCCTTGAGCAGGTCGAGGCGCTCCGCCCGCCAGCGGCTGGCGAGACCGCTGGATGAGGGCACGACGTAGGGCACGGTCCCGCCGATGCGTTCGGGCTGGACGCCGTCGGGACGGCCGGTGAGGGCGGCGCGGAGGAGGCCGAGGGCGTGGCGGGCGAAGTGGACGTAGATGCCGCGCCCGCTGAAGACCGCGTAGGCGGGCTGGTTCGCCTCGAGCTGGCCGAGGAGGCGCCGGGCGCCCTCGGCGATCTCATCGGGCGTGAGCTCGTCGGCGCGGACGGTGGGGCGGGGGCAGAGGTCGACGAAGCCGATGCCGGCTTCGTCCATGAGGGAGGCGTCGTCCTCGGGGCCGGCTGGGCGGGCGAGGAGGCCGCTCTCGTTGAGCTGCTTCCAGAACACATTGGCGCGGCGGGCGTAGTAGTGACCGGCCTCGGCGGAGTAGATTGCGGGGTTGTAGCCGATGAAGACGATGCGGAGGCCGGGGCGGAGGTAGTGGGGCAGGGTCTGGGGGGAATCCGTCAATGGTCGGATCCCGCGAGTTCGAAGCGCACCTTGGGATCGAGGAAGCGGACGGCTCGAGCGTCGGCGTGTCGGACAGCTTCAGGAAGGACGAAGCGAACCACGATCCTGCCGAAGGCTCCGCCTTCGAACACGTCGGGGGCGGTGACGGCGCCGACTGGGATGGGGTCGCCTTCTGCCAGTTCCAGCTCGATGCCCTCGGGCTCAAAGGTCCAGGGGGCGGCGGTTCGCACCAAGAACGTCACGGCCAGGGTGCGCTCCGCCCCGTCCGCAACCTCAAGCGCTTCGACCCAGATCGTGACGCCGTCCTCGCTCCAGGAGCCGCCGGCCGGGACGGTCGGTTCGTCGAAGAAGACGTTGAGCAGGGCAGGGAGGCCGAAGACCCCGAGGGGGATCCCGATCATGACACCGAGGATGGCGGCCCAGCGAAAGAAGCTCCGGCGTTCCTCCCGAACGCTCTGCTCGGCGGCGACGGGGACGCGGCGGCGGGGCGGTTCGGTCACGCGGCGCTAGCGGATGCGGGCGGCGAGGACGCCGTCGAAGTCGAGCCCGGTGCTGAGCAGGTAGCGCTCGTCGGCGGCGAGGAAGGAGAGGAACGCGCGAAGCCCCTCGGCCTCGCGGCCCTCGGAGGCGGCGAGGGGGGCGGCGTTGACGATCGTGAGGGAGCCGCCGATACGGATGAGGCGGGTCAAGTCCTCCTCCATGCGCTCGTACTCGCGCCAGCGGCCCCCGAGCACGACGAGGTCGTAGGGTCCGTTGAGCGCGTGGACGACGGCGGGGGGCTTGCCGGAGTGGACGCGCACGTGCTCGGCCAAGGCGTGGCGATCGGCAGCGCGGCGGATGCCGTCGGCGACCTTGGGGCTGCGCTCGACGACCTCGATCTGGCCGGTGTGGCCGAAGGCGCCCGCGATGTGGAGGGCGCGGTAGGACGCGAGGGCGGCGGCAAGCTGCTCGACCGCGGTGGCGTCGAGGCCGGCGGCGTCCGGTGACGGTTCGCCTTCGACGAGGAGGACGTAGCTGGCGCGGGTCGCCCGAACGAGCGTCGCGAGCTGGCGCGCGGTCATGGTGGCGGCGAGGGCCAGGGGCTCGGGCACGCCATCGAGCAGCGAGGCGAAGCGGTCGGCCTGCGCCTGCAGCAACTCGCGTGCGAACTCTTCGCCCGAAGCCATGGAGCAATTGTAGGAGGTGGGGACGCCCGTAGGGGTCAGGCGAGGGCGCGTTCGATGAGGGCGCGGTCCTCGGGCGCGAGGTCGGAGGCAAGGGCGAGGTCCCGGGCGGCGGGGCTGATCTTGCTCCAGGTCTTGCGGATGACGTTCGCCATCGTCTCCGGGTCGGTGCGGAGGGCGAAATCGTGGAGCTGCGTTTCGAGGAAGACGAGGGTGAGGCCGTCCTCGAAGGCCTGGCCCTCGGGGTCGCGCTTCGGCGTCTCCTTGCGGATAAGGCGTTCGACGCGGGCGATCGTGTCCTCGTCGTAGCCGCACTCCTCGAGGATGGCGCGGGCGTGGCCTGCGTGGCGGACCTGGAGGTCACGGCGCCAGCGGAGGTAGCCGCGGCGTCCGGCGGGGAAGCTGTCGCGGGGGGACTCCCAGCGCCGGATGTGGTGGGCGCGGGCGGCGAGCAGCAGAGCCTCGCCGGGCTCGGGCAGGAGGCGTTCGACCCAGGCGCTGAGCATGCGCGCGTGCGTGAGCTCCTTGGGCACGGCCCGGCCGTCGACCTCGATGGTTACGGGGTCGGGGGCGTTGGCCTCGTCGATGAGGGCGATGGCGCGCTCGAATCGGGGTCCGAAGCGGTGAGGGGTCTCGGGCACGGCCCGCCAAGCATGGCACAGCGAACCTACAATGGCCGCATGAACGTGCGGGAAGCGATCAGATTCCTCGAGTCGTTCGTGGACATGGAGCGCGATCCGGGCGCCTCCAAGAGCCCGCCCATGAACCTCGCCTCGATGCGCTCGCTGCTGAAGCGGCTGGGCGACCCGCAGCTGGGGCGGGGGACGGTTCACGTGACCGGCACGAACGGCAAGGGGAGCGTCTCGGCGATGGTCGAGGGTATCCTGCGGGCGGGCGGGGAGCGGACGGCGCTGTTCACGAGCCCGCACCTGCACTCGTACGGGGAACGCATCCGCGTCGACGGCGAACCGATGACGATGCCGGCGCTGGCGGAGGGGCTGAGCGCCATCCGCGCCGCGGTGGAGGCGGAGCAGGAGTCGGCAGGGGGACAGGTGAGCACGTTCGGGGTGCTCGTGGCGCTCTTCCACTGGCTCGCGCGGGAGCGGCTGGGGGACGGCGGCTGGCAGGTGGTCGAGGTCGGGCTGGGCGGCTCCTACGACGCGACGAACGTCTACGGAGGGGCGGAGATCGCGGTGATCACGCCGATCGCGCTGGACCACACCGCGATCCTGGGCGAGACGCCGGTCGCCATCGCGCGGGACAAGGCGGGGATCATCGGACCCGGCTCGACCTGCGTGCTCGCGCCCCAGCCCGACCCGGCGGTGACGCAGGTCGTGCGCGACCGCTGCCGGGAGGTGGGAGCGGAGCTGCGTCTGGTGGACGAGGAGTGGAGCACCGACGTGCTGGAGCGGTACGTGTTCGGGCAGTCGTTCCTGCTGCACGGGCCGGGCGGGTCGCGGGAGCTGCGGACGCCCCTGCTGGGCGCCCACCAGGTGGGGAACGCGGTGACGGCGGTGGCGGTGGCACAGGAGCTGCGCGCGCGGGGCGCGGCCATCGACGAGGATGCGATCTCGGGAGGGATCGCGCGGACGCGGATCGGGGGGAGGCTGGAGGTGATGGGGCAGCGTCCGCTGGTCGTCGCCGACGGCGCGCACAACCCAGCGGCGGCGGCGGCGCTGGCGGAAGCGCTGCGCGAATACCTGGAGTGGCGGCGCTGCTTCTTCGTGCTGGGGGCCATGGCGGGGAAGGACCTGCGCGGGATCGGGTACAAGCTGGCGGGGCTGGCGAGCGGCATCTGGTGCTGCAAGCTCACGTCGCGGCGGTCGCGCGTTCCCGCGGAGATGGCCGCCGAGCTGGCGCCGCTCACCCCCCACGTGGAGGTGGCGGGGAGCGTGGCGGAGGGCATCGCGCAGGCGCGGCAGCGCGCGGAGGAGGCGGACCTGATCTGCGTCACGGGATCGCTGTACGCGGTGGCGGCGGCGCGGGCGGCAGTTCTGGGCGAGAGCGTGACGGGCCGGTAGGGCCCGGTTCGCTGGACTCCTACGGGCCCACGGGACAGGCTTGACCGATGTCCTTTGCGGAAGCGATGGAGCGGGGGGAGTTCCCCGTCTCGCTGGAGATCACGCCGCCACGCACGTCGAAGCCGGCGGTTCTGCGGCGGCGCGCGCGGCTGCTCGAGGCGCGCACGTTGACCGTGAACGTCATCCAGCGTCCCGAGCGGCAGTCGAGCCTTGAGGCTGCGCTGGACCTGCAGCGCGAGGGGCTTGAGCCGATCTGGCACCTCGCCACGGGCGGGCGCTCGCGGGAGGCGATCGCCGCGGACGTCAAGCAGGCGCACGAGGCCGGGCTTGGCCACGTGCTCTGCCTGCGCGGCGACCACGCCGCGGACACTCCGGGGACACGCGTCACCGAGGCGATCGCGGTCGTGCAGGAGCGGGCGCCGGGGATGGCGATCGGGGCGGCCCTGGACCAGTACCGCACGGACGAACGCGCCGACCGGCTGCTCGCGGCCAAGCTGCGGGCGGGAGCGCGCAGCATCTGGACGCAGCCGGTGTTCGACCTGGCACCACTGCTGCGGTCGGCCGGGTTCGTCAAGGCGGTGCGGCCCGACGCCCACGTCGTGGCGATGGCGATGCCGCTGCTCACGCCGGAATCGCTGGACGCGATCAGCGAGCGGCTGGGCATCCCCGCGCCGGCGGAGCTGCGGAAGCGCATCGCGGCGGGCGAGGAGGAGGCGTGGGGCGCCTTCGAGGAGACGCTGGCGACGCTGGCGCGGGTGGATCTGGTGGACGCGGTGGCGATCATGACCTACCGCGCGGACCCGCCCGAGGGCACGGCGGAGCGCATCATCGCGGCGCTGGGGCGTACGGGGATCGGCGACACGGCGGGGGCGGCAGCCGACCGGTAGACTCGCGCGCATGGAAACGCGAATGTTCGGGAAGCTCGGGCCGGTCAGCGCACTCACGCTCGGGGGCGGCGGGACCGGCGGGGTCTGGGGCGCGACGACGCGCGAGGAAGCGGTCGAGACGGTACTGGCGGCGGTCGAGGGCGGCATCACCTTCCTCGACGTGGCGCCCGGCTACGGCAACGGCGAGGCGGAGCGCGTCGTGGGGGAGGCGTTCGGGGGGCGGCTGCCGGAGGGCGTGCGCATCTCGACGAAGCACCACCTCGGGAACGTGCCCGCGGGCGAGGTGGCGGGGACGCTGCGGCAGGCGCTGGCCGCGAGCCTCGACCGGCTGCGGCTGGAGCGGGTCGACCTGTTCTTCCTGCATGGGATGGTCGTGCCGGACGGGTTCAAGGGGCGGGGAACGCCACGCAGCCTGTTCGTGGAGGCGGCGCGCCCCGCATTCGAGGCGATGGTGGCGGACGGCACGATCGGGGCGTGGGGGGTGAGCGGGGTGGGGGTACCGGGCGCGCTCCTGGAGACGCTCGCAGAAGACCCGGCCCCGGCGGCCATCCAGTGCGTGGCCAACCTGCTCGATTCACCCGGCGGCATGCGCGCCTACGACGAGGAGCCGCGCCCACGCGATCTGATCGCGGCGGCGAACGCGCGGGGCGTGGGCGTGATGGGCATCCGCGCCGTGCAGGCGGGCGCCCTCACGGACGCGATCGACCGTGACCTGCCGGACGACCACCCGGAGGCGGTCGACTTCCGGCGGGCGGCGCCGTTCCGGGCGCTGGCGGCGGAGGTGGGCGAGTCGCCCGCCTCGCTCGCGCACCGCTACACGCTCTCGATGGAGGGCATCGCGACGGTCATCCTGGGGGTGAAGAACCGGGCGGAACTGGCGGAGTGCCTGGAGGCGGAGGCGAAGGGGCCGCTCGACGCGGAGCTGATGGCGCGCATCGACGCGGCGGTGGCGGGGAGTTAACGCGATGGAGTACGACGTCATCATCGTCGGGGCGGGGTCGTCGGGCGCGGTGCTGGCGGCGCGGCTGAGCGAGGACCGATCGCGGTCGGTGCTCCTGCTGGACGCGGGGCCCGACTACGCGACGCTGGAGTCACTCCCGCACGACGTCAACAGCATCCACGAGCCCTCGACGGTGCACCACGACTGGGGGTTCGCCGCGACGTTCGTGCCGGGGCGGGTCGCGCCCCTGCCGCGGGGGAAGCTGGTCGGGGGGTCTTCGGCGATCAACACGGGCGTCGCCATCCGGGGAGCGCCCGGCGACTACGACCGCTGGGCGGAGATGACCGGCGACGAGCGCTGGGGCTGGGAGCACTGCCTCCCGTACTTTCGCGCGATCGAGGACGACCGGGACGAGGGCGGCGACTTCCACGGGCAGGGCGGCCCCATCCCCGTGCGCCGCTGGACGCGCGAGCAGCTGGCGCCGGTGCAGCAGGGGTTCTACGACGCCTGCCTGGCAGCGGGCTTCGAGGAGGACCGCGACCAGAACGACCCCGAGACGACGGGCATCACGCGCGCGGCTATGAATCGCGGCGGCCCCGGCGAGATGACGCGCTGGTCGGCCAACCTGGGATTCCTCTCACCCGCGCGCAACCGGCTCAACCTCACGATCCGCAGCCACTGCCTCGTCGACCGGGTGCTGATCGAGGACGGCCGCGCAGTCGGGTTGCGGGTCGAGTGCGACGGGGAGCTGCAGGAGGTGCGGGGGAAGGAGATCGTGCTCTCGGCGGGGGCGATCATGAGCCCCGCCATCCTGCTGCGGAGCGGCATTGGTCCGGCGGAGGAGCTGGCGGAGCTGGGGATCGAGTCAGTGGCGGACCTGCCGGGCGTCGGGAAGCACCTGATGGACCACCCGATGACACCGCTGCTCCTGCACCCCAGGCCGGGCGTCGTCGACCCCGAGAAGCCGCTCCTGCAGACGCTGCTGCGCTACACGTCGTCCACGGGCGAGTTCAACGACATGCAGGTGTACCTGCTGGGGCACATCCTCTACGCGCCGGGAGGGCGGTACGGCACCTGGCAGGGCGACGAGGACGCGGAGCCGGAGTGGGTGTTCGCGGTCTCGCCGGGCGTCCAACTCCCGAACTCGTACGGGTCGGTCACGCTGGCGAGCGCCGACTACACGGTCAGGCCCGCGATCGACCTGAAGTTCGACGAGGACGAGGCGGACCGCGTGCGGCTGCGCGAGGGCGCGCGGCTGGCGTGGCGGCTGGCGCACTCGGAGCAGCTCGCGCCGTTCCACACGGGGCCGGTGGACCTCGACCAGGCGACCCTCGACGACGACGCGAAGCTCGACGAGTGGATCCACAGGGCGGCCTCGAGCATGGCACACCCGACCTGCACCTGTCCCATGGGTCCGGACCCGGCGGAGGGAGCGGTGGTCGACAGCGAGGGGCGCGTGCACGGAGTGAAGGGGCTGCGGGTGGCGGACGGCTCGATCATGCCGACGCTCATCCGGGCGAACACGAACTTCACCTGCATGATGATCGGCGAGCGCATCGCCGAGTGGATGGCCGCCGACCTCGCCTAGGAGGGGAGCGGGCTGCGAACCTCGCCGGGCGCCGCGCCCGTGAGGGTATCGGGCGGCACGACCTCGCGCAGGTGCGCGTCGAGCGCTTCGTTCCAGAGGCGGACGGCCTCGGAGTCGTCCTGCAGGGAGAGGCCCTGGCGGGCGGGCTCCTTCATCTCGTCCTGGGCGCCGTCGAGGGCCGCGGCGACGGCGTCGAGCTGGGCCTGCGCCCATTCGATGCGCTCGGTCCAGGCGGGGTGGTCGGCGGGCGAGTCCTCCTCGCCCCAGTCCGGCGCGAGCCATGTCGCTTCGAGCAGGGTCGTCTCCTCGTCGCCGGGCCACACGGTGAAGTTGAAGATGCCGCTGGGCGTGTAGGTAACGAGCAGGTTGGGGAAGAACACGTAGGTGCTGGCGGTGGAGCTGAGCATCGGGCCGAGGCCGGCGATGGAGGGGAGGTCCGCGTCGCTGAGGTCGGCCCAGTCGAGGGGGCCGGGGAGGCCGAGCGCGGAAGCGCCGGCATCGTCGAAGGGGGCGACGATGCGCAGGTGGCCGCCATCGACGAGTTCGGCGTCGGCGGCAGTGGTGGCGAGGGCGCCCGCGCCGGGGCGGGGAGGGGCGGGGGGCGAGGCGAGCAGCAGGCCCATGACCCGCTTCCAGTTGACGGGGATGGTGACGGAGCGCTGATCGAGGGTGCGCAGCCCGCCGCTCTCGACGGAGAGCTCCCTGCCGGCGCCTCCGAACCAGCTCCCGAGGTCGCCTTCGGGGGCCTCGCTCACGAAGATGGCGCTGTTCCTGACCTCGCAGGCGACGGGCACGAGGGCGCGCTCCTCGCGGCGGAGGTCGACGAAATCGCGTTCGTCGGGGACGGAGACGAGCTTGCCGGACGTGTCGTAGGTCCAGCTGTGGTACTGGCAGCGGAGGGCGCGGTTGCGTCCGCGGGGGACGCGCACGACGGGGGCGCCGCGGTGACGGCAGGAGTTGTAGAAGCAGCGGATCACGTCGTCGACAGCGTGGACGACGAGGAGGGGGACACGGGTCTTCTCCCAGGTCATGTAGAGGCCGGGGCGCGCGATCTCGTCGAGGCGGCCGGCGAGGAGCCAGGCCTTGCCGAAGATCTCGGCGCGTTCGGCTTCGTAGAAGGAGCGGTCGACGAAGCGGCGGGCGGGGAGGCGGACGGGTTCGGGTGCGGGCGGCTCGGCGGATCGGGCCTGCAGCCGGGCGCGGACTTCATCGGAAACGGTCACGTTCGCCTCCTCCCGCGGCTGGTCAGCGAGACTCTAAGCGACGGCAGACGTAGGGGCATGGGGAAGGGCGCACAGGGGCGGCGTTCGCTACCCTACGCCGGGTGAGCACCGCGACACCCGCCTCGTCACGACCACCTTCGCTTCTCGACCGGCTGACTCGCGAACGGGACATCGCACGCGAGCGGCTGGCGCTGCGCTACGCGCGGCGAACGGTGACCGTACCCATCTACCTGGCGTCGTTCCTGATCAACACGGCAGCGGCGCCGATCTTCCTGGTCGTGGCGCTGACCGGCGACCTCGCACGGGGGCGGGGCACGATCTTCGTGCGCTGCATTCTGGCGCTGTGGGCGTACCTGGCGGTGGAGACATTCGGCCTGGTGCTCTTCCTGCCGCTCTGGCTGCTGGGGCAGGGGAGCGAACGCCGGCGGCTGGCGCTACACCACTGGTTCGCACGGGTGTGGGCACGCTGGGTGTTCTGGAGCATCGTGCGGCTGTTCGAGATGCGCGTCGACGTGGAGGGGGACGAGGAAGCGGCGGAGGGGCCGGTGATCGTGTTCTGCCGGCACGTCTCGCCCGTCGACAACCTGCTGCCGCTCGTGTTCCTGGAGGGGCGGCACGGGCTCTGGCTGCGCTGGGTCATGAACTCCTGGCTGGTGCGGGATCCGTGCATCGACATCGTGGGCCACCGGCTGCGGAGCACGTTCCTGACGGTGGGCTCGCGCGAAGGCTCGCGGCAGATTGCGAAGGTCTCGGCGTTGGCCGACGAACTCGAACCGCGCGAGGGGGTGCTGGTCTTCCCCGAGGGCGCGCTCTTCACGCCGGCGCGGCTGGCGCGGGCGGTGGCGCGCATGCGCCGCAGCGGCGACGAGGAGGAGGCGCTGCTCGCCGAGGGGCTGCGCCACGTGCTGCCACCCCAGCTCGGCGGGCCGCTGGCGCTGCTCGAACGAGCGCCTCACGCCGACGTGGTCTTCTGCGCGCACACGGGCCTGGAGGGCGGCAGTTACCGCTCCCTGCTGGCGGGCGGCATCCTGCGGCGGCAGGTTCGCATCGCGTTCTGGCGCGTTTCCCGGGAGGAAGTCCCGGAGGACATCGAGGGGCGCACCTCGTGGCTGCACGCGCAATGGCGGCGCGTCGACGGCTGGATCGAGGAGAACGCCCTCAGCCAGGACTGAGCCTTCCCCGCCGTGAGCGCGACCTAGAAGACCACGACCCCCCGGGCGTTCTTGCCCGCTTCCATGTCCGCGTAGGCCTGGGCCACGTCCTCGATGGGGTAGGTGGTGGTGACGAGGGAATCGAGGTCGAGCTTGCCCTGGCGGTACCACTCGATCATGCGGGGGAAGTCGCGCACGCTGGCGCCCTTGCCGCAGAAGGAGCCCTTGAGGGTCTTCTCCATGATGGCGACCAGACCGGCGGAGAGGGAGAAGGTGTCCTCGAAGCCGCCGACGCCGACGATGGTGGCGGTGCCGCCGCGACGGGCGGCCATGTACGCCTCCTCCATGCAGGAGCCCACGCCGATCGCCTCGAAGGTGTAGTCGGCGCCACGCCCCCCGGTGATCGCCATCACCTGCTCGACGGCGTTCTCCTGCGAGGCGTCGATCACGTGGGTGGCGCCCAGCTTCTTCGCGTACTCGAGCTTGGCGGGGTTGGCATCGATCGAGATCATCGTCGAGGCGCCGGCGATGCGGCAGCCCTGGAGGACGCTGAGCCCGACGCCGCCGCAGCCCCAGATGGCGCAGCTCGTGCCGGGACGCACCTCGGCAGTGTTGATCGCGGCGCCGACGCCGGTGATGACCCCGCACCCGATCAGGGAGGCGCTGACGAGAGGGATGTCCTTGTCGATCTTGATGGCGGTGTTCTCGGCCACGACGGTGTACTCGCAAAGGCCGCCGATGGAGGCGAAGGGCATCAGGTCCAGCCCGTCGACGTGATAGGGGAAGTTGCCGCCCATGTTGAGGGGCATCTGCTCGCACTGGGCGTACATGCCCTCGACGCACAGGGGGCAGCGCCCGCAGAACGCGGTCGTGGTCATGACGACGTGGTCGCCGGGCTCAACCGAGGTGACACCCTCTCCGACCGACTCCACGACGCCGGCGCCCTCGTGGCCAAGAACCATGGCATTGGGCCGCGGGAGGACCGACTGCATGACCGACAGGTCGGTGTGGCAGAGCCCGCAGGCGGCGAGCTTGACGCGCACCTGGCCGGGACCGGGTTCATCGACGGTGACGGTCTTGACTTCGAGGGGCGTGCCTGAGCCGCGCAGCACGGCCGCTTTCGCTTCCATTTCGATACCTCCGGGGGCGCGCCCGCGCTGAGGCGGCGCGCCGGCGGCGATTGTACGGGGAAGGCGGCCAAGGGGCGGCGGGGGCGGGGTATCATCGCCCCGGCAAGAGCATCGTGATCATCGTTCTCCACGGCCAGGACGAGCTCCGCCTGCGGCGGCGGCTGGAAGCGCTTCGCGCCGAGGGCGGCGGCGAGGCGGGAGCGCCGGGCGCGGACGTGGCCCTGCTCGACGGGCGGGACGTGAAGCCGGATGAGATTCTGGGACCGACGCTCACGGCGCCGTTCCTCTCACCGCGAAGGACGGTAGTGGTCGAGGGGCTGCTGGGGCGGTTCGAGGGGGGCGGCGGCGCGCGGGGAGGCGGGGCGCGCGGCCCGCGCGTCGACGCCTTCAACCCGCTGATCGAGGCGGCGGCGGCAGGCATCCCGGAGACGACGACGCTGGTGTTTGTCGAGCGTGAGCTGAACGCGGGCCGGAACCCGCTCCTGCGGCGGCTGGACGAGACCGGCAACGTGGAGGTGGAGCACTTCCCCGAGCTGAAGCGGGGCGAGCTGGTGCAGTTCGTGCGGGAGGAGGCGGAGCAGCAGGGCGTCCAGTTCCGGCGGGGGCGCTCGGCGCGGGCGCTGCCGGCGGAGGAGGAGTGGCGGAGGCCGGGCGAGGACGACCCCGCGCAGCTGCTGGCGGCCCTCCATCCGAACACGCTGGAGCTGGCGCGGGAGCTGGAGAAGCTGGCGCTCTACACCATGGGCCGCCAGGCGACGGTCGACGACATCGACGTGCTCTGCGGAGGCGAGCGGGAGACGACGGTCTGGCAGCTGGTGGACGGAGTACTCGACGGCGAGACGGCGCAGGCGCTGCAGGCGCTGCGCTTCCTGCTCTCGCGGGGGGAGAGCGTGAACAGCCTGCTCTCGCAGCTGGCGGCGGCGTACCGGCCGCTCTCGACGGTGCTGGACCTGCTCGAGGACGGGAAGGGTCCGGACGAGATCGGGAAGGCGATCCGGCGGCCCTGGCCGCGTCTGCGCGACGCCGCCATCCGGCGGGCGCAGCGGCTGGGCCGGGAGGGCGTGCGCCGCGCCTACGAGATCCTGGTGGCGGCGGACCGGGGGATGAAGTCGGGGGAGGTGCGGGACGAGCTGGCGCTGGAGGTGGCGGTCACGCGGCTGATCGCGCTGGCGCCGCGGGCAGGGCGGCGGGCATCCTGAGCTAGCGGAGCAACCCCTGGCCATCGAGCACGGCGGCGTGGACCGCGGACGCCGTCTCCTCTTCGTCCCAGCCCGAGGTGTCGAGGTCCAGCCCGAGGCCGAGGCACTCGCGCTCCATGAGGTCGTAGAGCCACAGGTACTGCTCGGCGACGCTCTTGTCCGGGCGGAGCCGGTCTCGCTCCAGAACGACGGAGCGAGGAGGCGCCAGCAGGACGTAGTGGAGCGGGGAACCACGGAGCGCCCGCAGGTAGTCATCCAGGCGTCCCCGCGTGACGACGACATCGTCGAGGATGACGGTGAAGCCCTCGGCGAACAGCTCGTTGCCAAGCGCGGCCGTCATGCGCGTGAGCAGGCTTAGCTGGCGCTCGGCCTCGTCGTCCGGCGAGCCGCCGGGGTTCACGCGTCCTTCGCGAATGGTTTCGCGGAGGGCGTCCGCCTCCACGTGCGCGCTGCGGGGGAAGAGGGACGCGAGGGCTTTCGCCACCGCAGTCTTCCCGGAGCCGGGAACGCCAGTGAGGATGATGAGGCGCGGCTGCCCTCCGGCGTTCACCTACTCCTGCCAGATGGGGTTGTAGCAGGCGAGGGCGCGGTCGGGGCGACCGGGCAGGGGGGTGAGCTGTGGGGGGCCGACGTCGCGGCATTGCTGCATAGCCTTGCGGCAGCGGGGGATGAAGGGGCAGTGGCCGGCGGGCTCGTTGAGCTCGGGGGCGGTCCCAGGGAGGGCATAGAGCTCGTGGCCAACGTCGTCGAGGCGGGGGAGGGCGGCGAGGAGGCCGTGGGTGTAGGGGTGGAAGGGCGAGCGGAGGACGTCGCGGACGGGGCCGGACTCGACGAGGTGGCCGGCATACATGACGCCGACCTGGTCGGCGATCTGGGAGACGACGCCGAAGTCGTGCGTGATCAGGAGGATGGCCGTGCCCTTCTCGCGGCGGAGGGTATCGAGCTGGTGGAGGATGGAGGCCTGGACGGTGACGTCGAGGGCGGCGGTGGGCTCGTCGGCGATGATGAGGTCGGGGCTGAGCGCGGTTGCGATGCCGATCATGACGCGCTGGCACATGCCTCCCGAGAGCTGGAACGGGTACGACTTCGCGACGCGCTCCGGGTCGGCCAGGCCGACCTGGCGGAGGATGTCGACGGAGGCGGCATTGGCCTCCCGCTTGTTCATCCCGAGGTGGGTGGTGAGTACCTCGCCGACCTGTTCGCCGACCGAGATGACGGGGTTCAGGCCCGCGACCGGGTCCTGGAAGATCATGGTGATGCGGCGGCCGCGGGTGTGGCGCAGGGAGTGCTCATCGAGGGTGAGCATGTTGTCGGGGCCGAAGTAGACCTCGCCGCCGAGGATGTCCGCCTCGTCGGGGAGGAGATTGAGGATGGACATGCCGACGGTGGTCTTGCCGGAGCCCGACTCTCCGACGAGGGCGTAGACGGTGCCCTGGTCGATATCGAGCGAGACCTGGTCGACGGCGTAGGCCATCTCATCGCGCGAGCGATAGCGGACGGAGAGGTCGCGGATGCTGACGAGGGTCTGGGCCATGGTGAAGGTCCGGCCCGGGGACCGCCTGAAGCTAGCCGCTGGGCCTGATGGAGGAGATGAAGCGCCCCTGAATCCTAACGTTTTCGGGGTCGACGTAGATAGGGGGCATGGTGGAGTTGGCGGGCTGGAGGCGGATGCGGTCCTTCTCGCGGTAGAGGCGCTTGAGGGTGACCTCTTCGCGGTCCTGGAGCCAGACGGCGACCTTCTCGCCGTCGTCGGCGGTGGTGGCAGGCTCGAGGAAGACGATGTCGCCGTCGTCGATGAGGTCCTCAATCATCGACTCGCCCTTCACGCGCAGGGCGAAGACGTTCTGGTGGCCGCGCACCATCTCCTCGGTGACGGTGACGGTGTCCTCGACGTCGCTGGCCCAGCGGTCGCTGGTGGGGACGGGGATGGGCTCGCCGGCAGCGATGGCGCCGAGCACGGGCACGTCGACGGTCCGCCCGCGACGGGTGCCGTCGAGCAGCTCGATGCCGCGGGAGACCTCACGATCGCGCCGGAGGAGGCCCTTCTCCTCGAGCCGGCGGAGGTTGTAGTCGACGACGGATGTGCTGCTGATGCCGCAGCCGAACTGGATGTCGCGGATGGAAGGCGGGTAGTCCTTCTCGTCGATGAAGTCCCTGATGAACTCCATGATCTGGCTCTGCTTGGTCGACAGGTCGCTCATGCCTCGCCTCGCGCGAACGGATGTTCGCTCGTATTGAACAACGGGGGACGTTTATCGTCAAGGGCGTTCGGAACACCGGGGGTTGTGGCGGGCGGGCGGCTGGGGTTTCCTTGACGCATGGATGCACGCGCGCGGATCGAGGAACTGGCCGGTGAGGGCGGGTTCGACCTCGTGCGATTCGCCGGGGCGGAGGTGCTGGCGGGGGCGCGGGCGGCGACGCTGGAGTCGCGGGCGGCGGGGCGGTTGGCTGACCTGCACTGGATGACGGACGAGTGGATCGAGCGCGCGACCGACCCGGGGGCGTTCCTGGCGGGGGCGAACACGGTCGTGCTGCTGGCGATCACGGGGCACGCCCCCGACCCCGAGCAGCCCGATGATCGCGCGCGGGGACGGGTGGCGCGCTACGCCCGGGGCCGCGACTACCACCGGCTGTTCGAGTCGAAGCTCCGGCGCATGACTCGCACCATCCGGGAGGAGCTGGGCGGGGAGGCGCGGGCGACGGTCGACTACGGGCCGCTGCTGGAGCGGCCGCTGGCGGCGCGGGCGGGGCTGGGCTGGCTGGGGAAGTCGACGATGCTGCTGGCGCCTGGGTTCGGGCCATGGGTTCTGCTGGGGGCGATCGCGACGACCCTGACCATCGCCCCCGACGAGCCGCTGCGGAAGACGTGCGGGTCATGTACGCGCTGCATTGTCGCCTGCCCGACCGGCGCCATCGCGCCGGACGGGGGCGTGCTCGATTCACGGCTCTGCATCAGCTACCACACGATCGAGATCCGTGAACCGATTCCGCGCGAGCTGCGACCCCAGTTCGGCGACTGGATCTTCGGCTGCGACGACTGCCTGGACTCGTGCCCGGTCGGGGCGGGGAATGCGGCGAGCCACCCCGACCTCGCCCCCGTCACCACCGACGACGCGTTCCCGCCGCTGGCGGAGCTGCTGTCGCTGGACGAAGCCGCGTTCCGCGAGCGCTTCCGGGGGCGGGCGGTGCAGCGAGCCACGCGCGACGGCTTCCTGCGAAACGTCTGCGTGGCGCTGGGGAACGTCGGGTCGGCCGAGGATGTGGAAGCGCTCAGGGAAGCGCTGGGGGACGGGGCGGCGCTGGTGCGGGGGCACGCGGCCTGGGCCCTTGGCGAGGTCGCGTGGCGGCAGGGCGGGGGCGAGGCTGTGGCGGGGGCGCTGTCGGCGAGGCTCCAGGTCGAGGAGGAGGCGTGGGTGCGGGAGGAGATCGAGGCCGCGCTGGCAGGGTTGGGGTAAGCATCGACCAGGGTCACGGGATGTCACTCCGCTCGTTACGCTGAGTTGCCCTCGCACGGCTCCTGACAGGGTTGTATCCCGTTGGATACAATAGGGGGTGTGGAGTACAGGGTTGTCAGGAGCGCGACCTTCATCGACTGGCTCAAGGGCCTGCGTGACAGGCGAGCCCAGGCGCGAATCAACATCCGAATCGACCGCCTCGAAGAGGGAAACTTCGGAGACCATCGATCGGTTGGTCGCGGAGTGAGCGACCTCGCATCAACGTCGGACCAGGCTATCGCGTCTACTACGTCATTCGCGAGAGAGTCGTTGTCGTCCTGCTCTGCGGGGGAGGGAAGCGACTCAACAGCGGGACATCAAACGCGCTCAACGAATGGCAGAAGACGTGTGAGAAGGAGACAGTATGAGTAAGGAAACCTATGCACCGTGGGACGTCGCGGAAGTTCTCACTGACGAGGAGGCGATCATCGAGTACCTGGAGGCCGCGCTCGAAGAGAACGACCCTGAGTTCTTCGTGAAGGCAGTCGGCAATGTGGCCCGGGCAGTTGGCATGGCAGCCGTCGCGCGCGAGGCTCAACTGGGGCGTCCGAGCCTGTACAAGGCGCTCTCCGGCGAACGTGACCCGCGAATCGGGACCGTGATGAAAGTCCTCGATGCACTGGGAATCCGCCTCTCCGTGGCGGCCAGGGGCTAGGGACCGCCGCTTCCAGTGCCCACACGCGAATCCGTCGTCACGCTCCGCGAGATCACGCCTGACAACTCCGAGGCCATCTTCAAGCTCTCGGTAGCGGACTCGCAGAAGCACCTGGTGGCCACGAATGAGCGCTCGATCGCGCAGGCGCACTTCGAGGAGGCGGCCTGGTTCCGGGCGATCTACGCGGACGAAGAGCCGGTCGGGTTCGTGATGCTGCACGACGAGGCCCTGCGGGCCGAACCCCGGGAGCCGGGCTACCTCGTCCTGTGGCGGTTCATGATCGATGAGCGCTTCCAGGGGATGGGCTTCGGCTGGGAGGCCATGCTGCTGGTCATCGCGCACGCCAGGACGAGGCCGGGCGTGACGCGCCTCCAGACCAGCTGGGCGCAGGAGGAAGGCAACGCCGGGGACTTCTACCGGAAGCTCGGCTTCGTGCCGACGCGCGTGGACGAAGACGGGGAGATGTGGGCCGCCCTCGACCTGTAGGGGCTAGAGGCGGAGACCGAGGAGCTCGCGGGTGACGGTGCCATCGGTGGCGACGTTGACCACGACCCAGGTGACGCGCAGCTTGAATCGCCCCTGGGCGGTATCGAGCCAGACCTCGTCGCCCTTCTCCCAGCGATAGTCGGAGTCGATGGTCGCGTAGTGCTGGCCCTTGCTGCCGGTGAACTCGTCGGCCTCGTAAAAGTCGGTGCGCATCACTCGGAGTCCCGGGAGTCCTGCGCGTCCTCGCCGTTGCCGTTGGCGGCGCTCGCATCGACGAGACCGCGGGCGGGGACGCGCTCTGCGATCTCGTGCATGTGGGCGAGCACGCCGTTCTGGACGGCCTCGCCGGCGGCGCGAATGCCACCGAGGATGGCGCGCGCATCGGACCGCCCGTGGGAGATGAAGACGACCCCATCAACGCCGAGGAGCTGGGCGCCGCCGTACTCAGCGTAGTCGAGGCGGCGCTGGGCTTTGCGCAGCTCGGGCCGGAGGAGCATGCCGGCGATGAGGTTCCAGGGGGTCAGCTTCACGGCCCGGCGCAGCTCGTCGAAGAAGAGCTCGGCGACGCCCTCGACCGTCTTGATGAAGATGTTGCCGGTAAAGCCGTCCATGACGGCCACATCGGCGACGTGGTGGGGAATATGGCCGGCCTCGACGTTTCCGACGAAGTTGAGGTCGCTGGCGCGGAGGGCACGGTTCACCTCGATGATGAGCTGGCTGCCCTTGGAGTCCTCCTCGCCGATGGAGACGAGGCCGATGCGGGGCGAGTGGATGCCGTGGCTGAACTCCATGACGGCGGCGCCCATGTGCGCGTACTGGATGAGGTGGGCGGGGCGGGAGTCGGCGTTGGCGCCCACGTCGAGGAGCATCGTGGGGCCCTTCTCGCTGGTGGCGACGACCATGCCGAGGGCAGGCCGGGCGATACCCGGGATGCGCCCGAGGCGGAGGAGCGCGGCGGCGAGGGTGGCGCCGGTGTTGCCGGCCGTGACGAAGGCGTCGGCATCCCCTTGCTTGACGAGGTTCATGCCTACATTGATGGAGGCTTCCGGCTTGGCCTTCACGGCGTCGATCTTGTCGGCCATCGCGATCACGTCGCGGGCGTCGACCAGGGTGACGTTGTCGGGCAGCTCGTCGATGTGCTCCCGCACCTCCTCGGTGCGGCCGACGAGCAGGACTTCCACATCAAGCCGTTTGGCGGCGAGCAGCGCACCCCTGACGACCTCGGCGGCGCCGTGGTCTCCACCCATGGCGTCCACGGCGACTCGCGGCCTCACCGGCATCCTGTTCTCGCTACGGGCTCGCTCCACATCAGGTCGCTACCCTCCGGCCAGGTGCTCCTTCCACGCGTTCGGCGGTAACAATCAGCCGCTCGCTGGCATTCGTCAATGCTCCGAGCAAGTAGTCTCCCCACGTGTCGAGGACGCGCAACCCGGCGGCATCAAGCATCGAGGTGATCTCGGGGAACGTTACGTAGCGCAGGACGTGCTCGCTCTGGGCGCGGCGCATCTGACCACCGGCGCCGGTGGCTTCGTAGCGAATGCGGAGGCGGCGGGTCTGGGCTTCGAGGTCGTCGTGGCGAGCGTGCCAGACCTCCAGGCGCTCGCCGTCGAGGTCGCCGGACCAGGCGAGGATGGGCTCGCCGTTGCCGTCGGGATCGAGCCAGTGGCCGGGGCCGGCGACGTCCATCGCGAGGCGGCCGCGGGGCGCGAGGGCGGTGGCGGCGGCGCGCAGGGCGCGGGCCTGCTCGTCCCCGGAGGCGCCGGCGAGGAACACGTCGTTGGAGAGGATGATGGTTGTGAAGGCGGCGGCCGGCAGCTCCGCGCCGGGGAGGCGGCCATCGACGAAGGTGACGGCGAGGCCCTCGGCGTCGGCGCGGTGGCGGGCGATGGCGAGCATCGCGGGGGAGGGGTCGAGGGCGGTGACGGCGTGGCCCGCGCGTGCGAGCGGCAGGGCGATGCGCCCCGTGCCCGCGCCCACCTCGAGGACGGGACCACCGTGCTCGGCGACGAGGGGCAGCCAGAAGTCGAGGTCATCGCCGCCGTCGCCGTGGATGGCGTCGTAGAAAGCGGCGTCGATGGCGTAGGGGTCGGCGGCCATTCCGCGAGCGTACTACGGGCGTCGCGGGCGGCGGGGTTGTGGGACGCCGGGGCAGGGGTCAGAATCGCGCCGCCATGGACACCGACCAGGCGATCCGCGACGCCGCCGACGAGCGGGCGATCACGCACATCCTGACGCGCTACGCACGGGCCATCGACCGCTTCGACATGGAGCTGCTGCGAACGGTCTACCACCCCGACGCGTACGACGATCACGGCAGCTACAAGGGCGACGTCGAGGGCTTCATCGCCTTCCTGCACGAGGTGCTGCCCCGGTTCGAGGGGACACAGCACTTCCTCGGGAACATGCACATCGAGCTTGACGGCGACGTGGCGCACACGGAGACGTACTGCCAGGCATGGCACCGCATCGCGGGCGAGGACGGGGCTCCCGACCACGACAGCGTGGCGGGCCTGCGCTACGTGGACCGCTTCGAGCGGAGGGACGGGGAGTGGCGCATCGCAAAGCGCCAGATCGTGATCGACTGGCAGCGCGACGACCCAGTCGTGGGCGGCAGCGGGGCGAGGTCGCCGGAGACGCAGTATGGCCGCCGCGACCGCGACGATCCGGTGTACCACTTCGGGCGGGAGTAGTGAGTAGTGGATAGTGGTTAGTGAATAGGGACTAGTTCCCCCGACCCCCCACGCGGCCGCTGGCGCCGGACCACTCACTATTCACTACTCACCATTCACTACCCACTACCCAGCGCGTCGCCGGCCATGAACTCGAGCTGGCGGTCGGTCATGCGCTCGACGGTGAAGATGCGGAAGACCACGCGGGCGATGGCCATGATGACGCGCGGGCCGGTGAACGACTCCTCGCTCGTGAGGATGGCGCCGTCGCCGTCGGGCTCGACCTCCCAGGCGTGGACGGCGTCGACCCAGAGGTAGCGCGCCGCCCAGGCGACCCGCCGGCCCTCCTCGACCTCGACGACGGTGAGGTTGAACACCGGGAGGAAGGGTCCGCGCCGGACCTGCTCGCGGTAGCGCCTGCCGAGGGCCCACCAGCGGCCGTCGGCGGGGGGCGGTTCGCCGATGGGGCGGACCCAGCGGATGTAGCGGTCGCGCTGGGGCCAGCGGGGCAGGTCGATGAGCGCCTCCCAGACCGCCTCGGGGGCGGCGGCGACGGGCAGGCTGCGGCGGATCACGAGATGCGGATCGAAGAGGCGGGCGAGGGCCTCGCGCCCCGGCGGGAGCCCCGAGGAGCCTCTCCGGAACATCTGCGGGCTGGCTATCATGCGCCCATCGTACGACCGTGCGGGGGGAGTGAGCATGCCGGGTTCCCTGGAAGGACAGTCGGCGATCGTCACGGGAGCGGCCCTGGGGCTGGGAAACGCCTTCGCCCGGGCACTGGCGGGCGAGGGCGCCAACGTGACGGTGTGCGACGTACGCGCGGAGGTGGACGACCTCGTGCCCGCGCTGGAGGCGAGCGGCGTGCAGGCGCAGGCGTTCGTCGCCGACGTGGCCGTCGCGGAGGACGTACGGCGCGTGGTCGACGGGCATGTCGAGCGTTTCGGCGGGGTCGATGTGCTCGTGAGCAACGCGGGCGTCTGGCGAGCGAGCACGGCGACGGACGACCTGAACAAGACGCTCGACGACTACGACTTCGTCGTGAACACGAACCTGAAGGGCGTGTACCTGTTCGGGCGGGCGGTGATCCCGCACATGATCGCGGGCGGTGGCGGGAACATCGTGCACATCGCCAGCGACCACATCGCCACCTGCGGCACGCCCTACCGTCGCGGCTGCGACGACGCGCCCAGCTGCGTCTGGAGGGACCAGGGGCCACGCCCGACGGGCGGGGGTCCCGACATGGACCTGTACGACGCCTCCAAGTGGGGCATCAACGGCTTCACGATTCCGTGGTCGAAGGCGCTGCGCGAGCACAAGGTCCGCGTGAACGGCCTCTGCATGGGGGCGACCGATTCGCACATGGTGCGCACCTTCCACGAGCAGAACCCGGACTCGGGCATCCTCGTGAACGCCATGCGGGCGGAGGACGTGGCGGCGCTCATGATCGAGCTCATCAACGAGGGTCCGGAGGGGCGCACGGGGAACAACATCAACATCGCCGTGGGGCACCCCATCGAGCTGCCGCCGCCCGGCTCGCTCTACATCTACTCGGAGGCGACGGCATGAGCGGACTGCTGGACGGGCAATCGGCGATCGTGACGGGATCGGCCGGGGGGATCGGCGCGGGCTTCGCGGAGGTGCTGGCCGAGGAGGGCGCGACCGTCACCCTCTGCGACGTACAGGAAACCGTGCTGGAGACCGCGGCCAGCATCCGCGAGTCCGGGGGGAGCGCCCAGGCGCTCGTCGCGGACGTCTCCAGGCGCGAG
This sequence comes from Tepidiformaceae bacterium, assembly GCA_965203545.1. Classification (GTDB taxonomy): domain Bacteria; phylum Chloroflexota; class Dehalococcoidia; order Tepidiformales; family Tepidiformaceae; genus UBA2991. The sequence continues at coordinate 1,952,539 of OZ241899.1, forward strand.
GACGTGGAGCGCGTGGTGGCGGCGGCGGTGGAGGCGGGGGGCGGGCTCGACCTACTCGTGAACAACGCCGGCCGCTGGACATCGAGCCCGGTTACGGACGAGTGGGAGAAGGCCCTCTCGGACTGGGACCTGATCATGGACACGAACTTCAAGGGCGTCGTGATGTTCGGGCGGGCCTGCGTCCCGCACCTGATTGCTCGCGGGGGCGGGAACATCATCAACATCAGCACGTACTACGTGCTGCCCGCCCGCAGCAACGGCACGAACCCGCCGGGCACCGACCTCTACGCCTCCTCGAAGTGGGCGATGAACGGGCTCACGCAGGCGTGGTCGCAGAAGCTGGCGGAGCACGGCATCCGCGTGAACGCGCTCTGCATGGGGGCGACGGACGCACCCATGCTGCGCAACCTCTCCAGGGGCGACCCGGACCCGGCCTTCGTGGCGACGTGGATGACGCCGCGCCAGATCGCGGGCCTGGCCCTCGACATCATCCGCGAGGGCCCGGAGGGCCGCACGGGCGAGAACGTGGGCGCGTGGGTCGGCGTGCCGGTCGAGCTTGGCCCACCCAAGCCACCCCACGAGGCGATCACCGGCACGCCGGTGCGCTAGGGGAGCGCTTGGACCACCGCGAGGGCACGTTGCTCGGGGCCAGGCTCGCCAGACGCAGGTGCGGGATCCCGTGGCGACGGTAACGCGGGCCGACTCCGCGCCTCCGCGCTCGGAGCGGCGGCTCTCGCTGCAGACGTTCTCGGCGTTCCAGTCGCGGAACTTCGCCCTGCTGTGGGCGAACAACATGACGTTCGCGCTGTCGCAGTCGATGCGACAGTTCGCCTTCACGTGGCTGGCCCTGGAACTGTTCGACTCCGGCCAGGCGCTGGGGCTGATCATCTTCGCGCTGGGGCTCCCGATTCTCGTCTTCGGGCTGCCGGCGGGGGCGCTCGCGGATCGCATCGACCGACGCCTGCTGCTGTTCGCGAGCCAGGTGGGGGGCGTGGCCGTGACGCTGCTGACGGCCGTGCTCATCTGGGTAGACGTGATGACGACGGGCCTGACGATGGCGCTGGCGCTCGCCCTCGGGGCGACCGTGGCGTTCGGACAGCCGGTGCGGGTCGCGATTGTGCCGTCGCTGGTCGAGCGATCCCGGCTTCTGAACGCCGTCACCCTGATGAGCCTGAGCCAGAACGTCTCGATGATCGCGGGACCGGCGATCGGCGGGGCGATGATCGCGCTCGGCGGGGTCGGGGCGGCCTTCGCAGGCCAGAGCGTGCTGCTCGGCATCGGGTTGATCGCGCTGCTACCCCTGCGCGTGCCGTCGATTGATCGAACGGGGCCGCGGCGCCACCTGGGCGCGGAGGTGCGCGAGGGGCTCGCGTTCGTGGCCGGCCACCCGGGAATCCGCACCCTGATGCTGGTCCTGATGACGACGGCGCTGGTGATGGCGGGGACCTTCATGACCCTGCTGCCAAAGATCGCCAAGGAGGACCTCAACGTCGGCGCGTTCGAGACCTCGATGTTCTTCACCGCCATGGGCGTGGGCATGCTCATGAGCTCGCTCCTGCTGGCGTCGTTCTCGCGGCTGGACCGGGCGGGGCTGTGGTTCATCGTGACGCTCATCACCGGCGGGACGCTGAACGCGGCCTTCGGCGTGTCGCTCTGGTACGTGGCGTCCGTGGCGATCATGTTCGCGACGGGCTGGAACGCCGGCTTCTTCACCAACCTCAACCTGACCCTGATCCAGGCGAACACCCCCCACGAGGTCATGGGGCGGGTGATGAGCATCTACACGCTCGCCATGGCGGGGGGCATGCCCCTGGGCGGGCTGCTGGCGGGCCTGATGGCAGACGTCTGGGGCTCGCGCGAGTGGTTCGTGGCATGCGGGCTCGCGCTGGTGGCGATCGCGGTCGTGGTGCTCTTCACGCAGCCCTCGCTGCGGCGCATGCGCTCCAGCGGCGGGGAGGCCCCGGGGTAGCGCCCTACTGGCCGGCGACGTTGTCGCTGACGTGCTCGGCGCCGTCGACGTGGAGGGAGACGCCGGAGATGAAGCGGGCCTCGTCGGAGTGGAGGAAGAGGGCGGCGTAGCCGACATCCCAGCCGGTGCCCATCTTGCCGCCGAGGGGGATGCGGCTATCGCGCTTCGCCACGAGCTCGGCGCGGTCGGCTCCGGCAGCGACGCGTGGCTCGATGGCCATGGGGGTGTTCATGGCGCCGGGGAGGATGGCGTTCACGCGGATGTTGTCGCGGGCGTGCTGGGCGGCGAGCTGCTCGGTGAGGGCGAGGAGGGCGGTCTTCGTGGCCTTGTAGCCGAGGAACGGGTAGGCGTGGCGCGCGGCCATGGAGGAGATGTTGACGATGGAGCCGCCACCGCGTTCGCGCATGGCGGGGATGGCCTGGCGGGAGGCGAGCCAGTGGCTCTTGAAGTTGAGGGCGACGATGTTGTCGAAGCCCTCCTCGGTCATCTCCATGGGGGAAGCGTCGCCCGCGCCCACGCTTGCGCCGACGTTGTTGTGCAGGATGTCGAGCCCGCCGTAGCGGGCGACCGTCTCGGCGACCATGGCGGCGAGGCTCTCCTCGCTGTTGGCGTCGACCTCGCAGGCGCCGGCGGTTCCGCCTTCCTCCGCGATCATGGCGACCGTCTCCTGGGCAGAGGCGAGGTTTCGGTCGGCGACGATGACGGATGCGCCTTCGCGGGCGAGGAGGATGGCCGTGGCGCGTCCGTTGCCGATGGTGGCGCCGGGTGTCTGGCCGGCTCCGACGACGATCGCGACCTTGCCCTCGACTCTGCCCGGCATACGCTGGCCTCCGCTCTGAACCGCCCGGGAGCGGCAACTGGCGTTCACGCTGGACGGGGGCGCGAGATAGCGTCACCCTTCCCTGCTGAACCTTCTTTCAGGATAAGGAGCCTGGCTTGCCAGTATCACTGCTCGAACGCGTCGCCCTCGTGACGGGCGCGGGCCGCGGAGTCGGCCGAAGCATCGCCATGGACCTCGCCCGCCACGGTGCGAAGGTCATCGTGAACGACCTCGGGGGCACCCTCGACGGCGAGGACGAGGACGTTTCCGTGGCCGAGTCCGTCGCCCGGGAGATCGAGGCGGCGGGCGGCACCGCCGCCGCCAACACCGGCGACGTCACCAGCTACGAAGACGCCTACAACATGATCAAGCAGGCGATCGATACGTGGGGCCGGCTCGACATCGTCGTGTCGAACGCGGGCATCCTGCGCGACCGCGCGCTGCACAACCTCCCCGAGGCCGACTGGCTGAAGGTGCTCGCCGTCCACCTGAACGGCGGCTACAACCTGCTCCACCACGCCTGGCCGGTCTTCCGCCAGCAGCACTACGGGCGCGTGATTCTCACGACCTCGAACTCGGGCTTCCTGGGGAACTTCGGGCAGTCGAACTACGCCGCCGCGAAGGCGGGTCTGATCGGGCTGATGAACGTCGCCAAGCTCGAGGGCGACAAGTACAACGTGATGGTGAACTGCCTGAATCCGGGCGCGGCCACGCGCATGACGACCTCGATTCGCGAGGTCTCGGCGGAGCAGCAGGCGGCCATGAGCCCGGACCTGGTGGCCCCGGCGGTCACGTACATGGCCAGCGACTCGTGCACGACGAGCGGGATGATCATCACGGCGGCGAGCGGCTCCTTCGGGCGGGCCGCGATCGTGCAGAATGAGCGCGTCGGCATCCCGGACGCGACCGCGGACGACGTGGAAGCGCGCTGGGACGAGATTACGACGCTCGACAACTCCGAGGTCTGGTGGTCGGTACGCGAGACGCGCGCCGCCTACGAGGCGAGCAGGCAGGAGTAAGAGATGGAGCTGTGCGGATTCGCCTGCGCGGGCTGGGCCTTGGTTGGCGTCGGCGTCATCCTGGGGGTGTCGTCGTTCCTGCCGAAAGGCTGGGGGCTGCGCCGGGGCTAGCAGCCCGATCCACCCTCGATCGGGGGCGGGATCTCGCTAGAATCAGGCGCATCGCCCGCGGGTGACGGAGGTAATCGCATGAGACCGTTCATCTTGGTGCACGGACCCCTGATCGGACCGTTTACGTGGGTGCCCGTGGCAGCCGAGCTGCGGAAGCTGGGCGCTTCGGCGGTCCTCCCCGCGCTGAACTCGCCAGCCATGCGCGAGGGCGCGTACTGGAAGCACCACTGCGACCTGTTCGCAATGGAGTTGGCCGACGTCTCGATGGATACGAGGGAGGCGGTGCTGGTTGGACACGAGGGAGCGGGTCCGCTGCTGCCGAAGCTGGGCGAGCAGATCGACGGTCCGGCGGCCTACGTGCTCGTCGATGCGGACCTGCCGAAGGACGGGGCGAGCCTCTTCGACATGTTCGCGGACGAGGCGCACATCGAGGAGTTCCGGCTGGCGGCGGGCGAGGCGTCCTTGCCGCGGGGCCGGCTGGCGCCACACGCCCCACGGGCAGTGGCAACGGAAACGGTGCGGGAGTGGCCGCTGGACCTGCTGCGAGACGCGGTCACCCTGGCGCCGAACAACATGGCCGACGTGAACTCGACGGTGTTCGCGGGGAAGCGCCCGACGCCGATCGAGGTGCTGGAGGAGCCGCTCCCGGTACCCGCGAGCTGGCCCGACGCGCCCGTCGGCTACCTGCACCTCTCGGCGACGTACGACAGCGCGGCCGCGGCTGCGGGCGAGCAGGGGTGGCCGACCCGCGAACTGCGTTCGAGCCACGTGCAGATGCTGCTGGAGCCGGAGTCGTTCGCGCGCGAGCTGGCGGCGTTCGCGGAGGAAGTCGCGGGGTAGGGAGCGGTTCACTGCTATAGTAGCGTGAGACAAGAGTAGAAGGCTGCGCGCAGTGGTCACCCAGGATCTGGACACACGCCTCCGCACCTTGAGTCGCCTCCAACGCATCGCCGGGGAGTCGCGAGAGGGAAGCGCGGGCGTAACGGAAGAGGTTGAGGCCCGGGCAACGGTCGTGCTGGAGCGTGTCTGGGGTTCCTCAGCGGCGGAAGACAGGGTCTTCCGCGAGTCGACCTTCGTGACGATCACGGGTGACGGCGCCGTGCAGTTCGAGTGGGAGTCCAGCACAGTGGCAATCGAGGCGGTGGTAGAGCCGGAGGGTGGCTTCACCGTGTACGTCCACCGGAAAGGTGACGAGCCGGAGGAGTGGAATCCGGCTGAAGTGGCGGATGCAATAGAAGCAATAGAGCGAGGATGGAGCGGCACACGAAGGGCCGCCCGTGGAGTTTGAGCGCGACGACCGCTTTCTTCGGGACCTGAACCCCGATCTGCACTTCAAACGCATGGACGGTAGCTACCGGCTGACTTCGGCCGTGTTCCGCGACCGGAGAATCGGACGCGGGTTCTACGCCTGTTCAGTCGACTCCGAACGGCTCGCCGGCGACCAGGCAGTCGCCGGACGCGAGGCTCGCGGACACGGTAGCTGGGGCGTTGGGCAGGTTAGCCTCGGGGCTGTCCGGGAGATCGGAGAGGGAGATGTCAGCCACGACCCCGAAGGAGGCAACGCCGCTCACTGCACTCTTACGGTTCGAGGGGCAAAGGCACGCACCCTGGCGCTCGCCTGTGAGGTGACCGTCGAGCCGACCTCCGAAGGCTGGGTTGCCGAGTTTGCAGGCGAAGGGGATTCGTAGGACCTACGGCGGCACGCCGCCGCCTTCAGCCTCGCTTTTGGCCACGAATCGGACGGTGACCGGCCTGAGAGGGGCAATGCCCTCAGGAATGTCCTGGGTCAGGGCGTAGGCGAGGGTGGCCATCTCGGCCGCGTCGGTGTCGGCCTCGGGCCAGTGCCAGGCCCGTACCTGCTCCTCGAACGGGAGGGAGCGCCAGTTCTCGGGAGGGGGCGGCGGGTCCTCGACGGTGAGTTCGATAACGACGTGTGGCGGGTCAGTCCGCCAGTCGCCGGGCGGTTCCCAGAGGAAGTGCCGGAAGGCGACGGGCACAACCGAGCCGAAGCGCTGCGTGAGGAGCCACTCCCCGACGCTCGTCGCGAACTCGTCAATAGCGTGTTCGTCGGCGAACTCCGGAGCCATGGTGTCCTCGCGGAAGGGTCTTAGGCCTAGGCGCCGAAGTCCCAGGACATGCCGTCGCGGTAGCGGCGGAGGATGTTCTTGGCGATGACGATGCGGTGCACCTCGTCGGGTCCGTCGAGGATGCGCAGGGTGCGGGCGCCCCGGTACATGCCCTCCAGGGGTGTGTCGGTGGAGACGCCCTTCGCCCCGTAGACCTGGATGGCGCGGTCGACGACGCGCTCGAAGGCGGCGGGGATCGCGATCTTGATGGCGGATATGTCGGTGCGGGCGTTCACCCCGGCGTCGATGCGCTCGGCGCAATGGATGGTCATGAGGCGGGCGGACTGGATGTCGATGTAGGAATCGGCGATGAAGCCCTGGATGAACTGCTTGTCCTGCATGGGGCCGCCGTGGACGTTGCGGGTCATGACGCGCTGCATCATGACGTCGAAGGCGCGCCACATCTGGCCGACCGAGTTCATGCAGTGGAAGACGCGCCCGGCGCCGAGGCGGTCCTGGGCGGCCTGGTGGCCCGAGCCGGTGCGACCGAGCTGGTTGGTGACGGGTACGCGCACGTTGTCGTAGTCGATCTCGCAGTGGTCGCCGTCGTGACCCCAGACGGGGACGCTGCGGATGATGTTGAAGCCGGGGGCGTCGGTGGGAACGATGATCTGGGTCATCTTGTCGCGCACGCCGCCCTCACCGTCCTCCTCCTCGGTGCGGCACATGACGATGGCGAAGGCCGCGCGGTGGGCGCCCGAGGTGAACCACTTGCGCCCGTTGATGACCCACTCGTCGCCATCGCGGGTGGCGCGGGTCTGGATGGAGTAGGGGTCGGAGCCGGGCTGGTCGGGCTCGGTCATCGAGTAGCAGGAGCGGATCTCGCCGCGGATGGAGGGCTCGAGCCAGCGCTTCTTCTGCTCCTCGGTGCCGTACTTGATGAGGATGGTCTGGTTGCCCGAGTCGGGGGCGACGACGCCGAAGAGGGGGTTGGAGAAGGGGCTCCAGGCGAGCACCTCGTTCATGTAGGCGTGGCCGAGGAAGCCGACGCCCATGCCGCCGTACTCGACCGGCAGGTGGGGGGCCCAGAGGCCCTCGGCCTTGACCCGCTCCTGGATGCGCCCGCGGAGGTCGCCCGACTGGGCGACATCGCGGCGGAGGAGGTCCTCGTTGGGGATGATCTCCTCGGTGACGACCGCGGCGGTGCGCTGCCGGATCTCGTTGATCTCGGGGCTCAGGGTGGGGCTGTCGGCGACGGCCAGCGTTGTGGCTTCCATGGCAAATTCCTCGCGGCCCGGGAGGGCGGAAGGGCAGTGTAGCGCGGTGTCTGTTGGCCGCGAGGGGTGGGGGATCAGGCGTGGTGTTCGACCCAGCGCCCCCGGAAGAGGAGGAGGTCGCCGGAGCGCACGGCGACGCGGGCGGGGGAGGTCGCGATCTCGTTGTGGACGCCGTAGGCGCTGAAGTCGAGGGACGCGTCCTCCAGCTCCCAGCGGAGGCCGCGCGTGGTGACGCCCTCGCAGCGGCCGATGCCGACGAGCGAGACGACCGTGCCCTCGGGGCCATCGACCTCGACCTCGCCGTCGATGAGCTCGATGGCGAAGCGCTCGTCGACCATGCGCACGCGGGCGCGGCGACCGAAGCGGACGAGGACGCTGAGGTTGGCGAGCGCGTGATCGGCGCGGCCGCCGCCGGCGCCGATGATGTCGACCGCGTCGCAGCCCTGATCGAGGCAGAGCGCGACCGCCTTCTCGAGGTCGGTGGCGTTGGGGTCGGCGTTGGGGCGGAGGTGGTCGGGGGGGATGGCGTCGCGGGCATCGCCGATGGAATCGAGGTCGCCGGTGACGACGTCCGGCGCCAAGCCGAGGGCGAGGGCGCTGCGGGCGCCGCCGTCGGCGGCGACGACGAGCGCGGCGTCCTCGCGCAGCTCCTCGAGGAGGGCGGCGGAGGGCGGGTCGCCGTTGGCGATGACGAGGGCGCGCATGGTCACAGGGAACCCGTCGCGGGGAGTGTTGTCAAAGCGGCGCTACGATCGGGGCATGGCCGAACCGTTCGTCCTGCGCCCCCTGATGGTGGCCGACCTCGCGGCAGTGGCGGCGATCGAGGACGCGTCGGACCTGCCGGCGCGGTCGCTGGAGGCGCGGCGCACGGAGCTCGACGACGAGCGCACGCGGGGGGTGGTGCTGGAGGTGGGGGGCGAGGTCCTGGGGGTGGGGAGCCTCTGGCTGGCGCCCGACGACGCGCACATCACGTCGCTGGCCGTGGCGGAGGAGGCGCGGCGCCGGGGTCACGGGCGGCGGCTGGTGACGGCGCTGGTCGCGCTGGCGGGGTCGCTGGGGGCGGAGGCGGTCACGCTGGAGGTGCGCGCCTCGAACGGGGCGGCTCGGGCGCTCTACGGGGGCTGCGGGTTCGAGGAGGTGGGGGAGCGCCGTCGTTACTACCCCGACGGCGAGGACGCGGTCATCATGACGCTGGCGCTGGACGCGGGCGGCTAGCGACGCTCGTGGGTAGAATCCCGCGCATGCCCGCAACCGACGCCGACCGGACCCGTATCGAGGCGCAGATCGCGCTCATCCCGCGCCTGCGCGGGACGGGGCCGAACCCGTTCGAGTACGACCAGTGGGACGCGCGCACGGTCGAGGTGCTGACGGCGGCCTTCGGGGCGGAGTCGGACGAGGTGGCGCGCTACCAGCGCGACGTGGGGGAGGGGGGCCGGGTGGCGGGCGTGCGCGGCAACGCGGGGAACATGACGCTCAACATCCACGGCCAGTGGGGCATCCTGGAGCGCCTGGAGCGGGCGGAATCGCTGCTACGGGAGCTGGCGGCGGGCTGAAGCGGCGCCCCCATCCCGAGGTCGCCGCACATGCCAAAACCTTGAACAAGAGCATCTCATATTCAAGGTTGCGTGCTAACCTTGAATAGCGCAGGGGTCCTTATACAGCTCGCAAGTCTACGCGGGCGCACATATGACTCCCCCTCTGCTATGTCTGTGATTAGGGGCAGGCGGTGGACAGGCAGCCAGTCGATTCCAGCAACCTCAGTTCCGTTGGCTACGACGCAGAAACCGAGACCCTAGAGGTCGAGTTCCGTCATGGTGGCGTGTACCAGTACTTCCGGGTACCCCCGGCTACCCACCGCAGCCTGCTTGAAGCCCCCTCCCTGGGGTCATACTTCAACAAGCACGTCCGGGACTCCTATGACCAGAGGCGTGTGAGTTAGCCCCTTGCGAATCAGCCGACTCCACGTGAAGAACTTCCGGTCCATCCTCGACCAAGGCATTCCTTGCGAGGACCTCACTGCTTTAGTGGGAAAGAATGGTTCGGGGAAATCCTCTTTCCTGGCGGCCTTGGAGTCATTTTACGGCCAAGGTTCCACGATCACCGAAGAGGACTTCCACGGCAGAGACGCCTCAAATCCCATCGAGATCACGGTCACTTTCTCAGACCTGTCAGACGGAGCGGCAGAGACCTTTTCGGGCTACGTCCGCGACAACCAGCTTGCAGTAACCAAGGTGCTTCCCCTGGACGGAAGGGGGACCTATCACGGTGTGCGCTTGCAGCACCCAGACTTCCGAGAGGTTCGTCAAGCCGGCGGAAAGCGAGAGATCAATTCCGCGTACCGCGAATTTCGGAAGCGTCCCGAGTGGACCGACCTGCCATCGGCGTCATCTGCTGATGCAGTAGAGAGTGCCTTGACGACATGGGAGGCTGACAACCCTGATGAGTGCGTCCCCACACGGGACAGCGGACAGTTCTTCAGTTTCGCGAAGAGCGGCACCCTGGGTAGCCTCGCTCCCTACACCGACTACCTGCGGATACCCGCCGTTCGAGATGCTAGAGAGGACGCCGTCGAGGGGCGTAACTCCGCCATCACCCGACTCATGGACGTAGTTGTCCGAGGGGTTCTAGCGACCCGCGAGGAGGTGGCCGAGTTTCGGATGAGGACCCAATCTGAATATGAGCAGGTGCTCTACCCTGCCCTCATGCCGGAATTGGAGGGGCTTCAGCAAACCCTGAGCGAGACCCTAGCCGACTTTGCTCCCACTTCAGAAATGGTACTGAGTTGGTCGGACCCGGCCCAAGTCGACATCCCAATGCCCGAAGCAGAAGTCCGCCTAGCCGAAGATGGGTACGAGTCCTCCATTCAGCGCACTGGGCATGGCCTCCAGCGGGCGTTCATCTTCACTATGCTGCAACACCTCACCGCCACGGAAGAGGATTCCGGGGCAGGCCAAGGCGAGGAGGAAAACCCTTCTGACCGGCCGACCCTCGTTCTAGGAATCGACGAACCGGAGCTCTATCAGCACCCAAGTCGCCAAAGGCATCTGGCAACGATCTTGCGGCGGCTCGCAACAGGGGACGCCCAGGGCGTCGCACCACACACTCAAGTCCTCTACACCACGCACTCTCCCCTATTTGTCAGCTTGGATTGGTTCGATCAGATCCGGGTCCTCAGAAAAGTCGCTGCGGGCACGTCAGGACCGAAGGCGACACGAGCGCGCACCGCCGACATGGACCGCTTCGCGGAGGAATTGTGGGAGGCAACGGGAAAGAAGGGAGAGAAGTTCACGAGCGATACCCTGAGGCCCCGGCTGGCGTCAATCATGACCCCGTGGATGAACGAGGGCTTCTTTGCTGATGTGGTGGTCCTTGTCGAAGGGGAGGATGATCGAGCGGCGATTCTTGGTGCTGCCAAGGCCGGAGACGTGGACTTCGACAGCAAGGGCATCGCCGTAATTCCTTGTTTTGGCAAGGCGAATATTGATAGGCCCCTTGTCATCTTTCGCCAGCTAGGCATTCCCGTGTACGTCGTGTGGGATGGCGACAAGGGAAAGGACGGCAACAACCGAAGGAAGGAGTCTCGGGCTCAAACCAATCGGCACCTTTGCCGCCTTCAAGGTAGACCGGAAGAAGATTGGCCTGGGTTCGTCGAGGAACGTGCCGCCTGCTTCAAGATTGATCTTGAGACAACACTCAGAGCCGAGATCGGAGAGCGATTCGAAGACTACCGAACGGAAGCACAGGCTGAACTGGGACTCGAGAATCAGAGCCTCAAGAATCCGAGGCTCGTCGAGGCCATCCTTGAGAGTGCTGCCCGAAACGACGCGTCTAGCTCATCCCTGCAGGCCATCGTTCAGAAAGTTCTCGCTCTCCACCGCGAAGTGACTGCCACCTAGTCCACTTGGGGTCTGTAGCCCGCTTCTCTCCCGGCCCCGTAGCCCTGGAATTGGTACAATTGCCTTAGCGGTTTCGACGACCGCCCCCGACCGGAGTTGCCGCGGATGAGCATGGAAGAAACGACCCAGATCCGGCCCATCGACCTCGAGCAGGAGATGCGCACGAGCTACCTCGATTACGCCATGAGCGTGATCGTGGCGCGGGCGCTGCCGGACGTGCGCGACGGCCTCAAGCCGGTCCAGCGGCGCATCGTCTGGGGCATGTTCGACGGGGGCGCGCGGTCGGGCACGGCGTACCGCAAGTCGGCCGGCATCGTGGGCGACGTCATGGGTCGCTACCACCCCCACGGCGACAGCCCCGTGTACGAGGCGATGGTGCGCCTCGCGCAGGACTTCTCCATGCGCTACCCGCTCGTCGACGGGCAGGGGAACTTCGGCAGCGTCGACGGCGACCCTCCGGCGGCGATGCGCTACACCGAGGCGCGCCTCGCGACGATGGCGGAGGAGCTCGTCGCCGATATCGACCAGAACACGGTTGACTTCGAGCCGAACTACGACGGGCGCTACAACCAGCCCGAGATCCTGCCCTCGCGGCTGCCGAACCTGCTCCTGAACGGGTCCTCGGGCATTGCCGTGGGGATGGCGACGAACATCCCGCCGCACAACCTGGAGGAGATCGTCGACGCGGCCACGCTGCTCATCGACAACCCGCAGGCGACGCTCGACGACATCCTCGAGATCGTGAAAGGGCCTGACTTCCCAACGGCGGGCATCGCGCTGGTGGGGAAGGAGCGCGAGCAGATCAAGCACGCCTACGGCGAGGGGCACGGGCGCGTCACGGTGCACGCGCGCACAGCGGTGGAGGAGGGGAACCGGGGGCGCACGCAGATCATCATCACGGAGCTGCCTTACCAGGTGAACAAGGCTTCGCTCATCGAGAAGATTGCGAACCTCGTGCGCGAGAAGAAGATCGAGGGCATCGCCGACCTGCGCGACGAGAGCGACCGCAACGGCATGCGCGTCGTGATCGAGCTGAAGCGCGAGGGGTCGGCGCAGCAGATCAAGAACCTGCTCTACAAGCACACGGCCATGCGCTCGACGTTCGCGATCAACATGATGGCGATCGTCGACGGGGCGCCGCGGCGGGTGGGGCTGAAGCGCGCGCTCGACCTGTTCCTCGATCACCGGCGCGAGGTGTTGCGGCGGCGCAGCGAGTTCCAGCTGCAGAAGGCGCAGGAGCGCGAGCACATCCTCACGGGTCTGCTGCGCGCCATCGACATGCTCGACCAGGTGATCGCGACGATCCGGGGAGCGGAGTCGGCGGCGGCGGCGCTGGGGCTGCTGCAGGCGGAGCCGTTCGAGTTCTCGGAGGCCCAGGCGCGCGCCATCCTCGACATGCAGCTGCGTCGCCTGGCTGCGCTGGAGCGGCAGGAGCTGCAGGACGAGCACCAGGAGCTGATCGAGCGCATCGCCTACCTGGAGGACCTGCTGGCGAACCCGCGCAAAATCGACTTCCTCATCAAGGACGACCTGGCGGAACTGCGCGACGAGTACGGCAACGGTCGGCGCACGGAGATCGTGGAGGGAGACCCGGAGAGTTTCCGCGAGGAGGACCTGGTCGCGCACGAGGAGTGCGTCATCACGCTCAGCCTGCGCAACTACGTGAAGCGCACGAAGCTGGAGGAGTTCCGCACCCAGCGCCGGGGCGGCCGGGGCAGCCGGGGGGCGGCCATCCGCGAGGAGGACGCGGTGATGAAGCTGGTCGTGGGCGACACCCACGACAACATCCTCTTCTTCACCGACCAGGGGAAGGTCTACCACCTGCGCGCCTACGACATCCCCGACTCGAAGAAACAGGCGAAGGGCACCTTCATCACGAACCTGATCGAAATGGACCAGCGCGAGCGAGTCACGACGATCGTTGTCGTGAAGGACTACGAGCACGACTTCATGGTGCTGGCCACGAGCCTCGGCCAGGCGAAGAAGACGCCGCTGAAGGAGTTCGAGGAAGTGCGCCGCAACGGCAAGATCGCGATGCGCCTCGACGACGGCGACACGCTGATCTCGGCTCGACTGGCGAGGGCGGAGAGCGACCTCGTGCTCGTCTCCAGCGACGGCCAGGCAATGCGCTTCGCCATCAGGCAGCTGCGGAGCGCCAGCCGGACCAGCGGCGGCGTGCGAGGCATGAAGCTTCGCGACGGCGGCTACGTGGTCGGGGCGGAAGCGGTCCAGTCGAACGAGCAGCAGCTGATCGTGATCACGGAGCGGGGCTTCGGCAAGCGCACGGAGATGGAGCAGTACCCGGTGAAGGGGCGCGGCGGCCAGGGCGTGCGCACGCTCAACATCACGCCGAAGACGGGGAACGTGGCGGCGGTGCGGATGGTCTCGCCGAACCACGAGCTGATGCTCGTCTCCGAGGACGGCATCCTCATCCGCACGAAGGTCGACTCGATCAGCCTGCTCGGCCGGAACACGCAGGGCGTGACCGTGATGAAGGTGGGCGAGAACGACCGCGTCGCCAGCATCGCCAACTTCGACCCGGGCGATTCGCGGCAGCGGCAGGCGGCTCAGGCCGAGCTGCCGATGAACGGCCGGTCGAACGGGACCGCTCCCGCGGAAGAAGAAGCCGAAGAGGAGTAGGGCGGGGGCTCGCCGCTAGTCGAGCCCGAAGAGCGCGTCGAGGCCGACGACGAGGCCCTCGGTTTCCCTGACCGCCTTCACGGCGGCGAGCACGCCCGGCATGAACGAGTCGCGGCCGGTGCTGTCGTGGCGCAGCGAGAGCGTCTGGCCGAGGCCACCGAGGAGCACCTCCTGGTGGGCGACGAGGCCAGGCAGCCGCACGGAGTGCAGGGTCACGCCCCCGACCTGCCCGCCGCGCGTGTCGGGCACCGTCTGGACCTCGGCCTCGACGCGCTGGAAGGGCTCGCCGCGGGCCTCGACCATCTGCTCGGCGGTAGCCTTCGCCGTCCCGCTGGGAGCATCGACCTTGCCGGCGTGGTGGAGCTCGATGATCTCGGCGTGGTCAAAGAAACGGGCGGCCTGACGGGCGAAATACATCAGGAGCACGGCGCCGATGGCGAAGTTGGGGGCGACGACGACCCCGACCCTGCGGGCAGCCGCTTCCTCTCGGAGCTCGTCGAGGAACGCGGCGGGGAGGCCGGTCGTGCCGATGACGAGGCGGACGCCGCGCTCGAGCGCGGCGCGGGCGAGGACGGGGGTCCAGGCGGCGTTGGAGAAGTCGACGACGACCTCGGGGTTGTGGGCGTCGAGGGCGGGGGCCGCGTCCCCGTAGAGGGGAAGCCCTTCGCAGGAGTCGCCCTCGCCGAGCGCGTCGATGAAGGCGAGGGGTTCGGTGGCGGGGTCGACAGCGGCGGCGAGCGCCACCTGGCGACCCATGTTGCCGCTTCCGGAGATGACGAGTGGGATGCTGTCCATGACGGGCGATTGTACGCCCGCGATGGCGGGGGCGATCCGCGTGAAGAGTGTGTCACGGGCGTTGCCGCTCACGGGGGACGGCCCTATTCTGCCGCCGATGAGCGAGCTATCAGCACGGGTTCCCGAGAGGCCGGGGGCGCGGCGGGCGGCCAACGAGCAGGCGGTGAAGCTGGCGGTGGCGGGTCGCTGGCAGGAGGCGGCGGCGCTCAACCGCGAGCTGATCGCGCGCTTCGGCGACGACGCCGAGGTCTACAACCGGCTGGGGAAGGCGTTCACCGAACTCGGCAGGATCAAGGAAGCGCGGCTCGTCTACGAGAAGGCGCTCGAAGTAGATCCCACGAACGCGATCGCGCAGCGCAACCTGAACCGGCTCGAGCAGGTGAAGGACGAGGAGGCCGCGGCCGAACCCGCGGCGCAGATGAGCCGGGGCCTCTTCATCGAGGAGGTGGGAAAGGCGGCGGTGGTGCGGCTGGAGGCGGGGCGTCCCGAAGCCCTTGGGGCGCTGGACGCCGGCGACCCGGTGGAGCTGGAGGTGCGGGGGAACGCAGTGAACGCGGTCACCCCGGGGGGCGCCTACCTGGGGATGGTGGAGCCGCGGGTGGGGCTGCGGCTGGCCCGGCTGATGGACGGGGGGAACCGCTACTCGGCGGCGCTCGTGAGCACCGGCGACCAGCCCCGCATCATCGTGCGGGAGGAGTACCAGGACCCGTCGCAGGCGGGCAAGGTGAGCTTCCCCAAGTCGAGCATCAACGAGGTGCGCGCCTACACGCGCCGGGACTTCCTGCGTGAGGACGTCGAGGACCTGGTTGAGGACGAAGACGGCCCGGCCGACGTGGGAGCTCCAGCCGACGAGCTCCCCGAGGAGGGCTGGCAGGAGACGCGCATCGAGTACGAGACCGAGGGCGAGGCGACAGCCGACGACGAGGAGGATGAGGACGATGACGAGCTCGACTGAGCCACACAGCGTCGTGCCGGACGCGCGGGTGCGGGCCGTGCTCGACCGCTTGCACGCCGCCGCCGAAGCGGAGATGGAGGCGTTCACGCAGGAGCCCCGGCCCGAACCCCCACCGGAGCCCGGGCCATTCAAGGCCGAGGGGGCGGTCGAGTTCTTCGCGGACAAGTACATCTCGCTGGAGCGGGAGCAGGGCAACCTGCTCTACCTGCTGGCGCGGTCGCTGGGGGCGCGGCGGGCGGCGGAGTTCGGCACTTCCTTCGGGGTCTCGACGACTTACCTCGCCGCAGCGATCCGCGAGAACGGCGGCGGGGTTGTCATCGGCAGCGAGATCCAGCCGTCGAAGGCGGCAGTGGCGCGGGCGAACCTGGAGGAAGCCGGGCTCGCGGAGTTCGCGGAGATTCGTGTCGGGGACGCGCGCGAGACGCTGGCGGACCCGGGCGGTCCGCTCGACCTCGTGCTCATCGACGGGTTCCCCAACCTGAACCTGACGATGCTGCAGATCCTCGCGCCCCACGTGCGCGTGGGCGGCATGGTGATGGCGGACAACGTGGGGTCGTTCCCGTTCGAGATGCAGCACTACGTGGCCTGGGTGCAGGACCCCGCCAACGGCTTCGCCTCGGCGACGCTACCGCTGCGGGGCGGGACGGAGCTCTCGCTGCGGGTGGCGCCGCCCAGCACCGATTGAACATAGGCCCTACGCGTTCCTACGATGGCGGGTCGGGTTTCTCCCCGACGCCGGCAATCGCCGGAGAGGACACACCCGTGACATCCGCCCTCATTGAGGCGCACGGCCTCGTGAAGCACTACGGCGACTTCGTCGCGGTCGACGACATCTCGTTCGACATTCGCGAGGGGGAGTGCTTCGGCGTGCTCGGCCCGAACGGAGCGGGGAAGACGACGACGATCAGGATGATCACGGCCACCTCTCCGGTCACGGCGGGGGAGCTGAGCGTGGCGGGGATGGACGTAGCGGCGGAGCCGCGCAGGGTGAAGGCGGTGCTCGGCGTGGTGCCCCAGGACGACAACCTCGACCCCGACCTGCTCGTGCGCCAGAACCTCGAGGTGTACGCCCGCTACTTCGGGCTGCGCCGCGAGGAAGTGCGCCAGCGCATCGACGAGGCGCTGGAACTGTTCCAGCTGGACGACCGCGCGAACTCGAACGTGGACGACCTCTCGGGCGGGATGCAAAGGCGGCTCACGATCGCGCGGGCTTTGGTGAACGATCCGCAGGTGCTCATCCTCGATGAGCCCACGACGGGGCTCGATCCGCAGGCCCGGCACCTGGTCTGGCAGCAGCTGCGGCTGCTGAAGAGCCGGGGCGTGACGATGCTGCTGACGACGCACTACATGGAGGAGGCAACGCACCTCTGCGACCGGCTCGTGATCATGCACCGGGGGAAGATTCTGGTTGAAGGACGCCCGCACGACCTGATCGCGGAGGTGGCGGGGCCGCAGGTGCTGGAGCTGCGGCTGCCATCGTTGGAGCGCGACGCGCTCCTCGCCGAGTTCCCGCAGGGGGACGGATTCTCGGTGGAGCAGGTGGAAGACCTGACCTACGTGTTCGGCGGGGGAACCGCCTCGGCGATGGCGGCGGAGCGCGTGGGCGACCCGCACCGCGCGCACCTGCGGCCGGGGAACATGGAGGACGTGTTCCTGCTGCTCACGGGCCGGGGGCTGCTCGATTGACCGCGTTCGCCCTGACCCCGGACGTCTCCTTCGGCGCGTACCGCGTCTGGCAGCGGAACCGCGACGCGACGCTGCGCAACTGGAAGACCGAGTTCCTGGGGATCGCGATCGAGCCGTTCGCGATCATCCTCGCGCTGGGGCTGGCGCTGGGGCAGTTCGTCGAGCTGGAGAGCGGGGAGAAGTACGTCGAGTTCCTGGCGCCGGGCCTGCTGGCCCTCTTCCCGATGTTCGCGGCGACCTTCGAGTGCGCCTGGGGGAGCTACGTGCGGCTCGAGATGCAGGGCACGTACGAGTCGATCATCGCGACGCCCATCAGCGTCGATGACGTGATCACGGGGGAGATCCTGTGGGGCACGACACGGGCGCTGGTGAACGGCAGCTACATCCTGCTCGTGTCGTCGATCCTGAACCCGTGGCTGCACATGATTGACTCGCCCTGGGCGATCCTGGCCGTGCCCGTGGGGATACTGCCGGGGCTCCTGTTCAGCTCCATCTCCATCTGCTTCGCCTCGATCGCGCGGGCGATGAGCCACTTCGCCTACTTCTTCAACCTCGTCATCAACCCGCTCTTTTGGTTCGGGGGCGCCTTCTTCCCCTTCGACGCGATGCCGCGCTGGGTGCAGATTCTCGGGTGGTTCATGCCGCTCAAGCACGTGGTCGACATCTACCGGGGGCTCGTCACGGGGAACCTGGAGTTGTCGATGCTGGGCAGCCTCGCCTGGCTGGCGGTGGTAACGGCGTTCTTCTACGTGCTGGCGGTGCGGTTGATGCGCCGGCGCCTCATTCACTGAGGATCGGCGCGAAGCGCGCTCGCAGCGCCTCCCAGCGCTCCGGCTCGACGGTTTTGCGCAGGCGGCGCAACTCCAGCCAGGCGTTGATCGCCGCGAGGATCTGCTCCTGGTCGCCGGAGGCGCGGCCGACGCCGGTGGACTCGAACCAGCGGGCGACTTCCGGCCAGTAGTAGAGCCGGTGGCGGCGAGTGGGGTCGGTGACTGGGGGCGGAAAGCCCCCGGGCCCTCGCTTCCCCTCGACCAGGAGCCGCACGCTCTCGCGCGTGCGCCCTGTTCGCTCCGCGATCTCGGCGATCGAGAGCAGGCCGGCATCGGCGATGCGGACTACCTCGATGCCATCCACACTTTCGATGTCGGCAATGGCGGAGAGGGCCGCCTCCTCAAGGCTTGGCGCCTCGCGGGAGAAATCCGCGCAGGGGATGCCGTTGCTCACGCCGAGCAGGGCGTCGTCACATCCAGCTTCGTAAACCGCATCGACAGTGTCGTCGTCAATGAAGTCGGTGCCTTCAACTATGAGCGTAAAGTCATACGTGTCCATCTGTTACTCCCTCACGATATCGTGTGCCCACACCGTCGCAACGCGGCGAGGATTTCTCTTGCGTGGCGGCCGGGATTGCGTGGAGTGGAGTAGATCGGGTGCTGACAACCCAAGCGACTCCGCTCCGGGCACACCATCCGGCCCCAGTTGTGGCCTCTGGCCGAGATGGTCACGATCCACCCCAGTGCCTCGGCTTCTCGCAGCACCGCTTCCACCTCCTTCTTCGGATGGCGCCGGCGAGGCATGTTGCCACAATACAACACAGTGTTGCATTGAGGCAACACGGCAGGCAGGGAGCATGAGCGGAGGTCCTAGGGGCAGGCGAGGAGGTCGCGGAAGACCTCGGAGCGGCCCGGGGTGCCGGTGGTCTCGGGCACGAGGCTGGCGATGCCGCGCGTGACCGCAAGGATGACGTGGCCGCCCTCGCCGCGGAAGGCGACCGTAAGGGTGTGGCCGGTCGTGCCGGCGAGGGGAAGGGCGTGCTCGCCGTCCTCGCTGACCAGCGGAAGCTGGAAGCAGGCGTCGCCCCGGTAGTCCTCCGTCGAGCCGCCCGACCAGCGCGCGATCGGCCCCTCGTCGTCCGACAGCCAGAGGTCCATGACGGCTCCCGGCTCGCTGTCGATGTCGAGGAGGATGGCGAGGGCGGGGGTGCCGTTCTCCAGCTCGCCGAAGCGGGCGAGGTCGACGGTGAGGCGCCAGCCCTCGGGGGCGGGGACGTCGGCGGGGGGCTCGTCCAGCGGGTCGAAGGCGAGCAGGGCGGGGGTGGTCACGCCCAGTAGGGCCTTCGCCGAGGGCGACGTGAGCCACGACTTGTCGCGCGTGCAGCCCGCGAGCAGGGTCACGGTGAGCAGCGTGAGCGCGACGACGGCGAGCGCCTCGAGCGCTCGCCGCCGTGCGGCTGCCATAGGCCGGGGGCTAGGTATTGGCGGTCACTCCCTGGAGCCGCGCGCGGACGTTGAGCATGCGGTTGAGCGCCGTCATGTACGCCTTCGCGCTGGCGACGATGATGTCGGTGTCGGCGGAGCGGCCCGTGTAGGTCTGGCCCTCGTCCTCGATGCGGATGGTGACCTTGCCCTGGGCGTCGATGCCCTCCGTCACGGCGTTCACGCTGAACTCGGTGAGCTCGGGCGAGAGGCCCGTGATGCGGTTGATGGCGCGGTAGACGGCGTCGACCGGCCCCGTGCCGGTGGCGGCATCGGTGAGGATGTCGCCCTCGGGGGAGAGGAGGCGGAGGGTGGCGGTCGGGGTGGCGTGGTCGCCGCTGGAGACCTGCACGTGCTCGATGCGCCAGACGTCGCCCGAGAAGGAGCCGGCCTGGAGGTTATCGCTCACGATCGCCTCGAGGTCGCGGTCGTCGACCTCGATCTTCTTGTCGGCGAGCTCCTTGTAGGCGCTGAAGGCGCGGTTCAGCTCCTCATTCGTGAGCTCGTAGCCGAGCGCCTCCATGTGCTGTTTGAAGTAGTGGCGGCCGGAGAGCTTGCCCAGGACGAGCTGCGTGCCCTGGGGGATGCCGATCTCGGTCGGGTCCATGATCTCCCAGGTCTCGCGCAGCTTGAGGATGCCGTCCTGGTGGATGCCGGAGCCGTGACGGAAGGCGTTCTTCCCCACGACCGCCTTGTTCCACTGCACGGGCATGCCGGAGAGGCCCTCGACGAGCTTGCTGGCGCGGTAGATCTCCTTCGTGTCGATGTCGCAGTCGACATCGCCGAGGTAGTCCTTGCGCGTCTTGATGGCCATCACCACCTCCTCGAGGGAGGTGTTGCCGGCGCGCTCGCCGATGCCGTTGATGGTGACCTCGACCTGGCGGGCGCCGTGCTCAATGGCGGTCATCGTGTTGGCGGTGCACATGCCGAGGTCGTTCTGGCCGTGGAAGCTGAGGCGCGCCTTGTCGATGTTGGGCACGTTCTCGCGGATCTGGTCGAAGAGCGAGCCCAGCTCGGAGGGGATGGCATAGCCGACGGAGTCGGGGATGTTGATGACCTTCGCGCCGGCGTCGATGCAGCGTTCGACGATGGTGTAGATGAAGTGGGGGTCGGAACGGGTGGCGTCCATGGGGCTGAACTCCACGTTGCTCGTGTAGCTCGCGGCGTGCTTCACCATCGCCTCGGCCTGGGTGAGCACCTGCTCACGGTCCTTGCGGAGCTGGTGGGCCATCTGGATGTCGCTGCTGTTGATGAAGACGTGGATGCGGGGATCCTCCGCCTCCTTGATGGCGTCCCAGGCGGTGTCGACGTCGCTCTCGACGGCGCGGGCGAGGGCGCAAATGGTGGCTCCGCGGACCTCGCGCGAGATCGTCTGGACGGCCTCGAGGTCGCCCGGCGTCGAGCAGGGGAAGCCCGCCTCGATGATGTCGACGCCGAGCTTTTCGAGCTGCTTCGCGATCTCGAGCTTCTCCTCGGGGGTGAAGGCGATGCCGGCAGACTGCTCGCCGTCTCGCAGGGTGGTATCGAAGATGTGGATCTTTTCGGGCATTGCGGGTGGCTCCTCCGAGGGGATGCTCAGGGCCCGGTCGCGCGGGTTGGGCGCGAGGCAACGGGCTTCGGGATGTCGGGATCGATCGCGGCGCTTAACGCGAGGGCCGCGGCGCCGGGCTCACCCGAGGGTGCGCCCCGGCGAGACCGGGGCGAGGGCGCTCTCCATGTGGACCGCGACGTGTGCGGACATCTTCCGTCAAGTCTCGCGCGGGGGCGGCTCAGCCGCAAGCACCGGCGTCACGGGCCTCGATGGGCTGCGGTAGGCTGCCGCGATGGGGATTCGGACTGCCGAGCTTGAGGCCCTCTGGGCGCGCGTCCGGGAGCGCTACGGGAGTTACCGGCTGGTGCTCCCGGGCGAGCCGAGCTTCATCTGCCAGCCGCACGAGTGCGACGCCTACTGCTGTCGCGCCTTCAATGTCTCGGTAGGAGCCCATGAAGCGGAGCGCCTGCGGGAGTCCAGCGGCCTCCCCACCTCCCGCTTCCTGGAGAGCGAGGACGGCGAGCCGATCGCCCTCCCCCTGGCGAAGCCGTTCGTGCTGGGGCGGAGCGAGGGGCACTGCGTCTTCCTGAGCGCCGAGCTGGCCTGCGACCAGTACGAGGCGCGACCCGACCCCTGCCGCTCGTACCCGCACCAGGTCGTGTTCGTCGACGCCGCGAGCGGGAGGCCGGCGCAGCCGTCGGCGGAGGCGGGGCGGCGGGCGGTGGAGGCGGTGGCCGAGGGGCGCGCGACGGAGGGGCCGGTACCGCTCCTGCTGCGCCACGACCAGTGCCCGGGGTTCACCGGTCCGCCCTCGACGGAGGGGGCGTGGGGCGACCTCCTGCGCGAGACCTACGCCCGTTCCGTGGGAGGCCTGGGCGAGGTGGTAAGCTCGCCGCCATGAACCGGCGAGCGAAACTCCCGAGCGTGCGGCCGGAGGTCGAGCGCATCACCGACGACGTGATCGCGGTGCGTCGCGACCTGCACCGGCACCCCGAGCTCTCCTGGAAGGAGGAGCGCACGCAGCGCGTCATCCTCGAGGAGCTCGGGAAGCTCGACCTGGAGGATGTGCGCCCGATCGCGAACACGGGCGCCACGGCACTCGTGAAGGGCGGCCGAAAGGGGCCCTGCGTGCTCTGGCGCGCCGACATCGACGCGCTGCCCGTGCCGGAGAAGTCGGGCGTGCCCTTCGCCTCGGAGAACGAGGGCGTGATGCACGCCTGCGGTCACGACACGCACGCGGCGATCGCGCTGGGGATGGCACAGATCGCGTCGGAGGCGCGGGAGTCGCTGGCAGGGAGCGTGCGCTTCGTCTTCCAGCCCGCGGAGGAGGCCTCGGGCGGCGCCGCCCTCTGCATCCAGGAGGGCATCCTGAAGAAGCCGAACGTCGACCGCTGCCTGGGGCTGCACATCAGCGCGGACGTGCCGGTAGGCGAGATCAACGTGGCGCCGGGGCCGTTCTTCGCCTCGCCTACGAGCCTGCGCATCACGATCAAGGGCAAGGGCGGGCACGCCGCCTCGCCGCACCAGTCGGTCGACTCGGTGGTGGTGGCGGCGCACGTCATCACGGCGCTGCAGACGGTCGTGAGCCGCACGCTGCCGCCGCTGGAGACGGCCGTGCTGACCATCGGGAAGCTGGAGGCGGGCTTCCGCGGCAACGTGATCGCGGAGTCGGCGGAGCTGCGGGGCACGATTCGCACCTACAACGACCGCGTCCGCGACCGCATGGTGGCGAAGGTGGAGGAGGTCGTGAGCGGCGTCTGCGCGGCGTTCGGGGCGACGGCCGAGATCAAGCACAAGACGAGCTGCCCGCCGCTGGTCAACGACGAGGCGGTGACGGCGTTCGTCGAGGCGGAGGGGGAGCGCTACTTCGGGGTGCCGGCGCGGGTGGCGCGGGGGATGGGGGCGGAGGACATGGCGTACTTCCTGGAGGAGCGTCCGGGCTGCTATTTCTGGCTGGGGGCGCGCAACGAGGTGAACGGCGCCGCCGGCCGCCACCACGACCCGGGCTTCATCATCGACGAGCGCGCCATCCCCCTGGGGATGGAGTTCGGCATGCGCCTGATCGAGGGCTCGCTGGCAGAGCTCGCAGGCTAGGGACCCCTTCTCCCCTTAGACACCCCACAGCCTTGCGGCGTTGCCGCCGACGACGAGCTTCGCCTGGTCCTCGGGGAGGGCGTCGAAGAAGGACTTCACGAGGCCGCGGGACTCGCCCAGGGTGCTCTCGGGGTGGGGGTAGTCGGCCGACCAGAGAGCGTGCTCGGGGCCTATATCGTCGAGGAGCTTGATCCCGCTGGGGTCGTCCATGAAGGTGGCGTAGCACTGGCGATACCAGTAGTAGCTCGGCATCTCGGCGAGCTGCGGCTTCATCTCGCTCTCGAACTGGCGGTAGGTCTTGTCGGCGTCGTAGAGGCAGGCGGGCACCCAGGAGATGCCGCCCTCGGTGAAGATGACGTTCATCTCGGGGTGGCGCTCCAGCGTCCCCGAGAAGGTGAGCAGCGACCAGAGGCGGCGGAAGGGCTGGAAGCCCGTGGTGAGGTAGGTGCCGAGGGCGCCGCGTCCGCGGTAGTTGGGGTTCTCGCCGATGTGGAAGGAGAGCGGGATGCCGCTCTCCTCGATGGCGTCCCACATCACGTCCCACTTCGAGCCGTTGTACCAGACGCGCTCGGCGCGGGGGTACGAGGGGATCTGCATGGCGACGTAGCCCCACGACTTCAGCTTCTGGATGTAGTCGGCGGTGCGCTCGGGGCTGTAGATGGTGGGGAGGATGCCGACGCCGTAGAGGCGTCCGGGCATGCCCGCGCAGAACTCGGCGAGGCCCTCGTTGTAGGCGTCGTAGGCGGCGATCATCAGCTCTTCGTCCTCGAGCGAGAAGAGGGCCATGGAGACCTGCGCGAAGATGAGGCCGGCGTCGAGCCCCTCGGCGTCCATGTCGGGGACGCGCTGCTCGATGTCGCCCATGCCGGGGCGTCCCTGCGTGAGGTTCAGGTTCTGGCCGACGGAGTCGAGGTTGCGACCCTCGCATTCGAGGTGCGTGCCGGTCTCGTCGCGCCAGACCTTCGGGGCCTGGTCGCGGTATTTCGCGGGCATGCGGTCGACGAACAAGTCGGGGGGCTCGAGCCAGTGGTCGTCGGCGGAGATGACGCGGGTACCGGCGGGGGGCTGCCAGTCGAGGTCGGGGATCTCGCGGTCGACGGGCCAGGCGATGGGGGGAATGGCGATCGCAGTCATGGCGCGCTCCGGGGAGGGGAAGCTCGCGGCAAGGATATTCCCCGGGCGGTAGGCTCGCCACCGCGACGGGGGATATCGAGGGTGCGTGGGGCAGACAATAGCTGTACAGTCGGGTGATGGAGCAGGAAGGACGCCCCTTCGACGCGGAGCGGTTCCGGGCGCTGGCGCGGTACCTGGCGTCTCGTTCGCAGGACGACCCGGCGTTCGGCAAGACGAGGCTTGCCAGCCTCCTCTATCACTGTGACTTTCTCGCCTACGCACAGCTCGGGGACTCCATTACCGGGGCGACCTATACGAAGCTCCCCGAAGGCCCCTACCCCGAGTACCTGGAAGCGGAGCTGGCTTCAGTGGACGAAGCCGGCGCCGGTACCTCCGCCTTCACCGACGCGGAGGTCGCGATAGTCGAGCAGGCGCTCCGTCACCGGGAGGCGTCCGGCAACGAACTCTCCACGTATGTCGAGGCCCTCCTCCAGTACGTCGATGAGGGCGAGGTCATCGCCTACAACCTCGTATTCGTATCCAGTGAACCCCCTAGTCCGGAAGCGACCCGCGCAGCGCAGGAAGTCGCCGAACGGCTGGGCCGGGTCGCGCGTGCTGGCTGAGGTTCGCTGGAAGCCTGTCGCAGATTCCCAGTATCGAGCACTCGCCCGGGGTCACCCGCGGGTTCGCGCGGCGGTGGATGGCGCGTTGCGCACGATCGCGGTCGCAGGGCGTCGCCTGCCGCTCGCCCCGAACTCGGGTGGCCTGCGCACGGTCGAGACGCGGCGGCTCCCCGGCATCCCCCACCTTGTCCTCATCTTCAGCGAGGATTCGGAAGGGGTGTTCTGGGTTGAGGAGATTCGCGCGCTCTAGCCCGCCGAGAGCGACCACGGCGAATCGCGAATACGGTATGCTCGCGTCCCCCGTTCTCTGGACGGGCGCGGAAGCGTGCGTACACTACGGACCAATACCCAACCCTCATCCAGGAGAAAAGGCATGCCTGAATTCGATACCGTCATCAAGGGCGGAACCATCTTCGATGGTCAGCGGACGCCGCGATTCAGCGGCGACATCGGCATCAAGGACGGCGTCATCGCCTCCATCGGCGGCAAGATCCACACGTCCAGCGCCGGCAAGGTCATCGACGCCAGCGGCCTGAACGTGGTCCCCGGCTTCGTCGACCTGCACACGCACTACGACTCGCAGATCTACTGGGATCCGTGGTGCTCGATCTCGGGCTGGCACGGCGTCACCTCGGTCGCCATCGGGAACTGCGGCTTCGGCTTCGCGCCCTGCAAGCCCGAGGACCAGGACCGCGCCATGCTCACGATGTCGCGCAACGAGGCGGTGCCCCTGGAGTCGATGAGGGAAGGCATGCCCTGGGACTGGGAGACCTATCCCCAGTTCCTCGACAGCCTCGACCGCACGCCCAAGGGCGTGAACGTCCTGAGCTACATGCCCCTCAACCCGCTCATGGCGTACGTCATGGGTCTGGAGGCGGCGAAGAGCCGGCCGGCGAACGAGACCGAGATGGCGGAGATGCACCGCCTGATGAAGGAAGGCCTAGAAGCCGGCGGCTGCGGCTGGTCGGCCCAGATCGGCGAGAACGACGTGCAGCGTGACTACGACGGCACGCTCATGATCACGAACCTGATGACGCAGGACGACCTGCTCTCCTTCGCGCGCGTGCTGCGCGACGTGGGACGCGGCTTCATCCAGTGCATCGGCGCCAGCCAGGACCTGACCGAGAAGCTGGCCGACGAGAGCGGCCGGCCGGTCATCTGGAACGTGCTCGCGGTCTTCACGGACCAGCACGGCATCGCCATGCCGGGCTACGAGCAGGCGATGGACTGGCTCGACGAGTGCAACGCGCGCGGCACCCGCATCTTCGGGCAGGCGCTGACGGCGGAGAACAACTTCCAGTTCACCTTCGAGGAGTGGAACCTGTTCGACTCCAGCCCGGCCTGGCGCGAGATGACCCTCGGCACGGTCGAGGAGCGCGCCGCGAAGATGGCCGACCCCGTCCGCCGCCAGGCGATCAAGGACGAGGGCGGCGACTGGTCGGAAGGCGGCGCCGGCGTCGTCCTCAACTTCAACGACCTGATCATCGGCGAGCTGCACAAGCCCGAGCTGGACCGGTACACGGGCTGGACCTGCGGCGAGGTCGCGAAGGAGCGCGGCGTGCACGTCATCGACGCGATGCTCGACATCGCCCTCGAGGACGACATGAAGGCGCTCTTCGTGACGGCCCCGCAGAAGATGGACATCGAGGCCATGAAGAAGATGGCGACCTCGGCGTTCGCCCTCCCCGGCGTCTCCGACGGCGGCGCGCACACGAAGTTCATCACCCTTGGCCGCTACCCGACCGAGTACCTCGCACTCCTGGTTCGCGACCACGAGATGATGAGCCTCGAAGAGGCGCACTGGCGGCTGAGCGCCTACCCGGCGCTGGCGGCCGGCTTCCGCGACCGCGGCACCATCCGCGAGGGCGCTCCCGCCGACATCGTGGTCTACGACCTCGAGAACCTCGAAATGGGCGAGGTGGAGAAGGCGTACGACTATCCGGCAGGCGCGTGGCGCCTCATCCGGAAGCCGCACGGCTACCGCCACATCATGGTCAACGGCGAGGAGACGTTCGTGGACGGCGAGTGCACGGGCGCGACGAGCGGCAAGCTCCTGCGCCACGGCACGGCGTAAGCCGAGCCGTCCGGCAACGCACCATCGCGGGGCGCCTTCGGGCGCCCCGCTTCTTTGTGGGCAGTGCGGACATTAGCCGGAAACGGGTGGATGGGAGATGCGAATTCGCCCACCACGCAGCGTGACCACCGCGCGGTCTTCCAGTGCCCGCCGATGGTGTTGGATGACCTCGGAGACGAGGGCGATACGGTCCTCCGCAAGCACATCCGGCAGGCGCACGAGGCCTGCGTGCGGGACTTCACGGAGATAGATCAGCTCGCCAAAGTCAGTGTCGATGGTAATCAGAACCCGGTCCTCGGACTCCGCGAGCTCCAACAGGGCCGTGTCCCCAGGATCCTGGCCGAGCACGCGAGCTTCGAGAACATCGTGCCCCTGGCTTCGTAGCCACTCCGCCAGCTTGCGCCCAGCGCAGCGGTCAACCAGAAACCTCACGAATCGCCGACGGTAATCGGAGCCAGCGTATCTTGCGAGATGATCGCGTGCGCATAGGCTGTGCAAGCGCGAATGTCATCGGGTTCCAGCTCCGGGTAGTCGTCCAGAATCGCCTCCGGTTTCACTCCCTGGGCCAGCAGACTCAATACCAGCTCCACCGACACCCGCATGTCGCGAATGATTGGCTTCCCCCCGAAGACGTCGGGGCGCGCGGTTATGCGCTGAAGGAGTTCGTGGTTGGCAGGCATGGCGACCTCCGATGGCCGGTGCGTTCCAACCTTAGCACCCAGGAGGACCATCGCGTCGCATGCACGGCTACCCTGGCGCGGGGCCCTGTCCACCGCCCGATATCCTTGGCTCGTGACGCGATTCTGGCGTTCCCCGATGACGGCGGCCCTTGGCCTCGGACTGGTCGCGCTGGCGTTGAGCGCATGCGGCCCGAAGGGCGAGGCGACGACGCGCACGGTTCACCTGGACTCGGGGAGGACGGTGGAGGCGACGGTCGTGCTCTACGACGGCCTCGACGAGGGTGTTGCGGAGGAAGTCCACACCCAGCTGGCCCGGATCATCACCTTCTTCGACGCACGCTTCGGGGCCAGCGTTCCCGAGGTCAATGTCTACCTGGTGAAGGAGAGCGATACGCTGGAACGCGTCTTCGAGGATGTGACGGGGTTCCGCCGGGGCGGAGGAACCTGCTTTGCCGGACCGGGGCCCGCGATCTTCCTCATCGACGGTCTCTGTCGCTCCCACGGTTCACTCGTTCTCGACCACGAATACTTCCACCTCCTGCAGATCCACGCGGCGGGGTTCGGCGAGAACCTCGACGGGTTCCGCCGCGCCACCGGGCCGATCTGGCTCCTGGAGGGAATGGCCGACTACGCGGAAGCTCTCTACCGGGCCGAGGTGGGGACCCGAACTTACCAGGAAGTGCGTGACGACAACGCATTCGCCGTCGCGTCGTGGGCCGGCACGCTTGAGGCGACGGGCGATCAGATCTTCCTGGAAGGCTACGTCCTCGGATTCCTGGCGGTGGACCTGCTTGTCCAGCGGGCCGGCGAGGACGCCCTGCTCGCGTTCTACCGGAGCACCTCGACAGGCCTGCCGTGGAGGAATGCCTTCAGCGAGGTGTTCGGCATCAGCGTGGACGAGTTCTACGAGGAGTTCGAGCTTCATCGCGCCGAGAACCGGTCGCTTTTCCACACTATCAGCGGGTCCGTGGTGGGGCCGCGCGGCGATGGCCTGCGACGGATCGGCCTCGTGGCCGTGTCAAGCGACGGGGCGCACAGCACCTACAGCCTGACCGTGGCGGATGGAGGCTTCGTCATCGCAGTTCCGGCGGAGGGGTGGTACTTCATCGCGATCTACCCGCCGCCGACGGGCGCCTGCACCATGATCGGGTGGTACGAGGAGGGCGCTGGTTTCACCGCGTCCGGGAGCGAGGCGACCTACATCGAGGTGCGCGGCGGGGACGCAGAGGGGATTGCAATACGGCTTCCAGACGCGTGGTGGGAGATGGAACCCATCGAGCACTGCGCGGAGGAGGAGTAGCGGGCGGAACCCCACGATCTGCTCGCTCCGAGACGGTTTTCGTCGCTCTCCGCCAAGCGCGTTAACCGGCGTTCACCGAACGGCAATCGACCGTTAAGCGGTTGTTCGCGGCTGGTTAAGCCTTCTCCGCGAGCCCTTCCCTAGCCTCCGGACAAGCCCTGCGCGGCTATCCGGCCGGGCGCGGCAAGAACGAGGGAAGGAAACACCTGTCCACATGAGTAACGACTCCATCGAAGCGCCGGCCCCGAACCGCAGCGGCAACGAGCCGTTCGAGAGCATCCTCAACCGGCGCATCAGCCGGCGCGGCCTGGTCAAGGCGGCGGCCATCGGCGCACCCGTGATCGCGCTGAGCACGAGCCCGCTGCTGGGCTCGCGCATCTTCGGCGGCGCCTCGCTCTCCAGCGTCGCCAGCGCCGACGGACACTCCGATGACAGCGGCCTCAGCACGCTCGGCATCGAGAGCATCCCCCACGACCTGGAGGACGCCATCAACATCGCCCCCGGCTACGCCGCCGACGTGCTCATCCGCTGGGGCGACCGGGTCGAGCCGGGCGCGCCCGCCTTCGACCTGAACAACCAGACGGCGGCGGCAGCGGCCCGGCAGTTCGGCTTCAACTGCGACTACGTGGGCTTCCTGCCGCTCGACCCGGGCTCGACGCGCTTCGGGTTGCTGGGCGTGAACCACGAGTACACGCGCGGCGGCGACATGTTCCCCGGCTACGACGGCGACAACCCGACGGCCGAGCAGGTCGCGGTCGAGATCGCAAACCACGGGCTCTCCGTCGTGCGCGTCTCGCGTCGCGGGAACGGGAGCTGGTACTACCACGCGGATTCGTACTACAACCGGCGCATCCACGGCGAGACGCCGATGGTCCCGACGGGCCCGGCGGCCGGCAGCGCCCACCTGCAGACCTCGGTCGACCCGACGGGCATGGACATCCGCGGGATGTTCAACAACTGCGGCGGAGGGAAGACGCCGTGGGGGACCATCCTCACGTGCGAGGAGAACTTCCACCAGTACTTCGGCAACAACGACAGCGTCGAGGAGGCGGCGCAGGCGCGGAACGCCCGCTACGGCGCGCCGGGTGGCGAGAGCTGGCGCAAGTGGGAGCGCTTCGAGAGCCGCTTCGACCTCGGCCAGGAGCCGAACGAGATCAACCGCCACGGCTACGTCGTCGAGATCGACCCGTACGACCCCAATTCGACGCCGCGCAAGCACACGGCGCTCGGGCGCTTCAAGCACGAGGCGGCGAACACGACGCTCTCGGACGACAACCGCGTGGTTGTCTACTCGGGCGACGACCAGCGCTTCGACTACATGTACAAGTTCGTCAGCCGGAACACGTTCAACCCGTACAACCGGGCGGAGAACCTGAAGCTGCTCGAAGAGGGCACGCTCTACGTGGCGAAGCTCGACGACTCGGGTTCGGGCGAGTGGATCCCGCTGGTTCCCACGGGCCCGCTCTCGGACTGGAGCCTGGCCGACATCTCCGTGTTCACGCGGGAGGCGGCAGACCTGGTGGGCGCGACGCCGATGGATCGCCCCGAGGACATCGAGGTGAACCCGGTCAACCAGCGCGTCTACGTGGCGCTGACGAACAACACGCGTCGCACGGCGGAGCAGATCGACGGGCCCAACCCGCGTGGCCCGAACGCCTACGGGCACATCCTGGAGATCACGGAGAACGACGGCGACGCGGCGTCGACGAAGTTCACGTGGGACATCTTCATCATCTGCGGCGACCCGGCGGTCGAGGAGCACGGCACCTACTTCGCGGGCTTCGACCAGAGCCAGCTCGACTCCCTGGCGGCGCCCGACAACGTGGCCTTCGACCGGGCGGGCAACCTCTGGATCACAACCGACGGCCAGCCTCGCAGCCTGGAGGCGGCGGACGCCGCCTACGTGGTGCCGACGGCGGGTCCCGAGCGGGGTCGCGTGCGGCGCTTCATGACGGGCGTGCCGGGCGGCGAGGTGACGGGCCCGGAGTTCACGCCCGACGACACGGCGCTGTTCCTGGCCATCCAGCACCCGGGCGAGGGCGGCGGTCTCGACGAGCCCACGAGCACCTGGCCCGACGGCGACTTCCCGCGCCCGAGCGTCATCGTCACGCGCAAGCTCGACGGGGGCGTCATCGGCAGCTAACGGCCGGGGCCGGCTCACCCCGCCACCAGTCAGCGCCGCCCTCCGGGGCGGCGCTGTTGCGTGTGCGGGCGGGGGTAATCCCGATGGCAGGGCGTTAGGGTCGCCCGTGTGCGACGGGAACGACCCGGCGACTCGGCGCGTATCTTTCGCCAGATGGTGCGAGGGCTATTGGCGAACGCCCTGTTCCTGCAGCTGGCGATCGTTGCGGCAGCTGTTGGGCTGGCGTCTGGCGGGACGGCGGTGGGAGGCGCACAGAACGCGCCCGCAGTGAGCGTTGAGGTGCGGGTCTGGCAGCACTTGGAGGACGACCGCGACATCCACGTCAGCGCTCGTCCGGTTGATGGCTCCTGGCAGACGCTGGGGACGATTCCCCTGCCGCTGGAGGACGGCCTCAGCTCGACGGGGCGTTACCGCTACGGAGACATCGCACTCCATGTTCCGCTCCTGCCTGGGTCACCCGTGACCATTGAGGTGCGAGTCTGGCAAGACATCCGGGATGGCAAGAGGCTCTACATCAGCGCCCGGCCGGCGGACGGGTTGTGGGCGACGCTGGGGACCATCCCGCTTCCCCTCGAAGACGGGTTCAGTTCCGATCGGACGTTCCGTTACGGAGACATAGTCCTGGATGTACCCATTCCGTTGCCTCCTGTTGAAGCGTGTTCAGACGGCGTGGCGGTCCCGGAACCGGAGCGCAACCCCGGCCTTGTCCGCGACTGCCGGGTGTTGTTGGGGGCACGCGACATTCTGGCCGGAAGCGGCACCGCTCCCCGGTGGAGCAGCGACCGGCCCATCGGGGAGTGGACCGGGATCACCCTGAGCAGCTCGCCCCCACGCGTGACCGAGATCCATCTCTGGGGCGAACTGAAGGGTCAGCTTCCCCCAAGCCTTGGGCAACTGGAGGAATTGCGGTCCCTTCGCCTGCGTGACGCCGCACTAACCGGAGAGATCCCCCCGGAGCTTGCCGCGCTTTCGCACCTGGAGTACCTGGACCTCTTCCGGAACGAGTTGACGGGCCAGATACCGGTCGGCCTGGCCTCGCTCAGCAACCTGCGGACCCTGAAGCTGGGAGGCAATCAACTTACAGGCGAGATCCCGGCCGAGCTCCGCTCACTGCAGAGCCTCACGCACCTCAGCCTCGGCGGCAACAGACTCACCGGCGAGATTCCACCAGAGCTCGCAACCATCCCCTACCTGTGGAACCTGACCCTCGGGGGAAACCAGCTGACCGGGAGCATTCCCCCGGAGCTCGGCGAATTTCGCGCCTTGCGATCGCTCCACCTGACCGGGAACCGGTTGACGGGCAAGATTCCGCCAGAGCTCGGTGGGCTCCAGTACCTCACGCACCTCGACCTCGGGCAGAATGAGCTGACTGGTTCGATCCCGCCGGAGTTGGGAGCCCTGACGAACCTGGTGCACCTGTACCTCTACAACAACAGGCTCACTGGTGAGATCCCCGGTTCCCTCGATTCGCTCCCCATGCTGATCAGGGTCTCCCTCGTCAACAACCCCCTGACGGGGTGCATCTCGCGGGTGCTGCATTCGAAGCTTGCCAGGCTTTCCTGGGACGACGGGACCTCCCTCGGCCAGATCGACCTGCCGTTGTGCGACGTGGCAAGCACCCTCGCCGGGCTGGAACCGCCCCAACCTGGCCTGACCGACAGGTGCTCGCGGGACGGCGCCGTACCCCAGCCCGAGGACAACCCCGCTCTTGTCAGAGACTGCGCCGTCCTCCTCGAAGCGAGGACCGTCCTCGCGGGAGCAGCCACGCCTCCCAACTGGAGCGCGAACCGGCCGATCGGCGACTGGGAAGGCGTGGAGCTCGGCGGGGTTCCCTTGCGGGTTACCTCGCTCGAACTCACCAGTGGGGGGCTGCGAGGACGGATTCCGGCGGGGATCGCGAGGCTCACGGAACTGAAGCGCCTGGATCTTGCGGACAACAGCCTCCATGGCGGCATTCCCGCCGAACTGGGCGCACTGGTGAATCTGGAGACACTCCGGCTGAACGGCAACCAGCTCTCGGGGGAGATCCCCGGCGATCTCGGACACCTCAGGTACCTGGGGGAGCTCAACCTCTTCGGCAACCGGCTCACCGGGCAGATACCGGAGGGGTTGTCGGATCTGGAGAACCTGTCGCCGGGAATGGACTACTCGCGCATCGAGCCCCTTCTCCTG
The DNA here is from genome assembly GCA_965203545.1 of Tepidiformaceae bacterium. Classification (GTDB taxonomy): domain Bacteria; phylum Chloroflexota; class Dehalococcoidia; order Tepidiformales; family Tepidiformaceae; genus UBA2991. The sequence continues at coordinate 1,985,755 of OZ241899.1, forward strand.
GACCTGCGGACCAACCGCCTGACGGGCGGCATCCCCATTGCATTCGCAGAGCTGGCGAAAGGCACCAGGCTCGACCTCCGCCTGACCGGCAACCGACTGACGGGCTGCATTCCGTTAGCCCTGGGTGGTGCGCTGAGCGACCGGGGCGCACTCGGGCTTACCTATTGCCAGTGCCCATCCGCCTTGCTCTTCGACCGCGAGTACCGGCCTGCCCTGACGTTGGGCGCGGACGGGATTCCGTTCATGCCCCGGCAAACCACCGACCTCGCAGGCACCTACCGCCTCTCACCCTCGCTTGTCACGGACCTCCCCTCAGGAGGGCGATATCTGCTCGGAGAACTCATGCGAAACGAGGATGGGGACGTGGCCGTCAAGATCGAGGAGCTCACGAGCTATTCCCACCTCGTCATCAACGCCTTGACGGGCGAAGAGCTCTCCCGGTCGGTTGTCGAGAGTCCCAGCCACTGTCGCGTCAGCGCGTCGAATCTCTTCGACCAGCTCGTGAGGTCGGCTCGGGTGCAGCCTCTCGGCCCGCCCCGTGACCCCGACGGCGTCCACCGCTTGAAGGTCTTCCAGACCGTGGACGGGGGGCGGCCGTACCGCATCGACGGCTCCAACTTCCTCGTCGTCGACGTACCCCGGGGGATGCGCGTCACGCTGGAGTACGTGCGCAACAACCGGGCCGGGCTACGAGACGAAGCGAGCGGTTCGGTGCTTACACTCGACGCCACGACCGGGAGAACCCTCTCGCGCCGCATCACTGGAGCAGGCGGCGAGCGGGATGTGGGCTCGCTCTTCGACCGGCTCGCCGCTTCGGTGCGGGAGCATCCCGCACCACCTTCGTGTGATGACCCCCGCACAGCTCCAGACTGCCAGGCCCTGTTGGAGGCGAAGGCGACCTTTGGCGGCAGCAGAACCCTGAACTGGAGCGCCTTCACTCCCGTCGAGGTCTGGCAGGGGGTGACGGTCAGCAGGTGGACCGGCCGGGTGGTGGAAGTGGGCCTGTTCAGCCAGGGCCTGGCAGGTCCCATTCCCCTCTCGCTGAGCCGGCTCTCGGCGCTGGAGCGGCTGGACCTCTATCGGAATGAACTGACGGGCGGCATCCCACCGGAGCTCGGCCTCTTAACCGAACTGCGGGAACTGAGGCTCGGGGAGAACCCCCTGGGAGGCGGCATCCCGCCGGAGCTTGGTTCGCTCGCCAGCCTGGTGACGTTGAACCTCTACACTACGGGGCTGGTCGGTGAGATACCCGAAGAGCTGGGATCACTCGAACGCCTTGAGACCCTGATGGTCTACGGCAACAACCTGGAGGGGTGCATTCCGGACGGCTTGCTGCAGTTCGACTTCAACATCCACAGCTTTAACAACCCCAACTTGCGACGCTGCGACAGGGATCAATAGTTCTCGTCCGGGGCCTCCGCGCGGGACCGGCGGTCACGCGAAGCCGCGTTCCTCGAGGAACTGGATGGCGAGGGCGGCGCACTGCTCGGGTTCCTCCAGCTGGAGGAAGTGGGTGGTGGTGGGGAGGAAGTCGTAGTTGGTCTCGATTAGCTCCCGCAGATCCATCGAGGGGAGGAACGAGAACGGGGTGGTCGGGTCGGAGCCGATGGCCTTGACCGGGCAACGGACACGGCTGAAGTCGACCTCCATGGCCCATCCGAACCCAAACTCGTAGCCCTGCGCCTCGTACTCCTTCGGGCAGCAGAGCTCGTACCCCTCGCCGTCGACGGCGGGGCGAGTCGTCGCCTCGGCGAGGAGGTCGTGGACGCCGGGGCGCACGCGGCCGTAGACGGGATTCGTCCGCAGGCTCTCGGCGAGCTCCGCGGGCGACTCGAACCGGTCCGGGCGCCGGCGGGTACCCTCGGCAACGCGCCAGAGCCTGGGCTCCATCTCATCGGGCGTGCCCCCCGGCGGGCAGACGGGCGGGTCGAAGAGGACCAGTGTCGAGAAGGAGTCGTGCTCCTGGGCGTGGAGGAGCGCGCCCAGCGCGGAGACGGAGTGGTAGACGCCGATCACGGGCTTCTCCCCGAAGCGCTCGGCGATGGCGCGCACCACGGCGCCGCAGTCCTCGGCGAACGCGGGGATGTTGTGCGTCGCCTGTTCCCCGACCGGATTCCAGCCGTGGCTGCGCAGGTCGTAGACGAACAGGTCAAAGCGGTCGGTCAGGAGCGACCAGAAGGGGTAGTAGGCGTCGGCGGCCGCGCCGTTGCCGTGAGTCAGGACCATGCGGGGGCCGTCGGGGTTGCCGTGGCGCCGCACGCGGAGGCGCGTCCCGTCGGGCGAGTCCACTTCAAGCACCGCCCGCGGCTCGGGAACCACCCAGCGTTCCGTCACGGCGGACCGCCTTTCCTATTCGGTCGTGCGGATGGCGCGGATGGCGATGGTGAGCATGGCGGCGCCGAAGACCACCACGACGCCGATCTCTTCCCACGTGCTGAGGGTGTAGCCGAACCAGTCGACGTGGGTGATCTGGAAGGGGGCGTCGGCGGGCAGCGCCTTGAGCTGCTCGGAGAGGGCGATCTCGCGGATGGGGGCGACGGCATAGGTGACCGGGTTGAGCTTGACGATGACGTCCATCCAGGCGGGGACGTTGTTGATGGGGAAGAAGATCCCGGAGAGGAACATGGCCGGCATGATCGCGACCTGGGAGATCATCTGGAAGCTCTCGACCGAGCGCAGGCGGCTGCCCAGGGCCACGCCCAGCCCCGTGAGCATGAACGACACGAGGGCGATGAGCCCGATGAGCTTGGCGACGACCTCGAGGGTGATGTCGATGCCCAGGATCGGGGCCATCACGAACATGACGACGCCGTTGACGAGGGAGACGGTGGCCCCGCCGGTGATCTTGCCGATGCAGATGGCGGTGCGGCTGACTGGCGCCACGAGAATCTCGCGGAGGAAGCCGAACTGGCGGTCGGTGACGATGGAAACTCCGGAGAAGACGGAGTTCATCAGCACGATCATGGCGACCATGCCGGGGAAGATGAACTGGCGGTAGCCGATATCGCCGGGGAGAGTGGCGATGCTGTTGCCCAGCCCCTCGCCGAACATGACGAGCATCATGATGGGCATGATGAAGGCGGAGATCATGCGCGGGCGGTCGCGGAAGTAGATGAGCACTTCCCGCATCCAGATGACGCGCACCACCTGCAGGAAGCTGGCGCGGCCGGTCTCGGGGCGCGGCGTACCGGTCGCGACGCGGGCGCCGGCTTCCGCCGGGGCGGTGGCCTGCTCGACCGTCATCGGAACCTCCCGAGGCGTCGCATGGAGCGCAGCTTGTCCTCATCGCTGGCCTCGGCCTCGCGGATCTGGTGGCCGGTCATCGACACGAACACGTCCTCCAGGGTAGGGGCGCGGATTCCGACGGAGCGCACCTCGCCCTCGATGCGGTTGAGCAGGATGGGCAGGAACTCGCCGCCCTGCTCGACGTTGAACTCTACCGCGTCGTTCTCGAAGCGGGGCTCGATCTCGAAGGACTCGCGCACCTCGCGGGCGAGCGCCTCGTTGTCGGGCCCGGCGATGGAGACGACGTCGCCACCGAGGCGCGCCTTCAGGCGGTCGGGGGTATCGAGGGCGATGATCTTGCCGTAGTCCATGATGGCGACGCGGTCGCAGGCCTCGGCTTCGTCCATGTAGTGGGTGGTAAGGAAGATGGTGACGCCCTCGGTGTCGCGCAGGGAGCGGGCGTAGGCCCAGATGCTGCGGCGGGTCTGCGGGTCGAGGCCGACGGTGGGCTCGTCGAGGAACAGCACCGAGGGCCAGTGCATCAGGCCGCGGGCGACCTCGAGGCGGCGGCGCATCCCGCCCGAGTAGGTGATGACGGTGTCGTTCGAGCGGTCGAGCAGGCCCACGCGGTCGAGGAGGTGGTAGGCGCGGGGGCGTATCTCCTCCTTGGCCATGCCGAAGAGTTCGCCGTGGAAGACGAGGTTCTCGCGGGCGGTGAGGCGCTCGTCGACGGTCGAATCCTGGAAGACGATGCCGATCTCGCGGCGGACGCCGGCGGGGTCGTCGACGATGTCGTAGCCGCCGATGGTGGCGCGTCCGGCGGTGGGGGTGAGGAGGGTGCAGAGCATCGAGATGGTCGTGGTCTTGCCGGCGCCGTTGGGGCCGAGGAAGCCGAAGATCTCGGCCTCGCCAACTTCGAAGGAGATGCCGTCGACGGCCGTGATGTCGCCGAAGCGGCGCGTGAGCCCGGAAACCTGGACGGAGGGAGGCACCCGACCATCTTGCGATGCCGGTCCCCTTGCGCGCAAAGCGGTGGCAGTCACGGGCTAGCCCTCCGGCTGGAACACGTCGGTGTCGGGGAAGTAGTCGGACCAGGCGAACCAGAAGACAGCGAAGCCGTTGAGCACATCGAGGCGGGAGCCCGCGAGCTCGCCCGAAAGGGCCTCGCCCGTGAGCACGGACCAGACGGAGCCGGTTTCGAGGTCGCGCAGGGTCTCGCCGCTGGCGTCGGGCTCATGGACCTCGAAGGTGAGGAGGCGTCCGTCAACGGTGGGGTCGTAGGCGATGGCGGCGCGTCCGACAGCGTCCCAGGCAACGAGCACGGGCTGGTTGCCGATCAGGTCGTTGACGACGGGATGCTCGGCGAGGACACGGTGGGCGTAGGCCTTCCGCCCCTGGGGAATGACGACCCCGTGGACGAGCTCCTTGCCAAAGAGGCGATCGTCGGGGTTGCGTTCGCCGATGACGCCCGCCTGGGGGCTGAAGTAGTAGCCGTTGTAGGCGTCCATGACGAAGCCACCCTGATCGAGCACCTGCGTATCGGGGTGGAGCTGGCGCCAGCTCTCCCAGCTGGTGAGGACGGCGGGCACGACCTCAAGGGGGGTGCCCTTGAGCGGCCCCTCGACGGCCTCGCCGAGGAACTGGCTCCAGAGGGTCTCGGTCTGGCGGTCGAACATGACGAGGGCGTTCATGATGAGCTTCCCCGAGACGCCGAAGCTCAGCGTTTCTCCCTCGATTTCGCGGGCATACACGATGCCCGTAAAGCAGAGCGGTCACCAGGTGACCGCGATGGCGCGGCCTCCCAGCGTGTCGTTCACGATCTCGTGGGCGCTGAGGAAGGCGGCCCCGTAGGCGCGGTGTTCGCCGTCGATCGAGACGCCGATGACGAGGTCGCTCAGGGCGAGCTGCCTGTCGGCCTCCTCGGCCGTGATGAAGCGGGGGTTGTCGATGGCGGGGATGGCGTCGGGCGGAAGGAGGGTGACGATCTCCAGGTCCGGGTCGCCGGGCTCGCGGGGTTCCTCCGGCTCGGCGGGGGTGGAGGCGGCAGTGGCGGGCTCTGTCGCGGGAGCCTCGGTCGCGGGGGCGGGCGTCTCGGTGGCCGGTTCGGCGGCGGCGGTGGCGGCATCTTCCGTGGCGGGGGGTTGGGTGGCTGCGGCGGGCGGCTCCTCGGAGTCGGAGCCGCCGCAGGCGAGGGCCGCGAGCCCCACGACGAGCATGGCAAGGGCGGCCGCCAGGGTCCTAGGCATCAGCCGCCTGCGGGTAGCTGCCGAAGACCTTGAGCATGCTCGTCATACCGCGGAGCCCGTCGAGGGCGGCGGCGCATTCGGGGTCCTGCTCGTGACCCTCGAAGTCGATGAGGAAGATGTACTCGCCGAAGGTGGCGCGGGTGGGGCGGCTCTCCATCTTCGTGCAGTTGATGCCGCGGCCGGAGAACTCGGTGAGGGCGGCGGCGAGGAGGCCGGGGCTGTCGCCGGAGAACTCGAAGGCGATGGAGGTGCGGTCCCGGCCAGAGGGCCCAGGCTCGTGCCTCCCCACGACGACGAAGCGGGTGGCGTTGTTGTCCTGGTCCTGGATCGCCTCGGCGAGCACGTCGGCGCCGTAGACCTCGGCGGCGCGGACCGTGGAGATGGCGCCGGTCCCCGGGTGAGCGACGGCGAGCTCGACGGCCTGGGCGGTCGAGAGTGCGGCGGCGCGCTGGGCCTCGGGGCAGTGCTGCCCGAGAAAGACGCGGCACTGCCCCAGCGCCTGGGTGTGGGAGTAGATGAGCGCGATCTCGTCGATGGCCGTGCCCGGGGTGGCAACGAGGTTGTGGACAACCGGCACGACCACCTCGCCCTGGATCTTGAGCGCGGTCTCGTGGATGAGGATGTCGAGGGTCTCGGGCACGGAGCCGTTGAGCGAGTTCTCGATGGCCATGACGCCGGTCTCGGCCTCGCCCGCCTCGACGGCGCGGGCGACGGCGCCGTGGGTCTGGCAGGGGAGCAGCTCGGAGCCGGGGAAGTAGCGCCGCGCGGCCTCTTCGCCGAAGGTGCCCGGCGGGCCCAGGAAGGCGACCTTCACGCCGGGCCCTCCCGCCTCAGGTGTCGAACCCATGCGCGCCCCCGATGAGCGCTTCCTGGAGCATCCCCTTGCTCTCGGCGCGGGTTACGACGACGAGGGCGTCGCCGACGGTGAGGGTGGTGTCGGCGCCGGGGACGCGGGGCACGCCGCCGGAATCGACGATGAGGGCGATGAGCGACTCCGGGGGCAGCAACACCTCGCGGGGCGTGCGCCCCACCACGGGCGAGGTTTCGGAAAGGCGCACCTCGACCAGCTCCAGCCCCTGGTGGAGCTGCATGACCGGGACCATTGAGGTGACGGGGAGCTCCTGCTCGATCTGGGAGAGGATCGCCTCCGTAGCGGAGACGGTCGTCTCGATGCCGCGCTTCTGGAAGAGCAGCGCGTTCGTGGGGTTGTTGACGCGCGCGAGGACGCGCGGCACGCCCCGGTAGCGGGCGATCTCGCAGACGACGAGGTTGTCCTCGTCGTCGCCGGTGACGGCCGCGACGAGGTCGGCGCGGGCGATGCCGGCGCCGTCGAGCACGGACGCCTCGCAGGCGTCGCCCTGCTGGACCGTGCCCTCGAGCAGGTCGTTGATCTCGGCGGCGCGGGAGGCGCTGCGCTCGATGACGAGCATCTCGTGGTCGCCACTGAGGAGCTCGCGCCCGAGGTAGTACCCGACCTTGCCGCCGCCGGCGATGATGACGTACACGGCTCAGGCCGGTTCCGAGCCGGGCAGCATGGCGAGGATCGCCTCCGCTCCCGCGCTGGTGGGGCTGTAGGTCTGGAGCCCGAGGTGGCCGAAGATCTCGCCACGCTCCGGATCCTTCGTTCGGCAGACGACGTCCTTCACGCCGAAGATCTCGCGGGCGAGCTGGCTGGCGAAGTAGTTGCGGTTGTCGCCCTGGGTAACGGCGACGAAGGCGTCCGCGTCGCGGGCGCCGGCGCGCTCCAGGACCTCGGCATCCATGCCGTTGCCGACGGCCATGCGCCCGCCGAAGGAGTCGGGGAGGCGGCGGAACTGGCCGGAGTCGAGGTCGAGCACGGTGACGGAGTGGCCGCCGCGGTCGAGGCTGGCGGCGATGGCGGCGCCGGTGCGCCCGCAGCCCATGATGACGACGTTCACCGGCGGACCGCGGCCTTCCCGGCGGCGGGAGCGGGCAGCTCCAGCGGCTCACGCACGATCCAGACGTTGCAGGAGGCGTGCTTGAGGACGTAGCCGGCGGTGGGGCCGACCTCGAACTGGCCGAGGAGGGGGGTCCAGCCAACGCCGAGCATGATCACGTCGACGCCGCGGGCCTCGGCCTCCTCGACGATGGCGGGGCCGGCGACGCGCGCCTGCAGGAGCTCGTCCTCGATGGTGGCGCCGTTGCCCTCGCCCTCGGCGAGAGCGCGGGCGCGGCGCAGCAGCTCCTCGCCGCGCTGCGCTTCCAGGTCCAGGTCGGCGGTGACGGGCAGGCTGCGCTCGACTTCGATGACATGCAGGAGGGTGAGGGCGCCTTTCTCCTGGCGCGCCAGCGCGGCGCCGACGGCGACGGCCTCAAGGCTGGCCGAGTCATCCACCACGGGGGCCAGGATGGAACGGAATCTCGCCATTGCGAAACGTCCCTCCGCGACGAGCGAGAATACTGCCGCGAGGCTCCGCGCACAATGCGACGCCTTTACCGCCGGCGGCGCACATCGGGTGGCGACCGAACCCCTGCGGGGATGCTACCGTAGCGCCGCGCGCGCGAATCCGGGCTGGGCGTGGCACGCTGGCGCGCGGATCGCCATAATGGGCGCGCTCGGGCCGCGGAGCGGTCCGAACCACGAGGGAGAACGCAAATGGACAGCACGGATTTCTACCTGGCCCCGATGACGATGAGCTACTTCTTCCTCGAGGCGCTCGAGGACAACGGCTACGCCTTCCCCAAGGGCTGGCGCTCGCATCAGCAGAACGTCGAGGCCCTGCTCGAGGACGGCAAGATCGTCCGCATCAACGTCGACGCGACAAACAAGGTCGTGGTCGAGGACATCACGGCCGAGGTGAGCAGCGCCTAGCTTCGTAGTCCCCACCGGCTCAGCATCCCCGCGGGAGGCATTCGCCTCCCGCTTTGCGTGTCCTTCCCGAGCACCCCGGCCGATGCTCTTCGCGGGGCTGCAACGGGCAAGACCTTATAACGGCGTTATCAGCTTCCCTTCCGTAACTTTGTTGTAAAGTAAGACCCTGTCTCGTACAATGTAGCTACCATGGCGAAGAGCTTCTACGAGACCCTCGGCGTCTCCCGCAGTGCCTCCGAGAAGGAGATCCGTTCCGTCTACCGGAAGCTCGCGCGCCGCTATCACCCCGACGTGAATCCGAACGACAAGGGAGCCGAGGAGCGATTCAAGGAGATCCAGGGCGCCTACGACGTCCTCTCCGACGAGGACACGCGCAAGAAGTACGACAAGTACGGCGACCGCTGGCAGCAGGCCGACCAGATTGAGGAGATGGAGCGGCAGCGCGCCCAGGGAGGCTTCGGGGGCGGCGGTTTCTCCTTCGACGGCGGCTTCGGCGACATCGACCTCGGCAGCGTGTTCGGGGGCATCTTCGGGGGCGGACCGCGAGGCCCACGCCGGGGCCAGGACATCGAGTCGCCCACCGAGGTCACGCTCGAGGAGGCGGCCGCCGGCACGACCCGCACCATCAACCTGCAGAGCAGCGAGCCCTGCGGCATCTGCGGCGGGAACGGCGCCATCGGCAACGCGCGCTGCCACACCTGCGGCGGCGGCGGGGAGGCGCTCAAGCCGCGCCGCCTCGAGGTGAAGGTGCCGCCCGGCGTCCGCACGGGCTCGCGCGTGCGCGTCGCGGGGGAGGGGCGGCCGGGGGGCGGAGGAGGGCCGTCGGGCGACCTCTACCTGCTGGTCACCGTGCTGCCACACGCCCGCTTCGAGCGCAACGGCGACGACCTCACGGTCGAGGTGGCGGTGCCGTACCTCGACGCTGTTCTCGGCGGCGAGGTAGAGGCGCCCACGCTGACGGGGCGGGTGATGCTCACGATCCCGCCGCTGACGCAGAACGGGCGGCGCATCCGCCTGAGCGGCAAGGGCATGCCCGTACTCGGCCAGGGCGACCGCCGCGGCGACCTCTTCGCGCACGTGAACGTGGTCCTGCCCGAACACCTCAGCGAACGCGAGCAGGCCCTCTTCGAGGAGCTCCGCCAGAACACGACGACCGCGCGAGCGGCCAGCTAGGCCAGCCAACCAGGAAGGACGAACCGATGCCCCGCCGCCGACCACCAGACGAGCCCCTCCGCGACGACGAGCCCTGCTACGTCATCTCGATCGCGTCGCGGCTGGTGGGGCTTCACCAGCAGACGCTGCGTTACTACGAGCGCGCCGGGCTCATTCGCCCGCACCGCACGAGCGGCAACATCCGCATGTATTCGAACGCCGACATTCACCGCATCCGACAAGCCCAGCGCCTTATCGAGGAGCTCGGCGTGAACCTCGCCGGCGTGGAGGTGGTGCTGCGCATGAGCGACCAGCTGCGCACGCTCCAGGCCGAGCTCGACGAGGTGAAGGCGGAGCTCGACACCATTCGCCGCACGCGGCTGCCCGCCCCCGCCGTCGACAGCGAGGGGCGTCCCGCCCGCTAGCCAGACCCGTACCGCCCGCTTCGGAAGACCCCGCGCCCGCGGGGCAGGAGGAATGACCCCGATGATGCGACAGGACCGATTCACCGAGCAGGCCCAGCAGGTGCTCGCCGCCTCGCAGGAGGCCGTGCGCACCCGCCGCCACAGCCAGTGGGGAGTGCCCCACGTGCTCTTCGCCCTGGCTGAGCTGGACGGCGGCCTCGCGCTGCAGGTGCTCGAACAGCTCAACGTCGACGTCGCGCGGCTGAAGGCGCGCGTCGACGAGGTGCTCAAGGAGCAGCCCCGTCTCCAGCAGGACGTCGTCCAGATCTACACGACGCCCGAGGTGGTGCGGATGATGGAGACCGCGAACGCCGAGGCGGAGCGGCTGAAGGACGACTACGTGGGCGTCGAGCACCTGCTCATCGCCATCGCCGACAACGAGGAGTCGGGCGCGGCCGGCCTGCTGGCCGAGTTCGGCGTGACCAAGGAAGGCATCTACCGCGCCCTGCGCGAGATCCGCGGGAGCGCGCGGGTGACCAGCCCGACCGCCGAGAGCAGCTACCAGAGCCTCGAGCGCTACAGCGCCGACCTCACGCAGCTCGCGCGCGAGGGCAAGCTCGACCCCGTCATCGGTCGCGACACCGAGGTGCGCCGGGTGATGCAGATCCTGAACCGTCGCACGAAGAACAACCCCGTCGTCATCGGCGAGGCGGGAGTCGGCAAGACGGCCATCGTCGAGGGCCTGGCCCAGCGCATCGCCGAGGGCGACGTGCCCGAGAACCTGCAGGACAAGTCGCTGCGGGCGCTCGACATGGGCGCGCTGCTGGCCGGGGCGAAGTTCCGGGGCGAGTTCGAGGAGCGCCTGAAGGCCGTGATGGAGGAGGTCCGCGAGAGCGACGGCGGCATCATCCTCTTCATCGACGAGCTCCACACCGTGATGGGCGCGGGCGGGGCGGAAGGCGCCATCGACGCGAGCAACCTGATGAAGCCCCCGCTGGCGCGCGGCGAGCTGCGCGCCATCGGCGCGACGACGCTCGACGAGTACCGGCGCATCGAGAAGGACCCCGCCCTTGAGCGGCGCTTCGCCCCCGTGTACGTGGACGAACCCTCCGAGGAGGACACGATCGCGATCCTGGAAGGGTTGCGCTCGCGCTACGAGGACCACCACAGGGTCGAGATCGGCGACGACGCGCTCGAGGCGGCCGTGCGGCTCTCCTCGCGCTACGTGACCGAGCGGCACCTGCCCGACAAAGCGATCGACCTCATCGACGAGGCCGCCAGCAAGCACGTCATCGACGCGCAGGAGACGGCCCCGGAGGTTCGCGCCATCGCGAAACGGCTCGACGCCCTCGGCGAAGAGGCGGACGCAGCCGTCGCGCGGGAGGACCACGAGCGCGCGGCCCACATCAAGCAGGAGGTCCTGCAACTCCAGGAGGAGTACGCGCGGCTGCGCGCGGAGGACGACGCCGAGCGGCCCGCCGAACTGCGCGTCTCGGAGGAGGACATCGCCGCGCTCGTCGGGCAGATGACGGGCATTCCCGTCTCGCGGCTCGAGGAGACGGAAACCGAGAAGCTGTTGCGCATGGAGGAGACGCTGCACGAGCGCGTGGTGGGACAGGACCGCGCCATCGAGGCGCTCAGCGACGCCGTCCGGCGGGCGCGGGCGGGGCTCAAGGACCCGAAGCGCCCGATCGGCTCATTCATCTTCCTGGGGCCCACGGGCGTCGGGAAGACGGAGCTGGCGAAGGCGCTGGCGCAGTGCCTGTTCGACGACGAGGAGGCGATGATCCGGCTCGACATGTCGGAGTACCAGGAGCGGCACACGGTGAGCCGCATGGTGGGCGCGCCTCCCGGCTACGTCGGCTACGACGAGGCGGGCGGGCTCACGGAGCTGGTGCGGCGCCGTCCCTACCGGGTCATCCTCTTCGACGAGATCGAGAAAGCGCACCCGGACGTGTTCAACACGCTCCTGCAGATTCTCGACGACGGACGGCTGACCGACGGCCACGGCCGCACGGTCGACTTCCGCAACACGGTCGTCATCATGACAAGCAACCTGGGCACGGGCGCGCAGAACCGGCTCACGCTCGGCTTCACGCAGCGCAGCGAGGAGAGCGGCGCGGGCGAGCAGGTGCGCGAATCGGTGGAGCGCGCCCTGCGCGAGCACTTCCGCCCCGAGTTCCTGAACCGCATCGACGACACGATCGTGTTCGAGCCGCTGACGAAGCCGGAGCTGGCGGAGATCGTCGACCTGCTCGTCGCCGAGGTGCGAGGGCGGCTCGCAGACCGCGAGATCGACATCGAGCTGACGGAGGCCGCGCGCGAGGAGCTCGTGCGCGAGGGGTACGACCCCGAGCTGGGCGCGCGTCCCCTGCGGCGCACGGTCGAGCGGCGCGTCGAGAACGAGCTGGCGCGGCGCATCCTCGCGGGCGAGTTCGGCGAGGGTCAGCGCATCACGGTCGACTACACGGACGGCGAGTACACGTTCGCCGCCCGCGACGGGGAGGCCGCGGTCGCGGGGTAGGGGCCGCGCCTTACCCGGGGGCGCTGGAGTAAACCGGCTCCGGACGGACGCGGCGGAGCTGGGGGACGACCAGGGCGATCGCCGCGGAGAGCCCGAGCGTCGCCCAGCCGAGGAACACGAGCACGATCGGGAGGCCCGCCTGCTGGGCCACGGCGCTGATCGGGAAGGTCAGCAGCATGGCGACGCCGTTGGTGAGGGGCAACAGGCCCATCACGCGCCCACGCACCCCCTCGTCGACCGTTCGCTGGATGATGACAGCCGCGCTGATCGACGAGGCGCTGAGGGCGACCCCGAGGCCGACGTTCGTCGCGGCTGTGAGCCAGATGGAACGCGAATAGGCGAACACGATGGCGCTGACCGCGAACGCGATCGCCGCCAGCACGAGGGTCGAGCCGCGCCCGGCGACGTCCGAGCGCTGGGCGAAGAACATCGAACCGACGACGGCGCCACCACCCCAGCCGAACGCCATGAGCGCGAATCCCCTGCCGCCGACGTCGAGGATCTCGGTCGCCCAGATGATGCCGAGGTTGCCCACGCCGGGCATGCCGACGCCGTTCATGACGAACAGGAGACCGACAGCCGCGAGGATGATGACGTGGCTCCAGGTGTACCGGAGGCCTTCGCCGACGGCGCGGAACATCTGGCGGCCGGCCTCGCCGCGGCTGCTGTAGTTGAGCGCGGCGATGAGCGGGATGATGCCGATCCAGGTGACGAGCGAGCCCGCGTAGAGCGCACCCGGCCCGACGACGTCGTTGAGGACGGCCGCGAGCGGGATCGTGATCGGGATCATGAGCTGCTGGGCAGCAGAGTTGAGGCTGATCGCGTTCCCGAGGTCGTCCATGCCAACCGCGGCGGGGATGCTCGCCTGGCGGGCGGGGTGGTCGATCGCCTGCGTGGCCGCCGCGAGGAAGGTGAGCACCAGGACGCCGAAGAACGTCGCCTCCCCGAAGGGGCTGGTCAGCATGAGGAGGGCGACGAAGGCGCTCAGGACGAGCGTGGCGGACTCGCAGCCGAGGAGCACGAGGCGGCGTTCGAAGCGATCGGCGATGGCGCCTCCGATCAGGCTGAAAAGCAGGGTGGCGACGCCCCGGGCGCCCATGAGGAATCCCGTATAGATGATCTGGAGGTCGGGGTAGACCTCCTGCACCCAGAAGATCTGGGTGACGAAGTGGAGGGGCTGCACGAGCCCGACGAGCACCGTCCCCGCCAGCAGGTAGCGGAAATTCCGGTGGCGGAAGGCACGGAAGGCCTGCAGTCGACCGTCGGGCATGAGCGCCGAGTCTACGCGGGCACATCCTCAGGTCCCCGGCAGGCCGTGGCGAGGCGGCGCGGGATAGGCCAGAATCGGCGCGCTTTCGAAGCAGGAACGGGAGGTACGTCATGCTGCTTGAGGGGAAAGTCGCCGTCGTGACCGGGGGCGCGGTCGGGATCGGACGCGGGATCGCGGTGGCGCTGGCCGAGAACGGCGCGGATGTCGCCAGCCTCGACATCGACGCCGCCAGCAACGCGGAGACGGCCGCGCAGGTGCGGGCCACGGGCCGCCAGGGGATCGCCATCGACTGCGACGTGGCCGACAAGGTGCAGGTGCGCCGGGCCATGAACAGCGCCCTGCAGCGCCTGGGACGCATCGACGTGCTCGTGAACAACGCCGCCATCTACGCGGACACCACGCTCACGGGCGGCAGCTACGAATCGCAGACGGACGCCTACGAACGCTCCATCGACATCTGCGCGATGGGCAGCTACTACTGCGCGACCGCGGCGGTGCCGGCGATGCAGGCGGCGGGCGGAGGCGAGATCCTCAACGTCATTACCGAGCACATCAAGGAAGGCCACCTGATGACGGGCGGGGCCGCCAGTGGCTACGACTGCGCCAAATGGGTGCAGTGGCGCCAGGTGGAGACCTGGGCGATCGAGCTGGCCGAGCACAACATCCGCGTCAACGGCCTCTGCATGGGGGCGACGGACACGCCGATGCTGCGCGCCGTCTCGGCGGCGGCGGCGGAGGCGGGGATGCGATCCTCGGACGTCGGCCAGGCGGTCATCAACATCCTCTCGCACGGGTCGGACGGGCCCAGCGGGGAGACGTACGTGTTCGGGACGTCGGGCACGCCGCGCGAGCAGAGCCTGAAGGAGATCGCGGCCCTCGCGCCCGCCTGAGAACGCGCGGAATCCCTGCGGGAAATGCGTTGACAGTGCGCGTAGGATGGTCGCCATAGCAGGCGCGTATCGCGCCCGTCCCTACGCGACCACCGAGCTACGAGGGAGCAAGAGCATGGTCCTCCAATCCGTCAGCCAACAGACGCCGACCACGAAGGCGGCCGAGCCAGTCCTCGGCACCGACCTCATCCCCAAGGAGCGCTACGTCTCGAAGGAGTTCATGGACCTCGAGTGGGAGCGCATGTGGACGAAGGTCTGGAACATCGCCGGCCGCACGCAGGACATCCCCAACGTGGGGGACTACTTCACGACCGAGCTGGGCCCCGAGTCCTTCCTCGTCGTGCGCGAGGCGCCGGACAAGGTGCGGACCTTCTACAACGTCTGCCCCCACCGCGGGAACCAGATCCGCAACCCGGGCATGGGCCACGCCGAGAGCTTCCAGTGCGCCTACCACTTCTTCGAGTTCAACCTGGACGGCTCGAAGAAGTTCGTCCCCGACGAGGACACCTTCACCCAGGGCGTGCCCCAGGAGACGGCGCTGATCGAGGTGCCGACGGACACGTGGGGAGGCTGGGTCTGGTTCAACATGAACCCCGACGCCGAGCCGCTGATGGAGTTCCTGGGCGAGATCCCCGAGCACCTCAACCCGTACCACTTCGAGAAGCAGTACTTCGTCCAGGACGTCACGATCGAGTGGGACTGCAACTGGAAGACCTCGGTGGACGCCTTCAACGAGGTGTACCACGTGCAGGGCATCCATCCGCAGATCCTCGAGAACATCGACGACATCCACGTGCAGATCGACCTGTACGAGCGCCACAACCGCTACCTGGTTCCGTTCGGGCTGCTGAGCCCGCGCTATCCGAACCAGGAGGAGCTGACGCGCGCGCTCAAGGAGATGCTGCAGGCCGCGGGCATCGATCCGGAGACGTTCGAGGGCGGCCCCGCGGACGTACGTCCGGCGCTACAGGCGCAGGTGAAGAAGCACGCCGCCGCCCACGGCATCGACCTCTCAGAGCTGAACGACGACCAGCTCTCGGACGACTACCACTACTACATCTTCCCGAACATCACGCTGAACACGCACCACTCGGGCGTGATGTTGTTCCGGCAGCGGCCGCACGCGACCGACCCGAACAAGATGTACTACGACCTGCAGAACTACGTCCGAATCCCGGAGGGCTCGGAGCCGCCTCCGCGCCCGGTGCACACGACGCACAAGCACGGCGAGATCTCGCTCGGGCTGGGCCTCGACCAGGACTCGTACAACCTGCCGCGCGTGCAGAAGGGGATGAACTCGCGTTCGTTCAAGGGGTTGCTGATCAACTATCGCGAGCGCCGCATCCGCCACATGCACAAGGTCATCGACGACTACCTGGAGGGCCCCGACCGCTAGGCCGGCCGGCCACCGAAACGCGGGAGGCCGCGCACGGATTGTGCGCGGCCTTCTTGCTGTACGCTGCGCCCGCCACCACGAGGAGGACGGACATGCAGGAGTTCGAGGGCAAGGTCGCGGTTGTGACGGGCGGGGCGAGCGGCATCGGGCTCGCCATGGCGACACGCTTCGCCGCCGAGGGGATGCGTCTCGTCCTCGCCGACATCGAGGAAGCGGTGCTGGAGGAGGCCGCCGCCGGACTTCGCGAGAACGGCGCCGAGGTGTTCACCGTCCAGACCGACTGCGGCGACGCCGCCTCCATGGACAACCTCGCCGAGGAGTCGCTGGCGCACTACGGCTCGGTCCACGTCGTCTGCAACAACGCGGGCGTGGGCGCGCGCGGGACCATGTGGGAGCTGGGCGTGAACGACTGGGAGTTCGTGCTGCGGGTGAACCTGTGGGGCGTGATCCACGGGGTGCGCGTGTTCGCCCCCCACCTGGTCGAGCAGGACGAGGGGCACATCGTGAACACCGGCTCGATGGCCGGCCTCGTCTCGGTCTCGGGGACGGGGCCATACAACGTGAGCAAGCACGGCGTCGTGACGCTCTCGGAGACGCTCTACGGCGAGCTCCAGGACGCCGGCTCGAACGTCGGGGTCTCGGTGCTGTGCCCGGGGATTATCCGCACGAACCTGCGCAACTCCGAGCGCAACCGGCCCGAGCACCTGCGCGACATCGACGCGGAGGCAGTCCGCAAGCGAACGGAGAACACGCCGGGGTTCAGCGACACGGTGCGGCTGCAGGCGCTCCCGGCGGAGTGGGCAGCGGAGTGCGTATTCGAGGGGATCAAGGCGAACCGCTTCTACATCCTCACGCACGACGACCACGAGGGGCAGATCCCCCGCCGGCACGACGCCATCCAGAACGACGGCAACCCAGCCGTCGTGCGCTCGACCGTCTTCGCCGGCGGCCCGATCGAGCGGTAGAGACGAGCGGTATAGTAGGGGGAACGAGGCTCCACCCTGGTCCAGTTGGAAGTCAGTGAGCAAGCAGGTGTTGCGCTTCCGGGCACGGAGGCCACGAAGCACGTGCTCCGGCTTGGAGATGCACGGAACCTCGATTGGATACCCGACGAGTCGGTCCATCTGGTCTGCACCAGCCCGCCCTATGGAATGCTCAAGGAGTACCCAGAAACACCTGGCCAACTCGGGAACATTCCTGAGTACGAGGCTTTCCTTGAGGAGTTGGACCATGTGTGGAGGGAGTGCCTCAGGGTCCTAGCCCCAGGCGGCCGCGTTGCCTGCGTCGTAGGAGATGTGTGCCTCTCCCGCAGGAGCGCGGGGCGACATCACGTACTGCCCCTGTCCGCCGATATTCAAGTACGAGCTAGGCAGATAGGTCTTGACTGCCTTACGCCTATCCTCTGGCTCAAGGTCGCGAACATCGTCCTCGAAGCCTCGCGGTCGAGCCGCTACTTGGGGAAGCCGAACCTTCCCAACGGCATCGTCAAGAACGATGTCGAGCACATCCTCTTCTTGAGGAAGCCAGGCGGCTACCGCAGTCCAACCGAAGATCAAGAGCGTCAGTCGTTCATCCCAACAGACGAGTACACCAAGCTCTTCACTCCTATCTGGTCCGACATTCGCGGACAGCAACGCACGGAGCACCCTGCTCCCTACCCCCCAGAAATCCCCGATAGGCTCGTCAAGATGTTCAGCTTCACCGGGGACACAGTGCTCGATCCTTTCGCAGGAACGGGAACGACTGCACTCGCCGCCATGAAGCTTGGTCGCAACTCCATTTCCGTAGACATAGAGCGTCGCTATCTTGAGTTGGCAGAGAGTCGGCTGACAGCAAGCGAGGAGCGGGGCGTGGTCGAGACCTGGACCTAGGGGCAGCGCTCGTGCCATACCGGTTGTTGGACAGGTTCCGCAGCACTTTCGAAGGCCAACAATACAAGCATCGTAGTTCCACACTCGGTGACGCCATCGCGAGCGAGCTCTTTGAGGACTTGCTGGAGCGCGAGCCTTCCAGCGTCCTCACGTCGAGAATTCGGAGTAGCACGAGAGTACTGAACCGCCAGAACCGGCGCCGCGGCATTGTTGCCCGCCGGGGGGACGGGACCTTTGGTGAGCGTGTACCCAACGCAGAGGCTGTGCTTGAAGAAGGCTTCGAAGTCGCGCGAGGTCAGATCGCAACAGTTGAGATAGGCGTCGAGGTGAAAATCCTTTCGAAAGCGATGATGAAGCAGATCGGGCGAGTTTGCTCAGACCTGCGCGGCCAAGCCGAGCAGTTCAGGCGAGGCGGGGGAAATCCGATCTGTGTTGGGATTGTGGGCATCAACCATGCGGCCAAAGTAACCAGTTACGAGAGGGACCGTAGCTTCACGACCGACGGTCGGGAGTACCCACATCCAGCTCAAGAAGCTGACGCAGCCAAGCGTCGTCTAATCGAAGACGCCAAGGCAGCGTTTGACGAGTTTCTTATCCTTCCCTTCCGCGCCACGAACGAAACTCCGTTTCCGTTCGAGTGGGTGGACGAGCAAGGCTCCGATCTCGACTACGGGGCCTCGCTGGTCCGAGTCTCGCGCGAGTACGACCAGCGCTTCGCAAGGTAGACCCCGAGGCACCCCAGCTCTCGACCTACGCCGTCGCCGCCTCCAGGGCGAGTTCGCGGATGACCGCGGCGATGCGGGGGTGGGTGCCGGCAGGCTCGGCGTAGCGGACGGCGTGGACGCCGTTCGCGGAGACCTGGCCGACGTGAAAGCCCTCCGACGCGAAGAAGGGCACGACCACCGCGTTCCGTTCGCCGGCGAGGTCGGGGACGTCCGCTACGTTCGGATCCTGGTCGGTGAAGACGGCGGACACCTGCGCGAAGCGTCCCGCGTCGCGCACGCGTTCGACCTGCTGGTGGACGGAGCTCGCCGAGCCCGCGTTGCGCCTCGTGCCGTGCCCGAGCAAGAACAGGGCGTCATCCGGCGTCGCGCCCGCCTCCCGGGCGCGCTCGATGACGATGCCGGCGAGGTCGGGGTGGGCGCCGACGGGGCGAGTGCAGCGGATCGTCCGGCCCTCACGACGCGTGACGGGCCCGTCGAGGTCCATCTCGGCGGGGATGACCTCGCTCGTGAAGTAGCCCTCCGACATGAAGACGGGGACGACCGTCACCTCGCTCGCGGAGCACCCGTCGAGGGCGCGCGAGAGGGAGGGCTCCTCCTTCCAGAACGCGACGAGCACTTCGTCCCAGGAGCCATCGCCGGCCAGCGCCCGGGCGTGGGCGCGGACAGCCTCGCTCGATCGCGCGTTCAGATGCGATCCGTGGCCGGCGAGAACGAGCGAGCGGGTCATCGCTCCGGATCCTGGGCGAGCGCGTCGATGACGGCGCGCACAAGCTGGTCGAGGCCGGGCGAGGCGGCCTCGGCGTCGACGCGGCCGAAGCACTCGCGCACGGCCTCCGAGGTGCTCGGGCCGATGCTGATGAGGGCCGCCTCCAGGCTTGCGGCATCGTCGCCGAGCGCGTCGTGCAGGTTCTTCGCGGTCGAGCTGCTCGTGAACGTGATGGCGTCGGCCTCGCGGACCGCGTCCAGTTGCTCCGGGGAGAGAGGCACCGGGCGGTTCTCGTAGCCGGTGACGGGGCGCACGGTCAGGCCGCGCGCCTCGAGCGCAGCGCAGAGGTCGGGCGGGGAGAGGTTCGACTGGAAGACGGTGACGGTCTCGCCGGGGTCGGCGGGGAGCTCGGCGAGCGCGCCCGACCACGACTGCTCGGGGACGAAGTCCGCGCGCAGTCCGTAGCCCGCGAGCGCGGCGGCGGTCGCCTCGCCGACGGCGGCGAGCCGGCGTCCGGCGAGGGCGCGGGAGTCGAGGCCGGCCACAGCGAGCGTCTCCATGGCGGCGTCGACGCCGTTCGCGCTGCTGAAGGCCCACCAGTCGGCGGGAGCGGCCACGGCCTCGCAGAGGTCGGGCATGCCGGCCCGCGAGACCAGCTCGATGGCGGGCGCTTCGGTCACGAGGGCGCCCTCGGCTTCCAGCAGCGCCACCAGCTCGCTCGCCTGCGCACGGGAGCGCGTCACGGCCACGCGGCGACCGGCGAGGGGGCCGGGGTCGAACCAGGCGAGCTCCCCCGCGAGCCCGGCGACGGGCCCCACGACGGTCACGAGGGGGGCGGTCAGCCCTTCCCGGGCGACGCGTTCGGCAATATCGGCGAGCGTTCCGGTCGCGACGCGCTGGTCGGGGCGGGTGCCCCACTGGACGGAGGCGGCGGGCGTGTCGGGCGCGCGCCCCTCGGCGACGAGGCGCTCGGCGCACTCGGCCAGGGTCTCGGCGCCCATCAGCAGCACGAGCGTGTCGACCTCGGCCGCGGCGCGCCAGCTAGTGACACCGTCGTTCAGGCTGCGGGCGTTGATGACCATGAAGCCGCCGGCGAGGCCGCGGTGGGTGACGGGGATGCCGGCGTAGGCGAAGGCCCCGATGGCGGATGTCACGCCCGGGACGACCGTGCAGGGCACGCCCGCCTCCTTGCAGGCGCGCAACTCCTCGGAGCCACGGCCGAACACGAAGGGGTCGCCGCCCTTGAGGCGAACGACATGCTTCCCCGCCTTCGCACGGGCGACCATGAGCGCCTCGATCTCTGCCTGCGTCGCGATGTGGGCCCCGGCACGCTTGCCCACGGCGCACAGCTCGGCGTCTGCGCTCGCCTCGCGCAGGAGAGAGCGCGGCGCGAGGGCGTCGTAAAGGACGACGTCGGCGGTGCGCAACGCCTCAAGCCCCGCGAGGGTGATGAGACCGGGGTCGCCCGGCCCTGCCCCCACGAGCCAGACGGCCCCCTGCTGGCTGTTGGCTGTTGGCTCCTGGCTGTTCGCCACTGTATTGGAACTCCGGCCTCTATTATGGGCCGGGTTCGATCGACACTTGCCATCGGGACCAGCGAACCGAGTCCAGAACGGCGAACACCCACCGACAGCCAATGGCCAGCAGCCAACAGCCCACGCAGCACTTCTTCGAGTCCCAGCGCCTGCGGCTCTCGTACTGGGCGTGGGGCGACGAGGACGCGCGGCCGCTCATCCTCGTACACGGCGGTCGCGACCACGCCCGCAGCTGGGACGGGATCGCGGAGGCGTTCGCCGCCGACCACTACGTGGTCGCGCCCGACCTCCGCGGGCACGGCGATTCCGACTGGTCGCCGGGAAGTGAGTACACGACCGCACAGTACGCCGTCGACCTGCTCACGCTCGTCGAGCGGTTCGACAGGCCCGTGCGGGTCGTCTGCCACTCCTTCGGGGGGCAGGTGACGTTCATCGCGGCCGGTGCCTACCCGCAACGGTTCGCCTCGATTGTCGCGATCGAGGGGCGCGTGCCGGGGCTGTTCGAAGAGCCGGAGCCAATGAACCCAGAGCGCTTCCGGACGTACGTCGAGCAGCGGCGCTCGCTGGAGACGCGCCAGGTGCGGCGCTATCCGGACCTGGCAAGCGCCGTCCAGCGGGTGCGAGAGATGAACCCGCGCCTCTCGCCCGAGCAGGCGCGGCACATCGCCGTCCACGCCGTGCGAGAGGACGGGGACGAGCTCATCTGGAAGTTCGACAACTGGTCACGTCCGGGGGTGCGTCGCGACGAGTACACGCTGGCCGAGATGCGCGGCTTCATCGAGGCGATTACGTGCCCGGTGCTGTTTCTGATGGGGGGCGAGGCGGGATTGATGCGGGGGATGGAGCGCTGGGTGGAGGGGCTCGCGGGGGTGCGTCCGGTGACGGTCGAGGGGGCGGGCCACTGGGTCCACCACGACCAGCCGGAGCGGCTCATCGCGCTGGCGCGTGAGCACTTCGGGGAAGGCTAGCTCTCGAACTCCGCCTTGAGCTCCTCGAGGGAGTCGTACACCTCAAGGTTCTTGCCCTCACGCGCCTCGCGCAGCGCCTCGAGCGTCTCCTTGTTGGGAACGCCGCAGCGTGGGTAAGCACAGCGGGTGGAACGCTTCGAACGAGGCATGCTTTCCAAGCTATCACGGAGATTTCCCACAAGCCCCTCCCCCCACCGACCACTAGCCACCGGCCACCACTCCCCCGTACCCTCCCGCGGCAGGCGGAGGGCGCCCGTGAACGACGCGGACCAGGGGACCCGGGACAGCGAGGCGGTGTTCGCCATGCTCGAAGAGCTGGGCGTGACGAACGCTCGCGCGCTCGGGCTCGACCATCCCGGCGTCGTCGCCCTCTGCGACGCCAACCAGCAGCTCGAAGACGGGCAGCCGGGACTGGCGATGCACACGCTCGAGGTCGAGCTCGGAGAGCCGGAGACGCCCATGCCGATGGAGATCGGGGCGGCGGCGTTCGTGTTGCGGGGGAAGGCGCACGAGGCCCAGGACCGCGCCTACCACGCCCGCATCGACTACGAGTACGCCCTCAAGATGCGCCCCGACATCCCCTTCGCGAGCGAGGCGATCCGGCGCATCGACCGGCGCGGGTAGGCGGCGCGCCCTCCGCTTGCCCTAGAATCGCGCGACCAGCGACGGGAGGCGGCAGCCATGGTGCGAGCCGAGATCATCGAGCGCAGCAAGAAGCTGCAGGAGACGGCGCCCGCCCTCGAGCGGCTGCGCGGGATGACGGAAGCGCTCCTGCAGGCGGGCGACGAGGCGCAGGAGATCCGCCACATTCCCGCCTGGGCCTCGAACGAGATCGCCGACCAGGGGCTCTACCGCTTCGCGCTGCCCGAGGAGTTGGGCGGCGAAGACCTGCCCGCGCGCGACCAGATCGAGATCGTCGAGCTGGCCTCGGCTATCGACGGGTCGGTCGGCTGGTGCGTCCACATCAACTCGGAGATCAACAGCCTCGTCCTGCGCCGCATGAGCATGGAGCTGGTGCACGACTACTACGACGACTGGCGCGTCCTGACGTGCGGCGGCGTCGGGCCGGGGCTCCAGCACGCCAAGGCGCGGCCGGTCGACGGCGGCTGGCGGCTCTGGTGCCAGGGCTCCTTCGGGAGCGGCTGCCACAACGCCACCTGGACGCTCGTGCACACGGGCTCGGTGGGCGTGCCGAAAGAAGGCGGCGGCTCGTCGGAGAAGGCGTTCCTGATCCCGCGCGAGGACTGGGAGATCGTCGACACCTGGAACACGGCGGGCTTGCGCGGCACGGGCAGCGCCGACGTGAAGGTCGACGGCGCCTTCATCCCGGACAAAGCGACCCTGCCGATGGACCTCTTCAGCAACTGCGACACGTTCGCGAGCCCCACCCTTCGCAACCCGATGCAGGCGCACTACAACAAGGGCGCGGTCGCCCTCGGCATCGCCCGCGGGGCGATCAACGACCTGGTCGAGCTGGCGTTGACGAAGACGCCGTGGATGTCGGGGACGCCGCTGTCGGACATGCCCGAGCTGCAGTACCGCCTGGGCGAGGCCGAGGCTACGCAGCGGGCGGCGAAGGCGTTCATGATCGATGCGCAGGAAGAGACGGAGCGGCACCTCGGGCCGCTGCCGAAGGACGGGGGCCGCTCGGCGCCGGAGTGGGAAGTGACGCAGCGCTCCTACCTCTCCTGCGTACACGCCGCCCAGGCCTCGCGGCACATCGTCGACACGATCCACAACACGGCGGGCACGACGGCGAGCCGCATGGACTCGCCGCTGGAGCGGCGGCTGCGGGACTCGCACCAGGCGGCCGCGCACGCGGCCATCTCGTGGCGGCACTACCGCAACCTGGGCAGCACCTACCTGGGCAACGAAATGCCCGGCCTCTCCTCCGCACGGGCGTAGGGGGAGCCGGGCTCAGGACTGCTTCGGCGGCTTCTGGCGGAAGAACTTGCCGACCGTCCCGGAGAGGAACGGGCGCAGGGGCCGGGGCAGGACCCTCCAGGCGATCGCCTCGCCGGCGACGCTGCCGACCTGCCGGATCTCGTCCTCGTGCTCGCGGACGTACTTCGCGGCCTGCTCGGCGGCGGGCCGGGCTGCCTCGATGGCGTCGTGGGCGAGCCGTTCGGCATCGGGGCGAACGGCCTCGACGGTCTCCTTCGCGATCTTCGCCGCGCGGCGAGCGTGGAGCTCGACCTCCGGCTGGGCCTCGAGGGCGGCGTCATGCGCCTTGCGCACGAGCTTCCCGAGGGTGCGCCCGACCTGGGCGGCGGCGTCTTCGCCGGCGGGCGGCCGCTTGCCATCGGCCACCGCTAGTCCCCTCCGCCACGAATGAAGCGGACGAGGCGACGCAGGAGGCCTAGCCGCGGACGGCGCTCCGACCCTCGGGCGAGGTCTACCTGCCGGACAGCCGCCCGCACCGACTCCATCTCCGAGTACTTCTCGTCCCGGAGGCTTCTCCATTCGTGCTCACTGGGTGGAGGGCCGAAGTCCACCATCTGATACCCCTCTCCACTCTAGCGGACGCCAGCGAAGTACGTGTCGTCCGCTAGTCCCCGCCGCCGCGGATGATGCGGGCGATGCGGCGGAGCAAGCCGAAGCGCGGGCCGCGCGAGCGCTGGCGAAGCCGGCGGCGATGGTCGGCCTCCCCGATCCTGTCCTGGTGTCGGTCCATCGCGTACCGGTGTAGGTCCTGTGCGCGGCGATCCGCCAGGCGCTCCAGGGCGGACCCCCGACCCTTCTGCTGCGGCAATTCTGGACCCCGGCGTGTCATTCCAGTCCCCGATCCAATGGCGGTCGGCCTCTAGTCCCCGCCGCCGCGGATGAGGCGCACGATGCGGCGGAGGAAGCCGAAACGGGAGCCTCGGGGGCGCTTCGGGGGGCGGTGGTCGCCGCCGTGCTGGCGCCGGATCTCGTCGCGCTGGGCCTCCGCCAGCATCTCCAACTCGGGACCGTGACTGGGCGGGATGAAACCGCCGCCGAACTCCGCCATTGCAGGCCTCCATGCCCACTATAGAGCGCAGAGATTGACAGAACGGCGTACCATCGGGCCACGTCTCGAAACGACCCGCGGAGGAACAGATGGTTCAGGAGAAGATCGCCCACACCACGCCCACGGAGAAGGCCCCCGAGCCCCTCATGGGGACCGACCTCATCCCCAAGGAGCGCTACACCTCGAAGGAGTTCATGGAGCTCGAGTGGGAGCGCATGTGGACGAAGGTCTGGAACATGGCCGGCCGCGAGTCCGACATCCCCACCGTGGGTGACTACTTCACGACCGAGCTGGGGCCCGAGTCCCTCCTCATCGTGCGCGAGGCGGAAGACAAGATCCGCGCGTTCTATAACGTCTGTCCGCACCGCGGGAACCAGATCCGCAACCCGGGCATGGGGCACGCGGAATCGTTCCAGTGCGCCTATCACTTCTTCGAGTTCAACCTCGACGGTTCGAAGAAGTTCGTGCCGGACGAGGACACCTTCACCCAGGGCGTTCCCCAGGAGACGGCGCTGGTCGAGGTGCCCTGCGACACGTGGGGCGGCTTCATCTTCTTCAACATGAACCCGGACGCGGAGCCGCTGCTCGAGTTCCTCGACCCGGTCGCCCAGCACCTGGACGCGTACCAGATGGAGAAGTTCTCGATCGTCTCCGACAAGACGGTCGAGTGGGACACGAACTGGAAGGCCTCGGTGGACGCCTTCAACGAGGTCTACCACGTGCAGGGCATCCACCCGCAGCTACTCGAGGGGCTGGACGACATCCACGTGCAGATCGACCTGTACGAGCGCCACAACCGCTACCTGGTGCCGATGGGCATCGTGAGCCCGCGCTACCAGAACCCCGAGGAGGTCACCGACGGGCTCAAGGGGCGGCTGCGGAACGCGGGCGTCGACCCGGCGGAGTTCGAGGGCCGCAGCGCGGAGGTGCGCCCCTTCCTGCAGAAGCGCGCGCGCGAGGTCGCCGAGGAAGAGGGGATGGACGTCTCCCATCTGAACGACGACCAGATGTCAGACGACTATCACTACTACATCTTCCCGAACCTGACGTTCAACACGCACCACCGCAGCTTCGGGTTCTTCCGGCAGCGGCCGCACGCGACCGACCCGAACAAGATGTACTTCGACATCCAGAGCTACGCGCGCCTTCCCGAAGGCACGGAGGTTCCGCGTCCGATCCACAGCCAGCACAAGCACGGCGAGATCTCGCTGGGGCTGGTGATGGACCAGGATTCGTACAACCTGCCGCGCGTGCAGAAGGGGATGAACTCGCGGGCCTACCCGGGCCTGCTCATCAACTACCGCGAGCGGCGCATCCGCCACATGAACAAGGTTATCGACGACTACCTGTACGGCCCCGACCGCTAGGAGGCGGCCAGCCGGCAACCAGTCCCGAAACGAAGCGGCGGCGCCCGAGGCGTCGCCGCTTGGTGATCCCGGCCGCCCGAGTGGCGTACGGTTAGCCGCAGGCAGCATGGGCCGGAGGGTAGGCACATGGACATCGGATTCGCGGTCGGTCCCTGGGACGTGTCGTTCGATGACATCAGTTTCTCGATCGACGCGGCCGAGAAGCACGGCTTCTCCTCGTACTACCTGGGCGACCACTTCTTCGTGGGCGAGCAGCTCGACTCGCTCGAGCCGTACCTGCTATTCACGCTCATGGCGCGGGAGACGGAGCGCATCCGCTTCGGGCCGCTGGTCACGCCGGTCATGTTCCGGCCACCCTCGAACGTGGGACGGCTGGCGGCGCAGACCGACATCCTTAGCGGCGGCCGCTTCGTGCTTGGGCTGGGCGTCGGCTGGGGAGAGGCGGAGCACCTCACCTACGGCGTCGACTGGCCGCCCCTGGGCGAGCGCTTCGACCGGCTGGACGAGTACATCCAGGTGCTCCAGGCGATGTGGGGAGCGGGGCCCGCCTCTGTCGATGGGCAGTACTACCAGCTCCGCGAGGCGGACGCGCTGCCGAAGCCACCGGCGGGCCACCCACCGCTCCTCATCGGGGGCGCGGGCGAGAGGCGCACCCTGAGGCTGGTGGCGCAGTACGCGGCCGAGTGGAACAGCGTCGACCTGACGCCCGAGGCCTTCCGCCGCAAGTGCGAGGTACTGGCCGGGCACTGCGACGACATCGGTCGCGACCCGGGTGAGATCCGCCGCTCGATGACGACGATCGGGTTCGTGGGCAGGACGGACGAGGAGGTGGAGGCGGCGACGCTCACGCAGATGCAACGCACGCCCCCACCCGGCAATCCCACCCCCGCCGAGTACCGCGCGGCAATGCGCGAGGGGGGCGCGATCATGGGGACCGCGGGCGAGGTGGTCGACCACCTCGGATGGCTCGCGGAGGAGGGCCTGGACGAGGTCCAGTTCGTCTACTTCGACCTGACCAGCGACAGCCTGCCGGCATTCCTCGCGAGCGAGGTGCTGCCGCAGGTGTCGACCCTGTAGCGGGCAGAGGCCGGCGGATGGATATCGGACTCGTCGTCGGGCCATGGGGGGTGAGCTTCGAGGAAGCCGTCTCCTCGATGCGTGTCACCGAGCAGCACGGGTTCTCCTCGTACTACCTGGGGGACCACTTCTACACGGTGGATCAGATCGACTCGCTGGAGCCGTACATGCTGTTCGCGCTGGCGGCGCGCGAGACGGAGCGCATTCGCTTCGGCTCGCTGGTGACGCCCGTGATGTTCCGCCCGCCCTCGAACGTGGGGCGGCTGGCGGCGCAGCTCGACGTGCTCAGCGGCGGGCGTTTCGTGCTCGGGCTGGGGGTCGGCTGGAACGAAGGCGAGCACGCCGCCTACGGCATCGACTACCCGTCGCTGGGGGAGCGCTTCGACCGGCTCGACGAGTACATCCAGGTGATGCAGGCGATGTGGGGCGCGGGGCCCGCCTCGTTCGAAGGGCGCTACTACCAGCTTCGCGACGCCGACACGCAGCCCAAGCCGCCCTCCGGACGGCCGTCGGTGCTTATCGCGGGCGGCGGCGAGAAGCGCACGCTGCCCCTGGTGGCGAAGTACGCGGATGCCTGGAACGCCGTCGACCTGCCACTCGAGGACTACCGGCGCAAGTGCGAGGTGCTAGCCGTGCACTGCGAGGCGGCCGGTCGCGATCCGGGCGAGATCCGCCACACGATGACGACGATGGGACTCATCGGCTCGACCGACGCGGAGGTGGAGGCGGCGACGCTTCTGCAGATGCAGCGCATGCCCCCTCCGCCCGGCATGTCGCCCGCGGACTACCGCGAGATGCTGCGCGGGATCGGCGCGATCATGGGGACGCCCGACGAGATCGTAGACAAGCTCGGATGGCTCGCGGAGGCAGGTATCGACGAGGTCCAGTTCACCTACTTCGACCTGTCCTCCGACAGCGTGCCGGCCTGGCTCGCGAGCGAGGTTATGCCGCAGGTCGCGGACCTGTAGGACGTGGAACCCGGGGAGGGATAGACGGATGGATGTCGCGCTTGTCATAGGACCGTGGGATCTCACGTTCGAGGAGGCGACCGCCTCGATGCGGACGACCGAGGAGCGCGGCTTCGCCTCGTGGTACCTGGGCGACCACTTCTTCTCGGTCAACCAGATCGTCTCGCTGGAGCCGTACATCCTGTTCGCGCTGGCGGCGCGGGAGACGGAGCGCGTGCGCATCGGGCCGCTGGTGACGCCGGTCATGTTCCGGCCGCCCTCCAACGTGGGGCGGCTGGCGGCGCAACTCGACCTGCTCAGCGGGGGCCGCTTCGTGATGGGGCTGGGGGTCGGCTGGCACGAGGGCGAGCACCGCACCTACGGCGTCGACTATCCCTCGATCCGGGAGCGCTCCGAGCGCCTCGACGAGTACATCCAGGTGATGCAGGCGATGTGGGGCGAAGGGCCCGCCTCGTTCGACGGGCGCTACTACCAGCTTCGCGAGGCGGACATGCGCCCGAAGCCAGCGCCGGGCCGCCCGACGGTGCTCATCGCGGGCGGGGGCGAGCAGCGCACCCTGCCTCTGGTCGCCAAGCACGCGCACGAGTGGAACAGCGTCGACCTCTCGCCCGAGGCCTACCGTCACAAGTGCGACCTGTTGGCCGGCTACTGCGACGAGATCGGGCGCGACCCGGGCGAGATCCGGCACACGATGATGACGATGGGCCTCATCGGGGCGACCCGTGAGGAGCTGGAGGCGGAAGCGGCGCTGCAGATGCTGCGCCGGGCTCCGCCGCAGCCCATGTCCCCGCCGGACTACATCGCCTCGCTCCACCAGCGGGGCGCGATTATGGGGTCGCCCGACCAGATGGTGGACAGGATCGGGCAGCTCGCGGAGTCGGGCGTGGACGAGGTGGTGTTCATCTGGTTCAACCTGTCCTCGAACGCCGTGCCCGACTGGCTCGCGAGCAACGTGCTGCCGCAGGTGAAGGACCTGTAGGGAAGCGCGCCGGGCCATTACTCCACGGCGGGCAGGTTCTCCGTAGTCGGCTCGAGGAGCGCGAGATCAGCGACCGATCTCGTAGATCGCTACGAACCTCTCGTGCCCAATCTCCACCACGTCGAATAGGACGAAATAGTCTTCAAATATCCTTATTCTCTGCGTGAACAATCCGCTAGATATCTCGAAAGTGCTCTCGTTATCAACCTGGGGGCGGGAGCACACTTCATGGATGCGACTCAGGACGATCGCCCGGCTCCGGTCGTCCATGAGCGACAGGACCTCTTGAATATGTGAGGGAATGAGGGGCTCGAACACTTATGACTGGAGCTCACGCACCCGTTCTTCCAGGTCACGAAGCGTATGGCCCTTCCCGCCGCTCTTGAAATACAGGTAGCTCTTGCGGGCGCGCTCCATCGCCCCCTCCGGGAGTTCAACCCAGAGGCGATCGGTCAGGCGATACAGATTCTCCATCCGTGGCTCTGCATCATGTTCCGCAGGCCCCGGTCCGGGATCCTTTGCCATAGCGCGCTCACCTACCCGTGCTGGTAGTCATCCTAGCACTTTGACAACTACCTGCGGTCCTACGAAGGCTGGTTGACGGTTCGCTGGCTGCCCGCGCGCACGAGCTCGTGGCGCTTGATGCGCCACTGGCCGTCGGCGCCGCGGACCATGTCGTCCACGTAGGTGGCCCAGAGAGTCATGATCGCGTCCGGGTCTTCCTTCAGCACGTGGGTGGCCTGAACGTCGGTCCGCGTGTGGGCGGTGTCCCCGTCGATTTCGGCGACCTGGTTGCCCATCATGTGCTGCGTTGCAGGGAAGTTCTCGAGGGCGGTGATGACGTAGTCGAGGTAGGCATCGGCGCCCTCGATGTCCTCGGGGCCGTAGCCCACGACGAGCACGTCGTCGGTGAAGCAGGAGCGGTAGCGGTCCATTTCGCGGGCGTCGACGGCGGTGCCGTACTTGACCATGACGTCCATGAGGGCGATGCGGTCGGCGAGGTACTGGGCGTCGGACATGTGAGGGCTCCCTTCAGGTTGGGGCGCGATTCTACCCCGAGCCGGGAGGCCCGCCGCCTCTCATCCCGCGGATCCAGCCGCGGTCCATGGCCTCCAGGAAGATCAGCAGAGCGACGAAGACGGCCGTGATGGGCACGTCGCTCCATTGCATGCGCACGATCTGCATGATGAGCAGCACGCCGAGGACGACGATGAGCACCATCCGCAGGTAGCGCCAGAAGCCGGCGAATCTCGATCGGCCTTCTTGCTGAGTCACGAGGCGAGTGTAGCCGTTCCCGCAAGGGAACGATCTGCCAGAATCATCACATGACGGAAAAGGCGTACGGATTCGTGGTTCGCGAGGGCGCCGAGGGGCGCGAGTTGCTCGTGTTCGAGCACGCGGGCATGCCCGAGGCGGGCCTCCAGGTGCCGGGCGGGACGGTCGAGGTCGACGCCGGCGAGACGCCACTGCAGGCGGTCGCGCGGGAAGTGCTGGAGGAGAGCGGCTTGCCGCTCGGGGGGTGGGAGGGGGCGGCGGCCTTCGAGGTGGACGGCCAGCAGTGGCACTGCTTCGTCACGACGCCGGCCCTCGTCCTGCCCGACACCTGGCGCTGCGAGCCGCTGGGGCCGGAGCGCGCGCAGGGGCTGCGCTTCGAGTATCGCTGGACGCCCCTGGAGGGCGGGGAGGAGCTCGCGGGGGCGCAGGAGGAAGCGCGGCGGGCGGTGGCCGGGTTCGTCGCCGGGGGCTGAAGCGCGGGGCTACGCTGCCAGGGGCAACTGCTCGACCGACCGGTTCGTGTGCGCCGGGTCGCCGATCTCGTAGTCGACGCCGTGGGAGTCCATGAACTCGGCCAGCGCCACGAGGCCCAGCCGCTTGACGCGCCGGACCAGGAGGATGTGGGCCTCGCCGTTTCGCGCTTCGGCCTCGTCCCGCGTGGCACCCGGGGTCACGATCCCGGTCTCCAGGGCTTTCGTCGTCCAGTAGCCCTCGTGCTCGACGCTTCGCACGGTCACCTTGAAATGAACCACCGCCTCGATCGCCTTGCTCATGCGCGACCTCCTCACCCCGTCACGACAAATGTACACGTTTCATATCCATAAGGCAGATAGGTTCGGTTAAGCAGACGGCGCCTTCACGCGGCGATCGCCGGCTCTCCTATACTGGATCGTGGACTCACGGAGGAATCCCCACACCCATGAACGGTATCAAGACCGGCTTCCTGCTCGCGGCCCTGACAGCGCTGCTGCTCTTCATCGGCTACGCGCTGGGCGGCTTCGGCGGGCTCATCATCTTCCTCGTCCTCGCGGCGGTCATGAACTTCTCCGCCTTCTGGTGGAGCGACAAGTTCGCCCTGCGCATGGCGGGGGCGCGCGAGGTGTCGGCGGACGAAGCGCCGGGGCTGCACGCCATGGTCGAAGAGGTCGCCTACCGCGCGTCCATGCCGATGCCGAAGGTCTGCATCATCGAGAGCGCCACGCCGAACGCCTTCGCCACGGGCCGCAGCCCCGAGAAGGGCGTGGTCGCGGTGACGACGGGCATCATGCGCCTGCTCAACGAGCACGAGCTGCGCGCCGTCATCGGGCACGAGATGGCGCACGTGAAGAACCGGGACACGCTCACGAGCTCAATCGTGGCGACGATCGCGGGGGCAATCTCGATGATTTCCTTCATGCTGATCTTCTTCGGGGGACAGCGGAACGCCTTCGCTGCGATCGCGATCATGATCCTGGCGCCGATCGCGGCCTCCATCATCCAGTTCGCCATCAGCCGCACGCGCGAGTTCGCCGCCGACGAGACGGGCGCGCGCATCGTGCGCGACCCCCACGCCCTCGCGAGCGCGCTGCAGAAGCTGCACCAGGGCGTCGAGTTCGCGCCGATGCAGGAGACGCCGCAGCAGGAAGCGGTGGCGGCGCTGTACATCGTCCACCCGTTCCGGGGGGGCGGCATGTCGAAGCTGTTCAGCACGCATCCGCCGCTGGAGGAGCGCATCGAGCGGCTGCGGACGATGTCGCTGTAGGCCACGGGCGGCCCCCAAATCTGTTGCGAATGCCATCCGGGTGATGACCTCGTAGAACAATAGTTCTATTCTGCCTCCTCCCGCAGGAGGTGGAGCCCCTTGGACGAGTCCCCCATCCGGCGGCCGCGCATCGACGCGCTGCCCGAGAACACCCGCTACCGCGACACCGGCTGCGACCTGTATCCCTCGTGCCTGCGCTGCCCCCTGCCGCGCTGCCGCTACGAGGAGCCAGGCGGGGCGCCGGCGATGCTGCGCACGGGTCGCGACGCCACGATCGTGCGGCTCTCGCGGGAGCAGGGGCTGTCAGTCGACGAGCTGGCGGCGCGCTTCGGGCTCTCGCGGCGCACGATCTTCCGGGTGCTGCGCGCGGCCCGGCAGCCGGAGGAGCTGCAGGCGACGGGCTAGCGCTCGAACATCCGTTCCCGTCCGGGTAGACTTGCGGCATGGCCGCCGAGGAACGCGCGATCGACGGGGCCCTGCAGGACGAGGAAGAGCTCCAGGCGGAGCAGACCCTGCGGCCGCAGCGGCTCGGCGACTTCCCCGGTCAGGACCGCGTCAAGGAAGTCCTCGTGATCGCCATCGAGGCGGCGAGGAAGCGCGGCGAGCCGCTCGATCACCACCTCTTCTACGGGCCGCCGGGCCTGGGCAAGACGACGCTGGCGCACATCCTCGCGGCGGAGATGAGCGCCCCCATCCGCACCACCAGCGGCCCCGCCATCGAACGCCCCGGCGACCTTGCCGCCATCCTCACCAACCTGAAGGAGGGCGAGGTCCTCTTCATCGACGAGATCCACCGGCTGGCGCGCGCGGTCGAGGAGATCCTCTACCCGGCGATGGAGGACTTCGCCATCGACCTCGTCATCGGGAAGGGGCCGGGGGCACGCTCGATCCGGCTGCAGCTCCCCAACTTCACGGTCATCGGGGCGACGACGCGCTACGCCATGATCAGCGCGCCCCTGCGCGACCGCTTCGGCTCCGTCTACCGGCTCGACTTCTACGACGTCCAGGCGCTCACGACGATCGTGCGCCGCTCGGCGGGCCTGCTCGGCGTCGATCTCGCGGACGAGGCCGCGGGCGAGATCGCGAGCCGCGCGCGGGGCACGCCCCGCGTCGCCAACCGCATCCTGCGGCGCGTGCGCGACTACGTGGAGGTGCGAGCGGGCGGAGTGGCGACGCTGGAGGCGACGCGCGAGGCGATCAACCTGCTGGAGGTCGACGCGCTCGGGCTGGACGTGAACGACCGCCGCCTGTTGCGCGCCATCGTCGAACAGTTCGAGGGCGGGCCCGTGGGGCTGGAGACGATCGCAGCGGCCATCAGCGAGGAGTCGGACACGGTCTTCGACGTGTACGAGCCGTTCCTGCTGAAGCACGGGCTGCTGCAGCGCACGCCGCGGGGCCGGATGGCCACGGCGGCGGCCTGGCGGCACCTCGGCATCGACCCGCCGGAGGCGCCCGGGGCGAGCCCGCAGGGCGAGCTGTGGGGCGAGCCTGACGTAGACGAGAGGTTGTCCCTGAACACGCCCGCCGCCCATGATTAGCGCCGCCACACGATAGGCGGGAGATACAGACGTCGTGTTCGAACGAACGGTGCTGCCCAACGGGCTGCGGATCATCACGAGCGAGATGCCGCAGACGCGCTCGGCCACGGTCAGCGTGTACGTGGGCGCAGGCAGCCGCTACGAGGTCGACGCGGAGGCGGGCCTCTCGCACTTCCTCGAGCACATGCTCTTCAAGGGAGCCTCGCGCCGGCCCACCGCGCAGGAGATCGCGGAGGCGATCGAGTCGGTCGGCGGGCTGCACAACGCCGCCACCGACCGCGAGCTGACGGTCTACTACGCGAAGACGCCCGACTTCGCCGCCCTCGAAACGATCGACATCCTCTCCGACATGGTGACGGCTCCCGAGATGGACCCGATCGAGCTCGAGAAGGAGCGCATGGTCATCCTCGAGGAGCTGTCCAGCGTGGAGGACAACCCCGGCGAGCTGGCCGCCATCCTCGCGGACGAGACGCTCTGGCCCGACCAGCCGCTCGGGCGCAACATCGGCGGCGCGATGGAGACGGCGCGCTCGCTGCCGCTCTCGGCGGTCGAGCGCTATTTCCGCGCGCAGTACGTACCCTCGAACATGGTCCTGTCGGTGGCGGGGAACATCACGCACGAGGCGGTGGTGGAGGCGGCCTCGCGCTGGCTCGGGCCCGCCCCCGAGGGCGAGGCCCACGCCTGGCACCCGGTCGAGGAGCGCGGCGAGAGCCCCCGCGTCGGTGTCCGCACGAAGGCGACGGAGCAGGCCCACCTCTGCCTGACGTACCCCGCCCTGCCCCTCGGCCACGACGACCAGTACGCCGCCGGCCTGCTCAGCGCCCTGCTGGGCGAGGGCATGTCGAGCCGCCTCTTCCTGGAGCTGCGCGAGGAGCGCGCGCTCGTCTACGACGTGCACTCCTACATGAGCGAATACCGCGATGCGGGCGCCTTCACGGTCTACGCAGGCTGCGACCCCGCGAACGCGCGCCTCACGCTGGAGGTTGCGCGCGAGGAGATCGAGCGCTTCCTCTGCGACACCGACGACGAGGAGCTGGAGAAGGGGAAGCGCATGGTGGCAGGGCGCATCCAGTTGCGCATGGAGGACACGCGCTCGGTTGCCGCCTGGCTCGGCGGCCAGGAGCTCGTGCTGGACGAGGTGCTCACGGTCGACGAGGTAGTGGCGATGGTCGAAGGGGTCACGCTCGACGACCTTCGACGCGTGGGCGGCGACCTCCTGCGGCCGGAGGCGGCGACGATTGCGGCCGTGGGGCCGTTCGAGGACGACTCGGTCTTCGCCGGCGTCATCTGATGGCCGGAGGCGTCCTGCTCTCGGTGCATGTCGTGCCCGTGCTGGAGGGCCGCATCGTCGCCTTCGTCCTCGACCCGCCCGGACCGAAGGGTCGCTGGCTCCCCTGGACCGTGCTCGAGCAGGGCGCGAACCCGTACGAGATCGCCTCGACGATCGTGGACGAGTGGTGCGACGGGGCGATGTCGGACCTGCGCCTCGCCGACGTGATCTCGCGCGAGGGCGACGACGGCTGGGAGCTCGCCATCGTCTTCCGCGCCGAGCTGACGGCCCTGCCGGGCCACGAGCGCGGCGCCCCCCGCGCCTGCGACCCGCAGGACCTGGCCGCCGTGCAGGGCTTCGACGCGGTCGACCTGGAGCGCTGGCTGGAGGGCGGAACAGAGGCAGCGCCGGTGGAGGGGGACGGGTCTCGCCTAGTTTTCTAGCCGGGCAGCCACCGCCGAACGCTGGGGCCGGGGGGACTCCGGGCCCGTCGAACCCCAGAATGTGGGTCCGCCCTTAATCTCGACGCGCCGTTGGCGAGTCGCCACCGTCAGATTCCCTCCGCTGGAGTAGACGTGGCGAATCGGGTTCTTCGAAACGACGCTCCCCTCATACCTGCCATCGCGGCCAAACCACCGAAGCCGTTTCGACTCTAGCAACCCAAAGCCGGTCTCCGCGACAAGAAGATCTCCCGCATCGACTGTGTCCACCAACGCATAGAGAGAATCTTCCCTCAACACGTACAGGCGCGTGTCCGTCAGCAGGTAAAGAAACTCACCGGTGTCAACGATCCTCCGGGGCACGCTCCCAATGTCATACGCGCGGACCGCCTCACCACCCTCATCCAATTGCACGACCCGTCCGGAGTATCCCGCCAGATAGGCTCCTCGACCAAGCGCACCGAAGCACGCAGCGTATATCCAGTCAGCCCTCCACCGGAGGCTATCCCCCATACCGAACACCACCCCAATCCGCCCTGCGGCAACGGCTGCTTCCGTGTAGCTGGGGATGGACTCCACGTCAATACCTGTCAGTATCTCCGCAGCTTGATTGATCTCCGTCATCCGCTCATGGGCGCCGGCCGAACTTTGGTTCAAGTCCGGATGCCAGTGCTTGGCCAATTCGCGATATCGCTGCTTTACGTCTGCAGGAGTGACGGGCAAGTCGAGCCCAAATGTCCCAAGGGCCCAAGTCACCTCATCGCTAGCGTGAAATAGTCCTGATGCGTTTCCGAGCTCATCCCACCCTTCCTGTTCAGGAAGTCGCACACCCCAAAGTCCCCTCCCTTCGAGATCAAAACACCATGCCTCGTCCACCGCAGTGAAGAGATAGCGCCGCTCATCTTGCGAGAGGCCGATACACCTAATGTGGTTCTTCAGCTCCCCTTCCTGTATCTCAAACTTCTTCGCCAGCGCTAGAACCTCAGGATAGTCAGCCAAGGACGTTTCCAAAATGGGAGACAGTGACTCGTCATAGGCATGCAGAACAGCGTCCTTGGCCATCCCGATGAGGCCATGCCCGAGGGGATGAACGCCGATCCGATACGTCCCATGCGGCAGCCCTGCCTTCACTGCCATGTTGCCAGTACGGTCGTAGCGCAAGGCCGACGCTTCGTGGTGGTCTAACCCCTCCGCGTTGCCCAGGTCGTCGACTAGGAAGACACCAGAATCGGTTGGGTACACCTTCCGGAAGGCAGGGTCTGGACGACCAGCGAGAGGAACTTTCTGAATCGGTCCGAGATGCCAGTCCGCGTCCCTTGTCTCGAAGTGTTGGCCCTCTTCCAAGGGCGGCACAGCGTCCCGCATTGGGAGGTCTTCATCCCACCTGGATGGCGCGCGAGGCAAGGGGATATAGCTAATCTTGGAGAAGTCCACCTCGTGCAGGGGTGGCGACTTCCCGGCCCTCCGGTGGGGAGCAACCCTCCTCTTGGGCAGTGGCTCCGGAGCGTCAAGGGCGTCCGCCGAGAGGAGTTCGTACGTACGACCCTTCTTCAAGCGCACGATCTTCTCATGCCGCTCAAGGTAGTGCAGCAGGGTGGCTATGCGCCGTCCATCGCTCTCACCGAGAAGACCCTTGACCTCAGTCTGTAGACACCGCGGGTGCTCCTGGACGGTGTCGAGTATGGCCTTGACCAGAAGGAGATCCCGCTTATGTTCACC
Source organism: Tepidiformaceae bacterium (assembly GCA_965203545.1). Lineage (GTDB taxonomy): Bacteria > Chloroflexota > Dehalococcoidia > Tepidiformales > Tepidiformaceae > UBA2991. Next base: position 2,022,866 of record OZ241899.1, read on the forward strand.
TACTTGCGCGGACCAGGGTTCTAGTTCACTGCAGGAATCGACAACTTCCTGCATCCTATCCAACCCGGCCATATCTCCAACTACAGCAAGGATTCTTCCACCCTGCTGTAGGGCTGGTATCGAAGGAATATCAAAGGCTCCATACTCTTCCCGCGTTGCCTTTACCCACCCATGCACGTGCTCCAGGTTCGCCTTGACGGACTGCGCAGCGCTTTCGAAATCGCCCTTCGAGATGTCGGCCTGCATCTGAAGCATGGTGTCGAAATAGAACTCGGAGACATCCCCCCGTGCGGGGGAAGGAACCTCATAGTCCGCCTCAGGTGGCTCCTCATACGCTGGCTCTGAGGCTCGCTTCCCAAGGCTCCCACCACCCAGAATTCGGAACAGCCTTTTCACGAAGCCTCCGCAGTCCCCTGTTATCCGCTTGGGGCGGCCTATCGTAGCAGTCTCCTGTACCCTTAGCGGTCCGCGGGCGCTACCCGCCCGGCGCGGCAACCTGCCCAGGAGAGATTCCATGTCCGATATCGCCAGTCGGGGGTACTCCAACCCCGATGTCCTCGTCAGCACCGACTGGGTCGCCAACAACCTCGACAACCCCGGGATCCGCATCGTCGAGTCCAACGAAGACCAGCTCCTCTACCCCGCCGGGCACATCCCCGGCGCCGTGCAGGTCGACTGGGCGGCGGACCTGAACGACCAGCTTCGCCGCGACTACCTGAACCGCGAGGGCTTCGACGCGCTCATGTCGCGCAGCGGCATCGCGCAGGACACGACCGTCATCTTCTACGGCGACCGCAACAACTGGTGGGCCTGCTACGCCTACTGGGTATTCCAGCTCTTCGGCCACAGCAACGCGAAGGTGATGGACGGCGGCCGCCAGAAGTGGGAGCAGGAGGGCCGCGACCTCGTGCGCGAGGTGCCCACCTACGACGCGACCGACTACTCCGCAGCCGAGCGCAACGACGCCCCCGTCCGCGCCTTCCGCGAGGACGTGCTCGCGCACCTCGAGGCGGGCGGCCAGCTCGTCGACGTGCGCAGTCCGCAGGAGTACTCGGGCGAGCGCCTGCACATGCCCGACTTCCCCAACGAGGGCGCCCTTCGCGGCGGCCACATCCCCACGGCGAAGAGCATCCCCTGGGCGCGCGCGGCCAACCCCGAGGACGGCACCTTCAAAACCGCCGCCGAGCTGCAGGAGATCTATCTGAACGAGCAGGGGCTCTCGCCCGACGGCGACACGATCGCCTACTGCCGCATCGGTGAGCGCAGCAGCCATACGTGGTTCGTGCTCACGCACCTGCTCGGCTTCGGGAACGTCCGCAACTACGACGGCTCCTGGACCGAGTGGGGCAACCTGGTGAACGTGCCCATCGAGAAGTGACCCACGAGGGCATCCCCCAGCCGCTCGCCGAGCTGCTCGACGAGTTCTCGTTCCTGGAACGCGGCGAGCGCGTCGACTACCTGATCGAGTACGCCGACCAGTTCGAGCCGGTGCCCGAACGGGTCGCTGTGCGCCCCTTCCCCGAGGAGCGGCGCGTGAAGCGTTGCGAATCGCAGGCGTACGTGTGGGCCGAGGACACGGACGAAGGCGCCCAGAAGTACTGGTTCGCCGTCGAGAATCCGCAGGGCATCTCTGCGATGTCGTTCTGCGCCATCCTCGACGACACCGTCTCGGGGGCGTCGCTCGACGAGGTGCTGCGCATCCCCGGCGACGTCGTCTTCGACATCTTCGGGCGGGAGGTCTCGATGGGGAAGGGAGAGGGGCTGCTCGGCATCCTGACGTCGGTGCAGACCTTCGCCCGCGAGGCCACTGGCCGCCAGGGTTCCTGACCCCCATGCCCGAGATCCCCGACCTCGAGGCGATCCGCGGCTTCCTGAACGAGCGCCTGCCCGGCCAGACCGTCGACTCGGTCGAGGTCAAGATTCCCCACGTCGTGCGCACGGGCGCGAGGGCCCTCGAGGAGTCGCTCCCCGGCGACGCCTTCGGGGAGACGGAGCGGCAGGGGAAGTTCCTGTTGTTCACGCTCGCCTCGGGGCGAGTGCTGGCCGTCAACCCTATGCTCACGGGCCGCTTCCAGTACGCCCCGCCCGACGCGAAGCGCCAGGGGCGGACGTGCCTGCGCCTGTCGCTCTCGGGCGGCATGGAGCTGCGCTACGCCGACCTGCGCGTGATGGGACGCATCTACCTGCTGCCACTGGAGGAGATCGAGGCGATCCCGAACTGGAGCGCCGGCGGCCCCGACCTCCTCGACCCCGCCCTCACGGAGGAGGTCTGGCTGGAGCGCATCTGCAAGTACCGGGGGCGCATCAAGAACATCCTCACGAAGGCCGAGTTCGTGCAGGGCATCGGCAACGCCTACAGCGACGAGATCCTGTGGGAGGCGCGCATCAACCCCTTCACCACCCGGAAGGACCTCGACGAGAACGACCTGCGACGCCTGTTCGCCTCCGCGCGCGAGGTGATGGCGTGGGCGACGCCCCTCGCGCGCGAGCGAATGGTGAAGGGCGACTCGCTCGACTACCGCGAGCGGCGCGACTTCTTCCGCGTGCACCGCCTCGGCGGCGATGCCCTCTGCCCGCGCGACGGGGCGAAGATCACCGACATCGAGGCGAGCAAGAAGGTGACGAGCTTCTGCCGCACCTGCCAGCCGGGCGGCCCGGCGTTCTCCTAGGAGGCACAGTGTGGCTGACCCAGTTCAGGAAACAGTGCATTTCAAGGTGACGATCCAGAGCATTGAGCACTCTGGCCACTGGACCACGACGGCATTGGAAACCGGCGTCACCACCGCGGGGGCGACGCGGGGCGAAGCAGAGAGCAAGAGCGGCGCAGCACACGTCATGCTCGTCCGGCGCATCAAGCAGGAAGGGGTGGCGGCGCTCGACGCGTTCCTGGCCGCGCGCGGGATCAACTACGGGCTTGGCAATCCGCCTCGCCGGGAGTCTGAGCCGGCGCTGGCCAACGAGTCCGTCGCGCAGCTGCCCATTGCCGCCTAGGCGCCCCGCGTAAGGGTGAAGGCGACTACACTCCCCGACGCCATGGAACCCGAGTCCCGCTACGTCGTCTCACAGCGGGTGAACCTGCACTACGTCGCCTGGGGGGAGGCGGACAAGCCGCCGCTCATCCTGCTGCACGGAGGGCGCGACCACGCCCGCTCGTGGGACCGCACCGCCCTCGCGCTCATCGACCGCTACCAGGTGTTCGCGGTCGACCTGCGCGGCCACGGGGACTCCGACTGGGCGCTCGGGGGGAACTACTCGATCATCGACTACGCCCTCGACCTGCACGCCGTCGTGGGCGAGATCGGGCGGACGCCGGTGACGCTCGTGGCGCACTCGCTCGGGGGCAGCATCGCCCTGCAGTACGCGGGCACCGTGCCCGAGAACGTCCATGCGGTGGTCAGCATCGAGGGGCTGGGCCGGCTGCAGTGGTCAGGCTCGGAGCACCGCCCCGCGCACGAGCGCATGCGCGAGTGGCTCGCGGACATGCGCGACCTGGCCGGCCGCGAGCCGCGCATCTACGCGACCTTCGAGGACGCCGTGGCGCGCATGCGCGAGGCCAACTCGCACCTCTCGCCGGAGCTCGCCCGCCACCTGACGGTGCACGGCGTGCGGGAGGTGGAGGGTGGCTACATCTGGAAGTTCGACAACCACGTGCGCTCACGCTCGCCCTACGAGTTCAACATGGAGGACGCGCGCGACATCTGGAACCAGATCCGGGCGCCCATCCTCTTCATCCAAGGGGCGGAGAGCTGGGGGAAGCAGGACGCGCCCGACTACAGCGCGTTCCACAACTACCGTGCCGAGACAGTCGCCGACGCCGGCCACTGGGTCCACCACGACCAGTTCGACCGGTTCCTGGAGCTGGCCGAGGGGTTCCTGGCCGAGGTGGACGGCTAGGGGCTCCCCGCAGTCCCGCGAGGTAAGGCTGGCCGCGATGCCCGTACCGCGCCCTTTGCTATCCTCGACGCGATGTCCAACCGGCAGGCGCGACGCGAGCAGAGCCGCCAGGCGCGAAGACAGGCAACCTCCTACCGGGGCGGGCGCTCGCGCGGCTCCTCCTCGGGAGGCGGGGACGGGGGCGGCAGCGGTGGCGGCGGGCGCGGCCCGAACTTCCTGAGCTGGCCCTTCCTCATCGGCGTGAGCCTCCTCGCCGCCGTCCTCCTGGCGCTCGTGATCGTGCTCGCCCTTCGCAACGGGGGCGACGACGGGGGCGACGAAATCGAGCTCTCCATCATCGACCAGGCGCTGGCCGACCTCCCCACCGAGATGCAGAACGGCACCAGGCTGGGCAGCGACGACGCGCCCGTGAAGCTGGTCCAGTTCGAGGACTTCCAGTGCCCCTTCTGCCTTACCTACACGCTCAACATCGAGCCCTTCCTGGTCGAGGAGTACGTGAAGGCCGGACTCCTGCAGATTGAGTTCCGGCACTACCCCGTCGTGGGGCGCGAGTCGGTCACGGCCGCCGTGGCCGCTGAGTGTGCGGCTGAGCAGAACCGCATGTTCGAGTATGCGAACCGCCTCTTCGCGAAGCAGGCCGGGGAGGATCCCTTCCGGCCCGACCAGGGCCTGTTCTCCGAGGAGAACCTTGTCGAGCTTGCCGGGGATCTCGGGCTCGACACGGAGGCGTTCGTCGCCTGTCAGGCGCGTCCCGATGCGCTCAGCCCCGTCGCCAGGGGTCAGTCTGCGGCGCAGGCGTACGGCTTCCGGGGCACCCCGAACTTCGTCATCAACGACCTACCCGTCCAGGCCGCGCCCCAGACGGTCGAGGGCTGGCGCGAGATGATCGAGGAAGCCATTGCGGCCGCGTCTGCCGAGGACGAGACAGACGAAGAGGCCGAGGGCGAAGAAGGCGAGAGCGAGTCGGACGCCGGGGACGATGACGGCAGCTGACCCATCCCCACCGGCGAGGGGCGCGCTCGCTCCGCGAATCTGGCTCCCCGTCGTCGCGCTGCTCATCGCGGCGGTGGTCGTGCTGGCGGTCCTGCTCGTCCTCAACAGCGGCGACGACGGCCCTGTGACGGTCGTCTGCGAACCCGGCACCCCCGGTTGCGAGCTTCGCCAGTCGGTGCACTGGCACGCCGACTTCGCCCTCTACATCAACGGCGAGCGGTACGACTTCAACCAGGAGCGGTTCTTTTCGACCACGGACGAGGAGCTCAGCGAGAACGTCCACCTCCACGAGCCGTTCCTCGTCGTCCACGTCCACCGGGAAGGCACCACCTGGCGGGAGTTCTTTCACTCCCTCGGCTTCGAGCTGACGGACGAGTGCCTCACGACGCCCGAGGGCGATACGTACTGCACGTCGGAGACGGAGCGTCTCTCCTTCATCGTCAACGGCGTACGGGTCGACGGCCTCGCCTTCCAGGACATCACGGACATCGACCGCGCCCTCATCTCCTTCGGCGACGAAAGCGACGAGGAGCTGAGGCAGCAGTACGCCGAGGTCAACGACGAGGCGTGCATCCTCTCGGGGCTCTGCGTGGAGCGCATCCCCGAGGGGGGGCTGCCGCCAGAAGCCTGCGGCGGCTACGAGTGCAACTAGGGGCGGCCGGCGGGTAAGCCGCTACCCGCCACCGCCGAGGAAGCCGAACAGGAATCCGGAGTTGTAGCACTCGATAACGTGGTTGGCCGCCTGGGCGAACCGGTTCGCAATGTTCAGGGGAAGGCCCGGCATCCCGATCCCGCCTCCCAGCAGTTGCTGGAAGCGGGCCAGTTGCTCCGCGGAGACCTCGCGCCCGGCATCGAGCGCTTCCATGATGCCGTCGAGGACCACCACCATCTCCTCGAAGCGCGCGGTCGCGGCGACGTGGTACTCGGCGATGTCCGGGGGCGGGGCGATGCCGGCCATCGACTCGGCCAAGCCCCTCAGGGCCTCACGGAAGACCGTCGCGAACACCTCCGGGTCGCTCTCGTCCAGATCGGCGTCGGGCCCCAGGCCGGCAACCGCTTCCAGGATGGCGGCGTCGTAGTCGTCGCCGGCGAGGCAGAGCTGGCGGACGTAGTCCTCGGCCTCGGGATCGGGCTCGCCCCCCTGCTGACCTTCAGAGGGCGATCCCGTGTCGATCTCCCCCGAGTCCACCTGCCCGAGGAAGGCGGGCAGGATGATCGAGCCTTCGCACTCGGGGACGCCCTCGGCAACCCCGGCGAGGCGGTCAAGGGCGGCCTGGGGGATGACCGGGATCTCTTCCGCCGCCCCGAGCATCCCGCCAAGGAGCTCGAACGGGTCGCCTTCCAGCTCCTCGCCCTCCTCCATGGAGGCGAAGAGGTTGACGAGCGCCTCGTACTGGGCCAGCGCCGCCGTGTGGTACTCGGCCACGTCGTCGGGCGGCGTGACGTCGCGCATAGCCTCGAGGAAGCCGGCCAGCGGCTCGACGAACAGCTCGCCGAAGGCCTCCGGGTCATCGGGGTCCACGCCCTCGGTCTCCATCCGGATGGCCGCCGTGAACATGGCCGTCTGGAGGTCGTTGCCGGCCAGGCAGAGCGCGCGCAGGTACTGCACGTCGACGGATCCGGTCTCGTCGGCCGGCTGGGGAGCCTCGGTGGCGGGCGGCTCGGTGGCCGCGGGCGCCTCGGTGGGAGGCTCGGTCGCGGCCGCGGCCGGAGCCTCGGTCGGCGTTGCCGGTTCGTCTGGCGCCTCATCACCGCCACCGCAGGCGACCGCGATGAGGGCCACGAGGCCGAGGACCAGCAAAAGAGAGGGCGCACGCAGGGGGTGGCTCAAGACAGGAAGCATGGTTCCACCCTCTCAGAGCCACCGGCGCCGCACAACCCGGCCGGCGCCGTTCTTCACACGTGGCTAACCGGGGGAAACGGGACGGGGAGGGCGCTGCTAGAGCTTCTCCACCTGGAGGAAGTCCAGCTCCACCGGCGTTTCGCGCCCGAGCATGCTCACGAGCACGCGCACCTTGCCCTTCTCAGTGTTGATCTCGTCGACGGAGCCGACGAGGTCCTCGAAGGGGCCGGAGGCGATGCGCACGCTCTCGCCCACCTGGAAGCCGACGCGCACGCGCGGCTGCTCCATGCGCATGGCGCGCAGGATGTTGTTGACCTCGTCCTGGGTGAGGGCGACAGGCTTGGGTGTGCCGCCGGACAGCTCGGACCCGGCGCTGACGAAGCCGGTGACGCCGCTGGTGTTGCGAATCATGTGCCAGAGGTTGTCGGACTCGGGGTCGCCCTCCTGCAGCGTGATCGTCTGCACGAGCACGTAGCCGGGGTAGAGCTTTCGCTTGACGGTCCGGCGCTGGCCCTCGCGAATCTCGATCTCGTCCTCGGTCGGGACGATCACGTGGAAGACGCGGTCGCCGGCGTCCATCTGATCGACGGTCGCCTTGATGGCGTGGCGGACTTTGTACTCGTGCCCGCTGTAGGTGTTGACGAAGTACCAGGAGCGTCCGGAGGCACTGATCTCCTCGTCGCTGATCTGGTCCTGTTCCTCGTGCTCCTCGCGGCGGGCGCGGCGGCGGGTGGGCTGCTGCCCAACCTCCTCAGGCCCGGCCTCGGGCAGCGACTCGTGGCTTGCGGTGTCGGTTTCCTGGACTTCCACGTTGTCCTCACTCATGGCTACGTAAAGAAGAGCTGCTCGATGATCCAGCCGAACAACAGGTCGAACCCACCGAGGATCAGGCCGACGATGATGGCGACGACGGCGACGACGAAGGTGAGGTAGCGCGTCTCGGCGAACGTTGGCCACGTCACCTTGCGCAGCTCGGAAATGACGTCGGCGACAGCGCGAGGCTGGAGCCGCTTCAGGAACCCGAGCGGGTTCCAGCGGCCTCGCCGCGGCTGAAGGCGCGGGGTGGCGACCGTCGCGACGACATCACCGCCGCTCTCGGTCACCTCCTCGGAGGCGCCAACTGCACGGCGCTCGCGGGCAGCGCGGCGACCGCGCGAACCACGGCGGCGTTGGGCGCGTGCCATTTCGCTACCTTGTCTCCCTGTACAGCTTGTGTTCCCGGCAGCGGGGGCAGAACTTGCGGAGCTCCAGCCGGTCCGGATCGTTGCGCCGGTTCTTCGAGCTAGTATAGGTGCGCTCGCGGCACTCAGTGCAGCCGAGCGTGACGATCAGACGGTCGCCCTTTCCCTTCGCCATCGCGGGCCTCCTACTCGAGCACCTTGGTGACGACGCCGGCGCCTACCGTGCGCCCGCCCTCACGTATCGCAAATCGCAGACCCTCCTCAACCGCCACCGGCTGAATCAGCTCTACCTTCATCGTCACGTTGTCCCCCGGCATCACCATCTCCGTCCCCTCCGGCAACCCGATTGACCCCGTCACGTCCGTCGTCCGCACGTAGAACTGCGGCCGGTACCCCTGGAAGAACGGCGTGTGCCGGCCCCCCTCGTCCTTGCTCAACACGTACACCTGCGCCTCGAAGCGCGTGTGCGGGTTGATCGACCCCGGCAGCGCCAGCACCTGCCCCCGCTGGACGTCCTCACGGTCCATCCCTCGCAAGAGACAGCCGACGTTGTCACCGGCCTCTCCCTCGTCCAGGAGCTTCTTGAACATCTCCACCCCCGTCACCACCGTCGTGCGCGTGTCCTCCAGACCCACGATCTCCACTTCCTCACCCACCTGGATGCGTCCCCGCTCGATCCGCCCCGTCACCACCGTCCCCCGGCCCTTGATCCCGAACACGTCCTCGATCGGCATCAGGAACGGCTGGTCCAACGCCCGCTGCGGCTGCGGGATGTAGTCGTCCACCGCCGCCATCAGCTCCTGGATCGACGCGTACTCCGACGCCCCCGGATCCTCCGACCCCGACTCCAGCGCCTGCAGCGCCGAGCCCCGCACGATCGGAATGTCGTCCCCGGGGAACTCGTAGCTCGACAAAAGCTCCCGCAGCTCCAGCTCCACCAATTCGAGCAGCTCCTCGTCCTCCATCATGTCCACCTTGTTCAGGTAGACCACGATCGCCGGCACCTCCACCTGCCGCGCCAACAGAATGTGCTCACGCGTCTGTGGCATCGGGCCGTCGGGAGCGGCCACCACCAGGATCGCGCCGTCCATCTGCGCCGCGCCCGTGATCATGTTCTTGATGTAGTCGGCATGGCCCGGGCAATCGACGTGTGCGTAGTGGCGGTTGTCCGTCTCGTACTCCACGTGCGCAATCGCGATCGTGATGCCCCGCGCGCGCTCCTCGGGCGCGTTGTCGATCGAGTCGAACTCCCGGAACTCCGCCTCTCCCTTCAGCCCCAGGACCTTCGTGATCGCCGCCGTCAGCGTCGTCTTCCCGTGGTCCACATGCCCAATAGTCCCCACGTTTACGTGCGGCTTCGTCCGCTCAAACTTCTCCTTCGCCATGGCGAATCCTCCGTGCGGGTAGTGGCGTCATCGCACCCCGATCCCGGGGCCGGCGCGCCCTGGAGCCCTCATCCAGATTTGAACTGGAGACCTCGTTCTTACCAAGAACGCGCTCTGCCAACTGAGCTATGAGGGCCTAGTCCGCGTGTGCGTTATTGATAGTAGCGGGATTTCTCTTGTGGGGGAGAGGGGGTCGGGAACAGCATTGGCTGTTCCCCTTCGGCATGCTCACAGCATACCTCCATCATGCTAGAATCATGCCATGGCGAACATCCAGGTGAAGAATGTCCCCGACGAGCTGCACGAGCGGCTGCGCCGGCACGCGCGCAAGAAGAACTGCACGATGAGCGCAGCGGTGCTCGCCGCAATCGAGCGCGAGATCAAAATGGCCGAGTGGCTCGAGCGTCTGGAGACCCGCCCCGTCGTCGACCTTGGGGTGCCAGCTGCCCGCCTGATCGAGGAAGCGCGGGCGGAGCGGGACAAAGAGCTCGGACTCGAGTGACGCAATACGTCGTTGATGCCTCCGTTGCCGTCGAGTGCGTGCTCAGGACGGAGGTTGGGCGTTCCGTCCTGCAGGCCCTCGGCGAGTTGGAGCTTGCTGCCCCTGCCCTTTTGGACGCGGAGGTACTCGCAGCGCTACGGAAGGGGTTACAGCAGGGACGATACGATCTGCCGCGCGCTGAACATGCCATCAGCGACCTGGTCGACTGGCCCATCCAAAGGATCCCCAACAGGAACCTCCTTCACCTCGCCTGGGTTCACCGCCACAACGTCACGGCCTACGACGCGCTGTACGTCGCGCTCGCCAACTCCCTCGGTGTCCCGCTGCTGACCATTGATGGACCGCTGTCGCGAGCGCCCGGGCTGGGCATCGTGGTACAGAACGTGCGTATCTCCTAGACGCACGCCCCGGAGCCGGTCCAGTTCCCCCCTAGGCCAGACCGCGCTTCGCCAGCTCGCGAGGCATCCGCTCGGCGTCGGCGCTGAGCAGGGGACCGCGCTCCTCGTCGGTGAGCGTGCCCGCTGTGTCCTTCGCCATCTTGCCGCCGTCGAAGAGGATCCACTTCTCGGGGATCACCTCGAGGATGACCCGCAGGGGCGAGTCGAGGCGTTCGACGAAGGCCGCGGCGGCCTCGGCGTCGGGGCTGATCTTGTTCGCGAGCGCCGGATAGAACCAGTCCTTGGTCTCCTGGTCGTCGTGGATGATGCAGCGGCCCTTGGCCGTGGCCTGACCTCCCGGCGCGCCCGAGTCGGGGTCGCAGGCGGCGCTGCTCACGATGACCGACACGCGCGGGTCGCGGCGGATGGCGGCCACGCGGTGGCGGTGGACCGCACAGGTGATCCAGAAGCGCCCCTCATGCCAGACGTAGGCGTGGATGACGCCGACGGGCCAGCCGTCCTGCGTGCTCCAGTTGAGCGCGCACTCCCTGGCGTTTACGAGCAGCGATTCGAGCTGCTCCTCATCGAGTGGGTAGCCGGAAACGGTTTCGTGGTCTTGCGCGCCCGCCATCTGGAGCCTCCAAAGGTGTTGCTGGCCGCTTCGTGCGCGGCGCCCCGAACCGTGGCAGAGCGCGGCGCGCGCGTCAACGGCTCCGCTGCTACGCTCGCGCCGTGGCCATCGACGCGCTTACGCATGACGACGCCGGCAACCTCGTCGTTCCAGAGACGGCCGAGGAGTGGGACCAGTGGGTGTCGGCGTCGAGGACGCGGAACCACGTGCTCGACAACCCGCTCGTCGACTGGCTCGATCGGTGGGGCGAGGAGCACGGCTACGAGCCCGACCCGGTTGAAGAGGACACGGACTTCCTGACCTTCCTCTTCGCGAAGGGGAACGCGTTCGAGGCAGCCGTCGTGGAGCACCTGGGGGGATTGGCCGAGATTCGCACCGTCCTGCCGGAGGGTTCGACGCGGGAGCAGCGCCAGGAGCTCGCGGTCGCCGAGGCCACGTTCGCGGCGATGGCCGAGGGCGTGCCCATCATCGCCCAGGGGTCGCTGCGCGACCCGCAGTCCCGGACCTATGGCGCTCCCGACCTGCTCGTCCGGAGCGACGTGCTCGCAAAGCTGTTCCCGGGGTCAATTTCCGACGAGGCGGCGGCCGTGTCCGCCCGGGACCTCGACATCGGGAACCGGCATTACCGCGTGGTCGACATCAAGTTCTCGACGCTGCACCTTGCCGCGGGCGGGGAACTGGGGAATGGCGGCTCGGCGCCGGCCTACAAGGCACAGGTTTACATCTACAACCGCGCGCTCGGACGGCTGCAGGGCTACCTGCCGCCGGAGGCGTTCGTGCTGGGCCGCGGGTGGGAGCAGCGGAAGAAGGGCGCGCCGCCCCGCGGAACCAGCTGCATGGAGCGCATCGCGCCTGTCGCCAATGGCTATGCCTCGCGAAGCGGGATCCTGTCCGTTCAGGTCGAGGAGGCGGTGGCGTGGGTGCGGCGGGTCCGCGCGGAGGGCGGCGACTGGCAGGCACTCCCCGAACCCTCTGTCGACGAGCTTCGCCCCAGCGCCAAGGAGGACGCGGGCAGGTGGGCCGGCGTGGTAAAGGAGATCGCGAAGCAGAGCGAGGACTTGACGCAGCTCTGGTGGGTCGGTGTCCCGCGACGAAGGGATGCGAACCGGCAGGGACTCATGCGCTGGACGGACCGGCGCGTCACGCCAGAAGCGCTGGGCGTTACCGGAACCTCGACCAGACCGAACCTGCAGGCCCTCCTCGACGTGAACCGCGAGCCCGGGCCCGACGTCCGGCCGGCCCACATCGCCGAAGCGCGGGCGGACTGGTTCGAGGAGGCGCCCGCCGAGTTCTACGTCGACTTCGAGACGGTGAGTGACCTCGACGACGACTTCTCCCACATTCCCGAACGGGGCGGGCAGCCGCTCATCTTCATGGTCGGCTGCGGGCACCTGGAGGACGGCGAGTGGCGCTTCGAGTGCTTCGTCGCCGACCGGCTCGACGAGCGCTCGGAGGCGAAGGTCATCGACGACTGGTTCGACCACATGACGTCCGTGCGCGACCGGCTCGCGCCGGGCGTAGACCCGAAGGTCATCCACTGGTCACCGCACGAGACGGTCACGCTGGAAACGGCCTTCGACGCCGCCGTGAAGCGCCACCAGAAGACGGACTGGAAGCACACGCGCACTCAGGAGCCGTGGCCCCATCCCAACTGGTTCGACTACCTGAACAAGGTGATGAAGCGGGAGCCGGTGGTCGTGCGGGGGGCGCACGGGTTCGGGCTGAAGGCCGTCACGAACGCGATGCACGATCTCGGTCTTGTCGAAACCCGTTGGGACGAAGGTCCGGCCGACGGCCTCGGGGCGATGGTGGGGGCGTGGACGTGCAACCGGAAGGCGGTCGAGAGCGGGGGCAGCATGCGCGACCTCGCGCTGATGCAGGGCATCGAGCGGTACAACGAGGTCGACTGCAAGGCGATGATGGAGCTCGTCCGCTACCTGCGGCGGCACCACTAGCGGGCGGCGCACGCCACCAAGTGGCGGAGATTTCGCCGGATCGGGAACGATCCCGCTGGTTGGCGCATATCTCTTATCGCGATGGTACTGGCGCATCCCGATGCGCGACGCGAACACTACCCCATCCGGCTGGTGGAAGGTGAGGGACGCATGACCGACGACGAAGCCGTCCTGCGGTGTCAGGACGGCGACCGTGAGGCCTTCCGCCACCTGGTGGAGCAGTACAAGAACCCGCTCTACGGCACGGCGTACCTGATGACGGGCAACGCCGCGCAGGCCGAGGAGCACGTGCAGGAGGCGTTCCTGCTGGCCTGGCGCGGCATCAAGTCGTTCCAGCGGGGACGCCCGGTGAAGCCCTGGCTGATGCGCATCCTGGTGAACGCGGTGCTGACGCAGCAGCGCAAGCGTTCCCTGACAACCGTGCCGCTGGAGGAAACGCTGCCCGTGGGCGCGCCCTCCAGCGGCGCCGATTCGATCGAGGCGAGCGAAGACCGCGAGGCCGTGCGGCAAGCCCTCGCCCAGCTAACCCCCGAACACCGCCAGGTCGTGGTGCTGCGCTACTTCGCCGACCTGACGGTTCCACAAGTCGCCCGTTCCGCCGGGGTGCGGGAGGGCACGGTCAAATCGCGGCTCCATCGAGCGCTCCGCCAGATGCGGGAGCTGCTGGAGCAGTCGGGTGTGATGGAGGTGGCCGGCAATGGCGCGTAACGACATGCCAGATCAGGAGATGGAACGAAAGCTCCGGGAGCACTTCGCGGAAGAAGCCCCGGACCTGCAGGCACCGGACGACCTCTGGGACCGGCTGGAGAGCCGCCTGGGAAAACAGGATCCGCCGCGCTTCGCCCTCTTGCGGGGTGGAGCCAGCGCCATCGGCTCGATGCCATGGATTCCGGCGGCGGCGGCGGCAGTACTGGTTGTGGGACTGGGCGTGGGGGCCTGGGCCCTCGCGGGCGGGACCGGCGATAGCGGCGACGACGATGACGACGGCGGCGCGGTCGCCGCCAGCAGCGAGGAGCGGGTCCAGCCCGTCCAGGAAGCTGCCGATGAGGCAGCGGCGACCGAGGCCGCGGCGACGGAGGCGCCCTCGCACGAAGCCGCGGCAGAGGCCGAGGCTGAGCCGGAGGCAACGGAGCCGGCGGCCCAGGAGCCAGCCGCGACAGCGGCCGCTGCCGCGGCGCGGGCCGTGGAGCGGGACACGTCGGAGGAAACGGCTACGCAGGCCGCCTCGACCCCCGAGCCGACACCGGAACCGGCGCCGGCGCGCGAGGCGCAGGCCACCCAGGTCGCGGAGAGCGAGCCAACCGCCGACGACAGCAGCGAACCGGCCGAGCCTTCCGACGACGACGCCACGGATGTGGCGGAGCCGGGCGAGGACGACATGGCCAGCGAGATGGCTGACGACATGGCCGACGAGGCCATGGACGACGCCATGGGCGACTACGACGACATGGCGGACGGCGACATGGAGGCGGAAGCCGAGGACTCGTCCTCCCCGTCGGGGCGCGGCGGCCCCGGCGAGCCGGAGGACTCGATGGAAGCCGAGGAGGAGGAAGCGGCCCAACCGCGGCGGCCCTCCGACACGACGTTCGAGGACTACGAGCGCACGACTTTCGTCTCGACCGATGTTGACGCCGTCTCGACGTTCAGCCTCGACACCGACCGCACCTCCTACTTCCTCGCTCTCACCTGGGTCAACAACGGCTACCAGGTCGAGCCCGACTCCGTGCGGGCGGAGGAGTGGATCAACGCATTCGACTACGGGTACGCACGGCCGGCCAGCGACAACCGCTTCGCCATCATTAGCGACCTCGTGCGCCATCCGCTCGACGGCGGGTGGCACCTCGCCCGCATCGCCATGCAGGCGCCGGACGTGCGCGACGACCGCCCGCTCAACGTAACGCTCGTGCTGGATGCCTCCGGCTCGATGTCCTGGGGCGATCGCGTCGCCATCGCGCGGGAGGCGGCGGAGACCATCCGCCAGAGCCTCAGCTCGCGCGACCGCATCGCCGTCGTGCACTTCACGACCGGTGTGCTCGACCGCTACACGGTCATGCACAGCTCGCCCGACGACGAGGACGTGATCTGGTCGATCGGCCAGCTGGCGGCGCACGACAGCACGAACGTGCAGGCCGGGCTCAACCTAGGAGTGCAGCTGGCCGACCAGGCCCGTAGCGAGCGTCCCGACGCCTACAACTACATCATCCTGATGTCCGACGGCGTCGCGAACGTGGACGCGACCGACCCGTTCGCCATCCTCGAGGGGGCGCCCGACTCCGACAGCAAGAATCCTCTGCGGCTCATCACCATCGGCGTGGGCATCGACAACTACAACGACGTACTGCTGGAGCAGCTCGCCCAGCACGGCAACGGCTGGTACCGCTACCTCGACGACACCGCCCAGGCGCGCGAGACGTTCAGCCGCGAGAACTGGCTGGCGCTCTCGACGCCCTTCGCCGACCAGGCCCGCGCCCAGGTGATCTGGGACCCGGCGGTCGTGAAGGAGTGGCGCATCGTCGGCTACGAGAACCGGGTCACGCCCGACCACACGTTCACGCAGAACCGCCGCGAGTTCGCCGAGCTTCCCGCCGGGACGGCCACCACCGTCTTCTACGAGCTCGTGCTGCACGAGGACGTCAGCCTCTCGGCCGCGCTCGGGAGCGTGGAGGTGCGCTGGGTCGACCCGGCCACGGGCGACTCGGTCAGCCAGACCGCTGCCGTCAGCGGTCACACGGACACCGACTTCGATGCCGCCGACCGCTTCCTGCGGCTGGGCGCGATCGTAGGGCTCGCCGCCGACCGCTACAGCAGCCTCTCGCCGCAGGTCGAGAACGCGGCGGTCGACTACGCCGGCATCCACGCCGACCTCTCGGCGCTGCAGGGCCGCCTCAGGGGGCTCGAAGGAAGCCTGGGACCCTCCCAGGCGTACCAGGACTTCAGCCATCTCCTGGACGAGCTGACGGCCGCGGCCGCCGAGCTGGCGCCTTCCTCGGGCTACAGCCAGTGACCTGGCTCGCCATCCGACGGGGGCTCCGGCGCGCCCCCACGCACAGAGCAAAGGAGGCTCAGATGCGATTCCCAAGACGGATGTACCGGATCCTCGCCGCGAGCGCCGCCGTGGCGCTCCTCACGCTGGCTGTCGCCGCCTGCGGCGACATCGACGGCGACGATGACGACAGCGCCGCGCCGGCGGCGACCCAGGCGCCCAGCCGCGCCCGGCCGGCCCAGGAGGCTGCGGCCACCCAGGCGGCTGCCGAGGCGTCCCAGTACGAGGCAGCAGCTACGGAGGCAGCCGCCGCGGCGTACGAGGCCGAAGCGGCGCAGGAGGCCTCTGCCCAGGAGCCTGCTGCAAGCAGGTCGAGCCAGAGTTCGCAGGGCTCCACGGCCCGGCAGGCCTCGGATTCGGCCAGCGAGCCGCCGCCCCAGCGCTCCGGACCGGGCGCCACTACCTTCCAGAACTACGGGCGCACCCCGTACGTCAAGACGTCGACGGACGCCGTCTCCACCTTCAGCCTCGATACGGACCGCACGTCGTACTTCCTCGCCCTCGCCTGGGCGCAGAGCGGGTACGCGGTCGAGCCCGACTCGGTGCGGGCGGAGGAGTGGGTGAACGCCTTCTCCTACGACTACGACCCGCCCCGCGACGACGACAGCTTCGCCATCACGAGCGACGTGGTGCAGCACCCCCTCGGCGGCGGACGCCACCTCGTGCGCGTGGCCTTCCAGGCCCCGCACGTGCGCGACGACGTGCCCCTGAACGTGACGCTCGTGCTGGATGCCTCCGGCTCGATGTCCACGGGCAACCGCGTCTCCATCGCGCGGGAGGCGGCGGAGGCCATCCGCAACAGCCTCGGCTCCGACGACCGCATCGCCGTCGTCCACTTCACCACCGATGTCATCGACTGGTACACCGTCGAGCACAGCCGCCCCGGCGACGAGGACGTGGCCTGGTCGATCGGCCAGCTCGCTCCACACAACTCGACGAACGTGCAGGCGGGGCTCGACCTCGGCGTGCGCCTCGCCGACCAGGCGCGGCGGGAACGCCCGGACGCCTACAACTACATCATCCTGATGTCGGACGGCGTCGCGAACGTGGACGCGACCAACCCCTTCGCCATCCTCGACTCCTCGCCCGACACCGACCACCGCAACCCCCTGCGGCTCATCACCGTCGGAGTGGGCATCGAGAACTACAACGACTACCTGCTCGAACAGCTCGCCCAGCACGGCAACGGCTGGTACCGCTACCTCGACACCACCGCACAGGCGCGCGAGACGTTCAACCGCGAGAACTGGCTGGCGCTCTCGACCCCCTTCGCCGACCAGGCCCGAGCGCAGGTGACCTGGGACCCGGCGCTGGTTAGCTCCTGGCGCATCGTCGGCTACGAGAACCGGGTCACGCCGGACCACACGTTCGAGCAGAACCGCCGCGAGTTCGCCGAGCTCCCCTCGGGCGCGGCCACGACGGCGTTCTACGAGGTCGTCCTGCACGACGAGATACGCCGCGGCCTGGCCACGCTGGGCGAGGTGGAGGTGCGCTGGGTGGACCCGCGCTCGGGCGACACCTACAGCCAGGCGGCACTCCTGGAGGGACGCACGGACGCCCCCTTCGACGCGGGCGACCGGCACCTCCGCTTCGGCGCCATCGTGGCGCTCGCCTCCGACCGCTACAGCGCCCTCTCGGTGCAGCTCGAAGGCGCGAAGATCGACATCGCCGGGCTGGGCGCCGACATGACGGCGCTGCGGGCGGAGCTGGACTCGCTCTACGAGCGGATGAGCACCCTGCAGTCCTACCACGACTTCAGTTTCCTGCTCGAGCGGATGACGGCCCGGGTCGAGGAGCTCGGGGGAGGGAGTTCAGGCTACAGCCAGTGACGTCTCCCCTCGCGCGACACCGGCTGTAACAGCGCGATACCGGCCGCGGCGGACAACACCCCACCACCCGCCGCGGCCGGCTCGCGCGTTCTCTATGGCCCCCGCCAGCTCCGTCGAGCGAGGAGCCCCGCGCCCGCCAGGACTGCGCCCAGGGCGACTACGACCACCCACCCTTCTGACGGCGATCCGCCCGAAACCGATCGGGACAGGCCGCTTCCCGTGTCGGCGGGTTCGGGGGGGTCGGGGGGCTGCACCTCGGTGAGCGTGAAGGAAATGCGGGCGTAGTAGAGGGTCGTGAGCCCTTCGAAACCGGAGTCGGTGCCCACGATGAGCCAGAGCCTGCCCTCGCCATCCGTCATCGCGGTCAGAGGTACATCCACGTTGGTCAAGGTCTTGATGGCGTAGGCGTCGCGGGAGGCGTCGGGGTCGGCGATGTTCCCGAGGACGACCATGTCCGCGCCGCCGCGGGCCTGGTTGCCCTTGTCGATGTTCATCCTGCGGTGGCCGCTGTCGTCGACGTGGGCAGCGGGCTCCACCGGGGCCGCGCCCGCCTTCACGAACACGCTCTCGCCCGGCGCCCCGCCGATCCCCACCAGGCCCGGGGGAATGTTGGTCGCCAGGTCGAGCGAGACGGACACGGCATAGGCGGTGTTCGGCCGCAGCCCGCCGACCTGCCGCTTCAGGTACATGAACAGGTCGTCGCTGCGGTTGTGCCCCTGAACGTAGATGCCCCCGCCGTCGAGGCCCTCGGGCAGCGGGCGGTAGCCGCCCGCGAGCTCGTAGATCTCCTGGTCGTAGTCCGCCGGAAGGTCGGCGAAGTCGACCTCCCAGCCGTCGGCGTCGTGGTCGAACGTGAAGGCGAACTCCCCGTCGTCCTGGGCCAGGGCGGGGGGCGCCTCCCCCTCACCCTCCTGCCGGAACGTGATCCGGGGCGGCCCGTCCGGCGCGTAGCGGGCATCCTCCGCTGAGACGGTCCCGAGGCTCACCAGGTAGTCGTGCAGGGACTGCTCATAGCTGGTGGGGAGCTGTACGCGGCCGGGGTAGCTCCCGAGCACGTCGTAGCCGTCGCCGCCGGCGGCAATGAAGCTGCTCGCGGCGACCATCACGGTGGGCGCGCCCTCGACCACCACGCCGCCGGAGACGATTGCGGCGCCATCGTCGAGGGTCAGGCTGACGACACGCGATCCGGGGTTCCGAGAGGCGTCGTAGACGACCGAGATTCCGGCCACCTGAAGGAAGGCGCCACTGGCGGCGGGATAGCGGGAGACCGAGTGCTCGAAGACGGCCTTGAGATCCGCGGGGCTGACGCCGGGGACGACAGTCACGCCGTTGCCGAAGGGCAGCACGTCGAGCGTGTTTGCGCGGGAGATGTCGCCGGGAACGGCGCCACCCACGGGCAGCACGTCTCCCGCGTTCTGGCGAATGCCACCGCTGTTCTGAAGGGCAATAACGGGGTTGGCGCTGCCCCGGGCGGGCAGTCCGAGGTCCGCGGCGTACCGATCGAAGCTCGCGAGCATGGCATCGGTCACGAGATTGCCGGCGTTCGTGCCGCGCGTGCGAACGCCGCGGGACACATCGAGCGGCACCTCGGTGGTCGCGACGCGGGTCGCTGCGAGGCCGGCGAGGCACTCGATCACGGGCGCCTCGATAGACTGCACGAGCGCGGCGTCCTTCTCGACCGCAGCGGCGAAGCCGGCAGCCGCGGCCTCGTCCGCAGCGGGGACGACGGGCCGGGGGTAGCTGGTCTCGTGGTCGATGCCGGCGACCTCTCCCCTGTCGTCGAACTGGACGTCGAGCCGGCCGACGTACTTGTAGTTCCCGGGGGCCGTCACGACATAGACCGTGCGGCCGTCGGCATCGTCGACCTCCATGGGGTAGGCGCCTCCGGGCTCGGCGCGCTCGCCGGGAAGCGTTTGCAGGGCGGCGTCGACCGAGGGGTTCTGCAGGAAGTCGTTACCGCCACCCGCCACGGCCACATCGACGCCGCTCAGGAGACCGAGGAACTGCACGTCGTAGTCGATGCCCTGGAGGTGGCTGACGAAGATGATCCTGTTGACCCCCCGGTCGAGGAGCCGGTCGATCTCGGCTTGAACGGCCGCGGCGGTCGTGGCGAAGTCCGGCGTCACGGTCACGTTCCGCGGGATGGAGACGACAGGCAGCGTCGGCGTGGTGGCGCCGACGATCCCGAAGCGAGCACCCGTGGAGTCGTCGGTCACGACCATCGAGCGGGCGAGGACGCGGCCGTCCTCCGCGGCATCCTCGATGAGGCCGTCGGCGTCGACGAGATCAGCGAACCCGGGTTCGGCCGAGAAGTCGAGGTTGGCGCTCAGGAACGGCTGCCCGTCGAAGGCGCGGATGAAGCGCTCGAGGAAGTCCGGCGACAGGTCGAACTCGTGGTTGCCGAGGATGTGGGCGTCGTAGGGGATAGCGCCCTGGGCCTCGGCATCGAAGAGCGGGTTGCCCTCCTTCCGGCCGCAGATGAAGGTCGCGCTGGCGAGGTAGGCATCCCCGGCATAGACGTTGACCACGGCGTTCCCGCTGGCCCGCGCTTGCGCGATCTCGCGGTCGATGACGGCCTTGTAGGCGGCGATGCCCCCGACGGCCACGGACGTGGTGGAGCCCTCGACGTCGACCGCGTTTATCAGCGGCAGCAGGGAGGACTCGCCGTCGTTGTTGTGCAGGAGGGTAAGGGTGACGGCCCTGTCGTCCTCGGCCGCCGCAGTCGGAATGGAGGCATCCCGGCCGGCCACCACGAGGAGGAGCGCGAACGCCAGCAGCGGGGCGGCGAGGATGTGGGGCCTGGTTCGCGCGAGAAGCAACCGCAACCCCCGGGAAGAGTTGGAAGTCTGGAACTGGTGGAGGGGGCAGGATTCGAACCTGCGTACCGCTCTGCGGGGCAGATTTACAGTCTGCTGCCTTTAACCACTCGGCCACCCCTCCACCTGTGAGCCCAGGAGGGGACTCGAACCCCTAACCTGCTGATTACAAATCAGCCGCGCTGCCAGTTGCGCCACCTGGGCAGGGGGTCGACCCCACCTGCCGGGGGCCGTGTGTCACCGCTTTGACGGCGGCGGCCCTGCGAGTATCGCCCCGCGTTCCCTCACCCGCAAACAGAACGGCCTCGCGGCGACATCCGGGCCTTGGCGTTCCCGCGTCCGCCCGCCAGCCTCCCGCGAAACGTACTCGTGGAGGAACGCGATGAGCGAGGAACCCATGATCGGCGCCGAGAGCGCACAGGACGACGACGCAGGGGCACACGACGAGCCCGTGATTGGGCCAACCGACGACACGCGTGCGGGCGAGGCGGAGCTGGCCGGCCTTCTGCGCGAGACCCTGCTCGCCGCCCACGACGACCTGACGGCGGACGACCTGCCAGGCGAGAGCACCACCGAGGTGCGGGAGCGCTACGTCGCCGCCCGCGAGCGGGTGGAGGGCGAGGCGAAGGGGTCGCAGGTCCCCGCGGGCGCGCCTGGGCGGTTCGCCCCCGCGCCGGTGAGCGCCTTCGAGAAGATTCGCGAGGGGCTCACGCGGCTGAACGCCTGATCCTGCCGGTCGACGGCTGAAAGGCGCAGAGCTAGCCTGACCCCCGGCCGTGACCCGCACCATCGAGATTGTCGATTACGACCCCGCCTGGCCCGAGGCCTTCGCCGGCATCAGCCGCGCGGTGGCGGCGGCCCTGGGTCCGCTGGCGCTTCGAATCGAACACGTCGGCAGCACAGCCGTCCCCGGCCTCAGCGCCAAACCGATCATCGACCTCGACGTGGTCATCGAGTCGCCTCGCGTGCTGCCGCTCGTTGTGGAAGCGCTGGGGACGCTGGGCTACACCCATGAGGGGGACGGCGGCATCTCCGGCAGGGAGGCCTTTGGCCGCGAGGGAGCCACGGTCCCGGCAGACGGATCGGGGCGGGCGTGGCCCGCCCACCACCTGTACGTCTGCCCCAGCGACAGTGAGGAGCTGCGGCGGCACCTGCGATTCCGCGACCACCTCCGCAGCCACCCCGGCGCCGCCGCACGCTACGAAGCGCTCAAGCGCGATCTCGCGCGCCGCCACGCGGACGACATCGACGCCTACGTCGAAGGCAAGTCGGCGTTCGTCGAGGGCATCCTTGCGGTCGACGGCTGGGAGGCGCGGGGCTAGCATCGGCAGCAGGGGGAGACGATGAACGTTGCCATCCTCGGCCTGGGCCGCTTCGGCAAGCAGCTCGCGCGCGAGCTCGCCGCCCTCGGCGTCGACGTGCTCGGCGTCGACCACGAAGGGGCCCGTGTCAACGAAATCGTCGAAACGATCCTGCTGGCCGCCGAGGGGAACGTCGAGGAGGTCGAGTTCCTCGAGTCGCTCTCGCTGCACAACTACGACTCGGTGGTCGTGGCCATCGGCAGCGACGTGGCCACGAGCGTGCTCGTGACGCTCACGCTGAAGCAGCGCCTGCGCCTCACGCACGTGGTCGCCAAGGCGAGCACGGAGGAGCACACGCGCGCCCTCGAGCTGGCCGGCGCCGACGTTCTCGTGAATCCGGAGCGCGAATCGGCCCAACGGCTCGCGCACACCCTCGGCAGCAGCGACATCACGGACTACATGTCCCTGGGCGGCGCGCAGGGCATTGCGCGCGTGCGGGCGCCTTACTCGGCCACCGGCCACGCCATCGGCGATCTGGACATCGCGGGACGCTACAACGTGTTCCTGCTGGCGCGCCTGCGCGACAACTCGGTCACCTTCAACCCGGACCTGGAGGAGACAGTGCAGCAGGGCGACTTCTGGATCGTCGCCGGGCGCGACGACCACCTGCGCGACCTGCAGCAGTAGCGCCCGGACCGTGGCGCACGAAAAACCGCCCGCGTTCCTGCGGGCGGTTTTGCTATCCCGGCGGAAAGGAGGAAACGCCGGGAGTCTCGCTCCGGAGCGGCCTAGGCCGCCCGGGTCATGCGGTGCTCCTCGTTGGTGATGAAGTCACTCTCGGAGAGCCAGTTCTTGAACTCCTTCACGGCGCCACACTCGTAGCAGCGGCCAAGGCTGACAGGCCCCGACGGCTCGTCGATGCGCCAGCGGTGGAAGTGCTGGGGCTTCGATGCGGTGTGTTTGGTGCTGCGCTTGTTCATGACCGAACCTCCATGGTTGACGTCGAAGGGCCCAGGCCCTACGCTCCTAAAGAAGAACCTCCGCTACTATGTTTTCCGAAGTTCTGGTACAAGTGTAGCAGGAGTCCCGAAAGCGTCAAGCGGCGGTTCCCGAGGCCCTTCCCCGGGCCTTACCATGGAGATGAAGGCTTCCATGGCCCGATCGAACGGCAACGGCACATCGCGGAAGTACGGGCACGCGTGTCTCATCGCGCAGTCCCTCGATGTGCTGGGCGATCGCTGGACCCTCCTGCTGCTGCGGGACCTGATGACGGGTCTGCGGCGCTACACCGACATCCTCCAGAACTGTCCCGGGCTCTCGCCCAACGTGCTCGCCGACCGGCTGAAGATGCTGGAGCGCGAGGGGCTCGTCCACCGTCACTACGAGCGGGGCCTGCCCCCGCGGGTCGAGTACACACTTACCGAGAAAGGATGGGCGGTACGTCCCATCCTTCTTTCATTGGTGGAGTGGGGCATGACCTACGCCGACCGCTTCACCCGAGAATCCGTCGGAGACACCGTCCCGACGGATTTTGCTGTCCGGATGGTCCCCACCTTCGCCTTCCAGCCCGCGCTCGCCGAGGGCGTGCACGTCTCCCTGATGCTCGAGATCGACGACTGCGAGGGCTGCAGCGCCTGGACGTTCCAGATAGACGACGGCCGCCTCATCCCCCAGCGCGGCGGCGCCCCCTCGGACCTGCACTTCCGCACGGACACTCGCGGCTTCTTCCGTTTCTTCCGCGGGACCGAGCCCGGCGAGTGCGGGGAGTTGCGGGGCCCGGTCGAGATGGCAAAGGCGTTCCAGGGCTGCTTCGAGCTCGCGCCCCCGGTCCCGGTGGGCGTGTAGGGCGATATCCAGTCCTTGAACACTTGTGCATCCGTAGCACAGCGTTGTAGGGTGCAACTGTACTCGACAACTAAGAAACTCCCACCGGGGGACCGCAATGGCTGTGACGTTTGACACTCGACGGGCCGTGAGAAAGCTGCGCCAGAAGGGCGGCTTCTCGGAACCCGCAGCCGATGCCACTGTCGAAGTTGTGACCGACGCTACCCGCCTCCACGTCACCCGTGACGACCTGACCACGGCACTCCTCCGCGAGCGAACCTGGTCGATCAGTTCGCTGCTCGCCGTTGCTGCTGCAGCCGTGACGGCCGTTGAACTCCTTCGCTGACAGTCCCCTGAGTCCGCAACGGCCGCGGATGTACAAACGCGATGACCCCCTCCCACCCTGGCGACTTCCTTCGCACCGAGGTGCTTGAGGAACTCGGCCTCAGCGTGACGCACGCAGCCAGCGTCCTGGGCGTCCGTCGAGCCACGCTCTCGGCCCTGCTGAACGGCAACGCATCGCTCTCGCCCGAGATGGCCCTGCGCATTGAGAAGGCCTTCGGCGTCAACATGGATGTCCTGCTGCGGATGCAGGCCTGGTATGACGCCGCCCGGATGAGGGCGCGGGAGCACGAGATCAGCGTTCAGCGCTACGAGCCCGCGTGAGGCAAGACCACCCCGCGCCCTACTCCGTCACCACCTCCAGGGTGGCGTGGCCGAAGAGGACGGCGAAGCGGCGGCACCAGACGACCGCGCTCTTGAACTCGTCGATGTCGATGTCGGAGGGGATCTCGTAATTGAAGGCGCCGTCGGTGGCCTTCAGGTCGCCGAGGTTGATGGCCTCTTCCTCCCAGCCGTCGGGGTTGCGTGAGAGGTAGACGAACAGGTCGGGGCCGTTTCGCACGGAGAAGTCCTCGACGCGCAGGATGTAGACCCCGGGTTCGGTCTCGATGATGAATGCCTTGCCCTCCGCGAAGTGGAAGTCGTCGGAGCCCTGCCACTCGCCGAAGGCGACGAGCTGCGCGCCCCCTTCGCTCTCGCCGTCCTCGGCGGGAGCGGCCGTTGCGGCGGCGGTGGCGGGCGTCGTCGCGGTGGCGGTTTCCGCCGCGGAGGTGGGCGACGCTTCATCGGCAGAGTCGGGGGGCGACGTGGCGGTGGCGACGGGGGTGCTGGCGGCGACGGCCGATCGGTCGAACTCGGGGGCGGCCTCCTCGAGGAAGCTGCGCTCCCAGAGCGGGGACAGCAGGTACCAGCCGACGGGAATCGCGATCGCGAGCAGGGGGATGCCGATGCCGGCGGTGACGTACTTGTGGTCGATCAGCGGGCGGTAGAGGCGCAGGCGCCAGGCAGCCGCGAGGGCGCCCACGATGAGGACGACCAAGATCGGCAGGATGATCCAGCGGTTGGGGTAGATAAATTCAGAGCCGAAGCGTTCAAGTTCACCGAAGAATTCTTCCATCTCTCTATTCCTCGGCATCCAGTCTAGCGGGGCAGCCGCGATGCCCCCTGTCGCGCGTCTTTACCTTGGCGGACGCCCTTGCCACGCGCTTTACGAACGCCTAGAAGGGGGGTGGCCCGACGATTCGGGCCGGGGGCACGCCATGAAGCCGGTCGTCAACCACACCCTCTGCGAGGGCCACGCCCGCTGCGAGGAGACCGTGCCACAGGTCTTCCAGGTGGACGACGACGACAAGAGCCAGGTGCTCGTCGAGGTCGTACCCGAGGAGCTGCGAGACCGCGTCGATGTGGCCGTGCGCGTCTGCCCGCGGCAGGCCATCAGCCTGGAGGATGCGTCATGACCAGCGGCGTCCCGACCCGCGACGGCGAGGCCCTCAGCCTCGAGACGCTTTCGATTACCGACACCCAGCGGTACGTCGACCGGGGCTATCCGTGGGCGGAGTGGGACCTGCTGCGCCGCGAGGCGCCCGTCTATTGGTACGACCGTCCCGACGTCGACCCGTTCTGGGCGCTGACGACGTACGAGGACACGCTCACGATCTCGAAGCGGTCGGACATCTTCATCAGCTCGGACCGGCTGCGCATCTTCCCGAGCACGCAGGAGGATTTCTCGCGTCGCCGCAAGGAGGAGCTGATCGCGCGCTTCGGGCCGGAGCGGGCGCGGCGCCACTACACGCTCAGCTTCATCGACATGGACGACCCTGAGCACGCGGCCTACCGCAACCTGACGAACCGCAGCTTCACGCCTCGCGCCATGCGACTGCTGGAGGACCACATCGCCGAGCTGGCGGAGGCCTACGTGAGCGGCTTCGCCCGGCACCTGGTGAACGCCGTCGCCGAGCAGGGCGAGTGCGACTTCGTGCATGACCTCGCGGTGAAGCTGCCGATGGCGGCGATCTTCGAGATGCTGGGCTTCCCGCGCGAGGACTGGGACGAGCTGTTCGGCATCCGCGAGGTCCAGTTCGGCTCCGACCGCGAGCTCGCCCTCTCGGGGCTCACGCCCGAGGAGCTGCACGAGGAGCGGCAGAAGGCGAACAAGGCGGCGACCGAGTACGGCTTCGCCTTCATCGAGGCGCGCAAGGCGGCCGGCGCCCCGAGCGACTGCCTCGTCGACGTGCTCCTGCGCGCGGAACTGGACGGCCGCACGCTCGAGGACGACGAGATCAACTCCTACATCAACCTGCTCGTCGCCGGCGGGCTGGAGACGACGCGCAACGCGACCACGGGTGGCGTACTCGCCCTGATGGAGCACCCCGATGAGCGCGACCGGCTGGTAGCGAACCCGGAGCTCCTGCGCACCGCCGTCGAGGAGATCCTGCGCTGGACCTCGCCGGTCATCCAGTTCGCGCGTGTCGCCACGGAAGACTTCGAGCTGCGCGGCCACACCATCCGGGCGGGCGAGACGGTGGCGATGTGGTACCCCTCGGCGAACCGCGACGAGGCGGCCTGGGACGACCCCTACCGTTTCGACATCACGCGCGACCCGAATGACCACCTCTCCTTTGGCGGCTTCGGCGCGCACTTCTGCCTGGGCGCGAACCTGGCCCGCTGGGAGCTGCGCGGTATCTTCAAGGAGCTGCTGCCGCTGCTGCCGGAGATGGAGCTGGACGGGCCGCCGTTCCGCCAGGACAGCCTGCACGTTGGCGGCATCGTGAAGATGCCTGTGCGCTACCGCCCCGTCCCCGCCGCCTGAGCGCGTGACCCACGCCCCGGCCGAGTACACCTTCCGCGAGGTCGACGCGTCCCGCTGGGACGACTTCGAGGCGGTGTTCGAGGCGCGTGGCGGCCCCAAGTACTGCTGGTGCATGGTCTTCCGCGCGCCTCCCGGTCAGTCGCACGCGCCCGACAAGGCGGCGAAGAAGGCGGAGATGCAACGCCGCGTCCTCGCCGGCGAGCCGGTCGGGATCCTCGCGTACGCGGGGGGCGAGCCCGTGGCCTGGTGCTCGATCGCGCCCGTCGGGACGTTCCAGCGAATCGGGAAGGCCGTGGACAAGGAGCGCGACGGCGTCTGGTCGTTGACCTGCTTCTTCGTGCCGAGGCGGCTGCGGGGGCAGGGGCTCTCGCGGCGTCTCCTGCAGGCGGCCATCGACCACGCCCGCTCCCGTGGCGCCGGCACGCTCGAGGCCTACCCGGTCGACCCGGATTCCCCCAGCTACGGCTACCTGGGGCGCGTCCCGATGTTCCTGGCGGCGGGGTTCGAGGAGGTGGGGCCGCTGGGGACGCGGCGGCACGTCATGCGGCTGGCGCTCGCGTAGGGTTCCCGGGATGCGCGCACCCTTCAACGTCCTCGTCATCCCCTTCTTCCGCGCGACCGACTCGGAGACGCGCTACTGCGTGCTCCAGCGGGCCGACGCCGGCTTCTGGCAGTGGGTCGCCGGGGGCGGGGAGGACGCGGAGACGCCGGCCGAGACCGCCATCCGCGAGACGCGCGAGGAGACGGGCATCGAGGGGCAGCTCTACGCGCTCCAGTCGCAGGCGCGGGTCCCGGTGTCCGCGTTCGCGGCGCGCGACCAGTGGCCGGACGACCTCTACGTCATCCCCGAGCACCACTTCGCCGTCGAGGCGCCGGCGCCTGAAGCGCGCCTGTCGGCCGAGCACACCGCGTGCGAGTGGCTCCCGTACGACGCTGCGTTCGCGAGGTTGCACTGGCAGAGCAACCAGACGGCCCTCCAGGAGCTGGCCGAGCGCCTGTCACGGGACGACCTTGTGCGGGCCTGAGAGCCGCCTACTGGCCGGCCAGCTCGGCAATGGCCTGCCGACGGACCACGTTGAAGAACCTGCCGGTTGGGCCTTCAACTTCCACA
The DNA here is from genome assembly GCA_965203545.1 of Tepidiformaceae bacterium. Lineage (GTDB taxonomy): Bacteria > Chloroflexota > Dehalococcoidia > Tepidiformales > Tepidiformaceae > UBA2991. The sequence goes on from OZ241899.1 coordinate 2,050,702, forward strand.
GCGACAGTAGCCCTCTCTTGCGGCGGCAGACGTTCTAACCAGCGGCGATAGGCACGGTCACTCCACCCCAAGCGGAACGTACGCCGCCGGACGAAGTGGATGGACTCGTCCTTGCCGATGCTCCCATCAGCCACTCCCAACGCAAACGCCTCAGCCTCGGCAGGGTTGGCAAGCAGCACAGCCTCATTGAGGAGGAGGAACGTCTCCATTGCCGTCAGTGCGAATCGCTTGTTTCCGTCGGCGAATGGATGGTTCTTGTTGAGGCCGTAGTGGAGGATTCCCGCCTTGACGGGAAGCGTGCGGTAGTAGGGCCACCGGGCCTGATCGAGCGCGCTCAGGAGCGCATGGCGTCCCTCTTCACCTCGGAGCTGAAACGCAGGCGAGCCGGGGAAGACCTGCTCCGTGAGGCTGATGACGACTTCCTGGGCGAGTTGCTCGTCGAGGTAATGAAGCCGCGGCACGGGCTAACGCTTGGCGAGTTCCTCAAGGACTTCTCGCCGCCGTTCGATGACCTTCCTGGCAGCCTCGCGCACGCGGTCACGCTTGCGGCGGCTCGTCGCCTGCTCGCTGCCTGCTCGCTCAGCCTGACGGCGGCGCTGTTTCCGGTCCGTGCGAAGGTTGGCCATCGGTTACTCCAACACTCCCTCTCGGGCCAAACTACCGTATCACCCCTGCCCGTGCGGGGCGCAAGCCCCTCACCGCCCCCCGCCGCTACAGCCCCTCGTTGATCTCCGCGATGCCGAGGTCGAAGTACTCGTTCAGGTTCGTGACCGTTCCCGCCAGCAGAAGCGCGCCCAGGGCGATAAGCATGCCTGCGCTCGCGACCTCCACGGCCGGCATGAAGCGCTGCATCTTGCGCACGGCCCGGGCGGCGTCGCCGACGGCGAGGCCGGCGAGCAGGAAGGGGATGCCCAGCCCGGCGGAGTAGAAGGCCAGCAGGTAGGTGCCCGTGACGGCGTCGCCGGAGGTGGCGGCCAGCGTCAGGATGAAGCCGAGCACCGGTCCCACGCAGGGCGACCAGCCGACGGCGAAACCGGCGCCCACCATCGCCGAGCGCGTGTAGCTGACGCTGCGGGCGCCGCCGAAATCGGCCTTGAAGGTGCGCTGTAGCAGGTTGAACTGGATGTAGCCCGAGTACTTCGCCCAGGCGACCAGCCCCCCGAGGCCGAGGAGCGCCATCCGCCAGGGCTCGTCGCGCAGTTCGGCAAACTCGACGATACCGAAGAAGGCGGCGGCAGCGACCGCGAGGGCGATCGCCGCCACGATCGGCGGCTTCCGGGAGAACGACGGGATGAGGAGCGAGCCGAGGACGATGAGCAGCACGCCCGCCGCCGTCTCCATCTCGGGCTGGTAGTCGAGCAGGGCGAAGCCGAAGAGGCCGGCGCTCGCGCCCAGGCCGATGAAGATGATGCTCAGGCCGATGACGAACGCGAGTGAATGGGTGAACGTCCTGCCGCGGCTGGCGCGGATGTCGCCCCCCTCGACGGTCGCGCCGGCGAGGTTCGTGATGTAGATGGGCACGATCGGCAGCACGCAGGGCGAGAGGAACGAGAGCACGCCCGCGGAGAAGGCGATGAACGGCCCGCCGGCGCCCTTGAGGGTTTCGCGGGGGTCGACCTCGACGCCGCCGACGGTGAAGACCAGGAACGGGGCCGCCACCAGCGCCGCGAAGGCGAGGTAGAGCACCCACGCGCGGCTGCCGCGTCCCGCCGTGCCGAGTCTTGCCGTTTGCGCCACCCGCACCCTCCCGTCACGCCATTATCGCGGACACCGCCTCGCGGGCCAGACGGCGTAGGTAAAGGCCGGAGGGAGTCGCCGGAGCCTACTCCCGCGCCGCCAGATCGACGGTCTCGGTGCTGAGGGTAACGGCGTTCCCACCGTTCTCCCACGTATGGATGCTGTAGACGGCGACCGTGGGATCGCCCTCCTTGCTCAGGTTGATCGGCCCGCTCACGCCGCTGTAGTCGATGTCCTTCCCCTCGTCGATGAGGGCCGCGCACTCGGCGTAGGTCGTGCACGTCTCGCCGCCGTGGGTAAGGCCGGCGATGGCGGCCATCATGGCCTCCCCGTCGGTCGGGTCGCCGACGATGCGGGCGGCCAGGGCCAGCAGGATGACGCAGTCGTAGGCCTCGCCGCCGTAGGCGAGGTAGTCGCCCGCGCGCTCGCCCAGCCGCGCTGCGAACTCCTCGTCTGTGGTTGCGGCCTGGGAGATGCCGAGCATCCCGTCGAGCACCGACGGGTTGGAGGCGTCCACGTCCTCCCAGAGGGTCGGGCTGTAGAGCCCGGTGGCGGCGAACTGCCGCTCGGGCCCGATGCCCGACTCGATGAGCTGGCGCACGGTCTCCGAGCCGTCGCTGCTGAAGCCGAGGTTGATGACGATGTCAGGGTCGTAGTTCACGACCTGCGCCACCTCGGCGCTGTAGGAGGCTGTCTCGGGGTCGTAGAGGACGGAGAAGGTGTTCGCGCCGAGCTTGTCGAACTCCTCCACGAGCAGCGAATCGAGCGCGTTCCCCCAGGCGTCGGCGCGGCCGATGATGGCGATGCGGGTCGACCCTGCGGAGACGACCACGTCGGCGATGACGGGGGCCATGGCGGTGTCGGGCGGGATGGTGCGGAAGTAGTAGGCGGCGTTCTCCTGGTTGGTGAAGACGGGGGAGGTGTTCGAGGCGGCGCACTGCGGCACCTGCTCGTCGAAGAGGGTCTGCACGAACGCCTGCGAGACGGCCGACGCCCCGGCTCCGACGATGACGTGGGCGCCCTCGCCGAGCAGGCGGCGCGCCCCCTCGAGGCCGGTGGCGGGGTTGGTGGCGGAGTCGGCGAATGTGAGCGTCACCTCGCCGCCCTGGGCGTTCACGTCCTCCACCGCGAGGCGTACGCCAGCGATCATGGGCACGCCGAGGAACGCCAGCGAGCCGGTCTCGGGAAGCACCGCGCCGATGTGCAACGCCACGGGCGCAGCGGCGGCCTCAGTCGTGGCCGTCGCCGTCGTCGCTTCCGGGGTTGGGGTGGGCTCCTCCTCCTCATTGCCACCGCACGCCGTTATCACCAGCGCCAGGAGCAGCGCCGCCGCGCATGTCCGTGCCATTAACCTCACCTGGGCCTCCTGATAGGTCGCTAATCTATTCCAGCCGGCAGTGCCGCGCTGTAAGCCCGCACGATACCGGAGCGCTCCCGCCCGTCGGGCGGTTCTCCGCTACACTGCGCGGCCAACGGAGGTAGCGCGTGAACGAGTTTCGAGGCAAGACCGCAGTCGTGACGGGCGGGGCCGGGGGAATCGGCCGGGCGATGGCCCTCACGTTCGCCGGCGAGGGCATGAACGTCGTCATCGCCGACGTCGATATGGAGACGGCAGCGGCGACGGCCGCCGAGATCGAGGCGAAGGGCGTGCGCTGCATCACCGTGCAGACAGACGTGGCGGACCGTGCCGCGGTCGGCAGCCTCGCCGACCGCGCCTTCGATGAGATGGGCGGCGTGCACGTGCTCTGCAACAACGCGGGCGTCGTGTCGATGGGCCCCGCCCACATGCTCAGCGACTCGGACTGGGACTGGGTAATCGGGGTCGACCTGCTCGGGGTCATCTACGGCATCCAGGCGTTCCTGAAGCGGATGGTCGACCAGGACGAGGAGTGCCACATCGTGAGCACGGCCTCGATCGCGGGGCTGGTCGCGCACCAGGGCATCGCGCCCTACAACGTGGCGAAGTTCGGCGTCGTGGCGCTGACGGAGACGCTGCGGATCGACCTGCAGGACACGAAGGTGAGCGCCTCGGTGCTCTGCCCCGGCGGCGTGCGCACGCGAATCATGGAGTCCGACCGCAACCGGCCCCAGGACATGGGCGGCCCCGGCGACTTCGAGGAACGGGCAGGCGCCATGCCCCCCGACCCGATCGACCCGATGATCGTCGGCCAGCGCGTGCTCGACGCGATCAAGGCGGACGCGCCCTACATCGTCACGCACAAGGAACAGAAGGCGATGGTGGAGGGCCGCTTCAACCCGATCCTGGAGGCGTTCGACCGGCTGTAGGCCGCCTATGGCGGTTGACAGGCCGCCCTTGTCTGCGACAATTACGGGGTCCCTCGGGGGCGGAGCGGAGGCCGATCTTGGCGAGCCCAGTGACCGATACGGTCTTCTTCACGGTCAATGTGCGCAGCCGTGAACGCGGCGACCATTGGTTCGCCAAGACAGTCGAGACCGGGATCATCTCCTATGGGGACACACGCGAAGAGGCCGAAGCGAAAAACGCCGAAGCCAACGTCCTTCTGGTCAGGCGGATGAAGAGAGAGGGACTGGCCGCACTCAGCCAGTTCATGCAAGAGCGCGGGCTTGAGTTCGTGGTCGGCGGCGAACCCACCCGTAGCCCCGACACAGGGTGGCGTTACGCCACCGTCTCCATCGAACCTCGGCCTCTTGCCGCGTAGCTCCGTCTTCGCGTTGTTCGCCAGCGCGTTGGACGAACTCGGATACGCCGAAGATGGGACAACTCCCTCCGGGGCCTACCTGTTCGTCACATACCGGGCATCCCACTCTGCGGTTCTCCCCGACGATACTCGCCTGACCGTCGAGGATGCCCTGGATTCGCTCGCCGAGCAGGGCGTCGACATGAGAGCGCTACTGCGGGCCCTGGAAGACCTCCAGGAGGGCTGATTCGCCCCAACGGCTGTGCAGCCGAGGGCTCGGCTAGCGGCCCTTGAACTCCGGCTCCCGACGCTCGACGAAGGCGGCGGCGGCGCTCTTGAAGTCGTCGGTCTTCGAGGCGGCGATCATGTTGCCCGCCTCGAACGTGAGCGTCTCCGAGAAGGTGTGGGTGGCGCCGTAGGCGAAGTTGCGCTTCATGCGCGCGAAGGCGGCGGTGGGGCCGGCGGCGAGCTTCGCCGCGAGGGCCATGGCCTCGTCGCGCAGGGCGGCGGCGGGCACGACGCGGTTGACGATGCCGAGGCGCAGGGCCGTAGCCGCGTCGATCTGGGAGCCGAGCAGGTACAGCTCCTTCGCCTTCGCGACCCCCACGATGCGCTCCAGCTGCCAGCTCCCGCCGAAGTCGCCTGTGAGGCCCACACGTCCGAACGCGGTCACGAAGCGCGAGCTCGCGCCGGCGAGCCGGATGTCGGCGGCGAGCGCCAGGGAGAAGCCGGCGCCGGCAGCCGCGCCATTCACGGCCGCGATAGTGGGTTTGGGCATCTCCGCGAGCAGACGCGAGATCTCCTCGAAGCGGCGCAGCTGGGCGGTGCCGCCAAGGGGGTCAAGCCCGTCGCCGGAGCCGATGCTCTTGAGGTCGCCGCCCGAGCAGAACGCGCGCCCCGCGCCCGTCACCACCACACAGCGCACGGCCTCGTCATCCGCCGCCTCCTGGCCGCGGGCGACGAGCGCGTCGAGCAGCTCTCCGCTCATGGCGTTGAGCGCGTCGGGCCGGTTGAGGGTGATGACGCCGACGGCGCCGTCGGTCTCGTAGCGCACGGTCTCGGACATGGGGAGGGCCTCCTTCGGGCAGGGGGGCCATTTTAGCGCGCGGGGCCGTTCACTCCCGCCAGGCGAGGTCGACCTCGCCGAACCGCACGGTGTCGCCCTCGGCGACGCCCTCGCGGCGGAGGGCGCGGGCCACGCCCCAGCGGGTCAGGCGGCGGTCGACCTCGTCGCGAGCGCCCTCCATCTCGAAGTCCATCATCTCGATGAAGGTCACGACACGCTGGCCCTCCACGGCGAACAGACCGGGGCCCTTCCGCACGACCGTGAAGCGCTCTTCCGGCTGCGGGCGGACGACGGGCAGGACCTCGGGCGGCCGCGAGGCAGCGCGCTCGCGTTCCTCGCTGACCAGGGCCATGAGCTCCGCGACGAGCGCGTCCGTTCCGTGCCCGGCCTGCGCCGAGATAGTCGCGACCGGCGCCCCGATGTGCGCCTCGAGCGTGTCCGCGGCATCGCGCGCGATCTCCTCGTCGAGGTCCGACTTCGTGACCGCCACGACGCGGGGGATGTCCGCGAGCAGGTTGTCGTAGGTGCGCACCTCGGTCTCGATGAGCTCGTAGTCGGTCACCGGGTCGATGGAGCTGCAGTCGACCACGTGCAGCAGCACGCGGCAGCGGCGCACGTGCTTCAGGAACTCGAAGCCGAGGCCGTAGCCCTCGCTCGCGCCCTCGATGAGGCCGGGCAGGTCGGCCAGGGTGAAGCGCTCGTAGCCGACGCTGACGACGCCAAGCATCGGTTCGAGCGTCGTGAACGGGTACTCCGCGATCTTCGGCTTGGCGTGCGAGACGGCCGCGAGGAGCGTGGACTTGCCCGCGTTCGGGAGCCCCAGCAGGCCGACATCCGCGAGCAGCCGCAGGTCGAGCCGGAGCGCGACGGACTCACCGGCATGGCCGCGCTGGGAATAGTGCGGAGCCTGGTTCGTGCTCGTCGCGAAGCGCTTGTTCCCCCAGCCCCCACGCCCACCCCAGGCGACGAGCGCCGTCGCCCCCGGCTCGGCGAGGTCGGCCAACGGCTCGCCCGTCCCGTCCTCGAAGGCGATGGTCCCCGCTGGGACATCGAGGGTGAGGTCGTCGCCCTGGGGGCCGGCCTTGAGCTTGGGCCCACCGGGGCCGCCGTTCCCCGCACGGAAGCGTCTGCCGCTGCGGAACTGCTCCAGCGTGTACACGTCGTCGACCGCACGCAGGTAGACCCTGCCCCCGCGGCCACCGTCGCCGCCATCGGGACCACCGAGGGGCACGAACTTCTCCCGGTGGAACGTGGCAGCGCCGTCGCCGCCGGTTCCACCTTCCACCGTGACCAGCACGCTATCGAACATCGGATCCGATCCTAGCCAACGGAGAGGTGAAGGGGACGGTGGTGACGGTGAGCCGTGCGGGACCGTGCGGGTTGTCGCGAACCGGCCCGTCAGGGCCTGCCTGGCGAGAACGTCGGGCGGTGCGGGAGCTGTGCGGATCCGAGCGCGGCTCGGTGTACGGGTCCGTGCGCGTCCCGGCGGGCGCGCAGCGAGCCATTACGAGACGTACAGGATTCCGCACGCGAGCCGCGGGGTTTCCGAACGAGGCTACTTGCCGCCCGCGGGCTGCGGAGCGGCGTCGCCGAGGTCGCCCACATCCCCGCGACGGCGGCGGATGACCGCCTCGTCCTCGCCGAGGGAGGCGTCCTGCTCCTGCTCGTACGTCATCTTGTAGAGACGGGCGTAGACGCCGTCGCGGGCAAGCAACTCGTCGTGCGTGCCGATCTCAACCATGCGTCCGTTCTCGAGGACGACGATGCGGCTGGCCTCGCGGATGGTGGAGAGGCGGTGGGCGATGACGAACGAGGTCCGGTTCTGGAGGAGGTTGCGCAGGGCGCGCTGGATGATGACCTCCGTCTGCGTGTCCACGTAGGCCGTGGCCTCGTCGAGGATGAGGATGCGGGGGGCGGCGAGCACGGCGCGGGCGAAGCTGAGGAGCTGGCGCTGGCCCACGGAGATGTTCTGGCCGCGCTGGTGCAGCTCGTGGTGGTAGGCCCCGGGCAGGCGCGAGATGAAGTCGTGCGCGCCGACCGCCTTCGAGGCCTCCTCGATCTCCGCGTCGGTGGCGCCTGGCTTCCCGTACTCGATGTTCTCGCGGATGGTGCCGCTGAAGAGGTACGGCTGCTGCAGGACCACGCCCATGAACTGCGTCAGCGAGCGCCGCTGGATGTCGCGCACGTCGTGCCCGTCGATGCGGATGGAGCCGTCGGAGACGTCGTAGCCGCGGCTGATGAGCGTTGTGATGGTGGTCTTGCCGGAGCCGGTGTGGCCCACGAGCGCGATCGTCTCCCCGGGCTCGACGTGCAGCTCGAAGTCCTGGAGCACGGGCACGCCCTCGACGTAGTGGAACTGGACGTCGTCGAAGTCGACGCGGCCCTCCACGTCGGTGAGCTCGATGGCGTCGTCGCGGTCGCGAATGCGGGGGACGGTCTCGAGCACCTCGAAGATGCGCTGACCCCCGGCCATGGCGCGCTGCAGCATCGTGTACTGCATCACCAGGTCACGGATCGGCTCGAAGAAGCGGAGGATAAGGAGTATGAAGAGGACGATGGCGCCCACGATGGCGGCGGCCTCGTCCCGGTCGAGGGTGCCGGAGGAGAGGGCGCGCCAGCCGGCGGCGATGAGCACGGCCGCGGTCGAGATGGCGATGCAGAGCTCGATCAGGGGCACGACCACCGCCGTGAGGGTTCCCGCCCAGATGTTGGCGTTGCGGTTTTCCTGGTTCATGACGTCGAACCGCTTGGCGTTCTCGTCTTCCCGGTTGAGGGACTGCACGGTGCGCACGCCGGCCAGGCTCTCGCCGAGGTTCCCGTAGAGCTGGCTGATGCGGATGCGCACGTTGATGAAGGCCTCGCGGGCGTAGCGGGCCCAGATCGTGAGCACGAAGATGAGCGGCGGCACCACGGCCAGCGTGTAGAGGGCCAGCTCCCAGTCCGAGTTCATCAGCAGGGTGACGGCGATGGCGATGCCGACGATGTCGGCGAGGAAGGTGAGCGAGCCCGTGCTGAGAAGCTCCTGCATGACCGTCACGTCGCTGGTGAGGCGGGAGATCATGCGGCCCACCTCCATCTCGTCGTAGAACGAGAGGGAGAGGCCCTGCATGTGCTCGTACATCTCGGAGCGCAGCTCGAAGAGGAGCTGTGTTCCGACGCGCGCCATGATGAGTTGCTGGAACATCCCCGCGACCCACCCGACGACGCCCAGCCCGGCAAGCGTGCCCGCCCAGATCGGGATGCGCCCGGCATCGCCCGCGAGAGCGTCGGCGGTGGCCTTGGCGATGAAGAAGGCGGGCACGTAGATGGAGACGGACACGAGGAGCATGCAGACGAAGGCGAAGATCAGCGCCCGCCGCCGGTGCCTCATGTAGGGGATCATCTTGCGCACGACTTCGGCGTCGTACGGTTTGCCGAGATACTCCTCGTCCCAGCCGTCGACTCCGCGATTGCCCCGCATCATGCCGCGCTGCCCGCCGATGCCGGAGCTGTAGCCGCCCGCGCCGCCGCCGCCCCACATACCCATTAGGACGCGCCTCCACTGCCGCCGGCGGGCTCCGCCAGCCCGGCGGGCTCCGGCTCGGACTCGGGTTCGGCGTCCTCGCTCGTGGCCGTGGCGCTGGCGATCTCGCCCAGCGCCTCTTCCTGGTCGCGCAGCTCGAGGTCGTAGATGGTGCGGTAGAGGCCTTCCTCCTCGAGCAGCTCGGTGTGCGTGCCACGCTGGACGATGTCGCCCCGGTCGAGCACGAGAATCTCATCGGCGCGCATCACGGTGCGGAGGCGCTGCGCGATGACGAACGTCGTGCGGCCCTCCATCAGCGTCGCGAGCGCCTGCTGGATGAGGAACTCGGTCTGCGTGTCCACGCTCGCCGTCGAGTCGTCGAAGATGAGAACTCGCGGGTCCAGCAGGAGCGTGCGCGCGATGGCGACGCGCTGGCGCTGGCCGCCGGAGAGGGTGACGCCGCGTTCGCCCACCCATTCGTCGTAGCCGTAGGGCAGGCTCATGATGAAGTCGTGGATGCGCGCGGCCTTGGCGGCCGTCTCGATCTCTTCCTGGGTGGCGCCGGGCGCGCCGTAGGCGATGTTGTCCCGGATCGTCCCCACGAAGAGGAAGACGTCCTGCTGGACTGAGCCGATGCTCGCCCGCAGCGAGTCGAGCGTGAAGTTGCGGATGTCGACCCCGTCGATCGAGATGGAGCCCTCCGTCACGTCGTAGAAGCGCGGGAGCAGGTTCACGACCGTGGACTTGCCGCTGCCGGTGGGCCCGAGCAGGGCGATGACCTTCCCCGGTGGCGCATCGATCTCGATGTTCTTCAGGACGGCGCTGACGTTGTCGTAGCCGAAGGAGACATCGCGGAAGCGGACGTGGCCGCTGGGCGAGGTGAGGGGCGTGGCGCTGGGGCGCTCCTCGACGGCGGAGCGGGCGTCGAGCACCTCGAAGACGCGGGTGCCGGCGGCAATGGCGCGCGAGAAGGAGGTGATCATGAAGCCGAGCATCCGCACCGGCATCTGCAGGAGCTGCAGGGCCACGAGGAAGAGGATGAGCTCGCCCGCGGCGAGGCTCCCCTGCGTGATGTACCAGGCGCCCACGCCCACCGTGGCCGCCACCTGGATGCCGGCCACGCCCTGCAGCATGGGCGCGTGGCGGGCCATCAGCGTCGCCTGCGTGAGCTGGAGGTCTCGCTGCTCCTCGGCGGCGTTGCCGAACTTGGCCGCCTCGACGGGCTCGCGGCTGAACGCCTTCACCACGCGGATGCCGCCCAGTCCCTCGTCGGCGACCTCGGTCATGCGAGCCTCGCTCTGCTGGATCTCGACCCAGAGAGGGCGCATGACGCGGTGGACCGCCCAGGAGCGCCAGGCGATGAAGGGGAGCGAGATGCAGCTCACGAGCGCGAGCTGCCAGTGGAAGAAGAACATCCCGCCCACGCCCACGATGATCATGAGGATGATCATCAGGAGCCGCAGCGAGGCCATCGACATGAACATGCGGATGGCCTCCACGTCCTGCGTGGCGCGGGACATGATCTGGCCGGTCTGCACCTTGTCGTGGTAGGCGTAGCTGAGCCGCTGGACGGTGTCGTAGATCTGGTTGCGCAGGTCGTAGGCGATGCGCTGGCCGAGGCTTTCGCTGATGTACGTCTGGGCGAACGCGGAGATGCCGCGCGCGATGGCGAAGCCCACCACGAGCATCGCCGCGAGGATGAGGGTGCTGCGGTCGCCGGTGAAGGTGATGGAGTTCCCTTCGCGCACCGGGTCGAGGCCGACGTCGACGGCGATCTGCGCGAGGAAGGCGGAGCCCATGCCGAAGAGGGCGGCTCCGAGCATGGAGGCGAGGCCAACGGCGAGCATCTTCCAGTAGGGGATGGCGTAGCCCCAGAGGCGGAGGATGATGCGCAAGCCCGGCTCCCTTCGAATCACTGACGCTACCACACCCTCACGTATGGGTGAAATTTGGCCGGGCGGGGCCACGGGCGCCGGTCTGGCGCGGGGGACCCCGCTAGCACTCTCGGCGGGAGAGTGCTAGCATGCTCGGCACGCTCAATTTCAAAACAGCGTTTGGAGGAAATCCGTGCCCGCAAAGACTGCAACCAAGACCGAGCTCGTGCCCCTGGCCGACCGCATCGTCGTGACTGCCCTGAAGCAGGAAGAAGAGACCGCCAGCGGCATCATCATTCCCGACACCGTGAAGGAGAAGCCGCAGCAGGCCGAGGTCATCGCCGTCGGTCCCGGCAAGCGCGATGAGCATGGCACCCGCCAGGCCCTCGACCTCGCCCCCGGCGACCGCGTTCTCTACGCCAAGTACTCCGGTACGGACGTGAAGCTCGACGGCATCGACTACATCGTCCTCGAAGAGAAGAACATCCTCTGCAAGCTCGTCTCCTAAGGACGGCGCGAGAGAGAAGGAGCCTGAAGCTTTATGGCCCCCAAGCATCTGCTCTTCGATGAGGCAGCGCGCCGCCAGCTGAAGGAGGGCGTCGACGCCCTTGCCGACGCGGTGAAGGTGACGCTCGGCCCGCGCGGGCGCAACGTCGTCATCGAGAAGAACTACGGCCCGCCCGTCATCACCAAGGACGGCGTGACCGTGGCCCGCGAGATCGAGCTCGTGGACGCCTTCGAGAACATGGGCACCCAGCTGGTGAAGCAGGTTGCCACCAAGACCAACGACATCGCCGGCGATGGCACCACGACGGCCACCGTCCTCGCCCAGGCGCTCGTGCGCGGCGGCGTGAAGGTGGTCGCCTCCGGCTCCCACCAGATGGGCATCCGCCGCGGCATCGAGGGCGCCCTCGACGTGGCCATCGACCACCTGCGCTCGCGCGCCGAGCCCGTGCTCAGCAAGCAGCAGATCCAGCACGTCGCCTCCATCTCGGGGAACGACCCCGAGATCGGCGAGATCATCGCGGACGTGATGGAGATGGTCGGCAAGGACGGCGTCATCACCGTCGAAGAGTCCCGCGGGATCAAGTTCGAGACGGAGTTCGTCGACGGCCTGCAGCTCGACCGCGGCTGGCAGTCGGCCCAGTTCGTCACGAACGTGGACCGCCAGGAAGCCGTCATCGAGAACCCGTACATCCTCATCACGGACAAGAAGATCACGGCCGTCCAGGACCTGCTTCCCCTGCTGGAGCAGGTGCTGCAGGTGTCCAAGGACTTCGTCATCATCTCCGAGGACCTCGAGGGCGAGGCGCTCGCCACGCTCGTGGTGAACAAGATGCGCGGCACGATGAACGTGCTCGCGCTGCGCGCCCCCAGCTTCGGCGACCGGCGCACCGCCATCCTCGAGGACATCGCCATCCTGACAGGCGGCGAGATGATCACCGAGAAGACGGGCCGCCAGCTGCAGACCGCAACGCTGGCCGACCTCGGCCGCGCGCGCCGCATCGTGGCGAGCCGCGAGGCCGCGACCATCATCGAGGGCCAGGCCACCGATGAGGCGATCCAGGCCCGTATCAAGCAGCTGAAGGCGCAGATCGAGGACATCACCAGTGACTTCGACCGCGAGAAGCTGCAGGAGCGGCTGGCGAAGCTCGCCGGCGGCGTCGCCGTCATCAAGGTCGGCGCGGCCACCGAGGTCGAGCTGAAGGAGAAGAAGGCGCGCGTCGAGGACGCCCTCAGCGCTACCCGCGCCGCCGTCGAGGAAGGCGTCGTCCCGGGTGGCGGCGTCTCCCTCATCCGCGCGCAGGCAGTCGTCGAGGAGTACGCCGACGAGCTGGAAGGCGACGAGCGCACGGGTGCGCTCCTGCTCGCCGAATCGCTTGAGGAGCCGGCCTGGATGATTGCCGACAACGCGGGCCTCGAGGGCTCCGTCATCGTCAATCGCATCAAGCGGCTCGAGAACGAGAGCGAAGGCTGGGACGCCGCCGCCGATCGCTGGGGCGACATGTTCGAGCTGGGCATCGTCGATCCGGTGAAGGTCGTGCGCTCCGCCCTGGAGAATGCCGCCTCCGTAAGTGCTATGGTGCTCACGACGGAATCGCTTGTGGCGGAGGTGCCTGATATGGCCGCCGCCGCCGCGCCGCTGCCGGAGGAGTACTAGTCATGTTGGAACGGCTGCGATCAGGCCCCATCAAGTACATCGCCTTCCCCATCATCCTGCTCGGACTGGCCTTCGTGGTGGTCCGACGGTTCATGGGGGGCGGGTCCTCCGAAGAAGAGGCCTAGCAGCCCTCCCCAGCGTCCTTTTCACGAAGCGTGGCCCCTCGCGGGGGCCGCGCTTTGTGTGTTTCTCGGGGGTGGCCGGGACGGACGCCGCGGCCGCTCGAAGGCCCGCCCAGGGCGCTCGCCCGCTACGGAGTAGCCCGAGGGAGGCATAAGCGTACGATTTAGCGCGTGGCGATGAGGCGCGCGCGGGGGCGTCGCTGGAGAAGGCGGGCGGGCGGGCGCCTGCGGCGCCGCCTCGGGCGCGTCACGACCCAGGACGTCATACGCGCGTTGTGGCTGGGCGCCCTTATCGGGGTCGTCACCGGCTTCGTCGCCATCCTCTTCTTCGAAGCGCTCGAATTCGCCACCCAGCACCTGCTTGCCGACCTGACGGGCTACCACCCGCCCCATCCCCTGGGCGAGGGCGGCCAGGAAGCCTCCGACCCGACGCGGCGCTGGGCCCTGCCGATCGTCGTGGGGCTGGGCGCGCTCGTCTCTGGCCTCCTCGTGTACTCCCTCGCCCCCGAGGCGGAGGGGGCGGGCGCCGACCAGGTGATCGACGCCTTCCACCAGCGCGGCGGACGCATTCGCCTGCGCGCGATCCCGGTGAAGCTTGTCGCCTCCGCGATCACGATCGGGAGCGGCGGGGCGGCCGGAAGGGAGGGGCCGGCGGCGCAGATCTCCGGCGGCATCGGCTCGGTCATCGCCGACCGGCTCGGCCTCGACGCGGTCGAGCGGCGGCGCGCGCTGGTGGCGGGCATGGGCGCGGGCGTGGGCGCCATCTTCCGCGCCCCCCTCGGCGGCGCGATGATGGCCGCCGAGGCCCTCTACCGCGACGACTTCGAGGCGGACGCGATCCTGCTCTCGCTCATCTCCTCGATCGTCGCCTTCGCCGTCTACGGGGCCTGGTACGACTACACGCCGATTTTCGGCGGGACGGCGGGCTTCTCCTTCCAGAATCCCGAGGAGCTGCCGTACTACCTCGCGCTGGGGGTGGCCTGCGGGCTGCTCGGCATCCTCTACGCGCGCGGCTTCGAGGGAGCGCAGGAGCTCTTTCGCCGCCTCACCGCTCCGCGCTGGGTGAAGCCGGCTATTGGCGGCGTCCTCGTGGGCTGCATCGGGATGTTCGCCCCCGAAGCCATTCACATCGGGTACGGCTGGGTGCAGCGTTCCATAACCCCCGAAGACGTGATGGACTTCTCCCTCTGGCTGATCATCGCGCTGCCGTTGCTGCGCATCCTCGCCGCCTCGCTCACGGTGGGCTCGGGCGCTTCCGGCGGCATCTTCGCGCCCGGCATGGTGGCCGGGGGCATGCTGGGGGCGCTCTTCTGGCGGCTCTTCCACGACCTGCCCGGCTTCCCCGCCGACCCCGCGCCGCTCGTCATCATCGGCATGATCGCGGTCTTCGGCAGCATCGCCCACGCCCCCCTCGCGATGATGCTGATGGTGGGCGAGATGACGGGGAACCTCTCGCTGCTGGCCCCCGCGATGGTGGCCGTGGCGGTGGCGACGCTGCTGGTGGGGAACACGAGCATCTACCGCAGCCAGGTGCCCACGCGCGCCGACTCGATGGCGCACCGGCACCGCTTCGCCTTCCCCCTGCTCGAAGCCCTGCCGGCGCAGCGGGCGGTGGTTCCCCTGGCGATGGTGCGCGACACGGCCACCGTGGCCGACGCGCTTGCCAGCCTCGAGCGGCGACGCAGTACGGACGGCGTCCTGATCGACGAGGGCGGCCGGCTCGTGGGCGAGATCACGAGCGAGGAGCTGCGCGCCGTCCCCGATGCGGGCTCACCAGTGGAGGGGTTCGCGGCCGACCTGCCCGCCGTCGTCCTCGCCGACACGCCCCTCGACGAGGCGCTGGACCGCCTCGCGAGCCACGATCGCCGCTGGTTGCCCGTGCTCGACGGGGATGACGGGCCGGTGCTCGGCGCGATCGATGCGCGAGCGCTCGTGCGGTCCTTCCGGCAAGCGGCCCGCCAGCAGGTGCGACCGCTGACGCCGGTCGACGAGCAGATCAGCACCATGGAGCTGACGGTGGCGGCGGGAGCGCCCGTGGAAGGCAAGCGCCTGGCCGAGGCGGGGCTTCCCCAGGGCGCGCGCGTCCTGACGATGGAGCACATGGGGCGCCTCTCCGCCCCCTCGGGCGATACGGTGCTGCGCCGCGGCGACCGCCTGACGCTGGCGATGACGCGGGGCACGCGCGGCGAGGTGCTGGCCCTGATTCTCGGCGACTGATCCCCGGCTGCTAGCCGAAGGCGAAGCGCAGGACGACGGCGACGACGGCCACGAGCGCGATCGGTCCCGCGACTGTGAGGAAAGCCCGTCGTGAGCTCCGTCGCTCCTCGTCGGCCGTTCGGTAGGCGACAAGCGCGCTTCCGCCACCCAGGTCGGCGATGACGCTTCGGGCCTCGCCAATACGCGAACGCGGCACGAGGACGGCGTAGGAGGAGCCGAACAGGGTCGCGCCCCCGAAGGCGCTGCCCGGGCCGCGCTCGACGAAGGCGGCCTCGATGTCCTCGTCGCGGAGGGCGTCGACCCAGATGTGGGCCTCGGCGATGTCGCGCGCCTCGGCCACGATCGTGGCTCCGCCTTCGGGGCCGGCGCTCGCGGGGGCGCTGGTGGCGTCGGTGTCGGGCGGGGTGTTCACTCGGTGGCAGTGTAGCCCGCCGGGCGGTCACGTTCGCTAAAGTTGGGGCGATGCCGAAGCGGGACGGCTCCCTCAAGGCGCGCGAGTTCGTGTACTTCTGCGAGGACCAGATCCTGACGCAGCTCCCGGCCGCCGTCCCCCAGCCCGAACGGCGCGTGCGCTGGACGATGCTGCAGATGCACTTCGGCAACCCGCACGTGCACTTCGAATTGCAGCCGCAGATGGGGCGGGGCGTGGTCGAGGCGGGGCTGCACTTCGAGGGTCCGGTCGAGGCGAACGACGCCTGGGTCGAGCTGCTCGCCGCCAACGCCGCCGACCTGCTCGGGGAGCTGGGACCCGACTGGGAGCTGGAGGAGTGGACCTCGACGTGGCGGCGGCTGCACCACCCCTTCCCCTTCGACCGCCTTACGACGGAGCTCGCGCACGAGGTCTCGGGCGAGGTTGCCCGCGCGATGACGGTGCTCCACCCGCTCATCGAGGAGGGCGCGGCGGCTATCGCCGTGGCTACGCCGGCGCCCGCAGCGGGACGGCACGCCGGGTCGGGTCGGGGGCGGCGCTGGCACCGCCGCGCGCGGCGCCAGGGGCGCTAGGCGTACGTCGTGTCCATCTCCGCGGACATGTCGAAGTACTCCTGGAAGGTCTGGTTGAAGCGGTAGAAGAGGTCGCGGCGGGTGTAGTCCTCGCCCGTGGCGAGGCCGTCGCTGTGCTGCAGGTCGAGCGAGTTGAGGGTGTAGAGGGCGTCGGCGGCGCCGTTCGCCTTGATGTTCTCGAGCATGGCCCGCCACTGGTCGGGGCTCTGGAGCAGGATGAAGTCGAGGTCGCCAGGGGCGTCGCAGGGCACCTCGGCGACCTCCGTGATGGCGAAGGCGTCGAAGGTGATGGCGAAGCAACGGTCGCCGACGCGCACGCCGACGTCGGCGTCGCAGGAGCCGAGGCGCTCGAAGCTGTCGGAGGCGTTGAGGCGGTCGGCGGCCTCCTGAAACCACTCGGTGGAGGGGAAAACGGGCATGCGGGCAGTGTACGAGGAGAGCGCTCGCTACGCTCGCTGAGTGGAGCGGCGGGGTAAAGCCCGCCTGAGGAGAGCGGCGGCGCGAAATTCTGCGCTCGACTGCTGCGCGCTCGCGATGCCGCCTGAGGAAAGCGCCGCGCTGTCGCGCGGCTGAGTGGGGGCCGCGTGGGTTGCGGTCCCGGTACGATGCCGGGGCGATGCAGTGGGAATACGCGCTGCTGTACCTGACCGATGAACAGCCGTCGCGACGCTGGATCCTGTTCAGTCACGCGCAGGACGAAGCGAGCCTGGAGCGGTATTCCGACCGGGCCACCGGCCAGACGGCGACATCCGTCCACTTCAATTCCGAGCTGGTGCGGACGACCTGGATCCTGGGGACGCTGGGGATGGAGGGGTGGGAGCTGGTTGGCTCGGCGAAGGTGGACTCGCTGGACGCCACGTGCCTCTACCTGAAGCGGGAGCTCACGGACGACCGCCGGCGGGTGGGGGAGGCGTGACGATGGGGGCTAGCGCTACGTAGGCCGCGCCCAGCGGTCTTCGGGGATGTCCTCGACCTCTTCGGGCTCCTCTGGCTCCGGTTCCGGCTCGGGTTCGGTGCCGGCGACGCCGAAGTTGCGGGTGTCGGCGCCGATGAGGGAGGGGAGGGCCTGGCTGGCCTCGTCCTCGCCCGCGGGCGCCTCGAAGGGCGTGCGTTCGCGCGACTGCACCCGGCCCCAGACGTCGCCCCGGTGGCCCGTCACGAGGCGGCCGTCCTCCAGCTCCTCGACGCGGCTCGCCATCTCCATCACGAGCCGGTCGTGCGTGCAGGTGATAATGGAGACGCCGCGCTCGCGGCAGATGTCGCGGATGAGGGTGAAGACGGCGGTGGCGGTGGCCGAGTCGAGCTCGCCCGTGGGCTCGTCGGCGAGCACGAGCGTGGGCTCGGTCACGAGGGCGCGGGCGATGGCGACGCGCTGCTGCTCGCCGCCGGAGAGCTCGTAGGGGCGGTGGTGGGCGCGCCGCTCGAGGCCGACCAGCTCCAGCACCTCGCGGGCGCGGGCGGGGCGGTCGCGGTGAACGCCGGCGATACGCAGGGGCAGCTCGACGTTCTCCTGGGCGGAGAGGAGCGGGAGGAGGCCGAACGACTGGAAGATGAAGCCGAGCTTCTGGCGGCGGAGCGCGATCAGGTCGGCTTCGCCCATCAGGTCGACGCGCTCGCCGTCGATCTCGACCTCGCCGCCGGTGGGGCGGTCGAGCCCGGCGATGGTGTTGAGCAGGGTCGTCTTGCCCGAGCCGGAGCGCCCGATGAGGGCCAGGAAGTCGCCTGGCTCGACGCTAAGGGTGATGTCGCGCACGGCCCAGACCTCTTCCGAACCCAGCTCGAAGAGGCGGGAGACGTTACGCAGCTCGACTGCCGCACCGGCCATCAGAGATCCTCCTCGCTGACGCGGTGGACGCGGTCGGGCAGCACCTCGACGCGCCCTTCGCCCAGGAAGAGCTTGGCGCGCTCGCTGATGCTGAGGCGGTCGAGGAACTCGCGCGGCACCTGCAGGCGTCCGGCGGAATCGACGAGTACGTACTCGTCATGGACGACGTGGGTGACGCCGCCGGTCTGCTCGACGCGGCGGAAGATCTCCATGCTCGTGCGCCCGTCGCGGATGGCGACGACGCGGTCCACGCGGGAGGCGATCTCGGGGTCGTGGGTGACGATGATGACGGTCACGCCGTAGCGCGCGTTCAGGTCGCCGAGCACCTCGTAGACGCTGTCGGCGCCGATGGCGTCGAGCTCGCCCGTGGGCTCGTCGGCGAGCAGGAGGGGCGGCTGGTTGGCGAGGGCCACGGCGATGGAGACGCGCTGCTGCTCGCCGCCCGAGAGCTGCTCGGGGTGGTGCTCGCGGCGATGGGTCAGGTTCACCGCTTCGAGGAGCTCATCGGCGCGCTCGCGGGCGGCTCCCGCCTCGACGCCGTCGAGCATGAGGGGCAGCTCGACGTTCTGCGTGGCGGAGAGGTAGGGGATGAGGTTGCGGCCCGTCTGCTGCCAGATGAACCCGACATCCTTGCGGCGGTAGCTCACCATCTCGGGCTCGGTCATGGTCAGCAGGTCGCGTCCGCCGACGAAGGCGCGGCCGGCGCTGGGCTGGTCGAGCCCGGCGAGGATGTTGAGGAGTGTGCTCTTGCCGGAGCCGGAGGCGCCTACGATCGCCATCAGCTCGCCCCCGCGCACCTTCAGGTCGAGCCCGCGCAACGCGACCACCTCGAGCTCGTCGCTCTTGTGAATCTTGAAGAGGTCCTCGCAGACGATGTAGGGAGGGGCCTCGGTCTGGGTGTCGGGGAAGGTAGTCATGCGGCCGTCCTAGAGCTCGCCGATGCGCAGGGCGCGGTGCAGGGCCAGCCGCGAGTAGAGCCGCGCGAGGGCGGCCACGGTGGCGATAAAGACGAGGGCGAGCAGGCCGTAAACGGAGAGCACGGTTTCCCAGCTTACCTGCGAAAGGAGGGGCGGGACCACGTCGCTGCCGTCCTCGGTGAGGGCGAGGGCCCCGATCATGAGGCGTCCCAGGGGGAAGCCGAGGGCGGTGCCGGCGGCCACCCCGGCGACGATGACGAAGAGCTGCTCGAAGCCGACGACGCCGACGATCTGGCGTCCGGAGAAGCCCATCGTGCGGAGGATGGCGAACTCCAGCGAGCGCGTCTGCGCGGCCAGGTAGGAGAAGACGATGAAGCCCAGGGCCGTGAGCAGCAGGACCGCGCCGAAGGAGAGGAAGAGGATGCCCTCCCAGCTGGCGGCCACCAGCGGGTCGGAGGACTCGAGGGCGAAGAGGGCGGCTTCGTCGTGGACCTCGCGGGCGCGGACGCCCTGCTCCTCAAGCCACTCGAGCGTGAGCTCGACCCCCTCGACGCTGCCCAGCCACACCTCGTTGGCCGTGATGCCGCCGGCCACGCGCGGGATGCCCGCGCCCGCGCCCCGCAACGTTGGCAGGTCGGCGACGAGCAGGTGGTCTCGGCCCCCGGGGTAGTAGCCGGGGAAGAGTTCGAACGAGCCGGCGATGCGCGCCGTCAGCACCTGGCGGTTCACGCGCAGGGGAAAGGTGTCGCCGGTGGCGATGCCGGTGGCGTCGAGGAACGACTCGCTGACGAGCACGGGCAGGGGCTCGGGGGAACGGCGGAGGCGCAGCCCTACTGCGGTCACGGAGAAGCTGTCGTAGTTGAAGCTGACCTGGGCGGCGTAACGGCCGCGGTCATTGCCGACCTCGGCGCGCGTGATCGTCGTCTGTGCCGCTCCGGAGGCGCCGGTGATCGACTGGTAGCGGTCGAGCGATTCGAAGGGCTCGATGACCACGGCGTCGTCACGGTCCCCGCCCTCGGGGTAGGCGACGAGGTTGTCGAGCACGGCGGTCACGCGGCCGGGAGCGGCGGCGAAGCGGCGGACGCTGAGGAAGACGGATTCAACCTCGAGCTCGCCGTTGAGGTCGGGCGGGCTGTTGCGGGGGTTGAAGGGGCGGGTGAGGTCGGCAACGTAGAGAAGCCAGCCGTCGTCTTCCTCGACCGGGTCGCTGACGAACAGGTACTCGTAGAGAAGCCCGTTCTCGTCGCGCACGCGGATACCGGGGCGGGCGGCGTTACCGGGAAGGGAGATGCGCGTCCAGATACCGAGGGCGCGGGAGCCGGCGGGCACGACGGCGCCGTCGGGCAGCTCCGCTTCCGCCCCGGGCTGGAGGTTGGCGAGGAGCGAGGGGAGGTCGCCCCCGAAGTCGTCACGCCAGAAGGCGACGTCGGCGAAGTTCTCGCCTACGCCCAGGAGCTGTGCGGAGACGGAGCGGGCGGCGGTGGGCACGTACGAGACCTCCAGGCGCGCGGTGGCGCTGGCCTCGCCGAGCCCGTCCATCGATTCGAAGAACTCCTCCATCCGCTCGGGGGAGAGGCGCGAGGGTGTGCGGATATCGACCACGCGGCCGGGGGCGCCCGCCTCGTAGGCGGCGCGGTCCTCGAAGCTTCGGTCGAGCGTGGCCCGGAAGCCCGCGGCGAACATGCCCACGGAGGTCGCCAGCAGGAGCAGGAGGATGAGGCGGCTGTAGTGGAGCGGGCTCCGCACCATGCGCCAGAGCCCGAGCAGGATGGTCGCCCCGCTCAGGCCTCGCAGCGCCCACGAAGCCACGCGCAGCACGACCGGGAAGAGGCGCAGGAAGACGAGCGCGATCATGAGGGTGAAGAGCGCCGGTGAGACGAGCAGGAGCGGGTCGGCGGAGAGGTCGCCGAAGAGGCTTTCGGTCACCAGCGAGCCGCGCTGGCGAAGCTGGTAGAAGAGGAAAGCGCCCACGCCCACGAGCACCAGGTCGAGGTAGTAGCGCAGGAACAGGGGCTGCTTCGGGGGACGGGCGAGGCTCTGCTTGTAGTGCACCACGCTCGCCCCGGAGGCGCGGTAGGCGGGCCAGAGGAGGGCGACGAGGGCCAGCACGGCGCCGAGGGCGGCCATGCCGAAGGCCTCCGCGGTGAGGGTGACGCTCAGCAGATCACCCTGGCTCAGGTCGGCGAAGGGCGGCGTGGGGCCGAGCAGCCGGATCACGCCGGCGGCGACCAGCGGCCCGAGAACGACCGCGAAGATGGTCAGGGCCGACCCCTCGACCAGGTAGACGGTCATGATCTGGCCGAGGCCCGCGCCCCGGCTCTTGAGGAGCGCGATCTCTCCCGCCTGGCGCTCCACCAGCATCGTCGCCACCAGCACCAGGTAGTAGAGGGCGATCCCGACGATGAGGAGCATGAGCGCGAAGAGCGGCAGCCGCGTGAAGAACAGCTTCTCCTGGTACTCGAAGATGACGTCGGGCAGCTCCGTGCGGAGCACGGATAGCTCGAGCTCGGCCCGGATGGCGCGGTCGAGCGCGCGCAGGTTGCGTTCGTAGCGCTCCGCGTTGCGGCTGTTGACCCGCTCGGTGTCGATGAAGGCGAAGGTCTCGAACGTGCCGTCGATGGACGGCAGGTAGGGCGCGATCACCTCGACGAACGTGCGCTCGTCGATGATCAGAGGGAACGTCGGCCAGCGCGTGGTGTCGACCACGAGGCGGTGGGCGTTGCCGAACCAGTACTCCTCCTCCGGATCGTTCGGCTCGACCAGCCCGACGATGGTGATCTCCACAGGGTCGACGTCCTCGCGCCAGAAGGGTTGAAGGTCGAACGTGTCGCCGGGCCCAACGCCAAGGTCGCGCGCGGCGGTGGCGCTCATCCAGACCTCGATGCTGGGGCGCCGGGAAATGTCCGTGGTGGGGGGCGAGGGAGTGGGAGGGGCTCCTTCGACGAGGGTGACGTGCTCCTCCACGTCGGAGAAGAAGAGGAAGTGGGCGCGGGCGCGCAAGTCGTCGTCGTAGTCGATGGGGACGCCGGGTTCGGCCAGGAAGAAGGTAGACGAGCGGGCGTAGAGCCCCGTTTCCTCGATGAGGCCCCCGCCGTAGCGCCACAGCAGCGAGAAGGTGGTGTCGCGGCGCTCCCGGTAGATGTCGGGTTCGCCCGGCTGGCTGTTGCTGACGACCTTGAGGTCGAGTTCGAGCGGGTCCTGCTGGCGGAGGGTGAAGCTGAGGCCGAGGTCGCGCACCGCGTCGGAGTAGAGGATGACGCTCGACATGAGGGCGGAGGCGAGCACCATGCCGAAGATGACGGTGGCGAGCAGCCGCCAGTTGGCGAGGCTTCGCTGGGCGACGATCCGGAGGAGGGAGGCGAAGCTTGTCATGGAGCAGCGGACAGCGTACAGGAGAGCGCCGCGCTAACGCTCGGGCGGGGATGCCGTGCGCGTGAGTGGCTCCGGACCGCTACCCTTGTGCGCGCATGGGGAGCCTTGCCGTCCTCTGGGCGTTGCTGTTGCGCCACGTTGTCGCCAGCTGGCGGATGCTGGCGGTGCTCGCCCTCGGCGTGCTGGTGGCCTCCACCCTGCTGGCCAGCGCCCCCATCTACGCCCGCGCCATGGCCGACCTCGGGCTCAAGTTCACCGTGCGCGACGAGCTGCGCGGCGAACCATCCATCCGCGCCGGCATCGAGGCGCAGCAGCTGGCCACGCCCGACTCCCTCGCCGTCCGCGACGCCGTTGAGCGCCGGATCGACGAGCGCCTGGGGTGGTTCGCGCAGGAGCGCTCGGTCGTAGTCGAGTCGGCTCGGCTCACGATCGGGCGGACGGGCGAGGAGCCGCGACCCGGCACCGCCCTGGGCGTGCTCTACGCGATCGAGGGGTTCGAGCAGCACGTCTCCGTGCTGGAGGGGCACCTGCCCGCCCCCGGCGGACCCGACGCCCCCCTGGAAGTCGCCATGGGTGCGCGCGCGGCGGCGGTGGCGCGGTTGGCCCCCGGCGACCACTTCCTGCTGATCGAGGAGATCGACAACTGCGACCGCATCATCCCGCAGGGGCTGCAGCCGCAGCTCCCGTGCGACCTGCAGGTGCGCGCGCGCTACTCGGTGCCGGCGGTGCTCACGGGCATCATCGCGATCGAGGACGAGAACGCCTCGTTCTGGGCGGCCGTCAGCGACCGCTACGTGATGCCCAGCGCCCCGATCGCCGACTCCGGCCTCGTCTCCCCCATGGTCGCGCACGTCGACGCCGTCCTCGGCGACCTGGCCGTGCGCTATCCGGGACAGATCCTGACGCTGCGCTGGAACGTGCTCGCCGATATCGACCAGCTCGACCAGGGCAACTTCGAGCGGGCGCGGGAGGACATCCTCGAGCTCAACCAGGACCTCCGCATCTACAACGGGTACGCGACCAGCCAGCTCACGGTCACGCTCGCCGCCTTCGGGCGGAGCGCGGACTTCCAGCGGGCGCCGCTCACGATCCTGCTGATCCAGATCGCCGCGATCGCGCTCTTCTACGTGGCGCTCATCTCCGTGGCCGTGGTGGAGCGCCAGGGGGAGCAGATCGCACTGCTGCGCGGGCGCGGGTCGAGCACGGCGCAGGTGGTCGGCCTGTACGCGCTTGAAGGGCTCGCCCTGGGCCTGCCCGCCATCCTCGTGGCGCCCTTCATCGCCGCCGGCGTGACCGCCCTCCTGGGGTTCACACCTGTCTTCAGCGACATCTCCGGCGGCCAGCCGCTGCCGGTCTCCTTCGATCCGCTCGCCTTCCCCCTGGCGGCGCTCGGGGCGGCGCTCTCGATCGTCGCCCTGACGGCGCCGGCGTTCCTCGTTGCACGGCGCGGGCCGCAGGGGCAGCGCCGTGCGCTGGCCCGTCCGACTGCCGGCCTCATCCAGCGCTACTACCTCGACGTGGTGCTCGTGGGGTTCGCTCTGCTGGCGCTGTGGGAGCTGAACGAGCGCAATTCGGTGTACACGCCCTCCTCCACGGGCGGCGTCACGAGCGATCCACTCTTGCTCGCCTCGCCAGCGCTGATCATCGCCGCGGCGGCGGCGGTGCTGGCGCGCCTCTATCCGATTGCGCTGCGCGTCATCGTGCAGGTTGCCGGTCGCGTGGCAGGGGTGGCCGTGGCGATGGGTCTCTGGCAGCTCGTGCGGCGGCCGGGACCGTACACGCAGCTCGCCCTGCTCCTGATGATGGCCGTGGCGGTCGGCATGTTCGCGGCCAGTTACACGAGCACGACGGAGCGCTCCTACGAGGACCGTGCGCGCTTCACCTCCGGCGTCGAGGTACGCGCCACCGCCGGCGACACCACCTTCCTGCCCGCCGACCCGGCGCGGCTGGAAACCCAGATCATGGAGATCGAGGGCGTGGACGACGCCTCTGCCGTCCTGCGGCTGCAGGGCGCCATCGCCACGCCCAACAGCTCCGGTCCCGAAGTGGCCGTGCTCGCCATCGGCGGGGACGCGGGCGATCTGCTCTGGTGGCGGGAGGACTTCGCCGACCGACCGCTCGAAGCCATTCTCGACCGCGTCGACAGTGGCGAGATCCTGCGGGGCATGCCCATCCCGCCGGGCTCAACCGAGCTCTCCGTGTGGGTGAACCCCGCGCTCGAACGCGCCACCGTGACCATCTGGGCGCGCGTGCGCGATGCGACCGGCCGGCACGACCTGCTGCCCTTCGGGAAGCTCGACTTCAAGGGCTGGCAAGAGATGCGGGCAGCCGTCCACGACGAGAACTTCCGCCCGCTGCGGGAGCCGCTCGTGCTGGTCGCGCTCATCCTCACCGAGCCCGCGAACCAATTCAACGCGAGTGACGAACCCGTCTACATCGACGACCTCTCCTCCGTGGACCCGGACGGAACGCTGAACCTGCTGGAGGGCTTCGAGGGGGTCGTGCGCTGGGAGGCTGTGCCCAGCGCCGAGCGATTCACGGACAGCCTCCAGCTGAGCCGCGAGGAGGTCCGGTCGGGATCGCAGGCGGCGCGCCTCGGCTTCCGCCGCGGCACCACGGGCGAACGGCGCGGCCTCTTCCCCGCCGACCGCGGCATCCCCATGCCCATCCTCGCAAGCGAGGCGTTCCTCGAACGGAACCGGTTGGAGCTCGGCGACGAGGACCTGCTCGAGATCGACAACATCATCGTGCCCGTCGTTGTGAGGGGCGTGTACGAACGATTCCCCACCCTTCCCGCGCTCGACGGCCCCTCCGTCGTGCTCAACCGCGACCAGCTCCTGCGCTGGGGCTACATGGTCAGCACCGTCCCCGGCGACCTCTCGCGGTCGAACGAGGTGTGGCTCGACCTGGCGCCGGACGCCGACCGCCTGCAGATATTCGAGGCGCTGGACGAGCTGGGGTTACGGCGCGTCGTGGATCAGGAAGCGACCCTTGAGGCGGTGCGCTCGAACCCGCTGATCGCGGCGAGCGGAACCGGCATCCTCTCCGTCTCGTTCGTGGCCACGCTGGTGCTGGTGGCGGTGGCGCTTCTGGTTTCGCTGTGGATGGCGATCCAGCGGCGGCGGATCGAGTTCGCGGTGCTCGGGGCCATTGGGCTGACCCGCCGGCAGGTGATGGCCGTCCTGGGCCTGGAGTACGCCATCGTGGGGGTGGTGGGCGTCGCCGCGGGCGTGCTCGTCGGGCAGTTCGTGGGGCGGCGCATGCTCTCCTTCCTCGACGTGACCGAGGCGGGCCTGCCCGTCGAACCGGGATTCGTGCTGCAGACGGAGTGGACGTTCGTCATCGTGGGCGCGGCGGCGGTGGCGGCGGTGTTCGCGGTGGCGCTCGTTGCGACGGTCCAGGCCCTCTCGCGCACGTCCGACGCGGCCGTCCTGCGGACGGAGTAGGAGAGCGCCGCCGGATGGGCGGGTGGATTTCGAAAACGGACGGGGTAATTCGGCCTTTCGCTGGCTAGGGTGGGCCCATGATGCGTCGGGCTCGTGCCCTTCTCCCGCCGTTCGCCTGCCTCCCCTCGCAGCGGCGGTGTGCGGCGGGGAGAGCATCCCTCCCGCCCCCGGCCCGGCGCATCAGTCCCCCGCACGCTCTCGCGGGGGCGGGAACGGTTACTAGCGGGCGCCCTGGGGAGAGACGAGGATGGCGTCGGCGCCGGTGGGACTGGTACCGGCCGGGGCGAGGACGGCGATGTGGTCGCCGTCGGTGACGGGCGCGTCGTAGGGCTCGACGAAGTAGAGGGGAATGCGCGCCAGGATCTCGACCGTGATTGGGCCGTCGGGACCGGCCAGGACGACATCGGCGCCGCCGTCGCTGGGGTAGACCGTGATGGATTCGACCCGGCCCCAGAGGACGGGCTGCTGGTTCGGGTTGCTCACCATCTCGACGCCTGTGAAGCCCGCGGGGGAGCGCGCGAGGCCGTCGGCCCCCGGCTCGCCCGCCTTGCGGATGGCGATCACCTGGCGGATGACGTAGTTCCGCACCGGGTCGCGCTCGCCGATGAAGGTCAGCCAGGTGCCGGGCTCGATGCGGGAGGGGAGGCCGGGGACGAACGCCTCAAGCGTGACGCCCGGGGAGAGCGTCGCCGTGAATGCATCCCCCTCGATGTTGGCGGGCAGCAGCGTGAGCGTTGCGCCGTTCGCCTCGCGCACGTCGAAGGTGGCGGCGGGGTTGGCGGGTGGCGGCGTTACGAACGGCCCCGCCTCGGGCGGCGCGTCGCTGCCGGCCGATTGCGAGACGACGAAGGCCACGATGCCGCCCCCGACGAGCAGCGCCAGCACGAGCACCGCCGCCGTCAGGGGCGCGACCAGCCGGCGCCTCGACGGCGAGGGCGGCGTCAGGGGCTCTTCGAGTGCCACCCGCCCATGATAGATGGCAAGGGGTTGCGGCGTGGCCGGCGCGCGGAGGGTGAGGGGATGGGGAAATTCCGCCGGGCGTTCTGCTATGGTCCCGCGGATGCTCTCTGGTGAACTTTCGTGAAACGGCTGGCGGTCGTGGCGCTGGCGGCGCTGCTGGGCGTGGTCGTGGTGGCCGTGGGTGCGGCCCAGGGAGGCCCGACCGCCAATGTGGAAGTGCGCGTCTGGCAGAACGTGCGGGACAACCTGGACATCAGCATCAGCGCGCGCCCGGAAGGGGGTTCGTGGCGGACTCTGGGCACGGTGGACCTGCCGCTCGACGATGGCGTCAGCGAATCGGGATATCGATACGGCGACATCTCACTCGACGTACCGCTTCGGGCAGGGGGACCGGCCGCCACTGTTGAGATACGGGTCTGGCAGAACCTCGGGAACGAAGAGCTGATCTACATCAGTGCGCGCCCGGAAGGGGGTTCGTGGAGGACTCTGGGGACCATCCGCTTGCCGATGGACGAGATCAGCCTCACGGGTCGCTTCCGTTACAGCGACATCGCCCTCGCGGTGCCGCTGCCGGAAGGGCGGGTCACGACGCTCGTCGGGCGAGCGGGGTCCTGGGGGTTCCGGGATGGCAGCGGCACGGCCGTGCTCTTCGGCGGTCGGGCGGGGGCCGCCCGGCATGTTGCGTTGGCGGCCCACCCCGATGGCAGCGTCGTCATTGCCGATAGCTGGAGCAACGCGATTCGCCAACTCTCGACCGGAGGCGCCGTCGCCACGATCGCCGGCCGCAACGGATATGGCGATAACGATGGACATACCTCGGAGGCGCAATTCCAGGCCCTCGGCGACGTGGCCGTCGACCCGGAAGGGAACATCTTCGTCGCGGACCGGGGCAATGAGCTGATTCGGAAGATCTCACCGGACGGAAACGTGTCGACGGTTGCCGGCGGTGGGGAAGGTGTCGCCGGCGGTCCTGCCCTGCTGGTGGAGCTGGATCAGCCTCGCGGGCTCGCCCTTGATACCGAAGGCAACCTGTACATCATCGAGCGCAACCGGATCCTGGTTCTCTCGCCGGATGGCCTCTTGTCGGTGGTTGCCGGGGGAGGAGGCCGGAGCCAGATCGACGGTCCCCCTGGGCGCGCCCAGTTCGCCGGCCTGCACGACATCGATGTGGATGATGCCGGCAACCTTTACGTGATCGACATCGACGATGGGGCGGCCACCGAGTTCGCCACGATCCGGAAGGTCGACCCGGACGGCGTGGTCTCGACGCTGCTCCACAGCGATCCCCCGGCCCTTGGCGGACTGCTGGCCTATCCGAACGGCATCGCGGTGACGGGAGGGGGCACGATCTATGTGTCGAACTCGGGGCGCCACCAGATCGTGTCGCTCACATCCGATGGAGAGCTGCTGGGGATCGCCGGAACCGGAGCGGAAGGCGCCGACGACGGGCTTGCCGGCGCGGCCACGTTCTACCGGCCGAAGTCGCTCGACATCGCTGCGGATGGCTCGCTCGTCTTGTTCGACCAGGACGGCACGGTCATTCGCCGGATCACGCCTGCTGAGGAGGGGTTCCCGCTCGGGAGCATTGCGGTCGCGGAGGGGCTGCGAGTCCCGCGCATCGAGGGCGTGACCGTGAGGGCCTACGCGCGCCGGTTCGGGCTTGTCCCCGTGGACCTGGCCCTCGCCGACGACGGCAACATCTACGTCGGAGACAACAACGATGGCGTCTGGCGCGTCACACCCGGCAGGAGGATCGTCCCCCTGGCGGGCGGGAACGGAAGGGGCTTCGTCGACGGGCCTGCGGACGAGGCCGAGTTCAGGTCGCCCGACGGCATCGTGCTGGATGCCGACGGCAACATCGTCCTTGCCGAGTATGGCAACAGGGCCATTCGCCAGATCACGACCGATGGCACGGTCTCTACGCTGCACACGTTCGGGAAGAAGCCGCACCTGTTGGACTACGATGGTGATGGCAACCTGCTGGCAGTCCTCAAGGGAGATGGGGCCGGGAACGACGAGGTTCAGCGGATTCGTCCTGACGGTTCCCAGTCTGAATTGCCGGTCCCCCGGCACGACAGCATCAGTGGCATGGGTGTGAGCCCGGACGGCGAGCTGTGGGTCGTCGGAACGGACTACCTCACCGGAACGACGATCTTGAGACGCACCAGCAATGGCGATTTCGCGATTGTGCTGGAGACCTCCAGCGGTCGGTGGGGAGGCCTGTTCTCCATACACGCCCGGGGGCTGGACTTCTCCGCCGACGGCATGGCCTACGTAACCGACGAGAAGTATGGCCGCATCCTCAGGATCGCTACCGACGGCAGCGTCGCGACCGTCGTCGACCGAGAGGACTTTGGCGGCGCAGAATTCCGGCCGCGCGGGCTCGTTGTTACGCCAGGAGGACGCCTGCTCGTCGCCGGTGGAGGGCTGGGGGGGATACAGGGGACGATCTGGGAGATCACGCTCCCGGACGAGTAGCCGGGTGGGGTAATGCCCGCCACGTTTGCGTTATGGTCGCGCGGATGCCTCGTTGGGGTGGTGCGTGAGCAGGCTGGCCGTGACGGCCGTCGGCATCCTGCTGGGACTCGCGGTACTGGCGCCCGGGGCGGCGCAGGGCAACCCGGGCACGGTCCGGGTGGAGGTGCGGGTCTGGCAGGACGTCGGGGATGAGCTCGACATCTACGTGAGCGCCCGTCCGTCCACGGGCTCGTGGCGGACGCTGGGCACCATCCCCCTGCCGCTGGACGACGGCGTCAGCTCGACGGGTCAGTACCGCTATGGGGACATCGCCCTCGAGGTGCCACTGGCGAACCGGGCGTCGCCGGCGACCGTGGAGGTGCGCGTCTGGCAGGACGTGCGCGATAGCGCCCGCATCTACATCAGCGCCCGTCCGGCGGATGGCTTCTGGAGAACGCTGGGCACCATTCGCCTCTTGCTGGACGACGGCCTTAGTTCGACGGGGCGGTTCCGGTTTGGCGACATCTCTCTGGACGTCCCACCGCCCGACGCAGCCGTGACGACCCTCGCGGGGCAACCGGGGGTGCGTGGGTACCGGGACGGGCCCGGGAGCGAGGCGCGGTTCGGCCGCTACTACGAAGACCTGGGCCTGGGACTGGAAGGGGACCGCGACGGCAGTGTCGTCGTGGCGGATCGCGAGAGCCGCGCCATTCGTCGTATCGCCCCCGATGGCACCGTGACCACGATCGCTGGCGGCAACGGCAAGGGCGTGCGCGACGGCCCCGCCGACGAGGCGCAGTTCGCCGGCCCGACGGACGTGGCCATCGCGGGCGACGGCTCGATCTACGTCGCCGACTCCTACGGCCACCGGATCCGCAAGATCGCACCCGATGGGACGGTGACGACGGTCGCGGGCAGCGGTCCCATCTACGGGCATCCTTACGAAGATGGCGCGTGGGGGGAGTTCGCTGACGGTCCGGGCGCAGAAGCGAGATTCGCCTTTCCCCACGGTATCGCGATTGACGACCTCGGCGACCTGTACGTGATCGACCAACATCGGCGCATCAGGCGGATATCGCCATCGGGATGGGTCTCGACCTTCGCCGGGGGTTCCGAGTTCGGCTACCGGGACGGTCCTGCCGCGCACGCCCGGTTCTTCAGTCTGCTCGCGATCGACATCGACGACGAGGGAAGGATCTACGTCATCGACAATCGGTACTTGCCGAACGCCGACCCGGGGATCGCGATCCGCGCCATCGACACCGATGGAACCGTGTCCACGCTCTATCGGGATGTCCCCGCCGCCCACGGGGGAGCGCTCGCGTATCCGGTGGGGCTCGCCGTCGCCGGCGATGGCCTCATCTACATCGCCAATACCGGCCGGCACCAGATCGTCCGGCTTACCAGCAGCGGGAACCTCCGGGCGGTGACCGGCACGGGCGAGCCTGGCTACACGGACGGCGCCCTCGACGAGGCGCTCTTCAACCTGCCGGGCGCCCTTGCCGTTTCGGTGGCCGGTGTGCTGGTCGTGGCCGACGAAGGGAACAACGTCATCCGCAGGGTCGCCCTTGGAGACAACGTGCTCGGAACGCCCGGACTTGAAACCGCCGGGGCCGAGGGGATCCCGCGAGTGCGGGGCGTAACCGTAGAGGTCTATGCGGGGAAGCCCGGGGCCAAGTTCGGCGGGGTGCCCAGGTTCGAGGATGGCCCGGGCGCTGAAGCGCTCTTCTACCGGCCATGGGGAATGGCGCTTGAGCCCGACGGCAGCGTCATTGTCGCCGACTCGGGCAACGACGCCATCCGGCGTATTTCCCCCGACGGGGCAGTCACAACGGTGGCGGGAGGAGGTGAGGAGGGCCTGCGGGAAGGAGCCTGTTCCGAGGCGCTGTTCAGGGAGCCGCGGGGAGTGGCGGTGGACCAGGACGGCCTCATCTACGTGGCGGATACGAGAAACCACCGGATTCGCACCATCTCCGGCAGCTGCGTCGTCACGACGGTTGCCGGCGGCGCAACCGACTTCGGAACGGACGAACGTGATACGGGCGGCTTTCGAGACGGACCGGCTGCCGAGGCCCGGTTCCGCAGTCCCGGCGCGCTCGCCTTTGACCGTGAAGGGAACCTGTTCATCGCCGACCACATCAACAACCTCATCCGGCGGCTCTCCCCCGATGGCCGCGTCTCCACGATCGCCGGCCCGCCGAGCGGAGCCAATGCGAGTGCCTACAATCCCGGGAGCCGGGACGGACACAGTCACGCGGCCCTCTTTGCCCTTCCCGACGGGATTGCGGTCGACGACGAAGGGATCGTCTTCTTCACCGAGAGCAACAGCGCCATTCGCATGATCGACGAAACCGGCTACGTCTCGACGGTGGTCCAGACCCCGGACCGCCGCTACGGCGGCGCGCTCTCCCCCTTCATTGTCGGGATTGCGGTCGGGGCGGACGGCGCGCTCTACGTGGCCGACCAAGACTACGGCAGGGTCGTCAGGGTCACGCGGGAAGGGGAGTTGTCCATCGTCGCGGACCGACTTGGCAGCCCCCACGGGATCCTGGTCCTGCCCGACGGCTCTCTTCTCGTGTCGGATGCCGGCGGCAACACAATCCGGAAGATCACGTTCGGGGACGCGCAGGCCAAAGAGGGTCCCTAGCGCCTTCGAGCCGCCGTCGACCTGGTAGTAGGCGCGCCCCTCTTCCAGCCCGTGGCGCTGGTCCCGACACCTTCCTGCCACGTTTGCGTTATGGTCGCGCGGATGCCTCGTCGGGGTGGTGCGTGAGAAGGCTGGCCGTCGCGGCCGTTGGCATCCTGTTTGGGCTCGCGGTACTGGGGCCCGGAGCGGCGCAGGGCAACCCCGGCACGGTCCGGGTCGAGGTGCGGGTCTGGCAGGACGTAGGCGATGAGCTCGACATCTACGTGAGCGCCCGTCCGGCCACGGGCTCGTGGCGGACGCTGGGCACCATCCCCCTGCCGCTCGACGACGGCGTCAGCTCGACGGGGCGCTACCGCTACGGCGACATCGACGTCGATGTGCCGG
The DNA here is from genome assembly GCA_965203545.1 of Tepidiformaceae bacterium. Lineage (GTDB taxonomy): Bacteria > Chloroflexota > Dehalococcoidia > Tepidiformales > Tepidiformaceae > UBA2991. Next base: position 2,083,051 of record OZ241899.1, read on the forward strand.
TGCCGAACTGGGCCTCGCCTGCAACCGTGGAGGTGCGGGTCTGGCAGGACGTGCGCGATAGCGCCCGCATCTACATCAGCGCCCGGCCCGCCGGTGGGGACTGGGGCGTCCTGGGCACGATACGGCTGCTGCTGGACGACGGCCTGAGTCCCAGCGGACGGTACCGCTATGGCGATGTCGCCCTCGTCGTTCCGCTTCCCGAAGTCGCGGTCTCAACCTTGGCAGGGCAGGCCGGGGTGTGGGGGTATCTCGACGGGAGCGGAACAGGGGCGCGTTTTGGTGGCGGTCAATATCTGCACGGGCAGCTCGGGCTCGCCGTCGAGCGCGACGGTGGAGTGGTGGTCGCGGACTACTGGAACCACGCCATCCGCAGGATCGCGCCCGATGGAATGGTGACCACGATCGCCGGAGCTGGTGGGCGCGGTCTGCAGGATGGTCCCGTGGGGACTGCCCAGTTCAAATACCCTGCTGATGTAGTCGTGGGTGCGGATGGCGTCATCTATGTCGCCGACAGCGGGAACGGCCGTATCCGCAAGATCTCGCCGGACGGCATTGTGTCGACGGTTGCGGGGAGCGATGTATCCAGCGGCGAGTCACGCGCGACAAGGGATGGCCCTGCCCTGCAGGCGCTGCTCGATCATCCCACCAACCTCGCCCTGGATGTGTATGGCGACCTGTATATCACCGAGCAGCATGCGGTCAGGCGCCTTTCCCCCTCAGGCTGGCTTTCTACCTTCGCCGGGGACAACGGGCATGGCAGGCGGGATGGTCCAAGGGAGGGGGCGCAGTTCCAGGGCTTAAGAGGCATCGCTCTGGACGACGCCGGCAACGTCTACTTGATTGATGACAATAGAGGTTCGATTCATGCCGGCCCAGCAGCCTTCACGATCCGAAAGATCGATACCACCGGCATGGTCTCGACCCCCTACCAGGGGCCGTATCCGGCACTGGGTGGAACGCTGGCCAGTCCGGATGGTCTTGCGGTAACCGGCGCGGGCGTTGTCTACGTCGCCAACACCGGCCGCCATCAGATTGTCAGACTGACGCCGGAGGGTGAGTTGCGAGCGGTAGCTGGCACAGGTGAGCCAGGCCACCTCGACGGTCCGCTCGAGCGCGCCCTACTAGATAGGCCACAGGAGTTGGCGCTCGCACCGGATGGCGCGCTCGTTGTGTCCGACCAGGATGGCACTGTCGTTCGCAAGGTCCTTCCCGACGGCGGCGGGGTGGAGTCAGGCGACATCCCTCTCGCGGACTTCGAGGAGCTTCCGCGAGTGGCGGGTGTGCGCGTCAGCGTCTTCGCGGGGCGGGGCCGCCAGGGATTCCTCGACGGTCCCGCCGATCAGGCCATGTTTAAGCTGCCAGGGCATCTTGCGATGGATAGCGGAGGGAATCTCATCGTTGCCGACACCTATAACCACGCAATCCGGCGCATCGCCCCGGATGGAACCGTGACCACGATCGCGGGCGGCAACGGCGAGGGAGAGCTCGACGGGCCCTGCGAGGAGGCCCGATTCGACCACCCACGGGGCCTAACTGTGGACGAAAACGACCTGATATACGTGTCTGACCGAGACTCACGGCGCGTTCGCAGAATCGACGCCGGTTGCTCGGTTACGACAATTGCCGGCGCTGAGGAGGGGTTCCTGGGGCCACGTGCGCTTGCCCTCGACCCTGAGGGCAACCTGGTCGTTGGCGATAGTAAAGCCGTCCGACGAATCTCCCCGGACGGCAGCATCTCCATGATTGACACTCCTCGTGTTCCGCGGGGGATCGCCATCGACGAAGGAGGGGCCATCTTTCTCTCTGGCGGCGGGTACACCATCCACAGAATAGATACGGATGGTCGGGTCTCGACCGTGGCCATGACATCCAGTTGGCGGTATGGGGGAGCGTTCTCAAGCTTCCTCTTCGACATCGCGGTTGGCCCGGATGGTGAACTCTACGTGGCCGATGGCGGCTACGCCCGGGTCCTAAGGGTCACGCGCGATGGAGTCATCTCGATCGTCGCGGATGAAGGCATCGATCCAGAGGGTCTTGTTGTGGCTCCCGACGGCGCGCTATTCGTCTCGGACTCCAGGAGCGTGATCTGGAAGATCACTTTCGGGGACACGCAGGACGAAGTAGCCCCTTAGCGCGCCTTGGAGCCGCCGTCGACCTGGTAGTAGGCGCCCGTCATGAAGGATGATTCGTCGCTCAGGAGGAAGGCGGCGAGGGCGGCCACCTCGTGGGGCTCGCCGTAGCGGCGCAGGGGCAGGCCCGCGGCGATGTCGCGGTGGCGGCCCTCGGGGTCGTCGGGATCGCCGCCGCGCTCGATGGAACGCATCATGCGCGTCTCGATGGGCGCGGGGCAGATGGCGTTCACGCGGATGTTGTCGCGCGCGAACTCGAGCGCGGCCGTGCGCGTGATGCCGATGACGGCGTGCTTGCTCGCCCCGTAGGCGACGAGGTGGGGCGTGCCCCCCAGCCCGGCGGTCGAGGCGGTGTTGACGACCGCCCCGCCGCCCCGCGAGCGCATCGCCGGGGCGACCGCCTTCAGCCCCAGCCAGACGCCCTTCACGTTGACGGCGATGACCTTGTCGAACATGTCCTCGGGATAGTCGGTGAGGGGCGTGACGAGCCCCTCGATGCCGGCGTTGTTGAAGAAGCCGTCGATGCCGCCGAAGGTGTCGACGGCTTCGCGCACATAGCGCTCGTGGTCCTCCCAGACGGTCACGTCGGCGGGGACGGCGATGGCCTCGCTCCCGGACCCCTCGACTGCCTCGACGGCGCCGCTGAGGTCGCTGCCTGCGAGGTCGACGGCGACGATGCGCGCGCCCTCCTGCGCGAGTCGCACGCAGGTGGCGCGGCCAATGCCGCCCGCCGCGCCGGTGATGACGACGACCTTCCCCGCAAAGCGCTCACCCACGGGCTCCGCCCCCTCACTCGCTCCGTGCTCACTCATGACAGTCCTCCCGGGGCCGCCGGCCCCGGGGCGTAGTCTAGGAGAGCGGGGCGCGGAGGGGGCGACGGGTAGGGGCGGCGGCGCTATTCTGTGAATTCGCTCGGGGTGTAGCTCAGCCAGGTAGAGTGCTTCGTTCGGGACGAAGAGGTCCCCGGTTCAAATCCGGGCACCCCGACCAGCCTTCCCCCACCGAAAACGGCGTCAGCGGCGGCCTGCGGGCAGGCGCGCGAGCGCGTTCGAGAGCCGCTCCCGGACCTCGCCGGCGAGAACGGCGAGCGCATCGTTCCCCACGCCGCCCAGCGTGACCGTCGGGTCGACCGCCTCGACGACGATGCCGTCTCCGCTTGCGTGGACGGCGACGCTGCAGGGCAGCAGCGCGCCCGCGTCGGGGTCCGCTTCGAGGGCGCGGCGAAGCAGGTCGTCGTCGCAGACCCCGAGGATGGTGCAGGCGCCGCCGAGGGCGCTGCTGGCGTCGAGGGTGGTGGCGATGTCGAAGCCCTGCTCGCGCAGGGCCTCCTTCGTGCGGTTCAGCCCCTCGATGAAGTCGAAGTTGGCGGTGCGCCGCAGGGCGAAGGGGCGCTCCTCGATGGATGACGCTGACATGCGCGGGATGGTAGCAGGGTGGCGGCACTCGGGGCGCGGTCGACGGTGGCGGGCCGCTGGCGCACCCTTGTGCTGTGCCGGTCTCAGGATTGCGGCTCGCCCTGGCGCTGGCAGCGCTGACGCTGCTCTCAGTGGGCTGCGCGGGTGGCGGCGGTTCGGGGGTGACGGTCGAGACGGTGACGCCTGCTGCCGAGGAGACTCCGCCCCCCGCCGTGGGCGTGGCGACGGCGGAGGTCGCCATCGTGCCGCCCGAGCTCATCGTGTCGGTCGAGGAGGTCCCGCAGGGCGGGGCCGTGCTGGTGTCGGTCACGGGGAGCGTGGAGGAGGGCCGGGTCGTGTTCCTGGGCCAGCGTTACCCGCTCACCCAGGGCGACTTCAGCATGTACAGCTACGTCGGTATCGGGGTCTTCGATGCACCCGGAACGCACACCATGCTCGTGCAGCTCACGATGGTGAACGGCACGGAGGGAAGCTTCGAGCACGAGATCACCATCTCCGAGACCGTGTGGGACGTCGCCAACCTCTACTACCAGGAGGGCGCGGGCGACCCGGTGCTCGACCAGGCGGAGCGCGATCGCGAAGACGCCCTCCTGGCCGACACGTACGCCGTGGTGACGCCGGAGAAGCTCTGGGAGGGGCGCTGGCGGTCGCCATCCGGGGGACAGATCTCGAGCCAGTTCGGGGAGCGGCGGTCGTTCAACGACGGTCCCGTCGGGGGCAACCACGGCGGTACCGACTTCGCCGCCCCCGAGGGGGCGCCCGTGACCGCGACAAACAGCGGACGTGTGGCGCTGGCGCGCCAGCTCGCCCTTCGCGGGAACACCGTCATCATCGATCACGGCGGAGGCGTGTTCTCCGGCTACGCCCACCTGAGCGCCTTCGCCGTCGCCGAGGGGCAGGAGGTGGGGAAGGGCCAGCTGATCGGCTTCGTCGGCGACTCGGGCCTCTCAACGGCGCCCCACCTGCACTGGGAAATCTCCATCCACGGCGTGCTCGTCGACCCGATGCGCTTCATCGACGGGCGGAACGGGTTCTAGGCGATGCGGCTGACGGTCGAGGTCGAGGGCGAAGGCGACGCGGGCGCCCTGCCCGGGCAGGGCGCGTCGCTTGTGGCGTTCATGTCGTTCGCGGCGGTGCGCGGGTTCGGCGCACGCCACCCGCTCATCGCGCTGTCGGAGCGGGTCGCGGACCTGGGCGTGCGGCTGGGGCCGCTCACGACCTTCTACGAACGCGGCGCCGAGGACTCCGAGGACGAAGCGAACCTGGAGCGCGCCTGGCAGAAAGCAGACCCCCTGGCGTCGAGCCTGGAAGCGCTTGGCGAGGCGCTGGCCGAGGACGAGCGCGCGGCCGTCTTCGTGCGGCGGGCCGGGGCGGAGTCGCTGGCCGGGGAAGTGGCGGCGCTGCACGACATCGCCGCGCGCGCGGGGCGCGCCAAGCGCCGGGTCCGCCTAACCTACGAGCTGTGATTCGCCGACGCCGGGACGCCATCAGCGCGCGGGAGCGCTGGCTTGCGGGGCGGCAAGCGCTCGCCCGCGCCTTCGACTCACCCTCGGGGCGGGCGCTCCTCTTTCCCCGCGCCGAGAAGATGATCGAGCTGCTCCAGCTCGACACGGCCCGCACCTACCTGGATGTCAGCCTTGGCGGGGGCGGCTTCGCGGAGCTGCTGGCCAGGGGCGCGGGCTCCCCTGCCCGCCCTGTCGTGCTCGACGTGTCGGCGGCGGGCGACGCGGTCGGCCTCGTCGCCTGGCCCGAGCAGCTTCCCTTCCGGGACGCGTCCTTCGACGCCGTCACGGTGCTGCACCTGCTGCGCGGCCTCGACGACGATGCCGTGCACGGCTTCGCCGAGGAGCTTTCGCGGATCCTGGCGCCGGGCGGTGCGGCGCTGATCGTCGAGTTCGCACCCGTGCGCTGGGGGCCGCTCAACGACATCCACCGGCGCATCGTGTCGGGAGGCTGCGCGGAGGTCGACCTGCGCGGCTGGGGCCGCATGGCGGCCCTCCTGACGGAGTGCGGCTTCGATGCGATCGACCTGGTCGAGCTGGGCCCGTTCGCCCTGCCCCCGATCCCGCGAGTCTGCGTGCTGGTTCGCCGCCGTCCCTAGCAGGTCGCTTCGACGACGCCCTGGCGGTGGCCGAGGCGGGGAAGGCGGCGGTTGAGGTTGGCGAGCACCTCGTAGTTGATGGTGTCGATGTGGGCGGCGACCTCGGCGGCAGTGATCTCCTCGCCGCCCTGCTCGCCGATGAGCACGGCCTCGTCGCCCTCGGACACGCCGGGGACGCCCGTGACATCGATGAGGAACTGGTCCATGCAGATGCGCCCCACGATCGGGCAGCGGCGGCCGCCGGCGAGCACGTGGCCGCGGTTGCTGAGGGCGCGGTTGTAGCCGTCGGCGTAGCCGATGGGCACGAGCGCGACGCGCGACTGGCGCGGGGCGGTCCAGATCAGGCCGTAGCTGACGCCCTCGCCGGGAGCGACGTCGAAGACGCGGGCAAGGCGCGCCTTCATGCTGAGCACGCGCTGCAGCCCGGGGTTGGGGGTGTGGTCGGGAAGGGCGCCGTAGATGCCGAGGCCCGTGCGCACCGCGTCGTAGCGGAACTCGGGGTGGCGGATGGTGGTGGCGGTGTTGGCGATGTGGCGCATCGGCACCGGTCCGGCGAGGCGCACGGCCTCGGCCACGACCCGGTCCTGCTCGATGGTGAAGGAGTCGTCCTCGTGGTCGGCGTTGGCGAGGTGCGTCCAGAGCGCCTCGAGCGTGACGCCTTCGAGGGCGCGCACGCGGTCCGCGAGCGTCGCGACTGCGTCCGGGGCCAGGCCGAAGCGGTGCATGCCGCTGTCGACCTTTACGTGGACGGGCACGGGCGCATTGCCGGCACTCAGCGCCGCCTTGGAGACGGCAGCGGCCTGCTCCTCGCTGTCGACGGTCAGGGTGATGTCATGCGCGACCGCGGTTTCGGCGTCCTCGGCGAAGGAGTGGCCGAGGACGAGTACGGGCCGGGTGACGCCGGCCTCGCGCAGGGCGACGCCTTCCGGCAGGTAGACGACGGCGAAGCGTTCGATGCCGGCGGCCTCGAGCGCGGGCCCGACGACGTCCGCGCCGTGGCCGTAGGCGTTCGCCTTGACCACGGCCATGACGGTCGCGTCGCCGGCGGTCTCGCGGAGAACGCGGGCGTTGGTGTCGAGGGCGTCGAGGTCGAGCTCGATCCAGGCGTTGAGGGCCTTCGTGGCGCTCTCAAGGGGCGTTCCGATGGTTTCGGGACTGCTGGCGGTCACGGCTGCCCCCTTCCCCGGGCGGGGCTTTGACCTGCCCGCGAGAACGGGCCTAGCATCGATGGGGTGGAGGCCAGACGCAACCGGCCCGGCCCTCGCCGCCTGAGGGGCGTGCGGCGCGGTGTGCTGGCTGCCCTGATCGCGGCGCTCGTACTGGTCTCCTGCGGCGAGGACACCCCCCCTCCCACCCCTTCCCCCACCCCGACGACCGTCGCGACACCTGCCGAGACCCCCACGCCGGCGCCGGCGGCGCTGCTCGACCAGGCCTACGTGCTGCTGCGGGGCGGTCGCTACGCCGAGGCCGCCGCGGCGTTCGCGACCGTGGCGGAGCGCGCGACCGACCCGCAACTCCGCTCGACGGCGTGGCTGGGGGAGGCCGTGGCCGCGTACGACATGGGGGCGCACGGGCGTTCAATGGCGCTTCTGCGCCGGGCGCTGGAATCGGCGACGCACGGGTCGCCCGAGGAGGCACGCGTGGTCTACCTCCTGGGGGTGCGGCTGAACGAGGCGCGCGCCTTCGAGGAGGCGGTGGCGTTGCTGCGGCCGCACTCCGTGCTCGGCAGCGGGCTCGCGCTCGCCCCTTCGATCGCGTCCGAGTACGCCCGCGCGCTCGCGGGGAACGGGGACGTCGAGCGGGCGGAGACGGTGTGGCAGTCGCTGCTGGCGACGCCGGGGCTGGGCGAGCAGCTGCGGCTGCCGATCCTGCGGCAGCGCGCGGCCATCGCCCGCGTCGAGGATGACCTGGAGGGGCGGCGGCGCTGGCTGGGGGAACTGGCGGCGCTCACGGGCGACCCGGAGGTCCGGCACGAGCTCGCCGCGGTCGGCTTCCTGCTCGGCGACCTCGACCTGTTCGAGGCGCAGCTGCGCGCCATCATCGCCGAGAGCCCCGGGACCGACGAGGCCCTGTTCTCCGTGCGCGATCTGCGCCAGGCCGGCTACGAGGTCGATCCGGGCGACGAGGGGTACGTGTACTACCGCCATCGCGCCTTCGTCCAGGCGCGGACCGTGCTTCTGCAAGCGGTACAGGATCCGTTGGCGAGCGGGGAGGACCTGGCCTACCGCACCTACTTCTTCGCGGCCTCGTACGACGACGACGGGTTCTACCTGGAGTCCGTCGCGCTCTACGACGCCGTCGCGGCGCTGCCGGAGGCGGGGGTGTTCGCCCACCGCGCGCGGTACTGGGCGGCGCGCGCCCTCGAGAACCTGGGGCGCTTCGACGAGGCGGTCCTGCGGTACGACGTCGTGGCGGGGGAGACCGGCGCCCAGTTCGCGGAGGAGGCGGCCTTCCGGAGCGGCTTCGCGCGGCTCCGGGCGGGGGACGTGGCGGGCGCCCTGGAGGCGTGGGCGGCGCAGGACGTCACGGAGGCGCGCACGCACTACTGGCGCGGCCGGGCCCTCGAAGAACTGGGCGGCGCCGAGGAGGCACAACGCGCCTACCTGGACGCGGTCGCGCTGCAGCCCCGGGCGTTTCATGGGATCGAGGCGCGACGCGCGCTGGCGCTGGACGTGGGAGGGGAGGGGCGCTACCGGCGGCTCGCGCCGCCGCCCGTGCCCGACTGGGAGGGCCTGGCGGCCTGGCTCGCGACGCACCGACCCGGAGGGGCGCTGCACGATGTCGCCTCGGAGGCGCCGGAGCTGGCCCTCGTGGGCCTGCGGAGCCGGGCGGCGGAAACGATCGCGCTCGCGGCCGCACGCACGAGCGACCCGTGGGCGCTGCTCTCGCTGGCTAGGCAGGCGACGGAGGCGGGTTTGCCGGACCAGGTCACGGCGATTGCGGAGCGGATACAGTCGATACTCAGTCTCAGTGACGAGGCGCTCCCCGACCCGCTCGCACGGCTGCGCTACCCGCTTCCGCATGCAGCCCTGTTGGAAGAGCACGGCAAGGCGAACGGCCTCGACCCGCTGCTCCTGGCGGCGCTCATCTACCAGGAGAGCCGCTGGAACCCGGAGGCGGTGTCGATCGCGGACGCCGTCGGGCTGACGCAGGTCATTGGTCCGACGGCCGAGTGGATCGGCCAGCAGATCGGCAGGCCCGACGTGGCCCTGGGGGAACTGTTCCGGCCGGCCGTCTCGATCGAATTCGGCGCCTACTACCTGGGCGTCCAGATCCGGGAGTTCGGGAACGCGCACCAGGCCCTGGCGGCGTACAACGGCGGCCCGGCGAACGCGGAGCGGTGGGGGCTGGTGGCGTCGTGGCCGCCGGCCGACTTCGTGGAGGCGATCGCGTTCCAGGAGACCCGAGATTATGTACAGCTTGTGATGGAGCACTACGCCTGGTACCGGGCGCTGTACGGCGAAGGGACTGGCGGGTAGGGGGAATGGGTCGTAGGTTAGTGGGCCGAGGAAAACAGCCGTGTCGCCGAAGAGAACGTATCAACCGCACCGCCGCCCACGCCGCCGCCGTCACGGCTTTCGCCGGCGGATGGCGTCGCGCTCGGGCCGGGCGATACTGAAGGCGCGACGCGTGAAGGGCCGGAGGCGGCTGACGGTCGTCTAGGCGGGGGGCGCGCGGTGGAGCCACTGCGGCGGCGCGCAGATTTCGAACAAGTGTTCTTATCGGGGACATTCGTGGGAGGCCGCACGGTCTCGCTCCGGATACTGGAGCGCGGCGAAGGGCCGACTCGGGTCGGGTTCGCGGTGGGCAAGCGGCTGGACAAGCGGGCTGTAATCAGGAACCGGATCCGCCGGCGCCTCCGGGACGTGCTTCGACGTCTCGAGCTGCGTGAGGGCTGCGACGTGGTGGTCCTGGCGCGGCGGCCGGCGCTGACCGAACCGGCTCTGGCCCTGCGGGAGGATGTGGCAGCCGTCTGTCGGAAGGCGGAACTGCTCGCAGAGGAGGCCCCGGCGTGAGGTGGGTCCTGATCGGTGCGATCCGCGTATATCAGGTGACCCTGGCGGGCCTGTTTATGGGAAACTGTCGATTCGAACCCAGCTGTTCGAGGTACGGAGAGGAAGCTCTGCGGCGGCACGGCGTGATGCGGGGCACCTGGCTCACGGCGAAGCGCCTCGGCCGGTGTCGGCCCGGTGGGGGATACGGATACGACCCCGTTCCCGACTAGACGGCCTCGGCGCTGTTTCACGTGAAACAGTCGAGTGGGCGTGGCGTCGGCAGAAGAAGAGATGGGAGCGCCCGGAGGCGGGTGCAGACGAGCTCCGGCCGCTGCTGGCGGGCTAAGGTTGCGCCCCCGGGGTGTCGTGTCATGCGAGGGATTCCGCGGGGCGTGGCTTCGTTGGCGAGGTGGGTGCGATTGGCTGGCCGGAAGTGGTCGAGGACTCCGTTCGAGAGTTTGAAGGAGGCCGCGATCCCATGGAGAGACCATAGCGTGGGCTTTCTGATCGCTGGTGGCTTCTCGCGCCGCCTGGTTGCCGTGGCGAACTCCGGATTGAGGTGCCAGGTAAGGAAAAGGCGAACGGAGCGGTGATGGCAAAGCCCCTCGTGTCGGAGGGAGAGGACAGGCGAGAGGAGAGAAGGACGGCATGGCCGGAAGGAACGCCTGGCCGGCACTGTTTCACGTGAAACAATGCGAGGTCGGGGCGACGTGAGAACGAGGAGTCTCGCCGCAATGGCTAAAGCGCGTTGGTGGGTTTGCGAAAGGTGGTAGACCAACTGGAGAAAGTTGCCGAGATGCCGTGTTTCACGTGAAACAGAAACTTACGTCTGCTGACCGTAACGGATCGGCTGCTAGGATGCCCTCTGTGCGCCTTCCGAAGCTCCTGATTCCCGTGATCCTGGCTGTGGCCGTGTTCTCCAGCGCCTGCGTGGGGTTTTCCGAGCCCCGCGGCTGGGCCGCGCCCGTGTTCGACGGGGAAACGGTGTACGTATTCCTGGATCGCGACGAGTTTGTCGCCGCGAACCTCGACGAGTTCGGCGCGGAGTGGAATTGGACGTTCCCGGACGGCGATCTCGATGCGGAGAAGGAGATCGAGCTCGAGGCGGTCTACGGTCCGCCCCTGTTTGCGGGGGATCGCATCATCCTGGCCGGCTTTTCAGGGGAAATGGTCGCCCTGGGGCCCGAGGGGCGCTACATCGCCGGGCGCGGGAGCTGGTGGCGCGACGATGTGAATGGCAGCATCGTCGGGGGCGCCACTCTGGCCGGCGACCGTTTCGTGTTCGGCACGACGGAACAGCGCCTGTATGTGCGCAGCGTCGTCGACGGCGGCTCCGTCGCCCCCTGGCCGTCTGATGGCCGGAAGCTGAAAGGCGAGATCTGGTCGCAGCCAGTCGTTGTCGGAGACATACTCTATGTCGGAACCATGGACGGGAACCTCTACGCCTTCGACCTTGAGTCGGGGCAGGAGCTGTGGACGCGGCCGTTCGACGCGGGCGGCGCGATCGCCGACCTGGCCTTCATCGAGAACGGCGTCCTGTTCGTGCCGACGCTGCGGGGCCAGGTGTGGCTGGTCGACGCGGAAACCGGCGCCGCCCTGCGCGATCCCTTCGAGGCCCAGGGCTGGGTGTGGACGCGCCCCGTGATCCGTGACGGGGTCGCCTACTTCGGCGACTTCGAGGACCTGGTCTACGCGTGGGACATGAACTCGGGGCGGACGCTCTGGACCTACCAGGCCGAGAACAAGGTCAAGGCCCAGGGCGTCATAATCGATGAAACGCTTATCGTGGGCGATGAGAGCGGCACGGTACACTTCATCGATCTGGCAAGTGGCGTGCGGCGGAACGCTGTGAAACTCGACGGGGCCGGGAAGATTCGCGCAGGTTTGGTAGAAAAGGAAGGTTTTGCCTGGATCCTCGGCACCGAGGGCAGGCTCTACCGCGCCGACCCCGCAACGCTCACCGTCATCGAGCGTGAAGTGCGGGGCCAGCCGTGATCCAGGCCGTCCCGCAGAGGGCCTTCCTCGGCCTCGCCCTGATAGGCGGCGTTGCGCTCGTCTTCGCGATCGCCACCTTCGGCTTCGGGCGGACGTTCACCGTCGGCTTGCTCGACCCGATGATCAACGTGCTCGTGGTGCTCAACCACGCGCTCTGGGGCAGCTTCGGGCTCGCGGTCATCGCCTTCACCATCCTGGTGCGGCTGGTCACCTTCCCGCTGACCTTGCGCCAGCTCCAGCAGACGCGCGCGATGCAGGCGCTGCAGCCGCGCGTGCAGGAGATCCAGAAGAAGTTCACTGACCCGAAGCGGCGCCAGGAAGAGATGATGAAGGCCTACCGCGAGGCGGGGGTCAATCCGCTCGGCTGCCTGGGCCCGCTGGTGCTGCAGTTCCCAATTCTGATCGCGCTCTTCTATGCCATCCGCCAGACGCTGGCGATCTCGCCCGAGGCGCTCGATAACCTCTCCAGCCACCTCTACTCGTGGAGCTACATCCAGAGCGCCATCCCGCTCGAAGAGAGCTTTATCGGCATCAACCTGGCCGAAGGCGCATCCATCAGCGTGCTCAACCTCAACCTCCTGATCGTGGTGCTGGTTGGGTTCTCCACGTGGGCCCAGTCGAAGACGACGGTCACCGTCGCGACGGACGAACGGGCGCGCACGCAGCAACAGATGATGACCTGGATGCTGCCCATCATGTTCATGTTCTTCGGTCTCAGCTTCCCCAGTGGAGTGAGCCTCTACTGGGTTGTCACCTCGTTTGTGAGCGTGGGGCTCAACGTCATGGTTTACGGCTTCCCCGCGCTCAACATTCCGCCTCTGGTGGGGCCACCCAATCCCCCCGCCACGGTCGAGGCAACCGCAACCGTACCTTCGGAGGGCTCGGGCCAGTCACGCTCGCGTCCCTCCCGCGAATTGAGGACATCTGCTCATGGATCACGCCGAAGCAAACGGAAAAACCGTCGACGACGCGCTTAAGGCGGCGCTGGCAAAGCTCAACGCCACCGTTGATGAAGTCGAGATCGTCGTGCTGGACGAAGGACAGCGCGGCGGGCGCCTCTTTGGGCGTGGCGCCCGCGACGCCGTCGTGCGCGTCGAGCGCCGCGCGGACGGGCCGCGCGAACGATCGCCGGAACCTCCAGACACCAGCATTCCCCGCGGCCGCGGACGTGGTGGCAGCGGTGGGGCCGGCCGTGATCGCGGCCGGCGTGGCGGCGGCGGCCGCCGTGGTGGTGGCCGGGGCGGCGAGCGCGGTGGACGCGGCGGCTCCGGCGGTCAGCGCGGGCCTCGCGCCGAGCGCGCCCCCCAGCTGACCGAACAGGACTTCTTCGGCGAGGGCGCCGCCCCGCCCCCGCGTCAGCCGGCGCGCAGCGGGCCGCCCCCGCGCCGCTCGTCCGGCGGCGGTGGAGGTGGTGGTTCCTCCCGACGCGAGCGCCCGCGCAGGCGCCCCCGGGAGGAGAACATCGAGCCCGACATCAATGCCGAGGAGGTCGATCTCGCGGCTGAGGTGGTCGACTCCATCCTCCAGATCCTCGAGATCGACGCCGACATCAACATCCGCGAGCCCGTTACCGCCGGCGACGGTCTTGGCAGCGCTCGCGCTGTGATCGACATCTCCGGAGACGACCTGGGGATGCTCATCGGGCGGCGGGGCGAGAGCCTGATGGCCTTCCAGTACGTCGTAAACCTCGTGATGACGCGACGCTTCCCCGGTCGGGGTTCGGTCACGATCGACGTCGAGCAGTACCGCCGCCGGCGCGAGGACCAGCTGGTCTCGCTGGCCGAGCGCATGGCTGAGCGCGTGCGCGATATCGGCGACTCGATCACGCTCGAGCCGATGTCGGCGGCCGAGCGCCGCCTCGTCCACCTCGCCCTTGTCGACGACCCCGACGTCGAGACGAACAGTGTCGGCGAGGGGGACAGCCGCAAGGTCGTCATCAGCCTGCTGGAGGATTGATGGAATGAGCCCGTCCGCGCCAAGAATCGTGATCGTGGGGAACGTGACCGAGGATTTGACGCCCGAGTGCGCCTGGACGCCGGGCGGACCCGCGCTCTACAGCGCGCGCGCCGCGGCCGCGCTGGGCGCGGACGTGACGCTCGTGAGCCGCGTGCCCGAGGACTACGACCGGAGCCTCTTCGAGGGGCTGACCGTGAAAGAGCTCCCGGCCGAGGGCTGTCCCCGCTTCGAGAACACCCATCCGGACGGCGGGCTCCGCCGCCAGATGCTGCACCAGGCCGGCGAACCGATCGCCGCGGACGACGTGCCCACCGGCCTGACCGCCGATGCCGCCATCGCCGCCCCGGTGCTCGACGACCTGGAAGCGTTCCCGCCGGTCGAGGCGCCCGTGCGCATCGTCTCGCTGCAGGGGGCGCTGCGCTGGGCCATGCCGAACCGGCCCGTTCGCCGCGCCGCCTACGCGCCCTCGCGGGCGCGGGCGCTGCAGCCGATGGGCGCCATCGCCGTCTTCAGCGACGAGGACGCCGACGATCCGCCCGACCTCGCGCGCGGGCTCTCCGCCCGCGGCCCGGCGATCGTCACGCGCGGGGCCCGCGGCGCCTGGCTCTATCGCAGGGGCGCGCGCAGCGTCCTGCCCGCCTTCGCCACGAGCGTGTCCGACACCACGGGCGCGGGCGACGGCTTCGTCGCGGCGCTCGCGGTGCGGCTGGTCGAGTCGGGGGACTTGTTCGAATCGTGTACATTCGCAAATGCGATGGGGTCTCTGGTGGTTGAACGAAGCGGCATGGTGGAGATGCCTTCACGCGAGGAAGTAGTGGTGCGCGTGAGAAGGGGGGTGGCGGATGGCGCGTGAGATCATCGCGTTCGTGAACCAGAAGGGCGGCGTGGGCAAGACCACGACCGCCGTCTCGCTGGCCGCCGCCCTGGGGCGCCGGAACGAACGCGTGCTGCTCATCGACCTCGACGCACAGGCGAACGCCACCAGCACGGCCGGCATCGCGCAGGTCGAGGGGCCGTCGATCTACGAGGTCCTGATGATGGAGGCCGATGCCCGCGACTGCATCGTGTCCATCGAGGAGGAGCAGTTCGACGTGCTGCCCGCGACGCGCGAGCTCTCCGGCGCGGAGGTGGAGCTTGCCCCCGCCATGGCGCGCGAACAGCGCCTGAAGAACATCTGCGAACCCCTGGCGCAGGAGTACGACTGGATTTTCATCGACTGTCCCCCTTCGCTCGGCATCCTTACGGTGAACGCCCTCACGGCGGCGACGAGCGTGGTCATTCCCGTGCAGTGCGAGTACCTGCCGATGGAGGGGCTGGCGCGGCTGATGGAGACGCTGGCGCTCGTGCGCAGCAACCTTAACCCGCGCCTGCGCACCCTCGGCCTGGTCCTGACGATGCTCGACCGGCGCACGCGCCTCGCTCGCGAGGTGGCCGCAGACGTGATGACCCACTTCCCCAACCAGACCTTCAACACCGTGATTCCGCGCGCCGTCAGCATTGCCGAGGCGCCGAGTTACGGGCAGTCGATCTTTCGGTACAGCCCGGGAAGCCGTGCCGCCACCGCCTACCGCAGGCTGGCGAACGAGCTCACGGAGCGCGTGGGGGTGAGCGCATGACACAGCCACGACGAGGACTCGGACGGGGGCTCGACGCCCTCCTGCCCGGCGGCGGCGGTGAGGAGCCGCCCCCCGGGCGAACGCTGCAGGAGATCGACATCGATCTGATTGCGCCAAACCCGGAGCAGCCGCGCACCAACTTCCCGCCGGAGCAGCTGCGCGAGCTGGCGGAGTCGATCCGCGAGCACGGCGTCCTCCAGCCGCTCGTGGTGAGCCTCGAGGAGGAGGGCGGCTACCGCCTCATCGCCGGTGAGCGCCGCCTGCAGGCCGCGCGCCTCGCCGACCTGCCGACGGTGCCGGTCGTCGTGCGCGAGGTCGACGGCTCGGAGCTGCTTGAGCTGGCGCTGGTCGAGAACATCCAGCGCGCCGACCTGAACCCGATCGAGGAGGCGCTCGCCTACCGCCGCCTGCTGAGCGAATACGGGCTCACGCAGGAAGAGGTGGCGAAGCGGGTCGGGCGCAGCCGGGCCGCGGTCGCGAACGCTACGCGCCTGCTCCAGCTCGAAACGGAGATCCGCCGCAGCCTGGTGGCGGGCGAGATCCAGGCGGGCCACGCCCGCGCCCTGCTCGGCATGCCGGAGGGCGAGGGACGCCTCGAGGTCTGGCGCGAGGCCGTGCGCCGCGGCCTGAGCGTGCGGGAGACGGAGGCGGCTGTGCGGCGTGCGCTCTCGCCTCGCCGCGATCGGCCCCGCCCCGCCGAGCCCGCAGCCGGCCGGGGCTCGCCCATGCGCGACATGGAGACGAACCTGCGTCGCGCCCTCGGCACGCGCGTCACGGTCACGTCGAACCGGGGCGGCGGCGCCCGCATCGTCGTCGACACGTACAGCGACGAGGAGCTCGAGGCGGTCACGAGCAAGCTGCTCTCGCTTTAGGGATCGCCTCGTAGCGCTGTACCCACGCCATGGCGGCCCGGCGTAAGGTGAACCGGGCCGGCGGCCTCGTGTCGCGGCGCGCGCTGGAACGGACTCAGGAGGACACGCGATGGGCGTCGAGGAGCGCTTGCGAGAGCTGGGCATCGAGCTGCCGGAGCCGGCGGCTCCCGCGGGGTCGTACGTTCCCGCCCGGTTTCACGGCGACCTGCTGGCGATCTCCGGCCAGATCCCCGTGACGCCCGGCGAACCGCTCCCCACCGGTCACTGCGGCGTCGACGTGACCGTCGAGGAGGGGTACGCCCTCGCGCGGCAGTGCGCCCTCAACGGGCTGGCTGCCGCCCGCGCCGCCCTCGGCTCCCTCGACCGCATCACCGGCGTCGTGCGCGTGGGCGGCTACGTCGCCGCGCCCCCCGACTTCACTCAGCACCCGGCGGTCGTCAATGGCGCTTCCGACCTGCTCGTCGAGGTGTTCGGCGAATCCGGTCGCCACGCGCGCGCTGCCGTGGGCATGGCCTCGCTCCCGCTCGGCGTCCCGGTCGAAGTCGAGTTCCTGTTCGCCATAGGCCCCGAGGAAGACGTTTAGGGAGGAACGCGCACGGTTGCCTGCTCCTCGCTCCCCCGCGTATCATCTTGTCCAAGGAAACTATCTTCCCGTACGGGAGAGGCACGTGTCGCAGTACGAGTTCACCGTCTCTGTTTCGATAGCGGAAACCGACGGCGGTGCCTGGCGAGCGAAGGGTGAGAACATCACGCTCTTCCTGGAAGCGAGTAACCGCCCCGAGCTCATTGGCTACGTCGTAAGTGCTGTGCAGGCGTTTGGGCAATGGCTGGTCGAAACCAAGCCCGAGGATCAGGGCTTGGTCGAGTACTGCCGGTCGGTCGGCATCGAATGCCGGGAAGTGGAAGCAGGGGATGGGCTGGAACTGGCCGTCAAGGAACTTCAGGAGGCCATGGACGAGGCAAGTGAGCTCCTTGCCCTGACCCAGAGGCTCCCGGCATAGGCCCCGACCTCGTCACCGGCAGATGACTGGCAGCTGGCATTGTTTACGACTTACGTAAGGCGTAAACTGAGGCGACATCAGTGATCAGGGGGTTCAGGGACCGGAGGACGGAGGCGTTCTTCGCTGGATATCCGGTTCCGGCCTTTCGCGCTTTTGCCCGCCAGGCGGTGCGCCGGATGACCATTCTGGACCACGCGTCGAGCCTTCCGGAACTGGGAGCGCTTCGCAGCAACAGGCTGGAGGCGCTGTCAGGGGATCGGGTCGGCCAGTACAGCATCCGGATCAACAGGCAGTGGCGGATCTGCTTTCGCTGGGGTGAGGAAGGCCCCTACGACGTAGAGATCGTCGACTATCACTGAGAAGGAGGGGCACATGCCCGTGCGCAGTGGGATGTCACCCGTGCACCCCGGCGAGATCCTCGCCGACGAATTGCAGGAGCTTGGTCTTACGGCCAATGCCCTCGCCGGCAAACTGGCCGTGCCCACGAATCGCGTCACCGCGATTCTCAAGGGACAACGCGGCGTAACCGCCGACACCGCCCTTCGCCTGGCTCGCTACTTCGGCACCACGCCTGAATTCTGGCTCAACCTCCAGAAGACCTACGAGCTTCGCCTTGCCGAGATCGAGTCGGGCGACGAGATCAACGTGCAGGTCCAGCCGAGAGTTCAGGCCTGAGCCCCTGCGTTCATCGGTCTCTCCCTGGCGCGGGGAGGTGGGCTTGCGCCCCTTCGCGAAGCGCCGGGTAAGGTGGATCGAAGGGTCGCTCGACCCCGGAGGTTCGCCGATGAAGGTCGCCATCACGGGAAGCACGGGACTGCTGGGAGGGGCGCTCGGGAGGAGTCTCGAGGCGCGCGGCGACGAGGTCGTGCGGGTGGTGCGGGGTTCGGCCAGCGCTGACGGAGTCGACTGGTCGCCTGCCGAGGGCTGGGTCCGGGAAGGCGCCTTCGACGGCTGCGACGCCGTCGTCCACCTGAGCGGCGCTTCCGTTGGCGAGGGCCGCTGGACGGCTGCGCGTAAGGCCGAGCTTCGCTCCAGCCGCATCGACACCACCCGTGTCCTCGTCGAGCACCTGGCCGGGCTCGACCCGAAGCCGCGGAGGCTGGTCGTCGCCTCGGCGGTGGGGTTCTACGGCGACCGTGGCGACGAGTCGCTCACGGAGGAGTCGCCACGGGGCCAGGGCTTTCTCGCGGACATGACGGTGGACTGGGAAGCGGAGGCGGAGAAGGCGAACGCCGCCGGCATTCCCGCGGCCATGGCCCGCTACGGCGTCGTCTTCGCGGCCGACGCGCCGGCCTTCAAGCGGCTCACGCTGCCCTTCCGCTTCGGCGCCGGGGGCAGGCTCGGGAGCGGAAGGCAGTACATGCCCTGGATCACGCTCGATGACGCGGTTGCGGCTACCACGCACCTGCTCGACGGCGAGGTGACGGGGCCCGCCAACGTGGTCGCGCCCGTCGCCACCACGAACGCCGACCTGACACAGGCCCTTGGCCGCGTGATGCGCCGCCCCGCATTCATGATGGTTCCACGCTTCGCCATGCGGCTCGCCCTGGGCGAGCTCGCCGATGCCCTCCTCTTCGCGAGCAACCGCGTCGTTCCGGAGCGGCTGGTCGCAGACGGCTTCGAGTTCTCGCAGCCCGAGGTTGAGGGCGCACTGCGCTCGCTGCTGCGGGGCGGCTAGCGGCGATGGGGATCTACCGCCTGGCCGCGAGGCAGGTCGTCCCGGTCTCGCTCAACGAGGCCTGGGCGTTCTTCTCGAACCCGCGCAACCTGCCCGTGATTACGCCCCCCTGGCTGGCGCTCGAAGTCACGTCCGACCCGCCCGAGGAGATTTACCCCGGGCTCGTGATCACCTACACGGTCAGCCCCTTCCTGGGCGTCCCGCTCCACTGGGCGACGGAGATCACGCACGTCGAGGACCGGGTTCGCTTCGTCGATGACCAACGCATCGGGCCCTACAGCCTCTGGCGCCACGAGCACGACTTCCGCGAGGTCGAGGGTGGCACAGAGGTTCGCGACACGGTCCACTACGCCGTCCCGTTCGGTCCCCTCGGCGACGTAGCCGTGCAGTTCGCCGTCCGCCCCCGTGTCCGCGCCATCTTCGAGTACCGCCGCGCGGTCCTGCGGGAGCGGTTCGGGCCGCCGCCCGGGCAGGGCTAGCTCCCTAGCGCACGTCCCGCGCGACCAGGTCCTCGACCGTCTCGCGCCGCTGGAGCAGGCGCGCTTGGCCGTCGCGCACGGCGACGACGGGTGGGCGCAGGGCCATGTTGTAGTTGCTCGACATCGCGAGGTTGTAGCCGCCGCTCGCCGGCAGGGCGACGAGATCGCCCGCCTCCAGGCGCGGCAGCTCGGCGTCGCGCACGAGGATGTCGCCGCTCTCGCAGTACTTGCCCGCGACCGTGACGGTCTCGACGGGCTCGTCGAGGGGCCGGTCGACGGGCACGGCCTCGTAGTCGGAGCCGTACATGGCCGGGCGGATGTTGTCGGCCATGCCGCCGTCGACGGAAACGTAGGTGCGCACGCCGGGAATCTCCTTGCGCGCGCCGACCGTGTAGACGGCCACCATCGCCCGCCCGATCAGGGAGCGGCCCGGCTCGATGTGCAGGGACGGCTGCTCCAGGCGGTGCTCCGCGAGGGCGCGCTCCATCGAGCGCGCTACCCGCTCGGCGTACTCGGCGATGGCGGGGGCGTGCTGCTCGCGCGTGTAGGCGAGGGCGAAGCCCCCGCCGGGGCTGTACTCGTCGAAGGAGAAGCCGTGCGTGTCGCCCATCTGCGCGGCGAAGGCGCACATCACGTCGCTCGCCTGCTCGTACGGCTCGATCTCGAAGATGGGCGAACCCAGGTGCACGTGGAGGCCGCGCAGGTCGATGTTGGGGGCGGCCATGGCCGCGGCCACGGCCCGCTCCGCGTCGCCGTTGGCGATAGCGAAGCCGAACTTCGAGTCGAGCACGCCGGTCGTCGTCTTCGCGTGCGTGTGCGGGTCCACGTTCGGGGAGACACGCAGGAGGACCGGCTGGCGCGTGCCCCGCTCGCCCGCGATGCGGTCGAGCTCGGCCAGCTCGTGGAAGTTGTCGACAACGACCCGGCCCACGGGGTCGCCGCCGACGGCCGCGTCGAGCTCCTCGGCGCTCTTGTTGTTGCCGTGGAAGTAGAGCCGCGAGGAGGGGAAGCCCGCCGCCCGCGCGATGGCCAGCTCGCCACCGCTGACCACGTCCATCCCGAGCCCCTCCTCCGCCACGATGTCGGCCAGGGGCAGGCTCAGGTACGCCTTGGCCGCGTAGAGCACCGACACCTCGGGCCAGCGCGACTCGAATTCCCGACGGAATTCCCGGGCCGTCTCGCGGAAGTCCTGCTCGTCGAACACGTAGAGGGGCGAGCCGTAGGTCTCGGCGAGTCCGCGCAGGTCGCAGCCGCCGATGCTGAGGCGCCCCGCGCTTGAAAGCGCGGTCGTGTGGGGCAGGACGTGGTGGTAGGGGAGGGCGGCGAGGGAAGCGGCGTTCGGCATGACCGCGATTATGCGGCGCGACGCTCGTACCGCCCAACGCCCCGGATGGCGGACCGATGGGACGCCCTATACTGCCCGCATGGCTGAGGAGTCGCGCCTCTCGCACCTCGACGAGCGTGGCAGCGCGCGCATGGTCGATGTTTCCGGCAAGGCGGTCACGGCCCGGGAAGCGGTGGCGGAGGGGTTCGTGGCGATGCAGCCGGAGACGCTTGCTCTCATCCAGGAGGGCGGCCTCCCCAAGGGCGACGTGCTCGCAGTAGCGCGCGTGGCCGGGATCCAGGCGGCGAAGCGCACGAGCGACCTCATCCCGATGTGCCACCCCCTGCCCATCTCCGCCGTCGCCCTCGCACTCGACCCCGCGGACGACACCCGCCTGCGCATCGAGGCGACGGTACGCACGGAGGGCCGCACGGGCGTCGAGATGGAGGCGTTGACGGCGGTCGGCGTCGCCGCCCTGACCGTCTACGACATGTGCAAGGCGGTCGATCGCGGGATGCGTATCGAGGGCGTGCGCCTGCTGGAGAAGCGCGGCGGCAAGAGCGGGGAGTGGCGCGCGGACGCCGAGGCCTCTGGGAGCTAGGACCCGGCCGGCGCAGCAAGCGCGACGAAGACGTTCGGGTCGGTCCTCCGGGAGGCGTCGAGAACTTCGATCGCAACCACCTCCCCCGCCTCATCGAGATCGAGGATGAGGCCGGGTCCGTACTCGTCACTATCTGCTACGGGAACGTCGCGGAGGACGATGCTGAGGGCGTCGGCCTGCCGGTCGTAGCTGACCTTCATCCCGGCCTCCAGTACTTCGCGACACGCGTGGTGCGGTAGGCAGTAATGATGTGCTTGCTAGCAGCATACAGGTTGAGGCCCCCGGGGGCAGGAACGCCTAGCCCTCGCCCCAGATGCGGGCGATGGCGGACGCCACGCCGTCCTCGCTGGCCGTGCCCGTCACCAGGTCGGCGGCCGCCTGCACGTCCCCGGGAGCGTCGCCCATCGCGACGCCGAGTCCGGCCAGCTCGATCATCGGCAGGTCGACCTCCGTGTCGCCGAACGCCACCGTATCCGCCGGCTGGATGTCGAGGGCCTCGCAGAGGCGCCGGAGCGCCGGACCCTTGCCCGCGTCCGCGTGGGTGACCGCGACGATCTCGCGGCCGGAGCTGGTCAGGGCGCGCTCGCCCCGCAGCCCGGCCTCGCGCACAAGCGCCTCCAGTGTCGCGAAGGCCGGGTCGGCCGGACTGGTGAAGGGGGCGATGACGTAGGTCCGGGTTAGGTCGACCTCCGTGAGGCTCGCGACCGTTGCCGCCGGGCCGCGCGCCTCGGGCGTCGGCATCCGGCGGCACGCCCCCTCCGCCGTGCCCGCGACCGCGCGCCAGTTGTGCGCATCGCAGAGTTTCGCGACGGCGACGGCCGCTTCGGGTGGGAGCGCGACCTGGGCGATGGGCTCGCCGCTCGCGCGGCGGATGTCGGCCCCTGCCGCGGCAATGACGGCGGCCAGAGCGCCCGCGAGTGGCGCCAGCGTCGGGAGGGCGAGCTCGTAGGGGCGCGCGGTAGCGGCGGCGACGGATACGCCCGTCGCGGCCAGCCCTTCGACGGCCTCGATCGTCGCCGGCGAGAGCTTCCCGCTGGGCCCCACGAGGGTGCCGTCGATGTCGAAGGCGGCGAGCCGGTAGCGCATCGCGGTCACGATACGGGAAGGCTCACGGGGTTCCTTCGACCGGGTCCGTGAGTACGGGGATGCCGTCGACGACCGTGACGGGGACCAGCTCGTAGGCGGCCACGCCCGCGGCGGTCAGCTCGACGAGGAGGATGGCCGAGTCGTTGGCCGGATCCCAGAAGCCGTCGAAGACGAAGTTCCCGAGGCTGTAGGCGATGAGCCCGTCGCCGTAGGGCTCCAGCGGCTGTAGAACGTGCGGCCCGGAGCCGACGACGAGCGTCGCCCCTGCGTCGATGGCGGCGCGCGCCTGCTCGCGCTGCGCAGCGCTCGGCTCAAGCTCCCACTCGAGGCCGAAGTGGAGCATGACGACCACCAGGTCGGCGCCTGTCCGCGCCGCCCGGATGTCCTCGGCCATCGTGGCGATGTCGAGCCAGGCAAAGCCGGGCGTGTCGTCCGTCGCGGTCCAGATGCGGGGGTCGAAGCCGCCGCGCTCGACGGGCACGTCGACGTACGCGAGGAACGCGATGGTCAGTCCTTCCCGCTCGATGACGGCGGGTGCGTGCGCGGCTGCCCGGTCCGGGCCTGCGCCGGGGCTGAGGATGCCGCGCTCGGCGAGGAGCGCCCGCGTCTCCGCCAGGGACTCGGGCCCGTAGTCGAGCGAGTGGTTGTTCGCGAGCGAGACCACGTCGATGCCCGCGAGCACGAGCGCGTCCACGGCAACGGGCGGGGCGCGGAAGGTGTACGCCTTGGGTGCGGGTGTGCCGGTGACGCCGACCGCGCTCTCGAGGTTCGCCACGGCGATATCGGCGCTCTCGAGGACGTCGCGCACGCCGGCGAAGGCGACTGCAGCGCCCTCCGCCTCCAGCCGCACGCCGACGCTGCGTCCCAGCATCACGTCGCCGACCGCCGCGAGCAGCACGCGAGCAGGCGGAGGGGTGGGCGTGGGTGGTGGGGTGGCCGCGGGGCTCGGTGAGGCGGTTGGGGACGGTGTCTCCGGCGTCGCCGTGGGAGTCGCCGGTGGGGTGGGAGGCGTGGACGTGGGCGCGGCTGTGGCGGTGGGCGGTGGAGGCGTGGGGTCCGCTTCGACCGCGCAGCCGCCCCCGAGAAGCACCGCGCCAAGAACCGCCAGCACCAGCAAGGCGGTCCCTGTCCCGACGCGTCGGCGTTCAGGCGCCAAGCAGCCCCTCGCGCTTCATGCTCACGTAGCGCTCCCCGGCGACGATCAGGTGGTCGTGCAGCCGGATGTCGAGCGCAGCTCCGGCCGTCGCGATGTCGCGCGTGAGGTCGATGTCGCGCGGGCTCGGGGTGGCGCGCCCGGAGGGGTGGTTGTGCGCGATGACAACAGCGCTCGCGTCCAGCACGATCGCCTCCCGGAAGACGTCGCCCATGCGAAAGGCGACGGAGTGAACGCTGCCCGGCAAGACGGTGGGCGTGCCCAGCAGGCGTCCGCCCGTGTCCGCCGCGAGCACGTGCAACTCCTCCCGGGAACGCCCCCGGAGCTCCCCGCGCAGGTAGTCGAACACCGCCTCGGGGGAGGTAAGCAGGGGGCGGGCGTCACCGTCGAGGCGCGGCATGCGCCGTCCCAGCTCGATCGCGGCCGCCAGCTGCGCCGCCTTCGCCGGCCCGAGCCCGCGCGTTCGCTGCAGGGACTTCGCGTCGGCGCGCAGCAACCCGCCGAGGCCGCCGTGGGAGTCGAGCAGCCTCCGGGCGAGGTCGATGACGTTCTCGCCGCGCGTGCCTGAACCCGCGAGGATGGCGATGAGCTCGGCGTCGCTGAGTACGCCCGGACCGTGGCGCAGGAGCTTCTCGCGGGGGCGCTCGTCGCCCGCGAGGTCGTGGATGGTGCGGTAGCCGTCGGTAACGCCGTCAGTCATCGAAGCGCGGTGCCGTCACTCGCGCTCGATCAGGAGCGGGTCGGGCTCGGGAAGCGCGGGCTCGCCCGGCTCATCCCTCGGGGGCTCATAGCCCTCCGGCGGCTCTCGCTTCTCCACGGCAACGGCGATCATCGAACCGGGGTAGTACTCGACCGCGACGTAGTTGCCCTGCTCGACCGGGTCGTACTGGACCCGGTCGGTGCGGATGATCTTGTCGCCATCGATGCGCAGGTAGTAGCTGCGGCTGCCGAGGTCGAAGCGGCGCCAGCGCCGCGTGATGAAGCCCTCGATCACGGCCGTACCGCCGCGCAGGTCGCGGATCGCCTGGATGCCCTGGTAGCCGAACAGGGAACCGAAGACGACGAGGAGTGAGGGAAGCACCCACCCGTACCCATCGTCGCCCGTGGCCTGCAGGATGAAGAAGTACAGACCCCCACCGGCGACGGCGATGAAGAGGGGCGTCCAGAAGAGCGCCGTGCGCCACAGGCCGCGGCGCGCCCTCCGAATCCTGAATTCGCGGTCGGTGGTCATTCTCGCGGCACCAGGATGACCTGCCCGGCCTGGATCGAATCTGGTTCGAGGCCGGGGTTCAGGGCGAGGATGGCCTCGACGGTGACGTCGAACTCCACGGCTATCGCCGACAGGGTGTCGCCCGGGACGATCTCGTACTCGATCGGTTCCAGAGCGGGGGCAGGGGTGGGCTCGGGCGTGGCGGTCGGCGTGGGCGTCGACACTGGCGTGGGTGCGGGGGTCGCCGAAGCGGGGGTTGGGGTCGCCGCCGGCTCGCGGGTGGCGGCCGCTTCGGGTGTGGGGGTCGCTTCCGGCGTGTCCGTCGCGGTGGCGGGGTTGACCGGTTCGGCGCGGCTCGCGCTCTCGGGCGGGCGCAGGACGAGGAAGAGGGCCAGGAAGGAGCCGAGCACGAGCGCCGCGATTGAACCGCGGTAGGCCCACGCCGAGGGCGTGGCGCGTTCGGGTGGATCCGGCTCGTGGTAGGCCTGCGGATCGTCGCTCACAGCGGCGAGCCTACCACCCACTGCCGCCCTCGCGCCCGTACGGTCAGCCGGAGGCGGCCGGCCTCCGGCTCCGCACGCGGCGCGGGCGCTCGCGCTCCCGCAGCTGCTCGCGGAACGTGTGCAGCCGTCCCTCACCCCAGAGGCGGAAGCGCTCGGCCACGTCGTCGCCCGCCGTCAGCCGGTCGATCGCGTAGGCGGCCCAGGCGATCGCGGCGTAGCCGGCGGCGCCCGTGGCAAGCACGTCCTCGAGCGCTTCCGGCAGCGTCGTGCCCTGCTCGTCTAGCGTGTGCCGGGCGAGGTAGCGAAGCCGCGCACGCTCGCCCTTCGGCGGCGTCGGCGGCTCCAGCGTGATCGTCTCCGCCCAGACGGAGAAGGGGACGTGGCGGCGGGGGAACGTGTCGATGGGCAGCTCCACCGACTCCAGCTCGAGGAAGTTCGGCAGGACGGCGGTCGTGAGCTCGCGGCTGCCGGGGGTGGTGGCGACGGTCGTGGTCGCCTCGGCGGGCGCGGCGAGGCTTATGTCGGCGAGGGCGCGGGAGATGTGGCGGTCGAGTTCGGCGTCGCTCCAGCGGGCGGCGTCGGCGTCGAGGTCGCGCAGGTCGCTGCGCACGCGGTCACGGATGTCGGGCAGGGTCGTCATGGCCGCCACGGTGGCGCGGCCCCGCCCGAGCGCGAAGGCGCGCCTGTCACCCGGGTTCGGGCGCTAGCCGGAAGCCACCAACCGGTAGCCCACGTTGCGCACCGTCTCGATGAACGTGTGGCCGTGGATCTCGATCTTGGAGCGGATGCGCCGGATGTGGACGTCGACCGTGCGTGCCCCGCCGAAGTAGTCGTAGCCCCAGACGCGGTTCAGCAGTTGCTCGCGCGTGGAGACGCGGCCCGCGTTCATGGCCAGGTAGCGGAGCAGCTCGTACTCCTTGAACGTGAGCACGACCGACTCGCCCGCCACGGTCACGCGGTAGTTGGCGAGGTCGATGGTGAGGGCGCCGCAGCGCACGAAGTTCTCGGTGTCGATGCCGTGGCGGCGGTAGAGGGCGCGTTCGACCCGGCGGCGCAGCTCACCATGGGTGGCGGGCAGCACGATGAAGTCGTCGGCGGGGGAGTCGAAGGGCATGCGGTCGAGCTGATCCTCGCCGCAGGCGTAGACGAGGACGAGCTCGTGCTCACCCGAGGCCGCCGCCAGCCGGTCGATGGCGACGTTGGAAAGGTCGCGCAGGTCCAGCAGGAGCACGCCGGCGAAGTCGCGCTCGATCTCGCCGAGCCGAGCCGGCTCGAGCACGGTCGTGCTCAGCCCCGCCCCCTCCAGCTCCGGGGTAAGGGCGAGCAGATCCGGCTGGCCGCTGACAATAAGTACGGCGTTCACGGACCCCAGTATAGGCAGGAGAAGCGCTCTGCCATCGGGTTTCGTGTTACCGGCGGGTTACGAGTTTCCAGGCCAGTGACCTACTCCAACGGGGCGATCTCGTTGAAGGCCTTGCCGGTGAGCTCCAGGTAGAGGGCGTCAGCGCACAGCTCCAGGTCTTCGCCCCAGGCGATAGCGCGGTGCGGCGCTATGCGCACCCGCTCGAAGAACCCCGGCTCGCTCCACGCGGCGAACACGCCTTTTCCCGCCAGCCGCGACAGGTCTACCTCGCCGGCCGTGCCGTCGGAGTAACGAAGCCACAACCGGTGGCCGTCGCGGGCCTCGACTGCAGTGGGTTCAAGCATGGCCCTTCCCTGCGTTCATGGTACCCCCTGGGGGTTTCCCGTCGCGTCTACGCTGCCGGCTCGACGATCGCCGACATGCTGCCCACGCTGATCTCCATCAGCGGGTCCGGTCCGTAGGCGTGGATCTGGTCCTGTTTGAGCAGGCACTCGTCCTTCAATGCCGTCATCAGGATCGCCTGGCCCTGGCTGTCGACGACCGAGGCGATGCCGAACGCCTTCTCCCGCGAGTACCCGAAGAGGTCGCCCAGCATGCGGATGACGTACTGGTACGTGTGGCTGTCGTCGTCGAGCAGGATAAGGTGGCAGGGCTGCTCGAGCTCTTCCTCGACCTCGGGCTGATCAACGACCTCGGGGAGGTTGGGGGTGGTCACCCCGGCACTGTAGCGAGGGGCGGCGGCGAGCGGCAAGGCGGCCGCGCTGCCACCGGGGGCTTCGCGATCGAGCGCGGGACCACCACGGTTCACGGAATCCCTTCCCCCGGAGTTCGCCCGTGACGCCCACCCCCTTCCCCCTCCAGTTGCGCGCCCTCGACCAGGACCGCCTGCGCCGCTACCGCGAGCACCTCGCCTTCTACGAGGGCGACCAGTGGGCGGGACGCGCCCGCCGTGGCGAGCGCCGCCTCGTGCTCAACTACGCCCGGGCCTTCGTCGACAAGGTTACGAGCTACCTGTTCGAAGGACACGCCCTCCAGGTCCGTCCCCGCGACCCGCTCGACCGCGCCGCCGTCGAGCGTGCGCGAGAGGCGGAGCAGGCCTGGCGCGCCGTCGAGGGGGCGGACGGCCTCGAACGGCTCGACTTCGAGACGGAGCTCGACTGCGCCGTGCTCGGCGACGGCGCCTACAAGGTCACGTGGGACGTGGAGGAAGGGCGCGTGCGCATCTCCGCTCCCGACGTGCAGGGCATCTTCGTCTGGCGCGCCCCCGACGACGCCTCGCGCATCGAGGCGGTCGCCTCGCAGTACGCCGCCGGCGATGCGCCCCTCCCCACGGCCTCCCTGCCCCTCTCCGCCTCGGCCGTCGACAACGTCGTGACGGAGCACTGGACGGCGGAGACGTTCGAGCTGTGGCGCGGGGCCGAGATGGAACGTCGCGAGGCAAACCCGTACGGGTTCATCCCCTTCGTCGTGTTCCCCAATGTGAGCGAACCGAAGCAGCCGTGGGGGTCGAGCGACATCGGCCCGCTGGCCGAACCGAACCGGGAGCTGAACCGCGCCTTCAGCCAGTTAAGCCAGATCCTCGAGCTCTCGGGCAACCCCATCGCCGTGCTCGAAGGGGTCGCCGGCTCGCAGGACATCGCCGTCGAGCCGGGGGCCATCTGGGAGGTGCCCGAACGCGCCCGCGCCTACCTGCTCGACCTGCTGCAGGGCGGCGGAGCCGCCCTCCACCGCGACTACATCGACCTCGTCTACCGCACCCTGCACGACCTGGGGGAGTCGCCCCGTACCGCCTTTGGGCAGAACCCCGCCGGCCTGAGCGGCGTCGCCCTCAACGTCGAGCTGGACCCGGTGGCGCGCAAGGTCGCGCGCAAGCGGCTCATCCGCACGCCCGTCTACGAGCGCCGCGCGATGCTCGCCTTGCGCCTGCTGTCCAGCTACGAGGGGCTGGCCATCGACGGCCTGCAGGCCGAGGCGCTCTGGGGACCCGTCCTCCCCGCCGACCGCTCCCGCCAGGTCGCCGACGAGCGCTCACTCGTCGAGGCCGGTATCCGCTCCCGCCGCACCGCCGCCGAGCGCCTCGGCTCCGAGGACCCCGAGGCCGAGTGGGCGCGCGTCCAAGAGGAGCGCGCCGCCCTCCCGCGCGGGTAGGAGAGCGCTCGCTGAGTGGAGCGCCGCGCTGTCGCTCGGCTGAGAAGAGCGGTGGCTCCGCCACCTGAGTGGAGCCCGTCGCTGGCGCCGCTGAGTGGGGGCGCTGGTCGGAGGGCGTGCCTGACACGCGATAGCCCTCGGCGCCCCGTGCGTATGATGCCGGTCCACCTGGGCCAGAGTTAGGGAACATCGCTTGCAGGGTGAGCCGGACACCATCTGTCAGAGCTGCGCGCATCCGAACAGTGGAAGCGACCTGCCCGGCGGTGAGGAAGAGTCTGGTCCAGGTGACCCGGAGGCGGCCGGCCAGGCGGGCATTTCCAGGCTGTGTCCCCGCTGCCTGCGCCTGAACGAGCCGGGATCGCACTACTGCTACTACTGCGGCCTGCAGCTCACGGAGGAAATGATCCGTGCTGGTCGACGCGCCGCTCGGGCCTTTCGGCAGGGCGCCCCCGGCGGCTTCTGGATGCGAGTAGCCGCCCTCGCAGTCGACATCGCGGTCCTTGCGATCTTCGTCATCCTGATCTTCGTGGCCTTTGGAGCGCGTACGGGCGGGTTTTTCAGCGATGACACGTCGGGAACGGTCTTCGCTTCCCTTGTCAGTGCGGCAGTCCTCGCCGTGTATTCGCCTGCCCTCATCAGCTTATGGAGGACGACTGTCGGGAAGCGCGTGTTCGACCTGTATGTCCTGAGGCGTAACGGCATGCGCTGTGGGTTCTGGCAGGCGTTTGGCCGCCAAGTCGCTTCGATCGTCTCGATTCTCGTCTTTGGCATCGGCTACCTGATGATCGCGTTCCGCGCGGACAAGCGAGGACTCCACGATCTCATGTCCGGTACCGCCGTTATCCGGCGCTAGGCCATGAGTGCGGCAGGACTCGTCCTCGTGGCTATCGCACCAGGACTGCTCTGGCTCTGGTTCTTCGTCCGGCTCGACCGCATCCGGCCCTCATCCCGCAGCTGGATCGCGCTGACCCTGATCTTCGGGGTGATTTCGACTGTCCCGGCCGGCCTCATCGAATGGGGGCTCATCCAGGAGGTCGTGGACTATCGGCTCAGGCTTGATGAACCCCTGGCCCTCACCGCCATCGTCATGCTCGGCGTCGTGGGTCCGGTGGAGGAGGGGAGCAAGTTCCTCGCGGTCCGGTTGGGGGTCTACCGCTCTCTGCACTTCGAAGAGCCCATGGATGGCCTGGTGTACGGCGCTGCGGCGAGTCTCGGCTTCGCCTCGCTGGAGAACCTTGGCTACGTCCTGACGTTCGGCCCCGAAGTCATGCTCGTTCGGGCGCCGTTCAGCACCCTTGCCCACCTCGTGTTCGGGAGCGCATGGGGGTACGGGTTGGGGCTGCGCCGGAGCGGGCGGGGCGCGTGGGTCGTCTGGGGAAGCCTGGCTGGCGCGGCGGCTCTGCACGGTGTGTTCAACATCCTGGTCTTCACGCCGTTCCTGTGGTCCGCCCTTGTGCTGGCGTTAGCTGGTGGTGTGGCCGTCTACTTGCTCTTCTCGTGGGGTCAACGCGTTTCGCCTTTCCGTCACCGCAGCAACCTCGCGCTGGTCTCTTGCGTCGGTTGCGGAGAGCTCGTCACGGCCCGCAGCAGGTACTGCCGCTTGTGTGGAATCCGTCAGCGCAGGAGAGAGCAGGCGAGTCTCATCTGCGGGAACTGCGATCACGAGAATCGCCGGGATGCGCTCTTCTGCCCCGCCTGCGGCGATCGGCTCCTCGTGTAACCCGGGCGGGGACCAGCCACCACTAGAACGGCTTGAAGATCGCCAGCCAGGCCATCAGGGGCACGCTCAGCACGAGGGCCGTGCCGAACACCAGCGGGACGCGGTCGTCGAGGATCTCGCGGAGTTCGTCGGTGACCTCGCCGTCGCGGGCGGCAATGAGCGCGGCCGTGCGCGCGCGCCGCAGGCCGAAGCCCATGAGGGGTAGGCAGACCAGCCAGAAGAACACGAACAGGCCCGTGAGCGCCGCCAGCCAGCCGTCGCGGATGAAGTCGTACTCGGCCACGCCCCAGAAGAAGCCGGTCGCGCCCGAGAGCATGGCCCCGGGCAGGAGCACGCGCGTCTCGTTGTTCGCCGCCTCCACGAGCGCGTACATCTGGAACTGCACGTCGTTCGAGAGCCAGGCGCGCACGATCAGCGGGAAGGTCGCGCCCAGTCCTGCGCCCATCCAGAGCAGGGCGAGGATGTGAACGATGCGCCAGGCGTCCACTAGCCGGCGGCGACGGCGGGGGTGGTCTCGCTCCGGGGGGTGCGGTGCGCGAGGGCGGTGTTCACGAAGCCGTGGAAAAGGGGATGGGGCCGGTTGGGGCGGCTCTGTAGCTCTGGGTGGAACTGCGTCCCCAGCATGAAGGGGTGGTCCGCCACCTCCGCGATCTCCGCCAGCGTCCCGTCGGGGGACGTGCCCGCGACGACGAGGCCGGCTGCCTCCATCTCGTCGCGGAAGCGGTTGTTCAGCTCCCAGCGGTGGCGGTGGCGCTCGTTCACGAGGCCTTCGTCGTAGTTCCCGGCGGCGACGCTTCCCGGGCGCAGACGGCAGGGGTACCAGCCCAGCCGCATCGTGCCGCCCTTCGCGACCACGCCCTCCTGCTCCTCGAGCAGGCTGATGACGGGGAAGGGCGACTCCGGGTCGAACTCGGTCGAGTTGGCCCCGTCCCAACCGCACACGTTGCGCGCGAACTCGGTGACCATCACCTGCAGGCCGAGGCAGAGCCCGAGGTAGGGGATGCCGTTCTCGCGAGCGTGGCGGGCGGCGGCGATCTTCCCCTCCCAGCCCCGCTCCCCGAAGCCCCCCGGCACCACGATCCCGTCGACGTCGGCGAGCACGGCCTCGGCGGGGCGCGTCTCCAGGTCCTCGGCGTGCACCCAGCGGATGCTGACCTCGGCGTCGTGCGCGATTCCCGCGTGCACGAGCGCCTCCTTCACCGAGAGGTAGGCGTCCTGCAGTTCGACGTACTTGCCGACGATCGCCACCTCGAGGTCGTGCGCGGGATTGCGCTGGCGATCGACCATCGCCTCCCAGGCGGTCAGATCGTGCGCCTTCGCCTTCAACCCCAGCCGTTCGAGCACGAAGTCGCCCAGGCCGCGTGCCTCGAGGATGAGGGGGACCGCGTAGATCGTGTCGACCGTCTCCAGGGCGATGACGGCGCGCGGATCGACATCGCAGAAGTCCGCGATCTTGTTGCAGATGTCGCCCGGCACGGGGTGGTCGCTGCGGGCGAGGATGGCGTCCGGCTGGATGCCCATCGAACGCAGCTCGCTCACTGAGTGCTGCGTCGGCTTCGTCTTCAGCTCGCCCGTGGCCCCGATGAATGGCAGGAAGGTGACGTGCACGCTGAGGAAGTCGTCGGCGGGGACGTCGTGGCGGATCTGGCGCATCGCCTCGATGAACGTCTGGCCCTCGATGTCGCCGACGGTGCCGCCCACCTCGCAGATGATGACCTCGGCGTTGCTCGCCTCGGCGGCCGCGTAGATCCGCGCCTTGATCTCGTTCGTCAGGTGGGGAACCGCCTGGATGGTACCGCCGAGGTAGTCCCCGTGGCGCTCGCGGTCGAGCACGGCGCGGTAGACCTGGCCGCTGGTGACGGAGCAGGCGGCGGAGAGATCCTGGTCGAGGAAACGCTCGTAATGGCCGAGATCGAGGTCGGTCTCGGCCCCGTCGGCCGTCACGAACACCTCGCCGTGCTGGTAGGGCGACATGGTGCCGGGGTCGACGTTGAGGTAGGGGTCGAGCTTTTGAACGGTGACGGAGATTCCGCGGGATTTGAGCAGGCGCCCGATACTGGCGGTGGTTATGCCTTTACCGACGCCGCTGACCACGCCGCCGGTAACGAAGATGAACTTGGCCATGCCACTCCTGCGGGTGATTGCTCCCCGAATGCTACGAGCGAGGCCCGAGGCCAGTCAACGAACGGTGATGGTCTGCGAGTAACCTTTACACGTCGCGGGCGTTATCACGGGTATGTTGCGCTCTAGCGGGGCGGCTCACTATGCTCGCGTGGAGTGGTGGGGGCGCGCTGTGGGAACGGCGCGCACTGGGAGTGTGTGTGGAACCGATGGCGCCCAGCGAGCTTGCCCCGGACTTCGACGAGCGTCTGGTCGTCGAACAGGCCCAGTCGGGCGATCAGGAAGCGCTGAGCACGCTCTACACCTTCTACTTCCCGCGCGTCTATCGCTACGTGGCCGGGCGCGTGCGCTCGACACAGGACGCCGAGGACGTGACCGAGGAGGTCTTCCTCAAGCTCGTCGCGAACCTGAAGCGGTTCGAGTGGCGGGGGCTCCCCTTCGGGGCGTGGGTCTTCCGCATCGCGCGGAACGAGGTGGTCTCGCATGCGCGCCGGCAGCGCCGGCGGGGCATCCCCGCCCAGCTCTCGGAGACGATGCCCGACGACCGGCAGGACCACGTGGCCGCCTACGAGCTGCAGGCGACCATCGAGGTGGTGCGCGAGGCGACGGCCAAGCTGCCCCCCGCCCAGCGCGACGTGATCTCGCTGCGTTTCGGCGCGGGCCTCTCCGTGGCCGAGACGGCGCTCGCCCTGGGCAAGACCGAGAACAACGTGAAGGTGCTCCAGCACAAGGCCATCGCGAAGCTGCAAGGGATGGTCGCTGAGGAATGATGCGGTTCCTGGACTTCTTCCGCCGCACGCCTGACCCGCAGGCCGAAATCTTCGCGGAGGCGCTCGCCCTCTACGAGGACGGGCTGGAGATTGCCGCCATCCTCGAGCGCTACTCCGAGGAGGTGCAGGACTGGCTGAAGCCGCTGCTCTCCACCAGCCAGATCATCGACGGGACCCTCCAGGCGGAGGAGGCGAGCTACTACTTCGAAGGCTCCCTCAAGGCGAAGGTGCTGGCCGCGGCCACGCCGGTCATTGGCGCCGTGCCCGAGGACCCCCTGCCCGGGCCTTCCCGCTTCGGCCAGTTCGGCGCCGCCGTTGCCTCGGTGGGTGTGCTGGCGGTGGCGGCGATGCTCGGCGTCATCACCTTCGGGTTCGTCACCGCCGGCGAATCGGTACCGGGCGAGTGGAACTACAACTTCAAACGCGCCACCGAGCAGGCCCAGGTGCGCTTCGCCAGCGGCGACGAGCGCATCAACGTGCGCATCCGCCTGGCCCAGGAGCGCATCGACGAGATCCAGGTGCTCGCCGCCAGCGGCAACCTCAGCGAGGGCCATATCGACAGCTTCACCGCCGAGCTCGACGACATCCGTGAACTGGCTGAGGAGGAATCGTTCGACGCGCTCCAGCAGGCCAAGGTGCGTTCCATCAGCGAGACGGCCGAGGTCGTGCTCGCCGACACCGAGGAGGAGCTCGCCACCGAAGCCGAGGAGGCGGTTGCGTACGCCGCCGAGGTGGCGGCCGCCGTGAGCACTAACAAGGTGAAGCCGCTCGACGAAGGGACCACTGAACCGACGGCGACCCCGGAGGCGACCCCGACGCCCGAAGTGACGCCCGCCGCCACCGGCACGCCCGCCGCCGCGGACGCGACGCCGACGCCCGAGGCGACGATCGCCACCGGCGTGGACGAGGATCCGCAGGCGCTCACGACGCCCACGGATCCGGACGCCGAGGGGACCGTCACGACGGGCGTGGACGAGGATCCGGAACCGCTCACGACGCCGGAGCCGACCCCCGAGGGGACGGTGACGACCGGCGTGGAGGACGACCCGGAGCCGCTCACCGACCCGGAGGACACCCCAACCCCCACCCCGACGCCCGAGAGCGGCGGCGGCAACTAGGGCTCTTCGCGCTCCTCGCCGGCGACAGCGCCTTCTTCCACGGACGCCCAGCGGCGGAACTCCGCGAGCGCCTCATCGTCGAAGATCTCGGCGGCGCGCCGCCACTCCTCTTCCGTGCGGGGCGGGACGCCGTGCATCAGGAGGCCGCGCAGCGCCACTTCCTGCAGGGCCCGCTCGTCCGCCTCGGGGGTGGGGCCGAGCTGGAGGAGGGTGTGCATCATGCGGTTCACGGCCGAGGCCTCGGGAGGCGTGACGCGTCCCGCCAGCGTCTCCTCGATCAGCCACCAGCCGAGCGTGCGCAGATCGCGTGCCCGTATCGCCCCCACGGGTGACGCCGACCGGCCCGGGTCGGGCCGTGCCTCGCGGGCGCGGGCATGTGCGGCGTGGGGGCACTGGTTGGCGGGGAAGCGGCAGGGGGAGCCGCCGCGTGTGGGCGCGCCGCAACGTTCGTGGTCGGGGGACATGCGGTGGAGCTTGCGGGGGCCGTCCCGCAGCCAGAACCCGCTGCTGACGCGCGGAGGCGCTAGAACATCACGAGCGTGGCGGGGGCGATCATCCGGATCCAGTAGATGCGATACGGGTGGAGGCCACCGAAGTCGTTCAGCGCCGGCGCCGAACCGGGCAGGTACGAGTCCCAGAGTCCCGTGAGATTGTCGTAGCGCAGGACTTGGTCGTAGCGGCCCGCGATGCTGGCCAGGGCCTCCTCCACCGGCCGCGACCCGCCCGTGTAGACGACCGCGTTCCAGCCCTCCGCCAGGTCCACGCGCCGGCCGGGCGGTGCATCCGGGTTGGCGTCGAACACGCCGCCGCCCGCGCTGTAGACCCAGAGGGCCTGGTAGCGGGAAAGCTCGGTCAGCGTCTGCGCCTGGTCGGGGGCGCCGGGGTAGTAGAGCTGGAACGCCCCGCCGCCCTCTGCGTCGGGGTCCCAGACGGCGATGGCGGACCAGCCCTCGGGGAAGGCGGCCGCGGCCGCGGGGAGGGAGGCCGTCGGCCCGAGGTAGGCGATCTGGCTCCACCCCGCGCCCAGCTCCTGCGCCACGATTGCCCCCGGCGGCGGGTCGAGGCCGTTCACCGTGTACTCGGTGCGGACGAGCGACTCGTTGGGAGCGCCCCAGGGCAGGACGGTCGCCGCCGGGCGTTCGCCGATGAAGATCTCGACCTCGCGTCCCAGGGCGCCACAACCCGGTATCTCGTTCTCGCCGGCGATGCGCAGGGAGTAGCTGGAGGTTCCGTTCGCGTTCTCCGTCTCCGCGGCGCC
The DNA here is from genome assembly GCA_965203545.1 of Tepidiformaceae bacterium. Taxonomy (GTDB): domain Bacteria; phylum Chloroflexota; class Dehalococcoidia; order Tepidiformales; family Tepidiformaceae; genus UBA2991. Next base: position 2,118,663 of record OZ241899.1, read on the forward strand.
GCACTCCACGCCGCCGACCACGGCGCGGACCGGCGTTCCCGCAGGGGGCCGCGTCCAGTCATCCAGCGCGGAGCCGCTCACGGTCATGGGGACGCGTTCGAGCGCGGCCTGCATGTCGATCACGCCGTGACCGGCCCAGTTGCCGCCGTGGGAGGCGGGGGTGGGCTCGCTGGCGGAATCCTGCACGATGTCGATGTACTCCTCCATCGTGAGGTCGGGGTTGCGCGCCATCACGAGCGCGAACAGGCCCGTCACGATGGGCGCCGCCCAGCTCGTCGCCCCGGGCAGGGTTCCGTAGGGGAGGGAGAGCAGATCGGAGCGGATGGTGCTGGCCATGCCGCTGCCGGGGGCGGCCACGTCCACGCCGCCGCCGAAGGAGCTGTAGGTGGCCCATGCGTTGTCGTTGGCGGGGTCGCTCGCCCCTACGCCGATCACGTTCGGGTACTGGGCGTAGGCCGCGGGAAAGCCCACGCCTCGCGAGGCATGGTTGCCCGCCGAGACGACGATGATCAGGCCCTCGGCCAGCGCATCCTCGATCGCCTGGCGCAGCTCGGGGATATCGGCGGCGGGGTCGCCCGGCGAGCTGGAAAGGCTCAGGTTGATCACGTCCGCGCCCATGCGCCGGGCGTAGTCGATGGCCCGCGCGACGTTGGCCATCTCGCCCGTGGGCTGCGCGTCGCCCGGCCCGCAGTCGAGCGCCTTCAGGATCATGAGGCGCACCCGCCAGGCGACGCCGCTGATGCCGGTGCTGTTGTTTCCGCGGGCGCCGATGATCCCGGCCACGGCCGTCCCGTGGGAACCGAGGCGGTCCGCCGTGCCGTCGTCGTCCTGGACGTCGCCGGTCGGCGTGCTCGAGGTGTAGCCGCACTCGCTGATCCGCTTGGGCGTCAGGTTCACGAACCGGCAGCCGTGTTCGTCGTCGATGCAGCCGTTGTTGTCGTCGTCCACACCGTCGTTGTCGGCGTCGTTGGGATTCCGCCAGAGGTTGGCCACCAGGTCCTCGTGCCGCAGGTCGATGCCGGAGTCGATCACCGCCACGACGATGTCCTCGGCGTTGGTGGTGATGTCCCACCCGCCGGGCGCGCCCACCGGTCCGAGGTAGGGCGCCTGGGCGCTCGCGTAGAACGCGTCGTTGGGGTCGCCGGCGGCGGTGACGGTGGGGTTGGGGGAGACGCCGGCGATGCCCGGCTGCTCTTCGAGCCACTCCAGGTAGGCCTCCGCCGTCATCCCTGCGGGCACGGGCAGCTGGCGGTAGCCGCGGCCGTCCAGTGAGGACGCGTCGTCGTCCCCCGACGCCAGGCGAACGCTTACCCAGTGCTCGCCGACCGGTTCGGCGGGGGCGCTGCCCGGCTGAGCCGCGACGATCACGGCCAGCAGGGCCAGAGCGGCCAGGATTCGGATCGTGTGTTTCACCACGAAGCGCTTGCTCAAGCCCTGGTCCCGGTAGTCGGCATGAAGTGAGGTTCCTGGCGGGGTCACATGCCCCGTTCGTGGATGGTATCAAGCCCGCCGCTGCCGCCGTCGCGCCGTCGCGGTGCGAGACAGAGCGCACCGGCAGTGGCAAGGTTGGTCTGAGTGTAGGGCAGCCCGGCATGAGCGTCCCCCCGGAAGGTGAAGGAGCGCTTGCCGAAGGCCCGCTGCCCGGAGCGGAGCAAACGACGCATGGCGCGCCTGCGGCCGAAGCCCAGGGCCACCCCCGACGACCTTGCCTTCGGCGTGCACGCCTGCGAGCAGGCCCTGCGCCAGGGAGTGGCGAAGCGCCTCCTGCACGCCGAAGGCGCCTCCAACCGGCGCGTGGCCGCGCTCGTGGAGGAGGCGACGGACCAGGGGCTGCCGGTCGAGGCGGTCGACCCCGAGCGGCTCGACGAGCTGACGGGCGGGGGCGTGCACCAGGGCGTGCTCGTACGCCTGCGGCGGCTGCCGGCTGCCTCGATTCCGCGCAAGGCGACCGGCCCCTCGCTCGCCCTCGTACTCGATGGGGTGACCGATCCCCAGAACACGGGCGCCGTGCTGCGCGTGGCCGTGGCGACGGGCGCCGAGGTGGTCGTCCTGCCGCCTCGGCGGGGCGTCGCCCTCACGCCCGGCGTTCATCGCGCGAGCGCGGGCCTCAGCTTCCACGCGCCCGTGGCCGCCCCCCAGAACCTTGCCCGCGCGCTGGCTCAGCTCAAGGAGGCAGGTTACTGGGTGGTGGCCGCCTCCCCGGGAGAGGGCGCCGAGGACGCCACCGGCTTCGACTGGCCCGATTGCACCGCGCTGGTCCTGGGTGGCGAGGAGCGGGGCGTGAGTCGCCTGCTGAACGAGGCCAGCGACTTCCGCGTGCAGCTTCCGATGGATGACCGCGTGGAGTCGCTCAACGTGGGTGTCGCCTGCGGCGCGCTGGCCTACCTCTGGCGAGCCCGCTGGCCCGCTAGAACGTGATCCGGCGGAGCTGCTCGCCGCTGATCACCCAGCCGAAGCCGCTGCGCATCGTGAAGGCCGTCAGGTTCTCCAGTTCCGCGTGGCGGTACTGGCGCGCGAACGTTCCGTCCGCTGCCAGGACGACGATGCGATCGGCACTCGCATCGAGGATGGCGATCTCGTTGGCGAAACCGCTGTGCGGGGTGGCCGCCGCCGTCAGGGGCGTGTCGATGCCGGCCTGCGCGAGCAACAGCGTGAGTTCGCCGCTGTAGCGCCGGATCGAGCCGTCCGCGTCGGCGGTCAGGAGGACGCCTCCGTCCACCATGATGCGCCTGGCGTTCGCGAGCTCGGCTCCCTGGTGCACGACGACGGGGGCAAGGTTGAATCCCGAGGGGCTGGCGGCGAAGCTGTAGACGGTCGCGCTGGGCGCATCGAGCACGAAGAGCCGGCCTTCGGCGAAGTACATGTCGGTCACGGTGAGCCCCGCGGGCCGGGCGAACTCGATCTCGGCCACCCATCCGGCGTCGCTCCACGTCCACAGCCCTCCGCCCTCATCCACGATCAGGAGGGCGGAACCGCCCGGGCGCGAGACATCGGCGTAGGTGATGGCCGCGGGCGCCAGCGGGGTCTCCTCGCCGGTGGCGAACACGGTCGCCTTCTTGCCCGTCGAGAGCGTGATGGAGATGACCTGGCCCCCGGCGGAGTCGAGCAGGTAGGCGTGCGAATCGCTGACCACAAGCTGACGCGCCGTGATAGGCGCTTCGCCGAACCCGCGGAGGTCGGCGAAGGTGCGGATCTGCATCGGCGTCGCGATCGCGTCCAGCGCCGCGAGCTCGCGGTCGGCCTGCCGCAGGAGGGGCTCGGCGAGGCTCGCTCCTCCTGCCATCGCCGTGGCCTCCAGCAGGATGCCCCGTGCCCGCGTGAGCGCTGCCCGGCGCTGGTCCGGCTGGTCGACGGCGTTGGCGGTCGCGATCTCGCGCTCCGCCTCGTCGATGAGTTGCGAGAGGCGCGTCGCCTCGTCGCTCTCCAGCAGTCCGGGGAGGACCGCCCAGGAGACGATCCCGGCGAGGAGCAGGATCGCGACCAGCCCGGCCAGCCAGGCAGGCGAGAAGCCTCCACCCGCCGTCTCGGTGCGTCCGCCGGTCCGTATCCCTCCGCCCATGCTCGTGCGCGTCCGCACCACCGCGCTGCCGGTGCGCGGCCCCGCCGCGAGGCTCCCGGAGGTGGGGACGCTGGTCGAGGCCGAGAGCTGCATGCGCCGGTCGGCGGCGAGCTGGCCGACCGGCGCCACCCCCGTGTGGTGCGAGGCCACGGGCGGAGCGGGTGGCTGGCGCACGTGCGCCACCTGCCGGAAGAAGCTGTGGCCGTCGCTCGCGCGGCGGGTGGCGGAGGGAAGCTGGGGGACCGGGCCACTGTCGCCGGCGGCCCGGCGCAGGGGTGGGAGCTCCTGTGCCTCGGCAAGGCGGGTCGCCTGCGGCAGCTCCGCATCGACCCGCGACCGGGCGTCGACATCCTCGAGTCGTCTGCGTGCGACGTCGAGGGCGGAGGCTTCTGGGCTGCTTTCGACAAAGAGGCTCGGCTGGAAGTCCCGGGAGGAACCGCCCGGGGGCGCCTCGCCGCCGATGATGAGCCCCTCGTCCTCCGGCTCGCTCTGGGCGGGAGGAGCCGGGGGCGGCAGGATCTCCTCGCCTGCCTCCGGAACCCCCACGAGCAGGACAGCCGCGTCGCGCAGGTGCGTGATGCGACGGTAGAGGTTGGGAAGCACCTCCGGCAGCGAGCGGCTGAGGATGTCCGCCAGCGCATCTTCGCTCAGCGATTCGGTGACGTTGGTCGTGACAAGCAGGACGCGGTCGCCCGGGGCGAGCGTGAGCGACGTGAGCTGGGGCTGGCCCGGTTCGAGGCCGTTCATCGGCTCGGCGTGCTCGTCGTCGGGCTCGTGAATGGTGAGTGCGTCCCCGGAGGCGTGGAGGATGCTCGCGGGGCCGCGCGCAGCCAGGACGATGCGGTCGCCCTGGCGGGCAAGACATCCGAGTCCCAGTCCCACGCGATGCTGCGACACGCTCCGCGTGTTCCAGTCCAGCAAGGAGCGCTGGGCCTCGCCGTAGATGGCGATGAGCGCGCCCGTGAGGCTCAGGTTGAGCGTTTTCCAGGTGCGCTCCGCCTGCGAAACGAGGTGGCCGGCGTACTCATGGGCGGCCGGCGTCGTCCCCTCCGCCAGCGCGAACAGCTCGGAGCGCTCCGCCCCGGTCCCGTTCCCCTCGGCGATGCCGATGGTGGCCCCGCGCTCCTGCGGCTCGTGGGCGACGATCGCGAACTGGCCGACCTGCAGGGCCTCGTTCACGGCCGCCTCCCGCAGCACGCACGCCCGACCAGGGAAGACGCCCGCTCACCAGGGACGCCCTCCCGTCTGGGCACGGCACAGTGCTCTGGCGCCGGACTATACGACGCCCCCATGCCGGCCAGACGGCCCGGCATGCGACTTCGGCCGTAAATTCCTGGTTGTCTGACACGACCTGACCAGCCTTCCGGGCAGATGCAGGCTCGCCGGACCGGCAGCCGCGCCTACTCCTCCTGCGCGAGCGCTCCCAGCAGCTCGATCGTGCGGTCGGCGGCGGCGTGGTCGCTCTCGAGGCGGATCACGCCGGCGAGCATCTCGTTGACGCCGGACGACGGCAGCCGCTGGATGCGCTCGGCGACGGCTTCCTCGGACCCCTGGATGACCAGCGCGTCCGACATCGCCCGCGAGAACGTACCGTCCTCGGCCTCCGGGAAGCCCGCGTCCTGCCACATGGCGGAGTAATACGGGAGCCGTGGGTAGAAGCCGAGCTGTTGCTGCGCCGCTCCCCAGACCGCGTCCGCATCCTGCGAGACGACGACGGGAACGTGCGCCACGAGCGCCGGTCGTTCCCGGCCGGCCGACTGCGCGCCCTCGTCCATGGCGGGCACGGCCACGCGCTGCAGGTGCGGCAGCGGACTCACCCAGGAGATGGCCCCGTCGGCCAGCTCGCCGCAGAGGCGGTAGGCGTTCGGTCGCAGGGCCGAGGCCAGCACCTTCACCTGCGTCGGCGCCTGCAGCTGCGCCTCGCAGTGCAGCCGCTCGCCGTGAAACTCGACCGCGCCCTCCTTGAGGATGGCGTTCAGGATGGTCAGGTACTCGCGCAGGTGCTGGAGGGGCCGGACAAACTCGAAGCTGTACGTCGCCTCCACGGCGGGCTTGTGGCTCGGGCCGATGCCCAGCTTCAGCCTGCCCGGAGCCAGCTGATCGACCACCACCGCGCCCTGCACCATGGCCAGCGGATGGCGGGGGAAGGTGGGGATGATCGAGGTGCCGAACCCGATCTGTTCAGTGCTGCCCGCAGCCGCTGCGAAGACGGCGAGGGGGTCGGGAGCGGGGCCGCCGCTCGTGAGCCAGGCCGTGTTCACGCCCGCCCGATCCGCTGCCACGATGCCGTCGATGAGGCCGCTGGCGTCGCGCGCAAGGATGTGGGTCCCGATTGTCAGATTGTTCACGTGTACCCCTTCAGGAGCGGCCTTCATCGGTCGCTCCTGCGACCGTAGCACACGCCCCGGCCCCGTTGCCCGAGCGACATCCGCCCCTCGGCCCTTGCCGGTGCGCTGCCCATCCTCCCCCGCACGACTTCCGAGGAGGATGGAATGCGAACGTTGCTCTTCACCTACGCGAGGACGGTGGGCGTGCTCCTGCGCGCGGGCGCCGGCCTCGCTCTGCACGGCCTCCTGCGGCCCCGCAGCGATTGCGCCATCGAGCACGACACGGGCCGGGTGGCGCGGGCATGACCAGCGCGCAGATCGCGGTCGGGCGCAACATCGTCAACGTCATCTCCGTGCTGGCGCTCGTGCTCGTCGTCTCGCTCGTGGGCCTCATCGCCCTCGGCGCCGTCGACGGCGACGCGGGCGTGCGCGGCACCCTGACGCACGTCCTCGAGACGGTCCTGGGCGTCTTCGTCGGGCTCGCCGCGGGCCGCCTTACCAGCACCTCCGCCGCCAGGCCCGCGTCCCCAAGCAGCTAAGGGACTGGAGGGGGTGATAGCTGATACGCTATCATCCCCCCTGTGGGTCTCGCCGAAGATGTCGAACGGCTGAAGACGCGCCGTCGCAACGTGCGACCTCACGATCTTCATCGGCTTCTTCTCCGGGCGGGCTTCACGAGGAGGTTTGGGAAGGGAGATCACTGGGTCTATCGACATCCAGACTGGTCAGGAGCCCGGCTCGTCATCGACCCGCGGACGCCCCTGCTTCCGGCCTACGTATCCAGAGCCATTCGCGCAATAGAGGAGGTGTTGGAGTGACGACTGAATCAATAGAGAGCTACACCAGGCGGCCCTACCACATCGAGATCGTCTGGAGCGAGAGCGATGACGGAGATGCCGGCTGGGTTGCCGAGGTGAAGGAACTCCGTGGCTGCATCGCTCAGGGACGAACCCGTGAGGAGCTGCTGGAGAACATCGATCGGGCAATGGAGGCATGGATCGACGACGCGCTCGAAGCGGGGGACCCGATCCCCGAGCCCCGGACCGATGCCTCGTACAGCGGCAAGGTGCTGGTGCGGATGCCGCCGTACCTCCACGGCGAGCTGGTTGCCGAAGCCGAGCGACAGGGCGTAAGCCTCAATCAGCTCGCGGTCACCCTGCTGGCTCGCGGAAGCGGCGCCGCCGGTGAGCGCCGCTCGCAGGTGTCGCCCCGCTGACCCCCTCCGCCCGGTACGCTTGGCGCCAACACCGACAACGGGGGAGGACGCCATGGAGAAGCTGGTCGATGGCGATCTCGGGATCGTGCGGGCAGGGCCCGCCGGATTCGGCAACAACATCTACATCGTGATCGACGAGGCGTCCGGCGAGGCCGCCTTCATAGACGCGCCCGACGAGGTCGAGAAGAGCATCGCCGCCGTCGAGTTCGCCGGCGTCGAACCCTCCACTATCCTGCTGACTCACTCGCACCAGGACCACACCGCCAGCATCGTCGCGCTCAAGGAGCGCTACGGCTGCCGCCTCATCAGCGACCCAGCCGAGCCCTGGATCCCCGAGGGCACGCTCGACGAGGCCATCTCGGACGGTGACACCGTGAGGGTGGGCGGACTCACGTTCGATGTCGTCTCCATTCCCGGCCATACGCCCGCGAGCACGGCCTTCATCCACGGCGCCCACGCCTTCGTCGGCGACACGCTCTTCCCCGGCGGTCCCGGCCACTCCCGCTCGAACGAGCTCCTCCAGCAGGAGATCGCCTCCATCACCACCCGCCTCTACGCCCTCCCCGACGACACGACCGTCTGGCCCGGCCACGGCGGGAACACGACGATCGGCGCCAGCAAGGCCGAATACGAGGTCTTCGCCGCGCGAGACCACGCCCCCGACCTGCACGGCGACGTCCTCTGGCTGGAGTCGTAGGAGGGGAGCGCTCTTCTCGCCACCGGAGCGCGATTCCCGTACGATCCGCGCTTATGGCAATCGTTTCTGAGTCAGGGATCGACGAGGCGCGCGTACGCTCGGCCGTCGTGGAGATGCTCGAGGCGATCGGGGAGGACCCTGGCCGCGAGGGCCTCGTCGATACCCCCAGGCGCATCGCAGAGATGTACGCCGAGATCTTTCAGGGGCTCGATGAAGACCCTGCCGCGTACCTCAAGGTCGGCTTCGAGGTCGCGCACGATGAGATGGTCATCCTGCGCAACATCCCCTTCTACAGCGTCTGCGAGCACCACCTGCTCCCCTTCCACGGCGAGGCGCACGTGGGCTACCTGCCCGACGGTCGGGTCGTCGGCATCAGCAAGCTCGCGCGCGTGGTGGAGTCCTTCGCGCGGCGGCCCCAGATCCAGGAACGCCTTACGAGCCAGGTGGCGGAAACCGTCATCGGGGCGCTCGAGGCGGACGGGGTGGCGGTCGTCGTCGAGGCCGAGCACCTGTGCATGACCATGCGCGGCGTGCGCAAACCCGGCAGCCGCATGGTCACGAGCGCGATGCGCGGGCAGTTCAAGCGATCGAGCGTGACTCGCTCCGAGTTCCTCGCGCTCGTCCACGGCTCCTCCTAGGCGGCCATGTCCGACGCGCCCGACGGCGGCGAACCCGTCTTTGAGGACGGGCCGCTGCCGCTCATCACGTCCGAACCCTTCGAGACACTCTCGTTGGAGTGGGCCGGGCTGCACCGCTCGATGCCCGACGCCCTGCCGTTCTCCCATCCGGTCTGGCACCAGGCCTGGCTGCGCCACTGCGGCGCCGGCGCCTTTCCCGTGTTCCTCGCCCTCCGGTCACCCGCGGACGACGAGGGCGAGGCGCCCCTCCTGGGCGTCATCCCTCTCGATGTCGGGGGCGCGGAACCGCGCTTCCTCGGCGACCCGGACCTGAGCGACCACTCCGGTGCGCTGGTCGCGCCGGGGCTGGAGGTTGGGGCGGCCGCCGCACTCATCGAGTGGCTGATGGAAGACCTCTCGCCGGGCATTGAGGCGTGGGGCCTGCCCGAAGGAGGCCGCCTCCGCCCCGCCCTCCTCGCCGCCGCCGCCCGCTACGGCTGGAGCTCGACCGCTGAGCCGGAGGCGGTTACGCCCACCGTCGAGCTGTCGGACACGTGGGAGGCCTACGTGGCCGCGCTTCCGAAGAAGTACCGCCACGAGCTGCGCCGCAAGCTCCGTAACCTCGAACGCGCAGGCGAGGTGGGTTTCGTTGCCGCGACGGCGCCGGAGGAGGTGGCGGAAGTGGTCGAGGGGCTACTGGCGATGATGCGCGACAGCCGCGAGGAGAAGGCCGCCTTCCTCACGCCCGCACGAGAGGCCTTCTTCCGCGACGTCGCCACCGGCCTCAGCGAGCACGGTCTCGCCCGCATCGCCACGCTCACGTTCGATGGCCGTCCCGCCGCCCGCATCTTCGCCCTCGAAGGCGGCGGCGCGACGATGCTCTACAACAGCGGGTACGACCCCGCCCTCTCGCAGCTCGCCGTGGGCCTGCTCTCGAAGGCGCTCCTCGTGCGCGACGCCATCGAGCGCGGCCGGTCCGCGGTCGACTTCCTGCGCGGCACGGAGCCGTACAAGCGCCACCTCGGCGGCCAACCCCGCGACATCGTCACCGTGCGCCTGTCAGGGGCGTGACGGGGGGCATGCCGCATACATAAGGCCGCGATGGCGCTACGCTATCGGGACGCTCATGCGAATCGCGCAGGTCTCCTACCACACGAATCCCGTTGCCCCGCTCGGTGGGCGGCACACCGGCGGGATGAACGTGTACGTCCACGAGCTTTCCCGCGAACTTGCCCGGCTGGGGAACCACGTCGATATCTTCACGCGCCTCGAGGGCGAGCGACCGGAGGTCACGCCCCTCGCGCCCAACCTGCGGCTCTTGCAGCTTCCCGCCGGTCCGGCGGCGCCGCTCGACAAGGCCCTGCTGACGCCCTACGTGCCAGCCTTCGTCGCCGAGATGAACCGCTTCGCCGCCGACGAAGGGCTGTCGTACGACCTCGTCCACAGCCACTACTGGCAGGCCATCGCCGCGGGCGAGCCCTTCGCGCGGGCGCAGGACGCTCCCCACCTCGTCATGTTCCACACCCTCGGCGAGGTGAAGAACCGGGCGCGCGTTTCCGAGGAGGAGCCGGGCGAGCGCATCCGCCGCGAACGCGAGCTCGCCGCTTCCGCCGACGCCATCATCACGGCCAGTGGGCACGAGCACGACCTGCTCGCCCGCTACTACGACGCCGACCCCGCCCGCATGGTCAGCATCCCCTGCGGGATCGACACCGACCTCTTCCGTCCCCGCGACCGCGTGGAGTGCCGCCGCGCGCTCGGCATCGAGCTCGACCGCCCTGTCCTCCTCTGGGTGGGCCGCCTGGAGAAGCTGAAGGGCGTCGACATCCTCATCGACGCCGTTGCCGAGCTGGAGGATCCGGAGATCCTGCTGCTGGTCGTCGGGGGCGACGAGCACGGCGAGGAGCTTCGCGCCGAGCTCGAGGAGCAGGCCCGCGAGGCCGGACTCGCCGGCGGTGTGCGCTTCACCGGCGCGGTCCCGCATGAGGAACTGCCCGCCTGGTACAGCGCCGCCGATGTCTGCGTGGTCCCGAGCTACTACGAGAGCTTCGGGCTGGTCGCCGTCGAGGCGATGGCCTGCGGAACGCCCGTCGTCGCCTCGCGCGTCGGCGGGCTCGTCTCGACCGTCACCGACGGCGTGAACGGTTACCTCATCCCCTGGCGCTGCCCCGAGCCGTTCGCGGAGAAGCTCGAGGTGCTCATCCGCAACCCGGAGCTGCGCGCGAACTTCGCCCGTGCCGCCCGCGACTCCGTCCAGCGTTTCCGCTGGGACGAGGTCGCGCTGCGCATGGAGGCCCTCTACCGGGAGGTCATCGCCGCCCGCACCGGAGAGGAGGTTCCGGCATGACGCTCGCCGAGACCGTCCGCGCCGTGGGGCGCTGGTTCGCCGGCGGCGAGCAGGAGCCCGAGCCCGACCCAAACGCCCTCGGCACGCCCGAGCGTGCGATGGTCGTGATGGCCCATCCCGACGACGCCGAGTTCGTCTGCGGCGGCACCGTGGCGCGCTGGTGCGCCGAAGGCTCGGAGGTCGTCTACGTCGTCGTCACGGGAGGCGACAAGGGCACGCACGACCCCGAGATGCACCCCGAAAAGCTGGCCGCCATCCGCGAGGAGGAGCAGCGCGCCGCCTGCCGGGCGCTGGGCGTGAAGGAGTGCGTGTTCCTCGGCCACCCCGACGGCCACACGATCGACGAGGAGGAGCTGCGCGGCCAGATCGTGCGCCTCATTCGCATCCACCGCCCCGACGTGATCGTGACCTGGGACGCCTTCCGCCGCGGCTTCAACCACCGCGACCACCGCAACGTCGGCATCCTCACCGCCGACGCCGTCTACCCGCTCGTTCGCGACCGCCTCTACTACCCCCGCGACGAAGAGGACGGCCTGCCCTCGCACCAGGTCAACGAGGTGCTCTTCGCCGGCAGCGAGGACGCCGACTACACGATCGACGTGACCGACCACTGGGAGACGCGCCTCGAGGCCGTGCTCTGCCACACCAGCCAGATTGGCGGTCGCACGCGCGAGGACTTCCTGCGCCTGCGCGAGGAGATGATCGCGCGCCAGGGCCACGCCCGCATGGAAGAGCGCTTCCGTCGCTGGTCGATCCGCCGTGCCCCACCCCCGCCCCGCGAGGCCGCCAACTAGCAGCCACGCTCGTAACTCCGCACGAGCAGGCTCCGGGAGGAAGACCGTGAAGGCGCTCTGGCCCCTGCTCTTCCCCGGTGTCTTGGGGCTGGCCCTGGCGCTGGCGGGCGTGGTGGTACCCCTGACGGAGGTCACCGTCGAGAGCGCGGTGACGTCGGGAGAGGGGCCCTATGTCCTCAAGCCCGCCTACTACCACGACGTGTTTTCGCAAGCCCTTCCCCTTGTCGAGCACTGGCCCGTGGTACACGGCAAGTGGATCTTCGCGTTCGCCCTCAACGGCGTCCCCTGCCTGCTGCTCGCGTGGCTGTGGCGGTCGCGCTGGGCGGCCATTCCCCTCCTGGCCAACGCCGTGGCCCTGATGGCTGCCTTTGTTGTGGTGAACCCCGCCAACCAGATCGCCGGCTCCGGGCTCGTCCGGGCGGGGGCCAGCGACATCGTCGTGTCGGTAAGCAGTACCGCCATGCTCATCCCCGCCGGCTCGGTCTTCCTGGGGCTGGCGGCGCTGGCCATGCTCGCTGGCGCGCGGCGTCCACGCGACTACCAGGAGCCGCCCAGCATCGCGCTTGCCATCATGGTGGTCGGAGTTGCCATCGCCGTGGGCGGGCTGTTTCTGCCCCTGGCCTGCACCGACGCCACCCAGCGCGGCCCGCCACAGGTCATCAACGTGTGTGCCAGCTACTTCACCGACGTGAGCGGCAGCATCTTCCCGGACAACTGGCCCGTTGAGCACGGTGTGTGGGTCGTCGCCGCCGCCGGTCTGGCGGTGTTCGCCGTGGCCGCGTTCGCGGTGTTCCGCGAGCAGCGGTGGCTGTCCATCCTGTTGTCGCTGGCGGCGGCAGGGCTGCTGATGGCAGCCGTCGTCGTGACCTGGCCGAACGACGACGGAGACAGCTCCACCTCAGTCCCGGAGAACTCGTGGGGGCTTCCCGTCGTGCCCGTGGGGGCGGCGGTACTCGCGGGCGGAGCCGTTGTCTGGCTGTTGCGGGAATCAGCTGACTACTAGCACCTTACCCCAGCCGAGGACCTAGCCGGCCCCGAACCCCTCCGCCCCGCCCCGAAGGGCGATGCCGCCCGCCCGGATCGTGACCTCCCGCCCTGCTGAGGCGGTGGCCGTGCCCAGCCGCCACCCCTCGATGCCGCAGGCCTCGCCCAGCGCAAGGGCGTGCTCGGCCTCCGCCTCCGGAACGACCGCGCAGAAGCCCGCGCCCATGTTGTACTCGGCGTACATGGTCGCGTCGTCGAGTCCGGCGAGCCGCTGGATGACCGTGAAGATGGCCGGGACCGGCGGCAATGCTTCGATGTCGAAGCCCGCCTCCGCCTCCAGGCGGCGCAGGTTGAGGAAGCCGCCCCCGGTCAGGTGGAACAGGGCGTGCACGTCGAGCTCGCGCAGCAGGGCCATGGCCAGGTCGACGTACATGGCGGTCGGTTCGAGCAGCTCCTCGCCGAGCGTCCGGCCGAACTCCTCGACATGGCGGCCCAGCTCCCAGCCGGCCTCCCGGAAGGTGCGGCGTGCCAGCGTGAGGCCGTTGCTGTGGATGCCGGACGAGGCGAATCCGACGAGCGCGTCGCCCGGGGCGACGCCCGCGCCCGTCAGGATGCGGTCCGGCTCGACGAGCCCGGCGCAGGTGCCGCCGAGGTCGAAGGCGCGGCCGGGGACGGCGCCCCGCAGCATCTCCGGAACCCGGGCCGTCTCGCCGCCGGGAATGGAGATGCGCGCCCGGCGCGCCCCCTCCCGCAGCCCCGCCGCGATCTCCGTGAGAAACGCCTCCTCCATCTCCTCCACGAGCATGCAGTCGACCATCGCGATGGGCTCCGCGCCCACGCAGACGATGTCGTTCGCGTTCATGGCGACGCAATCGATGCCGGCCGTGTCGTAGGTGCCCATCGCCTGCGCCACGAGCGCCTTCGTGCCGATCGTGTCCGTGGCCAGCGCGAGCGCCTGCGGGCCGCCCGTGTCGATGACGGTGGCGTAGTGCCCGAAGCCGAGAAGCGGCCGCGCCCGGCCCGAGAACGTGAACGTTTCGGTGAGCAGTTGCAGGCCCTCGGGGAGGGTGTCGGCGCCGGCGTCACCCTGGGTGGCGGTCACGCCCGCACGCTACCACGTTCCCCCGTGGCGAGCCTCCGGCGGCACGCGAAACATCGTTGAAACAATGGGCGCGCAAGATACGCGCCACTCAAGCGGATGCTGCCCCGCGCCCGGTGCGCGGGGTCGCGGGGGGTGCGCGTGTCCGACTTCCAAATCGACGCTGGCAACACGGCCTGGATGCTGGCTGCCTCGGCCCTGGTGCTCTTCATGACGCCGGGGCTGGCGTTCTTCTACGGGGGACTCACCCGCAGCAAGAACGTCGTCGGCACCATCATGCATTCGTTCATCACGATCGGCGTGGTGGGCGTGCTCTGGGTCGTCGTTGGCTATTCGCTGGCCTTCGGCCCCGACCAGGGTCTCGGCCTCATCGGCAACCTCGAGCACTTCGGCCTGAGAGGCGTCGGCGTCGACTCCGGCTCCGGTGGCGTGCCCGACCTGCTCTTCATGGCCTTCCAGATGATGTTTGCCATCATCACGCCCGCGCTCATCACGGGCGCATTCGCCGAGCGCGCCCGCTTCGGGCCGTTCCTCCTCTTCATCGCCCTCTGGTCGCTCATCGTCTACGCGCCCATCGCCCACTGGGTGTTCGGCGTGAACGGGTGGCTCAACACCTTCTCCGGTGAGGGCGTTCCCGCCGACATCGGCATCAACGGCCTCGACTTCGCCGGTGGCCTCGCCATCCACGTGAACGCGGGTGTGGCCGCGCTCGCCGCCGTCTTCGTGTTCAAGAAGCGCCGCGGCTACGGCGTCGAGCCGATGGAGCCGCATGACATCACGATGGTCGTGCTGGGCGCGGCCATGCTCTGGTTCGGTTGGTTCGGCTTCAACGCCGGCAGCGCCGTGGGCGCGAGCGGCCAGGCCGTCTACGCCTTCGTCAACACGAACGTGGCCGCCGCCATGGCGGCCCTCACCTGGACGCTCATCAGCTGGAAGGTGTCCGGGAAACCGAGCGTGGTGGGCGCCGCCTCCGGCGCCGTCGCCGGACTCGTGGCCGTCACGCCCGCCTCCGGCTACGTCGAACCCATGGAGGCGCTCGCGATCGGCTTCGGCGCGGGGCTCTTCTGCTACTTCGCCGTCCGCCTGCGCCAGTACCTGCACTTCGACGACTCCCTCGACGTTGTTGCTGTCCACGGCGTCGGCGGTCTCTGGGGAGCGCTCGGCACGGGCCTCTTCGCGACGGCCGTCGTGGGCGCGCCCGAGTTCCGGGAGGGGCTCATCCATGGCGAGTGGCGCCTGCTCTGGGACCAGATCGTCGGCATCGGCGCCGTCAGCGCCTACTCCTTCATCGTCACCTTCATCATCCTCAAGGTGCTCGACATGACGCTGGGCGTGCGTGTCAACGAGGAGGACGAGGAGGTCGGCCTCGACGTGACCCAGCACGGCGAACGCGCCTATCAGAGCGATGAGGCCGGTATCGCCATCCCGGTCGGTATCATCGAACCGGCGCCGGATCCCGGCGAGCCGGAGATCGGCAGGAGCGAATCATGAAAAAGATCGAGGCCATCATCCGACCCGAGCGCATGCACGAGGTGAAGGACGCCCTCGAGGCGCAGGGCATTCACGGCCTGAACATCATCTCCGTCACCGGTCGGGGCGCGCAGCGGGGCATCGCCCACCAGGGCCGCGGCGGCGAGACCATCGTCGTGGACCTGCTGCCGAAGATGAAGCTGGAGATGGTCGTGAACGACGACGCCGTCGAGAACGCCATCAGCGCCATCATCGAGGCTGCCGGCACCGGCAACATCGGCGACGGCAAGATATTCGTCATTCCCGTGGAGGAGGCCATCCGCGTCCGCACGGGCGAGCGGGGGGATGTCGCGCTCTGAGCGCACGCGACATCCAGCCGTAACACGAACTTCATCGCCAGACCCCCGGCGGGCGTTGCCCCTACGCCCACCGGCTGGCGATGATCATTCCCGCATTCCTGCGCCCGCGCGGGCGCGCCAGCACCGACCCAGAGAGGTAGCCCAATGACGACACCCGAAGAAGTCCAACAGCTGATCGCCGACGAAGGCGTCCAGATCATCGATGTGAAGTTCACGGACCTGCTCGGTGCGTGGCAGCACTTCTCCGTGACCCCCAGCGAGTGGAGCCCGGATACGTTCGAGGAAGGCCTCGGGTTCGACGGGTCCAGCATCCGCGGCTTCCAGGGCATCCAGCGCTCGGACATGATCCTCATTCCCGATCCCGACACGGCGGTGCTCGATCCCTTCGCCGCCCACACCACCCTCAGCATCACGGCCGACATCAAGGATCCCGTGACGGCCGAGGGCTACCACAAGGATCCCCGCGCCGTCGCCCAGCGCGCCGAGGAGTACCTGAAGCTGACCGGCGTCGCCGATGAGTCCTTCTGGGGCCCGGAGGCCGAGTTCTTCGTGTTCGACAGCGTCAGCTACGACTCCGAGCGCGACACCGCCTTCTACCGCGTCGACTCCGTCGAGGCGGCCTGGAACACGGGCGTCGACATGGAGAGCGAGGGCGGCCCCAACCTCGGCTACAAGACCGAGCACAAGGAGGGGTACTTCCCCGTTCCCCCGCGCGACACGCTGCAGGACCTTCGAACCGAGATGGTCCTGAAGATGCAGGAAGTCGGCATCCAGGTGGAGATCCACCACCACGAGGTCGCCACCGCCGGCCAGTGCGAGATCGACATGCGCTACGCGCCCCTCGTGCAGATGGCCGACAACCTCCAGTGGTACAAGCACGTCGTCCGGAACGTCGCCCGCAACGCAGGCAAGACGGCCACCTTCATGCCGAAGCCCGTCTTCGAGGACAACGGCAACGGCATGCACGTCCACCAGTCGCTCTGGAAGGACGGGGTCAACCTGTTCTTCGATAAGGACGGCTACGGGATGATCTCGGAGACGGCGCGCTACTACATCGGCGGGCTGATCAAGCACGGCCCCGCCCTCATGGCCTTCTGCGCCCCCACGACGAACTCGTACAAGCGGCTCGTGCCCGGCTACGAGGCGCCCAACGTGCTCGTCTACAGCGCCCGCAACCGCAGCTCCGGCATCCGCATCCCCATGCTCTCCGCGAACCCGAAGTCGAAGCGGCTCGAGTTCCGCTCGCCGGACCCGACCTGCAACCCCTACCTCGGTTTCTCCGCCATGCTCATGGCGGGCCTCGACGGCATCGCCAACCGCATCGACCCGGGCGACCCGGTCGACGACGTCGACCTCTTCGAGATCGACCCGCATGAGCACGGCTACCCCGTGCTCCCCGGCTCCCTTGGCGGCGTCCTCGACGCGCTCGAGGAGGACCACGACTTCCTGCTCCAGGGCGAGGTCTTCGACGAGGACCTGATCCGCACCTGGATCGACTACAAGCGCGAGAACGAGGTGGCGGCGGTCGACATCCGCCCGCATCCGCACGAGTTCTCCCTCTACTTCGACGCCTAGCACGCTCGAACCGGGCACCAGGCACAACGAAAGGCGCCGGCCCTCAGGGCCGGCGCCTTTGCCGTGCGCGGTTGGCCGGCCTTCCGCTAGGCTCCCCACGTGTTCCTCGACGCAGTCCTGACGGTTGGCGGCCTCGCAGTCCTGTTGCTGGGGGCGTGGCTGCTCGTGCGGTCCGCCTCCCTGCTGGCGATGACCTTCGGCCTGTCGCCGCTGCTGGTCGGCGCCACGGTGGTCGCCTTCGGCACCTCCGCGCCGGAGTTCGTCGTCAGCCTCGTCGCCGGCATCCAGGGTTCGGGCGACCTTGCCGTCGGCAGCGTCTTCGGCTCGAACATCACCAACGTCGCCCTTGTACTCGGCCTCGCCGCCGTCATCCGTCCGATGGACGTGCACCCGCGGCTGCTGCGCTGGGAGATGCCGGTCCTGCTGGGCGCGACGGTCGCCATCGCCGTGCTCGGCTTCACCGCCGGCATCGGGCACATTGCCGGGGCGATCCTCTTCGTGGCGCTGCTCGCCTTCGTGGGCGTCTCGCTCTGGCGGCAGCCGGACGCCGCCGAGACGCTCGCCGCCGACCACGTCCCGGCAGCGCACGACCCGCTCACGCGCACGGAAATCGCGCGTGAGGCGGTCCTCCTGCTCCTCGGCATGGGCGGCCTCGCTCTCGGCTCCGAGCTCGCCGTCGAAGGAGCGTCCGGGATCGCCATGCGCGCCGGCATCAGCGAGGTAGCCATCGGCGTCACGGTGATCGCCATCGGCACGAGCCTGCCCGAGATCGTGACGACGGCCGTGGCCGCCTTCCGCGGCAACCACGACATCGCCCTCGCCAACGTCGTCGGCTCCAACATCTTCAACCTGCTCGGCGTTCTCGGCCTGACCGGCGCCGTGGCCACGCTCTCGGTTGACAACTCCCTCTACCTCTTTGAAGTGCCCGCCCTGGCCGTCTCGACGGTCCTGCTCCTCGCGCTCTCCTGGACGGACACGCATCTCAACCGCAAGGAAGGCGCGGTCCTGCTGGCGGCCTACGTGGCCGTCGTCGCGGTGGTGCTCGTGCGCGGGTCCATGTAGCTGGCGGTGTAATTCGCCAGTTGCCGAATGCGAGTTGACGCTCATGGCATCTCTATTGATACTGAGTATCAATATGGTCGGGTAACGCAGACACACGGCCATGCAGCAATTACTCGCGGGTTGTTTCGTTGAGCAGCACGGATACACCGTTGCAGGCGCCGCCCAGCGACCCAGGCTGGGTAGAGGCGGCTGCGCCGTTGATGAACGACCAGTGCTGGTGCTGGGGTCAGGATGTTCTCTACCCCCGCGGCAATTTGCTCATTCGCTACGGACTGGAGCGCGTCGCGGGGCAGGGACCGCGCGGGCGCTCGGGGGTCTACACCCGCTCGATCAACGACCGCGGAGGTGTCTGGCTGCGCGGGGCCGGGGTCTTCTACTCGCGCGGGTCGGGAGCGGGCGTCTTCCTTGGCCGATACGACGTACGCCCGCGCGTGATCGCGTGCGACGCCCCTCCGCTCGAAAAATGGAGTGAACAGGGTCTCGGCGCCTTTCCTCTCGCTGGGGAGTCTGAGCAGGGAGTCGAGATGGCACGCCGCCTGGTGCCCGAATTGTGTGCCTGGATTGCCGACTACGAGCGCTGGATTGCGGAGACCGTGGGCGTTGAGCATCGCGAGGGGTGCCTCCAGCGCTGGCCGAAGCGCCAGACGCCAGCGGGAGAGTTCGAGATGCGCTGGCGCGCGCTCGGCCTTGCCTTTTGACCGGGGCGCCCTACTGGTAAGCCGGAGCGGGGCACGTCCCGTCAAGGGTGTCGCGGTTGCGAAGTCGCCCGCTCGAACGTCTTCAGCCTCCTCGGGGTTATCGGCCTGACCGGGGCGGTTGCCACCCTCCCCATGGACAGTTCCCCTCCCTTTTCGAGGTACCGGCACTGGCCGTCTCGACGATCGTGCTCTTAGCCCTCCTCCGGTCCGGCACGTGCATCAACCGCTCGGGGGGCGCGGTCCTCCTGGCGGCCTACGTGGCCGTGGTCGTCGTCCCCGTCCGCGCATCCATGTAGGGTGGAGTGGTTGCCCCTAGCCCTCTTCTATGCGGTTGACTGTGATCCCGAGGCTCTTGTCGAAGACGACCTCAAAGGAAGAAGTGGCGGTGCCGTCGACGGAGGTGGCCGTAACGGTGATGCGTGTGTCGCCATCTTCAGCGAGCGTGATGTCCCCGGTCGCGGCAGGATTCGCTGTCCTGCAGGACAGGGTAAGTTGGCTCACTTCGCCGCTGAGGAACGATGCGCCGTCGAACCCGCTGTTGTTAACGAGTACGTACTTTGAGCCACTCGTTGGGTCGGGAATAGCTGCTTTCAGGACGGCTTTGTCGGACTCCTTCGTGAGTCGGTATGCTCCGCTTAGCCCACCAAGGTCGTAGACGGTGAATACGCTGCCTGGACCCGCGTTCAGTGTGAAGCTGACGATCCGAGCGTCACCTAACGCCTGCGGTTCCCTCGCTATTGCCTGCTCGATGTAATCGAAGTCCACGCCCTCGACGGTCTGGGAGGCCCTGCGAGTAATGGTGGTGTCCTTGTGCTCAACCCCCGCAAGGTAAAGGTTGGCCCTCACCTGCGACGAGAACACGCCGCCCGAGAGACCTGCATCCGACCGAGGCCACTCTGGGAAGCATCCCAGGATTCTGGGAGAGGGTAGGCACCCCTGGAATCCCGGTGACGACTTCTCTAGCGCAGGGATCTCAGCGCCCTGTCGCTCCGTAACAAGCCGTCGCAGCTCTCTGGATATCGTCAGATGGAGCGTGTTCTCTTCGAGTTCCTTGTCGGTCAAGAGGGCAAACCTGTATTCCCGCTGGTGTCGATGCTCCTTGGTCTTGCTGAAGATGCTGCGCACCACGAACTCAAGGTCGCTGGATGACTCCCCGATGTAGGCACGGCGGTTATCGACATAGATCACCGGTCCGTACACTACGGGGAGGCTGGAGCACTGAGCCGCGTATCCCGTCAGGGGGTTCCGGAGGGACAGTGGGTTACCAACGAGTCCCCTCTGCTCGAAGGCCATGGCGCCCAGTGCCTGCGCGAACACATCAGGATCGTGGATGGCGGAGGTGTGGTCGTACGACGGTTCTAGGGAATCCCGCCACAAGGCCCACTGCTTCCCCGTACGGGGCTTGATCGAGGCGCACCAAACAAGGCAGTTATCACCATAGGTCAGCGAGGAACGTTCCGTCTCCGTGACTCTCAAGCTGGTCTTGGAGATGCCGCCAGCCGCCTTCGCCAGCGGAACGCTGTTGGCCAACTCGGCGCTGATGAGCTGCTGCTCCTTCAGGTCCGCCGGGTCATCCCAACGCTCTTGAACCCGCGGGCTGCCTCCTATTACCCCCTCCTGAAGGTCCCAGATCAGCGACTCCCCATCTTCGCGGTAGTAGCTTGGAGTGCACAGCCGAATCGTTTCGGAATCCTCGATGGCGAAGCGCCGCTCGCATCCCTTTACCAGAGTGGGGACCCGCGGAAGCTGGCTCCCCCCGCCGTGCTTCCCTTCTCCACCCAGCGATAACTGGAACGTAGCCACTGCAACTTCTGGCCTGAGGAAGACGCAGGACACGGGCGTGAGGCTCGAACCTTTCGACAGCGACGAGCCGGCTGCCTCGTGCTTTGGATCACTCCCGCGGTAGCGCCGTGCCAAGGCCCCTCTACTGAAGCTGTTTCCTCTTGGGCGGCCCTTCTTCCGTTTACTCCTCTTGCTCATGCCCACCTTCAGTGTAGCGAAGGCGCAGGTGAGCGAGAATTTGAGCCCACCAGTTGCCCCGATCCCCCACCTGCCACTGGCCCCCGCCGCCGCCCGGTGGCACGCTGACCCCGAACCACGCCCACGGAGGTGACCCGTGCCCATTCCCGCACCCGACCGCTGGACCATGACCCTCGGCGAGGCCATGTACACCATGCGCGCCATCCGCCGCTTCCGCCCCGACCCCATCGAGGAGAGCGACCTGCGCGATATCCTCGACGCCGCCCGGCATGCCCCCAACGGCGGCAACCGCCAGGGCTGGCGCTTCCTCCTCGTGACCGACCCCGAGAAGCGTGCCGCCCTCGGCGAGCTCTACGAGGAGGCCTGGTGGGCGAAGCGCAAGGACGAGGGCATCAGCGGCCCCCAGGACATCCCGCCCGGGAAGGGCGTGCGCCAGTCGGCCATGCGTCTCTCCGGCGAGTTCGGGAACACCCCCGCCATGGTGCTCGTCTGCTCGACCGCCCGCGGACGGGGCGCCATCGAGTCCGTCATTCCCGCCGTCCAGAACATGCTCCTGGCCGCCCGCTCGATCGGCATCGGCGGCACCATCACGACCCTCCACGCCGTTGTCGAGGAGCGCGTCCACGAGCTGTTCGGCATCCCCGCCGATGCGGAGGTCGTGTATTGCGTGCCCCTCGGCTACCCGCGCGGCCGCTTCGGCCCGCTCGACCGCAAGCCCCTGTCGGAGGTCGCCGCCCTCGATTCCTGGGACAACACCCCGGACTGGCTCGCGACCTGAGGCGCTAGGGCAACCCGTCCGGCTCGCAGCGCTCAAGGTTCGCCTGAACGGATGTCTCCAGGGCTCCATCCAGGAGGAACGTGAGTTCCGGCGTGGCCGGCGTCTTGATGGAGAAGCGGGAGGCGCCTTTCATCTCGCACATCACCCCGGTGGCGATGTGCGGGACGAGGTCGCCCGCCTCGGCCCAGGAGGGCCTGGTCCAGGACTCGGTAACCTCCATCCCTTGGTCGACTCGCCAGGTGACATCGCCTCCGGGCTGGCGCTCTCCCGTTTTCAGCAGCAGGACGTGCAGCTCGCGGCTGGCGTACAGCAGCAGGGTGGCCGTTCGTGCTCGCCCCTGCCGGTCACGCCACGGCTCGGATGTGATCCATACCCCCACGGCCGTCCGGAGGGTGCTGATGGAGTGCCCCGTCGTCATCCCACAAACAGGTTAGTCGGCGAAAACGTCCTCCCGGAGGTTGCCGCTGAGTCTCTTTACGTACCGATCACCGCCTCTTTCCAGTTCCCAGCCACGGTCCTCGAGCAGCCGCTGCAGGGGCGCCGTGCGCTCCGTGAGCGGCAGCTCCGCCGTGTGCGAGCCGTGCGTGCCCGCGTAGTCGGCGGCGCGCTCGATCATCCACGTGTCCAGCCCGCGCCCCTCGTACCCCGCCGCCAGCACCGGCTCGCGGATCGCGGCCAGACCACCCCCCGTTTCCCGCGCCTGGATGACGCCCACCACGCGGTCCCCGTCGGAGGCGACGAACCACCCCGGGCGCGGACCCTGCTCGAACGGCCAGGGGTCTTCGTCGGCCAGCGCCGCGATCGCGTCCGCGTCGCTGCGCCGCTGCTCGCGCACCGTCAGGAGCGGCAGCCGCCGCTCGACCGTGAGCACGGCGAGCGGCTCGCCCCGGAACTCCTCGTTGGCGCGCCCGATAGGCAGGTATCCCAGCGCCGCGAAATAGTCGGCCAGTCGCGGCTCGTCCGGGAGCCGCGCGCGCACGAGCCGCAGGCCGCCGTCCTGCGCGCCCGCTTCCACCGCCCGCACGAGCGCGCGCCCCGCCCCGCCCTCACGTGAGGCCAACAGATCGAACCCGGCGATCCCCTCCTCCTCGCTCCACCGCACTACCCCGGCGATCCCGCCGTCGCTCTCCGCCAGCAGGAACGCCTCGCCAGTCTGCATTCGTACGGCGAGGTCGACTTCGGAAGGCGGCTCCGGTTCCGGGTAGCAGGCGTGTGACCCCGCGAACGCCTCCGCCAGCAGCTCCGCCAGCTCGGGCGCGTCGTCGCTGTCGGCGGCACGAATGGCGAAGCGGTTCACGCGGCAATCGTAGACGGCGGGCCGCTCAGGTGCCTGCGCCCTCGGGAGAGGCGGAGGGGCTACAATGGCGCGCACAATTCCGGCGGCGCGCGCCGCCGCTCCCAGGGAAGGTACCGCCATGGAAGATGTTGTCCTCGCAAGCGGCGTTCGCACCGCTATCGGCACGTTCAACGGTTCGCTCGCCAACACCCCCGCCAGTGAGCTCGGCTCCACCGTCATCGCCGAGGCCGTCAATCGCGCCGGCGTCGACGTTGGCGAGGTCGACCAGATCGTCATGGGCATCGTCGGCCAGGTGGCCGAGGACGCCTATCTCTCCCGCGTCTCCGGCATCAGGGCGGGCATCCCCGTCGAGACGCCCGCCGTCAACATCAACCGCCTCTGCGGGAGCGGCCTCGAGGCCATCAACACGGCCGCGCGCTACATCGAGACGGGCGACGCCGACGTCGTCGTCGCCGGCGGCGCGGAGAACATGACGCGCCTGCCCTTCTACCTGCGCAAGGCGCGCTCCGGCTACCGCCTCGGCCACGACACGATCGAGGACGGCATCGTCAAGCTGCTCAGCGACCCCTTCGAGGACACTCACATGGGGATCACCGCGGAGAAGCTCGCCGAAGAGTACGAGATCTCCCGCACCGCCCAGGACGAGTTCTCCGCGGAGAGCCAGCGCCGCGCCCTGAACGCTATCGAGCAGGGCTACTTCAAGGACCAGATCGTCCCCGTCACGGTGCGCGAGCGCCGCGAAGAGCGCGTCTTCGACACGGACGAGTTCCCCCGCGCGAGTACGCCCGACCAGCTTGCCAAGCTGCGCCCCGCCTTCAAGAAGGACGGCATGGTGACCCCCGGCAACGCCAGCGGCATCAACGACGGCGCCGCCGCCACGGTCGTAATGAGCGCGGCCAAGGCGGATGCGCTGGGCGTGAAGCCCCGCATGCGGCTCATCGCCCGCGCCGAAGCCGGCGTCGACCCGTCGATTATGGGCAGCGGCCCCATCCCGGCCGTGCACAAGGTGCTCGACAAGGCCGACATGTCCCTCGACCAGATGGACGTGATCGAACTGAACGAGGCCTTCGCCAGCGTCGCTTGCGCCTGCTCGAACGAGCTCTCGCTGGACCCGCAGAAGACGAACCCGAACGGTGGCGCCATCGCCCTCGGCCACCCCGTGGGCGCGACCGGCACCATCCTGACGGTGAAGCTGATGCACGAGCTGGAGCGCACGGGCGGCCGCTACGGCCTCGTCAGCCTCTGCATCGGCGGCGGCCAGGGCATCGCCACCATCTTCGAGCGCCTCGACTAGGAGAGCGCCGCGCTGCCGCGCGGCTGAGTGCAGCGCTCGCGCCTCCGGCGCCTCGCTGAGGAGAGCGGCGGGCTATGCCCGCCTGAATGGAGCGCCGCGCTGAGTGAGGCTCTCTTCGTTGTGGCGAGAATCTTTAGGTAGCCAACTAGCCTTTGTGTTCGGCAAAGGTTATGCTGAGGCTGTGCCAGAGCCGTCCAACGCCGACCTGCTCGCCAAGCTCGTTCAGCACGATGCTGCGCTTACAACTCATGCTGCTGAGCTGACCCACCTGGGTGAGCGCATCGATGGCCTTTCAGATCGTGTCGCTGGCCTACCTGTTCGCGTCGACGGCCTGTCTGTTCGTTTCGACAACCTCGCCGAGGTTGTGGATGGTCACACCGACCTCCTCCGGGATCTGCAGGACGCCCTTGTCGGACATGGCGCCGAGATCATGGACATGAAGGCCAAGCTAGCTGCTCACGACGGGAAGCTGGATGCCCACACTGCAGTCCTCGACTCGCACACGGCAAAGCTGGACTCCCACACCGCCATGCTGACCGATCACGGACGACGGTTGACCAGCCACGGTGACATCCTGGCTACCATCCTCGCGACCGTGACCCGTATCGAAGCGCGCCTCGCCGAAGCGTAGGCGCTGCGCCCTACCCGTCGATCTGTGCGATGCGGCGTGCGTGACGGCCGCCGTCGAAGGGTGTGTCGAGCCACGTCGCGACGATGTCGAGGGCGGTCTCGAGGCTGACCATGCGCTGGCCGATCGAGATCGCGTTGGCGTTGTTGTGGCGACGCCCCATCTCCGCCGACTCGCGGCTCCAGCAGAGGGCGCAGCGCACCCCCGCCACGCGGTTCGCGACGATCGCCTCCCCGTTCCCCGACCCCCCGAGCACGATGCCGCGCTCGCAGTCGCCGCTGCCGACCGCCTTCGCGGCGGGGCGGATGAAGAGGGGGTAGTCGCAGGACTCGTCCGAGTCTGTTCCGAAGTCGACCGGCTCGTGGCCTCGCTCGGCGAGGAACACCTTGATCGCCTCCTTGTACTCGTAGCCGGCGTGGTCGGAGGCGATGGCGATGCGCATGGCGCGAGTCTACCGGCTGGGCCCGCAGGGCCAACGGCGGCAACCGGCATCGCGGGACAGCAACAGGCCCCGGTCTCCCGGGGCCTGTGTAGGTCTCTTCGCGGTACTGCCTCCGCCCTGCACCCGTTCCGGGCTGGAGGCTTACCGCTTCGGCCCGCGCGAGGCGGGCCTCAGAACTGCACGATCAATACTCCGTGGAGGAGGTGAGTCTTGACGTGGTACACGTGCGACCTCCCTACGGTGTTCTGGCCTCACCTTACACCGGCTGTCAAGGTCGCGAGGTGGGCTTGCTGACCTACACCTGGTCGGGGTCGTCGAGCCCGAAGGCCGCGTGCAGGGCGTTCACCGCCTGCCCCATGTGGTCCTCGTGGACGATGCAGGTGATGCGGATCTCGCTCGTCGTGATCAGGTCGATGTTCACGTCCGCGTCGGCCAGGGCGCGGAACATGCGGGCGGCGTAGCCGGGCTCCGTCTGGATGCCGGCCCCTACGATGCTCACCTTCCCGAGGTTCGTGTCGGCCGTGTAG
The DNA here is from genome assembly GCA_965203545.1 of Tepidiformaceae bacterium. GTDB lineage: Bacteria > Chloroflexota > Dehalococcoidia > Tepidiformales > Tepidiformaceae > UBA2991. Next base: position 2,144,413 of record OZ241899.1, read on the forward strand.
CCGTCCGCCCCGATCGACTCGCAGATCTCGGACATCAGGCCCTCCGCGCGGCGCAGGTCGTCGCGCGCGAGCGTGAACGTGAGGTCCGTCAGGTTCCGCTCGCTCGCGTTCTGGACGATCGTGTCGACGCTCACGCCGGCCTCCGCCAGCGGCTCGAAGATCTGGGCGGCGATGCCGCGCCGGTCGGGCACGTGCCGCAGTGTCACCTTCGCGATGTCGTGGTCGTCCACGACGCCGCGGACGCGGTTGCGTTCCTCCATCTCGGGGCCTCCATGGATGAGGGTGCCTGGCGCGTCGACCATGCTCGACGCGACCAGGATCGGCATATCGTTCGTCGCCGCCAGCTCGACGGCGCGGTTGTGCATCACCTGCGAGCCCTGCGTCGCCATCTCCAGCATCTCTTCGTAGTGAACGTCGGCCAGGCGGCGGGCGCTGGGGACGATGCGGGGATCGGCCGTGTAGACGCCCTCGACGTCCTTGTACGTCTCGCAGCGGTCGGCGCCGAGGGCGACGCCCAGCGCCACCGCCGTCAGGTCGCTCGCGCCGCGCCCCAGCGTGACGTAGTCGGCCTCCTCGGTGACGCCCTGGAAGCCGGCGACGATGGGGATGCGCCGGGCGCGCAGCTCCTCCTCGATGCGGTCCGCGTCGATGCGCTGGATGCGGCCCGACCCGTGCGACGCGCGCGAATAGATGCCCGCCTGGCTCCCCGTGAGCCCGACCGCTTCCTGGTCCATCGCGTGCAGGGCCATCGCCAGCAGCGCCGCCGACATGTGCTCGCCGGTGGCGAGCAGCTGGTCGAGCTCGCGCGGGTCCGGGTCGGGCGAGACCTCGAGGGCGAGGTCGATGAGCTCGTCCGTGCGGTTCCCCATGGCCGAGACGACCACGACCACCTCGTCGCCCGCGCCCACGCGACCGGCGACCTGCCCGGCCACGTGCCGGATGCGCTCCGCATCGGCGACGGACGTCCCCCCGAACTTCTGCACGACCCGCATGGAATAGAGGATGCGCCAGCGCACCCTCACGCGCTATCGGGAGGGGTGGGGGTAATCCAGCGTTTCGCTCCCTACAATGCGCCGCTGATGAGAATCCTGTGGGCTGCTCCACTCCTGCTCCTCGTTTCCGCTTGTGGTGGGGAGGCGGCTCCCCCTGCCGCCGAGGCGCCCGCGCCGGAGGAGACAGTGGCTCCTGCCGCCGAGACGCCCGCGCCGGAGGAGACAGTGGCTCCTGCCGCCGAGGCGCCCGCGCCGGAGGAGACAGTGGCTCCTGCCGAGACGCCCGCACCGGACGAGGCAGTGGCTCCTGCCGCGGAAACGCCCGCGCCGGACGAGGCAGCTGCCCCTGCTGCCGACACACCTGCGCCGGACGAGAGGGCTGGTGGGGCAGGGGAACCCTCTCCCACCGGGACACCTGCTGAATCCCCTGCCGATGTCGGGCCCAGTGACATTGTTGTGGTGAGCGCCGGCGGTGAGCACAGCTGCGTCCTCCGCAGGTCGGGGGAGGCGATCTGTTGGGGTTTGAACGGGTACGGCCAGAACGAAGTTCCGCCGGGGTTGTATCGCTCCGTGAGCGCCGGCGAGACCCACACGTGCGTCGTCCACAGGGAAGGTGCCTTGGAGTGCTGGGGGCGCCTCGACGAAGTTACGCCCCCTTCCGGGGAGTTCCGCTTAGTGAGTGTCGGCGGCGACTATCACACCGCTTTTGCCTGTGCGTTGCGTGAATCTGGCCAAGTGGACTGCTGGGGCGACAACGAAGCTGGCCAACTGGATGCGCCACCCCATCGTTACCGTTCGGTCGATGCAGGCTGGGATCATGCCTGCGCGATCCGTGACTCCGGTGAGATGGACTGCTGGGGTGGCAACGGGCTCTCCGAGGCTCTCGAAGGGGAGTACCGCTCGGTCGATGCTGCCAACGGGTACACCTGCGCGGTGAGCGTTGCCGGCGAGCTGGTCTGTGAAGACTGGGTCTGGACTTGGGAGGAGATCGACAGACTCCCGGAGGGTCGCTACCTGGAGGTGAGCGCCGGCCAGGGGCACTTCTGTGCGGTGCGCGAGTCCGGCGCACTCCAGTGCTGGGGCTGGAACAGCTATGGACAGGCCGATCCACCCACCGGAACCTTCAGCGCAGTGGGCGCCGGCTGGTGGCACACCTGCGCCGCGCGCACGTCGGGTGAGGTGGTCTGCTGGGGGAAGGACAGTCACCGCCGGACCGCATCTCCTGACGGAGCATTCCGCACGGTTGATGCCGGGATTCGGCACGCCTGCGCTTTGAGAGAGTCGGGAGAGATCGTCTGCTGGGGCAGCAACAGCTACGGGCAGGCCGACGCCCCTGGCGGTGCGTACATCGCTGTGACGGTCGGCGACGACCACAGTTGCGCCCTTCGTGACTCCGGCGAGGCGGTTTGCTGGGGCCGCAACCGTAATGGCCAGACGCAGCCGCCAGCGGGGCGCTTCACGGCAATCCAGGCCGGCTCGGGAGGCCACACCTGCGCCCTGCACGAGTCCAGGGAGCTAGTGTGCTGGGGAGGGCGGCCACCGTTCGACAACGACCACGAAACGCTGTCGGGGCTGTTCGAGAGCATCGATGTTGGCGCGGGTGCCTGTGGCGTGCGCCCGTCGGGCGAACTGGTCTGCTGGGGTGGGGACGCGATCGACCCGAAACGCCAGTCCGTCTCCACGGAGGGAATCCACTCGGTCAGCGTGGGCTCCCACGTCTGCGGATTGCGCGGACGCGACAGTTTGGTGTGCTGGGGCCCCCACCAGATAGACCAGGCCCGGGAGCGGCCGACCGTGCTCCGTGCCGTAAGCGCCGGGTACGGGCATAGCTGCGGGCTCCGGAAGTCGGGCGAGGTGGTCTGCTGGGGAGACAACCAGCACGGGCAGTTGGACGTAGCTCCAGGGACATACCGCGCCGTGAGCGCCGGCCACAGGCTCTCGTGCGGAATCCGGGACACCGGCGAGGTGGTCTGCTGGGGCGCGACCGATCCCGCCATCAGGGTGCCTCCGGCACTCCGCTAGCGGTCCGGCGCTGACGGCGCCGTTCCTCCTGCCTCTGGAACCGGACGCGGGCAGTCCATCCCGGCCCCACCCGCACCAGGAAGGGCGCCCCTAGTGGGGCGCCCTCCCGACGGTGGTGGCAGATGGGATGGGGCTACGGGCGGACGCCCGTGAGCCTGGCCAGGGCGAGGGTGTTGAAGAGCGCGAGACCCGCGTACCACTTCACCCGCAGCCGCGTCGCGTCCTTCGACTCCAGTGCGCCCACGCGGAAGGAACCGAGAGGCCGGGGGAGGAAGTTCCTGCCACGTTTGCGCTATCGTATCGCGAATGCTCCGCAAGAAGTGGTGTATGAAGCGCGCGACAGTCGTCGCGCTGGCGGCATTGCTGGGTGTGGTCATCGTAGCGGTGGGTTCGGCGCAGGCCGAGGCGACGGCCACGGTGGAGGTGCGCGTCTGGCAGAACGTCGGAGACCTCGAGGACATTCGTATCAGCGCGCGTCCGGCGGGCGGCTCGTGGCGAACCCTGGGGACGATCCCCCTGCCCCTGGACCAGACGACCGACAGCGGCACGTTCGCCTACGGCGACATCGACCTCGAGGTGGCGCTGTCCGAGCGGTCGGCGCCGGCAACGGTGGAAGTGCGCGTGTGGCAGCGGGTGCAGGACCTGAGCCGCGTCTACGTCAGCGCGCGCCCGGCGGGCGGCTCGTGGCGAACCCTGGGGACCATCAGGCTGCTGCTCGACGACGGTTTCAGCAGCAGCGGCACCTTCCAGTTCGGCGACATCGCTCTCAAGGTGCCGCTGCCAACCCCATCCAGCGCCACGACCACCCCGACAGATACCGGAAGTGTTCGAGGTGTCGTGATAAGCGCGGGTCACTCGCATACGTGCGCGCTGAACGAGATGGGTGAGGTCAGGTGTTGGGGAGACAACGCCCTCGGCCAGTCAGCCGCGCCTGCTGGACGCTTTCGCACGGTGAGTGCAGGCGCTGGGCATACCTGTGGGGTTCGGGAATCCGGGGACCTTGCTTGCTGGGGAAACAACGTCCTCGGCCAGGTAGAAGCGCCTGTCGGCAGGTTCCAGTCGGTGAGTGCGGGCGCTGGGCATACGTGTGGGGTTCGGGAGTCGGGGGAAGTGGCCTGCTGGGGCGTCAACGCGTCCGGCCAGGTAGAAGCGCCTGTCGGCAGGTTCCAGTCGGTGAGTGCGGGCGCTGGGCATACGTGTGGGGTTCGGGAGTCGGGGGAAGTGGCCTGCTGGGGCGGCTACTTTGGAATCGGCCGGGTTACAACCGCCGAAGGGAGCTTTCGGACGGTCAGTGCCGGCGACTCGTACACCTGTGCGGTACGGGAGTCGGGGGAGCTGGACTGCGGGGGATCTGAGGCGTTCGGCCGGCTAGCAGCACCCGAGGGGAGCTTCCGCACAGTCAGTGCCGGTCAAGTGCATGCGTGCGCGATACGGGACTCCGGGGAACTGGTCTGCTGGGGCTATCGCAATTCCGGCGTTGGCGAGTTGCCTTCGGCTGCAGGGAGGTTCCGCATGGTCAGTGTAGGCGGGGAGCACACCTGCGCAGTGCGGGAGTCTGGCAGCGTGGCCTGCTGGGAGAACTACCACGTCGGGCGGTTCAAGGCGCCTGCGGAGACTTTTCAGAGCTTGAGCGCGGGCGAGGGTCACACCTGCGCACTCCGGGAGTCCGGCGAGATCGCCTGCTGGGGCTTCAACGACTCTGGTCAGCTGGAGGCCCCCTCTGGAGCCTTCAGGGAGGTGACCGCGGGCGTGTGGCACGCGTGTGCGGTACGGGAATCCGGCGAGATCGCCTGCTGGGGAGGTGAAGGTAACAGCCAGTTGAAGGAGGCGCCCACAGGACGCTTTGGCACGATACGTGCTGGCGAGTACCACACGTGCGCGCTGCGCGAGTCGGGGGAACTGGCGTGTTGGGGGTACAACCCGGACGGACAGCTGGATGCGCCTGCCGGAACTTTCCACTCTGTCAGCGCTGGCGGGCGTAATACGTGTGCGCTAGCGGAATCGGGAGAACTGGTCTGCTGGGGCCCCAACACCTATGGCGAGTCAGACGTACCCGCCGGGAGCTTCCGCACAGTGAGCACGGGCGGATTTCACACATGCGCCATCCGGATGTCCGGTGAACTAACCTGCTGGGGCTACAACGTGGACGGCCAGTTGGAGGTACCCCCCGGGAGTTTCCACAGGGTGAGTGCGGGCCTGCTTCACGCCTGTGCCATCAGGGAGTCGGGTGAATTGGCCTGTTGGGGGAGCAACCTGTTGGGGCAGATCGAGGAGCCTTCCGGGAGATTCCTCGCGGTGAGCAGCGGCCGCTTTCACGCCTGCGCATTGCGCGATACCGGCGAAATCGCCTGCTGGGGCGGGGCCTCAGCCGCTGCCAGGGTCCCCGAGGAGCTTCGCTAGCTCGCCCCCACCCCCACCAGAAAGGGCGCCCCGCAGGGGGCGCCCTCTGGACGGGTGGCGGATGGGCGGGGCTACGGGCGCACGCCCGTCAGCCGGGCCAGGGCGAGGGTGTTGAAGAGGGCGAGGCCCGCGTACCACTTCACCCGCAGGCGCGTTGCGTCCTTCGTCTCCAGCGCGCCCACGCGGTCGACCGAGAGGCCGCTCGGCGCGGAGAGGCCCGCCAGCGCGCCCTCGCCGAACTGCATCGCGTACACCGTCGAGGCGTCGCGGCTCGTGCCCGCCGTCTGCGCGTCGCTGATGTAGTCGTTGATGCCGATGGGGATGCCGTCGTAGTACTGCACCATCCCCCCGAACTCGTCGCGACCCGCCTCCAGGAAGGTCCCGGCGTCGCGCGCCAGCTCGTTCAGCTTGCGACGCGAGCGGCGGCTCATCAGCAGCATGTGCGGCTTCCCCGGGCGCACCCTGTCGATCAGCTCGTCGAGCTTGGCCAGCGTCAGCGTGGCGCCGTTGTTGCCCATGCTCACGGCCTGTGTGTTCGCGCAGAGCCGGTCGATGCCGTCGAAGCTCTCCTCGTCCGTGGTCGCGTTGCCCGTGACGAAGGTCTTGTCGAAGAGCCCCTGCACGGCCCGCGCCTTTAGCTGGAGCACGGCCGCCTCGAGGTCCTGGACGTTGGAGCGCGTCTCCTTGAGGAAGTTATCGATGTCGGCGTCGCCCCCGAGGATCTTGAGGGAGGCCGTCTGCTGGGTGAACGTGGGCGCGTCCTCGTCCCAGTCGTCGCCCACGGCATAGAAGTCGGCCGCCGGAGCCGAGTCCTCGCGGTTGTAGGTGAGGCCGTTGCCCGTGATCTCGATGAAGGGCAGCCGCTGCAGGATGGGGCTCTCCTCGGCCATCGTCTCGATGACCCCGGCGAGCAGGGTGTCGTTGCTGAGCTTCGCCGCCTCGGTGAGCGTCAGCGCCATGAATCGCACCTCCAGGTGTTCGTGTTGGCGGCCACCTTCCGCCCGGCCGCCGCCACCTCCCACCCCGCCCTGTCACCGACCCCTCCGCGCTTCCGCCCCTCCCGCGTGACCCTCCCCTCGTGCCCGACCCCCTCCTCCCCCTTCCCCGCCGCCCCGCCCTGCGCGCGTACCAGGCCCGCGTCCTGCGCGGACTCCTGCGCGCCGTCGCCGCCCGCCCAGCCGCGCCCCTGACCGTGCTCATGCCGAGGCAGTCCGGGAAGAACGAGGTCGCTGCCGCGCTCGTCGCGTTCCTCCTGCGCGCGAACGCACACGAGGGCGGGACCGTGGTCGTCTGTGCGCCCACCCTCGACCCGCAGGCGCGCATCAGCGCCGACCGCATCCGCGCGGCGCTGGCCGCCACCGACCCGCTCGTGCCCGCCGCCGGGCAGAGCCGCTCGCGTGGCGACACGGTGGCGGTCGGGCGGGCGCGGGCGGTCCTGCTCAGCGCAAGCCCGCAGGCGAGCGTCGCCGGCCACACCGCCTCCATCGCCCTCATCGCCGACGAGTCGCAGGACATCGACGAGGACTGGTTCAACCGCCAGTTCCGGCCCATGGCCGCCAGCACGGGCGCGCCGACGGTCCTGTTCGGCACGGCCTGGAACGGACGCACCCTGCTCGAACGCGCGGTCGAGGCGAACCGCGCCCGCGATGCTGCCTCGCCCTGCGGTCCGCGACGCCACCACCAGGCGTCGTGGCGCGAGGTCGCGGCGGTGCTGCCCGCCTACGGCGCCTACGTCGAGGCCGAGCGTGACCGGCTGGGCGCTACCCACCCGCTCTTCCTGAGCCAGTACGAACTCGTGCCGGGCGAGGTCGCGGGCCGGCTCCTGACGCGCGACCTGCTCGCGGCGATCGAGGGCGGCCACGACCCGCTCGCCGCGCCCGCGCCGGGCGAGCGCTACGTCGCCGGGCTCGACTTCGGCGGCGAGGGCGAGGACGCAGACGCCACGGTCCTCACGGTCGCCCGCGTTGAGTCGCGCGCCGGCAACGGCGGGGTCGCCTGCCGCGTCGTCGCCCAGCGCGAGTGGCGCGGCGCACCCTACGCCGGCGTCCTCGACGAGGTCCGCGCGCTCGATCGCCTCTGGCGGTTCGAGCGCGTCAGCGCCGACGCGACGGGGCTGGGCGCCCCGCTCGTCGCGCAGCTGCGCCCGCAGCTCGGCGCACGCCTCGATGAGGTCGTGTTCACCGCCGTCTCCAAGAGCGCGCTCGGCTACGCCCTCCTCGCCGCCGCCCGCACCGGCCGCCTCGCCCTCCCTCGCGACGACGGCAGCCCCGAGGCGTTCCGCTGCCGCGAGGAGCTCGCCGCCTGCGAGGCGGCGCTGGTCTCCGGCGGGCGGCTCGCCTGGGGCAACGATCGCGGCCACGACGACTACGTCGTGTCGCTCGCGCTCTGCCTGCGCGCCGCCGAGTCGGCGGGCGCGCCTCGCGTGGCGGTGGGCCGTAGCGGGCGCTAGGAAAGGGGCAACAGTTGCCGCCAAAACGGTACTGTATGTAGTATCATCGCAATGGCGAGGCGGGAGCGACGCATCGAGCGGTTACGCCGCTCCCAGACCGATGTCTCGCCGGAGCAGCTGCGGACGGTGCTGGAGTCGGTTGGCTTCACGCTTGAGCGGATAAGCGGGAGCCACTACCGCTACTTCCACCCCGCGCTGGCGAGGAGCCTGATTATTCCCTACCGCAGGCCAGTGCTTCGCGTGTATGTCAGAGATGCAATAGAGGCCATCGACGAGGTGATGAACGATGACGACAACTGAGCAGGCCCCTTCAACACGGGAGCGACCGCTGGATGCCCCGATGGCCCCCGAGGTTGCGGCGAAGGTCGCGGAATACATGAAGCTCCCCTACACCTTTTCCATGTACTTCGACGAAGAGGAAGTTGTACCGGCGTGGATCGCCTACGTGGAGGAACTGGAGGGCTGCATCAGTCATGGCGACACGCCCGAGGAAGCAATGGCCATGGTCCGCGAGGCGATGGAGCTCTGGCTCGAAGGCTCGATCGAGCATGGCTGGGAAGTCCCGCCCCCCAAAGAGCACTTCCCCGAGCACAGCGGCAAGTTCCAGGTGCGGCTGCCGGTCGGCCTGCACGGGAAGCTCGCCTCGGTGGCGAAGGAGCAGCAGGTCTCCCTGAACCAGCTCGTGACCGCCATCCTCGCCGAGGGCGTCGGCTGGCGCCCCGCCGGCAAGCGCGAGTCCTCCCGCACGTGATCGGCCCCGTCCTCTATGCTTGATTCATGCCCGAGCAGTACGTCGCCACAGACAAGCGCACCGGCCTCGAGGTAGCGGTCACCGGGGAGTTTCCCCCGCACCACGACGACCGCATCCGCATCGCCCGCACCTGCACGCTCTTCACGCGCCTGCTCGCCACCATCCTCAGCAACGAGAGCGAGAGCGACCGGCGGGAGCAGTTCGTCGCCATCGAGACGCAGCTCGAGCTCGCCGAGGCTCTCATCCGGGGCGACCTTGCGGAGGTGCAACGCCTTCTCCAGCAAACGATGGAGCGGATGGGCATGGGGCCCGAGCAGCTCGACGAGGTGGCGCGCCGCATCCTCAAGGAGTTCGGCGAAAGCGGCCCGCCCGACCTCTCCAGCCTTGGCGACATCCGCGACACCGGCGAGGCCAGCCCGCCCGACCTGGGCGGCCTCGGCGACCTGGACGACCTCGGTGACCTCGACCCCAACTCCCCGCCCCCACCTCCCGATGACAGCGCCCCCGAAGAGCCGGAGGAAGACCGCCTCTAGTCCGTCGCTCCCGCTCGACCCTACGGAGCTGTCTTCTCTTCGTAGAGCGCCTGGGATGCGAAGTAGAGAGCGGGGTAGCCCGAGGTCTGGGCACGCAACCACTCCGGCTCGGCGTAGACGTCGAACTCGAAGACGATCCAGCCCGATCGCGCCTCCAAACGAGGCAGGACGAAGCCATCTCCCAGGACCACGCCCGGAGTGGCGGCTCTGGGGTCGTACTCGTTGCCCCGCGCATCCCGCAGCTTCCACGCCGGGGCGTCCATGTCCTCTCTGCCGGTGTTCTCGACCACGACCTGTGCGGCCCAGTACCACTTGTGCGGGGCCGGGCTAGGGGCCAGCGCTCGCGCTTCGGTCCCGTCCACGACTTGGAGGATGGTCACGCGAACTGATCGCGTGCGGTCGCCCTCCTCCTTGATGTCGCCACTGGCGCCCTCGCCGAGACGCACGTAGACGCTCGTGTCGGGTTCGCTGGCGAAGGGGTCGAGGAGAAGGGCGTTGATGCCGAGCGCGACGGCGACGATCAGGGCCGCCACCAGCGTAGCGGGGGCCGTGCGAACCACGCCCCCTATTGGCCCCGGCAGCATGTCGCTCCAGTGCGTGGGCGCAGTCCGCGTGTGCAGGGGGATCTCGTCGATCGGACGGCTTGTGGTGGCGAGAGCGGCGGCACGCCGCGCTTTCCGCTTGGGTCGCTCCACCGCGAGTTCCCACACGAAGATCAGCGCAAGCACGAAGCCCGCCACGGCGAACGCACTTGCCAGCACGTAGAGCGCGAATATCACGGCGATCAGGACACCGGTGCCCATAAGCAGCGCCGTGCCCTGGATGAGTATCTCCAGGGGTGTTCGCGGATGTCGGAGCAAGCGCATCAATCGAGAATATAGCGAAGCGGGATGGGTTCTACAGCCACGCCCCTGCACTGGCTCTCAGCCCGGCGAAGGCAGTGCCCCATGATCGTCGCCCCCTGCCGCCCTACCCGATTGTCACGTCGACGCCCGCAAACGCATCCATGACGACGATCGTGATGATGAAGGTGGCGATAGCCAGGAGCGTGACCGGAGCCCCGGTCACGACCAGCGCCAGCGGTCTCGGCAGCGCCTCAGTCCAGTGGCGCTTGCCCTGCTCCGAACGGAGCGGCTGCGTCCCTGGCGCCTCTTGCCGGGCCTCGATCATAGCCTGCCGTTCCCTCTCGCGTCGCGGCTGTTCCCAGTGAACCTCCCAGTACGCCACGGCCGCCAGGATGCCGAGGCCGAGGAGCCACCCTCCGCCAAGCACGCGGATCGCCACGAAGGCGACCACGGCTGTGCCGCAGATCAGGAACGAGGCCACGACTCCCGCCCGCAGGGTCGACGGAGCTAATTCCCAGAGCCAGCGCACCCGCCGAGCCTACCACCCCCTACCCCGGCTCGATGGTGGCCGTGAGGCCGCGTCCCCGACTACTCAGCGTCGAAGGAGATCTCGCGGGGTATCAGGGCTTCGTGGCGCACGGCGGGGATGACTCGCAACTGCTGCGGCGTTGCTTCTTCGGGAATTTCGAACACAACCCACCGGGTCGTGTTGTCGCCGGGTTCCAGCGGGAACGGTGCGGTCTCGCCCCCGACGACCGCAGCGGGTTCATGCTCCAGGCCATCCGAATCAATCAACTTCCACGCAGGCGCCTGAAACTCCCGGTCTCCGGTATTCTCAACCCCCATCTCGATGGCCCAGAACTTCATCCCAGGGGCTGGCTCCCTAGTGACTACATCCACGTCGGCCCCTTCGGCGATCTCCAGGATGGCTACCTTCAGCCGGTCCTTCCCTGCCTGGAGCGGCTTGACCTCGCCGGCGGAGCCGACTGCCAGCGGCGCATGCAGCCTCGCGTCAGTCGCGCCGCTGTCGAGAAGCGCACTGGCTCCCAGGTAGGCGACTACGAGGATGCCGACCGTGAAGAGGCTTATCGGAGTACTCGCGGCGACGGCTGCAAGGGGGGCAGGGAGTCTGTCGGTCCAGTGGCGCGCACCGGTGTCGGAGTGCAGCGACTGCTTCCCGGGCGCCCGCTGGCGGGTCTGAAGGGAGGCCAGTCGCCGCTGTTGCCGCCGCGGTCTCTCCCAGGTGAGCTCCCACATTGCGATTCCCACCGCTATCACGCCGCTAACCACCAGCCCGCTCGCTTCGCCCAGCAGCCGCAGCAGGCCGAAGAAGACCAACAGGAGCACCACCGCGAGGATGAGCGTGGTGGCGATGCTTCTCAGGGACCGCGGAGCGCGCCCTGCCAGCCAGTCCATGACCGAAGCATAGCTCCCTACCCCGGCTCGATGGTGGCCGTGAGACCGCGCGCCTCCAGCGCTTCGCGGTAGTGCTCCGCCGCCTCCTTCGGGCACTCGATCACCGTCGCCTGTCCCTCGTGGTGCGCCTCGAACATGATCGCCGCCGCCGCCTCCACCGTGAGCGAGGGCACGCACTGCACGAGCGACTCGACCACGTGGTCCATCGTGTTGTGGTCGTCGTTGTGCAGCATGACGCGATAGGGCGGGATGAGCGCCAGCAGCGACTCCTCGTCGACGCCCGTCTCCGGCAGCGTCGCGATGGGCGTGGGCGTCGCCGTCATCGCGGTGCGAGCCTTCCGAGGGCGAGGGCGGCCCGCTCGACCGTCGGGAAGACGGCCAGCCCCGCCGCGACCAGTTCCTCGCGGACGGAGTCGACGAGCGTTCGCTGCCACTCGACCGACATCTCCGTGGCGCCCAGCACCACCGCGATGGGGATAGGCGAGCCCTCGATCGCTTCCTGCAGGCGCGTGCATGCGTGGCGCAGGCGCCCTTCGGCCTCGGGACGTCCGAGGAACCACTCCTCGCCCACGTTGGCGATGCCGAGGTCGTAGGCGCCCGAGCCCGCCATCATCGCGAGCATGCCGTTCGCCGAGAGCCCGCTGCCCGCCAGGATCGACTGGTCGACCGGGTTCCGGATCCAGTCCGCGAGCGCCGGGGCGCGTTCCGCGACGCGCTCGCGCACTTCCGCCGGCAGGGGCGGCAGCGCGAGCCCCTGGGCCGCGCAGGCGTCCGCCGATTGCACGCTGCGTCCGCCCCCGCCGCCGGCTACCGCCACCCGCCTTCCGCGAGGGCGCTCCAGACAGGAGGCCGCCACCATCAGGTCGAGCAGTTGCTCCTGGCTGTGCGCCTCGATCGCTCCCGCCTGCCGCAGCATCCCCGACCAGATCGCCGCCTCGCCCGCGAGCGCGGCCGTGTGCGAGGCCGCCGCCCCTGCCCCCTCCGCCGACCGCCCCGCCTTCTGGATGATGACGGGCTTGCGCGAGGCCGCCTGGCGCAGGCCCTCGTAGAACCCGCGCCCGTCCGCCACGCCCTCCACGTAGGCGCCGATGACCTCCGTCCCGGGGTCGTCGGCGAGCCAGCCGAGCAGCTCCCCGGGGGTCAGGTCGAGGCCGTTGCCGTAGTTCGCCACCTTCCCGAAGCCCAGCCCCCGCGCCACCCCCCGGATCACGACTTCGACAGCGTTGTTCCCGCTCTGGCTCACGAAGGCGACCGTGCCGGCGGTGCGGGGCAGGTCGGGGCGGAAGGCGATGCGGCCTGCCGGGTTGTAGACGCCGAGCCCGTTCGGTCCGAGGAGGCGCACCCCTCGTGCCCGCGCCTTTTCGGCGATCTCCGCCTCCAGCGCTGCCGCTTCCTCGTCGCCGGTCTCGCTCAGGCGCCCCGTGAACAGGTGCAGGTACGGGATGCCCGCCTCCCCGCAGGCGTCAACCACACCGGGAACGCCGTTCGCCGGGATGCAGCAGATGACGAGGTCGACGGCGCCCGGCACGTCCCCCAGCGCCGGGTAGGCGCGGTAGCCTGCGATCTCATCGGCACGCGGATTGATGGGGTAGACCTCGCCCTCGAAGCCGAACTCCCGCAGCGCCCGCACGTAGTCGTGGCCCGGCGAGTCGACGTTTGTCGAAGCGCCCACCACCGCCACGGCGCGGGGCGAGAAGAGCCGGTCAAGGTCCTGCCCGGGCATGGCGCGATTGTAGGCCCCGCCTCGCTACGCTCTCGCCACCGGACCCGCTACCCTGTTTGCATGACCGCGATGACCGGCCGCAAGCCCGACTGGCTGCGAGTGCGCTTCCCCGTGGGGGGCGGCTACGAGCGCCTGCGCGACCTGATGCGCGAGCAGGAGTTGCACACGGTCTGCGAGGAGGCGCGCTGCCCCAACATCGGCGACTGCTGGAACCGGGGCACGGCCACCTTCATGATCCTCGGCGACACCTGCACGCGGTCCTGCGGCTTCTGCGCTGTCACGACCGGGCGTCCGGGCGAGCTCGACTTGGGCGAGCCGAAGCGCGTCGCCTTCGCCATCCAGCGCATGGACTTGCGCCACGCCGTCATCACCAGCGTGAACCGCGACGACGTAGCCGACGGCGGCGCCGGCATCTTCGCCGAGACCATCCGCTGGACCCGCCGCCTCTCCCCCGGCACCACCATCGAGGTGCTCATCCCGGACTTCATGGGCGACTGGGACGCCCTTCAGACGGTCCTCGATGCCGCTCCCGAGATCCTCAACCACAACACCGAGACGGTTCCCCGCCTCTACGGCCGGGTCCGCCCCAAGGCCAGGTACGAGCGCTCCCTCGAGCTGCTCAAGCGCGCCAAGGCCGCCGCCCCCGAACGCCTCACGAAGAGCGGCCTCATGGCCGGCCTCGGCGAGACGAAGGACGAGCTCCTCGCCGTCTTCGCCGACCTCCGTGCCAACGATGTCGACATCCTCACGCTGGGCCAGTACCTGCGGCCCGACCAGCAGCACCTCCCCATCGAGCGCTACTACCACCCGGACGAGTTCGACGAGCTTGGCGAGGCGGCGCGCAAGATGGGCTTCGCGCACGTCGAGTCAGGTCCCCTGGTTCGCAGCTCCTACCACGCCGAGGAGCAGGCCGCCCCCGTCCTCCCCCTCCGCCCCGTCGCCACCGGCGACGAGCTCTTGCCGCTCGTGGACTGAGGGCATGGGCTGAGACGCGTTCAGTTCCCCTCTGCCGGTAGTGGGAAGACCTCGTCGGCCGAGACGTTCTCTGCCCGAAGCAGGTTCGTGCGTCGCTCACAGTGAAGGTACCAGTGGGCGAGAATGTCCCGACCGAGCAGTGCATCCACGGGAGAGCGCTGCCCTCCGGTTGCCACGACGCCCACATCGAGATCGTAGAGATAGGCATTGGAACCGTAGAACATGATCTGTGCGGGGATCCGGGCTACCTGGACGTTGCCACCCACGCCGGCGATTAGGCCGGTCGAGGCGCCAGGCTCCTCAAGGTCGAGCGGCAGTTTGGCGGTGGCGGAGGGCATCAGGAGTGTCCTGTCGGAACCCGTATCGGCAAGGAACTCCAGTGTGACCCGGATGCCCTGGCCGGGCAGGAGGAGTTCCGCTTCGAAGAGTGGCCGTCCCCTGGTATCGAACCAGCCCTCGATGGTCATCCCGGGTAATAGAACGCGTCCGGGTCACGGTCGACAAAGCGGACAAAGGTCTTGATGCGGGGGATCGCTCGGCGCTCAAGTTCTTCGAACAACTCGTCGAGTGTGTCGGCCGTCACGACCTCGTCCTCGTACACGCCGACCCACTTGTCCGGGAAGTCCACGTGCGGGTTGGGGTGAGTCGCATCAAACCTGCGAATGGCGTCCCCGTAGGCACGTACCGCTCGCTCTGCTTCCCGCAGGTCGCCCGGCAGCTCGCGAGTGCTCGGTTCAGCCATAGCCCGCCTCCGCGCGCCGATGATTGTCCCCGATCACAAGCTGGCGTGGCAATAGACGCCCTGCCTGACAGCCCCCTACCCCCGTACCAGCGAGGGGATATCCGCCAGCGCGTCCGCCACCCGGACCCCCGCCTCCCGCAGCATCGACGCCTTCGCCGCGGCGCTGTCCTCGTCGCGCTGCACGAGCGCGCCCGCGTGACCGAAGCGCACGCCCGGCATCTCCGCCATGAAGTTCCCGGCGATGAAGCTCACGATGCGCAGGCTCGTCCCCCGTTCGCGAACCGCCTCGACCAGCTCCGCCTCCATCGCCCCGCCGGGCTCGCTGAAGGTGACGACTGCCTCCGTCTCCGGGTCCGCCTCGAAGAGAGGCAGGAGGCTCGCGAAAGACGACCCGGTGATGGGGTCGCCCCCGATCGAGATGGCCGTCGAGACGCCGAGGTCGTGCTGAGCCAACAGGCTTGCGATTTCCGTCGTCATCCCCCCCGAGCGGGACATGATCCCGGTGCTCCCCGGCACGAAGCTGCGCGCGGTGTCGGCGGCGGGACCGCCCACGCTCCCGACCTTCGTCTTGCCCGGCGAGATGAGCCCCATGCTGTTCGGCCCGATGACCCGTACGCCCTCCCGCGTCGCCTGCTCCACCACCTGCGCCGCGTCCAGCCGTGGGACGCGCTCCGTCACGATGACGACGAGCGGGATGCCGTAGGCGATGCACTCGAAGGCGGCGTCGCGTAGCGCCCGCGGCGGCACCGCGATGACCGCGGCGTTCGGCGCGTGTTCCGCCACCGCCTCCCGCACCGTGTCGTAGACGGGCACGCCGTGTACGTCGCGGCCGCCCCGCCCCGGCGTGACCCCCGCCACCACCTGCCCCCCGTAGTCGAGCGTGTCGCGAGTGAACGAAACCGCCTCCCGACCCGTGATGCCGAGCACGAGGATGCGCGTCGCCTCGTCGATGAGGATGCTCACGCCGGGTCCCCCAGCGGCAGGATGACGTCCTCGCTGCGCCACAGGTACCAGCAGGCGAGCGTCGCCCAGGGGTGCCAGGGCGCCCCGATGCGCTCGACTTCCTCGGGCGTCGCCGGCGCGTCGAGGCCGTAGAGACGCATCATCGCCCGGTTCAACCCGACGTCGGCCGTCGGGAGCACGTCCGGCCGCCGCAGCTGGAACATCAGGAACATCTGCGCCGTCCAGCGCCCGATGCCGCGCACCGGCAGCAGGTGCTCGATGACTTCCTCGTCGCTCCACTCCCCGAAGCGCTCGATGCTGAGCTTCCCCTCGGCGAAGTGCGCCGCCAGATCGCGCAGCGCCGCGGCCTTCTGCCGCGACACCCCGGCCGCTCGCATCGCCTCGTCGTCGATGCTCAGCACTTCTCCGGGTTCGGGGAAGGAGCCGTCCACGGCGTCCTCCGCCGTCGCGCCCTCGCGAAACAGCGCGACGAAGCGCCCCAGGATCGTGCTCGCCGCCTTGCCGCTGAGCTGCTGGAAGATGATCGACCGCGCCAGCGCCTGGAACGCTGTCGGCGAAGGATCGCGCAGGAGCGGCGGCCCCACCGCCTCGATGACCATGTCCATCACGGCGTCCGCTCCGCGCAGGTGCGCCACCGCCTGTTCCGTATCGATCGTCGCCGCCACCGGAGGAAGGTAGCGGCTGCCGGGGGCAGGCGCGAATGCTCCGGCTAGCCTCCGCCCGCCCGGCGCAGCACCGCCGCCGGCGCCCGCAGCCGCCACGAGTCCCGCAGCAGCTCCGACAGCTCCTCCCGGTCGACCGCGGCCAGCCGCACCTGGATCCATGGATGCCGGTCGTAGTGGGGCGTCCAGAAGAACTTGTCCGGCTCCGCCTGCGCGAGCGCTTCGCGCTCGTCCATGTCGACCCGTAGCACCAGTGACTCGCCGTCCTGGTGCAGCCGCGCGAAGAGGCGGTCCTTCACGCGGAAGCCGGGCGTGCCGTACGACGGCTTCTCCGCCGTCTCCGGCAGGGCAAGTGCGAGCTCGCGTACGTCGTCGTGGGTGGCCACGGCGCGAATCGTACCCGCTCGGTACACTCCGGCGGCGGCAGGCACATGGAGGCGGGCCCGGGATGGACATGGACCTCGAAGGCAAGACCGCAATCGTCACGGGTGGGTCGCGCGGCATCGGCTACGCCATCGCAGACGCGTTCGTGGGCGCCGGCGCCCGCGTCGTCATCAGCGCGCGCGGCAAGGACACCCTCGACGAGGCGGCGAAGCGCCTCGGGCCGAACGCCATCGCCATCCCCTGCGACATCTCCGACCCGGACGCCGTCCGCACCCTCGTAGCCGAAGCGAGCCGCCTGGGGCTCGTCGACGTGCTCGTGAACAACGCCGGCATCAGCCCCTTCTACAAACGCGTCGAGCACACCACCGCCGAGGAACTCGACCAGCTCATGGGGGTGAACCTGCGCGGCGCCTGGTGCTGCAGCATCGAGGTGGCGACGCGTCTCTTCGAGGCGGAGCGGCCCGGCAGCATCATCAACGTCAGCTCCATGCTCGGCATCCAGCCCGACGAGCGCCAGGGCGCCTACGGGGTCACGAAGGCGGGGCTGATCCACATGGCGAAGGTGTTCGCGCTCGAGTGGGCCGACCGCGGTATCCGCGCGAATGCACTCGCCCCGGGCTGGACCGAGAGCGACCTGACGAACGCCCTCTTCGAGAGCCGCCACGGTCCCCGCCTCAAGGGCGACGTGCCCCTCGGCCGCTTCGCCACCCCCGAGGATGTCGCCGGGGCCGCCCTCTACCTCGCCAGCGATGCCAGCAGCTACGTGACGGGGGCGGTCATCACGATCGACGGCGGCCGCTCCCTCCGCTAGAATCTTTGTTCTAATGCCTACCGGACAGCTGACCCCCGAGAGCCGTGAGCGCGCCGTCGACTTCGTGCTGACGCATGCCCTGCCCCTCGACAAGGCCGTCTTCTACCACCACCTCCTCGGCGGCGACCGTGACACGGTCCTTGACGAGCTGGCCGCCCTCCAGAACGAGGACGGCGGCTTCCACGGCATGGAGCCCGACTTCCAGGACGAAGCCTCGTCGGTGCTCTGCACCCTGCGCGCCCTCGAGATGCTCGAGGAGCTTGGCGCTCATGCCCTCGACCTTCTGCCCGCCCGCGCTGTCGATTACCTGCTCGCGTCCTACGTGCCGGAGTGGCGCTCCTGGCCCCTCGTTCCCCGGCACGACAACGCCGCCCCCCACGCCCCCTGGTGGCACCGGACCGACGAGTTCGACGAGGGCTGGGGGTACTTCGCCGACAACCCCCGCCCCTCCGTCGTCGCCGCCCTGCACGCATTCGAACGGCACGTCGACGCCGGCTTCCTGCGCAAGATCACCGGGGCCGTCGTGGATCGCGCCGGCGAGGTCGACCCCGCCGCCGTCCAGAAGGACGCACTCGAGTGCTACATCCGCTTCGCCACCACCCCCGCCGTCCCTGCCGCCGCCCGCGAGGCCGTGCTGGCTCGCCTCCCGGAGTTTGTCGAGGCCACGCTGGTCACCGACCGCGACCTGTGGGGCGGCTACGGCCTCCAGCCCCTCGACCTCCTCGACGCCCCCGACTCGCCCCTCTACGCCCCCTTCCGCGAGCACGTCGATCGACACCTCGACCACGTCGTCGAGACGCAGGGCGAGGATGGCGCCTGGGCGCCCAACTGGAGCTGGATGGGCACGTTCCCCGAGGCCTGGGAGCAGGCCGAGGTCGCCTGGAAGGGCGTCCTGACGGTCAAGCGCCTGCGCCAGCTCGCCGCCTTCGGCCGCGTGGCCTGACCCCGCCTTCCCCTCGACCCGCCCCTGCGCCAAGATTGCGGGGCCGCCGGCAGGCGGCCTGGAGGCACCCGTGTCCAAACCCGTTGCGCTCATCACCGGCGCCAGCCGCGGCATCGGCAAGCAGCTCGCCATCGACCTCGCCGCCGACGGCTACGATCTCGTCGTCTGCGCCCGCTCGACCGCCGACTCCCCCGCCAGGCTCCCCGGCACCATCGACGAGACCGCCGAGCTCGCCCGCGAGCAGGGCGCCGACGTCCTCGTCGCCCCCCTCGACGTGCGCGACGAGGAGGCGGTCGCCGCCCTCGCCGGCACGGTTTACGAGCGCTTCGGCCGCTGCGACCTGCTTGTCAACAACGCCGCCGTCGGCGTCCCCGGCGCCACCCTCGAGAACTCGACGAAACGCTGGCGGCTCGCTACCGACATCAACATCCACGGCCCCTTCTACCTCATCTACTACTTCTGCCCGCGCATGCGCGAGGCGGGCGAGGGACGCGTCATCAACATCTCCTCAGGCGCCTCGGTGAACCCCGGCTTCCGCCGCATCAGCTACACGACGACGAAGCGCGCGCTGGAGGCGATGACCGAGGGCTTCGCGATCGAGCTCGAGGATTCCGTGGCGGTGAACTGCATCCGTCTGGAGCTGGGCGTCTGGACCGAGGGCTACGCCTTCACCCTCGGCGACGTCGACCGCTCCGACTTCGAGGATCCCGTCATCATGTCCGACGCGGTCCTCTGGATGGCGAAGCAGCCGCTCGACTACACCGGCCAGGTCGTCACCATCGCCGACCTGCGCGAGCAGGGCGCCGTCCGCCCGAAGACGACCGCGGGCTAGCCGCGACGGGGCCCGCGCGCCCGTCCCCTGCTAGACTCGCCGCACTTCCTGCCTGGAGCCCCGCCATGCGCTTCACCCACGAGAGCGACGTCGAGTCCTTCCGCGACGAGGTTCGCCAGTTCATCGCCGACGAGCTTCCCTCCGAGGAGGAGCGGCTGGCGCACTCCCGGCGCGGTGGCTTCGAGACGCTCCAGGAAGAGTACGACTACACGATGGGCTTCCAGAAGAAGCTCGCCGATCGCGATTGGCTGGCGATGGCCTGGCCTGAGGAGTACGGCGGCGGCGCCTCGCACATGCGCCAGCTCGTCTACAACGAGGAGATGTCGTACGCGGGCGCGCCCGTGATGAACATGGGCATCTCCTGGGTGGGACCCTCGCTCATGCTCTACGGCACCGAGGAGCAGAAGCAGAAGTACATCCCGCCGATCACGAGCGCCGATCAGTGGTGGTGCACGCTCTACAGCGAGCCGGGCGCGGGCAGCGACCTCGCCTCCCTCCAGACCAGCGCCATTCGCGACGGCGACGACTACGTGATCAACGGGCAGAAGATCTGGACGTCCGGCGGGCATCTCTCCGACTGGGGCTGGCTCGCCGCCCGCACCGATCCCGACGCCCCCAAGCACAAGGGCATCTCCCTCCTCATGCTCGACATGAAGTCCCCCGGCGTCAGCGTGCGGCCCCTGGTCAACATCGCCGACCAGCACGCCTTCAACGAGGTCTTCTTCGAGGACGTGCGCGTCCCCGTCGAGCAGCGCGTGGGCGAGGAGAATCGCGGCTGGTACCACCTCGCCGTCGCCCTCGACTTCGAACGCAGCGGCATCGCCGCCTACTCCGGCGGCCGTCGCAACATCGAGCGGCTCACCGACATCGCCGAGGACAACCCGCAGCTCATCGAGAACCGCCCCGGCGTCCGCTACGAGCTCGCCGACCGCATGGTCGAGGTGAACGTGGGCACGTTCCTCGCTTACCGGGTCGCCACGATGCAGGCCCAGGGCCTCCTGCCGAACCACGAGGCGAGCGCAAGCAAGCTCTTCGGCAGCGAGCTCGGGCAGCGCATCGCCCGCACGGGTATGCACCTGCTCGGCATGGCCGGCCAGCTGCGCGGCGATTCCTCGCGCTTCGAGTTGGACCAGGCGCAGAACTACCTCTACACCGTCTCCGGGACGATCGCGGCGGGCACGAGCGAGATACAGCGCAACATCATGGCCACCCGCGGCCTCGGCCTGCCGAGGGGGTAGCGGTCGCCGGGTCCCTACCCCGCCCTCTGCTAGACTCGCTCCACTTCCTTCCGGAGCCGTTCCATGCGCTTCACCCACGAAAGCGACGTCGAGTCCTTCCGCGCCGAGGTCCGCCAGTTCATCGCCGATGAGCTGCCCCCCGAGGAGGAGCGCCTTGAGCGCGCCCGGCGCGGCGGCTTCGAGACGAACCAGGAAGAGTACGACTACACCATGGGCTTCCAGAAGAAGCTCGCCGAGCGCGGCTGGCTGGCGATGGCCTGGCCGAAGGAGTATGGCGGCGGTGGCGCGCCGCACATGCGCCAGCTCGTCTACAACGAGGAGATGTCGTACGCCGGCGCGCCCGTCGGGAACATGGGCATCGCCTGGGTCGGCCCCTCGCTCATGCTCTACGGCACCGAGGAGCAGAAGCAGAAGTACATCCCGCCCATCACCAGCGCCGAGCAGTGGTGGTGCACCCTCTACAGCGAGCCGGGCGCGGGCAGCGACCTCGCCTCCCTGCAGACCAGCGCCATCCGCGACGGTGACGACTATGTGATTAACGGGCAGAAGATTTGGACCTCCGGCGGCCACCTCGCCGACTGGGGCTGGCTCGCCGCCCGCACCGACGCCGACGCCCCGAAGCACAAGGGCATCTCCCTGCTCATGCTCGATATGAAGTCGCCCGGCATCACCGTGCAGCCGCTCATCAACCTCGGTGACCAGCACAGCTTCAATGAGGTCTTCTTCGAGGACGTGCGCGTCCCCGTCGAGCAGCGCGTCGGGGAGGAGAACCGGGGCTGGTACCACCTCGCCGTCGCCCTCGACTTCGAGCGCAGCGGCATCGGCGCCTACGCCGGCGGCCGCCGCACGATCGAGCGCTTCACCCGGCTCGTGGAGGAACGCCCGGAGCTCTGGCGCCACCGCAAGACCATCCGCACCGAGCTCGCCGAGCGCGCCATCGAGGTGAACGTCGGCACGTTCCTCGCCTACCGCGTCGCGACGATGCAGGCGCAGGGTCTCGTCCCCAACCACGAGGCCAGCGCCAGCAAGCTCTTCGGCAGCGAGCTGAACCAGCGCCTGCAGCTCACCGGCATGCACATCCTCGGGATGTCCGGGATGCTGCGGGGCGAGTCCTCGCGCGTGTGGTTCGACCAGGCGCAGGTGTTCCTGCGCTCGGCCGCGAACACGGTCGAGGCGGGCACCAGCGAGATCCAGCGCAACATCATGGCCACCCGCGGCCTCGGCCTCCCCAGGGGGTAGGCAGGGTCTGTGCTACGCTCCAAGCACAGGAGTTGAGTCATGGCAACGGGCGCGGTGCACTCCGTGGGAATTCCTGAGACTTTGATCATTGCTCGCTACAGCTTCGCAGAAGCGGATCGGCTCGCTCGTGTGACTTCCGGCACGGCCAAGCGTTGGACTCGGGGGTACACGTACGAGTCCGCAAGAGGCGCGCGCGTACGAAAACCTCCTGTCGGCAGGGCTGCCCCATCTCCTGAATCTGCCGTGTCCTTTGCCGACCTCATCGAGGTTGCTGCCATCCGCGGGTTGCGCGATCTCGACTTCTCGCTCCCACAGATTCGGGAAATTGTCGAGAGTTGTCAGAGCATCTTTGGGTCGGATCGTCCCTTGCTTTCCCACCGATTTAGGGCCGACGGGCGCGACGCGTTCGTGCAGGGAGACGACGGTGCGCTGGTTAGCGTTCTTCGGGGAAAGCGAAGGACAGCTTGGGACGACGTTCTTGAGCCCTTCCTTGCAACCGTCGACTACCAGGGTGGCTGGGCCAACCGTTGGTGGCCAGGGGGACGTTCGACGGAAGTGGTGATCGACCCGAAGTTTGGCTACGGTCTTCCTGTAGTCCAGGGTACGGGCGTTCGGACTGAAATCCTCATCGAGCGAAGCGAGGTTGGCGACTCGCTGGAGCAGATCGCTGCTGACTTCGGGGTCTCCATTGAGTCGGTTCGAACAGCGATCCAGTTTGAACGCGCCCTGGCTGCGTGATCTTTTTGACCGCTCAGTTCCGAGAAGCGTTGCGGAAGCGCTGAAGCTCGTCCATGAAGACGAGGTGGCTTGGCTGGAGGACCACTTCGATCACTGGACTGAGGACGATGTGTGGCTAGAGGTTGCTGGTCGAGAGGGGTGGCTCGTGATATCACGCGACAAGAAGATACGAACCCGCCCAGGCGAGCGAGCAGCTCTTCAACAGCATCGCGTTGGCTGCTTCATTCTCAATCAGAGCAAGGGCCCCACGAGGTGGGAGTACCTTAAGCTCTTGGCTCGCACATTGGACGAGATGGTGGATCTCTTTGCAGAGACGCCCCGGCCGTTTATGTACGTCGTGAACTCGACCACCGAGATGCGCAAGGTTCTGTGAAGGCGTCCCCGCGTTGACTGACCCCGTCCGCCTCTACCTGGTGCGACACGCGCAGGCCCGCGCCGACGACGGCTCGTACGGCCACGACACACCCCTCTCCCCGCTCGGACGGCGACAGGCCGAGGCCGTCGCCGTCGGGCTCGCGAACGCCGGCCTCGCCGCCGTCTACGCCAGCCCGATGCGCCGCGCGCGCGAGACCGCCGAGCCGCTCGCCCGCGTGACGGGCCTCGACGTTCAGGTTGATGACCGCCTGAGCGAATTCGAGATCGCCGACTGGGACCCCGACGACGAGACGCACGAGTACGACTGGGCCTGGCGGCCGGAGCACACCGGCACCCCCGGTGGCGAGACCATCGGCGCCTTCGCCGAGCGAGTCGGTGCCGCCTGCGAGGACATCGTCCCGCCCCACGCCGGCGAGTCACTCGCCATCGTGTCCCACTCAGGCACCGGCGATGCCATCCTGCGCTGGGCCATGGGCCTCCCGAGCGACAGCCCCTGGCACCACGAGTTCGACCTGCCGAACGGAGCCATCGTCGAGCTCAGCATGTGGCCCGAGGGCCGCCATGCGAGCGGTCCGCCGCGCTACGCCGCCATCCGGCGCGCCCCCAACCTCGACCACCTCCCCGACTCCCTCCGCAGCGCCTACTGAGCGCGGACGGGCGCTAGCTCTCGGCAGGACCCGCGCGCCACGCCCGCAGCGCGGTCGAGACGGCAAGGACCGCCACGCCCGCGTCGATGAGCCGCCAGTACTGCACGTCGGCCTGCACGTCGCCACGCCCCCACTCCCACGCGAACCAGTTCCAGAAGAAGAGGAGGGCGAAGAAGACCGTGCCGTAGAGGGCGGCCTTGGCCGTGAGCCATGACCGTGTCACGGGCGCGCCCGGGTCGTGACCCGCGGCCCGGCTCTCGTGGATGACAGTCGCCAGCATCAGGACCAACGCGACGGCCATGAGCCAGGAGATGATCCTCCAGCCGTCGGCCGCCGCGTCGACGGAGTCGTAGAAGCCCTGGAGCACGAACTGCGCGGCTGTGCCCACCCCGACAACCCCCAGGTAGATCGCCACCAGTTTCCGGAATGTCTGCATCGCTGCCATGCGAGTGCCCCCTTTGCTGCCTTGCATCAAGCCTACGCACGGGCGCAAGGGGCTCACGTTCCCCGACCGGGCGTCGGCGTACGATGCGGTCATCCCGGGAGAGGGAGCGACCATGCGGATTGACGATGTATTCCTGACCACGTTCGGCTGGGATGTGCCCCACGGCGCCTATCCCGGCTCGTCCATCGCTTACGGTGGCGAACGCCAGATGGGCGTGCTCACCATCCGCACCGACGAGGGGGCGGAAGGGCACTCCTTCCTCGGCTCCGCCAGCCGCGACGCGACCATGGACGCCGAGGCGCTGCTGACCCTCCTGAAGCCCGTCGTGATGGGTGAGAACCCGCTCGATATCGGGCGCTTCTGGCACGCCATGTGGAAGCGCCGGCGAGGCGTCTCCTTCCGCGCGATCGGCGCCGTCGATGTCGCCCTATGGGACCTCGCCGGGAAGATCGCGGGGCTGCCCGTGCATCGCCTGCTCGGGTCCTGCCGCAGTTCCGTGCCCGCCTACGCCAGCTCCGCCTCCCTCCCCTCGCCCGAGGCCTATGCCGAGGAGGCGAAGTCCTTCCAGGACCGAGGCTGGACCGCCTACAAGATCCATCCGGACACGCGCCCGCTCGTCGATATCGATATCTGCCGGGCCGCCCGCGAGGCAGTCGGCCCGGACATGCGGCTGATGCTCGACTCCGTCTGGGCCTACAGCTACGAGGACGCCGTCCGCGTGGGCCGCGCCATCGAGGACCTCGACTACTACTGGTACGAGGACCCGCTCGAGGAGGAGGACGTCTACGGCTACGTGAAGCTGCGCCAGAAGCTCGACATCCCCATCCTCGCCACGGAATTCGCCCCGGCCAGCTTCTACGGGATGCAGCAGTGGGTGCAGCAGCAGGCAACCGACATCCTGCGCGGCGACGTGGCCGTCTCCGGCGGCATCACCGCCCTCCACAAGATCGCCAACCTCGCCGACGCCTTCCGCATGAAGTGCGAGGTCCACCACGGCGGCAACTCGCTCAACAACGTGGCCAACCTGCACGTCATCATGGCCGTCAACAACTGCGAGTACTTCGAGGTGCTCCTGCCCGACGCTGCCCAGAAGTACGGGCTCGTGAACGATATCGAGGTCGACGCGAACGGCCTCGTTCACGCCCCCGAGGAGCCCGGCCTCGGCTACGAGATCGACTGGAACCTCGTCCGCCGCCGCCAGATCAGCGAGCTGCGCTAGCGCCCCCGTCGGGCCCTGGCCGCCCTTCGGTCACGGTGAGTGCGTCAAGGTCAAGGCGCCTGGAGGCGTGGTCGATGTCGATCCCGGAAACGCCACCGTCTGCGGTGATGTCAATGACCACGCCGTCAGCCACCTCGAACGACTCGGCGCCGGGGGCGTCCTCCAAGTCGATGTAAAGGGAATCGGTGGCCTGGTCGTAGAGCAGTTTCACAGTTGGCGCCCCTCACTCCGTCACCAGCGTGACCGTGTTCGGCTCCCGCACCAGCTTCGAGAGGGGGCAGCGCTCGGTGGCGTAGGCGTGCAGCGTCGCGACCTGCTCGGTGGTGGCGTCCGGCGCCTCCACCGAGACCCGCGCCGTGATGTCGAACGGCACGTCCGGGTCGTCGCTCTCGATGCCGAGGAAGTGGGCGTCGTTGTTCGAGGAGCTGACGGTTACCTCGACCCGGTCGAGGGGGATGTCGAGGGTGGCGGCCGCGATCAGGTAGGTGTGCGTGAGGCACGTGCTGATGACCCCGCAGAACAGCTCCGGCGAGCTTGGCCCCAGGCTCCAGCCGCCGAAGTCCGGGCCGGAGTCGCCGACGATCTGCCAGTCCCGCATGCGGAGCTTGCGCACGCCCGTCGCGTCGTCCGCCACGCACGTTGCTGAGACCGTCTCGCGCCACTGCTCGCCGCTCGGCTTCGCCGCTGCCGCGGAACGCATGGCGCGCGCCTTTTGGTGCAGGTAATCCCGCAGCCCGCGGCCCTCCCCGGACCCTCCGCTCACTTCAACTCGCTTCGCTCGGTCGCTTCGACTGCTGCGCGCTCGCTCATCGGAACGACCACTCCGTGCCCTCGGGGCCGTCGTGCAGCTCGACGCCGAGCTCCACGAGCCCGTCGCGCACGCGGTCCGCGAGCGCGTACTGCTTCGCCGTCCGCAGCTCGGCGCGCAGCCCCACAAGGAGGTCGACGAACGGTGCCGCGTTCTCGTCCCGGTGGGGCGGCTCGTGCAGCGTGAAGCCAAGCACGCCCGCCAGCTCGCGCAGCGTCGCCTGCGCCTCGCCGGCGTCGTGACCCTCGTCGTGGGCGCGATTGATCGCCCGCGCTAGGTCGAAAAGTGCGGCCAGGGCGCGGGGCGTGTTCAGGTCGTCGTCCATCGCCTCCGTGAAGCGCTCGCGCGCATCCGTCGGGTCGAGCGAGTGGCCGTTCGCGACGCCCTTCGAGAATGCCGCCTGCCGCAGTCGCTCCGCGCCCGCGCGGGCGGCGTCGAGCGCCTCCTCGCTGTAAGTGACGGGGCTGCGGTAGTGGCTCGTCACGATGAACATGCGGAGCGCGTCCGTCCCGTAGCGGTCGAGCACCTCGTCAATCCCGATGATGTTGCCGACCGACTTCGACATCTTCTCCTCGCCCAGCTGCAGGAGGGCGTTGTGCACCCAGAAGCTGGCGAAGGGCGTCTTCTCCGTGAACGACTCGCTCTGCGCGATCTCGTTCTCGTGGTGGGGGAAGATCAGGTCCGCGCCGCCGCCGTGGATGTCGATCTGGTCGCCGAGGGCGTTCATCGCCATCGCCGAGCACTCGATGTGCCAGCCCGGCCGCCCCGGCCCCCAGGGGCTGTCCCAGTGCGGCTCGCCCGGCTTGGCGCCCTTCCACAGCGCGAAGTCGAGCGGGTCGTCCTTCAGCTCGCTCAGGTCCACGCGCGCGCCGCTGCGGAGGTCGTCCACGTCCCGCTTCGAGAGCTTTCCGTAGTCGGCCTTCTCGCGAACGCGGTAGTAGACGTCGCCGCCCGAGGCGTAGGCGACCCCCTTTCCGACCAGCCCTTCGATGAAGCTGACGATGTTCGGGATCTCCTCGGTTGCTCGCGGGTACTCGGTCGCGGGCAGGATGTTGAGGCGCGTGAGCTGCGCCATGTACGCATCGGAGTAGCGCTCCGCCAGCTCTTCTACGGGCGTGCCCGTCTCGTGCGAGCGCTCGATGAGCTTGTCGTCAATGTCGGTGAAGTTCTGGATGTGGCGCACGCCGTAGCCGCGCCACTCGAGATAGCGGCGCAGCACGTCGAACACGATCGAGAAGAGCGCGTGGCCCAGGTGGGCTTCGCTGTACGGCGTCACGCCGCAGACGTAGAGGCGCACATCGCCAGCGATGGGCGCAAGCTCCCGCTTCTCGCCGGTAAGGGTGTCGCGCAGGTGGAGCATGGTCAGCTGCGCGGCGGCGCTTCGGCTGGCGAGCGCTCCTCGGAATGGTGGTCGTCGTGGAGGCCGTCCACGTGCTCCTCAAGGTGCGCGATCAGCTCGCGCAGCTCGTCGACCCGCTCGTCGAGCTGATTCAGTCGATCCCACTCGGGGTCGGGCAGACGCTGCATCACGCCGTTCGAGTCGTCGTGGAAGGCGACGATGTGACCGGGCACGCCGACGATGGTCGCCCGTGGCGGCACGTTCGTGATAACGACCGAACCCGCCCCGATGCGGGCGCTCTCGCCGATCTCGACGGCGCCGATCACCTTCGCGCCGGCGCCGACGACATTGTTCCCGATCAACGTGGGGTGCCGCTTCGTGCGGCGCGTGCTCGTGCCGCCGAGCGTGACCCCCTGGTAGATGGTCACGTCCGGGCCGATCTCGGTCGTCTCGCCGATGACGATGCCCATCCCGTGGTCGATCACGAAGCGCGGTCCGATGACCGCCCCGGGGTGAATCTCGATCCCGGTGATGAAGCGCACGACCTGCATGATGCCGCGCGGGATGAGTGGCAGCCTGCGCCGGTGCAGGGCGTGCGCGAGCCGGTGCGCGAGGCGCGCGTGGAAGCCGGGATAGAACAGGACGACCTCGATCGCGCTCGTGGCCGCCGGGTCGCGGTCCATCGTTGCGCGGATGTCGTCGCGGATCTCGCTAAGGAAGGACATACGGTTCGCTACCTCTCGGGACTGGGCGGGCAGGCTGCGGTGGGGGCCCGCTCAGGCGCGGGACCCCGCCATACAGGTGCAGCGTCGCTGCATGCCGTCCGAGGAGTGCGTCATGGGTCGAGCTTACGTCAATCGCGCCACACGGGGAACGGGGCTGTGGACTGGTAGGGTTTGTGGGTGCTTGCATTTGTTGACGAGTCGGGTGATGCGGGTCTGAAGCTCGACCGGGGATCAAGCCGCCTCTTCGTGGTGGCCATGGTCACCTTTGCTGACTCTGAGGAGGGGCGGCGCTGTGAGGATCGCCTCGATGCGCTTCGGTCAGAGTTATCGCTTCCGCCCTTCTTCGAGTTCCACTTCAGCCACAACTCTCGCCGGGTGCGAACGGCCTTCCTTGATGCCGTGAGGCCGTACGCATTTCGAGTTCACGTCTTCGCGGTGGACAAAGCGCGGCTTCTCGCGGCAGGTGAAGTCCCTTCTCCTGATGGTCTTCACCAATTGGCGGTCAAAGAGCTGTGCGAAGCCGCAGGGTCATACCTCCGTGATGCGACAGTCGTCGTGGACAGATTCGGTACTCGACAGGGGCGAAGCGATCTCGCTGTGTACCTCAGGAGGCATCTGGACAGTGGGGCGCGTGCCGCGTTCCGCAAGCTCAAGGCCCAGCGATCAGACAGTCACAACCTGCTCGCTGACTACATGGTCGGTGTGGCTGCCCGAGCGCTCAATGGGAACGCCGAGGGCGCACGACTTCGCGAGGTCCACCTTCGGGATAAGGAGGTGTCATGGCGCGTTTGGCCTTAACACAAAGCGGGCCAGCTCCTATCCCGCTCTCGCGGGAAGGCGCCCCATGAAGGGGACCGTTCGGAGCTGACCCTTTCCACTAGTCAGTGTTGGCTGGTGAGATGGGGTTGTCAAGGTGGACAAGCCCTGCCGTTCGCCCTACCCCAGCCGCGCTGCAACCCGGTCGAGAATCGCGTGCGCGACCGCGTACTTGCTCAGCAGCGGTAGCCGCTCCGCCTCGCCCTCGCGGTGGAAGATGGTGACCTCGTTCGTCTCCGTGCCGAAGCCGCTCCCGGCGGCCGTCACGTCGTTCGCCACGATGAAGTCGGCGCGCTTGGCCGCCAGCTTGGCGGTGGCGTTCGCCTTCAGGTTCTCGGTTTCGGCGGCGAACGCAACCCGCACGCCGCCTCCCGGGAGCGTCGAGATGATGTCCGGCGTCTCCGTCAGGGGGAGCGTCATGTCATCCTCGTGGAGGGTGGCCTTCTTGATCTTCTGGCCGGACGCTTCCAGGGGTCGGAAGTCGGCGGGCGCCGCCGCCATCAGGAGGGCGTCGCAGCGCTCGGTCAGCGGTTCCAGCGCCCCCAGCATCTCCTCGACCGTCTTCACGTCGACCCGGTCCACGCCGTAGGGCGTCGTGAGCTGGGACGGACCCGTGACCAGCGAGACGCGCGCCCCGCGGTCGCGAGCGGCCGCGGCGAGGGAGAAGCCCATGCGCCCGCTCGATCGGTTGCCGATGTAGCGCACGGGGTCGAGCGGCTCCTGCGTGCCTCCGGCGGTGACGATGACCGCCCGCCCGCAGAGGTCGCCCTCGCGCCGGCCGATGGCGGCGCGCACGGCCCCGAGGATCGCCGGCGTCTCGGCCAGGCGCCCCGCCCCGAACCGCCCGCTCGCGAGCCGTCCCTCCGCCGGTCCGACGACCTCGACGCCGCGCTCGACAAGCGCCGCGACGTTCGCCTCCACCGCCGCGTTCGCCCACATCTGCGAGTCCATCGCGGGAGCGACGACGACCGGCGCCGTCGTCGCGAGCGCAGTCAGCGTCACCATGTCGCCGCCGCCGCCGTAGGCGAGTCGGGCCAGGCAATCGGCCGTGGCCGGGGCGATCAGGAACCCGTCGGCGCGGCGTGCGACCTCGACGTGCGCCTCCGCCTCCTCCGTCTCGAACATGTCGACGATCGCTTCCTGTCCCGTGAGCGACTGGAACGTGAGCGGGGCGATGAAGCGCGTCGCCGCCTCCGTCATCAACACCTCGACGCTGGCGCCGGCCTGGCGCAGCTTGCTCGCGAGATCGGCGGCCTTGTAGGCGGAGATGCTGCCGGTGACACCGAGGGCGATGGTGCGCCCGTCGAGCGGATGCTCACGGTAGGTTCCGGTCGTCTCAGCCAATGTTGAGGTCATGGATAAGCCGCAGCCCCTGGAGTGTGAGGTTCTGGTCGACGGTGTCGATGACGTCCGTTTCGGCTGCGATCTCGCTTGCCCAGCCACCGGTGCCGATCACGGTCGCGCCGCCTCCCAGCTCTTCCTGGAAGCGCGCCACCATGCCCTCCACCAGCCCCACGTACCCCAGCAGGATGCCTGACTGGAGGGCGTGGGTGGTGTTCCGCCCGATCGCCGCGGGTGGGCGTTCGAGCTGGACCCGCGAGAGCATTGCCGCCCGGCTGAAGAGCGTTTCGCTGGCGATGCCGATGCCGGGAGCGATCGCGCCCCCGAGGTAGTCGCCCTGGCTGTCGATGGCGTCGAATACCGTCGCCGTCCCGAAGTCGACGACGATGGCAGGGGCCCCATAGATATTGATGGCCGCCACCGCATCGACGATGCGGTCGGCGCCGACTTGCCGGGGGTTGTCGTAGAGGATGCGGACGCCCGTCCGCAGCCCGTGTCCGACGACCATGGCGTCCTGGCCGAAATAGCGCGCGCAGACCCGCTGGAAGGTGGGGAGGAGGGGAGGAACCGCGCAGCCGATGATGCAGGCGTCGACCGACTCGGCTGTGAGGTCGCTCGTGGCGAGGAGGTTGAGCATCAGGACGCCGTATTCGTCGGCAGAGCGTTCCGCTTCCACCCCGACGCGCCAGGTCGCCGCCAGGTTCTCGCCGGCGAACAGCCCCATGTGGACCGATGTGTTGCCGATGTCGAGGGCGAGAAGCATGTCGCCGCCGCTCTGGGCTCCAGGGAGTCCCGTGCTGGCTTAAGCCTAGGCGCGCCCCCGACGTACACACAACAGGAAGCGGCTACACTTACCCTCATGACCACGACCCTTTCGCGCGTCCGCGAGCAGGCCGAGGCCGCGCGAGCGGCTTCCCGCCGTCTTGGCGTCGCTTCGACCGACGCCAAGAACGACGCGCTCGAGCGCATTGCCGCGCTCCTGCTCGAGCGCGAGGACGCGATCCTTGCCGAGAACGAGAAGGATCTCGTCGCGGGCCGGGAAGCCGGCCTCGACGACTACTTCCTCGAGCGTCTCACGCTGACGCCCGCCCGCATCGCCGGCATGGCCGCCGATACGCGCCACATCGCCTCCCTCCCCGACCCCGTCGGCGAGACGATCGACGCCCGCACCCTCCCGAACGGCCTTCAGATCTCGCGCAAGCGCGTGCCCCTGGGCGTGGTCGCCTGCATCTACGAGTCGCGTCCGAACGTGACCATCGATATCGCCACCCTCTGCCTCAAGAGCGGCAACGCCGCCGTCCTCCGGGGCGGCAAGGAGGCCGTGCACAGCAACGCGGTCCTCGGCGACCTCCTCCGTGACGCGCTCGACGGCTCGGAGCTTCCCACCGAAGCCGCCCAGGTGATCCGCGACCCCGATCGCGCCCACATCGACGAGCTGCTGCGCATGCATGACGTCATCGACCTGATGGTGCCACGCGGGGGCGCCGGGCTCATCAGCTACGTGCGCGAGACGGCGACCATGCCCGTCGTCGCGCACGGCGAGGCCGTTTCCCACACCTACGTCGATGCTGAAGCCGACCTGGCGATGGCCCTCAAGGTGGTCGATAACGCCAAGACCCGCCGCTACAGCATCTGCAACGCCCTCGACACGCTGCTCGTGCACGAGGCGGTCGCCCCCGACCTGCTGCGCTCCCTCGGCGAGCGCTGGGCGGGCACCGTCACCCTGCTCGGGGACGACCGTTCACTCGACCTGCTGGCGGGCCTCAACGTCCCCGGCCTGAGGGTCGAGCCCGCCGGCCCCGACGACTGGGACACGGAGCACCTTGCCCTGCGCGCGGGCGTCCGCGTCGTCGACTCCATGGACGAGGCGCTGGCGCACATCGAGGCGCACAGCAGCAAGCACAGCGAGGCGGTTATCACCGACAGCTACGAGAACGCCATGCGCTTCACGTCGGAGGTCGACGCCGCCGTCGTCTACGTGAACGCAAGCACGCAGTTCACCGACGGCGCCCAGTTCGGCCTCGGCGCCGAGATCGGCATCTCCACGCAGAAGATGCACGCCCGCGGGCCCATGGGGCTCGTCGAGCTCACCAGCTACAAGTGGATGGTGCTGGGCGCGGGCCACGTCCGGCCCGCATGACCTCACCTGAACCCCGGGAGCGTGGGACATGATCAGCTTCGACCGCGAGGTGCGGACACCTCACTCCGAGTCCTACACGGTGCTGGATGACGGCGAGATCGTCGGGCGCGTGGACCTGCACATCCAGGGCCCTAACATCCACGCCACCCTTTGCACCACTGCCGATGCGAGCGACGATCGCGTGCGCGAGCTTATCGACGCCGTCGATGAGCAGCTCGCGATGACTGCCGATCCCTTCCGCGAGGACTTCATCGTGACGGTCTGGAAGGGCGTCCCCGCCGGCGTCTACGGCGACGCCGAGGCCAGCGACGACACCATCAGTCTCGGGGAAATCGGCCAGACCTAGCCGCCCGCAGCCTCGTGCGAGCCTTTGCCGAGCGTCTCGGAGGGCTCGGGTAGCTTGCCCTCCTCCGCGAGCTTCAGGTAATGCTTCTGGCGCTCTTCGACCTTGAGGGCGACTTTCGTTTCCACAACGATCTCCCCATCGTCTGCGATGACGACGGGGAACTCCTCCTCGATGACGCGGTCGCCGTCCCGGTAAACGCGGATCATCTTCGTCGTGTGTCGCCTGGTCATGGGGTTTCCTCATCCGCGGAATAGGCGGTGATAAGCCTCATCGGTTCTACCTCGTAGTTTACGAGGGCGATCAAGTCGGTACCGTCCGGCGCTTGGCAGGCGATGGTGCAGACAGCACCTCGAGGGTCCCGTTCCCCGTGGTCGTCCCCAATGATCCTGGGTTCGCCGTGTGCAAGGCCGTAGATGATCTCTGAGTACCACGGTCGGCCCGCGATTCCCATGCGCTCGTGCAGGTAGTGGTCGGTGAAGTCGAGGGCTCCTTCCCTCGCCGCAGCCACGATCGCTTCCAGGTCCGCCGGCATGGGGTGGAGTGGGGCGTCAGGGGAGGCGGAGGAGGCCGGAGGCGCTCACCTCGAACAGGGCTGAGGCCGCACGGTCGGTGGCCTCGAAGGCGGGCTGCGGGTACACGCCGATGAAGAGCACGCCCAGCAGCAGCAGTCCCGCCAGCGCGCCCAACAGGGGCGCGGGCCGGAACCGCGTCTGCCCTTCGGGCGGATCGAACAGGTACATCTGTCGCATGACCATGAGGTAGTAGTAGAGGCTTACGAAGCTGTTCGCCGCCGCCAGGCCCACCAGCCACAGCAGCCCGTCCGTCGTGCTCGCCTGGAACAGCAGCAGCTTGGTCGCGAAGCCCGCGAAGAAGGGCAGGCCCGCGAACGAGAAGAGCGAGGCCGTGATCACGAGCGCCAGGAAGGGTTGCGTTTCCGCCAGCCCCCGCAGCCCCGCGATGCTGTCGTCGCCCGTGCGGTTGTAGTGGGCCGTCAGCGCCGTGAACAGCGCCAGCGTCGAGACCGTGTAGCCGACGATGTGCAGGAGCAGCGCGCTCGAGGCGCTCTGCGCCGTGGCCGCGTCCCCGTACCCGATGGCGGCGATGGCCACGAGCATGTAGCCCACCTGCCCGATCGAGCTGTAGGCGACCAGCCGCTTCAGGTTCGTCTGCTGGATGGCGAGCAGGTTGCCCGCCGTCATCGTGATCGCCGCCAGCGCCGCCATCACTGCCCGCCACTCCACCGCGTCCACCACCAGCGCGCCCGTGAAGAGCCGCAGGATGAGGGCGAAGCCGGCCGCCTTCGAGGCCGTCGAGAGGAACGCCGTGATCGGCAGCGGGGCGCCCTGGTAGGCGTCGGGCGCCCACATGTGGAACGGCGCCGCCGACACCTTGAAGCCGACGCCCGACACGATCAGCATGATCCCCACCACCGTCGCCGCGTCGGTGCCGCCTTCGCGCGCCGCCAGCGCCTCCGCGATGCCCTCGTACGAGGTCGTTCCCGTCACGCCGTAGATGAGGCTGATGCCGTAGAGGAGCATGGCGCTGGAGAAGGCGCCCAGCAGGATGTACTTCAGGCTTGCCTCGTTGCTCAACCGGTCGCGCTTCAGGTAGCCGACCAGGATGTAGAGCGAGAAGCTCAGCAGCTCGAGCGAGATGTAGGCTGTCAGCAGCTCGCGCGAGGCGGCCATCAGCACCATGCCCGTGCCGGCCACGAGCAGCAGGCCGTAGTACTCGCCGGCCGTGCTCGTGCGGTCGCGCATGTAGTGCGCCGAGATGAGGGCGATCGCCATCACGATGCCCGCCGCGAGGATGCGGAAGTACGTCGTGAAGTCGTCGGTGAGAAGCAGGCCCTCGAAGTCGCCGGCGGTGTCGCCGATGTAGGGGATGGCCGCGATCAGCCAGGCGAGCGCGCCCGCCGCCGTCGCGTAGGCGAGGTAATCCTTCCGGATCTTCGGCCAGATCAGCTCTGCCGCGAGGATGGCCACCGCTCCGCTGATGGCGATGAACTCGGGAATGAAGAGGGTGAAGTCGCGCATCAGCTAATCACCCCCGGGAGGCTCGTGACCGTGTTCGCCAGCCGGTCCGTGAACGGCGACCACCAGAGGCCCATTGCGAGCATGGAGAGGATGAGCAGCGCCGCCGAGATCGTCTCAATGGGCGAGAGGTCCTTCAGGTCCTTCCAGCGCGGGTTGAGCGGTCCGAAGAAGACCACGCCGAACATGCGCAGCATGTAGGCCGCCGCGATCGCCGCCGCGAGGACGGCTAACCCTCCGAAGACCGGATAGGTGCGGAAAGCCCCGACGAAGATATGGAACTCCGCCGTGAAGCCCGAGAGGCCGGGTAAGCCCACATTGGCGAGGCCCGCCACCACGTAGGCGATCACCCACAAGGGCATCACCTTCGCGACACCTCCGAAGTCGCTCAGGTCGCGTGTGTGCGCCTGGTCGTAGAGCGCCCCGATGAGGAGGAAGACGAGGGCCGTCATCACGCCGTGGCTGAACATCTGCAGGGCGGCGCCGCTGACGCCGACCTCGTGCAGGGTCGCCAGGCCGATGAGCACGTAGCCCATGTGGCTCACGGAGCTGTAGCCGCTAATGAGCTTGAAGTCCCGCTGCGTGAGCGCCGCGATCGCGCCGTAGAGGGCGCCGATGGTGCCCAGCACCAGCAGTGCCGGCATCCAGAACTCGGCGCCCTCGGGCAGGATCTGGATGCCGAGCCGGATGATCCCGAAGGCGCCCAGCTTCATCAGCACGCCCGCGTGCACCATCGAGACCGAGGTGGGCGCCGACATGTGGCCGTCGGGCGACCACGTGTGTAGCGGCCAGAGGCCGGCCAGCACGCCGCAGCCCACGGCGAAGAAGGGGAAGATGATCTTCTGCATCTCCGGGCTGAAGGCGCCGTTGCGCCCCGCTTCCCAGAGTGTGGGTAGGTCGAAGGTGCCGAGGCCCGCCTCGTGCACGACCGCGAAGATGCCGATCCAGATGCCGACCGAGCCGCCGACCAGCATCAGCGTGAGCTTCATCGCGCCGTATTCCTTGCGCGTCGAGCCCCAGATGCCGATGAGCATGTAGAGCGGCACCACCGCCAGCTCGTAGAAGAAGAAGAAGAAGAACAAATCGAGCGAGAAGAACGTGCCGTAGACGCCCGCGATGAGGATCCAGAAGAGGATGAAGAAGTCCTTCGCGCGGTACTCCAGCTTCCACGCGATGAGCGTGCCCGCGAAGGCCACCACGCCCGTGAGCAGCGTCAGCAGCGCGGAGATGCCGTCCACGCCCAGGTGCAGCGAGATGCCGTACTCGCCGAGGAAGCCGACGTTCTCGATCCAGGGCCAGCGGAGCTGCATCTGGAGCACGTCGCCGCCTGCCTGGTAGGCGAGGAAGACGTAGACCGAGAGCCCCAGCAGGATCGCGCCGATGACGGCCGAGAAGTAGCGAGCCACCATCTTCTGCGAGCCCGGCACGAACAGCAGCACGCCTGCCGCCAGCAGCGGCAGCGCGAGCGCGGTCACCAGCACGTAGCCCTGCGCGCTATCCATGCCCTAGCTCCCGACCGCCAGGCTGATGAGCGTGAGGGCCACAACGCCCGCCGCGATCGCCAT
This sequence comes from Tepidiformaceae bacterium, assembly GCA_965203545.1. Lineage (GTDB taxonomy): Bacteria > Chloroflexota > Dehalococcoidia > Tepidiformales > Tepidiformaceae > UBA2991. The sequence goes on from OZ241899.1 coordinate 2,180,870, forward strand.
TGCGTAGTTCGGCACGCGGCCCGTCTGCAGGTGCTTCAGCAGGAAGCCCGTGTAGCCCGTCAGCGTCGCCGACCCGTCGACGCCGGTGTCGTTCACGGCGAAGCGGTCGAACCAGCTCACGAGGTAGCTGAAGCCCAGCACCACGCGGTCGATGAGGAACTGGTACAGCTCGTCGAAGTAAAACTTCCGCTGCACCATCTCGTAGACCTTCGGCTGCCACTCGGCCATCACCGTCGAGCGGTCCAGGCGGCCGTTCCAGTAGAACCAGGCGCCGCCGAACGTGCCGATCACGAAGAGTGCCGTGGAGAGGCCGACGAGGCCCCAGTCCACGTGGAACACGGCCGGGTAGTGCAGGAACACGAACTCGCTGAAGCCGCCCGGGAAGCCGAAAGCGCTGCCGAAGTCGTGGAAGATGAAGAAGCCCGCGACGATCGACATGAAGGCGAGGAAAACGAGCGGCAGCGTCATGACCGGGCCGGTCTCGCGCGTGTGGCTCGCGACCTCCTCGTCCTGCGGCTTGCCCAGGAAGGTCCGGACGAAGAGCCGCGCCGTATAGAACGCCGTCATGATCGCGGCGATGGAGATGAGGAGGAAGAAGAAGGAGCCCTGGCCCTCAACCGCGTGCAGGATCTCGTCCTTGCTCCAGAAGCCCGCCAGCGGGAAGAGTCCCGCCAGGGCTAACGAGCCTATGAGGAAGGTACCCGCGGTGATGGGCATCTTCCGCCATAACCCTCCCAGTTGGCCCATCTCCTGGTGGTGGTGCGTGCCGATGATGACCGACCCCGCCCCCAGGAAGAGCAGCGCCTTGAAGAAGGCGTGCGTGAACAGGTGGAACATGCCGGCGCTCGCGTATCCCGCCCCCAAAGCGACGAACATGAACCCCAGCTGGCTCACCGTGGAATAGGCGAGCACCTTCTTGATATCCGTCTGGGCGAACGCCACGACCCCGCTGAAGAGCGCCGTCAGCAGCCCGATGACCAGGACGACGTCGAGCGCGCCGGCCGCCTCGAACACCGGCAGCATGCGCGCCACCAGGTAGACGCCCGCCACCACCATCGTGGCCGCGTGGATAAGGGCGCTGACCGGCGTCGGGCCCTCCATCGCGTCCGGCAGCCAGACGTGGAAGGGCAGCTGCGCGCTCTTCCCCATCGCCCCCAGCAGGATGAACATCATCGTCACGAAGAGGCGGGTGTCGCCGATGGCGCCCTCCTCGACGTAGTGCGTGATCTCGAGGATGTTGAAGGTCCCCGTCGCTTCCCAGAACAGGATGATGCCGATGAGCAGGCCGACATCGCCCACGCGCGTCGTGATGAACGCCTTCTTCGCGGCCTCCACCGCCGACCGCCGCTCCCAGTAGTGCCCGATGAGCAGGAACGAGCTAAGGCCCACCAGCTCCCAGGCCACGTAGAGGAGGAGCAGGTTGTCGGCCAGCACCAGCATCAGCATCGAGGCGACGAACAGCTGCAGGACCGCGAAGTACCACCAGTACCGCGGCTCCCCCTTCATGTAGCCGACGGAGAAGATGTTCACCATCAGCGCCACCGTGGTGATGACGGCCAGCATCACGATCGTGATCGGGTCCACGGCGATGCCCATGTTCAGCTCGAAGTCGCCGATGGCCGTCCACTCGATGCTGTTCAGGACGGGCCAGGCGCCGTCGCCCAGGTTGAGGAAGTTCGCCAGCACCGCGAAGAAGAGCGCGAAGATGGCCGTCGCGCAGAGCACCGCCAGCCAGTCGCCCTGGCGCGGGAGGTTCCGGCCGAAGGCCGCCATCACGATGAAGGCGATCGCGGGTACGGCCGCCAGGATCCAGGCGTGCTCAGCCATGCACCGCTCCCCCTACCACCGCATCGTGGCCGCCTCGTCCACGTTGGCGGTCGAACGGTTGCGGAAGAGTCGGATGACGATGGCGAGCGCCAGGCCAACCTCGGCGGCGGCCACGGCGATCACGAAGACGGCGAAGATGATGCCCGTCGCCTTGTCCGGGTCGAGGTAGGCGGAGAACGCCACGAAATTCAGGCTGACCGCGTTCAGCATCAGCTCCACGCTCATCAGCACCAGCACCGCGTTGCGGCGCGCGAGCACGCCGTAGACGCCGAGCGAGAAGATGATCCCGCTGAGGACCAGGTAGTTCTCCATCGGAACCACTAGTCTTCGTCCTCCTGCCGGGCGATGACGATCGCGCCGATGAAGGCGACCAGCAGCAATGCGGCCGTGATCATGAAGGGCGCCCCGAAGTTCTGGAACATCTCCTCGCCGATGGTCTCGATCGAGACCGCCACGGCGTTCTGGCCGAGGTCCCCCGGCCACGCCGTCGAGACGGCGACGCCGATGAGCGTGACCATCAGGCCCAGCGCCACCAGCGCGCCGAACGGCGCCTGCACGCCCGTGGTCGGCTCCGGCGTCCCCGCGATACCCATCCGCGTCAGCATGAGCGCCAGCAGGATCAGCACCGTCACCGCCCCGCCGTAGATGAGGAACTGCACGAGCGCGATGAATTCGATCGTGAGGAAGAGGTACATCGCCCCCACGCCCGCGAGGCTGAGAATGAGGAAGATGGCCGAGTGGATGACCGTGCGCGCAAACACGACCCCGGCCGAGACCGCCACGATGGCGACCGCGAAGATCCACCAGAGGACTTCGGTGGTCACGCGCTCCCGCCCCCTCCGCTGTCCTCAGCGGTCGGCAGCGTACCGCCGAGCTCGGTAATGGTCGCGACGATGTCCTCGGGGATGGGCTCGCCCTTCTCGACGTGCTCGCGCGCGGCGCGCTCCGCCTTCATGCGGCGCGCCCGCAGCTTGCGCGGGGAGTTCGGGTCGCCCTGCGCGCCGGCGGCTGCCGGGGCGGCGGCGGGCGCCGCAGCCGGGGCCGCTCCCGCGGGAGACGGGTCGTTCCCGGTGATTTCCTTGTAGAGGTCGCTCTCCGTGTCGTTCAGCGTCTGCAGAAGCTCCGCCGGAACTTCCTCGCCTTTCTCGATGTGCTCGCGCGCGGACCGCTCGGCGCGCATACGGCGCGCCCGGATCTTGCGCGGCGAGTTCGGGTCGCCAACGTCGCCCGCGGGGGCGGCTGCCGCTGCCGGAGCGGGGGCGGCCGGGGCCGGTGCGGGCGTGCCGATGGGCGGCACCGGCTCGCCCGTGATCTCCGTGTACATCTCGCTGGCGTAGCGCCGCAGGGAAGCGATCGTCTCCTCGCTCACCTCGCCTGCTTCCCGCTCGGCGCGCGCTTCGCGCTCCGCCTTCATGCGCCGGGCGCGCAGCTTGCGCGGCGAGAGCGAAGCGACCTCGTCGTCCTCGGCGGTGGCGCCGGCGGCGGCCGTCGCCGCCTGCGCCTGCACCTCCGGCTCGCGCTCCTGGATGGCCGCGCCCAGCCCCTGCGCGATGCGCTCGGCCTGTGCGTCCTGCGCCTCCGGCCGCGCGCCGGCGAAGCCGATCGCAGGCGGTTCCTCGCCCTCGGCCAGGGCCGCGTTCGTCTCGATGTTGTCCAGCGGCCGGAAGGGGTTGGGCAGCCTGCCGCTCTTGCTCGCCTCGAGCAGGTCCTCGATGTCCTTGTGCAGGTCGCGGCGGTCGTAGGCGGAGTGCTCGTGGCCCTCCCACGTGTTGTCCATCGCGATCGCCTCGAAGGGGCAGACCTCGATGCAGATGTTGCAGCGCATGCAGCGCGCGTAGTCGATCCAGAACTTCTCGATGATCTTGCGGCGGTCGCTCGTGCCCTCGGGATGCTTCGGGTTGTCGTGCATCACCGCCGTCATGCAGTCGACCGGGCAGTTCCGCACGCAGATGTTGCAGCCCGTGCAGAAGGGCTCGTCGTGGTCGAAGTCCCACGTCAGCACGGGGAAGCTGCGCTGGCGCTCGGAGAGCTCGTGCTTCTCGTCCGGGTACTGGATGGTCACCGGACGTCGCGTGAACGTCGAGAAGGTGGTCGCGAGGCCTTTCAGAATGCCGATCATGGGTTGGGAACCTCAGCGTGCTTGTAGCTCCCCACGAGATTCTTCGTGGAGGGCTTGCGGGCGGCCCGAAGGTAGATGCCGCCCAGGAACAGGATCGCCCCCACCCAGTTGACCGCCGCCAGGATCGGCTCCGGCCAGTCGTAGTAGAGGAAGAGGCCGTTCACCAGCAGCAAGGCGAAGCTCACCTCGATGAGCGCCTTCCAGCAGAAGCTCATCAGCTGGTCCATGCGCAGCCGCGGCAGCGTAGCCCGCACCCAGAAGATGAGCATGATCATGATGAGGCTCTTGATCAGCGTCAGGACCAGCTGCCAGCCCCAGCCCCAGTCTTCGCCGAAGGGGAACGCCCAGCCACCCAGGAAGATGGCCGACCCGAAAATGCTGAACGCCCACAGCGAGGCGTACTCGGCCAGCTGGAACATGCTCCAGCGGATGCCCGAGTACTCCACGAAGTAGCCGCCCACGATCTCCGACTCCGCCACGGGAATGTCGAAGGGCGCCCGGTGCAGTTCCGAGAGCATGGCCGTGAAGAAGATGACGAAGGCCAGAGGCTGGATGAGGATGAACGGCCGCGCGTCCTGCATCCCCACGATGGCGTTCAGGTCGAGCGTGCCCGCCACCATCGCGACGGCGAGCAGGGCCACTACGAGCGGGATTTCGTAGCTGATCATCTGCGCGGCGGCGCGTACGCCTCCGAGCAGCGCGTACTTGTTGCCCGAGCCCAGCCCGGCCATCAGCACGCCCACGATGTTCAGCCCCAGCACGGCGAAGACGAAGAACATGCCCAGCGCCAGGTTGCGAACGCCCCAGTCCTGCGCGAAGGGCAGCGCCACCAGCACCAGGAAGACGGGGATGAAGGTGAGGTACGGCGCGAACTCGAACACCCAGCGGTCGGCGTTGCGCGGGCGCACGTCCTCCTTGATGAGTAGCTTGATCGCGTCCGCGAAGCCCTGCAAAAGGCCGATCGGACCCGTCCGCGTCGGCCCCAGCCGCATCTGGAAGCGCGCTACCACCTTGCGCTCGCCGTACGTCAGGTAGACGACCACGAGCGTCATCACCAGCACGACGATGACGATGCGGATGATCGCATCGAGCCAGCTCAGCCCGAAGAACGGATCGGCGAAGGGGAAGTCGCTCACTTGTCCACCTCGCCCAGCACGATGTCGAGCGACCCGAGGATGATGATGGCGTCCGCCACGTAGCTGCCCACCACCAGCTCCCGCAGGGCCGAGAGGTTGCAGAAGGAGGGGGAGCGCAGCTTCGCGCGGTACGGATTCGTGCCGCCCCTCGCCATCAGGTAGACGCCGTACTCGCCCTTCGTGCCTTCCGTTGGCATGTACAGCTCGCCGCCGTCGATGCGCAGCGTCTTCGGCAGCTTCGGCGCGAGAACGCGGCCCTCGGGCATCTGCTCGAGACACTGCTCGATGATGCGCACGCTCTGGTAGCACTCCGCGAGGCGCACATGGAAGCGGTCGAAGACGTCCCCCTGGAGGCCCACCGGAATCTCGAAGTCGATCTTCGGGTAGACGCTGTAGGGCTCCGCCTTGCGGATGTCCCAGGGAACGCCCGTGGCCCGCAGCATCGGACCCGTGAAGCCCCACGCGATCGCCTGCTCCGGCGTCACCGGCGTGAGGTCCTTGCAGCGCTCGACGAACACCTCGTTGCCCGTCAGCAGCCCGTCGAAGTCCTCGAGCCCCTGCTTGATCGAGCCGAGCACCCAGCGGCAGCGCGACTCGAAGTTGTCGGGCAGGTCCATCGTCACCCCGCCGATGCGGAAGTAGGTGGGGAACATGCGGTCCCCCGCCACCTCCTCGAACAGGTCGTAGATGCGCTCCCGCTCGCGCCAGGCGTAGACGAAGCTCGTGCCGAACGAGCCCACGTCCGCCCCGAACGCGCCCAGGAACATGAAGTGCGAGTTGATGCGGGACAGCTCCATCATGATCACGCGGATGTACTCCGCGCGCTCCGGAACCTCGATCCCGGCCAGCCTCTCGACCGCCATCGTGTAGGCGCCCTCGCAGCACATCCCCGCGAGGTAGTCCGTGCGGTCCCACCAGCCCATCGCCTGGCGGTAGTCGGCGTTCTCGGAGAGCTTCTCCAGGCCCCGGTGCAGGTAGCCAATGTACGGCTCGCAGCCGACGACGAGCTCGCCGTCGACGGTCAGCACCATGCGGAACACGCCGTGCGTGGCCGGGTGCTGCGGCCCGACGTTCACGGTCATGTCGACCGTGTCGAGATCGCTGTCCGCGTTGGCGACGCGCTCCTCGGGCCAGATCGACATCTAGACCTCCACCCCGGGCGGGCCGTCTTCGATGCCCTGCAGGATCTCGGCCTTCTGCAGCGGGTGCGCCTTGCGCAGCGGATGGATGCGGAGGTCCTCCTCCAGCAGCAGGTTGCGCGGGTCGGGGTGCCCCGTGAACACGAGCCCCACCATCTCCGCCGCCTCCCGCTCGTGCCAGTTCGCCGCCGGGTAGAGCCCGGTCAGCGTTGGCAGCTCGCAGCTCGGGATGGGCGCCGCCACCGTGATCTGGACGGCATGGCCGTGGGGGAAGGAGTAGAGCTGGTACTTCGCCTCGAGTCCCGCCTCCTCCATGTCGAGCGCGACGATGTTGCGCAGCAGGTCGAAGGAGAGCTCGGCGTCGTCGCGCAGGCCTGTCACGAGCGCGAGGAAGTGTTCGGGCGCGACCCGCAGGTCGGCGTAGGTCTTCGTCTCGGAGGCCTCGAAGGGGATGTCCGGCAGCCGTTCCCGTACGAGCGCCGCAATCTCCGGCTCGCCGATGATTGGTTCGGCGCTCACCCGACCATCCTCTTCTCTTCCATGATCTTCTCCTGCAGCCGCAGGAAGCCGTCGAGCAGCGACTCGGGCCGGGGCGGACAGCCCGGCACGTACACATCCACCGGGATGATCTTGTCGACGCCCTGGAGCACGCGGTCGTATTCGGTGTAGGGCCCGCCGTTCGTCGCGCAGGCGCCCATGGAGATGACGTACTTCGGGTTCGGCATCTGCTCGTACAGCAGCTTGATCGCCGGCGCCATCTTCTTCGTGACCGTGCCCGAGACGACCATCACGTCGCTCTGGCGGGGGCTGGGCCAGGGCACGATGCCGAAGCGGTCGAGGTCGTGGTTCGCCATGAAGGTGCCGATCATCTCGATCGCGCAGCAGGCCAGCCCGAACGTCATCGGCCAGAGCGAGCTCTTGCGGCTCATCGCCAGCACCGTATCGACGCCCGTCTGCAGGATGCCCGGCATCACGATGCGGTAGGCCGCCGTCTGCTCGGGCAGGTCGACGGGCGTCAGGCGCTCGGCCTCGTTCCCGTAGTCGGGCACGTAGGCGGGCATGGCCGGTCCCTCGGGCGCGGAGGCCGCTTCGTCGCTCATTTCCACTCCAGTACGCCGCGCCGCCAGGCGTACAGCAGCCCGGCGCTCAACACGACGATGAAGACGAACATGTACCAGAAGGCGTAGACGGGCAGATCGAAGAAGACGACCGCCCAGGGGAAGATGAAGATCGTCTCCACATCGAAGATGAGGAACATGATCGCGAAGATGTAGTAGCGGACGTGGACCTGCGCCCAGTTGCGCCCGATGGGGAGCATGCCGCACTCGTAGGAGACGCCCTTGCCGCGCTCCCGCGCGAAAGGTCCGAGCAGCCGCGCCCCGACGAGGGCGGTGAAGACGAGGATGAAGCCGGCGACCGTCGCGATAAAGACGGCGGACCATTCGTCGTAAAAGCTCATGGCCTCGCTTTCGCCGTCGAGCGCCGGGAGGGCGCTGCGGGCCGCGCAACAGCGACCGCCAAGGCCGCCCCCGAAGCCCTTGTGATTTGCGCCACAAAGATAAGCGCGAGGGGTGGGGGCAGCAAGCCGAGACGGGTGTTGGGTGGCCTTGGAGAGGCGACTAGCGTACAAACGTTCGAATGCCACAGCGGCGAGGGACCGACTACGAGCGGTTGCGCGAGAGCATCCGCATGGATCCCGATGGCTTGCCCATGCGCGCAGTCAATAGCTGGACGCCTGACAAGCTGGCCCTGCTGGCCTACTACCTGGAGCCGTTCGCCAAGCTCTGCCACGAGAAAGCGGGGGGTTGGTACTTCCTGGACGGCTTTGCCGGAAACGGCGCGAATGACGCTCGCGAGGGGAACACCTACAAGGGCTCGGCCCTGATTGGGGTGACAATGGCGCCGAGCGCCAGGAAGTCGGTTCTCATCGAGAAGAGCCCGCGTGATGCAGAAGTGCTGCGGAACCGCTGTGAGCGGCTTCGGAGTAGCGCTTCAGTCCTGCGAGGGGACTGCAACGAGCTGGCGGGAAGGGCATTGGAGCAGTTCGAGGATCGGGGACTGCCCGCGTTCTGTCTGTTCGATCCTGAAGGGCTCGAACTTGACTGGGAAGTCATTGAACTGTGCGCTGGCCGTCGCACGCGAGGAACCCCGTACGAACTGCTCGTCTACTTCTCGACACCTGGAGTGATGCGCACGGCATCCGTAACCGATGAGCGCATGATTGAAGGAGACGAACGCGCCATGCGCCGAGTGTTCGGGAACGACAGGTGGCGGCCAATCGCCGAGAGGCACCGGTCGGGAGAAATTGACGGGCGGCAGGCGTGGCGGGAGTACCTCAGTCTCTACGAGCAGCAGCTACGGGAACTCGGCTACCGGTATGTCATGTCGCGGCCGTCATTCATGGGCGATCGCAGGCTTGCTTACCACCTCGTCTTCGCCAGCTCCAGTGAGGCGGGTCAGAACATCATGGAGGATGGGTTCAAGCGGGCGTACGGACAGCCGCGACTGGGCCTCTAGGCATCTCCCCCCACAGCCGCCCCTCCAGCACCCGCCCTGCCTTCCCCTTCCCCACGCGCCGCCCCTCCTCGTTGTGCGCCCCCCACTGCTTGAAGAAGAAGGGAACGCCCGCCGACACGCACTCGTCGCGGAGGGCGCAGGCCCACTCCGGCTTCATGCGACGCGCCCGCGGCCCCGACTCCCCGCCCGCGATGACCCAGCCGATGCCCGCCAGGTCGATGCCGTGGAGAGGACCCAGAAGGGGCTCGCACGAGGCGAAGCGCACGGCTGAGGGGATGCCCCGCAACGTGTCGAGGCGGTGCAGGAAGCGCCGGTTCTCGACCGATGTCCCCATCCAGACATTCGCCGGCCACGGGAGCTTCGGCGCCAGCTCGAGCGCCCGCTCCGGGCGCTTCGTCAGCACCTGGAAGGTGTGCCAGTCGGCCCGCGCCATCGTGTCGAACACGCGCGCCACGTACTCGTCCGGGACCTCCTCGTGGAACAGGTCGCTCATGCTGTTCACGAAGATCATCCGCGGCTTCCGCCACGTCAGGGGTAGCTCCAGCCGCTCGGGCCGGAGGGTCAGGTCAAAGCCCTGCTCGTACGGGTGTCCGGGCACGCCGCGGAAGCGCTCGGCGAAGGTCTCGGCGTAGCAATGCGCGCAGCCGGGGCTGACCTTCGTGCAGCCGGTGACGGGGTTCCAGGTCGCCTCGGTCCACTCGATCGACGATGTCGCACTCACCCTCGACCTCCCGGCTCCCGCCACCACCATTAGAACATACGTACCAAAGGTGGTCACGTCCTGCTTGGGGCGAACGATACCCCGCCCACTGATACGCTGCCCCCGTGAGCGTTGCGACCCCTTACCTCGACGCCCTCGCCGGCATGGCGCCCCTAGTCGCCGCTGAAGCGGAGCGCTCGGAGCGCGAGGCGCGCACGACCGCCCCAGTCGCCGAGCGCATCGTCGAGGCAGGGCTGTACCGGCTGTACTTGCCGCGCTCGCTCGGCGCGCCCGAGCTCGACGTGCCGCCCGCCCTCGAGGTGTTCGAGGCCGCCTCCCGCATCGACGGCTCCTTCGGCTGGGCCGTGACCATCGGTTCGGGTGGCGGGCTCTTCGCGGGCGCCCTCGAACCAGCGACGGCCGCAGAGATATTCGGGCCGAGGGAGGCCCTCATCGCCGGCTCCGGGAAGCCCGGCGGGACGGCCAAGCCCGTCGACAGCGGCTACCTCGCGGGCGGACGCTGGAACTTCGCCAGCGGCGCCCACCACGCCACCTTCTTCACCGCCAACTGCTTCCTCGAAGGCGAACGGTCCGAGGGCAACGGAGAGCCCGTCATCCGCGCCATGGCCTTCCCCGCCGGCGAGGTCGAGGTCGTCGAGACCTGGGACCCCGCCGGCATGCGGGGCACGGGCAGCCACGACTTCCGCGTCGAGAGCAGCCTCGTGCCCCTGCGCCGCACCTTCGATGTCTTCGGCGATTGGCCCTACGAGCGCGGCGCCCTCTATCGGTACCCCTTCAACCACCATGCGGAGACGTCGTTCGCGGCGGTCGCGCTCGGTATCGGACGCCACGCCATCGACGAGTTCCTCGCGCTCGCGTCACGCCCCTCCCTCTATACAGGCGACCCGCTGGGCGACCGCCAGGGTGCGCGCGTCCGCCTCGGCGAGGCGGAGGCGCTGGTGAGCGCCGCTCGCGCCTGGTTCTTCGAGGTCGCCCGGTCGAGCTGGGACACGGTCGTCGAGGGCGCCGCTCTGGAGGACGAGCAGGCCGCGCGCGTCTCGCTGGCCTCCATCCACGCCGCCACCAGCGCCGCCCGCGCCGCGACCCTCCTCTTCGAGGCCGGCGGCTCAGCCTCGCTCGACGCCGGCTCGCCGCTCGCCCGCGCCTGGCGCGACGTCCATGCCCTGTCGAAGCACGTGGCGGTATCGCCGCTGGGCTACGAGGCCGCGGCCGCGGGGTTGCTCGACGCCGAAGGGTAGCCGGCTTCCCGGCCGTCCTGCGGCCCGTGCCGGCGCGCCTCCCGCAGGATGAACGTCCCGCAGATGAACACCAGCGCCGCCGTCGTCGGCCACCCGAACAGCCGGCCGTACACGAGGTACTCGCCAATGGAGAGGTTCAGCAGCATCCACGTCAGGACGAGCGCCTTGACCGCCTCGTAGCCCGCCCAGACCAGCGTCACCTTCACGAAAATGGGCGCGTTCACGGGCAGGTTACCCACCATGCGCGGCGAGATCTCGCGCCCGATCGCCCCGATCAGCGGCCAGCCCCGCCAGAGCGTCCAGGCGTAGAGCGGCAGGATGAGCGCGTCGCCGATCGGTCCCGCGGCCAGGTACGCCTTCTCGCTCGCGAACAGGATGCCTGCCAGCGCCGCCCCGGCCGTGACGAGGTAGCCGTAGATGGCGATCAGTCGCAGCAGCGGCGTCTCCCGCGTGAACAGGAAGACGACCGTGACCGCCGCGAAGCCGCCCCCGACCGCAACCTCCGCGGGCGCCACCTTCGTCAGCCCGTAGAAGAGCAGGACCGGGAGCATCGTCAGGAAGACGCGCGGGTTGGGTTGCCACTCGACCGGCAGCCGTCGCAGCACCGGCACGCCGGCGTACCAGCCGGAGTGTTCGCACCCGGTGGCGATGCCGCGAGCGCCGAGCGCTGTCATGGTCCTGACATCCTCGCATTCTCGCGGGCGATCTCCCTTAACCCGTCGAGGTGCTCCGCCGCCAGCCGCGCGTACCGCCCCGGATTGTTCTCGACCCACTCCTGCGAAGCCGTCCCCTTAATGGAACGCTTCACCTCAGCGGGCGTCCCCGCCGCCAGCATCCCTGCCGGGATCTCCGTCTCCGGCAGCACCACCGACCCCGCCGCCACCAGCGCCCCCTCCCCGACGACCGCGCCATCGAGCACCTGCGCCCCGTTCGCGATGAGCGCCCGCGCGCCGATCGTCGCCCCGTGGATGACGGCGTTGTGCGCGATTGAGGCCTCCTCCCCGATGAGCGCCGGCGCGGTCGCCCGCCCATGCACCACCGCCCCGTCCTGGATGTTCGCGCCCGCCCCGATGACCGCGTACGACGTATCGCCCCGCACCACCGCCCCGTACCAGATCGACGCCCCCGCCTCGATGCGCACATCCCCCACCACCGTCGCCGTGGGCGCGATGAAGGCGCTCTCATGGATAGCCGGGACCTTCTCCCCCACGGCGTAGACCGGCATCGCCCGCGCCCTCCCCGCAGAAATGCGCGCGTATCCTAGAGCTTCGGAAGGCCACTCGCCGGTCGCTCACTGACAGCGACCGGCGCGCCCCTCAACCGAATCCGCCAGCGCCATTGCCCACGGCTCCACTTCAGCGTGCCGCGCATGTACCCGCACCGACCTCACACCGAACGACGGCACCGTCTGAATCTCGACACGCCCCAACTCCGTCTGCGGGCGCTCCTCGTCCACCAGCATCAACACATAGACCCACCGGCAGCACCGTTCCCTGCCCCCCTCACAGCCTTCGACCACGTCATAAAGAAGGTCGGTACGTATCTCCGTGCCCTCCGGGAGATCCGGGATTCGGGCCGTGAAATTGCTGTAGTTGCCATACCAACTGTAGTAACCCCCCTCCTGGTTCGCCTGCCGGAACGCCGACGGCCCGTCTTCCTCCCCTTCCACTCCGCAGCGCGCTGCCGCCACCACGACGATGAACGTCATGAACCCGACCGCAAACAGCAGCGGTCCCAGCATGGGTACGAACACATCCCCTGCCCACTTCACCCTGGCGAGTCCCTGTGCCCCTCCAACAGATAGGCGCGTATCCTAGGCCGCCGTGCGCCCGCCGGAACGGTGCGCCGGAGGTTCATAAGTAATGGAAGTCGATTCCTTCGCCGACATCGCCGAGCAGTTCGACGATCGCGTCAATCGCCTCGTGTGGTGCACCGTCACCACCGTCGACCGCAAGGGGCGGCCCCGCTCCCGCATCCTCCATCCCGTCTGGGAAGGCTCGACGGGCTGGATCGCCACCGGCCGCACCTCCCTCAAGTCGAAGCACATCGCGGAGAACCCCTACGTCTCCGTCGTCTACTTCGACCTGCCCGCCGGCAACCCCCTCGGCCAGCAGCAGATCTACGCCGAGTGCAAGGCCGAGTGGGACGACGACCCCGCCGAGAAGCAGCGCGTCTGGGACCTCATCAAGAACGCGCCCCCGCCCGTCGGCTACGACCCCGCCATGTTCTTCCAGTCGGTCGAGAACCCCGAGTTCGGCGCCCTCAAGCTCACCCCCTGGCGGGTCGAGCTCTCGGCTCTCAGCGACCTGATGACCGGCGCGGAGCCGCAGATCTGGCGCCAGGACGCCTAACCCTTTAACCACGGGAAGGCGCCATCGTGCCCCGGGCCTGGAGGTCTGACCGTCGCATGGACGAGATCGTTCCCGCCGAACTCGAGGACTACGCCGCCGCGAGCACGACGCCCGAGCCGGCCCTCCTCCAGGAGGTCGCCCGCGAGACCGAGGCGCTCGGCGACCGCGCGCGCATGCTCACCGGCCGCCTCGAAGGGCGGCTGCTGAACTTCCTCGTCGGCCTTCTCCAACCGCGGCAGGTGCTCGAGATCGGTTGCTTCACCGGCTACTCCGCCCTCTCCATGGCCGAGGCGCTGCCCGAGGGCGGCAAGCTCTACACCTGCGAGATCAGCCGCGAGCACGCCGACATCGCCCAGGCCAACTTCGACGCCAGCCCCTTCGGCGAGCGCGTCCAGCTCTGCTTCGGCCCCGCCCTCGACACTATCGCCGAGCTCGACGGCCCCTTCGGCTTCGTCTTCGTCGATGCCGACAAGGCCAACTACCCCGCCTACTACGAGGCCGTCCTGCCGAAGCTCGCCGAGGGCGGCCTCATCGCCTTCGACAACGTCCTCTGGTCCGGCCGCGTCCTCGACGACGCCGACCAGACCGCCGACACGAAGGCCATCCGCGCCCTCAACGCGCAGCTCGCCCGCGACGACCGCGTCGAGGTGGTCATGCTCACCGTTCGCGATGGCCTCACGCTCGTCCGCCGCCACGCCAGCCTCTGACGGCAAAACGGCCTAAGCTAGCCATACCAGAACTGGAAGCATCGCCCGACGGGGCGGGGAGACTGTCATGAGCGAGAACGGAGCCAGCGAGCGCGGAACCTGGACGGTCAAGGCCGGCTTGGCGCAGATGCTCAAGGGCGGCGTCATCATGGACGTCGTCTCGCCCGAGCACGCCCGGATCGCCGAGGAAGCCGGCGCCTGCGCCGTCATGGCCCTCGAGCGCGTCCCTGCCGACATCCGCAAGGACGGCGGCGTCGCCCGCATGAGCGACCCCGAGATCATCGTGCGCATCACCGAGGCCGTCAGCATCCCCGTCATGGCCAAGGCCCGCATCGGCCACTTCGTCGAGGCCGGCGTCCTCCAGGCCCTCGGCGTCGACTACATCGACGAGTCCGAAGTGCTCACGCCCGCCGACGAGGCCCATCACATCAACAAGCACGACTTCACCGTGCCCTTCGTATGCGGCTGCCGCGACCTGGGCGAGGCCCTCCGCCGCATCGCCGAGGGCGCCGCCATGATCCGCACCAAGGGCGAAGCCGGCACCGGCGACATCGTCGAGGCCGTGCGCCACATGCGCGCCGTGCAGGACGAGATCCGCCGCCTCCGCAACCTCTCCGAGGACGAGGTCTACACGTCCGCGAAGGACCTCGGCGCCCCCGTCGAACTCGTCCAGCGCGTCCGCGACGAGGGCCGCCTGCCCGTCGTTAACTTCGCCGCCGGCGGCGTCGCCACGCCCGCCGACGCCGCCCTGATGATGCGGCTCGGCGCCGACGGCGTGTTCGTCGGCTCCGGCATCTTCAAGTCGGAGAACCCGCCCGCCGTCGCCAACGCCATCGTCCAGGCTGTCACCCACTACGAGGACGACGAGCTGCTCGCGCAGGTATCGCGCGGCCTCGGCGCCGCCATGCGCGGCCTCTCCGTCGCCTCCCTCCCCGAGGAAGAGGTCCTCGCCAAGCGCGGCTGGTAGGGGGAACCGCCTGCCGGTAATGGCCTGTTGTGTCCGGTAATGGCCTGTTTTATTGTTCGCACACCTGTTCGACACGGGGGAGTGTGCCGTGCCCACGCTGGAGTTCAAGGGTAAGCAGCACATCTGGGCCCACCACCTAACGGTCCCCTATCGCCCTCTCGTCCCCGACCCTGAGAAGTCCGTGGGCGAACCGGCAATCGATGGCAACCTCGTCATCCATGGTGACAACCTCGAAGGGCTGAAGGCGCTCCTGCCCCGCTATGCCGGCCGCGTGAACTGCATCTATATCGACCCGCCCTACAACACGGGCAACGAGGCATGGGTCTATAACGACAACGCCAACGGGAAGCTGCTCCAGGAATGGTTTGCGTCACAGTCGCCCGTTGACGGGGAAGACCTTGTACGTCACGACAAATGGTTGTGCATGATGTGGCCGCGTATCCAGCTGCTCAAAGAACTACTTGCAGACGATGGCGTGATTCTCGTCTCTATTGATGATAATGAGCAGCATCACCTACGGACTATCATGGACGAGATCTTCGGGGAACCTAATGCGCTAGCACATATCTCGTGGCAGGGTATGGATACAACGAAGAACGATGCCCGTTTCTTCTCAGATAATCACGAGAATATCCACGTTTATGCCAAAGACATTGCTCAAAGTAAAATCGGTGGCATCAAAAAGACTGAAAAGCAGAGAAGGTACTACAAAAATCGCGATGATGACCCTCGGGGGGACTATCTACTCACGCCACTGCACGCCAAGAGTGGTACTGAAGAATCCATATACGAGTACACATTTCCAAATGGTCAAGTCTGGAGCCCTCCGCCGGGTCGATACCCTACGTACTCCCGTGCCCGTCTCCAGCAACTCGTTGAGTCAGGTGAGATCTACCTTGACCCTAAAGGGAAGGCTGTTCCTCAACGTAAGACCTACTGGAAGGATGCCAGTGATCGCATGCGTCCTCCCACGTTCTGGCCGTACGAGCAATTTGGAAGTACGCGGCAAGCTAACGCGGAGTTGCGGACCATTCTTGGACGTGCGGCATTTGACAACCCGAAACCATCCAAGTTGATTCGGACCTGCATTGACATCGCTGCCGGGCCCGATGCCGTCATCCTCGACTCCTTCGCTGGCTCTGGCACGACAGCGCAGGCGGTGCTCGCGCTGAACAAGGAAGACGGAGGCAACCGCAAGTTCATCCTCGTCGAGTGCGAGGACTACGCCGACACCATCACCGCCGAGCGCGTGCGGCGTGTCATCGCGGGCGTTCCCGAGGCGAACGAGAAGGATACGGCCCTGCGCGGGGGCCTCGGGGGCACGTTCACCTACTGCACCCTGGGCGAACCGATCACGGTCGAGGGGATGCTGACGGGGGACGGGCTTCCCGAGTTCCCGGCCCTTGCGGCCTGGTTGCTCCACACGGCCACGGGCGTCTCCGCAGGTACGACGCAGCTGCACGCAATGGACGACGATGGTCACTTCTACAGCGACGAGCAGCGCGACTACTTCCTGCTGTACGAGCCGAGCGTTGAGTGGCTGCAGAGCGAGGAGGCCGTGCTGAACGAGCGGCGGGCGAAGCGCATCGGCGCCGCACGAACGAAGGAGGCGATCGTCTTCGGCGCGGCCAAGTACATCAGCCAGCAGGATCTGACGGCCGAGTACCGCATCACGTTCTGCCAGTTGCCCTACGAGATTCACCGGCTGCGGTAGCGGAACGTGGAACTGAAGGAGTACCAGCACCGCACGCTGGAGGCGTTTGATCGCTGGCGCAAAGCGCTTGAGGTGGCGCGCGAGGAGGCCGCGAAACAGCGGGCGATCTTCGAACAGGCGGAGATGCCTGTGCCGCCCGAGTTGGGCAACTTCCCGCGTACGGCTTGGGAACGTCTAGCCGAAACCGGCGACGTGGCGGGGAGCGCCACGCCCTACGTGGAGCGGACCGACAAGGCCGGTCGGCCAATCCCGCACGTCTGCTTTAAGATTCCGACGGGCGGGGGCAAGACGCTGCTGGGCACGGGCGCGCTCGAACGGCTGGGAATGCAGAAGGGCCTCGTACTCTGGATCGTCCCCTCCCGCGCCATCTACGCGCAGACGCGGAAGGCGTTCTGGAGCCGCGAGCACCCCTACCGGCAGACACTGGAGCGAGCCAGCGGCGGGCGCGTGAAGATGCTCGAGAAGGACGTGCCCTTCAGCCGCCTGGATGTCGAGAACTACCTCTGTGTGATGCTGCTCATGCTGCCCGCCACGAACCGTCAGAAGGGCCGGGACTTTCTGAAGATGTTCCGTGATTCCGGGCGCTACCCCACCCTGTTCCCCGCAAGCGACGACGAGCCCGCATCCGATGCCCTCCTCGAACGCAACCCCGATCTGGACCGCTCAGATGAAGGCATGGTGAAGCACAGCCTCTTCAACGCCTTCAAGATGCTCCGCCCCGTTGTCGTGCTGGACGAGGCACACAAGGCATATGGGGGCAAGGGGGCAGATGAGTTCGTCGACTCCGTCAACCGTCTCAACCCTAGGCTGGTCGTCGAACTCTCCGCCACGCCGAACCGCCGCGTCAGCAACCTGCTCGTCGACATCTCCGGCGTCGATCTCAAGAAGGAAGAGATGATCAAGCTGCCAGTCGAGATCACGTCGGTGAGCGATGGGGGCTGGCAGGAGACCTTGTCGCAAGCCCACGACAGGCTTGAGGAGCTTGCCGCCGAAGCCTCGTCGCTGGAAGGAAGCGAGGGGCGCTACATTCGCCCGATCGCCGTTGTGCGTGTCGAGCGCACGGGCAAGCAGCAGCGCAGCCACGACCACATTCACGCCGAGGCCGTCCGCGAGTATCTGACGCAGCAGCTCGGCGTCTCGCCGGATGCAGTGCGGGTCAAGTCCGCTGAAAAGGATGAGATCGCGAACGAGGATCTGCTGTCGCCGGTCTCGCCCGTGCGCTGGATCATCACGAAGGCCGCGCTGATGGAGGGCTGGGATTGCTCCTTCGCCTACCTGCTCGTGATGCTCGACAACACGCGCAGTCCCACGGCCATCACGCAGCTCATGGGGCGCGTGATGCGCCAGCCGCACGCCCGCCGCACGGGGCGGGAGGCGCTCGATCGCTGCTACGTCTACTGCTGGCGGAAGGACGTCGACACCGCTATCAAACAGGTGAAGAGCGGGCTGGAAAACGAAGGGCTGACGGGCCTCGGCGATGATGTGTTCGGCGTGAGCGCGCGAGACATGGAGGTGCGGACCGTGCAGCGGCGCGAGCGATTCCGTGACCGTGACATCTTCCTGCCGAGGGTGCTGCATGCCGACGGCGACGGCGGCTGGCGCGATCTCGATTACCACCGTCACATCCTCGCCGCGATCGATTGGGGGGCGATCAGCGCGCCTCTCCAGCCCGCGATCCCGGGAGCCGGCGAAGACCCGACCGTTGAGACGATCGAGTTCGACATCGGGGAGGACTACCGCCCTAACCCGCGCCAGGAAGCACTCGACGTGGACATGACGGTCACGCTTGAGTGGTTCACCCGCCAGATCACGGACCTCATTCCCAACCCATGGCAGGCGGCGCGCATCGCGGGAGAGCTTGTCGAGACGCTCCGCGAAGAGGGCCTCGACGACACGGAGATCTACGCCCAACGAAGGTTCCAGGTCTCGCAGTTGCGAGAGCACATTGCCGACCAGATCGAGCGTAAGGCGGAGGACGTCTTCCGCGACAAGCTCCATCAGGGCGAGATTCGCTTCAACCTCGAGGCGGGCGAACTGAACTTCCGGATGCCCGAGGACTATCCGCTTCAAGTGGAACGCAACGACGCTTCGTTTGCCGCGTACGGCAAACCCATGCAGTTGTCGCTATACGACACTGTGCTCGACCGGCAGTTCGACACGGACCTGGAGCGGGGTTTCGCCGTCTACCTTGAGCGCCACGGGGCGATTCAATGGTGGCACCGCATCGCCGTGCGCCAGCAGCATGAGTACTACCTGCGGGGCTGGAAGCCCGAACGCATCTGGCCAGACTTCGTCGCAATGACTGGAGACAACGGTTCGTTTCGGGATCTGCTGGTGGTCGAGACCAAGGGAAAGCACCTCGACAACCCGGACACTGACTACAAGCGCACTCTCTTTGAGACGCTTGAAGATTCCCTCAACGAGGGCACGGCCTATAAGTGCGGGATGCTCCAGGTCGACAACGGCCCAGCCACGGGGAAGTTCACGATCGTGTTCAAGGACGAGGACTTTCCGCTCACGGTACCCAGCGCCTGAGAAGCACCCCCTACGCCAGCCGGCCCCGGAGCCGGTCCTTCCGTCCCGGCGTGGCCAGCAGGAAGGCGATGATCTCGCGCCAGTGGTGGCTCACGTAGTACTGGCCCGCCAGCGCCGCCGCCGTCCCCACGCCCACGATTGCCCACTCGCCCGCGTTGATCGGGGTGAAGTCGAAGAAGTCGCGCAGCCACGGCGTGTACACCGTGAGCACGAGCGCGAGGCCCAGCAGCCCGCCCAGGAACAGCGTCATGACCGGGCGCGTCAGGCTCCGGAACGAAGCCCCCTCGAAGCCGAGCACCTCGATCATGAAGCCGATGCTGGTGAACCCGATCACCAGCGACACCAGCGTCCGCGATTCCTCCACGCCCTGGTTGAACGCCCACTCCACGAAGACCTGCACGATCATCGCCACGATGGCCAGCGAGATGCCGGCCGGTAACGCGAAGCGCAGCACGTTCGTGAGGAAGTCCTTGCCTGCCTGGGGCGGCGGGATGCTGATGGAGATGAAGACCGCCGGGATGCCCAGCGCCAGCGTCGCCGTCAGCGACCCGTGCCGGGGCAGGAAGGGGAAGTCCAGGCCCAGCAGGCTCGTCGCGAAGATGAGGAGGTAGGCGTACACGCTCTTCGCCATGAAGAGCTTGCTCAGCCGGGCCGAGTTGCCCAGCACGAACGTCGCCTCCTGCGCCCCCCGGATGAGCGCCGAGAACGAGTCCCGGACCAGCACGATTCCGGCCACCCCCCGCGCCGTCGACGTCCCCGACTCCATTGCCACGGCGATGTCGGCCGCCCGCAGCGCGTGCACGTCGTTGGCCCCGTCGCCGACCATCGCCACGAAGCGCCCCTGCTCCCGCAGCGCCTCCACGATGCGGCTCTTTTGCTGGGGCGAGATGCGCCCGAAGATGCTGTGCGACTCAACCGCCTCCGCAAACGCTTCCTCCGAGAGCTTGTCCAGGTCCGGCCCCGCGATCGCCCCGCCCGCCGTCACGATGCGGAGCTGCTGGAGCAGCGCCGCCACCGTCTGCGGGTTGTCCCCGCTGATGATCTTCGGCTCGATGCCCAGCTGCTCCATCAGCCGGAACGCTTCCTTCACCTCCGGACGCAGCACGTCCCCGATGGTGATCAGCGCCAGCGGACGCACGCCCACGAGCGGCGCGTCCGGGTCCGGCAGCCCCGTCACCTCCGCGAACGCCACCCCCCGCAGGCCCCTCGCGCTCGCCGACTCGTACGCCGCCAGCAGCTCGTCCGCCTGCCCGATGGAGATGAGCGCCTCCGGCGCGCCCAGCACGAACGTCCGACGCTCGGGGCCTGCCGACAGCTGCACCGCGCTCCAGCGCCGCGCCGAACTGAACGGCACCTGCGCGTCCGGGACCGCCGCGTTCTTACCCCCCGCGAAGCGGTCCGCCAGGGCCGACGCCGTCTTGCTCTCGTCCGCCGTGGCCGACGCGAACGCCCCCAGCCACCCCTCCAGCCCCGAGACCCCGGTCGCCCACGTGACCCCCTGCACGGTGAGCCGGTTCGCCGTCAGCGTGCCCGTCTTGTCGAGGCACACGACGTCCGCGTAGTTGAGCGCCTCGACCGCCTGGATGTCCTGCACGATCGCCCCCGCCCGCGACACCCGCACCGCCCCCACCGCGAACGCCACCGTTATCCCCAGCAGGAGACCCACCGGCACGACCGTCGTCACCGTCGCCGTCGTCGCCTTGAGCGACTCCGCGAGGCCCCGGTCGTCGACGCTGTACGAGATGACGATCGCCAGCGTCAGCACGATCGTCGCTCCCACCAGCACCCGCAGCAGACGCCTCAGGTGGATCTGCAGCGGCGTCATGCGGCGCACGATCTGGCGCGCGTCGGACGTCAGCTTGAGCGCGTACGCCTCGTTCCCGACCCGCTCCGCCGTGTAGTAGAGGTCCCCCGCCACGCAGAACGACCCCGACAGCAGTTCGTCGCCCGGAGCCTTCCGGATCGAGTCCGCCTCCCCCGTCAGAAGCGACTCGTCGACCTCCGCCGACCGCCCCGTCACCGGCCCGTCCGCCACCACCTGGTCCCCCGGCAGGAGGTGTACGAGGTCCCCCCGCACGACCTCCTCCGCCGGCATCTCGCGCTCCTCGCCGCCCCGCACCACCCGCGCCCGCGGCGCCGTCAGCGCCACCAGCGACCGCAGCGAGCGGACCGCACGCAGCTCCTGGTACGTCGAGACGACCACGTTCGCGAACACGACCACGCCCACGAACAGCCCGTCCCGGAACTCCCCCACCACCAGCAGCGCCACGATCATCACCAGCAGGACCACGTTGAAGAACGTCAGCGCGTTCGAGCGCACCACGTCCCAGTCCGTGCGCTGCCGCGTCGTGTCGACGTTCCCCTCCCCCGCCTCCAGCCGCCGCGCCGCCTCCGCCTCCGTCAGCCCCGTGCCCGGACCCAGCTCCTCGCTCACACCCACGACCGCGCTCGCCATACCTTTAAGGGTAAGCGTTCAGCGCTGTTGGCTCTTGGTGGCGGCCCCTAGTTGAACAGCAGCGCCGCAGCCGCCAGCGAAACCCCCGCCGTTCCGATCACCAGCCCCGCCAGGCTCAGCCCCAGCACCATGAGCGTGTGGTGAATCTCCGCCCGCTGCCGCTCGAAGCCCGCCTCCAGCCTGACGTCCAGGTATTCCCGCGTGACCAGCGGGCTCGTCGCCTCCGTCACCACCTCCACCATCCCCTCCGCCGCGGCCGCCTCCACCCCGCGCTCCCGGAGCCGCTGGACCGCCTGCAACGTGTCGAACGTGAATGACATCCTCGTGCTGCCCGCGAACCATTGTGAAGATGTTGCCATCGTCCTAACAAGTGTGTCACCCTGCAAGAGCGATGGCCCTCACCTTCAACTCCCGCGAAGCCGTGCAGAAGCTCCTCGGGCGCGGGCTCCCCGAGCCCGCCGCCGACGGCATCGTCGAAGTCATCGAGGAAGCCACCAGCCCCCTCGTCACCCGCGACATCCTTCATAACGAGCTACAAGTCGTCCGGAACGAATTCCGCGCCGAGTTCGGCCAGTTCCGTGCCGAGATGTACCGAGCACTGTGGATACAGGGTGCGGGCATCGTTGGCGTTCTCGGCGTCATCGTTGGCGTGGCCAGCGCCCTCGACTAGTGCCGCCCCCCACCAGCCCTCTCGTCACCCGCGACATCCTTCGCGCCGAACTCAACGTCGTCCGCACCGAGATGGCCCAGTTCCGTGCCGAGATGTACCGCGTCTCCCTCATACAGGGGGGCGTCGTCATCGGCGCCGTCGTCGCCCTCGTGAAGCTGCTCTAGCCCCCCAACCGACCCCGCACCAGCCGCACCCCCACCGTCACCCCGCTCGCCACCCCCAGTACGACCAGCGTCCAGTAGCACTGCCCCGCGACCGTCCCCGCCGCCGCCGCCAACAGACGCACGTCCCGCGTCGCCAGCATCCCCAGCCACCCCACCACCGGCCACCGACCGCCGCCCACCTCCCCCCACACCCCCTCCGCCTCCGCCCGCGCCCGGCTGTAGCTCACCGTCAGCGACCCCGCCAGCGCCAGCGCCCCCACCACCGCCGCGTTCGGCCAGTCCTCGAAGCGCGCCGCGTACACCGTCATCCCCCCCAGGATGGCCGCGTCCGCGTACCGGTCCGCGATCGCGTCCAGCGCCGCCCCGAAGCGCGACGTCCGCCCCGTCAGCCGCGCCAGGTCCCCGTCCACCCCGTCCACGATGCTCGCCAGCTGGATCCCGATGCCCCCCGCCACGTTCCACCCCAGCGCCACCACCGCCCCCACCCCCAGCGACAACGCCAGCGTCCCCCACGTCGCCCCGTTCGGCGTCAGCGGCGTATGCGAGAGCGCCGCCGCCAGCGGGCGGCTCACCCGCCGGTTCACGTGACGCGAGACGATGCCGTCCATGGTGAATGGTGAAGAGTGGCTAGTGAAGAGTGGGGGGACGGCGGTGGGAACTATTCACGACTCACCATCCACTATTCACTACTCACTACCGCGCGCGCAGCGCGCCCCCTACCCCATCCCCCCCAGGGACAGCCCCACCAGCAGCCCGATGAACCCCAGGCACACGACGCTCAGCAACCCGATCGTTCTCCACATGCGCGCAAGTCTACTGGTGGGTGGTGGATAGTGAATAGTGAAGAGTCCGCCCCCGTCCCCCGGCGAGCAGCGCGAGCCCACTATCCACGACGCCCCCCTACTCGTCCGGCGAAATGAACCCCTCGCACACGATGCCGTCCTCGTCGTCGTCCGGCTCCAGCGGCACGCGGTAGTCGGGGTAGCCGGAGCCCGTGCCCGACGGGTCCCCCTGCAGCCTGATGCTCCGCGACGCCTCGAGGCACGACGAGAACGCCGTCGAGAAGAGGATGATCTGCTGGTGGTCCGCCCACTCCTCGAAGTCGTCGTAGAACTCCGCCAGTGTCGCGTTGAAGACGCTCTGGAAGGCCGCGTCCGCATCCAGCCCCGCGGCGGTGCTCCCGTAGAAGCGCAGCCAGTCCGCGAACTCGCCGTAGTCGTCGAGGGCGTACAGCATCACCAGCGTCTTCATGTCGTCGCTCGCCCGGTCCTGGCGGATGCTGCGCGACCGCTCGTAGAAGATCGCCCGCCGGAAGCGGTCTTCCGTGACCTCGGGAACGTCGCCCGTGGCGTAGTGGTTCGCGAAGTAGTCGCGCACGCCGTGGCCGATCCAGGTCGGCGTCACCTCGCCCGTCCCCACCGCGCGGTCGAACCACACCGAGGCGAGCGCGACCTTGTCCGAGCGGCAGCCCGGGCCGATGAACATGTGCTCCCCCTCCTGGAACGTGCACGTGTCCGGCACGTCCTCGGGCTCCCGCCCGAACACCTCCTGGTAGCGCAGGGAGAGGCCATTCTGGGAGTGGGAGATGTGGAGCGTGATATCCCCGGTGTGCGTGATCCCGTACTCCTCCAGGGCGAAGTCGATCACCGCCTGCATCCGCTGCCGCACCGTGTCCTGCAGCCCGGAGACGTCCGCCATGCCGAACACGTCGCAGCAGGGCCCCGCGACGGGATTGTCGGTGTCGCCCGGCCGAACAGCCGGCGGCGGCACCCTCGTCGCTTCCGCCCCTTCCGGCACATCAACCACCACCGAGACCGGTATGGCCGCCGTGATCACGCTGCTCAGCTGGAAGCGCCCCGAGTTGCTGAGCGCGGTCATGTTGAGCGGGGCGTCGGAGGTCGCCCACTCCCCGCCCGTGGGGCGCGTGCTCAGGAACAGCTCTCCGTCCGAGATGCGCCGCCAGACGCGCACCTCCACGTTCGCCGTCGTCTCCACCGTGCGCGTCGCTGCGAACGCCCCCAGCGCGCTTCCGATCGCAATGGCCGCGATCACGGCCGCGATGATCGTCTTCTTCAAGATCGTCCCCCGCCTCTCGGCCTGAGCAGGATAGCGGACGGGCGCAAGGAGTTGGGCGAGCCCGACGAGCAGCTGCTACCTGTCGAGGTTTCCGAGCGGAACGAAACCCTCGCATACGAGGCCGTCGCCGTCGTCGTCCTCTTCCGTTGGCACGCGGAAGTCCGGGTAGCCCGCATCGAGCCCCACCGTGCCGCCCTGCAGGCGGATGCTCTGCCCCGCTTCCGCGCACGACGCGAACGCCTCCGCATGGAGGTTGCGGTTCTGGAGCTCCGCCCACGCCTCGAAGGCGTCGTAGAACTCCGCGAGGGGCAGGCCGATGCCCTCTTCGAAAGCGGTGGCCACGTCGGGGCTGGCAGCGACGCCCCCGTAGAAGTCGAACCACTTCCGGGAACCGCCGTGCTCGCGGATGGCATAGGCCACTGCCAGCGTCCGCAAGTCCTCGCTCGCCTGTCCCCGGCGCAGGTTCACCGCGGGCTCATAGAAGAGCACGCGCAGGAAGCGCTCGTCATCAAGGTAGGGTGTCTCGCCCTCGGCGTAGTGACTCGCGAAGTAATCGATGGTGCCCTCGCCGATCCACGCCGGATCGTGGCCAGCCGTCCCCGTTGCGCGCCTGAACCACTCCCTCGCGAACGCGTACATGTCCCTCCGGCACACGGGGCCGAAGAACATGTGCTCGCCCCGCTGGAACGAGCACTCGTCCGGCAGCGTCGCCGGGCGCGTGCCGAAGGCGTCGCGGTAGCGCACGGAGAGCCCCGAGACCGTGTGCGAGATGTTGATCGTGATCGGTCCGCTGTGCTCCAGGTGGTACCGACGGTCCCCGAAGCTCACCACGCGCTCCATCTCCTCGAGCGCGGCCTGCTGCGCGGAGGGGAAGTCGCCCATGCCCCGCACCTCGCAGCAGGTGCCCGGCTCGGGCTCCGGCGTCGGCGTCGGTGTGGGTGTCGGCGTAGGAGTTGGGGTCGGTGTGGGGGTCGGCGTGGGTGTCGGGTCGGGTACCTCGACCTCGACTTCGATCGGCACCGTCACCAGCACGGAGCTGCTCTCGTAGAAGCTGCCCGAGTCGTTCAGCCTCATCTCGAGCGGGGTGTTGTGGGTCGTCCACTCACCCCCGTCGGGGCGCGTGCTCAGGTAGAGATTCCCGGTCGTGGCGCTCTGCCAGACCTTCACCTCGACGGTCGCTTCCGTCTGCACGGTGCGGGTGGCCGCGAACGCCCCCAGCGCGCTCCCGATGGCGATGGCGGCGATCAACGCGACAATAATTCCGGTCTTCATGCCAAGCACCATACCCTACTAGCCGGTGATCGGTGGCCGGTGGGGAGTAGTGAATAGTGGGTAGTGACTAGTGAATAGTGAATAGTGGTTTTGTGTGAGGACGGGCGAGCGGAGCTCGCCGGGGACGGGGGCCGGGGAGGCGGAGACTGTCCACCATTCACTATCCACTAGTTAACCTTTCGAGGCCCCCGGCGTTATACCCCCTGATCACAGGTGCGCGCACAGGCGTCCGTGGGCCCTGCGCGTGGGCGGAACAGGTTGACCGTCGGGCATGCGAAACGTAGGCTCGCCTCCAACTCTGACCGCTTCTGTACCACGGAGAAAGGAGGCCGCTTTCCCCCGCTGAGCGAGGCGCGCGCGCAGGCCCGATAAGGCCCGGCGCGAGAAGCGTGAGACGCGAGGGTTTCACCTACCACACCACGCACAGGGGAACGGCCCGGACCCGCCTGGAGGCCTAGCGCCAGGCACTGGCGGCAGAACGAGCGGGCGGTCCCACGGAGAACGGAGAATGCCTCCGTAATCCGCCCGCCCGATCCGGGCGAGTCCGGAATACGAACCGGCCCCACAAGGGGCCACGAGAACAGAACGAATCAACACCCAAGTGAAAAGGGGTACTAGATTTGAAGAGCAACCTCATTAGCGCCATCGCCGGCTGGAAGTCCGCCGCGCTCCTGGCGCTTGTAGCAATGGTGGCGGCCGTCGCTTTCAGCGGCGTCCTCACCAACACCCAGACGGCCGATGCGCAGTCCACGCCCGCCGCGGCGCCTCCCGGCGCGACGGTGGTCGTGAGCTTCGCCGACGCCACCGCCGGAACGGCAACCGACCCCAGCCGGTTCAGGATCAGTCGGGACAGCGATGGAACCGCGACGTTCTCCAACGGCGCGCAGTCCATCTCCTGTTATCCGGACTCGCCGACCGGTTGCGATGCCTCGACCGACACTGGTATCCAGCTGCGGGTCACCATCGACGACGATTCGCCCCTGGGCCAGATCTTCGTTCAGTTCGTAGCTCGGTCCGGTGGCGAGTTCACCGTCACCACCGAGCATCCCATCAGCGTCATTCCGGCGAACCCGCCCGCGGCCATCAGGGCCTTCGGCGCTCCGCCGGCTGCCGCGCTGACCGCGACCCAGGCCGCTGCCGGAACCCTCGGCTTGCTCGACGGCACGTCCGGCACCCTGATCGGGTCGCAGCTCGTGAACGCGAGGGGCGCAGGCATTAACGGCACTGCCATCCTCGTTACCACGACGCGGGGCGTCCTGAACTCCACCCACGTCACGGCCCCGGCCACCTGCGCGAACGTCAGCGCCTGTACGCTGACGACGCAGGCAGCCACCGACGTCGATGGCACGCCCGGCAATGCTGACGACACCCCGGACGGCCTCGTCCGGGTTCGCCTCAGCGGCAACGGCGCGACCGGTCCTGCCGAGGTCACCTTCCGTGAGCTCGTCTCCGGTCACAGCCGCTCGGTCACCGTGATTCTCCACGGCCCCGCGGCCACCATCAGCGCCGAACCCGACCAGGGCACGATCGGCGGTGGCGGCTCGACGTTCGTCGTCGTGACCGTCCTTGATGCCGACGGCAATCCCGCTGTCAGCGACGCCAACATCGACTTCCGCAGCAACAAGCCGCTGGTTCCCGCCATCGTCGGTCCGGAAGTTCCGGCCGGCTCGTCGGCGGTCCTCCTGGAGTACAGCCTCGTCGTTGACAGGCACGCTCCCGGCCACCCCGCGTACCTGCCTTCGTGCGGCGCGCGTGCTGCTGTTGCGGCTGACCCGAACGCAGATCCGCCTGTGGCGGCTGTCGCCGCGTCGACCGGTACGAGCACGGCCGGCAAGTGCGTCATCCAGGTGACGGCTGCTGGTGGTGACACCGCAACCCCGGCTGACGACTCGACGCGTGGCACGCACACGCTCACCGTCGGCCACACCGACGCGCGGATCCCGACCGTGAACGTCGAGGTCCAGGTTGGCGGCGCGCCTAAGTCCATCGAGACCGACGCTCCGGCCCGGGTTGACTCGCTCAGCTCGACCGGCATCACCGTCACCGTCCTCGACGACGAGGGCGTGCGCGTCGGCGCAGTGCCCATCTCCGTTGTCCAGGTCGAGGGCTCCGGTAACGTCGACGACGTTCCCGGCGGCAATACCTCCGACGGTCGTGGCAAGTTCACGTTCCTCGCTCCGCTCAGCGCGGGTGAGGCCGTGTTCCTGGTTCGCGCCGGTGACGCTGCGAAGGGTCAGCAGATCCAGACCTCCGTCACCATCGCCATCGGCCCTGCGCCGGAAGAGGCCCCTGATGCCCCGCCGGCCACGTGGAACAACGACCTCGTCTCGGGTCAGAACCTCGTGGTCTGGAACGGCGCTGACGGCGCCGATCCTTCCGAGGGCGCTGCCGACGGCGTGTCGGCCATCTGGGCCTACAACGCCGGCGCTGGCACCTGGGACGGCTACTTCCCGTCCGCTGCCGATGTTCCGGGTGGCAACACCCTGACGTCCCTCGGCAACGGCCAGGCCTACGTGGTCATCGTCGACTAACCTGTCCGCAACCAACCCCACCCCCGGCCCCGCCTCGCGCGGGGCCCGGGGGCCGGGGAAGGTCCGGGCTTTAGCCATACGGACAGACAAAGGAGCAAAACGGAATGACCAAGACTCTTAAGTGGCTCGGGGGGGGCGTCGCGGCGGTCATGCTGCTTGGCCTCGCCGGCCTCTTCAGTGGAGAGGTGGCCGAGGCCCAGCCGTCTGGCCCGCCTCACCGCTTCGCCGGCTCCGTGACCATCGACGATGAACCTGCGGCCGCTGGCACGTCGGTCACCGCCGTCGTCAACGGCGCCGAGTGTGGCTCCGCCACCGTCATCGAGAGTTCTGCCGGGTCGACCTACGCGCTCGACGTACCGGACAGCTGCGCCGATGCCGGCGACACCGTCTCCTTCCAGGTTGGTGGCTACGACGCCGCCGAGTCTGGGACGTGGGCGGTTGGTGGCCGCACCGACCTCGCCCTGACGGCTTCCTCGGCCATGGCCGAAGAGCCCATGGACGACATGGACGAGTGCCCGGACGAAATGGCTGACGACGGCATGGGCGAGGAGCCCGCCGAGCCGGCCGAGCCCGAGGAGCCCGCCGAGCCGTCCGAGCCTGCAGAGCCCATGGATGACATGGGTGACGACTGCCCGACGGACGACATGGACGACATGGACGACATGGACGACATGGACGACATGGACGACATGGATGACATGGACGACATGGATGACATGGACGACATGGACGACATGGACGACATGGCTCCGGAAGCCGGCGACACCGGCACCGGCCTCGCGACGACCAGCACCAGCACCTCGCTGGCTGCCATCCTCGGTGTGACCGCCCTCGCAGTCCTGCTGGGCAGCTACACCTTCGCCCGCCGCCGCCGCTAGTCTTCTAGCGCCGCAAGGCACAACCCGAAAGGGGCCCTCCGGGGCCCCTTTCTTGATCCCGGGAGGTAGCCTGGCTACCCCTTGCGATCCACAACCTTCCCGCCCTACACTACTGTCGCGATGGCGCTCACCTTCAACCCCCGCGAGGCGGTCCAGAAGCTCCGTGACAACGGCATGGACGAACCCCTCGCCGGCGCAACCGTGGAAGTGGTCGAAGAGGCCACCGGCGCGCTCGTCACGCGGGAGCACTTCGACGCGACCATCGCCGCGCAGGACGCGCGCATCGACGCCCGCTTCGCGGAGCAAGACGCCCGGTTCGAGGCCAAGCTGTATCGCGCCCTCTGGGCCTTCGGCGGCGGCATCGTGACGATCAACGCCGCCATCGTGACCGCCGTCGTCACGATTACCGAGGCGCTCAACTAGCGACCGCCGTCTTGCCATCCGCAATCATCTTGTTAGGCTAGCGCTGAGATGGCGCTCACCTTCGACCCTCTCGCCGCCGCCAACAGGCTCCGCAACAGCGGCGCCACCGAGCCGCTCGCCGAAGCCACCGTCGAGGTCGTCCAGGACGCGACGGGCGCCCTTGTCACCCCTGAGTACTTGAGCCTCTAGCTGGCCCGCATGGAAGCCCGCTTCAATCGCGCCCTCCTTGTCCTCGCCGGCTTCATCGTCGCCGTTGCCGGTGCGTCGCTCGCCGGCTCTCAACTGCTGGGATAGCGAACCGGCACCGGCCACCGGCCCGAGCGCTACACTCCCCCCGATGAAGAACTGGATCATCGTCGCGCTCGTCGCCGCGATCGCGCTCACGCTCGCCGCCGGCGCCGTCGCGCAGTCGCGCACGGCGCAGCCGACGGCGCGGGTCCAGCTGCGCATCTGGGAGGAGTACGAGCAGCCCCGGAAGAACTGGGTCAGCATCCGCACCGACGGCGCCCGCTGGGCTGCCGACACCCCCCGCCTCCACTTCGACGACGGCGTCAGCCCCGACGGCCAGTACCGCTACGCCGAGCTCACCATCGACACCGCCGTCCCCGACCCCGTCCCCACCGGCCTGTACATCACCGACACGTCCTGCTACCGCAGCCAGTTCAACGCCTTCCTCACGCTCAACGGCTACATCCACAACGTCACCAGCGCCACCGTCCGCGACGTGACCGTCACGGCCGCCCTGCGCGAACGCACGGGGGTGGAGGTGGCGCAGGCGTCGGCCATCGCCCTGCACGGCATCTCGCCCTGGGGCAAGCGCCAGCTGGCCATCAACTTCTTCAGCGCCCTCGGCAGGCAGGGCACGTGCCACGTCGTCGCCATCGAGTACGAGGCCACCATCCGCTACGACGAGCCGCAGGCGGCGCCGGAATGATCAAGAACGCCGTCATCGCCGTCCTCGCCGTGGTCCTGGCGCTCTCGATCGCCGGCGTCGTCGCCCAGACGCAGCGCACGGCCACGGTCCAGGTGCGCATCTACGAGGACATCAACGATCCGACCGTGCACTACATCTCCTCCCGCCCCCACGGCGGCGAGTGGACCGAGTCGCGCGAGATCCCGCCCCTCAACGACGGCTTCGTCCAGGCCGGGAAGTACCGCTTCGTCAACGTCTGGGTCGGCGCGACCGTCCCCCGGCCCATCCCCCCCGCCGTCGAGCTGTTCGACCTCGAGTGCACCGACCACGTCCACCCGAACGGGTTCCACCGCATCCTGCGCGGCTCCCTCCGCAACCTCGCGAACGCGACGCTGACGGAGGTCACGATCACCGCCGCCCTCGTGAACGAGGACGGCGTCGAGGTCCTGCAAATCACGGACGAGATCACGGGCGCCATCGCGCACGGCGGGGAGCGGCCGTTCGTGGTCAACTTCATCCGCGCCCCCAACGTGGCCGGCGCCTGCCCCGTCGTCAGCATCGACTACACCGCCACCGTCCGCTACGACGTGCCCATCCCGTAACGCTCACAACCCTTTGTGAAACCCATGTCTTGCGGTGCGCAAGCATCGTGCTACACTAACGTCGCAATGGCGCTTTCGTTCGACACGCACGAGTCGATCCGCAAGCTCCGCGGCAAGGGCCACACCGAGGCCCAGGCCGAGGGCGTCGTCGAGTTCGTCCGCGACGCCACCGCAGAGGTCGTGACGCGCACCTACCTCGACGCCCGCCTCGGCGCGCAGGACGCGCGCATCGACGCCCGCTTCGCCGAGCAGCGCGCCGAGTTCTACCGCGCCCTCTGGGTCTTCGGCGGCGGCATCGTGGCGACCAACGCCGCCACCGTCACCGCCGTCGTCACTATCAGCTAGGTGCTCGCTTAGGCGGCCGGCCCCGCGAGCCACCAGTCACCAGTCACTATTCACTATCCGGCAACGCTCACAGCCCCTGCCGCCGCCCTCCCCTACACTCTTCGGGTGGACCTGATACTGGCGAACCGCGCGCTCGTCGACCACCACGCCCCGCCCGGGGGCGCGGGCGGTCCCGCGCCCGCCACGGGCGGGCTCGTCGAGGCCGTACGGCCCGTGCTCGTCCCCTGGAACGGCGCCACCGGAACCACGTGGATCGGCGCCGGTCGCGGCCCCCACGACCGCGCCTGGACCGACCCCGACGGCTTCGAACTGCTCGAGACGCCGGTGGGCCCCATCCGCCACCAGCGCCTCTACCTCGCCGAGGACGACTGGCGCGGCCACTACGCGGAGGTGGCGAACGGCTTCTTCTGGCCCCTCCTTCACCTCGTGCGCATCGACCTGCCCCTCAAGCTCGCTTACTACCCCACCCCCGAGCCCCCCTCGGAGGCGGCCTGGGCCGCCTATGAGCGGGTCAACCGCGCCTTCGCCGGGGCCGCCCTCGCCGCCGGCGGCGAGGTCTGCTGGGTGCACGACTACCAGCTCGCGCTCGTGCCGGCCATGCTCCGCGAGGGCGGCTTCGAAGGGCGCACCGGCTTCTTCCTCCACACCCCCTTCCCCTCCCTCGCCGTCGCCGAATCCTCCCTGCCGCCGCCCGCCCGCGCCCGCTTCGCCGCCTGGCTCGACGGCATCCTCGGGGCGGACCTCGCGGGCGTCCAGACCGAGGCCGACGCCGACCGCCTGCGCGAGGCCGCCGAGCGCCTCTGCGGCGCTCGCGTCGAGGGCCCCGACCTGCGCCTGAACGGCCGCCTCGTGCGCATCGCCGCCTTCCCCGCCGGCATCGACGCGGACGACCTCGCCCGCCAGGCCCCCGCCGGCGCCCTCCCCGCCGCCGTCCCCCACGACCCCACCCTGCCCCTCGTCGTCGGCCTCGAGCGCGCCGACTACACGAAGGGCGTCCCCGAGCGGCTGGCCGCCGTCGCGGCCGCGCTCAGGGGAGGCGCGCGCTTCGCCTACGCCGGCTTCTCCGCGCCCACCCGCCCCGGCGTCCCCGCCTACGACGCGCTCCAGGCCGAGTGCGAACGGCTCGGGGCGGAGGCCTCCGCCCTCGCCGCCGAGCGCGGCCTGCCCTTCGTCCAGAGCCGCGAGGCGCTCGCCTGGAGCGAGGTCCTCGCCCTCCTGCGCGAAGCCGACGTCGTCTACACCGCCTCCATCGCCGACGGCATGAACCTGGTGCCGCTGCAGGCCGTCATCGCGCAGTCGTCGCGGCCCGCGGGCGAGCGCGGCGTCGTGCTGGCGGGCCGCGATGCGGGCGTCTCCTCCGCCTACGCCGGCTTCGAGGACGACGGCCTCGTCGCCCTCGACCCGCTGAAGGCCGAGTCCTCGAGGCGCGCCCTCCTCGACGCGCTGGAGGGGCGCCTCGGCTGTGTCAGCGACCGGCTGGTGGCCGCCGTCCGTGAGCGCGACGCTCACGCCTGGGGACGCAACTTCCTCGGCGCCCTCGACGGGGCATGACGCTGGACGCGGCGCTCACGCAGCGCCTCCGGGAGCTCGCCCGCGGCCCCGCGCCCCTGCTCGTCGCCAGTGACCTGGACGGGACCCTCGCCCCCATCGTCGAACGCCCCGAGGACGCCCGCGTCCCCCCCGCCACCCTCACCACCCTCGAGCGGCTCGCGAAGGCTGCGCAGGTCGCCATCGTCACGGGTCGGGACCTGGCCACGGCGCGTGCTCTCGCGCCCGTGTCGGGCGTCGAGTTCGTGGCCAGCCACGGCCACGAAGCCTCCTTCGCCTCCTCGACCCTTCCCGCTGCCGCCGGCCTCGCCGAGAGCCTCGAAGGACTCGCGGGCGACATCGCGGCGCGTTTCGCGGGCACCGCGCTGCGGGTCGAGCGGAAGGCGCGCTCCGTCGCGTTCCACTACCGCGCCGACCCCTCCCTCGCAGCCCCCCTCCGCGAGGCCCTGAGGGAACCGCCCGAGGGACTGCGCATCCAGGGCGGGCGTCTCGTGCTGGAGGTCCTGCCCGCCGGCGGAGGCAAGGGCACGGCCCTCGCCGCCCTCATCGAACGCTTCCGTCCCGGGTCGCTCCTCGTCCTCGGCGACGACCTCACCGACGTCGCCATGTTCGAGGCGGCACGGGCGCGGGGCGGACACGTGGTCGTGCTGGCGGTCGCGGGCGGCTCGGAGACCCCGCCCGAGGTCGTTGCCACCGCAGACGCGGTGCTGGACCAGGAGCAGGTCGGCGAGGTGCTCGCGCTCCTCGTGGACTCGTTAGCAGACCCTCCTCCCGCCTGACCGCACGGGTATACTCGAACCGATGGAAGTCCCGCCCGACCCCCAGGCCGGCCCCGATCGCTCGCAGGATACGTTTGACTTCTCGCAGGGAACGATGGGTCTGCCGGCCGACCTCGCACGACAGATCCGGGAAGCCGCCGAGAGCCTTACCGGCATGGGCGTGGAGCAGCGCCGGCACCTCACGATCGCCATGACCGCCGTCGGCGCGACCTGGATCGCGCCCGTGCTGGCGGCCCGTCGCCGCCGCAAGCGCCGCCGCCGCAAGCCGGCCTAGGCGGCCCCTCGCTTGAGCGCTGAAGCCCTCGATTCCCTGAACGGCGAGATCGCCGGCTGTCGCGCCTGCCCGCGGCTTGTCGAGTGGCGCGAGCAGGTGGCCCTCGAGAAGCGCGCCGCCTACCGCGACTGGACCTACTGGGGCCGGCCGGTGCCGGGCTTCGGCGACCCCGCCGCCGAGCTTTACGTCGTCGGTCTCGCCCCCGCTGCCCACGGCGGGAACCGCACTGGTCGCGTCTTCACCGGCGACCGTTCAGGTGACTGGGTGTACGGCGCGCTCCACCGCGCGGGTTACGCGAACCAGCCCACGAGCACGGACGTCGACGATGGCCTGGAACTGTCCGGCGCCTACATCGGCGCCATCGTGCGCTGCGCACCGCCCGACAACCGCCCTACCCGCGAGGAGCGCGCGGCCTGCATGCCCTACGCCCGGCGCGAGCTCGACCTGCTGGGCTCAGCCAGCGTTGTGGTGGCGCTCGGCGCCTACGCCCACGACGCCGTCTGCGACCTCGTCGGGCTGCGCCCACGTCCCAAATTCGGGCACATGGCTGAGGCGGAGCTACCCGATGGACGAACCTTGCTCGACTCCTACCATCCCAGCCAGCGCAACACCTTCACGGGAAAGCTGACGCAGGAGATGTTCGACGCCGTCTTTGCGAGAGCCCGCGAACTGGCGGGTGACGACTAGGCTCGCGCGAGGGCGACTGCCACCACCGCTGCCGTCTCCGTCCGCAGGGTGTTCGGCCCAAACGAGGCGACGAGCGCGCCTGCTTCAACGGCCCTCGTGACTTCGTCCTCGCTGAAGCCGCCCTCCGGCCCAACGGCGATTGCGACCGCCCCCCGATCCGGCAGCCGTGCCGCCACCCCGCCCCATGCCGCCCCCTCCCGGTTCGCGACCACCAGCGCCCCTTCGCGGTTCACCAGCGCCTCGCGGAACGTGGCGACCGGTGCGATCACCGGCAGGTAGAGGCGTCCGCACTGCTCCGCGGCCTCGATCGCGATCCGCCCCCAGCGCTCCCGCCGGCTCTCCGAGAGTTCCTGCCCCCGCACCGAGCGCTCCGTAGTGATGGGGCGGAACACATCGACGCCCGCCTCGACGCACTTCTCGATCGCCCACTCCACGCGGTTTGCGCGTACGTTCGCGCACCACACTTCGACTGATCGCGTGGGCCGCGGCTCGCGCCGCGTGAGGTCGCCCACGGCGGCGGTGACCCGCTCGCGTGACACCTCTTCGATGCGCGCCCGATACTCGATCCCGTCGCCGGCGAAGACGAGGAACTCGTCGCCTTTCCGCAGACGGCGCGAGCCCGTCAGATGCCGGGCCTGGGAGCCGGCAAGCTCAAGCGGCCCCGGCCCCACGCCTTCCGGCAGGCAGACCCGCGGCAAGCCGTCCATTTCTAGGACCGTGCCAGTTCCAGGAGCGCCCAGTCGTGCTCCTCGCGCTCGCCCGTGAGAGTCAGGCCGTGCTCGGCGAAGGCGGCCAGCACGTCGTCCCGGTCGGTCGTCAGGAAACCGCTCGCGATGAGCTTCCCCGTGGGTTTGAGCGCCCCCGCAAGCGCCTCCGCCAGCTCGATGTCGGCCCGCGCGCTCACGTTCGCGATCGCCAGGTCGGCGGGCGGAACGTCCTCACCGGGGAAGCCGCCGTGAACGGTCACGTGGTCGCCGGCGTAGTTGGCCTCGCAGTTTGCCCGCGCCACGTCCGCCGCGATGGGGTCGATCTCGAACGCGTCCACCCTGGTCGCCCCCAGCTTCACCGCCGCAATCGACAGGATCCCCGAGCCCGCTCCCACGTCGAGCACATGCGCCCCCGGCTGTACGGCCTCGTCGAGCGCCGCCAGGCAGAGCCGCGTCGTCTCGTGGTGGCCCGTGCCGAAGGCCTGGCCGGGATCGAGCCGTACGATCAGCTGCCCCGCCGCGGCCTCGTAGTCGACCCACGAGGGCACGATGGCGATGCGCCCCGCCTCCACCGGGCCGAAGAACTCGCGCCAGCTCACCGCCCAGTCCTGCTCGTACAGCGGCCGCGCCGTCAGCTCGACCTCCGGGTAGCCGGCGAGTTCCTCGCGCAGGCGCTGCGTCAGGACGGCGCCCAATTCGCTTGCCGGCAGGTAGACCCGAAGCGCGACCGGCTCGCCGCCACGAACCGCGTAACCCTCCTCGGGACCGAGCAGGTCCACCGGCTCCTCGAGGGAGAGCCCGCCCGGGGCCGCCTCGCGCATGACCGCTGACACGGCCTCGACGAGCGGCGGCGGCGTTTCCGCCGTGATTTCGTACCAGAGCCCGGTCATGCGGGCGCGCTCGCGGCGGTGCTAGCCGGCGACGGCGTCGCGCAGCCGCTCCAGGAAGCTCTTGTGGCGGCTCGGCAGCGAAGGCGTGCCCAGCGTGTCGGCGAGTTGCTCAAGCAGGGCCTGCTGCTCCTCCGTGAGCGACTCCGGCACGACGACCGTCGCGCGCACGATCATGTCGCCCCGGCGGTTGCTGTTCAGGCGCGGAACACCCTGCCCGCGCACCACGAACTCGTCGCCGCTCTGCGTTCCCGCGGGCACGTCGAAGTCCATGTCGCCTTCGAGCGTCGGCACGGTGAGGCTTGTGCCCAGCGCCGCCTGCGCCATGTTCAGGGGCAGGTCGTACAGGATGTGGTCGTCGAGGCGCTCGAAGAGTTCGTGCGGCTCCACGTCCAGCAGCACGTACAGGTTTCCGGGCTGGCCGCCCCGATCCCCCACCTCGCCCTCGCCCGTCAGCCGCACCTGCTGGCCGTCGTCGACGCCCGCCGGAATTTTCACGCTGATCTCGCGTGCCCGCCGTACGCTCCCGCCCCCCCGGCAGTTGTCGCACGGGTTCGTGATGACGCGGCCCTCGCCCCGGCAGCGCCCACAGGTGGACACGTTCACGAACTGCCCGAACACGCTCTGCTGTGCCCGCCGGATCTCGCCTGCGCCCTTGCACTCGGGGCATACGTCGGGCGAACTGCCCGGCGCCGCGCCCGAGCCGCTGCACTCCTCGCAGTGCTCCAGTCGCGTGTACTCCAGCTCCTTTTCGGTGCCGAACGCGGCCTCCTCGAAGGTCAGCCTGATGCGTGCGCGCAGGTCGGCGCCCCGGGCCGGACCCCGGCGCCGTCCACCCCTCCCCGCGCCGCTGAAGAACGCGTCGAAGATGTCGCCGAAGCCATCGAACGTCTGAAAGCCGTCGAACCCCGCCGGCCCGCCCGCCCCGTCGACGCCTGCGTGCCCGAAACGGTCGTAGGCGCTGCGCTTGTCGGTGTCCGAAAGCACCTCGTAGGCGCGGTTGATCTCCTTGAAGCGCTCGGGTGCGTCGCTGCTCGAATTCCGGTCCGGGTGGTACTCCATGGCCAGCTTCCGGTACGCCCGCTTGATGTCGTCCGCGGACGCATTTCGGGCGATCCCGAGCACCTCGTACAGGTCGCGCTGAGCCGGAGGCATAGGTAAGGCAGTGTAGCACCGGCCCCGTGTAGAGAGCGCCGGCGCTTCATTCGCGTCCGTAGCCGTCTTTCTGCAAAAGTCAGGTGTTCGCAGAAGTTGTACTGGACTATCGTGTGGTACGATGCGCGACGGAGGCGTCAGGGTGGCATTCGACACGCTCAGGGCCGCGCAGCGGCTCCGCGACGGCGGCGCCGACGAACCGCTCGCGGAAGCGGTGGTCGATGTCGTCGTCGATGCGAGCGACGCACACGTAACTCGC
Organism: Tepidiformaceae bacterium; assembly: GCA_965203545.1. Lineage (GTDB taxonomy): Bacteria > Chloroflexota > Dehalococcoidia > Tepidiformales > Tepidiformaceae > UBA2991. Next base: position 2,218,466 of record OZ241899.1, read on the forward strand.
GAGCATTTCGACCAACGAATGTCCCTCCAGGACCAGAGGATCGACGCGCGTTTCGAAGCCTTCCGCGCCGAGATGTACCGGATGTTCGCCATCCAGGGAGGCGTGATCGTCGTCGGCGTGGGGGTCATCGTGGCGCTCGTGGAAGCCCTCAACTAGCGGTTCGCAACCGACACCCTCCCCTACACTGCCATGGTGCCTACCGCGCCCCGGCTCGACAGCGACTGGCTCGACCTGCACCTGAACGCCCTCTTCGTCCACGACGAACGCGGTCGCATCGTGACCCGCAACGCCCTCGATCGCGGCACCGCCCCCCGTTTCTTCCTCGGCCGCACGCCCGACGGCAATCGCTGGCGCTTCCGCGACGACGTCCCCGACGACCTTGCGGCCCGCCTCGGCACGCTGTCCGCGGAGGAGCCGGTCGTCGCTGACCTGCGCCGTCCGCCCCGCCACGAGGCCCGCTACCGAGATCTGCTCGCCGGACACGTGTCCGAGGGCGAAGTCTGGTCGGGCCCGGCGTACCGCTTCCCTCCCGAGCTCCCTCCCGCCGGCGCCGGGACGGTCCGTCTCACGTCCGGGAACGCCCACCTGCTCCGCGGCGGCGACCTCGAACCATGGCTCGAGGACATCGGCGAAAGCGAGCCGCTGGTCGCGCTTGTTCGCGAGGGTCGAGCCGTGTCCGTCTGCGGCAGCGTGCGCATCACGCCCGAGGCCCACGAGGCCGGCGTCGAAACCAGCGCCTCCGCCCGCGGTCGCGGCTTCGCTGTTGCCGTGGTCGCAGCCTGGGCCCGTGCCGTCCGCGAACTTGGCGCCGAACCCCTCTACAGCACCTCCTGGGAAAACACTGCTTCGCAGGCAGTCGCCCGCAAGCTCGGCCTCATCCCCTACGCCTCCGACTTCCACGTCACCTAGTCGCAGCCGCCCACTCAGGCGGGCGCCAGCCCGCCGCTCTCCTCAGCGAGGGGCCGCAGGCCCGAGCGCTCTCCTCAGCTGCGCGAGAGCGCGGCGCTCCACTCAGCGAGCGAAGCGAGCGCTCTTCTACACTGTGCCCGTGCCACGCATCCCCGACGCCCATGCCGATGCCTTCGACCGCTTCGTCCGCGGCCCCGCCCTCCTGCGTGAGGCGCTCGCCGGGACCGGCCCCGCCACCCTCAACCGCCGCCCTCCCGGCGAGGACTGGTCCATGCGCGACGTTGTCATCCACCTCGCCGACTCCGAGCTGATGGGGGGCATTCGCATCCGCCTCGTCCTCGCCGGCGACGAACCGGAACTCCCCGTCTACGACGCCGACCTCTGGAAGCGGAAGCTGCTCTACATCTTCCGCGACCCCGAGGCCGCGTTGAGCGCATTCCAGCAGGTCCGCTACGGCGCCGCCGAGTTGCTCCGCGAGTGCGCCCCCGACGCCTGGGAGCGCACCGGCAACCACCCCCAGCTCGGGGTGCTCACCGTGGCCGACCTCGTCGCGTTCGGCGCCGACCACGTCGACGAGCACATAGCCCAGCTTCAGGCGCTCCGGGGGGCATCGACATGAGGAGGCATCGGAGGCCGCTGGTTGGCCGGGACTACCTGGGGGCGGAGGTCCATAAGGTCTAGGGAAGAGCTAGCCCCAGACCTCGTCGATCAGCGCGTCCTCGATGTCGAACACCGAGGGACCGTCGGGCATGGGTAGGGGCTCGTCCCGGAGCCACTGGGGCAGGCGGTCGTCCTCGCGGTCGAAGCCGGCGCGCCGGTTGAACTCGCGCTCTGTCTCGATCGCGTCGCGCGAGAGCGTCAGCAACTCGTCCTCCGACAGCGGCTCCCCGAAACGCTCGCTGATGAACGCCGCCATGTCGCCGGGTAGCGCGTTCGTGAACTGGCATACCCCCACCGAGTCGACCGCCATCATCGTGAGCTGCTCCTGGCGGCTCTGCTTCACGAGCGTGTCCGGCGTGGCGCCCCGGGCTGTCACCATGCCGGCCGTGTGGTCGGCGCCCTGGGGACTGCTGCTGTAGGTGATGCCCATCCCTTTCAGCGTGCGTGGCTCCCAGGCCGGCAGCCCCTGGCCCTTCACGACCGGTACCCGGTCGATGCCGTAGGTCGCGGCAACGTGCGCGGTGCCGCCACCGATGATGCGTCCCAGGGGCGTGCCCCCGCGGATGTCCTCGTCCAGCAGCCGCTTCGTCCCCTCCCAGTCGCCCCACTCCAGCACACCCGCCTCCATGGCCACCCCGATCGCGTTCCCCACCTCGATCGTGTCCAGCCCGATGTCATCGCAGAGCCGGTCCAGCTCCGCGACCGCGTCGGCGGGACCGATCTCGAGGTTCGAGCCGAGCAGCGCGATCGTCTCGAACTCGAGCGCCGTGGTGACGTGCTCGCCGTGCTCGTCGTTGTAGAGGATGGCGCACTTGATGATGCAGCCGGCCATGCAGGGCAGCATCTTGCCGCCGCGCTCCTTGCCCAGCTCCTCGACTACCTGGCCGCTGATCGAATCCGCGTGTTCCCAGCTGCCCTCCCGGTGGTTCCGGGTCGGCATCGAGAGCACGTTGTCGCGGTTCACGAACTTGATGACCCCGGCCGTGCCGTAGCGGCTCGTGTTGTGGACGCGCGGGTCGTCCAGCACCATCTTGCTGAACTTCACGACCTCGCCCTTGAACTCCTTCGCGTTCTCCCCGGGAACCGTGCGAACGCCTTCGGCGTCGTCCACGACGATCGCCTTCAGGCCCTTCGCCCCCATCACCGCCCCCGGTCCGCCCCGCGCTGCGTGACGCGTCGGGCGGCCTTCCGGGTCCGTCACCGCCACCGAGGCGGAGGACATGCGCTGCTCGCCCGCCGGTCCGATCGTGGCCGCCGCGCGCGTCCGCAGCGCCTCGCCCACCAGCTCGCGGTGCAGGTCGTAGTTGCTCCGGCCGGCGAGGTCGTCGGCCCCGGAGAGACGCGCGCCCTTGCCGTCGATATCGAGGCGCTTCCAGCCGTCGGGGGAAGCGCCCGAGACGACGATGGCCTTGATCCCCAGCCGTGCCAGCCGGTGCCCCAGTTGCCCGCCGACGTTCGCTTCCTTCGTGCCGCCCGTAAGGGGGCTCTTGAAGCCAAAGCTCGTGCGCCCGCTCGTGGTGACGGCCGTACCCGCCAGTAGCCCCGGTGCGATGAACAGCTTCGCCGCCTCACTCAGGGGGTGGATGCGGGCGTCCGTCTCCTCAAGGAGCATCCGCGAGGTCAGGGAGCGGCCGCCGAGGAGCGCGTACGCCTCAGGCGCGCGCTCTTCGGTCACGTCGCCCGTGGTCATGTCCACGCGGATGATGCGGTCGATGGCCATGCGGATGCCTGCTCCCGGTCTGACTGTTAAGGGTCGGAGGGACGGTTATCGTACAGTAGCGCCCCCTGAAGGCGAGCGGCCCCGGAGCGGTCGCTTTCCGAGCACTCCCCGGAAACGTGTTACAGAAATCGCGTTTTGCTAACACTTCGAGGGGCATGTGTTACAGAAATCCGACTTCTGTAACACGTGGCCGCCCTAGAAGAGCGGGTCGAGCCATCGTGGCGCCACCACCGCCAGCGTCAGCCAGACCGTGCCCGCCCCCAGCGCCGCCACCCCCAGCTCCGGCAACACCCGCAGCGGCGCCGACACCGCGGCCGTACGCGCGTAGGTGGGCCACTGGCGGAAGCCCCACAGCACCCCTGCCGCCAGGGCCCCCAGCAGCAGCCCTCCGACGTGCCCGCCGAGTGAGATGCCGGGAATCGTCAGCGAGATGACGATGTTGATCAGCAGGAAGCCGAGCACGCCCGAGTCCTGACGGTTGAAGCGCGACGCCCGCTCCGCCACCACCACAGCCCCACCCAGCCCGAATACCGCCCCCGAGGCTCCCGCCGTGAACGCGTTCGGGTCGAGCACCAGCGCCCCCAGCGAACCGCCCAGCATTGACACGGCGTAGAGCAGCAGCAGGCGCGCCCCGCCGATGCCGGGCTCGAGCATCCGCCCCAGCCACCACAGCACCAGCATGTTCATGCCCAGGTGCAGCAGCCCGTAGTGCAGGAACCCGGAAGTCACCAGCCGCCAGTACTCGCCGTTGTGGACCGGCTGTCCGGCCAGGGCGTAGTCGACGTGCACGGACGTGACCTGGCCGCCCCAGAGCGACACGTCACCCGTCGCCGCGGCCACGACGAACCAGACGAGGACGTTGACCCCGATGAGCGCCGTGGTCACCACCGGGCGCTGCCGGGCCGCGAGCGAGAACTGCCGCGTCCGCCGCATCCCTGCCCGCACGCAGTCCGGGCACTGGAACCCGACCGCCGCCGAGACCATGCACTCCGTGCAGATCGGCCGCTCGCAGCGCTGGCAGCGGACCGCTGCCGAGCGCCGTTCGTGCCGGTAGCAGGGGGCTGTGCGCGTGGTCACACCCTGAGTATAGGCAGGCAGCCCCGCCGCCTTGGAGTGGAGCGTGTCTTCCCCGTACCCTCCGTGGCGACCGGCGGCAGTCGCTGGCGGAAGGACACGTCGATGGAAGGCCCGGCCCCGGAACCTGCCGCCTTCCAGTCGTGGCTCAGAACCCTCGACGGCTACGGCGAAACCGAGGTGCTCGCTCTCCACCCCGTCGAAGGGGGCGCCTCCAACGTCATCCTGCGGGCGAACCTCGCGAACGCGCCCCTTCCCGCCGTCCTCCTCCGCCTGCAGCGCGAGCGCGGCATTTTCGAGCCCTACGATGTCGTCCGCGAGGCCGCCGTGCTGAGGCGCCTCGCCCCCTCCCCCGTCCCCGTCCCCGCCGTCGTCGGCGAGGAACCCGATGCTGCGGTGCTGGGCGCGCCCTTCGCCGTGCTGGAGTGGGTCGATGCGCCCCACATGGGCGTCGCCGGCCCCGAGGCGAGCTTCAGCGCCTACGCCGGCATGGTCGTCCGCATCCACGCCCTCGACTGGCGCGCCCTCGGCCTCGACGAGGTGCTCGCCGTCCCCGCCTCCGCCGCGGCCGCCACCCGCGCCGAGCTCGAGGTCATCGGCGAGCGCATCGAGCGCTTCCCCGGCGCCGATGCCCCGATCCTCCGCCGCGCCCTGGACGCCCTCCGCGAGCGCGTCCCCGAAGGCGCGCCCATCGGCTTCTGCCAGGGCGACATCAACGTCTTCAACTACCTCTTCCGTCGGGGCGAGGTGGCCGCTGTCGTCGACTGGGAGCAGGCTCGCCTCGGCGATGTCCGCAACGACGTCGGCCAGGTGCTCGCCCTCGGCCACCTGAAGGGCGCCCCCTTCGGTCCCGTGCGCGAGCAGTTCTTCCAGCAGGCCTACGAGGCCGCTCGGGGCGAGGGCGCGCTCACCGGCATGGAGTTCTTTCGCGCCCGCTGGCTCTTCGAGCTGGGCGTCATCTACCACGGTTGGCGCGCCTTCAACGACGACCTGCCCTGGTACGGCTGGGACCACCTTGTCGAGCTGCTGGAGCTGGCGCTCGATGAGGTCGAACGCGCCCCCGGGGCTTCGTTAACGGCCCCTTAATCGTCTGTTCATATTTTCCGCCCGAGTGCTCGACACCGATGACCACCCCGGTCTGTTAACAGCGACCGCGCATGCTCACGCCCCGATGAGCGAGACGATCGGCGCACCCGCAGGAGGCGCTGCGTGGCGCTAGCCAGCCCCCCCGACGGCTCCGACCTCGCCCGCGCCCTGCGCAAGCGTCCCCTCCGCCGCCCCGGCGAGAACCTCATCGTCGTCGCGCTCGTCCTCTGCGCCGCTGTCTCGATCGCGACGACGTTCGCCATCATCTACGTGCTCTTCTCCGATGCCATCGGCTTCTTCCAGGAGATCTCCTTCTGGCACTTCTTCAACCCCGGAAACGAGTGGCAGACGCTCTTCAATCCGCGCAGCTTCGGTGTCTGGGAGCTCGTGCTCGGAACGATCAACGTCACCCTCTGGTCGATGGTCATTGCCCTCCCTCTCGGGCTCGCCGCCGCCGTCTACCTGAGCGAGTACGCCCACGTTCAGACGCGCCGCTTCCTGAAGCCCCTCCTCGAGCTGCTCGCCGGTGTCCCCACCGTCGTCTACGCCTACTTCGCCCTCACCTTCATCTCCGACGACGTCCTCCTGCCGCTGCTCGGCGGCAACGTCTCGTTCTTCAATTCCCTCTCCGCCAGCATCATGCTCGGCGTCATGATCCTGCCGATCATTGCGTCCGTCTCCGAGGACGCGATGGCGAGCGTCCCCCGCGACCTGCGCGAGGCGGCCTACGGCCTCGGCGCCACCCGCCTCGAGGTCGCCTTCCGCGTCGTCTTCCCCGCCGCCATCTCCGGCATCATGGCCGCCATCCTCCTCGCCATCGCCCGCGTCATCGGCGAGACGATGATCGTGGCCGTCGCCGCCGGCTCGACCCCCAACCTCAGCCTCTCGCCCCTTGAGAGCATCCAGACCATGACGGGCTACATGCTCCAGGTGGCCCTGGGTGACGCTGCCCGCGGCACCACCGACTACACCTCCCTCTTCGCCGTGGGCGCGCTCCTCTTCCTCATGACCTTCGTCCTGAACGTGGCGGCCCAGATCATCGTCCGCCGCTTCCGGGAGGCGTACGAGTAATGAGCGCCGCCGAGACCACCGCGCAGACCGTCACCCTCCAGGCCGAGGGAAGCGTCGCCCGGCGCCAGGCCTGGTCCCGTACGTCACGCTGGATCCTCCTCGTCGCCACCCTCCTCGGCCTTGTTGTCCTCGTCATCCTCGGCATCGACAACGCCATCGTCGGCATCCCCTCGCTCGACTGGGACTTCCTCTCGAACTACCCCTCGCGCTTCGCCGAACGGGCCGGCATCCGCTCCAGCATCCTCGGCTCGGTCTGGGTGCTCGTCTTCACGGTCATCTTCGCCATCCCCGTGGCCGTGGGCGCCGCCGTCTGGATGGAGGAGTTCGCTCCCCAGAACGGCATCCTCACCACCGTCCGCCTCAACATCGCCAACCTCGCGGGCGTGCCCAGCATCATCTACGGCATCCTCGGCCTGGCCGTCTTCGTGCGGCTCATGGAGTTGGGCCCGAGCATCCTCGCCGGCGCCCTCACCCTCGCCCTCATGATCCTCCCGATGACCGTCATCACCTCCGTCGAAGCCATCAGCCAGGTGCCGCCGAGCACCCGCGAGGGCTCCCTCGCCCTTGGCGCCACGCGCTGGCAAACCGTCTGGAACCACGTGCTCCCGGGCGCCATGCCGGGCATCCTCACCGGCACCATCCTCGCCGTGGCCCGCGCCGCCGGCGAGACCGCCGCCCTCATCATGATCGGCGCCTTCACCTTCATCGCCTTCGACCCCTCCCTCAGCTTCAACGGCCTGCTCGACTCGTTCACCACCCTGCCGATCCAGGTCTACAACTGGACGATTCGTCCGCAGCCCGAGTTCCGCGCGAACGCCGCTGCCGGCATCATCGTCCTCATGGTCGCCGTTATCGGGCTCAACGCCCTCGCCCTCGTCGTCCGGGACCGCCTGAGGCGCAACTGACAGTAGTAGGATGTGAGACCCAGATGTCGATTCGTGTTCGCTCCACCACCCCCACCGACGACCAGGCGCGTGAGGCCCTGCGGGGCAAGCCTGCGACCGAGCACAAACCCTCCGAGAACGTCGCCAGGCCCGAGGGCGAGCTCGCATTCTCCATCTCGGACCTCAGCCTCTGGTACAGCGGCAAGCAGGCCCTGACGAAGGTCGGCCTCGACATCCCCCGCAAGAAGGTCACGGCCCTCATCGGCCCCTCCGGCTGCGGCAAGAGCACCCTCATCCGCTGCCTCAACCGCATGAACGACCTCATCCCCGGCGTCACCATCGAGGGCAGCGTCAGCTACCGCAACGCCGACATCTACGGCTCCGACGTCGACCCCGTCGAGGTCCGCCGCCGCATCGGCATGGTCTTCCAGAAGCCGAACCCGTTCCCCAAGTCCATCTACGAAAACGTCGCCTTCGGGGCGAAGGTGAACGGCTTCCGCGGCAACCTCGACGACCTCGTCGAGAGCTCCCTCAAGCGCGCTGCCCTCTGGGACGAGGTGAAGGACGACCTCAAGAAGTCCGGCCTCGCCCTCTCCGGCGGACAGCAGCAGCGCCTCTGCATCGCCCGCGCCCTCGCCAACAACCCCGACGTCATCCTCATGGACGAGCCCTGCTCCGCACTCGATCCCATCGCCACGCTCAAGATCGAGGACCTGATGCGGGAGCTGACGACCGACTACACGATCGTCGTCGTCACCCACAACATGCAGCAGGCCGCGCGCGTTTCCGACTACACCGCCTTCATGCTCACCGACGAGGAAATCACGGGGCAGCTTATCGAGTATGCTCCGACCGAAACGATGTTCACGCAGCCGGCGGATCAGCGCACGGAGGACTACATAAGCGGGCGTTTCGGTTAGAAGGGCGGTGCCCCATGTCCCGAGAGCTCTTCCACCAGGAGCTCACCGACCTCCAGGATGACGTGCTCATCCTCGGCTCCATGGCCGAGAAAGCAGTCGTCGACAGCGTCGAGTCGCTTCGCTCGGCCGACCTCGAGTGGTCCCAGCGCATCATCAACGAAGATGCCGCCATCAATAAGAAGCGCTTCGACATCGAGGAGCGCGCCATCTTCGTCATTGCCTCCCAGCAGCCCATGGCTACCGACCTGCGCGCCGTCATGAGCGCCTTCATGATCACCACCGACATCGAGCGCATCGGGGACCACGCCGAGGGTATCGCCCGCATCAACCTGCTCCTCGGCGCGTCCGAGGATGTCCCCCGCCGCATGGGCTACATCCCTGCCATGGCCGACCGCTCCATCGCCATGCTGAGGGACAGCCTCCAGGCCTATGTCGAACGCAACGTCGACGAAGCCCGCCGCGTCTGCGACGCCGACGACGAGGTCGACCGCCTCCAGGACGCCGTCTACGAAGAGACATTCCGCGGCATGATCGAGGACCCCTCCACGATCGAGCGCAACACCTACTACCTCTGGACCGCTCACAACCTCGAGCGCATCGCCGACCGCTGCACCAACATCTGCGAGCGCGTCATCTACCTGGTCACCGGGCGCATGGAAGAGATCAACGTTTCGAAGTACTAGCTCCTACTAGCTCGCGCCGGGTGGCATCAGCTGGCTGAGACCCCTGCGCTTCCCGTGGGAACGCACGTAGTCCGGTTCCCGTTCTCTGAGCGGCAGGCGTAGGGTTCGGCGCGAGGCGCGTCGTGAACCCAACCCAGGCATTGCTGACACGCATCACCGAGCGGCATCCGTCCCTGCTGTATGCGGACTTCCGGCGCGTCTTCTGGAATGCCTTCTTCGCGTCGGCAGCCTTCTGGACCTTGCTGCTCGCCCGCGGCTGGCTCGTGCATGAGCTCACCGGGAAGGGCTTCTGGGTCGGGGCGGTCACATTCGCCGGCATGATCCCGCTGGCCCTCTCGGGGCCGATCGGCGGCGCCCTCGCCGACCGCGTCGACCGGCGGCTGATGGCCATCGGGGCCGACGCGGTCGGCATCCTCGCGGCCGGCGGCCTCGCCGCACTCACCCTCGCCGGGGCCATCGAGGCATGGCACGTGCTGCTGTTCGCGAGCATCGACGGGGTAGGGCGATCCTTCGGCATGCCCGCCGAGCAGGCGATCGTTCCGAACGTCGTCCGCGAGGAGCACCTGCTCAACGCCGTCGCGCTCTCCGGCATCACCCGCCACGGTTCTCGCATCGCCGGGCCGCTTCTCGGGGGCGCGCTGCTCACGACGCTCGGCGCGGGATCGGTCTTCGTGTTGTCCGGAGTATTCCTCGCGCTCGCGCTCCAGCAGCTCGTGCTGCTCGAATACCGCAGCGCGTCGCTCCCGGGCGGTGTCCGCAATGCCATTGCCATCGGCCCTGTGCTCCGCGATGTGCGTGAGGGTGTCTTCTACGTTGCGAGCGAGCCGCGTCTGATCGTCGTGCTCGTGCTTGTTGGCCTCCACTGCGGGGCGACGATGGCGTTCGACTCGATGATGCCTTCGCTCGCGACGTCCGTTGGCGGGGGCGACGTCACCTACAGCAGCATCATCGTGGGTATCGGAGCGGGCGCGATCGTCGGGACGCTCATCATCTCGATGATCCGGAGCGAACCGGCGCTGGGACGGGTGTTCTTCCTTGTTGGCATCGGGAGCGGTGTCTCGCTGTTCGTGATCGGCATTGCTGCCACGCCGCACATCGCCGTCACCGGCGGTGTGCTCGCCGGTGCCACGCAGGCGAGCTTCATGGCGGTATCGGTGGTGTTCGTGCAGCGCGTCACCCCCGACGAGTTCCGCGCACGGGTGATGTCCCTCTACATCATGCTCGCCGCCGGACTGATGGCTTCTGTGAACTATGGATTCGGGTGGCTTTCGGACGATGTCGGCGTACGCCCGTTGCTGATTGTGGCGGGCACGCTCTGGTGCGCCGGCTTCGCCGCCGCCTCGATGTTCTTGCCCGAGGTTCGCTCGCTCGTGCGCAGCGGGAACTTCCGCGTGGTCCTGCCCCCCGTGGACGTGACCGATGCCGCCATGCGTCCCGCGCCCGCCCGCGAGGAGTAGTCGCTCGAAGAGCCAGACCGGACTCCGCGTTGCCCGTGTGGGCGCGCTGGCTGATACTGAACGAGCCCGCCGTATGGCGGGCTATCCGTCTGCGAGCCACGGCGCTACCGCGGACAGGGACTAGAGAGAATCAACAGGCATGGCGAAGAAAGTCCGCGCAGTCCTCACGCTCCAGATTGAGGCCGGGAAGGCGAATCCCGCGCCCCCGATCGGCCCCGCGCTGGGCCAGCACGGCGCCAACATCATGGAGTTCTGCAAGGAGTACAACTCCCGCACGCAGTCCCAGGCCGGGAACATCATCCCCGCCCAGCTCACCATCTTCGAGGACCGCTCCTTCAGCTTCGTCCTCAAGACGCCCCCCGCCGCCGATCTTCTGCGCAAGGCCGCGGGCGTCGAGAAGGGCGCCGGCGCCTCCAAGATCGAGAAGGCCGGCGCCGTCACCTCAGCCGACATCCGCCGCATCGCCGAAACGAAGATGCCCGACCTCAACGCCAACGACATCGAAGGCGCCATGAACATCATCGCCGGGACCGCCCGCAGCATGGGCATCGACGTCGAAGACTAGCCCGGAGACCGGAGAACCCCCATGAAGCGTGGCAAACGGTTCACAACCGCCACCGAGAAGATCAACAGCGACGAGAAGTACTCCCCCGAGGAGGCCATCGGCCTCGTCAGGGAGACTGCCACCGCGAAGTTCGACGAGACCGTCGAGATGCACATCCTCACCGGCCTCGACCCGCGCCACGCCGAGCAGCAGATCCGGGGCAGCACCGTCCTGCCCCACGGCCTCGGCAAGGAGGTGCGCATCGCCGTCTTCACCGAGGGCGAGCCCGCCCGCGAGGCCCAGGAAGCCGGAGCCGATATCGTCGGCGGCGACGACCTTATTCAGCAGGTCCAGGACGGCTTCACCGACTTCGATACCGCTATCGCCACCCGCGAGATGATGGGCAAGGTCGGTCGCCTCGGCCGCATCCTCGGCCCCCGCGGCCTCATGCCCAACCCCCGCGCCGGCACCGTCGTCGCCCCCGAGGACATCGCTCGCACCGTCACCGAGGCGAAGCGCGGCCGCGTCGAGTTCCGCCTGGACCGGCTCGCCAACATCCATGTGCCCCTCGGCAAGGCCTCCTTCGAGGCGGACAAGCTGCAGGACAACATGGCCACCTTCATCGAGGCCATCAACGAGGCGCGCCCCGACGTGAAGGGCGCCTTCATCCGCTCGGTCACCATCACCAGCACCATGGGCCCCGCCATCCCCGTCGACGTGAACCAGGCGATGGCCCTCAAGCCCGCCTGAGCGACACTTCGTCGGGGCTTTGGCGTCCAGCCTGTTGGCTACTGTTAAATCGTTACAGTAGCGACCAGGTGCATGGGGAGTTTAGGGCGAGAGCCGCCAGTAGGCGGTCGGATCATAGGTCGATCCCACGCGCTCAAGGAGTCCCGCACCCTCAAGGCGTCGCAGGTAGCGAAGTGCCGTAGGGCGCGCACGTCCCAGTAGTTCTACCGCCTCAGAGGTCGTCACTCTGCCTCTCTGAGTCACGTATTCGACGAAGCGTCCCGAGCCTGTGGGCAACAGGTCGAGCATCCGTGCGCCGGTGGGGTCAGCCCTGAGCGTCACGCGAACCGAAGCGGGACCCTGCTCATAAAGGGGCTCGGGCAGTCCCACGCGCTCCATCTCCTCAAACATCCGGTTCACACCCTCGCCAAGTTCGCGACCGTAGCCCAGGTCGCTCAGCGCTCGAGCGATTCTCGGATTCCGTGCGAAGCGCGTCCTTCGGATGTTCTCGGTGCGCACGAGTCCCGGTAGCCGCCCTGGGCTTTCAACCTCGATCCGATCCCGAAACAGCGATACGCGGATGTGGTCACCTCCGAGTGAGTAGGAGCGGTGCGTGACAGCGTTCACTACCGCTTCGAGCCAGGCTGCCTCCGGAATGACAGGTGTGGGGCTGAACCGCCCGTCCTGTCCGAGCCGAATCGCCTCTGGAAGCCACTCCCTGACTAAAGCCCGCGCCTCCTCGATCTGGGCCGGGAGCGTTCCCTCGATCCGTCGGTCGGCGACGATGTTGGCGCGCGCGCCCGTTTCCTCCCGAATGCCTTCGTGGCGGAGGATGCGCACGCAGGCCTCCGGATGATGCCGCTGGGGCTCCACCCCGAGGACGAGCAGTCCGGCGAGGGTTGGTGTTACAGCACCGTCTCGTTCGATGGCCAGGCCTCGTGCAGTGAGGGCGCTGGCCGCATTGGATGCGCCGGCAGCGCTGGCGTACGCATCCACCAGTCCCTGGCCGAGGTCATCAGCGGTCCCGTCGCTCGCTTTCCCGTCGAAAGTCGCATCTCCCTTGTCATAGCGCAGTTCCTGCGCTTCCGCCGGGCCAAGTCGGTGCGTCGCGTCGCCAACGCGGAGAAAAGTCTCCCCCCGGCTGTTCGTGTGGACCTGTTCGCTGGATTCCACCTCGATGACTGCCAGCTCGTCGGTTTCGCCGTTTGCGTTGAGGCAGGGGACTACCGTGAATCTGTGTCGGATCGGAGGCTCGGTGAAGGTGCGGGCTGCCTGGCGCCACTCATTGACCTTGCCGCTCGCCGTAATCCCTTCGACGCGTCGGTCGTTGGTAATGCCCAAGGCAATGGTGCCGCCCTCCGCGTTCGCGAAGCCAACGAGCACATCCCCCAACTCACGAGCCCCGATGCGCCCGCTCTTGCGGTCAAACCACTGGTTCTCGGGGCGATGCGCAAGCTCCAGCACGTTTTCGGCGGGTTCCACCCCCGGCAGCGATATCTGTTCGATTCTGGCGTCGTCGGGCACTCCGAATAGCCTAGCACTTACTGTAACAATGTTACAGTACCGACTAAGTAACCGTTCGCCACGCAAGCCGCTACCATTCCCCCTACCAGCAGGAGGTGGGCCATGCCCAGACTCGACGATAGCGGCGCCGGGTTCGCCGGCGTCTACAGCCAGCACCGCGAGCTCTGGGAGGCTTTCCAGGTGCAGTGGGGCACCCTCTGGGAGTACGGCTCCCTCGAGCCCCGCATCCGCGACCTCATCCGTATCAAGTCCGCTACCCTTCACGACTGCGACTTCTGAGCGCCTGCTCGCACTGCTGCGGCGCAGCAGGACGGGATGGACGAGGGCATGATCGCGGCCATCCACGACCCGGAGAATTCCGACCTCGAACCCCGCGTGAAGCTCGCCATGATGTTCGTCGAACGCTGGGTCCGCGACGACGCCCGCTCCATCGACGACGGCTTCTTCGCCGAGCTCCGCGAGCACTTCACTGAGCGTGAGCTGCTCGAGCTGGCCATCACCACGGGCACTGTCGAGCTCTCCCACAAGTTCAACACCGCCTTCGGGGTCATCCCTCGCCACGAGGGCGACACCTACCAGGTCGGCACGCCCGGCGCCCCGCAGTACATGCGCGACCACCTCGCCTCGCTCGGCATCGAGTCACCCCTCGAGACGGCGGACCGCTAGCATGCCACCGGCGGCGACGGTTCCCGAGCTGCTCGCCGCCGGCGCCCCCGATGCCGTCGCCGTGCAGGGCGCGGGCGGTCGCGATGCCACCTACGCCGGCCTCCGCGCCACCGTCGACGCCCTCGCCGGTCAGCTGCGCGGGTCCGGCATCGCTGCCAACGAGCGCGTCGCCCTCGTGCTCCCCAACAGCCCCGGCATGGCCGCCGCCTTCCTCGCTGCCGCCACCGCCGGGACCGCCGCCCCCCTCAACCCCCGATACCGCGAGGAGGAGCTGACCCTCTCCTTCCAGGAGCTTGGCGTCCGCGTGGTCGTGGCTGCCCCGGGTGCAGAGGAGATCCCTGCCCTCCCCGGCGTCCGCCGCCTCGATCTCCAGGGCAACGGCCTCGACCTCACCCTCAGCGAGAACGGCCGGTCCGTCCCCTCCGCCCCCGGCCCGCCCCCCTCCCCCGACGACGTTGCTCTTGTCCTCCAGACGTCCGGCACCACCTCTCGCCCCAAGACCGTGCCCCTCACCCACGCCAACCTCGCCGTCTCCGCCGCCAACATCGCGGAGTCCCTCGCCCTCAGCGCTACGGACCGCTGCCTGATGGTGATGCCCCTCTTCCACATCCACGGACTCATCGCCGGGCTGCTCGCCCCCCTCTCGGCGGGCGGCGCCGTCGCCTGCCCCGGCGACTTCAACGCCTTCCGTTTCTTCGAGTGGCTCGATGCCTTCGAGCCCACCTGGTACACGGCCGTGCCCACCATGCACCAGCTCATCCTCTCCCGCGCCGGGCGCCACGCCGCGACGCTTGAGCGGGCCAACCTGCGGTTCGTCCGCTCCTCCTCCGCACCCCTGCCGCCGGTCGTCCTCGAGCGCATCGAGGAGACGTTCGGCGCCCTCATGGTCGAGGCCTACGGCATGACCGAGGCGACCCACCAGATGGCCGCCCAGCCCCTCTCTCCCGGCCTGCGCAAGCCCGGCTCCGTGGGCCGCGCCACCGGCATCGAGGTCGCCATCCTCGACCCCGCCGGCGACCTCCTCCCACCCCGCGAGCGCGGCGAGGTCTCCATTCGCGGCGACAGCGTAACCGCCGGCTACGAGGCCAACCCCGAGGCCAACGCCGATGCCTTCACCGACGCCGGCTGGTTCCGCACCGGCGACGAGGGCTACCTCGATGAGGACGGCTACCTCTTCCTCACCGGCCGCCTCAAGGAGCTCATCAACCGCGGCGGCGAGAAGGTCGCCCCCCGCGAGGTCGAGGAGGTCATCCTCCGCCACCCCGCCGTCCGACAGGCCGTCTGCTTCGCCCTCCCCCACGCCACCCTCGGCGAGGACGTCGCCGCCGCCGTCATCCGCAACGACGGCGCCGAACTCGGCGAGGCCGCCGTCCGCGACCTCTGCGGCGAGCACCTCGCCCCCTTCAAGGTCCCCCGCACGGTCGTCTTCGTCGACGAGATTCCTGTCGGCCCCACCGGCAAGCTCCAGCGTATCGGCCTCGCCGAGCGCCTCGGCCTCGCGTAGCGGCCTTCTGCCGAAGTTCCTCGGGGTTCTGGTACAGTATCGGCATGGCAAGCGTGTCTCGAAGCAAGGAAGTAGTGGTCATCGCTCCGGACCTCCGCGAGAAGTTCGGCTGGGGCGACGAGGGCGACATCATCGAGGTCGAGTGCGACGGCGAGGTCGTGTCCTACCTGCTGCCCCCCGTGCACAACGAGTCGTTGGCGGGAAGCCTTGCGCCCTACATCAAGCGAACTCTTTCCGAGGACGAGTGGGACGAGGCGCGAGGGCGTCTGGATACAGGCGATCGGGAGAACACCCAATAGGTGAGGGCTCTCCTCGATACATCTGTGGTTATCCGCTATCTCACCGGTGACCCACCACACCTCCACCAGGCGAGCCTCCGCTTGATTGAGGGCAGAGATGATCTGCTGCTTAGCGGAGTTGTCATCGCAGAAACGGCTCACGTGCTCACGTCATACTACGGTGCCTCCCGGGGGCAGGTCGTGGATTATCTGCTGTCGCTTCTCCAGCGGGACAACATCGACACCCTGCATGTCCCCAAGGAACTGGCTCTCGGTGCGCTGGCGCAGTGCCGGCCGTCGGGGCGTGTCTCCATCCCTGATGCGCTCATCTGGACCGCCGCTCGTGCAGAGAACCTTCCTGTCTACACGCTCGACCGCCGCTTCCCCTCTGAGGGCGTCACGGTCCTCTCGCCCCGCTAGTCGCCACCCTCACGCCGACTCCGCTCCTATAATCCCTGCCACCTCAACCCCCGGAGTGCACCCATGCCCGACTACGAAAACCTCCTCCTCGACCGCGCCGGCACCGACGGCCGCGTCGGACGCATCACCCTCAACCGACCCGAGAAGATGAACGCCCTCTCACAGGAGCTCCTCTTCGAGTTCAACGAGGCCCTGCACGACTACGAGGCCGACGACAGCATCCGCGTCATCATCATCAAGGGCGCCGGACGCTGCTTTAGCGCCGGCTACGACCTCACCCCGCCCCAGGGACGCGGCGCCGACGCCGTCGTCCGCCGCCACCGCGCCGTCGACGACCAGGGCCGCCGCCTGCTCTGGAACATGCGCACCGGCATGCAGCAGATCACCGACATCCAGATGTACTACTGGAACATGGCCAAGGTCACGATCGCCCAGCTCCACGGCTACGCCCTCGCCGGGGGCTGCGAGATGGCCATGATGTCCGACATGGTCACCGCCGCCGAGGACGTGCGCATCGGGCACCCCGGCGTGCGCGGCCTCGGCGTCGCCCGCAACGGCGCCATCTTCCCGCTCGTTCTCGGCATGCGGAAGGCGAAGGAGCTGTACTACACGGGCGACAACGTCACCGGCAAGGAGGCTGAGGAGATCGGCATGGTCAACTACGCCTGGCCCGCCGACGAGCTCGAGGAGCGCACCATCGCCTTCGCCGACCGCATCGCCAACCTCAGCGCCGACCACCTCGCGATCGCCAAGACGAGCATGAACCGCTTCTACGAGAACATGGGCATCTACTCGTCCATCCGCAGCTCCACCGACCTCGACGCCGCCGGGCAGTTCACCGCCCAAGCGTACGAGTGGCAGGACCGCACCCGCCAGGCCATGGAGAGCGGCGGCGGCCTCAAGGAAGCCCTCGACTGGCGCGACGGCCCCTACCGCGACTACCGCGCCAGCGACCGCTAGCGCCTCAGTACGGAAGCCCCGGCTTCCCCAGCAGGGCGCGCGCGTAGGTCGCGCGCCCCAGGTGCCCGTTCGCGTGCCCGATGAGGCCGTGCCCGATCGCCTCCATGCGCGAGATCTCGCCCCACGGCCGGAACAGCTGGAACGTCTGGATGTACTCGTCGCTCATGGCCGCGATCCGGGGCACGACCGTCTCCCGTAGCGCCTCGATGTAGCGGTTGAACTCCTCCGGGGCGGGAAAGACGAGGTCGTAGGCCTCGTCCGCAGTCAGGTTCGTGCCCTGCTCGACGCGCGGCAGGTCCCACGCTTTGTCGAACTCCTGCGCGAGCCATACCGGCTGCTCGCGGTCGAAGGCGAAGTGGATGATGTTGTCGACCGTGCGCAGCACATGCCACACGTCGAACCCGATCGAGCTCGTCCGCCGGCCCTGCGTGTCGCACAGCTCCTCGACCGTCAGGTCCGCGACCGCCAGCCTGCAGTAGTCGAGCACCCGCTCGACCAGGCGCGAGTACTGCGCCTGCACCGTCGCGTCGACCCCCATCCCCGGCAGGTTCCCCGGCCTGGTCACGGTGTGTGCTCCTTCAGGAAGCTGCGAACCGTCTCGATCGTGTCCGGCAGCTTCGCCTCGCTGCGGCAGTCGATGTCGAGGCAGTGCGCGTTCGGCGCGTCGCGGCAGATCTGCTCCGCGATGCTCGTCGGGTGGAACACGTCGCTCCCCGGCAGGATCAGCAGCGGCGTCTCGCACGACCGCACGAACGCCTCGTCGACGCTGAAATACGGCGGCCGGTCGGGCCAGATGGCGTCCGCGTAGCGCTCGATCAGGTCGACGTATGCGTCCGCGCTCATCGCTCCGATCTCCCCGCGGAAGGCCTCGTCGTCGTGGATGCGCCGCGCGAACGGCCCCGCCGCGTTGTTCGCCATGAAGACGCGGTTCGCCATCGCCGATTCGACCACCGCCCCCACGCCCTCCTCCCGCGCCAGCGCGAGCGTGGGCTTGAACATGTCCATGAAGGTGTCGACCGAGTTCGTGTGGTTCAGCCCCACCGGATCCTGCCCCACCCCCGACGCGACGCGGTCAGGGGCCTCCTCCGCGATGCGCAGGATGAACGCGACGCCGATGCAGCCCCCGAACGTGTGCGCCCGCTCGATGCCGAGGTCATCGAGCACCGCAATCTGGTCGGCGACCATCACATCGTAGGGCGCGGGCGCCGCGGGCGCGGGGCTCTGCCCCGCGTTCCGCTGGTCCATCCCGATGACCATGAAGTCGGAAGCGAACTCCGTAATGGGATTGATCGCGCTTACCGACCAGAAGTCGATCTCGCTGTTCACGCCACCCGGCGCGAAGCACAGCAGCGGGAACCCCTCCCCGAACGTCTCGTAGTGGATAACCGCCCCATCGGGCCGCTCGATATCCGGCATGCGCCACCTCCAGCGCGCCGGATTCTAGCGACTTGGGCCCGACCCCACTCAGGCGCGCCCGCGCGCCGCTCTCCTCAGCGATGGGCCATCGCGAGCGCGCAGCAGTCGAGCGGAGAAATCCCCGTCGAGCGCTCTCCTCAGCGGGGCGCCAGCCCCGCGCTCCACTCAGCGAGCGAAGCGAGCGCGCTACTCGACATCGACGGTCGCGCCGGCCTCTTCCAGCTTCGCCTTGATCTCGTCCGCCTCGTCCTTCGCGATGCCTTCCTTGACCTTCGCGGGGGCGCCCTCGACGAGCTCCTTGGCCTCCTTGAGGCCCAGACCGCTCACGACCTCGCGCACGGCCTTGATGACGTTGATCTTCTTCTCGCCGAAGCTCTTGAGGACGACGTCGAACTCCGTCTTCTCTTCGACGGCGGCGGCCGCACCGTCGCCACCGGCGGCGGCGCCCGGGGCGGCCATCATCATCGGCGCGGCGGCGGTGATGTCGAACTCCTCTTCGATCGCCTTGTTCAGGTCGCGGAGCTCGAGCAGCGTCATGCCCTTGATGATGTCCAGGGCTTCTTCGATCTTGGTGGCCATTACAGTTCCCCTTTGGTGGTGTGTGACGTTTCTGGCGGGCGGCCGCTAGGCGGCTTCGCCCTCTTCGAGCTGGTTGGCGCGCGCCTCAACCAGACCGTTGAAGTCGCGCAGCGTGGCCTGCAGGAGGCCGGCAAGGTTCTGGACCGGCGAGCGCAGCTTGCCCGCGATCTGGGCGATGAGCTCCTCGCGCGGAGGCGTCTTCGCGAGCTCTTCGACCTCGGCGGCGCTCAGCACCCGCCCTTCGAGCCAGCCACCGTAGATCGGCAGGTCGACTCGCTCCGCGCGCAGGTACTCCATGAGCAACCGCGCCGGCGCGACCGGGTCCCCGTAGCCGAGGGTCAGGGTCGTCGGTCCCTGCAGGAGGTCCGCCATCTCGGGACGGCCGGCCTCTTCGGCAGCCAGCTTGGTGAGCGAATTCTTGACGACGCGCACGCGCACGTTGGCCGGGCTCAGGGCCCGGCGCAGCGCCTGGAACGCCTGCACGTCGAGCCCGCTGTGGTCGCTGCCAATGGCGACCTCCGCGCGCTCCAGGTCCTGCTTGATATCGGCGACGAGCGCCACCTTTTTCGCGGCAGGCACGAACGAAACTCCAGTCCAGCGTTGGGGAGAGAGGAATGCGAGTGGCGCGCAGGAAAGGCGCTCGCCTCGCGCATCGCCTCGGCAGGCGCCGCCTTGCGGCTTATCCCCTGGGGGACCTGCGGTCTCCGGCAATCGCTTGCGCAACGAAGCGTACGACGGACCGGGAATACGGGGAAGCGGCCCGCTGGGCCACGGCCCTGTACATAATAGTGAATCCATCAACTTATTGTGCGCTGTGGTGTACATTGTGGAGACAGACGGGGCAGGAGACAGCAAGTGGGGAACGCGATTGAGGCGACCGTGCACTTCACGGTCACCGTGCGCAGCGTGGAGCGCGAAGGGCATTGGGTTACGAAAGCGCTTGAGACCGGAATCGTCACCTCCGGCAAGACGCGTGAAGAGGCGGAAGCGCGGAATGAGAAGGGGCACGTCCTCCTGGTCAGGCGCATCAAGCAGGACGGCGCTGAAGCCCTGGCTGCCTTCATGGCTGCCCGTGGGTTGAATTACGAGATTGGCGATCCTCCAGGGCAACAGGAGCGGCGCCCCCTGCGCAATCCGGCCGTAGAAGAACTACCGCTTGCGGCATAGCCGCCCCTTCGCCCTCCTTGCTCGTGGTCTCGAAGAGCTCGGGTACCACGAGGATGGGAGATGATGACGGTGTCTACCTGTTCACCACGTACCGAAACGCTCACTCGGTTGTGTTGGATGGCCGTGAAGGTGTGTCGTTGGAGGAATAGGTAGCGTCGCTGCTGGAGCAGGGCGTCGACATGCAGGCCTTCAGCAAGGTCATTGCTGACCTCGTTGACGAAGAGGTTGAGGACGGGGGCCGATGAGGGTCGGTCTTGCTAGGGCCCGCCCGGCAGCGCCGTCGCCACGCCTGTGATCTGCTCGTCTGAGAGGTGCTCCGTCGAGCCCGCTCCCACCAGCATCATCTTCTCGCCGACCACATCGATGCTCGTGATGGACGTGTTCCCGAGCTTCACCGGTACCACCCGGTCGTTGCGGGTCGCCTCGCCGATCGCGACGCAGATGGCGATGTAGTGGCTCACCACGATCACGTCGCCCCCGCCGTTGCCGATGTCGACGAGCGTCTCGACGACGCGCCGTCGCCACGCCTGCAGCGTCTCGTTCTGCTCGCTCCAGACACCCTCCATGAACGGCCCGATGATCGCCTTGCGCTCCTCGACGGGAAGCGACGGGTCGAAGACCTCGGCGACCTCCTCGCGGATATCGGGCTCGAGGCCGAAGGCCGCCGCGATCGGGTCCGCTGTCTCGCGCGTGCGCCGCAGCGGGGAGACCACCAGCCGGGAAGGTGTCAGCTTGCCCAGCGCCCGCGCCGTGATCGCCGCCTGCTGGTGGCCGAGCGGCGCCAGACCGGGGTCGAGGTCGTCGAGTCCGGCCGCAGCCAGTCCGTGACGGATCAGGTAGAGCGTCATGGCGCTCAGGACCCGTCGCTGAAGAACAGCTTCTCGACCTCGTCGGAAAGCGGAACGTTCATCAGCCGGGCGCGCTGCAGCGCCTCCCAGTAGTAGCGGTAAGTCGCGCGGTCGTGCAGGTCGCCCTCGTGCTGGATCGGCCCCCAGTCCGCCTCGTATGCCTTCAGCATGATCGCCTCGCCCAGTGCGACCTCGGGCGCTTCGGGCGCCATCGCCCGCGTGATCGGCTCGATCTGCGCCGGGTAGATGGACCACTGCCGCATGAATCCGAATTCCTCGCGGGCGCGACGGGCGTCGCCGTAGATGACGTCCTCGTCGCGCAGCTCCAGCGTGACGTTGTGCGCGGGCACGACCCCGTGCGCCAGCGCGGCCGCCACGACATTGCCCTTCGCCCGACGGATGAGTTGGTGGTTGAACTGCCCCGGCGAGCGCATCGCCGAAGCGGGAATCGTGCCGTGGTGCGCCGAGACGAAGTCCATCAGCCCGAAATCCAGCACCTGCACGTTCGGCAGCGCCGCCAGCTCCCAGGCGTCGTGGAGCGCCCCGTGTGTCTCGACGAGGATGTGGATGGGAATCTCGCGATCCACGCCCGCCTGCTCCGTGCGCTCCCGGATGTAGTCGATCATCTCCGCGCCCTGGCTGGCCTCGGTGCACTTGGGGATCGTCAGGTAGGCCACGCGCTCCGCCGCCTCGCCGACGACGATGTCGGCGTCCGCCTTCCAGTGCTCGTGCGTGTAGTCGTGGATGCGAACGCCGGCCATGTTGTGGTGGTTGGACTCGCTGTTCTGCATCCGCGCTGCCATCTGCGCGTGCTCGGTTTCCTCGCCCGTGGGCGCTCCGTCCTCGAGGTCCATGGTGATGTCGAAGACGCCGCCCATCTCGTTCTGCAGCTCGAACGCCTTCTGGATGCGCTGCTCCGTCCCCGCGAAGTGCTCGCAGGACGGGATCACGGGCATCGGCGGCTCGCCTTCGAAGAGCGCCTCGTTCGGATGTCGGGGCATGAAAGCCTCCCTGACGTATCTGGTGTTGGGTTCTCGCAGAGTGCGCGAGCCAGTATCGGCCCTCACCGCCCCACGGTCACGCGCGGACGTGCGCGACAAATTCATCCCACGTCACGACCCTGATGCCGAGGGCACCACAGGCACCGCGCAGGGCAGCATCCTTAGTGACTACCGCTACGGTACGGCCAGCCTGTGCACGTTCAATCGCCAGAGCAACGACGTAAGGGTCGGCTTGGTCGCGCTCGGCGTCGACTCGGACCAACTGGGGATGAGAACCAAGGACTTGTTGAACGGTCCTGTCATCTGTTGAAGGGCGCGGATGCATCAGTTTCCAAGCCCGAGCGGCCCATGCTCCCGGCACGTCAGGATGGGCAATGATCCGTGGGTCTGTCAGCTCCGTTCGCACTTGGGCGGGGAATATGACGTCGCCACGGCGAACAAGCTGCAGCAATTCCTCGCCAAACTCCCACTGTTCGCCAATGGGAGGGACCTTCTTGAAGTCGATGAGCCCATCGGCATCGAGGATCCATACAGGATCGTTCTCAAGACCCCCTAGGGGTTGGGTCATGCGCTGGACTCGGCGAGCAACTGACTCGCTTCGGCCAACTGCGTGGAGTCAAGCCGTAGATGCTCCCGAACCTGTAACTCGTCGATCCTTCCCTGATCAAGGGCCGTTACCACTGACCCGACAGCAAGACCCCCGTACTCGTCAATGCACTTTCTCGGTGATGTCCTGCCGCCACCTCCACCACCGCCCCGCTTTTCCCGGTCCACGGACGGCCACTCAACCTCTACCTGCCTGTAGCCGTTCGTGACGGCTCCGATTTCCTCAAGAGCGAGGGCGGCAGCTCTTCGGCTTACGTTGAAACGACTGGCGGCTCGTTGAATGACTGCGAGGTCTCCACGGGCGGATGAGTGGCTGGCGCTGATGAGTTGCTCACGAGGGATCAGCGCATGACTCGCGACGCGATCGCACCATCGTTCGGTGCCCCCACGATTTCTATCTGCACACGAGCTGTCGGAGCCGAGGGCTAGGTGAGCCAATTCATGAAACAACGTGAAGCAACGAGCTTCGTGGATGTCAGCTGTGTTGACCGCCACCAAGGGGAGCCGAGGGTTACGTAGCGCGAACCCACGGATGCCTTCCTTCTGCATTGGAAGGGCAAGCACGGCCACTCCACTGGCCTCAACAGCCTCTCGCCAGCTGCGAAATGCTTGATACGGGTTTGTCCACTCCGACTGAATCTCCCAGTTCACGCCCAGCCATTTCCGAAGCCTTTCGGCAACTACCTGTGGGCTTTCCGCTTGGTCTGCGGTGGGCACGTGAACATCATGCTCGACAAAGCTCGCAACGAGGCTCTGTAGGCGCTGGGCGCGTCGAATCCAGAGCCGCTCCCGAAAGCCGAGCGAGGGCCGGTCGCGCACTCCGGCAGCGGCTCGGAGCCCGTCGGGTAGGGATCTGCCGCTTGGAGCCCCAGGAAGGAAGAACATCGCGCGAGGCCGCTTCAGCTTTTCGGCAAGCTGCGTAAGTTGTCCCTTGGTTGGCTTGTCTTGACCGTTGGCCCAAGCGGCGACCACGGTGGAGGCGACCCTCAGACGAGCGGCGAGCTCCTCTACGGACATGCCGCTCTCGTCGATTGCCCACTTCACGACTTCTGGCGTGACCGGTGCCTCAGGCATACTCGCTCCTTCGGGAAGGATACGGGCGTGTCAAGCCCACCCCGCCAGCGCTTCCTCCACCGCCCCGTTGACCGCCTCCACCGCCGCCACCGGAACCGCGTCCCCCAGCGCCTCCAGACGCGCCTCGATGTACGCCCGCGCCGACTCCATGCTTGACACGTCGTCGCTCGCCGCCGCCTCCGCCACGAGCGCCTGCGCCAAACCCCACGGGTCGGCGGCAATCGCAGCGCTGGCCGCGCCGAGATCGACGAACGGCTCCGCGAGCATCCTCCGGAGCTGGGTGAGGCGTATCTCGTCGGTAGGCACGGGGCGCCTCCGCCGCGATGGCGGCTAGCGCGGTGGCGCTTCCTGTCGGGGCGGCCGGATCTTGTTGTAGCAGGTGCTGCAGTAGACGGGACGGTCGCCCCGCGGCTGGAACGGCACCTCCGTCATCTGGCCGCAGTCGGCGCAGGCGGCGGGGTGCATCTGGCGCGGCGTCTTGCCGCCGAAGCTGGCGAAGTTGCCGTAGCGCACGTACCCGTCCATCTCCTCCAGGGAGCTGCGGTTCGAGCGCCGTGCCTGGCGGCACGAGGGACAGCGCGAGGGCTCGTTCATCAGCCCCTTGTTCGCGTAGAACTCCTGCTCGCCGGCGGTGAAGGTGAAGCTGGTGCTGCAATCGCGACAGACGATCTGCTTGTCGGCGTAGGCCAAGGAATCAGGGCTCCTTCCCTGCGGGTCTGCGAACCAGTGTACCAGCCGCCCCGCTAGCGGCCCCGGACCCCTACCCCACCAGCGCCGCCACCTCCTCGACCTCCTCCGCCGTCAGCACCCAGTCGACGGCCGCCGCGTTCGCCTCGAGCTGCTCCGGCTTCGTCGCGCCCGAGATCACGCTCGCCACGTGCGACTGCGACGACAGCCAGCCGATGGCCAGCTCGAGCACGGTGTGGCCGCGCTCCTCCGCCCACGCCTCCAGCTTCTCCAGCACCGCGAAGTTGTCGTCCGTGAGCACCGCGTCGGCGCGGCCCCACGCCGCCAGCCGCGTCCCCTCCGCCGCCCCCTGCCCGGGACGGTACTTGCCCGTCAGGAACCCGCTCGCCAGCGGGAAGTACGGCAGCATGCCCAGCCCGTAGTGGTTGCAGGCGGGCACCACCTCCGCCTCCACCCCCCGCTCCATGAGGTTGTAGTGGTTCTGCGCCGAGACCATCTTCGTCAGGTGGTGCGTCTCCGCCGTCCAGTGCGCCTCCGCGATCTGCCAGCCCTTGTAGTTCGAGTTGCCGATGTAGCGAACCTTGCCCGACCGCACCAGGTCGTCGAGCGCCCGCAGCGTTTCCTCGATTGGCGTGTCCGGGTCGGGCATGTGCATCTGGTAGAGGTCGATGTAGTCCGTGCCCAGACGACGCAGGCTCGCCTCGCACGCCTCCGCGATGCGGTGGCGCGAGCCGCCCCGGTGCATCGGCCCCTCCCCCATGGGCGCCGCGAACTTGGTCGCGATGATGACCTCATGGCGGCGCGCGCCCAGCGCCCGGCCCAGCATCTCCTCCGAGGCCCCGCGGCCGTACACGTCCGCCGTGTCAAACAGCGTGATGCCCGCATCGAGCGCCGCGTTCGTGACCTTCTCCGCGGCCCCGTAGTCGATGCGCATGCCGAAGTTGTTGCAGCCCAGTCCCGCCAACGAGACATGCAGGCCCGACCGTCCAAGCCGCCGGTACTCCATCGTTCCCCCTGTCGCCGGACTCCCCCGGCGCGCGCCCGAGTATAGGCCTCGCGCTCCCCGACTGCCCCAGATAAGCAGCCGGGTCGGGGGAGGTAAATCGCTCCCCACGGCTGGTAGCGTTCCCCCATGCCCCAGCGCCGCCGCGGACGCCCACCCCACCCGGACCTCCTGACGCCCGCCGAGCGTCGCGTCCTCGAGGAGCTACGCCGGGGCGGCACCAACGCCGAGATCGCCGTTCGCATCGGCATCGGCCCCGAGACCGTCAAGACCCACATCTCGAACATGCTCGCCAAGCTCGAGCTCGACGACCGCCAGCAGCTAGCCGCCTGGCGCGAAGAGGATGCGTCCCGCCGCCGCTGGCTCCTCGTCCCATTCCTCCTCCGCCCGCTGGTGGCGGTGGGTGTTGTGGCCGGCGTGGCGGTGCTGGCGATAATCGCGCTCCTGTTGCTTGTGCTTTTGGATCGCGAGGAGGAGCCCTACGTCCCACCGGACCGTCCCTTAGGGGTCTTGGTGAGCGCAGGCTGGAGCCACACGTGCGCAGTGCGTGAGTCCGGTGAACTCGTCTGCTGGGGCTACGACGAATACGGCATGTTGGCAGTCCCGGCCGGCACCTTTCGCTCGGTGAGCGTTGGCCACTCCCATGCGTGCGCATTGCGGGACTCCGGCGAAATCGCTTGCTGGGGTGACGATTCCTCCGGCGCGACAGATGCTCCCCTTGGAACGTATCGCTCGCTTAGCGCCGGCACCGAGCACACCTGCGCCCTGCGGGAGTCTGGGGGCGTGATTTGCTGGGGCGACAATACCAGCGGCCAGGCGGAAGCCCCCTCAGGCGCCTTCGATTCTGTCAGCGCCGGAGGTTGGCATACGTGTGGGACGAGAGCATCGGGCGAGATTGCGTGCTGGGGCCTTGATAGGTATGACCAAACAGATGCCCCGTCCGGCCGCTACAGGTCCGTCAGCGCGGGACGTTCGCATGTCTGCGCGATCAGCGAAGCGGGCAAGGTGGTCTGCTGGGGAAGCAATCACTACGGCCAAACGGAGGCGCCTCGGGGGCGCTACCAGGCCGTTTCCGCAGGCGGATTGCACACCTGCGCAGTTGACGAGTTCTGGGAACTGGTCTGCTGGGGGGCCCAGTACAACCCCGATGCATGGGAACGCTCGGGTGAGGCTGGGGTCCAGTCGGTGGGTGATACCGTGTACGGGTCGAGTGGGCAGGAGCGAGTACCACCCGGCCTCTACCATGACGTGAGCGCGGGACACCAACACACCTGCGCCGTTCGGGCATCTGGAGCAGTGGACTGTTGGGGCAGGGGTGACTACGGCCAATTCGACACCCCGTCGGGGATCTTCCGTTCGGTCAGTGCAGGCAGGAACCACGCCTGCGCGATCCGTCAGTCAGGCGATATGTCCTGCTGGGGTAGGACGCCTCCCCCTCCTCCGGGTCGCTTCCTCTCCGTCAGCCTTGGCGTTGGGTTCAGTTGCGCTCTTGCCGAATCCGGCGAGGTTACGTGCTGGGGCTACAGCGAGTGGGGCCAAGCGGATGCTCCCGAGGGAATACACCAGGCCGTGAGTGCTGGTAGTTCGCATGCCTGTGCCATCGGTGAGTCGAACCAGGTGGTCTGCTGGGGCGAGAATTCTTGGGGCAAGGCGGATGCGCCGTGGGGGCCTTACGGCTCCGTTAGTGCGGGGTCGTCCAACACCTGCGCCATTAGCGAGGCCCTTAGCGATGCCGGGAGGGTGGTCTGCTGGGGAAGCGCCTACTACGGGATGTTGAACGCGCCGCTCGGGACCTTCCGCTCCGTTAGCGTGGGTGATCACGCTTGCGCCTTGGCCGAGACGGGTGAGGTGGTCTGCTGGGGGCAAGATAGAGAGGGCCAACTCGATGCGCCAAGCGGCGCATACCGATCTGTGAGTGTTGGGGAGCGCGACACATGCGCGCTGGGTGTGACGGGCGAGGTGGTCTGCTGGGGGAGGACCGTTCTCGGACACCAGGAGAAGCCGAGTGGCCGCTACGAAACGCTGTCAGGAGATAGTCTCTACGGGTGTGGGCTGCGCGAGTCGGGTGAGGTCCACTGTTGGGGCAGTCGAGACCCCGCAGTCCTCGTCCCCGAAGATCTTCCGTAGCAGGCCCCCACCCTCTACCCCGTGAACCGCACCACAGGCGTCGTCCGCCCCCACAGCTCCTCCAGCCGGTAGTACTCCCGCTTCTCCGGCGAGAACACGTGCACGATCACGTCCCCGAAGTCGATCAGCACCCAGCCGCTCTCCTTGCGGCCCTCCTCGTGGCGCGGCGGCACCCCCGCCTCCTTGAGTTCATGCCCCAGCCGTTCCACGATCGCGCTGAACTGCAGCGGCGAGTGCGCCGTCGCCAGCACGAAGTAGTCGGCGAAGCTCGACGCCTTCGCGATGTCCAGCAGCGCGATATCCTCAGCCTGCAGCTCGGAGAGTAGGTCGATGACGCGGTGGGCGAGGGGCTCGGATTCCAGAGCGCGCGCTCCATTCCGCCTGGTGCGGACTCTGCGAGAATAGCACAGCCGTGAACGCTCCCCGTGTCGTCTGCGCCATGTCCGGCGGCGTCGATTCCTCCGTTGCCGCCGCCCTCCTCGTCGAGCAGGGCTACGACGTCGTGGGCGTCACCATGCGCCTCTGGACCGAGGAGCGCCCGGACGAGCTTCGCGGCCACCAGCAGTGCTGCAGCGTCGAGGACATCGACGACGCCCGCCGCGTCGCCGGCCAGCTCGGCATCCGCCACTACGTCCTCAACTTCGAGGACGCCTTCCGCGAGCACGTCGTCGCCCCCTTCGTCGACGAGTACGCCGCCGGCCGCACCCCTAACCCCTGCGCCCGCTGCAACGAGCACATCAAGTACCGCTCCCTCCTCGACCGCCTCCCCGCCTTCGACGCCGACTTCCTCGCGACCGGCCACTACGCCCGCGTCGCCCACGGCGAGGACGGCGTGCCCCACCGCCTTCTCAAGGGCGTCGATGAGTCGAAGGACCAGTCCTACGTCCTCTACATGCTCGGGCAGGAGCAGCTCGCCAAGCTTCTGCTCCCCGTCGGCGGACTGCGCAAGGCCGACGTGCGCGAGGTCGCCCGGCGCACCGGCCTCGACGTTGCAGAGAAGCCCGACAGTGTCGAGATCTGCTTCGTCCCCGGGAACGACTACCGCGCCTTCGTCACCGAACGCGTCGCACCCCGCCCCGGTGAGCTGCGCGACGCCGAAGGCGCCGTGCTCGCCCGCCACGAGGGCGTGACCGGCTTCACAGTCGGGCAGCGCAAGGGGCTCGGCATCGCCCTCGGCGAACCCCGCTACGTGACCGCCATCGACGCCGCCACGAACGTCGTCACGGTCGGCGAGGAGGACGACCTCTACGCCGACCATGCAGCCGTCGAGGCCGTCACCTGGGTCGCGGGCGCCCCGCCCCCGCCCGGCCAACACATTTCGGCCAAGGCGCGTTACAAGGCCGAGGCCGCCCCCGCCGCCCTCGCCGAGGCTGCCCACGGCCTCGCTACCGTGCGTTTCGACGATCGCCAGCGCGCCCTCACCCCCGGCCAGGCCATCGCCTTCTACCGCGGAGACGAGCTGCTGGGCGGCGGAACCATCGCCCGCGCCTGGCGTGACTGAGTTGGCGCAGCGGTGAAGCGGTGGCTGCTGGCCGTGTTCGTGGCCGCCGTCGCGCTCCCCTTCGTGGCGCAGTCAACCACCGGCGCGCAGCCCAGCGCTACCACTCCACTCCAGGTCGTGCTCTGGCAAGACGTCGATTCGCCAACCGACCTCGCCCTGAGCGTCCGCCCCGAGGACGGACTCTGGGGTGACCTCGGGACCGTCCCCGTCGAGCTCGCCCGCCTCAACGCCTCGCGAAGCTACCGGTACGGCGACCTCGTCGTGGCCGGAGTCGAGATACGTGTCTGGCAGCAGGCCTCCGGGGGGCGAGAGCACTACATCAGCGTTCGCCGCGAGGGCGGCGAGTGGGACGACGTCGGCACCGTCCCCCTCGCGCTCAACTTCCGCAGCGAAAGCGGCCGCTATCGCTACGGCAACCTCACGCTCTCCCTCCCAAGCCCGGGCCCCGATCGCGCCCTGCTCGTCGCCGTAGGAGCAGAGCACTCCTGCGCCCTCCAGGCGTCCGGCGGAATCGCCTGCTGGGGCGACAACGCGCGGGGCCAGACAGACGTCCCGGCCGGCCGCTACCGCTCCCTGAGCGCCGGCGAGTGGCACACCTGCGGCCTCACCTACGCCTCCCGCGTGGTCTGCTGGGGCGACAACTTCAGCGGCCAGACCGACGCTCCCCGGGGCCGCTTCCGGTCGGTGAGCGCTGGCCTCGCCCACACCTGCGCCGTCGCGCGACTGGGTGGGGTGGTGTGCTGGGGGGCGAACGGCAACGGCCAGTCCGACTCGCTTGCCGGGGCCTTCCGCTCACTGAGCGCCGGCGCCGGCCATACCTGCGGGCTGCGAAACTCGGGACGCGTCGAGTGCTGGGGCGACGACGCCCGGGGCCAGTCCGACCCGCCCTCCCGCCGCTACCTTTCGATCGCCGCCGGCGCCGACCACACCTGTGCCCTGCGCGAGTCGGGACGGCTCGACTGCTGGGGCGAAGGCCACTGGGGCGACGCCCCCCGGGGCCCCTACTACTCCGTGTCCGCGAGCGGCGCCGCCACCTGCGCGCGCGGACAGGCCGGCGAGGTCCTCTGCCGGGGAAGCGTCCCCGACCCACCGGCGGGCGCCTACCGCTCCATCAGCACCGGCCCCGCCCACGCCTGCGCCGTCGACGAGGCCAACGCCGTCGTCTGCTGGGGGAACCGCTTCGACTCCGGCGCCGCGGAAGCCCCCGCCGGGAGGTACGCCTCCGTGTCCGCCGGAGACCTGCACACCTGTGCCCGAACGGGGTCGGGGGAACTGGTCTGCTGGGGGAGTGACGCGAATGGACGCACCAGCGCGCCCTCGGGGGCCTACCGCTCGCTCAGCTCCGGCGCGTGGCACAGCTGCGCGGTGAACGGTGAAGGCGAGGTCGAGTGCTGGGGGGCGAACATCGACGGCAGTACCGAAGCGCCCTCCCGGAGTTACCGGGCCGTCAGCGTCGGCTTTGCCCACAGCTGCGGCCTGCGCGACTCGCGGGCGATCGACTGCTGGGGCCTGAACCAGTTCGGCCAGGCGGATGCACCGTCTGGCCGCTACCGCTTCGTCAGCGCCGGCCACGCCCACACCTGTGCCGTGAGAACCTCGGGCGCGCTCATCTGCTGGGGAGGCGCCTGGTACGGCCAGCTCGATGTCCCCTCCGGGAGCTACCGTGCCGTGAGCGCGGGTGGCGACTTCGCCTGCGCCCTGGGCAGCAACCGCGAGCTCGCCTGCTGGGGCGCCAACGACTACGGCAAGGCGGAACCGCCCGAAGGGCGCTTCCTCTGGGTGGGGACCGGGCAGCACCACGCCTGCGCCGTCAGCGAAGCAGGCGAAATGCGCTGCTGGGGTCAGAACAACCATGGCCAGACCGACGCCCCCGAGGGCAGTTTCCGCTCCGTGACCGCCGGCGCCATCCACACCTGCGCCATCCGCGACACAGGCGAGGCCGTCTGCTGGGGCCACGAGCTCCACGCCCGCGCCCGCCCTCCCGCCGAAGTCCAGTAGACCCGCCTCAGAGGGGGTTGCGCCAGCGGAGCTCGGGGAAGCGGGAGAAGTCCATGTCGTTCGTGTGAACCTCCGCCTCGTGCTCGATCGCCAGCGCTGCAAGATGCGCGTCCATAACGAGGTTCCCCCCGGTCCCGGTCGAGGCCAGCATGCGTCGCATCCGCGGGAGGTGCTCTGGCCCCGGCTCCAACGGCCTCACGTGGGGCAGCTGGAACCATTCCTCGACCGTGTCGATGGCCAGCTCGGGGGTTGCCGCCTCTCCCATCACGTGGGGCCCCGTCGTCAGGCGGATGAACCCCATGGCCACCGACCAGGAAATGCCAACCGGCTCCGTCCCGTTCAGCAGAGCGCCCCACCAGCTGTGTGCTGCTGCGTAGTGCGGTGAAGCGTCGTTGTAGGCGTACAGGAGCAGGTTGAGGTCCGGGACGATCACGTCCGCTGCTTCTTCAAGAACTCTGCGTCCTCAAGCTCCGAGTTCAGCTCATTGAGCTTCAGCGGGTCGACGCCCGGTGCGAAGCCGCTGCAAATCGGCTTCACCCGAAAGATCGGCCGCTCACCCCCGTCGTCGGGCGGCTCAGCCTCCTCTTCGGGAGACTCCGACAGGCTGCGGCGCAGTGCATCGTTGACGACCTGCTTGAACGTGCAGTCGAGCTGGCGAGCCCGTTCCTTCAAGGCAGCGACGATGTCTTCGTCCAGCGTCAACGTTGTTCGCATCGAACTATCATGTCCCCCCGCCGTTTCGTTGTCCACATCTCTATCGAATTGCGCCCGCCCTCCCGCCGAGCTCCAGTAATTTGACCTGCGCCCCCGCCGTTATTCTTGGGGATTATAAACTTAGCTTTACATAGGACGGACAGTGAGTTATCATTGCCGCAGGCAAGGATAACTAGTAGTGCCCAGACGCAAGAAGCGGCCATTCAAGAAACCCGGCTACAACGCTCCCGGCAGGGCCCATCGCGAGGGGATCTCCTACATCGACTTCACGGAGATGGTCTCCGACGAGGCAACCGCTCGCGTCTTCTTCGAGGAGCGCCGCTGGCCCGGCGATGCTGCCTGCCCGCGGTGCGGCTCCCTGAAGGTTCGCGACATCTCCGGGACCAAGCAGTCCATGCCTTGGCGCTGCGACGACTGCAAGCGGTACTTCAGCGTCCGCACGAACTCCGTCATGGAAGACTCCCGCATCCCCCTGAAGAAGTGGGCGTGGGCCGTCTACATCTTCTCCACGAGCCTGAAGGGTGTCAGCTCGATGAAGCTCCACCGCGACCTCGGGATTGCCCAGAACTCGGCCTGGTTCCTCGGCCACCGCCTGCGCCTCGCGATGCGAAACAGCTCCTCACCGCTCCTGAGCGGTCCCGTAGAGGTCGATGAGACGTTCTTTGGGGGCAGGGCCCGCAACATGCACGAGTGGCAGCGCCAGCAGGCCGAAGACCTCGTCGGCGGCTCTCACGGCAAGGACATGCTCATCGGCTTGAAGGACCGGGCGACCGGCGAGATTCGTACGGAAACGCTTCCCGGTCAGGATGGCGTCGCGATGCGCCAGTTCGTCCGAGACCATGTGGAGCCCGGCGCCGAGGTCTACACAGACGGCCACATCGCGTACACGTTGCTCGACGAGTACCAGCACAAGGCTGTGAATCACAGCGTCGGGAACTACGTCATCGAGCAGGCCCACACCAACGGCATCGAGGGATTCTGGGGGAGCATGAAGCGCGCCTACATGGGCACGTTCCACACGATGACCTGGAAGCACCTACAGCGGTACGCGGACGAGTTCTCGCGGCGGCAGGCGCTGCGCGAGCTGGACACGCTCGACGTGATGGGAGCCATCGTGGACGGGATGTGGGGGAAGCGACTGACGTTTGAGGACTTGACAGCGTTAAGATAAAGCGTCTATGCGATTGCACCAAAATCGCGTAATCTAGCGCTGCAAAGGAGGCGACGAGACGTATGCAGGTTACCCAGCAGGCTGTCATCGAGACAGTCTGCTTCGCCGTGACGTACCGAAGTGAGATGCGTGAGGACCACTGGATTACGAAGGCTGAAGAGACGGGCGTCTTGACTGATGGCGACACCTTGGAAGAAGCCGAAGATAACAATCGCAGAGCGAATGCCCTTCTCGTCAACAGGGTGAAGAACGATGGGTTGGAAGCTCTCGAACAGTTCATGGAGGACCGGGAAATCTGCCATGCTCGGGTGGATCGAGACGGGGGGCGAGTTGTATCCTCGTCGGCATGTCCGCGCCTACAGCCTGCGATCGAATCGTGTCTGAACTCGAAGCACGACACGACTTCCAGGAAGACGGGATGGACGGACAGGCCATCTCCCTCACGCAATACCGAGGACGGAACCGTTGTGCGCTCAGGAACAGTCCTCGCCTAACCGTCGCTGACCAAATCAAATCCCTTCGCGACCAGCGAGTTGACGAGCGAATCGTGCGTGCCGTAGAGGGTCGGCTGGCTTAGGGTTGCGTTCCTAGGACTACTCTCGGTCGTCGCACCACACCAGGTTCCGCGCCGCGGGCACGTCGAACAGACCCTTGATATTGTGCTCGAACTCGAACGGGCCGATGCTGATGGTCAGGGTCTCCGAGGCGCGTGACTTCGTGAACGAGCCCGTTCGTCGCGAAACGATGTGGTGTTCGTCCTCGTCTTCCCAGCGGTGGTAGGTGGCTTCCTGGGCTTCGTGCTCCCCGATTTCTTCGGTCAGGACGACCTCTTCCTCCGAGAACGTGAGCGACTTCAGAATGAAGCGCACCCCCATGAAGACTTCGCCGTCTTCGTAGGTGCAGGTGAACATCAGGTAGGACTGGTTGGTCTCCACCCAAACGTTCGTGAACCAGCCTTCGTCGTCCGGCTCTGAGTAGTACCCATACTTTGCCCCGAAGCCGGCGATGGTGACGTTGTCCGAGGTTGTCACGTCCCAGACTGTGTGCTCGCCCTTCCCGAGGAACGGGTCGTAGTTGTCTTCCTCAGCCAGGGCGGTAGTCGTTCCAAGAGCAAGAGCGGCGACGAGGATGAGTAGGAATAGCCTGGACATAGCGGAGAGCCCCCTTCGTGGCAGCGATGGACTGTCCGGCTAGGAACCGACCAAGCGCAGAAGGCCCACGAAAGGGGCGCAGCGCGCCCATCGCAGTTCACCAACTGCCTTGGCAGGTGTTCCTAGCCGAACGGGGGCAAGGTTAGCGCATTTGCGCGGGAGTTCGTCGGTTCGTAGCCTCGCAAGCGGAGGTTGGTGTAGGCATGGGCATTCGCGAGTCGAGAGAGAAGGTCAAGGAAGCGCTGGTCCGCTTCGTCGAGGCGGTAGAGGCGGCGGACAAGGAACGAGACGAAGCTGAGAAGGCGGCGGAGGAGCTACGTGACGAGCGCGAGAGTTACCTCCGGGCGTTTCAAGACGTCAACTTCCCCGGTGACACATGGGACATGGTCGGTTCTGTGTTTGCCGAAGACGAGAAGGATCAGCGCGCAGTTGCTTGGGCAAGGCGCCAGATTGCGATCGAAGATGCAGAGAAGCGCTTCCTCGAAGAATGGAAGGCCATCGAGTCCAGTTAGGTCTTGCCGGACAGCCTCGCGAGGCTGTCCGTGCTTCTGTAAAGCTAGATTTATAATCCCCTTATTCTTGAGGACCCCTCGGGACGCCTGCTATCCTGATTGAACTCGGGTGACTGGCGAACACGCGGAGTACCGCGGGGGAGCCCGAGTAGTTCCAATCATGGCCGCTCGCCTGGGCCGGTCCGTTCGTTCGGACGGGCCTTTTGCTTCTCCGGAAGAGGAGCAACGGAGGTGAGCCATGCGTGCTCTTCTAGGCGTTTACGACAAGACCGGGATCGAGGATTTCGCCCGGGGGCTCCACGCCCTCGGCTGGGAGCTCGTCTCGACCGGCGGCACGAAACGGGCCGTCGAAACGGCCGGTGTCCCGGTCACCGGCATCGAGCAAGTCACGGGCTTCCCCGAGATGCTCGATGGCCGCGTCAAGACCCTCCACCCGGCGGTCCACGCCGGTATCCTCGCCCGCCGCGACCTGCCCGAGCACAACGCCGCGCTCGATGAGCACGGTTTCGGGACCATCGACCTCGTCGCCTGCAACCTCTACCCCTTCCGCGCGGTGGTCACGCAGGAGGGTGGCGCTTCTCTCGCCGAGGGCATCGAGAACATCGACATCGGCGGCCCCACCATGCTGCGCGCCGCCGCCAAGAACCACGCCGACGTCATCGTCCTCGCCGACCCTACCGACTACGCCGCCACGCTCGAAGCGCTGGCCGCCGGCGGGCTCGCCGCCGCCGCCCGCCGCCGGCTCGCCTGGAAGGCGTTCCAGCACGTCGCCAGCTACGACAGCGCCGTCGCCGAATGGCTCTGGGACGGCGACGAGTCCCCGCCCGAGCTGAGCGTTCCCCTCGAGCGCGTCGCCGGGCTTCGCTACGGCGAGAACCCGCACCAGGGCGCCGCCTTCTACCGGGACGGTTCGCTGGGCGAGGACGCGCTGGGCGGCATCGCCACGGCCGTGCAGCACCACGGCAAGGAGCTCTCCTACAACAACTACCTCGACGCCGACGCCGCCTGGAACGCCGTCAACGACTTCCCCGAGCCTGCCTGCGTCATCGTGAAGCACACGAACCCCTGCGGCGCCGCCACCCGCGACGACCTCCGCGAGGCCTACCGCCTCGCCGTCGTCGCCGATCCCGTGAGCGCCTTCGGCGGCATCGTCGCCGTCAACCGCCCGCTCGACGAGGATCTCGCCCGCGAGCTGCGCGAGTACCGCAACCCCACCGACGGCTCGACGCGCATGTTCTACGAGATCGTGATCGCGCCCGAGTACACGGAGGAAGGCTTGCGCGTGCTCAAGGGCAAGTCGAAGGACCTGCGCATCCTCGAAGCGGATCCCCGCTCGCGCGGCGGCCGCTCGCTGCGCCAGGTGGGCGGCGGCTGGCTCCTCCAGGACGCCGACGAGATCGCCCCCGAGGAGATCGACTACCAGGTCGTCTCGAAGACGCAGCCCACCGAGCAGCAGCTCGCCGACCTGCGCTTCGCCTGGCGCTGCGTGAAGCACGTCAAGAGCAACGCCATCACGCTGGCCAAGGATGGCCGCCTGCTCGGCATGGGCAGCGGCCAGCCCAACCGCGTCAAGAGCGTCGAGATCGCGATGGAGAAGGCCGGCGACGAGCTGCGGGGCGCGTCCCTCGCCAGCGACGCCTTCTTCCCGTTCTCGTGGAACGACGCCGTCGAGCGCGCCTGTCAGGCGGGCGTCGCGGCCATCGCCCACCCCGGCGGCAGCCTCCGCGACCAGGACTGCATCGACTGCTGCGACAAGTACGGCGTCGCTCTCGTCTTCACGGGCACGCGCCACTTCCGGCACTAGGGGGTGGCGACTCCCGAATAGCGGCTGGTGATCGGTCCGCCCGCCCCCTGGGGTGCGGGGTGGACCGACCACCGGCCACCGATCACCGACCACCAAAGGTCTGGCGGAGAGGGTGGGATTCGAACCCACGAGGGGCTTGCACCCCTACACGATTTCCAGTCGTGCCTGTTCAGCCACTCCAGCACCTCTCCGCGAGGCGTCGGGCTAGCGTAGCAAGGGCGCGGGACTCGGGCTTGCCGGCGGCTAGCGCTTGCGCTGCTCGCGCCGGCCCTTCGTCAGTTCGCGGTAGCGCGCCCACAGTTCCTGTTCCTTCTCCTGGGCGCCCTCGCGCGCGATCTCGATGGCCTGCTCCGCCGCTTGGCGGAGCTCCTCCACCATCTCCTCGGGATTCGGTACGCCGCCCTCCCCGATGACGGGATCGTCCGGCGACCCCTCCGCGCTCACGACCCGCCCCGGAAGCGTCCGCCCAGCGAGCCGAGCGAGTCCAGCCCGCGCCGGATACCGCTCACGACCGAGTAGACGCGGATGATCGGCGTCACCGCGGATTCGCCTACGAACTCGGCCGTGCCCTTCACCTCGTCCACGAGGTCGCGGGTCGAGTCGAGCAGGGGAACGACCTTCTGGTTCACGGCGCTCCGTACCGAGAGGGCCACGGCGATGAGTACCGCCAGCAGGATGCAGGCCAGAACGCCGGCGATCGCGACGAGGATGCCGAGCGCTACGACGGCGATGTCGCGCCACTCGCTCCAGCTGTCGGGGGCCGACCACGTGCCCGGCTCGGCCTCGTTCGGGAAGATGTTCCCGCCGAAGTACCCGTCCACGAGCACGGCCACCACGATGTAGACGACGACGATCAGCACTGCCGCCAGGACGACGGTCAGGAAGAAGCGCAGGACGCTGTTCATGGAGGCAATGATAGAGCCATCCCCCGCATGGCGCGCCCGCGTCCCTCGCCGCGCGGTCTAGCCGGGGGCCAGGTCGAACAGGTCCAGAAGGTTCGAGATCGCCTCGAAGGTCGTCGCCTGCCCCAGCAGCAGGTCCACGTAATTCAGGTCGATCGCGCTCCCGAGCGGCACGCCCACCGCCTGCGCAAGCGCGTCCAGGTACTGCTGCGCCACCGGCTCCACCGGCGCCGTCTCGTCCACGTCGTCCGCGTAGGTGGCGGCGATCGCGTCCACGAACGATCCGTACGCGACTCCCGAATCGGGCAGCACCTCGCGG
The DNA here is from genome assembly GCA_965203545.1 of Tepidiformaceae bacterium. Taxonomy (GTDB): domain Bacteria; phylum Chloroflexota; class Dehalococcoidia; order Tepidiformales; family Tepidiformaceae; genus UBA2991. Next base: position 2,256,135 of record OZ241899.1, read on the forward strand.
CCGTGCGGACTCGGCAGGATGCCCAGCGACTCCGGGATCGCGCGGCCGCTGTTCAGCATCGCCAGCGCCTCGATGTTGAAGTTCCGCGCCAGGGGCGAGGGGTCTCGCGCCAGCTCCGGCTGCGAGATGAGCAGGTGGACGTAGAGGAAGACGTCGATGGCGCTCGCCACGATCTCCTCCGTCAGGCTGTCCTCCCGGTCGCAGTGGATCGCCTCGTGCGCGAGCAAGGGCATGAGCAGTTCGAAGGGCGCCGCCTCCAGGTCGGGCCGGATGGAGACGATGCGCCGTCCCTCGTCGTCGTAGGTCACCCGCGCCACGAGGTCGAGGTCGCCCGGCGGCTCCTGGAATCCGATGAAGGCCGCGGCCGCGCCCGTGCAGTTGTCCGGCCCGAGCAGGGAGCGCACGGCCGCGTCGGCGAAGGTGCCCGCCAGCGCCGCCAGGGCCGCGCGCAGCTTCGGCGCGGCCACCACCTCCGCGTCCATGCCGTCGTACAGGAACAGGGCCGTCTCCCGCACCGCCGCCGACGCTTCGCGTTCGTCCAGGTGCTCCACCAGGGCGTCACGCACCACGAACGGGTCGCGATCGTCCGCGGTGGGCGCTTCCGGGGGCCGTTGCTCCACCAGCGAGAAATCGCCGAAGGCGAACACGCCCCCGGCCAGCACCACCCCTAGCTCGGTGAACTCGCTCGTGACCACCACCGTGACCTCTTCGTCCGGGCCCGAGAGCGCCTCCGTCGAGACGTGCAGGGTCGAGCCCGACACGATTAGCGCCCCCACCGTCAGCTCGACGACGCGCGAGCTGATCAGCTCGACGCTCTCGACTGGCATCTCCGTCAGAGGGTGGCCGGTCAGCGGCGAGCCCTCCGGCGCGGTCAGCCGGAAGGCCGCGTTCAGCGCCCGCAGCTTGGTCGGCTCGACCGCGCGGTTGAAGCGAACCCGCACGACCGAGGTGGCCGTCGGCAGGTCGTCGATGTAGGCGCGCTCCGCGGTCGCTTCGAGCGCGCGGATCGGCGCGGGAGGCGGCTCGCCGCCGCCGCACGACGCGGCCAGCGCCAGCACCAGCGCCGCGACAAGCCCTCCGAGGACGCGATGCATGCCGAGAGCCTACCGTGCCCCGCGCTCGTGCGACGCCAGTGTTAACAACTCGCGCGGCGGGCGCCTTCTCCGCGATGATGGTCGCGTGACCCGCGATCTGGCCCCATCGACCGTCCCGCGTGGCACCCCCTGGGTCGAGCGCAAGCGCAAGCCGGACGGCAGCGAGCGCCGATACACCTGCGCCCTCGAGCACGCCTCGCCCTCGCTGGTCGTGGTCAGCTACGTCATGCGCCAGGGTGGGGCCGTCTTCGGCACCCCTATCGACATCCCGCCGGGCTCCGTCTCCTACGGCTACTTCTGGCGCGCCCGTCCCTACACCGTCTACCGCATGCGTGATGGCGACCGCATCATCGCGCACCGCTTCGACGCGGTCGCCGGCGTGCGCATCCGCGAGGGCGAGGTCGCCTACCGCGACCTCGCCCTGGACTGGTGGCTCACTGCCGAGAACGCGCTCATCGAGGAGGACCGCGACGAGTTCCTCGAACTCCGCGCGGATGGCGCCTTCAGCCCCGCCGACCTTGCCGCCGCCGCCCGCGCCGAGCGCGTCATCGCCGCTGCCCCCGACCGCCTCCTCCCGGAGCTCGCGGCCATCGAACGGCGCCTTGGCATCGTGTAGAGCGGCGGGAGGAGGCGCCCTTAGTCGCAGCCGGTAGCGATCGCCAGCGCGTGGCAAACCGCTTGCATCGTGGCGCTGTCGAGATGGCCGACGTAGTGGCGCAACTGTCGCTGGTCGACGGTCTGAACATTGTCGAGATTCACGGCGGAGATGCGTTTCAGACCTTCATCAGGACCGATGATGACCTCACTATCCATGCCGCGAATCGTGGAGGTCACCGGCGCGACCGTGACTGATCGGAGGTGCGGCAGCGCCCCCGCGCGCGTGAGGACGACAACCGGTCGCTGCTTGTCAGGCGGAGCGAAACGGTGCATCCAGATATCGCCACGCTGGAGAGCCACGGCTAGTCATCCTCCTCACGCCAGTCTTCCGGCCATACGCGGGACTCGCCCCAGTCAAGCTCCTCGTCGGTCTGCGGGAACCTGCCGTAGCCTTCCGCATACTGCCGGTCGATCTCCTCGGAGGTCTTCTGAGCAAGGTAGTTCGCAGCAGCTTCGCGCAGCACGGCCGAGCGGCCCCGCTCACGTACCTCGGCAAGCTCATCGAGCCTCTCCAGGAGGTCCTCGTCGAAGGTCACCTGTATAGCTTTCATGTGGATAGAATACTATAGAAAGTACCTCATTCGAGAGTGCATCCGTCCCCGCACCCGGCTGGCTGCCCGTACGCCTACGATTGCTCTGTGGAAACCCCCGCGCCAGACCTTGCCATTCCCGACGTCGTCGCGGCTCTCGAGCGAATGCACGGCGCTGAGCGCTGGCACTGGATCCCCGAGAGCAACCCCTTTTGAGGTCGCCGTCGGGGCGATCCTCGTCCAGCACACGAACTGGACCAACGCCGAACGCGCCGTCGACCGCCTCCGCGACGCCGGCTTCCTCGACCCGGACCGGCTGGCGGATCTGCCGGACGAGGCCATCGAGGAGCTGGTCCGGCCCAGCGGCCAGTACCGCACGAAGACGCGCAAGCTGCGCGCCTTCCTCGACCTGGTCGCCCGGCACGGCTCGCTCGAAGCGCTGCTGGTGCTGCCTTCGGAGCCCCGCCGCGCGGAGCTGCTCGCGACCTGGGGAATCGGCGAGGAGACGGCGGACGCCATCGCCCTCTACGCGGCAGGGCAGCCGGCCGTCGTCGTCGACGCATACACGCGCCGCCTCTTCTCGCGTCTCGGCCTGGGACCGCCGCCCGGCGACCCCTACGCCGCCTGGCAGGCGTACCTTGCTGGCGAGCTTCCCGGCGACGCCCCTGCGCTGGCGCGTTTCCACGCCCTCCTCGTGCTCCACGCCAAGCGACTCTGCCTCGCGCGCCGCCCCCGCTGCGGCGACTGCGACCTGGCTCCCCGCTGCGCTTTCGCCTCAGCCGCTCCCCTACCCCCTTGAGCGCCGCGCGGGTACGGTCCCACGATGCAAGTCGGCATCATCGGGCTGCCACGGGCGGGCAAGACCACCATCTTCAACGCCGTCTCCCGCGGACTCGCCCCCGTCGGGGGCTTCGGCGGCGCGAGCAAGCCCAACATCCGCTCCGTGGCGGTCCCCGACCCGCGCGTTGACCGCCTCTCCGAGATCTACCAGCCGAAAAAGACCACCCACGCCACCGTCGAGTACGTCGACTTCCCCGCCGCGGGCGAACACTTCGGCCAGGGACAGGGCCTCGGGGGCGCCTTCCTGAACGAGCTGGCCGCCGTCGACGCGCTCATCCACGTCGTGCGCGCCTTCGAGGACGACTCAGTCCCTCACCCAGAGGGCTCGGTCGACGCCGGGCGCGACATCGGCATCATGGACCTCGAGCTGGCCTTCGCCGACCTGGCCCTGATCGAGCGCCGCATCGAGCGCATCGACCCCGAGCTGCGCACCCTCAAGGCAGGCGAGCGCGGCCAGCTGCAGGCCCTGCGCGACCTGCTCGACCGGATGCGGGGCGAGCTTGAGGCGGAGACGCCCATTCGCGCGATGGCGCTCTCCGCCGACGAGCGCCGTCTCCTGGCCGGGAGCCAGTTCCTCACCGACAAGCCCCTCCTCGACCTCGTGAACGTGGGCGAGGAGGACCTGCCCCGGCGGCTCGCCATCGAGGAGGAGCTGCGCGCGGCCCACGGCGCCCCGGGCCGCGACCTCGCCGTCATGGGCGGGCGCTTCGAGATGGAGCTGAACGAGCTCAGCGACGAGGAGGCCGCCGAGTTCCGCGACGAGGCCGGTCTCGAGCACAGCGGCATGGCCGAGGCCGTGCAGCGCAGCTACGCCCTGCTCGGGCTCATCAGCTTCCTCACCGTCGGCCCCGACGAGTGCCGCGCCTGGACCGTCACCGAAGGCGCCACCGCCCCCGAAGCCGCCGGCAAGATTCATACCGACCTGCAGCGCGGCTTTATCCGCGCCGAGGTTATCCGCTACGCGGATCTGGTCGAGTGCGGTAGCGAGGCCGAGGCGAAGCGGCGCGGCCTGCAGCGCACCGAGGGCAAGGACTACCTGGTGCGGGACGGGGATGTCGTCCACGTCCTCTTCAACGTCTGATCAGGCCTCGTCCTCGTCGACCACGTCATCGTCCAGGTCGTCATCCGCCGGTGCTTCCACTTCCGCCTCCTCTTCCTTCTCGTCCCGACGCGCCGACCGGCGACCGAAGATGCGCGCCGCCAGGGCGTTCCGCAGGATGCGGTAGGCCTCGCCCGCTTCCTCGGGGTCCGTACGCTCCAGGTCGGGCGGGCCGTAGCGGGCCTCCTCGAACGCCGTGCTCAGGGTGGCGGCTTCGGCGGGGTACTCGAGGGCGTCGCCGAGGCGCGTGCCCCACTGCCGCACCGTCTCCGACTCCGCCGCCTGCAGCCCCGCCCAGCCCGCGAGCCGCTCGATGCCGCCCCACTGCCGAGGCATCCCGCTCAGTCCCCGCAGACCCCACACCCAGAAGACGCGCGTCCCCATCGACACCACCACCAGCGCCACCAGCGCCCCCCCGACGCTCCAGATGATGGTCCAGGGCGGCCCCTCCTCCCGCTCCAGCTCCACGGGCGTCAGCAGGTCGGCCAGGAGATCGATGGAGTCCTCATCGATGGTCTCAAGCGGCAGGGGTATTTCGGGCACCTCGTCGAACGGCAGGTTGGTCACCTCTCCAATAAGTGTTCCGAGGTCCCCACCCACGAGCGTCAACTCGTCCGACGGGTTGAAGTCCACCCAGCCGTACGTGGGGAAGTACACCTCAACCCACGAGTAGGCGTCGTTCTTGCGCACCGAGAACACGCCCGTGCTGACGTTCAGATCTTCCGGGTCCAGCACGTACCCCACCGCCACCCTCGCGGGCACGCCCTGTGTCCGCAGCATCACCGTCATCGCCGTCGAGAAGTAGTCGAAGTAGCCGCGCTGCAGGTCGAACAGGAAGAAGTCGACCACGTCGCGGCGCGAGGGCGCGGAACGCACGCTCATGTCGAGCTCGAACTCCAGGATGTACGCCTCGATCGCCTTGGCCAGGTCGTAGGGGTTCGTCACTCCCTCGGTTACCCGAGCCGCCTCGTCGTGCACGCGCTCTGGCAGGTCGTCGGGGAGTTGCAGGTAGCGCTCGCGCACCCACTCCGGGTAGTTCACGCCGTCGGCGCGCAGCTGGTCCGGCGTGGCGATGCTGAGCGTGCCGGCCACGCGGTAGCGGTCGCCCTCCTGCAGGTCCTCCTGGCTGCGGATGCGCTCGATGTCCCCGGGGAACGACTCTGGCAGGTCCGCGATCGAGTCGATGTTCGTCCCCAGCGGCGTCCCCACCGAGAACAGCGTCTCCTCGTCGTCGAACACTTCGATATCGAGCGTCGTGATGATGCGCTCCCGGTAGGCGCGCGCCTGGATCTCGGCCGAAGTCGGGTCGCCCGCGTTGACCTCCTCCTCCTCCCGGTCGGAGGAGCGCCAGCCCGAGCCGGTGTACTCGTCGTAGCTCGTGCCGCGAACGAGCCCGAGGCTCTCGCCCCGTACCTCGAAGAGCACCTTCTTGCCCAGGCTCACGTCGCCGCGGATGGGCAGCGTGCGGCCGAACTTGTGGAAGTTCCCCCCGCTCCCGGCGAGGTCGTTGAACAACCGGCTGACCGGTTCGAGGGCGTCCTCGATCGGGTTGGTCACGTAGTCGATGGTCGTGTCGATGGCGTCGGCCTGCTTGCCCAGGGGCACCTGCCAGGCGATCACGACCATCGCGACCGTGAGCACCAGCGTGAGCTGCGCGGACTGGAGGCTGAGCCACTCGGGGTACTCGACGCGCGCCCGTTCCCACTGCACGAACGCCCGCTGCAGGTGCAGCCGCGAGATCAGCAGCAGCGCCCCGAAGGAGAACATGAGGAAGGCCCCGCTGGGCCGCCCGCTGGTGGTGGCGATGATGACGAGCAGGCCCGCGCAGGCCGGCGCCACCGCCATCCACGCGTTCCGCCAGCGGAACACCGCCCACGCCGCCAGGTACGAGACGAACACGCCGAGCGTGTGCACCAGCAATACGAACGGAAGGTTGTCGTTGCTGACGTCGTCCTCGCGCACGACCAGCACCCACTCGTTCATGCGCGCCACCACGTCCTGGACGCGCGCCGCGATCGAGCCGCCGTCGCCGTAGGGCGTGGCCGTCAGCGTGAGCACCATCAGGCCCAGCAGCAGCGCGACCGGATGCACGAGGAAGTGGCTGGCCCGCGTGCGCGCCGCCAGCAGCCCGATGATGAGCCCGCCGATGACCGCGGGGACGAGCGAGGGGAAGTCCCGCACCCATTCCGCCTGCTGGATCGCGATGGCGATGGCGATGTAGACGACGAGGGCGGGCACGAACGTGAGCCAGTCTTCCCAGCTCATCAGCAGGCGCGGCGTATCGATGAAGAAGCGGCGCAGCCGCCCGCTCACCGTCGCCTCCCGGACCGCCTCTAGGTTTGCCATGCTTCCGCCCCCACGGCCGTGCTGCTCAGGGCGTACGAGAGGTCATCCCCCTGGGCCACGACGTAGGTCAGGATGTCACTCGCCGTCAGCTCCCCGTACAGCACCAGCGGCGACCCCTCGCCCCCGAACGTGCTCGGGTCGATCAGCACCACGGACGCGCGAACGCCTCGCTGCACGAGCGACTGCAGCGGCGAGAGCCAGCTGCTGTCCGTCGAGGCCGTCACCAGCACGAGCGTCGTGTGGCGCCCGAAGCGCCGCTGCTCCTCGATGAGCAGGTTGCCCAGGGCCGCCTCGCCCGACGCCTTCGCCACCGCCAGCGACTCGAGGATGCGCGAGAGCTGCTGCTGTCCCCGCTCCGCCTCCACCACCGTGTAGTCCTCGCCGAAAGAGATGAGCCCCACCGACCGGTTCGCGGCGATGTAGCGCTGGGCCACGCTCGCCGCCACCGTGACGGTGTACTCCTCCGTGCTCTCGTCGTCCTCGCCCGCCTGGATTGCGCCCTCCATGTCGGCGATCACCCAGATGTCGCTGGTGGGGTCGAGCTCGAACGTCTTCACCATCAGCTCGCCCGTGTGCGCGGTCGAGCGCCAGTGGATACGGCTCAGGGGATCTCCCGGCGCCCAGTCGCGGATGCCGCTCGCGTTCGGCGTGATGTAGTGCGTCCGGCGGCGGAAGCGGCCCTCGCCCGGCAGGCTCGCGGGCGGCGTCTGGAAGCGAGGCAGGTCCACCACCCGCGGGTAGACCAGGATCTGCTGGCGCACCCCGTAGTCGCGTTCGGTATAGAAGATGCCGAAGGGGTCACCACCGCGCACGCGCAGCGGCCCCCAGTCGAACAGACCGCGGCGCTGCAGGGTCGTGCTCACCACCCAGCTCCGCAGCCCCCGGCTCGGGATGACGACCGCCCGCCGCGACGTGTGCCCCGGGAGCTCGCTCGGGTCCTCCAGCTCCACCCACATCTTGGGGATGTAGCTCAGGTTGCGGACCTCGATCAGCTCCTCCGCCTCCTGTCCCACCTGGCCCCGCAGCGTCCGCCGCTCCACCTGCACCTCCAGGGCGCGCGTGTTCAGCCAGGCCAGGAGGAGCGCGACGGGGATGCCCATCGCCACGATGTAGGCGATGCGGTAGAGCAACCAGAAACCCGTGCCGGTGGCGATGAACACCGCCGCCACGAGGATGACGAGCAGCACCGTGAGCGTGCGCCGCTGCGGCGCAAAGGGCCACGCCAGCACTCGCCGCAGCACCGGAACCTCAGGCGCGGGCGCGGGCGCCCGGCACGGGCACGCGCGCCAGGCAGTCGGCCACCACGTCGGCGGCTGTCGCCCCCTTCACGCGAGCCCCCGGGCTCACGATCACGCGGTGCCCCAGCGTCACGAACGCCAGCTCCTTCACGTCGTCCGGCGTCACGTAGTCACGGCCCTCCAGCAGGGCCCGCGCCTGCGACGTGCGGAAGAGCGCGATCGACCCGCGCGGGCTGGCGCCCAGGTACACGTTCTCGTGCGTCCGGGTCGCCCCGGCGAGGCCGACGATGTACTGCTTGATGAGCGGGTCGATGTAGACCTCGCGCACGGCCCGCTGCAGCTGCCGGATCTCGGTGGCGTCCGTCACCGCATCCAGCGCGTCGATGGGATGGGCCACCTGCTGCTCGTCGAGCACGGTCACCTCGTCCTGCGCGCTCGGGTACCCCAGGTTCACGCGGATGAGGAAGCGGTCGAGCTGCGCCTCGGGCAGGGGGAAGGTGCCCTCGTACTCGATCGGGTTCTGCGTTGCCATCACCATGAAGGGCGACGGCATCACGTGCGTCACGCCGTCCACCGACATCTGCCGCTCCTCCATCGCTTCGAGGAGCGAGGACTGCGTCTTCGGCGTGGCCCGGTTGATCTCATCGGCGAGCACGATCTGGGCCATGATCGGTCCCGCGCGGAACTCGAAGTCCATCGACTTCTGGTTGTAGATGGAGACGCCCGTCACGTCGCTGGGCAGCAGGTCCGGCGTGAACTGGATGCGCTTGAAGCTGCAGCCAGTAGACAGCGCCAGTGCCCGCGCGAGCATGGTCTTGCCCACGCCGGGGACGTCCTCCACGAGCATGTGGCCACCACAGAGCAGGGCCGTGATCGCGAGCCGCAGCTCCCGGTCCTTGCCGATGATGACCTTCTCGACGTTCTCGATGATTCGTTGGGAAACGAGCTTCGGCTCTTCCAAGTCTTCGCTCCGTGCCAGGTCAGGCGGCGAAAGGTGAGTATAGCAACGGATCGCACGCCTCCGCCGGGCGAGCCGCCGGCCTGCGGGTAACAAGAGATCTTCCTGCCCGGTCGCATCCCTCTTCACGGTGGGGCGCTGAAAGACGCCAGGCCCGGCGTCAGAGACTCATCACCCCCCGGTTATCGGCCTGGATCGGCCGGTTCCTGCTCTGGGGTGCGTTCTATGGTAAGTCTGGAGCCCGCAACACTTGCGTACTGGTTCCATTCCGATCAAGGATCGAGCCTGTGAATGGAGCAGAGTTCACAGCCATCATGGGGCACCTTGAGGCCATGGAACAACGGATGGCCGAGATGGAAGATAGACTCGAGAATCGAATTCTCGCGGTGGAGAAGAAATTCGAGAAGACCATCCGTGACGCGCTCAGGAGCGGGCCATACTCGAATGGGTCGGGCACCGTGAACGGAGCGTAGGCGTGCCGAATCGAGATAACGTCCATGTCGTTCCCACGAAGAAGGGCTGGGGTGTGATGCGCGAAGGGATGGAGGGCGCCTACTCCGACCATCGAACCCAGAAGGATGCGATCGAGTATGGACGCACGTTGCGGGGCCCCAACCGTGGCGAGCTATTCATCCACGGTCGCGATGGGAAGATTCGAGCCAGGGACACAGCTCCAGGCGCACGTGACCCCCACCCGCCCGAGGGATAGTTTGCCCGGGCCCGTGCCACGGGCGGTGCCTCAACCCAGGAACGTGAACCCCCGCTAGACTGCGGGCCATGTCCGAGCCCGACTGGGTCGCCCTCGCCTCCTCGCTGGCCGAGCGCTTCGCCGAGCGCGCCGCCCGCCACGACCGCGAAGGCTCCTTCCCGCACGAGAACTTCGCCGAGCTCCGCGAAGCCGGCTTCATGAAGCTCACCGTGCCGCGCTCGCACGGCGGCTTCGATCTGCCCCTTTCCGGGTTCGTGCGTGTGCAGGAAGCGCTCGCCGCCGGCGACGGCTCCACGGCGCTCTCCCTCAACATGCACCTCATCCGTTTCGGCGCCGAACGCGAGGCTCACGTCTACCCGCCCGAGTGGTTCGACGAGCTCTGCCGGGGCGCCGTCGAGGACGGCCGCCTCGTGAACACCGCCGCCACCGAGGAGGGGCTCGGCAGCCCCGCCGGTGGTGGCATCCCCGAGACCACCGCCACCCCTGTCGAGGGCGGCTGGGTGCTGGAGGGCCGCAAGACGTTCGTCACCCTCGCGCCCGAGCTCTGGTACATGCCCGTCCTCGCCCGCCTCGACTCCCCCGACGGCGGCGCCCCCGACATCGCAGACTTCATGGTCCTGCGCGACGATCCCGGCGTCCGCATCGACGAGACCTGGGACGCCCTCGGCATGCGCGCCAGCGGCAGCCACGACCTCGTGCTGGAGGGCGTGCGCCTGGGCGAGGACCGCTTCCTCGGCTACCGCAACCGCGCGACACCCAGCCCCCGCGGACGCGCGAGCGGCGTCTGGTTCGCCCTCGGCGTGGCCGCCACCACCACCGGCGTGGCCCGCGCCGCCCGCGACTACGCCGTCGCATTCGCCCGCGAGCGCACCCCCACGGGCCTTCGCACTATCTCCGAGTTCCCCGGCGTCCGCCGCCGCGTCGCCCGTATCGACCTGCTCCTCCAGCGCAACCGCGCCCTCATCAATGATGCCGCTGCCGCCTGGGAGTCGGGCGACGAAAGCGGCATGCCGGCCGCCGACCGCGTCGCCGTCGCCAAGGTGGACGCGCTCAACAACGCCATCGAGGCCGTCGACGAGGCCATGCGCGTCGTCGGGGGCGTGGGCCTGCAGAAGAGCCGCCCCATCGAGCGCTACTACCGCGACGTTCGCGCCGGCCTCCACAACCCCCCGCTCGAGGACCGCGCCCTCGAGCAGCTCGCCCGCCGCGCCCTCGACGACTAGTGGCCCGTGGCCCGTAATCGGTGGCCGGTGATCGGTGTTCCCTGTGCCGCAATTGGCACAACATCCTCATCGGCCTCTTCATCGGGCGGGATGGCGAGCGTGAGGGTGACCTTATTCTCACCGTCGATCGTCGCTTCTTCCAGTAACAGGTTGAGAAGTTCGCGACGCTCCTCGTCGGGCAGGTCGTCAAGACTGCCGCCCACGCGACCCGTCCACTCCACGACCCGCTCCAGCGCGAGGCGCTGGTCAGCGTACGCCGACGCTCGCGCCCGGTACTCGTCCAGCCTCGCCCGGAGGCGTTCCAGGCGCTCGCCGATGAAGCGGCGCTGGTGGTCGAGTTGCTCCTCGCTGATCTTGCCCATCACGTAGAGGCGGATGGCTCGGTCCTCCTCCCCCTGGACACCGGCCAGCTCCCGTTCCGTGCGCGCGACCTCGCCGGCCACGTCGCCATCTGCGTCGCCGTTCAGCGCGGCGAGCCCGGCCACGATCAGGTTCGGATTCTCCAGCACGTGCCTGACCTCGTCCCAGACCAGTTGCTCGAGTCGCTCCGCACGGATCATCGGACGCTCGCGACAGCGCAGCGAGTGCGGCGCCTTCATCCCGTAGCACTGGTAGTAGCGCCTGGGCGGATCGAAGTCGTAGCGGTACGTTTTCCCGCCGCGCCTGGCTGTCTGGCTCCGCTTCGCGAGGGGTCCCATGAGCATCCCGCACTCGCTGCAGCGGACGAGGTGCTGAAGCAGGTGGAACACCTTCGTGTTGCGAGGGGAGTGGGTCCGCCGCCGTGCCCGGACCGCCTGCGCCTGCTCCCAGGTCTCGTCGTCCACCAGCGGGGGGAAGGGCACCTCGATCCAGCTCTCGCGGGGCTGCTCGTGGATGCGCGTGCCGTCGTCGGTGGCGATGTGGCGTGCCTTGCCGTACCACCAGGTGCCCTTGTAGGTCTCGCTGCGGAGCATGCGGTTGACCCCCGGCGCGTGCCAACGTGAGGCGCGCCTTCCCGTGGGAACGCCCTCGCTGTTGAGTTGCTCGGCGATCGCGAGCCCGCCCAGCCCCTCCTGCACGTACTGCCTGAAGATGCGGCGCACCACCTCCGCCTCGTGCTCGACGACCTCGGGCCTGCCGTCCCCGGCGATGCGATAGCCGTAGGGCACCGTGCTGACGGGGATGCGCCCCTGCCTGGCCGCTCCGCGCTTGCCCATCGAGGCGCGCTCGCGGAAGTTGTCGAGCTCGATCTTGCCGATGGCGGCCATGAGCCCGAACGTCTTCATGTCGATCGCGTCCATCACCGCCTCGATCTCGATGCGCTGCGCCTCCACGACCTCCATGAGGGCGGCGGCGGGGTACATCCCCCGGCTGAGGCGGTCGGACTTCCAGCAGACGATCGTGTCGAAGCGTCCGGCCTTCGCGTCGGCGAGCATGCGCTGGAACTCGGGCCGCTTCTTCGACCAGCCGCGCCCGACCTCCTGGTAGCGGGCGGTGACGGTGTAGCCACGCTCCTCGCAGTACGTCTCCATGTCGCCGACCTGCTCGGCGAGGGAGGTCTTGTCGTCCTCGGCCTGGCTCTTGTCGGAGACGCGCGCGTAGATGGCGGCGCGGCTGCGCTCGGGCTTGATGTTGGTGTTCGTTCGCGGCATGGCTGCCTCCTCGAAATACAAACGACCCGCCTCCTGCGGGGGCGGGTCTGCGAGCGGTAGCATGCGGCTCGCGTCACCTGTAACCGCAGGCGACGCCCCGGCCCGGGGTGTTGACGCACCGCCGGGCCACCTTGTCTCAGCCAGCGTAGCGGGGCCGGAGCGAGCGGGTCAACGCACCGCCCTACCGGCTCTCGCACTCCTCGCCCCCGCCGTCCGTCGAAGCGGAGCGGGTCGCGTGTTCGAGCAGGATTTCGGCAATGCGCCGCAGCCGCGCCTCCGCGTCGGGGGCGGGGCGGTACTCGATGGCGACCACGCGCGGCTCCGGGCCACCCCGGTGGCCGGCTTCGCCGCGCGTCGGCTGCCCGCTGGTCTCCATCTCGTCCATCCCGTCCGCTCCGCACGGAACGCCCGTCTCACGGTCCAGCGTGGTGGAGGACCGCGGGCGAGGTAATCCCGCGCACAGGACTACATCGGTGCAGTCCGGCGCGCGGACCTAGCGGTCGCGGGCGAGGCTCGCCACGGGGAGGACGTGCTCGAGGCCGAGGCTGCGCGCGAGGGCCTGGAGCGCGAGCAGGTAGTCGGTGCCGGGGCGCACGCCGTTACGCCAGCGCCAGAGGTTGACGGTGTTCGTGCCGAGGAGGCGGGCCAGCTCCTCCCAGGTCAGCCCGGAGGCGTCCTTGATCGCCACGATCGCCAGGGCGAAGTCACCGGGGAGCGGAGCGCGTGCCCGTCGCCGCATCGGCTCAGTCCTCCCGCACGTTGGCGAGGATGTCCTCGCCGAGGAGGATGCGCAGGCCCCCCGGGATGCGGGAGGCGACCGCGATCAGCGCGTGATAGGCGCCCGCCAGGGGTTCGGCGCCGGTGAGCCAGCCGAGGACGCGCTTGCGCTCGACGCCGAGGGCCTCGGCGAACTCGTCCCAGGTGCAGCCGGCGAGATCCTTCAGCCGCCTGAGGCGCTGGGGGAAGTCGCGCGGCAACTTCCCCGTGCCGGCGCGTACGGCGTGGCCGGCGATCACCGGGTAACCGCCGTAGCGCGGGAGGCGGGCCTTCGCCCTACGCACGGGTGCGCCCTTCGTGGCGTGGCGAGGGCAGGGCGGGGGACGCCCCTGCCATGGGGGATGCGGGGGCGCCCGGCACTCGCCACGCCGGTCCCAGCGGTCCCCTCTGTTCCAGCAGCGCGCGATGCGAGACGCGGAGCGGAATCTGGACGCGGGCGCGCTCCATCTCGGCGGCGGCCACACGCAGGAAGTGGTGAGCGGCCAGTTCGGCGTCGAAGACGATGAGCACGTCGGGGCGGAGGCCGTGGTCGTCGGTGGGGCGCCGGGAGGCGTAGTACCGCAGGTAGGGCGCGACGCGGGCGGCCATGGTGGAGGGCCTGACGGCGCGGCGCTCCCACTCGAGGAAGAAGAACCGGGGCTCGCCCTCCCGTTGCAGGATGCCGAAGGCATCGGGGTGAACCGAGTGCACGACGCCGCCGTGGCGGAAGTAGCGCGAGGCGCGGTGCGGCGGGTCGAGTTGCACGAGCTCGCGGTCCCGTTCCCGCGCCTGCTTCGAGAGCGCCGCGAGGAACCAGTGCACGCCGGCGTTGTGCTCGATCGTGCGCAGGAGCTGGCGGCTGCGCCTGCCGGAGACGTTGCGCCAGGCGAGCGGCGCGTGCGGGTCCAGCGGCTCCGCGCTCCAGCGCTTGAGGGCGAGGCGGACGGAGGCGCGGTCGCGGCGCGCGAGCAGGGCCAGCCCGCGGTCGGAGAGGACGAGCCTCCCCGAGACGCGCTTCGCGAGCTCGGCCTCCTCGAGCGGCTGCAGGATCTGCGACACGCGCCGGGCGGAGACGCCCAGCAGCCCGGCCAGGTGGGCGGGTTCCATCCAGGGCCAGTCGGCGACGAGGCCGAGGACGCGCTTCTCCGCGGGCTTGAGGAGGGCGGGGAGAAGCTGGCCGGGCGCCCGCCGCAACCCCGCCGGGCGGAGGTCGACGGGCGCGGTCCCGCGGGAGAGCGGCTCCTCCCACGGCCAGGCGCGACGATCCCCGACATGCGACATCACCTCGCCGAGCGAGAGCCAGGGCGAGCCCGCCGCCGAGCGCCAGACGCGCGCGCCCGGTTCGGCGGCGACGGCGTCGCCCTCGATGGCGAGGAAGGCGGGCGCGGGGGTCTCCGCCATGCGCCTGCCCGTGTGGCGCAGGCGCACCGCGTCGGGGACGAGCACGAGGTACGCGCCCGGACGCGGGCCCTCACGCAGCCGCCAGAGGCGCTTGGCGAAGGAGGTGCGGTCGGCCGTCCCGCCCTGGCGTACGAGGAAGAGGCTGCGCCCGTCCGGCAGGGCGACGGCGGCATCCATCGGCTGCGCCCGGTACCAGCGGAAGCGCAGCGGCCAGGACTGGCCGGCGATCGCCGAAGCGAGCCGGTAGACGGCGGCCACGGCGTCGAGGCGCTCCAGCAGGAGCCGCCGCCAGTGGGCCGTGAGGGGCCGCGCGCGCAGCAGTTCGCGCAGGCTTCGGCCCTCCCCGTCCTCGAGGCGGCGCAGGCCGGCGACGGTAAGGGAGTAGCGCTGCGTCGGGGCGATCAACTCGGAGGCGTGGGGAAGGGAGGCGACGAGCCCAGCCTCCAGCATCCTCTCCATGGCCCCGTACACCGCACCCCGCGACCAGCCGGAGAGGGCGGTCGCCTCCAGCCGGTCGAGGAAGGGCGCTTCGCCGAGCAGCCCCAGCAGGTCGCGTTCGACGCTCACGCCGCGTCCTCCGGAGAGGCGCCGTCCCGCGCCTGGTTGCGCTTGCTGCGCACGCGCTTCCCGCGTGGCTCCTTCTCAGACGCTCCGGTCCTGTCCGGGGCGGGGGCGGCTCCCGCGTCGTCGGCCTCCGCTTTTGCCTTGGCCTCCTCCTCGCGCTCGTCGATCCAGCGCTGGACGCGCCTCGCCCCCTCGGCCCGCTGGGCCGCGATCTCCTCCTCCGTGAGCAGGTAGGAGGACGCCTCCGAGCGGATGCGAGCGGCCGTGGCGGGACTCCCCTCCTCCGGCCTGCGCACCTCCATCGAGAAGGCGGGGGTGCGCTCCGTGCCGACCGTCGCCCGCACGTAGGCGTGGTGCGCCGGAAGGGAGACGATGTCCTCCTCGGAGACGCGCTCGCGGTCCAGCTCCCAGACGAGCTGGCGCGCGTCGGCGCTCGCCACCTGGAAGACGGCGAGGCAGCCGATGTTGGCGAGGAGGGTGTCGCGCATCGTGGGGGAGAGGTCGTCGAGCTTGGCGAGGCTCTGCGTGGCCAGCACGAAGCTCGCCCCGAACTTCCCCAGCTCGCTCAGCATCGACTCGTAGTCGACGCCCGGCATGGACTGCATCTCGTCCACCACGACGAGCACTCCCCGCCGGCGTTGGGGCGGCAGATCGCCCTGCTCGCGAATGACGGCGTCGACGAGGTTGAGGACCGATGACCCGATCAGGGCGGCCACGTCCCGCCCCGCCGCGCCCTGGGCCGTCGAGACGAGCAGCACGCCCCCGTCGAGGATCGTGCGCCGCAGGTCGATGGTGGAGCGGGGCTGGCCGAGGATGGCGCGCGCACGCTTCGAGGAGGCGTAGTAGGAGAGCCGCGTCTGCACGGGGGCGAGCGCGTCGGCGCGGTACTCGTTGCGCCAGCCCTTGAAGTCGCGCGCCCACCAGTCCAGCAGGAACTCGTCCGTGACCCGCTCACGCACGAGCGACTGGAACTTGTCGTCGGTGAGCAGGCGCAGCCCGTCGAGGATGGTGTACTGCTCGTCGGCCGGGGTGTCGGGGTGGGCGTTGTGCTCGTGCAGGGTCTTCACCAGCTGCTCGAGGATCGACTGCATGCGCGGCCCCCACTGCTCCCAGAGCCCCCTCGCCACGCGCACGACCGAGTCAGCCGTGCGGTCGCGGTCCGCGAAGACGCGCGTGTCGAGCAGGTTGACGCCGGGGTAGCCGTCGCTGCCCGCGAGGTCGACGAGGCGCACCTGGTCGACCAGCGACTCGGGGACGTGCTCGAGGATGCTCTCCACGAGGTCGGCGTGGGGGTCGATGACGACGACCGCGTCGCGGTCGCGTCCGGCGGCCTTCTCCTCGAGCCGGTGGGTGACGAGGTGCTGCATGAGCGTGGACTTGCCCATGCGCGTGCGCGCCACGTAGAGGTGGTGGCGGCGCGTGAGGCCGTCCGGGAAGCGGATGTCCTTCGAGTCGCCCGTCGTGGTCCTGCCCACGAGCGCGCCGCTCGCGACGCTGCCGGCGGAAGGCGCGAGGACCTTCGCCCCGGAGCGGGCCACGAGCGGGGTCTCGTCCTTCGCCCCCGGCGGGTGCCAGAGGCAGGCCGCCTCGCGCACGCCGAGCACGCTGCGGGTTCCGAAGAGGCCGGCGCCGGGCGGCGTCATGACGGCGCGGTCGGAGGGACCGGGCTGTATCCCGCCGACCCGGAAGCTCGCCCCGGCCGGGTGGTCGTAGTGCCGGTAGGCGGCGGCGACCTGGCCGAGCAGCTCGCTGGCGCGATCCCCCTGGTCGCCCCTGGGGAGGATGGCGGTGACCTGCAACTCCGCCTCGAAGGCGATACGCGAGACCTTCTCCTTGATCAGGAGGGGGTCGTGGACGCGGTTGCGCGAGCGTTGCCAGCGCGCCCACGCCCAGCCCGCGACGCCGAGGGCGAGGGCAACGCCCGTTCCGAGGGCGACCGTCTTCCATTCCTCTCCCGCCTGCCACCACTCGTAGCCCTTGATGGCGGGGAAGGAGGCGGCGGCAAGCACCGCCACCCCGGCGATGTCCAGGCGATGACGGCGCGACTCGCTGATCTGGTGCGAGTCCCGCTGCTCCGGCAGGGGCCGCTCGTGGGCCTTCACCTGGTATGGCTGCGACCACTCCGGGCCGAGCGAGCGCAGCAGCAGACGCGAGACGACGCGTTCCCCCGGGCGCAACTCCGAGAGCGCCCCGAGCAGGGCGATCAGGGGGTCGCTGCCGGCGTCGAGCAGGTCGTCGTCCCCGAAGACGCGCAGGGGCACGTACTCGGGGCCGCCCGCGCGCAGGCGGACGTGCCAGGCCTGCTCGCCCACGGCGAGGAGGAGGGGATCCTCGTCGCGCGTCAGTTGCCGGATGCGGGCCTGGGGGTAGTGGGCGGAGAGCTGCCGGCGCACGACCTCGTCGTCGCGGCAGCGCGCCATGAGCGTCACGCCCGAGGCGTCGCCGGAGAGCTCGAGCGAGAAGGGCTCGGGCACGGCGATCGAGGCAAGCAGGTTCTCGACGCCGAGCACCGTGCGTTCCCCCGTGCGCGGTGGCGTCACCGCCAGCAGCACGGGCTTCCTGGGCTCCGGCGTGAAGGGGGCGAATCGCCCCCCGGTCGTCCTGTCGGTGGCGTTCCTGTCGGTGGTGGTCTGGTGGAAGGGATTGCGTGGCACGCGGGGACTCCTTTCGTGAAGAAGGGGGTTGGTACGGGTAGTGGGCTGGGGTTCAGGGACGGGCGTTCAGGGTCATGGCGCCGTCTCTTCGGGCCGGTCCTCGCGCTGCGAGCCGGGGCGCCACTCGATCAGCTCCGCCTCCTCAGGCGTCGCCTCGATGCGGACCGGGAAGCGGTTCCCGCGGGCGAGCAGGAGGCCGTCGCCGCGCGGGCAGGAGAGGAGCCAGCGCTGCAGGTCCCCGGGAAGGTCGAAGGCGTCGCCGACGGTCGAGATGGCGGCGGCGTCCTGCTGGAGGAGGAGTTTGAAGGCGGCGTTCTGGAGGAGCGCCCTGCCGCTGTGACCGGTGATCGCCCGGGAGGGGTCTTCCGAGAGCAGGTCCTGCACGTCCTGCGTGATGAACTGCAAGCCCAGCCGGTGCTTCCTGGCGCGCTTCGCCATGGAGACCATGAAGGCCGCGCCCTCGGGGTGCTGCATGATCGACCAGACCTCGTCGACGACCAGCAGCCTCGGACGGGGGTCGCGCGCGGCGGCCGCCCAGACCGTCTCCGTGCAGACCATCGTGGCGGCGGGGCGCAGCTCCGGCTCCAGCAGGTGCAGGTCGAAGACGGTGACGAGCGCCTCGTTGTGCAGGAGGTCGTCGCCCTCGTCGGAGAGCAGGTGGCGGAGGCTGCCCGTGGCGAAGGGGCGCAGCAGCCTGGCAAGGGAGGGGTCGCCGTCGGTCTCGTCGGCCTTGAGGAAGGCGTAGAAGTCGCCGAAGCCGGTGCGCTCGCGGGGCCGGTCGTAGTAGGCGGCGAGGGCATGGTCGAGGGAGGCGCGGCGCTCGGCTCCGAGCGGCTCGCCGACCATCACCTCGATCAGGCGCCGCAGGCTGCCGATGCGCTGCAGCAGCTCCTCGGGGTCGCCCGCGTCGATGACGAAGGGGTTCATGCCCTGGCCGTCGACGCCCGGGGAGAGCACGCGACCGCCCGCGGCGCGGGACATGTCGGCGTACTCCCCCTCGGGGTCGATCACGTAGGCGACGACGCCGCGCGTGACGCCGCGCAGTACCCCCAGCTTCGTCGCGAAGGACTTGCCCGAGCCGGAGCGCGCAAGCACGGCCGTGTTGGCGTTGAGGTGGGTGCCGTCCCAGGGGTCGTAGACGACCGGCGACGACGCCCGCATGTCGATGCCGTAGAGGGAGCCGCCGCGCGTGTCCAGGTCGGGCGGCGAGAAGGGGAAGAGCCTGGCGAGGCTCGACGTGTCGAGCGTGCGCCAGACGGCGACGGCGTTGAGGGCCAGGGGCAGGGTCGAGAGCAGCCCCTCGCGCTGGCGGAAGGGGAGTGCGTCGAGCTTGCCCAGGGAGGCGCCGAAGTGCGCCCTCGCCCGCTGCGTCAGCTCATTCAACGCCTCCTCGTCGGGAGCGTGGAGGGTGAGGGAAAGGGAGGCGTGAAAGAGACGCTCGCGCCCGCGCTGCACCTCGTCGCGCAGCCGGGTCACGTCCTCGAGGGCGATCTCCGCCTCCGAGGAGAGGCTCTTGCCGCGCTTGAAGGAGAGGCTCTGCGCCGACTCGAAGCGCACCTTCTGCCACTCCAGCGTGCGCGCGGCCACGGCCGCCGGGATCGGCCCGAGGTGGAGGGAGAGGTCCATCGGCGCGCCCGTGGCCATCAGCGCCTGGAGGAAGCCCGGCGCGAGCGAGCGCGGCCACCTGCCCAGGTGCAGCGCGCGTACGAGGCGGTCGCCGACGCGGATCTCCCGGCGGTTGATCACAACCTCAGTGGGCGTTCCCTCGTCCATCTCGCGCGGCGCGCCGCCGAGGGCGGAGGCGAGCAGCAGCATGTGGAGCTGGCGTCCCGCGAGGGCGTGCACGGAGAGGCCGGCGCGCCGCAGCAGGCCGCGCAGCTCGCCCTCGTGCTCACGCTCGCAGACGGCGTAAAAGCGGCGGTCGAGGATGCCGTCGCGGCGCTCCAGCTCCCCCAGCAGCCGGCGCGTGGACTCGGCCGCCGTGCGCGTCTGCGGGGGGAGGTCGTCGGGCTGGGCCGCCTCTAGGTCGGCGCGCAGCTTGCCGAGCCCGGGCGGGTGCTGGCGCACGAGTAGCTGGACGGGGAAGTCGCAGGCGTTGAGCGCCCCCGCGAAGGCCCCCAGCTTGGGCTCGTCCAGTTCCATCCCGAGGACCTCGCAGATCGAGACCTGCACGCGGTCGAGGCGCACCGGACCCTCGTCCTCGAGGTGCGAGAGCATGAAGGCGAGGGGCAGCCCGGGCGGGGCCTTGGGCTCCGGGGTCCCGGGCCCGGCGGAGCGAGGCGCGGCGTCGGCGCCGTCCGCCGGGGGTGGGGAGGCGGCGGCCCCGCCGGGCAGGACCGCCGCCGCGCGCTTCGTCAGTTCGAGTAGCTGTCTCATGGGAATGGGCTCCTTGTCGCGTCAGGGGGTGAAGAAGGGCAGGACGCCCGCCCGCAGCAGGGCGGCGACGCCTTTGGCGGAGAGGACGAGGGCGAGTCCGGCCACGGCCAGGAAGACGGCGCTGCGGGCGCGGCCGAGGCCGCGCTCCTCCGCGCCGTCGGCCATGAGCAGGAAGCCCGCCCAGACGAGGGAGAAGACGGTCAGCCCGGCGGCGGCGTAGACCATCGCCGTGAGCGCCGCGTCGAAGGCGTCGAGCATGGCCTCCTCCTCCTCCGGGGCCGCGCCGGTCGTAACCAGCGCGACCCCGCAGAGAAGCAAGGCGGTCGCGAGCCGCCTCACCAGGCCCACTCCCAGCCGAGCTCCTCGAACCACTCGCGCAGCTCGCCGTCGCCGGCAGGCTCCGGCGCGGACGGCTCCTCCGGCTCGGGTTCGGGCTCGGGCACGTCGAGCGCCCGGTAGGGGCCGTCGGCGCGGACGCTCGACGCCAGCGACAGCGTCTCCGTCCGCGTGCGCGCGAGCGGCTCCCGCTCGGTCACCGCGGCCTCGACGCGCTCGTCGTGGACGACGGTGAAGACGACGTCCCGGCTGACGGTCGAGGCGGGGACGTGGCAGCTCGCGGTGACGCTGTACTCCGTGAAGGTGCCGTCCTCGTTGGGGATGGTCACCGTCTCGGTCACGACGTCGCCGAAGGCGGCGATGGCAACCGTCGCCGTCTCCGTGAGTTGCTCGGTGCGCTCGGGATGGTGGGTGAGCTCCACCAGCGGCGGGAGCGCCACGCGCAGCGACGCCTCCAGCTCCGCCTCGATGGCGAGGGCGTGGACGCCCTCCCCCGCCGCCACCGGCAGGCGGAAGCGGGTCTCGCCGCCGGGCACGAAGGCGACGCTCGTCTCCCTCGCGCCCGCGGCGACCGTGACGGTCCCGGAGACGGCCGTGACCTCGGCGGTCAGCAGCGCCGTCACCGCCTGGGAGTGGTGCCCGGTGGACACGGCGAGCTCCACCCACTCCTCGATGGCGCTCCCGCACGTCGAGGAGACGACCCCTTCGACGGCGTTGGACGTCCAGCCCAGCGAGGTGACTCGCAGGCTGCACAACTCGCCCGCCGCGGCGGGCAGCGGATACGGGAGCCGCTCCCCATCGAGGCTGAGCGCCCCGGCCTGCCCCAGGTCGTCCCGCCAGGAGAAGACGAGCGACGGCACGGGGCCGTGCAGGGGCAGGTCGTAGGTCGCGCGCTCACCCTGGTCGAGCGAGGCGACCGCGTAGTAGCGGGAGGAGCGCCCCTCGGGGCCGCCGTAGGCGCGCACCCGCAGGTCGAGGTCGGCGGCCGCCCGCAGGACGACCTCCGCCCGCTCCCCGCTCACGGTGAGCGACTCGACGAAGAGCCGCCTTCCCTCCACGGGGGGCGGGGGCTGAAACTCGATCTCCTCCGAGTTCCAGCCCTCCCCGTCTTCGGGCTCCTGGGCGAGCGCGGCCACGAGGGGAATAGCCGTGAGCAGGACCAGCGCCAGGGCGGACGCCAGCAGGAAGCTCCTCCAGAAGCCGCGGCGCTGCTCGCGCTCGTCGGGCGGCGCCGCCGGCCGCTCGCTCCCGGGCCTCTTGTCAGCCGCTCGCCGGCGGAAGGGCAGGCGACCGTTGCGGCGCTCGCCCTCCTTCCGCTTCTGCGTGGCGCGCCGAGTACGGCGAAGCGCTCGCCGCGCCAGCAGCCGCAGCGGGTCGCCGTCCTGCCCCGCGGGATGCACGGGCGCGGGCGGTTCGGCCCGCGCCAGCTCGGCCGGAGGCCCGGCGAAGCGCCGCGCCCCCACCGCGTAGCGGAGCAGGTCGGCCGCCACCAGCGGCAGCTTCCTGCCCCCGATCCGCCCCACGACCAGGGCCAGCCCCCCGACACCGAAGAGCGCGGCGAACGCCATGCGCACCGCGGCGGGACCGATGGGGGCGTAGTGGTAGAGACCGTAGGCGAGGGCGCAGACGGCCGTTATCGCCACGATCTGGGGAAAGGTGAACCACAGCAGGACGCGGTCCTCGGCCTGCACGTGGGTAGGGACTTCGTGCTCTCGCATCGCCTACGCCCCCGACTGGGTGGTAGGCGCGGCGTCGGGCTCGGGGATGTCCTCGATGTCGACGACGGGGTTGGCGACGGCGTCGATCACGAGCTCGACGACGCCGAAGGCCACCATCGCCAGCACGATGCCGGCGAGGGCGGTCATCATCGCGCTCTTGCCGCGCTCCATCTGGTGGGGCGCGCCCGAGGCGGTGAGGTAGAGGTAGGACCCGTAGATGAAGTAGCCGACGCCGATCGCGCCGACGACTCCGAGCAGGATGCCCACCAGGTTGGAGATGGTCTGAGTCAGGTCTTCCACGTAGTTCGCTCCTTCGCGCGTGGTGTGTGTTCGGTTCCCGGTGCTGCCGTTCGTTCGCCTACCGGCACATCTCCCACCTCCGTTGGCTTCTCTCCCGGGCGCGGCCCGCCGCGCCCGTGCTCTCGTGTTGCAAGGGGGGCTATTCGCTGCTGCTTCGGGGCGCGCCCGCGTCGGGAGCGCCCGCGCCCGGGGACGGCGTGGAGGACTCGGCGGCGGAGCGCACTGCCGACCCGGCGGCTGCCGCTCCCGCGCCGATCGCGCTGCCCGCGGCAGCCGCGCCGGCCGCGGCCCCGAGCGGACCGCCCGCCGACCCGCCGCCCAGCAGCATCCCGACGGAGCGCGCCGAGCGCGCCAGCGAGCCGGGCAGGGACATGCCGAAGTAGAGGGTGTGCAGCCAGGCGTCGAAGGTGCCGGCGTTGCCGAGCATCGAGGGCACCCGCGTCGCCAGGTAGATGAAGGCGAGCGACATCAGCAGCTTCCAGATGAGGTCCTGCAGGCCGTCCGCGCCCCCGATGGCGGCGTACTCGTTGAGGAAGCCGATGCCGAGGGCCAGCGCCACGAGCTGGATCGCCTGCTGGAAGACGGTCGTCATGAAGAGCCGCAGCCAGTGCCGGCCCCAGCCCGCCGTGTGGGGAAGAATCCAGAGGCCGAGGGCGATGGGCGCGAGCGCGAGCAGGATGTCGATCAGCGCCAGGCGCAGCACCATCTGCACGACGAGGTAGAGGACGAAGAAGCCGTAGACGAGATAGATCAGCGCCAGCAGCAGGGCCATGCCCACGCTGCCGACCTGCACCGCCCGCAGCAGCGTCTCAAGCGTCGAGCGGAGCATGTCCCCGGCGGTGACGCCCAGCTCGGCGGCGATGAAGCCGGAGACGGCGTCGGCCACGTCGATGACGAGTGCGCACCACCAGAGCGAGGCGGCGGCCGCTACCAGCCCGAGCAGCAGGCGCGGGACCAGCTCCCGCCAGCCCGCCTGGGCGCGGCCCACGTGGTCGCCGACGATGAGGGAGAGCCCCATCCAGCTGACGATCACGATGAGCGCGCCGGAGGTGACGACCCAGACGGCCATCCAGGCCTGACGGACGATCTCGTGGTCGTAGGTGAGACCGGCGGGCGTGCCGGTGAAGATGTCGCTCACGGGGTGGCCTCGCAGGCGTCGGCGTCACTGCCGGAGGCGCGCTCCACGACGCCGCAGAGGGCGCCGTGTGCACCTTCGATGACCCACGTCGCGATCGCCCTGCCCCAGTTCGGGGGGTCGAGCGCGCGCAGCACCTTGTTCCAGATGCCGCCCGGCTCATGGATGGGGATGACGGCGTAGAAGTGCCCGGTCTCCTCCGCCCAGCTCTTGGCGAGGATGACGAGCAGGTAAGGACGCTCCGGATCGAGCTGCGTTTGGCCGTCCTCAAAAGGGTACTCGAAGCTGTACTCCCAGCCGTCGCCGCGCTGCTTCTCGCCGCCGCGCACGCGGTACATGGGGACGATCCACTCGCCCGTGTCGCCGTCGCGCACGCCGAAGTAGAGGGCCGCCAGGCGCCGGTCGAAGACGGGCCTCGCGATGAAGCGCCCGTCCTTCTTGCGATCGACGAGGTCGTTGTCGTCCTCGTTGACGAAGGCGATGCCCGCGTCCGGCGGCGGGTCCTGGGCGAGCACGGTCGTGCTTGAGGGGACGGCGGCCAGCGCCGCGAGGAGCAGCGCCGCCGCCAGCGTCCCCAGCCGCCTCCATCTATCGGATGTGGTTCTCGATTGCCGTCGCACCGTGACCTCCTTGAGTCGTGGTGGTGAGGGCGATGGAGTTTGTGGAGGGGCGCGCGCGAACACAGTCCCGCGCACGGGACTACATCGATGTAGTCCCGCCCGTGGGACTGCCCCCGCGCGCTGGGGCAGGTGTCATGTCAGCGGGCCGTACAGGAGATCGACGTCTTTTGAGGTGGGGCACTCGTCCCGAGAACCCCTGTGCGGTCAAGGGAAATGGCCCCCTACAGGCGGGGCACGGACAGCACTTTTTGAGAAGGTGAGGTTCCGCATCCACCTGGGGCAGATGGGGCAGCCAGAACATCAGCCACGGAACGTGGGAGGACCCAGTGACCGACCAGAAGCAGGGCGACCAGGCCTTGACCGGGCAGCAGAACCCGGACGAGGCGACGAACGGGCAGCAAGACCTGGACGAGGCGACGCACGACCAGCTCCTCAGCCTGTTGCACGACCTCGTCCGCGACAGGGGCCCCGTCAAGACCGCGGTGTTCCTGGGCGTCGACCGCAAGACCGTCTGGCGCGTCCGGCAGAACGACCGGCTGACGCGCCTGGTCGCCCAGGCCGTGGAGAAACAGGCGGGGAGTCCGGAGGGTCAGGACGCGGCCCGGAGCGGGGAACCCGGGGACGAACTGAAACAGCGGGTGGCCTCCCTTGAGCGGGAGTTGCCGGAGCGCATCGAGGAGCTGCGCGGGGAGGTGGAGGCGCTCGCGGCCGCCCAGGCGGAGGCTCAGGAGCGGGAACAGACCAGGCCGCCGGCACGGGAGCGGACACGGGACCGGGGCGGGCACGCCGGACCGGACACGAACCTGACCGGGGCGGACACGCCGGACCGGACACGGACGCGGGGGGTCGGCCCCGACGGGGCGCAGGCCGCTGTCCCGCCACTGGTGCGCGGAGTCGGGCGGCAGCCCGTGATCGGCGAGCGGCGGGTGACGAAGCCCCGGCGGGACCACCCCGAGCTGGTGACGCTGAGGCCGGAAGCAGGCGAGGCGCTCGTCTACGGCGACGCGACCCCCCTCATCGTCGAGTGGCGAGCCGCCCGCGCCGCGTTCCTCGGCGCGGGCGGCAGCCGCGTGGAGCGCGCCAGCGGCTGGGTGCGGATGTGCGAACTCGAGCTCGTCCTCGTCGGCACACATGGCCTGACGTTGCCGCCGGACACCTACCCCTGGGACGCGTTCCGCCGGGAGGAGGAGCTGTGGCGGCGGCAGCGATCGCTGCGCAGGGCACACCGCGAACGGCGGCGGGCGCTCCGCTGGCGCTTCCTGCGGCGCCTGTCCACGCTCGGCCTCCGGCGCAGGTAGGGGCCGGGGAAAGCCGACCACGGGGCCGTCTCTCCGGAGGCGGCCCCGTGTCGTGCCTGCGAGGGCGCACGACTACGGCGTCGGCACGGCACAGGGGAGGACAGTAACGACGACGACTGGTGCCTGATGGAGAACGTACGGCGGCTACTGCATAATCGCAGACAAGCAGGTGAACGAGAGCGACCGGGAGATGCTGGAGACCGCCGACAACCTGGCGAAGAGCGGGGATCTGGCGCCTCGAATTCCCCGTCGCAGGCAGTGGCGCACCAGGGGACTGCGCTGGTCTTGATGGAGTCTCCGCTGGCGGCACTGCTGAATGTGGCCTTCTGGGTCGCGTTGTTGGCAGCACCCCTCGCCCTGGGGTTCGCAACAGGACGATGGTGGGCGATCCCGGTTGGGGCGGTGCTGTGGATCGCAGTCCTGTTGCCCCTGAGTCCGCGCTTGTTCCCTGGAGCGCTGGGGCTGCTGGCGGCAGCAGGCGCCATCAGCGCAACGTTCGGTTTTCTCGTGCACTGGCTATTCGTGAAGCCCGAACTCCTGAGGGCGCGAATCACGACAGGCGTTCAGCACCTACGGCAGCGGCGGCGCAACCAAGACGCACCTGAACGCTAGGGAACGGCGGCGGGCGCTCCGCCGGCGCTTCCTGCGGCGTCTGCTCACGCTCGGCCTCCGGCAGAGGTAAGGGTCGGGGAAAGCCGCGTTTGACGGCCAGACGCCCGCCCTCCGACACTCGGACGCAGTTTCCGGCTTTTCCAGCGTTTCCAGCCGTAGAAACCTGGGGGTCCATCCCGGACCCGGCAGACCCGACGGATTTTGAGCCTTGCTCTCCCGACGGCCGGCCAGTGAGGGAGAACCGCTTCCCGCAGCGGGAGGCAGCCGAAGGGTTGAGCCTTGCTCCCCCGAGGTCGCTTCGAAGGCCGGGAGGTCCGCGTGGCGGGTTCGCCTTCGGCGACTGGCCACTCGGAGTCCCTGACGAGGTGCGTCCCGCGCCCCGTCCGGTTGACCACGTCCGCCGCGCCCTCAACAGAAGCCCGTCCGCGAGTGATTCGCAGGCCGGCGGCTTCGCACGTGCGCGGCCCAGCCACCCCGTTCCCCCGGTCCGGCATCCGACCGTAGGCGGAGTGCGTCCAGCGATAACCAGTCCAGCCAGCCAGACCCGAGCCCGGATGCCGGCGCGGGTCGCCAGTCAACGACGACCACGACCAGTAGTGACGAAGGAGGTCACGGGAATGCACGCAGCACAGGGAGACGCCATGGAGATGCGCGCCTCATCGCAGCAGTACACCGGGCCGAGCGCCCGGCGGATCGCAGACCTCGTCCCGCACGAGGTGGGCCTCGAGCGGGGCTGGTTCCGGACCAGCACGGCCCTCTGCCACGGGGGCGACGAGCCCGACGGGCTCGCGTTCCGGCAGCGGCCCGACGGCAACGGCATCGACGTGCGCTGCCACACCGGCGGCTGCACGCGCGGCCAGGTCGTCACCGCCCTCGAGGGCCTCACCGGGCTGCCCATCTGGACGGCCTACGAGCCCCTCCCCGAGACAGCCGCCACCCCTCGCGGGAGGCGGTGGTGGCCGGCACGACGGCTCGCGCTCGCCGCAGGCGGGGCGCTGCTGCTGGCGGCGCCGCTGCTGCTCGGCGGGGGCGCGGAGGCGTTCGTCATGAACGTCGGCGCGCTCGGCGTTGTGGGGGTGCTCCTCGCGGGGCTTCCCGGCAGGGCGAGGAGGGCGTTCCGGTCCTGACCGAGAGCGGGCCGCGACGGCCCGCCGCATCCACCCAGCCCATGGGGCCGCCTCTCTCCGGAGGCGGCCCCACTTCTTTGCCCGCGAGGGCGCACGACACGGGAACAGCATCGAGGCCAGAAGGAGGCACGAGATGACGATGGCAACGACGACGATGAGCACGGCTGTGAGCGAGGCGGGAGTCCGCCCCGGACGCAGCCTCGAAGAGCTGGTGGACCGCGTGTTCGAGGCGCTCCTCGGAGCCCTGGAGACCACCACGGACGAACGGAGCATCGCCCGCCGTGTCCACGAGGCGCGGCGGCTCCGGCAGGAGGGCGACCTCGACGGGGCGCTCGCGCTGCTCGCCACGGCGGACCTCGGTGGGGCTACGGAGCGGGAGGCCCGCTGGGCCTACGGCGAGTGGCTCGGCATCGCCAGGCGGCGCTTCGGCGACCGCGCGGAGGCAGCCGTCTACAGCCCCGGCACGGGGCGGGCGGCCGTGCTCGCCCCGCACCCCGGCGGGGCGCTCGAGGTGCTGGCCGTCCTGGAGATGCGCTGGGAGCCGGGCAAGCTCGTCTCGCGGCGCAGCGTGCGCGGCCTGCGGCCCCTCATGGGAGGCTCGTCGTGACGGCGACCGCTGCGACCTCTGTCGACCTGGCGGCGCTCAAGGAGCGCCACCCGCTGGGCGACGTGGTCGAGACGGCGGGGGTCCGCCTGCGTGGAAGGGGGCGCGTCCGCCAGGGCGTCTGCCCCTTCCACGACGAAGCGGAGGGGAGCTTCACGGTCTACGCCGACAGCGAGCGCTTCTACTGCTTCGGCTGCGGCGAGGGCGGCGACGTGCTGGACTTCGTCCAGCGCATCGAGGATCTGAGCCTGCCGGAGGCGATCCGGCGGCTCGACGCCTCCCCTCCTGCGACACGTCCGGTAGCCGCCAGCCGGCGGCCCGCCAGGGTGGCGGCTCCGCCGCCGGACCCGGCGCTGCTCACGGCGGCGGCGCGGTACTACGCCGGGGAGCTGCGGAGCAGGCCCGAGGCGAGGGCGTACCTCGCCTCGCGGGGGGTCGGCCTCGCCACCGCGCGGCGGCTCGGCCTCGGCTACGCGCCGGGGCACGGGCTGCGCGCGGCGCTCGCCTCCGCAGGCTTCCCCGGCGAGCGGTTCACGACGAGCGGGCTCTTCACGGGGCGGGGCGAGCGCTTCGCCGGGATGCTGGTCGTCCCCGAGATCGCCGGCGGACGTATCCGCTGGCTGGCGGGACGGGCCATCGACCCCGGGCGCTCGCCGCGCTTCCAGTCGCTGCCCCGCAGCAAGCCCGTCCTCGGCCTGGGACGCCTCGGCTCCTCCCCACCGTGGGCGGTCGTGGCGGAAGGGCTCTTCGACTGGCTCGCCCTGAGCGAGTGGGACCTCCCTGCCTGCGCCGCGCTCGGGACGCGGGGGATGGAGCGGATCGCCGCCGCCCTGCGCGGCTGCCCCCGCGTCTTCCTCGCCTTCGACAACGACGACGCCGGGCGCGAAGCCACGGCAACGCTCGCCGGCCTGCTGGGCCGCCGCGCCGCCGTCGTGGAGTTGCCCGAGGGCGTCGCCGACGTGGCCGAGCTGGCCACGCATCCAGACGGGCGCAGGGTCTTCCTGCGCCTCCTCGAACGGGCGGCCCGCGCCGCCGCCTAGCCACCCCACACGACCACGCGGGCCTCGTGCAGCCGGACCCCCAGGGGTCGGGCTGTTTCGCGCTGCCCGCTCCGTCCCCCCAACCCGACCGAAGGAGGTCGCATGAGCGCTACCAGCCGGGGCCCGGCCCCGCCCACGGGCTTCCGCGAGGGAGCCCGCACCAACGCAACCACACCACCAAAGGAGAAGCAGATGAACAACGGAACCACCGCCCTCGTGAGCCGCAATGGCTCCCAGCCCGAGCCTGCCCCCGTCGAGGAGCACGACCTCCTCTGGGACGGGCTCCCGCCCGTCGTCACGCAGAAGCTGGCCCAGCCCCTCGACGAGAACCTCGTCTCCTACCGCAAGGGGCGCAAGGGCCGGACGTTCGCCTACCTCGAGGGCCACACGGCCATCGACCAGGCGAATCGGATCTTCGGGTTCGGAGCCTGGGGCTACGAGCTCACCGGCCCCGTCCAGCTCCACGAGAGCGAGAAGGTCGACGCGAAGACGGGCGAGACGACCCGCATCCGTGCCTACAGCGCCACCGTGCGCGTCACCGTTCCCGGCTCGCCGCCGCGCACGGACGCGGGCTTCGTGGCCCTCGTCGAGGATACCGTCGAGGGCCATGAGATGGCCTTCAAGGGCGCGGTGACGGACGCGCTCAAGCGCGCCCTGCGGGGCTACGGCAACCAGTTCGGGAACAGCCTCTCCGGCGACGGCGCCGGCGGCGACGTAGCGACAGGGCTGCGCCGCACGATCGTCGAGCTGGGGCGCAAGCAGGGTTTCGAGGAGATGCAGGTGCGGGACGCCGTGCGCCAGCGCACCGGCGAGGAACTCGACGACCTGCCCGTCTCCGGCCTCACGACCCTCGTCGAAGCGATGGCCAACAAGCTCCAGGCCTCCGGCTCCGGGGAAGAGCCCAAGGCCGCCTGACTCTTTCCACCCCCGACGCTCCCTCCGGGGAGCGCCCATCACGGGATCGGCATCGGTCCCGCCATCCATCCACCCGGGTCGCGGTCTCACCGCTACCCCCACGAAGGACGCCAGACACCACCACCAAGAGGAGATTTTGAAAATGTCACGGACGATTAACCGAGTCGAACTGCTGGGCCGCGTCGGGGCCGATCCCGACCTGAAGTACAGCCAGAACGGGACCGCCGTCTGCCAGCTGCGGCTGGCGACCGACCGCCGCCGCCAGAACGGCGAGACGGAGGCCGACTGGCACTCCATCGTCTGCTGGGGCAAGCAGGCCGAGGCCGTGGCCGAGTACGTGAGGAAGGGCAACCGCCTCTACGTCTCCGGCTCGCTCGCCCAGAACAGCTACGAGACGGAGGGCGGCGAGCGCCGTCACCGCACCGAGATCCACGCCCAGGAGGTCGTCTTCCTCGACTCCAACGGGAACGGCGGCTCCAACGGGAACGGCAGCCGCGAGGCCGCCGACACCGCCGCCGCGGAGGTCTTCTAGGCCCACCGCACATCGAGACGCCCGCCGCGCGCGGGCGCGCACGGGGCCGCTCCCTCCGGGGGGCGGCCCCGCTCTCGTTGTCGACCGGCGCGGGGAGCCGCGCCCCGGCAAGCCGGAAAGGAGACCCCGACGTGTACTACCTGGACGACGGCGCGCACAGGCTGATCGTGACCGCGCTGGACGGCGCGGATCGCCTCAGCTCCGACCGCTTCGACGGCCACTGCACCTGCGACCGCTGGTCCTGGCGGGCGGAGGAGTGGGCCGAACTCGGCGCCCGCTGGGCCTGGCACTACGTGGCCGAGTCCGACCAGCCCGACGACCACCCGCTCATCCGGCAGGCCGTCAAGGCCGAACTGCTGGCCGTGGACGACTACGGCGGCGGCTGCGAAGGCTGCGGCTTCCCCCTCGTGAAGGGGCGGACCCGCTGCCACGACTGTGGCGAGAAGCCGCAGGCGGCCTGAACGCCCGGCAGAGAGGAGGCGCCCATCAAGGCGCTCGAACCGCCAACCGAAAGAGGCGCTCCCCTCGGGGAGCGCGCACGGGGCCGCCCCCGGTCAGGGAGCGGCCCCGTTCCTGATCCCGGAGGAGGACCACATGAAGGAGACGATTCCCGGAGCCATCTCCGGGACGACCGACCCGCCCGGAAAGCGGGCGGACGCCTACGACCGGCCCAGCGCCCGTTTCGACGGGAAGGGCCACATCGACGTACGGGCCTCGGCCGCCGGAAGCTGCCGGCGCGCCCTCTGGTACGCGGCCACGGGCCACGAGCCCGCGCCGCCCGGCGACGAGGCGCTGACCGTCATGGAGACGGGACGCGCCCTGGAGCCGGTGGTCCTGCGCGCCATGCAGCGGGCGGGCTGGGAGGTCGCGCCAGCGGACGCGGCTCGACCGACACCCGTCACCGTGCGGCTCACGCCCCAGGTGGCGGTGACGGGGAACCCTGACGCGACGGGCACGCCGCCCCTCTTCGGGGAGGAGGCCGTCATCGAGGTGAAGACCCGCGGGCCGTCAGCCTTCAAGCGCTGGCAGACCCTCGGCGCCGAGCGCAGCCACCCCGACACGGTGGCGCAGGCCGCTCTCTACACCTACGGGCTCTTCGGGGAGGAGCGCGACGCCGTCATCGCCGTCCTGGATACGGGCGACC
Organism: Tepidiformaceae bacterium; assembly: GCA_965203545.1. Classification (GTDB taxonomy): domain Bacteria; phylum Chloroflexota; class Dehalococcoidia; order Tepidiformales; family Tepidiformaceae; genus UBA2991. The sequence continues at coordinate 2,287,592 of OZ241899.1, forward strand.
GTGCCTGGGATTTCGAGACGGTCCCCGCGGAGCGCGTGGAGGACGCCCTTGAGCGGACGCGCGCATGGCTCGCACCGCTGGGTGACCACTACGCGAACCACGGACCCAACCCCGATGTCCTGCCCGAGCGGGACTTCGAGGCGGGCAGTTGGCGCTGCTCCTCCTGCCCCTTCCTCGCCACCTGCCAGCCGCAGGCGGAAGAGGAGACGGAGGAGGACGAAGCGCCAGAGGTAACAGACGAGCAGGCCCGCTCGTCCGTGACCGCCTACGTCGCCGCCAGGGAAGCCCTGCGCGAGCCCGAGCAGGCGAAGCGTCAGGCGCTCGACACCCTCAAGGCGTGGATGCGCCGCCGGGACTCGGCCAAGGCCGAGCTCAGGGGCCACACGGTCAGCCTCGTGCGCAGCACGCGCTACGCGGTCGACCACAAGCGCCTCAACGCCCTCCTCGACGCGGAGACGCGCAAGGAGATCGTCACGGAGCAGATTTCCCAATCGGTCCGCATCACCTGAGCCCAGCCGCTCCTGCCGGAGCGCCATCACGGGGCCGTCCCTTCGGGGGCGGTCCCGCTCTCGTTTCCGACCAACCAACACGAGAAGGAGAACCCCACATGCCGGAAGACCACACCCGCGACGACCGCCCCTGCGTGAGCAGGCACACCCTCGTGATGACCCTGCTCGAGGGCCCCGACCACTACAACGGCCACTGCACCTGCGACCGCTGGTCCTACCGGACGGACGACTGGGCAGACCTGGGGATGAAGTGGGCCTGGCACTACATCGCCGAGTCCGAAGGCCCCACGGACGACTCCCTCGTCCGCAAGACGGTCAGGGCGGAACTGGAGGCCATCGACAACTACGGCGGCGACTGCCGCGGCTGCGGCACCCCCGTCGTCAAGGGGCGGACCTGGTGCCGCACCTGCGAGGAGCCCGAGGAGTGCGGCGACAACTGCGAGCGTAACTGCTGCTGGGAGGACACCGTCGCCCGGCGGGTCGCCCGCGACGAAGCCCACCAGACCGATCCCTGCCCGGACTGCGGCAACTGCCGCACCTGCGAGGAGCCCGACTCCCCCGACCACGAGGACTGCATCTGCGGGGACACGGGATCGTGACCGCCCCGCCGCAGGCCGACGCCCTCCTCGAGGCGCTGCGCCAGAACCTGCACGTCCTCAACGAGCTGGCCGTGCGCTACGAGGTCGAGACCGACCCCGGACGCGCGGACGGGGGGCCTTCCATCACCTGCCTGGAAGACGTGCGGCGTCTAATCGGGGAAGAGATGGGCGCACTCTGCCAGGAGCAGGTGCGGGTGCTCCTGCTCGACCGCCGCAACCGCGTCGTCGGGCAGCGCGTCATCTACCAGGGCAACGCCTTCTCCGCGATCGTCAGGCCGGCGGAGGTGCTGCGCCCGGCGGTGGTGGAGGGCGTCCCCCACCTCATCGTCGCCCACAACCACCCTAGCGCCGACCCCTCGCCCAGCTTCCAGGACGTGAAGGTCACGAGGGAGCTGGACGAGGCGGCGGAGCTGCTCGGGCTGAAGCTCCTCGACCACGTCGTCATCGGCGGGGACGAGGCCGTCAGCCTCAAGGACCAGGGGGCCTTCTAGCCCCACCCATCACGACCGGATCCCTCTGCGGCCCGGCACTACGCGGGGACGAGACCCCTGCGCGTCCATTCCGCCCACCCACCGAGAGGAGCACGAGCCATGACCACCATTCGCGCCGTTCTGGAAGACCGGCGGCGCACCTTCATCACCCGGCCCGCGGCCGAGGGGACGCTCTGCGACGACTGTCCCCAGCCCGCGACCACCGAGATCGTCGACGACCCCTCCGGCGACTGCTGGGGGTGCTACTGCGGCCCGCACCTGGCCACGGAGCTGGCGGCGCTGGAGAAGCTGCCCGCGTGGTGGCTTCCCCACGACCTGACCGTGTCGCTCCAGGCCGCTCCCCGCTTCTACGCCGGGCGCTGCGGCTGCGGCGGCTGGTCTCTGGAGACGGGCGACTGGTGCGAGCTGGGCGCCGCCTTCGGCGCCCACTACCTGGAGGCCGCGTCGTGAACGCCGACGACCTGCACACCGTCAGCGCCGGCGGCTTTTCCGCCACGGCCGACGCCTTCGCCCGGGACCCCGAGTCGGGGGGACTGTGGTTCCTCTCCATGGTGGGCTCCCAGACCGCCCTCAAGGCGATCTGGGCTTCCCTCCTCAAGCAGCCGCCCGGTCCCGCCCACCTCATCCGCGGGGCGGACGGCATGGCCCTCTCCGGCGGCTACCAGCACTGCCACGTCCCCCGCGAGACGGTGGGCACGTGGACGACGAAGATCGCCCGCCTACCGGTGTCAGGTGGCTGGCATGCGCTCGTCTACACGAAGCTGGCCGAGTACGCCTTCGAGCGTGACGCCTTCCTCTTGCTCGCACCGAGCGAGGAGGAGGCGCCCGCTCTCCACCACCGCTTCCTCGACAAGCGCAGCCCCCTGCCCCTCCACCGCTCCTGGGCCGACTGGGTCTGGCGGCGGGCCTTGGCGAAGGGGGAGACGGTTCCCCTCCAGTCGGAGGGCGTCGTCGCCTACCGCTGCGACCCCGACGCCGAGGCACTGAGGGAAGACCTCTCGGTGGCCGTCGCCTCGGGGCTGCTCACCCTCCCGCGGGAGGAACCAACCACGTCAACCACCAACCCATCCACGCCGCCCACCTACCGGAAAGGAGACATCCAATGAGACTGCAGGCCCAGGCAAAAGGCGGGTTCTACCCGACGCCGCCACGAGTCACCGACCTGATCGCGGAGCTCATCCAGCCGCCCGCCGGTTACGCCCGCGAGGACGAGACGCTCCGCGTCCTCGACCCCTGCTGCGGCGGGGGCGTGGCGCTGGAGCGGCTCGCGGACGCCCTCAGGAAGCCGCACGCCGCCGACGTGGAGACGTTCGGGGTGGAGCTCCATAGCGAGCGCGCGGAGGAGGCGAAGTCCCGCCTCGACCACGTGCTCGGGACGGACCTCTTCCAGACCTCGATCGCCAACGGCGCTTTCGGTCTCCTCTACCTCAATCCGCCGTACGACTGGGACTCGGGCGAGGAGAAGCGCGTCGAGCACAGCTTCCTCACCCACTGCACCCGCTACCTGGCGGAGGACGGCCTGCTCGTCCTCGTCGTGCCCCGGCACCGCCTCGCGGTCTCGGCCCGCTACCTGGCCTCGCACTACGCGCGGCTGGAAGGCTGGGCCTTCCCCGACCCCGAGCGCGAGGCCTACGACCAAGTCGCCGTCCTCGGGACACGGAAGGCCGACGTGTTCCACGAGGCCCATGCGGAGGAGCGCATCCAGCAGTGGGTGGCGGGGGACGTGGCGACGCTCGCCCCGCGCCGCTACCCCCTCTACGTCGCGAAAGCGACGCCGGCGGGGGACGTGCTCTTCGCCAGGCGCTCCATCGACCCCGTCGCGGCCGCTTCCGAGGCGCGCGACTCGGGCCTCTGGGCGAGCACCGCCGTCACCGACCTGCTCTGGCCCGCGAAGGACCAGCGCACCAGGCCGCTCATGCCGCTGCGGCGCGGCCACCTGGCCATGCTCGTGGCGGCGGGTTTCCTCGACAACCTCCAGCTGGAGGCCGACGGCAGCCGCATCCTCGTCAAGGGCAGAACCTCGAAAGAGATGGTGCTGGCGGAGCGCACCCCCACCAAGGAGACCTTCCGCGAGCGGCTCTCCACCACCGTCGTCGCCCTCGATCTGGACTCCGGCCAGGTCACCGACATCGCCGCTTGATTTTCCAGCCGCCTCCATCGGGCGGCTCCCAACGGATCGACGCCGATCCGCAAGACACGAGGCTCCGCGATCCGATGACCGCGGGGCCTCGCATCGACTACATGAATGGGGACGCGCTCCAGACACCTGCGCAACTGAGCGTCCCCTCCTCCCGCGCGCGGGTGGGGCGCAGTGCGTCCAGGTCCTGGTGTCGTCCCTCCACAAGGAGAAGGAGACACACCATGGACCTCAGTGAGTTCATCGACACCTACCGGGATGCCATCGCCCAGCGGGTGGTCGAGTCCTACCCACCTCGCTACCGGCCCTCCGAGAACGGTCGCCCGCTCCCGGCGCTGCTGCGCACGCCCCTGGGGGCGCAGGCGGACGCCATCCGCGGCGCCGCCCTCTCCCTCGAAACCCACCGCGGCACCACCGTCGTGGGCGAGATGGGCACCGGAAAGACCTTCATCGGCGCGTCGGCCGCCCACCTGGCCGGCTTCAAGCGGGTGCTGGTCTTGTGCCCGCCCCATCTCACCCGAAAGTGGAAGCGCGAAGTGGAGGAGACGGTGCCCGACGCCCGCGCCGTCATCGTCGCCTCCATCACCGACCTCGAGCGTCTGAAGCTCTCCCACGGACCGGGACCGCTCTTCGCGGTCATGTCGCGCGAGCGGGCCAAGCTCTCCTACCGCTGGCTACCCGCCGTGGTGGAGCGCTGGGCGACGGTCGACGGCAGGCTCGTGCGGGACGAGGAGACGCTGGAGCCCTTCCGCGTCCCCTGCTGCCCGGATTGCTTCCAGCCGATCGTGGACAAGGACGGGGTGCCCCTCACGGGGAAGGATCTCGCCCGCAGGAAGCGCACCTGCGACGAGTGCGGCACCGCCCTCTGGCAGGCGGACCCCTCGGGGCCGAAACGCTATCCCCTCGCCGACTACGTGAAGCACCACCTGCGGGGCTTCTTCGACCTCCTGATAGGCGACGAGGCGCACGAGTACAAGGGACGGGGCTCCGCCCAGGGCATCGCCGCCGGCATCCTCGCCGACGCCTGCCACAAGTCGCTCTCGCTGAGTGGCACCCTGATGGGCGGGTACTCCTCGACGCTCTTCCACCTGCTGTACCGGTTCAGCCCGGAGATCCGGGGGGAGTTCCGGCGCGGCGAGGAGACCCGCTGGATCGAGCGCTACGGCTTCGTCGAGCACACCATCGGGCGCGACGACGGCGCGTCCCTCGAGGACGGGCGCACCAGCCGCCGGAAGAAGTTCCGCAAGGTCGTGCGGGAGCGCCCAGGGCTCGCCCCCGCCGCCCTCTTCCACCTCATCGGCAACTCCGTCTTCCTGCGGCTCTCGGACGTGGCCGCGGGGCTCCCGCCCTACGAGGAGCGCGTGCTCCTCTCCGACATGGAGACCGAGGAGGACGGCACGGGCTTCTCCCAGCGGAGCGCCTACGACGAGCTCTTCGGGACGCTGCGAGCGGCCCTCTCGGAGCTGCTGGCGAAGGGCTCCAAGCGCCTCCTCGCCACCTACCTGCAGACGCTCCTAGCCTACCCGGACGGCTGCACGCGGGGCGAGACGGTCTTCGACCCCGAGAGCGAGGAGCTGCTCGTGCAGGTGCCGCCCCTCTCGGAGGAGCGGCTCTACCCCAAGGAGCGGGCGCTCGTCGACCTGGTCGCCGCCGAGCGGCTGGCGGGACGGCGCGTGCTGGTCTATGCCACCCACACCGGGACGCGCGACATCACGGAGCGGATGGAGTCCATCCTTGAGCGCCACGGCTTCAAGCCCGCGGTCATGAAGGCCGACGCCGTCCCGCCCGAGCGCCGCGAGGCGTGGGTGGCGAAGCGCGTCGAGGAGGGTGTCGACGTGCTCGTCTGCCATCCCCGGCTCGTGCAGACGGGGCTCGACCTGGTGGAGTTTGCGACGATCTGCTGGTACGAGACGGACTACTCCGTCTACACCATGCGGCAGGCCTCGCGCAGGTCCTGGCGCATCGGCCAGACCGAGCCCGTCCAGGTCGTCTTCATGGCCTATCGGAACACCCTGCAGGCCGACGCCCTCACGCTCGTGGCCCGGAAGCTGCAAAGCTCCCTGGCCGTCGAGGGTGAGTTGCCCGAGGACGGCCTCGCCGCCTACGGGGACGACGGCGACGACCTCATGCTCGCCCTGGCGAGGCAGATCGTCGCGGGCGAGGAGGATGCCGGCTCGGTCGAGTCGGTGTTCGCACAGGCCCAGCAGGTCGCGGCGGAGGCCGAGGCGCTGCTGGTCGACGAGGAGTGGGCAGCGCCCGAGCCGGAGCCGATCGCGGTCCCGGTCGCGCCCGGCGGCGATGGGACCCGGGAGGACATGGACCCGGCTCCCGAGCCGCAGCGCTCGCTGTTCTCGTGGGCGGAGTTCCTGGCCGTGGAGCCGGACGAGCCGGAACGGCCCAGGGGCCGGCGCCGGCACGAGGCTCCCACGCTCTCGCTCTTCGAGTGGGCGCTGGACCGCGAGCAGGAGGCGGAACTGGCCGCTGCCGGCTGATTCGCCCGGCAGGAAGAGGGGGCGTCGTCCACGAGGCGACGCCCCCTTCCTCCCCCCGTGTGTGGGCCTTTCGTGCGTTAACGAGGTGGCGAGGTTTGGGAGTAAGTAGCCTAGCTCGCTGACAGCCCTCTGTTCATGCGGCACTGGTCTCATGGGCGGAGTTCTTGGCGGGTGGACGGGCAGCGAGGCAGAGCGGCGCCTGTCGTACGGCAAGAGGGATGGGTTCTGCTGGTGGGCCGCCACAGGATGTCGGTACCGTGGCGAAGCTGGCGAGAGGATTGCCCCTCTCCGCTGGTTTTACAGGATTCCCGCAACACGAGGACCCAGGAGCACTCGCCCTATCGCGGAGGCTCGGGGTGGAGGCTGTACACCCTGATGGTGGTGACAACGTCGAACTCGATGAGCTGCTGCTCACCCCCGCCTCTGGCCTGAAAGGCGACGGCAGTAGACCCGCCAAGCCGCAACGCACGGAAGTCCACGTAGGTTGTCTCGGAGTGGAGCGGGTTCTCCCTCGTGGCCAATTCCGGGACTGCTTCGAGCGGGCGCGTCTCGCCCACAGCCAGCAGCGCGCTGGCAACGATCGCCTTCAACTCGTCCGTCGTGACCATCGCGGAAGGACTCTCCAGGCCTCCCGCCTTCAGCAGCTTGCCGCGGGCGCAGATGTTCAACGCCCAGCTGCCGGCGTCCAGTGCTTCCCCGAGAGACTCGAACGGGCCGAGCCTGGCGCCCCAACCCCAGTTGCAGATCACCGTCGTGACCGTGTCGTACCTGGGGCCGCACGCGCGCTCCCAGCGGACGGGATTCCCGTTCTCGTCCCACTCCACCTCTTCCCATTCACATGGCCGCGGGTTGGCAGGGGGCACGGACTCGGTGCGGAACTCGCCACCCTTTGGCAACGGCGACCTGCTCTCCGGGATGAACTCCACGGCCAGCGTCGCGGACCCGTAGGCGAATAGCTCACCGCCCGTGGGTTCGTCGAGCCTGATCACCGTCTCGGTCACCCAGCCCCAGGGTTGGACGTACTCGCGCTGGATGACGACCGAACCGTGATCGTCGAGGTGGACCCGAACGGTGATGGTGTCGGGCGCACCGGCATGAACCCGTGGCAGCAGCAGCGTCATGCCGCCCACAACAGCGAGGATCGCCAGCAAGAAGTGAACCGGCGAACTCTTCATGCGCTACGCCCTTCCTCCCACACGCAGTTCGGATTTGTCAGGCCTACTTACGTCACTCCTGGAACGGCCCGCCCGATGCGCCATCCTTCGGGCAGTTCGCTACCCATAGCTGAGCTGCATTTGTCGCTTCCGAGGAGGTGGACTCGGTCCCAGTGCCGGCAAGCCGCCCCGTGCCGCTCGCGCTCGCGCAGCTTGCCGACCAGGTATAGGTGTTGGAGGAGAAGGTGGTGTAGGTCGCCTGCCCGGTCACGTCGTTCTTCTCCGTGTTCGTTTTGGCGGTGCTGTCCGAGAGGTCATCCAGCGAGACGGGCGTCGGGAGTGCCGAGAGGATGGCGTTCCCGGCGGTCTCCAGTTGCGCCCGGGTCATCTCCCCCGTGGCCGGCAGGGCGAGCCCTGTAAGGATGTCCTCGTTGGCGCACACCTTGAGGCCGAGGAGCCCGTTGTCGAGGGCCTGCCGCAGCGTCTCCTCCGGGCCGAGCGTGAACGCGGTCCCGCTCTCGCAGGTCACGGCGGTGTAGTGCCGGCCTTCGATCACGGAGGTGGAGAACCGGTTGGCGGACGGCTCTTCGCTCTCATCCTGCCCTGAGGCCTCCTCCTCGGGGACAATGTCATCGACGTTGAGGGGGGACGACGTGGCTTCCAGGTAGACACGCAGGGCTTCCCGCAACTCGCTGCGGGTCAGCGTCTTCCCGGAGAGTCCTTCCGAGCCTCCATGAGCCGAACAGAGGAGCCCGCCACCCGCCCCGAGGTCGTGGGCTTCTTCCTCGGTGTCCACGGGGCCAAGGGTGAATTGCGTACCGTCGTTACAGGTGACGAGGGCGTACCAGAAGGTGTTCGTGACGATGTCGATCATGACATTGCTCTTCGGGCACGAACTCTCAAAGGTGTCGAACGCGTCCTGGGCCTCCGCGAGCGTCTCCAGACCGCTTCCGCTGTCGGTGGTGCCGCCGATGTTGCAGGTTCCCGACCAGCCGTAGGTCGCGGGGGCGGGAGTCGGTGTCGGCGTTGGGGTCGGTGTTGGTGTTGGCGTGGGAGTCGGCGTTGGGGTTGGGGTCGGAGTCGGCGTTGGGGTTGGGGTCGGAGTCGGCGTTGGGGTTGGGGTTGGAGTCGGCGTTGGGGTCGGTGTTGGTGTTGGCGTGGGAGTCGGCGTTGGTGTTGGGGTCGGAGTCGGCGTTGGGGTTGGTGTCGGAGTCGGCGTTGGGGTCGGCGTGGGCGTGGGAGTCGGCGTTGGCGTGGGTGTGGGTGTGGCCTTCGCCCGGAAGTTGATGATGAACGCCTGTACCCGCTTGCTGTGATCCGTCTGGATGACCCACGGCTCGGGGGCGGTAACGCACGTAGAAGAGTCGCCTGTGACCCCCCTGCTCTGTCCCAGCGGGAGCGGTGCTGGGGTTCGGCTTTCGAAGCACCAGCCGTCGCTGGCTGTAGCCGTGATGGTGATTGAGGTGCCGCAGGACACTTGCCCGGTGTGGTTCAGGCTGACCGTGGCTGAGCCGGGCGGACTGGCTGTGGCTGAGACTTCGCACATTTGAAGCGTGGCGCACGCGTCATAGGTGGGGGCGGCGGGCGGCGTGGGTCGTGGGGGTGGGAGTATGTCTCTGCTCCGCGGGCCCGGTATCACGACCTCTATGACGGACGACGCCTCCCCAAGGACGTAGTCTTTCCCGCTTGAAGGGAATGCCTTCGTGGTGGGCACGATCACGTAGTACTGCCTGCCGGAAGGTTGACCTTCGAGGGTGATGGCCTCCCTGTCGACCCTCGCGGTTCCTGCCCACACCCACTCCTTGGCGACAGAATCCCAGCGCTGAATTCTGAAGTCGTGCTCGGTGTGCACGTTGTCCCCGTTCCAGTGGATGGCCACCTCGCCGGACTCGTCACCAGGCACGGCAGACAGGCGGCGGACAGGGCCGGGTGAGTACGCCTCACAGTAATCGTCGTGGTCCAACTTGGTCGGTCTGCTGGTAGGGGAGTTGCACTCCGTCTTGTCCGCCAGAGAGTTCATGAGGGTTAGGGTGCCGGGGGAGATTCTGTCTTGAGCGCGACCCGCGTCCGTTGGATCGTCTGAGGGATTGCAGAAGTAGTCTGTGAGCCCGAGGGCATGCCCAAGTTCGTGTGCGATGACAAGTCTTAGGAGGCTTCCCTTGGGCTCTGGGAGGTTGTCCGAGAAGAACCCCGTTCGTCCCGAATGGATCAGAATTTCGCCCTGCCGCGTGATGGTGTGCCGCTTCGTGTTCGTAGAGCTGAAGTGCGCGCATGCAAAACGGGAGACTCTGGAGCAATGAAGATCGACTCCAGCATTGTCTATCTTGACGATGATGCTCCCGAGCTTACCGAGCCCGGCGTCAGAGCACTCGGAGAGGTCCGTGCTCTCCCACTCGAGAACCGTGACCCCAAGGGATGAATTCCAGAGTTTGATCCCCGCCTTCGTGGAGTCTTCGAAGTCCTTGCTGCAGACCTTGATAGGCTCTCCATCGACAACGTTCCGCGTGATGAAATAGTCGACAGTGCCATCCGGATATTCGACGTAGAGGACGTGGGCGTTTTCGTGCCCAGCATCCGTCTCCTGGGGGCTCCCCAAAATACTCAGAGCGATGGCGCCGGCGGACGCGGCTACCGTAATGAGGAGCAGGGTGAATCTCAGCACCTACTGACTCCCCAGCTTTCTTGTGGAGGCCACTACCAGATCGAAGAGCGCTCCGATGTCTCGGGTGTCGCCTTCGACCCTTACTATGACCCGGTCAATCTCTTCTCCGGTCACGATGTCGATCCAAAGCATCGACCCGCTCTTCACGTCCTCCACTCCAGCGGGCGTGTGACCCTCGCTCGACCAAGACCAGGAGGTGAACCGGAAGAGGGTCAACCCCTCCGGAATGTCGATCATGTAGGGGGCAAACGGCGCAAGGAAGGCCGTCAGTGGCCCCTCCACGGGCTGATCCAGCAGCATCACCGGAATGCCTAGTTCGGTGGGGCGAGCAGCTGGAGGATTCCACCGAAGCTCTGTGTCCAGCACTCCGTCTTGGTCTGCGATCGGCCCCATGCACTCCACTAGGAACTTCGTCAGGGGTTTGAGCGAGAACAGCTTGCGCGTCGCCGTCCCCGCCGGGTCCGGGAGTATGGCCGTCACCCGGTATCGCTGCCAGCACTCGTCGTGCTCTGTCGGAACCCACTCGACAACGTCTCCAACTCTGATGCTGCCGTAATAGTCGGTTCGCGCAGTGCCGCCGCTATCTTTCACGTTCACGACGATGCCTGTCACATGCCAGACGTAGTCGTGACTGGCGATCCCGCTTGTAAGGGAAGTCGTGTCCGTGAGGAGGGCGTAGGTGCCATCCTCCATCGCCTCTCCATCGGGGTCGAAAACGTCGTAGTCAAGGGTCGCCCCGCAGTAAGGCAGGGCCAGCGTGGCGAGGTCGTTGTTGGCCACGTCGGCCCAGATGCCGGGCACGCAGCCCGTGAGCGTGTTCCCGCCCAGATGCGCATGGACGAGCTTCCTCAGGTTCTCCATCTCCTCCGGGATGTCGCCCGTGAGTTGGTTGTCGTCCAGAGCCAGGCGCGTCAACTTCGTCAGGTTCCCCAGCTGCGGCGGGATCGTCCCGGTCAACTGGTTGTCGTTCAGGACCAGGGCACGCAGTTTCGTCAGGTTCCCCAGCTCGGTGGGGATGCCGCCCGTCAACTGGTTGTTCTTGAGCCAGAGGTTGGTCAGCCCCGTGAGGTTGCCAAGCTCGGTGGGAATCGCGCCGCTCAACTGGTTCAGGCCGAGGCTCAGGTAGTGCAGCCTGGAGAGGTTCCCCAGTTGCGTGGGGATCCCGCCGGTGAGCCGGTTCTGGTTCAGGTGCAGCTGCGTCAGGTGGCTCAGGTTCCCCAGTTCGGCTGGGATCGTCCCGGTCAACTGGTTCTGGTCCAGGGAGAGCGTTCGGAGCCCGGAGAGGGTCCCGAGACTGGCGGGGATCGACCCTGTGAGGCTCCTGGACCCGAGGGCGATGGAGGTCACGCGTTTGGGATCGCCGGACAGGGTGATGCCGTCCCAGTCCTTCATGGCGGTGTCCTCGCTCCAGTTGAGGGTTCCGGTCCCGCGCAGCGCGTCCTTCGCTCTCAGGAGCGTGGCGCAGTCCTGGGTGAGGCCGGTGTTGAGGAGGGGATCGATACCGAGGGTGGTCTGCGTGCAGTTGACGGGCACGGGGGTGGCGACCGTTGTCGCGGTGGCCGTTGGCGTGGCGGTGGCGGGAGCAGGTGTGCCCGTGAAGTGGGCGGTCACCGTCGAGTTGCTGATCAGCTGAAACTGGAAGGGGTTGGAGGTCCGGGTCAATTGCGAGCCGTAGTCGTACACCCAGTGACTGAAGGTGCAGCCGGTCTTGGCGGTGGCCGTGACCTTCACGTAGGCGTTCTGGTGGAAGGTCCACTCCGTCCCGGGCTGGGGTGTCTGGGTTCCGCCCGCCAGTTTCGCGACGACCGTGCCGCAGCCCGCGGGCGAGACGGGCGTCTCAAGGCTGAAGGTTTCCTGCTGCGCTGTTGCCTGGGGAGTGGAGTCACGCGACGAGATGACGACCACGGTGATCGTTGCGGAGAGCACCGCCAGAGCGACCAGCCCGATTCCAGCGTCCAGTTTTCGCACGGCCCACCTCGATCACCACGTCCACAACTGGCGGCGTTGAATACCACCGCGGATTGTAAGGGGGAGTACTCCTGGTTCTCTATCCGGGTTCCATTAGATTTTCCCGAAAAGCGGGCGACTTTCCGTCAGTGCTACATCAGATTCGGCGACTGCTTCCACGATGGTCCTGCGTCGAGCACTTGGCCACCGTGGGCAGCCGGGGCTCGACGTGGTGGAGTTCCCCACGATCTGCTGGTACGAGACGGACTACTCCGTCTACACCATGCGGCAGGCCTCCCGCAGGTCCTGGCGCATCGGGCAGACGGAGCCCGTCCAGGTCGTCTTCATGGCCTACCGGAACACCCTGCAAGCGGACGCGCTCACGCTCGTGGCGAAGAAGCTGCAAAGTTCGCTGGCGGTCGAGGGTGAGTTGCCCGAGGACGGGCTCGCCGCCTACGGGGACGACGGCGACGACCTGATGCTCGCCCTGGCGAGGCAGATCGTCGCGGGCGAAGAGGAGGACGCGGGCTCGGTCGAGTCGGTCTTCGCCCAGGCGCAGCAGGTCGCGGCGGACGCCGAGGCGCTGCTGGTCGACGCGGAGTGGGCAGCGCCCGAGCCTGAGCCGGTCACGGCGGAGCCCGTCGCCATCGGGGCCGTTGCGGACGACCTGCCCGAGGAGGACGGCGCGCCGCAGCGCTCGCTGTTCTCGTGGGCGGAGTTCCTGGCCGGGGAGCCGGAGGAACCGGAACGGCCCAGGGGCCGGCGCCGGCACGAGGCTCCCACGCTCTCGCTCTTCGAGTGGGCGCTGGACCGCGAGCAGGAGGCGGAACTGGCCGCCGCCGGCTGATTCGCCGCACGAATGGGGGGCGTCGTCCACGAGACGACGCCCCCGCCTCCCCCCTGTGTGGGGCCTTTCGTGCGTTAACGAGGCAGCGAGGGAGGCGACCCCGCGGGGGGTTCCGCCCGGCCCGCCTGCGCCGGGCGCGTCAGCGCGCGGGCGAGGTTCGGGAGCATTAGCCGAAGCCCGCTAACAACCCTCTGCTCATGCATCCGGGTCCCGCGAGCACCGGAAAGCCCGACTCCCGGCTGGTGGTGGAGCGTTGAATGCGTGGACAGGGAAGGCCGCGGACAGGCAGAGCTGGCGGTGTCTCCGGCCGTTACGGTCGGACCAGGAACTCGTCGCTCACCCAGGAGGTTGCGCCGTCCCCGGCGGCCTCCACCAAGCGCCAGCCGGCGCACGATCCGAGCCCGTCCGCGAGGACGCCGACGACCTGCCCGTCGCCCCAGCCGAAGCCCGGGAGGCGAGCGCCTGCGGCGCATTGGTCGCGGAGTACGACGCCGATGCCGCCGGTATTTCCGATGGCCAGAGCCACCTGTGGCCGTGAGTCCTCCTCCGGTTGCGCGTCCTCCTCCGGGAAAGTGCGCGGAAGGCGCGTTTCCTGCCCTCGTGTGCGGGAGGCTGGTATGACGCCCATCCGCCCTCGTGCAGCACGTGGACGACCCTGACGCCGCAACTGCTCACGCAAGCGTGAAGGTCCTCGACGCTGCCGCCCGCGTAGACGGCGAGGCTGAAGCCCACCGCCACGGCTCCGGGCGCCACCAATGTGTGGCGCGTGCGGGTGGGGCATCGCGCCGTTTATCGTTCAGGGCCCGGTTCAGCGAGCCGAGCTGGTTTGATCGAGGGGCACTGTCAACGCCGCTTGCCGGGTAGGACCCGCTGGAGGGGCTCCAGTTACCTCCAGAATTCGGTGTCAGGGGGGAAGTCAGCTCGCTCCCATGCCTCGCTAAGGATGGGAACTAGCCTGTCGCAGTCCATCCCGCGATATTCGTATTCCCACCAGGAGACCCTCGCGAACCAATAGACCGTGTCAAACATCATCGCCGGCAGGACATCCTCATCCGTCAGCCATAGGGATTCGGCATTCGCATGAACGATCTGCGAGAGAAGGTCATAGTAGTTGACGTTGCCGAACACCTCTTCCACAAATGTGTCGGGGCTCTCCACCCTTCCCACCGTCCCAACCCGCTTTACGAGGCCGCTATTTCCAAACTGAGGTCGTACGTTTGCATCTCTAGCTGTCCTCTCTAGCCGTTCTCTCTCTTGCCTGGTTCTCTCCCTGAGCCTTCCTCGCAGGTCGTTCTCTTCTTCGACTCGACCACCACGGACAGCCCGTAGCAGCCATTCCGTATCCCTGAGGCCCAGCATCACGGCCCTGGAGACTCTCTCAGCGGGAGTAGCCGTCAGATCGATGACCCAAGCCGCTCGCGCTTCGGCCTCCAGGATCGTACGTGTGACCGACCAAGGAGCGAGGCGCAACTTCTCGGGTTCGAGGACGCGGTCCAGCGCCTCCATGTGATCCTTGGCAGAGAGGACTCCGGCGTGGCAGAAGAGCAAGACTGCACCGACGCCCTGCTGCCCGATGACGTCTTCGTCTCGATGCGCCTGCGAGGTGGAGTTGTAGGGCTTGGAGGGCGGGTGTGTTGGTGAGGGTTGAGCCCAGAGTGCCTCGGGTAGCGATGTTAGTAGTCTCCGAGCCTGTTGAATCGTCTCTTCGGCATTCATCTTCTGGTCACCGTTGCCGGGAGTTGCTTCACCTCCTGCGGGAAACCCTGGGGCGAGAGATGCACCCACTGACGCCTTCTTGGCCTTGAATGACCCCATTCCGCAGAAGGGCTTTGGAGGGCACCACGTTCGCCCTCAGAGTCCCAACGTACCACCGCTTGTCCGCATTGTCAGGTACGCGATAGTGGACGTGTCGCACCGGGCAGGCAGGCTCGGAGCCGCGAGAGGAAGGACCAAATGGTGCAGTACAACTACCGGGGCGAAACTTTCGAGGTTACGGACACAGGTGCCGGGGAACTCACGGTGTCCAACGGGAAGGGTACCTGGTGGATCGTGGTGAGGGGTGGGAGTCACCTCTATGAGATTACCAATGAGCCACATACGTCGATTCACGATGGAGGGCTCTCACCGGAGGACGCTGTTGAGCGAGCTTGCCAGCTCCTGCAACGGGACAGAACCCAGTTCCTAGCTCCTGAGGATCGTAAGGCGGCGCTTTCTGACTTCGTGCACAGGCTGAGGGGCCTCCCCCGTTCGTAGCCTAACCGCGGACGTTGTGGTGCCCGACAAACTCCGTCACGTATCGGCCCTGTCCCGCGCCCAGCCTGTCGCCACCCCTGTCACCATGCCCAAGACCTACGACTGGCACCGAGCCGCGGGCAGACCGACTACAGCGTCTGCACCAAGAGGCAGGCGTCACGGCGCTCCTAGCGCATCGGCCAGACGCAACCCGTCCAGGTCGTCTTCATGGCCTACCCGGAACACCCTCCAAGCCGACGCCCTCAAGCTCGTGGTGCAGAAGCTCCGGTCCTCGCTCGCCCTCGATGGCGAGATCCCTGCCGTCTGTGCACTTGGGGCTTGCTGGGTATTCACACCGATGCTTGCATTGGCGGGCCCTGTCACCCGCTGGGCGAGCCGTCCGGAGGACTGTAGTCCTGCGCAGCGTTAGACCAGTCATCTTGCCACTTCTTGAGCCTCTGCAAGACCGAAGGGATTCTTGAGGCCTTAGCCCGTGCTACCCACTCTTCCCACTGGTGCGCCACGACAGCCGGGATCATCATGGGGCCCCACTGCGCGCGGAAGTGTAGAAGACCATCAAAGAAGACTTCGAATGGCTTTTCGTCCTCGGCCCAGTACCGCCAGTTCGTAAAGCGATCCCGAGCTTGTCGCAGCGCCTCTTCTCCTCCGACTAACATTTCCCCATCCCCGTCTCTTCTGGCCATCGCGAACAGAGTCTGTCCGAGCAGCGTCAGGGCAAAGGGGTGCCGATGTACGGCAACAGACTTTTCCGCGTAGTTACGAGCGAGATTTAGGTCGTTCTGCTCCAAATGCCATATCGCCCGCTGATCCCAGTACCGTCCGTTCCACCCGTAGTAGTCCTCCAACGACGCATAGAAGCCTTCACCGTACTCAGGCCCACAGAGCCAGCGTACGTTCCGAGCCGTGAAGAGGGCTCGAACAATGCGAGATGCTCTGGATTGAATGGCAAGCTGCTTCCGGTCCACATGGGGTGCCAAGCTCTTGGAGACTTCTATTGCCAACTGAAACCGCTCTTCGGGGCCTAGGCACTCCTGCAACAGCAACGCCGCGACGATGCGGTGGGTTAGGCGCAGTCCAGGCCGATCCCTCACAATCAGCCCTTCCAGGTGTTGCTCTACGACGTTGCGGACTTCACCGGGTGTGCACCCCGCAATACGGCCGACGAACGCTATCCTCAACGGGAAGCCGAAGTTGTGGGTCAAGGCCACCGGAGTCACGATGGCCCGCTCCCGTTCACCAAGGTTTTCAAAGGTACCCTTGATGCGGGCGGCGAAGCCTGGCCCCTCCGTCAATTCGGCAAGGGCACTGAAGAGTTGGCCACGGTGTTGGCGTAGGAAGAACCACTCTCTTTCTCGCCAGTTCCTTCTTGTGAGGCTCCCCATGAGCCCCGCCGGTTCTAGCTTGTCAATGAGCCCCTGGACATCGCCCTGCGTCAGCGTTCCAAGAGCGACCTCCTCGGGTGTCACGGCGTCCCCGAGCTTGTCGATGGCATGCCGCAGCCTCTGGTCCCGGATCGCGGCCAGAATCGTCAACCTAGTTCCACGCGCTCTAGCTTGAGTCAGTGCTTCACCAACGTCGGGGGCGAATTCAGCGAGATCATCGAAGAGGAGCAGCGCGGTGGATTGCTTGGCGGTCCAGTCGACTGCGCTCTCTACACGTACTCTCTCATTCTCGCGAAAAAGCCAAGGTGAGAATCCCGCATCAAGAGTGTCCGCGGCAATTCGGAGAAGAGCTGTGGATTTGCCGGTTCCTGGGCCGCCCGTCAGCAGGTATAGAACAGGTTCGGTTTCTGTCGACTTCAGGCGGTCGATCACCTTGTCACTAAGGTGCCGCGTCGCATCGAAGTCGGCATCTGCCCGTAGGGCGCGAACAACCGGCCAGGTGGGCTCCCAGCCCTGATAAAACCGCGTTCTAGCAGTGGGGCTTTCTACGTCGGCCGGCTGGCGACGGAGATCACTAAACTGCTGAAGGAAAGCAATCTGGGAGGCCGAAACTGGCGCCGACAGGGTCTCCGTTTGGCGCGCGAGGGTTCGATGGTACTCGTCCTCGAGGCTCTTCGTGAAGGTGTCGGCATCCTGTTGGAGTACCTGCAACTGGAATTCGCTCTCCAAGCGGGCGCGGTCGAAGTCGGAGACCTCCGAGAGGACTACGACTGACGGATGCTCATCGTTGGGAGAAGCCCCCACCGTTCGTTCGAACAAGCGCCATAGGTCGGCCTCTTCAACCATCCGTGCACCGATCACAACGAATGGCGTCTCCGCGAAATCGTCTTCGAAGCGCTGTTGCCATGTTGGGGAGGTGGCTGTGCGGCGGCCATACGACTGCCAGTCAAAGACGATGCGGCTAAGGGCGTCGGTGGCCGTTAGGTCTTCGTCCAAGCCCTGCAAGACATCTCGGACAGCGCCGTGAAGGTGGACGATCTCAACAGAGTCTCTGTCCGCCCGTGCACCCCGATCGTGGGTAACGTGGATCGGAGTGTGGAGGACTCCCATCTCTTGAGCGGCCACCTCGATCACATCGTCGACGTTCAAGGTCCAGATGCGCTGCCACGGCAAACGAACGAGGCGCCGATGGGCCTCAGCAGGCTGGCAGTCGAAGAACCGCTCACGCAGGAAGTCAAGCAGCAGAGAGGGCTGTGTGGTACGAACCCGTTGAAAGACAGAAGCCAAGGGAGCGTCTTCGGCACCAGCCGGAAGGGAAAAGGCGTCGAGCAATTCGCTTCGAAGGGCAAGGGACGTGGGAAGCGGTCGCCCATCACTGGATCGCGCTGCGGTTGCTGCCCCAGCCCCCGTGAGGACTGAATATTCACCGACAGCTAGGCCTTCCGCGATAGCTGTGACTAGGCCCGATTCCACTCAGCGGAGCATACAGCGACATTCAATGAGGGTGGAACGAGAGGGACGTTCCTGCTGCCACCAGCGGCAGTGAGGTAGGGGAGCGACCCTAGGACATGCGACATTCCTGGTTCTTGCGAAGGGGGTGCCTGCTAGACTCCCTGCGCATATGCCCGATCAGTTTTTCGATGCGCCGGTCCTGAACTCCCCCTACGAGTACCCGACCCAGCACTGGGAGCTCGAACCCGAGACCCGCCAGCCGACCAACCGGATCGTCGACCAGCGGCGGCCGGCCGCGTACATCACGCCGGTGCCGAAACCCCGGAAGCAGAGGGGACAGCCTCAGCAGAAGGAGATGGTGCTCGACGAGGGGAAGGGGCTCTCCACCGAAGAGCAGCAGTACGACCCGACCTCGACGATCAACATACTGCGCCGGCATGTCGACCGGTGGCGTGCGCAACCGGACCCCAAGGACTGGGGAGTCACTCCCGAGACGGCCCGGCTGCTCCAGCACTGGCGGAAGCACGAATTCAGCGACATCCGGCCGTTCTTCTGCCAGGTTGAGGCGGTCGAGACGGCCATCTGGCTGACGGAGGTTGCACCAGGGCAGCGTGGACGCGAGGTACGCGACATCCTCGAGCGGCTCGACACCGCGAATGAGCAATCGAATCCCGGACTAGCTAGGCTGGCGCTCAAGCTGGCGACTGGGGCGGGCAAGACGACTGTCATGGCGATGCTCATTGCCTGGCAGACGGTAAACGCCGTTAGGCGCCCCAACAGCCGGAACTTCACGAAGGGGTTCCTCGTCGTGACCCCCGGCCTGACCATCAAGGACCGCCTGCGGGTGCTCCAGCCGAACGACCCCGACAGCTACTACGAGAGCCGCGAGCTGGTGCCGCGCGACATGCTGCCAGACCTCCAGCAGGCATCCATCGTCATCACCAATTTCCACGCCTTCAAGCTGCGCGAGACCCTCGACATCTCCAAGGGCGGACGCTCACTCCTTCAGGGACGCGGGCCGAAGATCGAGTCGACCGAGACCACGGGGCAGATGCTCCAGCGCGTCATGCCGCAGTTGATGGGCATGCGCGGCATCATGGCCTTCAACGACGAGGCCCATCACTGCTACCGGGAGCGGCCGCCGACCGAGGACGAGGAGGGCAAGCTCACCGGCGACGACCGGAAGGAAGCCGAGAAGAACCGCGAGGCGGCTCGGGTCTGGATCTCCGGGCTGGAAGCGGTGAACGAGAAGCTCGGTCTTCGGCGGGTCGTCGACCTGTCGGCGACGCCGTTCTTCCTTCGCGGATCGGGCTACGCTGAGGGAACACTGTTCCCCTGGACCATGAGCGACTTCTCACTCATGGACGCCATCGAGTGCGGCATCGTGAAGCTGCCCCGGGTGCCGGTGGCCGACAACATCCCCGGGCACGAGATGCCAGTCTTCCGCAACCTCTGGCAACACATCAGGCCCAAGATGCCGAAGAAGGGCCGAGGCCAGGCGGGAGAACTGGACCCGCTCAGCATCCCGGTTGAACTGCAGACGGCCCTGGAGGCTCTCTACGGCCACTACGAGAAGACGTTCGAGTTGTGGGACAAGGCTGAAGGGGTGGACGTGCCGCCCTGCTTCATCGTCGTCTGTAACAACACCTCGACCTCGAAGCTCGTGTACGACTACATCTCCGGCTTCGAGAAGCAGGCCGAGGATGGCTCATCCACCATCCAGAACGGGCGGCTGGCGCTGTTCCGAAACTACGACGACTACGACAACCCGTACCCACGGCCCCGGACTCTCTTGATCGACAGCGAGCAGCTTGAGTCGGGCGAGGGGCTCGACAGGGACTTCCGGAAAGCTGCCGCCGCGGAGGTCGAGCGTTTCCGCCGCGAGCAAGTGCAGCGAACGGGCGACCGCGCCGCTGCAGACAAGATCACGGAACAGGATCTGCTGCGGGAGGTGATGAACACTGTCGGGAAGCCGGGGCAACTCGGCGACTCGATCCGCTGCGTGGTGTCCGTCTCGATGCTCACTGAGGGTTGGGATGCGAACACCGTGACGCATGTCTTGGGGGTGCGCGCCTTCGGGACGCAGCTCCTGTGCGAGCAGGTGATCGGGCGGGCCTTGCGCCGGCAGTCCTACGACGTGAATGAGCAGGGGCTCTTTGAGGCGGAGTACGCCGACGTGCTCGGCATTCCCTTCGACTTCACCGCCAAGCCAATGCCTGTGAAGCCTCAAACACCGCGTCAGTCGGTTCAGGTGCGTGCAGTGTCGCCCGACCGCGACCACCTCGAGATCCGCTTCCCGCGTGTCGAGGGGTACCGCGTCGAACTGCCCGAAGAGCGGCTGGAAGCGGAATTCAACGACGACTCAACCCTCAACCTGACGCCGGACCTCGTGGGTCCGTCTGTAACCCGGAACGAGGGCATCATCGGTGAAGGCGTCGACCTGAACCTCGTCCATACCGGAGACCTGCGCCGGTCGGCCCTGTTGTTCAACCTGACCAAGCGGCTCCTCGAAACGAAGTGGCGCGACCCGGGCGACGACCCCAGACTCCATCTCTTCGGGCAATTGAAGCGCATCACGCGCCAGTGGCTCGACGAGCATCTCGTCTGCACGGGCGGGACCTACCCCGCGCAGCTCATGTACCAGGACCTGGCCGACATGGCGTGCGAACGGATAAGCGCCGGCATCACCCGTGCCTTCATGGGCGAGCGGCCGATCAAGGCCGTGCTCGATCCCTACAACCCCACGGGCTCAACACGGCATGTGCGCTTCTCCACCTCGAAGAAGACCCGGTGGCTAACCAGCCCTAGGCACTGCCATGTGAACTGGGTCGTCTGTGACAGCGACTGGGAGGCCGAGTTCGCCCGCGTAGCCGAGTCGCACCCACGAGTGCGTGCCTACGTGAAGAACCAGGGGCTCGGACTGGAGGTTCCCTACCTGATGGGCTCCGAGCCGCACCGCTACATCCCCGACTTCATCGTGCTCGTCGACGACGGGCACGGCGATGACGACCTGCTGCACCTGGTCGTGGAGATCAAGGGCTACCGTGGCGAGGACGCCAAGGAGAAGAAGTCGACCATGGAGACGTACTGGGTGCCCGGCGTGAACCACCTCGGCACGTACGGCCGGTGGGCTTTCGCTGAGTTCACTGACGTGTACGCCATGCAGGACGAATTGGCTGCCAAGGTCCGAGCCCAGTTCAACGACGTTGTCGAGCGCACCGCGGGCACCGCGGTCGTGGCAGGATAGGAAGGCGCGGGAACGCGCCATGGGAGGGCCGGGATGACTCAGCAAGCCATCGGCAGGGAAGAAGTACTGGCCCTCCTGCGCGAGCACAAACCCGTGCTCGCCGAGCGCTTTGGCGTCGTGGATCTGGCGCTCTTCGGCTCTACCGTGCGCGACGAGGCGGAGCCCGACAGCGATGTCGATGTCCTCGTCACCTTCAGGCGGCCGCTCGGGTCGGAACGGTACTTCGGCACGTGGCACTACCTCGAGGACCTGCTCGGCCGCCCGGTCGATTTCGTGACGGACAGGGAGTTGCGCGCGGAGTTACGGCCTTACGTCGAAGCCGAGGCGGTGCATGTCTGAACACCGTTGGGCGCTCTACGTGCGCGACATGATCGACTGCTGCGATGGCGTCCTGATGCACACCGCGGGACTCGACCGCGAACGGGTCTTTGGCACCAGGGTTGTCCGCGAGGCGACACTTTGGAACATCGGCATTCTCGGCGAGGCGGCGAACAACATCCCTGACACGGTGCGGGAAGCTCACCCCGAGATCCTCTGGCGCAACATCATCGACGCCAGGAACCGGATCATCCACGGCTACGGCGACATTGATGAGGACGTCGCGTGGGACATCATTAGCCGCGACATCCCCGACCTGATGCCTCTGCTGCGGGCGTTGCTGGAGGAAGCAGAAGGAGAGGACGGCGCTAATGCCACGTAGACCCCGAGGCCCCAAGCAGGTCGAAGCGCTGCGCCACGAGGACGCGACCCGCACGAACATCCCCACCGCCGAGGACCGCTCCGTGATGGAGGATGATGACCGGAGCCCCATTGAGGTCGCGTACGAGCGTCGCAACCTGGACCTCGACCCGCAGCTCGTCTGGCGCGGGAAGGAGGAGCAGGACCGGCACAACCTCGAAGTGCAGGCGCCGCCGCTCTACATCCAGGAGAAGGTGCACCCCAAGGTGCTCATCGACGACCTGTTGCGACACAGCCGGAACGCCGAGGATGGCGGGGCCTCACCGGTCGAGGGCTATCAGCCCAGCATGGACCTGTTCTCCGACTTCAACGGGCTGCCGGAGGGCGCCGACCGAACCGATTTCTATGAGCACGACGCCAACTGGTCGAACCGCATGATCCTGGGCGACAGCTTGCAGGTGATGGCCTCGCTCGCGGAGCGCGAGGGACTGCGCGGCAAGGTGCAGTGCATCTACATTGATCCGCCGTACGGCATCAAGTTCAACTCAAACTTCCAGTGGTCCACGACAACCCGCGACGTCCGTGACGGCAAGGCCGACCACATCACGCGAGAGCCTGAGCAGGTCAGAGCCTTCCGCGACACATGGCGCGACGGCATCCACTCCTATCTGTCATACCTACGAGATCGGCTTGAGGCTGCCCGCGACCTCCTCGTGGACTCAGGTTCCGTGTTCGTGCAGATCGGAGATGAGAATGTTCACCGTGTTCGGGCCCTGATGGATGAAGTCCTCGGAGAAGAGAACTTCTTACGGGAGATCGTCGTTGCCAAGACTGCAGGGCTTGGTTCGGGCTACTTGCCAGCAGCAGTGGACTTCGTCTTGTGGTACGCCCGAAACGCCGATGCGTTCAGGGCGAACGACCTGCACGTCGACAAAGCAGCCAACGATGGATCGGATGCGGTTTATCGCAAGTTCGATGACTTTGGAGACATCTACCGCATTGACAACCTGACTAGCCCCAACCAAGGGGTCGAGTCTTGTCTCTTCGACGCCGAGGTCAACGGGAGGGTGTACTCCCTGCCAAGCTCCTCTCAGTGGAAGACAAAGCGTGAGGGAATGGACAACCTGTGGATGGCCGGACGGCTTGAGGCCGCGAGAGGACTCTACTACCGCCGTTACCTGCGGGACTACCCCGTAAAGGGCCTGAACAATCTCTGGCAAGACACGGGTACCGGTGGCTTCGTCGAAGAGAAGGTTTATGTGGTCCAAACGAATGCCAAGATTATCCAGCGCTGCCTATTGATGGCCACTAATCCAGGGGATCTTGTCCTTGATCCGACATGCGGCTCTGGAACGACCGCATACATAGCGGAGCAGTGGGGTCGGCGATGGATAACCATTGACACATCTCGGGTTGCGCTGGCCTTGGCGCGGGCGCGCATCATGGGCGCGAGATACCCCTATTACCTGCTGTCTGACAGTGTAGAGGGGCGGTTGAAGGAGGCAGAGATCACCCGCACGGAAGCTTCGAACGCCCCCTCATATGGCGATGTTCGCCAAGGCTTCGTTTACGAGCGAGTGCCTCACATTCAGCTTCGCGACATCGCGAACAATGTAGAGATCGCGGTCATTCACAGTCGAAAGCAACCCGAGGTTGATGCCCTGCTGGAAGCACTCAATCGCTCGCTACAGCGCCATGCTGTGCGCTTCACTGTTGAGGATGGGGGGCGTGCTGGACAGCAGATCGAGTTTTCAAGCCCTCCTGACTCTGCAGTACCCTTGCCACCCGGCCAAGAAATGGTCGCGAATGCCCTCTTGGAGTGGGAGGTGCCACGTAGCGCGCCGGAGGACTGGCCTTCAGAGGCGGCGACCGCGCTTGCCGCACTGCACGAGGTACGTAGCAACCGCCAGCAAGAAATCGACGCTTCCATCGCTGCGAAGGCGGACTTCGAGTACCTCTACGACAAGCCGTACACCGACAACCGCAAGGTGCGAGTCGCCGGCCCGTTCACGGTCGAGAGTCTGTCCCCCCACCGCGTGCTAGGGGTCGACGAGGACGACGAACTGATCGACGGCATGCAGGAGCAGCTTGCCGGCTACGACGAGCCGAAGGACTTCGCCACGATGATCCTGGAGAACCTAGAGACGGCGGGTGTCCAGCAGGCGCACAAGGAGGACCGCATCTCGTTCTCCTCGCTCACGCCGTGGCCTGGTGAGCTCGTCTGCGCTGTCGGTCGTTACACCGAGGGCGGGTCCGGCGACAACGGCGCCGGCGGCGTCGAGAAGCGCGCGGGCATCTTCATCGGGCCGGAGTTCGGCACCGTCACGCGGCCGGACCTCGTGGAGGCCGCACGCGAAGCCGCGGACGCAGGATTCGACGCGCTCATCGCCTGCGCCTTCAACTACGAGGCCCACACGACCGAGTTCAACAAGCTGGGGCGCGTCCCCGTGCTCAAGGCACGCATGAACGCCGACCTGCACATGGCCGACGACCTGAAGAACACGGGCAAGGGCAACCTCTTCGTCATCTTCGGTGAGCCCGACATCGACATCCTCGATGCGAGCGACGACGATGCCGAGCCGGGGCAGATCAAGGTCCGCGTGAACGGCGTCGACGTGTTCCACCCGAACACGGGCGAGGTTCGGAGCGACGGCCCGGACGGCATCGCCTGCTGGTTCGTCGACACCGACTACAACCAGGAGAGCTTCTTCGTCCGCCACGCCTACTTCCTCGGCCAGAACGACCCCTACAAGTCGCTGAAGACGACGCTGAAGGCCGAGATCAACCAGGAGGCGTGGGAGACGCTGAACAGCGATACCTCCCGCCCCTTCGACAAGCCGGAGTCGGGGCGCATCGCCGTGAAGGTCATCAATCACCTGGGCGATGAGGTGATGAAGGTGTTCCGGGTCGACTGATGGAGTTCCGCATCGCGGACACCTTCACCGACAGCCTCACGAAGCTGACGGCGGACGAGCAGAAGGCCGCGAAGACAACCGCCTTCGACCTGCAGCTGAACCCGGCGAACCCCGGCATTCAGATGCACCGCATCGACAACAGCAAGGACAAGAACTTCTGGTCCGCGCGCATCACCCGCGACCTCCGGCTCATCATTCACCGGATGGGGTCGAGCTTCCTGCTCTGCTACGCCGACCACCACGATGCCGCCTACCAGTGGGCCGAGCGCCGCAGGTTGGAGCGGCACCCCAGGACGGGCGCCGCCCAGATCGTCGAGGTGCGGGAAACCGTCCGCGAGATCGAGATACCGCAGTATGTCGCCGCCGAGGCGCCGGCCTCGCCGCCACAGCCCGCGCTCCCCTCGCACCTATCGGACGACGACCTGCTCGCGTACGGCGTCCCTACCGAGTGGCTCAAGGACGTGCGCGAGGCCGACGAGGACGCACTGTTCGAACTCGTTGACCACCTTCCCGCCGAGGCGATGGAAGCGCTGCTCGTCCTCGCCACCGGCGGGACGCCGCAGCTGCCGCTTCAGACCCCAGAGGGCACGGACCCGTTCGCCCATCCCGACGCGCAGCGCCGTTTCCGCGTCATGGCGAACGTCGAGGAGCTGGAGCGAGCGCTCGAGTACCCGTGGGAGAAGTGGACGGTCTTCCTGCATCCGACCCAGAGGGCGATCGTCGAGCGAGGCTACGGCGGCCCGGCGCGAGTCGCCGGGTCAGCCGGCACGGGGAAGACCGTTGTGGCTCTGCACCGCGCCGTGCATCTCGCGCGGGCGCATCCCAGCGCCCGCGTGCTCCTCACGACCTTCAGCGACACGCTGGCGAATGCGCTCCGTGTGAAGCTCGGGCGCCTCGCCGGTGGCGAACCCGCGGTTCACGAGCGAGTCGACATCAGGGCCATCGATCGCGTCGGGCTGGATCTGTACGAGTCCGCGTTCGGGTCAGCTCAATTGGTCGATGCAGCCGCTCTTCGAGAACTGCTGCGCGAGTCCTCGGAGGTCGCGCCAGCCCACCGCTTCAGCGCCCGCTTCCTTGAGACCGAGTGGCGCGACGTAGTCGATGCCTGGCAGCTCTCGACCTGGGAGGACTACCGGGACGTGGCCCGCCTGGGTCGCAAGACCCGCCTCGGGGAGAACCAGCGTGCGCTGCTCTGGTCGATCTTCGACCGGGTGCGGTCACGCCTCGACGAGCGGGGCCTGGTCACGCTTCCCGGCATCTTCGCGAGAGTGACCGAGCAGGTGGCTGCCGGCCGGGAGAGCCCCTACGCCTTCGTCGTGGTCGACGAGAGCCAGGACATCAGCGTGCCTCAACTGCGGTTCCTCGCAGCCCTTCGCGGCGAGCACGAGAACGGCCTGTTCTTCGCCGGCGATCTCGGCCAGCGCATCTTCCAGACCCCCTTCTCGTGGCTCTCGCTCGGCGTCGACGTGCGGGGCCGGTCGAGCACCCTCGGCATCAACTACCGGACGTCGCACCAGATACGCCGTCAGGCCGATCTCCTGCTGCCGCCCGAGATGAGCGATGTCGACGGGAACACAGATGTGCGTCGCGGCACAGTCTCGGCCTTCAACGGACCCGAGCCGAACGTGGAGATCCTTGACTCCGTCGAGGAAGAGGCAGCGGCGATCGCCGCGTGGCTGCGCGAGCGGACGCGGGAAGGAGTCCCGCCTGGGGAGATAGGCATATTCGTCAGGTCATCCGCCGAGATGGAGCGGGCGAAGGCAGCGGTACGCGCCGCTGAACTGGAGGCGGCCGAGCTCGATGGCGGGTCCGAGGCAGCATCGGGCCGCGTCGCCGTCGGCTCCATGCACCTGGCGAAGGGCCTGGAGTTCCGGGCCGTCGCGGTCGCCGCCTGCGACGACGAGGTCATCCCGCTCCAGTCCCGCATCGAGGCCATCGTCGACGATGCCGACCTCGAGGACGTCTACAACACGGAGCGCCAGCTCCTCTACGTCGCCTGCACCCGCGCCCGCGACCACCTGCTGGTCACGGGCGTCGCGCCGGCGTCAGAGTTCCTGGATGACCTGCAGGCTGGTCGCTTGAGACACAGCGAGGGGCACGGATAGCAACCTAAGCGCCCGCCGTGCGCGGTCACGGTCGAAGCGGTGTCGACGCAGCGAAGTCGAACGGCTGCCCCATGCACGTGCCATAATCGCCCCTCCTCATTACTTGGGCGATTAGGCCGCCGTCGGGGCCTATTCGTCCCACGAAGGGCAGTACGTCCACGGACTACACCGCCCTCCCGATCTCGTGCTTGTCCGTCTCCGGCAATGTTGCGGTCTGTACCGATGAGGCATGCTAGGTTTGCACAGGTGTTCTAGCCCACGCGGTCCAGCGTGAGGAAGCGATGGCGCAGAGACGGACGAGGACAGGGGCGAGGAGAGCTGGAGACGACTACCAGGATCTCGTCGCTGCTGACGCGCTGCTGCGCGTCCTTAGGCACCCTTCGCGGTACCGATGGGTTAGGTTCGAAGCCAGGGAGGCCGGCAAGCTCGACGATGTCATCGTCCTCCGCAACGACGGCACTATCGAGGCCACGCAGGTCAAGTTCTCGACCGACGCCCTCCGCACGGGCGACCCGTGGACATGGGAGAGGCTTCTGGACCAGCCAGGTGGCAAGAAGTCGCTGGTTCAGGCGTGGTCTGAGTCCATGGTGCTGCTCGACGAAAAGTACGGTGCGACGGAACCGCAGCTAGTTTCAAACCGCCGAGCTGGGGAAGACTTCGTCCTCACTCCTGAGGGGCTAGTTGTCCGAGAGAAGACCCCAGGGTCCGTTTTGGAGCGCCTCGATTCGCAGTTAGGCGACAGGAGCAAGGCCTTTCTCGAGCGGTTCCGCTTCCACGTCGACGAACAGGACCTGGGCGATCTTGAGGAGAAGCTCCTGCGCGACTTCGAGGCCCTTGGGTTGCCGGAAGGGAACTGGCCGTCCTTCAAGGACGCCATCAGGGCATGGATGCGCGGAGACCGGCCGCCCGAGACCGGAGAAATCCGCGTGGAGGACATTCGCAACGCCTGTGGGTGGCGTCAGCTGTCACCGTTTTCCCAGAACCTGGAGATTCCTGGGGACTACACCCTGCCACTCCCACGGTTTCACGAGGATTTCCTGCAGCGAGTCGACGAAGGGAACGGAACCGCCATCGTCCTATCAGCTGGGCCGGGGCTTGGGAAGAGCACCTACCTTAGCTACCTAGTGAAGGCCCTCAGGGAGCAGGGATGCCCTGTCATTCGACACCACTACTCACTGCGCACAGGTAGCGACAGGTTGGAGCGCCTTGACTCAGTTCGCGTAGCGGAGTCACTGATGGCGGACATCGAGACCGAACTCGGGTCGTACCGTGATCAAGCTAGCAGCAAGAATCCACGGGCGGATGCCCTCGGCGCCTGGCTCCGCGAGGCTGGCCTGGACTTAGACCAGAAGGGCAGGCAACTAGTCGTAGTGGTCGACGGGCTTGACCACGTCTGGCGCGGAAAGGAGTCACGTGAGGAACTTACCTTGCTCTTCGACCAGTTGCTGCCTGTCCCACAAGGGGTCGTGTTGGTCGTGGGAACGCAGCCTGTGGAGGACCGACAACTTCCGGCGAAGCTGCTGGAGCGAGCACCTAGGGACCAGTGGGTCGCCTTGCCGCGCCTCGATAAGCAAGCCATCTCAGATTGGCTCACCCATCACGATGACCTGATGCGAGAGCCAAGGGGCAAGGACAGCGACGACTGGTATCGCTCCGATTTGGCGCAGTGTCTCCAGGTCCGGACGGGAGGCCACCCGCTCTTGCTTCGGTACGCCGTTGAGCGTATTGCCCACGATGGCAAGCAACTGACGATAGACGCCGTCGAAGCGATCCCTGAAACGCCTACGGACTCGCTCGAGGAATACTACCGAGCCCTCTGGCTCTCTCTCCCGGAGGAGGCCAGAGATGTCGTTCTCCTGCTCGCGATGGCCGAATTTCCTTGGCCCGATAGCAGCCTGATCGAGTGTCTTCGCCTCTTGGGGTATGAGCGCGGGAGCTCGACAGTGGCTCTGGCTGCGGTTCGCCACCTTCTCGTGAGGGACGCGCTAGGCGACGCACCCTTTCACCGCAGCATCCTGCACTTTGCGAGGGAGCAGCCGGAGTTCGTTGCCCGAGCGCCCGCCCTTCGCGACGCTACTATCGCTTGGCTTGAGAGTCAGGCTCCGGACTACTGGCGTAGGTCGCATCTATGGCTGCTTCAGCGGGACGGTGGGAACGCAGCTCCCTTGATGGATGGCGCGGACCGCAGCTGGGCAGTCGAGGCTGCTGCTACCGGCCACCCCCTCGACGAGATTGCCACAGTGCTAAAGGCAGCCGCTTGGGAGGCAGTCGACAGGGCTCAGTTTCCGACGTACATCGATCGAGGAGTCTCAGTCGACGCTGTAATGGCAGCGATGCGTCAGGACGAAGTCCTTCGGTGGATGTACGCAGCGCAGCTCTTTCTCGGCACAGACGACTTTCTGGAACCCCGTGGGTTCGCAAGAGTGTCGGAGCTCAGTGACCAGCACCTGCTCGTCCTCGCTCAGCATATGCACGAGACAGGTAGCACGACGAAAGCGCGTGACTGCTTCAATGAAGTCAACCGACGGCTCGAACGAGAGTATGCCGACCTTGATGGGGCAGACGACCAACAGCAGCGGCTCAGAATATGCGCAGAGTTGGCCGGGATGGTCGGTGTTGAGGCGGGCCGGTTTGCGACCTTCGTCGCGGCACTCCCCTCGGAAGATGTGCAGGAGTCCATCGCAGAGAGTTGGGTTGGAGGCCTTAGCCTTTCCCGTGACGTCCACTCGGCGCTCCAGGTGCTGAAGGAACCCCCCAGCGAGCCCGTGCGTCGGATCTTGTCTCGTCATGTGGCCGTACTTGCCTCGCAGGAGGGGGTGTCGCTCTCCACGGCGCAACTCCAGTCGCTGGCACCGCCGTACGCTTGGGTCTATCGGTGGTTTTCGGAAGGCACCGTGGATGAAACGCCACCCGACGAGCCGGTTCCTCCAACTGTAGAGACGAGCTACTCCTTCGGGGAGTACACAGGGCCCATCGATTCGTACGTCCACGATCTGTTCTTCTTTGTCCTCGTCCGAGAACTTCAGTCGCCGGGAACCGGGGACTGCTGGCAGCCACCCGAGAGCATTCGTCTTTGGTTGGCAGAGGCCTTGGCGCCCCTTGTGCGAGCGGCGTGCGATGTGGCCGAGGAGCTTCGGGCCTCGAATGAACTCCAGGTGACCAAGGCATACGACGCAACACCTGCTCTTAGCTTTCCACCATGGGATGACGACATGGCCGACCGGCAGAGTGCCTTCGGCGTCAAGAGCGCGCTGCGTACCATCACCAAGGACCTTCTTGCCCTCCGAGTCCGAACTGACGGAAGCAGCAAATTAGGTTGGGTTGATGTCGAGCGCATTGCTTCGCATGGATTCGCGGGCTTCCATGAGGTTCTTGAGTGGGTGGCCGCTGGAGTTGTGGACATTGAGCTTGAGGCACTTCAGACCCTCTGCGCAAAGGTGGTGGACGAACTTGATGCCAAGGTCGGGTCGTTTGAGGAACGGGCAACCGTGCTGGCTATGCTCGCGACAGCCTCCGCGCGCCACGGGTTCCGAACCGAGGCTGTGAACTGGCTTCGGCGCGCCTCCGAGAATCTCATTGCTTACGGCTATCACAAGGACCTTCTCCTGCATACAGCCCTAAGCGCAGTTGAGGCCACCGCCGACCACTTTGAAACACGTCGAGACCTTTGGTATCGATTGGCCCCGGTCATTCATTCAGTCCTCGAGTTCACGGATGGCGACGAGACCTCTCACTTGGGAGCCAGGCTTGGAAAGCTCTTACTGAGATTCGACTTAGGCATTGCCGTGGACTACGTAAGCTCGCTGATGGACGCCGAGCAGCACCGCAAAGTCGAGGAAATCCTCCGAGAGCTGGTCCGCACGGGCGACTTGGCCGACCCGACGGTTCGGGCCTTGGTCAGCACGTGCATTGATCCCGACTCGCTCAGGCTGCTTGAGTCACGCGAGAACCAGGGCGAGCCCCTGGCAATGGCCGTTCTCGGCCTCACTCCACAGTTCTCCGCCGAACCACTAGAGAGTGACTCGGACTCCCCTGCAGGTACAGTCACGAACCTCACCCCCGATGCTCCGATGGCAGGATCGACGGATAGAGAAAGATACTTGGATTTCGCTCCTGAGGAACTCGACCAACTGATCCAGTCAGGCGCATCCGACTGGCCAAGTTCCCGCTCACGAGCGCTATCGGCTTGGCTGTGCTGCTGGGCAGAAACCGACCGCGCGGCTGAGGCGCTCGAAGCGGCTGAGGCGTACTTCATGGAAGACGACCGGCTGGACATCAGCAATGAGCTGGTCTCCGTCGTTAGAAAGATTGGAGGAGTGAGCCGAAGTTACAAGTGGCTGGTGCGAGCCCAGCGATCGAACAACGGGTGGTATGAGTATTGGACCAGCCCTGGAGAGGTGAGAGAACGGTGGGACTGGGTACGCCGTGACTTCCCCGAGCGGTGGCATGACTTCCTGCGAGAGTCCATCCGCCCAAGGAGAGAGTTCTCGGGCTATTTTGGCCCGACTGTCCCGCGCCTGGTCGAGTACCTCATCCTGTTCGGGCGTTCCAGCGACGCGTGTCTAACTGTGTCCCAACTGCTCGACTCGATCCGAGAATTGGTCTCCGGCCAAGAACTGCCCATTCCCCAATGGGCTCGCCAGCTGGCCGAAGAGCAGTGATAGAGCTGCTCGTCGATCGGCTTCGCTGGCCGGCAGCCCTTGTGCGTGAACGAGCAGCATCCCAGATAGGAAGCCTGATCGCGGGCGGTGATGAAGAAGCCAGCGAAGCCCTGATCGCCTGGATTAGTCGCCAAGAACTTGAGAGCCTTGCGGCGGTGGGTCTCCTTCCCTTCCTGTACGCAGCCATGCAGGGGGGAACCGGCCTCCCGGCAACCGACGTGCTGGTCTCGGCGTGCAGATCTCCTTCGGTCCTCTCCGAACTGTACCTACGCGAGCTTGACCCTGCTCGCCTGGACACTCCATCTCGATGGCAGCACGCAGGCGTACCGCCTCCCGAGTGGGAGCCGCCGGTAGTCGAACATGGAGCGCATTTGCCGCTTCCCGAAGAACGCCTGCGCGAGCGTCTTCACGTCATCGAGAAGTACTACCTTGTGCCTCTAACTCGACACTTCGAGTTTGAGGTGTGGGCCCTCAGTCGACGCCATGGCAGCTCGCTCGCCGTGGACCACGGGGCACAAGGGAGCAGCGACAGGGGGTATCACCCTGTCTGGTTCACACTCGCCAGCGAAATACGCCTGTCGGCATTTCTGCGGACACTTGCGTGGGCTTCCGAGAAGAACACACTACCACCTGAATTTGTGCGCGCAGAGGCAGCTGTTGCGGCCCCCGTCGACCTGGGCCTATGGCGAGTCGCACCGACTGTTCCACCGAGTTGGTGGCCCCGCATCGAGCCTAGCGATGAGCGAGCGGAGTTGGAGAGCGAGGCGGCGAAAGTAGTGCGGACGGTTGAGCTTGCAGTCGAGTCGTGGCAGTCGGAAGAAGAGGTCGTCCTTGCCGCGAGTGGGTGCATCGCGAGTGCAAAGCTCAGCCGGCATGATATACAGGTTAGGTCGTTCTTCCAACGACCAATTGGTCCTGTTCGACCCATGAGTAGCGAACTTTTTGATTTTGCCTACAACGCCCGCGCGCGGGTGAGCAAGGAGGCATCCCCGCTCCGTTTCGAAGGGCTAGTGACGCTAGCTACAGAGCCGGGACAGTTGAAAGACTGGCAGGTGCTTCCCTGTTCGGGCTGGAGTAGCCCCGCCACGAGCAACGTGTGGCAAGCGTGGCGAATGGTAAGGGGAATTCAATGTCCCGTTGACCTCCTAGCCAACGGTGAAGTACACATGACCTGCTGCGAAGACTCCGTTGACTTCACGAGTGAAGGAGAGTTGGTTGGTCGGTGGAGGGACTGGTCACAGGACATGTCGAGCCTATTCGTCAAGGACCTTCCGCCATCCAGCGGCTGGGCTCTAGTAGCTCCGCGGTCAGTCATTGATCGGTTCTCTCGGGAAACAGGAGCCAAGCTGGGTTGGGCCTGGGAGATAACGAGCCGCTCTAGGGACTACTCTCACCAAGACTTCGCGGAGCAAAAGACCCATGGCCAGCGAGGCGGCAGTTCTGTCATCCGACCCTAGCTCACGCAGGACGACAATTCTGATGGGTACTACAGCAGGGACGGCCTCTCCAACCGGTTCACGACGAGGTCGTTAAAGGGGTCCCCACTCATCGTCGATTGCCAAGCCGCACTCGGCAATGAAGCGATCGGTAAGCTCCGCCACTACGCCCTTAGGGTCGGCTTCCAGCCGGTCCGTTCCGACGCCGAGTACTCGCCCCGAATACGTGTCTCGCGGGAACGCCGGGAGGAACTTCGACAGTGCAGTCTCAGGCTTGCGGGGTCTGCCCTTCCGTCCCTTGACGTCACAGATGGAGAAGGCCAGGTCCCACGCCCTTCTCTGTCCCGTATGACTCTGTACGGCCCGGACGATGGCAATCGCCTCCCAACAGGCGCGTAGGACCGAGAGAGGGAAGACGCCATCTCCCCTGCCTTGTAGCCAGTCTTGGCTGTACGACAGGTAGGAGAAGGCGCCGCTCACCTGGAACTCGATGTCGCGATACAGGGACAACTCGCCGGGGGAGCCAAAGCTCTGCCACGTGTCCACGACGTGGTGGCTGATCAGTCCCCAGTAGCGATGCGGTGTGGCTAGCAAGAAGCCTGGTGGGGTCTTGAGGTGGTCCGCGAAGGACTCCCACGTCTCGTGCTGACGGGTGCTTTCGAAGAACTCTTCGGCGGGCGCACCGATCGGTCGCGCAACGACACAGGTTCGAGCGTGTCGCGACGGCGCGGATGGTTGTGCCCTTCTCAGGGCCTCATCGAGCGCCTGCTGGATTAGTTGCGGCCTGTCTCTCCGCAGAAGCATGCGGTCCGCGACATCCGAGTCGCGCATGGGCCGCGTCTGCGTGTCTCCCCGCTCGTAGTACGTCCCACCGACCTGGTGCAGCATGGCCGGAGAGGCGGCGATCTCAATCCAGAGAACACCTCGTTCGGGTGATTCGGTCTCCAAGACATGGGACACGACTTGCACCGGCGGCTCCGGGATGTCGCGGGCAATCTGCTCAACCCGCTCCCGAGCGCCGCTGCAATCGATGGGTGTTACTTGAAGGCCGGAGTCGGATTCGGCCACGCCGATCACCAGCACGCCGCCTTCAGCAGCGAATGCCGCGACCTGTCTGGCGAGAGCCCTGTTCGTCGGGAACTCACCTTTGAATTCGAGAGTCCGACTCTCGCGCATGTCTCCAGAAGCGATGCGCTCCTCCAGCGCGTGGATAGTCTCCGGTCGGTTTGGGAGTCTCACAGTCTTCTCGCCCTGCATGGCGGCACAGGCCACGCTTGAGGTGATGGATGCCCATCATAGAACGTGTGTACTGAAGAGGAAGTGAGCTACTGCGGGAGCCGCTGCCCGTTCAGCAGCTTCTCCTGGGTTGGTATATCCCGACCCATGCTCGGTGGATTCCCTTACTCGTCCGGCGCGAGGAGCGTGGCAACCTCCGGTCGGAGTCCTGCGATCACCGTCTCGAAGGCCGGGAGTCCGGGCACGAGCAGGCCCAGCGACTGACGCCAGGTCTGTTCGACCTCGGCGAGCATCGGGCTCTGGAAGAAGTCGTCCGGGCCTTCGAACCCGACACCGCGGACGGCGCACTTCTCGCGCAGCAGAGAGACGAAGGCAGTGAAGTCCATGCGGTCCCGGTAGGCGCCGAGCACCCGCCACAGATCGTAATAGTCGCGTGCGCGCGAGCGGCTCCACCCGCGCCTCGCAAGCAGGTCCGCCTGTTGAAGAATCGCGCGCAGCTTCTCGGCGACTGTCTCTTCCAGCGAGTAGACCTGCAGGGCTGCCTCGAGCGGCTCTTCGTAGTCGTGCATGACCGGCCTCT
Source organism: Tepidiformaceae bacterium (assembly GCA_965203545.1). Classification (GTDB taxonomy): domain Bacteria; phylum Chloroflexota; class Dehalococcoidia; order Tepidiformales; family Tepidiformaceae; genus UBA2991. The sequence continues at coordinate 2,322,375 of OZ241899.1, forward strand.
TCTCCACGGGCCAGAGGACCGGTTCATCCACGGTAATCTCGATCAGGACCCGTATCTGCGGGCGGTTCTGCCATGGCAGTCGCGCCCTGAGGGTGAAAGCCTCCTGCCCCCGCGGGTGTGGCTCTCGTTCCACGTAGCGCTCGCAGGTGATCTCCACCGGGGCGTACTCGTCAAGCAGTCGGACGGCGGCCTCTCCAGCCTCTCTCACCGAAGCCTCCAGCGAGTCGCCCGTGGGAACGTCATCCAGTCCTGAGAAGTCCAGGTCTTCGGAGAAACGGTAGTCGCCGAAGTAGCACTTCTTGAGCGCGGTACCGCCCTTGAAAACGAGGGTGTCCCGGAGCGCCGGCACCTCGCTCATGCCCGCGAGAATCCAGGACAGCAGGTAGTCCCGCTCGAGCACGTCCCACTGCACGCCCAGTTCCCGGCGTGCTTCCTCAAGACGCGTCCGTAGCGGCCTCACGCGGCGATCAACCCCGGCAGGTTCTCGCGAACCATCCACCGGCCGTTGTGGGTCCCGCTGTTCGGTCCCGAGGGATCGAGCTTGCGGTAGCCCTTGATGGGCAACTCCACGAGTGGGGGCGACTCAACCCCGAGCTGCTCCAGCACCCACCCGAGCCGCTTGGCGGTCGCAGCGTCGAGCTGCAGGGCGTAGCTCGTGATCCGATCGATGTCGAGGTCGGGCAGTGCGACATCGAAGGCGTGAAGGACCTCGGCAAAGCCGCCACAGTTTCGAGGCCTCGCGAGGCCGTCCAGCAGCGTGCGCTCGCGGTCGGTGACGGCCACGCGGGCATCCCCGACCCAGACTCGCTCCACGCCGAAGAAACGCTCTGGTTGTACCTGGATGAACCGGTAGGCCGTGTCCCCGATCAAGGGCCAGCCACCGCCCTGGGCGGCCCCCGCTCTGGGCATGCGGGGCACTGAGGACTCCGTTGTCGTCAGGACAAAGACGGCTCGCGGTACCTGCTCGGTCAGGCCGTGGAAGTGCAACGCTGACCAGTGGGAGATGGCGGCGGGACGGACCAGGGCCATCGCTACCTCGAACTCGTGGACGGAGGTGCTACCTGGCAGCGCAGAGGACATCGCGTAGAGCCCTCGACGCAACGGGACGATCCAGCCGTGACGCCCGAGTCGATGCAGCGCTTCGCAGACATAGGAGTCCTTGAGGCCAACGAGCGGCCCCAACTCCCGAGCGCGGTCCGTTGTAAAGATGCGGTCGCCCTCATAGGCGAGTCGCCGGACCAGCTCGATTCCGAGAAGGGAGTGCCCGGGCTTGATATCCGCAGTCATGACGTTGTGGATCTCTGGTGGAGGAAATGCCCCCACGTAGTCTCTGTGTGAAATTATACTTCAAAAATAGGTTTTCGATAGCTTAACACCAAATCTTTTGAGATTCTGCAGACGCTTGAACAAGCAGGGAGAGGTCTGCTGCGACGTCTCGACCCTGCGTTCCACTCTCACCCCCCCTCCGCCCACAACCCCTGCAACGACTTGATGAACGCCCTTGCTTTCCTCACGGACCACTGCTCCGGCCCCGGCCCGAAAAGCAGCGCCTGCCCGTTCTGGCACTCGAAGTCCTTGAGTCTTGCGGATGTCAGCCAGCTCAGGATGCCGGTGTAGCTTATCGCCAGCTCTCGCTGGAAGAGGTGGTCAGGAACGTTGTAGAGCAGGCACTCGATGAAGTACGAGGGAGCATCCTTCTTCTTGAGCCTTCCCTTCTTCACGAGCCGGTTCCGGGCCGCCTTGAACATGCGGATGGTCCTCTTGAATCGCATGTTCGCGGCCTTCTCCTTCTTCGCCCCTCGGGAGTAGTGCTGTTCTGGAAAGCTGACGACCCAGCGCTGCTCGTCGGGGAGATAGAGACCGGTGCCCTGCCTGTGGGTCACCGTGACCACGAGGTCGGCGTCCGCCGGGATGCTGCCCTTTGGCACCTTCAGAGTCTTCCGGCCGCTCTCGACGACCTTCCCGAATCTAGCCCGCAGCGCCTCCAGCGCCTCGTCCCGGAACGACTTCCACTTCTGGTATGCGAACCGGTGGGAGCCACTCTCCTGTAGTCGCTTGCCACCAAGGTCGGCCACGCTGGGCTTCAGCTTGGTGGTCAGCCGGACGACCACGTCGACGTCGCTGTCTCCGCCGAGGTTCGTGTCGTTCTTGTAGGAGCCCTGGAGGAAGACCTCGTACTCGAACCGCGACAGGGCCTTGTGAGCTTCGAGAGCTTTCCTGATGGGCACGTGGGCCTGCTTGTAGGCCCTCCCGGCTTCGTGATGGCTCCACTTGGCGAGTGTCTTTTCAGCTATGGGCATACCTTCTCCAAGACCGGGAGGCCCCCCCAATATGCAGAAGCAGTCGCTGAGCTTTCAACTGCCGCCATCACCACACGATGTAGCAGGCGGCGCTGCGCCTCTGGCTCATCGGCCACCCTCGGGCGAATCCCCACGCCTGCCCAGATCCCCTACAGTCGCATCATGCTCAACCACCTCAGACATGCGGGAGGGTGGCTCTCGATAGCCAGAAATCGCCGGCCTCGCGTGAGAGCGCCCGTCCGGTGGGTCGGGTGGAGCGCCATTGCGATCGCTGTCGTGCTTGCCATCGTTGCGGCACTCTTCCTGCTACCGCCTCTGATTGCGCCCGAACTCCCTGACGCACGGGACCAGTTCGAGGTTCAGGATCGGGCGCGACTCACTATCGCAACGATCATCGGTGGCGTGATACTGCTGGTCGGCCTATGGGTGAACTGGCGTCGCGTCAGCGCGCTGGAGAAACAGGTCGCCACAGCGCAACTCGGGCAGATCACCGAGCGGTTCACGAGGGCGATCGATCAGCTGGGCGCGGTGCGACCCGACAACGCAGTTGCACCCGAGATCCGTGCAGGTGGCGTTCGTTCCCTCGAGCGAATCGCCCGAGAGTCCGAGGATGACTTCTGGCCGATACTAGACATCCTCAGTGCCTACCTCCGTTCTGTGAGCCACGCTCCTGACAGTGACCACTGGGATGAACTCGCGCCCGAGGCGTACGACCTTCACTCTCGGATGGACGTGGCGTTCACGATCGAGGCGATCACGCGCTTGTGGCCCACAGAGCGAACGGCGAACAACAGGCCGCTCGACCTGGTGGGCGCATTCCTCCCACGGGTCGTGCTCGCCGGGAAGCACCTGCAAGGCGCACGGCTCTCGCGCGCGTACCTCGTGGAAGCCGACTTGGGCGGCAGCAATCTTGAAGAAACCAGCCTCGACGGGGCTATCCTTAAGCGCGCTTTCCTGCGGGGCGCAAATCTCCTGGCTGCAAACCTCGAAGGTGCGAACCTTGGTGGCTCGGACCTCTCCTTCGCGAACCTCCAGGCGGCGTTTCTCCGAGATGCTAACGTCGACGGCGTGATGCTCTGGAGAGCGAACCTCGAGAGCGCGAATATCGGGTACGCAAGCCTGCAGAGCGCGGACCTCTGGTCCGCGAATGCCTATGGAGCCAACTTCGCGGGCGCAAATCTCAATGGCGCGAATTTTCGGCGCGCGAGACTCCGGGATGCGAACCTTCGAAACGCCGATCTCCGGAACGCAAATCTATGGGAGGCCGACCTGCGAGGCGCGAGCTTCGACGGCGCCACGTATGGGGAAAAGACACGGTGGCCGGAAGGGCTCGCCCCGCCTGGCACTGCCGAGCAGTCCGACTGAGGCGTACGAGAGGTCGGGTTCCCGAACATGGTCTGGTTGAAGAAGGACTACTCCGTCTACACCATGAGGCAGGCGTCGCGGCGCTCCTGGCGCATCGGCCAGACCGAGCACGTGCAGGTGGTCTTCATGGCCCACCGGACACGCTCCAGGCAGACGCCCTCACGCTCGTAGCGCGGAAGCTGCAGAGCTCACTGGCCGTCGAGGGTGAGCTGCGGGAAGCCGGCCTCGACGCCTACGGGACGACAGCGACGACCTGACTTGTAGAACGGCAGGGTGATGGCGGTGCTGGCTATGTGTACGATGTGCTGCCGCAGCCCTAGTGGGACCGTCAGGCACCGTTTACTAGGCGCTCACCGGAGCACCGATGACTAGTCTCCCGCTCCTGCACTCTCTTGACGTTGAGAGTTATGGCCTATACCCGGGGGCCTCCCCAGGAGAAGGGCTGCACCTCCACTTCGAGCCAGGCCTTACCCTCGTGTTGGGTGCGAACGGCTTAGGAAAGACGACCCTGGTCACGATGCTCTATCGGATGCTGACGGGCCCGGCTGACATTTCCGCTTTGGCACGTAGTGCTGACCTTGGCAACGCGAGCCTAGCAGTGACCTGGCTGCAAGGACGGCGACGACGGCTCTTCGCCGAACGAGTAGCAGACCACGCCACGAGTGCGACGGCCAAACTCATCTTCGATGTGGGGGACCAGCGCGTGTCGATTGAACGGAATTTACGGGACCTAACACTCCGTTCGCTTGAGGTTGGCTCATCCACCCTGACACCGGACGAGAGTGGCTACCAAGCTGAAATGGCCAGACTAGCGGGCGTCTCTTCATTCAGCGATTGGATCCTATTGCTCCGATACATCGTCTTCTATTTCGAGCGTCGGCGTTCCCTAGTTTGGGATCCCACTGCCCAGCGCCAGCTCCTGAGAATTCTGTTCCTCAACAGCGCCGACGCGAAAGACTGGGCAGACCGGGAGCGAGAGATACTGCAGACTGACACGAGAATGCGCAATGTACGGGCAGTTGCCACGAGCGAGGACAGAGCACTCGCAAATGATGAATCCCGTGCAACAACTGAACCGGAGACCAGGCAAGACTTGGAGAGGCTATCCGGGGAACTAGATGCAGAAAGAACACGGCTCGATGAAGTCAACTCTACTTTGTCAGAACTTGAAGTTAATCATGAGAGGTCTAGGTTGCGACTACTCACTCTCGAACAAGAGAGGGAGTCAATATATCGAGAACTAGAACGGGCACAACTTGTTGCGATAGGTTCAAGATTTCCTCGGCAATCAGATTCTGCCCGCTATATTCTAGCGCAAATCCTCACCGAGTCGGAATGTCTAGCTTGCGGGCGAAATGTCCCAGGTTTTGCTAAGACTATGGAGGATCGTATTAGCGGACATGAATGTGTCATTTGCGGGACATACATTGGAGGTAATGACACAAATCATCCCACCGATTTGACGCTGGAACAAGTGAGTCAACGAGAGGACGATTTGGCGAGATCCGATCGCGACTTGGAAGCTGCCAGAAACGCCGCGCAAGAAGCTGAGGCTGAGCGTGGCCTTGCTGTGAGTGAAATTAGGAGACTGCAAACCGAGATTGCAGAGCGCACTGCTCTCGTCGAGAGATTGCTAGATAGCTTACCACCAGAAGTGGGCGATTTGCGTAAGCGGCGACAGGAGCTGGCAGCTCTTCGAGCTAGAGTCGAAGTGCTTCAAAGCGAACTCAAGGACATGCTCGATTCCTTCGAACAAGTCATCGCCGACGCGAACGCGACCGTTGCGGAGCAGGCTGCGCAGGTGCAGGAGGTCTTTGAACGGTATGCTCGGAGGTTCTTGTTCGAGGACTGTGGCCTGACATGGGCACCGAATCGGGCACAGCTTGGGCAGAGCGGCCAACACTTCGACTTTCCTGCGTTTGGGCTTGAGCTTGGTGGAAGCGATTTCAGTGGAACCGTCCGGCGAGACGGCCCGGAGGATGTCTCAGAGAGCCAAAGGGAGTTCATCGACGTGTCCTTCCGGATGGCCTTGGCGGAGGTTGCAACTGATGGTGGCGTAACCAGCTTGGTAATGGATGCTCCGGAGTCGTCTCTCGACGCTGTATTCGTAGAACGCGCGGCGAGCGTGCTAGGGACGTTTGGGCAAGTGCAAGCCAATAATCGGCTTGTCGTTACCTCTAATCTCATCGCCGGAGAGCTCATCCCTGAACTACTCAGGCAAGCAGCCCCGCAAGGAGACCGCGCCGGACGCGTTGTCGACCTTCTTGCGGTCGCCAGGCCGACAGCCGCAATCACTCAATTCCGAGGTGAATACGAGACGGCAAGAGATGAACTGTTGACGCGGGCGGAGGCGAGTGACTAGTCGCGCCAACCCAGGGCATCCTCCGCGAGTCCTACGCCAAGGGTGGGTTAGCCCGTGACACAAGAGGCCCTAGACTCGGTTGACTTCCCCGCTCTCAGTCGCCAGGTGCGGCTCCTGATGCTGCTCGATGCTGCAGAGAGCGCGGGCATCGCCCCCATAGCGCTCCGAACCCTCCACACGTTTGCATTCCTCTCCAACGTTCTCGCCCCAGTCTGGAACGAGAGAGTCTTCGACGGTCGGCTGCTGAAACAGCGCGGAGGGCCATTCTATCCAGTCCTCCAGCACGACCTTGACCGTCTCGTCGGCCTGGGCTTGGCCTCAATCGCGAATGTTGGACACAATCGCGACGAAGATGGGCGATGGCGCCTGAGCGGGGCCTTCTCTCTGAACCGAGAATTATCAGAGGGGGCGCTAGAAGTAATAGGCGCACTTAGACAGCAGCACAGGGTCCGCTCTTTCCTCCAGGAGGTCGCCTATGCGGTGTCTGCACTCAGCGACACCGAGGTCGAACGCCTGCCTGAGGAAGACCCTACTTACTCCGACGTTGCGATCTCGTACGGAAACGTTGTGGACTTCGGGGAGTGGCGCAGTCTGAATTACTCAGCGAATGCTGCACGGCACTTTGCGACGCTGTGGGAGCGAGCGACTCCCAGCGAGCTCCTCCACCTGTACGTCAGGCACCTCGGCTGGAGGCTCAGTGGAGAGCGGTAGCGCCAGCAGTGCCTCACTTGGCAGCTGGGAAGACGGGGACTTCAGGAGAACTGTCACGATTCATGGCGGGGTTGGAGCCGACGCTGGCTTGCCTGAGCACAACCGTTTCGTTACTGGCGTTGCCAAACTTGTACTCCAACGCGTCGCTCAGGCTGAGAAGCACGAACAGATGGACGAGCCAGATCTGGCGATCTTTGTGTTGAGCCCTAGCCCGCCACCAGGCACGGAGGCAACGGCTAAGAGAGTACCCATGCTCGACAATGGGCTGACGCCAGTGGTAGGACGGCTGTGGTTCACAACGGCAGCCGTCACTTCCGCCCACTATGTCGACCTTCCGCCGGGCGACGACGACGCACACTTTTCCTATGTTGACAAGGAACTTGGGCTTGGCTCCGAGCGGGTTGTGATCTTCGACCCGAGGGCAACAGCAACGTGTCTGCGTTACTACCCGGAAGGGCTCGGGAAGCCGGAAACAGTTGAGTGCATACCGCTTGTTGGAGAGGTGACCCAGGAGGATGTGTTCAAAGCAATGGACCGCTTGTACGAGGAGTGCTTTGTCACCCCAATGGGCCTGCCGCAACCTGTGAATCTGTGGGAGAACGCCCAGCGGCATTGGCCGCGGAAAGATGCGGAGGCACTGATACAGTCGCACCTTAGAGCCGGACTGTTGATGCGGTTCGCCTATTGCAGTGTCCGACCCGAGCAAACGCAAACGTCGGGAAGGACTGATCTTGAGATAGAACAGTTCAATCCCCTCGACCGTAGCTCAGTCACGTATCACGGGATACTTGAGCTCAAAGTGCTTAGGACTTTTCGGCACTCAGGAACTCGGGTTTCTCCTGCCGAGACGAAGAACGCAATCGCCGATGGTGTAGGTCAAGCCGGGAGCTACCGCGCTGACAAGGGCTCACGGTGGTCTGCACTATGCTGCTACGATATGCGACAGCATAATGAGGGAGACGGAGCATGCTTCGCGCACGTCCGAGGGGCTGCTGACACCATGTCTGTCGCCCTGAAACGCTGGTTCTTGTACCCCAGTCCAGCTGAGTTCCGGAAGGCATCCACTCCCTAGCAGGACACGTTTCGCAGAACGAGGAGTTGCTCCGCTAGCATCATCCTACCTCCCTGCTGTGCGGACGTACGCAGAGACCTGAATGGTTCGTCCACAAGCACATCCCAGCCTCGCGTACACATTAATTCCTGAAGAACCCTGGCGACAGGGACTTGCACACCGGCGTAACGGCTATCGCCCACGACAATCCAGGCGGAGCCGCCTGATACCAGAAGCCTGCGGAGTTGATCCAGAACTTCAACGAGGTCGGAGAAGTAGCCACCCACCATCGCCGGAATCCTGCGATCCCACAGGACATCCTGCTTGGCCATGAGCCTTGAAAGCACATCGTCGAGGGTTTTCGAACCCGATGGAGGCTGGGGGAACTCTCTCGATATCTGGACATGCGAGGACAGCGTTGCCGAGCGAAGGAGGGAGTTAGCCTGGGAGGCATCCAGATAGCCCAACGCCCAGAGCTCGACGTTGTAAATGTCAGTGTAGTCAGAGGAGTTCGCATAGGGTGGGGAGAACACTGCAAGCTGGCACGACTTGACGTCTTGGAGGATGACCCGGCTGTCGCCCCGAAGCAATTCGTACGAGTTGACAGGTCTCCGGCCGAATCGCTGGATGTCCCTGATAGCGCTGTGAGCCGATGCCATGAACAGCTCCGACACTCGCTCTGGCGGCACGACACGCTTCGCCCAGCCTCGCCGGTACCGCCTCCCTTTTCCACTCACCACCACATTGCTGGCTTGAACCAAGACGCCTCCCAGAAGAACGCGAAATAGCCGACGGTGGGCTTCGTCATGCAGGCCCTCGATGGCATGGCGGAGCGCCAGAATGCGCTCCGCGACGTCGGCACCAAATATCCAGCGGCCATTGCTCCCCGGTTCGACGAAGGTTGGTGGAACCGAGAGAAACCGTCTTCTCACCTCGCTGGGAGTTGCCCGGGCAGCAGCACGTACCACTTCGTTCAGATCGTGGTACAGCCGAGCAGCGGAGCCGTACCGCGACAACTTTGCTTCAATCAGATCGGCGAGGTAGGGATTGACCTCAGCAACGACGGGATGGACACCGAGAAACTGACATGCCAGCCCCGTGGTCCCTGAACCACCGAAAGGATCTATGCACCGCTCAACTGGGACTGGGCTCTCGGTGAGTGCGCGGGCGATGAGTTCCGGTGCGAACGCTTCCTTGATTCTGCGCCAGTCCTGAAACGGAAGCGCCGGTGCCCCTGCGTTGGTCCCGAGTGACGCCACTTCGCGACCATTGATCCATTGACGAAACATGGCGCCGGGGGGGGATTGCTGGGTTGACTTCAGACGCTTGACAGGCTCGGGCGACGACATCCCGGCGGCCAGGCCAGGTTGGTCCTGCACGGTGTCACCGCCTGTCATTCGGGGGAGCATAGCGGAATCCCAGCGTGCGCTCGCTGGGGGTCCGGCCGAGCGCCCCAGCGAGCGCACGCCATGCTCGGCTGTGTATGCGGAGGCTCTGCAGAGGACTCGAACGGTTGCCCGCCGAGAAGGTCCAAGCTCGAGTCACTACTCCCAACGAGCCCACGGCCAAATGCTCACCGTTCGGAAGGTCAGCACGACGTGGAAGCTAGCGCAGCCCTTTTCGCACGAGCGCATAGACGTGCCGATGTTCGTGCGCCCGTGAGAAACGGTGCTGTAGAACTGAGAGGCCAGTCCTCTCGAGTCCCGGGGCATTTACCCGCCTCGCGGCGGCAATGCCGCTTCCCATGAGTAGCGCAGCGTTTGGTGCGGATTGGGAAACCGGGAACGTGGTCGGCCCCACTCACCCCTCAGCCGAGCGCCAGCTCGGCGCTCTCCTCTCCCCTCAGCCGCGCCTCGCGAGCGCGCAGCAGTCGAGCGGGAGAATCCGCGAGCGGCGCTCTCCTATTCAGCCCATTCCAAGCTCGTGCAGGCGGTCGTCGTCGATCCCGAAGTAGTGGCCGATCTCGTGCAGCACGGTCGTCCGAACCTGCTCCCGCACCTCGTCGTCCGTCCGGCAGATGGACTCGATCGGTCCCTGGTAGATGCTGATCTTGTCCGGCAGGACGAGGTTGTAGCCCTCGTGGCCGCGGTCTGGCAGCGGGACGCCGTGGTAGAGCCCCAGCAGGGTGCTCCCCGGCCCGATTCCCGCCTCGTGCCGGTCCTGCGCGGTCGGCCGCCACTCGATCACGATCTCGACGTTCTGGACGCGCGTCATCAACTCTCGCGGCAGCGACTCCAGTGCCTCGCGCACCAGTTCGCGGAAGTGCTCGCGCTCCATCCCTGCGAGTCTACGGACTCGGGCCCGGCGCCACCGTGCGGGCGCGTGACCGGCCCCCTCCCTTCCCTCACACCCCGATCGGATGTACCGTTTCCGTCAAGTAGTGCCTGCGTGCCGCCCTTATCCAGACGGGTGGAGGGAACCGGCCCCGTGAAGCCCGGGCAACCTGTCTCCCAGGAGACAAGGTGCCAAAGCCGGAATCCCCGAAGGGGGAAACGATGAGAGCGTCAGTGCTCAAGGACCCGGCCCGCGCACGAGGAGAGAAGATGTCAGCACCTCTGGGCCGAATGTTCATGTCCCTGGTCCCGTAGGGGACCATCCTGGCGACCCAACCGCCTCGCGATGGCGGGCGCTCCCCGGGCGCCCCGCCCACCGCGACACCCGATGCACGAGAGAAAGGCATGACCTACGCACAAAATCTGCGCTGCCGCGAATGCAGCCGCGACTACCCCCTCGCAGCGCTCCACGTCTGCGAGTTCTGTTTCGGACCGCTGGAGGTCGTCTACGACGACGACGGCATCAAGGCCGCCGTCTCGCGCGAGGCCATCGCCTCGCGACCGGCCAACCTCTGGCGCTACCGCGAGTTTCTGCCCTGCGATGCAGACACCGCGATCAACATCGGGGCGGGTTTCACCCCCCTCATCCACGCGAAGAACCTCGGTAAGGCGCTGGGGCTTCCCAACCTCTACATCAAGAACGACACCGCCAACCCCACCTGGTCCTTCAAGGACCGTGTGGTGGCCATCGCCAGTTCCCGCGCCCGGGAGCTCGGCTACGAGAAGCTCGCCTGCGCCAGCACCGGCAACCTCGCCAACAGCGTCAGCGCTCACGCCGCCGCTGCCGGCATGGAGGCCGTCGTCGTCATCCCCAACGACCTCGAGGCCGGCAAGGTGCTCGGCTCGAGCATCTACAGCCCCACCCTCGTGAAGGTCGCCGGGAACTACGACGCCGTGAACCGTCTCTGCGCCGAGCTCGCCGGCACCCGCAACTGGGCCTTCGTCAACGTCAACGTACGTCCCTACTACGCCGAGGGCTCGAAGACCCTCGGCTATGAGGTCGCCGAGCAGCTCGGCTGGCGCGCCCCCGACCATTGCGTCGTGCCCATCGCCAGCGGTTCGCTCTTCGTCAAGATCCGCAAGGGCCTCAACGAGTTCGCGAAGGCGGGGCTCATCGATGAACCCCACACGCGCATGAGCGGCGCGCAGGCGACCGGCTGTTCGCCCGTCGCCACCGCCTGGGCGGAGGGCAGCATGAACTTCCGCCCCCAGCGGCCCGACACCATCGCCAAGTCGCTCGCCATCGGCAATCCCGCCGACGGCTACTACAGCCTCGTCCAGCTGAAGGACACGAACGGCGCCTGCGCCTCCGTCAGCGACGACGAGATCGTCGCCGGCATGAAACTGCTCGCCGAGACCGAGGGCATCTTCGCCGAGACCGCCGGCGGCGTGACCATCGCCAGCGTCAAGCAGCTTGCCGCCGCCGGTACAATCGACCCCGACGAGCTGGTGGTGGCCTTCATCACGGGCGCGGGGTTCAAGACCGCCGAGGCCGTCGCCGACAGCCTCGGCCCCGCCCTCGAAATCGACGCGACCGTGGAGAGCTTCGAGGCCGCCTACGAGGACCGTGAGGGGGTACCCGCCTGATGGCTGTTCAGCGCCTGCGCTTCACCTTCCCGACCGACCTGATCAAGGAGCCCGTGATCTACCTCATCGGGCAGCAGTTCGAGGTCATCACCAACATCCGCATGGCCGATGTCGACGACAGGACCGGCTGGGTCGTCCTCGAGCTCGAAGGTGAGGCCGACGAGATCGCACGCAGCGTCGCCTGGGCCGAGAGCCGCGGTGTCCGCGTGGACCCCATCACCGGCGACGTCATCGAAGGCTAGCCACCACCCAACAGCACACGAACGGAGACCTTCACTTGGCAGCAACAGTCCTCATCCCCCAGCCCCTCCGCCCCCTCACCGGCGATCAGCCCACCGTCGATGGAGTCACCGGCTCGCTGTCGGACTGCATCGCGGACCTCGAGGCGCGCTTCCCGGGCGTGGCCGAGCGGATGCTCGACGAGGAAGGGGAGCTGCGCCGCTTCGTGAACGTCTACATCAACGGAGAGGACGTCCGCTTCGAGGACGGCCTCGCCACCACGATCAACGACGGCGACGAGGTCAGCATCGTCCCCGCCGTCGCCGGCGGTTCATTCTGAAGCCGGCAGCGGTTGTTGCCTTCGCGCGGTTCTCGCCGCGAGGGGGATAGTCGGGGCGCCTGCGAGACCTCAGGAGCGACAACAGAAAGCACGAAGCCCCCGGCAACGGGGGCTTCGGTGTGTTCGTCCGGCCATGCCGGATTCAGGCGAAGATGGCCCTCACGCTCGACAGAACGCCCGCAAGGTCGGCCCCACTGATCCGTCCCAGCTTGCGCTCGATCCTGCGCTGAGCGGTCGTCAGCGGGCGCCCTTTGGCAACGGATGCGCGCACGAGTCCAGCGCTCTCCCAGTCGTTGAGGCGCCAGTCCCCCAAGCGTAGCGGTGCTGTGCTGGACGAGAGCGGCACGATCACCGCATCCCGCGAGCTTCGGTTGTAGTCGTCGTTACTGACGACGATCGCTGGCCTTCGCTTCGACCCTCTGCGATCAATGAACTCGACTTCCAGCAGGACTACATCGCCGAGCCTACAGGTCGTCGTAGATGGCATCCTCGTCGTTGTCCCAGATCTCGATGTAGGGCTCTCCCACGACGAGCGCGGAAGGCTCCTCGACCTCTGCCTCCGAGCCAGGGGGTGCGTCTGATTCCCGCGACGGGGCGGATGCCACGCTATCGTGTGCGCGACTACCGTTGCCGTTTCGAAGCATGAACCCCAGGGCCTTTACTGGATTACGCATGGCGCTCTCGGAAGTTCGTTCGGGTTGTGCTTGGCCCGAGCTAGAAGACGTTCCGGGTGCCGCTGTCGCTGCGGGGCGCCTCGGCGGGTGGGGCGGCAGGAGGTGCCGCGGCCTGCTGGGCAGGCGGAGCCGCCTGCTGAACGGGCTGCTGCGGAGCCTCTTCCTGGACCTGCGCCTGCACTTCCTCGGTGGCGCCCTCTTCCTCGTCGTCCTCCCGAACGGCGCGCCGGAACTCCTTGATCGAGGAGCCCAGATCCCCGCCGATCCTGCTGATGCGCCCGACGCCAAAGAGCAAAACGATGACGCCGACGATGATGGCGAGCTCCAGCGGCCCGAGCGGACCGATAAGCAGCGGACCAGGCATAACGCCCTCCTCGTCCCCCCGCTCACGCCGGGGAATCAGTCCAATCATGGTACATGATGCTGCAATGGGGGAAAGCGCAAACCCTGCAAGGGCTGTCGCCAGCCTTCACCCCTCGCGGCGCAGATCGTTCAGGAGCAGTCCGCCCGGGCCGGGCTCAAGATAAGCGTTCGACGAAGACGTCCATGACGCCCCCGCAGATCTTGTCCTCGCCGTCCGTCGGTTCCGTCAGGTCGACCGTGACGATGCGCGGGGAGCCGTCCTCCAGCACCTCCATCGCCTCCTGCCACACCTCCGCCTCCCCGCAGCCCCCGCCGATGGTGCCGAAGAACGAGCCGTCACTGCGAACGACCATCTTGGCGCCCGTCTTGCGCGGCGTGGACCCGCGCGTTCGCGCCACCGTCGCCAGCACGACTGGCTCCTCATGGTCGAGCGCGGTCTGAATCTCGCGGAAGATCTCTTCGTTCATACCCCGATCCTGACGCTCCCGGCCCGCCCCCGCAAGGGCGACCCCGGGACTCGCCCGAATTCTCTACCATCGCACGCATGACGCCCCTCGCCATCGACCACGTCATCCTCGCCACCGCCGACATCTACGCCACCTCCGCGCGGCTCGAACGCGACCACGGACTCGTGTCGCTGCCGGGCGGGAGGCACGCCGGCCACGGAACCGGCAATCGCATCGTGCCCCTGGGCGACGCCTACATCGAGATCATGGGCATCGTCGACGAGGACGAGGCTGCCGCCAGCCCCATGGGCGCCTGGCTCCGCGACCAGACCGCATCGGGCGATACGGTTGCCGCCCTCTGCCTCCGCACCGACGCCCGCGGCCTCGACGCCACCGCCGAGCGCCTCGGCCTCCGCCCCCTCCCCATGTCCCGCGACGCGCCCGGCGGCGTCACGCTCACCTGGCGGCTCGCCGGCCTCGCCGAGGCCATGGCCGATCCCACCCGCACGTTCTTCATCGACTGGCAGGTCCCCCCCGACCTGCACCCCGCCCGCGGAGACGCCCGGCACCGCGTGCGACCAACCGGCTTCGCCTGGGCCGAGCTCGGCGGCGACGAAGACGCCATCCGGACGTGGCTCGGCGAGGACGTGCCCGGCGTCCGCATCGTCGCGGCGCCCGTGCCGTCCGTCCGCGCGGCCGTCGCCCTCGCGGATGGCCGGGAGCTCCTGCTGGACTAGGGCGTTACTGTCCGAGCCGCTCCCCGATGAACGCCGCCACACGCTCCCGCGCCTGCTGCCCGATCGGGATGGGCGCCGCGTCGAAGCCGTGGGGGCCGCCTGGGTAGACTGCCAGCTCGGACTCGTTGCCCGCCGCCAGCCAGCGCGCGTGCATGAACAGCGAGTCGTCCAGCAGCGGGTCGTAGGTGCCTACCGTGAACAGCGCCGGCGGCATGTCGTGCAGGTGCGCGTGCAGAGGCGAGATGTCCGGGTCGATCGGGTCCTGGTCCGGGATGAACATCCCGAGGAAGGCCTCGATCGCGGCCCGGTCGAGGCCGCCCTCCGGCCCCACCCCCAGCCGCTGGCTCGGGGTCATCGAGAGGTCGTACACGCCGTACACCAGGTTCGCCCCGAGGAAGCCCGTGTAGCCGTGCCGGTCCCGCATCCGCAGCAGCGTGACGGCCGCCAGGTGTGCGCCCGCCGACCCGCCGCCGATCAGCAGCCGTTCCGTCCCGAACTCCGCCGCCGCGTTCTCGACAAGCCACGCGGCCGCCGCCTCGCAGTCGTCCGGAGGCGCGGGATACGGGTGCTCCGGCGCGAGCCGGTAGTCGACGCTCACCGTCGCGAGGCCGAACGCCTCGGCGAGCGCCAGGTTGGCCTGGTCACTCATGCGCGCCCGCCCGATCACCCAGCCGCCCCCGTGGATGTCGAGGTACACGCCCGTGGGCTCGCGCCCCTCCGGCTGGATGATGCGGATCGACGCGCCCTCGCCCATCCCGGGCACGACGCGGTCCTCCGCCCGCTCGACGGGCGGGGGCACGGGGAACGCCCCGCCACCCTCTTCCATCAGCCGCCGCAGCTCGACGAGGTCGGTGTTCGCCATCGAGGGCATCTGCTCGCGCATCGCCATCGAGGCCGCCACGAACTCGCGCGTCTCCTGGCCGATGGCGTCCTCGCCGAAGGCGCTTGAATCGAAGGTCATCGTGGTTCTCCTCAGGAGGGCTTCAGGCCGAACGAGTGGATGAGGCGCCCGTAGCCCATGTAGCTCACGACCGCCCACCCGATCTCGAGGATCTGCTCCTCGGTGTAGTGCTCCGCCAGCTCGTCGAACAGCTCGCCGTCGATGTTGGCGTGGTCGACGAACAGCCGCTCGGCGTAGTGGAACGCCGCCTTCTCCGCCTCGCTGAAGTCCTGGTCGCCCCACGTCGCAATCTTGCCGACGGTGCTCTCCTCGAGGGTGTCACCTTCCCCTGACAGGGGAAGCCGGGCGGCCTGTCAGAAGTCGCAGGCGTTCAGCTGTGCGACCCGCAGCCGCACCATCTCCTTCAGCCGCGCTGAGACCGCCCCGTCCCGGATGAGCGGCCGGTACCACTCGTTCCACCGCTCGAACAGCTCCGAGTTGTGCCCGAACACGCGCGTGAAGTCGTCGCCACGGCCACGCAGTTTCTCCGGAAGCTCGTCGTCGGTCGCCAGTCGGATGTGCGGGGAAGGCGTGTCAGTCATGCGCGGGATTGTAGCGGCCTGCGGAACGACCGGCGCACGTCGGTGCGGGTGCTACCCTCAAGGCATGCCGTTCGAGGTCAAAGTCGGGGTGGCGAGTCCCGGTAGCGCAAAGTTCCGGGACATCCACGCCGTGGTCGACACGGGGGCCGCCCACTCCTTCCTCCCCGCTTCGTTCCTCGAAGACCTCGGCATCCCCCGAACGCGAGAGCGAGTGTTCAAACTCGCCGACGGCACGCGGAAGGCTTACGACCTGGGCGAGGCTCGATTCAGGATCGAAGGGCGGGAGATGAACTCCCCTGTCGTCTTCGGCGATGAAGACATCGTGCTCCTCGGCGCGACAACTCTGGAGGTCTTCGACCTCATCGCGGACACGACGAACCTTCGCCTCATCGACGCCCCCGACGCGCTGCTGGTCAGCATCTTCCGGAGCTAACGAAGGACCGCTAGCCCTACCCCAGGTACGCCGACCCCGACCGGCGGCCCTTCGGGTCCGTCAGTACGTTCACCAGTGCGACCGTGTTCGCCGCCAGCGCCTCCTGGACCGCCGGCGCGATATCCGCCGGGTCTTCGACGCGGCGGGCCCAGCCGCCCACCATTTCCACCGTCTTCTCGTAGGCGACGGGGAGGAGGGCGGCGATGGGGGGCGCGTCCGGTGCGAACGTGCGGTCCTGGATCGAGTGCCCCGCGATGCCCCCGTTGTTCGACACGACGATGACGACGTTGCACCCGATGCGAGCCGCCGTCTCCACCTCCATGGCCGCCGCCCCGAAGGCGTAGTCGCCGAGCACCGCCACGACTTGCTGGTCCGGTCGCGCCAGCTTCGCCCCGATGGCGTAGGGCAGACCCGTGCCCATGCAGCCCGTCGTGCCCGAATTCAGCCGCAGCCGCGACCCGAAACTCGGCATGACTGCCCGCGCGACACCCATCGTCAGCTCCGCGTCGACGGTCACCGTCGCGTCGCGGTCGAGGCAGTCGCGTACGTCACGCAGCAGGCGGAAGTGGTTGATGGGCACCTCGTCCGAGGCCATTGCCTCCGCCGAGCTTGCCTCGTTCCGGTCGCGCCCTTCCTGCAGCGTGCCGACCCAGTCGCTGCTCGCGACGCGCAGGCTGCGCCCGTCGAGCAGCCCGTTGAGCTGGTCCACGGCGATGGCGCAGTCGGCCACGATGCCCGTCTCGACGTCCGCGCCGCTGTAGAACTCCTCCGCCACGATGTCGATGTGCGCGAGGCGCGCCCCTTCGGCGAAGCGCGGCGGCTTCCCGAACTGGAACACCCAGTTGAAGCGCCCACCGACCATCAGGACCGCGTCGGCCCCGCCCAGCGCCGCCGACCGCGCCGCGTTCATGAACATCGGGTGGTCGTCCGCGATCGACCCCCGCCCCATGGGCGACGACACGAACGGGATGCCCCGGTCGACGAGCCGCTGCAGCGGCAGCCCCGCCTCGGCCCAGCCCGCGCCCTTCCCCATGATGACGAGCGGCCGCTCCGCCTCCGCCAGCATGTCCGCGACCGCCGCGAGGGCGGCCGGGTCCGGGTGGGGGCGCGAGATATCCGGCTCGCTCGTGCGCCACTCCACGTCCGCTTCCTCGAACGGCGTCCGGATAAGCTCGGCGGGGAAGTCGAGGTACACGGCGCCGGGACGCCCGTTCAGGGCGCGTCCCAGCGCAAGGTGCACGTACTCCGCGATGCGCGCCTGGCTGTCCACCTGCGTCGCCCACTTGCAGGCGGGCGCCGCGAACGCGACCTGGTCCGCTTCCTGGAAGGCGCCCAGACCGCGCTGGTTGCCCGCAGACGAGCCGCCCAGCACCACCAGTGGCATCGCGCTCTCCGTGGCGACGTACATCGGCGTGACCGCGTTCGTCAGCGCGGGCCCCGACCCGACCACCAGCACCCCCGGCTTCCCCCGCGCCCAGCCCCAGGCCGAGGCCGCGAAGCCCGCCGACACCTCGTGCCGGCAGTTCACCACCGTGATCCCCTCCCGCTCCATCGCCGCCATGACCTCGATCATGGGTCCCGCCACCACCCCGAAAGCCGTGTCGATGCCGGCCGCCTTTAGCTGCCGCGCGATGATCTGTCCGCCGTTCAGTTCTGCCACGCCGTGCCCTCCGCTTGAGGTGGCCGCCATCGTACGCCCCGCGCGGGGCCGCCCGCCGGGAGCCTACAATCGGGCGCCGCGACCGCGGCCAGGGGGACGCTCATGGACCGGCTCGAAGGAAAAGTCGCGCTCGTTACCGGGGCGGGTTCGGGGATAGGCAGGGCGACGTCGCTGCGCTTCGCTGCCGAGGGCGCCGCCCTCATGTGCGTCGACCTCGACGAGGATTCCGCGCAGGCCACCGCCGCCACCATTGCCGAGGGCGGTGGCTCCAGCGCCGCTCTCCAGGTCAACGTCACCGAGGAGGAGGCCGTCAGGGCCGCCTGCGCGGAGACCGTGCGGGAGCTCGGCGGCCTCGACGTGCTCTACAACAACGCCGGCGTCGGCCGCGCCGAGTGGGACCTCACCATCGCCGTCAACCTCAGCGGCGTCTACTACGGCCTCCGCCACGGCGGCGCCCTCATGGCCGAGCGCGGGGGCGGGGCCATCATCAGCACCGCCTCGATCGCGGGACTCGTCGGCCTCGTCAGCAGCCGCGTGACCGAGTTCCCGCCCGTCGACGGCTCCGGCGCCTACATCGCCGCCAAGCACGGCGTCGTCGGCCTGACACGCCAGTTCGCGCTCATCTACGCGGACCACGACGTCCGCGTGAACGCGATCGCCCCCGGCTACATCCGCACGCCCATGATCGAGGACGCCCTGCAGGAAGACGAGGGAGCCTCCGGCTTCCTCGAGGCGCTGCACCCGCTGGGCCGTCTCGGCGAACCAGAGGAGATCGCCGCCGCCGCAGCCTTCCTCGCCAGCGACGACGCCTCCTTCATCACCGGCATCACCCTCCCCGTCGACGGCGGCTACACCGCGCGCTAGGGGCGAGCATCGCCTACCCCGCCCCGCTAGACTGCGCCCCAAATCCGCGAGGGAGCGTGCTCCATGACCTCTGATGTCGACGCAACCGCCCCCAAATACCTGCGCGACAAGTACGCCATCATCGGCGTCGGCGAGACCACCTACACCCGTGGCTCGAACCTCACCACCCGCGCGCTCGGCACCTGGGCTGTCAAGAACGCGATGGAGGACGCGGGCATCCCCGCCTCCGAAGTCGACGGCATGATGTCGTACTCGAACAACGACTCCACCCCCTCCCCCATGATCGCCGGCGACCTCGGCATCCGCCTCAACTTCTACATGGACGTCTACGGCGGCGGCTCCAGCAGTGAGGCCCTCATCGGCCTCGCCATCGGCGCCATCGAGGCGGGGATGTGCAACACCGTCGTCGTCTTCCGCTCCATGAACGGCTACTCCCAGGTCCGCATCGGCGGCACGGGCGTGCGGGCAGCGGCGCCTATCGGTGGGGACGCCGTCCACACGGCGCCCTACGGCTGGCTCAGCGCCGGCCAGAACTTCAGCCCCAGCTTCATGCGCCATATGTACGACTACGGCACCACCCCCGAGCAGGTCGCCATGGTCAAGGTCATCCACAGCGAGCACGCCTCCAACAACCCCAAGGCCTACTACAAGCAGCGCCTCACCGTGGACGACGTGATCAACAGCCGCATGATCGTCAAGCCCCTCCACCTCCTCGACTGCTGCGTCGAGACCGACAACGCCACCGCCGTCATCGTCACCCGCGCCGAGCGCGCCTACGACTACCGCAACACGCCCGCCCGCATCCTTGCCGTGGCCGGACGCGTCTGCAAGCCGCGCATCGACATGCACTTTCAGCACGGCCCCATCTCCACCGTCGCCGGCTACTACATCAAGGACATCATCTGGCCGAACGCGGGCGTCGGCCCCGAGGACATCGACCTCACCGGCGCCTACGACGCCTTCACCTTCACCTCCATGCTCCAGCTCGAGGACTACGGCTTCTGCAAGAAGGGCGAGGGCGGCGACTACGTCAGCAGCGGCATCATGCGGCTCGGGAACGAGCGCCCCAACAACACCAGCGGCGGGCATCTCTGCGAGGGCTACACCCACGGCATGAACATGATTATCGAGAACGTGCGTCAGCTCCGAGGCGAGGTCGACGACTACTGCCCGGTCGACGACCAGGACCGCAAGCAGCACACCTTCGACTACTCCGGCGGGGCCTGTCGCCAGGTGCCCGACGCCAACATCTCCATGAACCTCGGCTGGGCGATGCCGGGCACCGGCTCGTCCATGGTCATGCGGAAGGGATAGCCCGATGCCTCAAGGCGAGTACCGCGGCATGAACCTCACGATCCTCGACATCGACCACGAGAACGTGGCCTACTTCGGCCACTGCGCCGACCACGACTTCCACTTGCAGCAGTGCACCGCCTGCGGCCTCCTGCGCTACCCGCCCGGAACCGCCTGCCCCTGGTGCCAGAACCGCGAGTTCGAGTGGACGCCCGTCGAAGCCAGGGGGACGGTGCACTCCTACGGCGAGGTCCACCAGGCCATCCAGACCCAGTTCCGCGAGCACGCCCCCTACATGATCCTCATCGTCGATCTGGACACGCAGAAGGGGGAGCCGAGTGAGCACGAGGCCCTGCGCGTCGCCGGCAACCTGGTCACCCCCGACGGCGAGCTTGCCCCGCCCGAGCTCGTGAAGCAGGTCGGGATCGGCAGCCGCATGCGCATGGTCTTCGCCGACGTGGGCGAGGGCCTCGCCCTGCCCATGTGGACCCTCGACGAGGACGCGGAGCAGCCCGACGAGCCCTGGCGCTATCCCCAGGAGTACAACGGGGTCTAGCGCAGGCCCCTGTCGGGGGCGGCGTTTCTGCCGGAGGAAGCGCACAATGAGCACGACACCGCTACCCGGGCAGGCCCAGAAGACATGCTGAGCGCGAACGACAACGAGCTGCTGACCCGCACCGGACCGGGGACGCCCATGGGCGACCTCTTCCGGCGCTTCTGGGTGCCGGTGCTTATCGCTTCCGAGCTGCCCGAGCCCGACTGCCCGCCCGTGCGCGTCGGCGTCCTCGGCGAGGAGCTTGTCGCTTTCCGCGACACGAACGGGACCGTCGGCCTCATCGAGGGGCGCTGCCCCCACCGCCGGGCCGAGCTGTTCTGGGGGCGCAACGAGGAGTGCGGCCTGCGCTGCGTCTACCACGGCTGGAAGTTCGACGTCGACGGCAACTGCGTCGACATGCCCTCCGAGCCGCCCGAGTCACAATTCAGGGACAAGGTCGGGATCGCGGCCTATCCCACGCGCGAGTGGGGCGGCTACCTCTGGGCCTACCTGGGTCCCCCCGACCTGCCCCTCCCCGCGCTGCCCGAGTTCGAGTGGGCGCACGTCCCCGAGAGCCATCGCTACGTCTCCAAGAAGCTCCAGCAGTGCAACTGGGCGCAGTCGCTCGAGGGCGCTATCGATACCGCCCACTTCTCCTTCCTGCACATGCTCGTCGGCGAGCTACCCCCAGACGCCCCCGCCGCCCTCCGCTACATGAGGGCCGACGGCTCGCCCAAGTTCACGATCAAGCCCACCGACGCCGGCTTCGTCATCGGGGGCGCACGTTTCGCCGAAGAGGACAGCTTCTACTGGCGCATCACCCAGTTCCTCGTGCCCAACCACAGCCTCGCCCCCGGAGCCGAGCGCGGCCAGAACATCAACGGCCAGACGTGGGTCCCCATCGACGACCACAGCTGCTGGATCTACACCTACACCTGGAACCCCGACCGCCCCATCACCGACGAGGAGCTGGCCATCATCAAGGGCGGCAAGGCCAGCATTCACTCCATCGTCGACGAGCACTACCACCCCGTCCGCAACCGCGACAACGACTACCTCATCGACCGCGACGCCCAGCGCACGACCAGCTTTACCGGCGTCCAGGGCATTTCCGAGCAGGATGCCTGCATCCAGGACAGCCAGGGGCTCATCTATGACCGCACCCAGGAGCACCTCGGCACGACCGATGTCGCCATCATTGAGTTCCGGCGCGTGATGCTGCGCATGGCCCGCAACCTGCTCGAGGGCCAGGAGCCCGCCGAGGCCCGCGACGGGCGCGCCTACTGGGTCCGCTCGGGAGCCGAGGTTGCCCCCCGTACGACTCCCTTCGAGGAGGTCGCCGCCGACCGCACGGCGGCTGGAGAAGCAGGGCCCTAGGGCATCGCCAGCGGTGCCGTCACCGCAACCTCGATTTCCGATGCCGACCGTTCGAGCTTGATGTCGCTGCTCGTGGCGTAGAGCAGCTCGCCCTCGTGCCGGACCGCCACCCAGAGTTCGTGCGCAGCCCCCGGCGTCAGCCGGTCCGCCCGGTAGGTCACGTTGAATTCGACGGGCAGGGTGTTCGCGTCCTCGATCACCTGCCGTCCCAGCGCAATCGCCAGGGAGTCCTCGTCGGACACATCGACCAGCACGACCTCGACGCACGCCCCTACCGGGAGTTCGACATCCCCGTCCAGGTACCGCACGGTGCCGGTAATCGAGTCGACGTCGCTATCGGCGAAGACGACCGTGAGGAGCAGCGCCGGGACCGTCATCACGATCAGGGCGCTCATCGAGAGCAGCAGAGCAGGCTTCCACATGGCACTCCTCCCGATCCACCGTACAAGGTCTCGAGAGGTCATTGTGGCGATTGCCGGGCAGCGGCGTGGGCCCGCTCACGCGCCCCCTAACCGGGGCTTAACCGGCCAGGGAAAGGCAGGTGGAAGGGCTTCGCCTAGCCGCCCCGGGCGACCTTCAAATCGGCGCGCGCGGCGACGCGCATGCCGCCCTGGTCGCTGCTGATCGTCACGAGCTGGAAGCCCGCCGCCGCGTGCTTCGCCGCGAGCTGCGCGTTCGCGTGGATGCCCGCGATCACGCCGTGCGCCTTGCACGCCTCGGCGATGCGCACGCGCTCCTGCTCGAAGCGGCCGCCGTTGTCCATCCCCGGCGGCAGCCCCAGCGTGATGCTCAGGTCCGCGGGGCCGACGTACACCGCGTCGATGCCGGGCACCGAGAGGATGTCGTCGAGGTTGTCGAGCGCCTGCTCCGTCTCGATCATCGGGATGCAGGCCACTTCCGCGTTCGCGTGCGCGAAGTAGTCCCCGCCGGCGTACATCGTGGCCCGCAGGGGACCGAAGCTGCGGTTCCCCTCCGGGTGGTAGCGGCAGGCCGCGACTGCCGCCTGCGCCTCCTCCACGCTGTTCACCATGGGGATGATCACCCCCATCGCGCCCGCGTCGAGCATCTTCATGATGATGCCCGGCTCGTTCCAGGGAACGCGCACGAACGGCATCGTCTCGCGCGTGCTGATCGCCTGCAGCATCGTCAGCGCCGTCTGGTAGTCGATGCCCCCGTGCTGCATGTCGATGCAGACGTAGTCGAAGTCCTCGCCCGCCATGATCTCGGCGCTGAGGGAACTGGGCAGGGAGAGCCAGCTCCCAAGGGCCACCTCCCCCGCTCGCCAGCGCGCCTTCACACTGTTCTCACGCATGGCCTCACTCCTTCAGTCCCTGTCTGTGCCGGCGCCGGACTTCACCCCTCGCGGCGTTAGCCTTGCGGAGCGACATCCGGGCCGGCCCAGAAAACTATTGATTCGTCATGATGATCGTGCCCGAGGCCATGAACATGCCGCCCACGCCGTGGCAGACGCTGATCTTGGCGTCGGGCACCTGCGCCGGGGCCGTCCCCCGTATCTGGCGGACGCTCTCCTGCAGGGCGTACATCCCGTACATGCCCGAGTGCATGTAGCTCAGGCCGCCGCCGTTCGTGTTGACCGGCAGGGGGCCGCCCGGGGCCGTGTTGCGCGCCTCGATGAAGGCGCCCGCCTCGCCCCGCCCCACGAACCCGAGGTCCTCAAGCCCGTAGATCGGCAGGTGCGCGAATGCGTCGTAGATCATCACGTGGTCCACGTCGTCGTGCGTAATACCGGCCTCGGCGAAGGCCTTCGATCCCGCCACCCGGAAGGCGCGCGAGGTCGTCATGTCCTCCATCTGGCTGATCATCGGCGTCTCGACGCTCTCGCCCGTGCCGAGGATGTAGACGGGGTTCGTCGGGAAGTCCCGCGCCCGCTCCTTCGAGACGAGGATCAGGGCGCCGCCGCCGTCCGTCACCAGGCAGCACTGCAGCAGCCGGAACGGGTAGGCGATCATGCGCGAGTTGAGCACGTCGTCGACCGTGATGGGATCCTTGAACGTCGAACGGGGATTGAGCGCCGCCCACTCGCGCTGCACCACGGAAACGGAGGCGAGCTGCTCGTGCGTCATGCCCGTCTCCTTCATGTAGCGCAGCACGCCCAGGGTGAACATCGAGGGCGGCCCGCTCAGGCCGTAGGGCGCCTCGTACTGCCCCGCGAGCGAGGCGGGCGACCCGCCGAAGCGGTCCATGCCCACGCGCGAACGCCCGCTCTCACCGTGCGTGACGAGCGCGACGTCGCAGAGTCCCTCGTTGATGGCCGCCGCCGCGTGCCGAACGTGCAGCATGAACGAGCAGCCGCCCACGGCCGTGCCGTCGACCCACGTGGGGGTGATGCCGAGGTAGTGCGCGATGCCCGCGGGGGCCTCGCCCGCGGTCGCCACGCCGTCGATGTCGCTTGGCTTCAGGCCGCAGTCCTCCATCGCGTTGAGGGCGGCGTCGGCGTGCAGCTGGATCTTGGAGAGGCCGGGAACGCGGCCGAGCTCGGTCGTCTCGGCGGCTCCGACAATGGCTACGGAACGGGGCTCCATGGCTAGCCTCCCGCCGGCCGGAACTTCGGCAGCGAAATCTCGTCGGTGATCGGCGTGAACGCCACCTCGACGGGCATGTCGAGCACGAGCGCCTCCGGCGTCTGCTCGCAGTCGATGATGTTCGTCATCATCCGCGGCCCCTCGTCGAGCTCGACGATAGCGATCGCGTGCGGCTCCGGACCGAACCCCGGCGGAGGCCGGTGGTTGATCACGTAGCTGTAGAGCTTGCCCTTCCCGCTCGCCGTGAAGTTCGTGACGGAGCGCGAACCGCACCCCGGACAGAACGAACGAGCCGGGAAGATCACGTCGTCGCAGTCGTCTTCGCCGCATCGCTGCAGGCGAAGCTCGCCTCGCTTCGCCCCATCCCAGAAGTCCTGGGTTTCGGGTGTGGGCACGGGCACGGGGCCCTTGTAGTCGTCGTCGGCCATACGGATTGCCTTTCAGGTGGTTTGGCGCACGGTGGCGCACGCGTCAGCGCATCCTACGAGCTTCGCCGTGAACGTGGGAGCGCCACGGGAGCGACGGGGGAGGAGCCACTGAGCGTTGCCAGGCCGTCTATGATCCCGGGCGAGGGGCAGGGACCCGTGCCAGAGCCATGGGACAGTATCTCCACCACGCGTCGACCGCTCGTGGCTGCCTGGGTGCTGCTGGCTGTCGTGCTCCTGGGCTCGTGTGGTGACGGCGAAGGCAGCTCCCGCCCGTGCGACGACACGCTGCCCGACAACGCGCTTGTGATTGTGTACTCCCCCGAAGGTGGCGAAGAAGTCGAAAGCGGCTTCGAGGTGAGCGGGTGCTCCCGCACGTTCGAGTCGAATGTGCAGTGGCAGTTGACGGGACGGGACGGCGAAGTGTTGGCGAGCGGCCACACGACAGGCGGCGGCGTCGACGGGCCGGCGCGCTTTGCCTTCTCCGTCGAGTACGAAGCCACCGAAAGGCAGGTCGGGCGGCTCACGGTCTTCGAGGAAGACGTGGCCGAAGGGCAGGGCTTCCCCCCGCCTCGCGCGGTCGTGCCGGTAATCCTCGCCGCCACTGAGTGAAGTCCCCGCCCCGGCGTTGGAACCGCAGCTGGAAGGGCCGGAGGGGGCGGGTTGTGGGTCTCAGGCGGGCGTGGCGGCGGCTTCGCCGTCACGCACCCAGACGCGACTCGCCACCTGCGTGCCCATCACGATCTCGTGGCCGTCGATCGCGATCGTCACGGTGCCCCGGTACGGCTCCGAGGACTCCAGCGTCGCCACCTGCCCGGGGCGGATGCCCTCGGCGTCGAAGAACTGCAGCAGCTGCTCGTCCTCCTCGAACACGCGCTCGACCTCGACCGTCTCGCCCTCGGGCACGTCCGCCAGGGTCGTCATCGAGAGGTCACCGGCGTTCGCCAGGCCCGGAATGGGATACCCGAAGGGACTCCGCTTGGGGTTCCCCAGCGTTTCGACCAGGTGTGGCTCCGTCACGTCGGAGATGCCGTGCTCCAGCAGATGCGCCTCTTCGTAGGCGCGCCACCAGGGCACGTTCAGGACGGTCGTCAGCAGGCACTCCGCCAGGCGATGGCGCCGCACCATCTCCTCGGCCCGGCGCAGACCTTCCGGCGTCAGCTCGATCATCTTGCGCCGGTTGATCGAGACGAGGCTGTCGCGCTGAAGGCGCTTCAGCATCCCCGCGACCGAGGGCGGGGTCACCCCCAGGCGATCCGCCAGCCGCACCGCAATCACGCTCTCCCCCTCGTCGTGGTTGAGGCGGTAGATCGCGCTCAGGTAATCGTCGCTGGCGACGTTGACGACCTGTTTCGGCATCACCCGGATCGTGCCACGCCGCGCTCCTTTTGTCTTGACCGAATGCCCCTTCTATTCAGGCACCGCCAGCCGTACACTCGACGTGCATCTCTCGCCGCGAGGGAGGGGACCATGAGCGCAGCACCCACCACGCCCGAACTCGATCTGTCCTGGCTCGATCTCTACGACGATCCCACGTCCGCCGAGCCCACGAAGAAGGGCCTCACGCTCGACGCCATCGACATCGGTGACTACGCCTCGCAAGAGGACCTGCCCCGCGACATGACCTCCCGCCTCCGCGGCGCCACCGCCCGCGAGGACGCCCACCGCATGGGCCTCACCTACAACACCAAGCACGACGTCTGGGCCGACCAGTGCCGCTCCCTCTACGAGGAGGCCGTCCAGCGTCAGTGGTCCTCCGCGCGCGACATTCCCTGGGACACCCTCAAAGAGCTTCCCGACGAGAAAGAGCGCGCGATGTGCCAGGTCGCGACCATGCTCGCCGAGGTCGAGTTCATCGCCGGCGATGTCCCCGGCCAGTGGCTCCCCCACATCAGCGGCGACGAGTTCGAGGTCGGCCTCTTCCTCATGAGCCAGATCATGGACGAGGCGCGCCACACCGACGTCTTCCGCAAGCGCGCGCTCGCCAACGGCGGCGGCCTCCTCCAGCAGGGCGCCGGCCTCGGCCTGCGCAACCTCATCGAGGCCCAGGACTTCACCGAGATGTCCGTGCTCATGCACGTCCAGGCTGAGGGCTTCGTGCAGTCCATGTTCCGCATGGGCGAGCTCATCGGGCCGACCCAGGCCGACAAGCGCATCTTCCGCATGGCCGCCCAGGACGAGTCCCGCCACCTCGCCTTCGGTGTCATGCACCTCAAGCACGTCCTCGCCGAGACGCCCGAGCGCCGCGAGGAGATCCACCACTACCTCGACAAGGCCGAGGACCGCTCCGCCGGCGGCGGCAGCGGCGACGTCACCTTCCCGCCCGTCTTCGAGTCGCTCTGCATCCTCCTCGGCGGCGGCAAGGACCGCTTCGACGAGGGCGTCGCAAAGTTCCTGCTCCTCCGCCGGCGCCAGGTGAAGGAGTACCTGCACCGCCTCGATGTCGCCGGCCTCGGCGACCGCCGCGAGCGGCTCGGATCCGCCCTCGCGCAGTACGCCAACTAGCGTCATGGCCGAAGGCGAGCCCACCGAAGGGCCCATCACCGCGGAGATGCGCGCCGCCGCGCAGGCCCTCGGCTGGGAAGAGGGCCTCCTTGAGCGTGCGATCGACTGGGGCTACAGCCCCCGCACGGTCGTCAGCGCGCTCGGGACGAAGCTCGCCCCCGCCCAGGCCAAAAGCTTCCTCGACCGCGAGCCCCTCAAGCCCGACCTCTCCTGGATGGACGCCCCCACCGAGTGGGGCGTCCGCGCCGAGCAGGCCGACCCCGACATGGGCCTCACCGTGGGCGACATCATGGTCGGCTCCTACGGCGAGATTCCCGACCTCTGGACCGACCGCACCGAGATCGCGCGCGGCTCCAACCCGCAGCTTGGCCAGGAGGACATGGGCTACACCATCTTCGAGAAGGCGGTCGTGTGGACCGACTCCGTGGCCGACCTCTACGAGCGTGCCATCCGCGACCGCTGGGCGCCCGCCACCGACCTCGGCTGGCGCAGCCTCGAGGCCCTCCCCGACGACATCGAGAAGGCCATCTGCCAGGTGTTGACCGAGCACAGCGAGCGCGCCTACGCCGAGGCCTCCGTCCTCGGCCGCTGGCTCCCCGAGATCAGCTACGGTTTCGTCGAGATGAAGCTCTTCATGAGCAGCGTCATCTACGACCTCGCCCGGCACGCCGAAGCGTTCCGCAAGCGCGCCCTCGCCAACGGCGGCGGGCTCGGCCTGCAGGCCCCCACCGACCTCATCCGCGGCGCGACCGAGGCGCGCAGCTACCCCGAGCTCATGGCCTACCTCTTCGTGCAGGACAGCGCCTTCCTCACCTTCTTCCGCCACGCCGGCGACATCGCCCAGAACCAGCTCGAGCGCGACCTCTACGCCCTCGTCGCCGCCGACCGCGAACGGCTGATGCAGTACCAGGTCGAACGCCTCGAGTCGTTCCTGCAGGCCATGCCCGACCGTCGCGAGGAGCAGCAGCGCTACCTGGCCAAGGCCGAGGTGCGCCTCGCCCGCGAGTGGAACGACCCCGCCGTGCGCGAACCGCTCATCCTGCTGCTCGGCGGCAGCCGCGAGAACGCCGCCGCCGGCGAGGCCGCCCTCACCGCCCTGCGCCGGCGCCAGGTCGAGGAGTACCTCGGCCACCTCGACGAGGCCGGCTTCATCCGCAGCCACCTCCACTCCGGCCTCGCCGCCTACCTCGAGGAACCCGAGACCGCCCCCGCCTAGCCCTCCAACAGCGGCTCCACCGCCGCCCGCGCTACCTCCGCGCTCGTGCCGATGGCGAAGATGACGTCGCGCCCCACCGGTTCGAGGACCGCGGTCACGCTGCCGTTCACCTGCGTGGCCAGCGTCAGGCCCCCTTCCTCGACGACATCCGCCCCTTCGGTCGCGACGGCCCGCTGGGCCGCCGCGAACTCGTGCGCGTCCTCCTCGCTCACGAACCGAACACGCACGACGAGTAGCCAGTCGTCAACGCCCCCGTAGAGGTAGTAGTAGTCCCCCGCCCAGCCTGCCGCCGCCTCGAGGGCGGTCCGGGTCCAGGGGTCCTGGCGCCAGTCGGGGGGAGCTGCGTCGCCAAGCAGGTAGTTGAGGAGCATGAACTCTCCCAGCGAACCCCAGGCCGCGGCCTGGAGCCCGAGCGGGATCACGCTGGCCCGCAGTCCCGGGAAGTCCAGCGAAGACAGCCGTTCCGGCTGCCAGCCGCTCGCGATGAGCTCGGGATGGAGGATGACGGTGGTCGAGGGCGGAAGCCTGAGGTAGGTGTTCAATGCTTCCATGCCCTGCGTCGCCAGCACCTCCCGCGCCCACGCGCTCCCCGCCACATACGGGAACCAGAACTCCCGCGCGATCGGCGCCGGGACGTCCGTCATGTGACTTGGGGCGGCAAGAAACTCGTATGCTCCCCCGCCGATGGTCGAATCAGGCCCGCCGCTGAAGCGAGCGGTGTGCACGGTGGCATCGCCCTCGATGACGGCGCCGAAGCCCAGGTACAGGTCGAGGTTCCACCCCACGTTTCGGTACGTCGAAAGCAGGTCGAAGTGGTGGTCCTGGAGGGCGTGGATCATCTCGTGGACGAGGACTCTTCGCTCGTCTGGGCTGAAATCCCCGGGATCGACCCCTCCGTCCTCGGTTACGACCCACAGCACCCGTTCGTAGGAGTAGAACCCGGCGATGCTGCTCGTGAGGGAGCGCCACACGTCCCGGAGGTGCTCGTCCTCGCCCAGGTAGCCGAGCAGCTGGTAAATCCGCGTCTGTCTCCCCAGCCCGATCTCCTCCGGGCCGGTGAGGTCGTCCAGGAACACGTCGGGCAGGTCACGAGGCGTGACGGTTCCCAGGCGGAGGTCGGGCGGCGCTTCCAGCTGGCGCATCGCCGCCACTTCCTCGAGGAGCTCCTCCATCTCGCCGGAGATTGGGCGGGGCTCGGCCGTGCCGCCCCCACAGGCGGCGAGGGCGAGGACCAGCGGAGTCAGCAGGAGGAGCGCGACGGCTCGGGCAGCCGGGACCTTCCCTTCGCTCACCCTAGCCCTCCAACAGCGGCTCGACCGCCGCCCGCGCCACCTCCGCGCTCGTGCCGATCGCGAAGATCACGTCGCGCCCCACCGGTTCGAAGAGCACGACCACGCGACCGTCGTCCTGGGTCGCCAGCGTCAGATCGCCCTCCATCGCCACCTCCGCGTCCCGCGTGGCGATGGCGCGATGCGTCTCGGCAAACTCGCGCGCCTCGTCCTCGTCCGCGAAGCGCACGTAGGCGACCAGCGCCGCCTCGCCCTCGGGGTTCGCGAACAGGTAGAAGAGGTCGCCGCTCCAGCCCGCGACGGCATCGAGGACCGCGCGGTTCTCGTCGCGCTTGAACCAGTCGCGGTCGAAGGGCGCATCGCCGAGCAGGTAATTGGCAAGGTGGAATTCGCCCAGCGAGCCGGACAGCCTGAGCCCGAACAAGATCCCGAGGCTCACGCGGATCTGGCGCTGTGGCAGGGTGGAATGAGAGTAGATGTGCTCTGGCTTCCAGCCGGAGGCGAGCAGCTCGGGGTGGAGGATCTGGGAGGTCGCCGAAGGCGGATCCCTCAGCAGCTCGTTGAGCGCATCGAGACCGTGTGCCTCGACGAACCAGGTCACGGCTTCAGCTCCCGCCGTGTAGATGAACGAGAACTCGCGCTGCAGACCCGGGGGAGGTTCGTCCCACGCCGTAACCGCCGGCGCCTCTTCCACGGGCAGGTCGGGGGCGGCTTCCGTCCACCGGGCCTCGTGATACATGGCGTCGCCCTCGACGATCGCCATCCCGGCGAGCGTCGCGTCGAGACTGTGGGCGGCGGACCCGGAAATTCTCGCGAGGTCGAAGTGGTGATCCTGGATGGCGTGCACCATCTCGTGCACGAGGATTCGCAGTTCATGCCGGCTGAGTTTGTCGAGGTCGATCCGATCCTTGTCGGTCACGACCCAGAGCGTCTTGTCGTAGGAGTAGAAGCCCCCGATGGAACCCTCTTGGAGCTCAAGCAGCCGTTGCGGATCATTGCGGTCGAAGTGGCCCATGATCCGGAGGAAGCTGGTCCTGGTGTCCAGCCAGTAGCGCATCTCCTGTTCCGTCCAGTCCGCCCAGTAAGCCTCCACGACATCGTCCGGCGCGACGGCCTGGGCCCGCAGGTCGGGTGGCGCCTCCAGCCCCCGCACCTCCGCTACCTCCTCGAGGAGATCCTCCATCTCGCCCGAGAGAGGTCGCGGTCCGCTGGCCCCGCCACAGGCGCCGAGCGCCAGCGTCACGAGGAGCAGCAGCGGGACGAGGGCGCGGGCTGCGAACGTCACGGCTCCGGCAGTCTAGCCCCTGACCAGCGGCTCCAGCGCCGCCCGCGCCACCTCCGCGCTCGTGCCGATCGCGAAGAACACCGTCCGCCCCACCGGCTCGACGCGGGCGACGACGAACCCGTCCTCCCGCGTGACGAACGTGTACGGATCCTCGGCCGTCACCTCGCCGTCGAAGGTGGCGATGTGATGCTCATCGGCGAACTGGTTCGAGTCGATGGCTGTGACGAACCGCACCGCCACGACCAGCACGAGCTCCTCCCCGTTCGCGAAGATGCGGTAGGCGTCGCCCTGCCACCCATCCCCCGCCCGCCAGACCGCCTCCTCGGTGAAGTTGAACCGGCGGCCCTCGTAGCCGTAGGCCGGCCACGGGTAAGCGGTCCGGTCGCCGGCCAGGTAGTTCATCAGGTGGAACTGGCCCAGCACGCCCGACTCGCTCTCCGTCCAGCCCTCGCCGAGGCTCCGCCCGATCGCCTCTACCGGCAGCAGCAGGTCGACATCCGCCTCGGGAGCCCAGTCGCCGTCGAGCAGGTAGGTGTGGATGATCGGCGTCGTCGCGTCCGGGGGGTCTCCGAAGAGCGCGTTGAGCGCCTCCATCCCGTGCCGTTCCACCACCGCCTCCACCGCCACCGGCCCCGTCAGGTAGGGAAACGAGAAGGCCCGCACGATCTGGGGCGGGATGTCGTCGATTTGCTGCAGGTTAGCGAGCAGCAGCAGGTCCCGCCCCACCCCCACCCCTCCCGGAACCAGTGTCGAGGACTCGTTCCACCTCGCGGTGTGCAGGACGGCATCGCCCTCGACGACGGACGTCCAGGCCAGTCGTGCGTCGAGCGTCGTCGCGCCCCGTCCGCTCTCGCGCAGGTCGAAGTGGTAGTCCTGGATGGCGTGCAGCATCTCGTGCGCGAGAATCCCGCGCTCCTCCGCGCTCAGCATGCCAAGGTCGAAATCCCGACCGCCGGTCGGGATCCACAGCGTCTTGTTCCCCCACGAGTAGAATCCCGCGACAAGCTCGGACGTGGCAACCGTGATGTCCCACAGGGACTCATCCGGCGCGACGTAGCCGAGCAGCTGGTAGAGCGCCCCGCCCTGTTCGAGCGCCTCCCGCTGGTCGTCGTCGAACAGGCCCGTGTACGCGTCCGCCATCTCGTCCGGGGCGAGCGAGCGAACCCGGAGTTCCGGAGGCGCCTCCAGCCCCCGCGCCGCCGCCACCTCGTTGAGCATCTCCAGCAGCGCCCCGGAGACCGGTACGACCTCGCCGCTGGGGGCGGGCTCCCGTGTTGCGGTCGGCTCGTCGACGGCTGCCGCCTGGTCGGTGGTTTCCGCGACGGTGGTCGGTTCAGGGGCCGCTTCGGTGGCGGTTTCGACCGCGGTCGCCGGGGGCGTGCTGGTGGCCGCTTCCGTCGCGTCGGCCGTGGCGACCGGCGCCGTTGCGGCCGGCGAGGGCGTGGCGCTGGGCATCGGAGAAGCAATGGGCGTGGGAGTAGCAGCGGGTGCTGGCTCGGTGGCCGTCGCCGTGGGGGAGGGCGCGGAGGTGGCGGGAGGAGGGGTTGGGGTGGCGGCGGCCGGGGTCGGCGTGGCCGGGGCGGGGGTTTCGCAACCCGGCTCGCCTGCTCGGCACTCCTCGGCCTCCGCGGGTTCGGGTGAAGGCTCTGGCTCGCCGCCGCACGCCGCCAGGGCTACCGCCAGCGCGAGGACGGTCAGGACGGGGAGCAGCAAGCGGAGCGATAGGGGCGCCATGCCACCCATTCTTGCGAGCACTGCCGCGCCCCGCCAGCCTGCGCCCCGCGCCTCGACCCTGCCTACCCCTTGACCAGCGGCTCCAGCGCCGCTCGCGCCACCTCGGCGCTCGTGCCGATCGCGAAGATCACGTCGCGCCCCACCGGTTCGAGCAGCGCGACCACCTTCCCGTCCGGCCGCGTTGCGAGAACGAGGCCGTCTTCCTCGACCACGTCCGCCCGCCTCGTCGCGACCGAGCGATGCGACCGAGCGAACTGGGCCGCTTCGTCCTCATCGACGAAGCGCACGCGCGCCACCAGCACCCGCTCGTCTCCGTCGTTTTCCAGCAGGGCGTAGCGGTCCCCCGCCCACCCCTTCGCCGCCTCGACCGCGGTCCGGCTCGTCGGCGCGAAGAGCCAGCCCGGCAGGTACGGCTGATTTCCCACGAGGTAGTTGATGAAGTGGAACTCGCCCAGAGAACCCGCCACCCGCCTGTGCCAACCCTCGCCGAGGTGCTCGACGATCTGCTCCGTCGGCAGCGAGGACTCCCCGACCACTTCCGGTTCCCAGCCCGAGTGAAGCAGCTCTCGATGGAGGATGAGCGTCGTCGCCGGCGGTGGCTTCACGAGGAGGGCGTTCAGCGCTTCGGCGCCCTCATCCGCCAGCACGAAGCCTGCCCAGCTCGCGCCCGTCGTGTAGGGGAAGTAGAGCTCCCGCAGGACCGGTGGCGGGATGCCCGCGATCTGGTTCGCCGAGGCCAGGAAGTACACGCCGCCCGCGGCCGGGAGCGTCAGGAACCGCATGGCGTGCCGGTCCGTGTGTATCACCGCGTCACCCTCGACCACCGACGTGAATGCCAGCTCGGCGTCGAGGTCGCCCTGGAGGTCGTCGAACGTGGTGTTCAGGTCGAAGTGATAGTCCTGCAGGGCGTGAATGATCTCGTGGACGAGTGTGCTCCGCTGGGGACGGGTCAGCTCCTCCAGCCCCACGCCCTCCTCCTCGGTGACCACCCACAGGGCCTTGTGGTCTGGAGAATAGAATCCCAGCACGAGGTCCAGGAACGACGTCTGGATGTCCCACAGGTGCTCGTCGTCACCCAGGTAGCCGAGCAGCCGGTAGATCTCCGTCGTCTCGTCAAGCTCGGCCCGGTCTTCCTCGGTGACGAGCTCCACGTACGTGTCGTACAGGTCGGCGCGCGCCACCGTCAGTGCGCGCATGGTCTCCGGCGCCTCCAGCCCCCGCACCGCGGCCACCTCCTCCACCAGCTCCCGGATGGAGCGAGGGAGCGGCAGCGAGTCCCCTGCTGTGGTGGCGTCCTCCGGCTCCGACGGCTGGGGCGTTGCGGTTGGGGAAGGGGTTGGCGTGGGTGTGGTGGGGGTGGCGGTCCCTGCATCGGCTGCCGGCGCGGTATCGGTCGCCGTCGCTGCGTCGCCTGCCGGCGCGGGGTCGGTTGCCGGTGCCGGGGAGGTGTCGTCGCCGCCACATGCCGCGACCGCCAGGGCCAGCAGGAGCGTGACAAGCAGGGTCGCGAGGGTGTGCGTCATCGGTGATCCATTCTTGCCCGCTGCGCAGCCGCCCCGCCAGACTCGGACCCGCCGTCTCGGCGCCCGCTTCCTTACCCTTGACCGTCCTTCCCCGCGTCGCTCCCCCGACCCCCCGACCCCACTCTCGCGATTCTTGCCCGGTCCCTGCCCCCTGCGCTAGATTGAAAGCGGCGGCGCATTCGTCTAGCGGCCTAGGACACCGCCCTCTCAAGGCGGAGATCAGGGGTTCGAATCCCCTATGCGCTACCACCCCTACCACGCCCCTTGTCCCCGCCTCTGCCGCACCGCCGTGGCCCCCGCTTACACGAGCCGACCCGCGAGTCGTGTAGAACTGCCGCCGAAAGAGAGGACGCCATGAAGGGCTACGTCATCGTGGACACCGAGATCGTCGACCAGGAGGCGTATCAGGAGTTCCTTCAGCGGATCCCCGGGATCGTTGAAGGACAGGGCGGACGGTTCATCGTGCGCACCAGCGACGCCGAGCCCGTTGAAGGCGGCTGGGCGCCGAAGCGCCTCGTGATCATGGAGTTCGACAGCCTCGAGGCAGCCCGGAGCTTCGTCAACTCCGACGTCTACACATCCCACGACGACCTGCGCCACCGGGCGGCGAGGGCCAGGATCGTGGTCGTGGAGGGCGTCTCCGAGGCGTGAACCCCGCCCTTTCCGCCCCCACGACTTGCTTATGGCCAGTTACAATCGGCATCGCCTTGAGCACAGCCGGGGATAGGCCGGCAGGGGGACAGCCATGACAGCGCGAGTAGTGATCTCGGCCGACAGCCACACCGAGAGGTTCCTCGACCTCTCCGAGTACATCGATCCCGCCCACCGACCCAAGATGGACGAGCTGAACAAGCGGGACGAGGAGCGGCTCCTCAAGATCCTCGAGAACATGCGCAACCGCGGGCAGGAGACCTCCTACTCCGGGCGGAAGAACACCATGGAGGAGTTCCGCATCACCGTCGATCTCGGTGACCGCATGGACGCCATCACCAGCGACGGTGTCTGCGCCGAGGTTGTGATCGAGCGCGGCGGTTCGCGCGACCCCGACGTCGAGTTCCTGCGCGCCTGCAACATGGCCTACTACCGCTGGTTCAACGAGCACTTCGCCGACGAGGCCTACCGTTTCATCGGCGTCGCCGCCATCACCATCGGCGACATCGACAGGGGCATCGAGGAGCTGAAGGCCGCCCACGACCTCGGCTTCCGCGCCCTCATCCTGCCCGGCTCCCACTACTGGTTCCCGGGCGCCCTTCCCTTCCACGACCGCGCCTACGACCCCCTCTGGGCCACCGTTCAGGAGATGGGCATCCCTATCCTCTTCCACCCCGGATTCGGTCGCGAAAACCCCATCCTTCCGGCTGATCCCGATGGGCAGGTGTTCAAATACGGCCCGCTCACCACGCTCGAGCTCCGGGCCGCCCTGAAACACTTCCTGCTGGGCGGCATCGCCGAGCGCTTCCCCACCCTCAACTTCGGCTGGGTCGAGTCCGGCAGCCTCTGGGTGCCGCCCCTCCTCGACGAGTACGACGCCCTCGTGAAGCGCCGCCCCGGCGGCCAGAGCCAGGAGCTGCTCCCCAGCGAGCTCTTCGCTCGCCAGGGTTTCTGCGCCGGCCCCCTCACCAAGAGTGAGGTCGACGCCCGCCACCGCCTCGGCATCGACAACCTCATGTTCGGCACCGACTACCCCCACCCCGAGGGCACCTACCCGCACACCCAGTCGATGATCGACGAGATGTTCGAGGGCGTGAGCGACGAGGAGACCCACAAGATTCTCGCCACCAACGCCGCCCGCGTGTTCAACCTCGACATCGGCCGGCTGACCAGCTCGACCGTCGCCGTCGGCTAGACCGGCGCAGGCACGACAATCGAGCCCCGGCTGGTCAACCGGCCGGGGTTTCGTGTGCCCGGGGGGGCTCAGGAGCGGCGGGTGTAGGGGCTGATGGCGGCGTTGATCGCGTCCGCCAGCAGGTTCAGGCAGAGGAGCAGGAAGGCGAGGATGGCGCCCGGGAAGACCGGGTACCACCACGCACGCTGGAGGTAGGGCCTGCTGTCGTTCACGAGCCCGCCGAGGGAAGGCGTGTCCGCCTCGATCCCGAGCCCGAAGTAGCCCAGGGCGGCCACGATCAGCACGCCGCTCGCGATCGCCAGCGCAACCTGTACGAGCAAGGGCGGAAGGGCGTTGATCACGATGTGCCGGAAGATGATG
The DNA here is from genome assembly GCA_965203545.1 of Tepidiformaceae bacterium. Classification (GTDB taxonomy): domain Bacteria; phylum Chloroflexota; class Dehalococcoidia; order Tepidiformales; family Tepidiformaceae; genus UBA2991. The sequence continues at coordinate 2,359,233 of OZ241899.1, forward strand.
CGGGGCGTGCTGGCCCCGAGAACCTGCGCCGCGAGCACGTAGTCCTTGTTCCGCTCGCCCAGCATCTGGGCGCGAGCGAGCCGGGTGAAGCCGGGAATGGCAAAGACCACGATCGCGATGCCGATGTTCTCGAGGCCCTCGCCGAGGATGGTGAGGATGGCGAAGGCGATGAGCAGGCCGGGGAAGGCCAGCAGGGCATCCACCAGGCGCATCACCACCGAGTCGGCCCAGCCCCTCACGTAGCCCACGGTGAAGCCGGCCACCGTTCCGATGACGGCGCCGGCCAGGACCGACGCGAAGCTCAGGGCGAGCGCGGTCTTCAGCCCGTGCAGGTTGCGGGAAAAGAGATCGCGCCGCAGCTCGTCCGTGCCGAACGGGTGGTCCCACGAGGGCGACAGCAACCGCGCGGATGCGTCCTGCGCGATCGGGTCGTGCCAGGCGATGACGGGGGCCGCGATGGCCGCGATGGCGATGATGAGAAGGCCGCCCACGGCGATGGCGCCCTGCGGATTGCGGAGCAGCCGCCACATGGTATCCACCCAGATCGACCGGGCCTGGTCCGATCTGAAGGTCGTCAGCTCTTCCCGGCGGGTGGTGGCGGCGCTCATCGGACTCTCACCCTCGGGTCGACGAACCCATAGATGATGTCGGCCAGCAGGTTCACGGTCACGAAGATGACGACGAGCACGACCAGCATGGTCTGCACCACGAGGTAATCGAGGCGCTGGATCGCTTCCACCACCACGCGACCGAGGCCGGGCCGCGTGAAGACCGCTTCGATGATGACGACCCCGGTCAGCACTTCACCGACCTGCAGCGCCATGATCGTGATCACGGGAATGAGCGAGTTGCGCAGTGCGTGGCGTGCGATGACGGTGCTCTCCCCGAGCCCCTTCGCCCTCGCCGTGCGGACGAAGTCCTGGCCGACCACGTCGGTGATCGTCGTGCGCGTATAGCGCGCAAGCACCGCGCTGATGGGCATCGCCAGGGCGATGACAGGCAGGGCCAGGTGGTGCAGCGAGTCCACCGGGTCGTCGAGGATCGAAATGCGCCCGTGCGAAGGGAACCAGCCAAGCTCGGCCGCGAAGATCCAGAGCAGGATGATGCCCGACACGAAGCTCGGAACGCCCACGGCAACCATGGTGTAGCCCGAGAGGAGCCAGTCCCAGCCGCTCCGCGGCTTCACCCCGCCGAGGATGCCAAGGGGGATCCCGACCAGGATGGCGAAGGCGTAGGCCGCGATCCCGAGCTCCAGCGTGGGCGGGACGTTGATGGAGAACAGTCGGTTGACGCTCAAGCCGCTGGTGAAGGAGTAGCCCAGATCTCCCGAGAGGAGATCGCCAAGCCACTTGACGTACTGCTCGGGCCAGCTGTCGTGCAGACCAAGCTGCTCCCGGATCGCGTACAGATCCTCTGCGGTCGCTTCCTCGCCCGCGATGACGAGCGCGGGGTCGCCGGGAATGAGCCTCAGGACGAGGAAGGCCGCGATCGTGCCGAGGAACAGGATGGGAATCGTCTGCGCGACCCGGTTCACGATGAACGGAGCCATATCCCCTCGCCCTCTGGCTCGTGGTCCCGGCGCCATGTGGGCGCTCGCTGGAGCCGTGAGCATACACAGGCAGGCAGCGTGAGGGGCGGAAGTCCAACGGGGCCGCCGGGAGCCCCCGCACGCATGCCGGAGCGGTATAGTACCGGCCACGCGTCAGAGGCCGCCCGGCCGCGCTTCGGCCGAAGCCGGTCATGCCGGCGGCAGGAACCAGTCTGACGCACCCGAGGGAGGTTCGAAATGACGTCGACCTGGAAGAGGCCTATTTCACGCCGGCAGATGCTCGCCGGATCAGGCGTTGCGCTTGGCGCCGGCGTCACCGCTGCCCTGGTTGGTTGCGGCGACGACGACGACGAGGCGCCTGCCGCAACCGCGGCCCCCGCAACGGAAGCGCCCGCGGAAGCCACCGAGGCCGCCGCCGAGGCGACCGAGGCTGCGGCGGAAGCGACCGAGGCCGCCGCCGAGGCCACCGAAGCCCCCGCCGAGGAGGCGACCCCCGAGCCCACCGAGGCTCCCGATACCGGCCCGAAGCAGGGCGGCACGCTCCGCTACGCCGTCCAGGGCGACCTGCTGCTGACGAACGGCGCCCCGTTCACGCGCGCGCAGGGCATACCCATCCTCGTCTTCGAGAGCCTCATTCGGTACGAGGATGCTCCCTCGCCGACACTGGTGCTGGCCGACCTGTACGAGGTGTCGGACGACTTCTCCGAGGTCACCATCCGCATCAAGGAGAACGCTGTCTTCCACGACGGCTCCCCTGTCACGCCCGAGGATGTCTTCTTCGGCATCGATGCCATCGTGAACCCAGAGCAGTACGGATTCAGCTTCAGGGGCCAGTTGAAGGCGTTCGCGTCGCGCGTCGTGGCGATGGACAAGATCGACGACCGCACCATGGTCTTCAAGTTCGACGCGACCCTCACGAACATCAATGACTTCTTCGCCCAGTTCCCCGTGACGAAGAAGGACACGTACGCGCAGCTCCAGACCGGCGAGAACATCCAGGGCACGGGGCCGTACAAGATGAAGTCCTGGACCCCGGGTGTCGGCTACGAGCTCGAGCCGAGCACGAACTGGCACGACGACCGTGGCCCCTACATGGACGGGATCAAGGTCATCCAGTTCGCCGACGCCGAAGCGGTAGGCCAGGCCTACGAGGCGAACGACATCGACATCGCGTCGGGCGTAAGCCCGCTCTTCGCCAAGGCCCACGAGGAGGACGTGGAGATCGCCGCAAAGTGGGGGATCATCTACGTCGGCCTCAACGTCACGAATCCCCTGTTTGAGGACAAGCGGGTTCGGCAGGCGTTGTTCTTCGCGATCGATCGCGAGCGCATCATCAACGAGTTGCTGGAAGGGCTCGTTGAGCTCACCACCCAGCCGTGGGATCCCGGCAGCCCTGCCTTCGATGCCTCCCTGGAGCAGCCCTTCTACGAACCCGAGCGGGCGAAGGCCCTCCTCGCAGAGGCCGGCTTCAGCCAGACCGAACCAATCACCTTCGACCACTACGCGAACCATCCCACGGTGGGCGCCCAACTCGCGTCGCTCGTCAAGCAGAACTTCGCCGACGTGGGGGTCGATATCGAGCTGGTCGGCCATCAGATCCCCGACATGAACAAGAAGCTCTTCGAGCGAGACTTCGAAGCGGGGTGGTTCCTGCTCACGGGCTTCTCGCCGTTCTCACCGGTCACGGTGATCACCCAGCCGTTGCCCTTCCAGGACAACAATCCGAGCAAGTACACGAACCCGGTGTTCCTGGACATCAGGGAGAAGCTGCGCACGCTCGATCCGTTCTCGGAAGAGGCGAAAGTGCAGTACGACCGCTTCAACGAGCTCTTCCACGACGATCCCTGGCTGCTTCCCTGCGCCCCCACCCGGGGCCTGAGCGTCGTGAAGCCGAGGGTGCAGGACTACCGAAACTACATCGAGCCGCTCACCTACCTCGGCCACATCTGGATCGACGACGACGCCTAGGGGGCAGCCCCGGGTAGTCACATCCGTTCCGTCACGCCGCCGCCGGTCTCCGACCGGTCGGCGGCGCGGCGATCGAAGCACCTGACCGGTCGGGCGCGCGCTGTGGGCGCCCGCAGGAGGAACCATGCCTGACGCCGCCGAATCCGCCGGCTACTCCACCCTCGAATCCACCGAGTTCTCCGGCGGGTGGCCCGAACGCCCCGACCTGAGCGGCCTCCCCAACGTCGTCTACATCGTCCTCGACGACGTCGGCTTCGCCCAGTTCGGCTGCTACGGCTCCACCATCGACACGCCGAACATGGACCGGCTCGCCGCCAACGGGCTGCGCTACACCAACTACCACACCACCACCCTCTGCTCCCCTTCCCGCGCATGCCTCCTCACCGGCCGCAACCACCACACCGTCGGCATGCGCTCCGTCTCCAACTGGGCGCGCGCCTACCCGAACGGCCGCGGCGCCATCACCAACCGCGCCGCCACCATCCCCCAGCTGCTTCGGGACCGCGGCTTCTCGACGTTCGCCGTCGGCAAATGGCACCTCGCCCCCATGGCCGAGACCTCGGCCGCCGGCCCCTTCGACCACTGGCCCCTGCAGAAGGGCTTCGAGCGCTACTACGGCTTCCTCGACGCCCTCACCGACCAGTTCGCCCCCGAGCTCACGTACGACAACCACCGCATCCCCACCCCCGACACCCCCGGCTACCACGTCAGCGAGGACATGATCGACCGCGCCATCGGGTTCGTTCGCGACCAGCGCGCCATCTACGAGGAGAAGCCCTTCTTCCTCTACGTCGCGTTCGGCGCCTGCCACGACCCCCACCAGGCCCCTCCGGAGTACCTCGACAAGTACCGCGGCCGCTTCGACCAGGGCTACGACGTCGCCCGCGAGGAGTGGTTCGGGCGCCAGAAGGCGATGGGTATCGTCCCCGAGGACACGGTCCTGCCGCCGGGCAACCCCAACGTCCCGCCCTGGGACAGCCTCACCCCCGACCAGCAGCTCGTCGCGAACCGCCTGCAGGAAGCCTTCGCCGCCATGCTCGACCACACCGACGTCCAGATCGGACGCCTCCTCGAGTACCTCGAACAGACTGGCCAGCTCGACAACACCCTCATCGTGCTCACCTCCGACAACGGCGCCAGCGACGCCGGCGGCCCCTTCGGGACGGTCAACTGGCTGCGGGGCATGAACGGGCTCGACATCGAGTCCTACAACCTTGAGAACGTCGACGAGATCGGCGGTCCCCGCTCGCACACGAACTACCCGTCCGGCTGGGCGCAGGCCGGGAACGCCCCGCTGCGCTGGTACAAGCAGTACCTCCACGCGGGCGGCATCCGCGCCCCGCTCGTCTTCCACTGGCCGGACCGCATCCGGGAAGGCGGCCTCCGCCACCAGTTCCACCACGTCACCGACGTGACCCCCACGGTCCTCGACCTCCTCGGCATGGAGGCCCCCGCCGTGTTCGAGGGCATCTCCCAGCTCCCCGTCGCCGGCGAAAGCATGGCCTACACCTTCGAAGACGCCGATGCCCCCACCCGCAAGGTCACCCAGCACTTCGAGCTGAACGGCCACCGCTCGATCTGGCACCAGGGCTGGAAAGCCGTAACCCTCCACACGGTCGGCGACGACTTCCAGACCGAGCCCTGGGAGCTCTACCACCTCGACGAGGACTACTCTGAGAGCTACGACCTCGCCCAGGAGGAGCCGGAACGTCTGCAGCAGCTCATCGCGCGCTGGTGGGCGGAAGCGGGGAAGCACGGCGTCCTGCCCCTCGAACAGGGCGGCCCTGCCTCGTCCTTCCACAATGTTCCCCCCGGCAGCCCCCAGGACCGCACCACGTTCACCTATGCGCAGGGGATGGCCCACGTCCCGACGGTTGCCGCCGCCGACGTGCGCAACCGCTCGCACCGCATCCGCGCCACCATCGTGCGCGAGGGCGCCGGCGACGGCGTCATCCTCGCTCACGGCGGCTATGCCGGCGGCTACGCTCTCTACGTGCGCGACAACCGCCTCGTCTACGAGCAGAACTGTGGTGACGACCACACCCGCATTGTCAGCGGCGAGGATCTCCCTACCCGCGCCGCCGTCGAGTTCTCGTTCACGAAGACCGGCGACAACCGCGGCGTCGGCGTCCTCACCGTTGACGGCCGCGAGGCCGCCCGTGGCGACCTGCCGCGCATGCTCGGCGGCCTCTTCACGATCGAGGGTCTCGACGTCGGTCAGGACACAGCGACCCCGGTCAGTGACCAGTACGAGGCGCCCTTCCCCTTCTCCGGCGCCATCGAGTCCATCGTCATCGAGGTCGACGACGACCAGGCCCTCGACCCCGCGCGGCTGGCGGAGGCGGAGGAAGCACAGCAGTAGCGGGTGAGCGACGAGGCCGGTCGGGCGCCGGAATCCCGCAACCCGCTCGTCAACCGCGACTACCGGGCGTGGCTGACAGCCTCCGTGGTAGTGTCCCTGGCCGTCGGCATTCAGGTCGTCGCGGTGCCGCTGTTCATTCGCGACCGGGTGGAGCCCGACGAGCGCGCGGCCGCCATCGCCGGCGCCCTCATGATCCAGGAGCTGCCGGGCGTGCTGCTGACGGTGTTTGGCGGCGTCCTCGCCGACCGCATGGAAGCCCGCCTCATCCTGGTCCGCGCGACCGCCGTGGCGGCCGTCGCCGCCGGCGTCTACCTCGTCCTTTCCGCCGCCTCCGTCACCATCCTCTGGCCGGTGTTCGTCCTCTCGGGCGTCATCGGCGCCGTTGCCGCCTTCGAGCAGCCCGCGCGCATGGGGGTCCTTCCCCTGATCGTGACGCGGCCCCAGCTGCAGAACGCCGTGATCGTCGGCAATGTCGCCTTCCTCGCGGCCTCGGACTTTGCCGGACCCGCGCTGGGCGGTTTGGTGGCGGGCCTCTGGGGCCTGACCGCGTCCTTCTCGCTCGAGACGGGGCTGCTGGTCGCCGGAGCCCTCCTGTTCCTGCTGCTGCGGGGCTACCGGCCCGAGCCGGTCGAGCAGCGCAGCATTCGCGGCGACCTCGTCGAAGGGTTCCGCTACGTGCTTCGCTCGCCCGCCATCCTCGGACTCCTCGTCCTCTCGGCGATGCTCGGCGTCTTCTTCGGCGGCCCGATCACGGTCACGATGCTGCTCATCGTCGAGGACGTCCTCAAGCTGGGCGACTATTGGGTCGGAATCCTCTTCGCCACCTTCGGGGCGGGCATGATCATCAGCTCCGGGCTGATGACCGCGTGGCCCCTTCCCCGCAGAGGGCTCCTCGTTGCGGTCACACCCGTGCTGGCCGCGCCCCCGCTGATCGTCTTCGGGCTCAGTGAGACACCGTGGTTGACGGTCGTGGCCCTCCTTGCCATCGGTCCGCCTGCCGCGATCTTCATGAACCTGGGGCTCGCCCTCTTGCAGGAGAACACGCCGCAACCCTTCATGGGGCGCGTGATGGGCGTCTACTCGCTCATGTTCGCGGCCTCGATGCCCATCGGCATCGCCCACACGGGGCTCGTCTCGACCCTCTGGGGCCCGCAGGTGAGCATCGTCGGCAGCTCAATCGCGGGCGGAATTGCGGGCCTTGCGCTGCTGATCTGGTCTCCCATCCGAAAGCTGAACTGAGACCTGCTCCGGTGGCGCGGGGTTGCTCCTACTCCCCGGCGTGGACGACGAACCGCCCGCTGTCGCTCCGGCCGAAGACCTCGGGCAGGTACGTCTCCTCCGCGAACGTGGGAGCCACGAAGAAGTCGCCGGGCGTCGTGGCGCGGGCGTAGTAGACGTACTCGTGCACGCCCTTCGGGATGCGGCTCGCGAGGAGCGTCACGCGGTCATCGCGCAGGTCCACCTGGTCCCAGGGGCTGTAGTACCAGGCGAACCAGGGAGCGTAGTACGAAGGCGCCCCCGCGAGAGCCGCCGCCGTCTGCTCTTCCTGGAGCTGCTCTCGGATCCAGGGGGACACGACCGCCAGCTTCGGGTCGATCGGCTCGAGCCCCGCCGGCAGGAAGTCCTCGATCCGGGCGAAGAGCCGGTCGGCGGGCGCCACCACCGTGACCGTCACCCGAACCACATCGCCCGGTGAGGCGCTCGTGATGGGCGTGTCCGGGTCCTCCAGCAGCGTGTACCGGTGCGAGACGGCGAACCCGCGGTTGAGCGCCTCGATCTCCTTTGCCGGCGTCACGTAGCGCAGGTTGAGGCTGTAATACATGCGCCCCTCGGTGTCCGCTTCGCGCTCGAACTGCACGCGGCTCACCTCGCCCAGCGGCAGCGCGTCGAGCCCGAGCGCCACGCCGTCCACGTAGTCGCCCGCGGGCACGTCGAAGTGCCCGTCGAGCACGCGGCGCGTGTTGACCAGCACCTGGTAGTCATAGACGCCCCGCGTCTCGCCTGTCAGCTCGGCGAAGGCGCCCAGCGAGGCCATGCCCTGCGCCCGCTCGACAGACGACTTCCAGCGCTGCTCGGACCGGGCCAGCACGAGCCAGCGCGCCGTCTCCTCGATCAGCGGGTGCTGCGGGTCGACCTCGGTCAGGGCGCGCAGCACGAGCGCCGTCGTACGCACGCTGGTGTTGTGCATGCAGCCCGCGATGCGCTCGTCCTCCCAGTGATTCCCGTTGGCGCTCGCGATGGTGTCGGCGCTGAGGTCGTTCAGCAGGGCGCGAACCGCCTCGTGGTCCGCCTCGTGGCCGCTCGCCAGCAGCCCGAGCACGGCGTACGCCCGGCCCCAATTCGTCAGCTGCGTCCGGTGCTCTTCGACCAGCGAGCGCAACAGGGCGGCCTGCTCCCGGGCGAAGGGGCTCACCTCTCCTCCCTCGTTCGCGGCGCTCGTGAGGGCGTACAGGAGGAAGGCGTGCTGGTTCACGTCCGCCGGGCGCATGACGTCGGTCCGCCGCTGCACGTGCTCGGTGATGAGGCGCGTCGTCTGGTCGTAGCGGTAGTCCGAGTCCAGGACCACGTACCCGGCGTCCCTCGCTTCCCCGAGCGCGATCAGCACCCAGCCCGTCACCCACGGGTCGGTCCGGTAGCACGAGCGGCACCACGCCCAACCGCCGTCGTACATCTGTGCCTCAAGGAGCCTGTCGATGTCTTTCTTGAGCTGGCGCTCCTGCCCGTCGGTCAGGCCGCTCGCGCTGGCGCGTTGCACTGCGATCGTCGCGACGATGCGACTGGCGATGCTGACGTTGGACTCCCAGTGGTAGGGCGGCCAGAAGTGCGCCAGCTCCTCGTCCAGCGCGCCCACCAGCGAGGCCTGCAGCGCCAGCTCCAGCGACCCATGTCCCGTGATCACGTACTCCGGCAGGAAGATCGCCTCGATCCGCGCCGTGTCCTCCACAACCCCGCCCGTCGCTGTCGTCTCGGGCGTCACGTCCAGGTGGACGGGCAGGCTCAGCTCGACCGCATCGCCGTAGCCGCCTGTCGCCGTCGCGGTGAAGCGCACCGTGGCCGTGCCTGCTTCGAGCGCCCGCGCGGGCCACGAGAAGATGGCCGATTCGCCCGGCTCGAGGAGTCTCGTCGCGACGCCGGCGCCATCGACTGCGACGCCCTCCGTCTCGATCGCGACCGCCACCTCCCGCGTTTCGTCCGTGCCGTTCCGCACGAGCGTGCGCAGCGACACCTCGTCGCCGACCCGCAGGAAGCGTGGCAGCGCCGGCCGCACCAGCAGCGGCTGCGTGACGAGCAACTCGCTCTCGCCCTCTCCGACCTGGGTCTCGGCGGTTACTGCGCGAGCCTGGGCGCGCCAGGTGGTCGCGTTGTCGGGCAGCTCCAGCTCGAAGCTGGCTCTGCCGTCCGCATCCGTCACCAACTGCCCGATCCAGAGAGCCGTGTTCTCGAAATTGGAGCGAACCTGTGGCGCCTCGCCGCTCTCTTCCGTGGCCCGGAAGGCCGCTGAGTCTCCAAGATCGTGGCCCAGCCCTGAGAGCGCGGGCGCCGGAGTGGCGTCGTCGGCCATTTCCATGGCGGCTTCCTCGGCAACGTCGCCGTCCGCTTCGTCGTCTCCCGCGCCCTTCTCGCCCTCGACGACTTCGTCGAACGCCTCGTTCCCGCGATCAACCGAGACCGCGAGCGACGAAGCCGTCCGCACCCCCAGGGCGCGTTCGAACCAGAACGCTTCCGTGCCGTCCCGCGTCGACTCCGCTCGCAGCGACAGGACGGCCTTGTCGACGACCGCCACGGACACGTCCGCCTCCACCCCGTTCCCCTCCGAGTCGGTCACGAGCACGTCGTAGCTCACCGTTTCGCCCGGCGTCGCGCGTTCGCGGTCCGGCTCGATGCTCACGTCGAGGCGGCGCGGAGCGGTCGAGATCGATAGCTCCACGTAGCCCACGTGGTAGCGCGGGTAGGGGTCATCATCCGTGGGCGGCCGGTACAGCACGACGCCGACGTAGATGTTGGGGATGTGCCCGTCCTCGATGGGAATGCGCAGGACCTCGCTGTTCGTCTCGAAGTGGCGCACCTCCGTGCTCAGCACCCGCCCCCGCTCGACCGTCACGAGTCCCGTGGCTCCGGCGAACGGCGCCGGCACGAGCACTTCCGCCACGTCGCCCACCTCGTAGCTCTCGCTGCCCGCGATCAGGTCGATGACGTCGTTCTCGCGAACCGGCCACGGCGCGATGTCGCTGCCGCTCACCCAGAGGTAGCGGGCGGACCGCGCCACGCGACCCTCGCCGTCGGTCGATTCCGCCACCAGCCGGTACGAGCCGGCCGCCGGCGGCGTGAACTCGATCGACGCCTCGCCGTCCGCGCCCGTCGTGAGCGTCTGCACCTCGACCTCGGTCTCCTGGAGCTCATATCGGTAGCGGTAGCCGCCGTGGTCGGCGCGCTCCTTCGTTCGGATCCACTCGCGCTCGAAGGCGCGCACAGTCACCGGCCGGTTCGGCGCGATCGTGCGCTCGTAGTCGACCGTCACGAGGTAGACGGTTGTCGGCTCCTCCGCCTTCCCGATGTACGACTCGACCTTGATGCCCGCGTACCAGGTGGCCGGATGCACCGTGACCGTGGTGCTGCCGGCGATCGCCTGTGCGTTCTGGTCCGTCACGGTCGCGCTGATCGTGAACGCCTGCGTGCCCTCGTCCGGGTCGAGGTCCGCGGGCACGTCGAAGCGCACCAGACCCTCGGAGTCCGTGCGCCCCTCGCCCTGGCTGCGCCGCGGGTTCCGCTCGTCGTTCCCGTCCCACCACCACCAGTAGGTCCGCTCCGAGAACGAGTAGTCCTCGTAGTCCTCGACCGTGATCGAGGTCGGGATTGACTGCGCCGTCCACTCCACCCCTGCGCCGGCGACCGGCCCGCCGAAGAAGAAGGCGGCTCGCGCCTCCGTCGCGATCGTGTCCCCGGCAACGTAGTCCCCGGGCTCCGCCTCGACCTCAACCTCGAACTCGGGAACCCGGAACTCCGCGACCGTGAAGTACGCGGTCGTGACATAGCGATCGTTCTCGTCCCGCACCGTCATCCAGTAGGTGCCGGTCGGCGCGTCCGTGGGAAGGATGAGTTCGCCGCTGAACGTACCCAGTTCGTTCAGCTCGACCTGGGTCGCCACCACTTCCTCGTAGGCTGCGTCGCGAATTTGCAGGGAGAACGTCGCGATCGCGCCCGGAACGGAGTAGGCAGCGTCGTCGTCGAGGCGCACCACGCCCTTGTAGAAGACGGTCTCTCCCGGTCGGTAGATGGGCCGCTCGGTGAAGAGATGGCCAACGGGACCGGGTTGGTAGGGGGATGCAAGGACCTCAAGGTCCCACGGCGTGGCGCCGAAGTCCCACGCGGTCGAGGCCACGCCGAGGCGACCTTCTTCCTCGATCCGCACCAGCCTTTCGCCGTACCAGGACCAGTAGCCCGTGGCCGGACTGTCGGTGGTGGCCAGCAGCGCCAGTCCGGCCTCGTCCGTTGTCGCGTGCTGGTACGGGCTCGGGGAGGACTCCCCGATCGATCCGGCGCGGACGCTCGTCGCCTCCAGTGGTGCGCCGGTGTCGTAGTCCAGCGCCCACACCAGCAGTTCGTCGAACGCGAGCTTCGTCACGATCGCCGTGTCGACCACGCTGAAGACCCGCTTCAGCGTGTAGCCGGCGTCCCTTCCCGTCGCGGCCAGGAAGTAGTGCCCCTTCGCCAGCGGCTCCGGGCTGCCCAGGGTCGTCGAGTACAGCCGCGAGGCGTCGCGCAGCTCCTCGTCGATCCCCTCCGTCCAATCCCGCAGGGGCTCACCGGCGGGCCAGAAGGTGACGTAGCCACGCCCCGAGAGGTAGCCTTCGATGAAGCCCCGGCGAAGCAGCGTCTCCGCCTCCTCGTCCGTCAGACGGAAGAGCTGGAAGCGCACATCCTCGATTCGGGCAGCGTGGTAGTAGAGCACCTGCTCGTGGCTGGCCGAGTAGGTCGAGAAGGTTCCCGCCGCCAGGCTCAACGACGGGTACGGATCGCGCGTGGTGAACGAGAACTCGTACGCCGGAAGCGTCCGCCCACCCCGATCGCGCACACCCTCCGCGATGCGCACGGTGTACTCGGTTGAGTACTCGTAGTCGAAGTAGATCGAGACTTCCTGTGGGTTCCAGGAGCGCGAGTACAGCTCGATGTCATCGGCGTCGATGCCGCTGATCGACACTCGCTCCTCGAACGACTCGACGTCCATCGGGTTGTTGTAATGGAGATCGACTGAGTAAGGCCTCGCGTTCGTGGCCCCGTCCTTCGGGTAGGTGGAGACAAGCTCCGGCAGGCCGATAGTCGTGAACCGCGCCGTGCGCTCGCTACGGGTCATCCCGCCGCTGACGCTCGCCAGCCCCGCGGAGATCGTGACGTCATAGAGCGTCAGCAGCTCCAGCGGCTCGTCGGGCGTGAGCGTCACCACCGTGCCGTCCTCGTCCCACTCGAACGCGCCGGGAATCGCCGCGCCTCCCACGGCCCGGAGCGTTACCCCCGCCTCCACCGACGCGCGTTCCATCGGCTGGTTGAACGCGATGACCATCGGGTCGTCGGGCTCGACGAACGTCGCCCCGTCGTGCGGCGTGATCCTGCCGACCGCCGGCTGGATCGTCGCGAAGCTCCATGTGTAGTCCGCCTCCAGCACGCCGTCGACGGCCGCGGTCAGGCCCGCGGGGATGCGCACCGAGTAGGTCGTGCTCGGCTCCAGGTTCGTCGGGATGAAGCGGTAGAGCGACGTGTTGAGCCACTCGCCCGTGCCTTCCAGGGGTGGGTCGAACTCCAGCACGGCCGCGGCTGGGCCTTCCTGGAGGACCGTGAGGGGCGCCACCGAGCGGTTGAATTGCACGAGGATCTGGGCGTTCGTGGGAACGTTCGTGTCCCTGTCCCCGGGGATGACGGAGGCGACCTCAAGCTGCCCCTCGACTCTGAACGCATGTGTGTAGTCGCTCACGAGCCCGACGGGGCCGGCATCGACGACCACCTCGTACTGCTGCCCGCGTTGCCAGCCCGGGTAGTCGGGCTGGAAGAGGAGCGTCCGGCTGTCGAGCCAGACGAACGCCCCCTCGATCGGTGGCTCGAACGAGATAAAGGCAGATCCGTCCGTCTCGGCAGGGGGATCGGCGAAGGTGAACGTCAGGGCTGCCAGTCGCGGAACCTCGCGGCCGCCGGGCGAGACCACGACCGCGGGCGGTTCAGGGTGGGCCGCCGGCACCGCCACCGTGATGTCGCCATAGCGGTAGTTCCCGCTGCTGCTGAAGCCATCGTCGAGGGGGAGCCGGATCGTCCCCAGGACGTCCCAGTCCCCGCCCACCGGCCGCGCGCTGATGTCGATCCGCCGGGGATTGCTGATCTGTTGCCAGACACGCACCTCGACGCCTTCGACCGTGACGTCGCCGAAGCGGAAGTTGCGGCTGCTGCTCAGCCCATCGTCGAGGAGCAGCGGGATCGTCCCGAGCGCGTCCCACCTCGTCCCCTCGGGGCGGGCGCTGATGTGGATGCGTAGAGGATCGCGCACGTGCTGCCAGACGCGCACGTCGACATCGGTGGTGCCCCCCGCGGCGTGCCCCGGGTGGGCTCCCGCCACCCCCACGCTGGCAACGAGCGCCAGTGCCACCACGAGGGCGCCCAGGAGTCCGTGCGTCAGCGCCGGGTCACGGGTCACGGAGCGGGGCCTCCTCCCGAGAGTGGCGACACCCTAGCACCCTCCCCGACGATCTGCCCCATCCGGCGCACGGAGAACCGTCCGGGGAAGGCGCTGGGTGTCACTTACCAATATGCGTCCCCGGACGCGATCGTTCCGTATACCTGAGGGAAATGTGTCAGGGCGGTTCTGCTTGCCCGCTGTCCCCCTCGGGAACCACCTCGCGCGCAAGGGCGGCCGCGAAGTCCTCGCCCCCGATGTCTTCCACCTGCAGGGTCACGCCGGGCAGCTGCGGCAGCTCGAGCTGCCCCTTCCCTGAACCCCCGCGCACCGCTGGCGGAATCTCGAAGGTGGTCGCGTCGACCAGGAGCCCCTTGCCGTGCGCCTTCAGCAGCGCCTCTTTCATCGTCCAGAGCCGAAAGAAGGAGCGATGCTGGTCGTCGCCCCCCTTCGAGGCGATTTCGCGGTGCTCGTCCTCGGTCAGCACACCGTCCATGAGCAGGTCCAGGTTTCGCCGCCCGGCGAGCTCCTCCACGTCCACGCCCAGCCGACCGCCCGGAGCGATTGCGATCAATCCGTGCTGCCCGCTGTGACTCACGCTGAAGCTGATGGGAGCGTCCACGCCGCCCACCCTGGCCCATGGCTTGCCGTGCTCGGAAGTCTCGAAGGCGAGTTCCCCGTTCCCGCAGCCGAGTTGTTCGCACAGCGTCGCCCGCAGGGCGGCGCGACACAGGAGAAACTGGCGCTGCGGTCCCGAGTACGGGTACCCCTCCCAGCGACCCCGCTCCGCTTCGTCCAGCCAGACCACCGCCTCCGCTTCATGGTCCGCGTCAGCCGTGAGGTCGACGTGCACAACGGCCGCCCCGTCCAGATTCCTGAACGGGCGCCACCATGCGGAAACAGGAGCCGACATCGTGGGCTACGCGCTCCTGCGGGCTTGGGAGCTCCCGGAGGGAGCTCTCCCCCTAGGCTGCGTCGAGGTGTGCGACCAGATCCCGTGGAGTCAGGAGTTCGGCGAACTGCTCGGCCGAGATGTCGACGCCGAACTCTTCGTTTACGAGCTTCCAGAACGCGACGATGTCCGGCGAGGACACGCCCGCTTCGGAGATGTTGCGGTCCAGGTCGAGTGGGCTCCCGGGGGTCCGCCCCTCGATCTCCAGGTTGTCGTCAACGAGCTTCCTCAGACGCTCTTCGGTTGCAGCCATGGGCACACGCTCCTCGGTGTGGGAATAATTCGGGGGTGACGATAGGGACGTGACTCAGGAGCGTCAACGGCCCGTGTGAGCCCGCTCGCTCGGGCAGGTCTACCGCGAGCCCTTCACCTGCACCGTCACGACATCGAGGCCGTAGTACTTCTGGTGGTGAACCGACGAGGCGTAGTGCCGGAGCAGGCGCAGCGGGACTTCCCCCTCCTGCAACCCCTCCGCTTCTTCTTCCAGGTACGCAAGCCGGTCCTCGAGGTTCTCCTCGTCGAAGACCGCCATGAATTCCATCTCCACCGCCCCCGCTTCGGGGTGCGCTGCGACGATGAGGCGGGGCGCGTCCTCCGCCTCGGTCTCGTCCCCTTCGGGGAGCAGGCTCAACACGGTTTCCTCGGCGGCCGCGCTCAGCCGCTCAGTCGAGCTCTCGTTCCAGCCGAGCCTGCCGGCGATCTCCCGCACGAACGCGTCGATCTCCGGCAGTGAGTCGGTGTGCAGCTTCGACTGCAGGCGACCCCCCGTGCGCGGACTCGTCAGGTTCAGGAACAGGGTCATCACCACCGCCGCCACTGCCCCGATCAGCAGCCCGTTGTCGAGCTGACGGCCCCACGTTCCCCCGATGAGGTCCGCGAAGATCGTCTGGTGCTCCATGCCCGCGCCCAGGGAGAACGCGACCCCCACCACCAGCATCTTCTTCGCGTCGAGCCCGTCCTGGATCACCGTCCGGATGCCGCCCACGAAGATGAGGCCGATCGCCGTGAGCAGGAATGCCCCCATCACGGGATTCGGGATGGTCAGCACCAGCGCCGGCAGCTTCGGGAAGAGCGCCAGCACGACGAACGCCCCGCCGATCACGTAGCCGACCTTCCGTGAGGCCACCCCCGTCATGGTCACCAGCGAAACGCTGGTGGAGGAGAAAACCGAGGTCGGCGGCGTCCCCGCGAGACCCGAGAAGAAGATCCCGAACCCGTTCGTGTTGAGCGACCCCTGCACGAGCCGGAAGTCCGTCACCCGCGGCCGGCGGCGGGACGCGCCCTGCATCGCCACGCTGTCCCCGATGTTCTTGACGGCGCCGACGAGGATGATCACCACGAACACCGGCAGGAGCGCCCAGAACTCCGCTCCGGGCGTGAAGTCGAAGCCGGGGAACGAGCTCCCGCCGGGGATGCCGGCCCAGGGCGCATCCAGTACCGCCTGCGGGTCGTAGGCGCCAAACAGCGCGGCAACCACGGTCCCGGCCGCGATGGCGATCAACGGCGACCACAGCCGCCAGACGCCCGATCCCCGCAGCGCCATCACTGTCGCGACCGCCAGCGTGATGAGCGCGACCGTCGGGCCCGTGGCCCCCGGGACGTCACTCGGCACTTCCTGCACGCGGTCCAGCGCGATCGGCACGAGCGTCACCGCCAGCACCATCAGCACCGTGCCCGACACGACCGGCGTGATGATGCGCCGCAGCAGCGGCAGCCAGATCGCGAGCGCCAGGTAGAAGAGCGACGCCACCACGATCAGGCTCGCGAGCAGGGCCGGGCCGCCCCCCTCCAGCGCCAGCACCGACACCGCCACGAAGTTGGGGGTGGTGCCCATGATGAGGATGTGCCCGCCCCCGAGCCGCCAGAACCGCGTCGCCTGCACGGCCGTCAGCACGCCCGCGATGATCAGCGCCGCGAATACGGCCCACCTGAGATAGCTGTCGTCCTGGTCGGCTGCTGCCGCCGTGATCGCCACGATCAGCACCAGCGGCGCCACCGCCAGCAGCACGCCCTGCAGCCCCACGCTGAGCGCAATCAGCGGTGGGCAGGACTCGTCCGCCTCGTAGCGAATCGCCTCGTTGACGCCTGCTGCCTGCACCTGCCGCCTCGGGAGCCGGGTTCGGTCCCCGCGCTTATACGCCCGCCGCCGCCGCCACGTCCACGACGCGGCGCACAGCCCGTCCAGCCGGCGGGTTCGACGTTACCGCTTGTCGAACTCCAGGTTCAGCTCCAGCAGGCCGAGCATCACGCCCGGCTGGTGGCGCAGGTCGTTCTTCCCCGGCGCCAGCCGCAGGTCGTCGAGCCGGTCCAGCATCACGTTCGTCGCGATGTTCTGCTCCAGCCGCGAGAGCCCCGCCCCCGGACACGAGCGCGGCCCCTGCCCGAAGGTCACGTGCCGCCCCGGGCTCGGACGCGTCAGGTCGATCTCCTCTGCGTTCGGGTACTCTTCCTCGTCGCGGTTCCCCGCCCCGTAGCGCAGGTGGATCGTCGACCCCGCCGGGATCGTCACGCCCTGCACCACGATGTCCTTGATCGGACGCCGCCCCGAGAGACCCTGCGTGGGCGCGTACAGCCGCAGGCACTCCTCCACGAAGAACCGCACCTTCGAGCGGTCCGCGCGCAGCTCCTCCGCCAGCTCCGGCTTCTGCGCGAGCACCATCGCCTCGGCGGTCAGCGCGTACTGCGTCGTCTCGTTGCCGCCGATATGCATCCCGTAGGCGACGCTCACGACCTCGGCGTCGGTGAGCGGGCGCTTCTCGTCGCCGTACTCCACCTGCGTCAGGTAGGAGATCATGTCGTCCTTCGGGTTCTCCCGCTTCTCGCGGACGTGCTTCCCGATGTACTCGTGGAAGGCCGCCAGCGTGCGCGCGTTCTCCGCCTCGTCCTCCTCCGGCAGCAGGTTCCGGTGCGTCGACCCGAACACGAAGCGCCGCACCTGCGCCTCCTCCCACTTCCGCAGCGTGGGCATGTCCTCCAGCGGGAACCCGAGGATGGTTGTGATCACCATCTGCGGGAGCGGCGCCGCGAACTCCGTCACGTACTCGACCGAGCCCCGGTCGATCCAGCGGTCCATGAGCTCGTTCACGAAGCCCGTGATCATCTCCGTGTTGCGGCCGGCGCCCACCGCCCCCACCCACGGATTCGTGAGCTGCTCGCGGTGCCAGCGGTGCTGCTCCATGTTCGGGCGCAGCGACAGCCCCGCGTCGATCGCGTCGCCGTGACCCTCCTCCATGAGGATCTCCCGCTCCACTTCCTGACCCGCGTTGCGCTGGCCGTAGTTGAGCGGGAACGTCTCCGTGTCGCGCACGATGCGGGCCACGTCCTCGTACTTCGTGAGGATGAAGCCGTCCTTGTCCGGCGTGTCGCCCCCGCCTGGAATGCGCAGCACCGGCGCGTCCTTGTGCAGGATGCGGTACGCATCGAACCAGTACTCCTGCGAGCCCGGCGCGAACAGGTCAACGTCCTCCACGCTGAACGGGCACTGGGCCTCGGCGTCCAGCATGGCCTTCTCACGCTTCGACATCATTTCGGTGGTCATCAGGAACTCCCTCGGGGCTGCTCTTGCCGACGGCTACGCAACGCGCGCCCCACCGGGACGCCCTCCGCGCAGCCCATCCCAACCCGGAATCGCCCCTATCGTACGCCTCCCCGCAAGCGCTCGTGGCGTACGCTGGAACCATGGACGCCGACCCGAAACCCAAGCTGCCCGCAGAGCCCCGCCCCATCGGCCTGGGGAAGGGCCTGGTCGAAATACCGAACTCCTTCTTCGAACCCCTTCCGGAGGAACTCTTGCGGCTGTTTGAGGGGAAGGACGATCAGGTCGGCGTCCCCAACCCCTCGCAACCGGAATCGGGCGACTAGCGGGGCTGGTCCCAACCCTCTGGCAGTAGACCCCACCCCTACGGCCGAGGCGAGCCGTACACCGACTCGATCGACTCCCCCGCGTCGAAGCGATCCTGGATGTCGCCCATCGTCGCGATCGCTTCCTCCGTGCCGACCACCGTCTGGAAGAGGCGCTGCTCGTTCGTGAGCGCCTCCGTGAGGCCCAGGTCGTCGTTGTCGATCAGGATCTGCTTCAGCGTCGCCAGCGCCTTCGCCGGGCGGTCGGCCAGGCGGCCCGCCCAGTCGAGCGCCACCTCCACCGACGTGCCGTCGGGCACGACGCGGTTCACCCCGCCCAGTTCGTAGATGCGCTGCGCCGTCATCGGCGTGCCGTCGAGGACCATCTCCGCCGTCGCCGTGCGCCCGATGATGCGCGCCAGCCGGCTCGTCCCCCCGATACCTGTCGTCAGGGCGATCTGGATCTCCGGCTGCCCGAAGCGTGCCTGCTCCTCCGCGATGCGCAGGTCGCAGGCCCACCCCAGCTCCGCTCCGCCCCCGGAGCAGTCCCCCGAGATGGCCGCGATCGTCACGACCGGCGTCTTCGCCAGCTCCTGCAGGCAGGTGCCCCAGCCCCCGCCCGTCCCCGTCGTCGTCTCCCCGATGACGGTGTTGCGCAGGTCGCGCAGCCAGGCGTGCTCGTACCAGTGCCCCGGCGTCCCCGAGGCCAGCACCGACACCCGCGCGCCGCCCTCGCGCGCCTCCACCAGCGCCGCGCCGAGCTGCTCCACCCCCTCCCACGAGCCGTGGTTGTTGATGTCCGGGTTCGACATGGTGATGAGCGCGACGCCCTCGCGCGGTCGTTCAAGCGTGACGACATCGGGCATGACAAAGCTCCTCCTGCGGGTTCGCGAACGATACAGCGCCACCGACCGGGGGTCGCGAGAGCCCCGGATCGCCTATACCTTCACGGTGGGACCAGCTAGGGGCGCTCCTGAAAATTCCCCCAGGTGTCGAAATGCACGACCTGCTCGACCGGCATCCTTCGCGGCTGTGAGAAGCGCCCGCGCACGGGGTACCCCAGCGGGACGATCGCGACGGCCGTGGAGCCTTCGGGCAGCTCCAGCAGCTCGTCGAGCTTCGGGCCGGTCCCGAACGTCGTGAGCGGCGCCCCGATGCCGTAGGCGCGCGCCGCCAGCGCCAGGTTCTGGATGGCCCCGAAGATGAAGCCCCCGTAGGTCATCCCGGTGCGCGTCGACTCCGGTCCCCCGGCCACGCCCGTCAGCACCGGCACCATGAGCACAGGCGCCTCGCCGATGTGGTTCGCGAGGTAGGTCACCGAGCGCAGCCCCGAGGCGTCGAGCCCCGTCTCCGCGTCCACCACCTTGTCGAAGTCGGAGAACTGGACGCGACCTCCTCCTTCGAGCGCGGCCGGATCGGCGCGCCCGTAGGTCGCCTCGAACACGCCCTTCCACCACGCTGCGATCTGTGCCTTCTTGGCCTCGTCGCGCACGACCACCCAGCCCCAGATCTGGGAGTTCCCGCCCGTCGGCCCGCGGATGGCCGCGTCCAGCAGCTCCCACAGGATCTCGTCGGGAATCGGATCCGAGCCGAGGTAGCGTCGGGCGGGAGTCGAGTGGATCGCCTCCAGCACGTCGAGGGGTTCGCGTTCTGCCATCAGGTAACTCCTGTCGGGTCGGGCGCTCGCGCTAGGCGCGGCGCAGCTCCATGTAGTTCGCCGCGGGATCGTGCCCCACGAACGTCTTGCCGAGGTCCTCGTAGTGCCGCCACGAGATCAGCGCGTGCGTTGCCGACTGATGCGCGTCGCGCAGGTGGCGCTCCAGCGGGCTGTCCATGCGGCTCCCGGTCGTCCCGGCGGTGTTGTTGATGATGCCGACCACGTGCCGCACCGCCTGCGCCGAGTGCGCGCAGGCCAGGTACGCCGGCCAGAAGACGTCCCACTCGGGCTCGAGGCGCCCGCCCTCGGACGGCTTCGGCCCCAGGTGCGCCTCGAGCGCGTCCTGCGTGTCCAGCACGAAGGTGCGCGCCGCCATGTAGGTCGCCATCGCCTCGCCGATGCGGTAGTGCACTTGCGGCATGTCCTTCAGGGGTGAGGTCAGGCCCCAGGGCGTCTTGATGTTCGCCAGGTCGATGAACGACTCCAGCGCGCCTTTGCACACGCCCAGCGCCACGGCCGACTTGTTGTAGACCGCGTGGCACGGATTCCGGAACGTCGGGTTGTCCCACTGCTCGCTCGGCGCCAGGGGGCGATCCGGCAGCAGGTGCTCGGGCGGCACGTAAGTGCCGTCCATGCGCACGTCGTGGCTGCCGCTGCCGCGCATACCCGCCGTGTCCCACGTGTCCACGATCTCGAACTCGCCCTTCGGCACCATGAACGAGTTCTCCGCGCCCTCGCCCGTCTCCTCGTTCATCACCACCGGCGACATCACGAAGTTCCACGTCGCGTTGTGGCAGCCGCTCGCAAACGACCCCTGGTAGCTCAGCCGCCAGCCGTCGCCTTCGCGCTTGGCTGTGCGGCCCGGGTTGGGCCCGTTCGGCGGCCCTAGCCCCGAGCACACCAGCGCGTCCCAGTCGTCGAAGATCTTGTCGCAGAGTGCGCGGTCCATGCGCCGCACGACGAGCCCGTTGATCTCCGAGTTGATGTGCGTACACCACCCCACCGAGCCGTCGATCGACGAGACCAGCTCGACGTTCTCGATCTGCTCGCGAGCGGTTACGTCCTCCCCGCCCAGCTCCTTCGGCAGCGCGAACCGGTAGAAGCCGTTGGCGGCCATCTCCTTGGCCGCCCAGGGGGGCAGGTGGCGCAGTTCCTGCGCCTCGTCGCCCGCCGCCCGCAGCATCTCCCGCATGCTCTCGATGCGTTCCAGCATCGGCGTCTGCTTGATCTCGTTCTGCCGTTCGATGATCTCGGCGCGCACCATGCGCCCACCTCCGGTCCGTAAGTGCCGCGCGGATGATACCGGAGCGGTAGTTCTGGAGTCGGGCTACTCCTGCGGCGCCTGCTTGTCTACGAACTCCACCCCCGCCTCCCCCGCGAAGCGCTTCCGCATCACCGCAAACGCTACCTCCGACTTGTCCGCCAGCACGAAGCGCCGCCCCAGCGCCAGCGCCCCCGCCCCCGCCGTCCCGCTCCCCGCTACCAGGTCCACCACCAGCCCGCCCGGCGGCGACGACGCGCTCACGATGCGCTTCAGCACGCCCAGCGGCTTCTGCGTCGGGTACCCCAGCTTCTCCTTGCCCGTCGGGCTCACGATCGTGTGCCACCAGACATCCGTCGGCAGCTTCCCCCGCGCCGCCTTCTCCGCCCCAACCAGCCCCGGCGCCATGTACGGGATGCGCTCGACCTCGTCCGCGTTGAACAGGTTCCGCTCCGGGTCCTTCGCATAGAACAGGATGGTGTCGTGCTTGGCCGGCCAGCGCTTCTTCGTCCGCCCCCCGTAGTCGTACGCCCAGATGATCTCGTTGACGAAGCACTCCCGCCCGAAGATCTGGTCCAGCAGCACCTTCGCGTAGTGCGCCTCACGGTAGTCCAGGTGCAGGTAAAGCGACCCGCTCGCCTTCAGGACCCGCCTTGACTCCACCAGGAACGGCTCGAGGAATCCAAGGTAGTCGTCGAACGCGTCGTCGAACGACCGTGACCCCAGCCGGACCGTCTCGTACCGCCGCCCCCCGAACCCCGTCCGGTCCCCTTCGTCCTCGCCGACCCGCCACGACCGCGTCTGCTCCCGCTCCTGACGCCTCCCCGTATTGAACGGCGGGTCGAGGTACACCAGGTCCACCGACTCGTCCGCCAGTCCTCGCGCCACCTCCACCCCGTCGGCGCAATGCACGATGCCGCGCGGCTCAGCCGTCCCGCTCATGGAGCGATGGTAGCGGTCGACGGGAGCGACTGGCAGCTTCCGCCGCTTACCCCGCGACCCCCGGAGGAATGGCGCCCTCGCCCGCCGGACGCGGCGGCGCGACGCTCACCTCGAGCAGCTCCGCGATGTCGAACGCCTGGATCGAGCGCGTCTCCTCGTCGGGCTGCACGGCCGGGATGCCGTCCTCGAACATCTGGATGCAGAACGGACAGGCCGTCGCCACGACGCTCGCGCCGGTGTTCGCCGCCTCCGCCGTGCGCAGGTGGTTCACCCGCGTCCCCGACTCCTCCAGCCACATATTGCCGCCGCCGGCGCCACAGCAGAGCCCCTGCTCGCGGCTGCGCGGCATCTCGACGAGCTCCGCGCCGGGAATCTGGTCCAGCACATCGCGCGGCGCGTCCATGATGCCGTTTCCCCGGCCCAGGTAGCACGAGTCGTGGTAGGTGATCGTCTGCCCGTTCATCTCCTTCGGCCGCAGCTTGCCCTGCGCCAGCAGGAGCTGGAGGAACTCCGCGTGATGCGTGACCTCCCACTGCCCGTCGAAGTCCGGGTACTCGTTCTTGAACGTGTTGAAGCAGTGCGGGCAGGCCGTGATCACCCGCCGCACGCCGATCTCGTTCATCGAGGCCACGTTCGTTTCCGCCAGCGTCGCGTAGAGGAACTCGCTCCCCAGGCGCCGCGCCGGGTCGCCCGTGCACGTCTCCTGCTGGCCCAGCACGCCGAAGCTCACGCCAGCCTCGATTAGCAGCCGCACGACCGACTTCGTGATCGGCATGTTCCGCTCGACCAGCGCCCCCGAGCAGCCCACCCAGTAGAGGTACTCCTGCGACCCGTCGAAGATGGGCACCTCGATGCCCTCCTCGCGGAGCTGCTCCATCCATGTCTCGCGTGTCAGCTGCGTGCCCCGCCACGGGTGGCCGCGCTGCTCGATGTTCTGCAGCGTCTCCTGCGCCGTGCCCGGGATGCGCGCCTGCTCCATCACGAGGTAGCGCCGCATGTCGACGATCGTGGGCACGTGCTCGATCAGCACCGGGCACTCCTGCACGCAGGCCATGCACGTGCGGCAAGCCCACAGCGACTCGTCCTTCACGTAGTCGCCGACCAGCTCGCCCTCGACCTTCTCCGAGGGATCCTTCCCCGCGATCAGGAGCGGGCCGGCGTGGTTCATGTACGACTTCAGGTCCTGGACGATCGCCATCGGCGAGAGCGGCTGCCCCGCCGTGTAGGCCGGACAGACGTCGGTGCAGCGCCCGCAGCGCACGCACGTATCCGCGTCGAAGAGCTGCTTCCAGGAGAAGTCCTGCACCTTTCCCGCGCCGAGGCTGGCGCCCTCCTCGATCAGCTGCTCGAAGTCGCCCATCGGCGCGAGGTACGCGGGAACCGCGGGGCGCTTCAGGAAGGCGTTCACCGGCGCGAAGATGATGTGCCGGAACTTTGTCAGGGCCATCAGGGTCAGCAGACCGAAGGCGCCCACCACGTGGATCCACCAGAACACCTGGTGCGCCGTCAGCAGCGCGTCTGCGCTCGCCGCGCCCACGATCTTCGCGATCACCCAGCCGCCCGGCGACCAGTACGACCAGTTTTCGTGTCCGGCGGGAATCTCGTGCCCGCCGATCCGCAGCCCCTCCACCAGGAAGCCCGTGAACAGCACGAACCCCAGCAGCCCTACGACGATCGCGTCCTCCGATTGCCGCCGATCCCACGTCAACTTCGCCGGCGCCGGACCGAAGCGGCGGAACACCGCCATCCCCACGCCCACAAGCCCGATGATGCCGAACAGGTCGCCCACGAAGCTGTAGGCCAGGTAGACGCCCCCTTCGAGGAAGGCGTGCTCGCCGCCGATCTGGAAGATGAGGTCGAAGTAGTCGTCGATCGCCAGCAGGATCGTCACCAGCGTCAGGACGGCGAAGCTCGAATAGATGCACCAGTGCATCACGCCCGCGTAGCGGTCGTTCGTGACGCGCCCCGTGCCCGCCCCGAGCGTGAGCGCGTTCGTGATCCGCGCTCCCAGGTTGTTGAAGACGTTGTGTCCCCGTCCCAGCCGCCACACCCGCAGGCGTTGCAGGAACGCTCCCAGGATGACCGCGACGGACACGCCGAAGATGAAGTACATCACGGCGAAGCCCTGGATGTTGAAGAACACCTCGCGGCTGGCGCGCTCCGTCTGCGCCGTCTCCAGAGCCCCGATCGCGGCGATCACCGCCACCGGCACGGCCGCGCCCACGACGGTCACGTTGAAGCGCTTGCCCTTCGGCTCCTGCTTGCCGTCCGCGGCCGGCCCCTTCTCCTGCGTGCTCGACGTTGCGCTCATACGTTGTCGTTCGTCGGCGTGCCGTACAGCTTACGGAGGTCGGTCTTCAACACCTTGCCCATGGCGTTCCGCGGCAGCTCATCCACCACCGCGATGTACTGGGGCGCCTTGAACGAGGCGATCCGGGTCTTGCAGTAAGCGTTCACTTCCTCAGGCGTGAGTGTCGCCCCCGGTTTCGGCACGAGCACGGCCTTCACCACCTCGCCCCAGTCCACGTCCGGAACGCCGATGACGGCCGCTTCGTCGATCCCTTCGTGGTCCTCCAGGCAGTTCTCCACCTCGCCCGACGAGATGTTCTCGCCGGCGCGGATAATGAGGTCCTTCTTCCGGCCCGTGATGAACAGGTAGCCGCCGTCGTCCACGCGGCCCACGTCGCCGGTGTGCAGCCAGCCGTCGATGATCGCCGTGCTCGTCGCGTCCTCCTGCTCGTAGTACCCCTTCATGACGCGGTCCGAGCGGACGCAGATTTCGCCCTCCTCGCCCGTGGTCAGGAGGTTGTTCCGGTCGTCCATGATGCCGATCTCGACGTCGTCCATCGGCTTGCCCACCGATCGCAGGCGCGCCTCCCGCACGTCCGTGTCGACGCTCAGGTCGTGGTCGTCCGGGCCGAGGTACGTCAGCGTGGAGGTCGACTCCGTCTGCCCGTAGGCGTTCATCAGGCCGACGCCCTCCGGCGGGAAGATGTCGCACGCCCGGCGCACCACCTCGTACGGCATCGGCGCCGCCCCGTAGGTGATGAGCTGCAGCGTGGAGAGATCGGTCTTCTCCAGGTCGTCGTGGTCCATGAGCCGCTTCAGCATGGTGGGCACAACCATCGAGTGTGTCGCCCCCTCGCCGCCGACGGCCGTCATCCAGCCCTCGGGCGTGAACTGCGGCAGGACCAGCATCGTGCGCCCGCCCCATATCGACGAGAGCATCGCCGTCGCCCCGGCGATATGGAAGAACGGCACTGAGACCAGCGTCTTTTCGTGGATGTCCGGGTCCGCCGGGTTCATCGTGTTCGTCACATAGGCGGTCATGTCCAGGTAGGTGACCATGACGCCCTTGGGGAACGCCGTGGTGCCGCTCGTGAAGATGAGGACCGTCGGCTGCTCGTCGTCGACCTCCACCCAGATGTCTTCCGCCTCCGCCCCGGCCACCAGGCCCGCGAAGTCGAGGTAGCCCTCGGCCGGTCCGTCGTAGCTCACGAACGACTTCGTGTGCTCCAGCGTGGGCCGGATGCGGGCAACCAGATCGCGATAGCGTTCCGAGACGAACAGCACGCCCGCCTGGCTCACGTTGAGCATGTACGTCAGCTCTTCGTCCTTCGAGCGGTAGTTCAGGGGAACGAGGGTCACGCCCAGCATGGCGCAGGCGTAGTACGTCAGCACGAAGTCCGTGCTGTTCTGGGCCATGATGGCGACCTTCTCGCCCTGCTCCACGCCCAGCCCGCGGATGGCGTTCGCCAGGCGCGTCACCTGCTCCTGCATGGCGCCGTAGGTGAGGCGGCGGCCGGCGCCGCCCACCTCCACCACGGCCTCCCGGTCGGGCACCACGGCGGCGGAGATCTGAAGGAATTCGATCGTGTTCATGCTCCCTCCGAGGAGCGGGTTTGCGCGTATTCGCGGCGGAACGGGATTCTACCGGCGCCCCGTTTCGCGCGCGAATCGTGGGACGGGAGCCAGGCAGCGAGTTCCCGGGTCACAGGGTGGGGCGGCTCGGCTCGAACGGTCCCGCCAGCAGCCGCCCCAGCTCCTCCTCCACCGCCGCATCCAGCTCGGCCTCCGGCACCGCCCGCGAGATCAGCCCCCAGCGAAGCGCCTCCTCCGTCCCCACCGGCTCGCCTGTCAGGATCAGGTCGGCGGCGGCCCCGGGGGGGATCGTGCGGGGCAGGGTCTGCGTGCCGCCCGCGCTCGGGATGTACCCGAGCGTCACCTCCGGCAGGCCGAAGCGCGCTTCCTCGGCCGCCACCCGCACGTCGCAGCAGAGCGGCAGCTCCAGCCCGGCGCCGAAGCAGTAGCCGTGCAGCCGCGCCACCAGCGGCACCGGCAGCGAGAGCAGCAGCCCCCACACGTCCCGCTCGTGCCGCGCCCGCCGGGACTCCCACAGGCTCGGCGCTGTCCCGAACTCGGAGATGTCCGCCCCCGCGCTGAAGGAGCGCCCCTCGCCACGGAAGCACACCGCTCGCACGTCCGGATGGTCGCGGCACGCCTGCAGGTATTCCCAGAGCAGATCCCGCATGGCCACGTTGATCGCGTTCAGGCGCTCGGGGCGATTCAGCGTGATCGTGGCGACGCCCCGGTCGTCGATGTTGAACAGCACCGGCTCGGCCATGCAGCCAGTTTACGGCGACCGCAGGCCCGGGCGCGGAGGCAACGAAAGCGCCGGCCCTGGAGGCCGGCGCGTCGTGCTGCCCGGAAATCAGGCGGAGATGGCGCCTACTGGCGCCAGTCGGGCCTGCGGATGGCGCTCTTCTCGCGCATCGAGACGTTCTTGGCGAGGTCTTCGTTCGCCTTCCGTACGAGGTCGTCCAGTTCGTCGCTGCCGAGCTTCATCTCCGAGGAGCGCCAGCGCTTCAGCATCGCCCGGTCCTTCGCGCTCAGCTCCGCCTCACTCGCCATGCGGTTCACGAGCTCTACCAGCATCTCGTTGATCTCGTCGTCGCTGTAGTTCACCTGAACCATGGCTATCTCCTCACCGTCTCGTAGCGGCCCTTGCTCTTGACCCGCCTCATGAGCTTCTCATCGATGGCCGCGTTCAGCCGGCCATTCAGAGCCTCCGTCAGCGCCTCCAGCTCGGGTGAACCCTCCTGGTGATCCGAACGCCAGCGCCGGATCGCCTCCTTCCCTTCGAAGGAGATGTCAGCATTGTCGATCGCGACCGCGCTGACAAGCATCATCAGCGACCACGACTCCTGTTCTTCAAGCAAAACGATCATTCGTCATTCCCCAGTGAAGTCCGGCGGGCGCTTTTCGAGGAACGCTCGCACGCCTTCAGCCCGATCTTTGGTCGCTTGCAGGAGCAAGGTCAAATCGGTTTCGAATCGCAGGGCCTGTTCGAGCGGCTGATCCAGCCCCCGCCAGACCGCTTCCTTCGCCAGCCGCGTCGCGATTGGACCCCGCGCCGCCACCGCCTCCGCCGCCCCCCGCGCCAGCTCCCCCGCGTTCCCTGCCGGCCCCACCCGCGAGACCAGCCCCGCCTCCAGCGCCTCCCCCGCCGTGAACCTCGCCGGGATGTCGTCCCCCGCCTCCAGCCCCAGCAGCGTGCGTGTCCGTTCTGCCGTCAGGTCGTCCATCGAGCCGCCGTCCAGCTCCATCACCGCCTCCTCGCCGCACACGCGGAGGTCGCACCCCAGCGCGAGCGCCGTCCCTGCCCCCGCCAGCCGCCCCTCGAAGGCGAACACGACCGGCAGCGGGTAGTCGCGCCACAGCCAGCGCACCTGCTCCCCCGGCCAGGCCCCCGCATCCCCGTCCGCCGCAGCCTCGATCACCACCACCCGCGCGTCCCCCTCCGCCAACGCCGCCAGCGCCACCACCACCGCATCCGCGGACGTGCTCTCCGCCAGCGTCAGCGTGCCGATCCCGCTCATGCTCACAGCCTACCGGCTGTCCCCGCCCCTCGTCTGGCCCGTTACCACTGCTCCGGCCATAGTCGATCGATGGCCATCACCTACCGCGTGCTGACCGAGGACGACTGGGACGAGTGGATCGCCGGCAACGCCCGAGGCTTTCTCGAGGATCCCGAGGGCGCGCTCGCCTGGGCGGAGCCCATCCGGCCCCACTTCGACTTCGACCGCGGCATTGCCGCCTTCGACGGCGATGAGATGGTCGGCAAGACGCACTCCATCCCCTTCTCCATGAGCGTGCCGGGCGGCGATCTGCCGACCGCCGGGATTACCGCGGTCACCGTGTCGCCGACCCACCGCCGTCGCGGCGTCCTCACCGAGTTGATGCGCCGGCAGCTCGACGACGTCCGCGACCGCGGCGAACCGCTCGCCGCCCTCTGGGCCTCGGAGAGCGTCATCTACGGCCGCTTCGGCTACGGCATGGCGGCGCAGTCCGACCGCGTCAGCATCGACCGGCGTCACACCGAGTTCCGTCCCGAAGCCCCCGAGGCCCCGGGCGAGGTGCGCTTCGTCGCCCCCGATGCCGCCCTCGAGCGCTGGCCGGCGATCCACGACCGCCTGCGCGAATCGCGGCCCGGCATGATGACGCGGTTCCCGTACCTCTGGCGCGGCTTCGTCATTCCCAGCACGGAGAAACCCGAGGACGGCTTCACGAAGCGCCTGTACGTCGAGTACAGCGGTCCCGAAGGCCCCGAGGGCTACGCCATCTACGCCGTCAAGTCGGACTGGCCCGAGGGCCTCCCGCGCGGAATCCTTCGCCTGCACGAGTTGGTGGCGTTGAACCCCGCCGCCGAAACCGCGCTCTGGCGCTACCTTTTCGGCATCGACCTCGTCGGCACGATCCAGGCCGACAACCGCCCGCCCGACGACCCCCTCCTCTGGATGCTGGCCGACCCCCGCCACCTCCGCCGCATCCCCCGCGACACCCTCTGGGTGCGCGTCCTCGACGTGCCCCGCGCCCTCGAGGGCCGCGCCTACCTCGTCGAGGGCCGCCTTGTTCTCGATGTCGCCGACGCCTTCGGGCCCTGGGCCGCCGGCCGCTTCGAGCTCACCGTCGAGAACGGCAGGGCCTCCTGCCGCCCGACGGACGCCCCGCCCGACGTGACCCTGGGCGCCGACGCCCTCGGGGCCGTCTACCTGGGCGATGTCTCCCCGTCTGTGCTGGCGAGCGCGGGCCGCGTCGAAGGCGCGCCCGACGCCCTCCGCCTCGCCGACGCCGTGTTCCGCTGGCACACCGCGCCCTGGTGCATCGACGAGTTCTAGCTCTTGCCCCCGCCTAGTCGTGTCCGTCCGAGGCGGTCGGAAGCTCGCGAACCGCTGATCCGACCTGATTGTCGGCTACCGCAAGGTCGAACTGGGCCTGGAGATTCATCCAGAACTGGGGCTCCATCCCAAACCAGTGCCCCAGCCGCAGGGCCGTGTCACCGCTGATTGACCGCTTGCCTCCGACGATCTGACTGATTCGGTTGGCAGGAACGCGAATCTGCCGGGCGAATGCAGCCTGGCTCACACCCAGTTCATCCAGTTCCTCTCTCAGAACCTCTCCCGGATGGACGGCTCGCTTGAACAACTTCTCCAACGCTCGCCTCCTAGTGATAGTCCACGATCTCTACGTCGTAAGGGCCTGTGCTTCCCGCTGGCCATGTGAAGCAAATGCGCCACTGCCGGTTGATGCGGATCGAGTACTGGCCCAGCCGGTCGCCGTGCAGCGCTTCAAGACGATTGCTGGGCAGTGCCCGCAAGGCGTCGAGGGAAGGCGCCGCGTTCAAGATCGATAGCCTCCTCTCCGCCTGGCTCTCGAATCCCTGGAACGCGGCGTTGAAGGACCCTTCCGCGAACGCTTGGGTGCGCCGGTCCCCGTATCCGAGAATCACGCTGCCTCACCATACTAGAACTGTACGTGGTACGTCCAGCGTCACGACCATGCCTCCGCTTGCCCCGCTGACGCCCGCCCGCCATGATCGCGGGCGATGGCTGACTTCTCCGCCGCCGCGCCCGTCGAACCCGACAAGAGCGAGGTCGTCCACGACCGCGACACCCGCCCCGGCGCACCCGCCGACCGCCAGGACTACGGCCGCCTGCTCCTGCACATCGCCGTCGGCGTGGCCTGCACCGCGGCCTTCGTCGCGATCGCCTTTCAGGCCCGCGCCAGCTGGACCGAGGTTCGCGACTGGGTCGTGCCCGTCACCATCCCCCTCTACGCGCTCGGCGGCATCTCTCTTGCCTACCTCCTGCTGCGCCGCGCCTGGCTCGAAGCCTCGACCGGCGTGACCCTGCTCTTCTTCGCTGTGGCCCTCACCGGCTTCGACCTCTGGCGCGCCGCCCTCACCACCGGCCCCGACGGGCTCCGCGACAGCTTCTCCATCACCATCGGCGTCCTGCTCGGCTTCAGCATCGCCGCTCTCGCCGCCGGCATGGCCTGGGTCGAAGCGCGCCGGCCCAGCAAGCCGCCCGCTCCCGAGCTCTAGCCATGTGCCGCAGCATCAAGCGGCTGCGCGGCCCCGAGGGCATCGCCCCCGACGACGCCATTCGCGAGGCCTCCCTCCAGTACGTGCGCAAGGTAAGCGGCTTCCGTGCGCCCTCGCGCCGCAACGAGGAAGCGTTCGAGGAGGCTATCGAGCAGGTCGCGGAGGCCACCCGCCGCCTGCTCGATTCCGTTACCCGGCCACGCTAGCACTCTCCGCCACCTCGCACTCGAGCACTCGGGCGAATTGCCGCACGAACGCCTCCGCCACCTCCCCCACCGCCACCCCCTGCTCTGCCTCTGCCGACAGGCTCGTCATCTCCGTATCCTCCAGCCCGCAGGGGTTCATCAGCGCGATGTGCTC
The DNA here is from genome assembly GCA_965203545.1 of Tepidiformaceae bacterium. Lineage (GTDB taxonomy): Bacteria > Chloroflexota > Dehalococcoidia > Tepidiformales > Tepidiformaceae > UBA2991. The sequence goes on from OZ241899.1 coordinate 2,390,164, forward strand.
CATGTTCGGGGCCACGTTCAGCGCCGCCCCGTGCATCGAGACGAAGCGCCGCACGTGCAGCCCCACCGACCCCACCTTCCGCTCTCCCACCCAGGCCCCGCGCGCGCACTCGTGCCGCCGCCCCTCGATGCCCCACTCCCCCAGCACGCCGAACATCGCGTCCTCCAGCGCCGACACGTAGTCGACGACCCGCACGCCCCACGCCTGCAGGTCGATGATGCCGTACGCCACGAGCTGCCCCGGCCCGTGGTAGGTGATGTCGCCCCCGCGCTCCGTCTGCGCCACCTCGATGCCCGCCGCCCGCACCACTGCCTCCGTGGCCCGCAGGTTCGGTTCGGGGTGGTTCCGTCCCAGCGTGAACACCGGCTGATGCTCCGTCAGCAATAGCGTGTCGACGCCTTCCCCGCGGATGCGCTCCGCCTGCAGTTCCTGCTGCAGCCGGTGCACCTCCCCGTACTCGGTCAGCCCCAGGTCCCGGACCACGATCGTGCGCGCGCTTGGAGCCATGCTCCTAGCGTAGCGAGGTCACGCGACGCCCGCGATCAGCCGCCGCCCGCGACCTCCGCGCCGATCCCCTCGATCGCGGCCCAGTCCTCTTCCCGAAGCGGCTGGAGCTCGCCCTTCCGGTACTGGTCGTACAGCCGGAAGAGCGCGTCCTTGTGGGGACGCACCCGCCCGATCGGGCATGCTTCCCAGTCCTCCACCGACTCGTCGCAGTAGCCCGTGCGCAGCTCCCCGCACTTGGGCTGCAGGTAGCTCCCCAGCTCCGGCACCGCCTTCGCCACCTCCGACCGCAACAGCGCCGCCACCCGCCGGAACTCCCACTGCGCCCGCGTGCACAGCCGCAGGTCGCAGATGTGCAAGAGGCTCTGGAAGTTCACCGTGATTTTGAAGTTCGTACTCGTCGCGTTCGGCAGCAGGAAGCGCGCGTCCTCGGCCGGCACGCCCGCCTCCACCAGCTCCTCGTAGAGTGCTCCCGCCTTCCCGAACAGGTCCTCCATCTTCTCCGACATCCCCGCCTTCTCGACGCTCTTGGGGACGCTGTAGGGGAACTCCCCCTTCTTGTACGTCACGTACCGCTGGCTCTGTTGCTCGAACGAGATCCCCACCCGGTGCCGCACGAACTGGTGGCTGAACGCTCGCGACACGCCCGAGATGGCGAACTCGAACCAGACTTGCTCGAGCGGGCTCGCGTGGCCCGTCTTCAGCCGCTCCACGATGAAGTTGTGCATCTTCTCGCGTGGGATGCGCTCGTCCTCGATCCGCGCCGCTACCTGCTGGGGCGTGAGCTGGCTGTAGCACGTCCGGTACGCCATGTAGAGGGACCGCAGCGGGTCCTCTGAATGCGATAGCAGGGTCACCTGAATGGCCATCGCAATACTCCCGAGTTTCGTGATACTTGGGAGTGTACCCGCTTGGTAGTACATATGATCAGGTGCCTGCGCGAGTGGACAGGCATCTGGTGCATGCCGTCTGCCTTATGGATGGCTAACCCTCGATACGATGGAAGCACCATGAGCCACCGACACCTTCTCTGGGTCCGCCATGCCCCGCCCGCCGCGGACCCCGCCACCCCCGCCCGAGAGTGGGCCCTGATACCCGAAGGCCGTGAGGCAGCCATCCGCCTGGCTCGTTCGTTGCCAGACCTCTCCCCGCCCCTCGCCGTTGTCACCAGCGACGAACGCAAGGCGGTCGAGACCGCCGAGGCCGTGTGCGACGTGCTCGGCCTCGACCCAGCCGAGGTCTGCGCCGACCTCCGCGAGGTCCAGCGCCCCTGGACCGATGGCGACTACCGTGCCGCCTCCCGCGAGTACCTGCGGTCCGGCTCGGCCCCCGGCTGGGAGCCCCGCGACGAAGTTCTGCGACGGGTCTTGAGCGCACTCGCCGAGCGTGGGGCCCCGGAGGGCACGACCATCGCCGTCGGCCACGGCCTCGCGATGAGCGTCTGGGCGGCGGGTGCGGTCGACGGCCTCGACATCGTCGAGTTCTGGCAGAGCCTGACCTTTCCGGACGCCTGGCTCTTCGCCGAAGAGGGCGCGACCTTCCGACGCGTCGCGGAGCCGGCCTGACCCTACCCCTCCCGGAACGCCTCCCGCCCCTCGATGCCGATCTCGACCAGGTAGCGCCCCGCCTCCGTCGCCCGCCCCTCCGCCGTCGACAGCAGCGCTCGCACGTCCGAGGGCGTGTCGAGATCGAGCGCGAGCGCGGGCGCGTCCGCGCGCCGGACCGCCAGCCCCGCCTCCCGCGCCGCCGACTCGTGCAGGTCGCCGCTGCCCCGCCCGTACGCGAGCGGGAAGCGCCCCGGCGGGCGCAGCAACATCGCGTTCGTGCCACCGTCTCCGGGCCGGACGAGCGTCGCCGATGGCGCCTCCGGCGCCTGCGCGACCAGCTCCCGCAGCGCCTCCGCCGTCACCAGCGGGAGGTCGGCGTGCAGGACCAGCAACTCCTGGGCGCCCAGCAGCCCGGTTGCCCGCTCGATCTGTGCGCTCAACCCCCGGAGCTCCGGGTCTTCCCCCAGCACTCGCACCCCCGCTGGAACCTCCGCCTCGACCGCCTCGTCCGAGGTCAGCACGACCGCCTCCATCCCCGCTCCCTCCACCGCCGCCAGCACCGCCGCCAGCGATCGCCGCACCAGCTCCGCCCGCTCCGCCGGTTCGAGCAACGCCGCCAGCCGCCCCTTCGCGCGGTCGAGACGGTTCACCGGGATCAGGACGGTCGGCGGCATCCCCGCGATCGTACCGTGCGCGGCGCGCTACCCCTCGCCAGCCGCCACCCGCACCGCGAACCCGCCGTCGTCGAGCGCCGTTTCCCCCTCCACACGCAGCGCCGACTCCGTCACCGCCGCCAGCAGCTCCTCCCGTGTCGGGCTCTCCTCGTCGCCGTCGCTGACCAGCCAACCCTCGGCGCCCTCGACGACGGACAGCATCCAGGCAAGCTTGCTGATGCCCTCTGCCGTCAGCTCGTTCCCTTGCGGCCACCACGCGATCTGGAGCGCCGGTTCCGCCACCTGCAGCGAGCTCGCCACGGTAGGCCGTGGCTCGAGCCTGCCCGCCTCGCCGAGTACCTCGTCCGGGGGGTCGATCAGCATCGCCCGCACGCCGTTCGCGCCCACGCCCAGCGTGGCGAGCACGTTCACGCGCGGGCCGTTCCGGTCAGGCGAGCTTGCCGTGGCACTTCTTGAACTTCATCCCGCTGCCGCAGTAGCACGGGTCGTTCCGCCCGATCTTCTTGCCACCCGGCCTTGGCGCCGTCGCGGTCGCCGCGGCTGCCCGGCCGCGCGCCTGCCCGTTGCCACCGCGCGCGGCGCCGTTCCCCTGCGCCTGCACCGGCGCCTGTGGCGCGTCCGGACGGCGCGCGGTCGCTCCGTTCGGCGGCGCCGCCGGCGGCAGGTCCTTCGCCCGCATCTTGAAGACCGCCTGCGCTACCTGCCGCCGGATGTTTCCCTGCAGCTGCTGGAACATGTCGTAGCCCTCGCGCTTGAAGGCCACCAGAGGGTCCACCTGCGCGTACGCCTGCAGCCCCACGCTCTGCCGCACCTCCTCCACCGCCGTCAGGTGCTCGCGCCAGTGGTAGTCGATCGACTCCAGGAGCAGCCACTGCTCCATCCTGCGCGCGATCTCCTCCCCCACCGCGTCCTCGATCTCCTCGTAGCGGTCCTCGATGCGGTCGAGGGCCGTGTCCGCGACGCGTTCCCGTGCCTCCTCGATCTCCTCGAGGCTCGGCAGGATGTCGGGCGGCATGATCTCGCCCAGCTCCGTGTGCACCAGGCTGGCGTCGAAGCCCTCGTCGCTGTTCCGCTCGACGATGCCGTCGACCTCCTCCGTCACGAACGAGAACACGTTCTCCCGCACGTCGGCGCCTTCCAGCACCTTGTCCCGCTCCGTGTACAGCACCGCCCGCTGCTCGTTGATCACGTCGTCGAACTCCACCAGCCGCTTGCGGATGTCGAAGTTGTAACCCTCCACCTTCTGCTGCGCCTGCTCGATCGCGCGCGTCACCATGCGCGACTCGAGCGGCAGGTCCTCCGTCATCCCCATCTTCTCCAGCATGCCCGGCACCCAGTCCGGCGCGAAGCGCTGCATGATGTCGTCACCGAACGAGACGAAGAAGCGGCTCGAACCGGGATCGCCCTGCCGTCCCGACCGCCCCCGCAACTGGTTGTCGATGCGCCGCGACTCGTGCCGCTCTGTCCCGATGACGTGCAGCCCGCCGGCGTTCGCGACCCCCTCCCTCAGCTTGATGTCCGTACCGCGACCCGCCATGTTCGTCGCAATCACCACCGCCCCCGCCTCGCCCGCGTTCTCCACGATGTGCGCCTCGCGCTCGTGCTGCTTCGCGTTCAGCACCTCGTGGTCGATTCCCCGCCGCCGCAGCAGCGCCGCCAGGTACTCCGATTTCTCGATCGAGGTCGTTCCCACCAACACCGGCCGCCCCTGCCCGTGCATCCCCACGATCTCCTCCACCACCGCTGCGAATTTCGCCTTCTCGTTGATGTAGACCACGTCCTCCTGGTCGTCCCGCACCATCGGCTTGTTCGTGGGAATGACCACCACGTCGAGGTCGTAGATCTTCGCGAACTCCTCCGCCTCCGTTTCCGCCGTGCCCGTCATCCCCGCCAGCTTCTCGTACAGCCGGAAGTAGTTCTGGAACGTGATCGTCGCGTACGTCAGGGACTCCCGTTGGATGGGCACGTTCTCCTTCGCCTCCACCGCCTGGTGGATGCCGTGGCTCCAGCGGCGGCCCGGCATCATCCGCCCCGTGAACTCGTCGACGATCACGATTTCGCGGTTGCGCACCACGTACTCGCGGTCGGGGCGTTTCAGGTACTCCGCGTCGAGCGCCGCCTCCAGGTGCCGCGCGACCCGGGGGTCGCCCCCGAAGACGTTGTCGACCCTGAGCGCCCGCTCGATCTTGGCGATGCCCGTCTCCGTCAGGGCCACGTGCTTCGCCTTCTGGTCGATCTGGTAGTCGAGCTCCGCGTGCAGGCCGCGCACCGCCCGCGCGAACTGCTGGTACGTCCCGCTCGCCTCCTCCGCCTGCCCGCTGATGATGAGCGGCGTCCGCGCCTCGTCGATGAGGATGTTGTCCACCTCGTCGACGATCGCGTAGTAGAGCGGCCGCTGCGTCTTCAGCTCCGATTCCCGCACCATGTTGTCGCGCAGGTAGTCGAACCCGAACTCGTTGTTCGTTCCGTACGTCACGTCCGTCCGGTACACGTCCCGACGCTCACACGGGCGCAGGTCCTCGAGACCGCCTTCCCCGTCCTCGCCCGGGCGGTAGCCCGGCTCGTAGAGGTACTGGATGTGGTCGTTCTGGATGACGCCGAGGCTCATCCCGAGAGCGTGGAACACGGGTCCGTACCAGGCGGCGTCGCGACGGGCCAGGTAGTCGTTCACCGTCACCAGGTGGGCGCCCTTGCCCGCCAGCGCATTCAGGTACAGCGCCTCGACCGCGGTGAGGGTCTTGCCCTCGCCCGTCCGCATCTCCGCGATCTTCCCCTGGTGCAGCGCCATCCCGCCCATCAGCTGGACCGGGTAGGGGCGCTCGTTGACCTTGCGCCAGGCCATCTCCCGGACCGCCGCGAACGCCTCGAACGCGATGTCGTCCAGCGTCTCGCCCTGGGCCAGCCGCTCGCGGAACTGTTTCGTCAGTCCGCCCAGTTCCTCGTCGGAGAGCCGCTCGTACGCCTCGCTCAGATCCTCGATCGCGCGGATCTCCGAGCTGAGGCGCTTAACCTCGCGCTCGTTCGAGCCGCCCACGACGCGGTTGATGAAGCCCAGCTTCGACATGGAGCCAGTGTATCGCGCCCCGCCCTGTGAGGAACGGCGCGCGTTTCCCCGTTCTAGTCGATCAGCGCCGCGATCACGTCCTCGACGATCGCGTCCGCCTTCTCCCGCATTTCGTCGTCGTTCGCGTCCTGGATTGGATGCGGTACGAACAGGCGCCTTACTTCGGGCAGCCCCAGCGACTCAGCCTGCGCCTCCGCCGCTTCCTCGAACTCGTCCGACGCGATGAACACCGAGGGGATTCCGTTGATTTCCAGCCAGGTCGTGTCGTGCACACTGCACGTCGTGCACGACCCTCAGTCGGCCAACCCTTCGACGACGAAGTCGGCCTCCTTCGCCAGCTCCTGCTTCAGCGACTCGGGCGCCGGTTTTGTGAAGGTGGGCTTGCTGTAGCGGAGCACGTCCACCTCGGGAAGCCGCTCGCGCAGGCGCACCTCGAGCTGGTTCAGCAGCACATCGCCGCGGGGCTTCGAGATGTCCAGCAGCGCGACCGTTCCGCTGATCGCCTCCGGCCGCTTCGTAAGCGAGCGCCGTACCGGGACGCGCTCGTCCGTGGGATCGAGAATCGTGGTCATGGGCGTCCTCCCGAGAGGCTGCGAGTGGCCTGATTATAGCCCCGCTCCCATCGCTCAGGACGCTACACTGACCGCATGTCCAACAGCCAGGAGCCAACAGCCAACAGTCCGGATTTGGAGGCCCTCCCCATGGTGCAGCACAACCTCGCGATCTCCATCGAATACTGCGTCCCCTGAAACTACACCGCACGGGCCGCGTGGACGGCCCAGGAACTCCTCGCTACGTTCGCCGACCAGACCGCCTCCCTCACCCTCATCCCCGGCGCTGCCGGCGCTTTCGAAGTCCAGGTCGATGGCGACCTCGTCTACTCGAAGCAAGCAGCTGGCCGTTTCCCCGAGATGAAGGAGCTGGAGGACGCCATCGCCGCCCGACTCTCGTAACAGCCAAGAGCCAAGGGTCAACAGCGAAACCGGAGGTTTCTTCATGCCTTTCATGCTCGTTCGCCTGGAGTGCAAGTATGGGAAGACGCAGGAATTCCAGGAGATCATGTCCCACCTCGTGCCCGTCCTCGAAAAGAACGGCTGGCGCCTCCACGGCGCCTACCAGAACAGCATCGGCCGCCTCAACCGCTGCTACGACCTCTGGGAGATGCCCGACGCCAACGCCGTCAGGTCCGTGCTGGAGGTCGCCCGCCAGGATCCGGAGTTCAGCGAGTGGTCGAAGGGCCTCGGCGACTGCCTCGAAGAGGAAGAGCTCGAGTTCATGAACGAGCTGCCCTACTCCATCGAAGCGCGGGAGCGCCGCGCCGCCGCGGAGGGCTGACCTGCCGGAAGATGCAGAAGCTTTAGCTTTCGTCGCGGTTACGGAGTGCCGCGGTCTTACACTCGCCCGGCATGTCTGAAGTAGTGGACGTGTCCCACCAGATCGAGCCCACGGAGGGGGAGCAGGCTGCCGCCCCCTGGTGCCCCCCGCCTCCCGCCGAGCCCGTCTGGCCCGAGACCTGGGATCTGCGCCCCGGCGTCGTCCCCCGCCAGACCCTGCGCGAAGCCGAGCGCCTCGGCATCCTCACCACCACTGCCGTCGAGATTCCCGAAAGCGGCTTCCAGCCCGCCAGCCTCGACCTCCTCCTCGGCCCCACCGCCTACCGCATCGGCTCCAGCTTCCTCCCCGGCGACTGCACAGTCCGCGAGCGCCTCACCGACCTCCAGATCGACAAGGGCATCGACATTCGCAACGGCGGCATCCTCGAACCGAAGCGCCCCTACCTCATCCCGCTCATGGAAGGCCTCCGGCTGCCCGGCAACGTTCGCGCCTTCACCAACCCCAAGAGCTCCACGGGCCGCGTCGACATCTTCACGCGCGTCGTCACCGACTACTCCCACCGTTTCGACGACATCGCTCCTGGCTACGAGGGCGCCCTCTGGCTCGAGGTGTTCTCCCGCTCCTTCCTCGTGAAGGTGCACGCCGGAATGGCTCTCAACCAGCTCCGCTTCATCGTCGAGGACCCCTCCGGCGCTGACGCGCCTCCCGCCCTCCCGCCTTCCGCCCCCGAGACCGTACGAATCCAGCTTCGCCCGTCGCCCGAGGAGCCGGATGCCGGCGACGGCGACGGTGGGGTCATGCCCGTCGGCTTCAAGGCGAGGCGCAACAGCGCCCTTCTCGACCTGGCCAACAGGGACCACGATCCGCGCGAGTTCTGGGAAGCGATCTGGCCCGCCAACCAGCTCGTGCTCGAACCCGAGGAGTTCTACCTCCTCCGTTCCCGGGAGCAGATCGCCATTCCCGCCGAGCTTGCCGCGGAGATGGTCCCCTTCGACCCCACCAGCGGTGAGCTCCGCACCCACTACGCCGGATTCTTCGACCCCGGCTTCGGTTCGGGCGTGCCCAACGGCCTTCCCGCCGTCCTTGAGGTGCGCGCCCACGACGTGCCCTTCATGCTCGAAGACGGCCAGGAGGTCGCGACCCTCCGCTACCAGTCGCTCGCTGGTCCGCCCGACCGCCTCTACGGGCGCGATGCCGGCTCCCACTACGGCGACGAGCGCCAGTGGCGCTTCCTCAGCAAGCACTTCCGCTCCTGGGGCCAGCTCCCCCTGCGCTTCTAGCCTCCCCACGCCCGCCGGTGCCGCTCCCCCCTCCGGAGCGATAGACTGAGCGTTCACGTTTTGGAGCGCATCATGTCCAAGATCGGCCGACTCCTTACCGCCATGGTTACTCCCTACACCGCCGGGGGCGAGGTCGACTACGCCCACGCCCGCCGCCTCGCCGCCTCCCTTGTCCGCGCCGGGAACGAGGGCGTCGTCGTGACCGGCACGACCGGCGAGTCCCCCCTCCTGAGCGACGACGAGAAGGCTCGACTGTGGGAGGAGACGAAGCAGGAGCTCGGCGATGGCGGCACCGTCGTCGCCGGCGCCGGCACCAACGACACCCACCACTCCGTCAAGCTCGCGAAGCGCGCCGAGGCTGCGGGCGCCGACGCCATCCTCGCCGTCGCGCCCTACTACCTGCGCCCGCCCCAGGCCGGCATCATCGAGCACTTCCGCCAGATCGCCGAGAGCACCAGCCTTCCCGTGATCGTCTACAACGTGCCCGGCCGCACGGGCGTCAATCTCACCGTCGATACGCTCCTTCAGCTCGCCGAGATTCCCAACATCGCCGGCAACAAGGAGGCCAACGGCGACCTCCACGCCACCGCCCGCGTGCTGGAGGCGAAGCCCGACTTCCGCATGTGGAGCGGCAACGACAACGACAACTTCCACCTCTGGTGCATGGGCGCCTACGGGGCCATCAGCGTCACCGCCCACATCGTCGCCGGACGCCAGCGCGCCATGCTCGACCACGTCCTCGCCGGCGATCTCGCTGCCGCCGCCGCCATCCACCGGCCCCTCGTGCCCCTCACCGACGCGTGCTTCCTCAACGGCAGCCCCAGCACCATCCGCTACGTCCTCCGCCAGCTCGGCGTCGATATCGGCGCCCCCCGTCTGCCCGTCGTCGAACCCGACGATGCCGTCGGGGCGAAGGTCATGGCCGAGGTGAAGCGCCACCAGCTCGACACCTTCACGGTGAGCTGAGGAAGAGTCAGACGTCGCCACGGCGAGCCTGCTTCCCGTGTTTGGCTCCCCTTGCCCCTGAGTGTTACCGTCCCCTCTCTGGAGTGGCGCGATGAGCGGCCTCGGCATCGGTGAGCGGCTGATCGGGGCTCGCGAGCAGCGCGGCCTTTCCCTCGAAGACGCCGAGCGCGACACACGGATCTCCCGCCGCTATCTCCAGGCCCTCGAGGACGAGCGCTTCGACATCATCCCCGCGCCCGTCTATGCGCGAGGCTTCCTCCGCTCCTACTCCCAGTACCTCGGCGTCGAAACGGCCCCGCTGCTCGCGCGCTTCCCCCAGGACACCCCCGCGCCGGGCGCCCCTTCCCGCCCCCCGAGCCAGGAAGACCGCTCCGGTCGCGGCCCCTCCGCCCTCTTCGGCTCGCGCGTCCCCGAGGAACCGATGATCGGCGTCGATATCGGCGTCGCCATCCCCACCCGCCGCATCGGCGCCGGTCCCACCTCCTTCGCCCGAACCGGGGTCATCGCTGCCGTCGCCATCGGTGTCACCGCGCTCGTCGTCGTCGTCGCGATCCTCATCGCCAACGTCGGCGGCGAGAACGGCGACGATACGTTGTTCGACCCCGCCGCCACCCGCCCCGCGACCACCTCCGAAGCCACGGCGGCCGTCACCGAAAGCGGCCTCGACGTCCAGCGCGGCGTCGTGCCCGACGTCATCGGTCAACCCGAGGACATCGCCCGCCGCGCGGTCGAGGAGGCAGGCTTCGTCGTCACCGTCGTGACCGACCGCAACGAGCAGTACCCCCGGGGAACGGTCTTCGAGCAGGCCCCCACCGCCGGCGTCGAGCAGGAGCCCGGGCGCGGGGTCTTCATCGCCGTGAGCGAGGGCCCGTAGAGGACTCCGTAGCAGGCCCAGCCGTTAGCATTGGCCAATGACCGAGATTCCTTCCCTTGATCCCCCCAAGCGCGTCCTCATGGGCCCCGGCCCCAGCGGCGCCGACACCAGCGTGCTCGCCGCCATGGGCCTCCCGCTCTTGGGCCACCTCGACCCCGAGTTCATCCGCATCATGGACGAGTGCCAGCAGATGATGCGGCAGGTGTTCCGCACCGAGAACGAGGTCACGCTCGCCACGCCCGGTACCGGTACCAGCGGCATGGAAGCGGCCGTCATGAACCTGCTGCAGCCGGGCGACCGTGCCATCATCGGCATCTGCGGCTACTTCGGTGATCGCATCTCCCAGATGGCCGCCCGCACCGGCGCCGAGGTCACCATTGTCACGGCCCCCTGGGGCTCCCCCATTCCCCCCGAGGCCATCGAGCGCGAGCTTCGCGCCGCCCCGACCAAGCTCGTCGCCGTCGTTCACGCGGAGACGTCCACCGGCGTCCGCCAGCCCGTCGAAGCCATCTCTGCGCTCTGCAAGGAGCACGGCGCCCTGCTGCTCCTCGACTGCGTCACCTCCCTCGGCGGCGTGCCCGTCGAGATCGACGAGTGGGGGGTCGATGCCGCCTACTCGGGCACGCAGAAGTGCCTCTCCGCGCCTCCCGGCGCCTCCCCCGTCACCCTCTCCCCCGCCGCCTGGAGCGCCATCCAGGCCCGCGAGGCGCCCTCCAACAGCTGGTACCTCGACCTCAACCTCCTCGAGGCCTACTGGGACAGCCGCCGCGCCTACCACCACACCTCCCCCATCTCCATGACGTACGCCCTCCACCGCGCCCTCGCCCTCGTCCTCGAGGAGGGCCTCGAGGCCCGCTGGCACCGCCACGAGAGCAACGGCCGCGCTCTCCAGGCCGGGCTTGAGGCGATGGGGCTGACCCTGCACGCCGACGCCGACCACCGCCTCCCCGTCCTCACCACCGTCCGCATCCCCGAAGGGATCACCGACACCGACATCCGTGGCGCCCTTCTCCAGCGTTTCGGCATCGAGGTCGGCGGGGGCATCGGCGAGCTGGGCGGGCGCATCTGGCGAGTCGGGCTCATGGGCGAGTCGTCGACCGCCGGCAACGTGCTCTTCTTCTTGGCCTCCCTCGGCCGGCTGCTGCGTGAGCACGGCTTCCAGGCCGATGTCGGCGCCGCGCTCGACGTGGCCGCCGCCCGCCTCGACTCATGACCTCTGGCCCGCGGCGACCGTTCCTGCTCGCCGCGGGCCTGTTCGCGGGCGCTGTCTTGCTGGCCTGTGGCGGTTCTTCCATGCCGGACCGCACGCCTCCCGCAACCAGTTCCCCCTCACCCTCCCCCCGACCCGCCTCAACCCCAACGGCGCCTCCTGACGCTACGGGAACAGTCGCTGTCGCCAGCCCGTCGCCGGCCCCCACCGAGACCCCCACCCCGCCGGACGAACCCCCCGCCGCCGTCCTCGTCCCCGCCTTCCCCGGCCTTCCCGAGTACGAGCGCCCCGTCGACCTCCTCGACCTCCCCGCCCACGACCTCGTCCTGCTCGTCCTGCAGGAAGGACGGGTCCTCGGCATCCCCCGCGATGGTCCCTACGATTCGCCGCACACCGTCCACGACCAGCGCGAGATCACCGCGTGCTGCAACGAGGACGGCCTGCTCTCCATCGCCCTCGACCCCGACTTCGCCACGAACGGGTACGTCTACGCCTACTACAGCGCCGCCACCCCGAGGGGCGTGAGCCGCCTCTCGCGCTTCGCCACGACGGGCCAGGGCGAGACCTTCGCGTTCGATCCCGCCAGCGAGTTGACCCTCTTTGAAGTCGGGCAGCCCTACGTGAACCACAATGGCGGCACTGTCCTCTTTGGCCCCGACGGCATGCTCTACCTCGGCCTCGGCGACGGCGGCGCCGCTAATGACCCCCACGGCCACGGCCAGAACCTGCGAACCCATCTCAGCGCGATCATCCGTATCGACGTGCGCAATGCCAGTGAAAGCGAGCCCTACGTCATCCCTCCCGACAACCCCTTCCTGGACGAGGCAGGCGTCCTCCCCGAGATCTGGGCCTACGGTCTGCGCAACCCCTGGCGCATGAGCTTCGACCGCGAAACCGGCCTGCTCTGGGCAGGAGACGTTGGCCAGAACGACGTCGAGGAGGTCAGCATCATCGAGAGGGGCGGGAACTACGGCTGGAACACCATGGAGGGTTCCCGCTGCTTCCTTCCCGAGACGGGCTGCGACCGCAGCGGCCTCACCCTCCCGGTCTGGGAGTACAGCCACTCCGTCGGCTGCTCCATCACGGGCGGCCTCGTCTACCGCGGCGACGCCATCCCCGCCCTGTACGGCTGGTACCTGTACACCGATTACTGCACCGGGCACATCACGGCCATCCACGCCGAGACCGCCGCGACCCGCGGCTTCGTCGAGCCCGTTGTCCTCTGGGACAAGGGCCCGATCGAAGCCGTCTCCTTCGCCGAGGACGCAGACGGCGAGCTCTACTTCGTTACCTTCCGGGGCATCTTCCGCATCGTCGCCCCGTAGCGCCCTTAGGCCATGTCGTCCATGGTGAAACCCCACCCCTCAGCTCGGCGTTCCCGCTCCCACACGTCGTCGGGTGTCGTTCGCCGCGCCGGGATGAGCCGCAGGGCGTCTTCCCCCAGCGGCCAGCGCACCGGAAGCCGTTGCTGCAGCTGGACCGCATCGGCGATCGCCATCCCCACCGCATCCGACCCCGGCCGCGTCGCCGCCACCGACCGGAACTCCGCGAGCTTGCGCTCGATCCCCGGCTGATACGCGCTGCGCCCCTCGCGTACCGCCGCGCACACGTCGAGGCTGCTCGTCTGCCAGTCGCTCTGGTACTGGCCCGGCTGCAGGATCGTCACCTGCACCCCGAACGGCGCGACCTCGTCCGCCAGCGCCTCCGACATCGCTTCCACCGCGAATTTCGAAGCCGCGTACATCCCCCGCGTCGCCCGCGGCACCTGCCCCGAGAGCGAGCTCACGTTCACGATCTTTCCCCAGCCCTGCTCCCGCATCCCCGGCAGCACTGCCTGCTGCATCCGCCACTGTCCCAGCAGGTTCGTATCGAGCTGCCGCCGGCACTCCTCCTCCGTCAGGTCTTCCAGCGGCCCGTAGAGGCCGTAGCCCGCGTTGTTCACGAGCACGTCGATGCGCCCGTACCGCTCCCGTACCGCCGCCACCGCCGCCGCGACCGACTCCGCGTCGGTCACGTCCAGCGCGAATGGCTCGATGCGGTCCTCGAACCCCTCCCGCACCGCCGCCCCGTCCCGCTCGGGGTTCCGCATCGTCGCCGCCACCAGGTTCCCCCGTGCTGCGCACTCCCGTGCGGCTGCCGCCCCGAATCCCCGCGACGCCCCCGTGATGAGCACAACGCTCTCGCCGCCCCAGTCGCGCTCGGCGCCGCCCTGTTCCCCGGGACGGCGCCATGTCCGCAGAGTCCGCGCCCGTCGTAGCGCTTCCCACCCCGCCTCCGTCGTGCTCAGGCGCGACTCGATCAGGTGCGTGCTGTCCTCCCCGACCGGCCAGCGCATCGGTAGCGGCTGCTCCAGCTCGACCATGTCCGCCATCGCCACCCCGACCGACCCCGAGGCCGGGCGCGTCTTCGCCCGCGCCCGGAAGTTCGCCAGCGCCGCCTCGACGGTCTCTTGGTAGGCGCTGCGACCCTCGAGCTGCGGCGCCGCAACGTCCAGGCTCCCGGTCTGCCAGTCGCTCACGTACATCCCCGGCTCGAGCACGCACACCTGCACCCCCGTGTGGCCCACTTCGAAGCGCAGCGCCTCAGACATCCCTTCAACGCCGTGCTTCACCGCCGCGTACATGCCCAGCCACGCTCCCGGCACCCGTCCCGCCAGCGAGCTCACGTTCACGATCTTCCCCGCCCCCTGGGCTCGCATCGACGGCAACACCGCTTTCGCCAGCCGCCACTGCCCCAGCACGTTCGTATCGACCTGCCGCCACACCTGCTCCTCCGACACCTCCTCGATCGGCCCGTAGAGCCCGTATCCCGCGTTGTTGATGAGCACGTCGATGCGGCCGTGTTGGGCCAGCGTTTCCCCCACGACCCGCTCGACGCCCTCCGGGTCGGTCACGTCCAGCCGCACCGCCGTGATGCGGTCCTCCAACCCCGCCACGACCGACGGACCGTCGCGCTCCGGATTCCGCATCGTCGCGACTACGTGGTTCCCCCGCGCGGCGATGCGCCGGGCCGCCTCGCCTCCGAACCCGCGCGACGCGCCCGTTATCAGCACAACCTGGTCGTTCACACGCGCCTCCGCCGGGCAGGATAGCGAAGGGCGTCTCCACACGCGCCCCGCAGGCTCCAAGCAGACGCGCTGCTACACTCGCTGCCGTGAACGCCGAGGCGCTCCCCTACACGCTCCTCATCATCCTCATCGAGCTGGCGATCGGCAGTCTCTGGGTCACGCTCGCCGCAGACCTGCGCGGCGGCGTCACCCGCGGCTTCGTCCTGACCATGTCCGGCCTCGCTGCGATCGTCGCCGGACTCGCCTACTGGCTCGCCGTCTCCCTCAACGTCGGCCCCGACATCGACGGCTACCTGATCGATACCGGCTGGTTCGCCCCGATGCAGGACCTCCTGCTCGTCGTGACTGGCACCTCGGCCTTCTACGCCTTCATGGTCTTCATGGGCTGGGACCCCATCGGCCGCATCGTCGCCATCGGAGGGTCGGTCGTGGGCGTGATCTGCGTCGCCTTCCTCGCGGGGATGCTCTCGCCGCCCGTCTGGGGCTACGCCGGCGTCCTCCTCGCGCTCCTCGCCGGCACACTGGCGATGGGCGCCGTCTCCACCTCCATGACGTGGGGGCACTGGTACCTCACCGAGGGCACGCTACCAGCGCGCCCCATGCGCGAGCTCGCCTGGATACTGATTGTGACCATCGTCGTGCAGGTCTTGCTGCTCGTCATCAACGCTGCCGTCCCCGAGCGCATCACCCCCATGCCCGCCAACCCCGTCGAGGGCGGCCTGCTCGCCAACCCCCTCTTCTGGTTCCGCATCGGCGTGGGTCTCGCCTTCGCCCTCGTCCTCGCCGTGCTCGCCCTCCGCACCGCCCAGATTCGCTCCATGCAGAGCGCCACGGGCCTCCTCTACATCTGCATGGGCGCCGTCTTCACCGGCGAGGTCCTCGCCCGCGGGGTCCAGTTCCTCACCGCCCACCCCATCTAGCCGGGAAGGGTTAGCTGCGGACCGCCGGCATGATGTCGTGCGCGAGCGTGTCCAGGCCGTCGAGCACCGCTTGCAGGCCGCCTCCGGGGCGCCCGAAGCGGCGGGCGGAGGCGATGATGTGCGTCAGCCCCGCCTCTTCGAACTCCCGCAGCTCCTCCACCACCTGCTCGACCGTGCCGGTCACGCTCTGCGCGCGCTCGTGGTCGGCGAGCGTGGCGCGGTGGTCGGGGTCGTCCGTGAGGTTGATGCCGTGCAGCATCGCGATGGGCATGTCGCTCCCGTCGCGGTCGTGCGCCTCGCAGCGCTGGAGCAGCCGCGCGCGGTGCTCGGCGAGCTGCTGCGGCCGCAGGCTGATCCCGAGCCAGCCGTCGCAGAGGGCGGCGGTGCGTTCCAGGGCGGCGTTGGTGTTTCCGCCCACGAGCAGGGGCGGATGCGGGTTCTGGTACGGCTTTGGCGTGACGCTCACTTCGTTGAAGCGGTAGTAGTCCCCTTCGAAGGACGCCGGGTCGTTCGCCCAGACCTCCTTGAACACCTCGATCTGCTCGTTCACCAGCGCGCCCCGGTGGTGGAACGAGTCGAGCTGGAGGTTGTCGAACTCGTCCTTCATCCAGCCCACGCCGATGCCGAACTGCACCCGCCCGCGCGAGAGCTGATCGATGGTCGCCACGATCTTGGCCGTGTGCACCGGGTGCCGGTACGGCAGGATGATGACGCAACTCCCCAGCTCGACCGTGCTCGTTCGCGCCGCCGCGTACGACATGATCGAGAACGCGTCCCACCACGGCCCCTGCCCCGCCGCCCACTCCCCGGTCAGGTTGTACGGGTACTTCGCGCCGATGCTGTAGGGCAGGAGGATGTGATCGATCACCCAGATCGAGTCGATTCCGACCTCCTCGGCCTTGTCGCAAACGGCGTCGATTGCCTCGGTGCTCGCGAGCGACCCGATCATGGGAAGAACCACGCCAAACTTCATCGCTCGCTCACCTCGTAAAACTCGCTCCAGTCCTCGTCTTCCAGGCCATCTCCCACCGTGACGTCCCAGATATCGTCTTCATCGTCCCACTCAGCCCACAGCTCGGCGTACTGCACGGTACGCCTGTTTCCTCGGAGGAGTTGCCACCACCGCCACAGGAAGAGTGGGATCACGGCGGGATGGTAGCAGAGCGCGCTACCATGGTAGCGATGACTCTCGGCCTGACGCGACGGCAGCTTGTGTTCGTGGGGCTGGTGCTCGCGATCGGCCTGACCGTGGCGATCGTGGGGTTCCACGCGCACTCCCACTCCCACGGCGATCTGCGCGTCATCGACGCCGAGGGGAACGTGCAGGTCGTGGGCGCATGGCGGCTGGGGTCGTCGGAGGGGGGCGATCTGCCCGCGGTGCCAAGTGGGGATCTCCGCTTCGAGCTCTCGAACGCCGACGGTGTCCGGCACAGCTTCGTCGTCGTCCGCACCGACCTGGAAGGCGCCGACCTGCCCCTGTCGAACGGACGCGTCGACCTGGAGGCGGCCGGGGAGCTGGTAGGAACCGTCGAGTCGGTCCTGCCGGGCGGCGCCGGGGGACGAACCTTCAGCCTGCCTGCCGGTCGCTACGTGCTCTACTGCGACATCGCCGGCCACTACGAGGGCGGGATGTACTACTCGCTTGTGGTGGAAGACGCCCCCGGACCCGTGAGCCCCTAGCCGTCTGTTCTCTTGAAGCTTCACCCTCCCTGGTGGACCCCTCTTCTACAATCGGAGCATGGCTCCGACGCGCGAGGACCTGATCGCCGCCTTCGCCGAGGCTGGCCACGAGCTGTGGCTGGCCGGAGGCCTCCTGCGCGACGAGCTTCGCGGCCTCCCCGAGAAGCACCGCGGCGACGCCGACTACGCGACCAGCGCCCTCCCCGACGAGACCGAGCGCATCGGCCGCGCACTGGGCGCGACGGTTGCGACCATCGGGCAGCGCTTCGGCACGACCGGCGTGCTGCTCGACGAAGGCATGGCCGAGATCACGACCTTCCGCGGCGACAGCTACACGGCCGGCAGCCGCTGGCCCGATGTCACCTTCGGCAGCTCGATCGACGAGGACCTCGCCCGCCGCGACTTCACCGTCAACGCCATCGCCCGCAACACCGCCACCGGCGAGTTGCGCGACCCCTTCGACGGTCGCGCGGACATCGAGCGGCGTCTGCTGCGCGCGCCCGGCGACCCGCGCACGCGCTTCGCCGAGGATCCCCTCCGCATCCTCCGCGGCGTGCGCTTCGTCAGCCAGCTCGGGTTCGCAATCGAGGAGGAGACGAAGCAGGCGATGGCCGCGTCGGTGGACCTGCTGGCGACCCTCTCCCAGGAACGCGTGACCGCCGAGCTTGAGCGGCTGCTGTGCGGCAGGCATCCCGCGGAGGGGCTGGAGGCCCTGCGCGAGATTGGCGCGCTTCCCCACGTCCTGCCCGAGCTCGCCGCCATGCCAGGCTGCGACCAGAACCGCTTCCACAAGTTCGATGTCTGGGGCCACACGACCGCTACCGTCGAAGCCATCGCCACCGACTCCGCGAGCCTCTCGCTACGCCGCTGGGCCGCGCTCCTGCACGACCTCGGCAAGCCCCCCGTCCGGCATGTCAAGAAGAACGGCGAGTGGGGCTTCTACCGCCACGAGATCGTGGGCGCCGAGATGACGGACGCGCTCACCGAGCGGCTCCGCTTGGGCAAGCGCGAAGGCGCCCTTCTCTCACTGCTCGTGCGGCGCCACATGGACCGCCCCGACCCCGACGACGGACGCCTCGTGCGGCGCTTCATGCGTCGCCTCGAGGGGCACTGGCGCGACCTTCTCGCTCTGAAGCGCGCGGACAACGCCAGCCACACCTACGACGACAACGAGTACCACGACCGCCTGGAGGCCGCCTGCGAGCGTGTCGAGGCCGAGGAGGCGGCCATGCTCCGTGCCGAAAGCCCCCTCGACGGCCGCGAGCTGATGGCCCTGCTGGGCCGTGAACCGGGGCCCTGGATCGCGCGCATCAAGGAGCGCCTCAGTACCCTCGTGCTCGACGGCGAGCTCGCTCCCGGCGACAAGGAAGAGGCGGCCCGTATCGCCCGCCGCATGGGCGGCACGGCGGCGCTCCTCGCCGATACCGAGGACACGTCATGACGATGGACAGCCTGGACATCGACCTCGAGACCCTCGAGAAGCTCGGCGAGGGCTACGAGGCCGAGATCTTCGCGTGGAAGGACGGCCAGGCCCTGCGCCTCTTCCGCGAGGGGCACGAGCGCAACGTCGAGCCGGAGCGCATCGCCATCCCCGCTGCCATCGCGGGCGGCATTCCCGCCCCCGAAATCGGGGAGCCGCTGAACGTGGCCGGCCGCGAGGGCACGGTCATGGAGCGCATCAACGGCGAGAACCTGCTCGATCTGGTCGGTCGAAAGCCCTGGTTCATGACGCGGGAGGCCTGGGAGACGGGCAAGATCCACGCGCAACTGAACGCGCTCCCTGCTCCCGATGGCCTGGCGACGGTGCACGAGCGCGTCCGCGAGTGGATCGGGAACGTCGAGGTGCCGCCCCACCTGACCGACATCGCTGAAGAGACGCTCGCCGAACTGGAAGGCGGCGACCGCTTCTGCCACAGCGACTTCCACCCGGGGAACATCCTGCTGGAGCCGGGAGGGCGCCGCGTCGTCATCGACTGGGGCTTCTGCGCGGCCGGACCCCTGGAGTCGGACGTCGCCCGCTCGGTGGCGCTGCTGCGGTTGGGAGAGCCGCTCGATCCGAGTCCCGCGATGCGCGTCATCACACGCCTGTTCCGGCCGCTGGCGGCCTTCGTCTACCTGCGCGGGTACCAGCTCGTAGCGCCGGTCGACACCACGCTGATGTGGCGCTGGGTCATCGTGCGCGCCATCGAGCACCTGGCCATCGTTCGCGCGATCAGCCCACCCGACGCGGACATCCCCGACCCGGTGGCGGATGTCGAGAAACTGATAGCCCACGCCCGGCGGCGCCTCGGCACGAGAAGCTAGCCTGTGCGACGATCGCGGGAGACCGCCGATCACGCGCTGTTCACACAATGTCGGAAGAGTCTGAAAGCGGAATGACTGCGGCGCCTGCCACGACGGCAACCGTGCTCGTCGTCGAGGACGAGGAAGCCCTCCTCCTCTCGATGGCCCACCACCTTCGCCGTGAAGGCTACGAGGTGCTCACCGCCGCCCGCGGCGACGACGGCCTGCGCATGGCCCGCGACCACGATCCCGACGTCATCGTTCTCGACCTGATGCTTCCCGGCGTAGACGGCATGGGCGTCTGCCGCGCGCTGCGCCGCGACACCCAGGTGCCGATCATCATGGTCACCGCGCTCGGCGGCGAGGGCGACCGCGTCGCCGGGCTCGACACTGGCGCCGACGACTACCTCCCCAAACCCTTCGGCATGCGCGAGCTCCTCGCGCGCGTTCGCGCCCTCCTCCGTCGCGCCCCCGCCCGCCATGCCGCCCCTCCCGACGAAGACATCGTCGAGTCGGGCGATCTCCAGGTGAACGCGGTGCGGCGCGAGGTCCGTCGCGACGGCGAGTTGCTGCGCCTGAAGCCGCGGGAGTTCGAGCTCTTGCTATTCTTGTTGCGAAATCCCGGCCAGGTGCTCTCCCGCGAGCACATCCTCGAGTCGGTCTGGGAGCACGACTTCAATGGTGACGCGCGGACGGTGGACGTTCATATGCGCTGGCTTCGCCAGAAGATTGAGCCCGATGCGGCCAATCCCGAGCGCATCCGCACCGTTCGTGGAAGCGGGTACCTCTTCGAAGGCTAGGGTGGGCCCGTGAGCGGCCTCGCCGGGCGAGCAGCTCTCGCCAGCGGGATCGCCGGGCTCCTTGCTGCCTCGGCCGCCGCCATCGTCGCCGCAACCGTCGGCGACGCTCTCTGGGTCGCCGTCACCGTGCTCGCAACAGGTGCCGCCGCCTTCGTTGGCGCCTACCTCCTGTTGCGTCCCGTGGCCCTCTCCGTGCGCGAGACGGCTGAGGCGGCCCGCGCCCTCCGCGGCAGCAGCCTCTCCGCCCGCGCTGTGCGCACCACCGGCCCCACCGCCCAGCTCACCCACGAGTTCAACGTCATGGCCACCGAGATCGAGGCCTCTTCGCGGGCGATCACCGCCGAGCACGCCCGCCTCGAGGCCGCCCTCGCCGCCGCTGCCGACGGCATCATGGCCGTCGACGCCACGACCGACGTGCAGTACGCCAACCCCGCGGCGCTGGCCCTCCTCGGCATGGAGGAAAGCGAGGTCGTCGGCCGCACCCTGATCGAAAGCGTGCGCGACTACGAGCTCGACGCGCTCGTGCGCGAAGCCCTCGCCGGTGAGAGCATCCCGCAGCCAAGGGTGGTTCCCTTCGGCCGCGACCGTACGCCTCTGCGCGCGCTGGCCGTGCCCGTCGCCCAGGGGGGGAGCTGGGCCGCCCTCCTTGTCCTCGTCGACCTCTCCGACGTGCAGCGCGTCGACCACGTCCGCCGAGACTTCATCAGCAACGTCTCCCACGAGCTGCGTACGCCTATCGCCGCCATCGGCGCCCTCGTCGAGACGCTCGAGCTGGGCGACCTCGAAGGCGACGAGCAGGCCGCCTTCCTCAGTCGCATCCGCAACCAGGTCGAGCGCATGGCCCTCCTCACGAACGAGCTGCTCGACCTCTCCCGCATCGAGTCCGGGGCGATCCACCTCGAACCCGAGTCCGTGGACCTGGCCTCGTCCGTGGCCGAGGCGCAGGCCTCCCTCGCCGCCAGGCTCGAGGCCTGCGACGTCCGCGTGGAGGGACCGGACAGCGCTGCGCCGCCCGTCGAGGCCGACCGCAGCGCCACCGTCCGCATCGTCACCAACCTGCTCGACAACGCCCTCAAGTTCAGCCCCGACGGGAGTGTCATCACCATCGACGTGCGCGACGAAGACGCGCTCGTCGCCGTCGAGGTCTGCGACGACGGTCCTGGCATCGCCGCCCAGGACCTCGACCGCGTCTTCGAGCGCTTCTACAAGGCCGAGCACTCGCGCGCGGACGACGGCGCGGGGTTGGGCCTCGCCATCGTGAAGCACCTGGTGCAGGCCCACGGCGGCACCGTCGCTGCCCGCAACGAGGACGGTCGCGGCGCGGCCATGACCGTGCGCCTCCCGAAGCGCTTCGTGGGGCGCGAGCCCCGCGTGCCGGTCTAGGCGAGGGTCAGGCCGTGGAGTACATCTTCATCATGTTCGGGGCGGGCCTGCTGGTGGGCGTCATCTACGCGGCCTGGCAGAAAGTCCGCGCCGGTCGCGCCGGACGCAAGCGGGGCGCACGGCGATAACGCCCGGCGGAGGTCAGGTGGTGGCTCCAGGCCTTCCCTCGAGCCAGCGTTTGAAGGACTTCTGGCCCTCAGCAGAGGGGCGTCCCGCCAGCAATGCCGCCACGCTGATGTCCTCATCGAGGTCGGGCCAGTGAATGCCTTCACCCACCCCGATGAACCGCCAGTTGGCCCGCTCCTCCGGAGTGGCGTGGACGAGCCGCGGATACCAGCCGAGGGGTACGGCGATGGTGCGGCCGTCGGACAGTTCGGCGGTCAGCGTTTCGTCGTCGACCGTAACCGACTGCGCTTCCGGGACGCTCACCTCAAGAGTCGCAACGCTCATGCCAGGCCTCCAGAAACAGCGCCTCGTTTGCCGTAACGGTCCTCGCGATCCTCGCTCCGGACGCAAGCGGGGCGCACGGCGATAACGCCGCGCGCCCCGGCAAGTGCAACCTGGTAGCGGGAACGCCTAGGAGGCGCCTCCCGCGGCTTCCGCCTCCGCCGGCACCCAGCGATCCATGGGATTGCCGTCGCCGTCGAGGTGCGTGATGAGATGCTGCATGTCCTCGGGGGCGTCGGCCAGGCGCTCGAGGATGAACAGGCCGTCCTCGACCGGTGGAGGAACGTCGAAGACGTTGTTGAACTTGTGCACGGAGTCCCAGATCCCGATGCCGATGGTGATCTCGACGATCTGGTCCTCGGTGTAGTACTCCTTCAGCCGGTCCATGAACGCGTCATCGACGTTGTTCGCATGGTTGAGGATGAAGTCCTCGGCCAGCTCAAGCGCGATCTTGATTCGGTCCGGGAGGTCCGAGTTCCGGAAGTCCAGCGCCTGCTGGATCATCTCTTCCGTCATGCCTTCCTGCTGCGCCGCAGCAGTACGTGCGGGGATTCAGTAACGGCATCCGTTGGTGTTGGACGAGTAGAGCCTGATGAGCTCCTTCAGGAGGGGATCGAGGGTGCTGTGCGACCACAGCACGCCGTAGTTGAACATGAACCCCTTGAAGAGGTCGGGGCGGTGCCCGTAGACGCCGCCAAACCCCTGCATTCCGCCGACTTCGCTGACTCTCGGCATAGCCTGCTCCTTCGCGCTCTCCTGGGCTGCAGCGCACGCTGCAGCCGACCGGTTCCGCGCCTTCGCGTATCCTGCCGCAGAGTATAGCCCGCAATGACGGGCAAGTGTGGGGAGAATGACTGGATGAAGCTGCTGGAAGGGAAGAAGGCCGTCGTCCTGGGGGCGTCGAGCGGCATCGGCTGGGCCATCAGCGAGCGCTTCGCGGAGCACGGCGCCGACGTCATCGTGGCCGCCCGCCGCGTCGAGAACCTGGAGAAGCTGGCGAGCAAGATCGGCGGCACCGCCGTTCGTTGCGACGGACGCGACTACGACGACCTGAAGGCGCTGGCCGACACGGCCATGGAGAAGTGGGGCCGCGTCGATGTGGCGGTGAACTCCGCCGGCGTCGTACGCGGGGCGCTCATCAAGGACATCACCCCCGAGGACCTGCACGCCGTGGCCGATATCCAGTACTTCGGCTTCATCTACTTCATGAAGCACTTCGGAAACGCGCTCGTCGCCAGCGGCGGCGGTTCGCTCATCAACATAACGTCTACGACGGCCATCTCCATCCCCACCCGCCTCACCCCCTACTCGGCGGCCAAGGCCGCGATCAACTTCGCCACCAAGATCGCCGCTCGCGAGTTCGGCGGCGACGGTGTCCGCGTGAACGCAGTCGCCCCCACCTTCGTGCCGACCGCCATGAACAACTACGGCGGCGGCACCCCCATCGATGAGGCCCGCGTCGAGATTTCCGACGACAACCCCACCGCTGCCGGCTTTATCGAGCAGACCCCCCTCGGCCGCATCACCACCGTCGACGACTGCGCCGACGTCACCCTCGCCGTGGCCAGCGACCTGTTCAGCGACATCACCGGCCAGGTCATCCCCGTAGACGGCGGCAACCACCTGCTCCGCCTGCCGGAAACGCGTCGCGCGGCCCCGCAGCAGTGAGCGACCGGGGCCTGGCCGTCAACGCCTTCCAGCAGGTGGCGCAGCCGAGCAAGGACCTGGAGCGTTCCGTGGCCTTCTACCGCGACGTGCTCGGCGCCCGTTACGTCGGCACCTTCGACCCGCCCGGGCTCGCGTTCTTCGACATCGGTGGCGTGCGCCTCATGCTCGACGCCATCCCCGGCGCCATCGAGCACGAGGGCTCGCCCCTCTACTTCCGCGTCGAGGACATCGACGCGGCCGTGGCCGCCCTGCGCGAGGCCGGCGTGGACGTTGAGCAGGAACCCACCCCGATCGCCCGTGACGACGAGGGCAATTTCGGCCCCGTCGGATCAGAGGAGTGGATGGCCTTCTTCCGCGACCCGGACGGCAACATCCTCGCCTTCGCGGAGACGCGCGCGCCCTAGCCCGACCCCTCCCGCCGGTTCGCGAGGCGCACCTCGCGCGGCTGATCGAAGATGATGCGCCGGAACGCCTCCCCGTACTCGAAGACCTGATCCGCGGCGGTGTTGCGAGCCATCTCGCTCGCGAACTCCGCCACCTCTTCGCTGAGCTGGCTGGGGTGGGCCGCGAGCGCCTTCTTCTTCAGCTCGATCGTCTCCGTGATGTCGACCCAGACGTTCGCGTTCGCCCCCGCCCCGGACCCCATCCAGAGCTGCTTCACCTTGTGCGGCTCGAGACCGTCCACCAGCAGCTCGGGGAAGGTGAGCCGGTCGCGCGCGCTCGGGAAAATGGCGTCGACCGTCGCGTCGCCGGCGGCGCGGTGGTCGGGGTGGTTCGCGTAGGCGTCGAACATGAAGCGCGCCGTCGGGTCGAAGGTCACGACCACGTCGGGCCGGTACTTGCGGATGACGCGGGTGAGGTCGCGACGCAGGTCGAGCGTGTGCTCAAGGTAGCCGTCCTCGTAGCCGAGAAACTCGAAGTTCTTCACGCCCAGGATGCGGCCGGCGGCGCGCTGCTCCGCCTCGCGAATCTCGGCGAGCCGCGTGGAGGTCATCTCCGGGTCCTCGCTCCCTTTGTTGCCGTTGGTGATGACCACGTAGGTCACCTCGGCGCCCCGCCCCGCCCATTTCGCGGCCGTGCCGGCCACCATGAACTCGGCGTCGTCCGGGTGGGCGACGACGACCATCGCCCGTTCCGGCTGGAACTCGTCGGTACCTTCTTCGGTCATGGGGATACGTCCTCCGTTTGGTCTGGTGTCGGGTGGTTTGGGGGAAGCCTCAGAACGTGGCGATCGGGTTCACCGGCGAGCCCGTGCCCCCGCGTACGTGCAGTGGCGCGATGGAGAGCATGAACTCCCAGCGTCCCTCCTCCGCGCAGGCCTCCGCCAGCGGGTCGAGGAAGGCGTTGTCGAGCAGCGGGAGCCCCATGTACACGATCGTGAACACGTGGACGGGCCCTCCCGGCGCGTCTTCGAACAGCGGGTACGAGTGGGGGCGGGAGTCGAGCATGTCCCACCCGAGTATCGCCGCGTCCACCTGCTTGAGCACGGGCACGCAGTCGACGTGCAGGCCGGGCGTCGGCGGGGTTCCGGGCACCATCTCGGGGTTGGCCGCGAGGAACGCGGGGCGCGCCCCGCGCACGAGCACCGCGTCGCCGGGCCGGAGCTCCACCCCCTCGGCTTCGGCGGCGGCTTCCAGCTCCCAGCCGCGGGTGGGCCGGTCGGGGGTCACGTAGTCGGTGCCCCGCAGGCGGGGAATGTCGAGCAGCACGCCGCGCGTGATGATGCCGTCCTTCCAGGCCGCCACCGCCCCCGTCCGCGCGCCCGCCGAGGTCACCTCCTCGGCGGCGTCCTTCCCGTTCCACATCTTCCCTTCCCAGAAGATGTGGCAGAGCGCGTCGACGTGCGTGGTCGCGTACCCGTGGAACACGAGCCCGATGTAGTCGGCGGAGGCCGCCGGGCCAATAGTCATGAAGTGCTGGGCGGGCCTCCAGTTGCCGGGAGCGCCCTGCGTGTTCAGCGGGTAGGAGCACGAAACCGAGCGGCCGCTGCGCACCAGCGACGCCGCCTCACGGCGCTTCTCGGGCGTGATCAGGTTGATCGTGCCGGCGCTGTCGTCGGGTCCCCAGCGCCCCCAGTTGCTGCACGTCTCGAAGTAGGAGCGAACCTCCTCTTCGCTGGGCTCGGGGTGCGCATCTGCTGACATCGCTCCCTCCCTCTTTCCGCGGGAATCCTACGCATCTCGCCCGAATGGCGAAGCTGGGTCCGGGACGTCCTCAGCTCGCCGGCGGCGGCGCGCGCAGGGGGAAGGTGGCGACCGTGTCGTGCCGGGCGCCGTCCGGGTGGAGGCGGCTGCGGACCAGCGAAATCTCGGTCGTCCTCCACTCGCACTCCGGGATCTCGATCTTCCCCACTGCCACCTCAAGCTCCGCCCGCTGCCGCGTTCCCACCTCGTTGCGAACCCGCCCCAGCGTCAGGTGCGGGCGGAAGGGACGCGTCTCTCGCTCGAAACCCACCACCGACAGGGCGCGGTTGACGTCCCGCGCGAGGGCCTCCAGCCGGAGGACGTCCCCGGCGACCGCCGCCCACATTACCCGCAGCCCCTCGCGCCCGCCGAACGTCCCGATGTTCGCAAGCTCCAGGAAGAAGGCCGAGTGCCGCACGACCGCTTCCTGCAGCGCCATCTTCACCGCCGGGATCTGCCGCTCGGGCACCTCCCCCAGGAACTTCAGCGTGACGTGCAGGTTCGACGGATTCACCCATCGCACGGCGCCGTCGCTCTGCTCCCGCAGGCTCTCCACGAGCCCGCCGACGGTGTGCCGGACGTCCTCGGGCAGTTCGCACGCGACGAACAGGCGGTGGGTCTTCTCGGTTGGTTCGGTCATCTCAGCACAGCCGCCTGCGTGCGTTCTCTCCGGCGATGGCCGCGGCGTCGCCGGCGTCGAGTCCGGCAAGCGCCCGCTTCAACTCGGCTCCCGGCCTTCGCAGGGGGAAGTCCGAAGCGAAGAGGACGCGCTCCGCGCCGGCCGTTGCCACGAGACGGGCAATCGTCCCGGAATCGTAAAGCAGGCTCGCCGCTGCCGTATCGAACAGCAGGTTCGGGACGGCTGCCTGGACCTCGGGCATGGACAGGTAGAACGACGCCCCCGCCCCCAGGTGCGCTCCCACCATCGTGACCTCGGGGGCAGCCGCCGCGACCTCGATCAGCTCCGACGGGGAAAGGCCGCCGTCCTTGCCGGGATAGCGGTGCCCGACGGGCTCACTCGAGTGCCAGACCAGGGCAGCCCCGGCCTCGCCCGCGAGCGCAGCCAGTCGCCGTCCCGCCTCCCCGAGAGGATCCCAGCCCTGCGTCCCCGGACGCAGTTCTCCGAAGCCCCGCGCGCCCTGTGCGAGCGCGCGCTCCGCCTCCCGCTCCCAGCCCGCGAGCGCCGGGTTCACGGTCGCGAACGGCACGATGGCGCGGGGTGTCTCGGCGGCGACGCCGAGCAGGTACTCGTTCTGCTCCGCGACCTCGCGCTCGCCGGCGAAGGCGAAGCCGCACGCGACCGCCGCCTCGATGCCGTCCTCGCTCAGCGCCGCGAGCAGCTCCGGCGCACCCGCGATGGCCGCCGTGGGGTCCCCGTAGATCTCGGCAAAGCCGGTATCACGGCTCGCGATAGCGTCGCGCGCCTGCGCCTGCGAGGGGGGGAAGAGGTGTGTATGCGCGTCGATTGTCACCGGGAGCGATCGTAGCAGATGGGGTACGCTCAACCCGTGGGCCTCTTCATCGACGTAACCATCGACGAGGCCGCCTGCGCCTCGAAGCCCGAGTGCCGGGAATGCGTCCAGAGCTGTCCCGTCGACATCCTCGAACGCGACCCCGGGGAGCGTTTCGCGCGTGTTATCGAGGGCAACGTCGACGAGTGCATCCTCTGCGACCTCTGTGTCGAACGCTGCCCGGTTGAGGCGGTAACGGTGACGAAGCTCTACGCGACCGCCTAGTCGCGCTCGACCGCCTGCCGCAGCCAGACGATGTGGGCGCTCTCCTCGAGCGCGGTCAGCCAGTGGAGCGCGTCCCAGAGCGAGCCGCCCCGCGCGTAGGCCCCGTGCCCGCGCAACAGCGCCACGCGCGACTCCCGCAGGGCGGTCGCGATCTTCTCCTCCTGCGTGGGTCCCTGCTCGATGACCGGCACGGAGGGGATGTGCAGCTGCCCCTCCAGGTCCTCGGGCTTGAACACGTCCCGGTTGTAGGAGAGGGCGATGGCGTGGTGGGGATGGGCGTGCGCGATCGCCCCCGCCTGCGTTGTCGCGTAGATGGTCCAGTGCAGGATCGTGTCGCTCGACGGTGGAGGCGCTTCGTGCCGCCCGTCCGGGTACACGCGGCTGATGTCGAGCGGTTTCAGGTGGCCCAGCGCCGTGCCCGTGCCCGTGATCCACATCTCATGACCGTCACGGATGCTGAGGTTGCCCCCTCGGCTGCTGACCATGCCGAGCTGGTAGAGGTCGCGCCCGACCCCTGCCAGCTCGCGCAGTGTCGCCTCCGGAACGGCCATCCGGGGAGGATAGCCCTCCGCTAGACCTCGCGGAACTCGCCCTCGACGGTGCCTTCCTCGGCGCCGCCCGCGCTCGCCCCGGGATCGAAGCCGTCGCCGGCGGCGCCGTCCGGCCCCGGACCGCCGCCCTGCTGGCCGTACACGGACTCGCCGACCTTCTGGAGCGCTTGCGTCAGCTCGTCGAGCGCCGCCTGGATGCGCTCCTTCGTGGCGTCGTCCTCGCCCTCGGCCTCCAGCGCCTCGCGCACCGCCTTCACCTTCTCCTCGACGTCCGCCTTGAGGGCCTCGTCGATCTTGTCGGCGTTGTCGGTGAGCGTCTTCTCCGCCTGGTAGGCGGCGCTGTCGGCCAGGTTGCGCAGCTCGATCATCTCGCGGCGGCGCAGGTCCTCGTCCGCATGCAGCTCGGCGTCGCGCTGCATCTGCTGAATCTCTTCCTCGCTCAGCCCGCTCGACGCCTGGATCGTGATCTTCTGCTCGCGACCCGTGCCCTTGTCCGCGGCGTGCACATTCACGATGCCGTTCGCGTCGATGTCGAACGTGACCTCGATCTGGGGCACGCCCCGCGGTGCCGGCAGGATGCCGTCGAGCGTGAACTTGCCGAGCGACTTGTTATCCGGCGCCATCGGGCGCTCGCCCTGGAGCACGTGGATCTCCACGCTCGGCTGATTGTCGGCCGCCGTGCTGAACACCTGGCTCTTGGCCGTCGGGATGGTCGTGTTGCGGGGGATAATCGTCGTCATCACGCCGCCCAGCGTCTCGATGCCGAGCGTCAGCGGCGTCACGTCGAGCAGGAGCACGTCCTGCACGTCGCCCATCAGCACGCCCGCCTGGATGGCGGCGCCGATCGCGACGACCTCGTCCGGGTTGACGCCCTTGTGGGGCTCCTTCCCGAAGAACTCGCCCACGAGCGTCTGCACGGCCGGCATGCGCGTCTGGCCGCCCACGAGCACGATCTCGTCGACCGCGCCGGCGGCCTTGCCGGCGTCGTCGAGCGCTTTCTTCACCGGTTCGAGGGTGCCCCGAAGCAGGTCGCCCACGAGCTGCTCGAGCTTCGCCCGGCTCAGGCTCAGGTTGAGGTGCTTGGGCCCGCTCGCATCGGCGGTGATGAAGGGCAGGTTGATCTCCGACTGCTGGGCGCTGGAAAGCTCGATCTTCGCCTTCTCCGCCTCCGCCTTCAGACGCTGCAGCGCCTGGCGGTCCTGCCGCAGGTCGATCCCCTCGGCCTGCCGGAACTCGTCGACCAGCCAGTCGATGATGCGGTCGTCGAAGTCGTCGCCACCGAGGTGCGTGTTGCCGTTCGTGCTGAGCACCTGGAAGGTGCCGTCGCCGATCTCGAGGATGGAGATGTCGAACGTGCCCCCGCCGAGGTCGTACACGGCGATGACCTCGTCCTCTTTCTTATCCAGGCCGTAGGCCAGCGAGGCTGCGGTCGGCTCGTTGATGATGCGCAGCACGTTCAGGCCCGCGATGCGCCCTGCGTCCTTCGTCGCCTGCCGCTGGGCGTCGTTGAAGTAGGCCGGCACGGTGATCACGGCCTCGGTCACGGTCTCACCCAGGTAGGCCTCCGCATCCGCCTTCAGCTTCTGCAGGATCATGGCGCTGACCTCGGGCGGGCTGTGGTCGCCCTCGCCCATCGTCACCTGCACGTCGCCGTTCTCGGCGGCGCTGATGCGGTACGGCATCGAGCCCGCGCCCCGCTGCACCTCGGGGTCCCTGTGCTTCCGCCCCATGAACCGCTTGATGCTGTAGACGGTGTCCTCGGGGTTCGTGATCGCCTGGCGCTTGGCCACCTGGCCCACGAGCCGCTCGCCCCCCTTGGTCAGGGCGACGACCGACGGGGTGGTGCGCGTGCCTTCGGCGTTCGGGACCACGGTGGGCTCGCCGCCTTCCATCACGGCCATGGCGCTGTTCGTGGTGCCCAGGTCGATTCCCAGTACTTTCGGCATGTTCGTTCCTCCTGGCGGTGGTCTCTCGGGGCGGCTAGTCGCCCTCGTCTTCGCTTTCGGTTGATTCGCCCGGCTCCGGCTCGCCGCCCTCGCCCACGATCACCATCGCGGGGCGGATGACGGCGCCGCTCAGGGCGTAGCCCTTCTGGACGACGTGCAGGCAGACGTTCTCGGGGCCGGGGGCGCGGCCCACGGCCTCGTGCTGCGTGGGGTCGAAGGTCTCGCCCTCGGCGGGCACCTCCGTCACGCCCATGCTCTCCAGCAGGCCGCCCAGCTTGCGCTCGATGGCGAGCACGCCCTGCACCCAGTTCAACCCCGCGAGGGTGCTGTCGAGTGTCTCGACCGCCCGTCCGAAGTCGTCGCGGATGGGCAGCAGGTTGATCACCAGCGCGGCGCCGGCGAGGCGCGCCTGCTCGGACCGTTCCTGCTCGACCCGGCGCTTGTAGTTCGCGTGGTCGGCGGCCGCCCGCTTCCAGTTCGCCTCGAAGCGCTCGGCCTGGGCCAGCGCGGCCTCGAGTTGCTCCTGCAGGTCGTCTGCGGGGGCTTCCTCGGGCGCCGGGGCTTCGGCCTCGGGCGCGGCGGCGTCGCCGCCGTCCTCGGCCATGCGCGCGGCCGCGCGCCGGTCGACGAACTTCGGAGCGTCGCTGTCGCTCATTGATCCTCCTCGGGTGTAACCGCCGCCTCCGCGTCTCCGTAGAAACGCCGCATCAGCTCGGTCAGGACGTCGCTCACGTAGCGCACGTGCGCGACCGCGTCGGGATAGTCGAGCCGGGTCGGGCCCAGCAGCCCGATGAGGCCTCCGGCGCCTCCCGTTGGTCCGTAGCGTGAGAGCACGAAGCTCATGTCGCGGTAGCGCTCGGCGGGATTCTCGTCGCCGATCACGATCGCGACGTCGTCGCTCCCCAGCAGCCGCGCTGGAATCGCGCGCTGCAGGCGCGAGGTCTCGACCGCCTCGAGCGTGTCGAGCAGTCGGTCGCTGTCGCCCTCGTATTCCGGCTGGCGCAACAGCTCGCGCACGCCCTCAATAACGGGCGTCTCGCTGGCGGCGTCCTCCTCGCTGCGGAGCAGCGCCACCACCTGGTCGACCACCTGCCGCTCGATGACGGCCGCCGCCGGCGCCCTCGCCTCGATCTCCGTGGCGGTCTTGCCCTCGAGTTGCTGGTTCAGGCGGCCCGCCAGCCGTGTGAGCTGGTCCTGTGTCGTCGCGTCCGCGAACTGGAGCGTGTGCTGGAGGACGGCGGCGTCGTTCATCACTACCACCAGCAGCGCGCTCTCCTCCGTCAGCTCGACCAGCTGGAGCTGCTTCAGCCGCACCTCCACCATGTGCGGCGGTGTCGCGATCGCGGCCGTATGCAGCGAGTTCGCCAGCACGCTCGCCGAGAGCGACAGCCAGCGCTGCAGGTCGACCGCGCTCTGGTGGAACTGGTGCAGGATCGTCAGCTCCTCGGCGCTGCTCAGGCGGCGGTCGCCCATGAGCGAGCCGACGTACGTGCGGTAGCCGAGGTTGCTCGGAACGCGCCCCGCCGAGGTGTGGGGATGCGTGATCAGGCCCTCTTCCTCGAGGGCCTTCATTTCGCTCCGAACGGTGGCGCTGGAGAGGTCCAGGTCGTGCCGCGCCACGAGCGCCGCGGAGCCGATCGGCTGCGCGCTCTCGACGTAGTCCTCGATGATGAAGGCGAGGATCCTGGCCCTTCGCTCTGACAATGCCATTGTGAACCTTGACGACCTATGTTAGCACTCTCGGGGCAAGAGTGCTAATGACCGGATCGGATAGACTCGCTCCATGCCCATCGGCCTGCTCGGAGGCACCTTCGACCCCCCGCACGTCGGCCATCTCGTCCTCGGCGAGTGCGCCCGGGAGCAGCTTGGCCTCGAACGCGTCTACTTCATGCCCGCGGGCGATCCCTGGCGCAAGGCCGGCCTCGGCGTGAGCTCCGCCGCCCACCGCCTCGCCATGACCCACCTCGCCATCGCGGACAATCCCGGCTTCCACCTCGACGAGCGCGAGATCGAGCGCATCGGCCCCACCTACACCGTCGACACCCTGCGCGAGATGCACGCCCAGGGCCTCGACGACGTCGTCCTCATCCTCGGCAGCGACGCCCTCGCCGACATGCCCGCTTGGCGCGACCCCGACGTCATCACCGCGCTCGCCCGCCTCGCCGTCGCCCCCAAGGACGCCGACCAGGGCGAGCAGGCCTGGCTGGCGGCGCAGTTGGGACTCGATGCCCCGCCCATCGTCGTCGAGATGCCCCTGCTCCCGGTCAGCTCAACGCTCGTGCGCGACCGCGTCCGCGAGGGGATGTCCATCCGCTACCTCGTGCCGCCTGCGGTCGAGGACTACATCGGCGAGCACGGCCTCTACCGGTAGCGCTCCCGCAGTGCCGCCTCCAGCGCCGCCGCCCGGATGGGCGCCCGCGCAACCTCCTCGCCGCCGACCGCGATCACGGGGACCGCGTAGTTGTAGCGGGCCCGAAGCTCGCGCTCCGCGTCGATATCCACCACTTCGATCGCGAATCCGAAACGCCCGGCGAGTGCGTCCAGGAGTGCGCGCGCCTCGTCGCAGAGGGGGCAGTCGGCGCGCGTGTAGAGGGTGACCGGGCCGGCGGCGCTCATGCCGGGGAGGGCGTCGACTCGTCCTCGGTCTCATCCGGCGGCGGACCGAGCACGCGGTCCTCCCACTCATCCGTGATCCCGCCCGGGTACCGGCGGAACACGCCCGCCAGGATGATGGCGAGCCCGATGACGATCGCCGCCACGATCTGCGGTACGGGGATGCCGTCGACCGTCTGCTCGTCGATTCGGAACTCGGAGAGGCCGAAGCGCATCACCGAGTAGAGGATGGCGTACGTGCAGAAGGTCCAGCCCGGCACCTTGATGACCCGCCTCGCCACGAACAGCAGGATCGCGAGGATGACGAAGTCGCCGAGCAGCTCGTAGCCCCCCGCCGCCGGATGCACGGACTGCCCCAGCTCGGCCAGTGTGTTCGGGTGAACGTAGACGAAGGCCCAGGGCAGGTCGCTGGCGGTCGCCAGGTGCTCCCCGTTGATGAGGTCGCCGATGCGCCCGAGGCCTTGCCCGAGGATCATCCCGGGCCCGGCCGCGTCCAGGCAGATGCCGATGGGGTAGCGCTGGATGGCCCCGTAGATCACCCCTCCCAGCACGCCCCCGATCAGGCCGCCGTAGAGCGTGATGCCCCCCTCGGTGATGTCGGTCACGATTGCCGCCAGGTCGTTCTCGAACCGGTCCCAGTGCTCGAACACGAAAAAGAGACGCGCCCCGATGATGGCGCTGATCACCGAGACGAGGGCGATCTCCTGCCCCACGTCGGAGGGCACGCCGTCGACGCGCGCGAGGTACACCGACAGGCTCACGCCGCAGATGATGCCGATCGCCGTGAACAGCCCGTGCCACGTGATCGTCAGCCCGAAGATCTTCCCGATGTCCGGGTCGATGTCGATCGTGATGGAGAGGAGCAGCGCCAGGGCCGAGAGGTCCATCGGCGGGTATCGTACGGCGCGTTTCGCTCAGGGGCGAAGCCGTTTGCCGCTGCTTCGCGCGAGGCCGTAGGCTTGCCAGCTATGTCAGGCATGGAAGGCAAGACCGCCCTCGTCTCCGGCGTCTCCAACGACCGCTCCATCTCGTGGGGCATCGCGAAGGCGATGCACGAGGCCGGCGCCCGCGTTGCCCTCTCCTACGGCCCCGCCATGGAGAAGCGCGTCCGCCCCCTCGCCGAGAGCATCGGCTGCGACTTCGTGGAGTACTGCGACGCCACGAGCGACGAGGACATCGAGTCGCTCTTCGCCAAGCTCGCCGACCGCTACGGCACGATCGACGCCGTCGCCCACGGCATCGTCGGGGCGAAGCGCGACGACCTCTCCCGCCCCTTCATCGAGACCAGCCGAGACGGCTTCCTCCTCGCCCAGGAGCTCTCCGTCTACTCGCTCGTCGCCCTCACCCGCGCCGCCCGGCCCCTCATGCCCGAGGGCGGAAGCGTGGTCACCCTTTCCTACCACGGCTCCCAGAAGATGATGCCCAGCTACAACGTGATGGGTGTCGCCAAGGCCGCCCTCGAGTCCGCCGTCCGCTACCTCGCCTCGGATGTGGGCCCCCAGGGCATCCGCGTGAACGCCATCAGCGCCGGCCCCGTCCGCACCCTCTCCGCCGCGGGCGTGGGCGAGTTCCGCAACCTCTACAAGGTCTTCCCCCAGGTCACGCCCCTGCGCCGCCACATCTCGATCGAGGACGTGGGCGCCGCCGCCGCCTTCCTCGCCAGCGATGCCGGCGCCAACATCAGCGGCCAGGTCCTCTACGTCGATGGCGGCTTCAACACCCTCGGCATGGCCATGCCCCCCGACGAGGACGAGGGCTAGCGGCGCCATGAAGGCGATCGTCATCGAGAAGTCAGAGGCGGGCGGCTCGCTCGTCTACCGCGATGTGCCCGACCCCATCGTCGGTCCCGACGACCTGCTCGTGGCCGTGCGCGCCTGCGCCCTCAACCGCGCCGACGTGCTCCAGCGCATGGGCGGCTACCCCCAGCCCGGACCGAAGCCGGAGTTCGAGATCCCCGGCCTCGAGTACGCAGGCGAGGTCGTCGAAGCGGGCTCGCGGGTCGAGGGCTTCGCCCCCGGCGACCGCGTCATGGGCCTCGTGCCGGGCGGCGGCTACGCCGAGCTCGTGAGCGTCCCCCAGCGCCTCGCCCTGAAGGTTCCCGACTCCCTCAGCTGGCAGGAGGCGGGCGCGACGCCCGAGGTCTACATCACCGCCCACGACGCTCTCCTCCAGTGCAATTTGCAGGCCGGCGAGCGCGTGCTCATCCACGCCGTCGGGTCCGGCGTCGGCGTTGCAGGCGTCCAGATCGCGAAGGCGATGGGCGCCTCGCAGGTCTTCGGCACCGCCGGCAGCGCGGAGAAGCTCGCCAGCGCCGCCGCGCTCGGCCTCGACATCGGCGTGAACTACCACGAACAGGACTTCGCCGAGGTCGTCCGCGAAGCCACCGACGGCGCGGGCGTGGACGTCGTACTCGACGTCATCGGCGCCGACTACTGGGAGCAGAACCTGCGCGCGCTCGCCCGCCAGGGCCGCATGATCGAGGTCGGCCTGATGAGCGG
Source organism: Tepidiformaceae bacterium (assembly GCA_965203545.1). Lineage (GTDB taxonomy): Bacteria > Chloroflexota > Dehalococcoidia > Tepidiformales > Tepidiformaceae > UBA2991. The sequence continues at coordinate 2,425,393 of OZ241899.1, forward strand.
GGCCGACCTGGAGAACGCGAGCCTCGGACCCCTCCTGATGAAGCGCCTCCAGGTGCGCGGCACCACCCTCCGCGCCCGCCCCCTCGAGCAGAAGGCGGCCGCCACCCGCGCCTTCGAGAAGAGCGTCCTCCCCCACATCGCCTCGGGACGCATCAAGGTCGTCGTCGACAGCGTCTACCCGCTCTCCGAGGCCGCCGCCGCGCAGGCGCACATGGAGGCGAACGCCAACTTCGGCAAGATCGTCCTCGAGCCCTAGCCCCTACTCGACGCCTTCGTACCAGCCCGAGCCGAACAGGTAGCCGTCCCGCCGCACAACCCAGGTGTGCTTGCGCTCCAGCAGGCCCGTATTCGGGTTGAGGAAGACGTAGCTCACCCATCCGCCCTGCTGGCCCACGGCCACCATGTCCTTGCCGAACTCGTAACCGTTGATGTCGATGCCAAGCGCGTCGAGGAGGTTCCGACCGCGGACCTCGGGGTCGTAGTGGCCGATGATCGTCCCATCGGGATGCCCGACGAAGACGTACCAGGACCCGTCCACGCTCTCCGGCGCGTTGTGCCGCGCCAGCGTCGCCTCCAGCCCCTCGCTCTCGTAGAACGCGAGCACGTCGGCCACGAGCAGGCGCGTGTACCCTTCCGGGTCGCCCTGCGTGGGCAGCGGCTCGTACCAGCCCGAGCCGATCAGGTAGTTCCCCCGGCGCACGACCCAGGTGTGCTTCAGCTCCTCCCCGCCCGTCTCCGGGTTGGGGAAGACGTACTGCACCCAGCGACCCGACCTCGTCGTCGCCTTGAACGCCGCCCCATAGTCGAAGCCGCGCGCATCGATGCGGTCGCGGGTTGTCCCTACCAGGCTGGGGATGACTGGGTGCGCGACCGTGTAGATGCCGTCCTCGCGGTCCTCCAGCACGAACACGTAGCGCTCGCCGTCCGCGCTCTCGGGCGTGTTGTAGTAGCTGAGCACTGCCGCGATGCCCTCGTCCTCGAGCATCGTGAGCGCCCGCGCCACGAGCAGGCGGGTGTAGTTCGGCTCGTCCTCCGCCGTGGGAACGTCGCTGTACCACCCTGAGACGAAGATGAGCCCGTCGTGACGCTTCGCGTAGTAGTGCTTCAGCTCCTCCTTCGAGAAGAAGGGGTTGATCTCGTCCGTCGGTGGCACGACGAGCGTGTCGCGCACGAAGAGGCCGTCCTCAGTCGCCCGGAGCAGGTCGGATGCGTAGTGCCAGCCGCTGTCGTCCCAGGTGGCCTTGCCCCTCACGACGTCGTACCCGACGAAGGCCGGAGCAGGGTGTGCGAGCATCCGCTCCGCCGCGGGGTCCACGATGAACGTGTACCAGCGCCCGTCGTTGTTCCCCCGGTCGCTATGCCAGGCGACCGCCGCCTCGCGGCCCCCCGCCTCGTATCGGGCGATGGCCGCATCCACGTGCGCCACCGTGTAGGCGGCGGGTTCGCACTTGCTCGGGAGCAGCGGGTGCTCCGCGACCCGGTCCTCGTACCAACCCGAGCCGATGATCAGGTCGCCCCGCCGCACCACCCAGCTGTGCTTCAGCCGCTCCTCGCAGGTGGCGGGGTTGAGGATGACGTAGTCGACCCAGTGCCCCGCATCCGTCGTCGCGAGGAACTCCGCCCCGTAGTCGACCCCGTGCCGGTCGATGCGTGTCGGCACGGTGCCCAACAGGTCCGGCCGTGTCGCGTTCCCGATGTTGTAAAGCCCGTCGGGTCGGTCCTCGAGGATGAACACGTACCAGTCCCCATCGACGCTCTCGCGGGAGCGGTAGTAGGCGAGGGTCGCCTCGCGGCCCTCGGCTTCGAGGCGGTCGAGGGCCTGCTGCACGAACGCCTTCGTGTACGCCCCAGGCTCGGCCTTCGTGGCCGGCTCGGGAGCTGGCTCCGGTTGGTCCGTCGCCAGCTCGTACCAGCCGGAGCCGAAGAGCAGGTCGCCGCGCCGCACCATCCAGGTGTGTTTCTGTTCCTCCTGCCCGGTGACCGTGTTCAGGAAGATGTAGTCGACCCACTGTCCTTCCTCGGTCGTGGCGGCGAAGGCGGCGCCGTAGTCGAAACCGCGCCGGTCGATACGCTCCCGCGTCGTCCCCACCAGCTCCGGGCGGGTGGCGTGTGCGATCGTGTAGAGGCCGTCTGCCCGCTCCTCCAACACGAACACGTACCACTCGCCGTCGACGCTTTCGGGGGAGTTGTAGTAGGCGAGCGTCGCTTCGAGCCCTTCCTCGTCGAAGCGATCAAGCGACTGCTGCACGAACGCCTTCGTGTAGGCGCCCGGCTCGGCCTTGGTAGGGGCGGGCGCGGCGGCGGACGGGGCCTCGACGGCAGTGGCCTCGTACCAGCCCGAGCCGAACAGGTAGGGCCCCCGGCGAACGGTCCAGGAGTGCTTCAGCTCCACGCCGTCCGTCTGCGGGTTGATGAAGCTGTAGGTGACCCAGTGCCCCGCCTCCGTCGTCTCCGCGAAGGCCGCGCCGTAGTCGAAGCCGCGCGTGTCGATGCGCTCGCGGGTGGTGCCCACGAGCTCGGGGCGGCCCGCGTTGGCGATCGTATAGATGCCGTCGTCGCGCTCTTCGAGCACGAAGACGTACCACGGTCCGTCCAGCGTCTCGGGCGAGTTGTAGTGTGCGAGCGTGGCCTCGATGCCCTCGGCCTCATAGCGCTCGAGCGCCTGCTCGACCAGGTAGATGGCGTACTCGTCGGGGTTGGAGGGTGAGGGCGCATGTTCCTCGTCCCCGTCCTCGCTCTGCGTCAGCGCGAGGATGCCCACGACGAGCGCGGCCGCGGCGAGACCAATGCCAAGCACTCCCAGTCCGGCAAGAAGGCTGCTCTTCACGTTCGACATGCAGGACCCTTCAATCTAGTTCGATGTTCGTGTTGATACCCTATCGGAGCCGTTTGGAGTAGCGACGTGAGCGCGCTGCCCCGGGAAAATGCGCCTTCACCCGGCCCTAGCCCTGGGCGTCTGCTAGCGCGGCGTGAAGCTCATCGAAGTGTCCGATGCGGCGGTGGGGGTGGGCCGGAGGGTCGTCCGGGAACTGCAGCCGTTCCCGGTGAATCCAGACGCTGTGGACGCCGGCGCCCTGCGCCCCGCCGATGTCGGCGTAGAGGTTGTCGCCAACCATCCAGGCCTCGTTGGCCGACGCCCCCGTCCCCGCCAGCGCCTGCCTGAACACGCCGGGATCGGGCTTGCCCCGCCCGAACTCGCTCTCGATCACGATCTCGTCGAAATACGGCTCCAGCTGCCAGCGCCCGATCTTCTGCCGCTGCGTGTCCGACGAGCCGTTCGTGACCATCCCCAGCCGGTACCCCTGCGACCGCAGCGTCTCCAGCGTCTCGATCGCGTCCGGGAAAGGCGCGACGCGCTCCAGGTACCCCCGAAGCGATCGCCCGGCGATCTCCTCCGCGTCCGACTCGTCGAGACCCATCGACAGCAGGGACAGCCGTACGACGATGGTCCGCGACTCCAGCGGCTTCACCCGGTACTCGGCGACGGACCCCTCATCGGCCCAGAAGAGGGCGCTCTCGCGGCGGATGGTTTCGCGCAGGCTGGCGGCGTCGCACCCGAGGCCGGGCGCCACGTCGGCGCAGATCTCCTCCCACGAGCGTTGCATCGCGGTCCACATGTCGAGCAGCGTGTCGTCGAGGTCGAAGAGGATGGCCTTCGGCGGTGTCACGCGTCTCTCCGCCGCACGCCCGCGACCACCTCGACTCCGTCGAGCATGAACGTCGTCTGTTGAGCGTCCTCCGGGGGCGCCTCCGCAAACAGCTCGACCGAGAGCGTCTCGCCCTTCACGTAGTCACCGTGCGCCGCCAGCACGCGCGCGATGGTGTCGCCGCCGGCGCACCAGCTCGTGATCCGGTCACTCAGCTCGAAGTCGGCCTCGCGGCGCAGGTCCTGGATGTGGCGCACGAGCTCGCGCGCGATGCCCTCGTCCGCAAGCTCTTCGCTGATGGCCGTGGCCACCCCGACCGTGTACCCGGCCTCGCTCACGACCGCGTAGCCCTCGCCCTCGCGCATCTCGACGAGCAACTCGTCGGGCGCAAGCTCGTGCCCCGCGACCGTGACGCCCTGGCCGGCGCGGACCGCCGCCGCCACCTCCCCGGCGTCGAGCTCGGCGAGGGCGGAGCGCACTGCCCCCATCTCGCGCCCGAGCCGCGGGCCCAGCACCGGCAGGTTCGGCTTGATCTCGAACGTGACGATGCCCGCCTCGTCTTCCAGCGTGCTGAGCGCCTTCACGTTCAGCTCCTCCAGCAGGAGCGCTTCCTGCCGGGCGAGCACGGCGGCCTCCGCGTCGTCGCGGGGCCGGACCAGCACCTCCGCGAGCGGCTGCCGCACCTTGATCGACGCCTTCGCCCGCGCCGCCCGCCCCATCGACGCCACCCGCTTCACGAGCTGCGTCTCCGCGTTCAGCGACTCGTCCACGAACACGTCGCCGCCCGGCACGAGCGTCACCGGCTCTGGCCAGTCCGCGAGGTGCACGCTCTCCGGGGCCTCGCCGTCGACGGAGCGCGCCAGGTTCCCCCACAGCTCCTCCGCCAGGAAGGGCGTGAACGGCGCCAGCAGCCGCGCCAGCGTCGTCAGCGCCGTGTGCAGCGTGAAGTACGCGCTCCGCTTGTCCGCGTCGTCCACCGACACCCCCCGCCAGAAGCGCCGGCGGGAGCGGCGCACGTACCAGTTCGAGAGGTCGTCGACGAATGCCTCGATCGCCCGTGAGGCGACCGTCGGGTCGTAGTCGTCGAGCCCGGCGGTGACGCGCTCGGTGAGGGCGTTCAGCTCGCTCAGGAGCCAGCGGTCCAGTTCCGGCGGCTCGCCTCCGGGGCGCTCGCGCGGGTCCAGCCCGTCGATGTTCGCGTAGCTCACGAAGAAGCTGTAGACGTTCCAGAGCGTGAGCTGGAAGCGCCGCAGGCTCTCGTTCATGAGCCGCACGCTGAACCGCCGCGAGCTGCCCACCGGCGCCGACGCGTAGATGTACCAGCGCACCGCGTCCGCCCCCAGTTCGTCCAGCAGGTCGAACGGCTCGATCACGTTGCCCCGGCTCTTCGACATCTTCACCCCGTCCTCGTCGAGGATGTGGCCGTGGCAGATGACGTTCCGGTAGCTGATCTCCTCCGGCGTCGCCTCTGCCGCGTTCAGCAGGGCCGCCTCCGCGTGCAGCGTGTAGAACCAGCCTCGCGTCTGGTCGATCGCCTCGCAGATGAAGTCGGCCGGAAAGGCGCGGTCGAACTCGTCCTGGTTCTCGAACGGGTAGTGCCACTGCGCGTAGGGCATGGCCCCGCTGTCGAACCAGGCGTCCGCCACCTCCGGGATGCGCCGCATCTCCCCGCCGCACCCGTCTGCTTCGCAGCGCAGCGTGATCGCGTCGATGTAGGGGCGGTGCAGGTCGTCGAGCGCCTCCGCGGCGGCGCGGTCGACCGCCAGCTCCGCCAGCTCGGCCCGCGAGCCAATGACCTTGACCTCCGGGCAGCCTTCACAGACCCAGAACGGCAGGGGCGTGCCCCAGTACCGCTCCCGGCTGACGGCCCAGTCGATGTTGTTCTCGAGCCAGTTGCCGAACCGCCCTCGCTTGATGTGGTCGGGCTGCCAGTTGATGCGCGCATTCCCCGAGAGCAGCCGCTCCCGCTGCGCCGTCGTGCGGATGTACCAGCTTGGCTTGGCGTAGTAGAGCAGGGGCGAGTCGCAGCGCCAGCAGAACGGGTAGGTGTGCGTGATGCGCTCGCTGCGCAGGAGCAGCCCCCGCTCCTCGAGGTCTCGGATGACCTCGCGGTCGGCGTCCTTGGCGAACTGCCCCTCGCCCGGCAACCCCTCCGCCATGGTCCCGTGCGTGTCGATCGGCTGGGCGAAGAGCAGGCCGTGCTCCTTGCCGTCCTCGAAGTCCTCGCCGCCGAACGCCGGCGCGATGTGCACGATTCCCGTGCCGTCCTCGAGTGAGACGTGGTCCGCCACGAGCACGCGCCGCAGTCCCTCGGTTTCCTCGCCTGCCTCCAGCGGCCGCAGGTGGCCGTCGTTCCCGAAGCGGCGGACCGTCGCTCCCGTGTCCTCCGGCCGGTACAGCGGCTCGTACGCGAGCCCGACGAGCTCCGACCCCCGGAAGGTACGCAGCGCCGTCCGTTCCTCCCCGAGCACACTCTCCGCCAGCGCCTCCGCCACGATCAGCCGCTCGCCCTCGTGCTCGTAGAGCCCGTAGGGGGCGTCTTCCATCACCGCGAGGGCGGTGTTGCCGGGCAGCGTCCACGGCGTCGTCGTCCAGGCCACGATGCTCGCGGCGGGACCGTCCGCGAGTCCGATGCGCTCGCGCGCCTCGGCGGGCAGCCGGAACTTGATGTAGACGCTCGGGTCCGGGACATCGTCCTGGTATCCCTGCGAGAGCTCGTGGTCGCTCAAGCTTGTCTCGCAGCGGGGGCAGTGGGGGGTGCTGCGGTAGTCCTGGTACACCAGCCCGTGGTCCCAGAGCTGCTTGAAGATCCACCAGCCGCTCTCGATGTAGTCGTTGTCGTACGTGACGTACGGGTTGTCCATGTCCGCCCAGAACGCGATCCGCTCCGTCAGCTCCTCGAAGTCGCCCACGTGGCGGTTCACGCTCTCGCGGCACTTCGCGTTGAAGCGGTCGATGCCGTACGCCTCGATCTCGGGCTTGGAGTTCAGCCCCAGCTCCTTCTCCACCTCGATCTCGACTGGCAGGCCGTGCGTATCCCAGCCCGCCTTCCGGGGCACGCGGTAGCCCCGCATCGTCTTGTATCGCGCGAACAGATCCTTGATGACGCGCGGCATGATGTGGTGGACGCCCGGACGGCCGTTCGCCGTCGGCGGCCCCTCGTAGAACACGAACAGGTTGTCCTCGGGCTTTTCCTCGATGCTGCGCCGGAAGATGTCGTGCTCCCGCCAGAACTCGAGGATGCCCGTCTCGAGCTCGGGAAAGCTGACACTCGGATCGACTGGTCTGAAGAGCTGCGACACTTCCGGCCTCCCGGGCGAGGGTTGCCGGGACGGATACGAAAAAGCCCGTCCCGGTCAGGGACGGGCGCAACACCCGCGGTACCACCCTGCTTCCCGCACGAGGCGGGCGCTCTGCGGAGCGCCATCACGCTCCTGCCCTCGGTAACGGGGGCGGTCCGCACCTGCGGACACGTTCCGTCCGGGTCTACTTGCCGGCGCCGCCGGCGTTCGGCCGGAAGCTCGGGAGGGATGTTCACGTCCGCCTGCAGCGCCCCCTCGCACCAACCGGGGCTCGCTGAGCGCAGGAACGGGACGCTACTCGTCTCCGTCAACGCCTCTGGAGCTAGTGAACCAGCGCCCCGTGAACGGGTCAAACACGAGGCGGGTGGCCGCCTAGAAGTTCTGCAGCGAGTACTCCGCCGCGCCCAGGCTGACGCCGAATCCCATGATCACGAGCGTCAGGATCAGCCCCGTGATGCTCAGCACCATCGAGGTGATACGGAGGCGCCGGATGTCCTTGTCGGAGACGGTCCCGCCGCGGGCCTGCTCCTCCATCGCGTCCACCTGGCTCGGGCCGACCACGAACATGTGCAGCCCCACCAGCACGATCATCACCACCAGCAGCACCATCTTGATCACGAACACGACGCCGTAGCGCAGGTCGAAGAAGGCCGTCCCCTCGACGATGTTGTGGTAGTCCCGCCAGGTCATGATCAGGTAGGTGCCGCCGACCAGGATGAGGAACAGCCCGATGCCGCCGATCCACCCGAAGCGCGTCGTGATCGTGCGCATCGCCGCCACCCGCGTCTGCAGGTCCTCGATCTGGCGGGAGGCGGGCACCCACGCGAACGCCAGGAAGAACTGCGGCCCCACGAACAGGGCGATGCCGAGGACGTGCAGCCAGACGGCGGCGATATGCAGGAAGTTCTCCACGGTCGCGCCTCCCCTGGGTGGCCCCGGCCTGCGAGCTTAGGCGCGCCCGCCGCGCGAGCGCAACGGTCACCGTCCGCCGTTCAGGCGGAGGCGCTTACCGCCGCCGCTTCGTCTTCGGGCGCTGCCTCGGCCTCGATGGGCGCGAGCAACCGCTCCCTCACCCAGCGCGCCATCCCGCGAGGCTGGGCGAAGGTCAGCTCGTGCCCCGCCCCGTGGGCGATCCGCAGGGGCCAGCCGCGTTCGCGCGCCAGCTCGACCACCGGCTCAAGCGGCGTGACGCGGTCGGCATCGCCGTGGATGAGCGCGACCGGCGTGCCCATCTCCGGCGCGAGCCGCCGGGCATGGCCGGAGAAGACGATGTCCTCCATACCCCCACGGTGCGCCTCGGAGCTGTGGTTGAACATGTCGATGATCATGGGCAGGGGGTAGTCCGGTTTCGCCAGGTGGGCGAACGGTCCCCACAGGTAGCGCAGCGAGTGGACCGGCCGGCAGAAGAAGTGCCCGCTGCCGGGGTTCCGCATGTAGCGATCGCGCGAGATGCTCCTCGAGCCGATGTAGCGCAGTCCCTCCTCGATGGTGTCGTACACCGGCAGTCCCGCGAGGCCGACTCGCTTGAAGCGCCCGGGATGGCGGCTCGCCACGCCCAGCGCCACCAGGGCGCCCATCGAGTGGCCCAGCAGGTAGTCTGGCTTCACCGCCTCCACCACGTCGTCGAACGCCGCCGCCACGCCCTCCAGCGTGTAGCTCGCAGGGTCCGGTTCGCCCCCGTAGCCCGGAAGGTAGGGCGCGAACGTCCCCACGTCGCCCTCCAGCTCGCGCCGGAGCGGCGCCCACGCCTCAGGGTTCGAGACGTAGCCGTGGATCAGGAGCAGGCGCGGGGACATCAGTCACCCTCCGCGGCGGCGCGGCGCTCGAAGGCGAGCTTCGCCTCTTCATGCGAGATCAGCGAGAACTCTGCCTTTGTCGCGCAGCAGAGCCGGTCCTCGGAGTCGCGAAGTTCGCCGATCGTCGCGGCCCGGTGCTGGCCGATCTCGGAGATCCAGGCGGTGACCGCGTAGGGCTCGCCGGGGCGCACGATGCGCGAGTACTCGATTTCCCCGCGGCGCGTGAGCCCGAACGAGCCGCTGAGCACGTTCACCGCCCAGGCCATCGCGTCGTCGAGGATGGCGCCGATCACGCCCCCGTGGATGACCTGGGGGGCGCCCTCGTGCGCCGTCGCCGGCGTGTAGTCGGCCAGCACGCGGCCGGCCTCCTCGTCGAGATAGAACGCGATCTGCAGCCCGTCCTCGTTGGCCGGATCGCAGACGTAGCAACAGGTTTCGACCGCGAGGTCGTCCCGCGTCAGGCGGCGGCGCGCCATATCGATGCCCCTGCGCCAGTCTACAAGGGCCCACCACACGGCTGTGTGGTGGGCGCATCGCGGCGGCCGTCTGGTCCCGGAGCGGGAAGGGGTCGTAGCATGATCGCCATGGACGACGACGCGCGGGAAAGCCTGGCCCGCAAGACGAGCGCGGATCGCGTCCTCGAGCGCGCCGCCTCCGAGCTTGAGGTGCTGCTGAAAGAGGCCAGCGCCGCTCTGCGCCCCTTCCCCTCCTTCCCTAACGCCTTCTTCACGAACGCCATCGAGTGTGACCCCGGCCCCGCCGGCGACCCCGAACGCGGCTGCGTCGTCGTCGCCGAGGACGGCGAGCTCTACGAGCTTGAGTTCGGCGTCGACCACGATGCCGTCGAGCTGACCGGCTCCTGGGACCCGGTGACCGCCCGCAAGGAGGAGAAGCGCCCCCTCGACCTCCACCCCCGTGACTACGTCGTCTATGCCTACAGCGGCCTCATCGCCGTCACCGAAGCGCTCTTGGAACGCGCCGCCGAGGAAGAGGACGAGTCGTGAAGACCCTGCTCAAGGTCATCCTCGCCCTTGCCGCCCTCGGGGCGCTGGTCGCCGTCCTCGTTCGCCTGTTTGGGCGACCCGCACGGAGCGCCGAGAGCGGCGAAGCCCGCGAGTCGATGCCCGACCTCGATGAGGTCATCGGCGATACGCGCCTCCGCACTGCCGCCTCCTACCTCGACGAAGGCAACGTCTACTTCAACGTCGGCCAGTACGCCCTCGCCGTCGAACGCTACACCCGCGCCCTCGCCGAGTCGCCGGGGATTCCCGCGGCGCTCTACAACCGCGCCACCGCGCACACCCGCCTCGGCGCCTTCGACGAGGCCCTCGCCGACTACGACGCCGCTCTCGAGCTGACCCCCGCCGACGGCGACGCCCTCAACAATCGCGGCATGCTCCGCCTCTACCGCGCCGAGCCCGCAGAGGCGCTGGCCGACTTCGAGCAGGCCCTCGCCCTCAACCCCGACGACGCCACCGTCATGGTGAACTGCGGCATGGCGCAGCTCGAGACCGCCGCCCACGAGGACGCCCTCAAGAGCTTCGAGAGGGCGACGGAACTCGTCCCCGGCGACCCTGCCGCCCACTACGGCGCCGCCCAGGCCGCCGGCGCCCTCGGGAAGCGGGAGGTGGCGCTGGAACACCTGCGGGCAGCCTTCGAGATCCAGCCCGCCTACGCTGCGGAGGCCGCCGGAGACGCCCGCCTTGCCCTCCTCGACGGCGATGAGGAGTTCATGAAGCTGCTGCGGAGCACCGCCGAGGACGCCGCAGAGGAGTAACCATGCCCGCCACCCGCTTCGTCCTGCTCTACGACTACGTCGAGAACGTCGTCGAGAAGCGCGCCCCCTTCCGCGCCGACCACCTCGCCCTCGCCCGGGAATACGTCGAACGTGGCGAGATCGAGATGGCGGGCGCCTTCGCCGACCCCGTCGACGGCGCCGCCTTCGTCTTCACGGTGGACGACCGCGCCCGCGTCGAGGCCTTCGTCGCCGCCGACCCCTATGTCGCGAACGGTCTCGTGCCCTCCTGGCGCATCAGGGAGTGGACGGTCGTCATCGGCGGCGACTAGCCGCGAGGCTCCAGCCCGAACGCCTCCGCCAGAAGCTCGTACGACCGCTGCCGCGCGGCGTAGTCGTGGGTGATGGTCACGACGACGAAGTCGTCCAGTCCGTGGCGCTCGCCCATCGCCAGCAGCTTGTCGCGAACCTGCCCGGGGTCGCCGTAGATGGAGCGCCGCTTCAGCATCTCCAGGTACTCCCGCTCGGCTTCCGTGTACTCGAAGGCGAGCGCCTCCTCGGGCGGCGGGATACCGCCGCGGCCGGCAGATCCCATCAGGCGCCAGCCCCAGCGGCTCCAGCTCAGCCGCTCCGCCTCTTCCTCGGTCTCCGCAACCAGCGCCGAGACCGCGATCGACGGCCGCGGCTCGCTCGCGACCGGCGAGGGCGAGAAGAGCTTCTGGTAGGCCTCCAGGGCGCTATCGGCCCGGTGCGAGTTGATGAAGTGCGCGTAGCAGAAGGGCCACCCCAGCTCCGCCGCGTAGCCCGCGCTCACGTCGCTCGAACCGAGCAGCCAGAGATCCGGCATCGCCTCCGGCCGGGGCATCGCCCGGATGCCGTGGAACTCGTGGTCCGGGGGGAAGTCGTCCGCGAGGAAGCCGTACAGGTCGAGCAGTTGGTTCGGGAACTCGCGCAGGTCCATGGGTACGCCGCTGGGCGCGAGCGCCCGCGCCGTGCGGCCGTCGCTCCCCGGCGCCCGCCCGATCCCGAGGTCGATGCGCCCCGGATGCAGCGTCTCCAGCAGCCGGAACGCTTCCGCCACCTTGAGCGCGCTGTAGTGGGGCAGCATCACGCCGCCCGAACCGACGCGGATGTGCTCCGTGTGCGTCGCGATCTGGCCGATGAGCACCTCCGGCGCGGTCGAGGCGAGGGCCGACGTGTTGTGGTGCTCGGCCACCCAGTACCGCTCGTATCCGAGGCGGTCGGCCAGCTGCGCCAACTCCACCGTCGCGGCGAGCGCCTCCGCAGCCGTGCCTCCGCGCCGCACGGGTGACTGGTCGAGAACGCTCAGCGTGGTCATGGCGGCGGCGCCCCCGCGGCCCCTTCCGGCACATCGATGGGTTCCTCCGATGTGCGCTTGCGGCGCGTGCCCTCGGGGAGGGGCGTGCGTCGCAGCCTGCCCGTGAGGCGGTCGGCCTCGGTGCGGCTGATCTTGCCCTCGGCCACCATCGTCGCCGCCTGCACCGGCGAGAGCTCGGCCTGGGCGAGCACGTCGATGCGCAGGTTGCGGAAGCGCGGCACCGCTACGAACACGACCGCCAGCAACGCCAGCAGCGCGAGCGACACGACCACGACCGTGCTTCCGGCCCCGAACCGGTCGGCGGCGAAGGTGATGGGTAAGACCCCGATCGGCATCACCCCGAACGACATCATCATGATCGACATCACCCGCCCCCGCAGCTCCTCCGGCGCGATCGTCTGGACGGCGGTGTTGTTGGATGACATGAACAGCATCTGCCCCGTGTTGCTCACGGCGATGAAGAGCATCCCGAGGATGAAGACACTCGTCCACCCGAAAGCCGCGAGGAAGCCGGCCATGATGGTGGCCCCGATGAACATGATGTGGCCCTTGTTCGGCAGGCTGTCGAAATTCGCCGAGACGATCGTGCCGATCAGCCCGCCGACACCGCCCGCTGCCATCAGCAGGCCGAAGCCCATGCCCCCGGTCAGGCCGAACACCTCCTCGGCGAAGATAGGCAGCATCACCTGCACGGGGAAGGCGAAGAACGGCATCAGCATCCCTGCCAGCAAGAGCATGAGGATGACCGGCGTGGCAATGACGTAGCGAAAGCCCCCCACGAGCCCCTGGATGAAGTTCTCTTCTTCCGACTCCGCCTGCATGCCGTGGGGCGGAAGGCGGAATTCCGACGCGACCGCGATCGTGAACAGGATGGAGGTGAGCAGGTAGACCCAGCCCAGCCCGCCGCTCTCGCCGACCCCGATGACGCCAAGCGGGGCCACCAGGATTCCCGCCAGCGCGGGCGCGACGATACGGGTCAGGTTCATCCCGCTCATCTGCAGGGAAACGGCGTTCATCAGCTTGTGTTGGGGTACGAGCAGGGGCACCAGCGCTTGCCTTGCCGGCATGTTCAGCGAGAAGATCGTCCCCGCCCAGAACGACAGGACAAAGAGGTACCAGTACTCCATCAGGTCGGTGAGGATGAGGACCGTGGTGAGAAGGCTGATGATGGCCGCCGCCGACTGCGTCACGATGAGAAGCGTGCGCTTGTTCACCCGGTCGGCGATGAGACCCCCGACCGGCGCGACGAAGATCATCGGAGCGGCCGCTCCAAGCGTGACCAGTCCCAGCCCCGCGGCCTTCTCCCCCTCGGGAGCGAGGTCGTAGGCGAGCAGGGCGCGCAGCACGAACTGCATCTGCATCGCCATGAAGAAGGCGGTGTTACCCCCGAAGTACCAGGCGAACTCCCGCTCTTCCAGCGATGAGAGGGTCCGTTGCAGGGCGTTGCCGGGACCGTAGGTGTCGTGGCTGCGGATCACCGGTGGGCGCCCCGCTCGGGGTCGCCGCCCGGCTGCCCGGAGAGCAGGGGCGAGGGCATCGAAATTGAGTGTACACGCGCCGCCCGAGCGCACCATTCACGCCACGATGGCGGTCAGGATCGCCTCCGCGGCATCGCCCGCATCCCCCGTGTCCACGACCACGCGGCGGCCTGCGACCATCTGCCCGGCGGGGATCGCACGGCTCACGGCCACGTTCGTCAGCTCCATCGACGCCGACCCCTCCAGCCGCACCACCGCCCGCCACTCGCTCCCGTCGAAGCGCACCAGTCGTCCTCGCAGCGTCGCCATCAGTCCATCTCCCCCAGCCCCACGATCGAGTCGTAGCGGGGCCGCCTGCCGGGACGGCGGCTGTACTCCATCCCCAGTTCGACCACACGGAAGGCCCGCTCCTGAAGGTCCAGCCGTTCATCCGTAACGCTTATCGCGTCGAACAGCTCCAGGCCCGGGTGGAACGGCGCCACGAGCACGCCGGCGTGCTGCTCGCGCCGGTCCCGCTCGAGCGAGGCGGCCGCGTGGTCGAGCGCCTGCGCGCCCGTGCCCGCGTCGAGGCTGCGCACGAGGCGCAGCCGCTGCCCGTCCCGGTAGATGCTGGCGAAGTCGTGCGCGTCGGCGTCGATCGTCGGCCCCTGCGCCCGTACCCAGTTCGCCGCGGGAGCGCCGTCGCCCAGCGCCACCCGGGTCGCCGGGTGGTCGCCGTCCCCGAAGCGCTCGATCGCTTCCGTTCCGGGCTCCGAGATGGCCAGCCCGTCGCCGCTGGAGCGAACCGCGACGCGGCTCGTGCCAAGCAGGCGGCGCGCGGCCGAGAGCCCGGACTCGCCCGGCGACACGGCGAAGGCCGGGCTGCTCCCGGACCAGTCCTCCCTGCCCTGGCCGCTCACGCGGATGCCCGCGCTCGCGCACAGCCGCCAGAAGAGGCTCTCCCGAGACGACTCGCCCGCCGCCGACTGCCAGACCTGCGAGGGCCGCCACGCCGCCAGCCGCTCCCAGTGCCCCGAGCACTCCAACACCACCCGCGACTGCCCCGCGCCGCGCTCGCGCGTCACGTCGTCGATGACCGCGTGTGCGGCACCTCCGTACTCCGGCCCGCCGCCCGCACCCGAGCGGTAGCCGGGGGCGATCTCGACCGTTCGGCCAGGCGCGAGCTCGGGAAGCGCGCCCCCGGAGTCGTCGAGCACGATTCGGGCGCGTGTCGCGAACGGCGCCAGCCGCCACGAGGCCTCGACGATGTGCTCGCTCACGTCGAGGCTGCGCCCCAGCGGTGCCCGCCACACGCCGTCCGGTGTCGAGCCCCAGGCCGTCGCAGCATCCGGGGTCGCGACCGCCAGCCCATAGGCGGACGTCGCCTCGTGCGGCTCCGGCTCCGACCACCCCTCCGGGTTCCCGGAGACAGACGCGGGCGGATGGCTCGTGTAGACGCGGCTTCCCGGCTCGCCGCCGGCGTCCCGCGCGGCGAAGCAGGCCCGCTGGTCAAGGCCGCCCGGCTGAAACACCCCGGGCCCGCCGAATTCCCGTGCCGAGGAGGCGTCGGACTCCGCGATCACGCTCAGCCCCGACCAGAAATCGGCGGGGAACCCGCCATCGCCCAGGAACGCCGACCACACCTGCTTCCGGCCCGAAGGCTGCGCCCGGCCGCTCACGATGAGCCGGTAGTCGTGGCCGTCGTGCATCGCCCCCACGCCCGTCAGGGCCGAGACGCCCCCGCCCCTGGTCCAGTTCGTCCCCGAGGCGTCCCAGGAGCCCGCCCGGCGTCGCAGGCGCTTCAGTGCGCCCGACCCCTGCGTGTAGAAGGCGCAGGCGTCGCCGTCGGACGCCCGCAGCCCGAGGGCCAGCCACTCGATGGCTGCGCTCTCCCGCACGAGCGTCTGTGCGGCCTCCCACGTCACCCCGCCGTCGCTGCTGCGCCGCAGCGCGAGCTCCCGTCCACCGCGCGCGACGTACAGGAGCAGCACCTCGCTCCCGCGAGCCCCAAGCGCGACCCCCGTGTCCGGTTCTGCGCTTCCCAGTCCGGTCCAGGTGCCCCACGCCGAGTCCGTTCCGGGGCTCGACACGTGTGAGACCGCGAGCGCGCCCGCATCGTTGCGGGCCCGGATCACCGCGCTGTCCCCGGCGACCGCAAGGGCGTGTGGGCAGTCGCGTTCGTCGCCCGTGTAGAGGCGCTCCCAGGGAAGCAGGGGCACGCCCCAGCGTTCCGCGCGCACGATGGCGCGCACGTGGGGGAGGCGGTCGGGGCCGCGCTGGTGGGCTCGGAGCGAAGCGGGGATGGGTCGCATGGGGAGGCAGCCTGCCGGCCCGCCCGCCGACCTCCGAGTGGCCCATGTCGCGCTCCACCGACCGGTCCCGGCGCCCGGCACGACCTCAGCGGCGGCCCCGTCTGCTACTCCCTACGGTTCGAGGCCTGCCTGCTCCTCCTCCACGACCCCGGCTCGCCTTTCCGCCTCCACCAAGAGCCAACAGCCAGAAGCCAATAGCCCGCTACACATCCACCATCTCGACCCGGGACACCTCCGCACCGCTCGCCGCGATGCGCGTCACCAGCGTTCGCCCCGACATCCCCGCTCCCTCCAGCGTATCGAGCATCGCCTTCGCCACGTCCCGGCTCGCCTCTTCCGGCGCGAATGCGGCGACGCTGCTTCCCGCCCCGCTCAGCCAGGCCGCGTGCGCCCCCGCGCCCTTCGCCGATGCAAACACGTCGTAGAGCGGCGGGAACAGGACCGACCGCTGCTGCTGATGGAAGCGGTCCTGCGTAGCCTCGTCGAGCAGGTCCGTCCGGCCCGCCGCCAGTGCCGCCACGAGCAGCCCGAGCCGGCTGCTCGTGTGGATCGCGTCCTGGCGGCTGTAGCTGTCGGGCAGGAGGCGTCGAGCCTCCTTGGTCGGCATCGAGTGGTCCGGGATCAGCAGCGCGATCTGCAGGTCGCTCGGGTAGCGGCAGCGGACGCGGGCGAACCCGTCTTCCGTGGCGACGCACGCCTGCACGCCCCCGAACAGCGCCGGGCAGGCGTTGTCGACGTGCCCCTCGAGATCAGCCGCCAACCCCAGGCAGGCGTCTTCGTCGAGGGGGTGTCCCTCCCGTTCGTTCACCGCGAGCACCCCGGCCACTCGCGCGACCGCGCTCGCGCCCAGGCCCCGTCCCAGCGGAATTGCGACCGTATAGCGCGCCGTCAGGCCCGCCGGACTCGGCCGCCCGATCCGCTCGTAGGCGGCCCGTGCAGCGGAGAGCACCATCTTCTCCCCCACGTCGTTCGTGGGCATCTGCTCGGCGTCGCTGAACGTCACCGTGACCGAGGCGAACAAGTCCAGCGCCAGCCCGAGGCAGTCGAAACCGGTGCCGATGTTGGCGCTCGTGGCGGGTACCCGAACGGTGACGGCTGTGCCTTCCATGGATGGTGCGCCTCCACGCGGACCATCGATCGTAGCACTTGCCTCCGAGCGCGCGACTCGCCGGAGAGCGCTGATCCCTCTGCTACGATCCGTCCCCATGACCGACCCCCGCCCCTCCGTCGCCCCCGACAGCCTCGCCGATATCGAGCGCGCGCTGCTGGGCGTCCTCTGCGTCGGCCTGCCGCCCGCCCGCGCCGCCGGCAGCGACGCCTTCCGCGTCGACTACGTAACGGCGCGCATCCTCGGCCTGCTCGAAGGCGACGCCGAACGCCACCTTGCCGGCGAACGCGTCACCGTCGCATTCGGCAACCGTCTGCGGGAGGCCATCGCCTCCCTCTCCGAGGCGGGCATCCTCGCCGACCAGCCCCCCGGCGTCCCCGCCGCCCCCGGCGGCTTCGAGGAGGGCCTCGCCATCGACGTGGTCGAGCCCGACGCCCACCCCACCGTCCTCGACCGCCACCTCGCCCAGGAGTGCATGGAGACGCTCTTCCAGGTGAAGGCCGTCTACCCCTACCTGATGGAGCGGTACTCGGCCAGTGGTGAGGTCTGGCGCCGCTTGCGGGCCGAGGGCTACGGGCAGTAGCGGCGGTAGACTGAGCCGATGGCTCCTGTAATCACCCTCCGCCAGGAACACCTCGACGCGATGATCGCCCATGCCCTCGAGGACGCCCCCAACGAGTGCTGCGGCATGATCGGCGCGCGCGACGGCGCTGTTACCGCCCTCCACCGCGCCGAGAACGCCGAGGCCAGCCCCTACCGCTTCAGCATCGACTTCCGTGAGCAGCGCCGCATCGAGGAAGCCATGGACGAGGCGGGAGACTCGCTCGCCGGCTTCTACCACTCCCACACCGGCAGCCCCGCCCGCCCCAGCCCCACCGATATCCGCATGATGACCGCGTTCTTCGGGCCGCCCTACGTCCACTTCGTCGTCAGCATCGCGAACCGCCAACGCCCCGACGTGCGCGTCTTCCACATCGAGGGCGAGGCCGCCACCGAGCAGGAGTACACGGTCGAAGCCTGAGCCCCGGGAGGACCGCCATCCCCGCCTCCACGCGCCCCGACGCCCGCACCTACCCGTCCCCCGCCCTCACCCTGCGCGGGCGAACCTTCGAGTGGGGAACGCGCACCTACCTGATGGCCATCGTGAACGTCACCCCCGACTCCTTCAGCGGCGATGGCATTGGCCCCGACCCAGCCGCCGCCGCTGCCCTCGCGAAGCGGTTCGCGGAGGAGGGCGCCGACATCATCGACGTCGGGGCGGAGTCGACCCGCCCTGACGCAACTCCCGTGACGCCGGCGCAGGAAGCGGAGCGCGCCCTCCCCGCCGTCACCGCCATCCGCGCCGCCACCGACCTCCCCATCTCCATCGACACGCAGCACGCCGAGGTCGCCGAGGCGGCCCTCGACGCGGGCGCCGACATGGTCAACGACATCAACGGCCTGCGCGCCGACCCGCGCATGGCCGCGGTCGTGGCAGCGAAGGGGGCGGCCCTCGTCGCCATGCACAACCAGCGCGGCCGCCCCTCCGGCGACGTCGTCGCGAACGTGCTCGCCGGCTGGGACGAGAGCCTGCGCATCGCCGACGAGGCCGGCGTCTCCCGCGACCGCATCGTGCTCGACCCCGGCTTCGGCTTCGGCTGGACCCCGGAGGAGAACCTGCAGATCGTGCGGCGGATGGACGAGCTCACCGTGGCGGGCCTGCCCGTGCTCCTCGGCCCCTCCCGCAAGTCGACCCTCGGACTCGTGCTCGACGCCCCCGTCGAGGAACGCCTCGAAGGAACCGCCGCCGCCGTCGCCATCGCGATCGCGAAGGGCGTCGACATCGTGCGCGTCCACGACGTGGCCGAGATGCGCAGGGTCGCGGCCGTCGCCGATGCAGTCATCCGGGGCAGGTGGCAGGCGCCGTGAGCGAAGCCGTCCTCGCCCTCGGCTCGAACCTCGGCGACCGGTCCGCCAATCTCCGCGCCGCCCTCGACCTTCTCGAAGAGCGCGGCGCCACACCGACGCGCGCCTCCTCCGTCTGGGAGACCCCACCTGTCCCCGCCGACCAGCCCCGCTATCTGAACGCCGTCGTCGCTGTCGAAACGGACCTTGACCCCGAAGCGCTGCTCGCCGTCGCCAAGGAGGTCGAGCACCTCCTTGGCCGGCGACCCACCGGGCGCTGGCGCCCCCGCCCTATCGACGTCGATCTGCTCTTCTGCGCCGAGCGTGAGGTCGCGACCGAAGGGCTCACCGTCCCCCACCCCCGCATCGCCGAGCGCGCCTTCGTGCTGTTGCCCCTCGCCGAGGTACTCGACGGCCCCCTCCCCGTGCTCGGCCGGAGCGCCGTCGAGCTCCTGGAGGGACTGGACACGGCCGGGCACGAGCGCACGGGCGTGCGCCTCCGTACCGGCGACCAGGGTCAGAGAAGGCCCTAGACCCAGGGGTGGTCGTCCATCCGGGCGCCGCCCGAGAGCTGCACCGCCGCTCCCCACCCCGCCAGCGCCGCGATGCCGAGGAACACGATCGCGACCGGCGCGAACAGCCAGCTCGCCCCCAGGGTTCCCCGCGCCGCCGCCACCGCGAATGCGGCCAGCGCCAGCAGCCCGCCGCCGTTCACGAGGTGGGTCCAGTGCAGCGGCTCGCGGGTCTCGACGGGTGGGGGCTCGGGGTGGTTCATGCCTCGCGCAGCTCCGGCGGCAGCAGGTTCGGAATGCCGTCTTCGATCGGGAACTTCTCCCCGCAGGCCGCGCAGTCGAGCGTGCCGTTCAGGATCTCGCCGCCCTCCTCATCCACCACCGTGAGGGTCAGTTCGCTCTTGCAGAGCGGGCAGGCGAGCAGGTCCATCAAGTCCGGGCGCATGGCGCAATTGTACGGGCGGTTCGGTAAAGCACCCGGCGTTCCCTTAGCAGCGCTCCCCGTACCATGAAACGCACGTGAACTGGGTCTCCCTCGTCATCGTCGTGGTCGTGGCGCTGCTCACGTGGCGAGCTTACCGGCGGGGATTCCTGCGGGAGCTGGTGGGGCTGGCGGCGCTCATCCTCGCCGTCCCCGTCGCCGGCGTCTTCTATGACGACATGCTTCCCAAGGTCGAGCCCATCATCGACGACAGCACCGTCTCGGCGCTCGTTTCCTTCCTCGCCATCCTCGTCGGCGTGATCGTCGCCGGGCAGCTCCTGGGCTACCTCCTGCGGCGCAGCGTCGACATCCTCAACCTCGGCGGCGCGGATCGCGTGGCCGGCGCTGCCTTCGGTTTCCTGCAGGGAGCGCTGCTCTGCCAGGTTCTGCTCGTCGTCCTCGTCAACTTCCCCAAGCCCGACATCCGTACGGACATTGATGACTCGCCCATCGCGACGAGGCTGCTCGACGGCGCGCCGGTCGTCCTCGCCTTCCTCCCCGACTCGTTCGACGAGGCCGTCGATCTCTTCCGGGAGGGCATCGAGTTCCTCGAGGGTGTCGACCTCGAGGAGGTTGGCGCGGGCCGGTAAGCGGGCACGCTTCGACGCTACCCGTCGCGCGTCTATCCTGTTGATTGCGGCTCGAACCGCCCGGAGGCTGCCATGCTCATGACGACGTCGGACTCGGTGCCGGGGCGCGAGATTGCGGAGACGCTGGGGTTGGTCACAGCCAATTCCGTCCGTGCCCGGAACATCGGGCGCGACATTCTCGCCGGTCTGAAGAACATCACGGGTGGCCAGATCGGCGCCTATCGCCAGCTTCTCGTGGAGTCCCGCGAGGAAGCGATCGAGCGGCTCACAAGCGAGGCGGAGGCCCTGGGCGCCGACGCAATCGTGGCGCTGCGCCTCTCCACGGCTGCGGTCATGCAGGGCGCGGCTGAGATACTCGTGTACGGGACGGCTGTGAAACTTCGGTAGACCCTCGCCGCTGAGGGCTTGCCTTATACTTTACCGGTACTTTACTTTCGCAACCCGGTCGAAGGAGGTCAGGGGTGGCCGAGATCATCCGAGCGAGCGAAATGGGCTTTTGCATGGGCGTTCGGCGCGCCGTGCAGATCATGGAAGACGAAGCCACGCCGGAGCATCCGATCGCGAGCGCCGGCGAGATCGTCCACAACCCCCACGTCGTCGAGGAGCTCGAACGCACGGGCGTGCACCAGCTCCCGGGGCCCGATGAGGTCGAGGGTGACTTCGGCGCCGTCACGGCCGACCGCGTGGGCGAAGGCCGCATCGCCATCACCGCCCACGGCGTCGGCGAGCGCGTCCTGCACGACCTCGAGGACGCCGGCCTGAACATCATCGACACGACCTGCCCGGTCGTGACCAGGGCCCAGCGCTACGCCCAGAAGTTCGTGCGCGACAACTGGCACGCCCTCATCTTCGGCGACCCCGGCCACAAGGAGGTGCGGGGCATCATGGGCTGGGCGTTCGACGAGCAGGGCCGCTCCGGCGTCACCGTCGTCGAGCATGCCGATATCGAGCATTTGCGCGAGGTAATCGAGAACTTCCCCGGCGGCTTCCCCAACAAGATCGGCGTCATGGCCCAGACGACGCACAAGATCGACGACTTCGCCCGCTTCGTCGGCAACCTGATGCTGCTCCAGCGCGAGGCGAACTTCGAGATGCACGTCGTCAACACGCTCTGCCACGCCACCACCGGCCAGCAGGCCGCCGCTGCCGAGCTCGCCCACCAGGTCGACGTGATGGTGGTCGTTGGCGGCAAGAAGAGTGCGAACACCCGGCACCTGCGCCAGGTGTGCGAGGCCGAGGGCGCGAGGACCTACCACGTCGAGAGCGCGCACGAGCTCGACGCGGACTGGTTCGAGGCTGCCGAGCGCATCGGGCTGACGGCCGGCGCGTCCACCCCCGACAGCTCGATTGACGAGGTGGAGGACCGGCTCGTGACGCTCGTGGGGGCTCGGTGACAGCCCCGAGCTCCATCCAGGGCGCCCAGGCCGCCGCTGGCTCTGCCGGTAGCGCCGGCGGCCTCGATGTGTGCATCGATCGCAGCGTCAGGCACCTCCTCTCCCTGCAGGCCGAGGATGGCTACTGGTGGGCCGAGCTCGAGTCGAACGCCACGATGGCTGCCGAGCACCTCCTCCTTGAGCGCTTCCTTGGCACCACCGAGCCGGAGCGTGAGCAGGGCATCGTCCGGTACCTCCTGGGGCTCCAGTGCGAGGACGGCTCCTGGCCCGTCTACTGGGGCGGCCCCGGCGACGTCAGTATCACCACCGAGGCCTACTTCGCCCTCAAGCTCGCCGGCGTCGATCCCGAACGGGAGGAAATGAAGCGCGCCCGCGAGTTCATCCGTTCCCGCGGCGGCGTGGGCGCGACCCGCATCTTCACCAAGCTCTGGCTCTCGCTCTTTGGGCAGTTCGACTGGGCGGCGCTTCCGGCCATGCCGCCCGAGTCGATCCTGATGCCCGTCTCCTCGCCCCTGAACATCTACATGTTCGCCTCGTGGGCGCGCGCCACCATCGTCGCCATCCTTGTCGTCTGGGCCTACCGCCCCGTCGTCCCCATCCCCGACTACGCCCACGTCGACGAGCTGTACCTCGACCCCGACCACCGCCGCTCCATCCCCCTCCGCCGCGATCGCCAGCCGTTCACCTGGCGCAACGCCTTCCTCGCCATCGACAGGGTGCTGCACGCCCACGAGAAGCTCCCCTGGAAGCCCCTCCGCGAGTTCTCCCTCAAGGAATGCGAGCGCTGGATCATCGAGCACCAGGAGGCCGACGGCACCTGGGGGGTCATCCAGCCGCCGTCGGTCTACTCGCTCATCGCTCTGCGGGCCCACGGGTACTCCATGGACGACCCCGTGATGCAGAAGGGGCTCAACGGCTTCCTTGGCGACTTCGCCTTGCGCCGCGGCAACACCTTCTCGGTGCAGCCCTGCCTCTCGCCGGTCTGGGACACCGCCCTCGCCGTCACCGGCCTGCGCGAAGCGGGCGTACCCGCCGACGACGAAGCCCTCGTGCAGGCCGGCCGCTGGCTGCTCGCGCACGAGGTCCAGAGCCTCGGCGACTGGGCCCTCACCGTGCCTGGCATCGAGCCCGGCGGCTTCCCCTTCGAGTTCTCCAACGAGCTCTATCCCGATACCGACGACACCGCCGAGGTGCTCATCGCCCTGCGCCTGCTCGACCTCCGCGGCAAGGATGGTCCCTTCCACCGCTCCAAGGTCTGGCTGCGGGCGATGCAGTCCAGCAACGGCGGCTGGGGCGCCTTTGACCGCGACAACAACGACGAGTTCGTCTCGCGAATCCCCTTCGCCGACTTCGGCGCCACCTTTGACCCCCCCACCGAGGACGTGACCGCTCACATCCTCGAGGCCTTCGCCCTCGACGGCACGCCGCCGGGCGACGAGATGATGGATCGCGCCCTCGACTACCTCTGGGACACCCAGGAACCAGACGGCTCCTGGTGGGGACGCTGGGGCGTCAACTACCTGTACGGCCTCGGCGCGGCTGTCCCTGCCCTCGTGACTGCCGGGGTCGACCCCGCCGACCCGCGCCTCCGCCGGGCCGTGCGCTGGCTCGAACATCACCAGCAGCCCGACGGCGGCTGGGGCGAGAGCTGCGCCACCTACGAAGACCCCTCCCTGCGCGGCCAGGGGCCTAGCACCGCCTCGCAGACCGCTTGGGCCCTGCTCGCCCTCCTCGCCGTCGAACCGCCCGACCACCCCGCCACCGTTCGTGGCATCGACTACCTGGTACGCACGCAGACCGACGACGGCGAGTGGATCGAGCCACACTTCACGGGAACCGGTTTCCCGCGGGACTTCATGCTCAAGTACCACCTCTACTCCAACTACTGGCCCCTCTGGGCGCTCGGACGCTACCGGCGCCTGCGTGATGGGAACCCCATCCACCTGCCCGAGACGGACCCCCTGGGATGACCGCCCAGACCGGCGACGGCCTTCGGCGGTGGCCGATCGAGCGCCCCACCACCCCCCGCGAGGCCTATCGCTGGTGCGAGCAGTACGCCCGCCGCCACGACGAGAACTTCACCGTCGTGTCCTTCCTCCTGCCGAAGAAGCTGCGCCGCCACTTCTTCGCCGTCTACGCCTTCTGCCGCTACACCGATGACCTCGGCGACGAGGCCGAGGGTGATCGGCTCGCCCTCCTCGACTCCTGGGAGCAGGACCTCCGCGACGCTGTCGCCGGCAACCCCCGGCGCCCCCTCCTCATCGCCCTCGCGCGCACCATCGAGCGGAAGGAGATTCCGCTCGACCCCTTCCTCCGCCTGATCGAGGCGAACCGCATGGATCAGCGCGTCTCCCGCTTCGCCACCTACGAGGATGTCCTCACCTACTGCAGCTACTCGGCCACGCCCGTCGGCCAGATGGTGCTCGCCGTCCTCGGCTACACCGATGCAGAGCGCGTCGCCCTCTCCGACCAGACCTGCATCGGCCTCCAGCTCGCGAACTTCTGGCAGGACGTCTCCGTCGACATCGAGAAGGGCCGCATCTACCTGCCACTCGAGGACCTGCAACGCTTCGGCGTCGACGAGCAGCAGATCATCGACCGCCGCTTCGACGAGCGCTATCGCGCATTGATGAAATTCGAGGTGGATCGCGCCCGCGCCTGCTTCGCCGAGGGCAAGAAGCTCGAGGCCCGCGTCAAGCGCTCGGTGCGCACCGATATCCGCCTCTACCGGCTCGGCGGCGAAGCCATCCTCAACGCCATCGAGGCCGCCGGCTACGACACGCTCAGCGCCCGCCCCCGCGTCACGAAGGCCGTCAAGGCCCGGCTGGCGCTCGTGAACGGCGCCCGTGTCGCTATAGGTATCTGAAAGAGGGGAAGGGGAACGCAATGGCTTTCGACGTGCTGGCGGAGCTCGATGCTCACGCCGATGAGCGGTTCACACCGGAGGAGGCCTACGCCTGGTGCAAGGCCTACACCAAGGACCGCGCCTCGAACTTCTACTACGCCTTCACCATCCTGCCCGCGCAGAAGCGCAACGCCATCTACGCCGCCTACGCCTTCAGCGGCTACGTCGACGACATCGCCGACGAGCTCACGGACCGCTCCCGCCAGGAGAAGGAGATCGCGCTCGCCCGCGAGCGCCTGGAGTCCTGCTACGGCGGTTCCCGCCAGGGACCGCTCTTCATCGCCCTCGGCGACGCGGTCGACCGCTTCTCCATGCCCCAGCAGCACTTCGAGGAGCTGGTGAACGGCGTCGAGATGGACTTCACCATCAACCGCTACGAGACTTGGGACGACCTCCGCCAGTACTGCTACCGCGTGGCCTCGATGGTCGGCCATATCTGCGTCTCCATCTTCGGGGCGAAGCCCCACCCCCGCGCCGAAGAGTTCGCCACCAGCATGGGGATCGGCCTCCAGATCGTGAACATCATGCGCGACGTGAAGGAGGACGCGGAGCGAGGCCGCGTCTACTTCCCCACCGAGGAACTGGCCGCCCACGGCCTCACGCCCGACGACATCCTCGCCTGCGACTACGACGAGCGCTTCCGCTCGATGATGGCCGCCCAGGGTGAGCGCGCTCATCGCTACTTCCGCCGCGGACGCCACCTCCTGCCCCTCCTCGACGTACGTTCCCGCATGTGCGTGAACGTGCTCCAGGGCGTCTACTTCGAGCTGCTCCAGCGCATCGAGGAGCGCAACTACGACGTCCTCTCCGAGCGCGTCCGCCTGAGCGGTCGCGAGAAGGCCTCCGCCATCGCGCGCCTCTGGGGCTCCGCCGCCCTCCTGGGGCCGGCGCGATCGGGCTGACGCCCGCACGGCCATGAAGGTCGGCATCATCGGCGCGGGGCTGGCCGGACTGGCCGCCGGGCTGGAGCTCGCCGACCGCGGCCACGAGGTCGAGGTGCTGGAGCGCCGACCGTGGGCCGGAGGCGCCACCTACTCCTTCCTCGATGACGAAACCGGCGACGAGGTCGACAACGGCCAGCACCTCTTCATGGAGTGCACCTCCGCCTACCGCGCCTTCCTCGAACGCCTCGGCACCCTGCACCTGGCGTACCGCCAGGAGCGCCTGCACGTCCCCGTGTTCGACCCCGACGGCCGCCGCTCCGACCTCTGGTCCTCGAACCTGCCCCTCGGCCTCCACCTCGCCCCCGCCCTCCTCCGCTACCGCCACCTCTCCTGGCGCCAGAAGCTCGAGATCTCGCGCGCCTTCCTCGCGCTGCGGCTCCTCCAGGTCCACGAGCGCGGACGCCTGGAGCGGATCACCTTCGAGCAGTGGCTGCGCGAACGAAAGCAGTCGCCCGACACCATCCGCGAGTTCTGGGACTTTCTCGTCATCCCCACGCTCAATTGCCGCGCCGACGAAGCCAGCGCCAGCCAGTCGATCTTCGTACTGGAAGAGGGGTTCCAGAAGGACCCCCGGGCCGCCGCCCTCGCCGTGCCCGCCGCCGGCCTCTCGAAGCTCCACGTGGAGCCCGCCATCCGCGCGATTGAGGAGAGAGGCGGGAAGGTCGCCATGCGCGCCGGTGTCGAGTGTGTGGGAGTGGAGGACGGCCGCGTCGCGGCGCTTGCCCTGGGCGACGGTGAGTGCCGCACCTTCGATGCGTATGTCAGCGCTCTCGCCCCCTGGCGCCTCCTCCCCCTTCTCCCCGAGCAGGTGCGCGGGGACAGGCCCTTCGCCGACCTCGTCCACTTCGAGCCCGCCCCCATCCTCAACCTCCACCTCTGGTTCGACCGACCCGTCCTGGACCTCCACTGCGCCTCTTTCATCCGCTCCGAGGTGCAGTGGGCCTTCAACCGCAGCCGCCTCGGCGGCGAGGATGAAACGCAACGCCAGCACCTCGTCCTGTCGATCAGCGCGCCGGGCGATCTCTTCGCCCTGACCCAGGAGCAGGTCTGCGAGCGCGTCCTGCCGCAGCTGCAGCAGGCACTGCCCGCTGCCCGCGAGGCCACCCTCGTGCGCTACCGCGTGACAAAGGAGCCGGAGGCGACCTTCGTACCCGCCCCCGGCCTCTTCCGTCCTGGCCCCCGCACGCCGCTCCCCAACTTCTTCCTGGCGGGCTCGTACACCGATACGGGCTGGCCCGCCACCATGGAATCGGCCGTTCGAAGCGGTCTCGCCGCGGCAGCAGCAGTGGAGGCGAGCAGTGCATAGCCTTCGCGCCGCTCGCTCCGTATGCTGTGCCGCCAGTCTCCCGGAGGAATCACGATGGGCATCCCCCTTCGCCAGGCGTTCGCCGTCAGCCGCTATCTGCTGAAGCAGAAGCTGCTGCGCAAGGAGCGCTACCCGCTCGTGCTCATGCTGGAGCCGCTCTATCGCTGCAACCTCGAATGCGAGGGCTGCGGCAAGATCCAGCACCCCGAGGAGATCCTCAACACGTACCTCTCCCCCGAGGAGTGTTGGGAAGCTGCCGATGAGTGCGGCGCGCCCGTCGTCTCCATCGCCGGCGGTGAACCCCTCATCCACCCCAAGATCGACGAGATCGTCGAGGGTCTGATCGAGCGCAAAAAGTTCGTCTACCTCTGCACCAACGCCATCCTCCTGGATCGCTGGCTGCCGAAGCTGGAGCCCTCCCCCTACCTCACCATCAGCGTCCACATGGACGGCCTCCGTGAGCAGCACGACAAGGCCGTCGACCGTGAGGGCGTCTTCGACAAGGCCGTGGCCGGCATTCGCAAGGCGAAGGAGCAGGGCTACCGCGTCAGCACGAACACCACCGTCTTCAACGACAGTTCCCCGCAGGAAATGGGCGACCTCTTCAACTTCCTCATGGACGACTTGAACGTCGACGGCATGATGGTCTCGCCGGGCTACGACTACCCCAAGGCGCCCAACCAGAGCGTCTTCCTCCGCCGCCCCGAGATGATCTCCACCTTCAAGTCCATCCTCGATTCCCCCGACCGGCGCCGCTGGCGCTTCTTCCACACCCCCGTTTTCCTCGATTTCCTCCAGGGCGAGCGCGCCATGCAGTGCACGGCCTGGGGCAACCCCACGCGCAGCGTCCTTGGCTGGCAGCGCCCCTGCTACCTGATGAACGAGAGCTACGCGGAGAGTTTCGTCGAGCTCATCGAGGAAACCGAGTGGGAGCGCTACGGCTACGGCCGCGATGCGCGCTGCACCAACTGCATGGCCCACTGCGGCTATGAGGCCACCGCCGTCGGCGCCACCATGGCCAGCCCCCTCGAGGGTGTCCGCGCGGCGCTCGGTACGCTAGGCGGCCGCGGCAGTTCGTGAGCCTCCTCATCGTGGCGCCCACGACGCGCGAAGCGCGCGCGGTCGGCTCCGGGTGCCAGGTCACGGGCACGGGTGAGCCAGGCGAACGCGCCCTCGCCGACCTCCTGCGCGAGCACAAACCCGAGACGGTCCTTATCGCCGGTCTCTGCGGTGGGCTCGACCCCTCCCTCGGCCGCGGCCACCTCATCCTCGCCCGCGAAGCCATGGACGAGGCTGGCGAGGCCCTCCAGCCCCCGGCCATGACGCTTCAGAACGCTCGCCGCGCCCTTCGCAACGAGGGCTCCCGCTTCGTCTGCTCGCGGCTCGTGACCGTCGAACGGCCCGTCGCCACGCGCACTGCCAAGCGCGACCTCTGGAACGAGCACGGCGCCGCCGGCGTCGATATGGAGACGGCCGCCTTCGCCAGGGTGGCCGTCGAGCACGGCGCCGACTGGATGGCCCTCCGCGCCGTCATCGACCCCGCCGCCATGGAGCTGCCCGCCCCCCTCCGCGGCTGGAACGGCGAGTCGAGCGAGTTCGGCATGGCGGCCGGCATCGCATTGCGCCCCAACGCCTGGGTCGCCGGCGGACGCCTGGCAATGGCCCTCCGCTCGGCTGGACGCGCTTTGCGCGCTGCCACCCCGATCGTCTCCCGCGTGGTTCGTGACACCGTCCCCCTCGGCGACGACCTCCTGGCCTGATGCCTGCCCAGCCCGTCGTCGTCATCACCGGCGCGAGCGCCGGCATCGGGCGCGCAACCGCCGTTCGCTTCGCCCGCGAGGGCGCCGCGATCGTCCTTGCTGCGCGTTCGCGCGAGCGCCTTGAGCGTCTTGCCGAGCGGCTCGAGCACCGCTTCGGCGTGGAAGTCCTCGTCGTGCCCTGCGACGTGCGCGATCGCGGCCAGGTGGAGGAGCTGGCGGAGGCCGCTATAGCCACCTTCGGACGCATCGACGTGCTCGTGAACAACGCCGGCTACGGCCTCTACGGCCGCATCGAGGACACGCCCGACGAGGCCTTCCGCGACCTCCTCGAAACCAACGTGCTCGGCGTGCACCACGCCATCCGCGCCGTCCTGCCCCACATGCGCCGCCGGGCGTCGGGCCACATCGTCAACGTTGGCTCGGTCGTCGGGAAGCGGAGCTGGCCGTATCACGGCGCCTACGCCGCCAGCAAATTCGCCCTGACCGGCCTGACTCAGGCGCTGCGCGGCGAGCTTGCCGGCTCGGGTGTAAGCGTCACGCTCGTCCTCCCCGCCAGCACCGACACCGAATTCTTCGCCAACGCCCCCACGTACTCCTCCGAGTACGCCCCCGCCCCCCTCGGCCCTGTCCAGACCCCCGGCCAGGTGGCCCGTGCCATCGTGCGCTCGGTGCGGCGCCCGGCCGCCGAGGTGCACATGCAGCCCCTCATGCGCATCGCCCACGTCCTCGCCGAGGTCTTCCCCGGCCTCACCGCCTGGGCGAGCGAACTCCACTACCGCTGGCTCCAGCGCTAACCCTGCACCGAAACTTTTGGCCAAGACTCATTGGACTCCGTAGTGTTGGCTCGTGACAAACGCAGAAGAGAGCGAACCGAACTCGATTCCAGGCGCGCGACTACTGCTCAATCAGATGGTGCGACTCAACGACAACGTGCTCGTATCGGTCGACCAGCTCCGACAGAAGTCGCGTGCCTACCTCAGCGTGGGTGCCCTTGCGGTTACGGCCTCGGCAGCATTCCTTGCCCTGGCGGACGACCTTCCGGCATGGCTCTGGGTCGGGTCGGTTGTCGCGCTTGCCTTGTTCGCCGTTTCAGCGGGCGTCGCTGTACGGGCCGAGCTCTCAACATCCCTGCCCGACGCGCCAAGTACGGGGAGACTCGCGTCACTCGTCACCGAGCCTGCATCCCAGTGGAGCGATGACCAGATCGCGCTCTGGGTGGCCCGTGAGTACATCGAGCAGATTCAGCCGCTGGCGGAGCGAGAGCTGACCCAAACGGCCTACCTCATCCGTATCCAACTGGCACTGTTCTTGGGGGAGATCGCAGCTGTAGGGGGGACGCTCGTCGCCGCGTTGGCGGCCTAGTCGTCGGAAGGCCGAGGCTTGGGCGGGGGAAAGGCCCGAGGATAGTCGCGCGTCGTGACGTGCGGAGGCTCATCGGACCGGGGCGGTAGTCGCACTGGCTTCGGACTTGCCGAACCCTGCCCCTGCTCTTCGTTCCTGCTCATGTGTCCATCATGCCGTCCCGGGGGCAAGTTCGCCATATCCCGTGACACGAAGGAGGGGCGGCCTCGCCGCCCCTCCGGTCGTAGTGGTTGACGTTGCCGCCGGCTACTCCCGCGAGACCCAGTTCTCCAGCAGCGCGTGGAAGTGGCGGATCTTCGTCTCGCCGTAGTTCCCGAACTGCACGAACTCCTTCTTCGTCGCGTGCAGACCCAGCTGCACCCGCGGAAGGTTGTACGTGTCCTGGTTGAACACCCGCGCGAGCATCCCCAGCTCCGGCGCCTCCGTCCAGTCGTCGTCGACCCCGATCCAGTGGATGGGGGCGGCCGGCGGCCGCTCGCCGTCCTGCGGGTAGGGCGCCAGGTAGAGGCACTCCATGATGCTCTCGTCCGGGTTATTCCCGTTCGGGCGGAAGCGGTAGACGATCCGGTTGAACGAGCCCCACGGATGGAAGTTGGGGAACAGCGTGAAGTAGATGCTGTCGTTCAGCTCCGCATCCGGCACGTTGTCCATCAGGTCGCCGAGCACCGGGCGCAGGCCCTCGCGCATCGCGGCCGCGCCGATCTCGCGCACGGAAGCGCCGTTCGACGGCGGCGCCGTCATCTGCTCCATGCGCTTGTCCATCTCTTCCGCGGCGCTCTCGGCCTCCATCTCCTCGCTGCCGCCGTTGTCGTCCGTGGCGTTGTTGCCGCGACGGTTCTCCCAGTACTGGTCGTCCGTCTCAAGCTGCTTGCCCGCGAGCCACTGGCACATGTGCGGGTCGGCCTCACCGAGGTCGCCGCTGATCCACGACCCGCCCTCCGTAAAGAGCCCCGAGCGACCGTCCGGATGGGTGACGAGGACCGTGCTGTCCGGCTGCGTGTCGTAGATGGCGCCCGTCAGCGGGTGGCGCATCTTGAAGGGGCTCGCGTCCGGCAGCGGCTCCTCCTCGGGCACGTTCGAGAGGTGCGGGCTGGGAACGCCGTTCGGCGTGATCGCCCGCGCGTAGTTCCCGAACACGTCGTACTTCGAGTTCGCGTCGCAGATGCCCGCCAGGATCTGGGGGTGCGTCGCGACCACGTGGTAGGCCTCCATGAAGGCTTCCTGCGCGACCTTCCAGTTGCAGCGCAGCACCTTGGCGACGTGCGCCTCCTTGTACCGCTTCTCGTACGGAAGCAGCGTGAAGTGACTCTCCAGGTCGCCCACGAAGTCCTCGAACGGCTCCGCGTCCGGATCCGGGTTGATGAACACGAACCCGCCCCAGCTCGCCACGTTCACCTCGGGCAGCGACTGCTCGTCCGGGTTCACGTAGGGGAAGTCCCACTGGCAGGGGATCTCCTTCAGCGTGCCGTCCAGGTTCCAGGTCCAGCCGTGGAACGCGCAGCGCAGGTCACGCGCCCGCTTGCCGTCCTCCTGCCGAAGCAGCCGGCCCCGGTGGAGACAGGCGTTGTAGTAGGCCTTGAACTCGTCCTCGGCCACGCGCACCACCAGGTAGGAGAGGTCGGCGAGGTCGTAAACCAGGTAGTCGCCCACGTCCGGGATGTCGTCCTCGTGGCAGGCCATCTGCCAGACCCGCTTCCAGAGCTTCTCGATCTCGAGGTCGTGCCACTCGCGCGACGTGTAGCGCTCGACAGGTACGCGGGTCGGCTGGCCCTCCTCCAGTGGGGAGTCGCGCAGCAGGTACTCCGGTACGGGATGGCTGTCCTCGGCGAGGAGCTGGGTGTAGGCGACGCCCGCGGAGCGGTTCGTGCCGGTCAGGGTTTCGGTCATGGTGGGAGCCCCCGATTCGAGACCGTCATGGTCTGCGGTTTCGCGCCGGATCGTAGCAGAGCGAGCGTCGCAATAGGGACACTCCCGCGCGCAGCGGCGCATGGGGTAGGCTGACGCGCACGCGGCCCCTGCTGGCCGCCACGCACAAAGAGAAGGAGGGAGCACGATGCTCCTCGAAGGCAAGGTTGGGATCGTCACCGGAGTTGGTATGGGCATGGGCGAGGCCGTCGCCAGGCGCTGGGCCCGCGAGGGCGCCCGCGTCATCGGCACCGACGTGAACGACGAGGCCGGCCACGCCGCCATCGAGGCAATCACGGCCGCGGGCGGGGAAGCGCACTATGTCCACGCCGACATCGCCAGCGAGGCGGACTGGCAGGCGGTTAGCGCCTACGCCATCAACGAGCTCGGTGGCCTCAACATCATGCACAACAACGCCGCCGTGCATTTCTGGTTCGACTCCATCAACGACCCGATGGAGAAGTGGGACCAGATGATGGATATCAACCTGCGCGGCGTGCTCCTCGGCTGCCGCTACGCCATCCGCCACATGATCACGGCCGGCGGCGGCGCCATCGTGAACACCTCCTCTGTCTCCGCCCTTCACGGCGTCCCCCTCCAGGGGCTCTACGGCTCGACGAAGGCTGGCGTCATCAACCTGACCCGCTCGCTGGCTCGCGCCTACGGCCCCCAGGGCGTGCGCGTGAACGCCATCTGTCCCGGCACCATCGATACGCCCATGCTCCACACCGCCGCCGCCGAGGCCGCCGAGCTCTACCGCGACCAGGACGAGCCCGTCGGCGGTCGTGGCGGGAGCACCGGCCCGACGCTCGACGGCGGCCGTCTCGGCACGCCGGACGAGATCGCGAACGCGGTGACGTTCCTGGTCTCCGACGAGGCGTCCTACATCAGCGGCGTCTTCCTCCCGGTCGACGGCGCGATGATGGCCTAGGCGTTGGCCTTCGCCGGCTCCTTCGCCCACGACAGGCCGCGACGCACGAGCTCGTAGAACACCGGCAGCTCCCACGAGCCGCGCATGATCGGCGCTTCCTCGACCAGCGGCTGCATGTCGTACTTGCCGCACGAGTGCCCGAGCGTCAGGTAGAAGACGGCGCCCTCGCCCAGATCGCGTACGTAGGCGATGAGGCGGGGGTCGTCGTCGGGCCAATCGTTCTCGACGTAGCCCGCCTCGAACTTCCCGGTGAAGCGCGTCTCGAGGAGCGGCGTGAGCCCCTCCGAGTAGTCGCACAGGTAGATCTCGTCCGACGCCTCGAACGGCTCGATGCCGGCCACCAGCGGGTGGTCCGGTGCCGTCACCGTCACCTGGAACGGCTGGGTCGGTGGGTGGGAGATGAAGCGGCTGCCGAGCGTCTCCATGAACGTGTTGCAGATGCGCGGCGCGATGATGCCCTCGGGACCGAAGTCGAGCAGCGCGTTCGTGGCGTGAAGGGCCACCCAGCGCCCTCCTCCCGCGACGAAGTCGCGCAGCGCCTCCTCTTCCTCCGGCTCCGGACGCAGGTCGCAGGTGTAGGTCACGAGGATGTCGGCGGCGCGGATGCCCTCCGTGTCCGCGAACGACTCGGCCACGCGCACGCGCACGTCGTCGTCCTCGTGCAGCAGCTTCAGCAGCTCCAGGCGTGCGAAGTCGGTGTCATGAAAGCGGGCGTTGGCAACCAGGTAGGCATCGATTCGAGGCATACCCGCGATGATACGCCGCCATGGCGGCGCGTCCGCACCCCACGGGTCTCAGGCGATGACGCCCCGCCCGAACAGGCCTTCGATCTCGTCCTCGCCGAAATCGAGCTCGCCCAGAACCTCGCGCGTGTGCTCGCCGAGCATGGGCGCGACCTCGAGGGGAACGTCCGAGCCGGAGAGCCGCGCCGGCATCCGCATCAGCTTCACCGACCCCAGCTCGGGGTGCTCGAGCTCCTCGACGAGCCCACGCTCGCTCAGGTGCGGGTCCGTGAACAGCTCGTAGGTGTCGAGCGTGGCGGAGCAGGGCACGCCCGCGCTCCCGAGCTCCTTCATCGCCTCGTGCTTCGTCCGCTGGAGCGTCCACTCCTTCACGATGTCGTAGAACTCCGCGCCGTGCTCGAAGCGCCCGCGCTGCGTCTCGAAGCGCGGGTCGCTGATCAGCTCGGGCATCCCGATGGTCATGCAGAACGCGTCCCACTGGGCGGTCGTCACGATCATCACGAACAGGTAGTCGTTCTCGCCGCCGCCCTTGCAGGGGTAGACGTCGGTGCCCGGACCGCGCGCGTTACCCGTGCGCTCCTGCGGCGCCTCGCCCCAGGTGCGCAGCCCCAGCGTCCGCATGAAGAGCGTGACCGCCTCCTGCATGGAGATCTCGATGAACTGCCCCTCGCCCGTGCGCTGCTTCTGCACGTATGCGGCGGTGATGGAGAGCGCCAGCTGGGCGCCCGTGCCCGAGTCCCCGATCGTCGGACCCGGCCGTGTCGGCGGGTCGCCCGCCCGCCCCGTCACGGAGAACGTCCCCGCCGCCGCCTGCGCCACCCAGTCGTACGAGGGGAAGCCCGAGTAGGGACCGCTCAGCCCGAACCCCTTGAGCCGCGCGTAGATGATCGACGGGTTGGCCTGCTTCATCACCTCGTAGGTCAGGTCGAGCTTCTCGATGACCCCCGGCCCGTAGTTCTCGACGAACACGTCGAACTTGGGCGCCATGCGCAGGAGCAGCGCGCGCCCCTCCTCGCTGGCGAGGTCGATGACGATGCTGCGCTTGTTGCTGTTGTAGTTCAGGAAGTACTGCGGCAGGCCCGGTTGCGCCACGACCCCGCGACCCGGATCGCCGCGTGGCGACTCGATCTTGACGATGTCCGCGCCCAGCCAGCCGAGCAGCTGCGTGCAGGAGGTCCCCGCCTCGTACTGGGTCATGTCGAGCACCCGCATCCCGTCAAGCGCAGGCATCCGTTCCCTCCCCGAGAGTGGCCCGATGATACGCCCTGCCCCCGCAGTCGGGCGCTGCGGAGCGTTTCCGATGTCTGTCGTATGCTGGCCTCGTGGCGTCCGGACCGACGGCGAACCGGCCAGATGAGGCCCCCGAGGACGCGCTCGAAGCTCCCAACCTGCCCGACTTCCGCAAGCTCGCCCAGGGGGACTTCAGCGCCGTCGACTGGCGCATCTTCTGGAGCCTCCTGCCCCTCGTCGTGTTCCTGGTCCTGAACTCGTTCTGGCCGGAAGACCTCTGGCGCACGCAGGTCGCCATCGTCGCCTCCTTCGCGGCATCGACCTGGGTATTCGCGACGAACCGCGACAGCGGCGTCATCCGCTTCATTACCGTGCTCGGCTTCGTGGTGGTGGCGGGATCGGCGGTCGTGGGGCTCGCGGCGGACAGCGCCAAGGCGTTCGCCGCGCAGAACATCTACAGCGACTTTCTCGTCGCCGCCGTCTGCCTGGGGAGCATCGCCATCGGCAAGCCGCTCGTGGGGGCGGTCGCGCGGGAGACCATCCCCGCGCTTCGCACGCTGATGGAGCCCGGGCACCGGCTGTTCGTCATCCTCACGCTCGTGTTCATGACCTACAACATCGGCACGGGCATCTTCCGCATCTTCCTGCTGGGCGAGTTCTCCGCCAACGAGTACGTCATCGTGAGCCGCGTCACCTCCCCCATCAGCCTCGTCTTCTTCCTCGCCTGCTACTTCACCATCAAGCGCGCCGCCGGCCTGAGCCAGCAGAACCCCGCCACCTGACTCCGTCAGGCTGGCTGTGCCTTCTCCCACACGTACACGCGACTCTCGGGACCAGACTCCAGCAACCACACCTCATCCTCGCCTCTCACCGTGAGGGTGACTGCTTCGGCAAAGAGCAAGAAGAACGCCAGCCGGACACGTTTCAATTCACTCTGACCTGCCTCGGTCAGGTCTCCGCCCATGGCAATCATGCTGTCGGGAAGTGAGTCTTGGGTGGGTTGGGCCTTCATGGATTCATGTAGAGGTACGATGAATCGCACTACCGCGGTCGTCTCATCAACAAGATACCGATCGCCCTCGGCAAACATCTCCCCAGCCTTGGCTCTCGGAGCAATGTCTCTTGACCTAAACCGGCCAGAGACGTGGGAAATAGAGTATCCAGTAAAGTGCTCGCTGACGAATTTGATGATGGAATCCCTGGCGTCGCTCTCACAGGCACTCGCTAATTCGGGGAACTCAGGGAGGAATTTCTCAATCTCGGCTTCTTTGACAAGAATGCCAAGGGTATCGCTGTAGAATATCGCGTCAAGAGCTCGCGTCAATTCACGCTCTCGTGTCAGTGGGAGGAAGAATTCGTATGTGACTGCATGTCCATACATCTTCCTCTTGTATTTTCCATAGAAGTCAGTGCGCTGCTTATGGAGGTTGATGAAGTCCGCCTCGCCAACTCCCTCAAATGTTGGGGAGACGTATAGCGTTCCATCCGATTCTTTCCTGATCCAATGGTGCCAATGTTTGCTACGGTAGTTGGCGACTGTTCCGTCCTGCGCCCATCCTGTCTCCTTGGCCATGCCTGCGTCTGTGTACTGTTCACCAGTCGCCGCCAGCCTCTTGAGGTAGGCGTATGCCAGCCGCGTCTTCCTGTGGCCGTCTTGGTCTGTCATTGCTAGCTCTCGCTTGCTGAGCGCCTAGAGGCGGGCCAAAATGCCGCCTGTGGGTGCCTTCCTGAAGTGGGCCGGTGGTAAGGCGAGGCTTGCCCACATTGTCGCTGAGCGTGCGCCCGATCCGTTCTCACGCTACCACGAACCGTTTCTCGGTGGCGGGGCGGTCTTCTTCGCTCTGCACGAAGCCGGGAAGATCAGTACCGCCACGCTCGCCGACGGCAACAAAGAGCTCGTTGATGCTTACCTGGCCGTCCGAGGTGAACTAGAGAAGCTAACGAGACATCTGAGCGTGCATGCGCGGGAGTATGAGCGCGCAGGGACTTCCCGCGCCGACTACTACTACAAGGTGCGGGACAAGCACCGCCCAACTTCCCTTGCGGGAAAGGCCGCACGGCTCATCTTCCTCAACAAGACCTGCTTCAATGGCCTCTACCGAGTGAACAGCCAGGGGCGGTTCAACGTCCCACACGGTCGCCATCACAACCCGCGCATCCTTGACAGGCCGGGCCTGCGCGAGGCGTCTACGGCGTTAGCCTGCGCTGACATCGAGCCGATCGACTTTGAGGCGGCATGTGCCAAGGCCCAGCCGGGGGACTTCGTCTATCTCGACCCTCCCTATCAACCGCTGAGCGACACCTCTCTCTTCACGAGCTACACAAAAGACGGCTTCGGCGCCGAGGAGCAGCGCCGCCTGCGCGATGTGTTTGACGACCTGACTGAGCGCCACGTAGCCGCTCTACTCTCGAATTCGGATCACCCTGACATCCGCGCCCTCTACGAGAGGTACACCATTGATGACGTTTCGATGGGGCGGAACATCAACTCGAAAGTGACCGAACGCAACCCTATCAACGAGCTCTTGATCAGCAACCTCGACTGGCTAGGGAGCGATGCCGATGAGCACGAGGGGAACGGCGGGAATGCCACGGCCCTGGCGGATGATGTTCAGCAGGTCTCGTTCGTAATAGGCGACGCCTGAGGACATCTCGCCTTCAAGTTCCTTCATGGGCAATATCTCGATGCCCACGTCGATTACGTCCGAGACGAAAAAGGCCATGTGCTTGACGAAGAGATCGTGGGCGACGAAGGAGTACTTGCCGAGTTGCACTTCGACGGCCACGCGGTCTTTGAAGAAATCGGTCTGGTTGTAGGAAGCGATCGGGGTTTGGCCTGCCTTCTCGATCTCCTCGCGTTGCCGATCTGCGCTGAGACCGACAATGCCCCGAAGAATGTTGGCATCGGCGGTCACCCAGAACTGCTGCCGACGCTCGGCCCAACCACGGGCTTTGAACCCTTCGGCCATGGCGCGGTTCATGTCCACTGGCGAGTAGAGCAGCTTTCCGGCAGTCCGCTTCTCCTTGGATACCTTGGTTCGGCACGCCTCGGCGTCGACGGCCCTGACAACCTCCAGCACCTCCTCCCAGAGGTCTGGCTGGTGGACTAGCAGGTATTCTTCGCCGTTCAGATGCGAGTAGCGCTCCACGATCCGCATCAATGCCCACCCTTGGGCTTCGCGGGGTCGTATATCGGCTTACCCATGGGGCGAGTCTGAAGACGCCCCTCGCCTAGAGCCCGTACACGCTCCCAGGCAATGTCGACGTACTCCTGAACAACGTCGCAGCCGTAGCCCCGGCGCTGGTGCTTGAGGGCAGCCACAACAGAAGTCCCGACTCCCATGAAGGGGTCGAAGACGGCATCGCCTGGGTCGGTCATCGATAGGACAAGCCGCTCCACCAGCTCGACGGGAAATTGACAGGGGTGGTCGGTCTTCTCGATGTGGTTGCTTTTGACGTTGGGGAACTCCCACACATCGCTCGGGTTTTTCCCCTTAGGGTTGCCCGAGAGTTGGCCGTAATTCGGTCCCTTGAAGTGCTTTTTCCCCGGGTACTTGGCTGGGACGCGGATAGGGTCGAGGTGGAAGGTGTACCCCTCGCTCTTGGTGAACCAGTTGATGGTCTCATAGCGCCCGGACAGCCTCTTCGTGCAGTGCAGACCGTGGCCGAAGTGCCAGACGATGCGATTTCGTAGCTTGAGGCCATGCCTCTTGAACACGGGGTAGAGAATCGTGTCGAGAGGGATGACCTCGCCGTCCTCGACGTAGTTCCCGACCTGCCAGCAGAGGGAACCGGACTGATCCAACAGGCGGACGCACTCCTCAATGACCTCTTCCTGCGCATGGAGGTACGACGGCAGTGACAAGCGCCGCTCGTATTCCTTGCCGATGTTGTATGGAGGTGAGGTCACGATGAGCTTCATGGAGCCATTGGGAAGCCCGGCCATGAAGGACCGATTGTCCTCGCACTCCATGACTACATCAGGAGGGCTGTCTTCGATTGGAGTTGGTTGGGCAAGACTCAAGCGAGTGGGCGTGGCTTCCGAGAGGGTCATCTCGAAGGGAATACTAGCGAAAGGCGAACCGGCGTTCTACCCTGCGGGGACCGGCGCCGACAGGAACTCCGTGATCGCCGCCGCGTACGCCTGCGGGTGCTCGACCAGGCCCGCGTGCGCGCCCGGGAGCTGCTGCAGCGTCCCGTTCGGGAGCGCTTCGGCGAGGGCGGCCGCGTCTGCCGGGTCGACGAGGATGTCTTCCTCGCCGGAGAGCACGAGCGCCGGCTGCTCGATACCGGCCAGCTTCGCGCTGGCGTCGTAGGCGAGGAACGCCTCCGCCTGGCGCGCGTAGGCGTGGTCCTGCGCTGGATACGGGTCGTTCGCGCCGCTCTCGACCGCTTGCCTGCGACTCTGCCCGTCTGACAGGAGCGCGGAGGTGTAGAGCCACGGCGCCGTGAGCGCGAACGTCTGCTCGCGGCTCAGGCTCGAGCGTCGCGCGTCGGCCCAGCCTTCGGTCACGAGCCGCTGGCGGCCCGACGGGCTCGCCGACGTCCCGATCAGGACGAGGTTCTCGACGCGGTCGGCGTGCTCAGCCGCCAGCTCGAGAGCGATCGCGCCGCCCATTCCATAGCCGGCCACGCTGGCCGTCTCGATGTCGAGCTGGTCGAGCAGCTGGAGGGCGTCGTCCGCCATTCCCGCGATCGAGTACGGCTTGTCCGGGGCGCTCGTGCGGCCCGCGCCGCGGTTATCGAAGGCGATCGCGCGCCGTCCCAGCGAGAGCGCGCGGAGCTGCAGCGACCAGAGTCCGGAGTGGCCACCGAGGCCCGCGATCAGCAGCAGTGGCGGGCCCGAGCCCGCCTCCTCGTAGTAGGCGACGACGTCCCGAAGCTGTACATGCGGCATGACGCGGCTAGCCTAGCGGGGCCGCTGGCTACTGGCTATCGCCTCGTGCTCGGCCCCACCAGCCCTCGCCGGTCCGCTTCCTCGATGATCTGGACCACGTTCGTGGCCGCTCCTTTGCGGATGCTGTCCGTCACCGCCCAGAGGGCGATCGCCCCCGGACACGAGCTGTCCGCGCGGATGCGTCCGACCAACACGTCGTCGTTCCCCGCCGCGTCGACCGGCGTCGGGTAGCGCTCGCCGTCCGGCTCGTCGACGACGCGCACGCCCGGCATCGTCGCGATCGCCTCGCGCGCCTCCGCCGGGTCCACGGGACGCTCGAACTCCGCCCAGATCGCCATCGCGTGCCCGAAGAAAGTAGGAATGCGGACGCAGGTCGCGCTCACCGCCAGGTCCGGCGCGTCGAGGATCTTGCGCGTCTCGTTCGCCATCTTGGTTTCCTCCTTCGTGGAGGCGTCCTCGACGAAGACGTCGACCTGGGGCACGGCGTTGAAGGCGATCTCGCGCTTTTGCGTCCCCGAAGGCTCGTGCCGGCCCGCGAGCGCGGCCGTCGTTTCCGTGCGCAGCCCTTCCACCGCCGCCGCGCCCGCGCCCGCCACCGCCTGGTACGTGCTCACGACGATGCGCCGCAGCGGGTTGTCGCGATGGATCGGGTAGAGCGCCATCACCATCGGCGTCGTCGTGCAGTTCGGCTGGCTCACGATGCCCCTGTGCCGGCTCAGCGCCTCCGCGTTCACCTCGGGGATGACGAGCGGCACCTCGGGGTCCATGCGGAACGCGCTCGAGTCGTCGATGACGAGCGCCCCGCAGTCGCGCGCGAGCGGGGCGTACTGCCGGGAGGCGTCGCCCGAGGCCGACAGGAACACGACATCGTCGTCGCCTGCGAAGGACGCCGGCGAGGTCTCCTCGATCGTGATCGTCGAGCCCCGGAAATCGACCGTCGAACCGGCCGAGCGCTTCGTCGCGAGCAGCCGCAGGCGCCCCACCGGCGTCTCGCGCTCGTCCAGGATCTTGAGGAACTCGCGGCCCACGATTCCCGCGCCGCCGACCACCGTGATCGCGTAGGGATTCATGCTTGGCATGGTAGCGCACGGCCCCGTACCGACCCACGGAGGTACATATGCTGGAAAGGGAGGGGAGGCGGGTGTTGGGGGGCGCTACTCGACGATGGCGGGCTCGGTCGGCTGCGTTTCCAGCTCGACCGCGGGGGGCTCGATCGCCTTGGGCTGTGGCTCCATGTGCTCCAGCCCGGCGATGCTGAAGCCCAGGTCGCCCAGCTCGCAGAGGAAGCTGCAGTAGGTCAGCCGCAGCGAACTGGTCGACTTCGAAGGCACGTAGCGGAGCTCGCAGCGCGTGCAGCGCAGCATCTCCTCGCTGTCCGGTCCGAAGACCGGGGCCGGTGTGGAGTCGGGACCAGTTGCATCAGCCATCGCACTACCCACTCTAACGCTTCGCGGAGCGACCGCAAGCAAACGGGACTCAATCTGAACGCATTCTTGAAGCGGCCTGCCGGGGCTGGTAGCCTCGTAAGGCTACAGCCATCCACGCAGCAAGCCTTGGAGGGAGGCGATGCAGCGACCGCAGTTTCTTTCCCGCCCCACCAAGCGGCCTCTCCCCTGGTATCTGGATGTGCGCCGGCTCGGTATCGCATCCGTGGAGATGTTCGGCACGGTTGGGGCTCTCTTTATCTACTTCTTCATTCGAGGCGGCCGACCCGACGACATCGAGGCCTCGCTCAGCCGCGGGCTTCAGATCATCGATATCGAGAAGCGCCTGGGAGTCTTCACGGAACTGCACTGGCAGGAGTTCTTCCTCCCCTACGAGCTCCTGATGGATATCGCCAACCAGGTGTACGCGTGGGGCCACTACCCCGTGCTCGCGGCCATCGGCACCTGGCTCGCCATCAAGAACCCGTCCCGCTTCCGCTTCGTGCGCAACGTCATGCTCCTCTCGGGTGTTGTCGGGATCATTTCCTACTGGCTGCTGCCCACTGCCCCGCCCCGCCTCATCCACCTCTCCGGCATCGACTTCGGCTTCGTCGATACCGTTCACGGCAGCGCCGACGTGGTTTACCTCCAGCCCGCCCCCTTCGTGAACGACTTCGCCGCCCTCCCGAGCTTCCACTTCGGCTGGATTGCGCTTGCCTCCGCGGCCATTTGGGTGAACACCACCAACCCCTTCCTGCGCGCCTTCGCCGTCGCCCTCTCCGTTGTGATGTGGTGGGCCATCGTCGTAACGGGGAACCACTTCTTCTTCGACATGATCGCCGGCGGAGTCGTCGTCGCCGTCTGCTGGGTTGCCGTCGCCTACCTCGACCGCATCGGGGTGAGCAGGCGGCTAACCGACCTCCTCTTCGCCGCCGTCGGACGCCTCCGCTCCTACCTGGGTGCGCTCCTGCGCCGCCAGGTGATTGAGCGTCTGCGCCCCCACCTTGCTCCACGCTTGCGCGCGCCTGGCGTCGACGAGTGGCGCCGCTCGCGCGGCAAGGACGCGGTAGCGTAGCCTCCCGCTCGTGCCCGAGCTCGATCGCGGAACCTGGACCCTCGCCTACGGTGTCGCCGGCGCCGCGGATGCCCCCGCTGCCCTCCTCCTCCACGACATCCCAGACGACCGCCGCGTCTGGCGCGCGCTCGCAACGGACATGGTCGAGGAGTTCCGCACCATCGCGCCCGACCTCCGCGGCTTCGGCGAGAGCGGCCAGCCCCCTGACCCCGCCTCACCCCCGGCGATGCGCGACTACGCTGCCGACCTCACGGCCCTGCTCGACGCCGAGGGTGTGAACGCCTGCGCCGTCATCGGCGCCGGCTTCGGCGCGGAGGTCGCGCTCGAACTGGCGC
Source organism: Tepidiformaceae bacterium (assembly GCA_965203545.1). Classification (GTDB taxonomy): domain Bacteria; phylum Chloroflexota; class Dehalococcoidia; order Tepidiformales; family Tepidiformaceae; genus UBA2991. The sequence continues at coordinate 2,467,767 of OZ241899.1, forward strand.
TCGCCGCCCCCGAGCGTGTCGACCTCATCGTGGTCAACGGCGCACTCCCCGCCGCCGACCACCCCACCTACGACGAGGCCCTGCGCGCCTGCGAAGCCGAGCGCGCCGAGCACGGCCGCCTCGCGGGTCGGTTCGGCGCGAGACGCGTCGGCGCTGGCGCCGCCATGCCCCTCACGGGCACGTACCTGCGCGCCTCCGCCCGCGAACGCTACCGCCGCACGGATGCCGACGCCTTCGCGGCGGCGCACGCCGCCCGCGGCGAGCGCGACGACCTGCTCGCCCGGCTTACCGTCCTCGCCGTGCCCGCTCTCGTGGTCGCCGGCGCGGAGGACCCGCTGCTCCCGGCGGCCCGTCTCCTTGCCGAGACGCTTCCGAACGGCCGTATCGAGGTTCTCAATGGCTGCGGGAAGGGCGCGCCCTTCGTTGCGCCGCGCGCCTTCGAAGGGGCGCTGGGCGCGTTCCTCGGCGATGTTCGCGCGGCCGGGGCGCACGGCTAGCCGCGCATGCCCGCAGCGGACGGGCTGCTATACTCGGTTGCCCTCCCGACGACTCACCAAGGGGTTGCCAACGCATGAAGCGCATTCTCGCCCTCCTCGTTCTCCTCGCCGTCGCCGCCTCCGTGGTGGTCGTGATGCGTCGTAGCGCCGGCGTCGACGACTTTCTTGATGAGGACCTCGACTAGCTGAGCGACGCGCCACAGTTCCCGACCGAGCCCCAGCCAGGCCCCACCGCCGCCCCGGTCATCACGGGTTACGGGGCCGTGACCGCGCACGGCAGCGGCGTCGAGCCGATGTGGGCGGCCCTGGCCGAAGGCTGGTCGCCCGCCACTGACTGGTCCCCCGACGAAGGTCCCGAGACCTACCGCGCTGCACCCATCCCCGACGACTACCGCCCCCACACCCGCATCCCCCGCAACCTCGTGCACTTCCTCGACCGCGGCTCGATGGTCGGCCTCGACGCCGCCCTCCAGGCCGTCGAAGCCGCCGGCCTGACCGCCGGCATCGCCGACTCGCGCCGCTTCGCCGTGGCCGACGGCCTCGCCTTCCGCGCCCCCGGCCAGGCGACCCTGTTCGTGCCCTACGGGCAGCTCGTAGCGCGAACGCTGGGCGTTCGTGGCGCTGTCGTTGGGCTCGCCGGGGCTGAGGCGAGCGGTCTCGCCGCCGTCGCCGAAGCAGCCGCGATCGTCGCCCGCGGAGAGGCCGACGTCGTCGTCGCTGGAGCGGCGCAGGCGCTGCAGCCTCCCGTGCTCGCGCACCTCGCCCAGCAGGGCCTGATCGCCCCCGGTGACGCCCACCCCCTCGACGCCCACCCCGATGGCTGCATCCCCGCCGAGGGTGCCGCCTACGTCGTCGTCGAGGCGGAGACGCACGCCCGCGAGCGGGATGCGACCGTGCACGCCCGCATCGCCGCCGCCACCCGCACCTTCGACCCCCTCGCCGAACCGCTGGAGCCGAGCGACCCGGCCGAGGCGGGCCGCGCGATGCAGGCGGTGTTGGGCGCCGCCGGCTACCTCCAGAACCAGGTCGACCACGTGGCTTCCTGCGCGGACGGCCGCGCGAACCGCGACGCCTCCGACGCCGTCGGGCTCACGCGCACCTTCGGGCGTCACGTCTACTACGCGAGCGTGACCGCTCCCGCCGGCGCGCTCGGCCAGACCCTCGCCGCCAGCGGCCCGCTGGCCCTGACCTACGCGCTGGAGGCGATGCGCCGCCAGCAGGTCGCCCCCGCCGCTGGCTTCCGCGAGCCCCCCGAGCGCTCCGACCTGAGCGTCGTCCGCGAGACCCGAGAGGAGCGTCTCGACTGCGTGCTCGTTACGAGCCTCGGGCTGGGCGGTTCGAACGCGAGCGTCCTCCTGCAGCGCTAGCTTCGCCCCTATCTCCCCCGATTCCTTCCGCGTTTCCCGTCCCGCCGGTAGCATGCGGTCGGTGGAGATCAGCTGGCTGGGACGCACCTGCTTCCGCCTCCGTGGCCGCGAGGGCGCCGTCCTCACCGACCCCGTGGCCCCCTCGACTGGTTACAGCCTCGGGCGCACCGCCGCCGAGATCGTCACCCTCAGCCGCAACCAGGACCCCGAGATTAGTCACCACGACGGCGTCCAGGGCGACCCCCGCGTGTTCCAGGCCCCGGGCGAGTACGAGGTGCGCGGCATCCTCGTGACGGGCATCCCCATCGCCCGCGAGGACGGCCGCACGATGGCCTTCCTCTACGAGATCGACGGCGTCAACATCGTCCACCTCGGCCTCCCAGACGCCCCGCCCGACTCCACCGTCCTCGAGCGCTTCGAAAACGTCGATGTCGTCCTCATGCCCGTGGGCGGCGGCGGTTCGCTCTCTGCCTCCGTCGCTGCCGACCTGATGCAGCGCATCGACCCCAACATCGTCATCCCCATGAACTACCGCACCGACCTCGACAGCGCCCACCTCGACCCCATCGACCGCTTCCTCAGCGAGGCCGGCGCCACCCCCGAACCGCGTCCCCGCCTGAGCGTGACGCGCGCGTCCATCCCCGGCGAGCTCACGGTCGAAGTCCTGAAGCCGCGCGGCGCCTAGCCGCACCCCCTACCGGTCTGAGACGAGCGCCCCGTACGCTTTGGGCACGCGATCGCGCAGGGCGTGGGTTCCCGGCGCCATGTCCTTCCAGCGCGCCTGCGAGCGGTTGACCTGTGCCGCCATCGCCATGTCCGTGCCCGCCGGCACGGCCGTCAGAGGCGCGCCCGTCGGCGACGTGATGACGCCACCCTCGTGCCAGGCGGCAGCCGTGTAGACGCGGTTCTCGTCGCTTCGGGCGCGAGCCATGCGCTCGTTCATCGGGTGGTCGGCGAACGTCGGCCAAGCGATCACGTCCGCCCCCTCCAGGGCGAGGCAGCGAGCCACCTCGGGCGCCAGCCCCTCATCCCCGCACACCAGTCCCACGTTCCCCGCCTCCGTGCGCGTGACCGGCGCCGTCGACTCACCGAGGTCGATGCCGCGCCCGTGGGTGGCCCGGTGCTCGACCGTCTCGTCCGGTGTCACGAGCACCGCCGACTGCTCCATCGTGCAGCCGTTCGTCGCGACCGCGAACGCGAGCGCACCACCGTTTGCCTGCACCGCCTTCTCGACCGAGGGCAGGACGCCCTGCCACCCCTCGTTCCCCACTTCGCCCGCGAACACGGTCAGGTCGCAGTCCTGCTCGCGCAGTGCCTCGTAGCGTGAGATCACAGTGCCCGTGTCGAACAGGTCGCCCGAACCCGGCACGACCGCGATGCGCCGGTTCTCGTCGGCGGGCACCAGCGGTTCCTCCAGCAATGCCCGTGCCGGCGAGTCCTCCCAGGCCTCCGTCAGCCGCCCGTACAGGCTGGGCCGCCGGGGTACTGCCGCCACCGAAGCATCCGTCGGATCGATCGTGTAGGTGACGACCTGGTCACCGGTGCTCGGCGCCGCCACCCGCGTCTTCCCTTCCGGGTCGATGACACACGAGCGCCCCGCGTAGATGAGCGTGTTGCCCTCCGGGCCCCACTTGTCCGCCGCCGCCACCCAGGCGCCGTTCTCGAACGCGCGCGCCGGCATCAGGTACTCGCACTGCGTCGTGCTCAGGTCCTCGACGCTGCTCGCCCACGAGACCCACGCCGTCAGGTCGAGGATGACCTCCGCCCCGTTCACCGTCAGCGACCGCGCGATCTCCGGCTGGCGCCCGTCCGCGCAGATGAGCACCCCGAAACGGGCGAACCCGGCGTCGAACACCGGGAAGGCGTCGCCTCGCCGGAACCAGAAGTTGTCGAAGTGCCAGAGGAAGCCCTTGTCGTACCGGCCCACCATCTCGCCGCTCGGGTCGAAGATGACGCCGCTGTTCGTCAGCGAGCCGTCCTCGTGCGGGACGGCCATGCCCGCCGCCAGCCAGTAGCCGTAGCGGCGCGCCTTCTCCGCGAAGAGGGCGGTCACCTCGGCGAAGGGCCGCACCCCCGGACGGGCGTACGGATCGGAGTCGCGCACGTAGTAGGCGGGGTACGCGCACTCCGGCAGCGCCACCAGCTGGGCGCCCGCTTCGCCCGCCTCGTCGAGCGCCCGCAGGAGACCCTGGAGGTTCTCCTCGGCGTCCTCGAGGGCATGGGCGCGGACCTGGCAACAGGCGACGGTGAAGGCTTCCACGGCGGCTCCAGTCCCGGTTTCGCGCGCACTCCGGGACGTTGCTAGGATCGATCCCGGAGAGGTGTCCGAGTGGCTTATGGTACCGTTCTCGAAAAGCGGTGTGCAGCAATGCACCGGGAGTTCGAATCTCCCCCTCTCCGCCAGCCAGCCTGATTTCCCTCGGTTTCCCGGCTCGAAAGCAACCCTCCTGACAACGCTCAGGCGGGCACGACCGCACCCCTCGCGGGGACACCCAGAGGGTAGGAACAAGCCTGGACCGGGCTAGGACAACATCCGTGAGCGCACCGCGTCGATGGCGGAAGGGCTGAGGCCCAGCGCGCCCATGTAGCCGGCAGCCGACCCCCAGCGCCCGCGGATGAAGTCCAGCGTGACCTCCATGTCGTTGGGCGGGGCGGCCATCATCAGGCGGCCGGTCTCGACGCTGATGCCGTACTCCTTGAAGCGCTCCAACCGCTCCTCGACCAGTGGCTCCAGTTCGCTCGTCGAGAGCGCGTAGTCCGCCACGATGTGCTCGTCGGGGACGCTTGCGAGCTCCAGCAGGAGCGCCGCCGCCACGCCCGTGCGGTCCTTTCCGACCGCGCAGTGGAAGAGCACGGGGCCGGAGGCCGTCGCGATCGTCTCGAAGAGCGTGCGGTAGGCCCCGCCGCCCTCCGTCAGGAAGTGCCGGTAGGTGGCGGCGTGGCCCGGGTACTCCTCCCGCTGGGCCTGGGCCCCCGGGGAGTAGTCGGTCTGGAAGACCGGCGCCTTGATGAGGCTGATGCCGAGGGCGCCCAGATCGGGCGTCGGGTAGTGCTCGTGCTCGACATCGGAGCGGAAGTCGACGACGACCTTCACGCCAAGGTCTGCAAAGGCGCTCTGCCCGGCCTCGGTCAGCTCGTGCAGGCTGCCGCTGCGGATGATGTCGAAGGCGGTCGTGTCGTGGCCGCCGGCAGTCGGGTGGGCGCCGAGGTGGCGGACGTTGTAGGCAATCTCGAGGTGGATTTTCCGGTCGGTGGTTTCTTGTTCGATCGTTGCGGTTGTCACGTCTGTCATGGTGTGGGGCTGGTGTGATCGGGCGGTGAACGGCTCCGGTGCTACTCGCCGGGGATCGTCGCCTCCGGATGCGAATCGTAACGCGGAAGGTACGGTTTCAGGTCGAGCACGGGCGTCCCGTCGATCGCGTCGAGCCCGCGTACTCGCAGCGCCGTGCCCTCCACGCCCAGCAGCGGCACCGCCGCCACCCCGAGGTGGTTCGGACGCAGCTGGCTTCGCGTCGCCAGGATTCCCGTCTCCACCCCCTCTACGGGCACCGTCGATGGCTTCTCCGGCGCGTCAGCCGCCAGGTCCATGTAGAAGACGGCGACGACGTGGCTGTACTCGTCGAGACCCCGCAGCCGCTCCGCGTGCTCGGGCAGCACCTCGATGCGGCTTTCGACATCCTCCCAACCGTGTGGCCGCGGCTTTCCCACGTCGTTCCGCACCCACCCGATCGCCTCCACGGCGACCTGCTCCGGCGGCTCCGGCCGGTCGAACTTGCGGAAGCGATCGAGCAAACCCATGTCGTCGGTCAGTTGCTCGGCGGGGTGGAGGGACGGGCGGAAGAAGGCATGTTGCAGTGGTGTTCCTGCTGGCGAAAAGGCGCCGTCAGTATAGGCGTGGAGAGTCCTTTTGAGCCCCTGAAACACTGGCGTTTAATACCTTGCTCGTGATAAAATGCACAGGAATCCTAACAATACCCGCGGTAGCGTTCCGAACGCCCGCGGTCGAGTCCTCCCAAGGCAGCGTATGGCGATCGAACAGGCGACCCCGAGCACCTACACCGCAGCCAATATCCAGGTGCTGGAGGGTCTCGAAGCGGTCCGCCGCCGGCCCGGCATGTACATCGGGACCACCGATAAGGCCGGCCTCCACCACCTCGTCAAGGAGCTCGTCGACAACGCCGTCGATGAGGCCATGGCCGGCTTCTGCGACCGGATCGAGGTCGTCTTCCAGGCCGACGGCTGGTGCACCGTTAGCGACAACGGCCGCGGCATCCCCGTGGGCGTCCAGAAGCAGACCGGCAAGACCGCTGTCGAGACCGTCATGACCGTCCTCCACGCCGGCGGCAAGTTCGGCGGTGGCGGCTACAAGGTCTCCGGCGGCCTGCACGGAGTCGGCGCCAGCGTCGTCAACGCCCTCGCCGAGGAAATGCGGGTCGAGGTCGTCCCCGACCCCGAGGCCCAGGGCAAGCGCACCGCCAACAAGGTCTACCGCCAGGACTACTCGCGCGGCGAGGCCTTGAACAAGCTGAAGCCCCGCCCCCTCACGAACGGCCGCGGCTACGGCACCACCATCTCCTTCAAGCCCGACGCCGACGTCTTCGACTCGACCTCGTTCGACTTCGCCATCGAAGCGGACCGTCTGCGCCAGTACGCCTTCCTCACGAAGGCCACCTGGTTCCGCCTCTACGACGAGCGCGACGACACCGAGGTCAACTACTTCTTCGAAGGCGGCATCCAGAGCTTCGTCCGTCACGTGAACCGCGACCGCACCGTCCTCAACCACGACCCCGTCTACGTCGAGCGCGAGATCGAGGGGAGCCTCATCGAGTGCGCCATCCAGTACAACGATGGCTTCAACGAGTCCGTCTACACCTTCGCAAACGGCATCAACACCATCGACGGCGGCGCCCACCTGACCGGCTTCCGCAGCGCCCTCACCCGCGTCCTCAACGACTACGCTCGCAAGGCCAAGGTACTCAAGGACGGCGACGCCAACCTCGGCGGCGAGGACGTGCGCGAGGGGCTCGTTGCCGTCGTCTCGGTGAAGCTCCCCGAGCCCCAGTTCGAGGGCCAGACGAAGACCCGCCTCGGCAACGCCGAGGTCGCCGCCCACGTCCAGAGCGCGCTCGGCGACGCCCTCACCCAGTACCTCGAGGAGAACCCCTCCGACGCTCGACGCGTGATCGAGAAGGGCATGACCGCCGCCCGCGCCCGCGAGGCCGCCCGCAAGGCCCGCGACCTCGTCCACCGCAAGAGCGCCCTCGAGAGCGGCAACCTCCCCGGCAAGCTCGCCGACTGCTCCAGCCGCGACCCCGAGGAGTCCGAGATCTTCATCGTCGAGGGCGACAGCGCGGGTGGCTCAGCCAAGCAGGGCCGCGACCGTCACACGCAGGCCATCCTCCCCCTGCGCGGCAAGATCCTGAACGTCGAGAAGGCCTTCCCCGAGAAGATGCTCGGCCACGAGGCCATCCGCCTCATCATCTCCGCCCTCGGCACCGGCATCCGCGACACCTTCGACATCACGAAGCTGCGCTACCACAAGGTCATCATCATGACCGACGCCGACGTCGACGGCGCCCACATCCGCACACTCCTCCTCACCTTCTTCTTCCGCAACATGGTCGAGCTGATCGAGAACGGCAACCTCTACATCGCGCAGCCGCCCCTCTACCGCCTCCAGCAGGGGAAGACAACCCACTACTTCTTCTCCGACCCGGAGCTGAAGGCGTTCCAGCGCGGCAAGAAGCAGAAGGGCAACGTCCAGCGCTTCAAGGGCCTCGGCGAGATGAACGCCGACCAGCTCTGGGAGACCGCCCTCAAGCCCGACTCACGCATCCTCATGCAGGTCACCATCGAGGACGCCGCCGCCGCCGACCGCATCTTCTCCGAGCTCATGGGCGAAGACGTCAGTCACCGCCGCCGCTTCATCCAGACCCACGCGAAGGACGTCCAGAACCTGGACGTCTAGCTAGGAACACTGCACCTCAAGCCTGGCGGGAGTGCATGGGAGTCGAACCCACCCCTCGCCGCGCTGGCGACGAGGCGACCGTTTTGAAGACGGCGAGGACCACCGGGCCCTATCCACTCCCCCGGACTGGCCATCCTACCGCTCCGGGCAAGCCGCGCGGCAGCGCGGCGTTCCCCCTACACGTAGGGCAGGACCTTCTCCGCGAACAGGCGGGCCGGCTCGCGCGTGTCGCGGCCGAAGAACTCGATTACGAACATGTCACAGCCCGCCTCGCGGTTGGCCGCGATCTGATCGCGGATCCGCTCGGGACTGCCGGATAGGGCCAGCGGCCCCGTCGGGTCGCCGAGGTGGCCGCCGAAGATGCGCTGGGCGCGCTCGATCATCGGCGCCGCCGACTCCTCGTCCGGCGCGATCGTCACGAGGGTCTGCTGGCTGACCCGGATCTCGGATGGGTCGCGGCCGATGTCCGCGCAGTGCTCCCGGAGCACTTTCACCTTGTGCGCGAGGTTGGAGTGGTGCCCCGCCAGGTTGTTGTAGATGTCGGCGTGCTCGGCCGCGATCCGCAGCGTCACCCGCTCCCCTGCTCCCCCGATGAGGATGGGCGGCGTCCGCGGCGGCTTCGGCTCGCACACGAGGTTCTCGACGCGCACGTGCTTCCCCTCGTAGGTGACCGGTTCCTCTTCCGACCACATCCGCTTCAGCAGGACCACCGTCTCTTCGAGCTGCCGCAGCCGCTCGCGCGTCGAGAGGAACGGCATCCCGAAATCGGTGAACTCGCGCTCCATCCAGCCGCCGCCCAGCCCGGGGATGACGCGCCCGCCCGCGATCTCGTCGGCCGTCGCGATGACCTTCCCCAGGTGCGCGGGATTGCGCATCCCCGCCGGCGTCACGAGCGTGCCGATCTCCACCCGCTCCGTGATCGCCGCCAGCCCCGCCACCGCCGTCCACGCCTCGAGAATCGGGATCTGGGGCGACTGCGGCCCGTAGAGGTGGTCGTTCACCCAGATCGAGTCGAAACCGAGCGACTCGAACTCACGGGCCGCTTCGCTCGCCTCCTCCCAGGTGCGCTTGATCTGCGGCACGTTCACGCCGAAGTGGGCCTTGCCGGTCGCTGTCATGTGGTCCCTTCCTGCGGCGGCCGCCGCGACGGGCGCATTCTACGGGCGCTCCGGCTTCGCTCCCGCAGGGAACGTGGCAGAGCCCGGCGATACAATGCCGGTCATGGTCGAGCTCGCGAGCTACCTGTTCTGGACCGGCCTTGCGTTCGCTGCGATTGCGTCCGTGACCTACGTCGCGCATGTCGCCAGCGCCTCCATTTCCCTGCGCCGCCTGAGCGCCCAGACCTCTGCCGGAACCGTCACCCTCTCCGGCGCGACCGGCACCCCCAACGCCGGAATCGGGCGCCTTGCGACCACGTTCGCGGCGCTCACGGCGACCGCCCTCACTATCTCCCTCATCGCCCGCTGGATCGCCGTCGAGCACGCGCCCCTCTCGAACCTGTACGAGTACACCGTCGCCCTCGCCTGGGGCGTCGCCGTCGCCTGGCTCGCGTTCGAGCGGACGGCGGGGGCGCGTCGCTTCGGGCTGGTTGCCCTCCCCATCGTCACCGCCCTCCTCGGTATCGCCACGCTCTTCCCGGACGAGGTCATCCCCCTCATCCCCGCCCTCCAGAACGCCCCCCTCCTCACCCTCCACGTGAGCGTCGTGATGGTCTCCTACGCCGTCCTCACCGTGGCCTTTAGCGCGGCCGTCATCTACCTGGTACAGGGCGGCGAGGGACGCAGGCGATTTGCCTCCCTCCCCGGAGGCGAGGCCGCCGGCGACCTCGCGCATCGGGCCGTGCTCGTGGGCTTCCCCCTGCTGGCGCTGGGCATCGCCCTGGGCGCCTGGTGGGCGAACAGCGCCTGGGGTCGCTACTGGGGCTGGGACCCGAAGGAGACGAGCGCCCTCGTCGTCCTGCTCGCCCTGGCCGCCTACTTCCACGCCCGCGCCGGCGAGGGCTCCGTCGCTGGCGCGCCCATCATCCGCTGGATCATCCCCAGGCGGTTCCACCGCAACTGGCGCCCCGACCCCATGTGGTGGCTGGTCGCCATGTTCGCGCTGCTGCTCTTCACCTACTTCGGCGTGAACCTCTGGATCACCGGCCTCCACAGCTACGCGGGGGTGTGACCCCGGAAGCTGGCCGCCTCTGTCCTACCCCACCTCGCGCGGCAGCGCCGGGAAGGGGCGCGCCTGCTCGTAGGCGTAGGAGGCGCGCAGGACCAGGTCGTCGCGGTGGCGGGGCCCCACGATCTGCAGCCCGCAGGGAAGACCGGCGTCGGTCAGGCCCGCCGGCACGGAGGCGGCGGGGTGACCCGTGAAGTTGAAGGGGTAGGTGTAGGCGATGGCGTTCGCCTGCTGCCCCTCGATCTCGCGCGGAATGGGACCGGCGGGCGCGAACGCCTCGGTGGGGAGCGTGGGCGTCAGCAGCAAGTCGTACTCCTCGAAGAGCCCCGCCGTCCACGAGACCAGCTCCCCGCGACGCCGCAGGAACTCCTGGAAGTCGGAGGGCCCCACCTCGAGAGCCCGGTCGAGCTGGCGGATGTAGCGCCTCGTGAACTCGTCGTGCCGCGTCGAGAAGTTGTCCCACTCCTGCCCAAGCGACTGGAAGGCCGAGACACGCGCCCACCAGCCCCCCATCTCCGGGATCGTGTCGTCGGTCTCGACGATCTCGTGCCCCATCCCCGCGAACACCTCGACCGCCGCCCGCACCTCGCGCAGCACGTCCCGCTGGACGGTTGTCACGCCCAGCGTCTCGTTGAAGGCGACACGCAGCTTCGGCAGCGGCTCCTCCAGCGTCTCCGCGTAGGAGACATCCGGCGCCGGGAGCGACTCCGGGTCGCGGGGGTCCGGTCCGGCCACGACATCGAGGTAGATGGCCGCGTCGCGAACACAGCGCGTCAGCGGCCCGTAGCAGCTGATGCTGAGCCAGGTCGGCATGGGCCGGGGCGCGATCGGTGTCCGTCCCTGCGACGGTTTCAGTCCGTACAGGCCCGTGTAGCACGCGGGAATGCGGATCGACCCGCCGCCATCGCTCGCGGTGGCGACCGGCACCATGCCCGAAGCCAGCGCCGCCGATGATCCGCCGCTCGACCCTCCGGGCGTGCGCCCCAGGTTCCATGGGTTGCGCGATGCCCCGAACAGCTCGTTGTCCGTGAAGGGGATGTGCCCGAACTCGGGCGTGTTCGTCTTCCCGACCACGATCGCGCCTGCCGCCTTCAGCCGCGCCACGTGCGCGTCGTCGAATTCCACGCGGTTGTCGCGGTAGAGCCGCGAGCCCCTGGTCGTCACAAAACCCGCTGCATTCTCCAGGTCCTTCACCCCCAGCGGCAGCCCCGCGAACGCCCCCGCCTCCTCGCCTCCCGCCAGCCGCTCCGCCAGCGCCTCCGCCTCGCGCATCGCCCCCTCCGTGTCCACCTCCACGAAGGCGTTCAGCGCGGGGTTGAGCGCCTCGATGCGCGCCAGCGAGCGCTCCATGAGCGCCACTGGTGAAAGCTCACCCGAGCGCACCAGCGCCGCCAGCTCGTGCGCGTGGGCGTAGTCGAGGTCGAGATCGGGCACAGGGTCAGCCGCCCTGCATGTTGATGCGCAGCTCCACGGCGTCGCCGTCGGCGATAGGCGTGTCGAGCTGGGACTGCTCGTCGTTGATCACGGCCAGCACGGCCTCCTGGTCGCGCTCGTTGAACCCTTCGTCCTCGAGGATCTCCTTCGCCGTCAGCCCCTCGTGCCAGTCCAGCTCGAACGTCTCGAGCTTCGACTTCGAGAGGTTCTGGAGCGTCGGGAACAGCTTCACCGTGACCGCCATCTGCGCCTCCGCGGGCGCATTCTACGGCCTCGCAGCCTGGCCCCGTGGCCCCTCGCGCGGGCGGTGGTTACGATCGCAGGGCCATGCTCGTGCTCGCCATCGAGTCATCCTGCGACGAAACGGCCGCCGCCGTCATCGAAGGCGGCACGACCATCCACAGCACGGTCGTCGCCAGCCAGGTCGACCTGCACGCGAAGTACGGGGGCATAGTGCCGGAGGTCGCCAGCCGCGAGCACCTGCGGCAGATCGCCCCCGTCGTCCGCGAGGCGTTCTCCGAGGCGGGCTGCACCCTCGACGACGTCGACGCCGTCTGCGCCACTCGCGGCCCCGGGCTCGCGGGCGCGCTCCTTGTCGGCTACAGCACCGGCAAGGCGATCGCCTTCGGGCGCGACCTGCCCTTCCTCGGCGTGAACCACCTCGAGGGCCACGTCTATGCGAACTGGCTCGTCGAAGGCTCCCCGCCCGCCTTCCCCGCCCTTTGCCTCGTCGTCTCCGGCGGCCACACCGACCTCATCCTCATGCGTGAGCACGGCCAGTACGAGCGCCTCGGTGGCACCCTCGACGACGCCGCCGGCGAAGCCTTCGACAAGTCCGGCCGCCTGCTCGGCCTCCCCTTCCCCGGCGGCCCCGCCATCTCGAAGCTGGCCGCGACCGCCGGCGCTTCCGCCCTCCGCCTCCCGCGCGCCTGGCTGCGCGGGACTTGCGACTTCAGCTTCAGCGGCCTCAAGACCGCCGTCCTCCACGCCGTGCGCGAAGAGCGCGCCTCCCCCGCCGAGATCGCGTGGGAGTTCCAGGAGGCGGTCGTCGACGTCCTCACCGGCAAGGTCTCGCGCCTGGCCCGCGAGCTCGATGTCGCCGAGGTGCTGCTCGCTGGCGGCGTCGCCGCCAACGGACGCCTGCGCGAGGAGATGCGGGCTCGCAGCCCCGTCCCCGTCCGCATTCCCCCGCCCTCACTCTGCACCGACAACGCCGCCATGATCGGCGCCGTCGGCGGCCACCGCCTCGCCCTCGGCCAGCGCAGCCGCCTCGAAGAGGACATCTTCAGCACGAACGACTGGGCGCGGGTGTGAGTGGAGCCGCTGGCTGTTGGTCCACCTACCGATCACCAATCGCTAACCGCCGGCCCACCACCTAAGCCCCCGCCCCCGTACACTTTCCCCCACAGCCACCAGAATCCCGGGAGAAGTCATGGTCTGGTTTGTCAGTGTTGCCGTCGCCATCGTGCTCTGCGGCGTCGCCTTCCTCTTCGGACGGGCGATGCGCAGCGAGGCGGAGCCGGGAAGTCCCGAAGCCGACCGCGGTCTCATCGTGATCGTGCTCGCCATCATCGTGTTCGTGATCTGGGCGGGCGCCCACACCGCTCTCTCCTCGCTCAAGCAGATCGAGGCCGGTCACGTTGCCGTCGTCTACCAATTCGGTGAGATCGTCGGCAGCCGCGGTGAGGGTCTCCAGTTCATCGGCCCCTGGCAGGAGATCCGCACCGAGAGCATCCGCGTCCAGCGCGCCCGCTTCGACAACGTGAGCGGCTTCTCGGCCGAGACCCAGGACGTGATCATCTCGACCACCGTCAACTACCAGGTCGACCCCGGCGCCGTCGAGTTCCTCTACCGAACCGTCGGCCCCAACTGGTTCGATATCCTTGTCGAGCCGCGCATCAACCAGTACTTCAAGGCGGAGACGGTGAAGTACAACACCGTCGACATCGCCCCCAACCGTGAGACGATTCGCGAGAACGTCCGGGCCGCGCTCGCCGCCGACCTCCGGGAATTCTCCGTGACGGTGCAGGACCTCCTGATCGACAACGTCGACTTCAACCCCGACTTCAAGCGCTCGATCGAGGAGAAGCAGATCGCGGCCCAGAACGCCCTCCGGGAGCAGGAGCGCATCGAGCAGGCGAAGGCCGAGGCCCTCCAGGCCGAGGAGCGCGCCAAGGGTGAAGCCCGCGCGGTCGAGGCGCGCGCCGAGGGTGATGCCAACGCCGAGATCGAGCGTGCCCGGGGTAATGCCGAGGCAATCCGGCTCCGCGCCCAGGCGCAGGCCGATGCGAACGTCCTGCTCGATGCCTCGCTGACCGCACAGGTCATCCAGTACCTCGCCGTCGACAAGCTGGCGCCAGACCTCGATATCGCCCTCATCCCCTCGGGGCAGAACATCATCATCGACCCGGCGACCCTGCTCTCGGGCGACGATCCGGACGACGATGAGGACGAGGACGAAGCGACGCCGGTGACGACAACGACAACGACCACGGCCGGGACCGGCGAGGAGAACTAGCCAACCCCGGAGCCCCCGCCTTCCATAGCTGACCAAGCGCAGCGCTGGACCCTAGTGCCGCTGCCTCACCAGGTTGAGGTCAACACTTCTGTTGTGTAGAATGGAGCCGAGTGAACGCTGGTGAGTTGCGCCGCTGGCTCCGGAAGCAGGGTTGCACGTTCGAGACCCATAAGGGCGGCAGCGGTCACCTCACCGTCCGCCTCGGCAAGCGCACCAGCCAGCTGCCGATGCACGGGGGACGCAAGGAACTGGGCCGTGGGCTTGTCGCCAAGATCAAGAAGGACCTGGGGTTGAAGTGATGCTCCTCTATCCAATCGTGCTTGAAGATGACGACGGCGCCTTCCTGGTGACGTCCCCTGACTTTCCCGAATTGACGACGTTCGGTGACGACCGCGAGGAAGCGATCGCGCGCGCCGCGGACGCCCTGGAGGAGGCCATCGCTGCCCGCATCCACGACCGTGGCGACATCCCCGCCCCCTCGCAGGGGAACACCTACGCCGCCCTCCCACCCCTCACCGCGGCTAAAGTCCTGCTCTACCAGGGCATGCGGGAACAGGGCATCGGCAAGGCTGAGCTTGCCCGTCGCCTCGGCTGGCATCTCCCCCAGGTCGATCGGGTCCTCGATGTAGAGCACCACTCACGACTCGACCAGATGGATGCCGCCCTGGGCGCGATCGGGTGGCGACTTGACGTGTCAGCCACGCGTACCGCCGAAGCAAGCGCCTGAGAATTCGCTGCAGCCGGGGTAGGGAGCCGCGAGCGTCAGTCCCGCAGGGTGCGCAGGCTCAGCAGGTAGGTCGTCACGCCCACGCCCACGGCGGCGAGGATGGCGTAGATCCAGACCTGCGGGGGGATCAGCCAGGCCGAGATCGCCAGGCCGATCCAGAGCATCGCGATGGTGACGGCCTTCGTCCCGGGCGTCGCGCCGCGGTGTTCGCTGTAGTTGCGCAGGTACCGCCCGAAGAAGCGGTTCGTCATGAGCCAGGTGTGCGCCCGCTCCGACCCGCGCGCGTAGCAGGCCGCCGCCAGCAGGAAGAAGATCGTGTGGGGCAGCAGGGGCAGGAAGACACCCAGCACGCCGATCCCGACCAGCAAACTCCCGAGCGCGATGTAAAGCCACCGCATCGGGGCCGATGACGCTACCTGGCTGCGGACCGCTTCTGACGAACCTGCCAATTCTGCCAATTGGCTGCCAACCCGGAACAAGTGAGAGTTCCGGTGGGAGTATAGCGCACTGTTGGCAGCGTCGACGGCTAACGCGTCGGACGCCGCCAGCGCGTCCAGTCGAACGGCTCGATCCCCGTCTCCGTTAGCTGCCAGATCGACGCCTCCGCCCGCCCGCCCTCGATGTCGAGGAACCCTATCGTGCCGAGTTGCGTGTTCAGGTTGTGCGGGTAGGTCGGCGACCCCGGATTCACGCACAGCACCCCGCCCACCTCGTCCACCGCCTCCACGTGCGAGTGCCCGTACACGACCACGTCGAGGTCAGTCCGCCCGAAGTAGCGCTCCATCGCCCGCTCCACCGTCAGGTGGGGAGGCATCTCCGGCACCGGCATGTCGTGCACCAGCCCGACGGACACGCCCTCGAACTCCAGCGCCCACGCCTCCTGCAGGAGGGGGTGCTCAGGCTGCACTGGGCGTCCGCCTGAGCCATCCTCGCCGTTGCCCCGAGCTGCCCACAGCGGCGCGATCTCCGCCAGCTGGTCGAGCAGCCACACCTCGTGGATGTCGCCCGCGTGGAGGATGGCGTCCACCCCCCGGAAGGCGTCGAACGCCTGTGGCCACAGCTCCTTCCGGGACTCCGGGATGTGGGTATCGGAGATAAGCCCGATGCGCATCGCCGGAGTCTACCGCTCGCCGCGACCCGCGGCTGTGCTTGTAATAGAACGTACGTTCTGATACGGTGGAAAAATGTCCAGTCACCCCGTCCTTCAGCCCACCCTCCTCGGCAACGAGGGCCCGTCGTTCGACCCGGACTTGGCCGGCATCCGGCGAACGGAGCTCGGGTACGAGTCCTGGATCGACCAGGCGCAGGGCTTCCTCACCGGCCACCAGGCCGTCTTCGACGCCCTCCGCGACGACACGCGCTGGCACGGCCACAGGCGCGTCATGTACGACCGCATGGTCGACGTGCCCCGCCTCACCGCCTCCATCCCCCGCGACGGTCCCGGCCATCCCGTCATCCGCGAGATCGCCGATGCCCTCGGCCGGCGCTACGGCGCGACCTTCGACCTCGTCGCCCTCGCCCTTTACCGAGACGGCCGCGACAGTGTCGCCTGGCACCGCGACAAGGCTCGCCGCGACCGCCGTGGCCAGGCCCTCGTCGCCACCCTCTCGCTCGGGGACTCGCGACGCTTCCTCGTGCGGCCCCACGGCGGCGGCCCCTCGCAGTCCTTCTCCGCCGGCTGGGGCGACCTGCTCGTGATGGGCGGCGCGTGCCAGCTCCACTGGGAGCACTGCGTTCCCAAGACGCAGCAGCCGGGACCGCGCATCAGCGTGATGTTCCGCAGCAGCGCCGACTTCGTCCGTTTCTAGTCCCGCCCGCAGCGACGTCCTAGAGGTTCTGCCCCTTTTCGCCTTCCAGCCCCATCAGCGCCGCGATCTCGCCCTGGTGCGAGGACACGTGCCAGACCCCGAGCGTACCGAACACCCACAGTTTCGGTCTGGGGGTCGGCCCGAAGGGCACTTCCGCCTCCAGCTCTTCGTCCGAGGCCGACTCCAGATAGCCGTCGACGGCCGCGCGCACGGCTGCGGCGTACTCGCGCAGCGGCCCCAGCTCGAAGCTCAGGCTGGTCGTGTAGTCCTGCGAGATCACCGGGCTCTCCGGCAGCTCGAACCCGACCCGCTCGCCGATGCCGCTTGAGTGGTAGACCGGTTCCTGCCCCATCAGCGCCCGTACCAGGATCAGGTCCTGCGTGATCACCGTGTGCGCGTAGGTCGCCCCGATCGGGTTTGTCAGCGACCCCTCGATCGTCTTCGTCAGCAGCTCCGGCGAGCACCGCTCGATCGCGGCCTCCAGGTTGTCCTGCGCGAATCCGTACTGGCTGCGGAGCAGTTCCCGTCCGTCCATCCCGTGCCTCCTGGTGTATTGCGTATCGCCTGAGCGGCCAGTCTGAAGCGTGGGCGGGATCGCCGCCACCTCCGCCCGCTACTCGGCGCTGCCGTCCCCCACCACGACCACGAGCGCCTCGGCTCCGTGGATGCCCCGCACGATCTGCTTCTCGATGTCGGCCGTCCGGCTCGCGCCCGTCAGGATGAGCGCGTCGGCATCCCCCGCCAGCGCCGGCCCGAGTTCCTGCGGGAATCGCACCACACTCGCCTTGTCCACCTCGACCACGATCCGGCGGGCGCCCATCAGCGCCCCCCTCGCGGCCGCCTCGCCTGTCAGGAGCACGCTCCCCGTCGAGGCCACCGCCGCCGTTGCCCGGACGCGCCGGTCACCCTCCTCAGCCTCCGCCTCGTCGACCACAACCGCCCCGACGATCGACGCCCGCTCCCGGAAGGCGGCAACCACATCGTCGGGCAGCGGTTCCGGAGCCGGCTCCGGCTCCGGCTCCGGCTCAATGCTGTCGAGGGGCACGAGCATGGCCGGGTCTCGCGAGGGATTGGCCGCCGGGATCGGCCGCGCACCGCCGATGGGGAGACCCGGCAGCCGCCCGCCCGCTCGCAGACCTAGCCGCCCGAGCCAGCTCGCGGCGCGTCCCTGCCGTCCTGCGAACGCCGCCGCCCACGACTTCCACCCCACCTTCTCGACTCGCGACCCGCCGTTCTCCGCCTCGCCCGCCCGCAGGTCCAGCAGCATCCGATGCAGGGGGATGCCGACGGGGCACACCTCGGAGCAGCGCCCGCACAGGCTCGAGGCGGACGGCAGATCGGCATGGCGGCCGTCGCGCCACAGCAGCGGCGAAACCACCGCCCCGATTGGCCCCATGTAGGGCGACCCGTACGCGAGCCCGCCCGCCGCGGTGTACACGGGGCAGGCGTTCATGCAGGCACCGCAGCGGATACAGCGCAGCACGTCCCGATAGCGCTCGTCCGCCAGGATTTCCGAGCGCCCGTTGTCGACCACGACGAGGTGCCGTTCCTGCCCCTTATCGGGAGCCCCCAGGAAGTGCGTGTAGGCCGTCAGCGGCTGCGCCGTCGCGCTCGGTGCCAGCACCTGCAGAACCGCCAGCGCCGCTTCCTCGTCCGCCACCACCTTCTCCATGCCCGTGATCGCGATGTGCAGCCGTGGACGGCTCACGCCCAGCGAGACGTTCCCCTCGTTCTCGACGATCACGATGCGTCCGCTGTTCGCGATGACCGCGTTCGCCCCCGTGATCCCCGCGTCCACCTCCCCGAAGAACTCCGCCACCACGTCCCGGACCGCCCGCGAGAGGCGCACGGGGTCGTCGTCGGGCACGTCCGCCCCCGCCCCCGCCAGGAGATCGCGGATGCGGGCCCGGTTCAGGTGCAGCGCCGGCGCCGTGATGTGGCTCGGTCCCCGCCCTTCGATGTCGACGATGTACTCGCCGATGTCCGTCTCCAACACCTCCTTGCCCCGCACGCGAAGGGCGTGCGTCAGCCCCACCTCCTCCGCCACCATCGACTTCGACTTCGCGACACGGCGCGCGTCTCCCAGCAATTGCGTCACGAGCGCCACCGCCTCCTCGGCGGTGGCCGCGCGGTGGTACCCGATGCCCTGCCGCGCGCACGACTCCCTGAGCTGTTCCTGTAGCTCGTCGAGGTGGTCGACGGCGTAGCTGCGCGCCGCCTGCGCCCGCGCCCGCGCATCGGACGGGCTCGCCGTTGCGAGCTGGTCCCGGCTGTCCGCCACCAGCTTCCGCAGGATCGGGGAGAGCGTGGCCGCAGGCGGGCCCGCCTCGATCTCGGCTCGCGCCCGCGCGCGGAAGGGGCTCACGCCAGCGCCCTGTCGAGGAGCTCGGCCAGCGTCCAGGTTTCCAGCGACTGGTCCGTGGCCCGCGCCGTCGCCTCCAGGTGCGCGAGGCAGGACAGGTCCCCGGAGACGAGCACCCGCACCCCCCGCGAGGCCACGTCCTCCAGCTTCGCCCGCGCCATCGCCACCGACACCTCCGGCTCCTTCACGGTGAAGGTTCCCCCGAACCCGCAGCATTCGTCTTCGTAGGCGAGGCGGCGCACGTCCAGCCCCTCGACCTGTTCGAGCAGCCCCACCGCCCCCTCCGTCAGCCCCAGCTCGCGACGGCCGTGGCACGAGTCGTGGTAGGTGACCGCCCCCGCGAGACGCAGTGGCAGCGCCGCCACGTTCGGATGGCCGGCCACGTAGGCGCCGAACTCCACGAAGCGCTCGCTCATGCGCTCGATGCTCGCCCCTCGCGGCCCCGCCCACAGCCCCGGCAGGTAGTGCTTCACCATGCTCGCGCACGACCCCGACGGAACGACGATCGTCTCGTGCCCCCGCGCCGCCCGCAGCAGGGCGCGGCCCACGCTCTTCGCCTCCGACCGGTAGCCGCTGTTGAAGGCGGGCTGTCCGCAGCACGGCCCCACGATGGTCTCGACCTCGTCGCCGAGCCGTTCGAGCACGCGCCGGGCGTGTCCCCCGTCATCGGGACGCAACGCCGCCATGTAGCACGGCACGAAGAGCGCGACCTTGGCCATTCGTTCACGCTAGGGCCACCGCCCCGCTGCCGCAAGCACGTCGCTGCCGCC
This sequence comes from Tepidiformaceae bacterium, assembly GCA_965203545.1. Classification (GTDB taxonomy): domain Bacteria; phylum Chloroflexota; class Dehalococcoidia; order Tepidiformales; family Tepidiformaceae; genus UBA2991. Next base: position 2,487,384 of record OZ241899.1, read on the forward strand.
GCGTCATGGCGCCGGCTGTTCCCGTGCCCTACCGTAGAAGCATGCCCGGCCGCGGACTGCGCATCGCCACAATCGGTGGCATCGCCATCGAGATTCACCCTTCCTGGTTCCTTATCCTGGGGATCGTCACCTACCTGCTCGCTGCCGGATTCTTCCCGGACCGCTACGAAGGGAGCGTCGCCGGTTACTGGCTCCTTGGCGCTGCGGCGGCCGTCCTCGTCTTCGTCACCGTGCTTCTCCACGAGCTCGCCCACGCCGTGGTCGCTATCCGCCGTGGCCTCGATGTGCCCCGCATCACGCTCTTCATCTTCGGCGGCGTCTCGCACCTCTCGCGCCAGCCTCGCTCCGCCGGCGAGGAGTTCTTCATCGCCGCCGCCGGACCCGCTGCCAGCCTTGTCATCGCCCTCTTTATCTTCGGTGCCTCGCGCCTTGCCGGTGGAGGAAGCGCGCCCTTCGGCGCGATGTTCGAATACCTCGCCTTCGTCAACCTCATCCTGGCGGTCTTCAACATCCTCCCCGGCTTCCCCCTCGACGGCGGACGCGTCCTGCGCGCCATCGCCTGGAAACGGACCCGCAGCTTCCGCAAGGCGACCCGCATCGCCGCCGGCTTTGGCGAGATGTTCGGCTGGGCCGTGATCGCCACCGGCGCTGTCTTCCTGTTCCTCGGCCAGTGGGTCGCCGGCATCTGGGCGATCATGATCGGCTGGTTCCTGCTCGGCGCCGCCCGTGGCGAAGCCAACAGCATCCGCGTGGACACCGTCATCAACCGCCTGACCGCCCGGGACCTGATGCACCGCACCTTCGTCGAGGTCACCCCGGGCACGTCTATCCAGGCGGTCGTCGACGAGCACATGATCGGCGGCGGCGAACGCTCCGTCGTGGTCGCGAACGACGACTACGTGGTCGGCATTCTCACCGTCAGCGACCTCAACCGCGTACCCCGCAACGAGTGGGCCACCACCCCCGCCCAGCGCATCATGACCCCCCGCGCCGAGGTCGTGACCATCGCCGCCGACGCCCCGGCCGCCGACGTCATGCCCCTTCTCGCCCAGCGCCGCCTCAACCAGCTCCCCGTCATCGACGAGGGACGCATGATCGGCATCATCACCCGCCGCGAATTCCTCGACCGCCTCCAGATGGCCGAGGAGCTCGGCCAGGGCGACACGCCCGACGGCGACGCCGAGCTCCCGCCCATCCGAACCACCGGCAACGACGATCCCGACGCCCGCTAGCTCCGTTCCGCGCTAGTTCCCCTCGACTGCCACGGGCAAGGGCCGCCGCGCCCACTCCTGCCACACCGCCCACGCGAGCTTGTCGGACCCATCGCTATAGCGCAGCCCGACATCATTGAGCACGGCTGCGCCCCCCTGACGGCTCTGTACCGGGTCACGCTCCGCCCCCCACACCACCGCGCTGAACCCATTCGCCTCGGCGTGCTCCAGCAGCAGCGTCACGAACTCCTCCTGCTCCCGTTCCGAGCCGACCCACGAGTGCCCCTCGATCGAGGCGGAGGCATACCCCGCCTCGCTGATCAGGATCTCCCCGGTGAAGCGTTCCCGGAGCTGCGTGTAGTAGTCCTCCGGAATCTCCCGTACGAGCCGGATGCTGGAGGAGAGGTAGGGGTAAGTCGAGAAGGCGAGGGCGTCGATGCGCCCCTGGAACGCATCGATCGCGTCCCACTGTGGAGGATGCTCCTGCGTGAGCCTCCCCAGCAGGTCCTCGAGCTGGAACGTGGGGAACACCTTCGTCTCGGGCCGGATCGACTTCACGGCGTCGTAGACCTTCGTGTACGCCTTCAGGAAGCCCACGAACTGGCCCGGCGCGCGCGCCCGCAGCATGTTGATCTCGACTCCGACCGCCAGGTACTCGGGTTCGTAGTTGGTGGCGATGTAGATGGCGTAGGCCACGAGCGCGTCCTGCACGTCCTCGCGCAGGAATCCCGCCTCGGTGTCGCTTCCCTCCGGCAGTCCCGCAACGCGCGTGCGCTGGACAGCCCCGTCCGTCGGGTCGATGGCGAACAGGAGCGATAGGTCGTATTGCCGGAGCAGGTCCCGTTCGAGCCGCATCAGCGCGTGCGTCTCCTCCGAGACTTCCGCCCCAGGGAAGAAGTCCTCCCACGGCGGCACCCGCGCGATGCTCACCAGCTCGGCGTGCCGAGCCGCCGTCGCGAAGGTGTTGATGTGGGCGCTGGGCGTGTCGTCCCAGGGCTGCACGCCCAGCCCCAGCCGCAGTTCTCGCGTCGGGCCCTGCGCCTCGGGCCGCGTCACGTCCGGGCCGGGCAGGTCCTCGGTCTCTTCGGTTCCGTTACAGGCGGCCACAAGGAGCGCTGCTACAATTAACAAGGCGGGAAACAGACGCGAGGGCTGCATGACTCTACGCAGGTTCCTCCTGGCGTCTGTTGTCCTTGGCGTCATCGCTGGCGCCGCGGCCGGCGGAATCCGTGCTCTCGTCGGCGGCGGAGAGGCCGAGCCCCCGCTCCCGGCTGCCACGGTAGCCCCCACGCCGGCGCCCCGGACTGAGACCCCCCTGGCGGTGGCGCAGCGTTTCGCCGACGCCTGGGAGGCGGGCGACGTTCCCGCGATGTACGGCCTCCTCGACAGCGGCACCCAGGCAAGCTTGCCCCTGGCCGCCTTCACCGAAGCTTACGCGGGCTTCCGCCAGGAGGTCGGCGTCACGGCCATAACTGTGTCCGTTTCTGGTGAGGATGCTCAGCGCGTCACCTTCCGCGTCCGCCTCGAGACAAGCTACTTTGGCACGCTGGAATATGCCACCGCTGTCCCCTTCGCTTCCCCAGAAGAGGGCTCCCCCCGCATCGGCTGGACGCCTGCGGTCATGCATCCGGCCCTTACGCCCGGGCGGGAGCTGCACGGCGAGGTTCGGCGGCCCGTCCGCGGCGCCATCTACGACCGCAACGGCGAGCCCCTCGCCATCACCCTTGACGTCCGCATGATCGGCCTCGACCGCAGCCGCGTGTTCGACGAGGAAACCGTCACGGCGGCCTTCGTCTCCTTCGGCTTCGAGGAAGACGAGGTAGCAGCGGCTTTCGCCAGCCCGCTCGGCCAGCGCCACCGCGTCCCTCTCGGCATCGTGCCCGACTCCCGCGTCGAGGAGGCCGCCCGCTTCGTGGAGGCCGTCCCCGGCGCCGTCCTCTGGTTCGAGGAGCGCCGCGTCCACCCCCTCGGCCCCGCCGCCGCCCACGTCGTCGGCTACACCCGCGAGTACACCGCCGAGGAGATTGCCGCCCGCCCCGACGCCGGCCTCCTCCCCGGCGACCGTGTCGGCGCCGTCGGCATCGAGGCGGCGATGAACGACGTGCTCGCCGGAAGCGTGGGCGCCCGCCTCGTGGTCACCGGTGGCGACGAGTCCGTCGTCCTCTTCGAGCGCGCTTACGTTCCCGGCGAGGATGTCCACACCACGCTCGACTCCGCCCTCCTCCTCGCCGCCCACGAAGGGCTGTCGGGCCTGCGGGGCGCCGCTATTGTCCTCGACCCGCGCACGAACGCCATCCTTGCCCTCAACAGCTCCCCCGCCTTCGATCCCAACGCGTTTGAGCTGGGCAACCAGGCTGCCGTCACCGCCTTCACCACCAGCGACGACGATCCCCTCAACGACCGCGCCACCCACGGCCTCTACTCCGCCGGCTCGACGTTCAAGCTCGTGACCGGCGCCGCCGGCCTCGCGCAGGGCGCCTTCAGCCCCGCGGACCGCATTTTCTGCGGTGCCGTCTGGTACGGCGTCGACCCGCCTCGGCGCAACTGGGAAGGTGAACAGGGAGAGCTGAACATCGCCGAGGGTCTGATGCGCTCCTGCAACCCCGTCTTCTACGAGATCGCCCTCACGCTCTACAACGAGGCGCCCGGCGCCCTGCCCGACATGGCCCGCGCCTTCGGCTTCGGCGCCGAGACCGGCGTAGAGGGCCTCTACGACGACTCCGGCCTCGTGCCCGACGCGGCCTGGAAGCAGGCCGTCAGGGGCGAGCCCTGGTATCCCGGCGACGCCGTCAACCTCGGCATCGGGCAGGGCGACCTGCTGGTCACGCCTCTCCAGCTGGCGAACGCCTACAGCGCTTTCCTCAGCGGCGGCCTGCGAACGCCCACGATTCTCGCTGGGGTCGCGCCCCTCGACCGGGGCGCCCTGCCCCTCGAGGCGCAGGACGCCGCGCACCTGCGGGCTGGCCTCGAGCTCGTCACCGGGACACGCGGCACTGCAGGGTGGGTGTTCGCCGATGCCGGCTACGACGACTTCGGCGGCAAGTCGGGCACCGCCGAGGAGGCCGAAGGCCAGGCCCACGTCCTCTTCGTCGCCTACTCGCCGCGCGACATTCCCGCCGCGCTGGCGGCCGTCGTCTTCGACGACGCCGAGGAAGGGCGCCCCTTCGCCGCCCCCCTCGCGCGCGACCTCGTCCTCGCCGTCCTTAACCCGGGCGGTTCGGAAGAGGAGACGGAGGAAGAGGAATCGCCCTAGTCGAGCGCCTTGATGGCCTCGATCAGGGCGGGAACCACCTTCTTGTAGTCCTCGACCACGGCGAAGCGCGACACCTGCACCATGTTGCAGTCGGGATCGCGGTTGACCGCGACGATGTTCTTCGAACCCGACATGCCGGCCATGTGCTGGCTCGCGCCGCTGATGGCGACGGCGATGTACAGGTTCGGCGTCACCGTCTTGCCGGTGAGACCGACCTGCTGAGAGGGCGGGTACCAGCCGAGGTCGCAGGCCGCCCGGCTCGCGCCGGTCGCCCCGCCGAGAAGCCCGGAAAGCTCCTCCATCATCTCGAACGCGGACGGATCGCCCAGGCCGCGGCCGCCGGAGACCACCACCTCGGCGTCCTCCAGCCGGATGCCCGTCGCCTCTGCCGCTTCGGTGGAGACAACGCGCACGCGCTGCTCGCCGGTGGCGTCGATGGCGGTGACGGTTCCGCCGCGTCCGGCGTCCGGCGCGAGGGGATCCCACGCCTTCGGCTTGACCGTCGCGATCTGTATGTCGCCGCGCCAGGTGACCTCGGCGTTGGCGTTACCGCCGTAGCAGGTGCGCGTCGCCCGGAGGCGTCCACCGTCGATCGTGAGGGCGACACACTCCATGGCCACAGCCGTGTTCAGGCGGAAGGCCATGAGCGGACCGAGGTCGCGCCCGAGGCTCGTCTGCCCGATGAGCACGATGTCGGCATCCGCCGCCTCGCACGCGGCCAGGGCCGCGCCCGCGCCCGCCTCGGCGTAGCCCGGGTCGAGCGAGCCCGCCGGAGCCAGGTAGACGGCGTCGGCGCCGTGCTCGAAGAGGGACTGGGCGAGCGATTCGTCGCCCGCGACGAGGGCGCTGACCGCGCCGCCGCCCTGGTCGGCCAGGGCGCGCCCGGCCGCCAGCAGTTCGAAAGAGTGGGGAGCGACGGCGCCGTCGGCCGCCTCGGCAATGATGAGGGTTCCTGGCATCGTCGTTCCTCTAGATGAGCTTGGCCTCGCGCAGCTTCCGCGCGAGGTTCTGGGCCTGCTCCTCGGGGGAGTCGCCCTCGATGATCTCGACGTTGCTCTCCACCTGCGGGATGTAGAGCGCTTCCAGCTCCAGCCAGCGGTTGTCCTCGCCGGCTTCGTCGTCTTCGAGTTCCAGGTCGTCCGCCGACCAGACCTGCACGGTCTTCTTGGCCGCGAGCATGATCTGCCGGAGCTGCGGGTAGCGCGGCTCGCCGAACTCGTTCGAGATGGAAACGACCGCGGGCGTGTCGACTTCGACGGTCTGGAAGCCGTCGTCCAGCACGCGCTCGACGGTGAGCGTGCCGCCGTCCAGTTCCATCGACTTCGCGATTGTCACGCAGGGAATGCCGAGCTGCTCGGCCACGCCCAGCGGCGCGACGCCCATGTCCCAGTCGGCCGAGGCCCGGCCCATCAGCACGAGGTCGACGTCGCCGATCTTCTCGATGGCCCGTGATAGCGCGACGGCGGTCTGGAAATTGTCGATGTTCTCGAAGTCCGGGTCGCTCAGCAGGACGCCCTCGTCGGCGCCCATCGCGAGGGCGTGCTTGATGGCGTCGCGCGCCGAGTCCTCTCCGAGGCTGATGACCGTGATCTTGCCCTCGCCGGCGGCGTCCTTCAGGCGAAGGGCCGCCTCCGTGGCCTGGGGGTCGTAGGGATTCACCACCGGCGCGATGCCCTGCGCGGGAATCACGCGCTTCGCCGCCTCGTCGACGGCGAATTGCGAGGCCGGCGTCTCCGGATCGGGAATCTGCTTGACGCAGACGACTATGTTCACGCTGACGCCAACTCCTTCTTACAGACAGGTCGGGAATGGATGGAGCGGGCAGGGCCAGCCATGCGCCGCTGCGCCGGTCAGCGTAGCACGAACCCGCCGCTTGTGAAATCTCGCACGGACCGACAACGCCCCAGTTACCGGGCCATGCGGGGGCCAGCGGGCCAGCTCCCCGGGCGAGCGCGCGGCGGAGCAGCCGAGGAGCAAGACGCGGGCGACAGCCCGGCCGGGGAGGGCGCAGCGTTAGCGGAGCAGTCGAGCCCAAGGACACAGAGCGCGGAGCGAAGCGGAGCAGTCGAAGGAGCCAGTTGCATGAACGTTGTGTTTCGAAACCTGTCTGAAACAGGCCCGCAATCTGCGGGAAACCAACCCGACCTAGCTTCCCCCTCGACGTTTCGCCCCATCCGGGGGCATCGAGGAGGATTGCATGAAACGTGCCCTACCGGCCCTGCGCCGGCCGACCGCCATGCTTGCAGGCGGTCTGCTCGCGCTCGGCATCATTTCCGTGGTCTCCGCCCAGGACGGCGCCGAAGACCTCGCTGACATCATCAGCGCGGTCGACACTGCCTGGTTGCTGATCGCGGGCTTCCTCGTGTTCTTCATGCAGGCCGGTTTCGCCATGCTCACGGCGGGCTTCGTCCGCTCCAAGGAGACGGCGAACATCCTGATGAAGAACATGATCGACGCCTGCGTGGGAGGCATCTCCTTCTGGCTCGTCGGCTGGGCCTTCGCTTACGGCGTCAGCGATGCTTCGAACGAGTTCATCGGGCTCGGCAACTTCGGCTTGAACCAGCTTGCCGAAGCGGGCTATGGCCACGCCGACTGGTTCTTCCAGTTCGCATTCGCCGCAGCCGCCGCCACGATCGTGGCCGGCGCCCTGGCGGGACGCACCAAGTACTCGGCCTACCTCATCTACACGGTCGTCGTCACCGGCTTCATCTACCCCGTGGTGGTCCACTGGGGCTGGGACGGGACCACGTGGATGGGCGCCTTCACGGACGACATCTGGCTGGGCAACGGCTACGTCGACTTCGCAGGCTCGGGCATCGTTCACACTGTGGGCGGCATCACCGGTCTCATGGGCGCTATCGCCGTGGGCGCGCGCCTCGGCAAGTACGGCCCCAACGGCGAAGTAAGGGCCATTCCCGGCCACAACATCTCGATCGCCACGATCGGCATGTTCATCCTCTGGTTCGGCTGGTACGGGTTCAACCCGGGCTCCACGCTCGGGCTCTCCGGTGGCGGCGCAGCCCTCGCCGCGAGTGTCGCCGTGACCACGACGTTGGCGGCAGGCGCCGGCGGCATCACTGCGATGCTCTGGTCGCGCTTCCGCACGGGCCGTTACGACGCCGGCCTCACCATCAACGGCATCCTCGCAGGCCTCGTGGCCATCACGGCCGGCACGGCCACGGTCGACCCGTGGGCATCGGTCGTCATCGGCGCCATCGGCGCGCTGGTCATGTACTACGGCGTGCAACTCCTGGATGCCAGGTTCCGCATCGACGATCCCGTCGGCGCCGTCTCCGTGCATGCCTTCGCCGGCATCTGGGGCGTCATCGCCGTCGGCCTCTTCTCATCCCAGGCCGGAATGGAAGCAGCCGGCTACGCCAACCCGCAGCACTACGGCCTCTTCCTGGGCGGCGGCGGCGAGCAGCTGCTGATGCAGCTCATCGGCATCGCAGCCATCGTCGGCTGGACGGCTGTGACGGGCGGTATTCTCTTCTTCGCTATCAAGTTCACCGTGGGACTCCGCGTGAGCGAGGAAGAAGAGATGCGTGGCCTCGACCTGATCGAGCACGGCGTCGATGCCTACCCGGACTTCGGTCCTTCTGGCTCTGGCATCTTCGGTGCCGCCGAGATTGGCGGAGGCGGCAAGTGAGCGTACGCCACATCCCGCATCCGCCCCTGAGTCCAGAAAGGAGTACCCGGTGAAAAAGATCGAAGCCATCATCCGGCCGAGTGCGCTCGAACCTGTGAAGGACGCGCTCGACGAGCTCGGCTTCTCCGGCGGCATCACCGTCTGGGAGGTCAAGGGGCACGGCAAACAGCGTGGCGTTACCGAGCAGTGGCGCGGCCGCGAGTACCGTGTGGAGTACCTCTCCAAGGTGTTCCTCATCCTTGTGGTCGCCGACGACAAGGCTGACGCCGTCGTGGACGCCATCCTCGACAACGCCAGCTCCGGTGAGATCGGCGACGGCAAGGTCTTCATCTCGAACGTGGAGGATGCCGTCCGCGTCCGCACCCGCGAACGCGGAGACGAGGCGCTCTAGCCTCCTACGTCCCCCGGCTGAGGGGCCGGGCGCAATCCGCGCCCGGCCCCTCTCCCATATCCCCCGCGACACGAACGACTCCCTACCCCCAGGAGGTGAGGCTGTGGACGGAACGCCCTTCGAGGTGCGTGTTCGAAGCCTCCGCGAAGGCTGGGTCGAGCGGCGCGAATCCAACTTCCTCTCCCGCTCCCACGACTTCGACTCCCAGAGCCGCGTCCTCGCCAACGTCCACCGCTGGGCGACCGAGTGCATTGAGGACGTTCGCCACGTGTACGGCGAAGCCTTCCCCATCACCATCGACCCCGTCGACGGCTCGGCCCCCTTCAGCATCGCCGTAGGCGCCGTCCAGCGCGCCGCCTTCGAGCTCGTCGACCGGGGAGGCGCCGATCGCTCCTCCTGGCAGGTCGTGGCCCGCGTCGCCACCGGCGGCGGCGAGGCCGGCGAAGCCCCCGAGGAGCGTCGCGTGCGCCATTGGCGCCGCAGCCAGGTCGAAGAGATTCTGCTCTCGCTCCTCAGCGCCTACGAGCGCTCCCTCAACCGCGAAGTCTCAGCCTGACCCCTTTCCCGCTGCAACCGTCTCGTGTCGGGTGGTACGCTGTTCGGCATCGCCACAGCGAAAGTCTGGATCGATGGTGAGCAAGCACCTCTCAGTGCGCGTCAATGACGAACTCCTCCAGGACCTGGAGGAGGAATGCCGCAAAAGCGGACAGTCCCGTTCGGCGGTGGCCAAGCGCTTCCTCGAAGAAGGGCTTCGCATGGAGCGGCATCCCGGGATCATGTTCCGTCCCGGCCCGGCCGGACGCCGCCCCGCGCTCGTGGACGGGCCGGATGTGTGGGTGCTAGGGAGGCTCATTCGGGAGTGGGAGAGTCCGCAAGAGGACATGGTTGAATCCATCGCAGACGAGATGGCTCTGAGGGCCGATCAGGTTCAGGCGGCCGCGCGCTACTACAACGAGTTTCGTGAGGAGATCGACGGCTGGCTCGATCGGCTGGATGCGGAGGCCGACAAAGCTGAGGCGGAGTGGCGACGGCGGCGTGGACTGCCCGCCAGGTGAAACTGCTTCTGGACGAAATGTGGCCGCCTCGCATTGCCGAGGCGCTGCGGACCCGCGGCCACACCGCGGTGGCGGTCTCGGAACGGCCCGACCTCCGCACACGGCCTGACGAAGTCATTTTTGAGTGGGCTCGTACCGAGGGCTGGGCTCTTGTCACGGAGGACATTGCCGACTTCCGGGAACTGGCTGTTGCGGCGATCGACGCTGGCGTGATGTCCCCACGCTGATCTTCACGAGCAGCCGCAGGTGGCCGAGGGGCGGCTCAAGTCCTGTCGGCGGCCTCGTTGCGGCCCTGGACGCTCTCCTCCGCGAGTACCCGGACCTCGAAGGCGAGCACTGGCTCGACTAGCGGACCGGCGCCCCCACCGCCCTCGCCACGATCGCGTCCGTGAGACCCGCGAAGATGCGCTTGTGGACGGGCCAGAGCGCGTACCAGTAGAGCAGCCCCGCCGCCCCCGCCGGATGGAAGTGCGCCGACGTCACGATGCGCGACCCCTCCCCCTCCACGCCCACCTCGAATTCGAGGATGGCGATTCCGGGCAGCTTCATCTCCGCCAGCAGCGTCAGCCGCTGCCCGGCCTCTACCCCCACGACGCGCCAGAAGTCGAGCGCGTCGCCCGTGCGAATCTCCGTTGGGTGCCGGCGCCCCCGCCGCCGCCCCCCGCCGCCCACCAGGCGATCCAGAAGCCCGCGCAGGTTCCACAGCCAGTTCCCGTAGTACCAGCCGTTCGACCCGCCGATCGCCGCAACCACCCCCCACACCGACTCCGGTGACGCGCTGCAGGTCCGCTCGACCCGCTCCCCGCGGCTGTAGAACGAGATCTCCGCGCGGTGGTCGCGCATGGCGAACGAGCCCTCGGTCCACCGTGCCGGCAACTCGGCGGTCCGTTCCGCCTCGAGGGCGGCCCGGACCGCTTCTTCGTACGTGTGCAGCTCGATCGGGATATGTGCGTGCAGGTCAGTCTCCGGATCGACCACGAGGTCGTGCCTCAGGCCGTCGATCAGCGGACGCGCGACGCTCGAGGGAACCGCTGTCACGAGGTCGAGCCAGTAGGAGGAAAGCCGCGGGCTCAGCACCGACACCGGGATGATGGCCAGCCGTCGCCCCACCGCCCTCGCGAAACGCGTGAGCAGATCCTGGTAGCGCACCACCTCGGGACCGCCGGCGTCGTACACGTGGCTCCCGGGTGGCTCCGCTTGCGGCAGGCGCACCAGGTACTCGATCAGGTCATCGAGGGCGATCGGCTGCGTCAGCGATCGCACCCAGCGTGGGGTCACCATCAGCGGCAGGTGGTAGACGAGGTCCCGGATGACCTCGAACGCTGCCGAGCCCGGCCCGACCACGATGCCGGCCCGCACCTCCGTCACGTCCACCGCGCCCCCGCGCAGGACGTCTCCCGTCTCCCGGCGGGAGGCCAGGTGCGCCGACGCCGACTCGCTTGGCTGCAGCCCTCCGAGGTAGACGATGCGGCTCACCCCTGCCTCCTCGGCTGCCCGGCTCGCGTTCTCCGCCGCCCGCCGGTCGCGCTCCGGGAAGTCCGTCCCCGAGGCCATCGAGTGCACCAGGTAGTAGACGAGGTCGACACCCCTGAAAGCGGCGTCGAGCGACTTGCGGTCGAGCGCGTCCGCCTGCACCACTTCTACACCCTCCCACTCGCGCGCTTCCAGCGTGTCCCGCCGTCTCCCCGCCGCCCGCACCTCGTGCCCCTCCTGGACGAGCCGGGGCACGAGGTGGCTCCCCACGTACCCCGAAGCCCCCAGCACCAGCACCGTCGTCACGCGCTTCTCCCCTGCTGCGTCTCCCGCCTTCAGGATATATAATATATCTCCGAAGGAGAGGTGTTGGCATGGGCGCCGAGTCACATGTCTCCAGGTGGGGCACGAGCCTCGCGGTACGCATCCCGAAGCCGATCGCGGAGCAGTGGGGCGTCCGGGAAGGCTCGACCATCGAGATCGTTGCCGAAGGTGACGAGGTCATCCTGCGTAAGCGGCCCTACGACCTTGCCACGATGCTCGCGCAGGTCGACCCCGCCGCCCTCCATCCGGAGCAGGATGCAGGGCCGGCTGTTGGTCGCGAGGAGTGGTAGACCGCGACTATGTCCCCGCCCGGGGTGACATCGTCTGGCTTAGCTTCACACCGCAAGCCGGGCACGAGCAGGCCGGCCATAGGCCGGCCCTCGTCTTGAGTCCGGAGTCCTATAACGAAGTAACCAGCCTGGCCCTCTGCTGCCCCATCACCTCTCGGGTCAGGGGCTATCCATTCGAGGTCGCGCTTCCCACGACTATCCCCGTCACCGGCGTTGTTCTCGCCGACCAGCTGCGTAGCCTTGACTGGCGAGCGAGGGGGGCTCGCTTCGAGTGCCGAGCCCCTCGACAGGTTGTCAGCGAAGCCCTGGAGAAAGTTGGCGTGCTGTTGGAGTAGGCGAACCGGTCCATTCCCTGGGAACGCGTTGGCGCGCCTCCCACCGCCCGTCGCCTAGTGGAACACCACCGTCTTGTTGTCGTACACGAGCACGCGGTCCTCGATGTGCCAGCGGACCGCTCGCGCGAGCACCATTCGCTCCACCTCGCGTCCGAGCCGCATCAGGTCCGCCCGCGCGTTCCGGTGCGTCACCCGCACGACGTCCTGCTCGATGATGGGCCCCGCGTCCAGCTCCGCCGTCGCGTAGTGCGCGGTCGCCCCGATGATTTTGACCCCCCGCTTTTGCGCCTGCCCGTACGGGTCGGCGCCCGCGAACGCCGGCAGGAACGAGTGGTGGATATTGATGACCTTCTGCGGGTATTCGCCCAGGAACATCGGCGTCAGGATCTGCATGTAGCGCGCGAGCACCACGAGGTCGACCCGGCCGCGCAGGAGGTCGAGCATCGCCTTCTCCTGCTCCACCTTGGTCTCTCGCGTCACCGGCAGGTGCTCAAACGGCACGTTGAACCGCTCCGCCAGCGGCCGCAGGATCTCGCGGTTGGAGATCACCATGGCGATGTCCGCCTCGAGCTCTTCCGTCCGCGCCCGCCACAGCAGGTCCAGCACGCAGTTGGGCTCGCGCGTGCAGAGGATGGCGATGCGCGGCCGGTCGGCGCTGTAGGAGACGCGCCACTGCATGTCGAACTTGCTGGCGACCGCGGACCCGAATCCCGCGGCCACCTTCGCCGCGGGCGTGGTCAGCCCCTCGAGGTCGTACTCGACGCGCAGGAAGAACTGTGGGTTCTCCCCGCCGTTTGAGTGCTGATCGCCTTGCAGGATGTTCGCGCCGTGCCGGTACAGGTAGTCCGAGACGGCGGCCACGATTCCGGGCCGGTCCGGACACTGGACCAGCAACCGCGCGCTGCCCTCGGTCGGGGAGTCGCTCATAGCCTGATCATACGTCGCGGGCGCCCCGAAGGTAGTGCATTTGTGCCATACCGCGTGCTGCGCCGCGCTTACTGGTACATGATGAGGTCCGGCACCTGCTCGATGGCCTGCACCTGCTCCGGGGTCATCACCGGCGTGTCCTGGTCGAAGAACAGCTTCAGCGCCGGCCGCTCCGAAGGAGCCGTAAGTGCGTACCAGTCGTAGTGCCGCAGCTTCAGGGCGGCGGTGCCGAAGCCGTCCATGTCGATGGACACCTCGACGCCCTCCACGTCCTCGACCATGTCCCGGTCGCGCAGCATTCTCGCCGCGAACTGGTGGACCATCAGGATCTTCGGAGGGATTCCCTCCTCCTCCACCAGCGTCGCCAGGTAGCGCTGCACCTCGTTCACGTGCTCCGCGCTGATCCCGCCGATCGCGAGGCCCGGCCTCACGCCGAGGTGTTCGGTCGCGAACTCCGGGTCGAGCGCCATGTGCACGAACGGCTCGCGCAGGAACTCCTCGAGCAGCTTCACTTCCGTCAGCGGGTCGCTCCAGCCGATCTGCACGTCCAGGAAGAGAATCATGTCCCGCTCACGGGCCGCCTCTACGTACTCGGCGATACGCTCGTGGTCCAGCCGCCCGAGCCAGGTGCCATCCAGTGTTGGGTAGGCCTGGGCCACCCCCGTGATCAGGTGGAAGGCGGGGATCACCTCCCGCGGCCCGTTGAGCTGGTCGTACCGCGCGGCCCAGCGAGCCACCTCGTTGGCGACCTCCGCCGGCGTTCCGTGGCCCAGGACGCCCATCGCCCGCACCCCCGGGAATCCGTAGAACGACACGATCTGGGCGTGTTCGAACACCGACTCAACCGTCGGCGGTCGAGGGAACGTCCAGGCCCGTTCGGTGTTGGAGACGACCAGGTACTTCCCTCCCGGCGAGAAGTGGGTCAGGCCGCCCAGCAGCGGCGCCACGCCCGCGCCCCAGGCCCGCGTCGGCAGGATGTGTCCCTCCGCGAACGACCAGACGGACAGACCGGGGACGGTGCCGTCTGGGCCGCGCTCCCAGTTCACCCAGCCGAGCGCCCGCCCGGCGAACGCCTCGCGCAGTTCGAGGCGCGGCCCCGTCCACTCCACCCACGTAGCCCCGTCCCGGAGCATCACGTCGCACTGGGGAATGCCGTTGATGTTGCTGATCGGAATCGACTCCGACCATCCGAGCGACTCCGAGGCCACTTCGACACTCGAGTCCTGGCCGTAGCAGAGGTAGGCGCGCTCGCCCGTCAGGCGCAGTGGCGCCTCACCATCCACGACGTGCCCGGAGCTGCCTCCTCCCGGGAGCCGCAGGTCGACCTCGGTCGGGAGGTCACAGGTAATTTCGATGGAGAGCGGCGTGCTCAGCGGGACGCTGGCGACTGAGGTCCCGCTTGCTGCCACCACGGTGCCGTCGTAGGTCGCCTCGGCCGTGACCTGGCAGCCGGCGTCTGCCGCGGCTGCGGAGTTGCCCCCGGCCATCCAGAGAACAAGTGCCAGAACGCCCGCCAGGGTCACCCCCAGCTTGGTCAGTAGTGCAGGCATCTTCGAGAAGCCCCTCCAGGACTGCCACCAAGCCCTTCCAGCGAATATTAGCAATGTGCTTATGCATTTGGCTACTTCTTAACGAAAGGAAGTCGAGCCGTCGCACCTCCTTCCTTCCAGCGTGCCCCACTGAAGGGCCGCCTGCCTTTACGAAATCGGCGGCCTTTTCGCGACGTTTCCCGCGCCAGTCGACCCCCTCTGCCCCGGCCCGCCATTGCTCGCCGAATAGAATCGGCGGGCAGACCCCACGGGGCATCCGGAGGTGTTCCATGACCATGGCAACCGAGACTCCCGCCGTTCACCAGCGACTCGGTCGCGGCGTGACCAGGAAGGTGATGCGGGGAGCGGTGCTCCTGCTTCCCCTCATGGTCACCTTCTGGCTGATCCAGTTCGCCTTCCAGACGATGGACGGCCTGCTCCAGCCCATCATCTCCGCCATCGCCGGCCACGAGATCGCGGGCCTCAGTTTCGCCATTATCATCGTGGCGCTCTTCATCGTCGGCGCCCTCAGCTCGACCTTCCTCTTCCGCACTCCCGGCTACCTCATCGAGCGGGGCATCACCGCCCTGCCGGGCGTCGGCGCCGTCTACACCACCACAAAGAAGCTCCTTCCCGGCTCCGACCCGGGCGCCAGGGCGCCGACAGGCTTCGATACCGTTGTCCGCATCGAATACCCCCGCAAGGGCGTGTGGTCCGTCGGCTTCCTGATGAGCTACATCGAAGAGGATGCGGGGACGAAGGTTGGCGTCGTCTACATGCCCTCGACACCCATGCCCCAGTCCGGCTGGCTCGTCCAGCTCCCCGTCGACGACATCGAGGTGACGGATTGGAGCTCCGCCCAGGCCATGCAGTACATCGTCTCCGCCGGTGTCAGCTGCCCGGAAACGATGGCCATGAGCGCGCTCGAGTCCCCTGCATGAGGGTGCTCACGAGGATGGTGCTCCACGTCCTCCTCTTCCTCGTAGCGGGAATCGTCTTCTTCCTCGGGCTCGGCATCGGCCTCTCGCAGAATCCGGCCATCGGCACGCTCCTCTGGCTCGTCGCGGCCGGTATTGCGGTCGCGAACGCCATCTGGATGACGCGGCGGCGCCGGTAGGGCCGCGCCGCCCTTCCGCCCCTCCCGTTCCTGTACCATCGCTCCCGCCGCCGCATGCACGCGGCGGGGAGGGCTGACATGGCAGACGAGATGCGCATCCAGGTCATGAACGGCGGTCCCTACGTGGTCTCCGGCGCGGTGCCCCTCAAGGAGATGGCCCCCGTCCAGACCCTCAATGGCGAGAACGTCGACTGGCACGTCCTCCGCGAGATTGATGAGTCACGCGACCTCTATGCCCTCTGCCGCTGTGGTCGCTCCAACGACAAGCCCTACTGCGACGGCTCCCACGCCAGCGAACCCTGGCCCGAGGCCGAGACCGCCGACCGCCGCCCCATGGCCGACCGCGCCAACCGCATCGAGGGCGCCGCTGGCGTCATGCTCGACGACGAGTCCGTCTGCATCGGCGCTGGCTTCTGCGGCACGAAGACGACGAACGCCTGGGACCTCATCGACGAAGAGGGCGACGAGGCCCGCGAGCGTGTCACTGCCATGGTGGGCCGCTGCCCCACCGGCCGCCTCGCCATCATCCCCGCGGGCGAGGAAGGGCTCGTGGAGCCCGCCCTCGGTGCCGAGATCGCGGTCGTCCCGGGCGGCCCCCTCTGGGTACGCGGCGGCGTCAACGTCGAGAGCGCCGACGGCACCCCCTGGGAGGTTCAGAACCGCCGCACGCTCTGTCGCTGCGGCGCCTCCAACAACAAGCCATTCTGCGATGGCGCCCACAGCGACCTGCACTTCGACGAGCGCTAGCCGGAGGCGTCCACCTCGCTCAGCGCGTGTACGAACGGGAAGGCCGGGCTTGCCGCCCGGTGGAACCGCTCGTCCGCTGTCCAGAGTTCGCAGTCCAGTGCTTCCGCGAGCGCCAGGTAGTGACAGTCGTAGGCCGCGCCCTGGCCAAGTTCGCTGGCCACTTCCAGGGCGCGGGCGTGGAGACTCGACCCGTGGTGCAGTTCGACGCCCGTTTCCAGTAGCAAGGTCTCCACAAGTCCAGCTGCGACCCCGGTCGTCAGACTCCCTTGAACCACTTGCCGGTAGAGTGCGTTGGTCACTTCCGCGAGTAGAAGGTGCGGAGCTGCCAGCCGCCTCCTCTCCCGTCCCCATGAGCGGAGGAGCGTATTGGCGGTCGTTGAGTCAGGCTCCTGGATCAGCCACTTGACCGCCAGGCTAGCGTCCACGACGACGGCCTCACTCATCCGCTCTGTCGAAACCAAGTGCTCGGTCCAGTTGCGCGTCCCGCTCCTCCCGCATCTCCCTGATGATGTCCACGGAGTTTCCAGGCAGCACTCGGTCGCCAAAGATCTCCTTCCGCATCCGAGCGAAGTGCTCCGCCGCACCCGACAAAGAGGGTTGTCCAGACTCAGCGCTTGCCTCGTCCTCGTCGAGCTCCCTCTCGATGGCGGTCTGGCAGTACTGGCGCATGCTGACGCCCTTGAGGGCGGCGACTGCCTTCAGCCGTCGCTGAAGGGGCGCGTCAAGGTCCAGCGTGAGCCGCTTCTTCTCGACTGACTTGGCCATGGCGTTCCTCCCGCAGGTTGGTTCGCGTAGTTTCTACATTTGCGGAAATACAGAAATACGTCAAGCCCGCCTCGGCAGGCATCACGGGATGGAGCGGAGGAAACCGGCCGCTAGCCCAGCAGCCGCTTCATCGTTGCGCCGATCTCCGCCGGCGAGTCCGACACGACCGCGCCCGCCGCGCGAAGCGCAGCCTTCTTGTTTTCCGCCTTGCCGTCCTCGCCCGAGATGATCGCGCCCGCGTGACCCATCCGCCGCCCCGGAGGCGCCGTCGCCCCCGCGATGAACGCCACCACGGGCTTGCGGACGTGATCCTGGATGTACGCCGCCGCCTCCTGCTCGGCGCTTCCGCCGATCTCGCCCACCATCACGATCGCGTCGGTGTCCGGATCCTCGTTCAGCAGCCGGATCGCCTCGATCTGAGGCGTCCCGATGATCGGGTCGCCGCCAACGCCGATGCAGGTGCTCTGCCCGAGTCCCTCGGCCGTCAGCTGGGCCACGACTTCGTACACCAGCGTCCCCGAGCGGCTGACTACGCCCACGCGTCCCGGCAGGAACACGTCGCCCGGCATGATGCCCACGCGGGTCTGCGTGCCCGGCGTGATCACGCCCGGGCAGTTCGGCCCGATCAGCATCGTCGGGCCCTCCTTCAGTGCCTGCTTCACGCGCACCATGTCCATCACGGGGATCCCCTCCGTGATGCACACCGCCAGCGGCACCGCCGAGGACGCCGCCTCCAGGATCGCGTCCGCCGCGAACGGTGCCGGCACGAAGATGATGCTCACGTTGGCGCCCGTCCCCCGCACCGCCGCGTCCACCGTGGGGAAGATGGGAACCCCGTCCTGCTCCTCGCCGCCGCGCCGCGGATGCACCGCTGCCACCACGTTCGTCCCGTAGGCGATCGACCGGCGCATGTGGTTCGCGCCCTCCGTGCCGATCCCCTGAACCATCAGTCGCGTGTTCTCGTCGAGAAGGACGCTCATCGAAGCTCCCGCGCGCGCCGCGCCGCCGAAATACGCCCGCGCGCTCCCTCGGCGATCGCGGGCCTCCGCATTCTAGCCGCGCCTCCCGATGGCGCTAGCGGGGAAGCGTGGTCCGCCCGTCGGCCTTACACTTTCCCGCGCCAAGCGCCCGCCGCTACAGGCTCCGGAGGCTTTCCCAATGGCCATGGCTCTCGACGGTATCAAGGTCCTCGACCTCTCCCGCCTCGCTCCCGGCCCCTACTGCTCGATGCTCCTCGCCGACTTCGGCGCCGACGTCACTCTCGTAGAGGCGGTCCCCGGCGTGAGCGCCAAGCTCGCCGGCCCTGCTGCAGACCCCGAGGCGGCCAAACGCGCCGCCGCCTACAACGCCCTCGGCCGCGGCAAGCGCTCGATCGCCCTCAACCTCAAGAACGAGGACGCCCGCAAAATCTTCTACGAGCTCGTTCGTGGCGCCGACGTCGTCCTCGAAGGCTTCCGTCCCGGCGTTGTGAACCGCCTTGGTGTCGACTACGAGACCCTTTCCGCCGTCAATCCCCGCATCGTCTACTGCTCCCTCTCCGGTTTCGGCCAGACCGGGCCCTACAGCAACCTCGTCGGCCACGACATCAACTACATCTCCATCGGCGGCGCCCTCGGCGTCATCGGCCGCCCCGGCTCCGCCCCCGCCATCCCCGTCAATCTGCTCGCCGACTTCGCCGGGGGCGGGCTCATGGCCGCCTTCTCGATCTGCGCCGCCCTCCTCGCCCGCGAGCACACCGGTCGCGGCCAGGCCGTCGACATTGCCATGAGCGACGGCGTCCTCTCTCTCATGACCCAGGCCATGACCGGCTTCTTCTCGACCGGCACGCCCCTCCGCCCCGGCGAGGGGCTCCTCACGGGCGCCCGCCCCTGGTACGACACCTACCAGTGCGGCGACGGACGCTGGTTCTCCATCGGAAGCATCGAACCACACTTCTACGACGCCCTCTGCCGCACCCTCGGCGCCGAGGAGTTCCTCGGAAAGCAGCACGATGCGTCCGCCTGGCCCGCCATGCGCGAGCGCTTCGAGGCCGCCTTCGCCACGAAGACCGCCGATGAGTGGATGGCGATCATGTCCGAACACGACATCTGCGCCGCCCCCGTCCTCGAGCAGGAGAACATCGTCACCGACCCTCACAACGTCGCCCGCGACATGGTCATCACGGTCGACACGCCCGCGGGACCGGTTCAGCAGGTCGGCGTCGGCCCGAAGCTCAGCGACACGCCCGGGCGCGTCGAGCGAGGTGCGCCCCTCAACGGCGAGCACACCGACGAAGTGCTCGCCTCCATCGGCTACGATGCCGAGCGCATCGCCGCCCTCCGCGCCGAGGGCGCGGTCGGCTAGGGCCGCGCAGCCGCCAAAGGAGCACCCCATGGAATACCGCGTCGTCGCTACCGACATTGAGTTCGCCGAAGGGCCGCTTGAGCTGCCTGATGGCGACATCCTCTACACGGAGATCCGCGCCGGCACGCTCACCCGCGTCTCGCCCGACGGCTCCCGCAAGGAGACCTTCGCCACCACCGGCGGCGGCCCCAACGGCGCCGCCATCGGGCCCGACGGCGCCATCTACGTCACCCAGAACGGCGGCTTCCAGTGGTCCGAGAGCCGCACCTCCAGCGGCCAGCGCATGATCTCGCCCGGCCCCCGCCCCGAGGAGGGCTACATCGGCGGCCAGATCCAGCGCGTCAGCCCCGATGGCTCAGAGGTCACGACCGTCTACCGCGAGTGCGATGGCGAGCCCCTGAAGGGACCCAACGACCTCGTCTTCGACCGCGAGGGCAACTTCTACTTCACCGATCACGGCAAGCGCTACGGCCGCCAGCGCGACATCACCGGCGTCTTCTACGCCTCTCCGAAGGGCGACTTCATCCGCGAGATCATCTTCCCCCTTGAGGCCCCGAACGGTATCGGCCTCAGCCCCGACGAGCGCACGCTCTACGTCGCCGAGACCCCCACCGGCCGCCTCTGGGCCTTCGACATCACCGCCCCGGGCGAGATCGGAGGCCGCCACGTGGTCGCCACCGTCCCCGGCGCCTCGCCCCACAACTACGCCATGTGCGACTCCATGTGCGTCGACGGCGACGGCAACGTCCTCGTCGCCACCATCATCAATGGCGGCATCACCTCCATCTCCCCCGACGGCGCCACCGTCTGGCACGAGCCCCTCCCCGACCGCGTCACCACAAACGCCTGCTTCGCCGGCCCCGACCTGCGCACCCTCTACGTGACCATGGGCAGCATGGGTCAACTCGTCGCCTTCGATAACTGGCCTGTGGCTGGTCACCGACTCAACTTCCAGGCCGAGCCGAGCCCCGCGTGATCGTCGCCGCCGGCGCAACCCTAGCTGTCTGTGCCGTCGGCCTCGCCCTGCTGCGGCTGACCGTCGCCGCTCCGCAACACTGCCCGGAGATCACGCCGGAGTCGCTGGAAACGTCCGCTGCCGCTTCGGCCGAGTGGATCGAGATCGCCCAGTACCCGGACGGCCGCTACGTCTACGAATACAACGCCGACACCGACTCCTTCCCCGATGACTACAACGTCGTCCGCCACGCCGGCGTCACCATGTCGCTCTACCAGGCTGCCGCGCTCGGCGACCTCGCCCGCATCCCCGCGGCCGACCTCGGCACAGCCTGGATGCAGGCCAACCTCATCGAACACGACGACTGGGTCGCCCTCCGCAATCCCGTCAGCGGCCGCGTGAAGCTCGGCGCCAGCTCGCTCATGCTCGCCGGCCTCACCCAGCGCCGCCTCGCCACCGGCGACCCGCAATACGACGACCTCATGAAGCAGATCGCCCGCTTCCTCGTCGTGATGCAGCTACCCGACGGCGCCATGCTCAACTTCTGGGACCCCGGCACGGGCAAGCCCGACCCCTCCGTCCGCTCCCGCTACGCCACCGGCGAGGCCCTCTGGGCGCTCGCCCAGATGCACCGCCACTTCCCCGGTGAGGGCTGGGACGAGCCCTCCTGGCTGATCGCCGACTACCTCGCGCTCCACCGCGACGAGGTCGAGGAGCTGGACTTCCCGCCCTGGCCCGACCAGTGGGCCGCCTACAGCCTCTCCGAGATGGGCGACTGGGATCTGGAGGAGCACCACATCGAGTACGCCCGCGCGCTCGCCGAGCGCTTCGGTTTCCTCATCCGTGTCGAGTCCCAGCGCACCGGCGGGTTCATCAACGAGCCTTTCCACGGAAGGCTCACGCGCGCCGCCGGCCTCGGGACATGGGTCGAGGGCCTCACCTCGATGTGGCGCCTCGCCCGCACCGATGAGCGCCTCGCCGATCTCGAACCGAAGCTCGCCGAGCGCGCCATCTGCGGCGCAGGCATCCTTGCCAGCCGCCAGATCACGTTCCGCGAGAGCGCCGCCTGGCCCAACCCCGACCTCGCCGCCGGCGCCTGGTTCCGCGACGGAATCACGCGCATGGACGACCAGCAGCACGCACTCTCCGGGCTTGCCCTCACAGAGGCTATCCTTGCCCGCCAGGAGAACACCCCATGAGCGGCATCGGCATGACCATCCTCCTCGTCTTTGCAGCGGTGAACCCTCCTGCCGTCCTCGCGACCATGAACCAGACCATCGAGGAGCGCCTCGGCTGGAAGGTCCCCGCCGTCGCCTTCCTCGCCGCCGCCGCCCTCCTCCTCGCCGCCACCTTCGCCGCCGACGCCTTCCTCGACGCCCTCCAGCTCGAGCCGGAGACGTTCCGCATCTCGGCCGGCATCGTCATGGCCGTCACGGGCGCCGCCCTGCTCCTCTTCGGACCCTTCTCCTACCCCGTTGAGCCGGGCCGGAAGGGGGCGCTCTTCCCCTTCGCCTTCCCCCTTCTCGCCAGCCCCGCTGCCCTTGCCGCCGTTCTCACCCGATCCGCCGACAAGGGCGAGCCCCAGGTCGTTCTCGCCTCCCTCGTCGTCGTCGGGGCCGTGGCCGCGGGCGTCTTCGCGCTCTCGGGACGGCCCGTGTCCTTCGCCAGCGCCCTCGCGCGGCTGATCGGCGCAGTCCTCATCTTCCGCGCCGTCGGTCTCGTCATCGACGGGATACGCTCCGTCTGACAGCTTCCGGAAGGAGGAGGCCGTGCCCGACCTCGACCAGTCTGCCCTCCGGCGCACGCTCGATGAGATCGAGCTCCGCAACCTCTACTTCCGCTACGCCCGCGGCGTCGACCGCCTCGATCCCGAATTGCTGCGCTCCTGCTTCCACGAGGATGCGCATATCACCACCCGCAACCGTGAGATCCGCGACGACTTCGTCAAGAACGTCATGGTCGGCCTCTCCCGCTTCAAGATGACCCAGCACGTCACCACCAACGTCTGGGTCGAGATCGACGGCGATGCGGCGAAGGGCGAGGCCTATGCCCAGGCCAACCACCGCGCCCCCGGCGAGAACGGCGAGCCCGACACCGACTACCGCTGGGGCGGCCGCTACGTCGACCGCTTCGAGCGCCGCGACGGCGTCTGGAAGTTCTCCGACCGTATCGTCATCCACGACATGGACCGCGTCGTGAAGGTCACCGAGGTCTGGGACCCGCCCGGCCTCGGGTTCACCGAGGGCTCCCACTCCACCGACGACATCGTCTACAGGGAGTGGGGAACGTAGAAGCGCCCCAAGGAGGCACCACATGACGTTCGACGATCTCACCAGCCCCTACGACATCCCTGCCGGCGGCCTCTTTCACTTCGCCATGGCCGTCCCCGACCTCCAGGCGGCAATGGACCAGCTCGGCCCTGCCCTGAACGTCGACTGGACCTCGATCTGGTCCATGACCCGGAAGATGAATACCCCCGAAGGACCTACCACCGACGAGATGCAGGCCGTCTACACTCGCCAGGGCCCGCCCTACGTCGAGCTGGTGAGCGGCTACGGGAGCGGCTTCTTCGCCGCCGACCAGGGGCCCCGCCTCCACCATGTCGGCTACATCGTCGAGGACGTTCGCGCCGAGGCCGAGCGCCTCCAGGCCCTCGGCATGACCATCTGGGACCTCGGCCCCGGCTCCGCCTTCGTCACGAACGATGTCGGCATGACCTTCGAGGTCATGGGACCGGGCATCCGCCAGACGCTCGACGAGTGGTTCGCCAGGCCCTCCGACTAGCGCTCCCCGAAGCCGCTAACCGGCCTGTCGCGTAGCATCGCTGAGCGATGCCCCGCCGCATCCTCATCAGCAACGACGACGGCCACGAGTCGCCCGGGCTCTGGGCTCTGGCTCGCGCCTGCCGCTCCCTTGACTGCGACGTCACCGTCGTCGTTCCCAACAAGAACCAGAGCGCCGTCGGTGGCAGCCTCACCCTCCGCCAGGAGCTGAACTGGGTCCGCATCGAGGAGCCGCCCGTCCCCGGCGTCGATGCCTGGCACGTCAACGGCTCGCCCGCTTCGGCGGTCATCGTCGGCCTCAACGGCGTGCTCGACGAGGAGCCGGACCTGCTCGTCTCCGGCATCAACCGGGGCGCGAACATCGGCAACGACCTCACCGCCAGCGGCACCGTCGGCGCCGCCCTCCAGGGCCACTATCGCGGCATCACCTCCCTCGCCATCTCCTACGCGATGGACCCCCGCGCCGAAGGGGTCGACTGGGACGCCGCCGAGCGCGTCGCTGCCATCTTCTGCCGCGAGGAGATCGAGGGCCGGCTGCCCAAGTCCATCTTCCTCAACGTCAACATCCCCCTCGTCCCCTTCGAGGAGATCAAGGGCATCCTCGTCACCCGCGTCGCCCGTCGGGGCTACTTCCACCTCGAGGTCCAGGGCGAGTCGAAGGGCTTCCTCACCCGCGGACCCTTCGAGCCCACGCCCCTCGACCCACCCCCCGGCACCGACATCTGGGCCATCATGCACAAGTACGTCAGCGTCAGCCCGCTGCAGGCCAACTTCACCGACCACCACGTCATCGACGCCCTCGGCGAGCGCTTCAACGCCGCCTGGAACGAATAACGAGTGACGAAGAGCGCTCGGGCGTTGCGCTACACTCGAAGCTGACCAAATCCGGAGGACAGCCCCATGTCTGGCCACTCGAAATGGTCGACCATCAAGCGGAAGAAGGAAGCCGCCGATAACAAGCGCGGCGCCCTCTTCACCAAGCTCGCCAAGGAGCTCCAGCTCGCCGCCAAGGCCGGTGGCCCCGACCCCGACACGAACTTCAAGCTGCGCCTCGCCGTCCAGCGCGCGAAGGCCGCCAACATGCCCAACGACAACATCACCCGCGCCATCGCCAAGGCCACCGGCGGCGGAGACAGCGACCAGCTGATCGAGGTCAGCTACGAGGGCTACGGACCAGGCGGCGCCGCCATCCTCGTCACCGCCGTCACCGACAACCGCAACCGCACCGTCGCCGCCATCCGCCACGAGTTCACGAGCGTCGGCGGCAGCCTCGGCGAGAACGGCTCTGTCGCCTGGCAGTTCAAATCCCGCGGCGCTCTCTCCGTGCCCACAGACGGCCACGACGAGGACGAGATCGCCCTGGTCGCCATCGAGGCCGGCGCTGAGGACATCGACACTTCGGACGGTACCGTCGAGATCCAGACCGCTCCCGGCGATCTCGAAGCCGTCCGCCAGGCCCTCACGGAAGCGGGCTACGCCATCGACCACGCCGACCTCTCGATGGTCCCCACCTCCACCATCGCCCTCGAGAAGGGCCCCGCCAGCCAGACCCTCCGCCTCCTCGACGGCCTTGAGGAGCTCGAGGATGTCCAGCGCGTCTACTCCAACGCCGACTTCGACGAGGAGCTCCTCGCCCAGTACGCCAGCTAGCGCCACCTCCCCCTCGGCGCTCCCCCGCCCGCCGTCGTAGAGTGCGGCCATGCGTATCGCAGGCATCGACCCGGGTCTCAACGCGACTGGCTACGGCATCGTCGACGTCGACGGCGACCAGTGCCGCCACGTCGCCCACGGCGTCGTCCGCACCCGCTCCGCCGATAGCCTCGCCCGGCGCCTCGTCCTCATCCGTGACGGCCTGCGCAAGGTGTTCGCCCAGTGGTCACCGGAGGTCGGCGCCGTCGAGGCCTCCTTCGTCGGCTCGAACGCACGCACGGCCCTCGCGCTCGGTCACGCTCGCGCCGCCGCCATCCTCGCGCTCGCCGACTCCGCCCTTGAGGTGCACGAGTACGCCCCTGCCGTCATCAAGAACCAGGTGGGCGGCTACGGCCAGAGTGACAAGGCGCAGATTGCCAAAATGGTGGCGATGGAGCTTCGTATGGCCGAACAGCCCAGCCCCTCCGATGCCGCCGACGCTCTCGCCGTGGCCATCACCCACTGGGCGCACACGCGCCTGGAGGGGCGGCTCTAGTAGCGACCGCCCAGCTTCCCATGGTCCCAGCTGTAGATGCGCTCGGGCTGGACGCGCACCGTTACCCGCTTCGCCGCCGCCGGCAGCGCCGCCTCGGGCGTGTCCGTCGGGATCGGCAGCCCCCGGTACTTGTTCGCCACGACCGACATGACCGTGGCCGTCGTCTGAACGTCGGTGTCCACCTCGGCGGTGCCCCGGATCACGAGGCCTCGCAGCTCCTCGTAGGCCTGGCCCGTCTCCAGCATCACCGAGATCTTCGGGTCACGCTGCAGGTTCAGGATCTTCTGGCTCTTCCCGAACGTCGTGAACGTGATGACGCCGTCGATCATCACGTACCACATCGGCGCCAGGTGGGGGAATCCGCCCGGGCCGTTCGTCGCCACTTGCAGCGTCCAGCCCTCGTCGAGGAACTGCTCCTGCTCTTCGGCGGTCAGGGCGATCGATGCTCGGCGGCTGGGCATGTGGGGAACCCCCTCGTGGCTGCTTTCCCAAGCCTACGCCCCGACTGCGAACTCGCGCGATCGGCCGCCTACCCCCGCTTGAAGCGCCGCCGCCGGTTGCGCCCCCCGGCCTGGCTGCGCCCGTAGCGCACCGGCCCGCTCCTCCCCGCCACCTCCGCGAACGCCTCCAGCTCCTCGCTGTCCGACCCCACCAGTTCCCGCCGCAGCTCCACGATCCGGTCGCGCAACGCCGCCGCCTTCTCGAACTCGAGGTTCTTCGCCGCCCCCTTCATCTCGCGCTCCAGCTCCTTGATCGTCCGCAGCAGCTCGTCCGGCGCCATACCTGCGGGAACGTCCGCGTCGTACTCCGCCGGCTCCTCAGCCACCTCCCGCACGTGGTCCGTGATGTCCCGGATCGCCTTCGTGATCGTGGCCGCCTCCAGACCGTGCTCGCGGTTGTAGCTGTCCTGGATGCCGCGCCGCCGCTCCGTCTCGTCGATTGCCGTGCGCATGCTCGCCGTCACATGGTCCGCGTACATCACGACGCGCCCCTCGATATGCCGCGCCGCCCGCCCGATCGTCTGGATCAGCGAGCGGTTCGAGCGCAGGTAGCCCTCCTTGTCCGCATCGAGGATCGCCACGAGCGACACCTCGGGCAGGTCCAGCCCCTCCCGCAGCAGGTTGATCCCCACCACCACGTCGTACACGCCCAGCCGCAGGTCCCGCAGGATCTCGACCCGGTCCAGCGTCTCCACCTCCGAGTGCAGGTAGTGCGTCTTCACCCCCATCTCCGTCAGGTAGTCCGCCAGGTCCTCCGCCATCTTCTTCGTCAGCGTCGTGACCAGCACCCGCTGCCCCTTCGCCGTCGTCGCATTGATCTCCGCCAGCAGGTCGTCGATCTGTCCGTCCGTCGAGCGCACCTCCACCACCGGGTCGAGCACGCCCGTGGGGCGGATCACCTGCTGGGCCACCTGCGTCGATTGGTCCAGCTCGTACTGCGCCGGCGTCGCGCTCACGAAGATCGTCTGGTTGATGTGCTGGTCGAACTCCTCGAACGTCAGCGGCCGGTTGTCCAGGGCGCTCGGCAGCCGGAACCCGAACTCGACCAGCGTCTCCTTGCGGGACCGGTCCCCGTAGAACTGCCCCTGCACCTGCGGCAGGGTGATGTGCGATTCGTCCACCACCAGCAGCCAGTCGTCCGGGAAGTAGTCGAGCAGGCACCACGGCGTCGACCCCGCCGGCCGCACCTGCAGGTGCCGCGAGTAGTTCTCGATGCCGGCGCAGTAGCCCGTTTCCCGCAGCGTCTCCAGGTCGTAATGGGTGCGCTCCTCCAGCCGCGCCGCCTCCAGAATCTTCCCCTGCTCCTTCAGGAACGCCAGTTGGTCCTTCAGCTCCGTCTCGATCGCCTTGAGCGCGTCTTCGAGGTTGTCCTTGCTCGTCACGAAGTGCTTCGCCGGGAAGATCTCGATCGCCTCCCGCTCCGCCACGATCTCGCCCGTCAGCGGGTCGAGCTCGCTGATGCGCTCCACCTCGTTGTCCCAGAAGTCGATGCGGACGGCCAGCTCCTCGTAGCTCGGCAGGATCGTGAGCGAGTCGCCCCGCATCCGGAAGCGCCCCCGAACGACGTTCTGGTCGTTCCGCTCGTACTGCATCTCGACCATCCGCCGCAGCACGTCGCGACGTTCCAGCTGCTCCCCCACCTTCATCCTGAGGATGAACTCCTCATAGCCGGAGGGCTCCCCCAGTCCGTAGATGCAGCTCACGCTCGCCACGATGATCACGTCGCGCCGCGTGAACAGCGACCGCGTGGCTGCGTGCCGCAGCTTGTCGATCTCGTCGTTGATGTCCGCATCCTTGGCGATGTACGTGTCGCTCCGCGGGATGTACGCCTCCGGCTGGTAGTAGTCGTAGTAGCTGACGAAGTACTCGACCGAGTTCTCCGGGAAGAACTCCTTCAGCTCCGCGCAGAGCTGCGCCGCCAGCGTCTTGTTGTGGGCCAGCACGAGCGTCGGCCGCCCCACCGCCTCCACCACGTTTGCGATCGTGAACGTCTTCCCCGACCCCGTGGCCCCCAGCAGCGTCTGGTAGCGATCCCCGCGCTGAAGCCCCTGGACGAGCGTGTCGATCGCCTGCGGCTGGTCGCCCGTCGGCTGGAAGTCGGCGCTCAGCTTGAAGGCGCCGGCTGAAGGGGAGGCCACCGAAACCATGGACGCCAGTGTAGCAGCGCGCCCTACCCGCCCTCGCCCAGCGTCACGTTGTCGATAAGCCGCACCGGCCCGAAACGCACGGCCAGCGACAGCAGCGCCGGGCGCTCGATGTCGCCCTCGATCTCGGCCAGCGTCTCAGAGTCCGCCACCGAAACATAATCCAGTTCCGCCTGTGGCTCCGACCCTACGGTTCCGCTCACGATCACGCGCAGCACCTCGGCCGAGCGCACTCCCTCCATGAATCGCGCCTCCGCCTCCGCCAGTGCCCGCGAGAGCACCATCGCCGCCGCCCGCTGTTCCCGCGTGAGATACGCATTGCGGCTGCTCATCGCCAGCCCGCCCTCCTCCCGCACGATGTCGCACCCGACGACCTCGACAGGCAGGTCGAGGTCCCGCACCAGCCGCCGGATGACCCGCAGCTGCTGCGCGTCCTTCTTCCCGAAGTAGGCGCGGTCCGGGCCCACCGCGATCAGCAGCTTCGCCACGACCGTCGCCACTCCGCGGAAGTGCACCGGCCGCGAGCCTCCCTCCAGCCCCTGCGACAGCCCCTCCACCGTCACGTACGTCTGGTACCCCTCCGGGTACATCGTTTCGACCGACGGCAGGTAGACCGCGTTCACGCCGAGCTCCCGCAGCTGGCGCAGATCGCCCTCCTCGTCGCGCGGATAGCGGTCGAAGTCCTCGTTCGGCCCGAACTGCGTCGGATTCACGAAGATGCTCGCCGCTGATGCCTCGTTCTCCGCCAGCGACCGCCGTACGAGCGACAGGTGTCCCTCGTGCAAGTAGCCCATCGTGGGCGTCAGGCCGAGGCTGACCGGGAGCGCCCGTCGCCAGGCGCGCATCTCCTCGGGGGTCTTCAGGATCTCCATCGGTGACCCCGCGTGGGAAGCGTCAGGCGGGCGTGCTCGCGCCCTGGCGAAGTTCGGTCATCGTCTCTTCGGCCATCGGGAAGCTCTCCGCCTCGGTTGGGAACGCGCCCTCCTCGACCTCCGCCACGTACTCGCGGATGGCCCCGCGGATCGCCTCGCCGAGCACGGCGTAGCGCTTCGCGTGGCGGAACTGCCGCTGGTCGTCGAACAGCCCCAGCAGGTCGTGCAGCACCTGCACCTGGCCGTCGCAGTCCACCCCCGCGCCGATGCCGATCGTGGGAACGCCGATGCGCTCCGTCACCATCTTCGCGAGCGGCGCCGGAACCGTCTCCAGCACGATTGCGAAGGCGCCCGCCTCCTCCAGCGCGCGCGCATCGCCGATGATGCGTGCCGCTGCGGCCGGCGTCTTGCCCTGCACCTTGTGCCCGCCGAACTGGTTCACCGACTGTGGCGTCAGGCCCAGGTGCCCCATGACCGGGATCCCCGCCGAAACCATCCGCCGCACGAGCGGCGCCATCTCGCTGCCGCCCTCCAGCTTCACCGCGCCCGCGCCCGCCTGCAGCAGACGGCCCGCGTTCGTAACCGCCTCGTCGGGGTTCGCCTGGTAGCTCATGAACGGCATATCCGCCACCACGAGGCACCGCTCCGTGCCGCGAACCACCGCCTTCGTGTGGTGCAGGATGTCGTCCATCGTGACCGGCACCGTCGAGTCGTGGCCCAGCATCACCGTGCCCAGCGAGTCCCCGACCAGGATCACCGGCGCCCCCGCCTGCTCGACCAGCCGCGCCATCGCGTAGTCGTACGCCGTCAGCATCGCGAAGCGACGGCCCTCGCGCTTCCATTCAGCCAGCTTGTGGATCGAAAGGCGTCCCATCGGTTCCCTCCCGCTCGCGTCAGTGCCACGAAAAACGCCCTCGCCGGGTTCGGCAGGGCGCGGAACGGTAGAACCGGAAGCCAGGTATGCCTGCTGGCCGCGGCTCGCCATCCGTACCGGCCCTGCGGGTCCAGGCGGACTTGAGCGTGCGTGGTCTCGTCCTTCAAGGCTCGCCGTCCGCGAACGGATCGGCGGCATGCGGGATCGTCGCTACCCCGGAAACGCTTGTCAACCCCTCTTGTCTGAACCTTCGCGCCACTCCCGCGCCGACGGCACCCCCGCCAGCCCCTCCGCCAGCCTGACGCTCCGCACGACCGCCCGCTCGACCGTCAGCATCGCCATCAGCCCCAGCGTCACGAGGTCGTGCGGCTCCGTCGCGATCTCGGCCGTCGTCAGCGCGAAGACGGTGTCGCCGTCCCCGAGCGTATGGGCGGGAACGACCGACCGCGCCAGCCCGTCCTGCCCGTGGACCGCGAGCCGCTGGACGCCGATGTGCTCGATGTCGGCGTTCGTCGCGACGCACACGATGGTCGTGTTCTCCCGTGGCGATTCCTCCTCGCCCTTCCGCTCGACCACCGCCTGCTCCGGCGTGCGCATCTCCCCCGGCTTCTCCCCCCGCGGCCCCGCCACTAGCGCCCCCGTCTCCGGGTCGACGATCGCCCCCACCGAGTTCGTCACCGCCAGCGCCCCCACCACCAGCCCCCGCGGCCCCACCAGGCTCGCCGTTCCCACTCCCCCCTTGAGTTCCTGCTCGACTCCCAGCAGCTTCGCCACCGTCGCGCCCGTCCCCGCCCCCACGCTTCCCTGCGCGACCGCTCCACCCGTGGCCCGCGCCGCCGCCCGCTCCCCCTCGTCCGCCCCCGGGTAGGCGTTGCGGCCCGTGGGCAGGTCGTAGATAGCCGCCCCCGCCACAATCGGGACCGGCCCCGCACTCGTCTCCACCCCGACGCCCCGCCCCGCCAGCCAGCGCGCCACCCCCGCCGTGCTCGCCAGTCCGAACGCCGAGCCCCCCGTCAGCACGACCGCGTGACAACGCCGGATGGCGTTCTCCCCCGCGATTGCATCCGTCTCGTGGGTGGCCGGCGCCCCGCCCCGCACGTCCACCGCCGCCAGCGTGCTCTCCTCGCACAGGATCACCGTGCAGCCCGTCGCCTGCCGCCGCGAGGTCCAGTGCCCGACGCGCACGCCCCGTACGTCGGTGATGGCGTCGCGCCTGCCGGGCGCGAGCGGCTCGACCTCGCTCACACCCGCTGCCCCAGCGACCGGCGCGCCCGCAGATACGCCCCCAGGAACCCTCGCGCCACCGAACAGAGGTCCGCGATCAGGTCCGCCATCGCGACCGTGTCGTTCTCGCCCGCCGCCAGCCGCACCTCCAGTCGCTCCCCCTCCGCGTTCGTCCCCGTAATCGCCAGCTGGTCGATTGGCGCGGGCATCGCCAGCGAGTCCGCCGCCGTGCTCGCCTCGATCAACGCCGGCAGCCACTCGGGGATGGGCAGCCCCCGGAGCTGTGTGGCGCTCTCCACCGCGCCTTCGTCCAGCGCCAGCCGCCGCACGACGCCCTCCGGCTCCGCCGTAGCCGCGAGCTGCGCCAGCGCCTCCCACGCCTCCACCCCCGGCAGCGGCCCCCGCAGGTGCTCGGCAATCGACACTCGCCGGTCGTCCAGCGCTTCGAACACCGCCGTCAGTCGCAGCGCCGCCTCGACGAGCTGCTCCGCCAGCATTCCCACCAGCGCCGGGCGTTCGTACGGCGGCGCGAAGGCGAGCGCCTTCAGCGCGGCGTCCGCCACCATCTGCGGCTTGCTCAGGACCGTGCGCTCGTACTCTTCGAGGAACCGGATCTCGGTCAGCCCCGCGACGTACGACTCTTCCGCCATGCCGGCATTCTAGCTCTTGGGAGAACGCCGCCTGCGCGGCCGTCGCTGGCAGCGCGGGCAGAAGTGCGTGCCCCGTCCCCCCACCACCGACCGCACGATCTCCGCCCCGCACGCGTAGCACGGCTTCCCGTCGCGGCGGAACACCTGCACGTACATGTGCTGCCGCCCCGGGTCGCCCTGCGCGTCGACGTAGTCGCTGAAGCTCGCCCCCCGGTTCTCGATGCCGCGCTCGAGCACCTCGCGACAGGCCACGTGCAGCCGCGCCACCGCCCCCCGCGACACCTCCCCCGCCGCCGTGTCCGGCCGGATGCGCGCCTGGAAGAGCGCCTCGTCCACGTAGATGTTCCCCAGCCCCGCGATCCGCCGCTGGTCGAGCAGCACCGCCTTTACCGGCGCCGTCCGCCCCGCCAGCAGCTTGCGCAGGAATGCCGCCGTGAACGCCTCGTCAAGCGGCTCCGGCCCCAGCTTCCCCACCACCTCCGCCGGGTCCTCGACGATGTCCCAGGTGCCGAACTTGCGCAGGTCGCTCCAGCGCAGGTCGTGCCCCCCGTTGAGGGTGATGCGCCCCCGCTCGTACTCGATCGCCGGGTCGCCCGCCGCCCGCCACACCAGCCGCCCCGTCATCCGCAGGTGCGTCACGAAGGTGCGGCCGTCGTCCATGCCGAACAGGAGGTACTTCCCCCGCCGCCCCAGCCAGACGAACCGCCGCCCCACCAGTCCCGCCCGCAGCCCGTCGATGGGCAGGTCCGTCAGCAGCTCGATCGTCCCCGGATCGACCTCCACCGCCGCCACCGTCCGCCCCACCACCAGCGGCTCCAGGTCGCGCCTGATCGTCTCGACTTCCGGCAGTTCCGGCACGGCCCTCAGCCTACCCGCGCTCCGGCCCGGCGTCGCGGCGGCGTAAGATCGCGCCGTGATCACCCACCTCTCCGGAACCCTCACCCACACCGACGTCGGCGAGCTCAGCGTCGAGATCGACGTCTCCGGCGTCCGCTACGAAGTGCTCGTCCCGGCTTTCCTCTGGCCCGAGATCCAGGAGACCGTTGATTCCGCCGATGAAGGCGACCCCGACCCCCCGATCGCCCTGCACGTCCTCTACCACGCCACCGCCAACGTGCCCGTGCCCCTCCTCGTCGGCTTCCTCCGCCGCCCCGAGCGCGACTTCTTCCGCAAGTTCACGACCGTCGAGGGGCTGGGGCCGACCAAGGCCGTCAAGGCCATGACCGTATCTGTCAGCACCATCGCCCGCGCCATCGAGCAGGAGGACCAGGCGGTTCTCACGCGACTCCCCGGCATTGGCCCCCGCGTCGCCGGGAAGATCATCGCGACCCTCCGGGGCAAGGTCGTCGCCGAGGCTGCCCTCCAGGACGGCGGCCTCGATAGCCCCGTCGACCTCGACAGCCTCCGCCGCGATCGCGTGTCGCTCGACGCCGTCGAGGCGATCGTGGCGCTTGGCTACGCCCGTTCGGAGGCCCGCCGCTGGGTCGACGAAGCCCTCGCCGATGACCCCGACATCGCCACCGTCGAGGAGCTCACCCTGGCCGTCCTCCGGGCTCGCGGCGCCTGAGTCGCCCCGTTCGCCCCTAACCTCCCCGCCCCGCTAGGATGGCCCGGTGACGCAGCCGCCCACCGACCCCGAGAGCTCCCCTCCCCCGGAGCAGCCGGCGGAGCCAGCTCCCGGGGCTCCCTCGCAGGCCCCGCGAAGGGCCGTCCGTCCTCCGGTCTGGCCCTACTTCCTGACCCCGGTTGCCGTCCTCATCGGCGCCGCCGCCATCGTCGTCACCATCCTCCTGCTCGACGACGACCCCCCGCCGGCCGAGCCCCTCGGCCCCGCCCTCGAATCCCTCTCCGAGGCCGTCGAGTCCCTCGCTGATGCCTCCGAGGACATGCGCGCCGCGGCCGAGGCCGCCCAACCCGCCGCCGCCCCTGCTCCGGTCACCCTCCGCAACACGCTGGAGGGCTACGCCACCTCGCTCGACCTCGACACCGCCGCCTTCGCCGAGTGCCTGCGCGACACGTCACGGTTGGAGATCGTCGGCGACCAACTCCAGCGAGGCCTCGACCTCGGGGTGAATGGCACGCCGTCGTTCTTCGTGAACAACAAGTTCATCTCCGGCGCCCAGCCCTCGGCCATCTTCGCGGAGGTCATCGCCGCGGAGCTCGCAGGCAGCCCCACCTCGCTCGGTGAGTACTCCGAGGCCATCCAGGTGCTCGCCAACCGCGAACCCCCCGCATTCGCCATCCTCGACCGGGCCCCGGACTTTTCGAACGCGCCCATCAAGGGCAGCCCCGACGCCGCTGTCGTGATCGTCGAGTTCAGCGACTTCCAGTGTCCCTTCTGCCAGCGCTGGTACCTGAACACCCTTCCCGCGATCGAGCAGCAAATCGGGGACGACGTGGCGCTCGTCTTCCTCCACTTCCCCATCACGCAGCTGCACCCGAACGCCCCCACCGTCCACGTCGCCGCCGAGTGCGCCGGGGAGCAGGGGAAGTTCTGGGAGATGCACGACCTCCTCTTCGAGACGCAGGACGAGTGGTCCCGGCTCCCGAACCCGAACTAGCCGCCCTTACCCCGTCTCCTCCAGCCGTCCAAGAATGTGACGCACCACCCGCCCCGTGCGGTCGTGCCCGGCGCTGCAGTGCACCAGCACCGGCTTCGGCAGCTGACAGAACGACGCCCACGCCTCGTCGAGCTGCGCCGCCGTGTACGGCTCCGTGAGCCCGTCGCGGACACCCATGTGCGCTACCTCGAAGCCGGCTGCCCGGTAGCGGCCCAGCAGCCCCTCCGGCAGCGCCTCTGCGTAGAGCGGCAGCTGGTCGTCGCCCAGCAGGCAGATGACCGACCGCACCCCCGCCCCTCGCGTCTCGCCGATCCACGCCTCCACCGCCGCCAGCGGCACCGCCCGTTCCTCCCCCGGCACGTACCCCGGGCGCGAGCTCACCGCCAGCTGCCCCTCGATGATCCAGCTCACCATCGGGCTATACGGCCCCCATGAGCGCGAACGCCTCCATGATCGCCGATGCCGCCCGCCGCTCGTGTCCCGCCGCCCGCCGCAGCGCGTTCGCCGCCGCCTCCCGCAGCCCGGGGTTCGCGACGTTCCCGTGCCCGCCCGCCGGGAACGGGAACAGCGTCAGCAGCGGCGAGAGCGTCTGCGTCAGGTCGCGCATCGCCTGTTCCGCCCGTCCCAGCGGCTCCGCCAAGGGCGGAACCGACTCCGAGAGGTCGTGCAGGAACGCGGCCCCGTCGGTCCGCGCCGCCTGCAGCACGGCCAGCGTGTAGGCGTTCCCCGCCCGGTCCACCTCCCCATCCCCATCGAGCGCGTCCGCCCACGCCTCGAACGCCGCCGTCCCCCGCGGCTGACCGCTCCCGCCGCCACCCCCGCCGAGCAGCTCCATGGCGGTCTGCAGCGACCCCAGCACCGCCAGCTCCGGGTCGGGGTCGCTCGGCCCTGTTGGCGCGAACAGCTCGATGATGCCCAGCGAAGGCCAGTCGCTCCACGGCGCGAATCCCCCCAGCTCCCCCGACACCGCCGACTCGACGTGGAACCCGCCGTGGTCGTCGTCGTAACCCGTC
Source organism: Tepidiformaceae bacterium (assembly GCA_965203545.1). Lineage (GTDB taxonomy): Bacteria > Chloroflexota > Dehalococcoidia > Tepidiformales > Tepidiformaceae > UBA2991. The sequence goes on from OZ241899.1 coordinate 2,522,554, forward strand.
ACGATCGCGAACTCGTGCACCTGCAGGTCGAACCCGATCAGGGGAACGCCCTCGTCCAGCCGCTCCCGCGCCCACCCCAGCGCCTCCTCCCGGGCCCCCGCCAGCTCCTCCCCCTGCACCCGCCGCCCGAACCGCTCCCATGCCAGCCCCGTCCGCGCGTAGCGCTCGACCATCGCTCCCCAGTCGAGGTCGTGCGGCCCGTTCGGCAGCGCCGTGATCCCGCCCTCGCTGGCGACGCACAGGTGCCAGGCGTGCCCCGTCAGCCCCATCACGGCGTGGCGCGGCAACTCCAGCCCCTCCGACGCGAGCACGCCTTCGAGCGCTCCCGCCGCCGTCGTCCAGTTCGGTCTCAGTGTGAGTTCGCCCACGGATGCATCCCCGCCAGTCGCGGCCCGTCCTGCGGGCGACCGTAGAATACGCCCAACCCGCCGCAGAACGAGAGGCTACCCCATGGCCGTTACCTGGCAGACGACCACGCTCCCCCACGGCCTGCGCGTCGTCACTACCCCCGTCCCTACCACCCAGGCTGCGACCGTCAGTCTCTTCGTGGGAGTCGGCTCCCGCTCCGAGCCCCAGCGCCTCAACGGCATCACCCACTTCCTCGAGCACATGATCTTCAAGGGAACCGAGCGCCGCCCCCGCGCCAACATGATCGCCGAGGAGATCGAGGGCGCCGGCGGCACCCTCAACGCCTACACGAACAAGGAATACACCTGCTACTGGAACATCGTCCCCTACGACCGCCTCGAGACTGCAATCGACATAACCGCGGACATGCTCCTCCACTCGACCCTCTCCCAGGAGGAGATTGACCGCGAGCGCACCGTCGTCCAGCAGGAGCTCAAGCGGAACCACGACAACCCCGGGAGCTGGGTGGGGCGCCTCCTCGGCGTCTCCGTCTACGGCGAGCAGCCCTGCGGCTGGGATGTCGGCGGCAGCGTCGAGCTCGTGGACGGCATGAACCGCCCCGACTTTATCGAGCACATGGAGGGCTGGTACCTCGGCCCCAACATGGTTCTCTCCGTCGCCGGGAACTGCACCCACGAGCAGGTCCTCGAGCTGGCCGAACCCCGCTTCGCCGAGGTCGTCAACGGCTCCCTCCCTGCCGTCACCCCCTACGACCCCGACACGACCGGCGTGCGAGTCACCATCGACTCGCGCGAGATCGACCAGTGCAGCGTCATGCTCGGCATGCCCCTCTTCGGCCGCGATGACCCCCGCCGCTTCGCCCTCCGCATCCTCAACGACATCCTCGGCTCCGGCATGTCCTCCCGCCTCTTCACCGAGGTACGCGAGCGCCGCGGCCTCGCCTACTCCGTCCACTCCAGCTATGGCTACCTCGCCGACGCCGGTGTCTTCACCGTCTCCGCCGGGGTCAACCGCGAGAAGCTCTCCGAGACGATCGGTGTCTGCCTCGACGAGCTCCGGAAGCTCGTCGACGAGCCCGTCCCGGAAGACGAGCTGCGGCGCGCCAAGGACCACGCCATCGGCCGCTTCCGCCTCTCCCTCGAGACCGCCTTCTCCCTGGGGCAGCGCCACGGCGAGCAGATCCTGACGAAGGGCGAGGTCGAGACCATCGACGACTTCGTGGCCGGCCTCGAAGCCGTCGACGCCGCCCAGGTCCGCTCCGTCGCTACGGACATCTTCGTGAACGAGCGCATGCACTGCGCTGCCGTCGGCCCCGACCTCAGCGAGGACGAGATCGCGAACGCCCTCGGCGGCTAAAGGCCGAGCCCGGACTCCCACGCCCCGCGAACCTCGTCGAGGTCCGCCTCGATGGGCCCGTAGCGCAGCCCGCCCTCGTCTGTCGTGACGCCCAACCGCGTGGCCGGCACTCCCGCTTCCTCGGCCAGGGCCGCCAGCCGCTCCCCCGCTTCCGGACGGGCGCTCACGATGATGCGCCCCTGCCCCTCGCCGAACAGCGCCGCGTCGATCCGCCCCTCCACCTCAACCTCCCCCGCGAAGCCGTAGCCGCCGAGCAGGCAGCACTCCGCCAGCGCCACCGCGAGGCCGCCGTCGCTGCAGTCATGCGCGCTCAACAGGAGAGCCGCGTCGTTCGCGCCCAGCACGAGGTCGTGCAGCCGCCCCTCCGCCTCGAGGTCGACGGTCGGCGTTCCGATGACGGCTCCGTGCACCGCCTCCAGGTACTCGCTTCCGGCGAGCGTGCGCGCGGGCTGCTCGACCGTCCCGCCCAGCAGCCAGACCTCCGCCCCCGCCCGCCCGAACGCTGCCCCGAGGTGTGCGTTGACGTTCTCCAGCACCCCCAGCATGCCGATGACCGGCGTCGGCCAGACCGGCGCCCCGCCGCTCTCGTTGTAGAGGCTGACATTGCCGCTCACGACCGGTGTCCCGAACGCCTCGCAGGCCGCGGCGATCCCGTCCACGGCCCCCGCCAGCGTCGCGTACACCTCGAGGTTCTCGGGCGCCCCAAAATTGAGGCAATCCGTCACGGCGGCCGGCCGCGCCCCCGTGCAGACCACGTTCCGCGCCGCCTCGGCCACCGCGATCGCGCCCCCGTTGTGCGCGTCGAGCTGGCAGTAGCGGCCGTTCCCGTCGGTCGCCACGGCGATGCCGCGGCTCGTGCCCGGCACACGCAGCACGGCCGCGTCGCCGCCGGGTGCGACCACCGTGTTGGTGAGCACCTGGTGGTCGTACTGCCGGAACACTTCCGCCTTGCTCGCGAGGTTCGGCCGCGCGATCAGCGCTACGAGCGCTTCCGTCGCCGCCTCCGGACGCAGGTCCGGGAACGCACCCGGGTTCGCCTGGCTGCGCGCCAGCGCGTCCAGGCTGCGCTGCCCGTCGCGCGTGTACGCCGGCGCCTCCGTTGCAACCTCGACCGGCACGCGCCCGACCTCCACCCCGTCCTCCCGCAGCACGACCTCGTCCCCGTCCGTCACCTGCCCGATCTCGATGCAGTCCACCTCCCAGCGCTCGAACAGCGCCTCGACGTCCGCCACATGCTCCCGCTTCGCGATGACGAGCATCCGTTCCTGGCTCTCTGAGAGCATGACCTCGTACGGCGTCATCCCCGATTCGCGTCGCGGCACGCATTCGAGGTTCAGCACGGCCCCCGCGTTCCCCCGCGCGCAGCACTCCAGCACCGAGCTCGTCAGCCCCGCCGCCCCCAGGTCCTGCAGCCCCACGATCCAGTCGCGGTGCTCCGAGGCGAGGTCGAAGCACGCCTCCATCAGCATCTTCTCCAGGAACGGGTTGCCGACTTGCACCGCCGGACGCATCTCCTCGAAGCGCGCCTCGGGATCGGTGCGGCTCGCCAGCCCGCTCGCCCCGTGGATGCCGTCCCGGCCCGTGTCCGCCCCCACCAGCAGCAGCGCGTTCCCCTCGCCGCTCGCCCTCGCGCTCACGATCCCGTCCGCCCGCACCAGCCCCACGCACATCGCGTTCACGAGCGGATTGCCGTTGTACGGCCCCCCGACCACCACCTCGCCCCCCACCGTCGGGATGCCGAGGCAGTTCCCATACCCCCCGATGCCCCCCACCACGCCCTCGAACAGGTAGCGGTTATTGCCCTCGTCCAGCGGACCGAAGCGGAGGGAGTCCAGCAGCGCGATCGGGTACGCCCCCATGGCGAAGATGTCCCGCACGATGCCCCCCACCCCCGTCGCCGCCCCCTCGTAGGGCTCGATCGCCGAGGGGTGGTTGTGCGACTCGACCTTCATCACCACCGCCCAGCCGTCGCCGATGTCGATTGCGCCCGCGTTCTCCTCCCCCACGCGGGTCAGCACCCGGTCGCCCCCGCTCGGCAGCCGGCGCAGCAGGGGGCGGCTGTTCTTGTAGCCGCAGTGCTCGCTCCAGAGCGAGCCGAACATCCCCAGCTCGACCTCGTTCGGTTCCCGCCCCAGCCGCGCGACGAGGAGGTCGTACTCGTCGCGGCTCAGCGCGACCGCGTCCAGCGCCTCCTGCTCGACCGCCACGCCCCGATGCTACCGCCCCGCTATCTCACGCGCCCGCGCCGTCACGAGGTCACCTCGACGCGCGTTCCCGTTACCTTGTCCCAGAGGCACTGCCGGTTCCCGTCCCACACGCACCAGAGGGCCGCCACGAGCCAGGCGCCCACCCCGGCCAGCGCGAGGTTGAGTCCGCCCTCGACCTCCATCGACAGCAACAGCAGGTCGAGGAGCATGAAGAAGAGCACCTTGAGCCCGACGTCCCGGGCCACCATCCGACGCAGGTTCGCCGGGCGCCCCTCGGCATCGACTACGCGCATCCCCAGCAGCCGCTTGGCCGGCGTCTGTCCGTCGTGGCCGGTGCTCGCGAACCAGAACGCCCACCCGAGCCCCAGCGTCAGGCCGAACAGCGCCATCTCGAGGATGTGCCCGGAGAGCCGCTGGCTGCGGCTTGCCAGCACAGTGGTCGCTTCGGAGGAACCCTCGTCCGTCGCCAACGTCTCGTCCTGCGATTGGGCTCTACAGGCTCTCCAGCTCGCGAGCCCGCCGCTCCTCGTACTCCTCGTCCGTCAGCAGACCGCGCGCGTGCAGGTCCTGCAGGGTCTGGAGGTTCTCGGCCGCCCGGTCGGCGGTGGAGGTGGCTCTCACCCCGGCTGGCTCGTCTCCCTCGCGAACGACGTATGTCCCGAGGGCCTTGTCCCAGAGGCATTGCCGGTTCGCGTCCCAGGCGCACCAGAGCGCGGCGGCGGCAAATGCGACCAGCGTGATCAGGCCGGCCACTCCCGCGTCCGCGAGGCTCAGCACCTGGTCCAGTGCGATGAAGAGAGCCCACTTCACCACGATCTCCCGGAGCAGCATCCAGCCCAGCCCGGCCCGATTCCCGTCGGCGCGAACCACATGCATGCCCAGCAACTGCTTCGCTGGGTTCTGGCCGCGCTGCCCTACCACGAAGAGCCAGATCAGCCAGCCGATCCCAAGCGTGACGCCGAAGAGGACGATGTCGAGGACGAACGCCGCCAGCCGGCGTCCCTGTCCCGCAAGCGCCATGTCCGGCGCCTGGCGCTCCGATTCGTAGACTCCTTCCGTCATTCCCCGTCTCCTACTCGAAGCTGAACGGCGGGTAGTCGTCGACCAGCAGGTAGCCGTACGCGGCTGCCCGCTCCGTCCAGCGGGTGTACCCCACCAGGAAGCTGTGGAGCCCCTCCGGCACGCGCCCCAGCACGATCCCGGCCAGCCATGCCGCGAAGCCCACGAACATGGCGACGATGCCGAGGAAGTACAGCACGATCTCGTGCGGGAGCAGGAGGAGGCAGCGGAAGAAGGTCGTCAGCCGGCTCCGCCCGGTCGTCCGTTCCGGCACGATGAGCCGCACCGGGTAGTCCGGCTCTTCGTCCATCGAGAAGGGCGGATATGCTCCCGTCAGCAGGCTGCCGTAGGCGTTGGCCCGCGCCGCCCAGCGCGAGAAGCCGATGGTGAAACGCACGAGCGCCGCAGGAAAACGCCCGGCGAACACGATCGCGAACCACGCCAGCATGATGACGATCCCCACCGCAATCCCCAGCAACGACAGGATGATCACGTGCGGGATGACGAGCAGCCACCGGAACAGGATCGACAGCCGCCCCTGCGGCGCCGCGTCGTCGACTTCGAACTGAACCGGATACGCAGATGCCTCAACCGTCATGACGGGCTCCTTTCGGTCGGCGGCCTGTGGCCTCGGTCCCTAGTTCAAGCTGAACGGCGGGTACTCGTCTACCAGCAGCGCGGTATAGGCGGCCACGCGGGTGTTCCAGCGCGTGTACCCGGCGATGAAGTCGTGCAGCCAGTCGGGCAACTGTCCCAGCACGATCCCGACCAGCCAGGCCACGACGGTCGCGACCGTCACGATAATCCCGAGGATGAGGAGGACGATGTAGTGGGGGATGGCCAGGATGATGCGGATGGGGAAGAAGCCCGTAAGACGGTTCCGTCCCTCCACCTGCTCTTCGACAATCAGGCGCACCGGATAGTCGGGCGCCTCGCCCAGCGTGAACGGCGGGTACTTGTCCGTCAGGAATCCGCCTGTCACCCAGAAGTAGGTGTTGGCCTCGTCGCTTCCCAGCACGCCGCCGTAGGCAGACACGCGTGTGGCCCACCGGGCCACTCCGATGGAGAACCGGAGCAATCCCGCGGGGTAGCGCGCGAGAACCACGATCGAGAGTGACGCCACCAGCCAGACCAGGAACGCCACGATCCCCAGGATGTAGATGGCGATCCAGTGCGGAATCGTCAGGATCGGCCGGAGAAACACCTTCAGGCGGTTCTGCGCAGCCGCAGGGTCAATCTCCAGTCGAACCGGATACTCCGAGTTCATCGTCGTCATGGTCGTGCTCCTTTCACACCGCGACGCCGGTCGCGGCCTCGATCACTGACTGCCAGATGCGGTTGCCGTCGGCCCCGCCCGTCAGCTCCTCCCCCGCCCGTTCCGGGTGGGGCATCATCCCCACCACGTTCCCTGCCTCGTTGCGGATGCCCGCGATGTTGCGCGCGCTCCCGTTCGGGTTCGATTCCGGCGTTACCTCGCCCCGCTCGTCGCAGTAGCGGAACACCACCCGGCCGGCGGACTCCAGCTCGTCGAGCGTCGCCCGGTCGGCTTGGTAGTTCCCCTCGCCGTGGCTGATGGGAATGCGCAGCACCTCGCCCTCGCCGATGCCCGCCGTCCACGGCGAACCCTCCCCTTCGCGGCGCAGGTGCGTCCATTCGCAGCGGAAGCGCAGGCTCCGGTTCCGGATCAGCGCCCCCGGCAGCAGGCCGCTCTCGCAGAGCACCTGGAAGCCATTGCAGATCCCGATCACCGGCAGCCCGTCCTCCGCCGCCCGCACCACCTCCTCCATGATCGGCGAGAAGCGCGCGATCGCCCCGCAGCGCAGGTAGTCCCCGTAGGAGAAGCCGCCCGGCAGCACGACCGCATCGAACCCCGCCAGCGAGGTTTCGCGGTGCCACACGATCTCCGCTTCCTGCCCGAGCACGTTCGCGAGCACGTGTTCGGTGTCGCGGTCGCTCCAGGTCCCCGGGAAACGCACGATGGCGAAGCGCATCAGCCCTCGATCGTCGGCCTCTGGGTGCCTGACCGCAGTATAGCAGCGCCCGGTGAATGCTCCGGCGGCCTACTCGTCGGCTGCCCGGATTGGGGGGGCGTCGGGGTCCGCCGGCGTTGGACCGACTATCGGCGCTAGGGTTTCTGGCGGTGCGTCCGGCGAGCCAGCCCGATCAGGCGCGTCAGGGTACTCGATGCGCGGGTGGTAGACCGCTCGCAGCGTGCTCCGGAAGCTCGCCGCCACGACCTGCATCTCCCGCATCGTGATGTCGCACTCGTCCAGCTGTCCTTCGGCCAGCCGCTCCGCGAACACGCCGTTCACGAGTTCATCGATCTCCTCGTGCGTCTCCGGCTGAGTGGCCCGCACGAGCGCCTCGCACGAGTCCGCCAGCATCACGATGGCGTGTTCCTTCTCCTGCGGGCGTGGCCCCGGATAGCGGAATTTCTCCTCTTCGGCATCGCCCCGCTCCAGCGCCTTGTGGTAGAAGAACTCCACCAGCCGCGTGCCGTGGTGCTGCGGAATGAAGTCCCCCACGAGCCCCGGCAGCCGTCGCCGCCGTGCGATATCCACGCCGTCGAGCACATGGCCGTGGATGATCCTGGCGCTCGCCTCCGGGGAGAGGCTGTCGTGTGGACTCACCCCGCGGTCGATGTTGTTCTCAACGAAATATTCGGGACGCTCCATCTTGCCGATGTCGTGGTAGTACGCCCCGGCTCGCACCAGCAGTGAGTCCGCCCCGATGCGATTCGCCGCCTGTTCCGCCAGCGTGCCCACCAACATGCTGTGGTGGAACGTCCCCGGGGCCTTCTCTTGCAGCTCCTGCAGGATCGGGTGGCCCGCCTGCGCCAGCTCCATCAGCTGCATGCGCGTCGTGACCCGCAGCGCCATCGAGAGCAGGACGTGCAGCCCGAGCCCAATGACTGCCGCACCGCCTCCCGAGACGCCTGCCGCCATCGCCAGCCAGCCCAGCCCTTCGGTTTCCCGCTGCTCCGTCAGCAGCCAGAACGCGAGCAGGACCGCCCCCGTCGCCGCCCCCACCGCCACACCCGCCGTGGCAAAGCGCCCCAGCCGTTCCGTCCGTTGCATCGCCGCCGCCCCCGCCAGACCCGCCGCCGCGTACGCGATTACCAGCTCCAGTGGCTCAAGGGCGCTCGTGAACGCCGCCCCCGCGAGGGAAGGCGCCGTGGCCGCGATGAACCCCGCGTAGAGCGCCACCACCACCGCCACCATCGCTCCGAATCGCGGCGCCGATACCGACGACACCACAACCGCCGCCGCTCCCACCGGCAGGCTGTAAGCGAAGAACCGCCCCTCCGTGTCGGGCAGCAGCTCCGGCAACGCTACCCGCACGGCAACGAGCGTCCCCAGCACCGCCAGCAGCGTCATCAAACCTCGGCGCTCGGCCGGCCGCTCGAACGGCTGCAGGCGGTAGAGGTAGACCCCCAGCACCGTCCCCAGCGCCGCCCCCATCAGCAGCCCCGCCCCCAGGTCGTAGTAGTCGAACCCTTCGCGGATGACGCCTGTCTCCCGCAGCGCCTCGATGACGACTGCGTCCAGCTGCTGCCCTTCCTCCACGATCACCTCCCCCGTGGAATAGGTCACCAGTACCGGCTCCACCGCCGCCCGCGCCTCCTCCTGAAGCTGCTGCGTCGTTTCCAGATCGAGCGCCACCGTCGGCGTGACGAATGAGTCGAGCAGTTCGCGCAGCGCCCCTTCCCCGTTCTGGAAAGAAGGCACGCTCCCTACCAGCAGGTACGCCTCGATGCGGTTGCGCTTGTCTTCCTCGCGAAGGGGGGAGTTCAGGATCGCGCGCACGCCCTCCACGGCCGACTGGCGCAAGTCCTCAAGGTCCCGCAGGTTGAGCGTCAGCAGCGTCGACCGGATCGCCTGTCCCAGGCCGATTCCTCCCGGCGACTCACCGAGCGCCTCCAGGCGCTCATCCGAGGAGAGCCCGGACCGCAGCCGTAATCGCGCCACCTCCTCGAAGAGCGTGTCCAGCAGCGCCAGCTGCTGTTCCGGCACCTCTTCGAGCGAGGCCATCACCGGCTCGATGGTGGCCTCCGCCTCGTCTCTCGCCGCCTGTGTCAGCTCTTCCGAGATGTATTCGCTCTCGCGCACGGCCGCGAAGGCGCGCGGGGCGATGTCGCCCTCGTTGGGGGCGCTTTCTCCGGGAAGCAACGGTATCGCCAGCGCGATCGCGCCGATAGCGATGATCACGCCAAAGGCAGTCGCGCCCCCGCGCGTAACGACCGGATCAGGGCGGCGGCGCAGCATGAGGTGGCCTCGGATGATAGCAGAGCGACCCTGCTTCCCCGCCGCCGTGACGCCCCACGAGCCGGTATCGTTACGCCTCGAGCCGGCCCCGGAGCCGGCCAGTTTTTCCCTGAAGGGTGGACCGATATGGCGGACATCAACGAGGTAGTCAGGACGGCGCTCGAAGAGCTCATCGCCAGTGGCGTCGAGTCGGGACTGCAGGTGGCGGCCTACCACCACGGCGAGCTCGCCGTCGACACCTGGGCCGGCCTGGCCGACGTTGAGTCCGGCCGCCCCGTCGATGGCGGCACGCTCTTCACGTCGTTTTCGTGCACCAAGGGCGTCACCGCGACCGCGATCCACATGCTCGTCGAACGCGGCGTCATCGCCTACGACGAGCCCATTGCTGCCCACTGGCCCGAGTTCGCCCAGCGCGGCAAGCAGTACGCGACGATCCGCCACGCGCTCACCCATCGCGCCGGCGTCCCCCAGATGCCCGACGGCGTCACTCCCGAGCTCATGTCCGACTGGGCCTACATGTGCGACGCCATCGCCGCCCTCGAGCCCCTCTGGGAGCCCGGAACCCGCACCGGCTACCACGCCTACACCTTCGGCTGGATCCTCGGCGAGATCATCCGGCGCGCCGACGGCCGGCCCATCAACCAGTTCGTCCAGGACGAGATCTGCGCTCCCCTCGGCCTCGACGGCATTTTCATGGGCGTAAACGACGCCGCCGAGCCGCGTGTCGCCACGCTCGTCGACGGCCCCCGCCCCGACCTCCCGCCCGCTCCCCCGGACGCGCTCATCACGCGCGCCATCCCCCCTGCCGTCGGCATCGTCGCCGAGCCCTACAACAACCCCCGCGTGCGTCGCGCCGCCCTCCCCGCCCACGGTGGCCTCATGAGCGCCCGCTCCCTCGCCCGCATGTACGCGGCGCTCGGCAACGGCGGCGAGCTCGACGGGGTCCGCATCCTCTCCGAGGAGCGCGTCCGCACTGCCACCCGCTTCCAGACCGACGACGTCGACATGGTCATCCAGCAGCCCGTGCGCAAGGCGCTGGGCTACTTCCAGACCGGCCCGATCACCGCCATGGGTCCCCGCACCAGCACCTTCGGCCACCCGGGGGCCGGGGGCGCCATCGGCTTCGCCGACCCCGAGCACGAGTTCGCCTTCGCTCTCACGAAGAGCTCGCTTGTCGCCGGCGCCGAGCCGGGGGAGAGCGCCGCCGAGGTCATCGGCGCACTCGTGCGCCGCGAGCTGGGGTTCCCCGATGAAGAGGCCGGCTAAAGGGAGCAATGCCGAGCCTGCGGAGGCGACATCGTCGAACCCTGGAGCGGATGCGGTCTGCGCCCACGCCCCCGGATATCCGCTGGGAGGAAGTTGAGTCCCTTCTCCTGGCTCTCAACGCTGAATTGGAGGAGAGGGCTGGTTCTCGTGTGGCCATAAGCATGGGGGATGAGGTCATGGTGGTGCACAAGCCTCACCCCCGCCCGGAGATGCAGCGACCCGCCGTCCGACGCTTGGTAAGATTCATTGAGCGGACAGGAGCGGAGTGATGCTGGAGTACAAGGGCTACGTTGGCGAAGTCGTGTACGACGACGATGCCGAAGTGCTGTACGCCCACGTCATCAACAGCGGTTCCTACTCGATTGCTGACGCTTGGGCGACCGACGTCGAGGGCATCAAGCGGGAGTTCCGGGTGTCCATTGATGCGTACCTGGAAGTGTGCGCGGAGCGTGGCATCGAGCCCCGAGCGGCCCAGCCACTGCCCGAGGAAGCGCGAGCCTAGCCCAGCAGACCTCGCACGATCTCGCTGATTGCGCGTCCGTCCGCCCGCCCCTGGAAGCGCTTGATCAGCACCGGCATCACCTTGCCGATGTCGCGCGGTCCCGAAGCCCCCGTCTCCGCGATCGTGGCCCGCGCCGCCTCCTCGATCTCCTCGCGACTTGCTTCCTCGGGCAAGTAGCCGGCGAACGCCTCGAGCTCCGCTTCCTCGCGCTCCACCAGGTCCTCGCGGCCGCCCTTGCGGAACTCCTCGATGCTCTCCCGCCGCTGCTTCACCTGCCGCTGCACGACGACAAGCAGGTCACCTTCGGCGAGATCGTCGCCCGCCTCGATCTCCGCGTTCTTGATCGCCGCCGTCAACATGCGCAGCGCGGCCTTGCGCGGCTCGTCTTTCGCGAGCATGGCCGCGCGCAGGTCGCTCTGGATGCGCTCCTTCAGCTCTGCCACGGGAAGAGGGTTACCGGCCCGATCGGGCTCGCGCTTCCGCCCGAAGCTGCTTCTTCCGCAGCTTCCGCAGGCGCGCTGCTTCCTTCTTCTTGCGCTTCACGCTCGGCTTTTCGTAGTGCTGGCGCTTGCGCGTCTCCGAGAGGATGCCGTCCTGCTGCACGCGCTTGTTGAAGCGCTTCAATGCAGACTCGAATGGCTCATCCTCGCCGATGATGATTTCAGCCACGTTGCTGGCTCACCACCCTTCGGGTGCGACTGCCGCCCGTCCGGACGGCGAGCGCTCACGGTACCACCCGCCGACCGCTCGCGAAAGGCGCGGCCCAAGGGCGGTGCTATGCTTGGTGTCACATGGATGCAACAGTGAAGAGCACTGTCACCGACGCTCTGGATTCAGCTATTGCCAAGGTTGCACGGCGGGAGTTCGCTCGACTATGCGCAAGCGTCAATCACGACGATGAGGAGATTGCCCGTCGTGTCAACTGGGCGGTGACCTCGCTTGCGGACTCTCTTGGTCGAGGGGGCATGCCAGACTATGAAGATGAGTGGATCGCCCTGTTCTATGCCGTCTGGTACCAACCCGCGCACATTAACTTGGCGTACACCCTCGCGCACAGAATTCCCAAGGAGAGCAACCCGCTGCTAACAGGCGAGGGGAGCCTGCGGGTGTTCGACTATGGCTGCGGTGCGCTTGCGATGAAATTTGGCCTGCTGATCGCCAGGCTTGAGTGCGCGGTCGACCAGAACAAGTGGGTAAGTTTAAGCATAAAGTCGAGAGACTCGAGCGGGGCTATGGTTTCCATCGGAAAGAAGATCATGGCAGTTTTCCGGCAAGACTTTCTGGATGGATTTACGAAAAGGGCTACGCCCAAAACTCTTAGAAAGAGAAAAAGGAGTCGTCCTTCAGTGCAGTGGGTAACTGCATTGCACGTTGCGTACAAGCAGAATATTGATCAGGTCAAAATCTCTCTTGACGAGGTCGTCCACGAAGAAGGCCCGAAGGTCGTCTTAGTCACAACACATGAAGGAAGCTCGAAGGCTCTCTACTCCCCGGAGTCTCTTGGTTATGAACTAGGTCTTGATCAGAAAGGGATTCGGGGTGGGTTGCATGGAAACCACATACGACTTCAAGAGGTTAGCGCATTCAGGAATGGCTTGGCAGAGTTGCCAGGCTTGGCCACGCAAAGGCTCTTGAAGACTAAGACGACCTGGAACAACAAGCTTGGTGACAGCATCTATCGATTCTATCTGAGGGATGTGCCGCGATGACGACGCCGAAGCAGCGCTCCCTCCCTGGCCTTGGGCGGGACGTCTCCCTTCCCCTGGCGCAGGTTGACAGGCATCCCAAGACCGTTGGCCAAGCGAAGATTGCGTACGTTCCCGTGCGCCAAGTGCTCATGAAGGCCACGGGCTTCATGGAGGCGTACGACTTCACGCTCAACCCCTACAACGGCTGCTCGTTCGGTTGCACTTACTGCTATGCCGCCTTCTTCAGCCGCTCCCCGGAGGAACGTGACACGTGGGGTCACTGGGTCAAGGTCAAGGAGAATGCGGTCGAACTGCTCCTCAAGGAGAGAACCCGCCCCAGCCAGCGTCTCGAAGGCAAATCTATCTACCTCAGCACAGTCACCGATCCCTACCAGCCCATCGAACGTGAACTGGAACTGACCCGCGGGTTGCTGGAGGTCATGGCGGACGGTCACACGCCGAAGCTGGTGGTCCAGACGCGGAGTCCCGACGTGACGCGCGACATTGACCTCTTTCGCCGTATCCAGGAGAACGGCGGCCGTGTCCAGGTCAACATGACCGTCACCACCGATGACGAGGATGTGCGGCGCACGTTCGAACCGTTCTGCCCCTCCAACGCCAATCGCCTGGAGGCCATCGCTGAGGTACGGGCCGGTGGTGTCGACACCTGCATCACGATGACGCCGCTCCTCTTGGTCAACGACCCCGAGGGCTTTGCCGAGGCTCTGCTGGCAACCGGTGTCGAGAAGTTCATCATCCAGCCCTTCCACTTCGAGAAGGGGAAGTTCACTGCCTCGACGCGCGAGCCGGCGATAGACCTGATGGCCCAGAAGCTTGGCTCCAACCGCGCGTCATTCCGGGAGCGGTACGAAGCTCACTACCGAGAAGTTCGTGCGGTTCTGAAGGATCGACTCCCCGACCTGGGCGAGGGCAAGTTCGGCTTCAGGCCACCCTTCTAGAAGCCCGCCGACGGCTGGCGAAAGGCGCCGCGTCAGCTTCCCCCGCCGCCCCGCGCCTCCCGCACACGTGCGTCCAGGATGCGCAGCCGCTCCTCCACCCAGATGGCTGGACGCTCGTTGAGGAACCCCGGAGACTCGACGTTGTAGCGGTCCTGCTTCGCCCGCAGCGACCGCGCGGCTGCCGCGAACTCGCGCCTGCGCTCGGCGATGAGCGGCGCCAGCCGCCGCCACTCCGCCGTCGCCCGCGCCCGCTCGACGAGCGTCCCGTGCTCCTGCTCGATGGCCGCCAGCCGCCTCTTGTCATCCTCGATCGTGCGCGCGAGCTCAAGCCACTCCGGCAGCGCCCCCGCGTTCCCGAGGATGTGGTGCGCGAGCCAGAGGTCGCCCGCCAGCCGGTCGGCATCGCGCAGCTGGAGCGGCGCCCCCTCCCCCGGGAGCCCCGCGAAAACACCCTCCTCGATCGCCTCGAGGATGCGGTTCTCGACCAGCTGCTCGAATTTCACCGGTTCCCCGCCCTGTCCCGCCCAGCAGAATGGGGCCGCGCGGGCCCCGTCACAGTCGTCTCCGTTGATGCGGGTCGCTAGTCGGCCGAGGGCAGCACCTTCGGCTGCATCAGCTCCATGTCGCGCTCGTCGACCTTCAGGTCGCAGTCGCCCGGCTTGATCACCAGCACCTCAATGCCGCTGTCCTCGTCCTTGTAGCGCTTCCCCAGTTGTACGGGCATCGAATGTCCCCTCGTTACTTCTTCTGTTCGAGCAGCGTGTCGCCGCACTTCAGTTCGCCGTCGCCGCCCTTCGTCACGATGAACTCAGCCCCGCACTTCGGGCAGAGATACCTTTTTCCCGTCTGTGCTGCCATCGGCGTCCCCTCCTCGGTGGCGAACTTGTTCGGGTGCGGATCGTAGGCACGCCCCTGCGGAGCGTCAATGAAGCAGCCGCTACTCGGTGACGAACACCACCGCCAGCATGTCCGGGTGGTAGCTGCAGGTGATGCGGTACTCGCCCGGCGCATCGAACGTGAACGTCCGCGTGACGCCCACGCCCTCGAAGTCATCGCCCTGCTGCTGACCGTCGATCTCGATGTTGTGCAGCCCCACCACGTTCTCGAAGGTCACGGTCGTTCCCACGGCGACCTTCACGCCCGTCCGGTTCGGCTCGCCGGCTTCGCCGTCGGCCACCACCGTCCAGTCGTTGTCGTTCGCGAGGATGAGCACGTCGCTCGAAACCGCGTTCGGCTCGTCGATGACGATCGGGTCGGCGCCGCTGATCGTGTTGAACGCGCTTGTCGAGACGGTGTGCTCGACGCAGGCCGTGCCCGGGTTGATCTCGTCCGATGGCGCCGCCCCCCAGGCATCGGCGGGGAAGTGGAGCGACTTGCCGATGGGCACCACCGCGTCGGCCGCGAGGCCGTTCGCCTCACCCAGCGAGGCGGCCGTCACGTTCCCGAAGCCCGAGGCCACCTGGGCCAGGTCGGCGCCCGCCACCACGTAGGCGTTGATCGTTGGCAGCGCGATCCAGACTTCGGTCGAGACTTCTTCGCCCGCGCCCAGCTCGTTGAGCGACCGTAGCGTGCTCTCGCCCAGACCATGAGTGCTGGCGATGGAGAGAACCGTGTCGCCGAACTGCACGATGTAGCCCGTGCCGTCGCGCAGCATGAGTTCCGTGCCTTCAGCGATGGCCGCGTCCTCGGCGAGTTCGTTGTCCTCCGCGAGCGCCAGCACGGGGATGTCGTGCGCGTCTGCGATGGAGGCGAGCGTATCGCCCGCCTGCGCGGTGTAGGTGGTGCCGGCCGGCAGCAGCAGCTTGCGCTCGCCCGTCAGGGCCGTGTCGTCGGCGATGTCCCCCACGATCGACAGCAGCAGCGGGTTCAGCGAGCGGATCTGCGACGGCGTGATGCCGTGCCGCTCCGCGATACTCGCGAGCGTGTCCCCCGCGCTCACGCGGTAGGTCGCGCCTTCCGGCAGGCGCAACGTCTGCCCCGGCAGCAGCCCGGTCGCGATGTTTTCCGCGGCCGGGTTCAGCATCAGGGCCTCGTCGTCACCGGAGTACGGCAGGTAGAAGTTTCCGCTGCCGTCGACCGCGTAGGTCAGGCCGTTCAGTTCGGCGATGAGGATGGCGCCTTCGACGTCGTTCGCCCCGATGCCGTGCGCCGCTGCGATCAGGGGCAGCGTGTCCCCCGTCACCGCGGCCGATGACTCGTGGTTCAGGTTGTGGGCGAACTCGACCGCCGCCAGCCAGCCGTGGTTCGTCGGATTTCCGTTCGCGTCGAACGTCTCCCCTTCGAGCGGCGCCGTCAGCAACCGCACGAGGTGCTCGATCTGGTTCGCCGTCAGGCTGCCGCCGTTCGAATCGAGCCAGGCTGGCATCAGCGTGCCCGCCCGCCCGCAGGTCAGCGTGCGCCTGATCAGGTCCTGGTTCTGCGAGAGCACCAGTGGCTCCTGGTTCCGGAAGGCGGCCTTGTTCAGCGTCAGGCCGACGCCGCCCTCGCCCCGGATGCCGTGGCAGGTGCGGCAGTTGTTCGCGTAGAGCAGCGCCCCTCGCTCGATCGACTCGGCTTCGAAAAAGTCCGCCTGTCGCTCGGCGCGGATGGGCAGGTCGATCGCCGTGTACGCGGCACAGCCCGCCACGCTGATAAACAGCAGCACCACGATCAAAAAGATTTGGCGCTGCGTGTTCAACGGGTCCTCCGCTGCCGGCTAGCCACTGTAGGGAACCGCCCGCTTCGGATTGGGAACCGCACCGCCGCCGAGCGTCAGACCGCGAGTGTTCACCGTGACCGAGCCGTCGGGATTGGGCGTCAGCAGGAACGTATCGAGCGGCCGAGGCGCCGGCCCGAAGACCCGCACGCCCGCGCGCGAGTAGGTTGAGCCGTGGCAGGGGCAGCGGAACCACCCCTGGATGCCGGGGAAGGCCACCTCCGCCCCATCGAAATCGCCTCGCCACGGGACGGTGCAGCCGAGGTGGGGGCACTTCCAGTAGAGCGCCAGCAGGCCCCCCGTGCCTCCCTGGTCGAGCACGTCGCCTTCGTTGCCGTCCAGGTTCACCAGCCAGAACTTGCCCTCGGTGATGCGGACGGGCTCGGCGCCCGGCTCCGGGATTTGAATCTTGGGGACCGTCACTGGTCGCCCGAAGCCCTGTGGGCTGCGCAGGTTGAAGAAGCCGAGGAAGAACGCGCTGAATGCGCCCAGGGCGAGCGTCAGGCCTGCGAATGCGCTCACCCGCATGAACGAGCGCCGCGAGACCTTGCGCGCCTCTGCCTGCCGTGCTTGCTCTACCCGTTGCGCTGCCATCCGATCCCTACTCCTGCCCCGGGATGCCTTCGAGCGTGCGCAGGTCCCACGGCCAGATCAGGTCCTGGCCGGGCCCGCGGAAGGCCGTTCCGATAACCGTCAGCATCAGGAAGACGCCCACGAACCCGCTCATCAGCGTGATCATCGCGTCCCGCCGCGTGTGCACCCAGTTGATCTTCCAGAAGAAGAAGATGAGCAGGCACGAGAACCCGACCATGAATCCCGTCGGGATGCCGATGTCCACCAGCAGCGTGGGCAGGTCGATCTTCTGGAAGGTCGTCACGCCCGCGCCCGGCCCCTCGTCCAGGATCTTCAGGTTGAACCACAGGTAGGGAATCGAGTCCGCCCACCCGGGCCACGGCACGACCGAGGGGTCCTTCAGCGCCGCTGAGCGCTCCAGGAAGGCGAGCGTGTTGCCACCGGAGAAGCCGAACCAGTCCTTCGCCCAGAGCGCCGCCTTGCCCGAGTTCCAGATGATCAGCGCCAGCGTTCCCCAGAGGCCCACATTGAGCGAGACCACGGTGTTCTTCACCGAGTTCACGTCGGCGAACCAGCGCCCCTGTCCGTCCGTGGAGCGGTCGAAGTAGGGGAAGGCCATCAGGATGATCAGCCACACCGTCGGCACAACGATGCCGGCGAGGGCCGCGTTCATGTGCAGCAGCAGCTCCTGCAGGTTCAGCAGGTACCACGGCGCCTTCGCCGGGTCGTTCGTGACGTTCGCGTTCGCCTCGTCCAGGAGCGGCGCGTTCATCAGGTACGAGAGCAGGAACAGCAGGACCGTGAACAGCATCGCCGAGATGAACTCGACGAAGACCAGGTCGGGCCAGACCAGCACCTCCTCGTCGCGAGCGCGAGGGGTGGGTCGGGCGGCCGGCCGGGCGACGACGACGGTTGCCATGCGTTAGCTCACCCCGCCGCTACAGCGGCCGCGCCAGGCCGCCATCCCGGCGAATCCGCCAGAAGTGCACGGCCATGAAGATTGCTGCCAGCAGGGGCAGGCCGATGACGTGCAGTGTGTAGAAGCGAATCAGCGCGTCCGGACCCACCTCGAAGCCGCCGAGCAGCCAGAAGCGCGTCTTTGGGCCCAGCACCGGCGCCGAGCCGGCGATGTTCGTGCCGACCGTGATTGCCCAGAATGCCAGCTGGTCCCACGGCAGCAGGTAGCCGGTGAAGCTCAGGAGGAAGGTGAGCACCAGCAGGACCACGCCCACGACCCAGTTGAATTCGCGCGGTGGCTTGTAGGCCCCCGTATAGAACACTCGCAGCATATGCAGGAACACGAGGATCACCATCGCGTGCGCCATCCAGCGGTGCATGTTCCGCATTAGCTGCCCGAACTGCACGTTCGTCTGGATGTTCTGGATGTCCAGGTACGCCCGGTCCACGCTGGGCACGTAATAGAACATCAGCAGGATGCCCGTCACGGTCAGGCCCAGGAACATGAAGAAGGTGAGCCCGCCGAGGCAGTAGGTGTGCGTGATCTTCACGTGCGTGCGGTGGATGCGGGTGGGGTGCAGGTGCAGGAACACGTTCGTCGCGACGACCAGCATCTGGTTGCGCGGCGTGTTCGGGTACCCCGTGCGGAAGATCGACCGCCACACGTAGTTATGGAAGAGCTTGTCGTAGATTAGGTCGCCGAGAGTCGGTTGGGTGGGCTGCTCCACGGCCATGCGTTACCGCTCCCACCACTTGCCGAACAGAACCATGATGCCAAGGCCCAGGAACATCGTGATGAACACGAAAACCAGCTCGAGGAATTCGCCAACTTCCACGGCCCAGCGCCCTCTCTGTTCCGCGCCAGAGGCCCTTTTCGGCCGTGGCGACTTTGTGAATCCTGTAGCAAGCGAGTTATACCCTGCCCCTCTAGGGGGGTCAAACCTGAGCGCCCTCCCAGCGCCCACCTTGAACGGCCGCCGCTTCCCTTACAGGCGCAGCCCGAAACGAAGCCTCACGAGCCCCCGAAGGTCCTCCACCGCCGTGCTGATGATGTGCACTTTCGTGTCAGCATCCTCCACCCACCGAACCGGCAGTTCCCCCACCCGAAATCCCTGTTGCTGGGCCCGGATCAGGAGCTCCGTATCGAAGAACCAGGCACGGTCCTCGATCCCCGGCACCACCGCCTCCACCGCCTGCCTGCTGACCGCCTTGAACCCGCACTGGGCGTCCGTGATTCGCAGCCGCGGGAAGAACGCTCGGATGATGCGCACGTAGCTCCGCGAGATCACCTCGCGCTTGAGCGAACGCTCCGTCGCCGACCCGCGCGCCAGCCGCGAGCCGCTCACAACGTCGTAGCCGCCCTCCGCCACCATCCCGATCAGTTCCGGCAGGTGCGCCAGGTCCGTACTGAGGTCGACGTCCATGTAGGAGACCACGTCCGCATCGCTGCCCAGCCACGCCTCCCGCAGCGCGATCCCGCGCCCCTTGATAGTCAGGACGAGCGCCTGCACGCGTTCGTGCTCCGCGTCCAGCTCCTGCGCCAGCTCGCTCGTTCCGTCGTTCGAGCCGTTGTCCGCTATCACCAGGCGCCAGTCGTACCGGGGATGCTCATCGAACAGCGCGAGCGTTCGCTCCACGCTCTCCCGCAGCACCGAGACCTCGTTGTAGCAGGGGATGACCACGTCCACCGTCGGACGGCCGCCATCCTGCCCGGTCACGGGCGCACTCCCTGGTCGTCGATCACCAATCCGGCGTGTCGCCGCTGCGTCCTCACGCCGTCCTCCGGGCCGGTTCCGGGAAGAGAGTTATTCCGGGCGAAGCGCCGCCAGCCGTCGCTTCGTGCGATCGGCGCGCCCCGTGGGGATGGCGCCCTTTCGCGCCGCCCGGTCCAGCACTGAGTACGCGTGACTCAGCGCCTCCTGGTAGGCATCGCCGTCACCCGCGGCCGCGGCCTCGCGCGCCGCGCGAACCGCCGTGCGCGACTCGGACCGGTTCGGCCTGTTCCGGGCCCGGCGCTTGAGCGACTGCCGCCAGCGCTTCATCGCTGATTGCTTCGTAGCCATGGACGCCGATCGTAGGCGCGCCTCCGGCTCCGCGCAAAGCCAAACCCCTACTTGCCCCGTTTACAATGCTCTCGTATTCTGAATCTGCACTGGAACGAAGCCCGGCATCCTGCCGATGCGCTCACCAGGCACACCTCAGAGTTCGAGGTCTCTCCGCAACCCATATCGCCCGTACCTGACGAGCGCCGCTCGCAGCGGGCAACAGGATCGTTGCCATCACACGCGCACCAGAATCCCCGCCGGCTGAAGAAGCCACCGTTCCCTCCGAGCGAGAGGACGCCGTCCCCACGCTCAACATCTCCGAGCTCGAGGGCAGCACTCGTGGCGAGCTGATTAGTCTTGCCCGCGACCTCGGCGTCAGCAACGCCTCCACCCTGCGCAAGCGCGACCTCATCTTCCGCTTGCTGCAGACCCAGGCCGAGCGCCGCGGCAACCTCTTCTCCGGCGGCTTCCTCGAGGTCTCCGACGACGGCAACTACGGCTTTCTCCGGGGCGAGTCTCTCCTGCCCGGACCGCACGACATCTACGTCTCCCAGTCCAACCTCCGCCGCTTCGCGCTCCGCCCCGGCGACTACGTCACCGGTCAGATCCGCGCCCCGCGCGACAACGAGAAGTACTACGGCCTGCTCAAGGTCGAGGCCGTCAACGGCCTCGATCCCGAAGCCGCCAAGCGTCGTCCCTTCTTCGAGAACCTGACGGCGGTCTTCCCCAAAGAGCAGCTTCGCCTCGAGACCACACCCGACAACCTCACCCATCGTCTCATCGACCTCATCGCTCCCGTCGGACGTGGTCAGCGCGCCCTCATCGTCTCTCCCCCCAAGGCCGGCAAGACGATGCTCCTCCAGAACATCGCCAACGGCATCACTACCAATCACCCCGACGTCCACCTCATGGTCGTGCTCATCGGCGAGCGCCCCGAAGAGGTCACCGACATGCGCCGCAGCGTGCGTGGCGAGGTCGCCAGCAGCACCTTTGACGAGCCCGTCGAGGACCACACGCGCGTCGCCGAGATGGCCTTCGAGCGCGCCAAGCGCCTCGTGGAGGGCGGCCAGGACGTCGTCATCCTCATGGACTCCATCACGCGCGCCACTCGTGCCTACAACCTTGCCCTGCCGCCCAGCGGCCGCACCCTTACCGGTGGTGTCGACCCTGTCGCCCTCTACCCGCCCAAGCGCCTCTTCGGCGCCGCCCGTAAGTGCGAGGAAGGCGGCTCACTGACGGTCATCGCGACCTGCCTCATCGATACCGGCAGCCGCATGGACGAGGTCATCTTCGAGGAGTTCAAGGGCACCGGGAACATGGAGCTCCGGCTCGACCGCAAGCTCGCCGAACGCCGCTTCTATCCCGCCATCGACATCCAGGCCAGCTCCACCCGCCGCGAGGAGCTTCTCCTCGACGAGAGCACCCTCAAGGGCGTCTGGCTGGTCCGCCGCATGACCGCCATGATTTCGCAGAACTCCCCCAACTCCCTCGAGGCCACCGAGCGCCTGCTCGAGCGGCTCGGCCGGAGCGACACCAACGAAGAGTTCCTCTCCAGCCTCCGCACCGAGGTTTAGAGGCGGACGAGAACCCTGCTCAATCCTTGCTTTTTGCAGCCGGTTGCGGCAGCTTAGGTCTTAACAATCGACGTCAGCGTCGGCGTGAGACCCTGTCACTCCCGACACCACGAAGGGACTGGAGACCGTGCTGAGGGATTGGCTCCTGGGCCTCCTACATGGGCGCTCTTCTCCGCGCGCCCGCTCTCACGCTCACGGCCATCTCCCCCTCCGCGCCGGTCTCCACCTGCTCCTGATCGGGATCGCCACGCTGGCCGCGCTCCTTACCGCCCGGCTCGTCACCGACACCGAGACGGCCCAGGTCTCCAGCATCCCGCCTGTTCCCCTCTCGGGCGTGCGCGCCATTGCTCCCACGGGCGAGTCCTTCCTCCGCCCCGGCGTCAGCCATGGCACCGTCGAGTCCCCCCTCAGGGCCGCACTCGCAACACCGCAGATTCCCCTGCGTCCTACCGAGGACGTGGCGGAAGGAGAGACCATCTCCTATGGCGTCGGTCGCGCAACCGCCGCCGGCCAGGATGCCGGCTACGACGTCCGCGCGCTGACCGACCAGATCGACCCCGAGGAGCCCTACGTCATCTACGAGGTTCGCGGGGGCGACACGCTCGGCGAGATTGCCGAGACCTACAGCACCACCGTCGACAACATCCTGCTCAACAACGCCGAGGTCGTCGAAGGCGACTACATCCCCGTCGGCCAGGAGATCCTCGTCCCCCTCGGCAGCGTCCACGGCATCCTCTACCTGGTAGGCCACGGCGAGACCCTGAGCGGCATCATCGACCGGCACCTTGATGTCACCATCGATGACGTCCTCGACCACCGCCCAAACAACCTCCTCACCAGCGATGACATCAAGCCGGGCAGCTATATCCTCCTTCCCAACGCCAGGCTCAAGCCGCCGCCGGTGCGCAGCCCCGACGGATGGGTTATCACCCCTCCGCCACCGGTTTCCCCCGGCCGATTCAGTCTGCCCCTGGCGTCCTGGGATTTCGTCAGCGACCTCTTCGGGACCGACCGCGGGGGCGGCCGCATCCATACCGGGATCGACCTCGCCCTCGGCTCGCAACCCGCCTCATCCGTCTACGCCGCCTGCGACGGCTGGGTGTCGCGCGTCGAGTGGCTCACCTACAGCTACGGCTACTACGTCATCGTCGATTGCGGCGATGGCTGGGAGACCCTCTACTCGCACTTCCGCGAAATCATCGTGAGGTGGGGTGAGACGGTGAGGAAGGGCGAGACCATCCTCGGCATCTCCGGCTCCACCGGCTTCAGCACCGGCGAGCACCTCCACTTCGAGATCCGCTACAACGGCCAGTACCTCGACCCCGCGAACTACCTCAACTTCTGGTAGGTCTCGCCCCTTCCGCGACTGGTATCCGGCCGCTACTCGCCGCCCTCCACCGCCTGCACGGCATCTCCCGGTTTCGTCTCCACCAGCTTCGCGATCACGACATCGCGATGCACGTAGTACCCCGACCCGTCTTCCTCCGTCGGGATGAAGTCGCCTCCGCACGTGATGAGCGTGACCCACTCCTCGTCTGCCGGACGCAGCAGTTCTTCGTTTTCCGCCTCGTGTGGCCAGATCAGATCGTGCATGGGCAAGTCCCCGGTCACGTAGCGCTGCTGGAAGAACACCTCGTACACGTACTCGCGGCCGTCGTCCATGACCACGATCACCAGGTCGCCGTCCTCAAGGTCGGTCAGCGCGTAGAACGGCCCCTCGATGTTTGGATGCCAGTCCTTGTGCGCCGAGAAGAGCGAGCTCGTGCCGAACCCCGGCTTGTCGTAGATGTGGTACCAGCCGACGTTCCGGGGTTGGGGCACGTCCAGCTTGTTCGCCCCCGGGATCTTCCCGATCGCCTCGATCGGCGCCTCCACTCCCAGCGAGGGGATGCGCATCAGGGCCAGTTCCCCGTCGTACGGGGTCGCTTCCGGCGCTGGCGTTGCTCGCTCCGTGGGCGCTGCTGTCGGAACAGCCGTGGCCGTTGCGACCTGCTCCGGCGGTGGCGTCTCCCGGACTGGCTCTGACTCGACCGGTACGTCCATGGCCGCGCACCCTGCTGCTGAAAGGGCAACCACGGCCGCCAGCGCCAACGCCCCCGCCGCCCTTCTCCCGCGGCCCATGGCCCGTTCCCTGAACCCCGGCATGGTTCTCAGCTTACCGCTGGTCGTCTTCGAGTGTCCCCACCGCGGTCGGCGGGACCGTCTCGACGAGCCTGCCGATCACGACGTCCCGGTGGAGGTAGTAGCCCGGCCCGCCTTCGGTCCTCTCGACGAAGTCACCGCCGCAGGTGTACAGCGTGATCCACTCCTCGTCCTCGGGGCGCAGCAACTCCGGGTTCCTCGCCTTGTGCGGCCAGATCAGGTCGTACATCGGAATGTCCTCCCTGGTGTAGCGCCGCTGGAAGAAGACCTCGTACACGTACTCGCGGCCGTCATCCATCACCACCACGATCTGATCGCCGTTCTGCAGCTCCGTCAGGGCGTAGAACGGACCCTTCTTGTTGGGCCAGTAGTCCTTGTGCGCCGAGTAGAGCGAGCTCGTCCCGAAGCCGGGCTTGTCGTAGATGTGGTACCAGCCGATGTTGTCCCACTCGGGCACGTCGAGCTGGTTGCGCCCCTCCACCAGCCCGATCGGCTCGATCGCCGCCTCCACGCCCAGCGAGGGGATGCGCATCGACGCCAGCTCGCCGTCATACGGCCCCAGCTCCGGTGTGGCCTCCGGTGTGGGGCTCTCCGGCGGCGGCGGGATCGTGGCCGCCGGCGCCACCGGCGTTCTCGTCGGTGCGGGTGTGGAGGCGGGCGTCGGCTCGGGTGTCGGTTCCGCCGTCGGTTCTGGTGGATCGGGCTCGGTGCTGGCGCAGGCAACGCTCACAAGGAGCGCTACGGCCAGGACCAGGATTCCACGCGTTAGCTGCCAGCTGCGCACGACCTTCTCCGTGCACCCCACGGGATCGCTCCCACCGAACCCCAAGTATACGGTTTGCCGGACCTACGGTCGCCGGATTCTTGACCGAATGCTGTCCCAGAGCTCCATCCACCGGGCTCTCGGCCCGCTTCCGATAGCGAAGCGCCGACCAGCCGTGGCGCTGCCACCAGCAGTGGCGCCGCCACCAGCCCCGGGTCTGCCGAGCCAGGTGAAGACTGCGGCGCTGATCGCTGCCAGCCCTGCGATGACCGACAGCACAACGATGATGGCTGTCGTGCCCGCGCCCGGGCCGCCGTCGCCGGCGTCCTCAAGGGCTGGAGGAGCGGGCGTAGCCGTCTCCTCGGGCGTGGGCGCTTCCGTCGCGACCGGGCGCTCGGTGGCGGCGGGTGGCTCGGTCGCGACCGGTGTCGCGGTGGCGGTCGGTGTCGGCGCTTCCGTCGCCACCGGAGTCGGCTCCGGGGTCGCTGCTTCCGTTGGCTCGGCCACCTCGGTGGGTGTCGGGGTCTCTTCGGCGGTCTCCGGAGTCTCTTCCGTTTCGGTGGTCTCGTCGGTCTCCGTTGTCTCGTCGGTTTCGGTGGTCTCGTCCGTCTCGGTTGTCTCTTCGGTCTCTGTCGGCTCTTCGGTTTCCGTGGGCTCCACCGGCTCCTCGGGCTCGGTTGTCTCGTCGCCTTCTTCGGGCTCGGTAGGCTCCTCGGGTTCCTCGGGGCCGGAGGGCGTTTCCGTAGGCTCGACCGGCTCGGGCGGAGCTGCGGGAAGGGTCAGGTCGAGCTCCCGAGGATCGGCTCCCCATGTACCCATCTCGTTCGCGAACCGGTCACCGATCTGGAATCGCACCTCCGCTCCCTCGACGCCACAGCCTTCCTTCGCCTCCGACGACAGCACGTCAACGAGATAGCTCGTGACTCCGTCTTCCTGGATGGTCTGACGTGTATCCGCCTCGCTGCACTCGACTCCGTCGATAGTGGCGACGACATCGAGCCCCCCGGCAACGTCACCGTCTTCCGCGGTGATCTCCCCAAAGAATGTCCAGGGAGGGGGTGGCGGCCCCTGCGCTACCCCGCCAGGGACCATCACGATCCCCGCCGTCAGCGCCACTGCCGCCGCCAGCGTCGCGAGCGCCGCGCCTGGCCGTCGCCCACGGATTCGCTGCATAGCCCCGAGCCTACAGCAGTAAGAGAAAATAGCCTACTGTGCTAGCGCCTTAGCCTTTTCCGGCTTTGCCCTCTTGCCCTCTTGCCGTCTAGTTCACCGAGAGCGTCATCGTCGGAGGCGTCAGCGCGAAGTGCATCTCCACCGAGAACTCGTCCAGCTTGTCCGACCAGCCCGCCCACATTCCCCGCGCGTACGCCGCCTCCGCGCTCCCGAACGATCCCTGCATCGCCCGCGCATCCTCGAAGCAGTACACGCCCAGCATCGTCCCTTCCCGCGTCTCCCCCCAGTGCACGCTCGCAATCCCCGGGATCTTCGCCACCTCGCGCAGGTGTTGCGAGCGGAACCACGCCGAGAACGTCGCGCGGTCGTCCTTCACACGCGCCCGCAACAGGATGAACGGTTGCTCGCCCCTCATGAGTCTCCCCGGCTGTCTCCCTGGCAGAGCGTCGCCGTCAGGGCCACGCTCGCCTCCACACAGTATCGCGAATCCACCTGTACGCACGGCGCCCGGAACGGCTCCTCCTCGCCTCGCATGCGGTTGTACACGCCGATGTTCGCTTCGGAGGCGCCCTCGCGCGGCCCCGAGAGCCGCTCCCGCACCACGGCGTCCGGCGCAGTCAGCCGCACCGCCACCACGTCCGCCCCCTGGCGCTCCGCGAGTTCCAGGAACCCCTGCCGCTCCCACTCCCGCAGGTTCGTCGCGTCGATGATTACGTGGCGGCTCCCCGCCAGCACCGCCTCCGCTCGCTCTCGCACCTCCGCGAACACGGCTCCGCTCTCCTTGCGCGTGTACCGTCGCTTCGGGAACAGTTCCCGGCGCACGAGGTCGCTCTCGAGCACGCAGGCGTCCAGTCGCGGCGCAAGCTGCGCTGCAAACGTCGTCTTGCCCGAACCCGGCAAACCGCTCAGCAGGACCAGTGTCGGCAAATTGCCGGTACCTCCCCCTCGTGCTACTTTCCTCCCTGAAGACAGGTAAAGGAAGTCGAACGAGCAAGTTTGCTGGCCCAGGAAACGAAAGAGGCCCTGATCCGGGAGTACGCCCAGAACGAAGGCGATACCGGCTCCCCTGAAGTACAGGTGGCGCTCCTCACTGAGCGCATCAAGTACCTGACCGCGCACCTGCAGGAGCACAAGCACGACTACCACACGCGCCGCGGGCTGCTGAAGCTCGTCGGGCAGCGTCGCAGGCTGTTGCGCTACCTCAACAAGCGGGATGTCAACAGGTACCGCACGCTCATCGGGCGCCTCGGGCTGCGCCGCTAGCCCACCCTCTTTCTCCCCGGCCTTGCCCCCGCGCTGGGCCGCAGCCTGCCACTGAGCCCTCCCGAACCGACCTGACACCGCGGCCGATGCCGCAAGAGAAAGTGTGAAGAGAAACATGACAGCAACCGAGTCCAGCATCCGTACCTACGAAGTCGAGATCGGCGGCAAGCCCCTGCTCATCCAGCACGGCGCCCTCGCCGGCCTCGCCAACGGCGCCGTCACCGTGCGCCAGGGCGATACCGTCGTCCTTGTCACGGCCTGCATGGCCGATCCCCGGGAAGGCATCGACTTCTTCCCCCTCACCGTCGATTACGAAGAGCGCCTTTATGCCGTGGGCAAGATCCCCGGCGGCTTCCCCCGCCGCGAGGGTCGTCCCTCCTCCGATGGCATCCTTGCCATGCGCCTCACCGACCGCTCCATCCGCCCCCTCTTCCCGAAGGGCTTCCGCAACGAGATCCAGATCGTCGCCACCACCCTCTCCTCCGACCGCGAGCACCAGCCCGACACCCTCATCACCGTCGGCGCCAGCGCCGCCCTCAGCATCAGCGACATCCCCTTCAACGGGCCCGTCAGCAGCGTCCGCGTCGGCCGCATCGACGGCGAGTACGTCGTGAACCCCACCTTCGCCGAGGCCGCCGAGGGCGACCTCGACCTCATCGTCGCCGGCACGAAGGACGCCGTCATGATGGTCGAAGCCGGCGCCACCGAGGTTCCCGAGGAGGCCGTCATCGAGGCGATGGAGATTGCCATGGAGGCGAACTCCGCCATCAATGGCCTCATCGAGGAAATCGCCGCGGACGCCGCCCCCGTCAAGAAGGATTACATCCCGGCCGTCGACAACGAAGAGGCCATCGAGGCCGTCCGCGACGCCCTTGCCGACCGCCTCGACGACCTCGTCTCGAACGCCGCCAGCGAGCGCAGCGAAGAGAACAAGCGTGTCCGCGCCGAGCTGACCGAGCAGTTCGAGGATCGCTTCGAGAAGCGCGACATCGGCGACGCCCTGTACGCCGTCATCAAGAAGGCCATGCGCGACCGCATCCTGAACGAGGGACGTCGCGCCGACGACCGAGAAACGACCGAGATTCGCCCCCTCGACATCCATGTCGGCACCCTCCCCCGCACCCACGGCTCCGGCCTCTTCAAGCGCGGCGAGACCCAGGTGCTCACCATCGCCACCCTCGGCGGCATGAACATGGCGCAGAAGCTCGACACGCTCTCCCCGGACGAGTCCAAGCGCTACATGCACCACTACAACTTCCCGCCCTACTCCGTCGGAGAGGCGCGCCCCATGCGTGGCGCCGGCCGTCGCGAGATCGGGCACGGCGCCCTCGCCGAGCGCGCCCTCCTTCCCGTCATCCCGCCTGAGACGGAGTTCCCCTACGCCCTCCGCCTCGTGAGCGAGGTGCTCTCCTCCAACGGCTCCACCTCTATGGCCAGCGTCTGCGGCAGCACCCTCGCCCTCATGGACGCAGGCGTGCCCCTCTCCGCCCCCGTCGCCGGCATCGCCATGGGCCTGATCATGGGTGAGGACGACAACTACGCTGTCCTCACCGACATCGCCGGCCAGGAAGACTTCATGGGCGACATGGACTTCAAGGTCGCCGGCACGGAAGAGGGCATCACCGCCCTCCAGATGGACATCAAGATCGGCGGCGTCTCACGAGAGCTGCTCGAGACCGCGCTCTCCCAGGCCCGCGATGCTCGCATATTCCTGCTCGAGCGCATGGGCGAGGTCATCGAGAAGCCGCGCGAGTCCGTCTCCGAGCACGCGCCCAAGGTCTACATCATCAAGATAGACCAGGAGCAGATTGGCACCGTCATCGGCCCCGGCGGCCGCGTCATCCGCAAGATCCAGGAAGACTCCGGCGGCGCCAACGTCGACATCCAGGAAGACGGCACCATCTTCGTCTCCGCCGTCGAAGGCGATGCCGCCGATATCGCCATCCGCATGATCGAGGGCCTCACCAAGGAGATTGGCGTCGGCGAGACCTACACCGGTCCCGTCACCCGCATCCTCAACTTCGGCGCCTTCGTCGAGATACTTCCCGGCAAGGACGGCCTTGTGCACATCTCCGAGCTCAGCGAGGAGCGCGTCGAGCGCGTCGAGGACGTCGTCTCTGTGGGCGACGAGCTCACCGTCACCGTTACCGAGATCGATTCGCTCGGCCGCGTCAACCTCACGGCTCGCAGCGGCCGCGTCGGCGCCTCCCCTGAGGGTGGCGACCGCGATCGTCCGCGGGACCGTGGCGGTGACCGCGACCGTGGTGGCCGCGATCGTGGTGGCCGAGACCGTGGCGGCCGGGACCGTGGCCGCCCCCGTGGCCGAGACCGCGATCGTGACCGCGACCGGCCCCGCGACAGGGATCGTGACCGAGACCGTGATGGCGATCGCGATCGCGATCGCGACCGAGGCCCGGAGGCACGCGCCCCGCGTCCCCGTCGCCCAGAGCGTGAGCCGGCGCCCGAGCCTGAGCGCGAGCGCGAGATGGATGAAGAAGCCCCCGTCACGGCCGAGGTGAACGGCGCCGTCGAGGATGACTTCGACGAGGGTGCCGACTACGACGGCGCTGACTTCTCGGGCCCCGAGGATCGCAGCGACGACCGTAGGGACGATCGCAGTCAGGACCGCGGCGATGACCGTGGCGATGGCGCGCCCCGTCGTCGCCGCCGGCGCCGCCCCCGTAGTGGTGGCGGCGGTGGAGGCCGCGAAGGCGGTTCCGGTCAGCGTCAGCCCGAACAGCGTGAGATCAACCGTGGCGCCAGCCGCGGCGGCGCCAGCCGCGGCTGGACCCGCCGCAGCAGCCCGGACAGTGGCGTGCCTCCCGCTCCGCCTCCCCCGCCCCGTCGCGGGCTCGGTGGTGGCGGCGACTACGAGGACTAGCCGGGAACCCGCCCGTGCGCCTCTTCGAGCACGAGGCCAAGGCGCTCTTCCGCCGCGCCGGCCTCGAGACGCCGCGCGGGCTCCTCGCCGGGACGCCTGCTGAGGCCGCCCTCGCGGCGGCTGAGCTCGGACCCCGGGTCGCTGTCAAGGGCCAGGTGCGCTCCGGTGGCCGCGCGAAAGCGGGCGCCGTTCGCCTCGCCGAAGCCGCCGAAGTCGAGGAGGCTGCCCGGGCAGTCCTCGACACCCGCGTCTCCGACCAGCCCGTCGAGGGCCTCCTCATCGAGGAGGCCCTGTCGATCGAAGCCGAGCGCTACCTTGGCATCGTCTACGACGACCGCTCCCGCGGCCCCGCCGCCCTCGCCTCCATCGCCGGGGGCGTCGATGTCGAGGACGCGGCAGCCGCGGCCGCCCGCGTCCCCCTCTCCGCTCTCGCGCCCACCCAGGACTTCCGCCTGAAGGAGGCGGTGGCCTCCCTCGGCCTCTCCGGACGCGAGCTCGTCGAGCTGACCGGCATCCTCGGCCGTCTCTGGAGGCTCTTCACCGAACACGACCTGCTCCTCGCCGAGATCAACCCCCTCGCCCGCACCGCCGACGGTCGCTGGGTCGCCCTCGATGCGCGTGTCGAAATCGACGACGATGCTCTCTTCCGCCAGCACCAGACCGTCCGCGACCTCGGCATCGACCCCTCAACCCGCAGCGACCGCGAAGCCAGCGACCTCGAGCTTGAGGCCGCCCGCATCGACCGCTCCGACCACCGGGGCGTGGCCGGGCGCGTCGTCCAGTTCGATGGGTCGCTTGCCCTTCTCATCGGTGGAGGTGGCGCCAGCCTCACCGCCTTCGACGCCGTCCGCGCGCACGGCGGCCATCCCGCCAACTACTGCGAGATCGGCGGCAACCCCAGCGTCCGCAAGGTCGCGGCGCTTACGCGCCTCCTGCTCGGCCAGCCGGGGATCGAGCGCGTCGCCGTCATCATGAACGTGGTCAACAACACCCGCGCCGACCTGATCGCCCGTGGCGTCATCCGTGGCTGCCTCGACGCCGGCCTCGAACCTGCATCCGCCATCGCCGTCTTCCGCGTTCCCGGGGCCTGGGAAGAGGAGTGCGTCGCCCTCCTCCGCCACTACGGCGTCACCGCCTGCGACCGCAGCGTGAGCATCGACGAGGCCGCTCGCCTCGCCGTCGCCGCCTCGTCCTAGAGCAGGGGCAGGTACTCCGACAGCTCGAAGTCCGAGACGTGGCGCTGGTAGCGCTCCCACTCGATGCGCTTGTTCTTCAGCAGCGTCTCGAACACGTGCTCGCCCAGCGCCTCGCGCAGCAGCTTCGACTCGGCGGCCGCGTCGATCGCCTCGCGCAGGTTCCCCGGAAGCGTCGCGATTCCCAGATCAGCGCGCTCCCCGTCCGTCATCTCGAACACGTTCTCCTCCACCGGAGGCGGCAGCGCCCGTTCCTGCTCGATCCCGTCGAGCCCCGCCGCCAGCATCACCGCGAACGCCAGGTACGGGTTGCAGGCCGGGTCCGGCGAGCGGTACTCGATGCGCGTGTGCACCTCGTCACCCGGTGAGTACTCGGGGATACGCACGAGGTCGCTCCGGTTGCGCCGCGCCCAGCTCAGGTACACCGGCGCCTCGAATCCCGGCTGCAGCCGCTTGTAGCTGTTCACCCACTGGTTCGTTACGAGCGTCATCGCCCGCGCGTGCGCCAGCAGCCCCGCCACATACCCCTTCGCCAGCGCGCTCAGGTGGTACACGTCCTCCTCGTCGAAGAACGCGTTCCGCTCTCCTTTGAACAGCGACTGGTGCACGTGCATCCCGCTGCCGTTCTCGTCCTCCAGCGGCTTCGGCATGAAGGTCGCGTACACGTCGTTCGAGGCCGCGATCTCCTTCACCACCGCGCGATACGTCATGGCGTTGTCCGCCATCGTCAGCGCGTCCGTGTAGCGCAGCGCGATCTCGTGCTGGCTGGGGGCCACTTCGTGGTGGCTCGACTCCACCTCGATCCCCATCGCGCTCAGCGTCAGCACCGTGTCCCGGCGCAGGTCCGACCCCTTGTCCGCGATCTGGTCGAAGTAGCCGCCCTTGTCCAGCGGGACCGTGCTCTCCTGGTCCTCGAAGTAGAAGTACTCGAGTTCCGGGCTCACGTAGAACGTGTAGCCGAGCGCCTTCGCCCGCTCGAGCTGCCGGCGCAGCACCCCGCGCGGATCGCCCTCGAACGGCTCCCCGTCGGGCCGGTAGATGTCGCAGAACATGCGCGCCACGCCCTGCTCGCGCGGGCGCCACGGCACCAGCTGGAACGTCGCCGGGTCCGGCCGCGCCAGCATGTCGGACTCGTCGATGCGGGCGAACCCCTCGATGCTCGAACCGTCGAACCCCATCCCCTCTTCGAGCGCGTTCTCAAGCTCCCCCACCGTGATCTGGAAGCTCTTCAGCGTCCCTACAATGTCCGTGAACCAGAGCCGCACGAACTTCACGTCGTTCTCGCGGCACGCCGAGATCACATAGCTCGCTGACTCGTTCATCGTCTCGTCCCGCGGTGATTCCGCCACTTCACCCTACCCGCTCGATGTTACAGGCAGGTTGCGGAACGCTACTCCCCCGCAGCCTCCCGCTGCCGCCGCAGCCAGTCCTGCACGAACGGGTTGTGGTCTCGCTCGAAGGCCACCGTCGTCTCCTGCATGTGTCCCGGCAGCACAATCGTCTCCTCCGGCAGCGTCAGCAGCTCGTTCGTGATGCTGCGCATCTCCTCGTCGAAGTCGCCACCCGGCAGGTCCGTCCGCCCGATCGATCCCCGGAAGAGCGTGTCCCCGCTGAAGAGCAGGCCGTCGGCGTAGTAGCTCACGCTCCCCGGCGTGTGACCGGGGGTCGCGATCGCCTTCAGCTTCAGCCCCGCCACCTCCACCTCGTCCCCGTTCGTGACGAAGCCGTTCGGGTCCGGCGGCGCCTGCGACTCGTCGATGCCGAAGCTCGAGACCGCCCCCTGCCACCCGTTGCGCAGCAGGTCGAGGTCACTCTGGTGCAGCAGGAACGTTGCGCCCGTCGCCGCCTGTACTCCGCGAACCCCCAGAATGTGGTCGACATGCGCATGCGAGTTCGCGATCGCCTTGATCGTCACCCCCATGTCCTTCGCCAGCGCCAGCACCTCGTCGGGCTGGTCCCCCGGGTCGATGCAGATCGCCTCACCCGTGCGGCGGTTCCCCACCACCCAGCAGTTCTCGGCGAAGACCCCCACCACGATCCCCCGCACCATGATCTCGTTCGCGACGTCCATGCGCGGAGCTTCCCCGCACGCCACCGCCCCGTCAACCGTGCCGGGACATCCCCATGAGCCCCCTCGACCTCGTACTCATCAGCGTCCTCGGAGCCGTGGCGGCCCTCCCACAGAACGTGGCCGGCTTCGGCTTCGCCCTCGTCCTCGCCCCGCTCCTCGTTCTCTTCATCGACCCCGAGGAGACCGTTATCATCGTCAACATCCTCGCCATGCTCTCGGCCACTGCGGTGGTCTGGCGGCTCCGCCAGGCCGTCGCCTGGCGCACGGTCGGCATCCTCTTCGCCGCCTCCTTCGTCGGAATGCCGCTCGGGCTGCTCGTGCTACTCGCCGTCGATCCAACCGTAATCCAGGTGCTGATAGCCCTCGCCGTGCTCAGCGGGACGCTCGCCCTTGCCCGCGGCCTCACCATCGGCGGCAACACCGCCATCGCCGCCGCCGCGGGCGTCGCGGGCGGCTTCCTGCGCACCAGCACCAGCGCCGCCGGCCCGCCCGTCATCCTCTACCTCCAGGCTCGACAACTCGCGCCCGACCCCTTCCGCGCGACCGGCTCCTTCTTCCTCATGGCGACGGGCGCCGTCGCCATCGTCCTCTACGCCGCCACCGGCAGCCTCGACGCCGACATCGGCCTCGCCGTCGGCGCCGCCATCCCCGGCGTCGCCATCGGCACCGCCGTCGGCGCGGTCTTCGCCGGGCGCGTCAATGAGCGCGTGTTCCGCCGCCTCGTCACCGTCCTCCTCGTCGCCACCGCCGTCACCGCCCTCGTTACCGCCTTCCTCGGCTAGCCCCCAGCCCCTCGCACCGCGCCCCCTCCCCCGCGTACCCTTCCGCCCATGGCCCTCGACGACCTCCCCCTGCTCCCCACCCGCGTCGACGTCCTCGACGACCGCTACCGGGAGAACCGCGAGGCCAACCTCGCCCTCGTCGCCGACCTCCGAGCGCGACTCGGGCGCGTCGAAGAGGCCGGCGGCGAGCGCTACGTCGAGCGCCACCACGCCCGCGGCAAGCTCCTCGCCCGCGAGCGCATCCAGCGCCTGATCGATCCCGACGGCGCCTTCCTCGAGCTGAGCCCCCTCGCCGCCGACGGCGTCTACGACGACGACGTGCCCGCCGCCGGCATCGTCACGGGCATCGGGCGGGTGAGCGGGCGCGAGTGCGTCATCATCGCGAACGACGCCACGGTGAAGGGCGGCTCCTACTACCCCCTCACCGTGCGCAAGCACCTCCGCGCCCAGGAGATCGCCGAGCAGAACCACCTCGCCTGCATCTACCTCGTCGACTCGGGTGGCGCTTTCCTTCCCCTCCAGCACGATGTCTTCCCGGACCGCGACCACTTCGGCCGCATCTTCTACAACCAGGCCAACCTCAGCGCGAAGGGCGTCCACCAGGTCGCCGCCGTCATGGGCTCCTGCACCGCCGGGGGCGCCTACGTCCCCGCCATGAGCGACGAGACGGTCATCGTCCGTGGCACCGGCACGATCTTCCTCGGCGGGCCGCCCCTCGTGAAGGCCGCCACCGGCGAGGAGACGACCGCCGAGGAGCTCGGCGGCGCCGACGTCCACACGCGCATCAGCGGCGTCGCCGACCATTTCGCGGAGGACGACGAGGACGCCCTGCGCATCGTCCGCAGCATCATCGCCAGTATCCCCGCCACCAAGACCCCACCCTGGGAGGTGCCCGACGCCGAGCCTCCCCTCCACGACCCCGGGGAGCTGTACGGAGTCGTCCCGCCCGACTACGGCCGCACCTACGACGTGCGTGAGGTCATCGCTCGCCTCGTCGACGGCTCCCGCTTCCACGAGTTCAAGGCGCGCTACGGCACGACGCTCGTCTGTGGCTTCGCCCGCATCACGGGCTTCCCCGTGGGCATCATCGCCAACAACGGCATCCTCTTCGGCGAGAGTGCCCTCAAGGGCGCTCACTTCGTCGAGCTCTGCGGCCAGCGCCGCGTCCCCCTTGTCTTCCTCCAGAACATCACCGGCTTCATGGTCGGCCGCCAGTACGAGAACGCCGGTATCGCCCGCGACGGTGCCAAGATGGTCACCGCCGTCGCCAGCGTCGCCGTCCCCAAGTTCACCGTCGTCATCGGAGGCAGCTTCGGTGCCGGCAACTACGCTATGGCCGGACGCGCCTACTCGCCCCGCCAGCTCTGGATGTGGCCCAACGCCCGCATCAGCGTCATGGGCGGCGAGCAGGCCGCCAACGTTCTTCTCCAGGTCCGCCTTGACCGGGGCGAGGAGCTGAGCGAGGAGGAGCAGCGCGCCTTCATGGCCCCCACGCTCGAAACCTACGAACGCGAGGGCTCCCCCTACTTCAGCAGCGCCCGCCTCTGGGACGACGGCGTCATCGACCCGCTCGACACCCGCCGCGTCCTCTCCATGGGCATCTCCGCCGCTCTCAACGCCCCCATCCCCGAGACCGACTGGGGCGTCTTCCGCATGTAGGCCGCGAGCGCGACGCTCGCGCCTCCGGGATGCGCAACTCTTGCGTGCTAGACTCGCCGCCCGCCCGTTTCGCGATGGAGGCGGCGGCTGGAGGAAGGCAGATGCCCGAAGGACCGGAGAGCGGCAAGGCGGCTGCCTCCACCTCCCACGATCGAAGGGAGGCAAGTGTCGAAAGCTCGCTGACCAACGGACTGCAGATGTCGCACGAGCAAATGCTCGAGCTCGGGCGCAAGGCCCTCGACCTCGTCGTGGACCGCATTGAGAGCCTCCCTTCCGAGCAGGCGTGGGATGGCGAGTTCCGGAAGGTTCTTGAATCCCACCTCGTTGAGGATCCCCCCGAGGGCCCCAATCCCGCCTCCGAGGTGCTGGACAGGCTCGCGCGGGACGTGCTCCCCTTCAGCGCGCGCCTCGATCACCCTCGCTTCTTCGGTTTCATCCCCACCTCGCCCACCTGGCCCGGCGTCGTCGCCGACTTCCTCGCTGCGGGCTACCTGTTCAACCAGTGCACGTGGCTCGTCGCGAGCGGCCCCAGCCAGGTCGAGCTTGTTGTCATCGACTGGTTCAGGCGCTGGCTCGGATACCCCGAGGGGGCGGGCGGGCTCTTCACCAGCGGTGGCTCGGCCGCCAGCGTCGACGCCTTCGTCGCCGCCCGCGAGGCCGCCGGCCACCCCGAACGATCCACGGTCTACATGAGCGACCAGAGCCACAGCGCCCTCCCCCGCGCCGCCGTGATCGTCGGCATCCGCCGCGACCACATCCGCAAGATCCCGAGCGACAGCAGCTTCCAACTCGACATGGAGGCGCTCTCCAATGCTGTCGCCGCCGACCGCGCTGCCGGGCTGAACCCCATCGCGGTCTGTGCCAATGCCGGTACCTCCAGCACGGGCTCCATTGACCCTCTGGAGGACCTGGCGGACTTCTGCGAAGCCGAAGGCCTGTGGCTTCACGTGGATGCCGCCTACGGCGGTTTCGCGGTGGTGACCGAGCAAGGCAAACAACTCCTAAGCGGCATCGAGCGCGCCGATTCGGTCGGGCTTGATGCCCACAAGTGGTTCTTCCAGCCCTACGAGGCTGGTTGCCTGCTGGTGAAGGACAGGGAGACGCTCAGCGACGCCTTCCACATGCCGCACGACATCCTCCAGGACACGGTATGGGGAGCCGATCACCCCAACTTCGCCGACATCGGCCTGCAGTTGAGCCGCTCCGCCCGCGCCCTGAAAGTCTGGATGTCCGTCCAGACCTTCGGCATGGACGCCTTCCGCGAAGCCGTCGAGAACGGGATGGAGCTCGCCGCCCGCGCCCACGACTACGTCGACGCCAGTCCGGTCCTCGAATCCCTCAGCGCTCCGGTCCTCGGGATCGCGTGCTTCCGCGTCAATCCAGGCGGCGGCCTCCTCGATGAGGCGGCCCTGGAGGACGTGAACCGGACCGTGCTGGCGCAGATGTTCTGGGACGATCCCGCCTTCATGTCCTCAACGATGCTGCACGGGACGTTCGCGCTCAGGATGTGCATCATCAACCACACCACCACCTGGGACGACGTGCGCGAGACCCTTGAAGCGGTCGAGCGCTTCGGGAGGAAGGCGCTGTCGCAGAGGGATGCCCTCGCGCAGTAGCCCGGGCTATCCCGGCCCCGCCCCTACAATGCCCCCGTGTTCGAAGCCGTCCTCGTGGCGAACCGCGGCGAGATCGCCGTGCGCATCATCCGCACCCTGCGGACGCTCGGCGTGCGCGCCGTGCTCGCCGCCTCCGTTCCGGACCGCCGCAGCCTTGCCGCCCGCCTCGCCGACGAGGTCGTGCTGCTCGAAGGCCACATCGCCGCCGACACCTACCTCGACCTCCATGCCGTCATCGCCGCGGCAAAAGACACCGGCTGCGAGGCCGTCCACCCCGGCTACGGCCTCCTCAGCGAGCGCCCCGACTTCGCCCGCGCCTGCGCCGATGCCGGCCTCGTCTTCGTCGGCCCCACCCCTGAGACCCTGACCCTCCTCGGTGACAAGGTCGCCGCCCGCGACCTCGCCATCGCCAACGATGTGCCCGTCGCCCCCGGAGCGGAGGGCGCGACCGATGCCGAGTTCGCCGGGGCCGCCCGCGAGGTCGGCTTCCCGCTCATGCTCAAGGCCCGCGGCGGGGGCGGAGGTCTCGGCATGCGCGTCGTCCCGACCCCCGACGCCCTCGCCCCCGCCATCGAAGCCGCCCGCCGCCAGACCGCCGCCGCCTTCGGCGACGACCGCCTCTTCGTCGAGCGCTACGTCGCGAATGCCCACCACGTCGAGGTCCAGGTGCTTGCCGACGCGCACGGCAACGCCGTCCACCTCGGCGAGCGGGACTGCTCCGTCCAGCGCCGCCACCAGAAGCTCGTCGAGGAGACCCCCAGCCCCGTCGTCGATGCTGCCCTGCGCACGGAGCTCACCGATGCCGCTCTGCGACTCATGCGCGCCGCCGGCTACGTCAATGCCGGCACGGTGGAGTTCCTCGTCGGGGAACCCGAGGATGGCCGCCGCCCCTTCTACTTCCTCGAGGTGAATCCCCGCCTCCAGGTCGAGCACCCCGTCACGGAGGCCGTCACCGGCCTCGACATCGTCGCCCTCCAGCTCGCCGTGGCGGCCGGTGAGCCTCTCCCCTTCCTCCAGGACGACGTGCGTTTCGACGGCCACGCCATCGAGTTCCGCCTCAACGCCGAGGACCCGTGGCAGGGCTTCCTCCCCGCCGCCGGCCGCCTCACCTCCCTCTCAGCCCCCGGGGCCCGCCTCGACACTGGCTACGAGGTCGGCGACGCCGTCCCCAGCGAGTACGACTCGCTCGTCGCCAAGCTCGTCGTGCGCGGTCCCGGCCGCCCTGAGACCCTCGGCCTCGCCGCTGGCGTGCTGGGCCGCGCCTCAGTCGACGGCCTCCGCGCCAACCTGCCCCTCCACCGCGCCGTCGTTGCTGACCCCGCCTTCGTCTCCGGCGAGGCCAGCGTGCAGTGGCTCGAACGGGAGCTCCCTGCTCTTCTCGTCGCTGCCCGCCCCGCCCCCGCTGCCCTTGCCGCCGCCGCTACCTTGCTGGCCTCGCGTGAGGAGCCTGGCTTCGGCGGAGCCGCCTGGCTTGCGCCCGGTGCCCGCACGCTCTGGCTGGACGACGGTGCCGGACCTCGCGCCGTCTCCATCGGCGGGGATGCTGCCACCGTCGACGGCGAGCCCGTGGACGCTGCGGATCTGGCCATGGCCACCGCGACCATCGAGTACGACGGCGCCATCGCCGTCGCGACTCCGACCGGGGACGTCCGTCTGCGCCTCGTGGCGCCCCCCCACGCCTCCGCCGTCGCTCGCGCTGGCGAGGGCCCTGCTGGTGAGATTCGTGCCCCCCTCGCTGGACGCGTCGTGGCCGTGAACGTGCGCGAGGGCGAGTCCGTCGGCGACGGCGACGTCGTCGCCGTCCTCGACGCCATGAAGATGGAGCACGCCATCACCGCACCCGGCGCAGGCACGGTCCGCGCCGTGCACGTTGCCCCCGACGCGGTCGTCGAGGCGGGGGCGCTGCTGGTCGAGCTGACGTAGGCGTATAATCTAGACAGACAATCTAGCTGGACAGAGACATGACAGACTGGCCCCTCCAGGACGCCAAGAATCGCTTCAGTGCCGTCGTCGACGCAGCCCTCGCTGGCGATCCGCAGCGCGTTACCCGCCGGGGCCGGCCCGCCGTGGTCGTGCTGGCGGTCGATGAATACGAGCGCCTCCGCGACATCGAGAAGGCGAACGCGCCCACCTTCGCCGAACTGCTGCTCGATATCCCCAGCGACGGCCGCGAGTTCGAGCGACTGTCGGTCCCCCCACGGTCGCCGGACCTCTGATGTTCCTGATCGACACCGACGTGCTGTCGGCGCTGCGTCGGGGGGACCGCCACCCGGGTCCCGCCCGGTGGCTGACGGCCCAGCGCACGTCGGGGCTCTTCCTCAGTGTGGTGACAATCGGTGAGGTCGAGCGAGGCATCGAACGGCAGCGGCGCGCAGACCCGGCCTTCGCGGACGAGCTGTCCGGCTGGCTCGACCGGGTGCTCGCCTGGTACGGCGACCGCGTCCTCCCTGTCGATCTCCCGACTGCCCAGCGATGGGGCCGGCTCTCGGCCGCCCTCGGCTATCAGAGCGCCGACCTGCTGATTGCGGCCACGGCGCTCGAGCATGGCCTGACGGTCGTCACCCGCAACGTCAGGCACTTCGAACCCGCCGCGGTGGCGGTGTTCAACCCCTTTGGGGATGAGCCGGCGACAGACTCCGGCGGCGCCGGCTAGCCCTCCAGGAGTTCCCGGTAGCGCCCCTAGTCGCTGCTGAAGGGCAGGTCCGCTTCCACGCGCCGGCCCTGGCTCTGGTGCACCCGCGCGATCGCCTCCGGCTCCGACTCGTGAACCGTCGTCGTCTTCTGCCCGCGCGTCATCGCGATCGTGCCCGTCCGCGAGAGCTCGCGGATGCCGTACGGCTCGCACATCTTGATGAGCCCGTTGATCTTGTCCTCGTCGCCGACCACCTGGAGCATCAGCGAGTTCGTCGCCATGTCGACCACGTCCGCGCGGAACACGTTCGCGATGTCCAGCAGCTCATGCCGGTTCACGTTGTTGCAGCGCACTTTCAGCAGCGCCAGCTCCCGCGTGATCGCGTCCTCGTGCGTCAGGTCGCTCACCTTCACCACGTCGATGAGCTTGTAGAGCTGTTTCTCCACCTGCTCCACCGGCGCGCTGGCGCCGTCGACGATGATGGTCATGCGGCTCAGCCCCTCGAGCTCGGTCGGACCCACCGCCAGCGACTCGATGTTGAACCCGCGCCGCCGGAACAGCCCGGCAACCCGCTGCAGGACGCCCGGCTTGTCCTCGACGATCGCCACGACCGTGTGGGTGCTTGGCCGCGTTCCGTTGCTGGTCGTCATCGCACGAGCTCCTTCTCCGGCATCTCGATCGTCTCCGAAAGGGCGGCCCCCGCCGGAACCATCGGCCACACGTTCTCGTCCTGGTCCACGTGGAAGTCGAGCAGGATCGGCCCGTCGTAGTTGCGTGCCTCCTGGATGGCGGGAAGCACCTCGGACTTCGACTCGATGCGCAGCGAGCGGATGCCGTACGCCTCCGCCAGCTTGCAGAAGTCCGGCTGCGTCACCGCCACCGAGACGAAGTTCTCGTCGTAGAACAGCTCCTGCCACTGGCGGACCATGCCCAGGTAGCCGTTGTTCATGATCGCGATCTTCACCGGTATTCGTTCGTCCACGCAGACGGCCAGCTCCTGCATCGTCATCTGGAAGCCCGCGTCTCCGCAGATCGCCCAGACCTCCGAATCGGGCATGCCCATCTGCGCGCCGATCGCCGCCGGCAGCTCGAACCCCATCGTTCCTAGGCCGCCGGACGACACCAGCTTCCGCGGGCTGTCGTAGAAATAGTGCTGGCCCGCCCACATCTGGTGCTGGCCCACGCCCGTCACCAGCGTCGCTCCGCCGTTCGTCTCCTCGTAGAGCGTGCGGACGATTTCCTGCGGGATGAGCCGCCGCGTCTCCCGGATCTCCAGGCTCGGGTGCTCCTCCTCCACCTTGTCGATCCAGCCCAGCCACTGCGAGCGGTCGCGCTCCTCGAGGCGCTCCGTCAGCTCCGGCAGGACGCGCTTCACGTGTCCCACGACCGGGATCGCCGTCGGCAGGTTCTTCCCGATCTCCGCCGGGTCGATGTCGATGTGGACGATCGTCGCGTCGGGGTTGAAGTCGTTGAACCGCCCCATCGCGCGGTCGTCGAACCGCATCCCGATGCCGATCACGACGTCCGCCTCGTCCGCCGCCATGTTCGCGTGGTACATGCCGTGCATGCCGAGGAAGCCGTAGCTCAGGTTGTGGGTTTCGGGGAAGCCCCCGATCCCGAGGAAGGTCGTGATCACCGGGATCTGCGCCTTCTCCGCCAGCTCCACCAGCTCGTCCGAGGAGTCGCCCCAGACGATCCCGTGCCCGGAGATGATGATCGGACGCTTGGCCTTGTTGATGGCGTCCGCCGCCCGCCGGATCATCCCCGCGTGCCCCTTCGTCGTCGGGCGGTAGCCGCGCAGATTGATCTCCTCCGGCCACTCGAACTCCGCCTCCTCCTGGAACACGTCCTTGGGAATGTCGACGTGTACCGGACCGGGCCGGCCCGACCGCGCGATGTGGAACGCCTCGCGGACCGTCATGGCGATGTTCTCCGCCCGCATCACGAGGTAGTTGTGCTTCGTGATCGGCTGCGTGATGCCCGTGATGTCCGCTTCCTGGAAGCCGTCCTTGCCCAGCAGCGTGCGCGCCACGTTCCCCGTGATCGCCACCATCGGTGTCGAGTCCAGGAACGAGGTCGCGATGCCCGTCACCAGGTTCGTCGCGCCGGGACCGCTCGTCGCCAGGCAGACGCCCACCTCGCCCGAGGCCCGCGCATAGCCGTCGGCCATGTGCGCGGCGCCCTGCTCATGCCGGACGAGCACGTGCCGGAGCGCGGGGAACTGCGGCAGGGTGTCGTAGAGCGGCAGCACCACCCCGCCGGGGTAGCCGAATATCGTCGATACGCCCTCCCGCTGGAGACACTCCAGCAGGATCTGGGATCCCGTCATCCGAACCATTGGTTGAGTCCTTCCACCGGCTCTGGATTGCCGGCCTGTGCCCTGGTGGGGGCTGGCCGGTGCCTGCCACGCCATTCGGTCGTGGCGGCTCGGGGTCCGACGGTGGCGTCTCGCCCCGAGCGTTTCAGCGAGCGGAGGCGCGACCGGTAAGCCGCGGTCCCTCCAGTGAGCCAGTTCCGAGTGTAGGCCCCATCGCTTCTTACGTGAAGCCGGGGGCGTTCACAGCGGCTAGGCCAGCGCATCCCCGACGAGCGCCTGCCCCGCCCCGATCACCGGCCCCACCTTCGACTCGTCCCGCAGTTCCGTGTAGATGCGCAGCAGCGGCTCCGTGCCCGAGAGCCGGAACAGCACCCACCCCTCCGCCAGGAGGAAGCGCCAACCGTCCGTCGTGTCCACGCCCGTGACCGGCACCCCCGCGAACTCGCGCGGCGTGGCCGCGTCGAGCGCCGCCTTCACCGCCGCGTTCGCCCCCGCCTCCAGCTCCAGGTCGATCCGCTCGTAGTAGTGCGACCCCGTGATCGCGAACACGTCCTTGAGCAGCTCGGCTGGACCCTTCCCGCTGATGGCCATCGCGTCCAGCAGGTAGAGCGCCGAGAGGATGCCGTCGCGCTCGGGCAGGTGGCCGCGGAAGCCGTACCCCCCGCTCTCCTCGCCCCCAATGAGGGCGTCCTCGCGCATCATCACCGGCCCGATGTGCTTGAACCCGACCGGCGTCTCGATGCAATCCACGCCGTAGTGCTCCGCCAGCAGACGTGCCATTGCCGTCGTCGTTACCGACTTCACCACCGCTCCCCGCAACCCCCGCGCCCCCAGCAGGTACTCGACCAGCAGCGCGAACGTCCGTAGCTGGTCGACGTACGCCCCTGACCCGTCCACCAGCCCGACCCGGTCGGCGTCGCCGTCGTTCGCGATGCCCGCGTCGAAACCTCCGCCCGCCACGAGCGCCAGCAGCGCGTCGAGGTTCGACGCGATCGGCTCCGGCGCCCGCAGCCCGGGGAAGAGGGGGTTGCGGTCCGTGTGAATCTCCTCGACCCGCGTGCTGCCCCCGTCCAGCAGCTCCGGCAGCAATCCCGCCCCCGCGCCGTACATCGGGTCGACCGCCACCCGCAGCCCCGCGTCCCGGATGCGCGCCAGGTCCACCTGCCGCCCCAGCCCCGCCAGGTACCCGGGAATCGGATCGAAGCGCGTGAGCGCATCCGAGTCCGCCGGCGCCAGCTTCGGTCGCGCCGCGTCCGCGAGGATGGCGGGCACGCGCCGCTCGATGTCGGCCACGATCTCCGGGCTGGCGCTGCCGCCGTAGTGCGGCTTTACCTTGATCCCGTTCCAGCGGAACGGGTTGTGGCTGCTCGTCACGATCACGCCCCCGCCCGCTCCCGCCTCGATGATGCGGTAGCTCAGCGCGGGCGTGGGCGCGGGCCGGTCCGCGAGCTGGACCGTGAACCCGTTCCCCGCCAGCACGCGCGCGGCCGCCAGCGCGAACTCGTCCGACTGGAAGCGCGTGTCGTACCCCACCACCAGTGGCTCGCCCCGCCCCCGCGTCTCCGCGAAGTGTTCGGCGACCGCCTGCGCGCAGGCGCGCACGTTCTCGAACGTGAACGCCTCGCCCATGATCGCGCGCCAGCCGTCCGTCCCGAAGCGCACCGGGTTCTCCGTCATCCCCTCACCCCCGCCGTTCGCCTGGCTCGACGATCTCGCCCGGACGCAGCCTCGCCCCCGCCGCCACGCTCGCCCCCCGCCCCAGCACTGCCCCCCGCACGACCGCTCCCGCCCCTATCGTGACGCCGTCGGCCAGCACGGAATCCCGCACCTGCGCCCTCGCTTCCACCCGCACATCCTCCCACAGCACCGACCCCGTCACGCTCGCGCCCGGCCCGATCACGCTGTCCGCTGCCAACGCCGTCCCTTCAACGCTCGCGTCCTCCGCCACCACGGCGCCTCCCGCCAGAAGGGGCGCCCCCGAGCGCTTGACAAGCGCCCGCGAGAGCTCGAGATAGCGCCCCGGGGT
Source organism: Tepidiformaceae bacterium (assembly GCA_965203545.1). Classification (GTDB taxonomy): domain Bacteria; phylum Chloroflexota; class Dehalococcoidia; order Tepidiformales; family Tepidiformaceae; genus UBA2991. Next base: position 2,566,587 of record OZ241899.1, read on the forward strand.
CCCCAGGTCCGCCCACAGCCCCTCGAAGTGGTGCCCCAGCACGTTCTCCCCCCGCCCCACCAGCGACGGGAACAGCGTCTCCTCGACCCGCACGGCCCCCGGCGGGATCTCCCCCACGAGGTCGGGTTCGAACACCCAGACGCCCGCGTTCACGAGGTCACTCGGAGCCGTCCCCGGCGGCGGCTTCTCCACGAACCCCGTGATCCGCGAGGTCCCGTCCACCACCGCCACGCCGAACGCCGACGGGTTCGCCACCTGGCAGAGCGCCAGCGTCAACCGCGCGCCCGCCTGCTCATGCGCCCCCAGCGCCGCGCCCAGGTCGAAGTCGACGTACACGTCGCCGTTCAGCACGAGGAAGCGCCCCTCCACCTCCGCCGCCCGCACCGCGTTGCGGATCGCGCCCCCCGACTCCAGCCGCTCCCGCTCCACCACGTGCGCGATCGCCAGCCCTCCCCGCTCCCCCTCCGGATACGCCTCCACGAGATCGTCCTGGCGCTGCCCCATCGCGAGCACTGCCCGCTCGACGCCGTGGCCGCCAAGCCAGTCCAGCAGGTGGTCGAGCGCGGGCCGGTTCGCGACCGGGATCAGGCTCTTGTGGCGCGTCAGGGTCAGCGGCCGCAGCCGTGCTCCCTGCCCCCCAACGAGGATGATCGCGTCCATGCCCGCCGAAGGTTACCCCCCGCGCCGAGCCGTTGCCGCAACGTCCGCCGCCCGCCCCGTGTCTTCCCAGGGCACGTCCAGCCCCGTCCGCCCGAAGTGCCCGTACGCTGCCGTCGCCTTGAAGATCGGGCGGCGCAGGTCGAGGTCCCGGATGATCGCCCCCGGACGCAGGTCGAAGTGCTTCCGCACCGCCCCCAGGATCGCCTCGTCCGGGACGGCCCCGGTACCGGATGTGTCCACGTTGATCGAGGTCGGTTCCGCTACCCCGATCGCGTACGAAAGCGTGACCTCGCAACGTCGTGCCAGCTCCGCCGCCACGATCGTCTTCGCCACCCAGCGCGCGGCGTAGGCGGCCGAACGGTCCACCTTCGTCGGGTCCTTCCCGCTGAACGCCCCGCCCCCGTGCCGCGCCACGCCCCCGTAGGTGTCGACGATGATCTTTCGTCCCGTCAGCCCCGCGTCGCCCTTCGGCCCGCCCACGACGAACCGTCCCGAGGGATTCACGTAGATCTTCGTGTCGTCGTCCACCAGCGCCCTGTCGACGATCGTGTCGATGATGTGCCGCCGCACATCCGTCGCGATCACCTCCTGGTCGACGTCCGGCGCGTGCTGTGTCGAGATCACGAGCGATTCCGCCCGCCGTGGCTCCCAGCCGTCCCCGTACTCGATCGTGACCTGCGACTTGCCATCGGGGCGCAGCCACGGCAGCTCGCCGCTCTTGCGCGCCTCCGCCAGCCGTCGCGCCAGCCGGTGCGCCAGCGAGATGCTGAGCGGCATCAGCTCCGGCGTCTCGTCGCAGGCGAACCCGATCATCATCCCCTGGTCGCCCGCGCCCGTATCCAGCTCCTCGCTCTCGCGCGCCCCGTGCCGTGCCTCCCACGAGCGGTTCACGCCCGCCGCGATGTCCGGCGACTGCTCGTCGATCGCCGTCACCACCCCGCACGTCTCCCAGTCGAACCCGATGTCCGAGGAGATGTAGCCGATGTCCCGGATCGTCTCGCGCACGATCCGCGGAATGTCGACGTACGCGCTCGTCGTGATCTCGCCCATCACGAGCACGAGCCCGGTCGTGATCGAAGTTTCGCAGGCGACGCGCGCCATCGGGTCCCGCGCCAGGATCTCGTCGAGGATGGCGTCCGAAATCTGGTCGCAGATCTTGTCCGGGTGCCCCTCCGTCACCGACTCGGAGGTCACCAGCCGCGACCCGCTCACGTGCCCGCCTGCCAGCTGGAGAGATAGTGCCGCTGCTCTTCTGTGAGCGTGTCGATGCCGATGCCCATCGCCTGCAGCTTCAAGCGCGCGATCTCCTCGTCGATCGAGTCGGGCAACTCGTGCACCTGCTTGTCCAGCGTCGATTCGTTTGCCACGAGCCACTCCGTTCCCAGCGCCTGGTTCGCGAACGACATGTCCATCACCGAGGCGGGATGTCCCTCCGCCGCCGCGAGATTGATCAACCGTCCCTCGCCCAGCAGATAGAGGTTGCGCCCGTCCCCCATCCGGTACTCGTCCACGTGGTCGCGAACGCGCCGCTTCCCTTCGCTCATGCCTTCCAGCGCGTCCAGGTCGATCTCGTTATCGAAGTGGCCGCTGTTCGCCATGATGGCGCCGTCCTTCATCGTCTCGAGCACCGCCCCATCGATCACATGGCAGTCGCCAGTGACCGTCACGAAGAAGTCCCCGACTGTCGCGGCCTCGGCCATCGGCATCACGGTGAACCCCTCCATCACCGCCTCCAGCGCTCGCACCGGGTCGACCTCGGTCACCACCACGTGCGCGCCCAGGCCCCGCGCCCGGCTGGCCAGACCCCGCCCGCACCAGCCGTACCCCGCCACCACGAAGGTCTTCCCCGCGAGCAGCACGTTCGTCGCCCGCACGATGCCGTCCACCGTCGACTGGCCCGTTCCGAAGCGGTTGTCGAACAGGTGCTTCGTGTCCGATTCGTTCACCGCCACGATCGGGTAGCCCAGCGCGCCGTCCCTCGCCATCGCCCGCAGCCGGATGACGCCCGTCGTCGTCTCCTCCATGCCGCCCACCACCCCCGGGATGAGGTCCCGGCGCTCCTGGTGGATCGTCGCGACGAGGTCCGCGCCGTCGTCCATCGTCACCTGCGGACTGTGGTCGAGCGCCTGGTGGATGTGCTGGTAGTACGTCTCGTTGTCCTCGCCCCTGCGCGCGAACACGGAGACGCCGTACTCGCCCACCAGCGCTGCCGCCACGTCGTCCTGCGTGGAGAGCGGATTGCTCGCGCAGATGCGCAGCTCCGCCCCGCCGTCGCGCAGCGCCAGCGCCAGGTTCGCCGTCTCGGTCGTCACGTGCAGGCAGGCCGCCAGGCGAACGCCCTTGAGCGGCTGTTCGCGCGCGAACCGCTCGCGGATCAGCGCCAGCACGGGCATCTCCCGCGCCGCCCACTCGATGCGGTCCACCCCTTCGCGCACGCGCGTCGGGTCACTGATGTCGGAAGGAACGCTCATTCGTCGTACCGTTCGCCTTCGCCGTTCTGTCTAAGAAGCCTACAAGCGAACGGACACAAGCGCGCCACCGCCCCGCTGCCGCCCCCGCAGCAGCGCCCGCAGCTTCCGCGGCAGGGCCAACAGCGCCGCCGAGTCGCGACGGGTCGCCGTTGCCTCGATCATCTCCCCCGCGTCCCGGTACCCCAGCCGGCGGTACGCCGCCACCGCGGGCGCGTTTTTCGGGTCGACCGTCAGCACGACCGTGTCGCAGGTCTCCAGCAAGGCCTGCGTCGCCGCGCTGGTCGCCGCCGTCGCGTAGCCCTGGCCCCGGTGTCTCGGATGGGTGAACACGTTCCCCACCACCGCCACCCGCTCCCGTGGCGAGACCGCGTGCGTCCCCGCGACCGCCACCAGCCGCCCGCTGATGACCACCCCCCGGTACACCCCGGCGTCGATGTGCCCCGCCTCGTAGTACGTCGGGTTCCCGTCCGAGCCGTAGAGCTGGTTGATGCGCCGGATATCGATCCCCAGCAGCCGCGTCGCGGGCACGACCTCCTGTGCGCGGAAGGTGGCTGCCGTCACCGCCATGCGCAGCATCGGCTGGCTGTTCGAGACGCTGTACACCCTCCGCACCGCGTCGACGTGCTCCCGCCGGCAGGTCAGGTAGCTGCGCCCCGGGCCCGGCTCGATCGAGAGGATTGCCGCGATCGCATCCGGGTCACCCATCACGAACGTCGCATCGCCGAGCCCGCCCCGGCTGTGTGTCACGAGCCCCTGCCCGCTCGGCCCTTCCGCCGTGAACCAGCGTGTCCGCTCGAAGAGCCCCGACTCAAGCTGCGCCAGCGCGTAGGCGGCGTGCTCGCGTTGCGGCTGCAGCCGCACCCGGATCGCGTCGCGGCTCCGCAGCGTCCGCACGAGGAACTCGCGCTGTTCTCGTCCCGCCGCCCAGGGGAGCTCTCGCTCCGCCATCACCGCTCCTCCTCGATATGGGTAAGCGTACGGAACTCACGATACCGCGACTCCACCTCGTCGCGCCTCAATTCCAGCAGGCGACTCGGCCCGAACCCCTCCACCGCGAACGATGCCACCGTCGACCCGTAGGTGATCCCCCGCCGGATCTCCCGCGCCGTCACCTCGGGAACCGTGTCCAGGTAGCCGAGGAACGCTCCCGCAAAGCTGTCCCCCGCCCCTGTCGGGTCCAAGACCTCCTCCAGCGGGTAGCCCGGTGCGACGAAGTAGTCGTCGTCGCTCGCGTAGACCGCCCCGTACTCCCCCAGCTTGACCAGCGCCGCCTGCGCCCCTCCCTCCACCAGCGAGCGCGCCGCCTTCGCGATGCTCGCCACGCCCGTCAGCTGGCGCGCCTCCGTCTCGTTCACCGAAGCGAAGTTTGCCTCCCGCATGGCCTCCCGGACCCCCGCCTCCTCCGACTCGATGTACAGCTTGATCGTGTCGACCATCGTCGCGCGGGGCGCAGTTAGCGCTCCCAGGAGGCTCCGCTGCGTCGCCGGGTCGTCCGCCGCCATGAATGCCGCGCTGGAGTCCTCCCAGCCGTCCGGCAGCACGGGCCGCCACCCGTCGTTCACCCCGAGGTGCGTGTAGAGCGTGTCTCGCGTGTTCATGTCGTAGTGGTAGCGAGCGCCCCAGCGGCTCGTCGTCCCGCCCGCGACCGTCGTCAGCCCTGCCAGGTCGATGCCCCGCCCCTCCAGCTTCGCTCGCTCGCTCTCCGGGAAGTCCTCGCCAATAGCCGCCAGCAACCGCACGTCGGTGAACTGCGACGCCGCCAGCGCCGCGCACGTCGCCGAGCCTCCGAGCGACTGTTCGACCTTCGCGAACGGCGTCTCGATCTCGTCCAGCGCGACCCAGCCCGCCACCAGCAGCGTCATGCGCCCTCCGCCCCCAGCCGGCGCCCGAGGATCGGCGCCAGCCGCTCGCGTGCCGCCGGCGGGATCGACTTCGGCGGCGTCACGAGCCCCGCGTCTAGCGTCGTCCCGCAGTCGCAGGTGTCATCGTCGAGCGCCGCCGCCAGCCTCGCGACCGCCTCCCGGCTCACCTCGACGTTCTCCGCCAGCCGCGTCATCACGATCGCTGCGTCGACCGCCTCCTCCGCCTCGTGCCAGGCGTCGTAGTCCGTGACCGCCGCCAGCATGGCGTAGCAAAGCTCCGCCTCGCGGGCGAGCTTCGCTTCCGGGATCGCGGTCATCCCCACCAGGCTCGCCCCCCACGAGCGGTACAGCTCGCTCTCCGCCCGCGTCCCGAACGCCGGCCCCTCGATGGTGACGTAAGCGCCGCCGTCGTGCGCTGTCGCCCCCGCCTCTCGCGCCGCCGCCAGCGCCCGTCCCCGCAGCGTCCCGCAGAACGGCTCCGCGAACGACACGTGCGCAACCACCCCTTCCCCGAAGAACGTGCTCGGCCGGTCCCCCCGCGTCCGGTCGATGAGCTGGTCGGGCGCTACCAAGTGCCCCGGCGCGTACTCCTCCCGCAGCGATCCCACGGCCGAGACTGCAAGCACCCGCCGCGCGCCAAGCGACTTGAGCGCCCAGAAGTTGGCCTGCTGCGGAATCTCCGAGGGCAGCAACCGGTGCCCTCGACCGTGCCGCGCCAGGAAGGCGACGCGCCGCCCTTCCAGCTCCCCTACCCGGATCGCGTCGCTCGGCTCTCCGAACGGTGTCTCGATCGCCCGCTCCTCCACCCCGCGCAGGCCCGGCATCTCGTAGAAACCGCTCCCGCCCAGGACCGCGAGGTCGATCGATTCAGGCACTGGCTCGGAGTCTACCGGTCCACGTTCCGGGCGGTCAGGGCGGCGATCGCCGGACCGTACGGGGGCCGCAACACGCCGCTCTCGCACACGATTCCCGCGATCAGCTCCGCCGGCGTCACGTCGAACGCGGGGTTGTAGACCCCTCCGCCGTCGGGGCTCCAGCGGTCGTCCCCGAACCCCCCCACCTCGTCCTCACCCCGGAACTCGATCGGGACCGCTTCGCCCGACGGTGTGTTCGCATCGAACGTGCTCAGCGGGGCCGCCAGGTAGAAGGGCACGCCGTGCCGCGCCGCGACCGCCGCGAGGCCGTACGTCCCCACCTTGTTCGCCCCGTCCCCGTTAGCCGCGATCCGGTCCGCCCCCGTGATGACCGCGCTCACCTGCCCCGAGGCGATTAGCGAGGCCGCCGCCGTGTCCGGCAGGAGCGTCCCCGGAATCCCCAGCGCGCCCAGCTCCCACATCGTCAACCGCGCGCCCTGCAGCAGCGGCCGCGTCTCCGTCGCGTAGCAGCGCTCGATGCGCCCCGCCCGCCAGGCCTCCGCGATGACCGCCAGCGCCGTCCCCTCCCCGCCGGTTGCGAGGCCTCCCGTGTTGCAATGCGTCAGGACCGCCCCCTCCAGGCCCGGCAGCTCACGCCCGTGCCGCGCCAGCGCCGCGTCCCGTTCCCGCTGCCTCGCCAGCGCCCGCTCCGCGAAACCCCACAGCGCCGCCCGCCGCTCCGCTTCCCCGCGCGCCTCCCCCGCCGCCGCGAGCGCCTCGTTGATCATCGCTCCCAGGTCCACCGCCGTCGGGCGCGTCGCCTTCAGTTCCGCCGCCGCCTGCGACAGCGCCTCCGGCCCCGCCCCGCGCTCCTCCGCCGCGATCGCCATCCCGCAGGCGCCGGTCACGCCCAGCAGGGGCGCCCCCCGCACCCGCAGCGACCGGATTGCCTCCGCCACGGCGGCCACTGTCCCCAGCCGCAGGTACCGCTCCTCGTGGGGCAGCAGCGTCTGGTCCAGGACCTCGATGCCTTCGCCCGGCAGGATGCGGATCGGCGCGTAGCCGCTCACGGCCCCAGTCCCTAGTAGCGAACGAGGCTCATGGCGTCGTAGCCGTCGATCTTCGCCCGTCCGCCCAGCTCCTCGAGCTCGATCACGAAGCCCAGCCCCACGACCTCGCCCCCCGCAAGCTCCACCAGCTTCGTCGCCGCCGCCGCCGTCCCCCCCGTCGCCAGCAGGTCGTCCACGATGTACGCCCGCTTCCCCACCGAGAGCGCGTCCTGGTGAATGTCGAGCTGGCTGTCGCCGTACTCCAGCGAGTACTCGATCGACATACGCGCGGCCGGCAGTTTCCCCGGCTTCCGCAGCGGCACGAACGGCAGCTTCATGCGGTCCGCCATCGCCGCCGCGAACACGAACCCGCGCGACTCCACGCCCACGATCGCCGACGCATCCCGGCGCGCCGCATGCACGCACAGCTCGTCGATGCTGTATCGGAACGCGAGCGGATCGCCCAGCAGCGGCGTGATGTCGCGGAACAGCACGCCTTCTCTCGGGAAGTCGGGAACGTCACGGATGCTTCTGCGCAGGTCCACGGCCAGCGATTCTAGCGCAGCCGCGCCTGTGCGCCCGCCTTGCGGCCCCATATTCCGGACCTGTCTGGGGTTTCCCCGGAACGCGATTACGGGTACCTTCCCTATGTCTGCGCGAAATGCGCGCCAATCCCGTACCCGGAGTTGCCCCATGACCACGTCCGTCCGCCAGGGAACCCCCACCGAGAAGGCCCCAGAGCCCGTCCTCGGCACTGAACTGATCCCCAAAGAACGCTACACCTCGAAGGAGTACATGGAGCTCGAGTGGGAGCGCATGTGGACCAGGGTCTGGAACATGGCCGGCCGCGAGTCCGATATCCCCAACGTGGGCGACTACTTCACCACCGAGCTGGGCCCCGAGTCCTTCCTCATCGTGCGCGAGGCGGAAGACAAGGTTCGCGCCTTCTACAACGTCTGCCCGCACCGCGGGAACCAGATCCGGAACCCCGGCATGGGCCACGCGGAATCGTTCCAGTGCGCCTACCACTTCTTCGAGTTCAACCTCGACGGTTCGAAGAAGTTCGTCCCGGATGAGGACACCTTCACCCAGGGCGTTCCCCAGGAGACGGCCCTCGTTGAGGTGCCCTGCGACGTCTGGGGCGGCTTCGTCTGGTTCAACATGAATCCCGACGCCGAACCGCTGCTCGAGTTCCTCGATCCCGTTAACCAGCACCTCGACCCCTACCACTTCGAGGAGTACGCCATTGTTCAGGACCTGACCGTGGAGTGGGACACGAACTGGAAGGCCTCCGTGGACGCCTTCAATGAGGTCTACCACGTACAGGGCATCCACCCGCAGCTGCTGGAGTCGCTCGACGACATCCACGTGCAGATCGACCTCTACGAGCGCCACAACCGCTACCTGGTTCCCTTCGGCCTCGTGAGCCCGCGCTACCCGAACCAGAAGGAAGTGACGCAGCCGCTGCGCGAGTTCATGGTCGCCGCCGGCATCGACCCCGACACGTTCGAGGGTGGTATGGGCGATGTTCGCCCCGCCATGCAGGCCGCTACCAAGAAGTCGGCTGCTGCCCAGGGGCTGGACGTCTCCGAGCTGAACGATGATCAGCTCTCCGACGACTACCACTACTACATCTTCCCCAGCCTCACCTTCAACACGAACGCCCTCAACTTCCTGTTCTTCCGCCAGCGCCCGCACCCGACGGACCCGAACAAGATGTTCTTCGACATGCAGACCTACGTGCGCATCCCGCCGGGAGTGGACCATCCTCCGCGTCCGATCCACGCGCAGTACAAGCATGGCGAGATCTCGATCGGCCTCGTGATGGACCAGGACTCCTACAACCTGCCTCGCGTTCAGAAGGGCATGAACTCGCGGGCCTACAAGGGGCTCCTCATCAACTACCGCGAGCGCCGCATCCGCCACATGCACAAGGTGCTCGATAACTACCTCGAAGGCCCCGACCGCTAGGTCCCGGCCCAGCGAAGGTATCGCAAAGCCGCGGCGCTCAGGCGCCGCGGCTTTTGTGCCCGCTATTCGAGGGCGCCGCTCGCGACGAGCTCCGCCAGCTCGTCCTCGCTGTAGCCCAGCACCTCGCGGAAGACCTGCTCGGTGTGCTGACCGAGCAGCGGCGCCGGGTTGCGCGGTCCCGCCCGCGTCTCGCTGAGCAGGTACGCCGCGCCGTCGTACCGCAGCGGCCCGATGACCGGGTGGTCCGTTTCCCAGAAGTGCTCCCGCGCCGCGAGCTGCGGGTCGCCCTCGATGTCCGCCATCGTCGCCACCAGGTGCGCCGGCACGCCTGCCGCCTGCAGCGCTTCCTGCGCCTCCTCCGCCGTCCGTTCCCCGCACCATGCCGCCAGCCCCACCTCCAGCTCCTCCTCCCGCCGCTTCCGCCCCGCCGCCGACCGCAGCCCCTCGTCCGCCGCCCAGTCCTTCCGCCCCACCGCCTCGCAGAGCGCGGCCCACTGCGCGTCGCTCATCACCGAGATGGCGCACCAGCGGTCGTCCCCCGCGCACGCGAACACGCCGTGCGGCGCCGCCTCCGGATGCCGGTTGCCGTTCGCGACCGTCTCCCCGCCCCCGTTGAGCGCCGAGACGAGCGCGCCGTCGAGCGCGTACGTCATCGCCTCCAGCTGCGAGAGGTCGATGTACTGCCCCTCGCCCGTGCGCTCGCGGTGATCGAGCGCCGCCAGCAAGGACGACGCCGCGAAGTGCATCGCCACCCAGTCCGTGTAGGCGACGCCCGTGCCCGTCGGCGCCCGGTCGGGCCAGCTCGTCAAACCCGTGATGCCTGCCGCCGCCTGCAGGATCAAGCCGAACCCGCGGAACTGTGCGTGCGGGCCGTACTGCCCCTCCATCGACATCGACATCATGATCACGTCGGGGTTGATGGCCCGGACCGACTCGTAGTCCAGCCCCACCCGCTTCATGAACCCGGGCGTGAAGGACTCCGTGACCACGTCGCTGGCGGCGATCAGCCGCTTCGCCGCCTCCAGGCCCCCGGGCGTCCGCAGGTTGACCTGGACGCCCAGCTTGTCGCGGTTGTGGTTCGCCCAGTAGGCGCTCCCGTCGGGACTCGTGTCGTTCCCCGGACGCGGCCCGCCCGAGCGGAACGTGTCCAGCTTCAGCGTCGATTCCACGCGGATCACCTCCGCCCCGTGCCACGCCAGCATCTGCGTCGAGTTCGGCCCCACCCCCACCCACGAGAAGTCCGCCACCCGGATGCCCTCGAGCAGGTCCCGCGCGCCCACCGCCCCCTTCCGCTCCACGACTGGCGGAGCCGCCCGCCCCCCCGCCACCTCCGACCGCACCGCCGCCTCGTCCGCTCCCGCTGCCGCCACCTCGCCTGTTCGCCACGGCGTCGCCGAGAGCTTCATCGGCGCGCCCGGCATCCGCAGCGTCCCCACTGGCGAATCCGCCTCGTCAAAGAAGTCCCGTGCCGCCAGGTGCTCGCTCTCGACGAGGTCTGCCATCGTGTTCACCGGGTAGATCATGAGCCCCCGCGGCTGCCCCTCCTCGCCGAGCTCGTGCGTGCTCCGCGCCGCGAAGAATCGCCGGATCTCCGACTCCAGCGCCTCTACCTCCTCCGGCGCCGGCATGTCGCCCCCGACGAGCGCCCGCCCCGCCCACGCCTCCGCGTCGAACGTGCGCGGCTCCCCCGCCTCGTCGAACCAGCGCGCCAGCGCCCGGATGCTGTCCGGCTGCCGCCAGTACGCCACGTACCCGTCCGCCGACTCGTAGATGAGCCGCGTCCCCTGCGTACCGAAGGCGCGACCTCCACCCGCCCGCTTCGCCACCAGCCCGCCCATCGCGTAGTAGAGCCGCGCGTTCCCCAGCGCGTTCGCGACCGCCGCCTGCATCGCAACGTCCACGAGTTGCCCCCGCCCCGTCAGCCTCCGCGCCCGCAGCGCCAGCAGCGTCCCCACGCACGCCTGCGCCCCCGTCAGTGCGTACGCCTGCTCCACCGACACCCGCAGCGGCGCCCGGTCGGGGTCGCCGCACAGCGACATCAGCCCGCCCGACGCCAGCCCGACCAGGTCGCTCCCCGCCCACTCCGCCTTCGGCCCCTCCAGCCCGAACGGCGTGATCACCGTGCGCACGACGTGCGGCGCCCGTGCCGCCAGGTCGTCCAGCGGGAGCGGCCACGCCCCCCCGGTGTCGTCCGGCGACACGACGACCGCGTCCGCGCTCGCGCACAGGTCCAGCAGGAAGGCCGCGTCTTCAGCCGACCCCGCGTCGAGCGTGATGCTGCGCTTGCCCGCGTGCATCTGCGCCCACCAGGCGCTCAGCTTCTCCCCCTCCCCGACGAGCGGCGCCCGCATCCGGGTGGCGTCTCCGCCCGGCGGCTCGACGCGTACGACGTCCGCCCCCAGCCCCGCCAGCATCCGCGTGCAGACCGCCCCCATCTCGCGGGTCAGGTCGATAACGCGGTACGGAACAAGCGCTCCGGTCATGGCGACCGAAAGGCTACGCGACCCGCTTCCAGGCCGCCGCCGGTAGGGGACTGATACGTGGTCTCGGGCCCGCCGGGGCGGTCCATATACGATTGAGTTGTGCGTCCTATTACGAGGGGAGGCGACGCATGGGTTTCCTGGACAAGCTCTTCAAGCGTGGTGATGCTTCCGAGGCCGAAGGCCTCCACGCCGACGTTCCAGTCGAGCGCGACGAGTGCCCCCACACCAACCTCGTCCCCAAGTGGGACGAGCCCGATGACATCGGGCACGAGAACAAGGCCTCGCGCTTCGACTGCGGCACCTGCGGAGCTACCTTCACGCCAGCCGAGGCGCAGGAGTTGCGCGACACCGAGGCCGAGCGCATCGGCGCTGTCTAGGCGCCTCCGCTCACCTCGTCGCCCGCTGACGCGTACAATCCGCTCCGCCCCTGACGGGAGGAGCGAGGTATGGCGACGCAGGCCCGGTCGGGCGCCACGTTCGCGAACAGCATCGAGTGGGCGAACGCGCCCGCCGTCGATGCCCCCCTGATTGACGGCGACCTCCCCGGCCCCCGCTCGCAGGAGCTGTTCGACAAGACCCAGCAGTACCAGTACGGCAGCTACTTCCAGATGGTGAACACCCTTCCTGTGGCGTTCACCCACGGCGAGGGCGTCACCCTCACCGATGCCGACGGGAACCGCTTCATCGACTTCACCCAGGGCCACATGGTCGCCGCCCTCGGCCACGCCCATCCCCGCATCACCGAGGCCGTCGCCAACCAGGCCGGACGCCTCCTCAACGTGCGCGACTTTCCCACCGACGTGCGCGTCCAGCTCATGGAGCGCCTCGCCGCCATCACCCCCGGCGACCTCAATGTCTTCCAGTTCTTCAACACCGGCACGGAGGCCACTGAGGCCGCCCTCCGCGTCGCACGGGCCGCCACGGGCAATCATGAGTTCCTCGCCTTCACCGGCGACTACCACGGCCGCACGACCAGCGCGATCGCCACCGGCATGGGCAACGCCGCCACCGGCCCCCGCCCCTCCGGCTTCCTCACCGTGCCCGCCGCCTTCTGCTACCGCTGCGAATACAACATGACGTACCCCGATTGCGGCATGCACTGCACCGATTTCGCCGAGCGCCTCATGCTCGCGAACAGCCACGGGAAGCTCGCCGGCATCATCGTCGAGCCCATCACCAACGGCAGCGGCGCCCGCACCTACCCCGAGGAGTTCCTGCCCCGCCTCCGCGAGATCGCCGACCGCCACGACATGCTGCTCATCTTCGATGAGTTCGCCACCTTCGGGCGCACGGGCACATGGTTCGCTGCCGAGCACTACGGCGTCGTCCCCGATGCCGTCATCATCGGCAAGATGCTGGGCAACGGCATTCCTATCTCCGTCCTCTGCGTGCGCGAGGGGCTGAAGGACGCGCTCCAGCAGACCCAGCCCTCCACCACCAACGGCGGCCAGCCCGCCGCCTGCGCCGCCGCCATCGCCGTCCTCGACACGATCGAGGAGGAGAACCTGCTGGAGCACACCCGCGCCCTCGGCGAAATCTCCCTCGACCGCCTCCAGCGCATCCGCGATGCGCACCCCTCCGTCGGCGATGCCCGCGGCAAGGGCCTCCTCCTCGCCCTCGACTTCGTCACCGACAAGGAGAGCCGCGAGCCCAGCCACGAGGCCGGCCGCCTCTTCTACAAGAACTGCCTCGAACGCGGCCTCGTCGTCTCCGGCGGCGGCAACAACACCCGCGTCTGTCCCCCCATCGTCTGTTCGGAAGAAACGGCCATGAAGGCCTACGCTATCGCCGAGGACGCCATCGACGCGATGGAGCGCGAGCTCGGCTACGTCTGAACCCAGGGAAGGAAGCACCCATGACCGACACCGCCAAATCCGAGGCCATCCCCGCCTCCGCCTGCCCCGTCGCCGCCGATATCGGCGCCGAGCTCTTCGAGCCGGGCTCCCAGGAGCACTGGTTCGATTCCTACAAGGTGCTTCACGAAGAAGCCCCCATCGCCCGCATCCCGGGCAAGGGCTGGCTCCCCGGCGCCGACGCCTTCGTCGTCTCGAAGTTCGAGGACATCGCCTCCATCACCCGCGATCCCCGCTTCTTCGACCTCATGCCCGAGGACATCTCCGCTGCCGCCTCCGCCGGCTCCAGCGAGATCGAGTCCGAGATCTTCCGCGAGGAGGGCTTCGGCGAGACCGTCGACGCCGCTCAGACCCTTCGCCCTACCGTCGAGCAGCACAAGCAGTACCGCATGCAGCTCTGGGATCCGTGGGTCGGCCCCGAGGGCGCCGAGCGCCACCGCGAGATGGTCACCGCCGCCGTCAACGGCCTCATCGACAACTGGATCGACGACGGCGAGGTTGAGTTCGTGACGCAGTTCGCCGCCCCCCTCCCCCAGACCGTCATCACCACCATCCTCGGCTTCCCCCTCGAGGACATGCCGATGCTGAAGAAGATGGAGGAGGCCCAGGTCCGTCGCTTCGTCTACGGCGACGGCCCCCGCAACGAGCTCTCCGAGGAGGTCGAGCGCGAGAACGCCGCCGTCCTCGTCGATTTCCACCGCTACATCCAGGGGCAGATCGACGAGAAGCGGAAGAACCCGAAGGAGGACATGATCTCCTTCCTCTCGCAGGTCGAGTACGAAGGCCGCAAGCTGAGCGATGGCGAGATCATCAGCATCGCCGTCCTCATGCACATCGGCGGCAATGAGACGACCCAGTACGCCCTCACCTCCGAGGCCCTGCTCCTCGCCCAGCACCCCGAGCTCGTCGAGGAGATGCGCGAGGACACCGGCAAGGTCCGCTTCTTCGTCGAGGAGGCGCTCCGCCTCTACGCCCCCACCCAGGGCGGGGCCGGCGGTCGCTACGTTCCCGAGGACATGGAGATTCGCGGCGTCCAGATCCCGAAGGGCTCCCTCCTCCACCTCCGCTTCGGCGCCGGCAACCGCGACGCCGACCTCTGCCCCGCCCCGGCCGAGCTGCGCCTTGACCGCAAGAACCCCGGCCGCCACCTCACGTTCTCGATGGGCCCGCGCAACTGCCCCGGCCAGGGCATCTCCCGCCTCGAGCAGAACATCGCCACCGAGGTGCTCATCGACCGGCTCGACAACATCCGCTTCGCGCCGGGCAAGAACGACTTCACCCACCAGCCCGGCATCATGCTCGGTCTCTACGAGCTCAACCTCGAGTTCGACAAGCGCTGAGCAGCGCGCGAAACAGGGTCAGACAGGGGTACCGGCATGAGTGAAGCTGCATCCGCGCGCGAGTGGACCGAGGTCGTGCCCTTCGGCGACCTCCCCGTCCGCGCCGCCGCCCGCTATCCCGATGCCGACGCCGTCATCTTCCCCGACCGCCGCCACACCTACGCTAGCCTCAACGAGGCCGCCGTCCGCTCCGCCCGCTCCCTCGCCGGCCTCGGCCTCGGGCCGGGCGACCACCTCGGCATCCTCATGCCGAACTGCATGGACTACATCGAGGTCATGCTCGGCGCCGCAATGCTCGGCGCCTGGGTCGTGCCCATCAACGCCCGCTACAAGGACCACGAGCTCGCCTACGTCATCGAGAACGCCGACCTCAAGCTCCTCGTCACCAGCGACTTGATCGACGAGCACGTCGACTTCGTCGAGTTGCTACACCGTTGCCTCCCCGGCCTCGCCCAGGCCCCCGACCCCGCCTCCCTCGCCCTCCCCGGCGCCCCTAAGCTGGAGAGCGTCATCCTGATGGGTGCGGCCTCCCCCGCCGGGATGCTCGACCGCGCCGCCTTCGACGCTGCCGCCGAGGGGGTCACCGACGAGCACGTCCACCTGCTCCGCTCCCGCGTCCGCCTCCGCGACGTCGCCATGATGATGTACACCTCCGGCACCACCGCCGACCCCAAGGGCTGTCCGCTCACGCACGAGGCCCTGGTCCGCACCTCCGTCAACGCCTGCGGCGATCGCTTCCGCCTCACCGCCGAGGACCGCTTCTGGGATCCGCTGCCCCTCTTCCACATGAGCGCCATCCTCCCCCTCATCGGCTGCATGGACTCCGGCGCCGCCTACATCACTCTCACCCACTTCAACGCGAACCTCGGCATCTCCCAGCTGCGCGACGAGCGCGCTACCGTCTGCTTCTCGACCTTCCCGCCGATCACCACCGCCCTCCTCAACCACCCCGAGTGGGACCCCGCCGCGTTCTCCCGCATCCGCCTGATGAACAACGTCGCGCCCCCGGACGCCCTCCGCCGCATCCACGCCGCCCTCCCCACCGCCCAGCACACGAACGCCTACGGCCTCACCGAGTGCGGCGGCGTCGCCTGCTTCAGCCACCCCGACGACCCGCCCGAGAAGCGCCCCGTCACCTCCGGCCGCCCCCTGCCCGGCATCGAGCTCCAGATACGCGACCCCGAGACCGGCGCCCCCGTCGACGAACCCAACACCCGCGGCGAGATCTGGATGCGCGGCTACTGCGTCTTCGAGGGTTACTACAAGGACCCCGTGAAGAACGCCGAGTGCTTCGACGCCGACGGCTGGTTCAACACGGGCGACCTCGGCGCCCTCGACGAGGACGGGCGCGTCAGCTTCATGGGCCGCGTGAAGGACATGCTCAAGGTCGGCGGCGAGAACGTCGCGGCCCTGGAGATCGAGTCCTACCTCCAGACCCATCCCGCCGTGAACATCGCCCAGGTCGTCGGCGTCCCCGACGACCGCTACGACGAGGTGCCCGCCGCCTTCGTCGAGCTCGTCCCCGGCGCCGAGATCGCCCCCGACGACCTCATCGACCACTGCCGCGGCCGCATCGCCAGCTTCAAGGTGCCCCGCCACGTCCGCTTCGTCGCCCCCGGCGACTGGCCCATGTCCGCCACCAAGGTCCAGAAATACCGCCTCCGCGACCAGATCCTGGCCGAACTGGAGAAGTAGGGGAAAATTCGAAAACGGACGGGGTAATTCGGCTCCGTTCCCCCTAGGCTTGCCCCATGACTCGCAGGGGACGCGGCCGCCCGCCCCATCCCGACATCCTCACGCCCGCCGAGTGGCGCATCCTCGACGAGGTGCGCACCGGCGCGACGAATGCCGAGATCGCGATCAAGCTCGGCATCAGCCCCTACACCGTCAAGTACCACGTCTCCAACATCCTCGGGAAGCTGGAGCTGCGGAACCGCCGCCAGATCGCGACCTGGCAGCCGGAGCGCCAGCCCGTCCGCCTCCCCCAGCTCGTGGGCGCCCGTCTCCGCGCCTTCCTCGCGCCGCTGGCCCTGCTGCCCAAGCCCCTCCTCGGCGTTGCCGCCGCCACCGTCGTTACGCTAGCGGCCATTCCCGCGATCGTGATGGCCATCCTCCTCACGCGCCCCGATGAGCCGGTGAACGTCCTCCTCTCCCCCGGCCCGTCCCCGACCCCGGTCGCCGGGGCGACCGCCACCCCGACGCCCTCCCCCACCCCCGCCGCAACCCCCGACCCATCCCCCACACCCGCGCCGGAACCCGAGGCGTCCCCCACGCCGGAACCGACCCCGGAGCCGACGCCCGAACCCACCCCCGAGGCCCCCATCGACTCCACCCCCAACGCCCTCGGCATCCGCGAGATCGCCACCGATGAGGTCTTCACCCGTATCGAGTACGCCCCCGGCGAGCTCATCACTGAGGACACCGGTCTCTTCTTCCTCGAAGTTGAGACCGGTGCCGTCGAAGGCTGGCAGCACGTCGAAGGCCTCTCGCTCTCAGCTTCACCCAGCAACCGCTACATAGCTGTCGACGGTGCCATTCACGATCGGGAAGAGGACCGCACGTATTCGTGGGACGCCGCCAGTCTCCGTCTCGAAGGGCGGAGCGATGGCGGCGCCATCCTCTTTGAGCGCCTCGACGGGGATGGCGATGGCGGCTCGCGCCGCTACGTGGTGGTTGACCCCTCCATGGAGCCGACGACGAGGTTCGACATGCCGGCTGGCCGGTCGATCCATGAGTGGCTCGCTAAAGACAGCACTCTGCTGGCTTCCGGTGACGGGCAGTTGCATGTGCTCTGGCTCGGTACCGGAGAAGCGGTGTCTGTTGACCACCCTGGTGGTGATGTCCACGTTTTCCCTTCTGGAGTTGGGTTTGCCGTTGTCTCCCCGCCCGGCGGCTCTCTCGAACCGGAGGCTTGCCACGCCTTCCGCTACAACTGGTCCGGAGTGCTCGAATCCGAGGTCGCGTTCCCGTGCGTTGGTGAACCTCATGGGGGATCCGGCGTCAGGCTGTCGCCGAACGGGCGCTGGATCGCAGCCATCACCGGGGCACTGGGATGGATCGAAGACGTTGGGCATGCTCCGGCACTGACAACTCTCTCTCTTTTCGATGCGGTGACAGGAGAGGAAGTTGTGCGTGTGCGGGGAGCCACCCTCCCGGTTGAATTCGGCAGTACACCATGGCTTGCAGGGGGGGATGCGCTGCTCGTGGAGTCGGTGCTGGGCTGGCAAGTGGTAACCGCGGACGGCCAGTGGGAAGACTCCCCGTCTCAGCCACTGGACCACCCACGGCCCTTGTCGCTGCACCTGGCGCCGGACAACCCGTCTCTGTTTGGCGACGATACCGCCGTGTTGAGCCTCGACGGGCAGACGCTTGCTACTGCGAATTTCGAGCGAGGTCTGTGGAGAGGTCGTTGGGGGAACACAAGCCGGGAGTATCGGATTCACCGGTGGGACGACCCCTCTGGGCAGGGCTTTCCATCAAGAGCCCCCACCCTCCTCCCCGCCATCCAGATCCCCCCCTTCGACGACTCCCTTACCGCTGAGGTCGTCGTCGACACCTGTCTGAACGTCCGCGCCGAGGCCACCACCGAGTCCGAGATTGTCGTGTGCCTGCCCCCCGAGCGCGTTGTCGAGCTGGTTCCGCATGCCACCGACGGCCACGTTGTCGAGGGGCCGTGTGTTGAGGACGACCTGTACGGGAACTGCGTCTGGGTCCACGTCCTCACGGAGGATGGCGAGCAGGGGTGGGCCTACGCCGACTTCCTTCGCTGGTCCGGCATCCCCCTCGTCCCCGACCCCGCGCCGCCCGCTCCCCGCGGCTAACCCCCGGGCCGTCCCACCGACCACCGACAACCGCACACCGACCACCGACGGTCGCTACACCGTGAAGTAGCGCGCCTCCGGGTGGTGCACCACGATCGCGCTCGTCGACTGCTCCGGGTGCCACTGGAACGTCTCCCCGAGTTCCACCCCGATGCGCTCCGGGCCCAGCAACTTCGCGATCCCGACCTGCTGCTCCAGGTCCGGGCAGGCCGGGTACCCGAACGAATAGCGCGACCCCTGGTACCCCTGCCGGAACAGCTCCCGCACGTCCGTCGCATCCTGCCCCCCGATGCCCAGCTCCTCCCGCACCCGCTTGTGCCAGAGCTCGGCCAGCGCCTCCGCGCTCTCCACCCCGAACCCGTGGAAGTGCAGGTAGTCGCGGTACTCGTCCGACTCGAACAGCTCCTGCGCCAGCTCCGTCGCGCGCGACCCCACCGTCACCAGCGTGAACGCCACCGTGTCGTACTCCCCGCTCTCGCCTTCCTTGAAGAAGTCGGCGATGCAGAGCCGCCGCCCCTCCGGCTGACGCGGGAACTCGAACCGCACCGGCTCCCCCGCCGCTGCCTCCCCCTCAACCTCGGGCCAGACGAGCAGGTCGTTCCCCTCCGCCCGGCACTTGAAGTAGCCGTACACCACCTGCGGGGTCAGCAGCCCCTCCCCGATCGCGCGCTCCTGCCAGGCGCGGAACACCGGCCGCACCTCCTCTTCCAACAGCGCCTCGTACGCCTCCTCCGAGCGGTCCCCCCGCTGGTACCCCCACTGCGCCCGGAAGAGCGCCACCTCGTTCACGTACGGGAACACGTCTCGCAGCGGGATCCCCCGCACCACCCGGCTCCCCCAGAACGGCGGCTGCGGTACGGCCACGTCCCGCGCCACCGCCGACCGCACGTACGCCGCCCGCGCCTCTGCATCCGGTTCGACCCTCGCCGCAGGCGCGGCCGAGGCCGCCGTCCGCGCCGCCGCCGGCTCCTCCCCGGCCACGACTCGTCCCAGCGTGTCCAGCCCCTCGAACGCGTCCTGGCAGTAGTAGACGTCCCCCTCGTAGACCGCGCGCAGGTCGTGCTCGACGTAGCGCCGGTTGAGCGCCGCGCCCCCCAGTAGCACCGGGAAGCGTGACAACCCCCGCGAGTTCAGCTCCTCCAGGTCCTCGCGCATCACGACGGTGCTTTTCACCAGCAGCCCGCTCAGCCCGATCGCATCCGCATCCACCTCCAGCGCCTTGTCGATGATCGTCGCGATCGGCTGCTTGATGCCGAGGTTGTCCACGGTGTAGCCGTTGTTCGAGAGGATGATGTCGACCAGGTTCTTGCCGATGTCGTGCACGTCGCCCCGCACCGTCGCCAGCACGATCCGGCCCTTCCCCGACCCCTCGACCCGCTCCATGTGCGGTTCCAGGTGGCTCACCGCCGCCTTCATCGTCTCCGCGCTCTGCAGCACGAAGGGCAGCTGCATCTTCCCCGCTCCGAACAGCTCGCCTACCACCTTCATCCCGTCCAGCAGGTGCTCGTTGATGATCGTGAGCGCCTCCATCTCCCCCAGCGCCTCGTCGAGGTCCCCCTCCAGCCCCCGCCGGTCCCCGTCGATGATGCGCTGCTTCAGGCGCTCCTCGACTGGCAGCGCCGCCTGCTCATCCGCCCGCTTCGGCGCCGCCTCCACGTCCTCGAACAGCGAGAGGAAGTGGATGAGCGGGTCGTAGTCGTCCCGCCGCCGGTCGTAGATCAGGTCCCGCGCCACCTCGATCTGCTCCTCGGGGATGCGGCTCAGTGGCCGGATCTGGCGCGCGTTCACGATCGCCGCGTCCAGCCCCGCCTCTACCGCCTCCGCCAGGAACACCGAGTTCAGCACCCGCCGCGCTGCCGGCTTCAGCCCGAACGACACGTTCGAGACCCCCAGGATCGTGTGCGTCCCGGGCAGCTCCGCCTTCACCCGCCGGATTGCCTCCAGCGTCGCCATCGCGTCGCCGCGCAGGTCCTCCTGCCCGCCCCCCAGCGGGAACGTGAGCATGTCGAACAGCAGGTCGCCCGGCTCCATCCCGTAGCGGTCGACGGCAATCTCGTGGATGCGGTGCGCCACCTGCAGCTTCCAGTCGACGTCGCGCGCCTGCCCCTCCTCGTCGATCACGAGTGCGACGGCCGCTGCCCCGAACCGCTTGATCAGCGGCAGCAGCCGCGTGATTTTCCGCTCCCCGTCCTCCAGGTTGATCGAGTTCACGATCCCCTTGCCGCCGTACAGTTTCAGCGCCGTCTCGATCACCGGCACCTCGGTCGAATCGAACACGAGCGGCAGCGTTGCCTGTGTGCGCAGTTCCCTCCCGTACCGCTCCATATCCGGCGCGCCGTCGCGCCCTACGTAGTCGACCATGAGGTCGAGTACGTGCGCCCCCTCCGCCGCCTGCTCCCGCGCCAGCGCCACCACCCCCTCGCTGTCCGCCTCCAGCAGGAGCTCCCGGAACGCCCGCGACCCCGTCGCGTTCATCCGCTCCCCCACCACCAGGAACGACGTGTCCTGCTCGAAGGGCACGCTCGTGTAGAGCGAGCTGCAGGCCGCCTCGATCGTCTCCGGCCGAGCCTTCGGCCGTGGCCTCCCCACCTCTGCGATCGCCGCCTCGAAGTGCTCCGGTGTCGTCCCGCAGCACCCCGCCGCGATGCTCGTCCCCAGCTCCTCCACGAAGATGCGCTGGTAGCGCGCGAACGCCTCCGGCGTGAGCGGGTAGCACGTCTCCCCGTCCCGGATCTCCGGCAGACCCGCGTTCGGCCCGATGAACACCGGCCGCCGCGAGTTCTGCGCGAGGTGGCGCACGTGCTCCACCATCTGCTCCGGCCCGGTCGCGCAGTTGATGCCGATCACGTCGACCGTGTCCAGCGCCTCCAGCGTCGTCAGCGCGCAGGCGATGTCCGAGCCCAGCAGCATCGTGCCCGTCGTCTCGATCGTCACGCTTGCGATCACCGGTAGCCGCGTGTCCATCTCGCCGAACACATCCTCGATCGCGCCCAGCGCCGCCTTCGTCTGGAGCAGGTCCTGGCAGGTCTCGACCTTGAGCACGTCGATCCCGCCCTCGACGAGACCCCGCGCCTGCTCCCGGTAGCTCTCCACCAGCTCGTCGTAGTCGATGTGCCCCAGCGAGGGCAGCTTCGTTCCCGGCCCCATAGTCCCGAGGCTGTAGCGCGGCCACTCCGGCGTCGAGAACTCGTCCCGCACGCGCCCGACCTGCTCCGCCGCAAGTCGGTTGATCTCGCGGACGCGGTCCTCGATGTCGTACTCCGCGAAGACCACGCGGTTCGCCCCGAACGTGGCCGAGTCGACCGCATCGCAGCCGGCCTCGTAGAAGCTGCGCTGGATGCCCTCCAGCAACTCTGGCTTCGAGACCGTCAGGTACTCGTTGCAGCCATCGAGCCCGCCGTAGTCTTCCGGCGTCGGCTTCAGCGAGAGGATCGTCGACCCAATCGGACCCGCCGCGAACAGCACCTGTTCGCGTAGCCGGTTCAGGAACGGAAGGTCACGCGCGACGTAAGCGAACGGTCCAACCCCACGGAAAGCTGCCGTTCAAGGGTAGCAGCGACCGCCCCTTGGCTCTGCATGGCCTCCCCGGTTGCCCCTCGCGCCGCCGCCGACTACGATTGTTGACAGACTTACTCGACTTTAGGCAGGAGGCGACTCTTGCGGCGGTTCCGCCGCCGCGGGCAGGGGCAAATGCGCTGTTCCACACGGGGCGACTACGGGCTGCGGGCCCTCATCGAGCTGGCCGACCACTACGGCCAGGGCCCCCTGCAGTGCTCCGAGATCGCCCTTCGCCGCCACGTCCCCGAGCAGTACCTCGACCAGCTCCTGACGACCCTGCGCAAGGCTGGCCTCGTGCGATCCCAGCGTGGCCCCGCCGGCGGCCACGAGCTCGCCCGCGACCCCGCCGAGATGTCGGTTTACGAGGCCATCGTCGCCCTCGAGGGCAGCCTCGCCCCCGTCGCCTGGCTCGACGAGCCCCCTGAACGCACCGACCACCCCCACCAGTGCGGCCAGCGCGAGATATGGGAGCGCATCCAGGAGTCGACCAGCGCCATCCTCGCCAGCTACACCATCGCCGATCTCCACGCGAAGGAACCCCAGGCGGTCGCCGGGAGGTATCAGATATGAGCGAGCGCGGAGGCGCAGCCGCAGCAGTCGAGCGACCTCGAATCAACGAGCGCGAAGGCGTAGCCGTAGCAGTCGAGCGTCCTCGAATCAACGAGCGCGAAGGCGCAGCCGCAGCAGTCGAGCGACCTCGAATCAACGAGCGCGAAGGCGTAGCCGAAGCAGTCGAGTGGGTGAAGACATGACGGCGCCATCAAGACCCCGCGTCGCCGACTCCATCCTCGACCTCGTCGGGGCGACCCCCTTGGTGCGGCTCAACCGCGTCGTGCCCGAAGGCTCCGCCGCCGTCTACGGCAAGCTCGAGAGCATGAACCCCGGCGGCTCCGTCAAGGACCGCATCGCCCTCGCCATGATCGAGGACGCCGAGCGCTCCGGAGCCCTCCGCCCCGGGGCCACCATCATCGAGCCGACCTCCGGCAATACCGGCATCGGTCTCGCCATGGTCGCTGCCGTGAAGGGCTACCGCCTGATCCTGACGATGCCCGAGGACATGTCCGTCGAGCGCCGCCGCCTCTTCGAGCGCTACGGCGCCGAAGTCCACCTCACCCCCGCCATCGAGGGCATGACCGGCGCCGTTTTCGCCGCCAGCCAGCTCGCCGAGTCCGAAACCGACGTCTTCGTCCCCCAGCAGTTCGAGAACCCCGCCAACCCCGACGTCCACCGCCGCACCACCGCCCGCGAGATCATCGCCGCCACCGACGGCGAAGTCGACGCCTTCGTCGCCGCCGTCGGCACTGGCGGGACCATCACCGGCGTCGGCCAGGTGCTGCGCGAGGAACTCGGCGACCGCGTCCAGATTGTCGCCGTCGAGCCCGCCCGCTCGCCCGTCCTCAGCGGCGGAAGGCCGGGGCTCAGCGGCATCCAGGGCATCGGCGCCAGCTTCGTGCCCGGCGTCCTCGACCGTGAGGTCTACGACGAGGTCATCCGCATCGAGGACAAGGACGCCTTCGCCATGACCGCCCGCCTCACCCGCGAGGAGGGCCTCCTCGTCGGCATCTCCGCCGCCGCCAACGTCATTGCATCCCTCACCGTGGCCGAGCGCCTCGGCGAGGATGCCCGTATCGTCACCATCCTCTGTGATACGGGGGAGCGGTACCTCAGTGTCGACCTCTAGCCCGGCGGCGGGAGCCGCTCCACAATCGGATGGCCCCCAGGACGGGCCCAATAGCGAGGCGCAGCCAGTGACCGTCAATGTCTACGTCCCCACCCCCTTCCGCCACCTCGTGGGCAACCGCGTCCAGGTGCGTGCCGCCGGCGCCAACCTGCGCGAGGTCATGGACGACCTCGACACGCAGTTCCCCGGCTTCGGCGCCCAGGTGCGCGATGCCGACGGCGAGCTCGCTACCCACATCGGCGTTTACGTGAACCAGGTCGAGATCGACACCCTCGACGGCGAAGCCACCCGCCTCGCCGCCGGCGACGAGGTCGCCTTCATCCCCGCCCTCGCCGGCGGGGCCGATGTCGTCCTCACGCCCGAGATGGTCGAACGCTACAGCCGCCACCTCATCATGCCCCAGGTTGCCAGCGTCGGGCAGCGCCGGATCATCGAGGCCAGGGTGCTCGTTGTGGGCGCTGGTGGTCTTGGCTCCCCCGTCGCCCTCTACCTCGCCCTCGCCGGCATCGGCAAGATCGGCCTCATCGACTTCGACGTCGTCGACCGTTCCAACCTGCAGCGCCAGATCCTCCACCAGACCGACGACATCGGCCGTGCCAAGGTGCAGTCGGCGAAGGAGACCCTGCTCTCCCACAACCCCAACATCGACGTCGTCCTCCACGAGGCGCCCCTCACCAGTGACAACGCCTTCGAGATCATCGACGAGTACGACATCGTCGTGAACGGCGCCGACAACTTCGCCACGCGCTACCTCGTGAACGACGCCTGCTTCCTCCGCAAGAAGAAGCTCGTCGACGGCTCCATCCTCATGTTCGATGGCCAGGCCACGACTTACCTGCCCGGGCAGGGCTGCTACCGCTGCCTCTACCCGGCACCGCCCCCGCCCGGCATGGTGCCGAGCTGCGCCGAGGCCGGCGTGCTCGGCGCGATGTGCGCCACCATCGGCAGCATCCAGGCCACCGAGGTGCTCAAGCTCGTCCTCGAGCAGGGCGAACCCCTCGTCAACCGACTGCTCCTCTACGATGCGCTCTCCCTTGAGTTCCGCACCGTCAAGATCCGCCGCGACCCGGATTGCCCCCTCTGCGGCGAGAACCCCACCATCAGCGAGCTCATCGACTACGAGGAGTTCTGCGGCGCCCCCTTCCCCCACCCGGAGGAAGAGGAAGCCGCCGTCTAGCCTCGGAACCAGAAAGCCAGCACAGGAGAACCAGCCCGTGACCTCAGCCACCGAGCCCACCGTCCGCATCCGCGTCACCGCCGTCCTCTCGAAGCTCGTTGGCGGGCAGAAGGAGATCGAGGCGCGGGGGGCGACCGTGGCCGAGGTCGTCGACGACATCGAGGCCAGCTACCCCGGCTTCAAGGCCCAGATGTACGGCGAAGACGGGCAGCTCCAGCGCTTCGTTAACGTCTACCTCAACGACGAGGACATCCGCTACATGGGCGGCGCCGGCACCGCCCTCAGCGACGGCGACGTCCTCGACATCCTCCCCGCCCTCGCCGGGGGCTAGTCCCCGCCCCGCCGTGGCCCTCTACCGCTCCATCCTCGACCTCATCGGCGATACCCCCCTCGTCGAGTTGCGCGCCTTCGCGCCCCGTCCCGACGTCCACATCTACGCCAAGCTCGAGGGCCAGAACCCCACCGGCTCGGTCAAGGACCGTATCGCCAAGGCGATGGTTGAGGCGGCCGAGGAGCGCGGCGAGCTCAAGCCCGGAGACACCATCCTCGAGCCCACCTCGGGCAACACCGGCATCGGTCTCGCCCTCATCGGCAAGCTGCGCGGCTACCACGTCGTCTGCGTCATGCCCGAGAACGTCAGCGAGGAGCGCTCCCTCCTCCTCCGCTCCCTCGGCGCCGAGATCATCTACTCCCCCGGCGAGCTCGGCTCGAACGGCGCCATAACGAAGGCCAAGGAGATCGTCGCTGCTGACCCCGGCCGCTACCACTTCCCCTACCAGTACGGGAACGAGGCGAACCCCGCCGCCCACGAGCACGGCACAGCCGTCGAGATCCTGCGCGACCTCCCCGAGACGACCGCCTTCGTCGCGGGCCTCGGCACGGGCGGCACCCTCACCGGCACCGGCCGCGGCCTGAAGGCCCGCAAGCCCGACATCCGCGTCATCGCCGCCGCCCCCCACCCCGGCGACAACGTCCAGGGTCTCCGCGCCCTCGAAGAGGGCTTTATTCCCGAGATATTCGACGAGTCGGTCCTTGACGGGAAGATCGTCGTCGACAGCCAGACCAGCTTCGCCTTCACCCGCGACCTGGCCGAGAAGGAAGGCATCTTCGCCGGTGTCAGCAGCGGCTCCGTCGTCCGCGCCGCCATCAGGGTCTCGGAGCGCCTCCCCGGCGAGCAGCACATCGTCTGCCTCCTCGCCGACGGTGGCTGGAAGTACCTCAGCTCCGGCCTCTGGACCACCGACTGGGACGACCTCCCCGAGGACGTCGACGAGATGATCTGGTGGTAGGCTGCCCCGGGCCGCGTGTCAGGCCCGCGCGGGCGCGCGTTTCTTGAAGTAGGGCGCAAGGTCGTCGCGGGTCAGTTCCATCACGTCATCGGCCTCGCGGACGAGAGTGCCGGCGTGATTCTGTTTCCCAAAGGGCTCAACGCCTACGAGCACAACCCGCACGCCCATCTCCTGCGCTTCCACCATCCCCTCTCGAAGATCTTCGTCGCCACCGAGTAGATAGGCTGTGCTGATCGCTTGATTCTGGGAGAGCCTGATGAGATCTCGCACGATCAACGAGTCCACACCCTTCTGCCGTCCCCTCACGAGACGCCCGAGGCGAAGCTTGACCCCACCGAGGCGAGCCACTTCAAGGTGGTCTTCCGAAGGCTGCCCGTCGACCCCGCCGTCGTACCAGTACGTTCGGAGGTACGGAGTGACCCCGTTGGATCCCCAAGCCGTGCCCCAGTTGCGCCCCCATTCTGCGAGTGCTTGGGTCAATGCTGCGTAGTCAATCTCCAGTTCATCGCGCTTCTGGGACTGGACACACAGGCGCCCCCCCCGCAGCGAAGAGGTAACCGGCATCGACGAACCACGCGAAGGGCTTCATGCCACTCCCAAGAGAAAGGGCCCCCAGCAGGAGGCCCAGTCTTTCCCCGAAACCGGGGGCGATCGGAATACGACCGCAATGCTTGTACCGTAGCACGCTACTCTTGACTGAGGCAAGTCCGCCGTGTCGCCCGCTACACTCCCCCCATGCGCTTCGGTGTCACCTTGCCCAACACCGGTTACGGAGGCGACCCTGCCACCCTCATCCAGCTCGCCGTCGACGCGGAAGAGGCTGGCTGGGATGGCGTCTTCTTCTGGGACACTCCCTACGCCGCCGCCCCCGACGAGCCCGTCATGGCGTTCGCCGACGCCTGGGCGCTCCTTTCCGGCGTCGCCCTGCGCACCGAGCGGGTGCGGCTCGGCACCATGCTCACGCCCCTCGCCTGGCACCGTCCCTGGCTGATCGCGCGCCAGGCTGCCACCGTCGACCGCCTCTCCGGCGGGCGCCTCACCCTCTCCGTCGGCCTCGGCGCGCCCGACGACGCGGGGCCCTGGTTCGGCGGCGACGAGTTCGACCGCCGAACCAGGGCCGCCATGCTCGACGAAGCCCTTGCCGTCCTCGAGGGTCTCTGGAGCGGCGAACCCTTCGCCTTCGACGGTGAGCACTTCAGCACGCGCGAGGTCACCTTTCTCCCACCCCCCGTCCAGCGGCCCCGCATCCCCATCTGGGTCGTCGGTGCCTGGCCCCGCGAGTCCGCCATGTGGCCCCGCCGCAAGTCGATGCGTCGCGCCATCCGCTACGACGGCCTCCTCCCCAACGTCTTCGGCGCCGGCGGACAGATGGTGTTCGACGCCACCCCCGAAGAAGCCCTCGACGACCTCCGCGCCATGAACCGGTGGGTCGCGGCTGAGCGCTCCGGCCCAGGTCCGTACGACATCGTCATCGAACGCAGCCTCCCCGATGTCGATGCCGCCGAGGCCGCCCGCTGGGAGGAAGCCGGCGCCACCTGGTGGCTCGATGACGCCTGGTGGGAGATGTACGGTGCCCCCGACGACCCCGAGCCCCTCCGCCGCCGCATCCTCCGCGGCCCGCCCCGCTAGCTCCGCCCAGCCCACATCGCTATGCTGCGGCCAGCATAACCCTGCCGGGAGCGCCCCTTGCCCTTCGCCCGACCGCTGCTCGCGCTGGCCCTGGTCGGCGTCCTCGTCTTCGCTGCCGGCTGCGACGGCTCCGGTGATGATCCCGGCACGATCATCCTCGCCACCACCACCTCCACCCACGACAGCGGCCTCCTGGACGAGCTCGTCCCCCGCTTCGAGGAGCGTACTGGCATCACGGTCAAGGTGATCGCCGTCGGCACGGGCGCGGCCCTGCGCATGGCCGGCGAGGGCAACGCCGACGCCGTCCTCGTGCACGCCCCCGAGGCCGAAGCCCCCTACATCGCCAGCGGCGATCTCGTCTCCGGCCGCCTCGTCATGACCAACGACTTCGTCATCGTCGGTCCCCCGCACGACCCTGCCGCTGCCGCCGCCGCTCCCGACCTCCCCGCCGCCCTCGCCGCCATCGCCTCGGGCGGTCGCTTCGTCTCCCGCGGCGACGACTCCGGCACCCACAAGAAGGAGCTCGCCCTCTGGGCCGTCGCCGGCCTCGACCTCGCCTCCCTCTCCCGCGAGGAGACCGGCCAGGGCATGGGCGCCACCCTCACCATCGCCTCCGAGCGCGGCGCCTACACCCTCACCGACCGCGCCACCTACCTCGCCCTGCGCGATGTGCTCGACCTCGCCGTCCTCGTTGAGGGGGACGCCACGCTCCTGAACGTCTATCGCATCCACGTCGTCAACCCGGACAAGCACGACGACGTCGCAGCGGAGCAGGCCGAGGCCTTCGCCGCCTTCCTCCTCGAACCGGAGACGCAGGCGCGCATCGGGCGCTTCCGCGCCGAGGAGTTCGGCCGCTCGCTCTTCACCCCCGCCGCCCAGACCCCCGTAGGGGGTGGCTGATGGAAGCCATCTGGGACGGCCTCGTGGAGGCGTTCCGCCTCATCGGCACTGGCGATGGTGAGATCTTCTCCATCGCCGGCCGCTCCCTGCTCGTCTCCGGCTCCGCCACCGCCCTCGCCATGCTCGTGGGCGTGCCCCTCGGCTACCTCCTCGGTCGCGCCCGCTTTCCCGCCCGCACCCTCATCCTCGCCGCCGTCGGCACGGGCATGGGCATGCCCCCTGTCGTCGCTGGACTTGTTATCTGGCTCCTGCTCGTGCGGAGCGGCCCCTTCGGCGGCTTCGAGCTCATCTACACGAAGCAGGCCATGATCATCGCCCAGTTCCTCATCGCCACGCCCCTCGTCATCGCCTTCACCGCCGCCTCCATCCAGGCCCTCCCCGCCCGTCTGCCCGACCTCCTCACCGTC
Organism: Tepidiformaceae bacterium; assembly: GCA_965203545.1. Taxonomy (GTDB): domain Bacteria; phylum Chloroflexota; class Dehalococcoidia; order Tepidiformales; family Tepidiformaceae; genus UBA2991. Next base: position 2,595,592 of record OZ241899.1, read on the forward strand.
CTCGGCGCCGGGAAGCTGCGAACCCTCTGGCTGCTCGCCCGCGAAGCCCGCCTCGGCCTCCTCGCCGCCGTCATGGCCGGCTTCGGCGCCGTCGTCTCCGAGGTGGGCGCCTCCATGGCCGTCGGCGGCAACCTCGTGGGCGATACGCGCGTCCTCACCACCGCCATCGTCACCGAGACCAGCCGCGCCGACACCGAGCGCGCCATCGCCTACGGCCTTGTGCTGCTCGCCATGGCCTTCGCCATCGTCGCCGTTCTCACGGTCGTACAGCAGCGGAGCCCCCGCTGATGGAAGCGCGATTCGACCGCGTGCAATTTGCCTACGGCGAACAACCCGTCGTCGATGTGCCGGATCTGCGCTTCGCCGCCGGCCGGGTGACCGCCCTCCTTGGTCCCAACGGCTCCGGGAAGTCGACCCTGCTCCGCCTGCTCGCCGGTCTGGAACGGCCCCGCGCCGGACGCGTCTTGCTCGGGGAAGAGCCCGCCTCCGCCGCCCGCGCGTCCGTCGCCTACGCCTTCCAGGAAGCGGTCTTCCTCTCCGGCACCCTGCGCGCCAACCTCGACCTCGCCCTCCGCCTGCGCGGTCTCCCTCCGCGAGAGCGTCGCGCTCGCCTCGCTGAGGCCGCCACCGCCTGCGGCGTCGCCCACCTCCTCGACCGCTCCGCCAACCGCCTCTCGGGCGGCGAGGCGCAGCGCGCGAACCTCGCCCGCGCCCTCTCCCTGCGCGCCCCCCTGACGCTTCTCGACGAGCCCCTCGCGGGCTTCGACGAGCGCGGCCGCGGCCAGATGCTCGAGGAGCTTCCGGCCCTCCTGCGCCGCTTCGCCGGGACCACCGTGCTGGTCACCCACGACCGCGACGAGGCCCTGCGTCTCGCCGAGGATCTCGTGCTCCTGCGTGAGGGCCGCGTGCGTGCGTCCGGCCCCAGGCGCGACGTCTTCGCCTCCCCGCCCGACCCCGAGACCGCCGCCTTCCTCGGCTACACCCTCATCCCCACCGATGCCGGTCTGGCCGGTGTCGCGCCCGGTGGCCTCCGCCCGGGCCCCGGCGACTTCATGCTCACGCTGCAGGTCGAGGAGATCGTCGATCTCGTCACCAGCGTTGAGGTGGTCGGGCGCGGCAACGGCGAGCGCATCGCGGTCGCGTTCCCCCCGGACCTCCCCCTTCCCGCCCCCGGCGAGCAGGTGATGGTCAGCGCGCCCACGGAGATGGTCGTGTCCTTCACGGAACCCGCACCCCAAACTGTTGACAGCCCCTCCCGCGCGCCCGTAGCGTGAATGGCGCGATGGATGCGCGAGCGGCCCGCACCTTCTAACGGCGCCTGTAGGGCGCCGTTTCTGTGTCTGAAGCCGCCCGCGCCAGGAGGGTTCAAGCGAACATGCAGTCGAGCATCATCGGCAAGATCGAGAAGGCCAGGCGCTACGCCTCTGAGCCCGAGCGGTTCCGCGTCGAGGGCTTTGCCGTGACGGTCCGGGGCGACAACACCGACCACCGTGTCGAGTTCGCCGACGAAATATGGACCTGCACCTGCGGTTTCTTCGCCGAGTGGTCGATCTGTAGCCATACGATGGCGATCGAACGCGTGCTCGCGGGACTTGTGCCCGCCCAGCCGCTCCCGGTCGTGAGCGCCACGGGCACCTAGCTCTCCCCCGGCCCCGCTCGCCGACCCGTACCATGGCCGTCCGCCTCCGCGGACCAGGGACGTCGCCATGACGGTAGCCGGCCCCCGCCTCCTGCTCGCCCTCTGGGTCGCGAAGGGCGCCGCCGCGCTCAGCTCCGGGCTCCGGCGGGGCGGGGCCACCGCCCTCCCCGGCCTCGTCGCCGAACGCCTCGATCCCGGCTTCGTCTCCACCCTCGGCCGCTCACTCGAGGGCGGCGCTGTCCTCATCACCGGCACGAACGGCAAGACGACCACCGCCCGCCTCCTCGCCGGCATGCTCGCAGCCTCGGGCCACCCCGCCGTCCACAACCGCGAGGGGTCGAACCTCACGCGCGGCATCGCCTCCGCCCTCGTCGCCGCCGCCGGCTGGCGTGCCCGCCCCCGTGACCGGCGCGCCCTCGCCCTCATGGAGACGGACGAAGCGACGCTTCCCGCCGCCGCCCGCGCCCTCCAGCCCCGCGCCGTCGCCTTCACGAACCTCTTCCGCGACCAGCTCGACCGCTATGGCGAGGTCGACGGCGTCGCCGCCCGCTGGCGCGAAGCGCTCGCCCTCCTGCCCGCTGACGCCACCCTCGTCCTCAACGCCGACGACCCCTCCGTCGCCGAGCTCGCCCTCGACTGGGCCGGGCCCGTTCACTGGTACTCGCTCGCCGGCGCCCGCGCGAGCGCTTCCTCCCCCGGTCCCGCCGACGCCCGCTGGTGCCGCGCCTGTGGGGGCGTCTACCGCTACGAGTCGCGCTACGCCGCCCACCTCGGCCGCTGGCGCTGCGCAGGTTGCGGGCGCGCCGTGCCCGAGCCCGACACCAGCGCCACCGCCATCGAGTCCGGCCCCGACGGCCTCCGCCTCACCGTCCCCGGCCTCGGCGACCTCGACCTCCCCCTGGGGGGCCTCTACAACGCCGGCAACGCCCTCGCCGCCATCGCGCTGGCCCGCGCCCTCGACCTGCACGCCGACGACATCCGCGCGGGGCTCGCCGCCGCTCGCCCCGCCTTCGGTCGGGGTGAGCTCGTCGCCCTCGACGGTTGCCGCCTGCGCCTCCTCCTCTGCAAGAATCCGGCCGGGGCAAGCGAGGCCCTGCGCCTCGTCGAGGACGAGCCCGGCCCCGCCGAGGTCGCCTTCGTCCTCAACGACCGCTTTGCCGACGGCCGCGACGTGAGCTGGATCTGGGACGTCGACTTCGAACGGCTCGCGGGGCGTGTCGAACGCTGCTGGGCCGGCGGCATCCGTGCCGAGGACGCCGCCCTGCGCCTGCGCTACGCGGGCTGGCCCGAGCCCGCTGCCACCACCCGCTCCCCCGCCGCCTTCCTCGACGCCCTTGCCGGGAAGCCCGCCAGCCGCCCCGTCACGGTCCTGCTCACCTACACCGCGCTCCTCGACCTGCGCGCCGAGCTCGCCCGCCTGGCCGCGTATTCTGAATCCTCCGGGACACCTATCCCCTCCGCGACGTCGTAGCGCCCTCCCGGCGCTACACGGTACCGTGTAGACTGAACCACATGCCGCAGGCAACTCCCGAGGACTGGGTCAGAAAGCTGCGTGAACGCTCCGGCCTGACTCAGGCCGCCTTCGCCCGCCGCCTTGGCGTACGCCAGCAGACCGTGAGCGAGTGGGAGACGGGGCAATACGCCCCGAGGGGCGCGAGCCTCACGGTCCTGCGCATGCTCGAAGAGGAGATGGCCCCCTACGACGCCTCGCCGCCCGCACCAGAGCCGGAGGAGGAGGGAAGCCCGTGAGCGTGCTCGCCCCCGCCCGTGGCGAGGCCGCCCTCGCCGAGCGCTGGTTCGCCGGCCTGCGCGCCCCTTCCCGCGTCGAGGACGGGCGCCGCCTCCGCATCCGCTTCCCCGGCGTCCCCGCCCCTGGCTACGGCCCCGACGCCCGCGACGCCGTCATCGAGCTCGACGGCGCCGAACTCTGCGGGGATGTCGAGCTCCACCTGCGCGCCAGCGGCTGGCGCGCTCACGGCCACCACGACGACCCGGCCTACGCCGGCGTCGTCCTCCACGTCGTCGAGGAGAACGACGGCGCATCCCTCGTCACGCCCCACGCCGGCGGCCGAGCCATCCCCCTCGCCGTCGCCCCCGCTCCCTCCACCCCGCCTCTGCCCGGCTTCTCGCCGCCCTGCGCCGCCGCGGCCGCCCGCTCCTCCCCCGTCCCCGCCCTCGAACGCCTCGGCCTCGAGCGCCTCCGCGCGAAGACTTCCCGCGCCGCCAACTGGGCCTCCGCCCGCGGCCCCGGCCCCGTCCTCTACGCCCTCGCCCTCGAGACCCTGGCCGGACGCCGCAACCGCGAGTCCTTCGCCGAGGTCGCCCGCCACCTGCCCCTCCCCGTCCTCCTCGAGACCGCCCCCACCGGCGGTGGTGAGGCGCGCGCGGAGGCGTTCGCGGAAGCCCTGCGCGAGGCCGCGGCCGGTCTCCCCCTCGCCCGCCACGGAGGCCGCCCCGCCGCCGCTCCCGAGCGCCGCCTCGAGGCGCTCGGCGCCCTTGCCGCCCGCCTCTGGCCCGGGCCCCATCCCGACTGGCCCGAGGCGCTCGCCGAGCCCGCCGCCATCCCCCGCGCCCTGCGCGCCCCCGGCATCGGCGCGGGCGCCGCCCTCGAGCTCGCCGTCAACGCCGTTCTTCCCGTCGCCCTGGGCGCCCGCCTCTGGCCCGAGGACGCCGCCCTCGATCGCTTCCGCGCCCTCCCCGCCCCCGCGCCCTACGGCCAGCTTCGCTCCCTCGCCGGCTGGCTCACCGGCGCCGAAAGCGCTCCCCTCGCCCGCGCCGCCGCCCTCCAGGGCGCTCTCCAGCTCCACGCCCGGCACTGCTCCCGCGGCGGCTGCGGCGCCTGCCCCCTCTCGTAGGCCGCCCCACGTGCGGGATTCGCCCCGGCGGGCGACAATAGCGCCCGCGGCGCCCCCACCCGTTTCGCCGCCCGAGGGAACCGATGCCCACCATCGCCGAGAAGATCTGGGAAGAGCACCTCGTTCGCCGCGAGGAGGGCCTCCCCGACCTCCTCTATATCGACCTCCACCTCGTCCACGAGGTCACCTCCCCCCAGGCCTTCGAGTCCCTGCGGCTGGCGGGACGCCCCGTCCGCCGCCCCGACCGCACCCTCGCCACCGTCGACCACAACGTCCCCACCGAGGGCCGCGAGCGCCCCTGGGATGACCCCCTCTCCATCCAGCAGGTCGAGACTCTGCGCGCGAACTGCGCCCAGTTCGAGGTGCCCTTCTACGACATCGACGACCCCCGCCAGGGCATCGTCCACGTCGTCGGCCCCGAGCAGGGACTGAGCCAGCCCGGCATGACCATCGTCTGCGGCGACAGCCACACCTCCACCCACGGCGCCCTCGGCGCCCTCGCCTTCGGCATCGGCACCTCCGAGGTCGAGCACGTCCTCGCTACCCAGACCCTCCCCCAGTCCGCCCAGCGGACCATGGCCATCGAGGTCGACGGTGAGCTTTCCCCCGGCGTCACCGCCAAGGACGTCATCCTCACCATCATCAACACCATCGGTGTCGGCGGCGGCACCGGCCACATTGTCGAGTACCGTGGCGAGGTCATCCGCTCACTCTCCATGGAAGGGCGCATGACCATCTGCAACATGAGCATCGAGGCGGGCGCCCGCGCCGGCCTCGTCGCACCCGACGACACCACCTTCTCCTACCTCGAAGGCCGCCCTTCCAGCCCCGCCGGCGCCGCCTGGGAGCGCGCCCTCGACCACTGGCGCGGCCTCGCCACCGACGAGGACGCCCACTTCGACACGACCGTTACCCTCGCCGGCGCCGACATCGAGCCTTGCGTCACCTGGGGCACCAACCCCGCCCAGAGCGTGCCCGTCTCCGGGCGCGTCCCCGACCCGGGCGACGCGCGCACCGAGGCCGCCCGCGAGCAGACCGAGCGCGCCCTCCGCTACATGGACCTCGAGGCCGGCACCGCCCTCGCCGACGTTCCCCTCGACCGTGTCTTCATCGGCTCCTGCACCAACTCGCGCCTCGCCGATCTGCGCGATGCCGCCGCCACCGTGCGCGGCCGCCAGGTCGCCTCCGGCGTACGCGCCATGGTCGTTCCCGGCTCCGGGCTCGTGAAGGCCGCCGCCGAGGCTGAGGGGCTCGACGAGGTCTTTCGCGCGGCCGGCTTCGAGTGGCGCGATGCGGGCTGCTCCATGTGCCTTGGCATGAACCCCGACATCCTCCTCCCCGGCGAGCGCTGCGCCTCCACCTCCAACCGAAACTTCGAGGGGCGCCAGGGGCCCGGCGGCCGCACCCACCTCGTCAGCCCGCAGATGGCCGCTGCCGCCGCCATCGCCGGCCACTTCGTCGATATCCGAGACTGGGAGATGCGCGATGCCTCGTCCTGAGGAAGCTGTCCCGATGAGCAGGCCTGCAAAACCGCAGCGGGGAGGCGCCCGCATGAGCACGTCCGACAGGAGTGAGAACGAGGGGGCGCCCGCATGAGAAAATTCGAGACCGTTCGCAGCAAGGCCCTGCCCCTCAACCGCGCCGACGTCGATACCGACCAGATCATCCCCGCCAAGTACCTCAAGCGGATCGAACGCAGCGGCTTCGGCCAGTTCCTCTTCGATGACTGGCGCAAGGATCCCGAGTTCATCCTCAATGAGGGCGTCTTCCAGGGTTCCCGCATCCTCCTGGCGGGCGATAACTTCGGCTGTGGCTCCTCCCGCGAGCACGCCCCCTGGGCCCTCGAGGACTACGGCTTCCGCGCCCTCATCGCCCCCTCCTTCGCCGACATCTTCCGCAACAACTGCGCCAAGATTGGCCTGCTCACCATCACCCTCGCCCCGGAGGACGTGCAGTTCCTGATGGCGCGCGCCGAGGAGCTGCCCGAGGCCGAGACCATCGTCGATCTCGAGTCGCAGACCGTCGCCACCGCCGATGGCTCCTTCGTGCGCTCCTTCGAGATCGACCCGGCGGTGAAGCGCAACCTGCTCGAAGGGCTCGACGCCATCGGCCTCACGCTGGAGCATGAGGACCAGATCGCCGCTTTCGAGGCCACCCGTCCCGACGACCGCTACCCGTCCACCGCTCCCACGGAAGCGCCGGCATGAGCCAGCGCGGCCGTCATCCTCGTCCCAGCCCCGTCTGGTACTGGCGCAACTGGTACTACTCCACCATCGAGTTCATGGAGCGCACTCGCATTGCCGCCGGCAACCACTGGATCAAGCTCCGGCGCCTGGACAGTTGCTGCGGGAACTACGGCCAGCCCGGCTGTTGAGCGCCCGCTCCGCCGTCCGGTACGGACGGCCCCGGAAACCAGGCAAGCTAGCCGGGCATGTCCTCCCCGCCCGAGGTGGAGCTCCACGTCCACACGCGGCTCCCACCCCAGCCCCTCCCGCCCAACCGCTTCCGCTTCCCCGACCCTCGCAACGCGCCCCCCAGCGGCTTCGTCGCCGCCGGCGGCAACCTCGCCCCGGAGACGATCGTGGGGGCCTACCGCGCCGGCCTCTTCCCCTGGCCGCACGATGGCGTCGATACCCTCTGGTGGTCCCCCGACCCCCGCGCCATCCTGCCCCCCGAGCGGTTTCACGTGTCCCGCCGCCTCGCCCGGCGCGTCCGCCAGGGCCGCTTCCGCGTCACCCTTGATGCCGCCTTCGCCCAGGTCATCGCCGCCTGTGCCGTCCGCCCCGAGGGCACCTGGATCACCCCCGGCATCATGCGCGCCTACCTTCGCCTCCACACCCTCGGCTGGGCGCACAGCTTCGAGGTGTGGAACCCGGAGGGAGCGCTCGTGGGCGGCCTCTACGGACTCCGCGTGGGCGCGCTCTTCGGCGCCGAGTCGATGTTCCACCGCGCCACCGACGCTTCCAAGATCGCTCTCCTCGCCCTCTGCCAGTTCGCCCCCCGAGATGGCATCGCCCTCATCGACGTGCAGCTCCCCACGCCTCATCTCGACTCCCTCGGCGCCGTGGCCATCCCCCGCGACGTGTACCTCCGCGAAATCGCCGCGGCGGGCCTCTGAACGGGCGAACCAGTACACTCGAAGCATGCCTGCCTACCCGATTCTCCTTGCACCCGGAGACGGCATCGGCCCCGAGGTTCTCGAAGAAGGACTGAAGGTGCTCGGTGCCGTCGAACGCCGCTTCGGCCACGAGTTCCAGTACGAGAACGCCCTCGTCGGTGGCGCCGCCATCGACGAGTACGGCATCGCCCTGCGTGACGACACGCTCGAGGCCGCCGCCCGCTCCCGCGCCGTCCTCTTCGGCGCTGTGGGCGGCCCGAAATGGGACAACCCCCAGGCCTCCGTCCGTCCCGAGCAGGCCATCCTCGGCCTGCGCAAGGGCCTCGGCCTCTTCGCCAACATCCGCCCCGTGCGCGTCAACCCCCTCCTCCTCGCCGACAGCTCCATCAAGTCCGAGGTCCTCGAAGGCGTCGACATGGTCGTCATCCGCGAGCTCACCGGCGGCATCTACTTCGGCAAGCCCCAGAAGCGCTGGGAGAATACCCGCGGGCGCCAGGCGGTCGACACCATGCGCTACAGCGAACGCGAGATCGAGCGCATCCTCCGCACCGGCTTCGAGCTCGCCCGCGGCCGCCGCGGCAAGCTCACCAGCGTCGACAAGGCCAACGTCCTCGACACCAGCCGCCTCTGGCGCGAGATCGCGACCGAGCTCTCCGCCGAGTACCCCGATGTCGAGCTCGATCACGTGCTTGTCGACGCCTGCGCCATGCACCTCATCACCCATCCCGCCACCTTCGACGTCATCGTTACCGGCAACATGTTCGGCGACATCCTCACCGACGAGGCCTCCGTGCTCGCCGGCTCCATGGGCATGCTTCCTTCCGCCAGCCTCGGCCGCCGCCGTCGCAACGGCACCGGCATCGGCATGTACGAGCCCATCCACGGCACCGCTCCCGACATTGCCGGTCAGGGCATCGCCAATCCTCTCGCCATGATCCTCAGCGTGGCCCTCATGCTGCGGCACTCCCTCGCCCTCGAGGACGAGGCCGCGGCCATCGAGGAGGCCGTCGACGGCGTCCTCGCCGAGGGCTACCGCACCGCCGACATCGAGTCCGGGAGCGGCGCCACCGTCGATACCGCCCGCATGGGCACGCTCGTCGCCGAGCGCCTTGCCACCTGATCAAACGTAACGCCACGCCCCCTGCCAAATTGGTAGGATAGGGCGCTCGACTCATCCACCGGCGCGCAGGGCCGCGCCGCGGCACCCCGCCAGTGAGAGAGAGGTTTCTGTGACCACTGCCGAAATCCAGCGCGGCCTTGAAGGCGTAAACGTCGCTGCCACCAAGCTTTGCACCATCGACGGCCAGAAGGGCCAGCTCATCTACGCCGGCTACGACATCTACGACCTGGCCGAGCACGCCTCTTTCGAAGAGACCGCCTACCTCCTCTGGAACCTCGATCTCCCCACCCGCAAGCAGCTCAGTGACCTGAACGCGCTCCTCATCGAGGAACGCCCCCTCTCCGACCTCAACCGCACGCTCATCCACGAGCTCGCCGGCAAGTGCCTGCCCATGCGCGGCCTTGAGATCTGCGTGACGGCCCTCGGCGCCCTTGACCCCAGGGCCAGTGATTTCTCGCAGGAGCAGCTCAAGTGGACGGCCGCGCGCCTCACGGCCCGCATGCCCTCCGTCGTCGCCGCCTTCCACCGCCAGCGACAGGGGCTCGACATCCTCGCCCCCCGCGATGACCTCGGCCACGCCGCCAACTTCCTCTACACCCTCACCGGCGAGGAGCCCTCCGAACTCCAGGCCAAGGTGTTCGACGTCGCCATGACGCTCCACGCCGAGCACGAGATGAACGCGTCGACGTTCTCGGCCATCGTCACCGCCTCCACCATGAGCGACATGTACTCCGCCATCGCCTCCGCCATCGGGACCCTCAAGGGGCCCCTCCACGGCGGCGCCAACAGCGCAGTCTTCGAGATGCTCGAGGAGATCGGCGACGAGTCGAACATCGAGAGCCACATCGAAGCCATGCTCGCCCGCGGCGAGCGCGTCATGGGCATCGGCCACCGCGTCTACAAGACCACCGACCCCCGCGCCATCATCCTCGAGGAGCTCGGTGAGGAGCTCGCCGAGACCTCCCCCGACCGCAAGTACTTCGACCTCTCCCGCAAGGTGCGCGACTACCTCGCCGAGCGCCTGAGCGGCCGACCCCTCTACCCCAACGTCGACTTCTTCAGCGCCTCCGTCTACCGGATGCTGGGTATTCCCCACGACCTCTACACGCCCATCTTCGCCGTCGCTCGTATTGCCGGCTGGAGCGCCCATCTGCTCGAGCAGTACGCCGACAACCGGCTCGTGCGGCCGAACGCCGTCTACGCCGGCGAGAAGTTCCGCGTGTACGAACCGATCGAGGCCCGTGGTCAGGGCGAGAGCTCTACTCCTCGCTGACCATCTCCTCGTAGCCCTCGTCGCCTTCCTGCTCGCGCAGCTCGGCTTCCTGCGCCTCGAGTTCCTCGCGCTCTTCGCGCTGCTCCGCGCTCTCCGCCATCAGGCCGCCCTGCGCGTCCACCTCGAACTCCGCCTCCCGCGCCTCGCGCACCTGCGCGTACCAGCTCCCCCCCAGGAACGTGAGCGGGCTGAAGTTCCGCTCCTCCAGCAGCCAGCGCTCGGCGTATGCCTCGTCCAGCGCCTGCACCGCCACCACTTCGCCCACGAACAGGACGTGGTCGCCTGTGGGAATCACGTCCCGCAGGCCGCACTCGATCCACGCCAGGCAGCCATCCAGCAGGGGCGCGTCGACGCGCAGCGCCGTGAACGCATCGAGCTTGCTGCCCTCGACCTTGTTCTCGTCGACCCCCGAGCGGCTTCCGAAGTACGCCGTCTCCCGCATGAGCTCCGGTCCGGGGATGTTGAGCGCGAACTCCTCGCTGAAGCGGATCATGTCCGCGGTGTGCCGGATCGGATGCAGGACCACCCCCACCATCGGCGGCGACATCGAGAGCGGCGCCGTCCAGGCTACCGGGGCCGCGTTCGCCTCACCGCGCCAGCTCGCGGTAACGATGCTGACCGGCCCGGGATTCAGCAGTCTCCGGGCATCCGTGGGATCGTAGACGCGACGCCCCACCCTGGTGCTCCTGGCTTGGTCTCGGACCCCGCCTCACGCGGGGTGTGCGGCTATGTTAGCTGCCGCCGACCAGCTCCAACCCCTGCTCGTGCTCCTGCGCGTTCCGCCAGCGGATGAACTCCCAGTACTCGAGGAGCTCCTCGATGTCCTGCGGCCGCTTCTCCAGCTCGTCCGCCAGGTTTGCGATCCGGCTGTCCCGCACGTACAGCACCTCGTCGATCGCGCCCAGGAAGTAGTGCAGGGGACGGTTCAGGATGCGCGCCACGTTCAGCAGCATGTCGATGCCTACTGCCCGCTGCCCCGCCTCATAGAGGCTGATCGCGCTCTGTGTCGTGTTCAGCAACTGAGCCAGCCGCACCTGGCTCAGGCCCGCGTCTTTGCGAGCTTGCCGAATGCGATTGCCCAGCACTGCGGACGTGAGGTCTTTTCCGTTATCGGTCACTGTCGCTCACCGTTGCCCCTCGGCCGCGTGAGGCCTTCCTGCCATTCGCTACGAGGGGTAGAGAAGATTGTGAAATAGGGTACAAACCTCACCGGTATGGTCAACCCCCGGCAGGTGTCTACGCCGTTCCGGTTCAGCGCCCGAACCGGAGCCGCTCCGCCAGTGCCCGGGGCAGGCCCGCCTCCTCCATCCGGCGCTGCGTCTCGCCGATGTCGTAGGTGACGCGGTAGTGCGTCACGGTCCCCGCCTCCGTGTCGACCAGCGCGTACGAAGACCGCGGGTCGCCGTCCCGCGGCTGGCCCACCGACCCCGGATTCACGCATAGCGGCTCCTCCCCGAGCGCGACGGCCTCGTCGGGAACCGGCGTCTCCCCCTCCACGCCCCCTGTCCCCCGGCGTACCAGCAGCGGGACGTGCGTGTGCCCCACGGCGCTATATGGCGTTTCTTGCAGCTCAAAGTGCCCCTCCGCCGCCTCTTCCGTGATCAGGTATTCCCACAGCGGCTGGCGCAGCGTTCCGTGCGCGAGGCTCCACTCGCGTTCCCGCACCACCTCTCCCAGCCCCGCGAGGGTGGCGACCGTCTCCGGCTCCAGGTGCGCGCGTGTCCACTCCGCCGCCTCCGCCGCCAGCGAGTTGAACCACTCCGTCCCGATCGCCCCCGTTGCCGCCGCGTCGTGGTTCCCCAGCACCGAGACTGCCCCCGCCTCCACCAGCCGCGCGACCACGCCATTCGGGTCCGGCCCGTACCCCACCGTGTCCCCCAGGTTCCAGATGGTTTCGATCCCGCGCCCCTCCGCGTCCACGAGCACCGCCTCCAGCGCAACGAGGTTCGCATGCACGTCCGAGATGAGTGCGACTCGCACGACTTCCTCCCGTTGCGGCATGGGGCGCAACAATGCCCCTCCCTATACTGGACCAGCGATGACCGCCGCCGTCGAGACGACCCTTACGACCAGCAGCGAAGAGGCCACGCGCGCGCTCGGCGAGCGCCTCGGCGCTCGTCTCCGCGCTGGCGACGTCGTGCTCCTCAGCGGCGACCTCGGCACCGGCAAGACGCGTCTCGCGCAAGGGATCGGCCGCGGCCTCGACTGCCCCGGCCCCGTTACCAGCCCCACGTTTGTCCTCGTCAACACGCACGTCGGTCGTGAGCGCCTCTTCCACGCCGACCTCTACCGCATCGCCGGCGCCGGCGACCTCTCCGAGCTTGGCCTCTGGGAAGAAGCCGAGCGTGGCGTCCTCGTCGTCGAGTGGCCCGACCGTGCCGAGGGCCACCTCCCCGCCGCCACCCTCACCGTCGAGATCACCGGCGGCGATGGCGACGAACGCAGCTTCCGCCTGCGCGCCGGCGACGCCCGTGGCCGCGAGCTGCTCGCCTCCCTGGAGCTCGTGTGAGCGTCGTCCTCGTCATCGACACCGCCTCCCCCGCCTTCGCCCTCGCTTTCGACGAGGGCCCCGGTGGGGAACCCCAAGTCGTCGAGAGCGCCACCGACTTTACCCACGCCTCCCTCCTCGCGGCCGTCGAGGAACACCTTCGCGGCGTCTCCCTCGCCGCCGTCGTGGCCGTGTGCGGCCCCGGCAGCTACTCGGGACTGCGCGCCGGCATCGCCACTGCCCAGGGACTCGCCCTCGCACAGGGCTGCGATCTCGCGGGCATTCCCACTCTTGAGGCGGTCGCCGCCGCCTGCGAGGGTGAGACGGATGCGCCCGTCCTCACCGCCGTCCACCCCGCCGGTCGCGGCGAGCTTGCCGTCCAGGATTTTCGCGGCCTCGCCCACGACGGCCCCATGCGCGTCGTCGCTCCCGACGACCTCCGTGCCGCTACCCTTGCCGGCGAGGACGCGGGCGAGTTCGGAGGCCGCGAGGTGCTTCCTCGCGACCGCGCTGCCGCGGCCCTGGCGCGCTTCCGCGCCGGCGCCCTCGAACCCGTAGCGGAACTGACCGCCGTCTACCTTCGTGACCCCAACATCACCGCCCCCCGCCGCCCCTTCGGTCCCGCTGGCGCGCAGGACCGTCTGCCAGCACGATAGCCGCATGGCAACTGAACGCACCCTCGTACTCGTCAAGCCCGACGCCATGCAGCGCGGCCTCGCCGGAACCATCCTCCAGCGCCTGGAGAACCGCGGCCTCCGTCTCATCGGCCTCAAGCTCATGCAGGTCGATACGGACCTTGCGCGCCGCCACTACGGCGAGCACGAAGGCAAGCCTTTCTTCGAGGGCCTCGTCGACTACATCACCAGCAGCCCCATCATCGCCGCCGTCTTCGAGGGCGACTCCGCCACCGGCGCGGTCCGCAACAGCGTCGGCTCGACCAACCCCTCCCAGGCTGCTGCCGGCACCATCCGTGGCGACTTCGGCCTCGAAGTCGGCCGCAACCTCGTGCACGCCAGCGACAGCCCCGAGAGCGGCGAACGCGAGACCGCCCTCTTCTTCGCCCCCGAAGAGCTCGTCGCCTGGTCCCGCGATACCGACCGCTGGATCTCCGAGGACGCCTGAACGCGAGCGAAACGCCCCGCTCTCGTATGCTTGCCCCACCCCACCGATTGGAGCACCCGTGAAGCAGTACGACGCGCCCCCTGCCCTCACCATCGACGCCGCAAAGAGCTACACCGCCACCATCGAGACCTCTGCCGGCTCGATGACGGCCGAGCTCTTCCCCGACGATGCCCCCAACACCGTCAACAACTTCGTCTTCCTCGCCCGAGACGGGTTCTACGACGAGGTCATCTTCCACCGCGTCATCAGCGGCTTCATGATCCAGGGGGGCGACCCCACCGGCACCGGCCGCGGCGGTCCCGGCTACCGCTTCAACGATGAGCCCGTCACCCGCTCCTACGATCGCGGCACGCTGGCCATGGCCAACGCCGGCCCCAACACCAACGGCAGCCAGTTCTTCATCATGCACGCCGACTACCCGCTGCCCCCGAACTACACGATCTTCGGCAAGCTCACCGCGGGCGAGGATGTCGTCGACGCCATCGCAGGCGCCCAGACTGGCCCCAACGACCGCCCCACCGAGCCGGTTGCCATCAGCGGAATCTCCATCGCCGAGAGCTGACCCTCAGCCCTCCGCCGGCTACCGCTCCGCCTCCGCCTCGTCCGGGTGGGTCGGCCGCGCGTATCCGTAGACGAGCCCGTAAGCGATCGTCAGGACGGCCGTGAATCCTGCCACCATCGCCCCCACCTGGAACGCCATCGGTGCGTCGTAGGCGTCCACCACCGCCCCGCCGAGGGCCGGCCCCACCGCCAGGCCCAGCCCGCTCAGCGCCACCGACCACCCGATCAGCGTGCCCCTGTACGACTCCGGCGCTAGGTCCATCATCGAGGCGTTCAGGGCGGGCACCTGCTGCACGTGTCCGCTGAAGATCACCGCTGTCGCCGCCGCTGCCAGGAAGATGTTCGTCGTCGCCGCCGCGGTCATCGCCCCCGCGATGATCAGGAACTGCCCCAGCAGGAGCGGGATCGTCCTCCCGATCCGGTCAGAGAGGTGCCCCGATGGCACGTACAGGATCCCTCCCGCCACCACCGCCGGGATCAGGAAGACCGTTAGCTGTGCGAACGAGATATCCAGCACATTGTCGCCGTACGGCCGGATCGCGGGCACCAGGGAGCTGATGCCGATCGTCGCCGAGAGGATCAGTGCGCTCAGGAACACCAGCCGCTTGGAGAGAACGCTGCGCAGCGGCGGGCGCTGCTCGTGCACCATCCCCAGCTCCCGCCGGTAAGCGGGGACGCCCATCTGGCCGGTGAGCAGTGCGCCCGCTACCGCCACGATCCCGATGATGAAGAGTGAGTCCGGGAAGGTCTCCACCAGGAGCGCTCCTATCAGCGCGCCCAGTCCGAACCCCAGCAACTGCCCCACGTTCAGGAACCCCACCACCTTGCCCCGTTCGCTCGGCGGGTAGAGATCCGCCCCGATTGCGTACGTGGCCGGCCAGATGAAGGCCGTCGAGATTCCCAGCAGCGCCGAGAACCCGAGGTAGGCCCACTCTTGCTGGATCCCGCCCATCAGGGCCAGAGCCGGGACCATCAGCGCGAATCCCAGCAGGAGCGCGTACTTCCGCTCGATGCGGTCGCTGATCGCCCCCGCTGGCGTCTCGGAGAGGAAGCGCGCTCCTCCGTAGAGCGCCAGCAGATACCCCCCGAACCCGTCGCTCGCCCCCAGGTTATTGGGGACGAACTCCTGGAAGATCGCGAAGATCACGATCCCCAGCGCCACCTGCGCGCAGAAGATGCTGAACCCGAGAGCATGCGGCGCCCCCGTCAGCCATGTGCGCAACGCCAGCCACAGCCGCATCCCCGAGACTCTACCGCTGCCTACCGCTGTGGGCCTTGTTTCCCGCACGCTCTCTGGTCCGTTGTCCCCACCACGCCTATCCTGACCTCGCGGTGGAGAACACCCCCGAGAGCGATTTTGCCCGGGCGATCGCTGGACACGACCACGAGGTCGACCTCTTTGGCGGCGCCGTTGCCATTGCCCGTCTTGGACGTGACGACGTAGACGCGCACGCCCTCGCCCGCGAGCTCGATCTCATCGCCGAGACCGTCCGTGAGCGAGATGCCGAGCGCTCCGGGCCCGCCCAGTTGGCCGGCGCCGTCACCGCCGAGCTCTTCGAGACGCTCGGCTATCGCGGCAACCGCGAGCACTACACCGATCCCGAGAACAGCTACATCAACCGCGTCATCGAGCGCCGTCTCGGCATCCCCATCACCCTCTCGCTCATCTACATGGAGATTGCCCAGCGCGTCGGCCTGGAGTGCGACGGCATCGGTTTCCCGGGCCACTTCCTCGTCCGCTGCGGGGGCGACGACGGCTTCTTCCTCGACCCCTTCAACGCCGGGGAGCAGCTCACCCGCGAGGACCTCGAGGGCCGCCTCGAAGGCCACACCTCCGACCTCCCCAGCATCGATTCCCTCCTCGCTGCCGTCACCCGTCGCCAGATCCTCCAGCGCATGCTCGTCAACCTCTGTGTCGCCTACCAGGGCATGGGTGATGCCCCTCGCTGGATCGCCGCGCTCGGCTTCCGTCTGCGCCTCGAACCATGGAATGTGGCTCTCTATCTGGAACGCGGTCTTCTCTACTACCAGGAGGGCGAAGAGGCGCTTGCCTTGGCTGATCTCGAACGGTACGTTGACAGTGGCGAAACGGATCTGAGTCCGCAAGCGCTCCGCGTACTCGATGACCTCCGAATGCGGCTTGGACGGGAAGGGGGGACTTCATGACGAGCGTTCTCCCCTGTGCCCCCTCTGGCCCGCAGAGGCCCCGGCGCCGCCAACTCCAGATCGATACCTACCTGCGCATCGCGCGTTCCTTGCGCCGTATCTCGCGCATCATGAACGTCCTGACCGATGAGGAGCTCGATCGCCTCATTCCGCTCCTCACGGAACGCCGCTTCGCCTCCCGCCAGCTGCTCTTCTCCGCCGGGGAAGTCCCGGAACGCGTCTTCCTCCTCCTTAAGGGCCGCGTCAAGCTCTACCACACCTCCGACAACGGCAAGGAGGTCATCATCGATATCGCCGGCAAGGGCGACCTTGTGGGCGACATGGCCATCCTCGAGGGCGAAGAGCACACCATCTACGCCCGCGCGCTCGAGGAGACGGTCGTTGTCGCGATCTGCTGGGACGACTTCTTCTACCTCGTGCAGCACTCCCCGGGGCTGGCCTTCACCATGGCCGAGATCATGGCCCGCCGCCTCTCCGGTGTGCAGCGCACCCTCATGAACCTGGTCTCCAAGCCCGTCTCCGGGCGACTCGCCGACGCGCTCCTCGATCGTGTCGATGGAGACGATGTTCGCCTCGGCCTCACCCACGAGGAGCTTGGTCAGACCATCGGCACGAGCCGCGAGACCGTCACCGCGCTTCTCAGCCGCTTCGTCACCCTCGGCGCCATCGAGCACACCGACGACGGCTACCGTCTCGTCGATGAGGAGCTGCTGCGCAAGATTGCCAGCGGTGCGGTCGCCGTCTCGCCGCGCCACCCTGTTCGAGGCCAGCCGACCGCCCCGAAGTCTTGAGCGCCGCCGGAAGCAGCGGCGCGCAGGCATTCGCCGGCGTCTCGTCGCGCCCCGCCCTCATCGCCCATGGAGGCGGGAACGGCCCGGACCCAGTCCTGGACGCACTTGCGGCCCGCGCCCCCTGGGTCGAGGTGGATCTCTGGCTCCACCGCGGTCGCCTCGAGGCCCGTCACGAACGCCGCGTCCCCGGGCCCTTTCCTCTCCTCTACGAGTTTTGGTACCTGACCCCTGCCCCCCGTCCGCCCTACCACCTGGAAGATCTGCTCCTTGCCTGTGAAGGCCGCGCCAGCGTCCTCCTCGACCTCAAGAACGGTCTCGGCAAGCTCGCTCCTGTCCTCCGCCAGGTCCTCGGCGCCTTCGGGAGAGGCGTCGACGTCGTCGCCTCCTCGCAGAACTGGCCCCTACTCCGCGAGGTCAAGGTCGCATGCCCCTGGCTCGACCTGTACTACTCGATCGATACCCCCGACCAGTTCGACCTGTTCCAGTCCGTGATGCTGCACGATCCCCTCCCCGCCGGGGTCTCCTGCCGCCATACGCTCCTCGATCGGCGCATCGTCCGCGACTTCCACGACGCCGGGCTCGCCGTCGCCGCCTGGACCGTCGACGACGGCAACCGTGCCCGCGACCTCGTGCGCTGGGGCGTCGACGCCATCACCACGAACCAGGTCGAGGAGATACGCGCCGCGCTCGCCGCGTCCCCGTGAGCGCCCCTCGCCCCCTCGCCGTCTACGTCCACATCCCTTTCTGCGTGCGAGTCTGCGGCTACTGCGACTTCAACACCTACGCCGGAATGGACGCCGTCAAGGACGCCTACACCGCCGCTGTCGTCGGCGAAGTCGAGGCCTGGGCGCCCCGTGTTCCCGGGCGCGAGGTGGCCTCCATCGCCTTTGGTGGGGGCACGCCCGGCGAGATGCCGGCCGGCTCGCTGGTCGCCATCATCGATGCCGTGCGCGCCGCTGCCCCCCTCGCCCCCGATGCCGAGATCAGCCTTGAGGCCAACCCCGGCACCACCTCCGCCCCCACCCTCCACGATCTCGCCGCCGCCGGTGTGAATCGCATCTCCTTCGGCGCCCAGAGCTTCGACGCTTCCGAGCTCGCTTTCCTCGACCGTGTCCACACCCCCGAGGCCACCGCCGCCTCCCTCCACCTCGCCCGCGAGGCCGGCATTCGCGGCGTCAACCTCGACCTGATGTACGGTCTTCCTGGCCAGACACCCACGGCCTGGCAGGAGACCCTGCGGCACGCCCTCGACCTGGCCCCCGACCACCTCTCCCTCTATGCCCTCACCGTAGAGTCGGGAACCCCCCTCGACGGGCGGGTCGAACGCGACGAGGTTACCCCCCTCGACCCCGATGCCGTCGCCGCCATGTACGAAGTGGCCGGCAAGCATCTCGCCGCCGCGGGCTACCGCCAGTACGAGCTCTCGAACTGGGCCCGGCGCGGCCACGAGAGCCGTCACAACCGCGTCTACTGGACCTGGGGCGACTACCTCGGGATCGGCGCCGGCGCGCACGGTTTTCTCGATGGCGAGCGCTTCGAGAATGTCGCCCACCCGCGGGCCTACATCGAAGCCGTCCGTCGCGACGGACGCGCCGTCGCCGAGGCCGTCCGCCCCGACCCGGCCACCTCCATGTCGGACTGGCTCGCCCTCCGGCTGCGTCTCGTCGAAGGTTTCGAACCCGCCGCGTTCGTCGAGACCTTCGGCGAGTCCCTCGAGGCCGCCGCCGGACCACCCCTCGACGCCTGCCGCGCCGCCGGTCTGCTTGAAGACTCCGGTGGCCGCCTCCGCCTCACCCCCCGCGGCCGCCTCCTCCACAACGAGGTCGCCGTGCGGGTGATGCTCCACCTTCAGGAACGGGCCGGACAGTCACCCGCCCTTTTGCGAGGGGGCGGCCCCGGCGTGGCATAATCGCCCCACGCCCATGTACGTCGTTGGTACCGCTGGTCACGTCGACCACGGCAAGAGCGCCCTCGTACGCGCCCTCACCAACATCGACCCCGACCGCCTCCGCGAGGAGAAGGAGCGCGGCCTCACCATCGACCTCGGTTTCGCCTGGCTCAACCTCCCCTCCGGACGAGACATAAGCATCGTGGATGTCCCCGGTCACGAGCGCTTCATCAAGAACATGCTCGCCGGCGCCGGTGGCGTCGATCTCGCCCTCCTCGTCGTCGCCGCTGACGAAGGCCCCATGCCCCAGACCCGCGAGCATCTCGCCATCCTCGACCTGCTCGACGTCCCTGCAGGGGTCGTCGCCATCACCAAGTGCGACCTCGCTGAGGAGGAGTACGTCGACCTTGTCGTCGAAGAAGTGGCTGAGACGCTCATCGGCACCCGACTCGAAGGCGTCCCTGTCGTTCGCACCTCCGCGACGACCGGCGAGGGGCTCGACGACCTCGTCGCCACCCTCGATACCGCCCTCGATGCCACACCCCCGAAGCGCGACCTCGGCCGCCCCCGCCTCCCCATCGACCGTGCCTTCACCATCCAGGGCTTCGGCGCCGTCGTCACCGGCACGCTTCTCGATGGCAGCCTCGAAGTGGGCCAGGAGATCGAGGTGCAGCCCGGCGGCCTCCGTGGGCGTATCCGTGGACTCCAGCGCCACGGCGGGAAGGTCCAGCGCCTCGCGCCTGGAACGCGTGCCGCCGTCAACGTGAGCGGCATCCGCACGGAGCAACTGCGCCGGGGCATGGTCCTCGCCGCCCGCGACGTGCTCAAACCCGCCTACGCCCTCGACGTTCGCCTCAAAGCGACCGACATCCTCACTCACCCGCTGGCCCACGACGCGGGCGTGACGTTCCTCTCCGCCACCGCCGAGTCCGAGGCAAAGGTCCGCTTCCTCGACCGCGACGAGCTCGCCCCCGCGGAGACCGGCTGGGCCCAGCTCGTGCTCGAGACCCCGGTCGCCGTCCTCGCGCACGACAGCTGCATCGTGCGCACCCCCAACGAGACCGTCGCCGGCGGGCCCATCGCCGCCGTGAATCCCCGCCGCCACCGCCGCAACCACCTCCCGACGCTCGAGGGGCTGGAGCGCCAGCTCGAGGCGCCCCCCGCCGAGCGCCTGGCCGACCTCCTCGCCGCCGGCCCCCAGCCCCGCGCCGCCATCGGCCCCGCCCTCGGCCTCGAGTCCGACGAAGCCAGCGCTGCCGCCGCCGACCTCGTGGCCGCGGGCCGCGCCACCGACCACGGACCCCTCCTCGCCGGCCGCCCCTGGCTCGCCGCCGCCGCCTCCGACCTCGTCGCGGCCGTCCGCGACTACCTCGCCGAGCACCCCCTCCGCCCCTCCGCTCCCCGCGAGCACCTCCGCAGCCGCCTTGCCCTCGAACCGCAGCTCTTCGAGCTTGTCGCCGCCGAGAGCGCCGTCGCCGGCGACCTCGTCGAGCAGGAGGGCGGCGGGTTCCAACCGCCCGGCTACGCCGTAACCCTCAGCGCGGCCCAGCAGGACCAGGCCGACGCCTTCGTCGCTGCTGTGCAATCCGGAGGGGCGAGCCCCCCAACCGAGTCCCTCCCGCCCTCCGACCTGCTCGCCTACCTCTCTGGTGCGGGACTCGTCGAGGACACGGGCTCCGGCGTCGTCTTCGAGTCCAGCGTCTACGCCGACCTCGTTGCGCGAATCCGCGAGCACATCGAGGCGAACGGATCCGTCAGCCTCGCCGAGGTGCGGGACCTCTTCGGCACAAGCCGCAAGTACGCCCAGGCCCTGCTCGAACATCTCGATGCGACCCACGTGACCCGCCGCACCGGCGACGTTCGGGTCCTCCGTTCCCCGCTGGAGGCCGGCCGGTGACACTGCGCATGGACACGGTTGCCGCCGAGCTCCCCGCGCTCATCGCCCGCCACGAGGAAAGCCGCGCCGCGGCCGGCGCCGCCATTGAGGGCGCGCGCGACGCCCTCCGCGAGTGGAGCGACGACCCGGTGGCCGCCGCCGTCCGCATCGAACAGGCGCTCGGCGGGCAGGCCGTTCCCTACGCCCTCGCCGAGGACGACCCCGCCGCCACCTCCCCCACGCCCTCCCTGGGCCCCGTAACCGCCATCGGTGTCGATGGCTCCTCCATCACCCCCGACCGCTTCTCCACGGTGCGCTGCTACGCCATCAACATCGGCCACGCCCTCCTCCCCTACGGCGTCCCGATCGAACCTTCCCTCGACGCTCTCGCCGAGGTCGGCCTCGACGGCGATCTCCTCGAAGGCTCGGCCGACATGCGCCAGGCGCCCCGGGGTCTCGCCACCCGGCTCCTCCGCGACGTACGCGAGCTGGAGCGCGGCGTCGAGCTCGCTGTCCCCGCTGCCGAGGCCGGCCCCGCCGTCCTCCTCCTCGATGGCACCCTCCTCCCCTGGGACCTCCACACCCGCCAGGCCTCCGACGAGGCCCTCGCCCCCTACCGCGAGCGCACCATCGAGGCCCTCGACCGCATTCGCGCCTGTGGCGAACCCCTCAGCATGGGCGCCTACATCTCCGCATCCGCTGCCCGCGAGGTCGTGGCCGCGCTTGAGGTGCTCGCCCCGGCCCCGCCCTCCGCCCCGCCCCTCACTGATGGCGACGTGTTTCGCGGCCTGCTGCAGCCCGGCGAACGCAGCGCCATCTTTCACTCGCGCAGCAGCCGCCGTGGGACCGTCGAGTCCCTGCTTCCCGGCCACGAGGTCGCCCTCTTCTACCTCCGCGTCGGCGACGACATCGCCCGCGTCGAGCTCCCCGCCTGGGCGGCCACGCCCGTGCAGGTCGACCGTCTCCACGCCACCCTCGTCGACCAGTGCGAGCGCTGCGAGGGATACCCGCGCGCCCTACAGGAGGCGCACGAGCAGGCCGTCATCTCTGCCTCGGACCGTGAGCAGTTCGAGCGCCTGCTTGACCGCCTCGCCGGCGACGCTGGCATTCGCGCGCCCCTCAACGGCAAGCAGCAGAGCAAGCGGAGGAGGTCGATCTGAGCGAAACCTGCCGAGTCGTCAACGCCAGCGTGCGCGCCTTCGAGTGCGCCTACTCCCGCTATACGAGCGAGCCCTTCGCCCTCGGCCAGATGCTCGTCGTGCGCGAAGGGCGCTGCGACACCTTTGGCGTCGTGACCGGCAGCGAGAGCGGCCCCGACGACCCCTCCCGTCCCCTCGTCCCCCGTGGCGACCCGGGCCAGAGCGCCGCCGCCGTCATGGCGGACAACCCCGAGATCGAGCTGCTCCTGCGCACCACCCTCGCCGTGGCGATCTGCGGGCACATCGACCGCGAGGTCGCCCGCCCCGCCCTCCCGCCCATGCCCCCGCCCCTTCTCGCCGAAGTGCAGGCCGCTACCGATGAGGAGAAGGTCCGCGTCGCCGACGAGGGGCGCTTCCTCGTCCCCCTCCTCGCCAACCCCGCCGCCGACGACGCCGTCGTCGCCGCCGCCATCCGCGAGGTCGCCCGCGCTGCCGGTCCCGGGGAACGGCCCTTCCTCATCGCGGCCGGCAAGGAGCTTGCCCGCCTCCTCAAAGCCGAACCCTCGCGCCTCACGAGTATCCTCCGTGCGGTGGAACCATGAGTGACGCGAACCCCGACGCCACCCGGCCCCTCGGCGTCGTCGTCGGAGGTTCCCTCACGAAGGGCCTCGAGGTGCGGCTCGACCCCGGTCAGACCGCCCAGCTCGGCCAGTACGCGAAGACCGATGTCGGCGGCGGCCTCAGCATCCTCGGCATGGTCACCGATATCACCCTCAAGTCGGTCGATTCCGGCCCTACCGTCTGGCCTCCCGGGGAGGACGAACCCGCGCTCCTGCGCGAGGTCCTCCAGGACACCGGCGTCTACACCGCTCTCGCCGTCGACCCCTACCTCGAGCTCGGCGAGAACGGCGAAGAGCCGGCCCGCGCCCGCCGCCTCCCCAGCCACTTCTCCGCCGTCCATCCCGCCGACCAGGAAACCCTCGACCGCGCTTTCGCCACCGAGGGCCCCAACATCCCCGTGGGCGCCCCCCTCGGCATGGACGAGCTCCAGGTGGGCGTCGATTTCGAGCGCCTCTTCGAACGCTCCGCGGGCGTCTTCGGCAAGAGCGGCACGGGCAAGAGCGTCCTCGTCCTCCACCTGCTCGACGCCATGCTCACCCGCTCGACGGCCGCCGCGACCAACAGCGATCGCACCGTCGCCCTCGTCTTCGACATGCACAACGACTACGGCTGGGAGATGAAGTTCCAGGGCCCGTCGACCAGCCGCCTGCGCTCCCTCAAGCAGCGCCATCAGACCGACATCGAGCTCTACACCCTCGAGTCCCGCGCTGCCCGCTCCGACGGCCAGATCCTGATCGGCACGCGCGACATCCAGCCCGACGACCTCGAAGTCCTGCGCGAGACCCTCGACCTCTCCGACCTCGCCGTCGACGCCGCCCACGCCTGCCGCCGCCGCTTCGGGCCCGGCTGGATC
Organism: Tepidiformaceae bacterium; assembly: GCA_965203545.1. Lineage (GTDB taxonomy): Bacteria > Chloroflexota > Dehalococcoidia > Tepidiformales > Tepidiformaceae > UBA2991. The sequence continues at coordinate 2,619,102 of OZ241899.1, forward strand.
GACGAGATCCTCGCCGACGAGCCCTCTTCGGCCGTCGTCGACAAGCTCTGGCGCGAGCCTCCCGAGGGGGACGTCAACTGGTCACAGGTCGCCGCTCAGATGGGTTATCCGGGCTCGCTCGAGGGCCTTCGCCGCCGCATGGAGCGCCTCACCCGTCGCGAGTTCGTCCGCACCGAGGGTTCCCAGTTCGGCGACGTCATCGAGCACGTCGTGCGCTCCCTCCAGGGCGGTAAGAGCGTCGTCGTCCAGTTCGGTCGCTTCGGGAACGACCTCGTCAGCTACATGCTCGTCGCCAACATGCTCTCCCGCCGTATCTGGGAGCGGTACCGCGACAGCACCGAGCGCTCCGGGGAGCGCGAAGCCCCCAACCGCCTCGTCATCGTCATCGAGGAAGCCCACAAATTCGTCGACCGCTCCCTCGCCGGCCAGAGCATCTTCGGCCAGATCGCCCGTGAGCTGCGCAAGTACAACGTCACCCTCCTCGTCATCGACCAGCGCCCCAGCCAGATCGACCCCGAGGTCCTCTCCCAGATCGGAACGAAGTTCACGCTCCAGCTCGATAGCGACAACGACGTTGAGGCCATCGTCGGCGGCGTCGCAGGGCGCAGCGGCCTCCGCCAGGTCATCGCCGCCCTCGAGAGCAAGCGCCAGGCGCTCGTCTTCGGCCACGCCCTGCCCATGCCCGTGGTCGTCCAGACCCCCGAGGCCACCAACGCCGAATCCGCCCGCGCCTCGCTGCGGGTGCGGCTCGGCCTCCCCGAGCAAGAGGAAACCAGCCCGGCCGCCGCCCTATTCGGCGCTCCCCCCGATTCCGTGCCGCCGGAGGACGAGCGGTGAGCGGCGTTCCCGGCGCCCACGCCGAGTGGGACGCTGGCGATATGGGCTGCGGCGAGGTTATCGTGATGCTTCGATCCCGCATGAAGGGACTGGCCGCGGGCGAGGTGCTGAAGCTCACCGTGCGCGACCTGGGCGCTCCCGAGGACATGCCCGCCTGGTGCCGCATGACTGAACGACGACTCCTCCGCGCCGACCATCCGAACTACTGGATCGAACAGCGCCAAAATCCCTGAACCAAGGAGACACCCGCTCCGTGCCAGGCAAGTTCTGCGTCAACCTCACCTCCTCCGGCAACGACCCCGACAAGGCCACCGTCGGCTTCGTCGTCGCCAACGCCGCCCTCGGCTCCGAGAAGGAGACCCTCGTCTTTCTCAGCACCGAGGGCGTCCGCCTCGCCGAAAAGGGCTACGCCGACGCCATCCGCGAGGAAGGCTTCCTGCCCCTCACCGAGCTCATCGACGCCTTCACCGGCGCCGGCGGGACCATCTACGTGTGCGCGCCCTGCTTCAAGAAGCGTGGGCTTGACGAGAACAACCTCGTCGAAGGCGCGACCATCGTCGGCGGGGCGATGCTCGTGGAGTTCCTCTCCGACGGCGCCCCCAGCGTCTCCTACTAGCGGCGGAACCCACCCCGTGAGCGGTTCGGCCACCCCCGTCGACCCCGTCGAGCGCCACCCGTTCGCGCCGGACGCTGGCTTCGACGGCGGCGACCTTGACTGTGGCGGCGGGCTCCTGCTGCTCATCCGCCGCCACATCGACCCCCTTGCCCCCGGCGGCCTCCTCGAGATTCGCTCGACCGAATCCACGGTCGAGATCGAGCTGCCCGCCTGGTGCCGCATGACCGGCAACGAGCTCGTCTCCTGGACGAAGCACGGCGACCAGCGCAGCTACCTCGTGTCGAAGGGGCCCCTCGTCGCCCGCCCGGCCACCCCGCCGCCGTCCCCCGCCCCGGTTCGCGACCGCCCCCGCGTCGAGGTCACCGTCCCCGACTCGCTCGCGGAACCGGCCCCCGCCCCCACCATCGAGCCCCTCTCCGTCATGGGGGTTGGGAGCTGGCCCCGTCCCCGGTGGATGCTCCAGGCCATGCATGACCACCTCGAAGGCCGCCTCGACGGCGACGCTTTCCACGAGACCGCCGACGACGCCGTCCGCCTCGTCCTCGATGCCCAGCGCCGCGCCGGGGTCGACGTTGTCACCGATGGTGAGCAGCGGCGCGACAACTACGCCAGCTTCGTCGGCGGCCTGCTCGATAACTGCCAGCTCATCCCCCTCAGCGACCTCACCGCCATGGTGGACGACCCAGACGAGTTCCACCGCGAGCTGCGCGCGCTCGACGTGCCCGCCGAGGACGTGCGCCACCCCGTCGTCCACGGCCCTCTGGGCCGCAGCCGTCCCCTCGCCGCCCACGAGCTCGCCTTCGTCCGTACCTGCGCCGAAACGCCCGCTAAGGTCGCCCTCCCCGGCCCCTATCTGCTCACCCGCACCATGTGGCTCGACTGCCTCCGCGAGCGCCCGTACGAGACGCGGGATGACCTCGCCGTCGATGTCGTCCGCGTACTCCGCGAGGAGCTGCACGCCCTCCTCGCCGGGGGCGCCGCCCTCGTGCAGTTCGACGAGCCCGTGCTCACCGAGGTCGTGTACGGCGAGGCCGGGGCGAAGCGCAGCTTCATGTGCGGCGCTCTCAGCGAGAAGCTCGCGCCCGAGCGCGAGCTCGCCTTCGCCGCCGACCTCCTCGGCGAGGTCGTCCGCGGCCTCCCCGCGGAACGGCTCGGGCTCCACGTCTGTCGCGGCAACTGGACACCAGACGAGTCCGCCGCCCTCTCCGGCGACTACCGGCCCCTGCTCGGCTTCCTCGGCGACGCCCCCGTCGGGACTGTCTTCCTCGAGCTGTGCACGCCCCGCGCCGGCGAGATGGAGCTCCTGCGCGACTTCCCCGACGACAAGCGCATCGGGGTCGGCGTGGTGAACCCGAAGGATCCCGCGGTCGAGTCCGTCGAAGCGATCGCGGAACGCATCGCCCGTGCCGTCAACCTCTTCGGCGAGGAGCGCGTCCTGCTGACGCCCGACTGTGGCTTCGCCACGTTCGCCGACAACCCCGTCGCTGCCGCTGGCGCAGCCGAGGCGAAGCTCGCGGCCATCGTCGAGGCCCGCGACGCCCTGCGTTCTGCCTGAACCGCCTCTCCCTTCGGTGCCCCCGGGGGCGGCTAGGCCCGCCCCAGCGCCGCGTACACGCGGTGGGGCACCGCCAACGGGTCCTCGGGGAAGCGCTCCGCCAGCATCGCCGCGAGACCCTCGTCGAACCGCGCCACCTCGGCCTCGCTGAGCGTCGCCGCCACTCCCGCGCTTGCCCGGATCCGTCCGCGCCACGCCTCGTGCGTGTACGCCACCGCCACGTCGAACTCGAACGTGGCGCGCTCGCCGAACCCCGCCTCCCGGAGCTCCTCCAGCCAGCGTGGGTGTCGTCCGTTTCCGCCGCCCATCGTCCAGTTCGGATTCGCCGTCGCGATGAGCGCCTCCGTCGCCTCCGGGATGCTCCCCGGCGATGGCAGCCAGTCGAGCGAGCAGATCACGAGCCAGCCTCCGGGCTTCAGCAGGCGCCTGGCTTCCGCCGCCGCGCGCGGCCGGTCGAACCACCACCACGCCTGACCCGAAGTCACGAGGTCGGCATGGCCCGACGGTAACCCTGTCTCCTCTGCCGTTGCCTGCACGTAGCGCACGCTCACGCCTGCCTGTTCGTCCAGCACCCGCGCCTGCTGCGCCATCGCCGCCGACGGGTCGACCCCGACCACCGTGGCCCCTCTGCGAGCAAGGCCTCGCGCCACCGTGCCCGTCCCCGTGCCGAGGTCCACGGCCTCGATGCCCGCGAGGCGCACGCCGTGTGCCTCCAGTTCGTCGAAGAAGCGATCGGGGAATCCCGCCCGGAACGTCGCGTAGTCGGAGGCGGCCCTGCCGAAGTCCACACCCGACATCCGCCGGGCCCGCTCCCCCCTGCCCTCCAGGCCCTCGTTCACGGTTAGCCGCCGGTTGCTGCGGCCTCCTGCGGTTCGCCCTCACCCCGCGATGTGACCCGCCGGAAGAAGCGCCCGATGTCGTGGTTGTCCCACGCCACCAGCACCTGCGCGGCCACGAAGATGCTGCTGTACGTTCCCGCGATCACGCCCACCAGCAGCACGAGCAGGAAGTTCTGGATGGTCACGCCGCCGATCAGGAACATCGCGATGATCGTCAGCACCGTCACGAACGACGTGTTGATCGAGCGCACGAGCGTCTCCGTCAGGCTCACGTTCACCGCCTCCGCGAACGGCACCAACGTGTCGCGCGAGGTCACCTCGCGCACGCGGTCGAACACGACGATCGTGTCGTGAACGGAGAAGCCGATCACCGTCAGGATCGCCACGATGAAGGCCGCATCGACTTCCGTGCCGGCAACCTTCGCCAGCAACGAGAAGAGCCCCAGCACGATCACCGAGTCGTGCACGAGCGCGATCACCGCGCAGAGTCCGTAGCGCCACGCCGCCCGCTGCCGCCGGAAGGCGAACGCCACGTAGATCAGGATCGCCGCCGCCGCCGCCACCACCGCCAGCGTCGCGTCGCGCGCGATCTCCGTCGAGACCGTTCCCGAGACCGTCGCGAAGTCCAGCCGCCGAACCGGCCCGAACTCCTCCTCCAGCGCCGCCAGGATGTCGTCGATCTCCCCGGGCGGCACGGGACCCTCCCCCGCCTCCAGCGGAGGCGCGCCCTCCAGCTCGACCGTCCGCACCAGGTACGTGTTGAACCCCGCCCCCTGCACCCGCGCCTCCTCGTGCCCGAGCCGGGCCAGCGCCTCGCGCAGCTCCTCCGGCTCCACCACGCGCACCGGTTCCGGCGCCGGCGGCTCCGCCTCATCCGCCGCCTCTTCGCCGCCCGTCTCTGCCGCCGCCTCCGCCGGTTCTTCCTGGGCGAACTGCAGCGTGAACGTTGAGCCGCCCGTGAACTCGATGCCCGCGTTCAGCGAGGGTGGCACCAGCAGCGTCACCGCCGCCGCCACGAACACGACCAGCGAAAGCCCCAGCGTGACCCAGCGGCGCTGCGCGAACGCGATGAACGTCGAGCGCGGGGTGGCCGGCGCTGGTTGGTCCTCATCCTCGTCATCGTCGGCGGCTCGCGCGGATAGCGGCTCCGCGTTGAACAGCCAGCGCGAGCGCGAGATACGCGTTCCCACGAACAGTCGCAGGAACGTCCGCGTCACCACGATCGCCGAGAACATGCTCACGGCCACGCCGATCGCCAGCGTGATCGCGAACCCGCGCACGAACGACGCCCCGAACTGGTCGCCGAACCAGAACAGGATCGCGCACGTGATGAACGTGGCGATGTTCGAGTCGCGGATGGATGGCCACGCCCGCCGGAAGCCTGTCTCGATCGCCGTTGCCAGCGGCCGGCCCCGGCGTAACTCCTCCTTCATCCGTTCGAAGATGAGGATGTTCGCGTCGACGGCCATGCCCACCGAGAGGATGAACGCCGCGATCCCCGAGAGCGTGAGCGTTACCGGCCACAGCTTGAACACCGTCAGCGTGATCAGCGCGTAGACGATCAGGGCGAACGCTGCCAGCACGCCCGGCAGGCGGTAGTACAGGATCATGAACGCCAGCACCGCCAGCAGCCCGATCTCCGCCGCGTTCACCGAGGCCTTGACCGAGTCGTCGCCAAGCGAGGCGCTCACCTCGTTCGCCTGGATCGTGCGAAGGGGCACCGGCAGGGCGCCGGCGTTGAGCTGCCGCGAGAGGTCGTTCGCCTCCGTGAAGCTGTCCAACCCGGTGATCGTCCCCTGGTCCTCGATCACGCCCTGCACCACGGCATCCGATATCAGCTCGTTGTCGAGGTAGACCAGCAACCGTCTCCGCGGGTCCCCGATGGGGTGCTGGAGCGCTCTCGTCGTGATCTGGCGCATCAGCTCGTTGCCGACGCCCGTGGTCTCGAAGTTCACGGCGAAGGTCGTGCCCCGGCGTTCCGGGTACGTGTTGCTCTTCAGGTGCTGGCCCGTCATCGCGATCTCGACCCCGTCGATGATCCCGCTGGCGGCCACGAGCTGGCTCTCGTCGTTGAAGATGCGGTACGACAGCGTCGCCGTGCGGCCGATGAGCCGCTCCGCGTCGGGAAGGCTCATCCCCGGCACCTGCACATCGAGCCGGTTCCCGCTCGCGATCTGGATCTCCGGCTCAACGACGCCGAAGGCGTCCACGCGCCGCTCGATCACCTCCTTGGCGACCTCCAGCGACTCGGTCAGATCACCGTCGAAGTCTGCGGGTGGCTCCGCCTGCAGCACCAGGTGCGCGCCGCCCTGCAGGTCGAGGCCCAGCCGCATCGTCTTGCGCTCGTAGTCGCCGATGCTGATGCCCCGGCCCTCCGGCCAGAAGTCTCCGGGCAGGTAGCGGCTCGGGGCGCTCGGCCAGACCGCGAACAGGCAAAAGACGCTGGCCGCGAGGATCGCCAGGAAGACGAAGGTGGTTGTGGGACTACGCATTCGGGTCGCCGGACTCGCCGGCGCCCGCCGCCACCGTCTCGAGCGCCTCTTCGGACGCGGGCTCCAGGGTCGTGAGCCGCCGCTCGATGGCGTCGGTCAGTGCGCGTACATGGATACCGGGTGCGATCTCCAGGATCAGCTCCGTTGGGCCGTCGTCCGGGGCCTGGACGTCCTTCACCTCGGCGATGATCCCGCCGGTCGTCACCACTTCATCGCCGATTTGCAGCTCGCGCACGGCCTTCTTGCGTTGCCGCTGCTGCTTCAGCACGGGTTGCAGCAGGATGAAGTAGAACGCCGCCACGGCTAGCACCGTGTAGAAGATGACGCTGAACATCACAGCCATGGCAGCACCCCGGGCCTAGCCCTCGGCCGTCAGCCGTTCGAGAGATTGGCGCGCCAGCGCGAGCGCGGTGGCGCGATCGTCCACCTCACCAGCCAGCTGAGCCTCGCGGACCGATGTTAGGACAGCCCCCAGAAGCCGTCCACTTGAAAGCCCCAACTCCCGCATCAGCTCCTCGCCGTCCACCAGCGCCGGCTCCTCCTCCCGCAGCGCTTCCTCCGTGCGCGTCACGATGTGCCCCAGGAAGGCGATGTGCCGCTCGAAGTTCTCGCGCCGGTACGTCGGTCCCCGCGTCGCCATGCCGTCCGCGAGCTGGAGCAGCAGGAGCGGTAGCGTCTGCCCGTCCAGGTCCCGCGCGAACCGGCGCAGCGCCCGATCTGTCGGTGGCCACGAGCGGGCGAACTCCCCCGGCCGCAGGTGGTACCGGACCATCGTCGTCACGAAGTCGATGCTCGCCTGCTCGAACCCCAGCGCCCCCAGCCGCCCCTCCAGCAGCTCCGCCCCCACTGGCCCGTGCCGCGGGAACCGCAGCTTCCCCTCGCGCACTTCCGCCGTTCGCGGCTTCGCGATGTCGTGCACGAGGCACGACAGGCGGAGCAGGTGCATCAACGGGCGTCCGTCGATCTCCTGCCCCAGCCACTCCGCCACCGAAATCGTGGCCGAGGGGTCCGGCAAGCGCAGCCCCTCCACCCCTTCCCCCAGCGCCCGGTCGAGCGCCCCGACGGCCGCGAGGTTGTGCTCCAGCACCGTGTAATAGTGCAGCGCCGGCTGCTCGAATCCCCGCCCTTCCTCCAGCTCCGGCAGCAACCCCGATGTCAGCGTGCCGTCTGCGTCCAGCGCGCGCAGCCGCGACTCCGCGTCATCGCGCGCGATCGCATCGAGCAGGTCCCTGGGGGGTGTCACGCGGGCAGTCTACCGGCCCTCGGGCTCAGGCCCGCGGGTGCGCCTGGTCGTACTGTTCGCGCTTCTGCTGGTCCGTGAGCTGCGTGTAGATCTGCGTCGTCGAGATGCTGGCGTGACCCAGCGCCTCCTGCACGTTCCGCAGCGGCATTCCGCCCGAGAGCATGTGCGTGGCGTACGTGTGCCGCAGCGTGTGCGGCGTAATCCCGTCCAGCCCCGCCTCCCGCGCGTAGTTCTTCAGGATCAGCCAGAACCCCTGGCGTGTCAGCCGTCCCCCGCGGCGGTTCACGAACAGCGCGGTCTCGTTCCGGTTGCGCACCATCTTCGGCCGCACGTGGAAAATGTACTGCCGTAGCTCGTCGACCGAGCGCTGGTACAGCGGCAGCGCCCGCTCCTGGTCGCCCTTCCCGATGCCGCGAACGGTGACTGGGTCGCTCTCGAGCGCCACATGTCCGACATCCAGCGACACCAGCTCCGTCACGCGCATGCCGGTCGCGTAGGCCAGCTCCAGCATGGCCTTGTCGCGCTGGGCGACGGGCGTGTTCTTGCGCGCCGGCTGCTCGAGCAATTCGTCCACTTCCTCGGGTGTCAGCGTGCGCGGCAGCGCCTTTCCGACCTGCGGGGAACGGAGCTCCTCCGTCGGGTCGCAGGTCAGAATGCCTTCCGCGGCCATGAAGCTGAAAAACGACTTCACGGCGGCCACTTTCCGCGCCACCGTCGCCGCCTTGTAGCGCCGTTCCCGCAACTCCTCGACGAACGCCAGCAGCATCTGGTCCGTAATCGCCTCCCACGAGGCGCCGTTGCCAGAGGTCTGGTGAGCCACGCTCTTCTCGAATTGGGCGAGGTCGCTGCGGTAGGCGGAGATCGTGTTTTCGGAGGCGTTCTTCTCGACAGCCAGGAACGTCAGGAACTCGGATATGCGGGAATCCACTCCAGCCCCCCTCCAGGACACGGTCGGCACTCGTTTCGGTGCGGAGGGCTCATCCTAGGCTGACGCGCCATTCTTCGCCAGACCAGATCGCCACCTTCCGGTGAAGATTTCGTCGGGGACCGGGAACTCGCGTGCGGGCGCTCACGGCGACACGCTTTTGACACGCTTTTGACACACGCTTGTCATTCCCGGATCTCGGCGACGATGCGGGATCTCGCTGAAACCCCTCTAGTCTTCCGCCCTGGTGATGCGTAGCCAGCGACGCTTCCCCACGCGCACCCGTGACCCTACCCGCGCCGGCTCCCGACCGTCTTCGACCGGCTCGCCGTCCACCGTCACCGCCCCCTGGTCGAACAGTCGCCGCGCTTCCCGCCGCGACGGCGCCGCCCCTGCTTCCACGATGACGTCGATGAGCGGCTGTCCCTCGCGCGCCGCCGCCTCGGGCATCTCCTCGGGCTCTTCGCGCCGCTGCACGGTGCGTTCGAAGTGCGCCTCCGCCTGGGCCGCCGCGTCCGCGCCGTGCAGCTCCGTCACGATCGTGCGCGCCAGCCGCTTCTTCTCCGTCATCGGATCGCGCTCGTTGTTCTCGAGCCCCTCGATCGTCGCCACCACCTCGTTCCGGTCGAGGTTCGTCGCCAGCTGAAAGTAGTTCCCCAGCACACCGTCCGGGATCGACATCGCCTTGCCGTACTGCTCTTCCGGGGCCTCGTCCAGCCCGATGAAGTTCCCCGTCGACTTCGACATCCGTATCGCGCCGTCGATCCCCACGAGGATCGGCATCGTCACGGGCACGTGCTTCTTCTGCCCCGCCTGCTCTTGCAGCTTGCGCCCGGCCATCAGGTTGAACAGTTGCTCCGTTCCGCCCACCTGCACGTCGCACTCCAGCGCCAGTGCGTCGTAGCCCTGGAGCAGCGCGTACAGGAATTCGTGCAGGTAGACCGCGTCCTCCGACTGGTACCGCTGGCGGAAGTTATCCCGCGTGAGCATCTCCGCCACCGTGAACTTCGACATCAGGGAGATGAGGTCGTTCAGGTCGAGCCCACCCAGCCACTCCGAGTTGTGCCGCACCACCGTCTTCGACTGGTCGAGGATCTTCGACGCCTGGGCGAAGTAGGCCGCCTCATTCGCCCGAATCGTCTCGCTGTCGATCTGCGGCCGCAGCTTGTTCTTGTCCGAAGGGTCCCCAATCAGCGCCGTGATGTCGCCGATCAGGAACACGGTCTCGTGGCCGAAGTCCTGGAATTGCCGCAGTTTCCGCAGTGGCACCGCGTGTCCCAGCGTCAACGAGGTCGCCGTGGGGTCGATGCCGAGGTAGACGCGAAGTGGGCGGTCCTCCTCCAGCAGCTCCCGCAGCTCCGCCTCGAACGCCCGCCGCAGACCACCGTCCCCGTACTCCACGCCACTCATGAGCACGAACAGCTGCTCGTCGACAGGCGCCATCGTGCGGCTCACGCCAGCACCTCCCGCACATGCTCGACGTCCGCTGCTATCTGCGCTCGCAGCTCCTCCGGCCCCGAGAACGCCTGCTCGGGGCGCACCCGGTCCACGATCGCGATCTCCATGCGCTCGCCGTACAGGTCGCCCTCGAAGTCGAGCAGGTGCGTTTCGATCGAGATGTGCCCCTCGTCGAAGGTCGGCCGCCGCCCGATATTCGTCGCCCCCCGCAGCTCCCGCCCCGCCACCGTCGCGACTGTCGCGTACACGCCCAGCGCCGGCAGCGCTCGGTCCGCCGCCACCGAAATGTTCGCCGTCGGGAACCCGATCGTGCGTCCCCGCTCGAACCCGCGGACAACCGGACCTGCCAGCCTGTAGGGGCGTCCCAGCAGGTCCGTCACGGCCCGCATGTCGCCTTCACCCAGCGCCTTTCGCACCATCGTCGAGCTGCACCGCTCACCGCCCGCCATCAGGGGTTCGATCTGCACGACCTCGAACCCCAGCTCCTCCCCGGTCCGCTGCATTCGCTCCGGGGTGTCGGCCGGCGCCCCCCGCCCGAAGGCCGCGTCGGGACCGAGCACCATCACCTGCATGTCCAGTAACCGGTGAAACGCCTCCGCCAGCTCCTCCGCCGTCACCTCCGAAAGCTCCGACGTGAACGTCAGCGGCAGCACCCACGAGGCGCCCGCCTCGCGCATGAGCCGCAGCCGGTCCTCCAGCGAGGTCAGGTAGCTCGGCATGATGTCGGGCCGGAGCACCGTCGCCGGATGCGGGTGCAGCGTCACCACGCCCGGCGCGAGCCCGCGCGCGGCCCCCTCCTCCCGCAGCCGCGCCAGCAGCGCCTGGTGCCCCCGGTGCACGCCGTCGAACACGCCCATCACGAGCGCGCTCCCGCCCGCGGGGGCGGCCATCTCCAGTTGGGCCAGCGTCAGCGATGGCAGCGTCACGGTCATTGCTCTCGCGAGGGGCGCCCCGGCGCCCCTGCTCCCCACTCTCGCACGATGCCGCCAGCTACACTAGCCACATGCGCCTCCGCCTCTTGCTGGCGCTCCTCTGGCTCGGCGTCATGGTCGGGCTGGCGAGCACGCCCAGCCCGGAGGACCCCTCCAGCGGGGCGCTCGCGAACGCCGTCCATGCCATCCAGTACGCCGTTTTCGTGCTCATCCTGCTCAGTTTGGCCCGAGCCGTGCTTCCGCGCCTTCCCGCGACCGTCCTCTTCGTGCCCATCCTCGGGATCGCCCTGTTCGTGGGCGCCGGCCAGGAGTGGTACCAGTCCTTCCTCCCCTACCGCTCCGCCGACCCCAGCGACATCCTCTTCGACATGGCCGGGGCCGTCGGCGGGCTGCTCTTCGGGACGATCGTCGCGACCCTCTGGCAGCGTCGCCTCCAGCGTCAGCTCGCCGCCTTCTGAACCAGCGCCCGAACCCGGATATCCCCCCACGCCTGGGACTGCTCCACCTCGCACGTTCCCCGTTTCAGCAACTCCAGCAGCGCGATGAAGGTCACCACCAACTCGACCCGCGATGTGCAGGACTCGATCACCTGCCGGAACGAGAACGACCGCCCCCTTCCCCGCAGCCGCCCCTCCAGCATCGCGATCTGGTCCGCCAGGCTCACGTCGCTGCGCTCGACCGTGCCGTCGGGCTCCTCCGGCATCCGCTCCAGCACTTCCATCATCACCGCGTAGAGCGCGTCCAGCGTCACTCCGGCGAGGGCGTTCCCCTCCGGCGGGTCCGGCGGCGGCGCGCCCCTCGGGTAGGTGCGCCACCCCGCCTCCATCCGCTCCCCCAGTGCATCCGCTGCCTCTCGGTAGCGCTGGTACTCGAGCAGCAGCGCCACCAGCTCCTCGCCCGGATCCTCTTCCTCGGCCTCCGCTTCGTCTTCGTCCCGCCCCGGCAGCAGCGCACGCGACTTCAGCTGCAGCAGCTTCGCCCCGATCGACACGAACTCCGCCAGCGCCCCCGCGTCCAGCGAGTCGTCGGCGTGGACGGCTTCCAGGTACTGGTCGGCAACCGCGACCAGCGACACCGTCGTGATGTCGAGGTCGCGACGCTGGATCAGCGTCAGCAGAAGGTCCAGGGGCCCCTCGAATGTCGGCAGGCGGATCTCGTGCATGGCCTCCCGAAGGCCGCTCCCCGCCAGTGCGCCTCGTAGCGACTCGTCCCGCTGCCCCGGCCCCGACTTCGAGGCCGTGTGCTCGACTGCAGCGTCTCGACGAGCGGATTGCATGATCTCGCGGCTCGCGCCTATGGCAAAGCGCGAAGGCGCCTCACTCTCCCGCCGGCGAGCCTGCTCCGTTCGCCGGCGCCAGGTCCGTTCGTAGTCGTACCGCGTCACGAAGGTAGATGTGCTGGATGTCCTGCGGAGCCGCGTCCGTGTTCACGTGCAGCAGGATGCGAACGCACTTCTGCATCGATCCCGGCACGTTCATCTCGTGCCCGCACAGCAGCGGCACGTACTTCCACCCCTCCAGCCGTCGGGTCGCCTCCGCGGGGAACTCCGCGTTCAGGTCGGGCGAGGTCGTGAAGTGGCACGAGGCGATGTCGTCCGCTTCCACGCCGTTCGCCTCGACCATCGCCTGCAGGAGTTCGCGCGTCCCGTCGAGGATCGCCTCGCGGTCGTTCTCGCCAACCGTGATTGCTCCGCGGATGCCGCGAACCGCCATCGATGTCACTCCCGGGGACCAGCTATGCGCCCGCTCCGCTGCGCCCCGTGACCCGTTCGACGTACGAACGGACGCGGTCGACGCAGCCCTCGGCGCTCCCCCCTTCGATGGCCGCGATGATAGCAGAGCCCACGATCACGCCCTCAGCCACCTGCCCCACCCGAGCCACCTGCTCCTCCGTCGAGACGCCGAATCCGACCGCGATAGGCACCTCCGTGTGCCGCCGGATCGCCGCCACCAGGTCGCCGACTTCCTCCGGGACTTCCGCCCCTCCCGTCGTCCCCGTCACGCTCACGCAGTAAATGAACGAGTCCGCCACCGCCGCGACCTCCCCCATCCGCTCCTCCGCCGTCGTCGGCGCGACCAGCGGCACGAAGCTCACGCCGTTCGCCGCGCACGCCTTCCGGAACGTCCCCGCCTCGTCCGGCGGGAGGTCCACCACGATGAAGCCGTCCGCGCCGGACGCCGCCGCGTCCGCCGCCGCCCGCTCCTCGCCGTAGGCGAGCAGGGGGTTGTCGTACCCCATCAGGACCAGCGGCACCGACAGCCCCTGCGCCCGCGCCTCCCGCACCATCTCCAGGCAGTCCGCGAACGTGACCCCCGCCGCCACCGCCACCTCGTTCGCGCGCTGGATCGTCGCCCCGTCGGCCAGCGGGTCCGTGAACGGCACGCCCAGCTCGATCACGTCGGTGCCTCCCGCCTCCAGCCCCAGCAGCAGCGGCACCGTCTGGGCGGGGTCGGGGAACCCCGCCATCACGTACCCAACGAACGCCGCTCGCCCCTGGCCGTTCGCCTCCGCGAACCGCGCCCGCAACCGTTCCGACATCCGCTACGCCTCCGTTGCCAGCAGCAGGGAGAAGCTGGCCGCGTTGAACAGCACGTGGAAGGCCACGCTCTCCCAGAGGTTCCCGCGTCGCCAGAACAGCCACGCGAGCACCACGCCGATGATAAAGAATGGAATCAGGCTTCCCGTGTCCAGGTGCACCCCGCTGAAGACCGCCCCCGAGATCAGCGCCGCCGGCCAGAATCCCCACCGCTGCAGCCCCCCGAAGATGAGCCCCCGGTAGAAGATCTCCTCCGAAAGCGGCGCCGTCACGATCACGGCGATTCCTGTCAGGACGATCGTCGCCGGGTGGCGCATCACTTCGAACGGCACCGTGCTCTCGGGCTGCAGAACCTCAATGTCGAGCGCGTTCACGATCGCCGCGTAGATCGCCACCATCACGTAGCAGCCCACCACTGCGAATACCGGCCGCCACAGCCCCATGGTGCTGAAGCCGGTCAGCTTCAGTCGCTCGGCCAGCTCCCCCATGTCGTGCCGCGTGACCCCCAGCACCACCCCCACGAACGCGATCTGGAGCCCGAGCGTGATGATCAGCGTCAACGAGAGCGCCGTCTGGCTCCCGCGAACCTGCGGAGGTTCGGGTAGCTCGAGGCCCTTCGCCGCCGCCTCCAGCCGTTCGTCGGCGTAGGCGGCGATCTCCCGTGCCTTCACGAACACGTCGCCGGCGTCGCGCGACTCCCCCACCGTCTCGATGACCAGCGCCGAGAGGAGCAGCGTCACCGCCAGCGCGGCGAGCCCTCCGAGTACCCCGAACACGACCTGGGGCGGCCCCCAGGGCAGACCCCCTCGCCGCCCCCCGGCGGGCTCCGGCATCGCGACCTGCGCGCTCAGAGCGTGACGCCCAGCGCCTCGGCGACCGTGTGCATGTCCTTGTCGCCGCGGCCGCTCAGCCCGATCAGCACGTCACCGCCCTCGCCCAGTTCCTCCGCCAGCCGAACCGCCGGGAGGATGGCGTGTGCCGGCTCGAGCGCCGGGATGATGCCCTCGCTCCGCGTCAGCCGCTGGAATCCTTCGAGCGCCTCCGCGTCGTCCGTGGCGATGTACTCCGCTCGCTCGCTCGTCTTCAGCCACGAGTGCTCCGGCCCGACGCCGGGATAGTCGAGCCCCGCCGAGATGCTGTGCGTGTCGAGGATCTGCCCCGCCTCGTCCTGCAGCAGGTACGTTCGCGTCCCGTGCAGCACTCCCGGGCTCCCCGCGACCAGCGTCGCCGCGTTCCGCCCCGGAGCCGACAGGCCTTCGCCGGCTGCCTCCACCCCCACCAGCCGCACCGGGTCGTCGATGAACGGGTGGAACAGTCCAATGGCGTTGCTCCCGCCGCCCACGCAGGCGACCGCGATGTCGGGCAGGCGCCCCGCCTGCTCCAGCATCTGCTCCCGCGCCTCCCGGCCGATGACCGCCTGGAAGTCCCGCACCATCGTTGGGAAGGGGTGCGGCCCGATCGCCGAGCCGATCAGGTAGTGCGTCGTCCGCACGTTCGTCACCCAGTCCCGCATCGCCTCGTTGATCGCGTCCTTCAGCGTCCGGCTCCCGGAGTCCACGGGCACCACTTCAGCTCCGAGCATCTTCATGCGGAACACGTTCAGCGACTGCCGCCGGATGTCCTCCGTGCCCATGTAGACCACGCACTCGAGGTTCAGCTTCGCGCAGACCGTCGCCGTCGCCACGCCGTGCTGCCCCGCCCCCGTCTCCGCGATGATGCGCGGCTTCCCGATCCGCTTCGCCAGCAGCGCCTGCCCCAGCGCGTTGTTGATCTTGTGCGCCCCCGTGTGCGCCAGGTCCTCCCGCTTCAGCCAGATGCGCGCCCCGCCGACCTCCTCCGTCAGGCGCTCCGCCAGGTAGAGCGGCGTCGGCCGTCCCGCGTAGTGGCGCTGGAGATCCGCCAGCTCCTCGGTGAACGCGGGATCGTTCCGGGCTGCGTCGTACGCTTCTTCAAGCTCCTCGTGCGCCGCCACCAGCACCTCGGGGATGTAGCGCCCGCCGAACTCCCCGAACCGTGGGGTGAGGTCGCTCCTCGTTTCCGTGCTCATCGTCCTGACCCCTTCGCCGCGCGGATGAACGCGCGCACCTTCTCGATGTCTTTGACCCCGTCGGTCTCGACCCCGCTGGAGACGTCGACCGCCCAGGGGTCGACCGCTCCCACCGCGTCCGCCACATTCTCGGGCGAGAGCCCGCCCGCCAGCATCAGCGGCAGCCTACGCCCTACCTCGGCCGCGACATCCCAGTCGAACGTCTCGCCCGTGCCGCCGCGCGCCGCCGCCGAGCCCGTGTCCAGCATGATGCCCGCGGCTACCCCCGGCGTCGCCGTGTCGACCACGTCTTCCGCCGTCGTCTCCGGGTGCACGTGGATCGCCTTGAGCACGGGCGGGCGGACCTGCCGCACAAACGACTCGTCCTCCCCGCCCGAGAGCTGGATCAGCTCCAGTCCCGCCGCTTCCGCGATTTCGTTCGCGTCCTCGACCTCCTGGTCGGCAAACACTCCCACGAGCAGTGGTCGCCAGCGTGCGAGTGCGTCGTCGATCGCCTCGTTCCACGCCCCGAACCAGCTCGCGCCTCGCACCTCACCCCGCCCCGGCCCCTCGATCTGCGCCACGTCAGGGCTCCGCCGCGTTTCCCGTACTGCCTCGATGATGTCGTAGCACTGCTGCGGCGTGACCTGCCGCCGCGACTCCGCGAACATCAGCCCGATGAAGTCGGCCCCCGCCTTCACCGCCTCGCGCGCCGTCTCCGCGTCGCGCACGCCGCAGATCTTGACCCGCGTCATCGTCCCCGCAGCTCCGCGATCATCGCCGCCGGATCTCCCGCCCGCATGAGCGCCTCGCCCACGAGCACAGCCTTCGCCCCCACCCCTTCGAAGCGGACAACGTCCTCGCGCGTGCTAATGCCGCTCAGGGCCGCCAGCATGGCCGCCTTGGGTGTGCCCCCCGCCAGCCGGTCCGTCGTCCCCAGGTCGACGTCGAAGCTGCGCAGGTCCCGGTTGTTGATCCCCACCAGCCTTGCTCCCACCGCCCCCGCGCGCTCCATCTCCTCCGCGCTGTTCACCTCCACCATCGCCTCCATCCCCAGCTCCCGCGAGCACGCCAGCAGCCGCGCCAGCGCCTCGTCGTCGAGGCAGGCCACGATCAGCAGGACCGCATCCGCCCCGTGCGCACGAGCCTCCAGCAGCTGGTACTCGTCGATGAGGAAGTCCTTCCGCAGCAGCCCTGGACGCTTGTCCCCCAGCTCCTCCACTGCCTCCCGCGCCCCCCGCAGGTCCTCGAGCGTCCCCTTGAACCACGCCGGCTCCGTCAGCACCGAGATGCCCGCGGCCCCGCCCCGCGCGTAGCGCAGCGCCTGCTCCGCAGCGTCCATCCCCGGCGCGATGTCCCCCTTGCTGGGCGAGGCGCGCTTGATCTCCGCGATGACCGCCGGCGGAGCCTCCCCCAGCCGCGCGACAAAGTCGATCGGCGGCGGCGCGGCGCTCGCCGAACGCTGCAGCTTGCCGGCGGGGACCGCTGCCTTCGCTTCGGCCACGTCCTCGCGGCGCTTCGCCACGATCGTCTCCAGGATGCTCGGCGAGCTCACGAGACCTCCTGCGTCAGCCTCACGTACGACTCCGCAACGATCCGGGCTCGCCCCGAATCCAGGGACTCGCGCGCCAGCGCCGCGCCTTCCGCGAAGCTGTCCGCCAGCCCTGCCGCCCAGCACCCCGCCCCCGCGTTCAGCGTGATGAAGTCCGCCACCGGCCCTCCCTGCCCCGCCAGCACCGCCCGCAGCGTCGCCGCGTTCTCCTCCGGCGATCCCCCCGCCACATCCTCAAGCGAGCTCCTCTCGACGCCGAACATGGCGGGCGTCAGCTCCTCCTCCCGCACCTCACCCCCCTCCAGGATCCAGGCGTGCGTCGAAGCCGCCGGGCTGATCTCGTCGAGTCCGTCCGCCGAGTGCACGATGACCGCGCGGTCGAGCCCGCGCAGGCGAAACGCCTCCGCGAAGAGCGGACCGAGGTGCGCCGAACCCACGCCCGTTAGCTGCGCCCGTGGCTGGGCCGGGTTCGAGATAGGCCCGAGCACGTTGAAGATGGTGCGCGTCCCCATCTCCCGCCGCGGTCCGCCCACGTGTCGCATCGCCGGGTGGAAGCGCTGCGCGAACAGGAACCCGAATCCGCACTGCTCGATCACCCTTGCCACCTCCTCGCCCCCCAGGTCGATGCGCGCACCCAGCGCCTCCAGCAGGTCCGCCGACCCGCAGTTCGAAGACGCCGCTCGGTTCCCGTGCTTGGCCACGCGCCCTCCCGCCCCCGCGACGACGAATCCCGCCGCCGTCGACACGTTGAACGTGTCCGCCCCGTCTCCGCCCGTCCCGCACAGGTCGACCACGTTCCCCGCCGCGCAAGGCTCCGCGTGCCGCTCCATCACCGCCCAGCAGGCCGCCACGACCTCGGGCGTCTCGCCATGCAGCCGCATGCCCGCAAGGAAGGCCCCGATCTGCGCCTCCGTCGCATCGCCCGACATGATCGTCTCGAGCGCCGCCGCCGCCTCGTCCGGCTCGATGCCGTCGCCGTCCAGCAGTGCTCCGATGGCCGCCTGTATCGCCGTCATCGCCCCCACGTCCCTCCCTGCAGGTCGAGGAAGTTCTGCAGCAGTGCCTTCCCGTGCTCCGTCGCGATCGATTCCGGGTGGAACTGAACCCCCTCGACCGTGAACCGCTCGTGTCGCACCCCCATGATGATGCCGCTCTCTGACCGCGCTGTGACCTCCAGCGAGTCGGGCAGCTCGGCGGGATTCGCCGCCAGCGAGTGGTAACGCACCGCCGTGAACGGGTCGGGCAGCCCCGCGAACACCCCCTGCCCGTCGTGGCTGATGGACGATGTCTTGCCGTGCTTGATCTCCCCCGCTCCCACGATCTCCCCGTCGAACGCCTCGCAGATGCACTGGTGCCCGAGGCAGACCCCCAGCACCGGCGTCCGCCCTGCGAAGCGCCGCACGATCTCCGTCGAGACCCCCGCCCCCGCCGGCCTCCCCGGCCCCGGCGAGATGACGACCCGGTCCGGCGCCAGCGCCTCGCACTCGTCGACCGTCACCTTGTCGTTCCGGTGCACCACGATCTCAGCCCCCAGCTCCGAGAGGTACTGGTAGAGGTTGTAGGTGAAGCTGTCGTAGTTATCGATAAGCAGCGTCGTCATCGGTCCAGGCCCCCCTCCGCTGCCAGGTCTTCTGCCACTTCCCGCAACGCGACCGCCAGCTCCTCGGGCGTGTACCCGTAGCCCCGGCGATCCAGGTGGAACTTCTCCGCGAGGTACTCCGTGTCGAGGGCGCTCGGCGACCCCAGGTCGAGGGGATACGCCGTCCCCGGCTCCCCCAGCAGCACGACGAGGAAGTAGCCGTCGCCCGCCCCCCGCGCGTACCGCGCCGTCTCCTCCAGCAGTGGCACCAGCGCAAGGTCGAGCGTGTTCGCCCGGTAGAAGCGCGCCGCCACGTGGGTGACCTCCTTCGCCAGCGCCGCGCCCGTCACGAGATCGCTCCCGCCGCCAGGCGGCGCACGTACGCCAGCACCTCGGAGGGGTGCTCCGCCAGCAGGTCCGGGCTTTCCGCCCGCACGCGCTCCGCGTCCAGCGATCCCCACGCCGCGCCGATCGCGTGACAGCCCGCCGCCCGCCCTGCCTTCACGTCCGCGGGCGTGTCTCCGACATATGCAACCTCGCCCGGCTCGTCGAGGCACATCCGCTCCATCGCCACGAACAGGGGGTCGGGCTCCGGCTTGTGCGCCTCGCAGTCGTCGTGCCCCACCACCGTCGCGAAGCGGTCCAGCAGTCCCGTACGCGTCAGCTCCCCCGTCGCCCCCCACGAGATCTTCGAGGTCACGACCGCCAGCTCGAGCCCGTCCGACCGCAGCGCGTCGAGCGTCTCGACGACTCCCGGGAAGGGTTCGAGTTCGAATTCGATGGCGTAGTAGCGCTCCCGGTAGCGCTCCGCGAAGCGCAGCCAGTCGTCGCCCAGCAGGTTCCGTGCCATCTGTTCGAGCGTCCGGCCGTTGTGCTCTCGCCAGAGCGCCTCGGGGTCCGCCGGACGTATGCCGAGGCAGTCCTCGTACGTCCCCGCCAGCGCGTCCATCCGTGCCGGGAGCGTGTTCAGCACCGTGTCGTCGAGGTCCCAGAACACCGCTCTCACGACGGTCGCTCCGGCCGCGGAACGCCGCGTTCCGCGAAGACTTCCTCCATCACCGGCCACGCCGTGAGCGCCGCCGGGAACCCCGCGTAGACCGCTACCATCCGCAGCGTCTCGACCACCTCGTCCGGCGTCGCTCCGTGGTTGAGCGCCCCGTTGATGTGCGATCGCAGCTGGTTCGGTCTGCCCGTGAGCGCCGCCAGCATCGCCACCACCTCGAGGCTGCGCGTTCGCCGGTCCAGCCGGTCCGTGCCCCACACCTCCCCCAGTGCGAAGTCGATCACGTCGTCGGCCAGCTCCGGTGAGTTCGCCCGTAACCCCGCATGACGTGTGTCCGGGTCGCCCCCGCCCGAGAGCGTGCGCAGCACGTCGCGCCCCGCCTCCCGCCGCGACGCGAACCCGCTGCCCCTCTCCTCCTCCGCCACGCCCATCTCCCGCTGGAGCGCCTGCAGGATCGCGGCGCTGTCGTCGCGAGGCTCGGCGAGCCCGAATGCGGTCAGGACCCCCGCCCGAACGTGCTCATCCATCGGCAGGTCCCCCAGCGCCCCCGCCGCCGTCCAGGCGAGCTCCGTCCCGTCCGACACCGCCGGCTCCCCCTCCCAGGCGCTCGTCGTGAACAGGTTGTAGACCATGTGCCCTTCCGCCGTCGGGATGAACAGCGTCTCGTAGAACGCCTCCTCGATCCCCGCCACGGTCACGCCCATCTCCCCGAGGATCGCCGCCATCCCGATGTCCACGTCGTCGTGCTCGGGCAGCAGATCGCCGCCGGGCAGGCTCCACCCCTCCTCCCCCGGACCCCGCAGGAGCAGCAGCTTGCCGTCGCGCTCGAGGATCGCCGCCAGGTGGATGCGCTGCGCCATCGCTAGCCTCCCACCCGCTCCGGCGCCTGCTGCGCCGCCGCCAGCTCCGCCTGGTCGATGGCCCGCTCCAGCGCCAGCATCTTGTTCACGCTCTCCTGGTACTCCGTCGGCGGTTCCGAGTCGTACACGATGCCCCCGCCTGCCTGCAGGTAGGCGTTCCCGTCCTTCACCACCATCGTGCGGATGGCGATGCAGGTGTCGAGGCTCCCCGCAAAGCTCGCGTACCCGACCGCCCCCGCGTAGATGCCGCGCCGCTCCTGTTCCAGTTCCGCGATGATCTCCATCGCCCGTACCTTCGGCGCCCCCGAGACCGTCCCCGCCGGGAACACCGAGCGGAACGCGTCGTACGGCGTGCGGTCCTCGCGCAGCTGCCCCGAGACGCGCGACACGATGTGCATCACGTGCGAGTACCGCTCGATCTCCATGAGCTGATCTACCTGCACCGTCCCCGGCTCCGCCACCCGCCCCACGTCGTTCCGCCCCAGGTCCACCAGCATGATGTGTTCCGCCCGCTCCTTCTCGTCCGCCAGCAGCTCCTCTGCGAGCGCGTCGTCCTCCTCGGGAGTGGCCCCGCGTGGGCGTGTCCCCGCGATCGGATGTGTGGTCACCACCCCATCCTCCACCCGCACCAGCATCTCCGGCGAGGCTCCCACGATCTGGAAGTCGTCCAAATCCAGGTAGAACATGTACGGCGACGGATTCACCGTGCGCAGCTGGCGGTAGATCGTGAACGGGTGTACCGAGGTCGGCCGCTTGATCCGTTGCGAAGGCACCGCCTGGATGATCTCCCCGCCGACAACGTCCTTGCGAATGCGCTCGACCATCAGCTCGTAGCCCTCCCTCCCCACGTTCGAGACGCCCTGGGCGCTCACCCGCGCGACCTCTGCCACCTCCTCCACCGGGAGGGCGAGCGGCTGGCTCAACCGCTCCAAAATCGCGTCGATCTTCGCCGCCGCCTCCTCGTAGGAAGCCTCGACGTCGCCCTCGAGCCGGCAGTGCGCGACCGCCCGGATTGTGTGGCGGACGTGGTCGAACACCACCATCGAGTCGCACAGCAGGAACATCGCCTCGGGAATGCCGACGGGGTCGTCCTCGTTCGCCGGCACCCGCGGCTCGAAGTGGCGGATCGCCTCGTAGCTCACGTAGCCGACCGCCCCACCCGTCAGCCGCGGCAGCCCCGGCAGCTCCACCGCCTTCAGCCCCGCGAGCGCTTCCTCGAGCGGCTTCAGCGGGTCGCCCTCGTGCGCCTCCCCCGGACCCGTGCGGATCACCTGGTACGGGTTCGCGCCGATGAACGAGTAACGCGCCAGCCGCTCCCCACCCTCCACCGACTCCAGCAGGAACGAGTACCGCCCCTCGCGCACCTTCAGGTAGGCCGAGACGGGCGTCTCCAGGTCCGCCGCCACCTCGCGGTAGACGGGCGCCAGGTTCCCCCCGCCCGCCGCTGCGAGCGCCTTCACCTCGTCGAGCGTCGGGTGCAGCACGATCAGCTCCCCCGGGGCGGTCCGTTCAGGTAGTTGATCGCCATCGCGTCGCGCACCAGCGCCATCGTCTCCTGCGCTGTCGCCCGCGCCCGCGCCGTTCCCGACTCCAGCGCGTCCCGAACCTCGTCCATGTGCGCTTCGTAGTAGGCGCGCCGCTCGCGGAACGGGTCGAGCAGGTTGTTCACCGCGACCGTCAGCTTCTGCTTCACCTCGACGTCGCCCACCTTCCCAACCACGTACCGCTCCTTCAGGTCGTTCACCTCGTCGGTGTCCGGGTTGAAGGCGTCGTGGTACATGAAGACGGGGTTCCCCTCGACGTGGCCGGGGTCGGTGGCGCGAAGCCGTGTCGGGTCGGTGAACATGCTCCGCACCTTCTTCGCCACCGTGTCCGTGTCGTCCTTGAGCTCGATCGTGTTGCCCAGCGACTTGCTCATCTTCGACTGCCCGTCGAGCCCCACCAGCCGCGGGACGCGTCCCACCAGCCCCTCGGGCTCGGGGAACACTTCGCGGAACTGCCGGTTGAAGCGGCGCGCCAGCTCCCGCGTCATCTCGATGTGCGGGAGTTGGTCCTCGCCGACTGGCACCAGGTGAGCCCGCGGCATCAGGATGTTCGCCACCTGCATCACCGGGTACGTGAAGAACGCCACCGGCACCGACTTCTTTCCGAAGTCGTCCATCTCCGCCTTCAGGGTCGGGTTCCGCTGGAGCATTCCCAGCGGCAGGTACCAGCTCAGCCAGGTCGTCAGCTCCGCGTGTTCCGGCACGAGGCTCTCGATGACGAAGCAACTCTCCGCCGGGTCCAGCCCCACGGCGAGCCAGTCCAGCGCCACCTCCCAGACCGACTCGCGCACGCGCTCGAAGTCGTCCGCGTAGTCCGAGACCTGGTAGTCCGCGATCAGGAAGTGGCAGTCGTACTCCCGCTGCAGGCGGATCCAGTTCTCGAGCGCCCCGGCGTAGTGGCCCAGGTGCAGCGACCCGGTCGGCCGGATGCCGGTCAGGATGCGCTTTCGCTCGCTCATCAGGATCCTCCCTTGGCGGCCCGCGTTAGGCCGCTGCTCCGTAGCAGCCGTCCAGGAACCCCAGCAGCCGCTCGCTCGCGCGCTCCGCTGCCGTCACCACGGCGTCGCCGTCCTCGCACAGCTCCTCGATTGCGGAGATCTCGGCGCCAGAGTGGGCTACGTCCGAGACAAGGTGCACCGAGAAGAATTCGAACTGGTCCGGGAGCAGGTCGTAATGCTCCGTCAGCCCCTTGATCTTCTCCCACGCGATCGCCGGCACCTGCGACTCGTAGGCGAACAGCGTCGCCAGCGCCTCCGCCACCGGCGCCTCGTGCGCCACGTGGGCGTAGTGCGCGATGAGCGCCGTCGTCTCGGGATGGGGCGTCGACCCCTCAACTTCCTCGCGCGAGACGCCCAGCGCCGCCGCGAACTCTAGCCACAGGGCGGGGTGGTTCCGCTCGCCGTGCTCCTCGTCCCAGAGGTTGTTCAGCAGCAGCTGCCGGATCGCCGGCGACTCCGTGCGCGCGTGGATCGCGCTCAGGAAGCGCGGAAACGCCCGCTCGAAGTGGTAGTACTGCCGCGCGTAGTCCTGCAGCCGCTCGACCTCGAGCGTGCCCGCGCTCCACGCCTGGTAGAACGGGTGCTGCAGCAGCGACCGCTCCGCAATCGCCTCTCGCATGCGCGACTCCAGCGCCGTCCCTGATTCCGTCATCGTCATTGCCGACCTCCCTGGTCCCTTGTTCGCACGTTCTTGCTCGCTTCCTGGAGTCGCCCCCTCCGCCCCTCGCGGCGCTGTCGGTACCGCTCGGTACGGTGAGGGCCGGCCCAGAAAAAAACCCCCGGTCCTAAAGGACGGGAGTTCCCGCGGTGCCACCTTCGTTCCCCGACCTCCTCAATGCAGGGGCCGGAGCGCTCAGCGGGCGCGCCTCCGTTTCCGGACGGAGCGCCCGGGGCCGCTAACGGGGCCCATCCCGCCCCCGCCTACCCACCGTTCCCGGCTTCAGCGAGGGAGCTCCCGGGTCCATTCGCCGCTCTCGTACCTGCCGGGCTCTCACTGTCCCCGGTTCGCTGCAAGGCCGCCTGAGCGGGTACTCCTCCCGATCGCCGCTTCTTCGATTCAGTTGTCGTTCGAGCCTAGGTGCGCCGGCCCGACCGGTCAATACGCGGAGTGCCCTACTCCGCCGGCAGGAACTGGTTCAAAGCCGACATCGCGTCCGGTTCCGTGAGCAGCGGGGGATGCGCCGCCCCCGTCACCTCCACCACGCGCGCGTCCGGGTGCTCGCGACCCATCTTCGCGGCCGTCTCCTTGCTCAGGATGTCGCTGTGCTCGCCCCGGAGCACGAGGATCGGGCACTTGATCGAGCGGTACTGCCGCCAGAGCTCGTCCTGCTCGGGCACGCCCATCCCCACGTGACGCGCCGCCGGGTCCATCTTCCAGACGTACAGGCCGTTGTCGCTCAGCCGCACGTTCCAGCGCGCGTAGTCCTCAACCCGCTGGTTCGAGAGCCTCGCGGCTGCGGGGAAGTTCTCCTTGTAGTAGTTCACCACGGCCTTCAGATCGGGGAAGGCCGTCGGTGTCGAGTCCGTCCGCTCGCTGATGCGGCCCACGCCACCGCCATCCACGTCCGGCCCGATGTCGTTCATCACGAGCGACGTCACCCGCTCCGGATGTTGCGCCGCGTAGGCCATCGCGACCCCGCCGCCCATCGCCGTCCCCACAAGCGCGAAGCGCTGTATCCCCAGCGCCTCCCGCACGGCTTCGACGTCGGAGACGTAGACACTCTGCGTGTACTCGTTGTGAGGTCCCCAGGCCGATTCGCCCCGGCCCCGGAAGTCCAGCGCGAACACCTGGAAGCGTTCCGCCAGCTCCGTAGCGGCGCGGTCGAACATCCGCGCCTGTCCCACCAGGTTGTGCAACAGCACCACGCTGGGCGCCGACGCCGAACCTCGCGCGATGAGGTGCTGCCGCAGCCCATTCGCTTCGACGAAAATGTCCCGGACCCCGAACGCACTCGTCATGGCTCACCCCTACGACTATCGCTGCCTCGATTGTACGGAATCCCCGGCCGCCGGCATGTAAGCGCCTCTCCTAGAGCGGCTGCCGCCCAGCGTACCCCGTCTCGACCGGGTGCCAGTAGGCCAGCTCCGTCTCGCTCAGCTCGTAGCAGAGCAGCACCACAACCCCGTCCCGCTCGTGGGGGAAGTCGATCAGACCCCGCTCCGGATCCTTCAGCTGGATGCCCCAGCCGTCGAGCAGTTCCATGCACTCCCGCAGCGTTTCCTCGTGGCGCTCCCGCGCCGCCTCGCCCCCCGGTGAGGGCAGCGCGATTGGGTGCCCGTCCGCCAGCGACGCCCGCCGCTGCGCCGCCTCCGTCGCCCGCGACCCCCGCAGCTCCACGAACGCTTCGCGCAGCCGTTCCAGCACCGGACGCACCTGCGGCAGGAGCGCCCGCGCCTCCTCCACGCTGAAGAGCCGCACGTCAGACGAAGAGGTGGAGCGGCATCTGCTCCGGCAGGACCGTCTCCCCCGACTCGATCGCGTCCAGCCCCGCCAGCTCCTCCTCCACTCCCGGACCGATGATGACGTTCCGCCCGATCGTCATCCCCCCCGGCACAACCGCCCGCTTCCCCACGATCGAGATGCCGCAATTCACGATGTCCGGCCGCTCCCGGTTCACCACCGACTCGTCCCCCGCCCCCACGGTCGCCCCTCGACCCACTTCCACGTCCTTGTCGAGAATGGCCCGGTCCACGACCGCCCCCGAACGCACGATGGCGTCGTGGCAGATGATCGAGTCCCGTACCAGCGCCCCTTCCTCCACCACGACCCCCGGCGAGATCACCGAGCGTTCCACGGCCCCGTCGATCTGCGCCCCCGGAGAGATGAGGGCGTGGCTCGGGGACGCTTTCGCCCCGAACCGCGTGGGGGTCTGCGACACCCTCGACGTCCGCAGGGGCGCATCCGAGTTCGCCAGGTTCAGCGGCGGGTATCGCTCGATCAGGTCCATATTCGCCTGCCAGTACGCCTCAATCGTCCCCACGTCCCGCCAGTAGTCGAGGTACTGGTAGCCGAAGACCCGCTTGCTCCCGAAGATGCGCGGCACGATGTCCCTGCCGAAGTCGTGCGAGCTGGCCGCCAGGCTCGCGTCCTCCTGTAACGCCTCGATCAGCACATCCCGGTTGAAGCAGTAGATCCCCATCGAGACCCACGTCGACTTCGGCTCCGCCGGCTTCTCCTGGAAGTCGACCATCCGTCCGCTCGCGTCCAGCTCCAGTACGCCGAAGCGGTGCGCTTCCTCGATCGGCACGGAGTACACCCCGATAGTCACGTCCGCCTGCTGCCGCCGGTGGTACGCCACCATGTTCCGGTACGACATCAGGTAGACGTGGTCCGCCGACAGGATTAGCACCTCCTCCGCCCGCGACTGCGCGATCAGGTAGAGGTTCTGGTAGACCGCATCCGCGGTGCCCTGGTACCAGTCCATGTCCGCCCGGCCCAGATACGGCTGCAGGATCTCGATGTGCCGGTCCGGCGTGTCATAACCCCACGCCCGGCCCGATCCGATGTGGTTCACCAGCGACCTCGGCCGGTACTGTGTCAGCACCGCGAGTTGGTCGATATCGCTTGCTGCGCAGTTGCTCAGGGCGAAGTCCACGATCCGGTACTGCCCGCCGAACACCACCGCCGGTTTCGCCCGCTGCTCCGAGAGCACCGAGAGCCGGTCGCCCTGCCCGCCCGCCAGGATCAGCGCGAGCACGTCCTGCATGGCCCGCATTGTAGACGCCTGGCACGACGGACCTTGTCCCCCGAACGGCTATGCTGAAGCGGTGAGGTCCTGCCGAGTCGCCCTCGCCCAGCTCAACACCACCGTCGGCGATATCGACGGCAACTGCGCGCGCATCCGCGACGCCATCGCCGCCGCCCGCGAGGCCGGCGCTGCCATCGTCGCCTTCCCCGAGCTGGCCGTGACCGGCTACCCGCCCGAGGACCTGCTCCTGCGCCCCTCCTTCTGCGAGGCCTCCCGCCGGGCCACCGCCGCCCTCGCCCCCGAGACCGACGGCATCGTCGCCGTCGTCGGCTTCGTTGACCCTGCTGATGACGCCCCCTTCAACGCCGCTGCTGTCTTCGTCGACGGCCGCTGGGCCGACACGTACCACAAGCGCCTCCTGCCGAACTACGGCGTCTTCGACGAGGAGCGCTACTTCGCGCCGGGGAGCACGACGCCCGTGTACCGTGCCGATGACCTCACCTTCGGCGTCAGCATCTGCGAGGACATCTGGGAGGCGGACGGCCCCGTCTCCGGCATGGCCCTCGGGGGTGCCGAGCTCTGCGTCAACATCAACGCCTCCCCCTACCACCGCGGGCGCGGCGCCGAGCGAGCGCGCATGCTCGCAACCCGCGCCGCCGACAACGGCATTGCCATCGCCTACGTCAACGCCGTCGGCGGGCAGGACGAGCTGGTGTTCGACGGGGATTCCATCGTCCTCGACGCCCGCGGCGAGGTCGTCGCTACCGCCCCCCAGTTCCGCGACGAGCTCATCGTCGTCGATGTCGAGTTGGGCGAGCCCGAACAGCTCAAGAGAGGCAGCGACCTCAACAACATCCGCGAGGTTGACCTGGACTTCTCGCCAGACCTCACACGCCCCGCCGAGCCCGCCAGTCCCCACACGCCCCCCCTTCCCGACGAGGCCGAGGTCTGGGAAGCGCTCGTCCTCGGCACCCGCGACTACCTCGCCAAGACAGGCTTCACCCGCGCCTACATCGGCCTCTCCGGCGGCATCGACTCAAGCGTCGTCGCCGCCGTTGCCGTCGACGCCCTCGGCCCGGAGAACGTGACCGGCGTCTCCATGCCCAGCCGTTTCTCGAGCGGCCACAGCCGCGACGACGCCCGCGAGATCGCCGCGAACCTCGGCATCGAGTACCTCTCCATCCCCATCGAGCCCGCCCATGCCGCCATGCTCGAGATGCTCGCGGGCTCCTTCGACGGCTCCGAGCCCGGTCTCGCCGAGGAGAACCTCCAGTCACGCCAGCGCGGCAACATCCTCATGAGCCTCGCCAACAAGTTCGGCGCGCTTGTCCTCACCACCGGCAACAAGAGCGAGATGGCCACCGGCTACGCCACCCTCTACGGCGACATGGCCGGCGGCTTCGCCGTCCTCAAGGACGTGCCCAAAACCCTCACCTACGCCATCGCCCGCTGGCGTAACGAGGCCGCCGGACGCCCCCTCATCCCCCAATCAGTGCTCGACAAGCCCCCCAGCGCCGAGCTCCGCCCCGACCAGCTCGACGCCGACTCCCTGCCCCCCTACGACGTGCTCGACCCCATCCTTGAGGCCTACGTCGAAGGCGACAGGAGCGGCCCTGAGATCGTCGCCATGGGCTTCGACGAAGCCACCGTCCGCCACATCCTCGCCCTCGTCGACCGCAACGAGTACAAGCGCCGCCAGTCCCCACCCGGCGTCAAGATCACCCCGCGCGCCTTCGGCCGCGACCGCCGCCTCCCCATCGCCAACCGCTACCGCGACTGGTAGCCGCGACCTACCCCTCCAGACGCCCCGCCAGCTCCTCCCCCGACACCCCAAGGTCCTCCCAGAACGCCGGGTTCACCTCACCCGATGCGATCATTCCCCGCGCGATGACCAGCGCGTCGATCGTCGTGCCGCCCTCGGCGCGTAGCGCCCCCGCCGTCATGTTCAGCGCCTGACGCAGGTTCGGTGCCGGCATCACCCGGTCCGAGAGCGGGGTGCTCCCCTCGCCGTGGACCGCCCGCAGGGCGTTCTCCAGCGCGTGCGGCTCCGGCAACCCCGACCGCCCCTCCTCCCGCAGCACGCTCAGTGCCCCGGCCAGCAGGAACTCGACGCTCTCGATGGCGACGTTCAGGTCCGCCGCCATCCGCTCGCCTTCCGCCAGCGCCAGCTCCCCGTCCGCCGAGAGCCGTATCTCCGCCATGCCCCGAGTCTACCGCCTGCGCGGCGGCCGTCATTCACCGGCCACTAACCACCAACCACCAGCGGCCTCCGCTCCGCGCTCGGCGCGAAGTCCAGCACTTCCAGCTCCATCCGCTCCCCCCGCCACTCGCGGCTGAGCGAGTAGACGATGTCCAGCTCGTCCGCCAGCGCCGCCTCCCCCATGCGGAAGGCGATCCCCGGCCACGTCGATGCGCCCTCCCGCACCTTCAGCTTCAGGTGGCTCCCGTCCGCCCCCACCCGGCGGCTGTCGCGAAGCTCCACGTTCCGGCTCAGCAGCACCGGACGCCGGTTCCCGTGCCCGCACGGCTCGAACTGCGTCAGCCCCCGGATCTCGACGCCCGACAGGTCGCTCAGCGAGGCCTCCGCGTCGATCGTGACCGAAGGCCGTAGGTCCTCCGGCGCGAGCTGCTCCGCCGCCGTGTTCACGATCCGCGCCTTGAACAGGTCCAGGTGCTCATTCCGGATCGTGAACCCCGCCGCCGCCCGGTGTCCGCCGTGACGCACCAGCAAGTCCGACTCCTTTCGGATCGCCTTCACGATGTCGAAGTCGCCGAACGTGCGTGCGCTCGCCCGGCTCGTCTCCGGACCCTGCTCGTACACGATCGCCGGGCGGCTCCGCGCCTCCACCAGCCTCCCCGCGATGATCCCGATGATGCCCGCGTGCATCCGCTCGCTTCCGACCATCGTCAGCGGGTCGTCGCTCGCCCCGAGCAGCGCCTCTGCCTCCAGCAGCCCCTGCTCGCACTCCGCCTGCCGCTGCCGGTTGAGCACGTCCAGCTCCTCCGCGATCTGCCGCGCCGCCAGCGCCGTGTCCGCCAAGAGCAGGTCCAGCGCCGTGCGCGCGTGCTTCATCCGACCCGCCGCGTTCAGCCGCGGGCCCAAACCGAACCCGAGCGTCTCCGAGCGGATGCGGTCCGCGCTCGTGCCCGCAATCGACGCCAGCGCCTCCACCCCCGGCCGTGGCGATGTCCGCATGAACTCCAGTCCCGACGCCACGATCGCGCGGTTCTCGTCCTCCAGCGGCGCCACGTCCACCACCGTTCCCAGCGCCACCAGGTCCAGGAAGTCCCGCTCCGGAAGCTCCCGCCCCAGCGACTCGTACAGCGCCTGCAGGAAACGGTAGGACACTCCCACCGCCGCCAGCTCCGTGAACGGGTACGGCGACCCCTCCCGCTTCGGGTTGATCACCGCCAGCGCCGCCGGCAGCTCCGACGGCACTGTGTGGTGGTCGAGCACAATGGCGTCCATCCCCAGGCTGTTCGCATGCGCGACCTCCGACACCGAGCTCGTGCCGCAGTCCGCGCTGATGAGTAGGCCCGCCCCCGCCTCCCGCAGCTCGTCGACTGCTCCCACGTTCAGGCCGTACCCCTCCCGGAAGCGGTCCGGCAGGTACGGGATGGTGATCGCCCCGAGCCGTTCCAGCGCCAGCTTCAGGAGCGCGATCGACGTGACCCCGTCAACATCGAAGTCGCCGAACAGCGCGATCGGCTCCGACGCCTCGATTGCCTCTCTCGTGCGCCGCAGCGCTGATTCGATCCCCGGCAGCAGGAGCGGATCGTGGCGCGCCTCCAGATGCGGCTTGTAGAAGCGCTCCGCCGCCTCACGTGTCGTGATCCCGCGGGCCGCCAGCACCGTGCCCACCACGGGAGGCAGGTTGGGGAGCCGTTCCTGGTGGGCGAAGGCGCGGCGCAGCTTCCAGCGCGGGGTTGGCTGCGCCCGTCCCGTCATGTCGAGCGCGCGTGCTGGCGGAAGACGAGCGAGCTGTTGTGCCCCCCGAACCCGAACGCGTTCGTCATCACCGCTCGCAGCGGCGCCGATCGCGCGGTGTTCGGGACGTAGTCGAGGTCGCAGTCCGGGTCCGGTGTCTCGTAGTTGATCGTCGGCGGGATGGCGCTGTGCTGGAGCGCCAGGACTGAGATCGCCGCCTCCACCGCGCCCGCCGCCCCCAGCAGGTGCCCCATCGCCGACTTCGTTGAGCTCATTGGGAGCGTGTACGCGTACTCCCCGAACACTCGCTTCGCCGCCATCGTCTCGAACTTGTCGTTGAGCGGGGTCGAGGTGCCGTGTGCGTTCAGGTAGTCGATGTCGTCGGGCGTCGCCCCCGCATCCTCCAGGGCCGCCTGCATCGCCAGCACCGCCCCTGAGGCGTTCTCCGCCGGCTGTGTCACGTGGAAGGCGTCGCTCGTTGCGCCGTAGCCGGCCAGTTCGGCCAGCACCGGCGCACCCCGCGCCAGCGCGTGCTCCTCGTCCTCCAGCAACAGCACCCCCGCGCCCTCCCCGATGACGAACCCGTCCCGGTTCAGGTCGAACGGCCGCGAGGCCGTCTCCGGGTCGCGCGATTCCGTCAGCGCTTTCGCCGCCGCGAAGCCCGCAACGACCAACGGCGAAATCGCCGCCTCCGTCCCGCCGGCCACCGCCACGTCCACCTCCCCCCGCCTGATCATCGCCGCGCCCACGCCGATCGCGTCGGCGCCGCTCGCGCAGGCGCTCGTCACGGAGAAGTTCACGCCCTTGGCCCCCAGCCGGATGCTGAGCTGGCCCGAGGCCATATCCGGCAGCATTTGCGTCATAAGGAACGGGCTCACGCGGTTGGGCCCGCGCTCCCGCAGAACCTCCCCCTCCCGCGTCAGCGACAGCACGCCCCCGACCGCCGTGCCGATGATCGTCGCCACCCGATGTCCGTCGTCGTCGGGCGTCTCGTAGTCGGCTTGCCGCAGGGCCTCATCGGCGGCCACGAATGCAAGCTGAGTGAAGCGGTCGGCGCGTCGCGCTTCCTTGCGCTGCATGAACTCGGTCGGTTCGAAATCCTTGACCTCGCCCGCCACCACGTCCCCGAAGCGCTCGTCTTCGAATTGCGTGACAAGCCCCACGCCCGAACGCCCCGCCAGGAGCGCATCCCAGGTTGCCTGCGAGTCAAGGCCGAGCGGCGTGACCATGCCCAGACCGGTAACGACGACGCGTCTGCTCATGCCTGCCCTGCCGGGGCGCGAGTATACATCAGCCCTCGCCGAGCTCCCGGACGACGCCCGGCAGCCGCGCGGCGATCTCCCCCGCCAGCAGGCCGCCATCGCCGTACTCCGTGCGCAGCGCTTCGCCCACGGCCGCGTGCAGGTACACCCCGAGGCTGGCGGCGTCGAAGGGACTCAATCCCTGCCCCACGTAGGCGCCGATCATGCCCGCGAGCACGTCGCCGCTTCCGGCGGTCGCCAGCAACGGGTTCGCGAACGGCGAGATGCGCGCCCGCCCCTCCACGTCCGCCACCACCGTGTGCGCCCCCTTCAACACGACCGCGCAGCCATAGCGCCCCGCCGCCTCTCGCGCCGCCCCCACCCGGTTCGCCTGCACCTCGGCCACGCTCGACCCGAGCAGCCGCGCCATCTCCCCCGGATGTGGCGTGAGCACGGCGCCGGCGGGAGTGCGCTCGGCCCCGTCCTCCAGGACAGCCAGTGCGTTCAGGGCATCGGCGTCGATCACGACGCGTCCCCCGACGTCCTCGGTCGCGTCCGGCAGCAGCGCCCATACCAGCGCCTGCGTCTCACCCGTGTGCCCTAAGCCTGGCCCCACCACGCCCGCGTCGAACCCCGCCCACTCCCGCCGCAGCGCCACCGCCGCCTCCCCCGCGAGTCCGCCGTCTTCCGCCGCCTCCTGCGGGAGCCACGTCGCTTCCGCCGCCCCGGCCGCGATCGAGGCGATGACCGGCTCCGGGCAGGCGATCGTCACGAGTCCCGCGCCGGCCCGGTAGGCCGCCGTCGCGGTCAGGGCGGGAGCGCCTCGGTATCGCGAGCAACCCCCCACCACCAGCACCTTCCCGAACGTGCCCTTGTTCGCGTCCTCCGGCCGCGCGGGCAGCGCTTCGCGCGTCCACCGCGATGTGATCAGCTCAAGCGCCGCCGCCTCCATCGCCTCCGCCGGAATCCCGATGTCGACAACCTGCACTCGCCCCACCACGCCGCTCCCCATCGCCTGGTACATCCCCACTTTCGGGAGCCCGAACGTGACCGTCACGTCCGCCGCCACCGTCAATTCGTCGACCCCGCCCCCATCCGCGTCCAGTCCCGTGGGCAGGTCGATCGCGAGCACCCTCGGCGGCTGCGAGCCCGTACGGGCCTCCGCGAGCGCCGCCAGCGCCTCCCCGATCGGTTCGTCCTTCTCCAGCCGACGCGCCTTCCCCACCCCCAGCAGGGCGTCGACCACGAGGTCGGCGTCCCTCACGCGCGCCAGCGCTGGCGCGGCGTCGTCCCCCTCCACGACCTCGACCTCGCGCACCGTCAGCTGCTCCAGGTTCGAGTCCTCCGAGCGCCCCCGTGGCGCGACCACCACAACCTCCGCCCCCCAGTCGTGCAGGTGTCGCGCCGCCACGAGCCCGTCCCCGCCGTTGTTCCCCGGCCCCGCCAGCACGACAATCTGCCGCCCCTCGAGCGTTCCCAGCAGCATCCACGCTTCCTGCGCCGATGCCAGCCCCGCCTCCTCCATCAGCTGCGCCTCGCTCGTCCCTGCCTCAATGGCGGCGCGCTCCATCGCGCGCATCTCCTCGACGGTTACCAGTTTCACGCGAAGCACCCCTTGCCTGGCCCAGGCTTGAATCGGGCGATGGCGCCAACCGGTCGTGTTTGAAGATTCAACGGAGACCCTCCTCGCGGACGAGCCGCTGCGCCGCCTCGCCCATGCGCGGCATGTCCTCCGCTTCCGTCAGGGCGCGCTCACCGACGACCGAGGCCATCGCGAACTCCTTCGAGTGTGTAAGGCTGATGTCCAGCCCCCGCAGCTCGATGCGTTCCGCCCGCCCCGCCCCGCGCCGGTAGAGAAATACGAGTGGCTTGCCCCGGCGGTTCGGCAGGATCTCGATGTCGCGCCACCCGACCCCTCGGATGCCGGTGCCCAGCGCCTTCATCACCGCCTCCTTGGCGGCGAACCGGGCTGCGAGCTCCGGCACGCGTCCACGGCAGTGGCGCACCTCGTCCTCGGTGTAGACGCGCCGCAGGAAACGCTCCCCGTGCCGGTCAAGCACCGCCCGCACGCGTGCAATCTCGATGATGTCGATGCCGTGGGCGAACTTTCGGGCCACGGCATGATCCTAGCCCCTCGCCCTTCCCCACGCCCGGACCGTACCCTTGGCGCATGACCGCCGACATCATCGACGGACGCGCCATCGCCGCCGAGCTCCGCGCCGATCTGGCCGGCGAGGTGGCCAAACTCGCCGTGGGCGGCGTCACCCCCGGCCTGGCCGCCGTCCTCGTCGGCGATGACCCCGGCTCCGTCAGCTACGTCACCGCCAAGGCCGAGGCCTGCGCCGAGATCGGCATCTTCTCCGAGACCATCCGCCTGCCCGCCGACATCTCCCAGGACGCCCTGCTCAAGCGTATCGGCGAGCTCAACGGCGACGCTCGCTTCCACGCCATCCTCCAGCAGCTCCCCCTCCCCGCTCACATCGACGAGCGCGTCATCCTCGACGCGATCACCCCTGCCAAGGACGTCGACGGCCTCCACCCCACCAACCTCGGCCGCCTCCTCCGCGGCGAGACCAGCGGCCCCATTCCCTGCACCCCCCAGGGCGTGATGCACCTGCTCGCGCGCTCCGGCGTCGACCCCGCCGGGACGCACGCGGTCGTCGTCGGCCGCTCCTCGCTGGTGGGGAGACCCCTCGCGGTCCTGCTCTCGAACAAGGCTGGCGGCGCGAACGCGACTGTCACCCTCTGCCACACCGGCACCGCCGACCTCGGCGCCCACACCCGCACCGCCGACATCCTTGTTGTTGCCGCCGGACGCCCCGGGACCGTCACCGCGGACATGGTGAAGCCCGGCGCGACCGTCATCGATGTCGGCACGAACCGCATCGACGACGCCTCTCGCAAGCGCGGCTGGCGGCTCGTTGGCGATGTCGACTTCGCGGGCGTCTCCGAGGTTGCAGGGCGCATCACGAAGGTGCCCGGCGGCGTCGGCCCGATGACCATCGCGATGCTCCTCGCCAACACCGTCCGCGCCGCCCGCGTCGCGGACGGCGGCTAGCCCCACACCCCGATCCTTGGGACACTGGCGCCATGCACCAGCTCCTGAGCCAGGCCCGAGACCTTCTCCTGCGCATCTCCGACACCCTGGTGCGTCTTTGACCTCCCCGTAGCGGAAGAACGGCTCGCCGAGCTCGAGGCTCGCTCCTCCGAAGCCTCCTTCTGGGACGACGCCGAGGCTGCCCGTGGCGTCATGCAGGAGCTCGCTTCCCTGCGCGAGCGCGTCGAGACCTGGCGTGGTCTCGAACAACGGGCTCGCGACCAGATCGAGCTTCTTGAGCTTGCGGCCGAAGAGGACGACGCCTCCTTCGCCGACCACGCCGCCGAGGACCTGACCGCCCTCGAAAGCGAGCTCGGAAAGCTCGAATTCGAGCTCCAGCTCTCCGGCGAGTACGACCACCGTGATGCCATCCTCGCCATCCACGCCGGCGCCGGCGGCACCGAGTCGCAGGATTGGGCCGAGATGCTCCTGCGCATGTACCTGCGCTGGTCCGAGGCCCACGGCTACGCCACCGAGATCCTCGACACCACCGAGGGTGAGGAAGCCGGCATCAAGAGCACGACGGTAGAGATTCGCGGCCCGCTGGCCTACGGCTACCTCGCCAGCGAACGCGGCGTCCATCGCCTCGTCCGCCTCTCCCCGTTCGACCAGGCCCACGCCCGCCACACCAGCTTCGCCAAGGTCGAGGTCATGCCCGAGGTCGCCTCTACCAGCGAGATCGAGATCAACCCCGACGACATCCGCGTCGATGTCTTCCGCGCCAGCGGCCACGGCGGCCAGAACGTCCAGAAGAACTCCACTGCCATCCGCATCACCCACATCCCCACCGGCATCGTCGTGACCTGCCAGAACGAGCGCTCACAGCACCGCAACCGCACCAGCGCCATGAAGGTCCTTGAGTCCCGCCTCCTCGAGCAGGAGCTGCTCGCCCAGGAGGAGGAGCGCGCCCGGCTCAAAGGTAAACATGTGGATATGGGCTGGGGAAACCAGATACGAAGCTACGTCCTGCACCCCTATAAGATGGTCAAGGACCACCGCACCGACTTCGAGACGAGCAACACCACCGCAGTGCTGGACGGAGACCTGGACGACTTGATGGGAGCCTACCTGCGCGCAGGCATGGGAGAAGACGCTTGAGGCGGGTGTTCCTCCTGCCGGTGTTGACGCTCCTCGTGGGCCTGCTGCTCGGCCTCCCCGCGTCGGCCTCGGCCCAGTCGCCCGAGTTCACCACGACCATCGAGAACGAGTTCCCGCAGTTCCTGCGCTTCCGCCTGACCGCCACCGATCCCGGTGGCGTCACGGACGTCAGCCTCCGCTACCGCATAACAGGCTCCGGCACCCTCGCCCGCGCCAAGCCCGAGACCTTCGAGCCGGTGCCAGCCGGCTCGGACGCTCGTATCGAGGTGCGCATCTCCACCGGCACCCTCGGCTACATCCCCGTCGGCAGCGAGTTCGTCTATCACTGGGAGCTCGTCCTTGAAGATGGCACCGTCCTTGAGGGCGAGAGCGACACCTTCGTCTACCTGCCCCCCGGCGAAGACTGGCGCAGCGCCCACAACGACTTCATGCGCGTCTACTACCACGGTGACCGGGAGAGCATCGCCCTCCGCTACCTCGAAGCCGCCGAGCGCACCTATGCGCGCATGGGCCGCTTGCTCCAGACCGAGCTCGAGGTCGTGCCCGTGAAAACGGTGCTCTTCGCCTCCGAGGCCGACCTGGAGGAGGCTCAGCCCAATCGCAGCGAGGTCTACGACGCCGCCACCTTCCTCTGCGGCAGCCAGGTCGCGAACAACATCATCTTCGTCATCGACCGAAGCTGCGGGACCCGCGACCGCAGCGACACCCTCCGCCACGAGTTCACCCACATCCTCGTCGAGGCCGCCGGCGAGAGCGCGCTCGGCAAGATTCCCTCCTGGCTCAACGAAGGCACTGCCGTCTACTCCCAGACCGAGCCTGGCCGGAGCTTCACCGACCCCTTCGAGGTCGCCCTCGCCATCGATCGTCTCATCCCCTTCAGCACCATGTTCTCCAGCAGCGGCGACCCCAGCGACGTCGGCCTCTTCTACGGCCAGTCCTACGCCATGGTGCGATTCCTCATAGACGAGGGCGGCGAGGAATCGTTCGCTCGCCTCTTCGCCACCATCAAGGCGGGGAACCGCTTCGATCGCGCCATCGAAACGGTTTACGGCTGGACGCTCGACGAGTTCGAGAACGAGTTCCGCGCCTACCACGAACTCCCCACCCGCGAGCCGGCCACCGCCGAGCCCGCTCGCGAGCAGCCTACCCCGACCCCCGAGGCCACCCCTGAGCCCCAGCGCCCGCAGGCCACCCCCGCCCGTACGGAAGCTCCCGAGCAGGCCGGGCCGGAACCCACCGCCGCCCAGCCTGCCGCGGCCGCTTCTACCGGCGACGACGGTGGCCGTGACCTCAGCAACATCGCCCTCGGGGCCATCGCCGGCGGGGCCATCCTCGCGCTCCTCGCCATCTTCGCCTTCCTGCTCTCGATCATGCTTGGCAACCGCGGTCCACAGCCCGAGCCCGCCGCCGCGGAAGTCGCTGAGGCTCCGCAGGAACCCGGGCCGGCGGCGAGCTCGTCCGGGGCATCGACCTTCGCCGCCAGCTCGCGTTCTGAGGAACCCGAGCCAGCGCCCGAGCCGGAACCAGAGGAACCTGAATACGACGAGTGGGGCCCGCCCCCTACCTAGGGAGCTTCGTTTTCGCCGTGGGCCGCTCCCTTTCGCATAGGTTTTTCGGCCCGACGAGGCTTGCGCAGCGCCGCTTCCGTTAGCAGTTCCTGCTTCATTCGGAGGATGCGCTCTCGACGCTCTGGCGCGATCCCCTTGGTCAATTCCCCGAATGGATGGTGTCTGCTCACTCGTCCAACCCCTTGAGGATGCTCGCGATCGACTCTATCGCTCCGCTTCCTCCCGGTCCTGCTTCTTGAGCCCTTTCCCCACGATCCACCACCGCTGGAGCGCCGTCAGGTTCGCCAGCACCGCCAGGATGATGATCACCACCGTCAGGCCGTTTGCCAGCAGCCCGATGCCCAGCAGGATCACGCGTTCCTGCCGCCGGAACAGCCCCTCCCGCGTCGCCACCCCCAGCGCCTCCCCCCGCGCCCGCACGTAGCTCACCGCGATGCTTCCGAAGAGCGCCGCGTAGCCGAACCCCGCCTGCACGTCCTCCCCCCGCTCGGTGAAGTACCAGACGCACGCCGCCAGCACGAGTGCCTCCCCGACACGATCCATCACCGCGTCCAGCAGCGCCCCGTAGGGCGTCGCCTGCCCCGTCGCCCGCGCCACCGCCCCGTCCACGAAGTCCATGGCGCTGAACCCGAGGAAGACCGCCCCGGCGATCAGCAGCCGCTCCTCCGTGATCAGCCACGCCGCCACCCCGCTCCCGACCACCCCCGCCAGCGTGATCATGTTTGGCGTGATGCCCAGCCGCCCCACACCCCGCCCAATGAAGGCGCTCGCCGAGGCCGGGATGCGCTCTGGCAGGAGCTGCCGCTTCCGCTGGCTCACGCTCGTGTCAGCTCCCGTTGGGTCGCCTGCGCCTCCGCCACCTGCCCCCGCTCATAGAGCAGCCGCTCGTAGTACGCCATCACCCGCCGCGCCACGTTCTCCCAGCTGTAGTGCGATGCCTGCGCCTGACCCTGCTCCGCCAGCGCCTCGCACAGGTCGCGGTCGTGCCGCAGACGCAACACCGCGTCGGCGATCGCAGCGTCGTCCTTGGGTGGCACGAGCAGCCCGTCGACCTCGTTCGTGATCACCCCCGCGAACCCCTCGATGTTGCTGGCGACCACGGGAAGCCGGGCCGCCATCGCCTCCAGCAGCGCGATCCCCTGGCTCTCGTTGCCGGTAGCGGGTGAGCAGAAGGCGTGCGCGCTGTGGTGGTACCGCGGCAGCTCGCCGTAGGGCACGTTCGAGCGGAACACCACGTTCTCATCCGGTCCCACGATCCGCTCGTACCGCCGGAAGCTGCCCGCTCCCACCACGATCAGCCGGCTCCGGGGCTCCACCTCGCGGATGCGGCGAAACGCCCGCAGGGCGTATTTCAATCCCTTGCGCTTCTCCGGACGTCCCACGAACAGGAGGTTGAAGCAGTCGTCGTCGAACTCCGGCAGCGGCGCGTGCTCTGCCGCGAAGTGCCCGAAATCGATCCCGTTCGGGATCAGGTTGAAATACCCGGGGAAGTACCGCCCCACCAGCCGCGCCGCCGCCGGCGAGACCGCGATCTTTCCTTCCAGCTGCCGGAACCAGCGCCGGATCAGCGGCCGCGAGTACCCGTACAGGCGGTTGCCGCCCTCCTTCGCCGCATGGAACGTCCCCACGTTCACCGCCTGCGAGTGGCGGAGCACCTGGTACGGCAGCAGCGGCATCAGCGGCTCGTGCAGGTGCACGATCTCGAACGCCCCCTCGCCCAGCAGGCTCTCGATCGCCCGCCCCTTCCACGTGAAGCTGATGCGCGCCATCGAGCCACTCGCCGGCACGGCCCGCGGCCGTCCCATCACGACGCAGTCCTCCTCCGCCCCCTCCGGGTCCGACGCCGGCGCGAGGATCGTGATCTCGTGCCCCCACTCGCGGAATTGCGCCCCGAGCTGGCCGATGTGGCGGTTCACCCCACTCGGCACGGACCAGTCGTACGGCGATACGAGCGCGATCCTCATCGTCCGCTCACCCAGGTTCCTCGACGTACCATCTTACGGGGCGTCGCCGAGAACCCCCACGCCAGCCCCAGCAGCGACTGCCCCAGCCCGATTTCCCGCAGCGATGGCGGTTGCGAGTGCCCCTCCCACACCGCCCCGGCGACAAGCGCTGCGTGCAGTTCCTCCGCCGTGCTCCCTTCGAACTCCGTCCAGCCCGTGCCCAGCTGCGGCAGGTGATGGCAGTCGCTTCCCCCGCACACCGGCAGCCCCCAGATCGCTGCGTTGCGCTCCGCCGTCTGGCGTGCGGTTACCCGACCCGCCGGGCTCAGGTTCGCCTCGATCGCGTCGAACATGACCCCCTCCTCCTCCCGCGCCACCACGCGGTCGATCGTGCGCCGGCTGAGCGAGCGTGTCAGCCAGCTCATCGGGTGCGCCGCAATCGCGATTCCGCCCTGCGCGTGGATCGCCTCGATCGTGGCCTCCACCGACCGGAAGATCGGCGGCGTCTCCTCGATGAAGAGCGCCAGCAGGTGACCGTGGCGTGTCGTGACTTCAGCGCCTGGCACCACCTCCACCCGAAGCCCCCGTTTCGCCGCCAGCTCCCGCGCCTCCAGCCCGCCCCGCACGTCTTCGTGGTCGGTGATCGCGATCACGTCCAGGTCGGTGGCGTGCTCCGCCCGCTCCAACACCGTCTCGACCGACGCCATCCCGTCCGAGATGCGGGTATGGATGTGCAGGTCCGCCTTACCCACAGCCATGCGCCTCCCAGTACGCCTCCAGCACCGTCCACTGTGAGGGATCACGGCGCAGGTGCGCCCCGAACAGGTCCGCCCACCGCTGCGCGGCGGCGGCGATGGCCTCCTCCCGGTCTCCCTCCGGGGGCACCGTGAACGGCTCGTGGATCCACGCCGTCTGATCAAGGGTTCCCCGCCGCGAGAGGAACAGCGGTATCACCGTCGCCCCCGAGCGGCGAGCCAGCTCCCAGGGTCCGCGCGGAAGCCGTACCCGCCGCCCCAGCAGCGTCGTGCAGACGCCCCCGCCCGCCAGGTCACGGTCCGCCAGCAGGGTCACCATCCCGCCCGCCCGCAACTCCCGCAGCGCCTCCCGCGTGCCGCCCATGTCGACCTCCACCACGCGCCCGCCCGCAATCTCCCGCAGTCGCGCCATCTCCCGCCCCAGCGCGGGCGGCTGCAGCGCTTCC
Source organism: Tepidiformaceae bacterium (assembly GCA_965203545.1). GTDB lineage: Bacteria > Chloroflexota > Dehalococcoidia > Tepidiformales > Tepidiformaceae > UBA2991. Next base: position 2,659,862 of record OZ241899.1, read on the forward strand.
ACCATCTCCACCCAGCGCCGCCCCCGCTGCGCGACGGCCACCAGCGCCAGCTCCGGGTTCCCCGTGTGCGCGCTGGCGACGAGTACGGGGCCCGGCTCGAACAATGCCGGGACGTGCTCCTCACCCACGACTTGCAGGTGCTCCCGCTCGTAGCTTGCGTGGTCCCGGTAGGCCAGCGTGGCCAGGTCCACGTGATAGTTGGCCGCGTTCCGGAATGCCTGGCGGGATGCCTCCCGGGCCCGCTCCCGGTCCCCGTCGCAAGCCGGCAGCAGGTTCTCCTCGAGCCGCTCCCTCGCATTGGTCCGCATCGTCCACGCGACCCACGCAGCCGCCCGCGCCATCGCGTACCCCAGCCGCGGGAAACGTCCGGCCAGTGGCGCTCCCACCTTGAGAGCGGTCAGCGTCAGGCTTCCTTCGAAGGTTCGTCCGATGTAGGTGCTTCCCAAAACTCCCGGAACATATACCACTGTTCCGGGTACCGGCGGACGTACGCCTCGTGCGCGGTCATGATCGCCTGCGTCAGGGCCTGCACGTCTTGCGTGGTATCCCCGGTCGGCTCGAAGTCGAGGTCAAAGTTCGAGAGCACGTCGATCCGCCCCGGTCCCCGCCGCGGAAAGGCCACCGCCCCGATCGCCGCCCCCGTGTGAAGCGCGAGCCGCGCTGGTCCCGCCGGCACCTCCACCTCCTCGCCGAAGAAGCGGACGCGCACACCGCCCTCCGGCAGCGGCCGGTCGATGAGCGTCGCCACCATCTCGTTGCGCCGCAGCGACCGCACGATCGACGGCCCGACCTTCTCCATCTTCACAAGCCGAACGCCCAGCGCTTCCCTCCCGGAGACGACCAGGTCGTCCAGCCGGGGGTTGCCGAACGTCTCCCCCACCACCGTCAGCGTGTAGCCCCGTGCCGCGGCGTTCGTCGCCGCCAGATCCCAGTTGCCGAAGTGCATGGGCGCTACCAGCACTCCCCGGCCCCGCTCCATCCCCTGGTCGACCCCATCGAATCCAGGCGTCTCCACCCCCACCGCCAGCCGCTCCGCCGGCGAGAGGTTTCCGCTCGCGGCGAACTCGACCATGTACCGGAGGTAGTTCGCGAGCGACTGGCGGGCGACCCGGTTGCGCTCCCCTGCCGTCGCCTCGGGGAGCACACGTGCGTAGTTCCGCAGCATCGTCTGCCGCCCCTGGGGCCAGCAGTAGTACATGACGCTGCCCACCAGTCCCGCCACCCCGCACAGGAGCGGCAGCGGGATCACACGCGTGACTGCCAGTAGTGCTCGCCACCCGGCGTAAGCGAACGTTCCCGCTCCCCCGGCCTCGACGGCTACGCCTCCGCGATAAACGACTCGACCATGTCACGCGCCTCGTCGTCGTGATACTGCACCGGCGGCGACTTCATGAAGTACGCGCTCGGCGCCAGCAATGGCCCCTTCAGCCCCCGGTCCAGCCCCAGCTTCGCGCAGCGGACCGCGTCGATCACCACGCCCGCGCTGTTCGGGCTGTCCCACACCTCGAGCTTCAGTTCGACGTTCAGGGGCACGTTCCCGAAGGTCGTGCCTTCCATGCGGATGTGGCACCACTTGCGGTCGTCCAGCCAGGGCACGTAGTCGCTCGGACCGACGTGTACGTCGTCGGCCTGCATCTCGTAGTCGATCTGGCTCGTCACCGCCGACGTCTTCGATATCTTCTTCGACTCGAGGCGCGACCGCTCCAGCATGTTCATGAAGTCGGTGTTCCCGCCGAAGTTGAGTTGGTACGTCCGGTCCAGATGCACGCCCCGGTCGGCGAACAGGCGCGCCAGCGTCCGGTGCACGATCGTCGCCCCAACCTGGCTCTTGATGTCGTCCCCCACGATCGGCAGCCCCGCTTCCTCGAAGCGGCGCGGCCAGTAGCCATTTTCGTCCCGTGCGATGAAGACGGGGATGCAATTGATGAACGCGCAGCCCGCCGCCAGCGTCTGCTCCACGTACCACTTCGTCGCCTCTTCCGAGCCGACAGGCAGGTAGTTGATGACGACGTCGACGTCGTTGTCGCGAAGCAGCTTCACGATGTCGGCCGTGCCTCCGGGCGCCTTCTCGATCACGTCGCCCAGGTACTGGCCCAGGCCGTCGTGCGTCATCCCGCGCTCGACCTTCACGCCCGCGTGCGGAACGTCGGAGAACTTGTAGGTGTTGTTCTGCCCGGCGAACACCGCCTCGGACAGGTCCTTGCCGACCTTGTCGGCGTCGATGTCGATCGCCACTGCCACGTTGATGTCGTTGATGTGATAGCCCCCCGCGACGGGGTGCATGATGCCGGGAACCTCGTCCCCTTCCTCAATGTGCCGGTAAAACTCCAGCCCCTGCACGAATGAGGAGGCGCAGTTGCCCACGCCGATGATGGCCACGTTGATACTCAAGGTCGAAATCTCCAGAGAAATGGTTCAGTGAGCGCGCGGAGACTCGCTCAACGGCCACGCTCTTGCGACCCACTGGCCGCAACGTAGTAGTGCAGCTTAACACGGTCCCGAGAGCACGCTCCAGCGTGGCTGTGTCGAGTGGCCTCCGTGGTTTGCCTGTTACTCGTTCTGGAGGATGGCGATGAGCGCGCCGTAGAGCGCCAGTAATGCTGTGAACCCCGCCCCCATCACCCACACCATCAGCCGGACCGTCCCCCGGATCTCGGCCACGTCGGCCTTGAGATCGGCGTACTCATCCTTCGTGGCGAGCTCAGGGTGAGTGTGGTTGTCCACTGAAATGTCCACCTACCGACAAGAACATGGCCCACCGCAAGGAGGTTGTCAAGGGGAATAGTGTTGACACGGGCATAAGGTGAGGCGTCGCAGAACCCGTGAGGTGGTTGTCGCCTCCCAGACCCCCGCCTCAGGCCGCCTACAATAGCTCCAGGCCCCCGTAGCTCAGCGGACAGAGCAGGCGTCTTCTAAACGTCTGGCCGCAGGTTCGACTCCTGCCGGGGGCGCCACGCCTCCTTGCAACCCTCAACCCCGCCCCCCACCATCTCCGCCGAGGCAACCCATGCAGGTCTCCCCCAGCGTCCGCGCCGTCCAGGTCCCCGACGAGAGCCCCATGCGCCCCGTCTCCACGAACATCTACCTCGTCGGCCGCGACCAGGTGCTGACCATCGACTCCGGCGAGGCCCTCGACCGCTACCGCTGGATGCTCCGTGGCTACCTCGCCGCTACCGAGAAGGCGGAGATCGCCATCGCCGCCGTCACCCACCACCACGCCGACCACTCCGGCAACCTCAAGTGGACCCGCGAGATCTTCGACGCCGAGATCGCCATCCCCGAGAACGGCCGGCCTCTCCTCAAGGGCCGCCTCCCCGCGAAGGGTGTCCGCAAGCTCGCCGACGGCCAGCTCGTCGAACTAGACGGCGGCGTCAACCTCCGCGTTATCACCTCCCCCGGCCACTCCGTCGACTCCATCTGCTACTACCTCGAGGACGAAGGTGTCCTCTTCACCGGCGACACCATGCTGGGCTCGACCACCACCACCATCGGCGACCTCGCCGCCTACCGCGCCACGCTCCAGCGCCTCGTCGACCTGCCCAACCTCAACGTCATCTGCCCCGGCCACGGACCCCTCGTCCACGACCCCCGCGAGCGCCTCCAGTCATACATCGACCACCGCAACGGCCGCGAGCGGCAGATTCTCGACGCCCTCGGGGAGGGCAGCCCGAAGACGAGCTGGGAGATCATGCTCGCCATCTACGACGACATCGATACGCGCCTGCGCCGCGCCGCCGACAGCAACGTCCGCACCCACCTCGCCCAGCTCGAGGCCGAGGGCCGCATCCTCGCCTCCCCCGGCAAGCCTCGCCGTACGACCGCCCGCAAGCGCACCCGCGAGGAGGCCCGCCGGCGCGAGCGTGAGCGCATCATCAAGCGCGCCAGGCGCCTCGAAGCGGCCGCCCGTCGCGCCGAGGTGCGCGCCCAGGAGAACCCCCCCACGGACGAGTGGATCGAGCCCCCGCGCTACGAGTTGAGCTGACCCGCCGAATGCGCGCGGGTGCTTGTACTCCCCACGTTGACCGTAACGCGGTAAGATCGCGTCGCCGCCATCGGGCGGCTTTGTGATCCACAATGCCAGAGACGCACCTCGTACACCGCAAGCTTGATATCGGCGTGCAGAAGGTCCCCAAGCAGGACGCGGATGAGCGCATCCGCAACTGGGACGAGACCTACCTCGGCTTCGACCTCAACTCGGCCAAGATCGAGGCAGAGCGCTGCATCCAGTGCCCTTCGGCCCCCTGCCAGGAAGCCTGCCCCGTCAGCAACGACATCCCCGGCGCCTTCGCCCTCGTCGAGGAGGGCGACATCATCGGCGCGGCCGACAAATTCCGCGAGACCAGCAACCTCCCCGAGATGTGCGGCCGCCTCTGCCCGCAGGAGAGCCTCTGCGAGGGCGCCTGCGTCGTCGGTTTCGCCATCCGCGCCGACGGCCGCGCCGAGCCCCCCGTCACCATCGGCAAGCTCGAGGCGTTCGTCACCGACTACCAGCGACGCGAGATAGGCGGCTACCCCCGCTCCGCCTACCCGCCCCCGCCCAGCGGACGCAAGGTCGCTGTCATCGGCGCCGGCCCCGCAGGTCTCGCCGTCGCCGAAATTCTCGCCGAGATGGGCCACGCCTCCACCGTCTTCGAGTACTGGCCCGAACCCGGCGGTGTCCTCGTCTACGGCATCCCCAACTTCAAGATGCGGAAGCAGATCGTCGATGACTACATCGCTCACCTCGAGGCGCTCGGCATCGAGTTCCGCTGCAACACCTACGTCGGCAAGGACATCACCGTCGACGAGATGCTCGACGGTGAATACGACGCAGTCTTCCTCGGGACCGGCGCCGGCGTCGGGAACGAGCTTGGCATTGAAGGCGAAGATCTTGAGGGCGTCCACCGCGCCACCGATTACCTCGTGCGCGGCAACCTCCTCCCCCACCAGCTCCCCGAGCACCTCCAGGAGCCCCTTCCCCAGCCCACCAAGGTCGCCGTCATCGGCGGTGGCGACACCTCCATGGACTGTGTGCGCACCGCCGTTCGCATGGGCGCCGAGACCGTCACCTGCGTCTACCGCCGCACCGAGGCCGAGATGCTGGGTCGCGGTGAAGAGCGCATCAACGCCCGCGAAGAAGGCGTCCAGTTCGAGATGTTGACCGCCCCCCTCCGCATCCTCGGCGACGAGAACGGCAAGGCCACGGGCGTCGAGTGCATCCGCATGCGCCTCGGCGAGCCGGACGACTCAGGCCGCCGCCGCCCCGTCCCCATCGAGGGCAGCGAGTTCGTCATCGAAGCCGACACCATCCCCATCGCCATCGGCTACGGCGCCGACCCCGTCGTCCCGGAGACCACGAGCGGGCTCAGCACGAGCTGGGGCGCCCTCATCGCCATCGACGACGGCGGCCGTACCTCCCGCCGCGGCGTCTTCGCCGGCGGCGACAACGTCAACGGCGCCGACCTCGTCGTCACCGCCCTCGCCGACGGCCGCGTCGCCGCCGAAGCCATCGCCGCCTACCTGGACACGCTGGACTAGCCGCCCTTCCGGCCCCACTCAGCCGCCCGCAGGGCGGCGCTCCCCTCAGCGCGGTGCCAACCGCGCGCTCTCCTCACCCCTCAGCGCGGCAACGCCGCGCGCTCTCCTCGAAAGTGGAGCGGGCGAAGGGAATCGAACCCTCGTCTCAACCTTGGGAAGGTCGCATTCTGCCATTGAACCACGCCCGCCCGCGCCGCCCGCATCCTATCATTGCCCGCACTTCCACCGGAGGCTGCCCGTGCCCATCCCCAAAGAGCTCGCCCTCACTCCCGACGAGATCGACGAGATCATGACCACCAGCTGGAACATGCGTATCGCCACCATCGGACCCGGCGACCGCATCAACCTCACCCCGCTCTGGTTCGGCTGGGCCGGAGGCAAGGTCTACACCGCTTGCCGCGGCCAGAAGGTCGCCAACCTGCGGCGCAACCCCGTCGCCACCGTCCTCGTCGACAAGAACGAACGCTACCCCGAGCTCCAGGGCATCATGCTCCAGGGCCGCGCCACCGTCCTCGAGGACGCCGATGCCGAGAACGCCGACCCCCACCTCGAGGAGGCCCGCCTCCAGATGGGACAGAAGTACGGCCAGCCCGACGGTCGCCACGCCGCGACTGCCGCCGGACGCACCCGCCGCTGGGTCGTGCTGGAACCCGACCGCGTCGTCACCTGGGACAACTTCAAGCTGGGCCGGCTGCAGCGCTAGCGACCGCTACAGCTTCGCCGCCAGCCACTCCTCCGCCGCCCCCACCACGTCGTCCCCGACGGCAAAGTGCCCGCCGGGGAGCGTCACGAGGTCCCGTTCCCCGGGGAGCCCCGCATACAGCTCCATCGTCGCGTCGGGCGATACCACCTCGTCCCCTGCCTTCGCGATGACGCGCACCGCTGTGTCCGCCAGCCCTGCCAGGTGGCTCCCCTCACCCTCCGCCGGGCCGCTGAGGGCCCCCGTCCCCGCCGCCGCGAACACCGCCGCCCGGAATCGCCCGTCCCCGGCCACCGCCGGCACCCCCAGCATCGCCCCCAGCGAGTAGCCGTAGTAACCCAGCCTCCCGACATCGACCGGATACCGCTCCGCCAGCGCGTCGACCGCCTCCGCTGCCTCCCCCGCGAACTGCGCCGCCATCGCCGCCGCCTGCTCCGGGTCGCGCATCGCCTCGAACGGGTCCGGTACCGCCCGCTCCCCGTGACCGGGCGCGTCGAGCCCGAGGCACGCCCAGCGATGCGCCGTCGCCCACGCCCGCGCCGGCCCCGCCACCAGGGGGTCGTCCTTGCTGCCCATGCCCGGGTGCTGGATCAGCACCAGCGGCAGCGGTCCCTCCTCCCCGTCCGGGAGCCACAGCCGCCCCGGCGCTTCGCCCAGCCGGAAGCGCACCTCCCGCAGCCCGCCGTACTCCCGCTCCGTTGCCTCGAACTCCGGCATCGCCGCGAGCCTACGCGGTCCTGCTGCCCGCCGCGCCCTTCCGCCCCCACAGCAGCAGCCGCTTGAAGGGGTACAGGAAGGGGCGATCGTCCGGAAGCTCCGCCAGCAGCCGCTCCCGGAAGTCCGCCAGGTACGCCTCGTACTCCTCGGGCGAGAGCCGGTTCCGGTAGTCCGTCAGCAGCGACCCCTTCACCCACTCCACCACCTCCTCCGGCCCCGCCAGCCGGTGCAAGTAGACCTGCAAACGCACGTGCTGCTCCGCGAACCCCATCCGCGCGAGCAACTCCGCGTACCACTCGACCTCCCGTAGCGGGTACCCGCGAACGTAGCCGCCCAGCGCCTCCGCGTGCCGCGGCTCCCGCGCCACTTCGTGCGCCACGGTGTGCGAGGGATGGTCGTGGTTCATGGGCATCTGCACCGCCAGCTGCCCGCCCTCCCCGAGCGTCGCCGCCATCTGCGGGAACAGCGCCTCGTGGCCGTCGACCCACTGCAGCGCCGCGTTCGAGAACACCACGTCCAGGTCGTTCCCCGCGAATGCCCCGATGTCCCCCTGCTCGAACCGAACCCCTTCCCCCGCGTGCTGGGCGCTCTGCGCCAGCATCGCCTCCGAACGGTCGACCCCTACCGTCTCCGCCGCCCCTGTGTGTTCGTGCAGCACGCGCGTCAGAACCCCTGTGCCGCATCCGAGGTCCACCACCTGCCCTCCGGGGACCGGCTGCACCAGCGCCAGCAGGTCGTGGAACGGCTGCTCGCGTTCGGCGCGAAACCGCGCGTACTGCTCCGGTTGCCAGGTGTCGCTCACGGGCGCGAGCCTACCAGCGCCCCCCGCTGACGCGTACTTGACGCCTGTCCCCCATCTCCCCAAGGTGACCCGGCCATGGTCCGCTGGGACGAACGCACTGCCCTCCTCGTCGTCGATGTCCAGAACGACTTCGCCGACCCCGAGGGCGGCCTGTCGGTCTCCGGCGGTGACGCGATCATCCCCGCCGTCAATGGCGCCATCGCCGACGCCTGGGCCGCCGGCGCCTGCGTCGCCTACACGCAGGACTGGCATCCCCCGGACACGCCCCACTTCGCCAAGGACGGCGGAATCTGGCCCGTCCACTGCGTGCGGGACACCTGGGGCGCCGAGTTCCACCCCGACCTGCGCGTGGTCGGTGAGGTGGTGCGCAAGGGGACGGGAGGTGAGGACGGCTACTCCGGCTTCACCGTCCGCGACCCTGCCAGCGGCGACCCCTCCGATACCTTCCTCGACTCCTTCCTCCGCGACCGCGGCATCACGACCGTCGTCGTCGCCGGCCTCGCGACCGACTACTGCGTCCGCGACACCGCCCTCGACGCCGTCGGTCGAGGCTTCGCCGCCTTCGTCCTCATCGATGCCGTCCGCGCCGTCGATCTCCAGCCCGGCGACGGCGCCCGCGCCCTCGAAGCCATGCGCCGCGCCGGCGTGCGTTCCGCCCTGGCCTCCCGGTGACGACCGAGGACCGCCTCCGCCGCTGGCTCGCGAGTGAGCACGGCATCGCCGAGCCCCGCCGCCTCGCCCGCGAGGACGACGACCACCTGCTCGTCTCCAAGTTCCCGCCGGGCTTCATCGCCCGCGTCGGCGAGACCGTGGAGCGCCTCGAACTGCTCGCAGATCCCGACCCCCTCGCCGCCGCCACCGCCGACCGCGCCCGCCGCTTCCCCCGCGAGTCGCGCGTCGAGGGCTGGCGCGCCGCTGCCTGCGACCTCGTCCGCGAGCGTGCCGCCACACGCGGCCTGACCGACGAGGACGCGGAGCTTGTCACCGCCGGCATCGAGTCGGTCGCAGCGCTCATGCACGCCGTCCTCTGGAGCGAACCCCTCGCCGGCGACGGCTACGAGCCCGCCGAGGCCGAGCGCGACGCCTGGCGAGACGCCCTCGTCCGCACCGAAGGCGCGGGCGACATCTTCACCCGCCACTACGGTTCCTTCGAGGGACGCGCCGTGGTCGCCCACTGTCCGGGAGCGCCCTACGCGCGCGCCCTCCTCGAATCCGCCTGGCGCGCCTGCACGGGCACGCCCCCGCCCGCCTAGCGCGGAGCGAGCGCCCGGATCGTCTCCAGCATCGCCTGCTGCTTGCTCGCCACCCCTCCCGCCGCGATCGGGTACAGGAACGCCTCGTCGAGCCCTGCCCCCACCAGCTCTGCCGCCACCTCGCGGCACTCCTCCGCGCTCTGCCCCACTACCGCATGCGCCCGTACGAACCCTTCGGAGATGCCGTCGATTGCCTCCGTCCGCTCTCGCGCCAGCCAGCGCCGCTCGAAGACCTCGCAGTCTTCCTCGAATCCATCCTCGATGAAGATCTTCCGGTACACGGGCGCCATCAGGTAGGCCAGCAGCTCGTTCTTGATCGGCTCCGAGGCTCGCTCGTACGACTCGTCGATCACCGTCCGCAGGAACGCCACGATGCGCACCTCCTCCCGCTTCCGCCCCGCCTTCGCGATGCCCCGCTCGATCGCCTCGACCGACCGCTCGATCACGGTCGCCGTCGGGTAATTCAGGATGACGCCGTCCGCGATCTCTCCCGCCAGCTCCAGCATCTTCTCGCCCAGCGCCCCGATGTACACCGGGATTGCAGGCTCAGCCGGGTCCATCGCCGGCGCTCGCGTCTGGTACAGCCCCTCGTGCCGCAACCGCTCCCCCGACGTCAGCCGCCGGAACACGTCCACGTACTCCCGCATCCGCGAGACCGGCTTGTCCCAGGGCAGCCCGTGCCAGTTCGAAACGATCACCGGCGTGCTGACCCCGAAGCCCGCCGAGACCCGCCCCCCGCTCAAGTCCTGCAGCGACCAGAACGACATCGCCGCCAGGTACGGGTCGCGCAGGCCGATGGGCAGGATGCCCGTGCCCAGCCCGAAGCGTTCCGTGCTCGCCGCCGTCGCCGCCAGCACCGTGATCGCGTCCGGCTCGTTCACCTCGGTCACCCAGCCGCCGCTGAATCCGTGACGCTCGCCCTCCTGCGCCTGTTCGACGTGATCGCGTACGTGGTCGCCGTGCAGCACCAGTCCGGAGTAGCTCATCGCCTTCCCCCTGCGTGGGTCGCGGCATCATGCCACAGCCGGGAGCCTCCCAAGGTCAGCGGCGTTTCGCCTGTGGCTTGATAATCCCGCGCTGCATGAGCAATCGCATCACGTAGCGCGAGACGGAGATGCCCAGCATGCCCGCCACCACCAGGAAGATGACCGTCGCCGCGATCCCCGTCCCTGTCGCCACCATCCCCAGGTAGAGCCCCACGAACAGACCCGCCGAGAGCGCGATGAACACCGGCATCGTGCGCCACTTCCACTCGGGCAGGGGCGGGGGCGGTGCCTGCTGCTTCGTGGCTGTCTCGCTCGCGCCCTCCACGGGCCCCCGGATGCGCCGTCGACGCCGTCGTGAAGGACTCATGCCGTTCCCCTTCTCCGCAGGAGCGCCTCGACTGCCTCTCGGTCGAACAGCAGCGACCCGCCCGCCGTGCGTCGGTGCGGGACCTGCCCTGCGGCCGCCGCCTCCGCCAGCTCGCTCTCGCTCAGCCCTGTGGCCAGCGCCGCCTCCGAGAGGTCCAGCACCGCCTCGAGCGTTGGCGGGACCGGCTCCGCCGTCTCCTCCAGGCAGGCGCTGCACATGAACACCAGCGCCAGGTGCATCTCGCTCAGCGAGACCGTGCCGCAATCACGGCCCGGCAGATCCTCCCGCTGATTCAGGTGGAACAGCCGACCGCACGCGTTGCAATACGACTCGGTGTGCGGCTCGACGGGGTCGGCGCAGATCGAGCATGGATTGGATGAAACGGTGTCACTCATGGGTGGGCTCTGAGAATAGACAATTTCTTGACACTTTCAAACGCCCGCCGATATGATCAAGGAACCCTAACAATTGAGATGGTGGGGGCATCTTGGAGAGCACGGCCGCCGTGGTCCAGTCGCCCCCGCGTAGTGGCGACTTGGCGGAGAGGCTTGGCATCAAGCCCCTTCCCGATGCCCTCCTCTGCGAGGCGCTCACCCATGCCTCCTACCCCAACGAGAGTTCCGCCGACGCGACGCCCAACGAGCGACTCGAGTTCCTCGGCGATTCCATCCTTGGCATGGTCGTCGCGAACGAGCTCTTCCGCGCCTATCCCGAGGCCGCCGAGGGCGAACTGACCCGCATGCGCGCGGAGATCGTTCGTGGCAGTACCCTCGCCAAGGCCGCCCGTCGCCTCGACCTCGGCGGCTACCTGATCCTCGGCCGCGGCGAGGAGGCCGCCGGTGGTCGTGACCGCGAGCGGAATCTCGCCGGTGCCTTCGAGGCGGTCGTCGGGGCGGTCTACCGCGCCCACGGGCTCACCGTCGCCCGCGCCCTCGCCCTCCGCCTCCTCAAACCCGAGATCGACCGCATGCGCGACGGCGGTCCCTCCCTCGACCCCAAGTCCGCGCTTCAGCACCTCGTGCAGGCCCGCTGGCATCAGCCTCCGGACTATGTCACTGTCGCGGAGCAGGCCGAGGAGGAGGGGCGTCGATTCGTGGTGGAGGTTCGCGTTTCCGGCGAGATGCTTGGTCGCGGAAGCGGGTCGAGCAAGCGCGCGGCCCAGCACGAGGCTGCCCGCCAGGCCCACGCCGCCCTCTCGGTCGAGGCCACCACCAGCGTCCCCGTGGGAGCCTGAGCCGTGTACGTCAAGCGCCTCACGCTCCAGGGATTCAAGAGCTTCGCTCCGGAGACCACCTTCGAGTTCGGCTCCGGCGTCACCGCCATCATCGGCCCCAATGGCTCAGGCAAGAGCAACGTCGCCGATGCCGTCCGCTGGGTCCTCGGCGAGCAGGGGCTGCGTCTCCTCCGCGCCCGCAAGCAGGAGGACGTCATCTTCGCCGGCGCCGGCGACCGCCCTCCCCTCGGCATGGCCGAGGTCACGCTCACCCTCGACAACAGCGATGGCTGGCTCCCCCTCGACTACAGCGAGATCCAGATCGGTCGCCGCGCCTATCGTGACGGGGACACCGAGTATCTCCTGAACGGCTCCCGCATCCGCCTGCGCGACCTCAACGACCTCCTCCAGAAGGCCAACGTCGGCCAGAACAGCTACGCCATCATGGGCCAGGGCATGGTGGATGAGGTGCTCAGCCTCTCCCCCCAGGACCGCCGCTCGCTCATCGACGAGGCCGCCGACGTCAAGCCGTTCCGCACGAAGATCGCCGACGCCCACAACCGCCTCGAGAGCACGCGCGAGAACATGGCAAAGGTCCAGATCATCATCGACGAGCTGGAACCCCGCCTCCGCCTCCTCCGCCGCCAGGCCAACCGCGCCAGCGAGCACCGCGACCTCTCCGCCCGCCTTGCCACGCTCCTGCGCCAGCTCTACTCCGCTCGCTGGAGCGAGACCCGCACCGCCATCGCTCGCGCCCAGGCCGAGCTTGACCAGCGCGGCGCCGAGGACGAGAACGCCGAGTCGCGCGTCACCACGCTCGAAGAGCAGCTCCAGGCCCTCGGCGAGGAGATCGCGAGGCGCCGCGAGGCCGTCGCACGCCGTGACGGCGCCCGCGACGACCTCGAGAGCCGCATCCGCTCCCTCGAGCACGGCCTCATCCTCGACCGCGAACGCCACAGCATGACCACCGCCCGGCACGGCGAGATTCGCACCGAGGTCGAAGCGCTCGAAGGCGAGAAGGCCACGCTTGCCGCCGCCGACCTCGAGAGCGGACGGCGCGCCATGGAGCTGACCGGCGAAATCGAAGCCCTGCGCGCCACCCTCGATCGCGCCCGCGAGGCCCTCATCGTCGCCCAGCGGGAGGACTCGGCTCTCCATCGCCGGGCCGAGGAACTCCGCGGCCAGCTCGCTGCCCTCGAAGAGCGCATCCGGGAGCAGGGCGCCGCTGCGGAGCGTGCCGCTCGTGGGCCTTCCGAGGGTCCCGAAGCGGAAAGCCTCAACGAGCGGCGCAGGCAGCTCCTTCTGGACTTCGTCGCCTATCGCCGCCGGCGTGCAGAGTTGAGCGAGCGTGCCGCCGCCGCCGAGTCGAACCTCCAGGAGGCTCGCGAGGCCGCCGCCGGCGCCCGCGAGCGCCTCGCCCGCGTCCAGAATGAGTTGCGCGATCTCGAGGAAGCCGGGAAGGACCCCCTCCGCCAGTTGGACCATCTCCAGGGGCGCCTCGAAGTGCTCAAGCGAGTCCAGGCCGAGAGCGAGGGCATCGCCACCGGCACCCGCAACGCCCTCATCATGGGCCAGGTGCTCATCGAGAATGTGAAGCCGGGCAGTCTCGGCGAAGCGCCCGAGGTGACCGGCGTCGTCGGCCTCTTCTCCCGACATCTCCGCGTTCCAGCCGGCCTCGAAGCCGCCATCAACGCCGCCCTCGAAAACCACCTCCACGCCATCATCGTCGAGCACGAAGCCGAGGCCCTCCAGGCCATCGAGCTCCTGCGCGAAGGCGCGCGCGGACGCGCCCAGTTCCTCCCCCTCGACGGCCTGCGCAAGGTCTATCCCCTGAACCTCCAGAAGGAGCGCGGCGTCGTCGGTGTCGCCTCCCGCCTCGTCCGCTGCGAGGCGCGCTTCCGCGACCTCGTCGATACGCTCCTCGGCCGCATCATCGTCGTCGAAGACATGCGCGTCGCCAGGCGCATGCTCACCCGCGGCCTCGGCGCCGTCGTTACCCTCGACGGCGTCTTCCTCGACCCCTCCGGCGTTATCACCGGCGGTCTCGCCTCCGACTCGGAGAGCCCCTTCAGCTTCACCCGCCAGCGTGAGATCGACGAGCTCCCCGGTCAGATTGCCGAGCTTGAGGAGGTCGTCAAGGCCAACCGCGAGCAGGTCGACAGCGCCCGCGAGACCGTCGATCGCCTCTCCCGCCTCGTCGCGGAGAGCGACCAGGCCCACGAGGAGAGCCGTACCGCTCTTGATGATGCTCTGCGCGCCCGCGAGCGGGAGCGGGACCGCCTCCATCGCATCCGGCGCGAAATGACCCACGTCCTTGCCCGCCGCCGCGAGCTCGCCGGGAGCTTCGTCGACGAGCAGGCCGCCCATAAGGCGCGCGCCCTGCTCGCCCAGCTCACCGCTCGCCGCGAGGAGCTTGGCGCCGAGCTTGAGTCCCTCGCCCCCGCCCTCGAAGCCGCCCCGGCCCGCGCCGAGGAAGCGGTCGAGGAGGTCTCGGGGGCCAGCGCCCGGCTCGCCTCCGCCGAGGGCGAGGCCAAAGCTCACGCCCTTACCCGTGAGCAGCAGAAGCGCGCCATCGAGCGCCTCTCATCCCAGATTGCGCAGCGCATCCTCCGCGCCCAGAACCTCGAGCTCGAGGCCGGTAACTTCGCCGAGGCGATCGAGCGCCAGACGGAGGAGCTCGAGCAGCTCCGGCTCGACCAGGAGAACTCCACCGACGACAGTGCCCCCGATCGCGACGAGTTGCTTCGCCTCGAGACCCACGAGCGCTCCGTGCAGGCCGAGTACGGCGAGGCGCAGACCGCTCTCCTCGAGTCTCGCCGCCGCCGCCTCGACCTCGAGGCGGCCCTCGACCGCGCCCGCGAGCGACTGGAGACGCTCCGGACCGAGATGGCTCGCGAGGGCCTTACTCCGGGAGGTGGCCTCGACGCGCCCGCCACCAGCGACGACGCTCCCGATCTCGCCGCCACCGAGCGCGAGATCGAGGATGTGCGGGCCGCCATCCGCAAGCTCGGCCCCATCAACCAGGAGGCGCCCGACGACTTCCGCGAGAGCGAGGAGCGCCACGCCTTCCTCACCGAGCAAGTCCAGGACCTCACGGACGCCGAGGCCCAGCTCCAGGGCGCCATCGGCGAGCTCAACGGCGAGATACGGACCCGCTTCCGCGCCACCTTCGACGAGGTCGACTCCGCTTTCGGCAATTACTTCACGGCCTTCTTCGGCGGAGGCGCCGCTCGCCTCAAGCTGCTCGATCCCGACGACATCATCGATTCAGGCATCGAGATCGAAGCCCAGCCGCCCGGCAAGCGCCTCAGCACCCTCAGCCTCCTCTCCGGCGGCGAGCGCTCGCTCACGGCCGTCGCCCTGCTCTTCTCCCTTCTGTCAGTGAACCCCGCCCCCTTCTGCGTCCTCGACGAGGTCGACGCCGCCCTCGACGAGGCCAACGTCGGCCGCTTCGTCGCCGAGCTCGCCCGTCTCGCCGACCGCACCCAGTTCCTCATCGTGACCCACAACCGCCGCACCATTGAGTCCACCGACGCCATCTACGGCGTCTCAATGGGCCCCGGCGGCATCTCCAGCACGCTCTCCCTTCGGCTCTCCGACCTCCCCGGTGGCGCACCGACGCCGGGCGAGACTCGGGAAGAGGCAACCCCGGACAGCGAGGCCCGTGAGGAGACCTCTGCCGGGTCCCGGGCGGCCGTGGAGGCCGGGAGCCGCTAGCCCCCGTCCGGGACCTTGGGGGAGAATCCGGGGCGTCGCCGTGCTGGCGATCGTGGAGGGTGGATGCGGTTCTGGCGAAGACGGGGGGAAACCGACGGCTCTCTATCGTCCGACGATCCTGGCTTTACCCCCGAGCAGGTCGAGGAGATAGAGGCCCAGTCGGGGCGTGCCCTCGCTCGCAGCCGCTCCGGCCTCCTCGGGCAGATCGGCCGCCTTTTTGACCGCCCCGAGTTCGGCGACGACCTCTGGGAGGAGCTCGAGGAGATCCTGATCTCCGCCGACACCGGGATGGGGACCACCGAGCGCATCCTCGAGAACGTTCGCGAGGAAGTCCGTGAGGCCCGCGCCACCACCTCCGGCCAGGTCCGCGACATCCTCCGAGCGGAGCTTGTCTCCATCCTTGAAGCCCCCGCCGGCGACCCGCCTCGCTGGGACGCTCCCTTCCCCGACCTTCTGGTCATCCTTGTCGTCGGCGTCAACGGCGCCGGCAAGACCACCTCCATCGCCAAGCTCGCGTCTGCCCTCAACGACGGCGGCTACACGCCCATCCTCGCCGCCGCCGATACGTTCCGCGCCGCCGCCATCGACCAGCTCCGCACCTGGGGCGAACGCCTCGACGTACGCGTCGTCGCGCACCAGCCCGGCGGTGATCCCGGCGCCGTCGTTTTTGACACCCTCTCCGCCGCCGAAGCCGATGGCGCCGCCGTCGCCATCATCGACACGGCCGGCCGGCTGCACACCAAGTCGAACCTGATGGAGGAGCTGAAGAAGGTCACTCGCGTCATTCAGCGCCGTCATCCCGATGCTCCCCACGAAACCCTCCTCGTTCTCGATGCCACCACCGGCCAGAACGGCCTCCTCCAGGCTCGCGCCTTCACCGAGGCCGTCGGCGTGACCGGTCTCGTCCTCGCCAAGCTCGACGGCACCGCCCGCGGCGGGATCGTCTTCGCCATCGCGAGCGACCTCGGCGTCCCCGTCCGGCTCATCGGGACCGGCGAGGGCCTCGGCGACCTCGCCCCCTTTGATGCCGAGACCTTCGTCGACGCGCTCCTCGCGTGAGGCTTCCCCATGACTGAGGCCCTGGCCTTCTGCGGTGTTGCCATCGTCATCGCGGGCCTAGCCCTGCCCCTCGCCTTCCGCCTCTTCGCCCGCTTTCCCGATGCCGGCGCGGGTCTGTCCTTCACCCTCGGACTCACCCTCATCTCCACCGGCTACTTCCTCCTCCGGGTTGTGGGCGCCCTCCCCGCGGGACGAGGCGGTTTCATCCTCGCGATCGCCCTCTTCGCCATCGCCATGGTCGTGCTCGCTGTCCGCGACCGCCGCTTCCTCGCGACCCTTCGCCGCTCGCTCCGCGGCCTCACCGTCGCCGCTGTGCTCTTCTCGGTGCTCTTCTTCGGCTATGCCTTCGTCCGCGCGCACTCGCCCGACATCGCGCACACCGAGCAGCCGATGGACTTCCTGTACCTCAACGCCATGCTCGTTTCGCCCGACTACCCCCCGCACGACCCCTGGTTCGCCGGCGAGAACGCCAGTTACTACTACGGCGGCTATCTCCAGGCTGCCGTCCTCACGGGCGCCTCCGATGTGTGGCCGGCGACTGGCTTCAACCTCTCCCTTGGCGCCGTCTTCGCCAGTGCCGGCGTCGCCGCCGCCTCCCTCTGCGCCGCGCTCGCGCGCTGGCTCCTCGGCGCCCGTGCTCGCCGCTGGATCCCCATTGCCGCGGCTGGAGGCGTGCTCCTCCTGCTCTTCGCCGGCCCCCTCGCGAGCATCTTCGAGCTCGCCTCCGCGCACGGAGCCTCCTCCGAGGGCGTGTACACCGCCTTCGGCGTCGAGGGGCTCGTCCGCTGCGGTGTCGGTGCCGGCGATTCCTGTATCGGGCAGCCCCTCGATCCCACTGAGCGCTGGTTCCCGACCGACCACTGGGCCTGGTGGCGCATGTCCCGCATGTCCTACTGGGGCCCCCAGCCCGGGTACACCGACGTCATCACCGAGGTGCCGTTCTTCAGCTTCCTCCTCGGCGATCTCCACCCCCACGTGATGGCTATCCCCGGGATCATCCTCGCCCTCGCGCTCAGCGCCGCCCTCTGGCGGGGGCGCGGGCCCCTCTCCTGGCGCGAGCACCTGCGCCGTCCCCTGCGGCTCCTCGTCGTGGCGCTCGTCTTCGGCAGCCTCGCCTTCGTCAACACCTGGGATGTCATCACCCTCTCGACGGTCCTCGCCGCCGCCGTGCTGGCCCGGAACCTTCGCGCATCCCCACCCCTCCCGGCCATCAGCGCGACCGCCTCCTACCTCGTCCTGCCCGCGGGCCTCGCGCTCGCCGCCTACTCCCCCTGGATCGTCGACCTCAGCGGCGGGTCGGTCGGCGGCCTCTACGCCTATGCCGACACGGGCACCCGCATCCGGCACGTCCTCCTCTTCTGGGGCACGATCGTCGTCCTCGGCCTTCCCGTGATCGTCTGGGCCCTGCCCCGCCCGGTCCCCGGCCTCCCCCTTCGGCAGCTCGCCGTGACGTTCCTCCTCCCCGCACTGCCGTTCCTTCTCTGGATCATCCTGGCCGTTGCCGGCCGGAGCGCCGGGGTCTTCGCCGAGGAAGCCGGCCTCGGCGAGGCCTTCTCCAGCCGCGGCGTGGGCGGATGGCTCACCCTGGTCTTCTACGCCGCCGCCCTCTGGCTGCTTGCCTTCGCCACCATCAGGCTCGCCGAACGCCGCCACCCGGGCGCGCCAGTCGCCGGCCTTGCCACGCTCGGTGTCCTCCTGCTGTACGGGACGGAGCTTCTGTTCATCCGCGATGCCCTCTTCTTCGTCCCGCGACATAACACGGTCTTCAAGCTCTCCTATCAGGCCTGGATCATCCTCTCCATCGCCTCTCCCGTGGTGTTCGTCGCCGCCCTCCGCCGTGCCGCTCCCCGGCCCCGGCTGTACCTCGCCGCCCCCGCCGCCCTTCTCCTCGCCGGCTCGCTCGTCTTCGCCTTCACGATGATGCCCAACCGCACCGACGGCTTTCGCGAGGCCGTCAGCCTCGACGGGCTCCACTTCGTCGACTTCTATCACCCCGACGAGTACGCCCTCATCGAGTGGCTGGCTGAGAACGTCGAGCCCGACGCCGTCGTCGTGGAGGCGTCCGGGCGCGTCTGGACGGTCGGCGACGAGGGCCAGGCCATCCTCGATGACCCCGGCGGCTACGGGTCGTTTGGTCGCGTGGGCTTCCGCACCGGCCTCCAGGTGCCCGTAGGCTGGCCCGGCCACGAGCGCACCTGGCGCGGGAAGGAGGTTGCCCCCGAGGTGGACCGCCGCCGTGATCTGGTCGATGCCGTGTACACCGCCGCGGGCCGGGACGAGGTGGTCCGCGCCCTCGAGGAGCTTGGCGCGACCTATGTCGTCGTCGGGCGCGAGGAGCGCGAGCGCTACCGCGGCGGCCTCCTACCCGCCTTCGAGACCTTCCTCGAGACGGTCTTCGCGGAAGGTGAGGTGAGGGTGTACCGCGCCCCCACGCTTGAGGCGGTGCCGACGCGATGACCACCCCGTTTACGCCTCCCCGCCTCCCGTCCGTTTCCGTCGCCGCCATTGCCTGGGTGCTCGTCGTGGCGCTCTTTATCCTTCTGCGGGTCGGGCTGGTCTGGAGAGCCCCCGTCGGCGGCGCCGAGCTCGCGCATCTCTCCGGCGCCTGGCAGGCGCGTATCGGCGTCGCAGACGACCGCTACATCCCCACCCTCTACCAGGCGGTGACCGCCCTCACCCTGGGCTGGACCGAGTCCGAGGAACCCGCGCGAGCCCTCGCCCTTACCGGCGCCCTCACGATTCCCCTGGCGCTCTTCATGCTCCGCCGGCAGCTCGGCGAAGGCGGCGCCCTGCTCGCCCTCCTTCTCCTCGCCCTCGACCCTCTCGGCATCGTCCTCGGCGTAACCGCCACTGCCGCCGCCTGGGATGCCGCCATCGCCGTCTGGCTTGTCGTCGCTCTCGTCGCCAGCCGGCCGCCGCCCTGGGGATGGCTCCTCATCGCCTTCCTCGTAGCCACCGCCGGACCGCTGCCGCTCGCCGTCGTCCTCGCGGCGACGGTGAGCGCCGCCTTGCACCGGCACCGTCCCACCCGCGAAGCGTTTTTCTGGGGCGCCGCCGGGGCCGTTTTGGGGGTGCTCCTGACGAGTCTCCAGTTCGGTGTTGATGCCGACGGTCTGCGCATTGCCCCCTTCTCGCTCTTCGCCGCCGGCTTCGACGAGCCCTGGTCGACCCTCACCGTCGCTGAACTCGCCGCCCTCTACGGACTGCCCCTCCTCGTGGGCGGTGCCGTCGCTGTCGCCTGGCTGGCCGTCCAGCTCCGCGGGGAAGGCCGGTCCCCAACCTCCATGGAGGCGCTCTCGCTCGGTGTGGCTGGTATCGCTCTGCTCTGGTTCCTCGTGGCCCTGCCCGCGCACTCGCCCTTCCCCCTCGCCGCCGCCACGTTCGCCTCCTGCCTGGTCCTGGGCCCTGCCCTTGCACGCCTGGCTGAACGGCTGGTGGCGATCACCTGGCGCCGTGAGAGTTGGCTTCTGCTCCTCGCCCTCGCCCTCGTGACCATCGTCTGCTACGTCCTCAGCGACTGGGCCCGACAGGGATACGTTGGCGGCGCCCTCGAACGCGCCATCCTCACCTTGGCCGGCATCGTCGCCCTCACAACCCTCACCCTCCTCGCGACGTATCGCGAATCACTGGCCCTCACGCTCCTGGCTCCCGTCGTGGTCGGAGGCGTTCTGCTCCTGGCCGGCGCGACCGGCATCGCCCTGAGCGCCGCTGGCGAACCGCTGCCGGGGCCGGCTAGCCCCGCTTCGGCGCGCTCCATTCGTGATGTGGCGCTTGAGGCTACGGGCCAGGGCGGTCCTCTCGTTGTCCACGAACGTTACCGCGAGGCCCTCACGTGGCCCTTCCGTGACTCTGGCACGGTCGTTCTTGCCAGCAGCGTGCCCGCCGGGGCCGGCGTCGTGGTCTGGCCTGTCGACGCTCCCCCTCCGGACGGATTCGTAGCCCTCGAAGGTCGCTGGGTGCTTGAACGCGCGATCGACGGCCCCGACGGCTTCCTCGCGTTCGTCCACTGGTTCGCCGAGCGGAACAGTCTCGATCAGCGGCTGGAGATTGTGGCCGTCTACGTGAGGGCGCCATGACCTCCCCTCCCGGCCCCGCCACCGAAGGGAACGCCTTCGACCGCCTCTTGGCCCGCCGCATCGAGGTGGACTGGGTGCTGCTGGCCTACGTCCTCGTCTTCGCGGCCGCCTTCGCCCTGCGCTTCTGGGACCTCGGCGCCCGCGCCCTCCACCACGACGAGAGCATCCACGCCAAGTGGGCCTGGGACTTCGCCCAGGGCTCCTACACCCACAGCCCCGTCTTCCACGGCCCGCTGCTCTACCTGGTGCAGGGCTTTACCTTCATCGTCTTCACCGCTACCGATTACACCGCCCGCATCTCCCCCGCATTCTTCGGCATGCTGGTGGTGGCCGCCCCCCTCCTCCTCCGCCGCTGGCTGGGCTCCACGGGAGCGTTCGCGGCGGTCACCTTCCTCGCCTTCTCCCCCACGCTCGTCTACTACAGCCGCTTCCTGCGGATGGACATCTTCCTCGCCTTCTTCCTGCTCGTCCTGGTGGCGGCCATGTGGAAGTACCTCCACGACGGCCGGACGCGCTGGCTCATCGTCTTTGCCGCGGCCCTTGCCCTCGCCTACAGCACCAAGGAAGCGGCCTTCCTCTTCGTCGCCTTCCTCCTCCTCTACCTGAACGGCCAACTGGCGCTCGACCTTACCCGGGAGCGCACGGATGAGTCAGGCGGAAGGGTAACCTGGGCTCGCTTCTTCCGGGCCGCTGCCCTCTACCCTCTTGCCTGGATCATCGCCGCCGTCTGGCCTCTCCTCCGCGAGGCCGGCGCGTGGCGACGGCTCCCGCGGGCCGGGGATCTCATCGTCCTTACCGGAACCCTCACCCTTCCCTTCCTCGTCCCCTTCGCCAAGCCCCTCCTTGAGGTCATCTCGTCTGGCCCGCTCGACTTTCCCGAGATCTGCGCCGCAGCTTCAACACGTGATGTCGCTGCGCTGGCGACCGGCTTCGCCGTCGCCTGCGCGATCGCAACCCTCGCGGGTCTCCTCTGGCGCCCGCGGACCTGGTTGATCGCTGCGGGGGTCGCCGTCTTCATCTATCTGACCCTCGTCACCAGTCTCTGGACGAACCTCGACGGGTTCTGCACTGGCCTCTGGGGCTCCATCGACCACTGGCAGGCCCAGCACGACTACCGCCGCGGGATGCAGCCCTGGTTCTACTACCTGATGGTCATGCCCGCCTACGAGTTCCTCCCTCTCCTGCTGGCGCTCGCGGGCGGAGCCTGGGCCCTCGTGAAAGGCTCCCCCTTCGCCCGATTCCTCGTTCTCTGGTTCCTCACGCTCTTCGCCGCCCTCTCGTTCGCCGGCGAGAAAATGCCGTGGCTCAAC
The DNA here is from genome assembly GCA_965203545.1 of Tepidiformaceae bacterium. Lineage (GTDB taxonomy): Bacteria > Chloroflexota > Dehalococcoidia > Tepidiformales > Tepidiformaceae > UBA2991. The sequence continues at coordinate 2,681,579 of OZ241899.1, forward strand.
ACGCACCTCGCCGTCCCCGCCGCCCTCATCGCCGCCTGGACCATCCAGCGCGCCTGGGAACACTGGCGAGCCCCTCCGCTCCACTCCCGCGCGCTGCTCACGATCGCGTTCGCCCTCTCGACTGCCGCCCTCACCCTGGTGGTCTTCGTCCTCGACTGGGGGCCCCCGCTCGCCGTGCGCGTCACGTGGGGCGCCGTTGCCCTCCTTGTCACCATCGTCACGACCGGCTTCGTCGCCTCGAACCTCGGGCCGCGCACGCTGCCCATGCTTGTCGCCCTTGTCGTCGTCGCCTCGCTGGCCTTCTTTTCCATTCGCACCATGATCGAGGTCACCTTCGAGCGAGGCGACGTCCCCAGGGACATGCTCATTTACACCCAGAGCTCTCCGGACATCACCCGCATGGCCGACGAAATCGACGCCCTCGCCCAGGCCACGGGAAAGGGCGCCGATCTGCGAATCGCCATCGATTCCCGCACGTCCTTCGCCTGGCCCTGGGTCTGGTACCTGCGCGACTACGACAACGTCGTCTTCAGCGACATGGAAGCGGGGCTCCCCCAGGGAGAGTTCGACGTGGTCCTCGTCAACGCCACCAACGCTGCGATCGTCTCCCAGAACCTCGTCTCCCGGGGTGTCACGAGCTTCGCCCCCCCTACCCGCTACCCGCACCGCTGGTGGTTCCCCGAGACCTACAAGAACGCTCTCACGGCAGGGCCCCTTGAGGGCATGGCCTGGCGCCAGATCGGCAGCGGCATTTTCAAGGGAACCTGGGCGAAGGATGCCTTTTCGTACTGGCGCGACCACGAACCATCCGCGGAGTTGGGCTCGGTCGACGGGCTCGCCTACTTCCCCCTCGACTTCGATCGGGAAACCGGCAGGCTCACCACGCAGACCCTCGAACCGGCCCGGCCTGGCGTCGATGACGCGGGCCGCCCGATGTTCGGAGGGCGCGGCGCTCGCCCCGGCCAGTTCTCGGCTCCCGTCGATATCGAGAGCGGCCCGGACGGCACCCTCTACGTTATCGACAGGACAACCGGCATCCTGCAACGCTTCGACGCGGGCGGAAGTCTCCTCTCGACCATCGACATCCGCGCGACGTTCTTCAATGACGCCAGGCCCTGGGGCCTGGCCGTGGGCCAGGACGGCACCGTCTTCGTGGCTGATACCTTCGGTTGGCGCATCCTCGCCTTCGATGCCGAGCTTCACGGGCTCACGCTGTCCCTCGGCGAGCGCCCACCGTTAGACGGAACCCCTCCTGGCCCCTACCACCTCTTCGGTCCCCGTGACATCGCCATCGACGCCACCGGCCACCTCTGGGTTACGGATACGGGCCACAACCGCATCGTTGTCTACACCTCGGCTGGCGAGTACATCCGTGAGATCGGCGCTCCCTTCTCTGCCGAAGCGCTGGGTCGCGGCAGCGGTTCCGCCGAGTTCAGCGAGCCCGTCGGCATCGACATCGCCCCCAACGGCGAGATCGTCATCGCCGACATGTGGAACGCGCGCGTCCAGATCCTCGACCCGTCCGGCGCCTACCTGCGCGAGTTTCCCGTAGAGGGCTGGGGCGGTCTCGACCACCTCGACAAGCCCTACCTGCGCGTCCTCCGCGATGGCAGTATTGCTCTCTCCCTGCCCTCCCTCGGCCAGGTGCATGTCTACAGCGATACGGGCGCCCTCATCACGGTCATCGATCCGAAGGAAGAACCCCTCCGTTCCCCCTACGGAATCGTGGAGACCCCCGGTGGTAAGCTCTGGATCGTGGAAGGTGGGGCCGGGAGAGTGCGTCTCTTCGACAGCGCCGAGGCCGGGGAGCGCTGATCAGCCGTGTTCCGCTCAATCCGCTTCTGGCTTGCCGTGGCGATCGGCACGTCGCTCATCGTGCTCTTCGTGCTCGCCACCGACCTCGGCGAGATCGCCGACGCCTTCGAGGGCGCCACCTACTGGTACCTCGCCCCCGCAGTCGTCGTGCTCTTCGCCTCCTTCTGGCTCCGCTGCTATCGCTGGTCCGTGCTCATGCGCCCGGTGGTCTCCATCAGCGCGAGGCGCCTCTTCTCGTACTCGATCATCGGCTACATGGCGAACAACCTCCTCCCCGCCCGCGCCGGCGAGCTCATTCGCGCCTACGTCCTTGGCGAGCGCGAGCGCGTCTCCACCATGGGCACCCTCGGCGCCATCGCCGTCGAGCGCCTCTTCGATGGCTGTGTGCTCGTCCTCATGCTCCTCACCGCCGGCGCCGTCACCGGCCTCGGCGACAGCCGCCTGCAGGCCATCGCTATCGCCGCTTCCGCGCTCTTCTCCGTCGCCCTCGTCGTCTTCTACTGGCTCACCCTGCGTGAGGAGCGCGCCTACCGGCTCGCCGATTTCGTCCTCGCCCGCCTCCCCCGGCGGCTCTCCGATCGCCTGCGGCCCCACGTCAACTCGGTCATCGGCGCGCTCCGTTCCGTCCACGACTGGCGCAGCTTTCTCCTCGTCGCCTTCTTCAGCTTCCTCGGCTGGACCGTCGAGGCAGGCGCCTACGCCATCGTCGGCCTCGCCTTCGATATCGATCTCGGCTTCGCCCACTACGTCCTCCTCCTCGCCGCCGCCAACCTCGCCATCATCATCCCCACGTTCTTCGGTGGGACCGGCCCCTTCGAGTGGGCCGCCAAGCTCGTGATGGTTAACGCAGGTCTCGCGGGCGGCCTCGCAGCCGCCTACGCCATCGTCGCCCACGCCGTCGTCGTCGCCCCTGCCACCGTCGTCGGCCTGATCCTGCTCTGGACCTTCGGCATCCCCATCGCCCGCCTCGGACGCCTCACGACCGTGCCCGTCGAAGAGCGCAGCCCGGTGGCCTCGTGAGGGCCGGCATCGTCGGCGCCGGCGTCGCGGGCCTCGCCGCCGCCCGCCGCCTCCAGCAACTCGGCCACGAGGTCACCATCTTCGAAGGGCGTGACGAGCCCGGCGGACAGGTCGTCACCTTCGAGGTCGGGGGCGAGCCCATCGAGTGCTTCTACCACCACATTTTCACGAACGACACGACCGTCGTTCGCTACTTCGACGACCTCGGGCTCGGCGACCACCTCGAGTGGATCGAGCCCCACAACGGCCACTTCGTGAACGGCCGCGTCTATCCCTTCGTGACCCCCCTCGACCTCCTCCGCTTCGACGCCGTCAGCCTCCCCAGCCGCATCCGGCTCGGCCTCGCCAGCCTCTGGTTGAAGCGCCAGGCCGACTGGCGAGTCTACGAAGACGTCACCGCCCGCGCCTGGATGGAGCGCGCCGTCGGCAAGCAGGCCTTCGCCGCTTTCTGGGGACCCCTCCTCCGGGGCAAGTTCGCCGAGCACGCCGACGAGATCGGTATGGCCTGGCTCCACTGGAAGATCCGCCTGCGCTTCGGCTCCCGCGAGGGACGCCTCGGCGCGAAGGAGACCCTCGGCTACCCTCGTGGCTCTTTCCGCTCCTACTACTTCGCCCTCGCCGACCACATCCGTGAGGCCGGAGGCCGCATTCATCTCAGCACCCCCGTCGAGTCGGTCGTGACCGAGCTCGGCGCCGTCACCGGCATTCGTGCGGACGGCGCCCTCCACGAGTTCGACCAGGTCCTCATGACGACCCCCAACATCATCACCAAGCGCATCGCCCCCGACCTCCCCGCCTCCTACGTCGAGATCCTCGACCGCGTCCGCTACCAGTGGGCCTCCTGCCTCGTCCTCGCCCTCGACCGCCCCCTCAGCGACGTCTACTGGCTCTCCATCGCCGACGACCTCCCCTTCGTCGCCTGCGTCGAGCACACCAACCTCGTTGGAGCCGAGCGCTACGGCGGCAACCACATCGTCTACCTCTCCAACTACGTTGCCCCCGACCACCCCGTCCTCCAGATGGACGCCGAGGAAGCCCTCACCGCCTACGAGGACAGCATCCGCCGCATCAACCCCGCCTTCGACCGCTCCTGGGTGCGCGAGAAGTGGTTCTTCCGCGACCCCGGCGGCCAGCCCGTCATCACCACCAACTACTCCGCCTCCATCCCTCCCATGGAGACCGGCATCGGCGGTCTCTACCTTTCCAACACGACCCAGGTCTACCCCGAGGACCGGGGCCAGAACTACAGCCTCCGGTTGGGCGAACAGGCCGCGGAGCTCATGGATGCCGACGCCCGCGCGGTTGCTGGCGCGCGAGGGGCCCGCATATAGTAGTGCCGCATTTCACAAACGGGATCTCTCCATATGGCGGCTGAGCCGACCACTCGTGAGCTGCGAGAACTCGTCGCCGACTACGAGTTCGAACGCGGCCATCTTCTCCCCGCCCTCATCGAGATCCAGGAGCGATACGGCTACGTCTCGCGCGAGGCGATCGAGGTGCTTGCGCGCCAGATGCGCACCACCCCTGCGCTCGTCTACGGCGCTGTCTCCTTCTATGCCGACTTCCGCACCGAGCCTCCGCCCGAGCGCGAGATCGCCTGGTGCAGTGGCCCCGCCTGCCGCCTCCGTGGCGGTGACCGCATCCGCGAGGCCCTCCAGTACACGCTCGGCCTTCCCCTCGACGGCCAGAGCGAGGATGGCGCCTACGGGCTTCGCCTCGGCCAGTGCAACGGAACCTGCAGCGAGGCGCCCCAGGTCTGGGTCGATGGCGAGGTCGTCGGCCAACTGACCGTCGCCGGGGCCGTCGCCATCGCCCGCGACGTGAAGGGGGAGGGGGACGCATGAACGACCGCTTCACCGCCATCGCCGCCGAGGCGCGTGAGCGCTGGGACACGGCTCGCGCCGGCGGACGCGAGCAGGTCAACCTCTGTCTCGATACCTCTTCCCTCGCCCGCGGCGGGGCCGAGACGCTCGCCGCCCTCCGGGAAGCGGTCGCCTCGAGGGGCCTCAACGTCGACATCCAGACCACCGGCTCGTGGGGCTTCTGCTGGCTGGAACCGACCGTCTCCGTGCGCTCTGCGGCCGGCACTCGCACCGTCCTCTACCACTCCGTCACGCCCGATCGTGTCGATGAGTTCGTGCAGGCCACCCTCGTCGAGGCCGGCGAGTTCCCCGAGCTCGCCCTCGGCGTCGTCGAAGGCGCCCCCAGCGACGCCATCGGTCCCCTCGAGGATCACCCCTTCATGCGCGGCCAGATTCGCCGCCTCATGGCCAACTGCGGTCAGATCGACCCCGAGAACATCGACCACTACCTCGCGAACGGCGGCTACGAGGGCTTCGTCAAGTCCCTCGACATGGAGGCCGAGGCGATCATCGAGCTGATGCTCGAGAGCGGCCTCGGCGGCCGCGGCGGCGCCGGCTTCCCCGCTGGCCGCAAGTGGGACTTCCTCCGCAACGCCACCGCCGAACCGCGCTACCTCGTCTGCAACGCCGACGAGGGCGACCCCGGCGCCTGGGTCAACCGCATCCTCATGGAGGGCGACCCCCACCTCATCATCGAGGGCATGCTCATCGCCGCCATGGCGACCAACTCCGTCGAGGGCTACATCTACATCCGCCACGAGTACCCCCTCGCCATCGAGCGCATGAATGTCGCCGTCGAGCAGGCCCGCGAGCGCGGCCTCCTGGGCGAGGATGTCCTCGGCAGCGGCAAGACCTTCGATCTGGTCGTCTTCGTTGGCGCCGGCTCCTACGTCTGCGGCGAGGAGACGGGCCTCATCAATTCCATCGACGGGTATCGCGGCATGCCCCGCATCCGCCCGCCCTTCCCCGCCCAGGCCGGCCTCTGGAACCTCCCCACGAACGTCAACAACGTCGAGACTTACGCCAACGCCCCCCTCGTCCTGCGCCACGGCGCCGAGTGGTGGTCCGGCGTCAGCGACGACGAGGCCAAGGGCACCAAGATGTTCACCATCTCCGGCGCCGTGAACCACCCCGGCTGCGTCGAGATCCCCTTCGGCCTCAGCGTCCGCGACCTGCTCGAGAAGTACGGCGGCGGTACTCCCGGGGGCGCGCCCCTCAAGGGCTACCAGCCCGGCGGCCCCCTCTCCGGGGTCCTCTCCGCCGAGGAGGCCGACCTCCCCCTCACCCTCGCCCCCTTCCGCGACCGCGGCCTCTTCCTCGGCTCCGGCGGCATCGTCTTCTTCGACGAGTCCACCAGCGTCGTCGATCTCTGCACCTACTTCCTCGGCTTTGCCGAGGACGAGTCCTGCGGGCGCTGCACTACCTGCTTCCAGGGCACTCAGCGCGCCGTCGAGATCCTCCGGCGCATCGGCAACGGCGGTGGCCGCGAAACCGACCTCGACAAGTTCGAGGACCTCATCCAGACCATGACCTGGTCGAACTGCCTCCACGGTTCCTTCGCCATGACGACCGTCAAGCTCGCCCTCCGCTACTTCCGCGAGGAGTTCGAGACCCTTATCCGCGAGAAGCGCGACCCCACCCGCTCTCTCCCCGGCATGATCACCTACGAGGTCACCTCCCCCGGCGACCCCGCCCTCGCCGAGGCCGCGGCCATCTGCCCCACCGAGGCAATCGTCGATGCGGGTGCCCGCTTCGAAATCGTCGACGAGCTCTGCATCCGCTGCGGCGCCTGCGCCGAGGTCGCCCCCAACGCCGTCACCGTCCGCGACCGCTTCGTCTGAACCTGCGGCTGTTCCCTATCGACTAGGTCGGCCCCACCGCAGCCAGGCCTGCCGTACTCCCCTGTGCACCCCTAGCCCACACGTGGCAAAAAAGACAGGGCCCAGGATGTATACGAGTACGAACAAGAACGCAACGAACAAAACGTAGCCATACGAAATCTCATAAGAGCCTTCTCCAGCTTCACGAGTAAGGACAGTGAAGGCAAGGCACATGACACTTGCCACGGCGACTGGCAGGGCCCACCAGCGCCCAATGGCGAGGCCAACCAGAAACGGAACAGCGCCGAACACGAACTCTATTGACGTGAACACGCCCACTCCCCCGTGGTCCTACCTTGCTGCGTTTATCAGAATGGTGTCAACGCAGACTCCCTGCCCGCGTACACTGCCCCGATGCCCTTCGCCGACCTCGACGGCTCCCGCATCTACTACGAGCAGCACGGCAACCCCGAGGGCGAGCACGTCGTCTTCGTTCACGGCGCGGGCGGCAACGCCCTCTCCTGGTGGCAGCAGCTTCCTGTCTTCGGCGAGCGCTACCGCTGTACCGTCTACGACGCCCGCGGCTGGGGTCGCTCCCTCGCCCTGGGCGAGCACGACCGTGGCGCTTTCGGGCGCGACCTCGCCGGCCTCCTCGAACACCTCGACATCGACCGCGCCCACGTCATCGCCCAGTCCATGGGCGGCCGCGCCGTCGCCGGACTCCTCCGCCTCGCTCCCGAGCGCGCCCGCTCGCTCGTGCTCTGCGGCACGAACGCCGGCTCTACCAACGACTGCGTCCGCGAGCTCCAGGCTGCCCTTCGCATCGAGCGCGGCGATGGCGGCCTCCGGGCGCACGCCCTCGCCCCCCACTTCCCCGACGAGCACCCCGACCGTGCCCTCCTCTACCACCAGATCCGTCGCCTCAACCCGCCCCGCGAGGCCAATGTCCTCGGTCCCCCACCCGCCAACTACCGCGGCAGCACCCACCAGATGCTCGTCGACTCCCGCCTCCCCATCACCTTCGTCGTAGGCGAACACGACCGCATCACCTCGCCCGAGCTCATCCGCGAGGCGCACTCGCTCGTGCCCGGCGCCGACCTCTTCGAGATGGCCGGCGCCGGCCACTCGACCTACTTCGAACAGCCCGAGGTCTTCAACGACTACGTCCTCACCTTCCTCGCGCGCGCCGAGGAGCGTGAGCGCGAGTCCGCCACCTGACAGAGTGATCAGGCATCTGATCTTGAACCCCGCGCGGTGATGCCCTAGCGTCTCCCGGCCATGCCTCGCTGGTCCCTCCGCCGCCCCTCTCTTCCCCGCCCCCGCGGCCGCGGATGGGTGCAACCCGGCAACGTCATCACCCGCGCCATCGAGCGCGAGATGGAGACCGGCCTCCCGCCCCATCTCCCCCCTGAGCCCGACCCCGTCCCCGCCCCCGTCATCGCCGAAACCAGCAGCGAGCAGACCGGGCGCCGCCCTTCCAGCGCCGCCTGATCGCGGGCGCCGCTATACTGCCCACATGGCGATCTACGAGTACTACTGCCCCACCTGCCGCGACACCTTCGAGCGTCGCCGCCCCATGTCCGAGGCCACCGTCGCGACGAAGTGCGAATCGGGCCATCGCGCCGAGCGCACCATCTCCAACTTTGCCGTCGCCCGTGGCGAGGGTGGCGCCGCCGTCGCTCAGATGGAGCCGGAGTTCGGCGCGTCGGGCGGCTGCGCCTGCGGCGGTGGCGGCTGCGGCTGCTCCTCCTGACCCCCGGGCCCCTCCTCATCCCCCGCTGATTCCTCCACTTCTTCGAGCGCCGTCTCGTCCGTGGGCTCCTCCGTCGGGCTCTCCTCCTCCGGACCGTCCTCGCCTGACTCGGGACCCGCTTCTTCCTCGGCCTCGTCCTCGACGGCTTCGCCGCCCGCCGCGTCCTCTTCCTCATCGGCCGACTCGGCGACCTCTGCCTCCTCATCCTCGGATTCGTCGTCCGCCGCTTCCTGCCGCTCCGCGCGCGGCGGGCGCGTGAACCAGAGGTACCCTCCCGCAGCCCCAACCAGCACGACCGCCTCCGCCAGCGCCATCCCCACCACGATGAACGTCGCCTCTGCCCAGAACGTTTCCGGGAACATCTGGATGAGCCGGTCCGTCCGTGGGTCCAGCAGCCACAGGTCGTTCGTGAACAGGATCTCGTGGAGCTGGTTCCACGCCCCGTCGAACCCCACCAGCGCGACGATCCCCACCGCCACTCCCACCAGCGCCCCCGCGCCCACGGCAGCCAGCGTCTCTTTCGCCAGGGTTCGCCCCGACCGCTCCCCCGCCCACAGCACGGTCGCCGCCACGTAGGCCAGCACGAACCCCAGCGCCACCTCGTTTGCCCGGAAGATCGTGCGCATGAGGCCCTTCACGTCCTCCATGTGCAGGGTCTCGTCTTCGCTGAACAGCGCCGTCTCCTGCCCGCCCGTGAACACGAGGATGCGCAACGTGTCCGCGTCGTCCTCGAAGTACCGCACGATCGCTCCGACGGCGTAGTCGAGCTCGTTCAGCGCGATGCCCGTGTTCTCCGCGGCGTCGTGACGCCGCAGGCCCCCCTCCAGGTACCCCGTGTCGCTCGCCAGGAAGCGGATGTTCGTTGTGAAGAGCAGGATCGGCACGGCCAGCACGAACCCGACGCTCGCGATTGCGGGAAGAACCCGCATCCCACTCATGCGCGTTATGGTGGGGCCCCGCCGCGAGGCCGGTCAAACATCGTCAGCGGCCGAACTGGCGATCGAGCGCCTCCTGGCGGACGTGGACCAGTGTGGGCCGCCCGTGGGGACATGTTCGCGGCGAGGTGGTCGCCCCGAGGTCCTCGACCAGCTGCCGCATCTCCTCCAGCGAGAGCGCCATCCCGGCCCGCACGCTGCTGTGACACGCCACCGAGGCCGCCGCCCGGTCGAACGGGTCCGCCACGCGTCGCTCGTCCCCCAGCTTCTCCAGCATCGCCCGCAGCCCCCCGGCAATGTCGCCGTCCCCGAATCCTGGCGGGGCTCCCCGTACGAGACAGGCCGCATCCCCGAACGGCTCCAGCGCCAGCCCCAGGCGCTCCAGGTGCGCGCCGTGCTCCTCGAACACCGCCGCCGCCGTCCGGTCCAGCTCGACCAGCACCGGCTCCAGCAGTGGCTGCACCGCGTCCTCCCCGCCCTCGCGCGCTTTCAGCCGGTCGAACACCACCCGCTCGTGCGCAGCGTGCTGGTCGATCAGGTACATCCCGTCCGGCCCCTCCGCCACGATGTACGTCGTCGCCACCTGCCCCACCACCCGCAGCAGCGGCAACGTCTCGCGCTGCGTCCGTGACTCCGCCTCCGCGCCCCTCGGTGCCGCCCGGCCGAGGTCGCCAGCCAGGACCTGCTGCGCGTCGCCGCTCTCCGGTGGCTGCAGCCGCTCCCGCAGCGACGGACGGGGCGCTTCCGCTGGCGTCGCCTCCGATGCCGGTGCGTCCCCCAGTGTCCACGCGACCGGCCCCGCTCCCTCCAGCGCCTTCACGATCGCGTGGCGAAGGACCCGCGCCACTCCCCGCTGGTCGCGGAAACGCACCTCCGCCTTCGCCGGGTGTACGTTTACATCCACCGCTTCCGCCGGCACATGCAGGGCCACGCTCGCGACCGGGTAGCGCCCGCCCGGCAGCTCCGACTGGTAGGCGTCGCTCACCGCGAACCGCAAAGCCGCGCTCTGCACCCAGCGACCGTTCACGAAGAGGGCGATGCCCGTGCGGTTTCCCCGGTGCAGCGAAGGCGGCCCCGTGAGCCCCGCGACGGCGATGCCGTTCTCCTCGTGCGCTACGTCCAGCATCGCGTCCCCCTGCTCCGCTCCATAGACTGCCGCCACCGCGTGCCGAAGGTTGCCGTCGCCGCTCGTCTGGAACGGGCGGCGGCCCGCCTCCAGCCGGAACGCGATGTCCGGGTAGGCCAGCGCGTAGTGCGAGACCAGCGTCGTGATCTGCCGCCCCTCGCTTGCCGCCGACCCCAGGAAGTTCCGCCGCGCGGGAACCTTCGCGAACAGCTCCCGCACCGTGATCGTCGTACCCACCGGCGCCGCCCTTGCGCTGCGGCGCACCACCTCGCGGTCCACCAGCAGCGCCGCCACCCCCACCGGCTCCCCTTCCGCCCGCGTCACGATGTCCACTTCCGCCGCCGCCACGATCGCTCCCAGCGCTTCCCCCCGGAAGCCCAGCGTCTCGACCCGTTGCAGGTCACTCGCCCCCGCGATCTTGCTGGTCGCATGGCGCTCGAACGCCACCTCGATCTGGTCCGGCGGGATCCCCCGGCCGTCGTCGTTTATCTCGATCGACTGCAGCCCGCCCTCCACGATGGTTACGCGAATGCGCTTCGCCCCCGCGTCGATGGCGTTGTCGAGCAGCTCCCGCACCACCGAGACCGGCCGCTCGATCACCTCCCCCGCAGCGATGCGCGCCGCTACCTCCGGCGGTAGCTGGCGGATGCGGCGCTCGCCGCTCACCCGGCCCCCCGCGCCCGCTCACGCAGCTCCCCCAGCAAGCCCATCGCATCCAGGGGCGTCATCGACTCCAGGTCCAGCTCCGCCAGCTCCGCCTCGATCTCGCTCTCCCCGCCGAACAGCGCCGCCTGAACGATGGGCGCCGCGGGAACGGCCGCAGCTGCGGTGTCTGCCACCTCAACGGGTTCGCCCTCGAGCTCGTCGAGCAGCGTCCGCGCGCGTTCGATCACCGATGCCGGCAGCCCCGCCAGGCGCGCTACGTGGATGCCGTACGAGCGGTCGCTCGGGCCCGGCTCGATGCGGTGCTCGAACACGACCTCGCCGCCCTCGTCGTGGACAGCGACATGCGCGTTGTCCGCAGTGCGCAGCTCCGCCGCCACCGCCGTGAGCTCGTGGTAGTGCGTCGCGAAGAGCGTCCGCGGCGGTCCCTCGGGACGCGCGTCGAGGAACTCCAGCGCCGCCCGCGCGATCGCCATGCCGTCGAACGTGCTCGTCCCCCGCCCCACCTCGTCCAGGATCACGAGGGAGCGGTCCGTTGCCCGGTGCAGGATCTGGGCCGTCTCCACCATCTCCACCATGAACGTCGAGTGCCCCGCCGCCAGGTCGTCGTGCGCCCCGATGCGCGTGAAGATGCGGTCGAACAGCGGCAGCTCGGCCGTCTCCGCCGGCACGAAGCTCCCCGCCTGCGCCATCAGCGCGATCAGCGCCACCTGCCGCAGGTAGGTCGACTTGCCGCTCATATTCGGACCCGTCAGCAGGAGGATGCGCGAGTCGCCCGCCAGCAGGCAGTCGTTCGGCACGAACCGACCCGCCCCCAGCGCCGCCTCCACCACCGCGTGCCGCCCCCCGCGGATGCCGAGCCGTGTGCCGTCCCCGAACTCCGGGCGGACGTAGCCCCGCTCCGCCGCCGTCTCCGCCAGCCCAAGCGCCACGTCGATCGTCGCCAGTCCCTCGCCCGCCCGCTGCAGCGACTCCAGCTGCCCGGCCAGCCGCTCGACAAGCGCCTCGAACGCCTGCCGCTCCCGCGCCGCCAGGCGCTCGCGCGAGGTCGTCATGCCGCTTTCCAGCTCCTTCAGCTCCTCCGTCACATAGCGCTCCGCCCCCACGAGCGTCTGGCGCCGCTGGAAGCGCTCCGGCACGAGCTCCGTGTTCGCGATCGAGACTTCCAGGTAGTAACCGAACACCTTGTTCTGCCCCACCTTCAGCGAGCGGATGCCCGTCCGCTCCCGCTCCTCCGCCTCCAGCGCCAGCAGCGCCTCCCGGGCCGACCGGGTCCGCCCCCGCAGCGTGTCGATCTCGGGGTCGTGCCCGGGTGCGATCACCCCGCCCTCGTCAAACGTCGGCGGCGGATCCTCCGCCAGCGCCCCGTCCAGCGCCAGCAGCGCCTCGACCACGTCGGCCAGCGCCGCCTGCGCGTCCGTCAGCAGCGCCGGCGGCGCCGACGTCTCCAGCAGCGCTCCCAGGTCGAGCGCCGCCCGCAGTCCGTTGCGCAGGGCCGCCAGGTCGCGCGGCGAGGCCGCCCGCGCGCCCAACCGCCCGCAGAGCCGCGCCACGTCGGGAATCCCCTTCAGGATCGTCTGCGCCCGCTCCCGCTCGATCGGGCGCTCCAGCGCCCACGCGACTGCGTCGTGCCGAGCTCCCAGCGAGCCAGCCTCGCGCAGGGGCTGCGCCAGCCAGCGCCGCAGCAGGCGCGCCCCCATCGGCGAGCGCGTCCGGTTCAGGACATCGAAGAGCGAGGGCCGCCCGTCGCCTGCCGGCAGCGCCTCCAGGTTCGTCAGCGTGCGCCCGTCCAGCGACACGGTGTCCTCGCTCGCGAGCGTGCGCACCCGCCCCAGCGCCCCCGCCGCCTCCGGATACACCTCGCCCAGGTAGGCGAGCACCTGTGCCACCGCCGCCACCGCCGCCTCGCTCCCCACCAGCGTTTCCGGCGCCGACTCCCCGTACTGCTCCGCCACCAGCGCCGAGGCCACCGCCGCGCTCAGGCGCGGGCGTTCCACCTCGCAGTCGGCCGCCCCCAGCCCCGCGCCCTCCTCCTCCACCAGCAGCTCCGCCGGCGCCGCCCGTGCGAGCTCCGCCGCAGCCCCCTCCCCCGCCGCCACCCGCACCTCGCCCGTCGTCACGTCGGCCAGCGCCAGGCCCCGCTCCCCGCTCCGCTCGACCAGCGCCGCCAGCTCGTTCGGCGTCTCCGCCGAGAGCGCCGCCTCGCTCGTGACCGTCCCTGCCGTCACCGTGCGCACGACCTCGCGCGGTACGAGGCCCTTCACGCTTGCCGGGTCCGCCATCTGCTCGCAGATGGCCACGCGATGCCCGCGCTTCACCAGCTTCGCCACGTGCCCGTCGATGCTGTGGTAGGGCACCCCCGCCAGCGGGACGCGGATGCCCTTCCCCATCGGCTTCGTCGTCAGCACGATGTCGAGCTCGCGCGCCACGATCTCCGCGTCCTCGTCGAACGTCTCGTAAAAGTCGCCCAGCCGGAAGAAGAGGATCGCGCCGGGGTGCCGCTTCTTCAGGTCCAGGTACTGCCGGCGAATCGGCGTGGTCACGCGCCCCAATACCCCCTGGCCTGCGCGGCCTCGTCTATTCTACGGACATGTGTTCGAGTGCGTACCCCTAAAGGCCGCAACTTTCACAACCGCGACCGGTTCCTCGCCACGATTCCGTATCCGAACCCCACCACGTCCCGCAGCGGCCGCAGCCAGAGCAGTCGCGCCAGTCGCCGCCACCCCAGCGCGTGCAGCGTGAAGATCGTCGCGTCCCCGCCCCGCAGCACCCGTCCCCCCGGCGTGACGGCGTGCAGCGCCTCCGCGCAGGCCTCCCGCAGCGCCGGCGTCATCGGCGGCGACGGCGCCTCCTGGTAGGCGACCACCCGCAGCCGCCCCGCCCGGTCCCGTTGCTCGACCCACGCCGCCAGCCTCGTGCAGAACCCGCAGTCACCGTCGAAGAGCAGCCAGGCGCGCTCCCCGCCGCCCCTCTCCCCGCCCATCGTTCGCTAGGCGTCGACGGCGTTGGCTCGCAGGTACGCCTCGTCGAAGCGCAGACCCAGCCCCGGCTCGTCGCCCAGCACCACCATTCCGTCCTCCACCTGCGGCACTTCCTCGAAGAGCGGGAACGCCCAGGGGACGTGCTCCAGCAGGAGCGTGTTCGTCCCCGCCGCCGCGTGCGCGAACAGCTCCGTCGCGAGGTGTGTCACCACCGGCAGGTTGAACGCCTCCGCCAGGTGCGCCGCCTTCACGTACTCCGTGAAGCCGCCCACCCGGAACAGGTCGACCATCATGATGTCGATCGACTGCGCCTCCACCATGTGCCGGAACGGGACCAGCCCGTAGTGGTACTCGCCCGAGCACAGGGGCGTGTCCAGCGCCGCCGCGATGCGCGCCATCCCCGCGTAGTCCTGGTGCTGCGTCGGGTCCTCGAGCCAGTACAGCCGGTGCTCGCTCAGCTGCCGCCCGATCGTCGTCGCCTGGTGCACCGTCCAGCCCTGGTTGATGTCGATCATGATGTCGACGTCCTCCCCGACCGCCTCCCGCAGCACGCGCATCCGCTCCACCTCGTCCGCCGCCGAGGACTCCGCCCCGCAGCGCAGCTTCATCGCCTTGAAGCCGGCCTCGACGAGCGTCGGCCCCCACTGCTGCAGCTCCTCCAGGTTGTAGTGCCGCCACAGGTGCCCGCTCCCGTAGGCGTTCGCGCGGCCCTCGCTGCCGCCCAGCAGCTTCCAGCAGGGCATCCCCACGGCCTTCCCCTTGATGTCCCAGAGCGCGACGTCGATCGCCGAGCTCGCGCGCGTCACCAGCCCCGCCGGGGCCGTGCCCCCGTTCCGCATCCGCAGGTCCCGCCCGATCGCGTCCGTCTCGAACGGATCGCGCCCCACCACCTGCTCGCAGAGGCCGTCCAGCGTCGCCTTCAGCGCCGGCGCCACCGCCCGCGAGACGTAGGCCGCGTACGCGATCCCCTCGATTCCGTCGTCCGTGCGCAACCGCAGGGTCGTGTACCAGGGCGTCACCTGCCCCGGCACCTCGCCCAGCGTTACCCGTTCGGTGGGAAGCTCGACCACCTGCGTCTCGAATCCGGCGACCTTCATGTAGTGCTCCTCTCGGCCCGCCGCATCGAGGTGGCGGGCGGTCTCAGTCCAGAACGCCCTGCTTGAGCGCGATCGGCTCCAGCTCCCGCTCCCCCGCGGGACCGCCGCCTTCGACCTCGAAGCCGGCGTCCGCGATCATCGCGAGGTCCGCCTCCGCCGCCTGTCCCTTCGTCGTCAGGTAGTCCCCGATGAATATCGAGTTCGCCAGGTAGAGCCCCAGCGGTTGCAGGGAGCGCAGGTGCACCTCGCGGCCACCCGCGATCCGCACCTCCGCCCGCGGGAACAGCAGCCGGAAGACCGCCAGGATGCGCAGGCAGCGCTGCGGCGTAAGCTCGTTCAGGCCCGCCAGCGGCGTCCCCTCGATCGGGATGAGGAAGTTCACCGGCACCGAGTCCGGCTCGAGCGCGCGCAGCGCGTAGCCCGCGTCGAGCACGTCCGCGTCGGTCTCGCCCATCCCGAAGAGGGCGCCCGAGCAGGGCGAAAGCCCGCCCTCCTTGGCTCGCCCCACGGTCTCCTGCCGGTCCGCGAACGTGTGCGTGTCGCAGATCGCGTCGTAAAAGCTCTCGCTCGTGTTCAGGTTGTGGTTGTAGGCGTAGACCCCCGCCTCGCCCAGCCGCTTCGCCTGCCCTTCGTCCAGCAGCCCCAGGCAGGCGCAGATCTCCATCGCCCCGTCCGCCGCCTTCACCGCCTCCACGCCGCGCGCCACGTGGTCCACCTCCCGCTCGGTCGGGCCGCGCCCGCTCGCCACCAGGCAGAGCCGCGTGGCCCCCAACTCGCGTGCCCGCTCCGCCGCCGCGCAGAACGTCTCCTCGCCAACCATCGCGTACGAGGGGATCGCCGCCTTCGAGTCCCGCGCCTGCGAGCAGTAGTGGCAGTCCTCGGGGCAGAGCCCGCTCTTGATGTTCAGCAGCAGGTTCAGCTTCACGCGCCGCCCGAACGCCGCGAAGCGCACGCGGCTCACCGCCGACACGATCTCCAGCGTGCGCTCATCCGGCGCCTGCAGCAGCCAGGCCAATTCGTCGCGGCCGGGATCGCGCCCGTCCAGGCTCGCCTCGACCAGCCGCTCCAGGCGCGCTTCGAAGGTCTGTTCCATGGGCTCGAAG
Source organism: Tepidiformaceae bacterium (assembly GCA_965203545.1). Taxonomy (GTDB): domain Bacteria; phylum Chloroflexota; class Dehalococcoidia; order Tepidiformales; family Tepidiformaceae; genus UBA2991. The sequence goes on from OZ241899.1 coordinate 2,697,754, forward strand.
CATACCCCGCCCTCGCGCCACACGGCAGTCGCGGTACGATCCGCCGATGCCCGCCGACCAGCTGCCCGGGGACTACCCCCTCTGGCACCCCTTTACGCAGATGGCGCGCTTCGAACGCGAGCCCCAACTCGTGGTCGCGCGCGCCGAGGGGAACCGCCTCATCGACACCGCCGGCAACGAGTTTGTCGACGGCGTCGCCTCCCTCTGGGCGAACGTCCACGGGCACAGCCACCCCCACATCGTCGGGGCTATCCAGGAACAGGCGGCGAAGCTCCAGCACAGCACCCTCCTCGGCATCACCCACGAGCCCGCCATCGACCTCGGCCGCCGCCTCCTGCCCCACCTCCCCGGCCGCTCCCGCGTGTTCTTCAGCGAGAACGGCGCCTCCGCCGTCGAGGTCGCCCTCAAGATGGCCGTCCAGTACCAGGCCAACCGGGGCCGCCCCGAACGCAACCGCATCGCCGCCCTCGACATGGCCTACCACGGCGACACCCTCGGCGCCGTCAGCGCCGGCGGGGAGGGCCCCTTCCGCGATGTCTACGAGCCCCTCCTCTACGAGCCCCTCCGCTTCCGCAACCCCTACCGCTATCGCTGCGATGGGTGCGCCTCCGAACCCGCCTGCACCGACGCCTGCGTCGCCTCACTCCGCGACCTCCTCGAGGCGCACGGCGACGAAGTCGCCGCCGTCATCATCGAGCCGCGCGTGCAGGGAGCGGGCGGCATGATCGTCGCCCCCGAGGGCCACATCGCCGCCGTCCGCGCCCTCTGCGACGAGTTCGACACCCTCCTCATCGCCGACGAGGTCGCCACCGGCTTCGGCAAGACCGGCGCCATGTTCGCCTGCGACCTCGAGGGCGTCACGCCCGACATCACCGTCCTGGGGAAGGGCATCACGGGCGGCTACCTGCCCCTCTCCGCCACCGTCACCACCGAGGAGGTCTACCAGGCCTTCCACGGCGCGGAGGGCCGCAAGCTCTTCCACGGCCACACCTATGCCGGCAACCCGATCTGCTGCGCCGCCGCCCTCGCCAGCCTCGACCTGTTCGAGGCCGACGACCTGCTCGCCCGCACCCGCGAACGCGCCGCCCTCCTCTCGGCGCTCCTCGCCGAGCGCATCGCCGACCATCCCCTCGTCGGCGAGGTGCGCCAGCAGGGCCTGATGACCGGCATCGAGCTGGTCGCCGACCGCGACACCCGCGAACCCCTCCCCCCCGACCGCGAGGCCGGCTGGCGCGTCTGTCTGGCCGCCCGCGATCGCGGGGTCTTCATCCGTCCCCTGGGGGACGTTATCGTCCTCATGCCTCCCCTCTCCATCGAGGAGGACGAGCTCGCACAGATCTGTGAGGCGGTCGCCTATGGCCTCGACCGAGTCCCCCGCGGCTAGCGGCTGGCTCGGCGAGCTCCGCGAAGAGCTCGACGACCTCGACCGCCAGTCGCTCCGGCGCACCGTCCTCACCCCCCGCGACGGCCAGGGCGAGACCCTCAGCATCGACGGGCGTGAGCTGCTCAACCTCACCTCGAACAACTACCTCGGCCTCGCCGCCGATCGCCGCGTCGTCGAGGCCGCCGCTGCGGCCGCCCGCGCCTACGGCGCCAGCGTCAGCGCCTCCCGCCTCCTCTGCGGCTCCACGCCCCTCCACGAGGAGCTTGAAGGCCGCCTCGCCGCCCTCAAGGGCCAGCAGGCCGCCCTCCTCTACTCCTCCGGCTACCTCGCCAACCTCGGCGTCCTCACCGCCCTCGCCCGCCCCGGCCACGTCATCTTCAGCGATGCCCTCAACCACGCCTCCATCATCGACGGCTGCCGCCTGTCGGGGGCCGAGACGCAGGTCTACCGCCACTGCGACGCCGGCCACCTCGCCGAGTTGCTCGCGAATACACCCGCCCGCCGCCGCCTCATCGTCAGCGAAACCGTGTTCAGCATGGACGGCGACGTCGCGCCCCTCCCCGCGCTCGTCGAGCTTGCCCGCGCCCACGACGCCGTCCTCGTCCTCGACGAGGCCCACGCGACCGGCGTGCTCGGCCCAAACGGCGAGGGCGCCCTCGCCAGCCTCGGCCTCGACCCCGAGGGCGTCGTCATCGTCGGGACGCTCTCCAAGGCGCTCGCCTCCGCCGGCGGCTTCGTCGCCGCTGACGCCACCGTCATCGACTATCTCGTGAACCGCTCGCGTCCCTTCATCTTCAACACCGCCCTGCCGCCCGCCAGCGTTGGGGCCGCCCTCGCCGCCCTCGACATCGTCGCCACCGAGCCCGAGCGCCGCGCCCACCTTGATGCGCTCGCGACTCGCCTGCGCGACGGCCTCGTCGCCGCCGGCTATCCGCCCTCCGACTCCGAGACCGCCATCGTACCCCTCCTCCTCGGCTCCGCCGACGCCGCCCTCGCCCTCGAGCAGCGCCTGCGCGATGCCGGGATCCTCTCCCGCGCCATCCGTCCCCCCACCGTCCCCGAGGGAACGGCCCGCATCCGCTTCAACCTCATCGCCACCCACACCGCCGCCGACGTCGACCGCGTCCTCGCCGCCGTCTCCCCGCCCGCGTGACGAACCGCACCATCTTCGTTGCCGGCACCGACACCGGCGTCGGCAAGACGGTCGTCGCCGCCTGGCTCGCCGCCACCCTCGCCCCCCACCAGCGGGTCGCCCTCATCAAGCCGTTCCAGACCGGCGCCACAGACCCCGCCGCCGACGGCGACGAGGCCTTCTACCGCGCGGCGCTCGGCGACGAGGCTGTCGACATTCGCACGCTCGTCTCCCTCCCCGAACCGCTCGCGCCCTCCATCGCCGCCGAGCGCGCCAATGCGCCCATCGATGTCGCCGCCGCCCTCGTCGAGTGCCGCGCCCTCGCGAAACAAAGCGACATAACACTTGTCGAGGGCGCGGGCGGCCTCCTCGTCTCCATCACTGCCGAGCACGACATGGCCGCGTTCGCCGCCGCCCTCGATGCCTCCCTCGTCGTCGTCGCGCGACCCTCGCTCGGCACCCTGAACCACACCACCCTCACCCTCGAGGCGGCTGAACACCGCGGCCTGCCCGTCGAGATGCTAGTTGTGAGCGGCTTCCCCAGGGATGCCGGCGTAACCGAGTGGGAGAACCTGCGCTGGTTCCGCGACCGCTACCCCGCCCTGCCCCTCCTCGTCCTGGCCGAGGCGCCCCTCGCCCCCTCAGGCCCCCTCGCCGGCCTCGCCCCCCACCTCCTCGGTCCCCTGCCCCCGCTCCTCGCCGGACAGGACATCCCCGCCCTCAACCTGGCTGGTCAGCCCAGCGAGTCGTAGACCGCCCGCATCAACCGGGCAGCGCGAGGGTCGTCCTGGGCGAGCGTGTTCGTCCACATCTGGTTCATCGCGTAGCCGAATCCGAGGCCAGCGTCCGGGTCGCAGAATCCGAGCGAGCCGCCCATCCCCGCGTGCCCGAAGGCGTTGTCGCCCCGCGGGTCCGGGATCCCCGCCACCGGCATCATGAAGCCGAGCGTCCGCCGTACCGGCGTCTGCAGGATGAGGTCGCGGCCCTGCGCCTGCTCCGTCCCCGCCAACCGGATCGCTTCCTCGCTCAGCAGGCGGTGCCCCTGCCACGCGCCCCCGTTCCCCAGCGCCCCGTAGATCGTCGCCAGCGCGCGGGCGTTCGAGTGCCCGTTCGAGCCCGGCTGCTCCGAGGCGCGATTAGCGCGGCTGTTGCGGCCCTTGTTCGGGCCCCGTGGCGCGATGTTGAACGCCCGCGCGGCCATCGATGTCGGCTCCAGCAGGGCCGCCGCGGCCAGGCTGGGTAGTTCCTGGGCGGGAACCTGCGCCAGGTGCAGGTCCGAGACGCGGTGGTCTTCCTCCGGCCCGAACCCGAGCAGGAACTCGACGCCGAGCGGCTCCGCGATCTCCTCCCGGATGAACGTCCCCACCGACCGCCCGTCGACCCGCCGGATCACCTCACCCACGAGCCACCCGAACGTCGCCGCGTGGTACCCCATCTTCTCGCCCGGCTCCCACAGCGGCGCCTGTCGCGACAGCGCCCCGGCCATGATGTCCCACTCCAGCTCCGCGCCCAGCGGCAGCTCCTCGTCGATAGCCGGGAGCCCAGCCTGGTGCGTCAGCAGATAGCGCAGCGGCAGGCTCTCCTTGCCTGCCTGCGCGAACTCCGGCCACACGTCCGCGACCGGCGCCTCGAAGTCGATCAACCCCCGGTCGGCCAGCATATGCGCCGCCAGCGCGACCGCGCCCTTCGTCGATGAGTAGATGAGCACGAGGGTGTCGCGCTCCCAGGGGCGCGTCCGCTCCCGGTCGACGTACCCCGCCCACAGGTCGACCACGACCTCGCCCTGGAGCGCGACCGCCACCGATGCTCCCAGCTCCCCCGACTCCGCGAAGTTCCGCGCGAACGCCTCGCGCACGCGCTCGAAGCGCGCGTCGCACGCGCCGCTGACCACCGGAACCGCCGCGTCGCTCACAGCGTCTCGCTGAACGCCGTCGCGATGTGCCCTTCGGCCTCCAGGCGCGCGTACTCCTCGTCGCTCACGCCCAGCAGCTCCCGGTAGACGTAGTCGTTGTCCTGCCCGAACGCCACCGGTGGACGCCGGATGCCGCCCTCCGACTCGGGGAAGTCGTAAACCGGGCGCGGGTAGCTATACACGCCGATGTCGTCCTGCAGCTCCTGCGGGACGTAGAGGTTCCGCGCCTGCACGTGCGGGTCGTCCAGCACCCGCGATGCTTCCAGCACCGGCGCCGCCGCCACGCCCGCCGCCTGCAGCCGCGCGAACAGCTCCTCGTCGTCGAAGCTGACGGTCCACTCCGCCAGCTTCTCGTCGAGCAGGTCCTGCGATGCCGCCCGCCCCGCTGCCGTCGCCAGCTCGGGAGCCTGCGCCCACTCGGGGTCGCCCATCACCGTGCGCAACGCGTCCCAGGTGGCGTTGCTCGTCACGGTGATCGCGATCCAGCGGTCGTCGCCCGTATCCGCGTCTCCCGGCGAGAGGCACGGGTAGACGCCCGAGGGCGCCTGCCCGTCCGCCGCGTAGATCGACCGGTTACCGATCGCCCCATCGACCTCGCCGTTCAGGCTGTAGTTCATGTACGCCTGCGCGAACATCGCGACCGCGTTCTCCGCCTGCGCCATCTCGATGAACTGGCCCTTGCCGGTGTTATTCCGGTGCCAGATCGCCATCATGATCGCCAGTGCGATCTGCGCCGCCGCGATGTAGTCGGCGGCGAAGATGCCGCTGTTCGAGTTCGGGTCGCTGCCCAGGTAGCCGCGCAGGATCTGGTGCCCCATCGTCCCTTCCAGGTGGGCGCCCATCGTGCGCGCGTTCGCGTACTCGCCCGTGACCCCGTAGCCCGGCGCCCGCAGGAAGATGATGTCGTCCCGCTGCTCCCGCAGCCACTCGTACGAGATGCCTAGCTTCTCCATCGTGCCCACGGCGCTGTTCTCCAGCACCGCGTCCGACATCGCCGCCAGCCGCCCCAGGATCTCCTTGCCCTCGGGCTGCCGAATATCGAGCGTGAAGCTGCGCTTGTTCCGATAGAGGCTCACGAACATCGGGTGGTAGTTCCACGGATTCTCGCCCGGTTCGCTGTTCGGCATACCCGTGACCCAGCCCGCGCCCGCCTGCGCCATCGCCGGCGGGATTCGTGGCCCCGGCACGGCACGCGTGCTGGGCTGCCACACGAACTGGTTCTCCTGCTTCAGCACCTCCGCCCCGAGGTCGGCCAGCAGCACGGTCGAGAACGTGCCCGCCCATACGCCGCCCAGGTCGAGGATGCGGATGCCCTCAAGCGGTTGGTTCGCCATCAGCGCACCTCCGCCACGCCCGCCGATGCGAGCTCGTTGATTGCCGCGGCGTCGTAGCCGGCCTCCCCCAGCACCTCCGCCGTGTGCTCGCCCAGCAGCGGCGCCGGCCGGCGCAGCTCCCAGGGCGTCTCCGACATCAGGAAGGGGCGCCCGGGAATCTCCACCTGTCCGAGTTCCTCGTGCTCTGCCATCTCCCAGAACCCGCGAGCGCGGAAGTTCGGGTCTTCGAATACCTCGTCGATCGTGAACAGCGGCCCGCAGAGGAAGCGCACCTTGCGAGCCGCCTCCCAAATCTCCCGCTTCGTGTGCTCCAGGAGCCAGACGTAGAAGAACGCGTTGAACTCCTCGATTGCCTCCGGGTTCATCTGGATGGCGGGGTCGTCCCACTTCTCGTCTTCCATCCAGTCCGGATAGCCGAGGAACTCGCGCGCGTTCGTGAAGCGCGGCCCGCCACCCTGGAGGTCGACCCAGCCGTCCTGGCAGGGGAACACGCCGTTCAGCATCCCGATCGCCGCTCCCGGTGATCGCAGCGACTTCCGCCCCGAATACTGGTACCCCATCACCGTCGCGTGCCGGCGATCCACGCCCACGAAGTGGCTGTCCGCGATCGAGAAGTCGACGTGCTGGCCCACGCCCTGGTAGCGGCCCGCCATCAGCGCGCCCATCAACGCCGTCGCCGCTGCCGAGCCCGACTGCACCAGCGCCGCCGTCCCGTACATCTTCACGGGCTCCCTTTCGAGCAACCCTGTCGAGAACATCTCCCCGGCGAACGCGTACAGCACGAGGTCCGAGCCTTTGTAGTCCCGGTAGGGGCTCACCTGCCCGAAGTTCGTGATCGAGATGAGCGGCACGTCCGCCTTCCGCTCGTGGATCGCGTCGAAGCCGATCCCGAGGTCGTCCATCACACCCGGCCGGAAGCTCTCGACCACGAGGTCCGCGCTCTCCAGCAACCGCCAGAACGCCTCGCGGCCGCGCTCTTCCTTCAGGTCGAGCACCACCGACCGCTTGTTCGTGTTGAAGTAGAAGAACGTTCCGCTCTTCTCCGGGTGCGGCTCGCCGCCCTTGTAGGGCCCCAGCCGCCGGGAGGGGTCGCCCCCGGGCCGCTCGATCTTGATCACGTCGGCCCCGAAGTCCGCGAACAGCTTCGTCGCGTAGGGGCCTGCGATGTGCTGCGTCAGGTCCAGCACCCGGACATCGTTCAGAGGACCGGTCATCGCCTCCTCCGTAGCTCAGCGAATGGCCCGCACCGGCGGGCGCAAGGGCGCATCTTACGACCTTCGCGGCTCTCCGGTTCCGTGGCGCGAAACAGGGGGCGCAGCCTCGAGGCTGCGCCCCCTGTGGTCAGGGCGGTGGAGGGACCGCCGGGCCTAGTTGGTGTACGGCGCGATCTTGGCGAACTGCGCCGCGAGAAGGTCGGCCGGCATGGTCACGTAGCCGACTTCCGGCACGATCGCATCGGTCTGCTCGAGGAAGAACTGGACGAAACCGGCAACCTCCGGGCGCTCGCTCAGGAGGCCGGCCCGGGTGTAGATGAACAGCGGCCGCGAGAGCGGCGTGTACTCACCCGCGAGAGCCGCCTCGAAGCTCGGGGCGACGCAGCCGTCTCCGTCATCGACGGAGACCGCCTGGAGGCTCTGGCCCGCCTCGAGGAAGTAGGCGAAGCCGAAGTAGCCGATGGCGTTCTTGTCGCGGCCGATGCCCAGCGCGAGGATGTTGTCGTCCTCGGAGGGCGTGCCGTCGCCACGGTGGGTCGAGCCCTCGAACTCCTCGATGATCGCCTCATTGAAGTAGTCGAAGGTGCCCGAGTCGGCGCCGGGGTAGTAGGCGATGATGTCGTCGTCGGGCCAGTCGGAGCGGATGTCGCTCCACTTCTTGGCGCCGTCGGCGCGGAAGGCCTGGTTGAGCTCCGCCACCGTCATGCACTGGGCGAAGTCGTTCTCGGGATGGATCATGACGGTGAGGGCGTCGATGGCGACCTGGATCTCGACGATGTCGTCGATGCCGTTCTCGGCGCAGGCCTCGCGCTCCGAATCCTTGATCGGGCGGGAGGCGTCGCTGATCTGCGTCTCGCCGCGGCAGAACTTCTCGAAGCCGCCGCCGGTGCCGGAGAACGCAACGTTCACGCGCACGTCGGAGACGTACCCGAACTCCTCGGCCATCGCCTCGGCGATGGGGAACACCGTCGAGGACCCGTCGATGCGGATCTCGCCCGAGAGGCTCGAATAGTCGATCTCTGCTGGCGCCGCCGCCTGTGGCTCCTGACCCAGGATGACGTACGGCGGCGTGACCTTGGCGAACTGCTCGGCGAGCAGGTCGGCAGGCATGGTCACGTAGCCGACCTCCGGCACGATCGCGTCGCTCTGCTCGAGGAAGAACCGGATGAACCCGGCAACTTCCGGACGGTCGTCCATGAAGCTGGCCCGGGTGTAGATGAACAGCGGCCGCGAGAGCGGCGTGTACTCACCCGCGAGAGCCGCCTCGAAGCTCGGGGCGACGCAGCCGTCGCCGTCATCGACGGAGACCGCCTGCAGGCTCTGTCCTGCCTCCAAGAAGTAGGCGAAGCCGAAGTACCCGATGGCGTTCTTGTCGCGGCCGATACCGAGGGCGAGAATGTTGTCGTCCTCGGAAGGCGTGCCGTCGCCACGGTGCGTGGAGCCCTCGAACTCCTCGATGATCGCCTCGTTGAAGTAGTCGAAGGTGCCGGAGTCGGCGCCGGGGTAGTAGGCGATGATGTCGTCGTCGGGCCAGTCGGAGCGGATGTCGCTCCACTTCTTGGCGCCATCGGCGCGGAAGGCCTGGTTGAGCTCGGCGACGGTCATGCACTGAGCGAAGTCGTTATCCGGATGGATCATGACGGTGAGGGCGTCGATCGCGACCTGGATCTCGACGATGTCGTCGATGCCGTTCTCGGCGCAGGCCTCGCGCTCCGAATCCTTGATCGGGCGGGAGGCGTCGCTGATCTGCGTCTCGCCGCGGCAGAACTTCTCGAAGCCGCCGCCGGTGCCGGAGAAGGCGACGTTCACGCGCACGTCGGAGACGTACCCGAACTCCTCGGCCATCGCCTCGGCGATGGGGAAGACCGTGGACGAACCGTCGATGCGGATCTCCCCGGAGAGGCCGGCATAGACATCTTCGCCCGCCGGTTCTTCGGCTGCCGATGCCTGGGTAGCTGCTTCGGTCGCTGCGGGCTCGGGAGCCTCGCCTTCGTCGCCGCCGCATGCGACGGTGACGAGCGCGAAGGCCGCCAGGCCGGTGATGAGGAGCAGCAGCCATCGCCGCTGCGCCGAGTTGAGGAAGTTCTTCTGGAAGGTCACGGAAGTAGTGATGCCCCCTGAGTGATTTGCCGGGCCGAACCGGACCCGGCTCTCGTCGCGACGGAAGCTAGCCCGCGGGGCTTAAGTGGGCGTTAACACAGCCGTCCGGCCCTGCATTTGCGGGTCAGGGCGTACGATCCCCTCTGCGTTCTTATGGCTATCAACGTCGTCGCACTGCTCGTGGCCCTTGTTGCCGGCTCCATCCCCTTCTCCTGGCTCCTCGCCCGTTACCGCTACGGCGTCGACCTCCGCACCACCGGCGACCACCACGTCGGCTCCGGCAACCTCCTCGAGGTGGGCGGCATCTCCGCCGTCCTCGTCGCCACCATCCTCGATCTCCTCAAGGGCGCCGTCGCGATCACCATCGTCATCTCCATCAGCAGCAACGAGTGGGTCGTGCTTGCCGCCGGCGTCCTTGTCGTTCTGGGACACGTCTTCCCGCCGTGGCTCTCCTTCAAGGGCGGCCGCGGAGCCGCCCCGGCCATCGGCGTCGCCTGGGCGCTCTTCCCCCTCGCCGGCCTTGTCATGCTTGGCGTGGGTCTCGTCGCCCTCGTCACCACCCGGCAGACCGTTGCCGGGATCGCCTCCGCCGTCGTCGCACTCGTCGTCGCCGCCTGGTTCATCGATGGCGACCTCAGCCGCCTTCTCTTCGTCGCGATCCTCTTCATCAGCGTCGGCCTCAAGGACGCCGCCGACCGCCTCTGGCCCGGACGGTCGTCCGGCTAGCGGCGCTCCACCACCAGCGGCAGCGAACGCACCCCCCGGTGCTGCAGGCTCGGCATGCGCGGGAGCGCCCCGCCGTCCGCTCGCCGGATGCGAGCGAACCGCGAGAGCAGCGCCTCGATCGCGATCGCGCCCTCTAGCCGCGCGAGCGGCGCCCCCAGGCAGAAGTGTGTCCCGATCCCGAAGGTCAGGTGCCGGTTCGCGTTCCCCCGGCGGATGTCGAAGGCGTCCGCTTCCGGAAAGACCTGCTCGTCCCGGTTCGCCGAGCCGAACCACAGCACCGCCTCCTCCCCCGGCTCGATCCGCGCGTCCCCCACCACCGTCGTCGCCTTCGCCCGCCGCGACATGTACTGCGCCGGCGCGCTGTAGCGCAGCACCTCCTCGATCGCGTTCGGCCCAAGCGACGGGTCCGATCGCAGCAGCGCCAGCTGCTCCGGGTGCTCGAGCAGCGCCAGCACCGTGTTCCCGATGAGGTCTCGCGTCGTCTCGTTGCCCGCCACCAGCAGCAGGATCAGCAGGTGGATCAGCTCGTCCCCCGTCAGACGTGATCCCTCCACCTCCGCCCGCACCAGCCCGCTGATGAGATCGTCCCGCGGCTCCCGTCGCCGCGCCTCGATCAGCTCCGTGAAGTACGACCGCAGCGCCGGAAACGCGCGCCCGCCCAGCGGGTAGCGCCCAGGCCCCCGTCCCCGCGTCTCGATCGCGATGATCGCCTCGTCCGACCACTGCTTGAACTTCGCCCGGTCGCTGCTCGGCACCCCCAGGATCTCGGCGATCACGATCACCGGCAGGGGATGGCTGAACGACTCCACGAGGTCGAAGGGGCCGCCCCCGGGGACCGCATTCAGCAACTCCTCCGCGATCTCCCGGATGCGCGGCGCCAGCCGCTCGACCGTCTTCGGCGTGAACGCCTCCGCCACCAGCGACCGCAGCCGCGTGTGCTCGGGCGGATCGCTGTTCAGCAGCCCCACCGTCCGCGGCAGCCGCTCGCCCGTCTCCGGGTCGAGGTCGTACTGTCCCGCCCGCGGCTCCATCGTCCAGTGCTCGTGGTCCCGCGAGATCTCGACACACTGGTCGTGCCGGAACACGAACCAGACCCCGTGCCCCCGCCCGAACTGCACCGCCACTCGCTCGTTGATGCGCCCCACCTCGTCGCCCCACGCCCCGCTCCGGGCCGTGTCCACCCGCAGCGGGCTGTGCTCCCGCCCCCATGCGTAGAAGTCGTACGGATTCGCGAGGAACGGGTCGTCCTCGCGCCAGGGCGCCTCCGACGGCGTGAACGTCTGCGCCATGCCGCCCTCCCCCGCGATTCTATTCCCGCGCGCTAGCTCCGGTCGGGCGCCGGACGTCCCTTGATCGCCTCGATCTCGACGATCCGCTCCTTGAAGCGCCAGAGTCCGTCCTCGCAGCGGTGCACGGTGTCCCGGTAGCGCCCGAACACGAGCACGTACGGCTCCTCCGTCTCGTCCTCGTCCAGCCGCGTGAAGAAGCTCTCGACCCTTGCCACATCACCGTCGAGGGTGATCCGCGGCTGCACCATCATGTGCTTGTGCCACGTCTCCGGGGCCCGCGTGTGCGTCGCGATGAACGCCGCCAGCGCCTCCCGACCGTCGATGCGGTTCCCGGGCTTGTCGAAGTCCGGCGGCCGCCGCATGTCGAACGCCCCGTCCTGCGTGAAGCAGTCGACCCACTCCGCCTCCAGCCCGTAGTCGATGCTGTGCGCGTAGCGGTACATATTCGCGACCACGCCCCGTTCGTCCTCGAGCGCGGACAGCCGCGCCTCCAGCTCCGCCAGCCGCTCCTCGGTGCTCATCCCGACCCCCTGCCCGGCCCGTCCGCCGGTCGCGCGGACCCTAGACGAACGCGTAGACCACTGTCGAGTAGTAGGTCAGCGCGGCCAGTGCCGTGAGCAAGTGGAAGAGCTCGTGGTAGCCGAATACGCCTGGAAACGGGTCCGGCCGCCGGCGCGCGTGAACCACGCCCCCGAGTGAGTAGAGAACCCCGCCCGTGAACAGCAGCGCCAGCACGGTCGAGGGTGCCGCCGAGGCGAACGGCGCGATTGCAATCAGGCCGATCCACCCCAGCCCCAGGTACAACGCCAGGTTGAGCCACCGTGGCGGCGTCGGATGGACCGCTTTCGAGGCGACTCCCATGGCCGCCAACCCCCACACAACCGAGAGAATGGGAATGCCCCAGCCGTTTCCCAGCAACACGAGGCAGAACGGCGTGTAGGTCCCTGCAATGAGCACGAAGATCATGGAGCGGTCGATCCGCTGCAGAACTGCCTGTCCCCGTTCGATCAGGTGATAGGCACTGCTGGTCGAGAAGAGCAGCAGCAACGACACGCCGAAGATGGCTCCCCCCACGTATTCCCGGGCGTTGTCGGCAACGAGGACGAGCACCAGCAGTGCAGCCGGAGAGGCCAGCGCCATCAGCAGGTGGAACTGACCGCGAAGCGCAGGGCGTACCTCAACCATCACTCTTCCAGCCTAGCCGCCGCCGGGCCAACTCCGGGGAAAGGCGCCACGGCCAGCCCAGGCGGTACGATCGCGGCAATGAACGTCGCCAGCCGAAGGTCGCATGCCGCCCGATAAGTCCGAGCGCCCCCGCGACGAACTCGGGCGCCCGCTCCCCGCAGGCTCGCCCAACCGCCTCGCCGTCGACGACCTCGATGGCCTCTCCGCCGCTGAGGCCAATGCGCTCGCGCTCGCGCATTTCGATGCGGGCCGCTACTTCCTCGCCCACGAGGCCTGGGAAGCAGCCTGGCTCGAGAGCAAGGGCACCAACAGCGAGTCCCTGTTCAAGGGACTCGCCCAGCTCGGAGCGGGCTACACCCACGCCGCTCGCGGAAACGCTCATGGCATGCGCGTCCTCCTGGAGCGGGCCCTCGACGCCATCCGTGCGGCCCCTGGCCCCGCCTGGGGCATCGACCTTCCCGCGCTTGGTTCACTCGTCGAACGTGACCTCGATCGCGTGCGGGACCTCGCGACGGGCGCACCGCTGCCGCCGTCTGCGCCCTGGCCGCTACCCCGAGCCTGACTCAGCCTGGGCCGCCACGGGCGGATCCGGGTGGGAGGGCATCCGCCGCAGTCCCGGATTGGTCAGCAGGAAAAACGCCCCCACCGCCACGCTCGCCACCCCGCAGAGCGAGAACCAGTTGCCCGCCCCGAGCCATGCCGCCCCGAGTCCTCCCAGCAGGCCCCCCACCGGCGTCCCTCCCAGCATGATCAGCGTGAAGATCGCCATCACCCGCCCCATAACCGGTTGCGGGGTGTACGACTGGATCAGCGTCAGGTTCAGGTTCGTAAAGACTCCCGCGCTCAGGCCGGTCAGCGCGAGCAGGAGCGCCGTCAGCAGGTAGCTGTGGGAGAACCCGATGACGATCGCGAAGGTGCTGCTTGTCATCAGCGCGCAGATGAACCACCCTCCCGCGTTCTGCAACCCCCGGATCGAGGCCAGGGCGAGCGAGCTGCACGTCAGCCCGATGCCGAGATAGGCGAACAGCCAGCTCGCCGCCGGGCCGTCCGCGTCGAGCTGCAGCTGAGCCACCCTTGGCAGCAGCGTCACCCACGGCCCGTTGATCACGAGCGAGGTCACCAGCAGCAGGACGAAGAGCGAGCGGATGTTGTCGTTGCTCACGATGAAGCGGAACCCGTCTACGACGTCGGCTGCCATCACCCGCAGCCCGGAGCCGGCAGCCGCCACCGGGTCGAGCGCCCGCGCGGGGATGCGAAGCGGAAGGATGAAGATCAGCCCCGCGCCCATCAGGATCGCCTGGAGCGCGAAGTTCCCCTCCAGCCCCGCGACCGCGATGGCGGCTCCGCCGAGCGCCGGTCCCACCATCTGCGAGACCGTCTGCCCCGCGCTGTTCAGCGTGATCGCGTTCATCAGCCGGTGAGGGGGCACCACCGCCGGAATCAGCGCCTGCCGCACCGGCTGTCCCACCGCCACCCCCGTCCCCACGAACAGCGCCATCCCCAGAGCGACCCGCAGGGTCATGAGGTCGACCCAGATCAGGACCGCCGCCAGCACCGCCCCGACCAGCACGATCACCTGGCTCACGACGAGCAGCAGCCGTCGGTTCCAGCGATCGGCGAGGACCCCCGCCGGAAGCGAGAAGAAGAAGACCGGGATGCCCAGCGCGAAGGCTGAGAGCCCCAGGTAGAAGTCCCCCGCCTGGAGCGTGTCGATCACAAGCCAGGCGAACGCGAAACGCTCGATGCCCTGCACCAGCGCGTAGCTGAAATTGTTCGCCCAGAGAAGCCGGTAGTCCCGCAGTTCGAAGGCCGCGAACGTCTGGAGGCTGATCCGGCCCCCTCTCCCGGTCCGCTGCTCGCCGCCCTCTATGGCCACCGGAACCCCTCCGCTGCGTGGCCGCGGGCCGATGCTACCCCGATCCGGCGTCGGCCGACGCGGGGGCGGGGGTCTCCGGGTGCGAGGGCATTCGCCGCAGTCCCGGTTGCGTGATCAGGAACACCAGCGCCACCGCCGCGATCGCTCCGCCACAGAGCGCGAACCAGCCGCCCGCCGTGATCCACTCGGCGCCGACGCCCGCCAGCAACCCGCCGAACGGCGATCCCCCCTGCAGCATCAGCGTGTAGATCGCCATCACCCGCCCCATCACGTCGCCCGGCGTATGCGACTGGATCAGGGTCAGGTTCAGGTTCATGAAGAACCCGGCGTTGAAGCCGCTGAGGACCATGAACAAGACGGTCAGCGGATAGCTGTCCGAGAGCCCGATGCCGACCGCCAGGCTCCCGCCGATGACGAGCGTGGAGCTGAACCAGCCGCCCGCGTTCGCGATGCGTGGAATCGAGGCGAGGATGAGCGAACTGACGATCGTGCCCACGCCCATGAACGCGAAGAGCATGCTCGTCCAGAAGGCGCCCTGTCCGAGCTGCTCCTGCCCGATGCGCGGGAGCAGGGTCTGCCACGGACCCATGATCACGAGCGCCGAGAGCAACAGCAGGATGAACAGCACCCGGATCTGGGCGTTCTTGAAGACGATGAAGCGGAATCCCTCAAAGATGTCGTGCAGCATCACGCGCAGGGGGGAGCGGCTCGCAACTGCTACCTCGACGGGCGCAGCGGCTGGCGGCCGGCTCGGGATCCGCAGCGGAATGATGAAGAGCACGCCCGCCCCGACGAGGATCGCCTGCAGCCCGAAGCTTCCTCCGATTCCCCAGAGCGCGATGGCGGCGCCTCCCAGCGCCGGCCCCGCGATCTGCGAGACGTTCTGCCCGAGGCTGTTCAGCGTGATCGCGTTCATGAGCCGTTCGGAAGGAACGACGGCGGGAATGAGCGCTTGCCGGACGGGCTGCCCCACCGCGATGCCCACGCCTGCGAAGAGGGCCATCACCATCGCCCACGCCACCGTCATCACGCCCATCCAGATAAGAACGGCCGTCAACAGGGAGGCGGCCAGCACCACGAACTGGCTGACGAACATCAGCATCCGTCTGTCCCAGCGGTCGGAAAGCACGCCGACGGGAAGCGCGAGGAAGAGCACCGGCACGCCCAGCGCGAAGCTCACCGCCCCCAGGAAGAAGTCCCGCGCCAGCAGCGCTTCGATCAACAGCCACGGGAAGGCGAAGCGCAGGATCCCCTGGACCAGCGCGTAGCTGAAGTTGTTCAGCCACAGCAGCCGGAAGTCACGCAACTGGAAGGCCGCGAACGTCTGCAGGCTGAGGCCTCCCCCAGCCGGCCGTGCGGAACGAGTCCGCGCGCCGCGCCCAGTCGCTTGTGCCAATCCCCCACCCACGCGAGCGCGGCTCTTCGGACCCTCTCGCGAACGTCAACGTACGCGCCGCGTGGGTGCCGGGCAAACCGCGCGGCCCCTCCAGCGCGTACCATGCCCCCGCCCGGTAACGACCATGACAGCGCCAGCCGACCCCTCTGCCGCGCCCCTCCCCCTTGCGGGCATCCGCGTCTGCGATTTCTCCTGGATCGTCGCCGGGCCCCAGTCCACCCGCATCCTCGCCGACCTCGGCGCCGAGGTGATCAAGGTCGAGAACGAGGACCACCTCGACACGGTTCGTCTCCAGCCCGGCCAGCCCGGCCCCAACCGCCGCGGCATGCACAACAACTTCAACCGCAACAAGCTCAGCATCACCGCAAACCTCGGCCACCCTCGCGGACGCGAGCTTGTCGAGCGCCTCATCAGCGTCTCCGACCTCGTCGTCGAGAACTTCAGCCCCGGCGCCTTCGCCCGCATGGGCTTCCCCTACGAGCGTCTCCGCGAGCTCCGTCCCGACATCGTCTACCTCTCCGTGTCCGGCTATGGCCACGCCGGGCGCGACACCACCTACGTCACCTGGGGCCCCACCGCCCAGGCTGTCTCCGGCTGCACCGCCGTCTCCGGCCTCCCCGACGAGCCCCCCGCCGGCTGGGGCTTCTCCTACCTCGACCACACCGCCGGCTACTACGCCGCCGTCGCCGCCCTCATGGCGCTCTATCACCGCTCCCAGACCGGCGAGGGCCAGCACGTCGACCTCTCCCAGGTCGAGACCGGGATGCTGATCCAGGGCCTCCACATGCTCGACTTCCAGGTCAACGGGCGCCCCTCCGAGCGCATCGGCAACCGTTCCCGCTTCCCCGCCGTCGCTCCCCACGGCATCTATCCCTGCGCCGGCGACGACCGCTGGATCGCCATCGCCGTCGAGAACGACGCCTCCTGGCGTTCCCTCTGCGCCGAGCTCGGCCTCCCCGCGCTTGCCGCCGACGAGCGTTTCGTCACGAACGACGCCCGCGTCGCCAACCAGGACCTCCTCGACGTGGCCATTGCGACCTGCACGCCCGAGCGTGAGCCGCACGAGCTCATGGAGGCCCTCCAGGCCCGCGGCGTCCCCGCCGGCGTCGTCCAGACCATGGAGGACCGCATGGAGCGCGACCCCCAGCTCGCCGACCGCGGCTTCTACCCGGTCGCCTCCCATCCCGAGCTGGGCGACCACCGCTTCGAGGGCGTCCCCATGCGCTTCTCCGGCGCCCGCTGGCGCCTTGACCGGGGCGCGCCGCTTCTCAGCGAGCACACCCGCGAGGTGGCAACCAGAATCCTCGGCTATGGCGAGGACGAGTTCGACGAGCTCGTCGCCGAGGGGGCCGTCTGATGCCCGGCCCTCTCACCGGCCTCACCGCCCTCGAGATCGGCGACCGCGGCGAGGTCGCCGGCAAGCTCCTCGCCGATGCCGGCGTCGAGCTGATCCGTGTCGAGGGCCCCGAAGGCGCCCGCACCCGCCACACCGGCCCCTTCGTCGACGACCGCCCCGACCGCGACGCCAGCCTTCGCTTCGCTTACCTCAACACGAACAAGCGTGGTGTCACGCTCAACCTCGCGGAATCCGGGGATGCCGCCCGCTGGCGCTCCCTCGTCGCCCGGGCCGACCTCGTCGTCGACAGCACCGACCCGGGCGCTCTCGATGCCCTCGGTCTCGGCCACGACACGCTCGCGGGGGATTCGCCCAGCCTCGTCTGGTGCGCGATCACGCCCTTTGGCCTCACCGGTCCGCGTCGAGACTGGACCACGACCGACCTCGTCAGCATGGCCCTCGGCGGCCCGCCCATGAGCACTGGCTACAGCGACCACGACCTGCCGCCCATCCGTGCTGACGGCGAGCACTCCTTCTGGATGGCAGGCGAGTACGCTGTCGCCGGCATCGTCGCCGCCCTCCTCCAGCGCGCGCTCACGGGCCGGGGCCAGCTCATCGACGTGTCCATCCACGAGGCCGTCGCCTGCACCACCGAGGGCGCCTTCGAGAGCTGGGAGTACCGCCGCCGCATCAACCAGCGCCAGACCGGCCGCCACTCCGCCCCCGACCCCACCCCTCCGTCCCAGTTCCTCAGCGGTGACGGCCACTACATGCAGATCCTCGGTGGCGGCGTTCCCCGGCGGAAGCACCTCTACCCCCTCCTCCTCGAGTGGCTCGACGAGCACGACGCCGCCCAGGACCTCCACGACCCCGTCTACAGCCGCGCCCTCTACGACGGCGAGGGCGACACCGCCGCCGCCAACCGCCACGTCGGCGAGGTCATCCGGGACTTTGTCGCCACCCAACCCGCCGAGGACCTGTACCGGCGCGGCCAGTCTATGCACCTCCCCTGGGGCATCGTCCGCTGGCCGGAGGAGAACCTCGACGACCCCCACTGGGACGACCGCGACTTCTTTGTTGAGGGACCCGTCCCCGGCGCCCCCGAGCCGGCCCGCTACCCCCGTGCCGGCTATCGCTTCACCGCCACCCCAGTCGAGTTCCGCCGCCCTGCTCCCCGCCTCGGCGAGCACAACGATGAGGTTTTCGGCGAGCTCGAAACCGGCTAGAACCTCGACCGGCTACTCCGCTCGCTTCAGCCGCGTCCCCTCCAGGAACGCCTCGAACTCCGCCCGGTTGTCGCTGTCGATCGCCGCGAGTTGTCCGATGTCGATCAGGTGCCGCTCCGTGCGCACCACCAGCGTCCGCAGCAGGTCCGACTCCTCGCATGGCGCCTCATGCTCGACCGCCTCGTACCCCTCGAACGTCCTCCGGGTCGTGGTGACCGCCTCCAGCGGAACGTCGTGTACGCGCTTCCAGCGGTCGGGCACGTCGTCGGTCTCGGCGGAGCCCCGAACCCGGATCGCGAACGCCGAAGCACCCTCCTTCCGGAAAAGGACGGCGTAGTCCGCGGTCGAAAACCGTTCCCAGCCGGACGCCGTCAGGTCCGGGATGCCGAGTTCTCCCTCGTCACCCAGCCAGATATGCGCTTGCTCCCCTGCTCCGGTCACCCGGCCCTCCTGTCGCGACGGCCGGTCCCGGCCCCCGTATCGCGCTAGACTACCGCCCGCCGAAGCCTGGCTGGAGGGGTACATGGGACGCCTGGATGGAAAGGTGGCGCTCGTCACCGGCTCCGCGCGCGGGCAGGGTGAGGCCGAGGCCCGGCTCTTCAGTGCCGAAGGCGCCTCCGTCATCGTCGCGGACGTACGCGTCGATGAAGGCACGAAGGTCGCCGCCGAGATCGCGGAGTCCGGCGGCAGCGCCGAATTCGTCCATCTCGACACAACCCAGGCCGACGGCTGGAAGGAAGCGGTCGCGCACGCCGTCGACCGTTTCGGCAAGCTCGACGTCCTCGTGAACAACGCCGCCATCTGGCGCGGCGAGGGAGGCATCGAGGACATCACGCCCGAGAACTGGAACGACCTCTTCGACGTCAACTGCAAGGCCGGCTTTCTCGGCATGCGCGCCGCCATCCCCGAGATGCGTCGCGCCGGCGGTGGCTCCATCATCAACGTTGGCTCTACCCTCGCGATGCACGGCGCGACCAGCAGCGCCGCCTACTCCGCGGCCAAGGCCGCGCTTGCGCTCATCACCCGCTCCGCTGCCCTCCAGTACGCCGCCGAGAAGATCCGCGTGAACATCATCCATCCCGGGTCGATCAACACGCCCATGCTGCGCGAAGGCACTCATGGGCGGCACCTCGATATCGCCAACCGCATCCCCATCGGACGCCTCGGCCAGCCCATCGACATCGCCTACGGCGCCCTCTATCTCGCCTCCGACGAGGCCTCCTTCGTCACCGGCATCCAGCTCGTCATCGATGGAGGGACCCAGGCCTGATGACCGTGCAAGTCCTCGTCGAACGCAACGTCATGGTCCCCATGCGCGATGGCGTCCGCCTCGCCGCCGACATCTACCGCCCCAACGACGACGAGCAGTACCCCGTCCTCGTCCACCGCATCCCCTACGACAAGTCCGTCGCCCAGAACATCGGCAGCCAGATGGTGAACCCCGTAGTCGCCGCTGAGCACGGCTACGCCGTGGTCGTCCAGGACTGCCGCGGCTGCTTCCAGTCCGAGGGCGTCATGACCCTCTACGGCGACGAGCGTGACGATGGCTACGACACCATCGAGTGGGCCGCCGTCCAGCCCTGGAGCAACGGCAAGGTCGGCATCTATGGCTCCTCCTACATGGGCGTCACAACCCTCCAGGCCGCCGCCGCCGCGCCCCCCCACCTCGAGGCCGCCATGGCCTACCTCACCGCCGCCAACCTCCACGATGGCTGGGTCTACAGCGGTGGCGCCCTCGAGCTCAGCTTCAACCTCGGCTACACCCAGGGCCGCGCCCTTCCCGCCATGATGCGCATGGGCGTCGACCCTGACCGCCAGCGCGAGCTCCGCCGCCAGATGGCCGAGGGCGCCGCCGACCGCGCCGCCTTCCTCCGCACCATGCCCCTCAGTGAAACCCCCGTCCTGCGCGAGCGCGACATCCTCCCGTACTGGCACGAGTTCATCGACCACGACAGCTACGACGACTACTGGAAGAAGCTCGACGCCCGCGCCGACCTGATCCAGGTGCCGGTCATGCACATCGCCGGCTGGTACGACCAGTTCCTGAAGGGCCACCTCGGCCTCAACCTCGGCCTCCAGCAGCACCCCGATGAGCGCATCCGCGATACGCACCGTTTCATCATCGGCCCCTGGGACCACAACTCCTACATGGGCTACAACCTCTCCCGGGCCGGCGACCGCGAGTTCGGCGGGCGCGCCCTCAGCGGCGTCGCCGTGGTGAGCGACATCCTCCTGCAGTGGTTCGATCACTGGCTCAAGGGCGAGGACACCCCCCTCATGTCCCGCCCCCGCGCCCGCTGGTTCCTCATGGGCGACAGGAACGAGTGGAAGGAGACCGACACCTGGCCGCCCCCTGGCACCCCCGCCCGCTACTACCTGCACAGCGGCGGCCACGCCAACACCCGCTTCGGCGACGGCGCCCTCTCGACCGACCCCCCTGGCCCCCAGGTGCCCGACAGCTACCAGTACGACCCCGAGGACCCCGTCCCCACCATCGGCGGCCGCGTCTTCGCGACCGTCACCGGCCCCGGCGGCGTCCGCGACCAGGCGGAGGTCGAGACCCGCGACGACGTGCTTGTCTACACCTCGCCCCGCCTCCTCGAGCCCCTCACCATCGCCGGCAACATCACCGTCGACCTCTGGATCGCCAGCAGCGCTCCCGACACCGACTTCACGGGCAAGCTCGTCGACGTCGAACCCGGCGGCTACTGCGCCGTCGTCGCCGATGGCATCCTGCGCGCCCGCTTCCGCAACTCCTTCGAGGAGGCCGAGTTCCTCGAGCCCGGGCAGCCCACGAAGCTCACGATCGACCTCTGGGACGTCGCCTACACCTTCAAGCAGGGGCATGCCCTCCGGCTGGAGATCAGCAGCAGCAACTTCCCCCGCTTCAGCCGCAACGCCAACTCGAAGGTCCGGCCCGAATTCGCCGGGCCCGAGGATGTGCGCGTAGCCGTCCAGCAGGTGTTCCACGACAGCGACCGGCCGTCCCACGTCACCCTCCCCGTGGTCACGGAGCCGGCGGAGGACTAACGTTGCCGGTCAGACCCAGTAGGCTTGCGCCCCGTAGAAGTTAAGGAGCCCTCGTGTTCACGCCCCCACAGAGCCGCTGGTCCGTCCCCTTCGATGGCTCCTTTGATGTGCGCGCGCACGCCACCGGCCCGGCCGCCGACCCTCCGGCTAAGAAGGAGCTCCGCCGGCAGCTCGGCGAGGTCATCAAGGAGATCGACGACCTCCAGTACCGCCTCTTCGTCGAGGACAGCCGCTCCCTGCTCCTCATCTTCCAGGCCCTCGACGCCGCCGGGAAGGACAGCACCATCCGGGCCGTCTTCCGCGGCGTGAATCCCGCCGGGCTCCAGGTCACCGCCTTCGCCGAACCATCTTCCCTTGACCTCGACCACGACTTCCTCTGGCGCACCAACCGCGTCCTTCCCCAGCGCGGACGCCTCGGCGTCTTCAATCGCAGCTACTACGAGGAGGTGCTCGTTGTCCGCGTCCACCCCGAACTGCTCAGGCCCCAGCGCCTGCCCGCAATCGACAACCTGGACGACCTCTGGGAAGGGCGGCTCGCTTCCATCCGCGACCACGAAGCGCACCTCGCCCGCAACGGCACCACCGTCCTCAAGTTCTGGCTCAACGTCTCCAGGAAGGAGCAGGCGAAACGGCTTCGTTCTCGCGTCGAAGGAGACGAGAAGCAGTGGAAGTTCTCCATGTCCGACGTGCGCGACCGCCAGCACTGGGACGCCTACCTCGACGCTTACCAGAGCGCCCTGAACGCGACCTCCCGCCCCTGGGCGCCGTGGTTCGCCATCCCCGCCGACAACAAGCCCTACATGCGGCTCGTCGTCGCCGGCATCATCGCTGATACGCTCCGCGCCATGGATCCCCAGCTCCCCCAGGTCGAGCCCATCGGCCCCGATGAGCGCCGACGAATCCTCGACCTGCTCGATCAGTAGGCGGGCGCCCCCTGCATGCCCGGACAAGCAGAAGGGCCTCCCGAGATGAATCGGGAGGCCCTTCGGTGTGGTCTGGTAGCGGGGGAGGGATTCGAACCCCCGACCTTCGGGTTATGAGCCCGACGAGCTACCACTGCTCCACCCCGCGCCGATGGCCCTTCTGGACCTTCGCACTGAGGAGCGATGAAACCGCGTCGATTCATGGCGAGCCTCAATTGAGGTCAAGCCCTCGACCATTAGTACGCCTTAGCTGAACGCGTTACCGCGCTTACACCTGGCGCCTATCGAACAGGTAGTCTTCCTGTGGTCTTACTCCCATAAAGGGATGGGAAGTCTCATCTTGAGGTCGGCTTCGCACTTAGATGCTTTCAGCGCTTATCCGATCCGAACATGGCTACCGGGCAATGCTCCTGGCGGAACAACCCGCACACCAGCGGTTCGTTCACCCCGGTCCTCTCGTACTAGGGGCAACGCCTCTCAAACTTCCTGCGCCCACGGCGGATAGAGACCGAACTGTCTCACGACGTTCTGAACCCAGCTCGCGTACCGCTTTAATGGGCGAACAGCCCAACCCTTGGGACCTACTCCAGCCCCAGGATGCGACGAGCCGACATCGAGGTGCCAAACCTTGCCGTCGCTATGGACGCTTGGGCAAGATAAGCCTGTTATCCCCGGGGTAACTTATATCCGTTAAGCCACGGCCCTTCCACTCGGTACCGTAGGATCACTTTGACCGGCTTTCGCCCCTGCTCGACTTGTAGGTCTCGCAGTCAAGCTCCCTTGTGCCAATACACTCGACAGGTGATTTCCATCCACCCTGAGGGAACCTTTGTGCGCCTCCGTTACATTTTAGGAGGCGACCGCCCCAGTCAAACTGCCCACCAGACACTGTCCTCCTGCTTGATCAGGAGTTAGAAAGCAAACCACAGAAGGGTGGTATTTCAAGGTTGGCTCCACCATGTCCGCAAACACGGCTTCCTAGCCTCCCACCTATCCTACGCATCTAAGGCCCACTCCCAGTGCCAAGCTGCAGTAAAGCTCCACGGGGTCTTTTTGTCCTGCCGCGGGTCGGCCGCATCTTCACGGCCAATTCAATTTCGCCGGGTCCTTCGTCGAGACAGTGCCCAGATCGTTACGCCTTTCGTGCGGGTCGGAACTTACCCGACAAGGAATTTCGCTACCTTAGGACCGTTATAGTTACGGCCGCCGTTCACCGGGGCTTCGGTTCGAAGCTCTCACCTCTCCCCTTAACCTTCCGGCACTGGGCAGGCGTCAGCCCCTATACGTCAGCTTTCGCTTTTGCAGAGACCTGTGGTTTTGGTAAACAGTCGCCTGGGCCTGCTCACTGCGGCCCTCTACCGCTCACCGGGCATGCCGGTTCACAGCCGAGGGCGATCCTTCTCCCGAAGTTACGGATCCAATTTGCCGAGTTCCTTAACGAAGGTTCTCCCGTTCGCCTCACGGTACTTACCGCCACCTACCAGTGTCGGTTTGCGGTACGGGCACGTTGGTTACTGGCAGCGAGGCTTTTCTCGCCGGCTTGGGCTCAACCCCGTCGCTTTGACAAAAGTCTCTACTTCTCCCGAGTCCTCAGCTTATCCCGGAGGTGGATTTACCTGCCTCCGGACGCCTACGGCCCAGGAACGGACCATATCCATTAGGTCCGCGGGATCTACCCTTCCGGGTCCCCCCTCTGCGTTAAAACGCGACCATCGTGGTGCTGGAATACTAACCAGCTGTCCATCGCCTACGCCTCTCGGCCTCGGCTTAGGCCCGACTAACCCTACGCGGACTGACCTTCCGTAGGAAACCTTAGGTTTACGGCGGGTGCGGTTCTCACGCACCTTACGCTACTCATGCCGGCATTCTCACTTCGCTCCGCTCCAGGGCGCCTCGCAGCTACCCCTTCTCGGCTGAAACGAACGCTCCCCTACCGCCATCCGCTCAATGCGGATGACCCACAGCTTCGGTGTCACGCTTAGCCCCGTTGAATTCTCGGCGCAGAATCACTCGACCAGTGAGCTGTTACGCACTCTTTAAAGGGTGGCTGCTTCTAAGCCAACCTCCTGGCTGTTTTTGCAATTCAACATCCTTGTACACTGAGCGTGAACTTTGGGACCTTAGCTGGTGGTCTGGGCTGTTTCCCTTTCGACAATGAAGCTTATCCCCCACTGTCTCACTCCCGGATTTTGTCCGGCGGCATTCGCAGTTTGGTTGGGTTTGGTAGGCGGTAAGCCCCCTAGCCCATCCAGAGCTCTACCTCCGCCGGAGATACTTCCGAGGCTGCACCTAAATGCATTTCGGGGAGAACGAGCTATCTCCTGGTTCGTTTGGCATTTCACCGCTACCCACAAGTCATCCAATCGTTTTGCAACACAAGAAGGTTCGCGCCTCCATCCGGTTTTACCCGGACTTCACGCTGCCCATGGGTAGATCACCAGGTTTCGCGTCTACTCCACGCCACTCAATCGCCCTGTTCGGACTCGCTTTCGCTACGGCTCCATGACTCCGTCACTTAACCTTGCGACGTAGCGTAACTCACCGGCTCATTCTTCAATAGGCACGCCGTCACTCGTCGTAACGAGCTCCGACTGCACGTAAGCACACGGTTTCAGGATCTCTTTCACTCCCCTCCCGGGGTACTTTTCACCTTTCCCTCACGGTACTTGTCCACTATCGGTCACCAGGAGTATTTAGCCTTGGGAAGTGGTCTCCCCAGATTCCCACAGGGTTTCACGTGTCCCGTGGTACTCAGGTGCCTGCTCGGAGTCGCAAGCCATTCGCCTACGGGGCTCTCACCCTCTCTGGCCGGCCGTTCCAGTGCCGTTCGTCTTCGCTTGCGATTGGTAACTCCGTGCTCGAAAGCCAGCAGGTCCTACAACCCCGGCTGGGCGAACCCAACCGGTTTGGGCTTTTCCCCGTTCGCTCGCCGCTACTTAGGGAATAATCTCTTTTCCTCGGGGTACTTAGATGTTTCAGTTCCCCCAGTTCCCTCTGCCAGGTCTATGTGTTCAACCTGGAGTGACCCGGTAATCCCGGGCCGGGTTTCCCCATTCGGAAATCTCCGCCTGAGCTTGTTTGGCAGCTGAGCGGAGCTTATCGCAGCCTTACCACGTCCTTCTTCGGCTCCTGATGCCTAGGCATCCACCGCGCGCCTTAGTAGCTTGACCTCAATTAAGGCTCGCACGCATGAATCTCTTCCCGGCTCCGCCGCACTCCCCGAAAGGAACGCAGCGAACCCGTTCGCAGTTTCATCGCTCTTCAGTTGTGAAGGTCCGTACCCGGCTTCGCCGCCGGAGAGCGCCACTGGCGCTCTCCGAGTGCGAAGCCCGCTCTTGCCGTAACCCCAAAGAGGGGAAGGTGGTGGAGCCGAGGAGACTCGAACTCCCGACTTCCGCCTTGCAAAGGCGGCGCTCTCCCAGCTGAGCTACGGCCCCGTGCGCCCGGCGCCAGAGTGGTGGGCCATTCTGGACTCGAACCAGAGACCTCAGTCTTATCAGGACTGCGCTCTAACCAGCTGAGCTAATGGCCCCCATTGGGCCGGCACGGCCTTTAAGAGCTGAATAGCGGACGGAAGAAGGCCGCCTGGAGGCCTTCAGGAACACCTCGAATCGAAACTCGAGGCGATCGACCTGGGATCGTCCCTGCCGCACCCGGAACACCGGGTCCTGGGTGTCTTACCGGAAGGGCGTACTCCCTAGAAAGGAGGTGATCCAGCCGCAGCTTCCGCTACGGCTACCTTGTTACGACTTCGTCCCAATCGCTGGCCCTACCCTCGACACCTGCTTCCTTGCGGTTAGCCGAGCGGCTTCAGGTATTGCCAACTTTCATGACGTGACGGGCGGTGTGTACAAGGCCCGGGAACGTATTCACCGCAGTAGTGCTGACCTGCGGTTACTAGCAACTCCGGCTTCATGCAGGCGAGTTTCAGCCTGCAATCCGAACTGAGGATGGCTTTGATGGGATTAGCTCCACCTCGCGGTTTCGCGACCCGTTGGACCACCCATTGTAGCGTGTGTGTAGCCCCGGACGTAAGGGCCACGCTGACCTGACATCATCCCCTCCTTCCTCCGGGGGTTTCCCGGCAGTCTCGTCAGAAAAGTACAACTGACGACAGGGGTTGCGCTCGTTGCGAGACTTAACCCAACACCTCACGGCACGAGCTGACGACGGCCGTGCAACACCTGTGCATGCTCCCCGAAGGGTCCCTCAGCTTTCACATCAGTACCACATGCATGTCAAATCCGGGTAAGGTTCTTCGCGTACCATCGAATTAAACCACACGCTCCGCTGCTTGTGCGGGCCCCCGTCAATTCCTTTGAGTTTTAGCCTTGCGGCCGTAGTCCTCAGGCGGAGTACTTATCGCGTTAGCTTCGGCACTGAGGGGGTCGATACCCCCAACACCTAGTACTCATCGTTTACGGCGTGGACTACCCGGGTATCTAATCCGGTTCGCTCCCCACGCTTTCGCCCCTGAGCGTCAGGACAGGGCCAGAATGCCGCCTTCGCCGCTGGTGTTCCTTCCGATATCTACGCATTTCACCGCTACACCGGAAATTCCGCATTCCCCTCCCTGCCTCAAGCCTCGCAGTTTTCCAGGACCCCTCCCGGTTGAGCCGGGAGATTTCACCTGAAACTTGCGAGGCCGCCTGCGGGCGCTTTACGCCCAGTAAATCCGGACAACGCTTGTCACCTACGTATTACCGCGGCTGCTGGCACGTAGTTAGCCGTGACTTATTCGCGAGGTACCGTCAGAACTTCTTCCCTCGCAAAAGCGGTTTACAACCCGAAGGCCTTCCTCCCGCACGCGGCGTTGCTGCGTCAGGCTTTCGCCCATTGCGCAAGATTCTTAGCTGCTGCCTCCCGTAGGAGTCGGGGCCGTTCTCAGTCCCCGTGTGGCTGACCATCCTCTCAGACCAGCTACCGATCGTCGCCTTGGTGGGCCGTTACCTCACCAACTAGCTAATCGGCCGCGGGCCCCTCCCGGAGCACCGGAGTTTTCACTACCCGATCTCTCATCGGGAGTCGTATGCGGTATTAGCCCGGCTTTCGCCGGGTTATCCCCCACTCCAGGGCAGGTTACCCACGTGTTACTCACCCGTCCGCCGCTCTCCACCAGCCCGAAGGCCGGCTTCTCGCTCGACTTGCATGCCTAATACACGCCGCCAGCGTTTGTCCTGAGCCAGGATCAAACTCTCCGTAAGAGCACTCAACCCGAAGGCTGAGTTAATTCCCTTGACGGGTTCCCAGACGTTCTCTTTCGTCCGCTATCCAGTTGTTAAAGTCCGCTGGACCCTCAAGAAGGCCCGACGGATAAGAATAGTCTCGCCGCCCTACGGTGTCAATCGAGAGTCCGCCTGATCAGTTCCCTCTTCACCGCGTTCGCAGGTACGTCAACGGCCCCTGCTGGCGCACCAGGCCCCGCAGTTCCAGCGTCAGCAGCGCCCCCGTCACCGTCTCGATGGGCATCTCCGCGCGCCGCGCCACCTCGTCTACGTGCAGCGGCCCTTCCTCCAGCCAGTGCAGCACCCGCCCCTCCTCCGTGGTCGCCTCCACGGTCGCCCCCACCGCCGGCTCGGGTGGCGCCGAGACCGCCTCCCCCAGCGACAGCTGCGTGCCGATGCTGAGCAGATTCAGCTCCTCGCACAGCTCCTCCGCCGACCCCACCAGCTTCGCCCCGCTCTCCCGGATCAGCCGGTTCGTGCCGGCGCTCTGCTGCGAGAAGACGCTTCCGGGCGTCGCGAACACCTCGCGGTTCTGCTCGAGCGCGTGGTGCGCGGTGTGCAGCGCCCCGCTCGTCGCCCCCGCCTCGATCACCAGCGTCGCTCGCGCCAGCCCCGAGATGATCCGGTTCCGCCGCGGGAAGTAGTCCGGGCGCGTCTTCACCCCCGGCGGGTACTCCGAAAGCACGCACCCATGCGCCATCACCCGCTCCGCCAGCCCCTCGTTCTCGCGCGGGTAGATCCCGTCGATACCGCCCGCCAGCACCGCCACCGTCGGCGTCCCCGCGTCCACCGCTACCCGGTGCGCGATCGCGTCGATGCCGCGCGCCAGGCCGCTCACGATCGCCACCCCGGCCCGCGCCACCGCCCCGCAGAACTGCTCGCACACCTCGCGCCCGTACGCCGTCACGCGCCGCGTCCCCACCACCCCCAGCGACTGCTCGAACTGCGGCCCCGCCTCACCCCGCACGAACAGCACCGGGGGACTCTGCGGGATCTCCTGCAGCAGAGACGGGTACGCCTCGTCCTCCCAGGTCAGCGTTCGCACGCCGTGCCGCTCGAGCGCCTCCAGCTCCTGCTCCGGCGCGAAGTCCCGCCGCGCCCGTTCGAAGCCGCGCACGTATTGCGCCCGCAGCCCCGCCTCCCGCACCGTCCCCGACGGCGCCTCCCATGCCTCCGCGATGCTCCCGAAGTGCGCGATCAGGCTGCGGAAGCTCTCCGACCCCAGGCCCGCGCGGCGCAGGGCCACCCACTGGGCTCTCTCTGTGTCGTTCCCAACCATTGCGAGGAGAACTCTAGCATGCCTGTGCCATCAGGCGCTCGCGCGCTCCCGCGCCACCCGCAGCCGCCGCAGCCTTCTCCCCGACATGCTCAGCACCCGCAGGCGCAGCCCGTCCACTGCCACCTCGTCCCCCACCGCCGGCAACCGTCCCAGCTCGTGGATGACGAATCCCCCGACCGTGTCGAAGTCTTCGCTCTCCGCCGAGTAGTCGAACAGCTCCTCGAGCACCTCCGCCGGCATGCTTGCGTCGAGCAGCACCTCGTCCTCCGAGATCTGCTCCATCGCCGGCCCGGCCACGTCGTACTCGTCCTCGATCTCCCCGACGATCTCCTCGATCAGGTCCTCGATCGTGATCAGCCCCGCCGTCCCCCCGTACTCGTCGACGACGATCGCCAGGTGCGTGCGGTTCGCCCGCATCTCCTTGAGCAGCTCGTCGGCGTGCTTCGTCTCCGGGATGAACACGGCCTCGCGTAGCAGCGCCCGCAGCGAGGAGTCCTGCCCCGTGAGGATCGCGTCGAGCATGTCCTTCGCGTAGGCAAGCCCCGCGATGTCGTCGATGCTCTCGCCGTAGGCGGGAATGCGGCTGAACCCGCGTTCGGTCGCCAGGCGCGCCGCCTCGCGCACGCTCGCCTCGACCTCCGTCGCGACGATGTCGATCCGGGGCACCATCACCTCCCTGGCGGTCTTGTCCTCCAGCCCGATGATCCCGCGGATCATCCGCTCCTCCTCTTCCTCCACCCCACCGGTCGCCTCCTCCCGCTCGAGCAGCGCCAGGATGTCCTCGTTCTGCGATCCCGGGCCCACACCCTGCAGCGGCGCGGCGATCACGCGCGCGGGTACGCTCAGTGCCCACGCCGGCGCTGCGAACACCCAGCGAGCGGCAACGATCACGCGGTGCAGCTGCAGCACGGAGTACTCTGGACGCCGCGCCGCCAGCGTCCCCACCGTCATCTGCACCAGCGCCGCGTAGGCGCCACCGGCGATGCCGATCCAGGCCGCTCCCCCCGTCCCCAGCTCGACCGCTCCGATGTACGCGAACGCCGAGACCACGCCCGCTGCCGCCAGGATTCGCGCCGTCGTCAACGGGCCCAGCGGCTCCAGCGGCCGCTCCACGGTTCCCACGATGCGCAGCGCGGCCGCGTTCCCCTGGCGCGCCAGCGCCTGGATGCGGGCCACGTTCGTGCGCTCCAGCGCCGTCTCCGCCCCCGCCACCAGCGCCAGCACAACCGATGCCGCCGCAATCACCAGGATGGCCACGATCTCGCCCAGCGCCATCGCTACGCCTCCCCCTCGTCCTTCGCGGGAAGCTCACGCGCCGGCACCCCCGCTACCCGTGCTCCCGCCTCCACGTCCTTTGTGACCACCGCCCCGGCCGCTGTGAACGCGCCATCCCCCACCGAGACAGGCGCGATCAGCATCGTGTCGCACCCGACGAACGCCCGCACCCCGATGTGCGTCCGGTGCTTGTCGACCCCGTCGAAGTTCACCGTCACCGCTCCCGCGCCGATGTTCGTCCCCTCACCCACGTCCGCATCCCCCAGGTAGCTGAAGTGGTGCATCTTCACCCCGTCCCCCACGACCGAGTTCTTGACCTCCGCGTAGTTGTGGATCTCGCACCGGTCTCCTATTGCCGCCCCGCCTCGCACGTGCGCGTACGGCCCCACGGTCGTCCCCGCCCCCACCGACGAATCCTCCACCACCGAGTGCTGGACCGTGCTGTTCGCCCCGATGCTCGCGTTCCGCAGCGTCGCGCCCGGCCCAATGACCGCTCCTGCCGCCACCGAGGTCTCGCCGTACAGGTAGCAGTTCGGCTCGACCACCACGTCCGCCTCCAGCCGCACGCCGCGGTCCACGTAGACCGAATACGGGTCACGGAACGTCACGCCCGCCTCCTGGTGGCGGGAGATGATCCGTTCCCGCACGAGCCCTTCCGCCAGCGCCAGCGCCTGGCGGTTCACGAGTCGCAGGCTCGCCTCGTCTTCCGCCGCGACCGTGGCTGCGGCGCTCCGGTCCGACTCCGCCCGCTCGACGAGCCAGGCCGCAAAGCTCTCCCCTCGCGGGTCCTGCTCAACGAGCCAGGCAGTCTCCACGCACACACCCACGTCGTCCCCATCCCCGCTGGTCAGGTAGGCCCGCCGCGCCCGGGTCTCTTCGCGCCGTTTCACGACGGCGTGCATGGCGGAAGGGTCCAGCAGGGGCGTATCACCCCACACGAACAGCGTCGCCTCGCACTCCCCCAGGGAGTGGAACAATTCGCGCGGCCCGGCCAGGAACACGTCGGCGCCCCTCAGCCCATCTCGCCCCTGTCCTTGCTCGTCTCCCACCACGATCACGGTCGCCGGGTCGAGCCTGCGCGCGGCATCGATCACGTATTGCGCCGCCGGCGTCCCCGCCACCCGGTGCAGCGCCGGCGCGACGTCCGACACCATGGCCTCGCTGAGCTCCCCGGCGAGCACGACGACTCCCAGCCTTCGGCTCATCGTGCGTGCGAACACGCCCGGCGTGGGTCGCGCTCGGGGGAGCCGGCTAGAGGAATGGGCTTGCGTTCGTGTGGATCGGGATCGTCGCTCATACGCGTTTGGCGGTGTGCGCCGCTCATGCTAGTGGGCCATAAGACGTTGTCAAGGAGCAAGCCCGCTCCCTCGCTCGACACCCGACGGGTTGCGCTCGTAGCATCCGAAGGCAGCGATGCCTTCTCCCCCACGGAGTTCCGACGAGATTCGCGCTGCGTTCGTGGACTTCTTCGCGGAACGCGATCACCGCCAGCTTCCGGCCTGGCCCCTCGTCCCCGTGGGCGACCCCACGACCCTCTTCACCACCGCCGGCATGCAGCAGTTCAAGCCGTATTTCACGGGCCAGGCCGAGCCCCCCGTGCGCCGCGCCACCACCGTGCAGCGCGCCTTCCGCGTGACCGATATCGAGGAAGTGGGCGACTTCAGCCACTGCACCGCCTTCGAGATGCTCGGCAACTTCAGCTTCGGCGACTACTTCAAGGCGGAGGCCATCGCCTGGGCCTGGGACCTCAGCACTCGCGTCTACCAGCTCCCAGCCGACCGCATCCACGTCAGCATCCACGATGACGACGACGAGGCCTACGAGGCCTGGCGCGCCACCGGCGTCCCCCACGAGCGCATCCACCGCTACGACGAGTCCGAGAACTACTGGTACAGCGGTCCCGTTGGCCCCTGCGGCCCCAACACCGAAATCTTCTACGACTACTTCCCCGAGCGCGGCGTCGAGGGCGCCGACCCCGCTGGCGACGGCGAGCGCTTCCTCGAGTACTGGAACCTCGTCCTCATGCAGAACTTCCGCCACGAGGACGGCTCCCTCAGCGACCTCCCGAAGAAGAACATCGACACCGGCAGCGGCCTTGAACGCGTCGCCGCCATTCAGCAGGGCAAGAGCTCGATTTTCGAGACCGACATCTTCCTCCCCATCCTGGAGGAAGCAGCCGCCATCGTCGGCGTCGACTACCTCGGCGGGCGCGCCAGCGCCTCCGAAGGCCGCGCCATTCGCGCTATGTCCGAGCACGCCCGAGCCGCCACCCTGCTCGTCGGCGATGGCGTCGTTCCCAGCAACGAAGGCCGCGGCTACGTCCTCCGGCGCATCCTCCGCCGCGCCGTCTACCTGGCCCGTCGCGAGGGCGTCGGCGAACCCTTCCTCCATCGTCTCGTCGAGGCCTCTATCGGCAAGCTCGGCCCCGCCTACCCCCACCTCGAACAGGAGCGCGACTTCATCCTCCGCGCCATCGGGGGCGAAGAGGACCGCTTCCTCCGCACCCTTACCGCGGCCTCCGCCCGCCTCGACCTCGTCCTCGACCGCCTCGAGAGCGCCGGCCAGCAGACGCTCCCGGGCGAGGAGGCCTTCTCCCTCTACGACACTTTCGGGCTCCCCATCGAGCTGACCCGCGAGATTGCCGGCGCCCGCGAGTTCGCCGTCGACACCGACGGCTTCGAGACCGCCCTTGAGGCGCAGCGCCGCAGCGCCCGTGAAGCTGCCACCCTGCTCGGGGGCGAGGACCGCCCCGCCCTCGCTGCCATCGGCGGCGACCACAGCGCCTTCGTTGGCTGGCGTCACGTCGATGCCGACGCCCGCATCGTCGCCCTCCTTCAGGACGGACAACCTGCCGAAGTCGTCCCCGCCGGCGCCGAGGCCGAGGTCATCCTCGACTCGACTCCCTTCTACCCCGAAGGCGGCGGTCAGCTTGGCGACCGCGGGCTTCTGCGCGCACCGAACGGCGTCTTTGCCGTCGAGGACACGCAGGCTGCGAGCGGCGCCATCGTCCACTCCGGCAAAGTCTCCGAGGGAGAGCTGCGCCTTGACGACTCCCTCCGCGCCGAGGTCGACCTTCCCTGGCGAGGTGGCGTTACGCGCAACCACACCGCCACCCACCTCCTCCACGCCGCTCTCCGCGGAACCCTCGGCCAGCACGTGCGCCAGCAGGGCTCCCTCGTCGCCGACGAGCGCCTCCGCTTCGACTTCACCCACCTCGAGAGCGCTCCCCGCCAGACCCTCGACGAGGTCGAAAGCCTGGTGAACGGCGTCGTCCGCGAAAACCTTCCCGTCGAGTGGCGCATGACCACCTACCAGGAGGCCATCGACGGGGGCGCGCTGGCCTTCTTCGGCGACAAGTACGGTGCCGAGGTCCGCGTCGTCGAGATCGGGGGCGACGGGACGCCCTTCAGCGCCGAGCTCTGCGGCGGTACCCACGTGGTCCGGACCGGCGAGCTCGGCCTCGTGCACATCCTCCGCGAGTCCGCCGTTGCCGCCGGCACCCGCCGCATCGAGGCGCTCTCCGGCGCCTCCGCCGAGCGCTACCTGCTCGATGAGCATGCCCGCCTCCAGCGCATCGCCGAGCGCCTCTCCACCCCTCCCGCCGACCTTGAGGCGCGCATCGAGGGCATCCAGGAGGAGTTGGCCGGTCTCCGTTCCCAGGTCGCCGACCTTCAGCGGGCCCAGGCCGCCGACCAGGGCGTCGAGCTGGCCGAAGCCGCCGAGAAGGTCGGCGACGCCCACCTCGTCGTTGCCCGCGTGCAGGCCGCCTCCCGCGAGGCCCTCAAGGAGCTTGCCGACGACCTCCGCCGCCGCCTCACCCCCTCCCTCCTCGTCCTCGCCGCGGTTATCGACGACCGCCCGGCTTTCGTGGTCGCCGCCACCCCCGACCTTGTCGAGGCCGGCGTTCATGCCGGCAACATCGTGCGCGAAGTGGCGAAGGCCGCCGGCGGCGGCGGTGGTGGCCGCCCCGACCTCGCCGAAGCCGGCGCTCGCGACCCCGGTGGCATCGACGCCGCCCTGGCCGAGGGGCATAGCCGGGCCAGCGCGGCCCTCGCGGAGCGGTAGCCCATGGACGGCTCCCCCGAGTCTGAGTCCCCCGAAACTGGCGCCACCGAGCCGCCCCCCGGCGGCGCATCCCCGCCGCCTGCTCCCGATGCCCGCGCCGGGACTCCCCCTCCTCAGCCCGAGCGCGCCCTCGCCTCGGTCGTCCCCATCAGCCGCCACGAGCCAATCGACGGCATCTGTGGCCGCATCGATGCTGCCCCCTCCCACGTCGTCGTCCTGCACGCCCCCAGCGGCAACCGCGCCATGTCCGAGGAGCTCGGCATGCGCCGAGTCGCGCGCCACGTCGAAGACTCAGGACGCACCTTCGCCGTCGCGACCCGATCCGGCGTCCTCACCCGTCGAGCACGCGCCGAGGGTGTTCCCGTTGCCACCAACCCTCGCCGGGTCCACTGGGGTTCCGGCGGCAGGATCGTCGTGCGGCTGGGCCTCACCACCCTGCTGGTGCCCCCCTTTGGTCGCTACGCGCAGTACGTCGCCCTCGCCGCCTTCATCCTCGCTGTCGCCGCTGTCCTCTACACTGCGGGACCCTCTGCGAACGTGAGGGTCTATCCCGCCACGCAGACCGTCGAAGAGTTCACCGTCGTCCGCGCCTCCACCCGTATCGAGGTAATCGACATCGAACGGAGGGTCCTGCCCGCCACCGTCATCTCTGTCGAGCGCGAGGTGCTCCTCGCCGTTCCAACCACCGGCGAGGTCATCCAGGGCGTCACGCCCGCGACCGCCACCCTCAGGCTCGGCAACCCCACCGACTCCGCCATCGTCGTGCCCGCCGGAGCCGTCATCTTCTCCGTGCCCGACTTCATCCCCTTCGAGGTGGACATCGACGTGACCGTTCCCGGCGGGGGGAATGCGTTCGCTCCCGTCACCGCCCGCGATCCCGGTTCCCAGGGCAACGTTCCCCCCGACTCCATCACCCAGTGGCGAAGCATCGACCTCGCCGTCCTCACCGCCACCAACCAGGATGCGGCCTCTGGGGGAGCGGACGAGCCCCGCCGCGCCGTCGCCCCCGCCGACATCCG
The DNA here is from genome assembly GCA_965203545.1 of Tepidiformaceae bacterium. Taxonomy (GTDB): domain Bacteria; phylum Chloroflexota; class Dehalococcoidia; order Tepidiformales; family Tepidiformaceae; genus UBA2991. Next base: position 2,732,680 of record OZ241899.1, read on the forward strand.
CGCCCTCGAATCCCTCGCCACCGAGATTGCCGAGGGCCCACCTCCCGCCTCGCTCCTGACGGGCGCCCGCCCCGACCACGCGATCATCGCTCGCAGCGCCAGCGTCACGGTCACGCTCGGGGAGCCCAGCGCCGAGCCCGGAACCGCCGCCGATGCCGTCTTCATGCAGGTCCAGACCACCATCGAGGCGCTGGCCATCGCCCCCGAAGTGCTTGACACCCTCGCCCGCACGCTCCTGGTGGCGCCCGAAGGCGCCGGCGAGCTCGTTCCCGGCACGGTTGTCGGCGTCGAGACCGGCGATCGCCAGATCGACCACCCCGACGGCTCCTTCACCTCCGAGGTGCGGATCAGCGCGGAGTTCCCCCGGGGTCCCTCCCCGGAGGAGGTCGAGGACGCCGTCGGCGGGCGTAGCTCCGAGGCGGCGGTCGCAGAGCTGGGAACGCGCTATGCTCTTGACGATGTCGAGATCGACCTCACCCCGGGCTGGGCGCCGCGGCTCCCCCGCTTCGGGTTCCGAATCGACGTCGAGTTTCGCAGCCGCGCCTTCGAACCCCCCGACCCCGAACCTGATGCCGAAGCCAGCCCGTCTAATGGCCCTTGACGTAGGCTCCCGCCGCACGGGTGTGGCCGTCAGCGACGAGCTCGGCCTCTACGCCCACCCGCGCCCTGCCCTCAAGGGCGGAACGCGCGCCGTCCTTGAAGCCCTTCCTCCCCTCGTCGCGGCCGAGGAGGTTGCCGAGGTCGTGGTCGGCCTGCCGCTCACCCTCGCCGGCGGAGACTCCGCCCAGACGGACAGGACCCGCGCCTTCATCGAACGCCTGCGCGAACGCCTCGACGTTCCTGTGACCACCTGGGACGAGCGCCTGTCCAGTGTCGAAGCCGCCCGCTATGTGCCCTCCGACCGGCATCGAGACGGCTCGCTCGACTCTGCCGCCGCCGCCGTGCTCCTCCAGGCCGTCCTCGATTCGCGAGCGGGCAGCGGCGCATGATGCCGATGCTCCGCTGGCTGTTCAGCGGCCGCTCCCTGCTCATGTCGGTCGGGTTCGGCCTCGTCATCGCCGGCGTGATCGTCGGCGCCGCCCTGTTCGCTGGCACGCCCCGAGAGACCCTCGGCGGCGATGCCATCCCCACGCCTACCCCGTGCGAGTCCGGCGAGCCACAGCGCTACATCATCGCGGAGGGGAGCACCGTCGACGATGTTGCCGGCCAGCTCGAAGAGCTCGGCATCATCTGCTCGGCCTCCCAGTTCAAGATCCTCGCCTCGCTCCTTGGTCTCCAGAACCGGCTTGTCTCCGGCGTCTATACCCTCCGCCCCGGCGACTCGACGCTGTCGATCCTCCGCACGATCACCGTGGTCGGCGAGGTAGTCCCCACCATCCGCGTCACCTTCCCCGAGGGTTTGCGTATCGAGGAGATGGCCGAGATCGCCCAGCAGGCGGGCTTCGGTCCCGCCGAGGAGTTCATTGCCGCCGCCCGCGAGGTCGAGTTGCCCCTCAGCTTCGCAGTGGACCTGCCTCCCGGCGTCGGCAACGAGGGCTACCTCTTCCCCGATACCTACATCGTGCCCCTTGGCTCAACCGCCGCCGAGCTCGTGGCCCTCATGGCCGAGACCATGCACCTCCGCTTCTCTGCCGATCTGCGCGAAGTCGCTGCCCTCCTCGGGCTCACGCCCCACGAGGTCCTCACGCTCGCCTCCATGATCGAGCGTGAGGTCGCGATCCCCGAGGAGCGCGCTGTCGTCGCTGGAATCCTCTTCAACCGCCTCGAGGTCCGCGACCGCCTTGGAGTCGACGCCACCACCCAGTACTGCGTGGCGAATCAGGACCCGGACAGCGTCGAGGCGTACGGCTGGTGGAAGCCTGGCAGCGAGCTCACCCTCGCTGATCTCGACTGCAACTCCCCCTACAACACCCGCCGCTTCGCGGGATTACCGCCGGGGCCCATCGCCAGTCCCGGCCTCGCCGCCATTGAAGCCGTCGTCTACGCCGTCGACACCGACTACTACTTCTACCAGGTCGATACACGCATCGAGGACGGCTCCCACTGCTTCGCCGTCACCTTCGAAGAGCACGACAATCCCAACAGGTGCGATAAAGTCGAACGGTGAGCGCCCGGCTCGGCATCATCGGGCACCCCGTCGCCCACTCGCTCTCGCCTGCGATCCAGGGGGCCGCTCTCCGCGTCGCCAGCGTCGACGCCACCTACGATCGCTGGGACACCCGTCCCGACAACCTTGCCGCCCGTGTCGCCGTCCTCCGCGAACCGGACTGTCTCGGCGCGAACGTGACCATTCCCCACAAGCAGGCTGTCCTCTCGCTGCTCGACGAGGTTGCGCCCCTCGCCGCCGAGATCGGCGCCGTCAACACCATCGTCAACGACGACGGTCGCCTCACCGGCCACAACACCGACGGCGGAGGATTCGTCGCTGCGCTCCAGGAAGCGGGATTCGCGCCTGCCGGGAATTCGTTCCTCCTCGTGGGCGCGGGGGGAGCTGCCCGGGGGATCGCGTTCGCCCTCCGTCACGCAGGCGCCGGCGCCCTCGCCATCACGAACCGGACCGCCGCCCGCGCGCAGGCCCTCGCTGACGCGGTCGGCGCCGAGACGGCGCCCTTCGATGCGCCGCCCGCCCCCTACGACTGCGTGGTGAACTGCACCTCCGCCGGGATGCACGGCTCAGGTGCCGAGGACACCCTCCCCTGCGACCCCGCCGCCGCCGACCCAGCCACCCTCATCGTCGATATCGTCTACGCGCCCGAAGAGACTCCCCTCCTCCGCGCTGCCCACGAGGCGGGCCTCCGGACCCTCGGCGGCCTGCCCATGCTCATCCACCAGGGGGCCCTCGCCTTCGAGCTCTGGACCGGTCGCCCGGCGCCCCTCGATGCCATGCGCGAGGCCGCTCGCGCTGCCCTCGCCGGCGAATCGCCATGATCGTCGTCGGCACCGTCCTCGGGCTCGCCTTCTTCCTCTTCGTCGGCTGGATTATCTCCACCGAGATGTTCCAGCAGCGCGCCTGGCGCAGGCGCGTCGCCTCCGGCGACAACGACATCGTCGAAGCCCTCATCCTCGAGGCGATGGCCTCCTGGAAGGTCGGCAGACCGCCTCGCGAGGTGCCCGCCAGCCTCTGGGCCGGCGTCCAGCGAGCCGAGCTCGCGACCGCCACCGCCGACCTCGCCGTCGTGCAGTCTTCCGCCGAGGGCGAGTTCCGCTCCGTCGAGGGCCGCCGCGAGCAGGTCTCCTCCGCCCTCGACGAAGCCTTCGCCCTCGCCGCCAGGCTCGTGGAGATGATGTTGTACGATGTTCCCAACCTCAGCCTCGGGAGCGTTCGCGTGGACGTGTACTCCACTTTCACCGCGGACGGCGGGGCCGCCTTGCAGAAGCCCATCCTGACTACCACTGCACACCGCCCCGACGCCGATGGAATCGACTGGGACGAACTCGCGCCGGCCGAGATCCTCGCGCGCTTCGAGACCGCCTGGGAGACCACCGACGCGGGCCTCGCGGCTCCAATCACCCTGCCCCCCATCCCCGGTGCGGGCGACGACCGGCAGGCTTCCTGATGGGACGGTTCCGCTTCCTCACCTCCGGCGAGAGCCACGGCAAGGGGCTCACCGCCCTCATCGAGGGCCTGCCCGCCGGCCTTCCGCTTACCGAGGACGACATCGCCCGCGACATGACCCGCCGCCAGGGTGGCTACGGTCGCGGCGGCCGCATGAAGATCGAGAAGGACCGCGCCGAGATCACCGCCGGCGTCCGCCACGGCCTCACGCTCGGTTCTCCCGTCGCCCTCTGGATCACCAACCGTGACTGGGTGAACTGGACCGAGAAGATGGCCGTCGAGCCGGTCGATGCCGAGATCGAGCGCGTCACCCGCCTCCGCCCCGGCCATGCCGACCTGCCCGGCGCCATCAAGTACGGCTTCGACGACGTCCGCAACGTCCTCGAGCGCGCCAGCGCCCGCGAGACCGCCGCCCGCGTAGCCGTCGCCGGGGTCGCCAAGCGCCTCCTCGACGAGTTTGGCGTCTCCTTCCGCAGCCACACCCTCGCCATCGGCGGCGTGCGCTCACAGGTCGGCCAGGAGGCCGACTGGGAGGCCGTCGAGGCCGATCCCGTGCGCTGCGCCGACCCCGCCGCTTCCGAGCAGATGGTCTCTGCCATCGACGCCGCCAAGTCCGACGGTGACACGCTCGGCGGTCAGGTCGAGGTGCGCGTCTCCGGGGTCCCCCTCGGCCTGGGCTCCTACGTCCAGTGGGACCGCAAGCTCGATGGGCGCATCGCCCAGGCCATCTGCAGCATCAACGCCTTCAAGGGCGTGGGGCTCGGTCTTGGCTTCGACGCCACCGAGCAGCGGGGCTCCCAAACCCACGACGTCATCCTCCCGGCCGACCAGTGGGGCGAGCGCCCCTGGCCCCACGGCACCAACCGCCACGGCGGCATCGAAGGGGGCATCACCACCGGCGAGGACATCGTCGTCCGCGCCGCCGTCAAGCCCATCCCCACCCTCGCCCACCCCCTCCCCTCCGTCGACCTCGATACCGGCGAGGAGGTGCTCGCCCACTACGAGCGCAGCGACGTCTGCGTCGTCCCCGCAGCCGGCGTCGTCGCCGAGGCGATGGTCGCCATCGTCCTCGCCGATGCCTGGCTCGAGAAATTCGGCGGCGACAGCCTTGCGGAGATGCGCACGAGCGTCGAAGCGCACCTCGCCGGCCTCGGGCCGCGCGCCCGCTCCGGCTGACCGCCATGTCTGACCACATCTTCCTCGTCGGCCTCTCCGGGAGCGGCAAGTCCACGGTCGGACGCCTGCTCGCCGACCGCCTCGGCTGGTCCTTTGTCGACAGCGACACCCTCATCGAGAAGGCAGCCGGACGCTCGATCCCCGCCATCTTCAGCGAGGACGGCGAGGCCGCCTTCCGCGAGCAGGAAGGCCGCGCCCTCGCGCGCGCCGCCCGCTCGTCTCGTGTCGTGGTCGCCACCGGCGGCGGCGCCCCCACCCACGATGCCGGCCGCGAGGTGCTTGCCGACGGCTTCACCGTCTGGCTCGCCGTCAGCCCGCCGGTGGCGGCCGAGCGCCTCGCCGCCCAGCCCTCCGACGAGCCCCGTCCGCTCCTCGCCGGCGACCCCCGGCAGCGCCTCGAATCCCTCCTCGAGTCCCGCCGCGACGACTATGCCCGCGCCGACGCCTCCATCGAGGTCGACGGCCTCACCCCCGAGCAAGTCTGCGACCAGATCCTGCGCCTCTGGGAAGGGGGCGGTTCCGGGGATGGCGACGCCATCCCCGGCGTGGCCGCCACCGTCACTACGCCCGGCGCCAGCTACCCCATCGTCGTCCGCGAGGGCGCCCTCGCCGCCCTCGGCGATCTCTGTGGCCGCGTCGGCCTCGCCGGCCGCGCCTTCGTGCTCACCGACACCGGCTCCGGCCCCCTCTTCGCCGCCACCGCCCTCGACTCGCTCCGCGCCGCCGGCTTCCAGGCCACGGACATGGCCATCCCCGCCGGCGAGGAGCACAAGACCCTCGCGACCGTCCAGACCGTGTACGACTGGCTCCTCGGGGAGCGGGTCGAACGCAGCGACTTCGTGGTCTGCCTGGGCGGTGGAGTCGTCACCGACCTTGGCGGCTTTGCCGCCGCCACCGTCCTGCGCGGCATCCCCTTCGTCCACGTCCCCACCACCCTCCTCGGCATGGTCGATGCCGCCATCGGCGGCAAGACGGGCGTCGATCACGCCATCGGCAAGAACCTCGTCGGGGCTTTCGCCCAGCCCCGCCTCGTCCTCACCGACCCCGCCCTTCTCGCCACCCTCCCGCCCCGCCACCTCCAGGCCGGCCTCGCCGAGCTCGTGAAGCACGGCTTCATCCTCGACGAGGAGCTCGTCCGGCTCTTCGAAGCCCACGCCGGCGACCCCGCCGCCCTCGCCACCGAGGAGCTGATCGCGCGCAGCACCGCCATCAAGGCTCGTGTCGTCTCCGAGGACGAGCGCGAGTCGGGCGCCCGCACCCTCCTCAACTACGGCCACACCATCGGGCACGGCATCGAGGCGGCCGCCGGCTTCAGCGGCTACCTCCACGGCGAGGCCGTCGCCATCGGCATGCACGCCGCCGGGCGCATCGCCTGCGAGACCGGCCTGCTCCCCGCCGCCGCCCTCGACCGCCAGCAGAGCCTGCTCCGCGCCTGCGGACTCCCCGAGCGCGCCGAAGGCGTCGACCGTGACGCTGTCGTCAGCGCCATGCGCAGCGACAAGAAGGTCCGCGCCGGGGAAATCTCCTGGGTGCTCCTCGAACGCATCGGCCAGGCCGCCGTCCACCGCGACGTGCCTGAGACGGCCGTCGAGGCTGCCCTCGACGCCGTTCTCGCCTGAGCATGGCGCTCGCGTTCCGGCTTGACGGTGGGGGCGACGGCCCCGCCGCCCCTCGCGCCGGCACGCTCACGACCGATCGCGGCGAGGTTCCCACCCCCGCCTTCATGCCCGTCGGAACGCTGGCCACCGTCAAGGCCCTCACTCCCGACGAGGTCGCCGCCACGGGCGCGAACATCACTCTCGTCAATGCCTACCACCTCTACCTCCGCCCCGGCCACCGCCTCGTCGAGTCCCTCGGAGGCGTCCACCGCTTCATGGGCTGGAACGGGCCCATCCTCTCCGACAGCGGCGGCTACCAGGTCTTCAGCCTTGCTCGCCTCCTGCGCGTTGACGACCAGGGTGTCCGCTTCCGCTCCCACCTCGATGGTTCCGAGCACCACTACACCCCCGAACTGGCGCTGGAAGTGCAGCGCGCCCTGGGCGTCGACATTGCCATGCCCCTCGACCACGTCCTCCCCGGCGACGCCCCCGCCCCCGACCAGCGCGAAGCCGCCGAGCGCACCCTGCGCTGGTTCGAGCGCTCCCAATCCCTCGACCCCGTCCCTGCCCTCTTTGCCATCGTCCAGGGCGGTGTCGACGAGGAGTTGCGCCGCTGGCACGCGCGCGAGCTCACCGCCCGCGACGCGCCCGGCTACGCCATCGGCGGCCTCTCCGTGGGCGAATCCAAAGCCGAGCAGTACGCGATGACCGAGGTCGCGTGCTCTGCGCTCCCCGTCGACCGCCCCCGCTACCTCATGGGCGTCGGCAGCCCCGAGGACCTGGTACACGCCGTCGCCGCCGGTGTCGACCTGTTCGACTGCGTCCTCCCGACCCGCCTCGGCCGCACCGGCTCGCTTTTCACCGACGACGGGCGCGTCAACATCAAGGCCGCCCGCTTCCGCGAGCGCGCCACCCCCCTCGACCCCGCCTGCGATTGCATCGCCTGCGCCCGCTACTCCACCGCCTACCTGCACCACCTCTTCCGCAACGACGAATTGCTGGGCTACCGCCTCGCCAGCATCCACAATCTCCGCTACATCCAGCGCCTCTGTGAGCGCATGAGGGAGGCTGTTCTCGAAACCACGTTCGATGCCTTCGCGGAGGAGTTCCTGGCCCGCTACCAGCCCGCCAATGAAGCGGCCCGTACCGAGCAGCGGGAGCGCTGGCAGGCACGCTCCCGCACCTGACCCGGACTCGACAAACTCGCGTACTCCCTTCTACGCTCGGGAACCGAGGACGCCTTCCGAAGCGTCCGGGTAGACGAAGAACGATGCCGAAACGAACCTCCTCCGCCACCGCGAAAGGCGGCAAGAAGGCTGCGAAGCGCGCCCCCGCAAACGGTGCTGCGACGGGCTCGCGCGCCCGTGGCGGCAAGGATCTCGTCATCGTCGAGTCCCCCGCCAAGGCCCGCACCATCGAGGGCATCCTCGGCGACAAGTACCGCGTCATCGCTTCCGTCGGCCACGTCCGCGACCTGCCCAACTACGGCTACGGCGTCGACGTGAAGGGCGGCTCCTTCGAGCCCACCTACGAGGTGCTCAAGGACAAGAGGGACGTCGTCAAGGAGATCAAGACCGCCGCCGGGAAGGCCGAGCGCGTCTTCCTCTCCACCGACCCCGACCGCGAGGGCGAAGCCATCTCCTGGCACATCCTCGAGGCGGCGAAGATTCCGGCTGAGAAGACCCAGCGCGTCGTCTTCCACGAGATCACCAAGCCGGCCATCGAGGCCGCCTTCGAGCACCCCGGCGAGCTCAACCGCGAGCTCATCGAGGCCCAGGAGACCCGCCGCGTCCTCGACCGCCTCATCGGCTATCCCCTCAGCTGGTTCGTCCAGGGCAAGGTCGCCCGCAGCGCCAGCGCCGGCCGCGTCCAGAGCGTCGCCCTTCGCCTCATCGTCGAGCGCGAGCGCGAGATCGAGGCCTTCGTGCCCCAGGAGTACTGGACCATCCACGCCCGTGTCGCGAAGGACGGCGAAGAGTTCGGCGCCAAGCTGACCGGCCTCCCCGGCGTCAAGAAGCTCGACGAGAAGCGCGATATTCCCGACGAGGCCACCGCCAACGAGCTCCTCGCCACGCTCCGCCGCTCCGACTTTTCCGTGAAGTCGGTCAAGAAGGGCGAGCGCAAGCGGCGCCCCGCGCCGCCCTTCACCACCAGCAGCTACCAGCAGGCCGCGAACAACCGCCTCGGCCTCGGAGCACAGCGCTCGATGGCCCTCGCCCAGCAGCTTTACGAGGGCGTCAACATTCCCGGCCAGGGCCCCGTCGGCCTCATCACCTACATGCGCACCGACTCCCTCAGCATCTCGCCGGTCGCGCGCCGCGAAGCCCGCCGCTTTGCCACCGATCGCTGGGGCGAGGACCATGTCCCCGAGAAGGAGCGCGTCTACCGCTCACGGGCCCGTGGCGCCCAGGAGGCCCACGAGGCCATCCGCCCCACCTCCGCCTTCCGCACCCCCGAGTCGCTCAGCACCGTCCTCAACCGGGACCAGCTCCGCGCCTACACCCTTATCTGGCAGCGCTTCATGGCCAGCCAGCTCGCCGACGCCCGCTACGCGACCGTCGCCGTCGACATCGAGGCGCGCGAGTCCGGTGAGCGGCGCGGCGCCTTCCGCGCGAACGCCCAGCGCCTCATCTTCCCCGGCCATCTCGCCGCCCTCGGCATCGACGCCACGGAGGAGCGCGCCGACAGCCCGAGCGGCGACGCTCCCGAGACCGTCGCCGCCCTCCCCGAGCTCGCCGAGGGCGACGCCCTCGACCGCCGCTCCGTCGACGGCGACCAGCACTTCACCGAGCCCCCGCCCCGCTTCACCGAGGCCTCGCTCGTCAAGGCGCTGGAAGAGGAGGGCATCGGCCGCCCCAGCACCTACGCCTCCATCGTCCAGACCGTGCTCAACCGCGCCTACGTCGTCCGCGAGGGCCGCGCCCTCGTGCCCCAGGAGCTCGGCTTCGCGGTGAACGACCTGCTCGTCCAGCACATGGACCGCTACGTCGCCGTGCCCTTCACGAGCGAGATCGAGGAAGAGCTCGACGAGATTGCCTCCGGCGAGCGCGACTACGGCGAGGTCGTGCGGGGCTTCTGGGAGCCCTTCAACTCCGCTCTCGAGACCGCGAAGCAGGAGGCCCGCAAGCAGGTCGAGGAGACCGATATCGTCTGCTCCAAGTGCAACGAGCGGAAGATGGTCGTGCGCTGGAGCCGCAACGGGAAGTTCCTCGGCTGCTCCGGCTATCCCGAGTGCAAGAACGCCATGCCCCTCACCGAGGAAGGCGAGCCCCAGCCGTCCCCCGATCCCGAGCCCACCGACTGGAAGTGCCCCCGCTGCGACTCCGGCACGGAGCTGAAGCACGGTCCCTACGGCGAGTACATCGACTGCGTGAAGCGCGAGTCGAAGGAGTGCGACTTCCGTGCCGGGAAGCCCGTCGGCGTTGCCTGCCCGGAGGAGCCCGAGACCGGCCAGCTCGTCGCCAAGCGTGCCCGCCGCGGTGTCTTCTACGGCTGCTGGAACTACCCCGACTGCACCTACACCACCAACAGCATCGAGGCTGGCAAGCTCTCCCCCGTGCGTACCGCCGAGGAGCGCGAGGCCGCTGCCGAGAAGGCGAAGGCTCGCTCGAAGACGGGCCGGCGAACCACCCGTCGCTCAACCACGCGTCGCCGCCGCGCGAGCTAGCGCGCTCGTCGCCCTTTACGAATCCTGTCGTATTCTGTCGACATGGCCTCCCCGCCGGCCCACAAGACAGCCGAGGCCTTCCTCGACGCCTACCTGCGTGAGCTGCAGAGTCTCGGTGGCCGCTCGCCCTACACCATCCGCAACTACCGCAACGACATCGGCCACTTCCTCCGCTTCTGCGAAGAGGGCGGCATCGAGCCGCTCGCCATCACCCGCGCCACCTTCCGCACCTACCTGGCCGGCCTCCGCGAGGCGGAGATGGCGCCTGCCTCGGTTACGCGCCGCACCACCACCATCCACGGCTACTACCGCTACCTCCAGCGCGAAGGCGCCACGGACCGCGACCTCCTCTACGGCGTCGCCCTCCCCAAGAAACCGAAGCGCCTCCCCAAGGTGATCGAGCCCCCCCACCTCCAGGCCCTCATCGAGGCGCCCGATACCGATACCCCCCAGGGCCTCCGCGATCGCGCCATTCTCGAGCTCCTCTACGGCGGTGGCCTGCGCATCTCAGAGCTCGTCGGCCTCAATGTCGCCAGCCTCGATCTCGTGGGCGGCCAGGCGATCGTGCTCGGCAAGGGCGACAAGGAGCGCGCCGTCCTCTTCGGCGAACCCGCCATCCGCGCCCTCCAGGCCTACCTCACGGTCGGCCGCCCCGAGCTCGCCGGCGGCACCGAGCCCGCGCTTTTCCTCAACCGCAACGGCAAGCGCCTCAGCGCCCGCTCGGTCCAGTACGCCGTCCGCCGCTACGCCCTCGCCGCCGGCATCCCCGAGGACGTCCACCCCCACCTCCTCCGCCACTCCTTCGCCACTCACCTCCTCGATGGCGGCGCCGACATCCGCATCGTCCAGGACCTGCTCGGCCACACCTCCGCCAACACCACCCAGATCTACACCCACGTCAGCCGCGCCCGGCAGGCCGAGGTTACCGACAAGGCCTGGCAGGAGGTCGGTGTGAAGGCGCTGGAGCGCGCCCGCTCGAAGCGCCGCGTCTCATGACCTCCTCCGACGCCCCCCTGCTCCTCCTCGTACACGGCCCCAACCTGAACCTGCTCGGCGAACGCCGCCCCGAAATCTACGGAAGCGACACCCTCCCCGACATCGAGGCCGACGTGGCCGCCGCCGCCAACGCCCGCGGCGCCACCGTTCTCAGCTTCCAGAGCAACCACGAGGGCGCCCTCATCGACTTCCTCCACGAGCACCGCCGCCGCGCGGCCGGCGTCATCCTCAACGCGGGCGCCTACACCCACACCTCCATCGCCCTCCACGACGCCCTCGAGTCGATCGCCCTCCCCGCCGTCGAGGTGCACCTCTCCAACATCCACGCCCGCGAGCCCTTCCGCCGCCGCTCGGTCATCGCCGCCGCCTGCATCGGTCAAGTCGCCGGCCTCGGCCGCGCCGGTTACACCGCCGCCGCCAACCTCCTTCTCGACCACATCGACGCCCGCGACTAACGCCCACGAATCGTCGAGCGCTACACTGACCCCGTGACCGCCCCCGCGCTTCCCGCCCAGCGACTTGAGCGCGTGCGCGCCGCCCTCGACGAGGCCGGTCTCGACGGCCTCTACGTCGCCAGCCCTGTTGACGACGTCAACCATCGCCACTCCGCCAACCGCCGCTACCTCACCGGCTTCACCGGCTCGACCGGGTACGCCGCTGTTTCCCCGACGCAGGCCGTGCTCGCCGTCGACGCTCGCTACAGCGCTCAGGCCCGGCGCGAGGCTGAGCTCCGCGGGTTCACCGTCTTCGACACGAAGGGACCGCAGTCGGCGTGGCTTCCCGAGTTCGTCTCCGCTGCGGGCCTCGCCGGGAAGCGTGTCGGCCTCTCCCGCTCCGACCTCAGCTACGGCGACTTCCTCACCCTGCAGGAAGCGCTCGCTCCCATGCCCGAGGCCGACCGCCCCGACCTCATCCCGGCCCCTCCCATCATCGAGCGCCTCCGCTCCCGCAAGGACGCCGAGGAGATCGCCCTCCTCGAAGAAGCCATTGCCATCGCCCAGCGGGCCTTCCTCGACGTGACCGCCACGGTCGGACCGGGCGTGACCGAACGCGCCTTCGCCGCCGCCCTCGACGCTGCCGTCAAGGAGCATGGCGCCCGCGGCCTCTCTTTCGAGCCCATCGTTGCCGGCGGCGAGCGCGCCGCCATGCCCCATGCCGACCTCTCCGACCGTCCCTTCGGCCCGGGCGAGCCCATCATCGTCGACTGGGGCGCCGAGCTTTCCGGCTACTGCAGCGATCTCAGCCGCACCTTCTGGCTCGGCACCGAACCGGAACGCTTCCGTGAGATCTACGAGGTCGTACGCGAGGCCCAGCAGACCGCCATCGAGCGCGTCGAAGCCGGCATGACCGGGGCCGATGCTCACGTCCTCGCCGCCTCGGTCATCGAGGAGCACGGCTACGGCGATGCCTTCACCCACGGCCTCGGCCACGGCGTCGGCCTCGACGTGCACGACTACCCACCCTACCTCGGCCCCACCTCCACCGATGTGCTTGAAGACGGCATGGTCTTCACCATAGAGCCCGGCATCTACCTGCCGGGCTGGGGCGGTGTCCGCATCGAGGATATCGTGACCCTCGAAGGCGGCCGCGCCCGCCAGCTGAGCACACTCGACTCAACCCTTCCCGCAGGAGCCCGCCCTTGAGCCAGATATCGACCTCCGAGTTTCGCCGCGGCGTCACTATCGAGATGAACGACAAGCTCTACGCCGTCCTCAGCTACGAGCACAACAAGACCGCCCGCGGCTCCGCGCAGGTCCGCATGAAGCTTCGGGACGTTCGCAGCGGCGCCATCATCGAGCACACCGTCCAGGCCGGCACCCGCTTCGACCGCGCCCGCGTCGATCGCCGCGACATGCAGTACCTCTACGCCGACGACGACTTCTACTACTTCATGAACACCGAGACCTATGACCAGATCCCCGTAGAGATCGCCAAGGTCGGGGACGCCGCCCGGTTCCTCAAGGAGAACGACACCTGCGAGGTCGCCGTCTACGGCGAGGAGGTCATCGCCGTCGAGCTCCCCGGCTCCGTTGCCCTGGCCGTCGCCTCCACGGACCCCGGCCACCGTGGCGATACCGCCCAGGGCGGCTCCAAGCCCGCCACGCTGGAAACGGGCCTCGTCGTCCAGGTCCCCCTCTTCATCAGCGAGGGCGAGGTCATCCGCGTCAATACCGAGACAGGCGAGTACATCGAGCGAGCCAACTAGTGGACCCAATCCGCGTCTCCCAACTCGTTTACCTCCTCAAGGACATGCTTGAGGGCAGCGAGTTGCTCTCAGACCTCTGGGTCGTGGGCGAAGTCGCGGACGCCACCCGCTCCCGCCTCGGCCACCGCTACTTCTCCCTGCGCGACGGCGACGGCGCCATCCGCGCCGTCCTCTTCCGCGACGACATGCCCGGCGCCGAAGTCCCGGCCGGCGAGCGCGTTCTCGCCCACGGCCGCGTCACCCTCTACCCCCAGCGCGGCGAGCTCCAGTTCGTCTGCGACTTCTTCCGCCCCGAAGGCGTCGGCATCGAGGCCGCCCGCCTCGAGCGGCTGCGCGAACGGCTCGAGGAGGAAGGCCTCTTCGAACCCTCCCGCAAACGCGCCCTCCCCGCATACCCCCGGCGCATCGGCGTCGTCACCTCCCCCACCGGCGCCGCCATCCAGGATGTCCGCGACGTGCTTGCCCGCCGCTGGCCCCTCGCCGAGCTCGTCGTTTCCCCCGCCCTCGTCCAGGGCGACCAGGCCCCCGCCAGCATCGTCGCCGCCCTCCGAACCCTGGCCGGAGACGACGACCTCGACCTCGCCCTCGTCGTCCGCGGCGGGGGCGCTTCCGCCGACCTCTCCGCCTTCAACGACGAGAGCGTGGTGCGCGCGGTCTTCGGGTTCCCCGTCCCCGTCGTGACCGGTATCGGCCACGAGACCGACACCTCCCTCGCCGACTTCGCCGCCGACCTCCGCGCCCCCACCCCCAGCGCCGCCGCCGCCCGCGCCACCCCCGACGCCGCCGAGGTCTCCGCCCGTTTCGACTCCCTCGAACGCGCCATGGCGCTGGCCGCCCGTGGGCGCATCGAGGCCGCCGCCGCCCACCTCCGGAACCTGACCGCAGGCCTGCGCCACGCGGCCCCCAGCCCCGCCCGCGCCGCCGAGCGCGTCGAGGCGGTGGGCGCCGGCATGGGCAACATCCTCACAGCCCGCCTCGCCGCCGAGCGCGCCAACCTCGACCGCACCGGCGCCCAGATCGCCGCCCTCAACCCGGCCACCACCCTCGCCCGCGGCTACGCCATCGTCGAGCGCCTCGGGCGTCGCCGTCGCGTCGTCCGCCGCGTGAAGGACGTGAAGGCCGGCAACCGTATCGCCGTCTCGGTTGGAGACGGCGCCTTCTGGGCGGAGGTCAACTGATGGCTGAGCAGCCCTTCGAAGACCTCGTCGCCAAACTTGAGGAACACGCCCGCAAGCTCGAGGAAGGCAACATTCCCCTCGAGGAGGCCATGACCACCTACGAGGAGGGCGCCGCCCTCGTCCAGCAGCTCCGCAAGCTCCTCGACGAGGCCGAGCTGCGCGTCCAGCGCCTCCAGGGCGACCTCGAGGAGGGCGCGAGCTTCCGCGAGGACGTCGAGCCCTACGACGAGACTGCCGCCACCGATGACGCCGGCTGAGCCACTGCGCATCGCCTGGCTCACCACGGGGCGCGGTCCCGGTTCCTACGGCGCCCTCGAAGCACTGTTCGGGGCCATCGACGGCGGCCTTCCCGTCGAGCTCGCCGTTGCCTTCGTCAACCGCGAGCGCGGCGAGTTCGAGGCCACCGACCGGCTCCTCGACCTCCTCGAGGGCCGGGGCGTACCCGTCGAGACGCTTTCATCCGTGCGTTTCCGCAAGACCCAGGGCGGCTCCCGCTCCCGCCCCGGCGAGCCCCTGCCCCCCTGGCGCCGCGCCTTCGATGAAGCTGCCGCCGAACGCCTCGCCCGCCACTCCTTCGACCTCGCCGTCATGTTCGGCTACATGCTCATCGCCACCGACCCCCTCTACGACCGCTTCCCCATCATCAACGACCACCCTGCCCTCCCCGACGGCCCCACCGGCGCCTACCAGGAGGTCATCGCCCAGCTCATCGCCACCGGCGCCACCGAGTCCGGCTGCATGTACCACCTCGTCACCGGCGATCTCGACCGCGGCCCCGTCCTCAGCTACTGCCGCTTCCCGATCCCCGCCGACCCCTCCGCCCACGTCCCCCCCCACGCCACCCGCGCCGACATCGAGGCCCTGCCTCTCTACGACGAGATTCGGGCTCGCGGTGTCGCCCGCGAACGCCCCTTCCTGACCGAGACCCTGCGCGCCCTCCACGAAGGCCGCCTGTCGGTGCCCGCGGCCCAGCCTCTCGACCTCTCCGCCGAGGTCGAAGCGGCCCTCTCCCGGGGCGTATAGTCACCGAGCATGGTCGACCCGGCGCCGGAGTTGCTTTCCTGTCCCGAGTGCGCCGAACCGTACGACGCCACCGATAATTACTGCCGCCAGTGCGGGATGTTCCTCCGCGACCATCGGCTGCCCGTTGCACGCCCGACCGTCGCGCTCGAACCCCGACGTCCCGCCCTCCCTACGCCGGTCCGGCGCGCCGCCACCGCCATCGCCATCGGCACGGCACTCAAGATCACGGCGAACATCGTTGGCAGGCTGCTCGCCCAGCGCGCCGCCGCCAACAAGGCCCCGGGCCGCGCCGTCGCCCGCCGGCCGCGTGAGAGCACCGTGGTCAGCGAATCCCTCTTCGTGCGCCGCACCTGGATCCAGCGCGACTAGCGCCACGGCCGCCGCGACGAATCCGGTGCGCGTCCGCAACCCCATGGTCATCCACTACGTGCGCGACATGGAGCGCGCCTGCGCCTTCTACCGCGACACCCTGGGGCTCCCTGAGGAGCCCACGCCGGGCTCCGGGTCCGGCGGCTGGAATACCTTCCGCTGCGACGGACTCATCGTCGCTCTCCACATCCTCCCCGCCCAGGGCGCCCGCGAGGGACCGCTCCCCCACGCCGGCCTCAACCTGCAGGTCGACGACCTCGACGCCGCCATTGCCGAGCTGAAGGCCGGCGGCGGTACCGTGCGCGTCATCCAGGAGGCCGGCGGCGGCGTCCCCGTTCGCGTCGCCGAGGTTGCCGACCCCGATGGCAACGGCTTCGAGCTCCGCCAGCACGTCGGCTAACGCAGCCAACAGCGACGTGTCGTACGCTTCGCTCCCGTAGAGGAGACCGACCCCATGTTCGCAACCATCGGCCACACCTTCGAGTTGATGAAGATGAGCTGGCGCGTCCTCATGCTCGACCGCGAGCTCATCTTCTTCCCCATCATGTCGGTAATCGCGCTCGTCGCGGTCGCCGGCGCCATCGCCGCGGGGGGCCTCCTGAGCGGCTCCTTCGCCCTGGCGGAGGAGGGCGGCGAAGGTTCCGCCGGCGACCTGATCCTCGGCCTGCTGCTCGCCTTCGTCTCGATGTCCATCGTGATCTTCTTCAACGCGGCTCTGGTGGCGGCGGCCATGGAGCGGCTGCGCGGTGGCGACCCCAGTGTGGCCTCGGGCCTGAAGGCCGCCTCCGCCCGCGTTCCCCAGATCCTCGCCTGGGCGGTTGTGGTGACTGCCGTCATGCTCATCCTGCGCGCCCTCCGCAACCGGGGAGGCATCGCCGGCCAGATCGCGTCGTGGGTTGGCGAAACTGCCTGGGAGCTCGCGTCCTTCTTCGCCGTCCCCTTCATCGTCGAGGAGGGCGTTGGCCCGTTCGATGCGTTGCGGCGCTCGGCATCCCTCCTGCGCCGGACATGGGGGCAGCAGATAACAGCCGGGTTCGGTTTCGGCCTCGTGACCATCGTCGCGATCATCGTGGCCGTGCTCATCGGCCTGCTGCTCGCGGCCATCCACCCGTTCGTGGGCCTGGCCATCGGCATCCCCCTCGTCGGGCTTGCGTGGGCCACCGTCACCGCCCTCGAGGGCATCTTCAAGGCCGCCCTTTACGACTTCGCCATCGGCAAGGATCCCCACGGCTTCGACCGAGCCACCCTCCAGAACGCCTACGGGCCCCAGACCGGCGGCGGTATGCGGGGCATCGTCTGAGCGAGGCGCCACCCTTCGAGGTGCGCGGCCTGAACTGGCGGGGCCAGGCCCTCGCCCTGCGCCCCGCCACGCCCGAAGACGTCCCCGGGCTCGTCGCCCTGCATCGCGGAGTAGGAGGCCCTCCCCTTCCCCCCGACGCCTCCCCCGTCGAGTGGTTCCGTACGGGCGGCCCCTGGATGCACGAGCACTTCTGCGCGCGCCACATCCAGGTCTACCGCGACCTCGGTTGGGACTGCTGGGTCGTGGAGCGCAACCAGAAGGACGTCGTGGGCAGCGTCGAGGTCCTGTACGCGACCGAGCCCGAGCCCTTCGGCCGCTACGCCCACCTGGAGATCCTCGAGCTGGCCGCCGGCGTCAACGATGCCGAGGTCGAGGAGTGGGTCCTCGACGAATGCGAGTCGCGCGCCCGCGCTCGCGGCTTCGACCGCTTCTGGTGTCGCCCCGTCGGCTCGGGCGGCAGCTTCGATGTGCTCGACCGCCGTGGCTACAGCGAGCACCTGCGCCAGACCTGGCTGCGAATCGGGAACCTGGATCGCATCGAGCCCCCTGCCTTCGATGCCATCCCGCTCTCGGGCGACTACCAGACCGAGGCCTCCCACCTCCGCGCGCTCGACCACCGCGAGTCCGCCGCCTATCGCTGGGGATACCTCTGGCGTCCCGTGCTCACGCCCGAGGCGTCCGACTTCCCCACGGACGTGGCGTTCTCCGGGCAGCGCGTCACCCTGGCCGGCCGCCCACCCGCAAACGTGCTGGTCACGGTCTGGCGCTGGCGCGACCCCCTGGAGGCCTGGGCCGACCTCTTCGTCCAGCCGGCACTCGCCACCGATGCCGGCTATATCGCCGACCTGGTCGCGGTCGCGGCCGCTGAGGCGGCCGCGATGGGCGCCATCGCTCTCAGCGTGGTTCTTCCCGATCCCCTCGTCTCACCTATCCGGGAGCGCTTCGACGCCGCCATCGTGCCCCTCGAACGCGGCGATCCCTGGCTGCTCAGGGAACTGTCACCTGCGCCGTAGCGCCCCCGCGCCCCTGCCCCTAGGATCGCACCACCCTCAATCCGGAGCCGTGTCCATGCAGCCCCTCAACGACGAGCAACTCGCCGCCCTGCGCGCCTGGCCCTCCCCCGCCATCTCCAACGCCATCGAGACCTTCCAGGTCCGCGCGCGCAACTACGGCGCCATGACGCCCGACATCCGCTGCCACTTCCCCGAGATGGAGCCGATCGTCGGCTACGCCGTCACCTGCAAGATTCGCGCCAGTGTGCCCCCCGACCAGGACCCGGAGGTCCGCGTCGAGCGCGGCGACTGGTACGACCACATCGAGTCCATCCCCGCTCCCCGCATCGTCGTCATCGAGGACCTCGACGACCCGCCCGTCGGCTCCTTCTGGGGCGAGGTCAACGGCAACATCCACCGCGCCTTCGGCTGCCTCGGGGTCGTCACCAGCGGCGGCGTACGCGACATGGAAGAGGTGCGCGAGCTTGGCTTCCAGTTCCTCGCGAAGGAAGTCCTCGTCTCCCATGCCTACGTTCACCAGGTCGAGGTCGGTGGACCCGTCACGGTCGGCGGCGTCACCGTCAATCCCGGCGATCTCCTCCACGCCGACCTCCACGGCTGCATCTCCATCCCCCACGAGATCGCCGCCGACGTCCCCGCCGCCGCCCAGATGGTCGAGGACCGAGAGCGTGTCATCATCGACTACGCCAAGTCCCCCGAGTTCACCCGCGAGGGGCTGATGGAACGCTTCCGCGGCGGCTTCACCCGGCCCCGCGAGGAGCCCTAGGCGAACCTAGTCGAACATCAGCACCGAGCGCGCGACCTCACCCGCCTTCATCGCCCGGAAGGCCTCGTTCACGTCCTCCAGCCGCATGCGGCGGGTGATCATCTCGTCCAGCTTCAGCCGCCCCTGCATGTAGAAGTCGATGTATCGCGGCATGTCGACGCGGAAACGGTTCGAACCCATCGAGCTGCCTTGCAGCTTCTTCTCGCTCAGCAGCGAACGCCCGTCGACTTCCACCTTCTGCCCCATCGGGAGCAACCCGATAATGGTGGCCGTGCCCCCGCGCCGCAGCGCCTCGTAGGCCTGCTCGGCTGCCGATTTCAGCCCGATCGCCTCGAACGTGTAGTCGGCCCCGCCGCCCGTCAGTTCGCGGATCGCCTCAACGGGATCGCCCGAGGAGGCGTCAACCACGTGCGTCGCCCCTAGTTCCCGCGCCTTCGCCAGCTTCGACTCGACCATGTCCACGGCGATGATCATGCGCGCCCCCGCCACCAGCGAGCCCTGCACTGCCGACAGGCCCACGCCCCCCACGCCAAAGACCGCCACCGTCGACCCCGGCTGCACCTTCGCCGTATTCACTGCCGCCCCGAATCCCGTCGTCACCCCGCAGCCGATGAGCGCCGCCGCGTCCAGCGGCATATCCCTGCGGATCGCCACCACCGCGTTCTCGTGCACCAGCATCTTCTCCGCGTAGGTGGAGAGATTCCCGAACTGCGCTACCGCCTGGCTGTTCCACGTGTACTTGGGCGGCTCGTCTGCGCCCCGCGTCACCGCTTCCCGATCGCAGGCGTAGGGCTGCCCGGTCATGCACCGCTCGCACATGCCGCAAAACACCGAAGGACAGCAGATCACGTGGTCGCCCGGCTGCACGTACGTCACCTGTTCGCCGACCGCCTCGATGACGCCCGCCGCCTCGTGCCCGAGGATTGCTGGCGTGTCGAACGGCCAGTGCCCGTCCACGTAGTGCAGATCGCTGTGGCAGACCCCGCTCACGGCCGTCTTCACGATGACCTCGCGCGGTCCCGGATCGTCGATCGCCACTTCCTCGATCGTGAGGGGCTGGTGAGCTCCGTGGAATACCGCGGCCTTCATGGCGCTCCTCCTGGCTCTGGCCCTAGTCGAACATCAGCACCGAGCGTGCCACCTCGCCCGCCTTCATCGCCCGGAACGCCTCGTTGACGTCCCCAAGCCGCATGCGGCGGGTGATCATCTCGTCCAGCTTCAGCCGGCCCTGCATGTAGAAGTCGATGTAGCGCGGCATGTCGACGCGGAAACGGTTCGAACCCATCGAGCTGCCCTGCAACTTCTTCTCGCTCAGCAACGAGCGGCCGTCGATCTCGACCTTCTGGCCCACCGGGATCATCCCGATGACCGTCGCCGTGCCCCCGCGCCGTAGCGCCTCGTACGCCTGCTCCGCTGCCACCTTCAGCCCGATCGCCTCGAACGCGTAGTCCACACCGTCCCCGGTCAGGTTCCGGATCGCCTCGACCGGATCGCCGGAAGAGGCGTCGACCACGTGCGTCGCCCCAAGCTCGCGCGCCTTCGCCAGCTTCGACTCGACCATGTCCACGGCGATGATCATGCGCGCGCCCGCCACCAGCGAGCCCTGCACCGCCGCCAGCCCCACGCCCCCAACGCCGAACACCGCCACCGTCGAGCCCGGCTGCACCTTCGCCGTGTTCACCGCCGCCCCGAACCCCGTCGTTACCCCGCAGCCGATGAGCGCCGCCGCGTCCAGTGGCATGTCCTTCCGGATCGCGACCACCGCGTTCTCGTGGACCAGCATCTTCTCCGCGTAGCTGGAAAGGTTGGCGAACTGCGCCACCGGCTGCCCCTGCCACGTGTACTTGGGCGGCTCGTCCGCCCCCCGCGTCACCGCCTCCTTGTCGCACGCGTACGGCTGCCCGGTCATGCACCGCTCGCACATCCCGCAGAACACCGAGAGACAGCAGATCACGTGGTCGCCAGGCTGCACGTACGTCACCTGCTCGCCGACCGCCTCGATAACGCCCGCCGCCTCGTGCCCGAGGATCGCCGGCGAATCGAAGGGGTAGAACCCGTCTACAAAGTGCAGGTCGCTGTGGCAGACCCCGCTCGCCGCCGTCTTGACGATGACCTCGCGAGGCCCCGGTTCGTCGATCGCGACTTCCTCGATCGTGAGTGGCTGGTGAGCTCCGTGGAATATCGCGGCCTGCATGGCGCTCCTCCTTACGGAAAGTGCGCCTACTCTACGCCGCGCCGCCGGGGATTAGTCCCTCGCGGGCAGCGAAGCCCGCGGCTGAACACGCGGATTCGCCACGAACTGCGGCCAGCGTCCCTCCATCAGCCCGACCACCGTCTCGCCCACGCGGCGGCGCATGCTCTCGAACGACTGGTCCGAGTACGAGGCCGAGTGCGGCATCAGCACCACGTTCTCCATGCGCGCCAGCGGCGACTCTGCCTCCAGCGGCTCGCGCTCGAACACGTCCAGCCCCGCTCCCGCGATCTGGTCCCCGTCGAGCGCCGCGATCAGCGCTTCCTGGTCGACCACCGGCCCTCGTGAGGTGTTGATCAGGTACGCCGTCGGCTTCATCGCCGCCAGCTCCGCCTCCCCGATCAGGTGCCGCGTCTCCGGGTTGAGCGGCGTGTGCACCGACACGTAGTCCGACCGGCCCAGCAGCTCGTGCAGCGACTCGACGCGCTCCACACCATGCGCCCGGAACACGCCCTCGCCGATGTAGGGGTCGTACGCGATCACGTTCAGCCCGAACGCCTTCGCCCGTGGCACCACCGCCCGTGCGATGTTTCCCAGCGCGACCAGTCCCAGCGTCTCCCCGCCGATCGGCCCCATCGGCCCCAGCGGACCCGGACGCCAGCTCCCGTCGCGCACGGCCCGGTCGAGCGTGTGCAGCTTCTTCGCGCAGGCCAGCAGGAGCAGCATCGCCTGGTTCGCGACCTCCGGCTGGCAGAAGTCCGGGAAGTGCGCGACCACGATGCCGTGATCCGTCGCCGCCGGGATGTCGAGCGTGTCCAGCCCCACCCCGTAGCGGATGATGAGCTTGCACTTCGGCATCGACTCCACCACCCGCCGCGTGATCTGCGCCGACGACACGAGGATCGCCTCCGCATCCTTCACGTTCGCGATCAGCTCGTCCTCGCTCGACGAGCTCGTCGCGACGAACCTCCCCCCTCCCCCTTCGATGATGCTCTGTTCGATCTCGAACGAGACATTCGGGCGCTTGTCGACGTGGACTACCAGGTACGGTTCAGACATGCGCGAGAGCGTACAGATGCGGTCCGGACCGGGCCAGCGGGCGGCTCAGCGCCGTCCAGTGCGCTCGGGTAGTATTCGGCGCTACACACCCAGCGCCCGAGGAGCCACCCATGACGACAGCCGAGCAGACGTGGACCGAATCCACCGCCGAGGTTGCGGGCCTCAGCATCCGCTACCTGCAGGGAGGGAGCGGTCCCGCCGCAGTCGTCCTCCACCACTCGACCGGCAATCTCGGCTGGATTCCCTTCTACGAGGCGCTCGCCCGCAACTTCACCGTCACCGTGCCCGACCTGCCGGGTTACGGGCAGTCCGAGCGCCCCGTCTGGGCCCGCGACGCGCGTGACATCGCCATCCTCATCAGTCGCTTCCTTGCCCAGGTCGCTCCTGACAACCCCACCCTCGTCGGCCTCGGCTTTGGCGGCTTCATCGCCGCCGAGCTTGCGGCCATTAACCAGGAACGCATCGGCTCCCTCGTCCTCGTGGGCGCCGCCGGCCTTCAGCCCGACGAAGGCGAGATCCTCGACCAGATGCTCGTCAGCTACGGCGAGTACGTGACTGCCGGGTTCCGTGATGAGGCCCACTACCAGGAGATCTTCGGCGAAGAGGTCGCCCCGGAGGTCCGCGAGCTCTGGGACTTCAGTCGTGAGATGACGGCCCGCCTCAGCTGGAAGCCGTACATGTTCAACCGCCGCCTTGCTCCCGTCCTCTGCGAAGTGCAGACGCCAACGCTGGTGGTCGCGGGAAGCGAGGAGCAGGTCATTCCCCTCACCTGCGCCCGCCAGTACGCCGATGGTCTCGCCAACGCCACCCTTGAAATCGTCGAAGGAGCGGGACACTTCGTCGACTACGAAGAGCCCGAGGCCCTCGCCGCCCTCATCACCGCGCACGCGGGAGGCTAGGGCCCGAAACGCCCCCGGGTTCCCCCGGAGACCGCCTCATCTCGTCTACAAAAGGCGGTATGATGCCGCCAACTAGGCGCCGCCGTGTCTTCGAGCGCGCCGGCCCGGAGGGCAACGCATGTTCATCGGCTACTTCACCGAGAGGCCCTACCAGGACCAGGAGTCCGGCTATTTCGGCTCCACCGGCCGCGATATCGCCGACCTCGGCATCAGCAACAGCGAGTACAACCCGAAGCTCGGCTCGGAGCTCTACAACCGCTACCTCGACGAGAAGGTCTACGCCGAGGAGATGGGCTTCGACGGCGTCATGCTCAACGAGCACCACAGCACGCCCTTCTGCATGGGCGGTGTCGTCAACGTCGAGGCTGCCATCCTCTCGCGCATCACCCAGCGCGTGAAGATCGTCATCCTCGGCAACGTCCTCCCTATCTGGGACGACCCCCTCTGGCTCGCCGAGGAGCTCGCCGAGATCGACATGATCTCCCGCGGCCGTCTCGTCACCGGCTGGGTGCGTGGCACCGGCCGCGAGAGCGTCGCCCACAACGCCCAGGCCCCCTTCAACTGGGAGCGCTTCCAGGAAGCCCACGACCTCGTCCTCGCCGCCTGGACCCGCCCCGGCCCCTTCCGCTGGGAAGGCGAGCACTACAACTACCGCTACGTGAATCCCTGGGCGAAGACCTACCAGCAACCCCATCCCCAGATCTGGATTCCCGGCGTCATGAGCCGCAACACCGTCAAGTGGGCCGCCGAGCACCGCTACCCCTACGTCATGCTCGCCACCGAGCTGGAGCCCACCAAGAACTCCTACGACTACTACGACCAGGTCGCCGAGGAGAACGGCTACGAAGCGCAGACCCAGCACCGCAGCTACCTCTTCAAGGTCCACGTCGATGAGACCGAAGAGCTCGCCGACCAGGCCGCTCGCAAGTACGTCGAAGGGCCCAGCAACCCCTTCCTTGAGGGCAACCAGGGAATCGTTCGCCCCTACCTGCAGAACCTCCCCGGCATGACCTCCCGCACGAACCTGCTGCCCACGGTGACCAGCTTCACGCAGTCCACCGCCCGCGGCCGCCAGGTCGCGCACGAGCAAGCCACCAAGGATGGCGATCAGGCTCCGGAGGACTACTCAAGCTACGAGTCCCAGAAGGAGCGCATGTCCATCATCACGGGCACGCCCAAGACCGTCATCCCGAAGATCCGCCACGTGCTCGAGTACCTGCGCCCCGGCAGCATCTTCTTCTGGGACGGCGACGGCGCCATGGATCACGACGACGCCATGCGCAGCCTCCGCCTCATGGGCGAGGAGATCATTCCCGCCACCCGCGAGATGGCCAAGGAGTTCGACCTCAAGGGTCCCTTCGAGGTCGACACCAAGACCAACGAGCCCATCGAGCAGGAAGAGGTCGTCGCCGCCGGCGGCCAGTAGTATTCCCGACCCGCAACGGCCGAAGGCGTCGCAGCTTGCTGCGGCGCCTTTCTGTGTCTGCGTTCCCCCACGTTGCCGGTAGATTTAGTATATAATTATATTAGTATCCTCTTGAAAGGGGGATGACCATGGAACTCGACATCTCAGGACATCTCGGCGCCGTCGAGCGCTCCGTCTCGGAGCTGGAAGTCGAGGGGCAACCCGCCCGCGCAGTCACGCTCACCCGGAGCTTCGCGACGACCGTCGACGACCTGTGGGACGCCCTGACGAACGGCGAGCGCATCCCGCGCTGGTTCCTCCCGATCAGCGGGGAACTCTCCCTGGGGGGACGCTATCAGTTCGAGGGCAACGCCGGCGGCGTGATCACGGCGTGCGAGCGCCCGTCGCATCTCGCCGCCACCTGGGAGTTCGGCGGGGACGTGAGCTGGGTCGAGGTGCGCCTCTCGGGCGACGGGCCCGGCGGCGCGCGTCTTGCGCTGACGCACACGATGCACCTGTCCGACCAGTGGGACACGTACGGGCCCGGCGCGACCGGCGTCGGCTGGGAGGGAGGCCTCCTCGGCCTCGCGCTCCACTTCGGCAGTCCCGACGAAGCCATCTCCGACCCCACCGGCTTTGCCCTTTCCGAGGAGGGCCAGGCCTTCTACCGCGGCGCCAGCGAAGCCTGGGGACAGGCCGCCATCGCCGCCGGAACCGACCCCGCGACCGCCCGCGCCGCCGCCCGCCAGACCGCCGCCTTCTACACCGGCGAAGCCGCACCCGAGTCCTGATGCACGCCTTCGACGTCCTGCGGGACCCCGTCCGGCGGCGCATCCTCGAGCTCCTCGCCCGCGAGGAGCACCCCGCCGGCGCGGTCGCCGACGTCATTCGGCGCGAGTTCGGCATCACCCAGGCGGCCGTCTCCCAGCACCTCAAGGTGCTGCGCGACAGCGGCTTCGCGACCGTGCGGGTCGACGGCGCGCGGCGCATCTACACCGTCGACCCGGACCCGCTGCAGGAAGTCGATGCCTGGCTGGAGCGGTTCCGGCGCTTCTGGGAGCCGAAGCTCGACGCGCTTGAAACGGAGATCGCGAGGGGCAGGCGGAAGCGGACGTAGCGCTGCCCCCGCGCGCCCCTGCCCCGCTCCTGTGCGACCATTCCCGGGATGACCGCCGAGGGCAGCTTCGATGCCGATGTCCTGGTCGTGGGCGGCGGCCCCGCCGGCTCCGCCGCCGCCACCATGCTCGCCCGCAAGGGCTGGCGCGTTCGCCTCTACGAGCGCGACCGTTTCCCTCGCGAGCACGTCGGCGAGTCGCTCCTCCCCGCCTCCATGCCCGTCCTCGCGGAGCTCGGCGTCCTCCCCGCCATCGAGGCCGCCGGTTTCCTCCCCAAGTACGGCGCGACGATGGTCTGGGGCCGCGACCCGGACCCCTGGAGCTGGACCTTTCGCGAGTCCAGCCCCCGCTACCCCCACGCCTACCAGGTCGTTCGTGCCCAGTTCGACGCCATCCTCCTCCGCAACGCCGCCGTCCACGGCGCCGACGTGCGCGAAGGCTGCCGCGTCCTCGAAGCCGATGCCGGCCCCTCCGGCGCCACCCTGCGCGTCGAGGACGCCGAGGGCCGCCGGCACACCGCCCGCGCCCGCTTCGTCGTCGATGCCAGCGGGCAAGCGGGGCTCATCGGCCGCGCGCGCGGCCTGCGCGAGCCCGACCCCTTCTTCCGCAATCTCGCGCTCTACGGCTACTACTCGGGCGGCTCGCGCCTCCCCGAGCCCGATGCCAACAACATCCTCATCGAGTCCATCGAGGACGGATGGCTCTGGGCCATCCCCCTCCATACCGGTCTCGTGAGCACGGGCGTCGTCGTCGACAGCGCCGCCGGCCGAGAGCGCATCAACGAGCTTGGGCCCGAGACGTTCTTCCGCGAGCGGGTCGCCGATGGCCCCCACACCTCCGCCCTCCTCGCCGGCGCCACATTGATCGGCTCGCCCACCGTCGTCCGCGACTGGTCCTACTCCTCGAGCGAGCTCGCCGGAGAAGGCTTCGTCCTCGCCGGTGACGCCGCCTGCTTCGTCGACCCCCTCTTCTCCTCGGGTGTGCACCTCGCCCTCTCGTCGGGTGTGCTCGCCGCGGCGTACGTCACCTCCGCGCTGAAGGATCCCGACCTCGGCAGGGCCGCGGCTGCTGTCTATGCCCAGCAGTATCGCCAGCAGTACGAGCACTTCCGCGAGCTGGCGCGCCTGTTCTACGGCAGCAACCGCACCGTCGACTCCTACTTCTGGGAGACTCGCCGCATCACCGGCGCCGACGAGTCGACTCCCGCCCGCCTGGCCTTCGTCCGAGCCGTCGCGGGACAACCCCCGGTCGGCTACGAACGCGCAGTCCTCGCCCACGGCGAGACCCCCCGCAGCTTCGCCGAGGCCGTGAGCGCCGTGGAGCGCCGCCGCGAGGAGCGCGCCGCCGCCTTCGACGAGCGCTTCGTCGAAGGCCTGCCCCGCCTCCTCTCGGCCGTCCCCTCACTTGTCCCGCAGGCTCATCTCGAACGGAAGCCGGTCGTCGGTGAGGGCGAATTTGCCTGGGGTCAGGTCATCACCACGCCCGAGCGCACGGAAGGCGCTCCCGTCAGCGATCTTGTCGCCCTTGTCCTTGCCCAGATCGACGGCCAGCGGACCATCGGCGACCTCTTCGGCCGTCTTGGCGCGCGCCTCCCTTCCGAGACGGTCGACCAGCTTCGGCCGGGCATCGTGCAGGCCCTCCGGCTGCTGCACGTCGAGGGCGTCATCGAGCGTTTCGACGAAGGAACCCCGCATGAGTGAGTCAACGCAGGGCCGCATCGTCCAGCTCAGCGCCTCCAGCGGCGGCGTGCCCAAGCTTCCCCTGGCCGAGGCCACCGTCGACGCCAACGGCATCACCGTCGACCGCCAGGCCGACCGTCGCGCCCACGGCGGCCCCCGCCGCGCCCTCTGCCTCTTTGCCCTCGAACGCATCGAGGCGCTCGCCGGCGAGGGCCATTCGATTGCGCCCGGCGCTACCGGCGACAACGTCACAACCGCCGGCATCGACTGGGACCGCGTGGTCCCCGGCGCCCGCCTCCGCCTCGGCGACGCCGTGCTTGTCGAGGTCACCGGCTACACCGAACCCTGCTGGAAGAACGCTCGGTGGTTCCTTGACGGCGACTTCTCGTGTATGGACCAGGAGGAGCGTCCCGGCTTCAGCCGCGTCTACGCTCGCGTCCTCGAAGGCGGCGACCTCCGTCCCGGCGACCCCGTCGAGCTGCTCGCCGGCACCGCCGCCGAGCGCCTCGAGCGAACACAACCGACGACCATCCGCTGGCGCCCGCCCTCCGGCGACTGAAGCCGGTTGGGAGCCGGTGGGAGGGCCGGAGTGATGGGCAGATTGTTGACACCTGCGTCGTGGTTGCTAAGACTGAGTACGACAGCGGCGGCGGGGGAGCGGCCTATAGTGCGCTCACTGCTGGAGCGTACTCACTACCCCGCTTAGCCGCTGCCGTCTCGCAGTGTATCGGCTGCTTGTCCTTGACATTTCACTGCGGCTGCAACGATAAGGCGGGTAGTCCCAGAATCTCGGCTCCTGACTCCCGGCCCCGCCGTTGACGACCCGGCCCTTGTGTGGCACAATTACCCCTCCTACTTAGTGTATGTGCGACACTAAGTCCGGCTGCCGGATCGGGAGGGATCGTCCGATGACCGCTACTGCCCCAACCTCCGACCCCGCGGCCTTGCTTGAGCTGTACTTGGACCCCGACACCTGCCCCACCGACCGCCTCGAGCCCCTCCCCCTCGTCGAGGAGCCCGCGTTCGTCAGCTGGCAGCAGGACATCCCCCGAAGCTACCTCGGCCTTCCGCCCGAGGAGGTCGACCAGCGCATCCGCGCTGCTCGCGCCGCCCTCGGCGACCGCCTCGTCGTCCTCGGCCACCACTACCAGCGTGACGAAGTGATCCAGTACGCCGACTTCACTGGCGATAGCTTCAAGCTCGCCCAGCACGCCGCCGACCAGAAGGGCGTCGACTTCGTCCTCTTCTGCGGCGTCCACTTCATGGCCGAGTCCGCCGACATCCTCACGCCGCCCGAGGTCTCCGTCGTCCTCCCCAACATGGCCGCCGGCTGCTCCATGGCCGACATGGCCGACCCCGGCGATGTCTACGCCGCCTGGGACGAGATGACCGCCGCCCTCGACCCCGCCACCCGCATCATCCCCATCACCTACATGAACAGCGCCGCCAGCCTCAAAGGCTTCGTCGGCAAGCGCGAGGGCATCGTCTGCACCTCCAGCAACGCCCCCAAGACGTTTGAGTACGCCTTCGAGCGTGGCGAGAAGATCCTCTTCTTCCCCGACCAGCACCTTGGCCGCAACACCGGCTACGAGATGGGCATCCCTCTTGAGGAGATGGTGACCTGGGACTGGCGCCTGCCCCTCGGCGGCAACACGCAGGAGCAGCTTGAGCGCGCCCGCGTCATCCTCTGGAAGGGCCACTGCAGCACCCACCAGCGCTTTTCCGTGGACCAGATCGAGCAGGCGCGAGTCGAGCACCCCGGTGCGAAGGTCATCGTCCACCCCGAGTGCTCCTGGGAAGTCGTCCAGTCCGCCGACGCCAGCGGCTCGACCGAGCGCATCATCAAGGCCGTGAACGCCGCCCCCGCGGGCTCGACCTGGGGCGTGGGCACCGAGATCAATCTCGTCAAGCGCCTCAACGACGAGAACCCCGACAAGACCGTCTTCTGTCTCGACCCCGTCGTCTGCCCCTGCAGCACCATGTATCGCATCCACCCCGCCTACCTCGCCTGGACCCTCGAAGGGCTCGTCCAGGGCCACGTCATCAACCGCGTGAAGGTCGACGACGAGACGCGCGAATGGTCGCTCGTCGCCCTCGAACGGATGCTAGCCCTCCCCTAACCCGCTTCCCGATTCCTGTATCGTGCGCGGTGTCACTCCACCCGCTGGAGGAGCCGCATGGATGGCCGCATGCCCCTCCCTGCGCGCCTCCTCTACGCCTCGGGATCCCTCGGGGGGAACGCCCTCGGCCGCAGCCGCGACCTCTGGCTCATCTTCTTCTACCTCGGCGATGACGACGGTGACGTTGAGCGCCGGGGCGCGGCCTTCGCCATCGGCGCCGTCCTCGTCATCGGCCGCCTGATCGAGGCCTTCGACGACCCGCTCATTGGCTACTGGAGCGATCGCACCCGTTCCCGCTGGGGTCGACGCATCCCGTTCGTCCTGGCCGCCACTCCCTTCATGGCCCTCTTCTTCATTCTCCTGTGGATTCCCCCCAACCCGGGCGAGACCATCGGCAACGTCATCTTCCTCTTCGCCATCTTCTGGTTCTTCAACCTCTTCTCGACACTCTCCGGCGGTCCCATGGAGTCGCTCCTTCCCGAGATCGCCCGTCGCAACGACGACCGCCTCAGCATCGTTGGCTGGCAGGTCGCATTCGGCGTTGTCGGCACCGCCATCGCCTTCATCGGGACCGGCCTGCTTGTCGATTCCTTCGGCTTCGTGGCCATGGCGATCATCGTCGCCGCTGTCGCGCTGGTCTCCCGCTACATCGCGTTGACCGGCGCCTGGCGGCGCTCCATCGAGGTCTCGCAGGAGATTTACGAGGAGGATCAGAAGGTCGAGCGCCTGTCCGTCTGGAACTCCATCACCACCTGCCTGCGCAACGACCAGTTCCTCGTCTTCCTCCCCTCCTTCGTTCTCTACAGCGTTGGCGTCCAGATCATCACGGGCGTGCTCCCGTTCTACGTGGAGAGCGTCCTGGGCCGCGACGAACCCGGCGCGATGGTGGCCGTGCTCAGCGCATGCGCCCTCGGGGTGCTCATGCTCATCCTGCCGTTCGCGATCCTCCTCGCGCGCCGCCGCTCGAAGCGGCAGGTCTATGGCTGGGGCATGCTCTTCGCCGGCCTCTACTTCCCCCTGTTCGCCATCGCCGGTTTCCTGCCCGGGATCCCGGTCGTTGCCCAGGGCATCACCTTTGCCCTCCTGATCGGGGTCGCCCTCGCGCCCGTGCAGACGTTCCCCAACGCCCTCATCGCCGACATCACCGACTACGACACCGTCCGCACCGGTCAACGCCGCGAGGCCGTCTACTACGCCACCCAGCAGACCCTTGAGAAGATTGCGGGCGCCGCCGGCCCCGGCATTCTCATCGCCCTCCTCGCCCTCGGCAGCAGCGCCGACGACCCGCTCGGCATCCGCCTCGTCGGGCCCGTCGCGGGCGTCCTCGCCCTGGCCGGCTACATTGTCTTCCGTCGCTTCTGGCTCCCCGACAACGTCACGGAGGAGTCCGTCGCCAGCGCCTCCGCGGCCCGCCGCGCCTGACTCGCCGCGCCCCTACCCCTGGTCGCCCGCCAGCTCCGCGAACACGGCCTCGTTGTCCTCGCCCAGCAGCGGCGCCCGACGCCGGATGCGCCACGGTGAGCCCAGGAGCTGGTACGGCGCTCCCGGATACGTCACCGTCCGCTCCAGCTCCGGGTGCTCGACCTCGACCGGGAAGCCGCGCGCGATGAAGTGCGGGTCCTCCAGCACCTCCTCGGGCGAGTAGATGATCCCGATCTGGAACCCGCGCTGCTGTCCGCCCGTGAAGAACTCGTATGCCGTCAGGCGCGACGCCAGGAAGTTCATCGCCGACCGCCCCGCCCCGAAGATCGCCATCAGTTCCTCGTCCTGCTGCAGCATCGACATGTCGAAGCGCTCCCGCCGCATCCCCTCTTCCAGCAGCGGGAACTCCAGGAACTCCTCCTCCAGGCCTGCGCTCTGGAGCCACTCGCACACCGCCCCGAACGACTCCGGCCGCCGCGGCGGGATGCCCGTGTTGACGTAACGTCCGTCCGCGCATAGCACCTGCGACGGCATCGACGGGTTCACGCCCGCGTGCCGCCCCGTCTGCCGCTGCACCGTCTCCTGGGCGACCAGCCACGTGTACGTCCCAGCCTCCGTCGTGACGTTCGCCGCCGCGTGCGCGTTCACGTCGATGTGCTGTCCCCGCCCCGTCTCGTCGCGGTAGAGCAGCGCCACCAGCGCCGACATCACCGCGAAATGGCTCGCCGTGTGGTAGCCCTGGTTCCCCCCGCCCCGCACCGGCGGCAGCGAGTGGTCGTCGTACCCGCAGTTCCAGACCGGCCCGCCCCCCGCGAGGATCGTCAGGTCCGTCGATGCCTCGTCCTCGCGCGGCATCCCCCGCCCGAACGGGCTCAGCGTGACCATGACCAGCCCCGGGTTCGTCTCCCGCAGCGACTCGTACGCCAGGTCCGCCCCCGCCTCCCCGCTCTGTAGCAGGATGTCCGCCCGGTCGATCAGCGCCCGCAGCCGTTCCTGGTCCGCCGCCGCCCCGAGGTCGAGCGTGACGCCCGCCTTGCTCGTGTTGTAGTGCCAGAAGTAGAGGCTGCGCTCCGGCCCCGGCTCGTCGTCGACGAACGGCGGGTACGTACGCGTCCGGTCCCCCTCCGGCGGCTCGACCTTCACCACCTCCGCCCCCATGTCCGCGAGCAGCTTCCCCGCGAACATCCCCAGCTCGTCGCACAGCTCGACCACCCGCAACCCCTCCAGCGCTCCCGGCCCCTGTGGAGTTCCCGGATCCGTCACAGCACTCCCTCCTCCGTCAGCGACCCCATCTCGTCCGCGCTCAGCCCCAGCAGCCCCCCGAACACCTCCTCG
Source organism: Tepidiformaceae bacterium (assembly GCA_965203545.1). Taxonomy (GTDB): domain Bacteria; phylum Chloroflexota; class Dehalococcoidia; order Tepidiformales; family Tepidiformaceae; genus UBA2991. The sequence goes on from OZ241899.1 coordinate 2,764,753, forward strand.
TTGTGCTCGCCGAGGCACGGCCCGCCCCGCTCCATCGTCCAGTCCGTCTCCGAGAAGTGCACCGGCAGCCCGTCGACCCGCACGTCTCCCATGTCCCGATGCTTCACCGTGGGCCACAGCCCCCACGCCTCCGTGTTCGGATCCTGGTCGATGCGCTCCTGCGGACGCTGCACCGCCGTCGCCGGGATGCCCGCCCCCTGCAGCAGCGCCGCCACCTCGAAGTTCCCCCGCGTCCGCGTCCACCCCCCGACCAGCTCGTCGAGCGCGTCCTCCGCCACCAGCCGCCCCCGCAGGTCCGAGAAGCGCCCCTCCTGCGTCCACGCCTCCCCCGTGACCTCCCCGAACGCCTCCCAGTCGCGCTCATCGCGGCACGAGAGGGCCACCCAGGTGTCCTCCTCCTGTGAGGGGTAGATGCCGTGCGGGGCCATCGCCGGGAACTGGCTGCGGTTGCTGTTCGGGCTGCCCTGCCGCCGCAGCGGCCTCCCGTTCACCGTGTAGTCGAGCATTGCCGGACCGGTCAGGCTCGCGCCCGCCTCCGTGCAGCCCAGGTCGACCCACTGCCCTTCTCCCGTCCGGTTCCGGTGGCGCAGCGCCATCAGGATCGCGATCGCCATGTAGTAGGCGCCAGTGTGGTCCATGTACGAGTAGCCCCAGCCCGCCGGCGGCTGGTCCGGCAGCCCCGAGCTGAACGTCAGCCCCGAGACCGCCTGCACGATCGGCCCCCACGTCTTGAAGTCGCGGTACGGACCGCGGTGCCCGAACCCGCAGTTCGAGACGTAGATGATGTCCTCGCGGATCGCCTGCAGCTCCTCGTACCCGAACCCCCACCGCTCCATCACCCCCGCCGAGAAGTTCTCCGCCACCACGTCCGAGACGGCCACCAGCTCCCGCAGCAGCTCCTTCCCGCGCTCCGTCCGCAGGTTCAGCGTGACGCCCAGCTTCTCGACGTTGTGGTTGTTGAAGGGTCCGCCGAACTCCACCCCGCGCCGCTCGTCCACATAGGGCGGCATCCCCCGCAGGATGTCCCACCGCCCCTGGTTGACCGGGTCCTCGATGCGGATTACCTGCGCCCCGAAGGCCGCCAGGAAGCGCGTCGCCCCCGCCCCGGCCAACTGCCCGGTGAAGTCGCAGATACGCAGGTGCGAGAGTGCCTGCGGCATAGGTCCCCCAGCCGCGGGAGCATACCCGCGCTCGCCCGCGCTCGCACTCCCGGAGCGCGTCAGCGGTCCGGGATGTCCTCCGCCTGCGCAAGCCGCCGTTCGAGACGGTTGAGGGAGTCCCGGGCGGCTCGCAACTCGGCGATGAGCTCGTCGCGGGAACTGACGGGTTCCAGCTGCCGCAGCCGCTCCTGCTTCGCCTCGTCGAGGTTGTTGATCACCACCGCGATGAACAGGTTGATCGTCACGAACGCCCCCAGGACCACGTAGCTCACGAAGTAGATCCAGGCGAACGAGTTCAGCTCCATCGCCACGTACATGATGTCGGTCCAGTCCTCCAGCGTGACCACTCGAAAGAGCGACAGCAGCGAGATCCCCAGGTTGTCCCAGTGCTCCGGGTCGTGCTCATGGAAGAGCTCGTAGCCGACGATCGCGTAAATGTAGGACAGCACGCTCATCACCGCCCCGATGTGCAGCATCCCCGGAATCGAGCGCACCAGCGTCGTCACGATCAGCCGCAACTCCGGCACGGCCGAGACCAGCCGCAACAGGCGCATCAACCGTGCGAGCCGGGCGACGACTGCAAAGGTGCCAACCGCGGGAATGAGTGACAGAACGATGATCGTGAAGTCGAACACGTTCCAGTTGTCGCGGAAGTAGCGCTCCGACCGCGGCGCCAGCGCCAGCATCTTGAGCGCCGCCTCGACGATGAAGATGCCGATCGTGATCCAGTGGCCGGCGCTCAGCCAGGCGCCGTACCCCTCCCTGATGCTCGGGACCGTCTCAATCCCCAGCAGCACCCCGTTCCCGAGGATCAGGGCGATGATGAAGTACTCGAACTGGCTCGAATCCGTTATGCGCCCGGCGAGCTTCACCATGTTTCGCTAGCCTCCGCCGCCCCGAAGCGCCTCAAATCGGTCCTCCAGCGGCGGGAGCATACCCGCGGGCGGCACGAGCCGCACTCGCCTCAGCGAGCGTATCGGCGCGCTCGAAGCTGTCGCTGCCTGATCCGCAGGTCGCGGAGCGTGGGGGTGCGCCGTGGCGGTTGCTGCGGGCTCCGGGTCATCAGCGTCGCGATCGAGGCCGTGGTGATCGAAAGCGCGGCGATCCCGAAAATCATGAGGGCGCCTGCGACCCCGCGTCCGAGCGGCGTGACCGGCGCGTAGTCGCCGTAGCCCACAGTCGTCAACGTTACCATCGCCCACCACACCGAGTCCCCGAGGGAGGTGATCTCGCTCTCCGAGTGGTTTTGCTCGGCGGCGAAGACGAGACTTCCCCCGCCTACCACCGCGACTAACAGGCAGGCGACCACGAACGCGGTACCCCGTCGCAGGAAGAACGACCGGATGATGCGGGTGTTCAGCCCCAGCACCGCGGCCAGTCGCAGGAACGTAAGCAGTCGTACGAGTCGTAGTGGCCGCAGGAAGGGGAGCACGACCATTGCCACCTCAAAGGGATGGGTCCGCACGTATCGCACCCGGTCCGGCGCGACAAGCAGCTTTGTCGCGAAAGCCACCGTGAAGGCTCCCCAGATTCCATAGTCAGCAATCAGAAACCAGCGGTCGGCCTGCTCCGACACATCAGTCGTCAGCGGAAGCAGGAGCAGGGGGACCATCAGCAAGGCAAGCGCCAGCAGGGGAAACTCCGTCGCCCGCTCGACTCGCGCGAGGAGCGCCTCGCTCCTTTCCACTCGGAACCGCTCTCGCACCGTCATGACGAAAGCCCCCTGACCGCCGCCACGATGTCCCGCGGCTCCATCCGGTAGCGGTAGTCCGCCAGGCAGTGCCGCGAGCGGATTACCCCCGACCCGTCGATCACGAACGTCGCCGGCACCGGCAGCTGCCACCCCGTCTCTGGATTCCGGTCCGGGAAGCCCAGGCCGCGGTAGGCCGTCTTCAGCCGCTCCGGCAGCTCGAAGCTGAGGCCGTACGCGTCCATAACCGCACCGTCGCTGTCCGTCAGGACCGGGATGTCCGTCTCGACGTTCGCCAGCAGCTTGCGCGCGTTCTCCTCCGTCTCAGGGCCGACGAAGAACAGCGTCGCCCCCAGGTCGCGGAGTTCGTTGTGCCGTCGCTGCAGACCCTGCAGCTCGATGTTGCAGAACGGTCACCACTCGCCCCGGTAGAACGAGACGACCGCCGGTCCCCGCGCGAGCGCCTCGCCCAGGCTGGCCGTGCGGTCGTGCGTCACGTCGTGAAGCTCGAAGTCCGGCGCCCGCGCGCCCACGTCGAGCGCCCGGCTAATCGTTGCCGCCTCGATCTCCTCGATCGCCGCCTCCACGGTTTCGATGAGCTGCGGCGCTCGCTGGGCGAACCCGTCGCGCAGCACCTTCAGTTCGTCGTCAAGAAGTCTGTCCTCTGCCATGTCGTCCTCCGCGTCCGCATTCTACGAACGCGAGCCTCGCCCGCCTCCGCTATCCTGCGCGTCGTGCAGACCGACCTCCTCCTCATGCCCTTCGGCGCGACCTACGCCCAGATGCGCGAGGCCGCCGTCGTCGCCGAGGACGCCGGCTTCGACGGCATCTGGACCTGGGACCACCTGCGCGACGCCGATTACAACAGCGGCCGCGTCCCCGAGGCGCTCGTCACCCTCACCGGCATCGCCGAGGCGACCTCCCGCGTCATGCTCGGCACCCTCGTCCTCAACGTCGCGAACCGCCACCCCGGCCTTCTCGCCAACATGGCCGCCACCCTCCAGGAGGTGAGCGGCAACCGCTTCCTCCTCGGGCTCGGCGCGGGCGGCGGCCCCACCCTCCCCTACGCCCCCGAGCAGACCATGCTCGGCCGCCCCGTGCCCCCCGACCGCGTCCGCGCCGCCCAGGTTGCCGAGGCCGCCCAGGTCCTGCGCCACCTCTGGTCGGGTGAGCGCTCCACCTTCGACGGCGAGCACTTCCAGTTGCGAATGGCCCACGGCTTTAACCGCCCCGAGGTCCCGCCGCCCATCGTCGTCGGCGGTTGGGGACCGCGCATGGCCGGCATCGCCGGCCGCCACGCCGACGGCTTCAACACGCAGGCCGGCCACCCCCAGCTCACCGCCTTCGCCGAGATCGCCCGTCGCGAGCACGCCGCCTCCGGTCGCAACCCCGACAACTTCCTCCTGACCGTCTTCGCCGGCCTCAGCGAGCCCTACGTCCGCGCCGACGGCTCCGCCCGCGCCGCCCTCGAGCAGAAGGGCGTCGACCGCCTCATCCTCCTCACCACCCCGCCCTACTACCTTGAGGAGATCCGCGAAGCCGGCCGCATGCTCGCCACCTGACCGTGTCGTCTCAGGACTTGCAGTGCTTCTCGGTAAGCTCCGCCAGGGTCGTGGGGAGCTGGATGATCAGTTCGGTCCGGTCACGGTCCTCACCTTCGAAAGGCGCCGCTCCCTCGTCCTCTGTTTCGTAGATCCCGTCGTCGTCGGCAACAAAGCCGTCCTCACCGAACTCGCCCACCAGCACCGTGCGTCCCCAGGTGTCGTCGGTGTCGGGGCACTGAAGCCAGACGCCGAGGGCGTATCCGCTGCCCGGGCCCATGAACTCGAACGCGCCCCCCTGGACCGTCGTGTGGCTCCCGGCCAGCCACGGCTCACCCGCGATCCGCACGACGGGCCCGAGGTTGATTCCCTCAGCCGGCTTGTCGTTGGCGTCCAGCACGGAGCCGGCGATTCGCCACTCGAACGGCGGGGCGACATCCAGCAGGTGCCTGGCGATGGCGGTCTCGAAGGCGTCCACGCTCAGGCCGAAGGCGCCCTGAAAGGCGGCCCGGTGCGCCCCCGTCCGAAAGAACTTGAGGACCGCCTCCGGACCTGCCCGTGCTACGAGCCACTCGGCCGCGAGGAGCCCGCCGCTATAGATAAACGACAACGCGTCGTCCCGCCCCAACTCGCTATAGGACGGGTCCGCTCCGAGGGCAGCCCAGCTGAGTTGTGCGCCCTGCAGCCCACTTTCCAGGGACCAACGCCCCCTGCTCTCGTGGTGGATCGCGCTCGCATAGACGGCCGAACCTTCGACGAGTTGGTGCAGGAGGACAGGGGGAAAGCCGCCACGGTTTGCCGTACCTACCATCCCGGAAGGCGTCACGCCCTGGAGGATGTGGAAGTACTCGTGGGCCAACGGCCCCCCTCGCGCCCGTATCTCAGGCCCGCAATCCTCAAGCACGATGGCGATGGCTCCAGGGAGAGCAATCCCACCGCAGGTAAACCAGACCGTGGCATCCTCGTCGTAATCCTCAGAGAGGCGTGTATTCAAGACCTCCAGGTCGGTTGAAACGTAGACAGTGAAGTCCGAGCGAACCGCCCCAAAGTGCTCCGAGAAGACCACCTGTGCGCTCCGTAGTTCTGCCCTGATAGCCCCCTGTTCTCTCTTCGTCAGCTCACCCATGAACACGAACTCCGCTTCCGGCACGCCCAGGTCGGCCCAGCGCTCCTCCCACGGGTCCGGTTCGCTCGCCCCGAACGCCAGCACAAATCCGAGCACGACCCCGAACACGAGCGCGCCCCCCAGGAACGCCAGGCTCGCGTATCCGCTACGGCTGAGCGCCATCACCTGGTCCTCTCACCGACCACCGACCACCTAGAAGATTGCCAGGGGGTTCAGCGGCGAGGCCGTGCCGCGCTCCAGCCGCAAGGGCGCCAGCACGAACAGGAACTCGTAGCGGTTCCGCTCGCGACAGGCCGACACCAGCCGCTCAAGGTTCATGTTGTCGATCAAGTGGACGCCCATGTTCGCGATTGCGACGCTGTGCAGCGGCATCGCCCACCCGTCGATGCCGCTCGGAAGCGCGTCCGTCACGCCGTCGCAGCCGTTGACGGCCACGTCCCGTTCGCGAAGCCACGGCAGGCAGCCCGCATCCAGCCCGGCCAGCCCGTCGAACGGCGCCATCGGCCCCCGCGACTCCTTCCGCCGGTCGCGCCCCGTGTACACCAGCAGGATGTCGCCCGGCTCCACCCGCACGCCCTGCCGCGTCTCCGCCGCCTCCAGCTCCGCGATGGTGATGCGCTCGCCCGGTTCCAGGAACTCCGCGTCCCGCACCGCCGGAATGTCGAGCAGCACACCCCGGCTCAGGATGCCGTCCGCCCCTGCCATGATGCTGTTCTTCTGCGCTCCGTCCGTGCGCACCTCGTCCTTGCTGTAGCCGTTGTAGATCTTGCCCTCGTAGAAGATGTGGCAGAGCGCGTCGAGGTGCGTCGTCGCCATCCCGTGCGGGGCGATCCCGATGTAGTCCGCGGCGAACGCGAAGGGGCTGTCCTCGCTCACCTGGTCCCCGCCGCTGATCATGAAGTGCTGGGCGGGATGCTGGTTCTCCATCGACGGCGTCACCGGCAACGCGCGCGCGCAGCTCACCGAGAGCCCTTCCGTCGCAAGCGCGACGGCCTGCGCTCGCTTCTCGTCGGTGATCAGGTTGAGCGCGCCCCGCTCGTCGTCGTCCCCCCATCGCCCCCAGTTCCGCAGATCCAGCGCCATTTGCGCGAGCTCGTCCGAGGTCGGTGTTCCCGTCGCATCCGTCATCGCTGTCGCCCCCCGCGACGCACCTCGTCGATGCTGTGCGTCACTGGCCGCGATGATACGTCGCAGGGCCCCGCCTGAGCGGCACGAACCACCAGCCACTACTCACTAGCCACTAGCCACTAGAAAATGGCCAGCGGATTCACCGGCGAGGCTGTCCCGCCCTCCAGGCGCAGCGGCGCCAGCGAGAACAGGAACTCGTACCGGTTCCGCTCCCGGCAGGCCGCCACCAGACGCTCAACCGACACGTTGTCGATCAGGTGAACGCCCATGTTCGCGATTAGCACCTGGTGCATCGGCATCGGCCACTCGTCGATCCCGCTCGGCGTGGCGTCCGTGATGCCGTCGCAGCCGACCACCGCCACGTCCCGCTCGCGAAGCCACGGCAGGCAGCTCGCGTCCAGCCCTGCCAGCCCGTCCCACGGTGCCCCTGGCCCCCTCGACTCCGTCCGCGGCTCCCGGCCTGTGGCCACCAGCAGGATGTCGCCCGAGTCGACCCGCACGCCCTCTCGCTCCTCCGCCGCCTCCAGGTCCGCCACGGTGATGCGCTCGGCCGGCTCCAGCCACTCCACCCCGCGCACGGCCGGGATGTCGAGCAACACCCCCCGGCTCACGATGCCGTCCGCCCCCGCCATGATGCTGTCCTTCTGCGCCCCGTCCGTCCGCACCTCGTCCTTGCTGTAGCCGTTGTAGATCTTGCCTTCGTAGAACATGTGGCAGAGCGCGTCGAGGTGCGTCGTCGCCGGTCCATGCGGCGCGATCGAGAAGGAGTCCAGGCAGAACGCGAAGCGAGTCTCCGGGTCCACCTGGTCCCCGCCCACGATCATGAAGTGCTGCCCCGGCCTTGGCTCCAGCCCCCGCGAGACCGGCAGCTCATTCGAGCAGCTCACTGAGAGCCCTTCCTGCACGAGCGCCGCCGCCTGCGCGCGCTTCTCGGCCGTGATCAGGTTGAGCGCGCCCCGCTCGTCGTCGTCCCCCCAGCGCCCCCAGTTGCGCAGCTCGACCGCCATCCGCACGAGTTCGTCCGAGGTTGGTGTAACCGTTGCGTCCGTCATCGTCGTCGCCCCCCGCGGTGCGTGATCGATACCGCGCCGCTGGCGGCCGATGATAAGCGCCGCCCCTGCGCCCCACGCTGGTAGGATCGGCCCTCGCTGGAAGCGCGTCCCGGAGGAGCGAATCGTGCCCATCGAGAACCTGCTCGTCGCAAACCGTGGCGAGATCGCCATCCGCATCATGCGAGCGGCCGGCGAGCTCGGCATCCGCACCGTCGCCGTGCACTCCGAGGACGACGCCCGCAACCTCCATACCCGCAAGGCCGATGCCGTCCGCCCCCTCGAGGGCCGCGGCGTCGCCCCCTACCTCGATATCGACCAGCTTGTCGCCGCTGCGAAGCGCGCGAACTGCGACGCCGTCCACCCCGGCTACGGCTTCCTCGCCGAGAGTCCCGCCTTCGCCCGCGCCTGCGAGGAAGCCGGCCTGACCTTCGTCGGCCCCACCCCCGGCACGCTCGACCTCTTCGGCGCGAAGACCCAGGCCCGCGCCCTCGCCGACGCCAACGACGTCCCCGTCGTTCCCGGCCTCTCCCACGCCGTCACCGTCGAGGAGGCGCATGCCTTCTTCGACGACCTGCCCGAGGGCGCCGGCATGCTCATCAAGGCCGTCGCCGGAGGCGGCGGGCGTGGCATGCGCACCATTTCCGAGGCCTCCGAGATCGACGCCGCCTTCGAACGCTGCGCCTCCGAGGCGGGGCAGGCCTTCGGCGACCCCAGCCTCTACGTCGAGCGCTGGATTCCCCGCGCCCGTCACGTCGAGGTGCAGATCGCCGGCGATGCAGGCGGCGCCGTCACCCACTTCGGCGAGCGCGACTGCAGCGTCCAGCGCCGCCACCAGAAGATCATCGAGATCGCCCCCGCCCCTGCCCTCCACCCCGACCTGCGGGAGCGCATCACCGCCGCCGCCGTACGCCTCGCGAAGGCCAGCGGCTACCGCAACCTCGGCACCTTCGAGTTCATCGTCGCGACCGACGAGGACGGCGAGGCGGGCGAGTTCTGGTTCATCGAGACGAACGCTCGCCTCCAGGTCGAGCACACCGTCACCGAGGAAGTCACCGGCGTCGACCTTGTGCAACTCCAGCTTCGCCTCGCCGCCGGCGAGTCCCTCGCCAGCCTCGGCCTCTCGCAGCAGGACGCGCCCTCCCCCCGCGGCTTCGCCGTCCAGGCCCGCGTCAACATGGAGACCATGGCCGCCGACGGCTCAACCCGCCCCTCCGGCGGCGCCCTCACCGCCTTCGACATCCCCTCCGGCCCCGGCGTCCGCACCGATACGTTCGGCTACGCCGGCTACCGCACCAGCCCCAGCTTCGACTCGCTCCTGGCCAAGGTCGTCGGCTACTCCCCCTCCCCCAAACTCGCCGACGCCCTCCGCCGCACCTCCCGCGCCCTCGCCGACTTCCGCATCGAGGGCGTCGCCACGAACGTCGACCTGCTCCAGACCATCCTCACCCACCCCGACCTCGCCGCCGGCCGCGTCTACACGCGTTTCGTCGACGACCACGTCGCCGCCCTCGTCGACCCCATCAACGCCACCCATCCCCGGCGCTTCTTCGAGCGCCCCGCCGCCGCCTCCCCCGCCGCCACCGGTCAGGCCGGCGTCATCGTCGACCAGAGCGATCCCCTCGCCGTGCTCGTGCACGGCAAGGAGGGCGGCCCCGTCGCGGCTGCCCCGGAGCCCGAGATCGAGATCCTCCCCGCGGTCGACGTGCCCGAGGGCGTCCACGCCGTCCTCGCGCCCCTGCAGGGCACCATCGTCACGATCGATGTCGCTGAGGGCGACACCGTTCGCGAGGGCCAGCTTCTCCTCGTCATGAACGCCATGAAGATGGAGCACGAAGTCCACGCCCGCGCCAGCGGCACCGTCCGCGAGGTCACTGTCTCCGCCGGGGACACGATCTACGAAGGCCACCCCGTCATCCTCATCGACGAGGGCCACGTCGAGGACACGGGCGAGGCCGCCGCCGAGGAGCTGGACCTCGACTTCGTCCGTCCCGACCTCGCCGAGGTCCATGAGCGCCACGCCGCCACCCTCGACGAGAACCGTCCCGACGCTGTCGCCCGCCGCCGCCGCACGAAGCAGCGCACCGCCCGCGAGAACGTGGACGACCTCTGCGATCCCGGCACCTTCGTCGAGCACGGCTCCCTTGCCCTCACCCCCGGTACCGGCCTCCCGCTCGAGGAGGTCGTTCGCCGTTTCCCCACCGACGGCATGATCACTGGCGTCGGCTCGGTCAACGGCGAGCACTTCGACGACGACGCCGCGCGCTGCGTCGTCCTCGCCTACGACTACACCGTGCTCGCGGGCACGCAGGGCGCCGTCAACCACCCCAAGACCGACCGCATGCTCGAGCTCGCCGGGAAGTGGCGCCGCCCTGTCGTCTTCTTCACCGAAGGCGGTGGCGGGCGCGCCGGTACCGGCGGCCGCCGCGAAGGCGGTCAGGCCGCGGCCGAAGCCCCCACGATCGGCGGGTACCGCCCCCTCGATACGCCCACCTTCGCCACCATGGCCAAGCTCAGCGGCCTCGTGCCGCTCGTCGGCGTCACGTCGGGGCGCTGCTTCGCCGGCAACGCCGTCCTCCTCGGCTGCTGCGACATCATCATCGCCACCGCCAACTCCAACATCGGCCTCGGCGGCCCCGCCATGGTCGAAGGCGGCGGCCTCGGGGTCTTCACGCCCGAGGAGATCGGCCCCATGGACGTGCAGGTCCCTAACGGCGTCGTCGATATCGCCGTCGAGGACGAGGAGGAAGCCGTCCGCGCCGCCCGGCAGTACCTCTCCTACTTCCAGGGCCCCATCGACGAGTGGGAGTGCGCCGACCAGCGCATCCTCCGCACTCTCGTACCCGAGAACCGCCTCCGCGCCTACAGCGTCCACGACATCATCGAGACCATGGCCGATACCGGCTCCGTCCTCGAACTACGCCCCTACTTCGGGATCGGCATGGTCACCTCCCTCATCCGCATCGAAGGCCGGCCCATCGGCGTCATCGCCAACAACGCGACCCACCTCGGCGGCGCCGTCGATAGCGACGGCTCCGACAAGGGTGCGCGCTTCATGCAGCTCTGCGACGCCTTCGACATCCCCATCCTCTTCGTCGTCGATACCCCCGGCATGATGGTCGGCCCCGAGGTGGAGAAGACCGCCCTCGCCCGTCACTCCGCTCGCCTCTTCGTCACCGGCGCCAACCTCACGGTCCCGCACGTCGCCATCTTCATCCGCAAGGGCTACGGGCTCGGCGCCCAGGCCATGGTCGGCGGCAACACGAAGGAACCGTTCTTCGCCGCCGCCTGGCCTACGGGCGAGTTCGGGGGGATGGGACTCGAGGGGCAGGTCAAGCTCGGCTACCGCAACGAGCTCGCCGCCATCGAGGATCCCGAGGAGCGTATGAGCCGCTATCAGGACCTCGTCGACCGCGCCTACGAACGCGGCAAGGCCCTCAACCAGGGCGTCGCCTTCGGCATCGACGACGTCATCGACCCCATGGACTCCCGTGCCTGGATCAGCAGCGCCCTGCGCTCCGTGCCGCCCCCACCCCCGCGCGAGGGCAAGAAGCGCCAGAACATCGATACCTGGTAAGCCGCGCTACTCCGCCCCCTCGATGCCCAGCGCCTCCGCCAGCGCCGCCACGGGCTTCGCGGCTTCGTCCACCGCGTTCTCGATTGACCGCTGCCAGAATGCCGCGACGGGCTCCAGCTCCTCAGCGTTGAAGCGACGCTCCTGCATCGTGAACGAGTCCCGCGCGTAGGCCACCGCGTCCACCGGCGGCCCTACGTCCGTCGAGCTCGCCGTCGTCGAGTTGAACGAGAGCAGCCCCACCCGCAAAGCCTTCTCCAGCGAGGCCTCGTGCCGCAGCGTCCGGTCCAGGATGGGCTTCCCGTAGCGCGTGTCGCCGATGATCACGTAGGGCGTCCCCTGCGAGACCTCCACCCAGTTCCCCTGCGGGTAGAGCAGGTACAGGTGCGGCGAGTCGTCCTCCGCCAACTGACCTCCAACGATGCAGTGCAGGTCGAACCACAGCCCCGCCTTGATGAGCCAGTCGTTGTCCTCGTCGTGAACCCGCCGGATCTCCTCCGCCAGCGCGTTCACCGCCTCGTAGGCGCGCCCGAGGTTCGCCCCGTTGTTCTGGAGCCGCTCCTCGAAGTACGTGATCGCCTTGTCCCGAACCGATCGCAACCCGCTTGTGAGCACGAACATCGCGTGCCGCTCGCCCTGGTGGACCGCGATCTTCTTCGCCGTCGAGACCTCCGACCCGCTCGTGATGCGCGTGTCCGCGATCGCCACGAGCCCGCTCTCGCACTTGATGCCCAGGCAGAACGTCATCTCAGTCCTCGACGAGCCGCACCTGCGCCACGCGGCCCGGCTCCGCGCGGAAGATATCCTCCGTGATGGCCCGGTCAACCTCGATCAGCCGCGCCTGGAACTCGTCGAAGAACTCGTGCAGCCCTTCGTCGACGACCTGCTCGACGTCCGACGCCCCCAGGTCCAGGTTCAGCAGCGCGATTCCCCGCTCCGCCGCCGCCCGCCGGCGCTTGGGCGCCTCCGCCGTCGCCTGCTGGTAGTGCCGCGCCAGCGCCTGCACCGAGAACGCGAGGCTGCGGGGGAACTCCTGCGAGAAGATCAGGAGCTGCGCCACCAGCATGCCGTCCACCTCGCTGTACCCCAGCCGCCGGTACGCCTCCCGCGCCGAGGCGGACCGCAGCACCGCTACCCACTGGAACCGGTCGAACGGTCCCCCGACCGAATCTTCTCCCGGCAGCAGGATGTGGTACTTCGCATCGACGATGCGGCTCGTCATGTCCGCCCGCTCCAGGTACATCCCGCAGCGGAACCACTCACGTCCCTCGTCCCGCAGCACCGTGTTGTCGTAGAGCCCCAGGATCGTCTGCGTGCGCCGTTGCGTCTCCGTGCACAGGTCGTGCAGGTCGCTGGCCACGTACTGCTTCCGGCGCGAGAGAAACAGGTAGAGCGCGTTGATCTCCTCCCACACTTCCCGCGAGATGTGCTCCCGCAGACCCCGCGCCAGTTCCCGCGCCCCCACCAGGGTGGACCGCAGCGACCCCGGGTTGAGTGGCGAGAACAGCAGGAACTCGGAGTGCGTCAGCTGAGGCGACTCCAGCAGCGCCTCCCAGTACAGCTCGTTCGAGGCGGTCGTGCTGACGAGGCTGTGCCAGACCTCCTGCCCGCCCTCCAGCGACACCTCGTGCTCCACGTGCGCCATCCGCGCCATGTTCTCGGTGCGCTCCAGGTAGCGCCCCAGCCAGTACAGGTTCTCGGCTACGCGGCTCAGCATCAGGCGGGCTCCTCGTTCAGCACCCAGGTGTCCTTGCTCCCGCCGCCCTGCGACGAGTTCACCACATACGAACCCTCTCTGAGCGCCACCCGCGTCAAACCGCCCGGGATCACCCAGGTCTCCTCCCCGGAGAGGACGAAGGGCCGAAGGTCCGCCCGTCGCGGCTTGAGCCGATCCTCGTCGAAGGTCGGGATTGTGCTGAAGTGCAGCAGGGGCTGCGCGATCCAGTTGCGGGGCTCCGCCTCCATCTGTTCAAGCGCTGCCCCCAGCTCCTCCTCCGTGGCCTGCTCTCCGATGAGCACCCCGTAGCCGCCCGACTCGTTCGCCGGCTTCAGCACCAGCTCCCGCGCGTGAGCCTTGATGTAGTCCCGCTCCGAGGGGATGAGCGCGGAGAACGTCTCCACGTTCTGCAGGATCGGCTCCTCCCCCAGGTAGAAGCGGATGATCTCGGGTACCCAGCGGTAGACCACCTTGTCGTCCGCCACCCCCGCCCCCGGCGCGTTCGCCAGCGTCACGTTCCCCGCCAGGTAGGCCCGCACCAGTCCCGGCACCCCCAGCATCGAGTCGAGCCGGTACACGAGTGGGTCCAGGAAGTCGTCATCGATGCGCCGGTAGACCACGTCGACCCGCTCCAGCCCCGTCGTCGACCGCAGGTAGACGCAGTCGTCGTCGCCCACGACCAGGTCCGAGCCCTCCACCAGCGGGATCCCCATCTGCTTGCTCAGGAACGAGTGCTCGAAGTACGCCGAGTTGTAGATGCCCGGCGTCAGCAGCACTGCCCGAGGCGATTCGCTTGCCGCAGGGGCCACCGAGAGCAGCGTCGCGAGGAGCTGGTTCGGGTAGTCCGTCACCGCCTGCACGCCCCATCGAGGGAACAGGTCGGGGACAACCCGCAGCATCACCGTCCGGTTTTCGAGCACGTAGGAAACGCCCGAGGGCGTCCGCAGGTTGTCCTCCAGCACCACGAACTCGCCGCTCTCGTCGCGCACGAGGTCGCACCCCGCGATGTGTGCATACACCCCGAGTGGCGGCTTGAACCCCTCCATCTCCGGCCGGTAGCCCGGCGAGCTCAGCACGATCTCCTCCGGGACGACCTTCTCTTTGAGGATGCGCTGCTCGCCGTACAGGTCGCTCAGGAACAGGTTGAGCGCCGTCAGCCGCTGCTTCAGGCCGGCGTCCACGCCCTTCCACTCTTCCGCCCCCACGATCCGTGGGATCAGCGAGAACGGGAAGATGCGCTCCGTCCCTTCCTCGTCCGAATAGACGTTGAAGGTGATGCCGGCGCTCAGGAGGGCGAGATCGGCCCGAGCCTTCCGTTGCTCGTACTCCTCCAGCGACCAGACCCCGAGGGCCTCGGCCAGTTCCCGGTAGTCCGGTCGCAGCGCCCCCTGCGCGTCGACCATCTCGTCGTCGGGCGCGTTCGCCGCATAGCCGTCGAGGAGCTCTCCCTTCAGCATCGCCACATCCTGTGGGCGCTAGATTACAGGACGGCCTGGATGTCCTGTGTGTCTGGCGAGCCCCCCGGAGGGGCCGTAGAGTCGCGCCCATGCCAGTCGCCCGTGGCGCCCCCGGAGCGGCCCAGCGCTTCGAGTTCGATGTCGCCGTCGTGGGCGGCGGCATCGCCGGACTCTCCGCTGCTCTCAGCGCCACCGAGGCGGGCGCCCGCGCCGTGCTCATCGAGAAGGCGCCGCTGCCCGAGCGCGGGGGCAACACCCGCTTCGCCGATGCGCAGATGCGCTTTCCCCACGAGCCCGACGAGTACGGCCGGCGCGCCTACACCGCCGACGAGATGTTCGACGACCTCATGCGCATCTCCAGCGGTCGCGCCAACCCGGAGCTCATCCGCACCCTCTGCGACCGCGCCGCCGACACCATCGAGTGGCTCACGGCGTTCGGCGTCGAATGGGAGGAGGGCTACCCCCACACGGCTGGCTACCGCCGCATGCCGAAGTCCGGCGGCCAGGGCCTCGTCGACCTGCTCTACCGCCGCCTTGAGGGCCTGAACGTCCCGATCAGCTACCAGACCGCTGCCGGCGACCTCATCCTCGACCCCGACGGATCCGTCTGCGGCGTGCGCTGCACCTCACCCGACGGCGTCACCGACATCGAGGCGGCGGGTGGCGTCATCCTCGCCTGCGGCGGCTTCCAAGCCAACGTCGAGATGCGCGTTCGCTACCTCGGGCGCTTCGCAGACTCACTCATCCTCCGTGGCTCCCGCTACAACACCGGCGAGGGGCTCACCATGGCCATGGCCGCCGGCGCTGCCCCCGCCGGCCAGTGGGGCGACTACCACTCCGCCGTCCTCGACGCCCGCTCACCCGCCATCGAGTGCGGCGTTACCGCCCTCTACAACTACCAGATGGGCATCTTCGTCGACTCACGCGGCCGGCGCTTCATCGACGAGGGCGAGGACTTCCGCGACCACACCTACGTGAAATTCAGCAAACGCATCATCGAGGAGGCGGGCGGCCGCGCCTGGTGCCTGTTCGACCAGCGTGCCTACCAGCGCGAGGAGTTCGCCCGCGCCTGGCGTCCCGTCGGCCCCCCGTTCGAGGCGGCAACCCTCACGGACCTCGCCCGCGATATCGGCGTTCCCGGCGAGGACTTGATGGAGACAGTCGCCGCCTACAACGCCGCCGTCATGGACGGCGATTACGACCTCGACCGGCTCGACGGCAAGGGCACGCGCGGCATCACGCCCCCCAAGAGCAACTGGGCCCTGCCTCTCGACTCCCCGCCCTACCTCGCCATCCCCGTCACGGGCGGCATCACCTTCACCTTCGGCGGCCTCGGCTGCGACGCCCGCGCCCGCGTCCGCCACACCGCCGGCCACCCCATCCCCGGCCTCTATGCCGCGGGCGAGCCCATGGGCGAGTTCTTCTACAACAACTACCCCGGCGCCAGCTCCGTCATCCGCGGAGCCGTCTTCGGACGCATCGCCGGCCGCGAGGCCGCCGCCCGAGCGTCAAACTAGAACCGTTCGAGCTCGTCCGGGACCGGCGCCTCCGCCAGGCACTCCATGATCTGGCCCGAGGCCCCCGTGTGGTAGTCCGCCGTCGAGTACCGCTGGAACGCCTGCTCGTCGTCGAACGACAGGAACAGCACGTACGTCAGCGGATCCTCGATCCCGCGCCGGTACTCGAAGATGCCGCTGGGCTCGTTCTCGGCCACGTCGTGCACGAGCTGTGAGGTGAGCCGCTCGAAATCGGCCTGCTTCTCTGGGGCGACCTTCAGCCGCCATAGCGTCGTTGGCATCGAACTACTCCTCGATCGGGCGGAACACGGGAATCGGGTAGTCGCCCTCTTCCTGCTCCTCGAACTCCACGCGCACGCGCTGCCCGATGTGGATGTCCTTCGTCGGGTCGTCCACCCCCACGACGCTGCTCATCATGCGGAAGCCCTCATCGAGGTCGATGTAGGCCACCGAGTACGCGCCCAGGTCGATGAATCCCGGCATCCGGTTCTGCCGGACCACGGAGAACGTGTAGACGGTGCCCTCACCCGCCGATACCTGCCAGTCGAGGTCGTCCGACCCGCATGCGGGGCAGTGATGTCGCGGGTAGAACACCACCGGGTCGTCGCAGTCCTCGTTACAGCGTTGGTAGCGCAGTTCGCCCTGCTGGGCCCCTTCCCAGAAATGCTCTGTGTGGGGCTCGGGGAATCGCGGTTGTGGTCGCTTCGCCATCGTCCTAGTCCTTTGCCAGAATCACGGTGCCGCCCGTGTGCGTTCCGCCCAGCAGCCCACCGTTGCCGTGGGCCACGGCCAGACTCGCGTCCGGCACCTGAGAGGTCGATTCGCCCCGCAGCTGCCGCGCGCCCTCCAGCAGGAGGAAGATGCCGCGCATGCCCGGGTGGTTCGAGGAGAGCCCGCCGCCGTCCGTGTTGAGCGCCGGTCCCTCGCCGCTGTCGAACGCAAGCCGTCCGCCCTCCACGTAGGCGCCGATCTCGCCCTTGGGGCAGAACCCGAGGTCCTCCAGGCAGACTGCCACCGTGATCGTGAACGAGTCGTAGATCATGGCGATGTCGATCTCGTCCGGCGATACGCCAGCCTCGCCGAACGCGATCGGCCCGCTTTGCGCGCCTGCGCTCGTGGTGATGTCGCCGCCGTTCTCCCGGTACTTCGTGGCCTCGCCCGCGCCGATGAGCCACACGGGCGGCTTCTTGCAGCCGCGCGCTACGTCCGCCGAGGCGATGATCACCGCCCCGCCACCGTCGCTGATCATGCAGCACTCCAGCAGGTGCAGCGGATCCGCCACGATGCGCGAGTCCAGCACATCCTGTGGCGTGATCTCGTTCACGCCCACGAACTGCAGGTCCGTCATCGCCTTCACGGCTTCGGGATTCCGCATCGCGTGGTGCCGCGTCGCCACGGAGATGCCCGCGAACTGCTCGTCCGTCGAGCCGTACTCGAACATGTGGCGCTGCTTCACCATCGCGTAGTTCGCGATCAATGTCGCTCCGTACGGGGTCTCCATGTTCGTCGCCCACGTAGCCGGACCGCCCCGCCCGCCCGTGCCGATCGCGACACGGTTCGAGGCCGAGGTCGAGCCGTAGCTCAGGACTGCGACGTTGCACTTGCCCGCGGCGATGTCGCGCATCGCGTGCGCCGCCTGAAACTCGTATGAGGAGCCGCCGACCTGCGTCGTGTCGAGCACCGTTGGCCGCAGACCCAGGTAGGCCGCCAGCTGCAGCCCGCCCCCGGCCTCTCCGTCCTGTGCGTCGTAGATCGCGTCGATGTCGCTCCACTTCAGCCCGGCGTCGTCCAGCGCCGCGCGGATCGAATCAACCTTCACGTTCATCGCCGAGACGCCCGGAGCCACCCGCAGGGGGTACTCGTGGATCCCGACGATGGCCGCCTGCCGCTCTTGCGCCATCGTTCCTCCTCGGATCGCGGTTGCGGTGGGGTTTTGCCTGCCGTCGTTTGCGCCACCGCCCGCGCGTCCCGTACGGTTCGCGCGTGCGCGTTGCGCTCCTCGCCGATACCCATCTCCCCTCGCTCATCCGTCAACTGGATGAGCTCGGATCGGGCCCGCGCGAGCTGCTCGCGACAGCGGACCTGATTCTACACGCAGGCGATGTCACCGCACCGAGCGTCCTCGACTGGTGCGAGGCCTTCGCTCCCGTGCTTGTCGCCCAGGGCAACAACGACATCTTCGAGGACCCCCGCCTCTCCGAGCGCCAGATGCTCGACCTCGAAGGCTGGCGCCTGGGCATGACCCACGAGCTCCGCCCCGAGTCCCGCCCCATCCCCGTTCTGCTCCAGGAAGGGCTGAACGGTGAGCGCGTCGATGTCCTCATCGCGGGCGATACCCACGTCGAGCGGCTCGAGTTCCGCGAGGACGTGCTCTTCGTGAACCCCGGCAGCCCCACCCTCCCCCACCACAAGGAGTACCGCCTGGGAACCGCCGCCATCCTCGACATCGAGCGTGACCGCATCCGCGCCGAGGTTCACCTCCTCGGCCAGACCGAGGGCCGCCCCAATCCCTGCACCGGAAGCGTGCTCGAGATCACCCGCGACAACGGGCGCGTGAGCGTGGTGGCATGACCGACCGGGCGACTATCACCCACATCAACGTCTCGAACGGCGGCGTGCCCAAGCTCCCCATCGATCGCGCCGTCATCGGCACGCTCGGCGTCGAGGGCGACCGCCAGGCCAGCACCGAGTTCCACGGCGGCCCGGAGCGCGCCCTCTGCCTCTTCTCTCTCGAACGCATCGAGGCCCTGCAGGCCGAGGGCCACCCCATCGGCCCCGGCGGCGCCGGCGAGAACATCACCATCACCGGCCTCGACTGGGACGCGGTCGCGCCCGGCTCGCGCCTGCGCCTTGGCGAAGCCGTCCTCATCGAGATCACGGGCTACACCGCGCCCTGCTACAAGATCGAGGCCAACTTCGCCGGCAGGGACTTCAACCGCATCAACCAGAAGACCAACCCCGGCTGGAGCCGCGCCTACGCCAAGGTGATCGAGGGCGGCCCCCTCCTCCCCGGCGACTCGGTCGAGCTGCTGCCCGCGAGCTAACCCCGGCTGAACCACGACGGCGGCACGGCCACCGGCAGCATCCGGAACTCCTCCGCCAGGATCCGCTCCAGCTCGCTCGCCGAACCGATCGCATGGCGCTCCATCTTGCCCTCGCGCGTCGTCATCAGCAGGCCCCGCGCCGCCGTGATCCGCCCCCCGCCCTCGAGTGGCCGCGTCACGATCCACCCCTTCGTGAACTGCGACTTCCCCGAGGTCGTGTGGAACGCCAGCATCGGCAAGAACCCGTCCGCCGTCGTTGGGGCAGAGCGAAAGTGGTAAACCACCTCCCGCCCGGCCGTCTCGCTCTCGCGGTACTCCACCTGCCACGCCTTCGCCGAGGCCGCCCGCCCCGCCGCCGCCGGCTCCTCGTCCTCGCGACGCACCACGCGATAGGCCCCGCCCCGCTCCTGCGGCGTCCAGCTTCCGTCCCACGGCAGCGGCTGCTGAAACGTCTCCCCGTTCCCCACGTCCGCCAGCCAGTCCTTGTCCGGCATCCCGACGCGCAGCGTCATGTGGTCATAGGGCGGCCCGAAGCCCCCCTCCCGCCGCCGCATCTGCCCTTCCATCACGTCCACCTCGAACCCGAGCCCCCGCAACGCCGCCGCCAGCAGCAGGTTCAGCTCGTAGCAGAACCCGCCCCGCCGGCGAACCACCATCTTCTGCACCAGGTGCCGCGTCGCGAACGAGTACGCGCGTCCCAGGTGGATGTCGAGGTTCTCGAAGGGGATGGAGAAGTGGTGCGCCCGGTGGACCGCGCGCAGACCGTCCTCGTCCGCGTCTGGACGCCCGTCCAGGCCGATTCGGTGCAGGTACGCGTCCAGCGAGTCGCCCCCAAGGGCTTCAGCCTGTTGCTGCAGCAGGTTGCCAGCCCCCGGTTCGGATGGCGATCATGCTCCGAGCGCGGCGGGCGGTTGTCAAACCGCCCGCACTCACCGCGAACGGCGGCACACGCATGACCACCGACCAGTTCACCGAGATCGACGGCCTTGAGCTTCGCTACCGCCTCTACGGCGCCGACGACGCTCCCCTCGCCGTCATCGGCCACGGCACATTTGCCTCCCTCGACCAGTACGCCGACCGCCCCGAGGCCCTCGACGTGCTCGCCGGGCGCTGCCGCGTCCTCCTCTACGACGCTCGCGGCCACGGCGAGTCCGAAGGCCCCGAGGACCCCGACGGCTACTCATGGCAGCAGCTCGGCGAGGAGATGCTCGCCCTCGCCGCTCACGCGGGGGAGGAGCGCCCCATCCTCGGCGGCGCTTCCATGAGCGCGTCCGCCGCCCTCTGGTGCGCCCTCGAACGCCCCGAGGCCGTGCGCGCGCTCGTGCTCATTGCGCCCCCGCCCCTCGGCCCCCGAGAGCTGCGTGAGGAATCCGAAACCCAGGCCCTCCAGATGCTTGCCACGCTCGCCACCGCCGTCGAGTCCTTCGGCCTCTCCGGCACCGCCGATATGGCCGCCAACATGCCTGCCTTCACCGCCGCTGCCGGCCCCCGTGGCGCCGAGATCCTGCGCTCCCAGAACCCTCGCACCATCGTCCCCATCATCCGCGGCCTCCACGAGCACACCCCCCGCGAGGCCGCCGAGTACGCCGCCATCAAGGCGCCCGTCGCCGTCTTCGCCCACCCCGACGACGCCCTCCACCCCCTCCGCTCCGCCAACCTCCTCGCCGAGCACGTCTCCGACTGCCGCCTCCATGTCGGCCCCGAGCGCGACTACTGGCAGAACCACCCCGAGGAGCTTGCCCGCGAGATCATCGCCTTCCTCGACGACGCCCTCTGACCCCCTGCGTCCCTCTGTGTCGCTATCATCCTCGCCGCGACCCACCGACGAGGAGAAGCTCCATGACCGTATTCGACGAACCCATCGCCCACCACCTCGGCTGGGCCGTTTACGACGCTGACGTCACCGCCGCCCGCTACGAGCAGATGCTCGGCGCCAAGTTCAAGCTCCAGCCCATCTACGAGCTCCAGGACATCTACAACCGACCGGCTAAGCTCAAGGTCTACTACGGCGCCTTCGCCGGGGTCGCCATCGAGATCATCGAGCCCTTCGAGGGCGAGACTCCCCACGCCACCTTCCTCCGCGAGCACGGCGAGGGCATCCAGCACCTCGGCATCTGGGTTCCCGACGTGAAGAAGGCGACCGCCGACATGATCGCCAAGGGCGCCCGCCTCACCTGGGTCTACTCCCAGGAGGACCACGACCCCGAAGCTGCCCGCGCCGCCGCCCAGCTCACCGTGGCCTCACCGTACGAAGAACTCATGGAAGCCGTTCCCGCGAACGGCCTCAGCTACCTCGACATCAAGGAAGGCGGCACGACCATCGAGCTCCTCGGCCCCTTCGTCCACGACGTCATCTACCGGGGCGGCCCCCTCGAGGGCATGGAAGAGTGGATCCAGGCCTTCCCACCGCTGGACGATTAGCGGCGGGCGGACCTCACCTCTCCTCCCCAATCCACCCCAGGACCATGTCTCGGGCTGCTTCCCCGTTGACCTCCACCCGTACCCCGTAGCGGTTGAGCAGGTAGGTGGGTCCGGTCACGACGCCCTCTGGGGAGACGGCCTGTACTTCGATCTCGTATCCCGCCTCCTCCAGCCGCGCGATCTCCGCCAGCGGGTCCGCCGCCAGGACACCGATGTGGTGCAGCCCTCCCGCCATCGCCGGGCTCCACACGCCCTCCCCGATCGCCTCGATCAGCTCGAAATAGGGCGGTCCCTCCACCGAGTACGTCGCCAGCACGTCGTACGAGCGCAGATCGCCTCCCTCGTGGACGTTCACCGGGAACGCCCGCGGCGGCGCCCACGTGAACCCCAGTTGCTCGCTCATCTCCTCCATCGCCGGCGCCAGCTCGGGCACGACAATGCCCATGTGGTACAGGTTCTCGTACGACGTCAGCGAGAGCCCCGCCGTCATCGGGTCGATGGCCACGGCCCTACCTCGCGTCCGGGTCCAGACCCCGCTCCTCGCGCGCCTTGCGCATGCGCGCCACGTCCGAGCTCAGCCGTGGGCCCATCTCCTCGGACGGCAGCTCGCCCCGGACCATCCGGTCCGCCTTTGTCCCGTTGAACGTGATCCACTTCTCCGGCGTCACCTCGATCACGATCCGCAGGGGTGAATCGAGCCGCTCGACGAAAGAGGCCACGGCCGCTTCGTCGTCGCCCAGCGCCTTCCCCGCCAGCGCGGGGTAGAACCAGTCCTTCGTCTCCCGGTCCTCGCGCACGATAGCCCGACCCTTGGCCGTGACCGCCCCGCGCTGCTCGAAGTTGAACGCGACCATCGCGCTCACCGAAACCGAGACCCGCGGGTCGCGCTTGATCGCCGCCACGCGGTGCCGGTTCGCCGTGCAGGTGATCCAGAACTTCCCGTCCTTCCAGAAGAACTGGTGCAGGACGCCCACCGGCCAGCCATCCTGCGTGCCCCACATCAGCACGCACTCGCGTGCGTCCGTGAGCAGCTCGTCGATCTCCGCCGCGCTGAACGGGAAGATCGAAACGACCTCGTGGTCCTTCATCACCTCTGGCTCTGGCATTTCCGTCACCTCGCTGGTCTGTTCGTGGAGGGCGCGACGGCCCTCCGGCGGCTCGCGATGATACCCGCCCACACCCGCCCCCGCCCCCGCACTCGCCTATAGTGACCAGCGCCCTGCGGGGCCGGAGGGAGCGCTCTTGGCTGAGACGTCGGCCTCCCCCGACACCCCGCAGGCCCTTGGCTTGGGTGACACCTTCCGCTCAGCCGGCGGCTCCCTCCGCGACGGAGCGTTTGCCCGCTACTTCTGGAGCAACGCCCTGCTCTTCTTCGCGCAGGGACTTGTGCTGCTGGGAGCCCAGTGGCTCCTCGTCGATCTCACCGACTCCCGCACCATCCTCGGGCTGATGGGCGGCATCCACGCCGTCGTCGTCATCGTCCTCTCGCCCGCGGGAGGCATCATCGCCGACCGCACGTCCCGTCGGGATCTCCTCATCGTCGGGCGCGTCGGCCTTGCCGCCGTCGCGATCGGCATGGCGGTGATTGTCGCCATCGGCGCCGCCGAGGTGTGGATCGTGCTTGTCGCCGTCGGCCTGGAAGCCGGCTTTCTTGCCCTCAGCCAGCCGGCCACGCAGAGCTACGTCTTCGACCTGGTGGGCCCGAAGCGCCTTCCCACCGCGATCGCCCTGATCGGGATGTCGACCGGCGTCCTCAGCTTCGCCGGGCCTTCCCTTGGCGGCCCGCTGCTCGCTCTCGTGGGCGCCCAGGCAACGTACCTCATCGGTGGCGTCGGCTTCGTCGTCGGCGCCCTGCTCATGCTCACCATTCCCATCAAGGGGAGGACGGAGGCCATGGCCGCCTCCGCCTTCTCGCTTACGGCCGACATCGTCGAAACCGTCCGCCACCTGCGCCGCGACACGCTCCTCGTCTGGGTGCTTATGCCCGCCACCTTCATCACCCTCTTCGCCGGCGCCATCCTTCTCCTCCGCCCTGTCTTCGCCAAGGACATTCTCGAGGTCGGACCGTCCGGCTTCGCCTGGCTGACGGCTGCGTTCGGCCTCGGGAACTTTGCCGGTTCGCTTGTTGTCATCGGTCTTGGTGAGCGCCTCAAGCTGAAGGGCCTTGTCCTCCTCGTGGCTCCCCTCGACTGGTGCGCCTGCATGATCCTCTTCGCGGTCTCCCCGTGGTTCGCCTTGAGCCTCGGCGTGGAGTTCCTCATGGGCATCAGCTCGCCCTTTTGGCAGGTGGCCATCATGACCATCCTCCAGATCCGCGTGCCCGCCGAGCTCCGCAGCCGCGTCCTCGCCGTCTACTTCATGGTGCTCCAGTTCATGCAGCTCAACTGGGTCTATTCCGGGATCCTCGCCGACGCCATTGGTGATCGCCTGGCGCTCCTCATCATGGGAGCCATCCCCTTCGGACTGCTCATCCTCATGCTTATCTTCGTCCGCCCCCTTGTCACCCTCGGCAGCGACCGCAACCCCCTCGTGACCTGGACGCCGCCCGACCGCTCCTGACCCCGCCCGCTTCTGGCAGAATCGCCCTATGACACACGTGGCCCTTTCCGATGTCCGAGCCCTCACCTTCGATGTCTTCGGCACCGTCGTCGACTGGCGCACGACCGTCACCCGCGAGCTCGCTGCCACGCTCGGCGAAGGCAAGGGCCTTGAGGCGGACTGGGAAGCCCTCGCCGCCCGCTGGCGCTTCGAGGGCTACGTCGGTGGCATCGGCGCCATCCGCGGCGGCGAGCGCCCCTTCACCACCGCCGACGCCCTCCACCGCGAGAAGCTCGACGAGATCCTGGCCGAGCTGGGAAACCCCCTCGACGAGGAGGAAGCCGCGGAGCTGAATCGCGTCTGGCATCGCCTCGACCCATGGCCCGACTCCGTCGGCGGCCTCGGACGCCTCCGCAAGCGCTTCGTCGTCTCCACCCTCTCGAACGGCAACTTCGCCCTGCTCGTGAACATGGCGAAGCACTCGGGTCTGCCTTGGGACGGGTTCCTGAGCGCCGATCTTCTCGGCCACTTCAAGAGCGACCCCGAGACCTACATCTCCGCCGCCCGCGCCCTGTCCCTCGAGCCCGGGCAGGTGATGATGGTCGCCGCCCACAAGGCCGACCTCGACGCCGCTGCCGGCTGCGGCCTCCACACCGCCTTCGTCCCGCGTCCCAAGGAGATGCCCGCGGGACGCCCCACCGACCTCGAGTTCGAGGACCGCTTCGACTTCAACGCTACCGACTTCCACGACCTCGCCACGCAGCTCGGCTGCTGATCCGGGACGAAGACGCATAGGGGCGAGGGACTAGCGATAGCCCCTCGCCCCGACGTTGCTGAGCCGGGCCTGGGCCTAGCCCTCTTCCGCTGCTGCTCCGTGCTCGCGCAGCTCCCACGACGCCAGCACGAGGTTCATGTCGTAGATCTGCCAGCCGACCTCCGGCGTGTAGCGCACCTTGTCGAAGTAGGTGCCCCGGTAGATGCCGATGTTGCCGCCGGGCGAGAACTCGTGCAGCGCGTTCAGGTAGCTCTGCATGATCGCGCCGCCGCCGCCGCGCACGTCGTCCGGCAGCGTCTGGATTTCGACCAGCTGGGTGCCGAGCATGTGCTGCGTTGCCGAAAAGGCGGCGAGGGCGGCCGCTACCTTGTCTGCCCAGTCGTCCGGCCCGACGCCGGTCAGCGCTCCGCCGGAGGCCGAGATGGTGGCGTCCTCGGTGAAGATGCGCCGGTAGATGTTGCGGGCGATGTAGTGCTTGATTTCGGTGGACAGCGTCCCGTCGTCGCCGAAGTGGTCGTGGTCCTTCCCCGCGCCGAGGAGGTCCGTCGCCCTCCCGTACATGCGGCGCAACTCCATGATCTGCGCCTTCGCCACGACCTCGTCGATGGCGGAGGCCGATGCCGCCTTGCTCGTGCCGGCTGAGGCGAAGAGCGCCGCTCCGCCGGCGGCCAGCGTTGCGCCGCCCACCATGAGCTGCCGCCTCGAGATGGACTTTCCGCGTTTCCGTTCTGAGAGCATTGGAACCCCTCCTGTTGGGTTGTCGCGAACATAGCCACCTGTCATAACCGCGTCAACGAACCCACTGCGGCTGGGCACTTCACGCCCTCGGAAACGGGCGGTAGGCTGCGCCGCCCAGACCACTCCGGAGGAGACCCATGACCGTTCAGCGCGATATCCCCGTTGCCCACCACGTCGGCTTCGTCGCCCGTGACGCCGAGAAGATGGCGCGCGCCTACGAGCGCCTCCTCGACGCCAAATTCGACCTGCTCGACCCGCTCCCCGTGCACAACCTCTACGACGAGCAGGCCACCATCCGCGTCGCCTACGGTGCGTTCGCCAATCTCGTCGTCGAGATCATCGAGCCCATGGACGGCCACCTCCCCCACCACGACTTCCTCGACAAGTACGGGGAGGGTATCCAGCACATCGGCTTCCAGGTCGACGACCCCGCCGCCTGGACCGGCCGCATCGCGGAGGCAGGCGCCCGCATCGAGTGGATCGTCGACGACACGAACCATCTCTCGATCGGCTACCTCACCCCCGACTCCAGCAACGAGGAGATGGTCAAGCGCATCACGCCCGACTGCCTCTCCTACCTGGACGCCGGCATCGGCAACGTCGCCATCGAGTTCATGGGACCCCAGATCCAGGGCCGCATGCTCAATCGCTGGGACGGCCCCCTCGGCGAGACCAAGACCACCACCCCCACCGACCCATCCCGCGGCGGCGTGCCCTCCGAGCACCCGCTCATCGGCGAGCTCATCACCACCACGCCGCCGAACTGGTTCACCGGCGAACGTCGCGGCTAATCGTTTCCCTCAGGAGGCGGACTGGTCGCACAGCTCGATGAACTCGCCTGTCGGCCCGATGATCTGCGAGAAGCCGGCCTCGTTTGGCGGGAAGAACCACGTGCCCAGCCCGCTCGACTCCACCCGCTCCGCGACCGCTTCCAGGTCCGCGTGCAACAGCCGGAAGTGGTTGGAGCCCAGGTAGCGCTTCCCCGCATCGGCCGCCGCGACCGGCGTGCCCTCTTCGATCACCAGCTCGACCCGCCCGCCGCCGCCCTCCAGCGCCCAGCGCTCGTCGCCCGTCCCCTGCGTCGAGAGCGATTTGATCCGGTAGCCCAGCACGTTCTTGAAGAAGCGCCACGCGGTCGCGAACCCGCTCCGCGCGTAATGCACGTACACGAACGGCTCGCCCCGCGTCAGCACGTACCGCTGGCTGTCGACCGTGAAGGCCACGCCGTCCTCCTCCGAGCATGGCGCCGCCTCCGACCACGCCAGCTCCGGCGCCGCTTCGCGCATCGCCTGGTACGCCCCTTCCGGGTCGTCCGTCGCGATGCCGATCGTGAGGTCGCCCTGCGCCGGGGCGTCCCCGGGCCGGTCGAGCCGCGTCGAGTCCGCCGTCAGCTCCACCAGGTCGATCTGCTGCCGCGTCGCCGGGTTCTCGATGAACCATGTCCGGATCTCGTCGCCCAGCGTCGGCGCGATCATCTGGCCGATCGCGTCGCCCGGCTCGTTCCGGTAGTTCCGCGGCTCCGCCGCATCCCCCTCGATCTGCGTGAAGCCGATCGCCGCCACCGCAGCCGTCATCGCCTCCAGGTTGCTGACCGTGACGCCGTGGTGCGCCTGCGTCTCGCCCATCGGTGCGCTCCTAGCCTCCCGGCGCCAGGGCCGCGATCTCGCGCAGCGCCTGCTCGCGCGACGTTCCCGAGGCGGCGAACAGGAGCAGCTCGCCCGTCGGACCGTTCGGCCCGTGCGCGAGCACGTTCAGCGCCCCCTGCGCGATGTCCGCCGGCATGATCTCGGCCGGGCTGTCGTGCGTCGCCCGGAACATCGGCGAGTCCGTCGCGCCCATGCAAAGCGCGTTCACGCGGATGTTGTGCGGCTTCAGCTCGACCGCCCAGGTTTCAGTCAGCCGCGCCTGCGCGAACTTCGCGGCGTCGTAGCCGGTTGCCGCCGCGAGGCCCGTGATCAGGTGCCCCTCGTGCACGTGCTCGGTGATGACGTTCAGGATGTTTCCCCCGCCCGCCGCCCGCATCGAGGGCACGGCCGCCATCGCGCAGTAGTAGCTGCCGAGCGCGCAGATATCCATCGAGTCCTCGAACCCCCTCGCCTGCGACTCGTACGTGCCCGACGTCAGCGACGTGTCGACCCAGATCGCGGCGTTGTTCACGAGGATGTCGATCCGCCCGAAGCGCTGCACGACGCTGTTCATCGCCCGCCGCACCTGCTCCTTGCTCGCCACATCGCAGTCGACGGCCAGCCCGTCCCGCCCCGTGGCCCGCACCTGCCGGATCGTCTCCTGGTTGCTCAGCGAGTCGATGTCGAGCGACGCGACATTCGCCCCCTGTTCGGCGAAGGCCACCGCGAACCCCCGCCCGATCCCCTCGGCCCCGCCTGTGACGACCGCCACCTGTCCTTCGAGTTGCATGACACGACCCCCTTGCTTCGTTTCGAGTGAGCCCGCCGATTCTGAGCGATGCGCCCACGCTTTGCCAGCAGCCCTGCCCCGCTAGAATCGTGGGCATGCCGACTACCCGCCCCGACTTCGACGGCGCCCGCCTCTTCGATGCCGACCCGCAGGTCCTCGCCGACCCCCACCCCTTCTACGAGGCTGCCCGCGAGCGGGGACCCATCGTGCGCGAACCCCACTACGGCGTCTTCGTCGTCACCCGTTACGCCGACATCCTCGAGGTCTCGCAGCGCACCGACGACTTCTCCGCGGCCGTCTCCGCCTACGGCCCCTGGGCCGTCGACTTGCTCCCGCAGCGTCCCGAGGGCTGCCCCTTCGGCGAAGCCGATGTGAGCGACGAGCTCGAGACGTGGCGCGAGGAGACCCCCTTCGGCTTCATCCCCGTCCTGACCGCCGATCCTCCCCGCCACACCGACCTGCGCTCCGTCGCCAACCGCCTCTTCACCGCCTCCCGCCAGCAGGAGATCGAGCCCCGCCTCCGCGAGATGGCCGAGGAGATGGCGGACGAGTTCGCCCCCGCCGGCGAGGTCGAGTTCGTCTCGCAGTTCTCGTCCCTCTACCCCTTCTTCGTCATCACCGAGCTCTTCGACATCCCCCGCGAAGAGCAGGATCGCCTCCGCGAGCAGTTCCGCGCCCGCAGCGCTGCCGGCACCACCTCGCGCCCGGAGCAGGGCGACAACAGCGCCATGCGCGAAGGTATCCGCAACGCCCGCGCCCCCGGTGCCGCTCCGAGCGACTCCCTCACCCCCAATGACCGCCAGTTCCTCGACTACATGCGCGACCGCCGAGCCCATCCCCAGAGCGACATCCTCACCCAGATCGCCACTGCCCGCTTCCGCGACGGCACCCTTCCCGAGCTCGAGGAGCTCGTCGAGGTCTCCAGCGTGGTCTACGGCGCGGGCAATGGCACCACCACCGACCTGCTCACGAACGCCATGCAGCTCCTCGCCGAGCAGCCCGACCTGCAGGACCGCCTGCGCGCCGATCCCGCCGAAATACCCGCCTTCATCGACGAGGTTCTCCGCTTCGCCTCACCCGTGCAGGGCCTCTTCCGCTACGCGAAGCGCGACGCCGTCGTCGATGGCGTCGAGATCCCCGCCGGTTCCGTCGTCTGGCTCGTCTACGCCGCCGCCAACCGCGACCCGGAACGCTTCGACGAGCCCGCGACCTTCGATCCCGAGCGCGAGAACGCCCGCCACAGCGTCGCCTTCGGCCACGGGCCCCACTTCTGCCCCGGCCAGCCCCTCGCCCGCCTCGAGGGCCGACTCGCCTTCGAGACCCTGCTCGCACGCATGGGCGACATCCGCATCGACGAGGCGACGTTCGAGCCGCGCTGGCCCGCCTGGTACGTCGTGCGCGGCCTCGAATCTCTCCCCCTCACCTTCACCCCCCTCCGGCCATGAGCAACGAAGCGCACTTCGCGGCGAACCGACGCCACTGGGACGAACGCGTCCCCATCCACCGCCGCACCCCTTTCTACGACGTCGAGGGGTTCCTCGCCGGCCGCAACGTGCTCGAAGCGGGCGAGATCGAAGAGGTTGGCAGTGTCACCGGCAAGTCGCTCCTCCACCTCCAGTGCCACTTCGGCATGGACACCCTCTCCTGGGCCCGCCTCGGTGCGACGGCCACCGGCCTCGACTTCTCCGCCCCGGCGATTGCCGCCGCCGGCGAACTCGCCGCCGAAGCCGGCCTCGACGCCGAGTTCGTCGAGGCCAACGTCTACGACGCCGTGGATGCCCTGCCCGGCCGCACCTTCGACATCGTCTACACCAGCCGCGGCGTGCTGGTCTGGCTCCCCGACCTGCCCCGCTGGGCGGAGACGGTCGCGGCCCTGCTCAAGCCCGGCGGATTCCTTTACCTGCGCGAGGGGCATCCCTTCGCCCACGTCTTCGACGATGAGGCCGAGAGCGGCCTCTCCCTGCGCTACCCCTACTTCCGTGGCCCCGAGCCTGAGCGCTGGGAAGATCCCGGCACCTACGCCGACCCTACCGCCCAGACCACCCATAACGAGACCTACGAGTGGTCGCACAGGATGGGCTCCATCGTCACGGCCATTGGGCAGGCCGGCCTCGCTATCGAGTTCCTGCACGAGTTCGATGCGCTCTGCTGGGAGGCCTTTCCCTGGATGGAACCGGGCGAGGAGCCCGGTACGTTCGTCCTCCCCGGTCAGCGCGAGAGCATTCCCCTCATGTACTCGCTCCGCGCACGCAAGCCCGCGGAGCGCCCGCTATCATCCCCGGCGTGAAGGCCACCGACACCCGCCCCATCGGACGCACCTCCCTGAGCGTCACCTGCCTGGGGCTCGGCGGCGTCTTCCTCGCCCGCGACGCACCGCGCGAGGAAGCCGAAGCCCTTATCGACCGCGCCTACCAGACCGGGGTTCGTTACTTCGACACCGCCCCGATGTACGGTTTCGGCGAGAGTGAGCGCCGCTATAACGGCCCCCTCTCCCGGCTGGAACGCTCCGGATTCGTGCTGTCGACGAAGGTCGGACGCCTCCTCCAGGAGGATGTCGGCGGCGCCGAACCCTGGCACTTCGACTTCACCCGCGACGGTGTCCTCCGCTCCTTCGAGACTAGCCTCCAGCGCCTCGGCCTCGACCGTGTCGATATCCTCCTCGTGCACGACCCCGACGACCATGCCGACCAGGCCATCCGCGAGGCCTTCCCCGCCCTCATCGAGCTGCGTGAGCAGGGTCTCGTCGGCGCAATCGGCGCCGGCATGAACCAGTGGGAGTTGGAGCTGCGTTTCGCCCGCGAACTGCCGCTTGACTGCTTCCTCCTCGCGGGCCGCTACACCCTCCTCGAACAGACCGCCCTCGCCGAGTTCCTCCCGCATTGCGAGGCGAACGGCGTCAGCGTCATCGCCGGCGGCCCCTACAACAGCGGCATCCTCGCCTCCGACCTCGACGACACCGCCCGCTACAACTACGCAACCGCGCCCCCCGAGATGCTCGACAGGGCCCGCGCCATCAAGGCCGTCTGCGACCGCCACGGCGTGCCGCTCAAGGCTGCCGCCCTCCAGTTCATCCTGGCCCACCCCGCCGTCGCTGCCGTCATCCCTGGCGCCGCCTCCGTGTCCGAGGTCGAGGAGAACGCCCGCATGATCGAGACGCCCATCTCCGCCGCCCTCTGGCCCGAGCTGAAGGAAGCCGGACTGCTCGACCCCGCCGCTCCCGTCCCCGCCTGACCCCGCCCCCCGCGTACGATGCCGCCGGGAGGCCAGCCACTGATGTCACCCACCGTCTCGCGCGTCCTCGTCGAGAAGAACATCCCCATCCCCCTCCGCGACGGCGTTGTCACCTACGCCGACATCTTCCGCCCCGCCGACGGCGACCCCGTCCCCGGCATCATCACGCGCACCCCCTACGACAAAGAGGTGTTCGCGGCAGCCGCCCTCCCCATCATGCCCTCCGCCCTCAAGCTCGCCGAGCGGGGCTACGCGGTGGCCGTGCAGGACGTGCGCGGCCGCTTCTCCTCCGAGGGCGAGTTCAACCCCTTCGTGAACGAGGCCGACGACGGGTACGACTCGGTCGAGTGGCTCGCCGCCCAGCCCTGGTGCGATGGTGGCGTCGCCATCTACGGCCCCTCCTATGTCGGCGCGACTACCTTGCTGGCGGCGAAGGCGAAGCCGCCCTCTCTCAAGTGCGCCATCCCCATCATCACCGCCGACGACTACTACGACGGCTGGACCTACCAGGGCGGCGCCCTCCAGCTCGGTTTCGCGACGTTCTGGGGACTCGGCCTTGCCGCCGCCCTGGCCCTTGGCCGCGACCGCGGCCTCGACCCCGCCCATCTCGCCGCCGCCGGCCAGGCCCTCCTCGAACCGCACGAGACCGCACGCACGAGGCCCCTCGCCGCCATGCCCGGCCTCTCCCAGCCCGCCCTCGTCCCCTGGTGGCCCGACTGGATCGGCCACGACAGCCGCGACGAGTACTGGGAAGCCCTCCGCCATTCCGACGACTACTCCCGCTACGAGATCCCGATGTATCACGTTGGCGGTTGGTTCGACATCTTTGGCATTGGCACCGTCCGCAACTTCCGGGGCATGAACGCAGCCTCTGCGTCCGACCACCACCTCCTCATGGGCCCCTGGTCCCATGCCCACTACGACCGCTACCTCGGCGAGCGCGACTTCGGCCCTACCGCCGCCGCCGCCATGTCCGGCGCCGTTCTCGACTACAACCGCTTCCTCGACCGGCACCTGAAGGGCGTCGAGACCGACCTGTCTCCCGTCCGCTACTTCCTCATGGGGGCGAACGAGTGGCGCACGGCCGGCCAGTGGCCGCCCGCCGAGGCCGAGACCGTGAGCTGGTACCTCTACAGCGGCGGCAACGCCAACAGCGCCCGCGGCGACGGCTCGCTCTCCACGACCGTTCCCGCCGGCGACGAGGTCCCCGACCGCTACTTCTACGACCCCCTTCGCCCCGTCCCCAGCGAGGGTGGCCCCACCCTCCACTCCGCCATCGGCCTCCCCGGTCCCCGCGACCAGTCCCGCATCGAGGCCCGCGACGACGTGCTCTGCTACACCAGTGACCCGCTCGACAGTCCCGTCGTCGTCGCGGGCCCGGTGAAGGTCGTGCTCTGGACCGTCACCGACGCCCCCGACACCGACTTCACCGCCAAGCTCGTCGATGTCCAGCCCGACGGCACGCCCGTCTCCGTCTGCGACGGCATCATCCGCGCCCGCTTCCGCGACTCCCTCAGCGAGCCCACCCCGGTGCCCGAGGGGGAACCCGTCCGCTACGAGATCGACCTCGCCAGCACCGCCATCGCCTTCGGACCGGGGCACCGCATCCGTCTTGAGGTCTCCTCCTCGAACTTCCCCCGCTTCGACGCCAACCCCAACACTGGCGGCCCCCTCGCGACCGAAACCGAGATATGGCCCGCCCTCCAGTACGTCCTGCACGACGAGGACCACCGCTCCGCCCTGGAGCTCTGCGTTCTCCCTGGGTAGGAAGGGCCTCCCTCAGGTGGCTCCCAGCTCCCGGACGAGCTGCGTGAGAAGCTCCGGGTACAGCGAACGCGCTGGCCACGCGAACCCCTCCTCCCCGACCGTCCCCCCGTCCACCGCCAGCTCCGGCCCATCCGCAACGAACGGCCACGCGAACACCGGCCGTACCCCCGCCTCCGCCAGCCACCCGTTCACCAGCGCCCCCAGCTGCACCCGCTGCTCCCCCACCGCCCGTGTTGAAGCCGCCAGCCCCGCCGCCTCGTCCCCGAACAGCCGATCGAGGTCCGCCTCGTCCCCCGACTCCCCCTCCCGCAACGCCCGCGCCACTCGGAGTGCTGCCGCGAAAGTTCCCGCCATCTCACGCCACGCTGCCGCCGGTTCGCGGTAGAGGCGCAGGGGCACAGTCCACCCCTCCGTGAGCGACGTCCGCGGGAACAGATCGTTCGCGGATTCCCCGTCACGGGGTGCGCAGGCGTCGACTATGCCCGGCAGGCCGTGTTTCGCCGAGATACCAAGCACGCCCCACCGCCGCACGAACCCCGCGAACTCGGCAAGGGGCGCCTCCTCCAGCGCCAGGAACGCCTCCAGGCACCCCTCCGGCCGCTGCCCCCGCGCGAATCCGTAGTCGATATTGCCCGGAGCCCGCACCCGCCACGCCACCCACTCCCCGTCCTCCCCCGCGTGGACCGCCACGTCGAGGGGCACCGCCAGCGTTCGCGGGTAGCTCACTCCGCTGTCGCTGCCAGGTGGGCCGCGAACCGCTCGAACGTCTGCCGGACGCCTTCCGCCATCCCCGATGCCATGGCCCCGTCCCGCGACTCCGACACTGGGTGCAGCACGACGGACGTCATCCGCGTCCCCTCCCCTTCCGCCTCGAAGGTCAAGGTGACCACCGTTTCGAAGTCCGGCATCCCCGCGAAGATCTCCGTATTGACCATGCGCGAGCCCGGCTCGATCTCCTGGAAGACGCCGTACAGGACCGTCTCCTCCCCCGACTCGTCCCGCGTCCCGTAGCGCCAGGCGCCCCCCACCCGGAAGTCCTGCTCCGCCACGATCAGCTCATGCCCCACCGGGCCGTACCACTGCCCCATCCCCGACGTGTCGTTCCATGCTTCGAACACCCGCTCGGGTGGGGCGTCGAAGCTGTACCCCATCACGATCTCCCGCTCGCCGCGCCCGTGGAAGAGGAAGTTCCCGCTGTCGTTCGAGCTCATCCCGCCACTCCCTTCTCGGTGGTGCGTTCCTCGATCTCGTACCAGTCGTCCATGCCGGCCGCCTGCTTGATCGCCTCGTACCCCGCCGCGATCGCGCCCTCGTCCTCCCCGCTCGCCCCCTCCTCGAGGAAGTGCCGCGAGGCCTCCCGCGCCGCCAGCCACCCCGCCACCTGACCCGTGAACGGATCAATGACCAGCGCCCACCTTAGCGCTTCCCACTCCGCCTGCGTGCGGCTCCCGAACGAGGCCATCGCCGCCAGCGGCGCATCGATCGCCGTCACCGCGTCCCGCCACTGCTCGGGCGTGTCCGGGCGCAGCATCACGAGGTCGGCGCCCGCCGCCCGGTACGCCCACCCCCGCTCTACCGCCGCCTCGTACGACTCGTTCCGCACCGCCCCCGTGCGCGCGATGATGAGGAAGTCGGGGTCGCGCCGCGCCGCCACCGCCGCCTCCAGCTTCCCCACCATCTCCTCCAGCGACACCAGGTGCTCGACCCCCTTGTGGTGATGCGCCCGCTTCGGCGCTACCTGGTCCTCCAGCTCGATCGCCGCCGCGCCCGTCGCCTCGATCTCCGCGACCGTCCGGCTCGTGTGGACGGCGTCGCCGAACCCCACGCCTCCGTCCACGACAAGCGCGATGCCCGACCGCGCCGTGATTCGCCGCGCCGTCTCCGCCATCTCCGTCACCGTCAGCAATGCCTCCGAAACCGCGAGCTGGAAGCCGAGGGCGCCCCCGCTCAGGTACGCGGCTCCGTAGCCCTGCGCCTCCAGCGTGCGCGCTGTCAGCGGGTCCAGGCAGACCGGCGCGAACACGGGCGCGCGCGTCTCGAGCAGCTCCCGCAGACGCCGCGCCACGCTGCTACTGCCCCCGGAACGCGGGCCGCCGCTTCTCCATGAACGCTCGCCGCCCCTCGATGTAGTCCTCGCTCGCGAAGCACGCCTCGACCATCTCCTCGATGGTGGCGAGGTCCCGCTCATCCGGATCCTTCGTCGCCTCGACGATCGAGGCCCGCAGCAGGTCCACCGTGAGCGGCGCGTTCTCCGCGATCGCGTCCGCGATGCCTGTCACCGTTGGCTCCAGCGCCTCCACTGGCACGACCCGGTTCACGAGGCCCCAGCGCAGCGCGTCCTCGGCGGGGAAGCGCCCGCCCGTGAACAGGATCTCTCGCGCCGCCGTCGCCCCAACGGTCTGCACCAGCTTCTGCGTGCCCCCGAACCCATACCCCAGCCCCAGCCGCGCCGCCGGAATCCCGAACTGCGCGTCCTCCGCTGCCACGCGGATGTCCGCCTGCAGCGCCGTCAGCAGACCCCCGCCCATGCAGAATCCGCGGATCATCGCGATCAGCGGCTTCCCCAGCTCCCCGTACGCCCGGTTCGCCGCCGCGCCGACGCGGTCAAACTCCGCGATCGACTCTGGGTCCGAACGCCGCTTCTCGAACTCGGAGATGTCCGCCCCCGAGACAAACGCCTTGTCGCCCGACCCCGTCATCACCACCACCCGAATCTCCGGGTCGTCCCGGAAGTCGTGCAGGATCACGGGGATCGCCTCCTGCATCTCCCTCCCCAGGGCGTTCCGCCGGGCCGGATTGTTGAAGATCATCCAGCCAACGCCGCCCTCCTTGCGGGCGATCATCTTGTCCGTCTTCAGTTCCATGCAGTTCTCCTGTGCCGTGCGCGTCTAGATGACGCCGTTCTCGCGTAGGTCCCGGATCGCGTCGCCGTCCAGACCGAGGCTGCCCAGGATTTCGTCGGTGTGTTGTCCCAACTCGGGCGTTGCCCGATGGCTGGGAGGTTGAGGCGTTCGCGCCAGGTTGATCGCCTGCCCCACCACGTGCGTGTCGCCCAGCTGCGGACGAGGCATCGGCCGCGCGATGCCAAGCGCCTGCACCTGCGGGTCCGCGAACGTCGCGTCGATCGTGTTGATGGGTCCGCAGGGAACCCCCGCCTCGTTCAGCACCTCGATCCACTCCGCGCTCGTGCGGGACGGCGTCACTTCCGAGATGCGCGCGTTCAGTGCCTTCCGGTTCTTCGATCGCAGCTCGTTGTCCGCGTAGTCGGGGTCGTCGAGCAGCGCTTCCAGCCCGAGTGTCTGGCAGAGCCGCTGCCAGAGGATGCCCCCCGAGGCCGCGATGTTGATGTGCCCGTCCGCCGTGGGGAAGACGCCTGTGGGGATGCTCGTGGGGTGGTCGTTCCCCGCCTGCGGCGCCACCTCCTGCGAGATCAGCCACCGTGCCGCCTGGAAGTCCAGCATCTGGATCTGCGCCTCCAGCAGCGACGTGTGCACCCACTGCCCCTCGCCGGACCGTTCCCGTTCGAACAGCGCCAGCAGGATGCCCTGCGCCAGCAGCATTCCCGCCGTCAGGTCCGCGATCGGGATGCCTACCCGCACCGGCCCCTGCCCCGGTAGCCCCGTAATCGACATCAGCCCGCCCAGCCCCTGCGCGATCTGGTCCACCCCCGGCCGGTCCCGGTACGGCCCCGCCTGCCCGAATCCGCTGATGCTCCCGTAGACGATGCGCGGGTTCACCTCGCACACGGCCTCGTAGTCGACCCCCAGCCGGTGCTTCACCCCCGGCCGGTAGTTCTCGACGATGACGTCCACGTCCTTCGCGAGCTGCATGAAGATGTCGCGGCCCGCATCCGCCTTCAGGTTCAGCGTCAGGCTGCGCTTGTTGCGGTGCAGGTTCTGGAAGTCGAACCCGTGCCGCTCCCCCGTGATCCCGTCTCCGCCCCCCGGCCGTGGGGGCAGCTCGATCTTGATCACGTCCGCGCCCCAGTCCGCGAGCTGACGGGCGCACGTTGGCCCCGCCCTCGCCCGCGTCAGGTCGAGCGCGTGAATCCCCTCAAGCGGCAGCCTGGCTGTGCCCACGACGCCTCCGGCGCCGATCCTACGCGCGACCGGCCCCCTTGTGCCGCTGGACATCGCGCGAGCGATCCCGTCTGCTTGCGCCACCACCACCCGAAGGAGCGACCCCATGCGCCTCCCTACCCTCGACGAGCAGAGCCTGAACGCCGACCAGACCGCCATGGCCGAAGCCATCCGCAGCGGTCCTCGCGGCCCCAACGCCGCTGTCACCGGCGGGCCGTTCGGGGTCTGGCTGCACAGTCCCGGTTTCGGGAGCCCCGCCCAGGAGCTCGGCGCCCACTGCCGCTTTGGCGCCGCTCTCCCCCGCGACGTATCCGAGTTCGCCATCATCCTCACGGCGAAGCGCTGGCGCGCCCAGTTCGAGTTCTGGGCGCACGCCCGCATCGCCATCGAGGAGGGCATTCCCGAGTCCATCGTCGAAGCCGTCCGCACGGGCGCACCCCTTGAGCTCGACCGCCCCGACCTCGCCCTCGTCCACCGCCTCGTGACCGAGTACTTCGAGACCAGCCGCGTCTCGGACGCGACGTACCAGGAAGCGCTCGCGACCTTCGGCGAGACCGGCCTCGTCGACCTGGTCGGCACGGTCGGCTACTACGGCCTCGTCTCCGCCACCCTTAACGTCTTCGAGGTCGAGCTGCCCCCCGGCGTGGAGGAGCCCCTCGCCTAGGGACGCTCCCTACAGCCGGTCGAGCGCCGCCCGCGCCCCGTGCAGCGCCTCCAGGTGGCCGGACGTGTCGAGCCCGACGCCCAGCGTGCGCAGGCACAGGTGCGTGACGCCCGTCTCGCGCCACGCCTCGACCTCCGCCAGCCACTCCGCCTCCGACTTCCCGA
The DNA here is from genome assembly GCA_965203545.1 of Tepidiformaceae bacterium. GTDB lineage: Bacteria > Chloroflexota > Dehalococcoidia > Tepidiformales > Tepidiformaceae > UBA2991. Next base: position 2,802,548 of record OZ241899.1, read on the forward strand.
CGATCTGCACGGCACTCTCCGACCCGAGCGCCGCCGGGTCGCGCCCCGCCGCCTCTGCCTCCGCCGAGACGGCCTCGCGCACGCCCCCGTAGGCATCCGGGGCCATCAGGGCGAACCACCCGTCCGATAGCCGCCCGATGCGGCGCAGCACCGACGCTCCCGGCTCTCTCGCCCCGCCGATCCAGATCGGGATCGGCTGCTGGACCGGCAGCGGGTTGATGCGCTCTCCCGCCAACTTGTCCCAGCGCCCCTCGAACGTCACCGCCTCCTCCGTCCAGAGCCGTCGCAGCACCTCGATCTGCTCATCGCAGCGCCGCCCGCGCGTGTGGAAGTCCTGCCCGAACGCCGCATAGTCCTCGGCGCGCGCGCCCACACCCACGCCGAACCGCAGCCGCCCGCCGCTCAGCCGGTCGATCTCCGCTGCCTGCTTCGCGACGACGACCGTCTGCCGTGTCGGCAGCACGATCACCGACGGCACGAGTTCGATCGCCTCCGTGTGCGCCGCCACCCACGCCAGCAGTGTGAGCGGCTCGTGCACGTGGTCGACCCCGACCGCCGCCACCCGGTCGGGCACGCGCAGGTGCGTGAACCCGAGCTCCTCCGCCTCGCGCGCGAACTGCGCCATCCCGTCGTGGTCGTCTTGCAGGTCCCTCACCGGGATGGAGATGCCGATCCTCATGCTCTTTCTCCTCGTGGTTACCAGGCGCCGCTGTCAGCAAGACGTTCTCCCCTCGCGGCGAGAACGGTGCCGACCCTACAGATCGAAATCGACCTCAAGATGCTGGAGGCCGCGCACCCCGCCCCGACCCGGTGGCGGGAAGGCGATGCCCTCGTTCGGGACGTCCGCCAGTCGCGGGTTCTTCAGCCGCTCCAGCAGGATGCGCGACGAGATCACGGACTCCTGACGGGCCAGCGCGTACCCCAGGCAGAAGTGCGTCTCCTGCCCGAACCCGAGGTGGCTCGCGACCCCGTCCTTCCAGTACCCCGTCCGCAGTTCTTTCCCGAAGTACAGGTCGTCCCGGAAGATGTTGAAGGCTTCGGGGTCCTTGAAGATGCGCTCGTCGCGGTTCCCCGAGCCCAGCCCTAGCCATGCCGTCGCCCCCACCGGCAGTACCCGCCCGTGGATCTCGACCTCGACCTTCGTCCGGCGCCGCTGCCAGTGGTTCGACCCGTCGAACCGCAGCATCTCCGTGAACACCCGGTCCATCAGCTCCGGATCGTCCCGTACCGCCTCGTACTGGTCGTAGTTGCGAAGCAGGTTCCACCACATGGCGTCGATCGCCTTGTGCGTCGTGTCGCCCCCACCGACAAGCAGCAGCGCGACATACCCCCGCATCTGGTCGCGCGTCATCTTCGCGCCGTCCTTCTCCGCGTGGCAGAACACCGAGAGCAGGTCGTCGCGAGGCTCCGCGATGCGCTCATCGAACATCGGGTCGAGGTAGGCGAACAGCTCGTCCCGTGCCGCCACTCCCCGCCGGAAGTGCGCCCGACCGTACCCGTTCCCGGCGAACAGCCGGTCGTACACCGCCTCGAAGTAGTCGTTGTCCTCCTCGGGCAGCCCCAGCATCCCCGCGATCACCCGGATCGGGAAGCGCTCGCTGAACTGCGACACCAGGTCCACCATCCCCCGCGACGCCTCCCCCGCCTTCTGCTCCGCCCGCGCCTTCTCCATGAAGTCGTCGATGATCTTCGTCGCGATCCGCTCGATCAGGGGCACCCGCTTCTCCAGCCGCTTCCCCACGAACTCCCCCGCTACGATGCCCCGCAGCCAGATGTAGTCCTGCCCCTCCCCCAGGTCGTTCAGCGTGAAACCCATCGTCGAATCCGACCCGAACTTGTGCTTCCCGTGCGGGTCGTAGGTGGCCCGCGTGAAGCGCGCGTTGTCCTTGTAGATCGCCCAGATGTCCTCGTAGCGCGAGATGATCCAGCGGTTCTGGAACTTGTCCTGGTAGGCCGGCTCGTACTCCCGCAGCCGCTTGTAGATCGGGAACGGGTCGATCCGGAACTCGTCCGTGACGAACTCGCCCGGCTCAATCAGGCTGGGGTCGGCTGTTAGCTGTTGGCTGTTAGCCATTGGGGGCTCCGCACCGAATGGTACTCCAGCGTCGAGCCGCTCGGGGCGCTACCAGAGCGCCTCGATGTCGCTCCACTCCAGGACGTTCTCCTCCCGCATCCACCCTTGCTCGCACATGAACTGAACTTGAAGGGTCTTCTCAAGGTACGCACGGTCGTCGCCAACGACGAACGGGATAACTGTCCGCTTGGGCCCGTAGTGCTCCACGAGGATCTTGGCCATCACATACTGGCGAATAAGTTGGTGGGTCAGTACGTCCCGGCCGTTCGCCCCGAACGTGGAGTGGTGCTTGGCCTCACCGATGAACAGGTGCCTCGGGGACTCCAGAATGATGTCCAGTTCTGTACTGAGAAGGTTGCTCGCCAGCTTCGCCTCTTGGGCCGCGCTGTAATTCGCGTCTGTCAACGCTTGGAACTTGAGCTTCGCTGACTCGCCGTAGCCCTCGAACTCCCCGACTTCCTTTCGCAGGCGAGGGAATAGCCTGCGGTAGGCACGGGCAAGCGGTCCCCGCTCAGTTGCGCGCTCCTTGCCGCGGATTCCTCGGAGGTCGAAATAGTCCCGCATCCCGTACCAGAAGAGTTCGAGACGCACATCCCCTGGCTGGAGTCTGCTGCGCTCTTCCTCGTCGGAAAGCAACCGTCTCCCAAGCCTCACGCTGTTCGCTCCGAACAGCGGCCCGAAGTACCGCGCCGTCTTCCAGTTCTCTGTCCGGTTCGTGATTCCCAGAATCGCCACGATGACCTCCTGTCGAGTGGGGTCGGGGCGAGGCGGACCAACAGCCAACAGCCAAGGGGCAATGGCCCGCAGCGAGCGAGCCTAGGCGCGTTCGCTGCGCACCATCTCCGCCACCCGCTCCCCGATCATGATGCACGTCAGGTTCGTGTTCGCCCGCACGATCTCCGGCATGACCGACGCGTCCACCACCCGCAGCCCCTCGACCCCGTGCACGCGGCACTGCGCGTCGACCACCGCCCCCGGATCGCTCGCCGGACCCATCTTCGCCGTGCCCACCGGGTGGAAGTTGTGCGACCCGTTCGCCCGCACGTACGCGTCGAGCGCATCGTTGTCCGCCAGCACCTCCGCCGATGGCGTCCGCAGCGCCTCCGCGTACTGCGCGATGGTCGGGTGCTCCCCCATCCGCTGCGAGAGCTGCAGACCCTCCCGCAGCCGGCGGACATCGTCGTCGTCGGGGTCCGAGAAGAAGTTCAGCTCGATGCGCGGCTGGGCGCGGTAGTCGGCGCTTTCGAAGTGGAGCCTTCCGCGCGACTTCGGCCGCTGCAGGATCACCAGCAGGGCGAAGTTCCCTTCCCGGCCCGGGAAGTGGTTGACCATGTAGACCTGCATGTCGTTCGTCTCGCCGCCGCTCGCCGTGTAGCGCAGCATCGCCTGCACGGGTGGGTCGGGCATGACCGAGACCCCCGGCTTCGACCGCCACACCACCGAGCACAGCGGGTGGTCAATCAGGTTGCGACCCACGCCCGGCAGCTCCCGCACCAGCGTCGCCCCCACCGCCTCCACGTCCTCCCGCGCCCCGATTCCCGACCGCACCAGGATCGGCGGCGACATGATCGCCCCCGCCGACAGAACCACGTTCTGCCCGCGAACCGTCTGCATCTCACCGTCCGCGTCGACCTCTACCCCCGTCGCCCGCCCGTCTTCGATCAGGACGCGGTTCACGAGGCAGCCGCCCCGGATCGTCAGGTTCAGCCGGTTCCGGATCGGCTCCAGGTACGCCATCGCCGTCGAGATGCGCGTGTCGATGTTGCGGTTCTGCGCCATCGGGCTGATGCCCGTCGCCTCTGGGTCGTTGAAGTCCTCCGCGTAGGGAAAGCCGAATTCCTGGCAGACCTCGATGAACGCCCGTCCCGGCCGCCGCATCTCGTCCGGGCGCCAGCGCACGATCGGCAGCGGCCCGCTTTTCCCGTGGAAGTCTCCGGATGCGTCCAGGTCGTTCTCGAGCTTCCGGAAGAAGGGCAGGCAGTCTTCCCACGACCAGCCCTCGTTCCCAAGCGCCGCCCACTCGTCGAAGTCCTCCGGCGTGCCCCGGATCGCGAGCGTGCCGTTCACTGCCGATGAGCCGCCCATCACCCGCCCGCGCGGGTAGTAGACCTCGCGGTCCGGCGTCGCGTTCGCCGTGAAGCCCCAGTCGTGATCGACCACCGACACGCGGTGCGCGTAGCGCAGGTCATGGGGTGTCGCGTCGGTCGTCGCGTAGTCCGGTCCCGCCTCCAGCAGCAGCACCGAGCGGTCCGCGTCCTCGCTCAGCCGCGCCGCCAGCGCTGCCCCCGACGACCCTGCTCCCACCACGATGTAGTCGTAAACCGTGCTCACGGCGCGCAAGGATACCGGCATTCCCAAACCCGCGGGCCCCGCGCCCTGCCTCGCCACGACGCCTGCCCGGTTTACGCGCCCCAGCGGCGTCCGAGCGACTCCCGCACGCGCCTATAATCCGGCCCGCAGCTCACATCCCCGGAGAGAAACCATGGAGTCCTCAACCATCGCCGAGGCGGTGCGGCTCGCTGAAGCTGACGCCGAGTTCCGCATCCACGCCGCTGAGTGGGTGGGATCCCTGTCCCTGGTGGTCGACGGCCACGCGACCGTGGTCCGCATCACTGATGGTCTCCCTGCCCTGTCTGAGGAGGACGCTGCCCCCGAGCCCGATGCCGACAACATCGTTTGGTCGGCCGACGATGCGACCTGGGGCCAGCTGCTGACCTCGCCACCACCTCCCTTCTTCACCGATCCCTTCGGCGCCATCCTCGTGGGCTTCTCGTTTGAGGCAGGACCCTTTGACCGCAAGCGCCACGCCGCCATGAGGCGGTTCTGCGAGCTCCTGCGTCACGCCCGCAACGGCACCGACCCGACGCCCCAGGCGGCAGCCGCACCGAGCCGGCATGGACAGCACGACGCAGCCGTCGGGCGCTACATCCACCTTGATATCGACGGTCTCGACTATCGCCTCTACTACGAGGAGGCCGGATCAGGGATCCCCCTGCTCTGCCAGCACACCGCGGGTGCGGACGCCCGGCAGTGGCGGCACTTCCTTGAGGACGAGCGCATCACCAGCCGCTTCCGTGTCATCGCCTACGACCTCCCCTACCACGGGAAGTCCCTCCCGCCCGCCAATCGCGCCTGGTGGGCCGAGCCCTACGTGCTCACTCGCGACTTCGCCATGGCCGTCCCCAACGCACTGGGCTCCGCCTTCGGCCTCGACCGTCCGGTCTTCATCGGCGCTTCCGTCGGCGGCATGCTCGCGCTCGACCTCGCCCGCTACCACCCGGACGCCTACCGGGCCGTAATCGCCTGCGAGGGCGGCCTCAAGATCGACACCGATACCATCGTCGACAACGCCGTCTTCCAGCACGTTTTGGCCACCCCCGACCCCGCCCACCACGCCGAGCTCATGATGTGGGTCATGGCCCCCCAGGCCCCCGAGACCTTCCGCCAGGAGACCCGATTGCACTACGCGCAGGGCGCTCCCGGCGTCTTCACCGGCGACCTCAACTACTTCAGCTACGACCACGACCTCCGCGGCGAGGCCGACAAGATCGACACGTCCAGGTGTCCCGTCTACATGCTCACCGGGGAGTACGACGGGTTCACGATTCCCGTGTCCCTGGAGGCTGCAGCCGCGATCGACGGCGCTGAACTCCAGATCATGGAGGGCCTCGGCCACTTCCCCATGTCGGAGGATCCCGAGGGCTTCGCTACCTACGTCCTCCCCATCCTCGATCGCATCGCCGCCGCCGGCAGCTAGCCTCCTCGCCCCGCCGCTGGGGGCTATGCGTTGACAAGGGCGAGAGCGCCGCTGACCATGCCGCCACCAAGCCCCAAGTCCGCATAGAGGTGCCCCATGGCCGACCGAATCGAAGGCGTCACCGTCGACGAGAACGTGATGATCCCGATGCGCGACGGTGTCAGCCTCCAGGCCGACGTCTATCGCCCCTCCGGCCCCGGCAGGTTCCCCACGCTCGTCTCCCGCACCCCCTATGGGCGCACCGCCCTCGGCCCCCTTGTCATGGCCGACTACTGGACCGCCCACGGCTATGCCGTCGTAACCCAGGACACCCGCGCCCGCTTCGGCTCCGAGGGCGACGTGTACGAGCCCCACGTGAACGAGGCCCTCGACGGCTACGACACCATCGAGTGGGCTGCCGCCCAGCCCTGGTCGACTGGCTCCGTGGGCACCTACGGCCAGTCCTATCTCGCCGCCGTCCAGTACATGGTCGCGGCCGAGTCACCGCCCTCGCTGAAGGCGCAGATGCCCGTCTCCGGCTCCACCGACTTCAAGCAGAGCTGGATCTACCACAGCGGCGGGGCCTTCGAGCACGGCTGGATGGCCGCCTACGCCACCTCCAAGGCACGCGACACCGCCCGCCGCCTCGGCCTCGACCCCGACCTCCCCGAGCTCGAGTCGGAGCTCGCCCAGGCCGATGGCTTCCGCCCCCTCCTCGACCACTCCGCCCGCGAGATGCCCATGACCGCCTGGGCCGACCGCCTATCGACGATCGCGCCCTACTTCGCCGACTACCTCGCCAACCCAGACGACGGCCCCCACTGGTGGAACATCAACCTTCGCCGCCGCTTCCACGAGGTCAACCAGCCGATGTACCACGTCGGTTCCTGGTACGACATCTTTGAGGAAGGCGCCCTCGAGGGGTACAGCGGCATCACCGCCCGCGGCGGCGAGCACGCCCGCCCCAACCAGAAGCTGCTGATGGGCCCCTGGGGACACATCGGCTACACCGTCCCCACCACCGGCGGCTGCGGCGACCTCGATTTCGGCCCGAACGCCGCCATCGAGCTCAAGGAGGAGCAGCTCCGCTGGTTCGACCACTGGCTCAAGGGAGAGGACACCGGGATCATGGACGACCCGTCCGTGCGCATCTTCGTCATGGGCGACAACGTCTGGCGCGAGGAGAACGAGTGGCCCCTCGCCCGCACCGTCTACACGCCCTGGTACCTGCACAGCGAAGGTGGCGCCAACAGTCTCAGTGGTGATGGCGCCCTCAGCCCTGACGCCCCCGGCAACGAGCGCCCCGACACGTTCGTCTACGACCCCGACGACCCCGTCCCCACCCTCGGCGGGAACAACCTCATCACGCCCCCCGGCGTCTTCGACCAGACCCCCGCCGAGCAGCGCGGCGACGTGCTCTGCTACACCAGCGAGCCCCTCGCCGAGGAGCTGGAGGTCACCGGACCCATCTCCGTCACCCTCTGGGCGACGAGCAGCGCCATCGACACCGACTTCACCGCCAAGCTCTGCGACGTGCGTCCCGACGGCTACGTCCAGAACCTCCAGGACGGCATCATCCGCGCCCGCTACCGCAACTCCCTGCTCGAGCAGGAGATGATGACCCCCGGCCAGTCCTACGAGTTCACGATCGACCTCTGGGCCACGAGCCACGTCTTCAAGCCCGGCCACCGCATCCGCGTCGACATCAGCTCCTCGAACTTCCCCCACTTCGACCGAAATCCCAACACCGGCCGCCCCATCCACACCGAGACGGAGCTGGTTCCGGCCCAGCAAACCGTCTTCCACGACGTCAACCGCCCTTCCTGCATCACCCTCCCGGTCATCCCGCGCTAACCGCCGCCGGGGTAGCGTGGGGACCGACCACCGATCACCAACAGCCGCACACGAAAAAGCGCTCCACCCGAGAGTGGAGCGCTTTCCGCTGGAGGTAGTTTCCCGGAGCCGGCGCGCCTCGGTTGCCCTTGGCCCACCTTCCCGTCCGTCTCCCCCGAAGGGGCTCCGTCCGGTCTCCGCTCACCCCGCCTCCAACGCAAACGAGGTTACCCGCGCGCAATTTCGCCTGTAAACCCCTCGCGCGCGTTCCTTGACGATCCCTTCATAAAGGCCCGCGGCGTTATGGCCAGCGCTGTCTCGTTCTGCTCCTCGGGACCGCCATCGGCCATGAAGAAGCGCCCCACCCAAAGGTGGAGCGCTCCGTTCTCGGTGGCTGTGGGGTGCGCTACCCCCGCCTCACCTCGGCGTATTGCGCCGGAATCTCGTCGCCGAGCCACGACTTGCCCATGACGCCGTAGTGGCGCCAGCTCACGCCGCCGTGCGCCGCCGCCTGGTGGGCGTCGCGCAGTTTGCGCTCGAGCGGATGCTCCATGCGCGCCGCTGTCGTGCCCCCCAGATTGTGAATCCGGTCGACGACCAGCCGCGAGGCCTGCGCCGCATGGGTCGATGCGAGCAGTCCCAGCCGCAGGAGCGGCCACTCCGGCACGGAACGGCCCCCGTCAAGCGGCCCGAGGTTCGCCTCGATCTCCTCCTGCGACTCCATCACGAACGCCCGCGCCGCCCGCAGCGTCGCCTCGCACTCGGCTATCCCGATGTACGCCTCGGGCTGGTCCTTCAGCGTCGAGCCCGACATCCACGGGGTCTTCACCATCGCCAGATCGACCAGCTCGTCGATCGCGCCCCGCGCGATCCCGAGCGCCACGGCCGCCTTGTTGTAGGGAACCTGCGAGGGATTGCGGTAGGTCGGGTTCTCCCAGTGCTCGGTCGAGTCGAGCGCGTTCTGCGGCAGCATGTGCTTCGGCGGCACGTATTCGTTGACGATCCGCACGTCGTGGCTGCCTGAACCACGCAGTCCCGCCATGTTCCACGTGTCGACCGGCACGAATTCGCCCCTCGGCACCATGAACGATGCGTCCGCCATCTCCCCTGTGTCCTCGTCTACCACCTCGGCGGCGGGATTCAGGACCAGGTTCCAGGTGGCGTTGAAGCAACCGCTCGCAAACGCGCCCTGGTAGGTCGTGCGCCAGCCCTCGCCTTCGCGCTTCGCCGTCCGCCCCGGGAACTCGCCGTTCGGCGTCCCCAGGCCCGAGCACACGAGGTAGTACCAGTCGTCGCAGATCTCGTGCGCGAAGTCCGGCTCCATCTGCCGCAGTACGAGCGCGTTGATCTCCGAGTTGATCTGCACGCACCAGCCGATCGAGCCGTCGATCGCGCAGGTGTCCTCGATCGCCTCGATCTGACCCCGCGCGGTCATGTCCTCGCCGCCGAGCTCCTTCGGCAGCGTGTGCCGGTAGAGCCCCGTGTCGGCCATCAATTTCGACACCCAGTCGGGCAGGCGCCGAAGTTGCTGCGCCTCGTCTCCGCCCGCCGCGAGTTCCTCCTTGATGTTCGCGATGCGCTCCGACATCGGCGTCTTCTGAAGCTCCGTACTCTTGTCAATGATCTCTTGGCGTACCATGCCGTACTCTCCCGCGTGAGTTTTCGCGCAGGGGATACTACCGAATCCGGCGAATCGACACCCACAGGGGCGCGCATGTCCGACACCGGGTACATCCCCGACGGATACACGGCCGTCACTCCCTACCTCGTCGCTGAGGACGCCGCTGCCCTCATCGACTTCCTTGCAAACTCCTTCGGCGCGGTGGAGCGCATGCGCATCCCCGGACCCGATGGCGGCATTCGCCACGCTGAGGTCCTAATCGGCGGCGACGCGATCATGCTTTGCTCCGTCACGCCCCCTCAGTTCAAGCTCACCAGCGCTCACATCAACCTCTACGTCGAGGATGTCGACAGCACCTACGCCAGGGCCATCGGCGCCGGCGCCACCTCCGTACAGGAGCCCGCGGACCAGATCTACGGCGACCGTGGCGCTTGCATCACCGATCCTTCCGGCAACATCTGGTCGCTCTCCAGCCCCGTCGAGGACATCACCGAGGAAGAGGTCAGGAGCCGCCTGAAGGCGGCGGACGACGCCTGATCGGGCTCCAGCGGTTTCCGGCGCGTCCGGCCGGTCGTATACTTGCGGCTCGCAATCCCTTGGTTCCCCAACAGCCAACGGGCCAACTGCCACAAGGAGCACCCATGTCCGACGTCAAGCCCGTCCCCGACGGCTACACCGCCATCACCCCCTACCTCGTTGCCGAGGACGCCCCCGGCCTCCTCGATTTCCTGGCCAATGGCTTCGGCGCTGTCGAGCGCATGAGGCTCCCCATGCCTGATGGCTCGATCGCGCATGCCGAGGTCGAGATCGGCGGCGCCGCCGTCATGCTCGGCTCCGCCAGCTCCCCCGACTTTCCGCCCCTCGCGGCCCAGATCCACCTGTATGTCGAGGATGTCGATGCCGTCTATGCCCAGGCGGTGAGCGCGGGTGCCACTGCCGTTGCCGAGCCCGAGGACCAGTTCTACGGCGACCGCATCGCCCGTGTCCTCGATCCCGCCGGCAACCACTGGTCCATCGCCACCCACATTGCCGAGGTCAGCGCCGAGGAAATGGCGCAGGCCATGGAGGCCATGGGCGAGGGTTAGCCACCAACCGCCACGCAACGACCCCGTATAGTCGGGGCTCCACGACACCCACCCCCAGGAGCCCCCATGCCCCCCCTGCGAGTCGGCCTCATCGGAAGCGGCGGCATCTCCCGTGCCCACATGCCCGCCTTCCTCGAGCACCGCGACGAGGTCGAGCTCGTCGCCGTTTGCGACATCCGCGAGGAGGCCGCGCAGGCCTACGCCGCCGATGCCGGGGTCGACCCCGACTCCGTCTATACCAACACCGCCGACCTGCTCGCCCGCGACGACATCGAGGCCGTCGACATCGCCACCATCCACGAGGCGCACGCCAGTAACGCCATCGAGGCGGCGAACGCCGGCAAGCACGTGCTCCTCGAGAAACCGATGGCCTGCTCCGTCCAGGAGGCGCGCGACATCGTCAACGCCTGCGACGATGCCGGCGTCACCTTCATGGTCGCGCAGATGCTGCGCTATCTCCCCCACTACCAGAACGTGAAGCGCATCATCGAAGCCGGTGAGCTTGGCGACATCTGGGCCTGCCGCGCCGACAGCTGGTTCGGAGCCGCCCTCCCCGGCAGCATGACCAGCATGAACCGCGGCGACTGGTGGGGCTTCGACGGCAAGAAGAATGGCGGCGGCAGCGTGATGATGGTCAGCACCCACCAGGTCGACCTGCTGCGCTACTTCGTCGGCAACGTCGTCCGCATCACGGCGAAGACCTGGGGCGACCACCCCCTCATGAAGAACGGCGCCGAGGACCGCGCCGTCGCCACTTTCGAGTTCGACACTGGCGCCATGGGCACGCTCCTCTCGAGCTACAGCGCCCGCACGCCGTGGATGTACCAGTCCCTCATCATCGGCACGAAGGGCACCATCTACACCGTCCCCGATCTCGACGGGAACGTGGTCGACCAGCACCACGCCCCCGCCCACCTCGCCACCGAGTCGCGGGAATCGCAGCCCGGCCACAACGGCATCCACGCCTTCAGCGAGGTCGGACCGGACTTGGAGGGTCTCGTCGGCGACAACCCCTTCACGAACGAGATCGTCCACTTCGCCCGCTGCATCCGCGAGGGCAAGGAGCCCATCAGCAGCGGCCACGACAACCTCAACACGATGGAGGCCGTCCACGGCATCTACGCCGCCTCCGAGGCCGGCCGCACGATCGAGGTCGCCGACCTGTAGCGCCTGCCGCTACCCCGCTTCCACCCCCTCCAGCTTCCGGATGTTCACCGGCAGGGAGGTCATGCGCGGCATCCCGTAGATCGGATCGAAGTCCTCGTCGAAGCTGACGAGCTTGTTGGTGTTGCTGCCCCAGGTGCGGAAGGTGTTTTCCTCCCGCTCGACGCTGTCACCCCACGAGTGCGCCATCGAGATCACGCCCGACGGCACAGTGTCGTCGGACTCGACCACCCCGCGGATCGCCCCGTGCTTCGACGCGATCTCGACGATGTCCCCCGCCTCCAGCCCCAGTGCCCGCAGGTCGAAGGGCGAGAGGAAGGCCGGGTTGTAGCTGTACTTCTCCATCAGCTCCGGAATCTGCTGCCCCATGCCGTTGAAGACCTGCCGCATCCGCCGCGTGATCAGCCGGTGCGAGTACTCCTCCCCCGGCTCCAGCGCCGCCCCGCCCGTGAGCGGCTCGTCGCGCACCTCGCGCAGGTCGTCCATCATCCGCCCGAACCCCACGTTCAGGCGTGCATCCTTCCCCGGCTCCCGCGATTCCACGCGGATGCTCGCGTCTGGATAGAGGCGGCCGCCCGGCGTGCCTTTCACCTCGTCGAAGGGGATGCGCGAGCCCTCCATCATCACGTCGAACATCTCGTCCGAGGTGAGCTTGTTGTCGATGTCGAGCGGCTTCCCGCGGAAGGTCATCGGCGTTCGCATTCGGTGCGCCAGCCCCCAGAACAGCTCCCACTCCTGGATTACGTCGAAGTCCGGCTCGATCAGCGCCGGGGTGTAGTGCGCGTAGGGAACCGTGTACCCGCCGTGCCCGTACGTCTCCGCCACCGCCTCCGGCAGCATTGTCACGTCCGGACGCTCCAGCGAGAGCTTGCACGCGATCACGTAGTGCGAGAGCTTCGCCGTCGCCGACATCCGCCAGTCGATCGTGACCAGCAGCTCCAGGTTCTTGAACGCCTCCACCACGCGGTCATGGTTGGGGATGCTCACCGCCGGGTCGCCTGCCATCACGAACAGCGCCCGTACCTGCTCCGGTCCCGGCGTCAGGATCTCGTCCGCGAGCACGTTTGCCGGGAACTGCCCGTCGTTGTGCTTCAGCCCGCGGAAGCGGCTCTCAAGCGCCGAGTCCTTCGGCAAGAGCGGCTCCAACTCCTCTGTCTGCGCGCGCCAGGTGCGACCCGGGAGCAGGACGTAGGGGTTCGGAACCTCCTCACCCTCGCGCAGCCAGCGGCCCGTGACCGTGTTCAGGGCCAGCACGAGGTACTCGTGCAGCGTGCCCCGCGGCTGCATGTCGAGTCCCGTGCCCGAGGTCACGCGTCCCCGCTGCCCCGCCGCGAAGGTGCGCGCTGCCTCCTGCATGAGCGCCGCCGGGACGTTCGTGCGCTCCTCCACGTAGTCGGGCGTGAAGTCGTTGACGGTCTCGCGCAGCTCCTCGAACCCCTTCACGTTCGCCTGCACGAAGTCCGCGTCGTACAGCCCCTCCTCGATGATCGTCCGGATGATCCCCGCGAGCAGGGTCGCGTCCTCGCCCGGCTTCACCTGCAGGTGGATGTCCGACCGCCTCGCGCACTCGGTCTTTCGCGGGTCGATCACGATCAGCTTGAGGCCGTTCTTGCGCGCGTCGTTGATTCGCTTCCACGGGTTCTGGTGGGGAATCCCGCCCCACATCGAGATCACCGGGTTCGCCCCGATCAGCATCCACGTGTCGGCGTCCTCGAACGGGTGAGCGCCCGCGTCCCACTTGCCGTGCATCGACTGCGCGACCGGCTTCGCTTCCTGGTCAATCGTCGCCCCGCTGTAGAACGACGGCGACCCGATCGCCCGCAGCCAGTCGCCGCTGATGCTGAGCGACATGAGCGCGCCGCCCGCTCCGCCCCAGAGCGCCACCGCCCGCGGCCCCCGCTCCTCGATGATCGCGGTCAGCTTCGCTGCGATCTCGTCCAGCGCCTGCTCGCTGCTGATGGCCTCGAAGGTTCCGTCCGGCCGCCGCCGCTGTGTCGAGCGGATGCGGTCGGGGTGATTGTGCTGGTCGTCCAGGTGGCGGCCCTTGATGCAGGTGTAGCCGCCGTAAATCGGGTCCGAGGCATCGCCCCGCACCGCTACCGCGCGGTTGTCCTCGATGTCGACCTCGATCGCGCAGTACGCGTGGCAGAACCGGCAGAACGACTTCTTCGTCTCGAGCACGGCAGAACCTCCGCGGGAACCTCGCGGCGGTCAGCGCTCGCCGCGCCCCGTCGCCGCCATCCTACCGCTCCGGAGAGGCCTCCGAGGGCTCCTCGTCATCCTCGAAGCGCCGGTGCGTGTCCTCGATGGCGACGTCCAGGTCGTCCCACAGCCGCTCCACCATCGAGCGCAGGCGCATGTTCTGGTAGGCGCCCCAGACGGTCATCGCCGGTGGTACCACGAGGATGGAGACGATCAGCGCGTAGGCGATCGTGATCGCCGCCGTGATGCCGAACTCCGCGAAGGAGGTCAGCGGCGAGAACGTCAGCACGGCGAACCCGAGCGCCGTTGTGAGTGCCGAGCCCAGCAGCGCCGAGCCCGTCGTCGCCAGCGTCCTGATGGCGGCCTTCTCCGGGTTGCGCAGCTTCGAGAACTCCTCGCGGTAGCGGTGGATGACGTGGATGGTGTAATCCACCCCGATGCCTATCGAGAGCGCCGTGATGATCGAGGTGACGATCGTGTAGGGGATGCCCAGCAGCGCCATCGTGCCCAGCACCCAGATCAGCACCAGCACGATGGGCGCGACCGCGATGAACGCCAGCGCCGGCTGCCGTAGCGTCACCCAGAAGAAGATGATCAGGATCCCCAGCGCCGCCGCGATCGTCGTCGCGATCGCCTCCGTCTGCCGGTCCCTGATCTCATCAGCCACCGCGAGCGTGATGATGTCCTGCGAGGTGGCCGTGATGTCGTCGTCGCCGCCGAACCAGAGCGCGCGGATGTCGTCGTGCATCCCCTTCGTCTCATGCGGATCGCCCGAGTAGGCCCGGAACTGGATCAGCGCGGTATCGTTCCCATCCGGGTTGTCCACCAGCACGTGCCGCAGTCCCACAGGATCGCGTTCGCCCAGGGCGTCGAGGAAGCGCTGGATGAGCGCCGGGTCGAGGTGCAGTCCCGCCGTCGCCTCGTTGAAGAGCCGCTCGAGCTCCGGGTCGTAGCGGAGGTCGCCCTCCCCGTCGTTTGTGATCCAGTCGTCCGTGAGAACCGCGAGCGACGCCTCCACGCGCCCCTCCGCCGCTCGCGGGCGGGTTCGTTCATCCTTGAACGCCTCCGTGAAGTCGAAGAGGTTCTGGATTGTGCGCGTGTCGGTGATTTCGGCCTGCACCAGGACGCTCACGACCTCCGTGGAGCCGCCCACGGCCTCGTCCAGCGTATTCAGATCCTCCAGCGCGTGGCCGTCCCGGGGGAGGATGTCGCGCACGCTGAAGTTCGTCGTGAGATCCGTCGTCGCGAACCCGAACCCGATCGACGCCAGCGCCACGAAGGCGATATAGGGCGCCGGCCGGCGGGAGATCGAGGCTCCCAGCCGCTCCGCCAGCCGCTCGACGCCGGGAAGTGCGTTGGCGATCGGACGAACCGGGGGCAGCGTCCCCCGTGCCTCCCGCCGCCGGTCGATGCTCGTCCGCACCGCGGGGATGAGCGTGAGCATCACGATCAGGCTCAGGCCCACCCCCATTCCCGCCACCACCCCGAAGTCCCCGATCGCCCCGATGGGGGAGATGAGGTTCGTCAGGAAGCTCACGATCGTCGTGGCCGCGGCGAGCGTCAGGGGAATCACCACGTTCCGCAGGCCCACCTGGACGGCGCTCGCCACGGGTTCACCCGCAATGCGCTGCTCGCGGTAGTGCGAGACCGCCTGGATCGAGTAATCCACCGTGAGGCTAATGAGGATGAGGGGCACCATCGAGGTGAGCGCGTTCGGCGGCCCGATCGCCCCGAATCCGTCCGGCCCCAGCCAACCCTCCGCCCCCACCGTCCAGAGCACCGCCAGGATCAACCCTGCCACCGTCAGCAGCAGGTCCGAGAGGGTGCGCATGAAGAGAAGCGTGAGCAGCGCCACGACCAGGAGGGCGATGCCCATCACGGGCAGCATGCGCGAGCCGGTCGCCTCCCGAACCTCCTCCTCGATCACCGGCACCGACAGGCTCCGCACGCGCAGCGGTCCCTCGTCCTCCTCCGTCAGCTCGTCGATGCGGAGCTGTGCATCGTCGCTCGCGTCGTCGTCGGTCTCTAGCACCCGCACCATCGCTACCCCGACGGGCGCCCCGTCCGCATCGGTTCCGGTCAGCGCATCGAGCGTCGCGTACAGTTGCGCCGCTTCGGGCGTCGTGCGGAGGTACTCGACCGTGGCGTCAATCTGCGCCTGCGAGACCGAGGCGAAGTCGTCCGTTTCCAGCAGGAATGCCAGCACCTGCGTGGGCGCGAGAATCGGGTTGGTGGGCGGCAGCAGGTTGCCCACCTGTGGGTCGACCGCGATGCGCCCCAGGAGGCCGTGCATCTGCGCCAGTGCGTCGGGCGTCAGCGTCTCCCCGCGAAAGACGAGGGTGACCAGGTTCACGTCGGCGGAGTCGCCGAAGAGTTGGTCGATCTGCTCCATCGCGCGGGCGACATCGCTGTCCTGGGGCAGGAATGCCTCGTTCTCCGCCTGTGGCGCCCGCTGCCCGATCCCCGCCACCAGCACAACCGTAACGATGGCGAGGACGGCGAGCGTGATCCACGGTCGGGCCGTCACCGCGCGGCTGACCAGATCCAGAACCATCCCCATCGGGCGCCATTCTCACGATGCCCGAAGGGTGCGGCAACTCTGGTCGGTGGGCCCGCCTACGGCTCCTCGCCCAGCTCCGTCCGTGCCCGTTCGACTGCATGTCGCAGCCGCAGGTTCTGGTACGCCCCCCACACGATCATCGCCGGCGGCACAACCAGCACCGCCGCCACCAGCGCATACGCGATCGTGATCGCCGTGACAACGCCGAACTGCTGGAACGGCGTCAAGGGGGAGAACACCAGCACCCCGAACCCCAGCGCCGTCGTCAGCGCCGACCCGATCAGCGCCGACCCGGTCGTCGCGAGCGTCCGGCTCGCTGCCGCCTCGGGGTCGCGCAGGTGCGCGAACTCCTCCTTGTAGCGGTGGATGACGTGGATCGTGTAGTCCACGCCGATCCCGATCGAGAGCGCCGTGATCAGCGCCGTAACGACGTTGTAGGGGATGCCCAGCAGCGCCATCGTGCCCAGCACCCAGACCAGCACCAGCACGATCGGTCCGACGGCGATGAACCCCAGCGCCGGCTGCCCCTGCGTCACCCAGAAAAAGATCGTCAGGATGACGAGTGCCGCCCCGATCGTCGTCACGATCGCTTCCGTCTGGCTCTCCGTGATCACGTCCACGATCTCGAGGCTGATGATGCTTCCGGAGGTCGCGGTGAATTCGTCCTCTCCCCCGAACCAGAGGCCGTTGATGTCCTCCAGCATGGCCGCCGTCCGCTTCTGGTCGCCCGCCAGCGCCCGGAACTGGATCAGGAGCGAGTCCGCACCGTCGGGGTTGTTCACCAGCACCCGGGCGACCGCGTCGGGATCGAGCTCCGCCAGCCGGTCGAGGAACGCCTGCGCCACCACCGGGTCGACCCGCACCCCCGCGGACCCCTCCTCGAAGAGCGTTGCCAGATCCGGGTCGTACTTATCCCCGGGCGCGCCGCTATCCGTGATCCAGTCGAGGACGAGCAGCCCCACCGAGCCCTGGACGCCCCCGGTCACTCCCACCGGCCGGCGCAGGTCGTCCTGGAATGCGTCCGTGAAGTCCAGCAGGTTCAGGATCGTGCGCGCCTCCGTCACCTCGGCCTCGATCAGCACGTTCACCGCTTCCGTCGAGCCGCCGAAGGCTGCGTCGAGCGTCTCCAGGTCCGTCATCGCATCGCCGCCCGAAGGCAGGAAGTCCCGCGTGTCGAAGGTCGAGTCGATGCGGGTGGCCGCGAGCCCGAGCAGCACGGTCACCACCGCCACCAACCCGAGGTAGGGCGCCGGCCGCCGTGCCAGCTCCCGTCCCAGCCCCTCCACCGCCCTGCCCACGCCCGGCAACGCGTTCGCGATCGGACGCGCCGGCGGCAGGCTCCCCTTCGCTTCCCGCCGCCGGTCGATTAACGCCCGCCCCGCCGGCACCAGCGTCAGCATCACGATCAATCCCAGCGCCACCCCCAGCCCCGCCGTGATGCCGAAGTCGCCGTTCGCCGGGATCGGCGACACGAGATTGGTCAGGAAGCTGACGACAGTCGTCCCCGCCGCCAGCGCGAGCGGGATCGTGACCGTGCGCAGCCCCCGCCGCACCGCCTGCCCCACCGGTTCTCCCGCGCCCCGTCGCTCCCGATACAGCGCGATCGTCTGGATCGCGTAATCGACCGCCAGCCCGATCAACATGATCGGTACCATCGTCGTCAGGATGTTCGGTGGTCCGATCCATCCCAGCGCGTTCGGTCCCAGCCAGCCCTGCGCCCCCGTGATCCACACGATCGTCACGAGCAGCCCCGCCAGCGTCAGCAGCAGATCGGACGGCGAGCGCATGAACAGGAACGTGAGCGCCGCGATCACCAGCAGTGCGACCCCCATCAGCCGCAGCATCGTCGAGCCCGTCGCCCGGTCGCCCTCCTCGTCGATGGTCGCCTCCGAGACGCTGCGCGCCGCCAGCGGTCCCTCGACCGTTTCCGTGAGCTCGTGGATCGCCAGCTCCGCCTCGACCAGCGTCTCGATGTCACCCGGGTCACGCAGGCGGATGGTGGCGATCGCGACGGGCGTGCCGTCTGCGTCGGCGCCCGTCAGCCCATCGAGCGCTGCCCGCTGTCCGGACAGTGCACGTTCCCCCCGGATGCGGTCGAGCGCCGCGTCGACCTCCGCCTGCGTAACGCCTTCGAACCCCTCCACCCCCAGCACCGCCGCCAGCGGCTCGGTCGGGGAAGCCACCGCGTCTCCCGCCGCCAGCACGTCCGCCACCCGGTCGTCCGACGTGACCCGCTCGATCACGCGGTCGATCTGCGCCAGCCCGTCTGGTGTGAGGGCTTGCCCGCGGAAGAGCAGCGTCACCGATGTGGTCTCCGCCGACTCCCCGAATCGCTCCTCGAGCTTGGCGAGCGCTACCGCGACGTCGCTGTCGTCCGAGAGGAATATCTCGTTGTCGGCCTGCGGCGCCCGCTGCGGGATGCCCGCCCCCAGCGCGACCGTGATGGCGGCGACGACCGCCAGCGTCACGACCGGCCGCACCGTCACGAGCCAGCTCAGCGCGTCGAGGACCCGTCCCATGGCGCGCCATTCTCACCGCGCCCGCGGCGTCCGCCAACCGTGACCGCGGCGGCGGCGCTAGCCCCAGTGACCGGCCATCGGCGGGCTGTTCCACACCTCGGCGATGCGCCCGTCCACCACGCGGAACACCTCGATCCCGCAGATGCGCAGCTCGTCCCCGACCACCTCCGCCTCCACCCCCGACGCCGCCAGCTCTGTCCCTGTCGGGCCGGTCATGTTCCAGACCCACGTCACGTCCCGCCCGTCCCCTGCCAGCAGCAGCGTCTCGAAGTGCAGGCTGCGCCCGTCCGCTGCCGTTCCCGCTCGTCGCTCGCCCGTGACGCGCTCGAGCTGCTCCTCGTGGCTCATCACGCGCGACCGGCCCGCGTCGTGCCGGACGTAGGGGTCGGCGCAGTACTCGACCACTGCCGAGCTGTCGCCGAGGTTCCACACCCGCTCGATGTAGCTCGCCACAATGTCGCGTGGCTCAGGTGTTGGCATGGCCGCAGTGTCGCACATCCATCCCTCCGCGCTCCCCGCCCCCCAAAGCCGGTATCATCCCGCTTCGACTCCCGAACCGGAGGCCAGCCTTGGTCCGACAAGAGATCCTCGACCGCCAGGAAGCCCTTCACGACACGCCCATCCTCGACCGCCTCGCCAACATGCGCGAAGCGCTCGTGCAGGCCGGCGACGAAGCTCAGGAACTTCGCCACATGCCTGCCTGGGCCGTGCAGGAGATGGTCGATGCTGGCATCTATCGCATGGTCGTGCCCGCTGAGCTCGGCGGCGAAGATCTGCTCGCCCGCGAGCAGATCGAGGTCATCGAGGCTGCCTCCGCCATCGACGGCTCCGTCGGCTGGTGCGTCCAGATCAATTCCGAGATTAACGCCCTCGTCCTGCGCCAGATGACCCGCGAGTTCGCTCACGAGATCTGCGACGACTGGAACTACCTCGTCTGCTCCGGGCTCGGCACCCCCAACGGCCCCTTCCCCGGCCGCGAGGCCCAGCGCGAGGGCGACGGCTGGCGCGTGACCTACCAGGGCGCCTTCGCCAGCGGCTGCCACAGCGCCACCTACAACCTCGTCCTCACCGGCGAGACCATCGACCCTACAACCGAGAAGCCGGTCGATGCCGCCTTCATGATTCCGAAGGGCGAGTTCGAGATCGTCGATACCTGGGACATGGCCGGCCTGCGCGGCTCCGGCAGCCACGATGTCCGCGTCGTCGGCTACGTGCCCCCCGAGCATGTCCTCCCCCAGGCCGCCCTCGCCCCCACGAAGCTCTGGGAGAACCCCACCTACCGCAATCCCAACCAGGTGCCCTATAACAAGGGCGCCGTCGCCCTCGGCATCGCCCGCGGCGCCCTCGACGAGTTCACCACGCTCGCCGTCACCAAGACCCCGTGGGGCGCCGGGTCCCTCCTCAAGGATCTCCCCGAGGCCCCCGTCCGTCTTGGCGAGATGGAGGCGACCTGGGCCGCCGCCCGTGCCTTCCTCATGGAGACGCAGGACGAGATCGAGGCCGACCTCGGACCCCTCGACGGCGGCAAGGAGTATCCCGAGTGGCCCCTCGCCCGCCGCGGCCTCCTCGCCTCCACCCACGCCGCCCAGGCCTGCCGCCACGTGGTCGACGTCATCCACAACACCGCCGGCACGACCGCCAGCCGCATGAGCCACCCGCTCGAGCGCAAGCTCCGCGACGCCCATCAGGCGGCGGCGCACGGCGGTGTCAGCTGGCGGCACTACGGCAACCTCGGCCGTACCTGGCTCGGCGAGGACCCGCCCCCGCAGTACGCCACCCCCACCCGCGCATAGGAGAGTCCCGCATGGTCCGTCCCGAGATCATCGAGCGCCAGAACGTCATCAGGCAGACGCCCATGCTCGACCGTATCGCCGGCATGAAGGAGATGCTCCTGCAGGCCGGCGACGAGGCGCAGGAGCTCCGCCACCTCCCCGAATGGGCCTCCAAGGAGATGGCCGACCAGGGTCTCTACCGCTTCGTCCTCCCCGAGGAGCTCGGCGGCGAGAACGTAAACGCCCGCGCCCAGATCGAGAACGTCGAGGCCGCCTCCGCCATCGATGGCTCCGTCGGCTGGTGCGTCCACATCAACTCCGAGATCAACGCCCTCGTCATCCGCCGCATGGAGCCCGCATTCGCCCACGAGATCTGCGACGACTGGTACGTCCTCGTTTGCTCCGGCCTCGGACCCCCCAACGGCCCCAACCCCGGACGCAAGGCCCGCCGCGACGGCGACGGCTGGCGCCTCAACTACCAGGGCTCCTTCGCCAGCGGCAGCCACAACGCCACCTGGAACTTCGTCATGGCCTCGCAGATGAACGACGAGGACACCGGCGAGACCCCGGTGAACTCCTTCATGGTCCCCCGCGGCGAGTTCGAGGTCGTCGACACCTGGGACACGGCCGGCATGCGCGGCTCCGGCAGCCACGATGTCCGCATGACCGACTGCTACGTTCCCCCCGAGCACACCCTCCCCGAGGTCGCCCTCGCCTCCAGCGAGATCTGGGAGAGCCCCACCTACCGCAACCCCACCCACGCCGTCTACAACAAGGCCGCCGTCGCCCTCGGCGTGGGCCGCGGCGCCATCGATTCCTTCATCGAGCTCGCGAACGTGAAGACCCCCTGGGGCTCCGGCTCCATGCTCAAGGACCAGCCGCAGGCCCAGTACCGCGTGGGCGAAGCGGAAGCGACCCTGCAGGCCGCCCGCACCTTCGTGATGGACACGCAGGACGCCCTCGAGGAGCACCTCGGCCCCCTCCCCTCACAGGGAGGTCGCCTCACCCCCGAGTGGGAACCCGCCCGACTCGCCCTGCTCGCCTGCGCCCACGCCGCCCAGTCCACCCGCCAGATGGTGGGCGTCCTCAACAACACCGCCGGGACCACCGGCAGTCGCATGGACAGTCCCCTCGAACGCAAGCTCCGCGACGCCCACCAGTCCGCCACGCACGCCCTCATCTCCTACCGCCACTACGAGAACATCGGCAAGACCTGGGTCGGCCACGACCCACCCCCCAACTACCGCGAACCCGAGCGCGCCTAGCGGGCTACCCACTTGCGAACATCTGTGTCAGAATCACACTAGACGCGCGAGGCAAACGTGCGTGCAGGTGTGAACGCGTGGGCGATGCCTCCTTCCGGTTCATTGACCTCTTCGCCGGAATCGGAGGTCTGAGGCGCGGCTTCGATGCCCTCGGTGGGGAATGTGTTTTCACGTGCGAAATCGATAAGTGGGCGCAGAAGACCTACGCCGCGAACTACGACAACGGCTTGGACCACGAGATTGCAGGAGACATCAAAGATGTTGACCCTGCTGACATTCCTGCCCATGACCTGTTGCTCGCCGGATTCCCTTGCCAGCCCTTCTCGATTGCGGGAGTGAGCAAGAAGAACGCCCTCGGACAGCCTCACGGCTTCCGCTGCGAGTCCCAGGGCACCCTGTTCTTCGATACTGCCCGGATCATCGCCCATCACCGTCCTCGGGCGTTCCTCTTGGAGAACGTTAAGAACCTCGTCAACCACGACCGTGGGAACACGTTCGAGGTCATCAAGGGGACGCTGCAAGAGGACTTGGGATACAGGCTCTCGTGGCGGGTGATCGACGCGAAGGGATTTGTGCCGCAACACCGAGAACGTATTTTCATCGTCGGTTTCCGTGACGACACCGACATCACTCTCGACAACTTGGAACTGCCCGATCCGCGGCATGGGCCTAGGTTGGAGACAATCCTGCACCCCGAGAATGGCACTGAGGGGAAGGATGGTCACTACACGGATGCCGGAGGGCAGGTTCTCGTAAACTACACTCTGTCGACTCACCTTTGGTGCTACTTGCAAGACTATGCCGAGAAGCATCGGGCACGGGGTAATGGATTTGGCTATGGCTTGGTTGGCCCAAGCGATGTGGCCCGGACCCTTTCTGCTCGCTACTACAAGGACGGCTCCGAGATACTGGTGCGCCGCGCAGGCGAGAACCCCCGCCGGCTGACCCCTCGCGAGTGTTCCCGCCTTATGGGATTCGACCAGCCGGGGCAGTCCAAGTTCAAGATTCCTGTATCAGATACGCAGGCGTACAAGCAATTCGGCAACGCTGTAGTAGTTCCCGTTGCTGAGGCCGTGGCTCGACATATGGCTCCTTATCTTGTTCCAGCGCCTGTTTCCGTAGGGTAGGCCCCAATGGTGCCGGATGTTGTAGATCCTCGTACCCGTAGCCGGATGATGTCTGGCATTCGCGGCCGCGACACCAAGCCAGAGATGACCATCCGCAAGGGTCTCCATGCTCGCGGGTACCGCTTTCGACTGCATTCCAGCTCGCTGCCTGGAAAGCCTGACCTTGCATTTCCGTCGCGCAAGGCCGTCGTCTTTGTACACGGCTGCTTCTGGCACGGGCACAACTGCCCGTTGTTCAAGTGGCCCTCCACGAGGGCGGAGTGGTGGCGAACAAAGATCGAAGGTAACCGTGCCCGGGACCACGCCGTCCGGAAACAACTGACAAGCTTGGGCTGGCGGCAACTCC